>NZ_CP041046.1:0-2400000 GCF_006385595.1 Luteibacter pinisoli
ATGAGTGATCTGTGGAGGCGCTGTCTCGAGCGTCTTGATGGCGAATTGAGCCCTGAAGACGTCCATACCTGGCTCATGCCCTTGCAGGCGAGGGAGGACGGCACCGGCCTGTACCTGTACGCGCCCAACCCGTACTCGCTCGAAGCAGTGCGCAGCCAGTTCCTGGGCAAGATCGAAACCATCATCACGCACCTGGCGGGCCACCCCCTGCCCGTGCGCCTGGAAGTGGGTTCGCATGGTGGTCGCCCGGCACCGGCCCGACCGGCCTCGTCCGTGGCGGCAAGCATGCCCGCGCCTGCGGCATCGTCCGCTGGCCAGGCCTCGCGTCCTGCCGACGCCGCACCGGAACCGCCGCACCAGCACAACCTGGATCCGCACTACACGTTCGAGACGTTCGTGGAAGGCAAGTCCAACCAGCTCGGCAAGGCCGCCGCCATGCAGGTGGCGATGAATCCCGGCCGCGCCTACAACCCGCTTCTTCTCTATGGCGGCACGGGCCTGGGTAAAACGCATCTTATGCATGCCGCCGGCAACCTGCTGCTGCAGAACAATCCTGATGCGAAGGTGCTTTACCTGCGCTCGGAGCAGTTCGTCAGCGGCATGGTGAAAGCGCTGCAGCAGAAGAACATGGACGACTTCAAGCGCCGCTTCCGTTCGGTGGATGCGCTGCTGATCGACGATATCCAGTTCTTCGCCGGCAAGGACACCACGCAGGAAGAGTTCTTCCACACCTTCAATGCGTTGTTCGAAGCGAAGCAGCAGATCATCCTCACCTGTGACCGCTATCCCAAGGAGCTGGACAAGCTCGAGCCGCGATTGAAGTCGCGCCTGGGCTGGGGTCTGTCGGTGGCGATCGAGCCGCCGGACTTCGAGACGCGTGCAGCCATCCTTCTGTCGAAGGCCGCTGACAAGGACATGGCGCTGTCGGAGGACGTGGCGATGCTGCTCGCCCGCCGCATCCGCTCGAACGTGCGCGACCTCGAGGGCGCGCTCAACACGCTGGCGGCGCGTGCGAACTTCTATCGCCGCTCCATCACCACCGACTTCGCGGAAGAGACCCTGCGCGACCTGCTCAATACCCATGCGCAGGCCGTCACGGTGCCGAACATCCAGAAGCAGGTGGCCGACTACTACCAGGTCCGCCTGTCCGACCTGCTCTCCAAGCGCCGTGTGCGCTCCCTGGCGCGCCCGCGACAGGTGGCCATGGCCCTGTCCAAGGAACTCACCGAGCACAGCCTGCCGGAGATTGGAGAGGCGTTTGGCGGCCGCGACCACACGACGGTGCTCCACGCCTGCCGGACCATCCGCGGTTTTTGCGAGAAAGACGTGCGCATGCGCCAGGACTGGGAACAGCTGATTCGTATCTTGACTGGCTGAGAACCTGTGGATAATAGGTGGGCAACCTGAGGACGGTTTCAGGCCTTAGAGTTATCCACAGATGACCCACACGAAACCGTCGTTGATTGGTAAGTGATATCAAAACGTAAAGTACTGATTACTAATGCGAAATCAGACTTCTCAAGATATCCACCGGCCTAACAACAACCACTAATAAATCTTTAAAAACTTAAAAGCAGGAGTAGGGGACGCATGCAATTCAGCATCCAGAGGGAAGTACTGCTCAAACCCCTGCAGCAAGTCGTGGGCGTCGTCGAGCGTCGCCAGACCCTGCCGGTCCTCGCCAACCTCCTGGTTCGCGCCTCCGGTAGCGAGGTCTCCTTCACCGGTACCGACCTTGAAGTCGAGATGGTGGCCACCACGGCCGCTGATGGCGTGCAGGAAGGCGAGATCACAATTCCAGCCCGCAAGCTGTTCGACATCGTTCGCGCCCTGCCGGACGGTGCGAAGATCGACATCAAGCTCAACAGCGACCGCATCGCGCTCAACGCCGGCCGCAGCCGCTTCACGCTGGCTACGCTGCCGGCATCGGAATTCCCGACCGTCGACGAAATCGAGCTGGTCGAGCGGGTGACGCTGCCCGAGGAAGTCCTGCGCGACCTGATGGAGCGCACCGCGTTCGCCATGGCGAACCAGGACGTCCGTTACTACTTAAACGGCATGCTGCTCGATCTGCAGGAGCACACGCTGCGCTGCGTGGCCACCGATGGCCATCGCCTGGCGCTCAAGGAAACGAAGCTGGAAAGCTCCGTGTCGGCTCGCCGCCAGATCATCATTCCCCGCAAGGGCGTGAATGAGCTGATCGGCCTGTTCGAAGCGGGCGAGGGTACGGTAGAGCTCGAGTTTGGTTGCAACCACCTGCGCGTTCGCCGGGGCGGTGTCACGTTCACCTCGAAGCTGATCGACGGCCGCTTCCCGGACTACGAGGCAGTCATCCCGCTCGGCGCCGACAAGAGCGCCACGATCGAGCGCGACGTGCTGCGTAGCGCCCTGCAGCGCGCTGCGATCCTCTCGAACGAGAAGTACCGCGGCGTGAAGCTGGAACTCCAGCCGGGCCACATCAAGATCGTGGCGCACAACCCCGAGCAGGAAGAAGCCCAGGAAGAAGTCGAAGCCGATACGGCCGTCAGCGACCTGGCCGTGGGTTTCAACGTGGGTTACCTGCTGGATGCCCTGGGCGCGCTTCGCGGCGAGAAGGTTCGCCTGAACCTGCGTGACGCCCAGTCCAGCTGCCTGCTGCAGGAAGAGGGCAACGATGAAGCTCGCCACGTGGTGATGCCGCTTCGCCTCTGACAGCACGACAAGGTAAAGTTCGGCCACGACGCCGGGGATGTCTTCGACACCCCGGCGTCGCTCGTTTTGGCATGGGTAAAGGCGCGGAATGAAGTTCGAGTCACTGCGAATCGCCGGTCTGCGCTGCCTTGAGGGCGTTTCGATCACGCCTGCCCCTGGCATCAGCGTTTTCACCGGCGCGAACGGGGCAGGAAAGACGAGCATCCTCGAGGCCGCCTATCTGCTCTCACACGGTCGATCGTTTCGAGCGGGTTCGCGGGATGTCCTGCTGAAGCGCGGCGCAGCCACGCTTTCGGTCTTCGCCGAGGTACGTTCAGCGGAAGGGCGTACGAGGCGGCTCGGCCTGGGCAGGGAGAGCGGGCGCTGGCAGGCGAGGGTGGATGGCGATGCCGTCTCCCTGGGCGGGCTGGTGCAGGAATGCGCCGTCGTCTGCTTCGAGCCGGGCTCACACGATCTGATTGCTGGCCCCTCCGACGAGCGCCGTCGGTTCCTCGATTGGGGTTTGTTCCACGTGGAACATGCGTTCGTGAATCAGTGGCGGCGATATCAGCGGGCTCTCAAGCAACGCAACGCCTTGCTTCGTGCCGGGCCGCCGCTGGATCCAAGTCTCATGGAACCCTGGGAATCCGAACTGGCAAGCACGGGTGAGGCCCTGTCGGCCTTCCGCGTGGGCTACGTCGAGCGCCTGCTGCCGCATATCCAGGGATTCATGGGGAACGTCCTGCCCGAGCTGGGTGAGTTCACCCTGCGCTACAAGCAGGGCTGGGATGAGGCGAGTTCGCTCGCAGACACCCTGCTGGAGCGCCGCGGCCGCGACCTGGGCCGGGGCCACACCACGGCGGGGCCCCATCGGGCGGACTTCACCATCGCCTTCGAGCACGCCCCCCTCCGTGAGCACCTGTCCCGCGGCCAGGAAAAGCTATGCGCCCTGGCCTGCCTGCTTGGCCAGGCGTCGCTCCACGCCGAGATGTGTGGCGAATGGCCCGTGGTGTGCCTGGATGACCTTGCTTCGGAGCTCGATCGTACCCATCAAGAGTGGGTAGTCGCCCAGCTCATGGGCCGCGACGTACAGGTGCTGGTGACCGGCACCGAGGTTCCGCACGCCCTTTCAGGCCAATCCGTCGATGTGTTCCACGTGGAACAGGGTGTCGTCACGGCTTTGCTATAATCGACCGACTGGCCCGGCGCTGCGTCTCGCGCACCGGGGCTACCGCGTCATCACCAGGCCTCGCATGAACGAACCTCTCGATCCGACGAACACGAACGCTTACGACTCCGGCAGCATCAAGGTCCTAAAGGGCCTGGAAGCTGTGCGCAAGCGCCCCGGCATGTACATCGGCGATACCGACGACGGTACCGGCCTGCACCACATGGTGTTCGAGGTGGTCGATAACGCCATCGACGAAGCCCTGGCGGGATACTGCGACTACGTCACGGTCACCATCCACCAGGACGAGACGGTCAGCGTGTCCGACAACGGCCGCGGCATCCCGGTCGATACCCACCCGGAAGAGGGCAGGTCCACGGCGGAAGTCGTGATGACGGTGCTCCACGCGGGCGGCAAGTTCGACGCCAACTCGTACAAAGTCTCCGGCGGCCTCCACGGCGTCGGCGTCTCCGTGGTCAACGCCCTCAGCGAGAAGCTCTGGCTGACCATCTGGCGCGACGGCAAGGAATGGAACCAGCAGTACGCCCACGGCGAGCCCGTGGCGCCGATTGCGCCCACCCGCGATACCTCGCGCCGCGGCACCATGGTTCGCTTCCTGCCCAGCAAGCTCACCTTCACCAACAACACCGAGTTCCACTACGACATCCTCGCCAAGCGTCTGCGCGAGCTGGCGTTCCTGAACTCGGGCGTCACCATCGAGCTGGTGGACGAGCGCCACGACCGCAAGGACATCTTTGCGTACGAGGGCGGCATCAAGTCCTTCGTCCAGCATCTGGCGCAGCTGAAGACGGCCCTGCATCCCACGGTCATCAGCTTCAGCTCGTTCTCCGAGGGCATCACCGTCGAGCTGGCCATGCAGTGGACGGACGCCTACCAGGAAACGATGTTCTGCTTCACCAACAACATCCCGCAGCGTGACGGCGGTACCCACCTCACGGGCTTCCGTGCGGCGCTCACCCGTACCCTGCAGAACTACATCGAAAAAGAAGGCATCGCCAAGAACGCCAAGGTCGCGCTGTCCGGCGACGACATGCGCGAAGGCGTGATTGCCGTCCTCTCGGTGAAGGTGCCGGATCCGAAGTTCTCCTCGCAGACCAAGGACAAGCTCGTCTCCAGCGAGGTGAAGACCGCGGTGGAGCAGGTCGTCAACGACAAGCTCGCCGAGTTCCTGCTCGAGAATCCCGCCGAAGCCAAGGCCATCGCTTCGAAGGCCGTCGACGCGGCTCGCGCCCGCGAGGCTGCCCGCAAGGCCCGCGAGATGACCCGCCGCAAGGGCGCGCTGGATATCGCCGGCCTGCCGGGCAAGCTGGCCGACTGCCAGGAGAAGGATCCCGCGCTGTCCGAACTGTTCCTGGTCGAGGGTGACTCCGCAGGCGGTTCCGCCAAGCAGGGCCGCAATCGCCGTACCCAGGCCGTGCTGCCGCTGAAGGGCAAGATCCTCAACGTCGAAAAAGCTCGCTTCGACAAGATGATCTCCTCGGCCGAAGTCGGCACGCTGATCACCGCGCTGGGCACGGGTATCGGCAAGGACGAGTACAACCCGGACAAGCTGCGCTACCACCGCATCATCATCATGACCGATGCGGACGTGGACGGATCCCACATCCGCACGCTGCTGCTCACGTTCTTCTACCGGCAGATGCCGGAGCTGATCGAGCGCGGCCACGTCTACATCGGCCTGCCGCCGCTGTACAAGGTGAAGCAGGGCAAGCAGGAGCTCTACATCAAGGACGACAACGTCCTCAACGAGTTCCTGATTTCGAGCGCCGTCGACAACGCGTCGCTGGAGCCGGAAGAGGGCGCGCCGGGCATCGGCGGCGAAACGCTCGAGAAGCTGCTGCGCGATTACCAGGCCGCCCTCGACCAGATCGCGCGCCTGTCGCATCGCTTCGATACCGCGGCACTCACCGCGATGATCGAGCACGCGCCGCTGCAGGAAGCCGCCTGGAACGACGCCGCCACCATGCAGACCTGGCTGGACGGCATCGCCAAGCGTCTCAGCGCGAGCGGCCTGGGCAAGCCCACGTACGCCCTGCGTTTCCGCCCGGCACTCAACGAGCAGGGTGCGGCGGTGGAAGTCGAGCGCATGCAGCACGGCCTCAGCCATACCTGGATCATGACCCAGGCGTTCTTCAATGGCGGCGACTTCCGCGCCATCGGCTCCATTGCGAGCCAGCTCGCCGAGCTCAGCCTCAAGCCGGGCGCCGTCGTTCGCCGTGGCAACGGCTCGCGCGGCGTGCTCAGCTTCGCGGACGTGCGCGGCTGGCTGCTCGACGAAGCGAAGAAGGGCCGTACCATCCAGCGCTTCAAGGGCCTGGGTGAAATGAATCCGGAGCAGCTGTGGGAGACCACGGTGAATCCGGAAACCCGGCGCATGCTGCAGGTGGGCATCGAAGACGCGGTGGCCGCGGACCAGATGTTCTCGATGCTGATGGGCGAGGCCGTCGAGCCGCGTCGCGACTTCATCGAATCGAACGCGCTGAAGGTTGCCAACCTCGATATCTGACGATTTCCCTCGTCTGCAGAAACTACGGAACGCCCGGCCATCGCAAGATCGCCGGGCGTTTTCGTAAGCTCCACGTGCGGACGCGTAGGGTGGATCGAAACGCCGATTTCAAGGGCCAAAAATCACCCTAAATCGGTCAGTACAAACATTCTTCTAACAAGTCATTGTTTTGATTATTTTTTTTTGTGGCGCTGCGACTTGTTCTTAGGAATAAAAACAGGGTAACCTCTGTAGTCCCCCGGAGCACTCCGCGTGCGACGACTCCTTAAACCGAGGTCAGTCAATGAAACAGGGTTTCTTCAACAAGATGGCGCTCGCAACCGCGATCGCACTTTCTCTCACCAGCGCCGCTGTCGTTGCGAAAGACAAGCAGGCTGACACCAAGAAGGAAGTGTTGTATCCGAACGCCACTCGCGCGGAACCCAAGCTCGACCTGAAATCGGAAAAGGACCAGAAGGCCATCAACGAAGGCCTCGATGCCGCCAACAATGGCGACAACGACAAGGCGGTCCAGCTGCTGACGCCGCTGGCCGATGGTTCGGGCACGAGCAGCAAGTACGCCCAGGCGCTCGCACTGCAGGGCCTTGCCAACATCAAGTACAACAGTGGCGACGTTAAGGGCGCCATTGCCCAGCTCAAGCAGGCGCTCGATATCGGCGTCATGCCGAACGACACCTACTTCCAGCTGAAGTACATGTACACGCAGTTCCTCGTTGCCGACGAGCAGTACGCTCCGGCGCTGCAGTCGCTGCAGGAATGGCGCAGCGAAGGCAAGAAGGAAACCGCCGACTCCTACGGCCTCGAAGGCAATATCGATTACCGCCTCGAGAAGTACCCGGAAGCGATCGCCGCCATCAACAAGGCGAAGTCGATGCCGGACGCGAAGCCGCAGGGTTCGTGGGACCAGATCCTCGCCGCCAGCTATGCCGAAACCGGCCAGGGCGACAAGGCCGCTGAACTCGCTTCGGCTGAGCTCGCGAAGAACCCGAACGACCCGACCGCGATGCAGAACGCTGCTTCCTCGCTGATCCAGGCGAAGAAGTATCCGGAAGCCATCGCGCTGCTCGAGAAGGGCCGTGCCGCCGGCGCGTTCCACGACGAGAAGCTCTACGTGAACCTCGCCAAGGTCTACCTGATCGACGGCCAGGAAAACGACAGCCGCCAGAAGGAGAACGCGGGCAAGGCTGCCGCGGTCCTTCAGGACGGCATCGCCAAGGGCGTGGTCAAGCCCACCGCGGAAACCTACTCGCTCATGGGCGACGCGGCGATCACGTCGGACAACATGGCCGCTGCGGCCGATGCGTACGGCAAGGCCGCGGCTATCGCCACCAATGGCGAGCCGGCGCTCAAGGCCGCTCGCGTGCAGCTCCAGGAAAACAAATACGCCGCCGCTGAAAAGCTGGCGACGGACGCCATCAGCAAGGGCGTGCAGCATAAGGGCCAGGCCTATATGGTGCGCGCGGAAGCCAAGCGTGGTCAGAAGAACAAGCAGGGTGCTATCGCGGACATGAAGCTCGCGGCGCAGGACCCTGAAACGTCTGCCAAGGCTAACGCCTGGTTGAAAAACGCAGGTAACCAGTAAGGCCTTGTAAAGTGCCGGAAGGGGGATTTATGGATCGTCATAAATCTTCCCTTCAGGCGCTATACAAACGCCATATGCTGGTGTAACTTGCATATTTTCCGCTTGCAAAAACCAGCGTTCAGGGCATGTGAGTTGCCCAACGCCGGAAAGCAGCGGGCTCACTTCCGCTTGATTAGCTCTTGATAGTGACTGATGGCCTCAAGTAACGAATCAACCGGCCAAGCGCCGTTCAGTTGGGGGCGCACCAGTGCTTTGGCCGTTGCCATTGCGCTGCACTCGTTCGCATTCCTGTTGCTCGTCGCGCCTATGGCGCCGCCGAAGTCCCAGGAGAAGCAGAAAGAGAAGGTCGTGCAGGTCGATTTTATCGAACCGCCGCCGCCGCCCCCGCCTCCCCCGCCGCCGCCGCCGGAGCCCCCAAAGCAACCGCCGCCGAAAATCATTCAGCAGGTGAAGCCGCCACCGACACCGCCGCCGCCGGCTCCGCCGCCGCCGGCTGTTGAAGAGGCGAGCACGAATGCCCAACCGGCACCGCCGCCGGCGCCTCCCGCGCCGCCTGCACCGCCTGCGGACATCGCGCCGAGCGAAAATCTGTCGTACCGTCAGCGCAACCCGCCAAAGTATCCGCCGCAGGCGGTTCGCCAGCGGCATGAAGGTACGGTGGTACTTCTGGTCCTCGTGGCTGTCGACGGTACGCCCAAAGACATCCAGATCGACCAGTCGAGCGGTTTCCGCGAACTGGACAAGGCAGCGCAGGATGCGGCCAGGAACTGGCGATTCAACCCGGGCAAGCGAGGCGGTCAGGCCGTCGAAGGCTATGCACGTGTCCCCGTTACGTTCAACCTAAACCAGCTGTAAGCCCCCACGGCTTATAACTTTTAAGTTCACGCTTGACTTCCCAAGGGTAGCGTTATGTTGCAAGACACCTCCGCTCAGCCTGCTTCGCCAGGTAACTCCAATGCCGACGCCCTCAAGCAGATGGGCTTCGACCACCTCATTCACAACTTCGACGCTCTTGGTTGGATTGTGTTCGTGGTGCTGGTCGCGATGTCCGTGCTCTCGTGGTACTTCATCGTTGCCAACTTCATCCGTAACAGCCTGGTGCGTTCGCGCGCCGACAAGGTGATCCAGGGCTTCTGGAACACGGCGTCGACCCAGGAAGCCATCCGCATGCTCGAAGAGCAGCCGAAGGGCGAACCGTTCTCGAAGATCGCGCTCGACGCCGCCTCGGCCGTTGCGCATCACCAGCAGGCTGCTGGTGGTCGTCTCGCCGAATCGCTGTCGCGTTCGGAATTCATCGACCGCGCCCTCCGCCAGGCCGTGGCTCGCGAGAGCCTGCGTCTGGAAGGCGGCCTGACCCTGCTCGCCACAGTCGGTTCGTCGGCACCGTTCATCGGTCTGCTTGGTACCGTGTGGGGCATCTACCACGCCCTGATCGGTATCGCAGCTTCGGGTTCGGCTTCGATGGATAAGGTCGCTGGCCCGGTGGGTGAAGCTCTGATCATGACCGCGTTCGGTCTGTTCACCGCTATCCCGGCCGTGCTTGCGTACAACTTCTTCATGCGCTCGAACCGCCTGACCTACGCCCAGTTCGACGAATTCGCGCATGACCTGCACGACTTCTTCGCCACCGGCGCCCGTGTCGAAGGCACGAAGTAATCGCTAGAGGAATTGACCCATGGCTATGAGCAGCGGGGGCAACTCCGGTGGGCCGATGTCAGAAATCAACGTCACGCCGCTCGTCGACGTGATGCTGGTTCTGCTGATCATCTTCATGATCACGGCACCGCTGATGTCCCATAAGGTCCAGATCGATCTGCCGAAGGCTAATCCGAACGTTAAGGATGACACCCCGGTGGAGCCGATGGATCTCGCGGTCAAGCCGGACGGTACGTACTTCCTCAATGACGGCGAAGTCAGCGAGGCTGAACTGAAGGCCCAGTTTGCGGTTGCGGCGGCTAAGTCGCCGCAGCCGGAACTCCAGATCCGTGCCGATCGCACCACCGAGTACAAGGTGGTGAAGAAGATCCTTGGTGATGCCAAGGACGCCGGCATGGTCCACGTCGGCTTCATGTCGACTGGTAAGGAGTAAGGACGATGGCATTCAGCTCAGGTAATTCCGGTGGCCCGATGTCGGACATCAACGTCACGCCGCTCGTCGACGTGATGCTGGTGCTCCTGATCATCTTCATGATCACGGCTCCGATGCTGTCGCATAAGATCAAAATCGATCTGCCGCAGCCGAATCCGAACATCGTCAATCCAGAAAATCCGCCGGATCCCGTCCGGCTGCAGATCCGCCAGGATGGCTCGCTGTACTGGAACGATACGCCGGTTGACGAACTGGGCCTGCGCGCCCAGATCGCGGTGATCGCCCAGCAGTCGAACCAGCCGGAACTGCAGATCGACGCGGATGATGCGGTTCAGTACGAGGTCGTGGCTCGCGTGCTTTCCGACGCTAAGGGCCAGGGCCTGACCAAGATCGGCTTCGTAAACGCTCAATAACGATCTGGTCTGTCCGGTAAAACCAAAAACCCCGCCTCACGGCGGGGTTTTTTTTTAGGAAAGAATGTCGATGTAAGAGCGAACCGTGTTCGCCAGGCCCTGGTAAAGGGCTTCCCCGATCAGCGCATGCCCGATCGAGACTTCGGCCAGCCCCGGGATCGCCGACTTGAACGTACCCAGGTTCGCCTGGCTCAGGTCATGGCCCGCATTCACGGCAAGCCCGGCCTGCTGCGCACGACGAGCCGTCTCGGCGAAACTCGCCAGCTCCTTGCGTGCATCGCCCTGGTGGAAGGCCTCCGCATACGGGCCGGTGTAAAGCTCGATGCGCTGCACGCCGATCGCCACGGCGTCGGCGAAACCTTCACCGCCGGCGTCGACAAACACACTCACGCGGCAACCGATTTCGCGGAACGCGGCCACCACCGGCTTCAGCGTTTCGATGTCCTTCGTCAGGTCGAAACCATGGTCCGAGGTGATCTGGCCATCGCCGTCCGGTACTAGGGTCACCTGGGTCGGGCGCACTTCGCGGCACAGCTCGATCAGGCCCGGGTAGGCACCGCGGGCGCCGGCGAAGGGGTTGCCTTCGATGTTGTATTCCACGCGCCCACGCAGCAAACCCGCCAACGTGCGAACGTCGGCCGGGGTGACATGGCGCATATCGGGACGGGGGTGGACGGTGAGGCCGCCGCAGCCCGCATCGATGCAGGTATTCGCCGCGGTGGCGATGTCCGGTTCGTTGCCGCCACGGGAATTACGCAGCACGGCGATCTTGTTCAGGTTAACGCTGAGGAGGGTCATCGACGGTCCAAAAAAAAAACGCACGTCGCCAAGCGCGACGTGCGCAATGACTGTCGTCTCAGCATAACTCGCCACGTCCCTGTGGCGCACTCCACGGCTCACACACACACGCCAACTAAGACACACGCCAATGCGGAAAGGTTCAAACCGGAAATGTGAAGACGCGAACCGAGCGCGGCTCACCGCGCCACGCGACGGACCCAACGAGGTTCTCGCCGAGTGTCACCGGGGCCACCTGCCACGCCTCGGCCGGGCCCACGTCGCCGTCGAAAACGCCGGGAGACAGGTCGTAGCCATCCGCCGCAAAGGCCACGCGATGCAGGCCATATGACAGCCCACCGCCGTGTGCCTTGAGTACGGCCTCCTTGGCCGTCCATAAGCCGAGGAACCCGCCCAGCACCTGCTCCTCCGGCAGCCCTTCGAGCCACGTCGTCTCAGCCGGCGCGAAGAACCGCCGGGCGAGTTCGAGCGCCCGTGCCCGCGGCCGGATCCGCTCCACGTCCACGCCCACTTCGAAGCCGACCGGCCCACGGCCGATGGCGAACAGCGCGGTGTCCTGGCTGTGCGACCAGCTGAAACCGAGCATGCCGGCGTCGCCCGGGAAGTGCGGCTTGCCGTGCTCGCCCCGAGCCACCTCGGGGGCGCCTGGTCCGGCATAGGCGGCCAGCAGCGTGCGGAATGGCGCGGCCTCCGCGGCATCGGTGGACCACGGCAAACGCCAGACGTGGATCTCGGCGGAGGGAAGGTTGGGAACGTCGAAGGGCATTCCCCCATGCTAGCCTGAGCCCGTGCCGGACAGGGACCCCCACACGTGATTGCAGGCTGGCTCTTGCTGCTGGTGGCCTTGCTGTACGTCGGCCTGTTGTTTGGGATCGCGTACCTTGGCGACCGCCGCCCACTCTACCCACGCCAGCCGCGCCTGCGCCCGCTGGTGTACAGCCTTGCGCTCGCGGTTTACTGCTCGTCGTGGACGTTCTACGGCGCGGTGGGTACCGCGGCGCGCTCGGGGCTTTCCTACCTGCCGATCTATCTCGGCCCACTGCTGCTGTTCGTGTTCGGCTTCGGCCTGCTTGAGCGCCTGGTGCTGGTGGCGCGCGAGCGCAACATCACCTCCATCGCCGACTTCATCGCCGCGCGCTTCGGTAAATCGCACGGGCTCGCTGCCCTGGTCGCGATCATCGCGGTGTTCGCGATCATTCCGTACATCGCCCTGCAATTCAAAGCCGTGGCGATGTCCTTCAGCGTGCTCGGCGGCGGATCCAGCTGGTGGTTCGGCGATACGGCGTTGTGGTGCGCCGCCCTCCTCGCCGTCTTTGCCATCCTGTTCGGCACGCGCAACATCGACGCCACCGAACACCACCACGGCATGATGCTCGCGGTCGCCGTGGAGTCGCTGGTGAAACTGCTCGCCTTCCTCGGCATCGCGTTCTACGCGTGGTTGCACGGACCTGGCCTCGTCGAGACCGTCCGCGCGCCCGTGCTCCAGGTCGAACAAGGCACGCTGCCACCGGGCTTCGTCGCGCAAACCCTCCTCGCCTTCTGCGCGATGTTCTGCCTGCCACGCCAGTTCCAGGTCGGCGTCGTCGAATGCGAAGACCCGCGTGACCTGCGCCGCGCGCGCTGGATGTTCCCCCTGTACATGGTGCTCATCTCGCTTGGCGTGCTGCCCATCGTGAGTGCCGGCCTCGGCCTGCCCTCCGTGACCAGCGGCCACGTCGATGCCTGGGTGCTCAACCTGCCCATCGCGCTGGGCAACCATTCGATGGCGCTGATCGCGTTCATCGGCGGCTTCTCCGCCGCAACGGGCATGGTCATCGTCGCCGCCGTCGCGCTCGCGACGATGATCAGCAACGACCTGGTGATGCCTGCGCTACTGCGAATCCCGCGCCTCGGCCTGGAGCAGCGCGGCGACGTCTCGCACCTCGTGCTCGCCATCCGCCGCATCGCCATCGTCGGCCTCGCCGCCATGGCGTACATGTATTACCGCGTGATCGCCGGCGCGGAGAATCTCGCCGCCACCGGCCTGCTCTCGTTCGCTGCCGTCGCCCAGTTCGCGCCCGCCATCGTCTCGGCGCTGTACTGGCGAGGTGCGAGCCGCGTCGGTGTATACGTGGGCCTGATCGCCGGTTTTGCCACGTGGGCATACACGCTGCTCTTCCCCGCAATGACGCGCGCCGGCTGGATTGCCAGCGGATGGATGGACCGCGGCCCGTTCGGCTTCGGATGGCTGAAGCCCAACGAGCTGTTCCATTTGAGCGGCTGGGAGCCGGTAACCCACGGCACCTTCTGGTCCCTGCTGGTCAACATTACCTGCCTGATTTTTATCTCGCTGCGCTTCCGCCCAAGCGTCGCCGAGCGCCTGCATGCGGCGCTCTTTGTCGATCCGTTCGTGCGTCGTGTCAGCGGCGCCGGTGACTGGCGCGGGCGCGTGACGGTGCGCGACCTCGGCACGATCGCCGGTCGCATCGTCGGCGACCGCGTCACCCAGCGCGCCTTCCATGAATACGGCCAGCGCCACGGCGTGACGCTCTCCCCCACCGACTCCGCGGATCGCCCGCTGATCCAGTTCACCGAACGCCTTCTCGCCAGCGCGGTCGGTGCCGCCAGCGCGCGCCGCATCCTCATGGGTGCGCTCAGTGGCACGGGCCTGGATATCGCCGAAGCGATGGCGCTGATGGATGAAGCGTCGCAGGAGCTGCGCTTCAACCGCGAGCTGTTGTCGACGACGCTCGAAAACGTGTCGCAAGGCATCAGCGTGGTCGATGGCGACATGCGACTGGTGGCATGGAACCGCCGTTATCTCGAGCTGTTCGATTACCCCGAGGGCATGGTGTACGTCGGCCTCCCCGTCGCGGATCTCATTCGCTGGAATGCGGAGCATGGCGAGTGCGGACCGGGTGAAGTCGACGAGCATGTGGGCAAGCGCATCCGCTACATGCGCGCCGGCTCGCCGCATCTGTTCCAACGTGTACGGCCTGACGGTACCGTGATTGAAATGCGTGGCCGCGCGCTTCCCGGCGGCGGCTTCGTCACCACGTTCACCGACGTCACCGCGTACAAGCACGCCGAACTCGCACTGATCGATGCAAACGAAACGCTGGAACAGCGCGTCGCCGATCGCACCGCCGAGCTTTCCGAAGCGCTCGATGCGACCGCCATTGCACGTCGCGAAGCGGAAGCGGCTAACGCATCGAAGACACGCTTCCTCGCGGCGGCGAGCCACGATCTGTTGCAGCCACTCAATGCGGCGCGACTGTTCACTTCCGCGCTTCGACAACACCCGGGCCTCGATGGCGAAGCCACGCAGCTGGCGGAACGCATCGATGCGTCGTTCCGCGCAGCGGAAGATCTTCTCGATGCCTTGCTTGATGTGTCTCGACTCGACGCCGGCAGCTACCGACCCGAGATCGCGCCGTTCGCCTTGGCCGACCTGTTCGACTCACTGAAACAGCAGTTCGCCGTTGTCGCCGAACAGCGCGGCCTGACACTGCACGTCGTATCGACGTCGGTCGCGGTGCGTTCGGATGCGCAGCTACTTCGACGGATCGTTGCGAACTTCCTCTCCAACGCGTTGCGCTACACACGCACTGGTGGCGCCGTGCTCGGCGTGCGTCGTGATGGCAACGATGTACGTATTGAAGTGTGGGACAGCGGGCCCGGCATCGCGACGGAACAGCAGGCGCGCATCTTTGGAGAATTCCAGCGAATCGAGCGGCCGTCGCCCTGGGGCGAGAAAGGCCTCGGCCTGGGCCTCTCCATCTGCGATCGTCTTTCCGGGATCCTTGGCCATCGCCTTGGCCTGCGTTCGCGCGTCGGCCACGGCAGCTGCTTCAGCATCGCCGTGCCGCGCGCCGAAGCGACGGCGCGCAAACGCGCAGCGACCGTGGTTCGCCCGGGTGGCGAGCAGCTCCCACTGACGGTCCTATGCCTGGACAACGACGAAGCCATCCTCGACGGCATGAAAGCCCTGCTCGGCCGTTGGGGCGTGGACTGCCGCGTGGCGACCGACGTCGAAGCTGCGCTGGTGATCCTGCGCGATACGCGTGTCGACCTGATTCTTGCCGACTACCATCTCACCGATGAGCTGGATGGTCTCGGCGCGTTGCAGATCATCGGCGACCAGGTCTCACCGATGCCGCCGGCCGCCATGGTGACGGCTGACGGCAGCACGGAGCTAAAACGTCGCGCACGCGAACTCGGCTATCCGCTGTTGCACAAGCCGGTGAAACCCGCGGCGCTCCGTGCGATGCTCGTCGCCCTGGCGAAACGCACCGGTACCCACGCTGCCTGATCAGAGGCCTTCGGTGATTCCGGGAATCGCTTCCTTCTCGACATCCAGGTGCGAAGCCGCCAGGGCCACCTGCGTGCGATTCGATACACCAAGCTTGCGCATGATCGCCGTCATGTGCGCTTTCACCGTGGCTTCGGAAACGCCAAGGTCATAAGCGATCTGCTTGTTGAGCAGGCCCTCGGCAATCATCGTCAGCACGCGAAACTGCTGCGGCGTCAGCGAGGCGACGCGCGCGGCCACATCCGCCTCGTCCGGCTTCAGCTCCACCGTGCCTCCCATCAGCTGGTGCGGAAGCCACACATCGCCGTCGAGCACTGTGCGAACAGCTTCGACGATGTCATCCACCGCGGCGGATTTCGGAATGTACGCCGACGCGCCATGGGCCAGCGCGCGCCGTGCCACCTGCGCTTCTTCATGGCCCGAGACGACGATGGTCGGCAGTCCCGGGTACTGGCCACGAATGTGGGCGAGCGCGGAGTAACCGCGCGCGCCCGGCATGTGCAGGTCCATCAACAACAGGTCGGCTTCGGGAAGCGTTTCAATCAATGCGAACAATGCCGGCACGCTATCCGCCGTATGCACGGTGGCATCCGGCAGGGCCGCGATCACCGCGCGCTGCAAGGCGTCGCGGAATAGCGGGTGGTCATCGGCAATCAGGACGTCGCTCACTTGATCAGTCTTTTTTCCACGAGGTTCTTCACCACGCCGGGGTCGGCCAGCGTCGACACATCGCCAAGCTGGTCGGGGGCGTTCTCGGCAATCTTGCGCAGGATGCGGCGCATGATCTTGCCCGAACGTGTCTTCGGCAGGCCCGGCGCCCACTGCAGGTGATCCGGTGCGGCGATCGCGCCGATCTCCTTGCGCACGCCCGCCACCAGCTCCTTCTTCAGCTCCTCGCTGCCCGTTTCGCCGGCATTGAGGGTGACGAAGGCATAGATGCCCTGGCCCTTGATGTCGTGGTGGCAGCCCACAACGGCGGCCTCGGCCACCTTCGGATGCGCCACCAGCGCGCTCTCCACTTCGGCCGTACCGATGCGATGGCCGGAGACGTTGATCACGTCATCCACGCGCCCCGTGATCCAGTAGTAACCGTCTTCGTCGCGGCGAGCGCCGTCGCCGGTGAAGTAGTTGCCCGGGTAGGCCTTGAAGTAGGTATCGACGAAACGCTGGTGGTCGCCATACACCGTGCGCATCTGGCCCGGCCAGGAATCGGTGATCACCAGGTTGCCGCTGCACGCGCCCTCCTGCACCTTGCCTTCGGCATCGACGATGGCCGGCTTGATGCCAAAGAACGGCAGCGTCGCCGAGCCCGGTTTCAGGTCGATGGCGCCCGGCAGCGGGGTGATCAGGAAGCCACCGGTCTCGGTCTGCCACCAGGTATCGACGATCGGGCAGCGTTCTTCACCGACCACGCGGTAATACCAGTTCCACGCCTCGGGATTGATCGGCTCACCGACCGTGCCCAGGATGCGCAGGCTCTTGCGCGAGGTGGCCTTTACCGGCGCATCGCCTTCGCGCATCAGTGCGCGGATGGCGGTGGGGGCGGTATAGAACAGCGTCACCTTGTGCTTGTCGACCACCTGCCAGAAGCGGCTGAAGTCCGGGTAGTTCGGTACGCCGTCGAACATCACCACGGTAGCGCCGTTGGCCAGCGGACCGTAGACCACGTAGCTGTGCCCGGTGATCCAGCCCACGTCGGCCGTGCACCAGTAGATATCGTCTTCGCGCAGGTCGAAGGTCAGCTCGTGGGTCAGGCTGGTGTAGACCAGGTAACCCGCGCTGGTGTGCAGCACGCCCTTCGGCAGGCCGGTGGAGCCCGAGGTGTACAGGGTGAACAGCGGGTCTTCCGCGTTCATCGGCTCGGGCGCGCATGCCGTGGACTGGCCTTCCATCAGCGTGTGGTACCAGCGGTCGCGCGGTGACTGCATGTGGATGGCGCCACCGGTGCGGCGCACGACGATCACCGTCTCGACGCTGTTGGTGCCCGGGCGGGACAGCGACTCGTCCACGTTGCCCTTCAGCGGGATCTTCTTGCCACCCCGCAGCCCTTCGTCCGCGGTGATGATGAGCTTGGCCTTGGAATCGGCGATGCGGCTGGCCAGGGAATCCGGCGAGAAACCGCCGAACACCACGGAATGGATGGCGCCGATGCGGGCGCAGGCCAGCATGGCCACGGCCGCTTCCGGGATCATCGGCAGGTAGATGACCACGCGGTCGCCTTTCTCCACGCCCAGGTTCTTCAGCGTGTTCGCGAACTGGCATACCTCGGTGTACAGCTGGCGGTACGTCAGGGTGCGCGTCTCGTTGGGATCGTCGCCCTCGAAGATGATGGCCGTCTTGTCGCCGCGCTCGGCCAGGTGCCGGTCGAGGCAGTTCGCCGCCACGTTGAGCTGGCCGTCCTCATACCAGCGGATATGCAGGTTGGCCGGGTCGTACGAGACGTTCTTGATCTTCGTGGGCGGGGTAATCCAGTCCAGCCGCTCGCTCATCCGCTTCCAGAAGCCGTCCGGATCCTGGACCGACTCCGCGTACATGCGCTGGTAGTCATCCTTGCGGATACGCGCCTTTTCGGCGAAGGCGGGGTCGACGGGGTGGATCTCGGACATGCTGGCTCCTGCGTCACAAAGGTTCGTGGGGCGTGGGCCCTGAGTGTAACGTCGCGGCGCAGCATGCGGATGCGACGCCCTTACGACTTTGGTCGAGGTTCGACCTTTGGCGAATGGATGCCGGGCCGGCACTGTCACATGCTCGGCCTGCCAAGGGTTGGGGAGACCATTGATGAAGACCACGCATTCCGGTGGCCGTAAGGCCATCGCCTTCAGCGTTGCCTGTGCGCTCATGCTGCCGATGGCAGCCATGCCGGACACCGCACACGCCCAGTCGAAGTCGAAGAAAACCTCCAGCCGCGAAGCGGCCCTGGAGCAACGCGTCAACCAGCTGGAGCAACAGCTGGCTGAGCTCAAAGCCATGATCCAGGAGCAGAAGACCGCCACCACGGAGGCCACGACCACGGCCCAGGCGGCCCAGACGCAGTCGCAGGCCACCGAAGAGAAGGTGACCAAGGTCGAGAAGACCGTGGCCGCGGTGCCCACCAAGCCCAGCTTCACCACCGGCACCACGCCGGGCGTCTCGCTGGCCCTGCACGGCTTCATCAACGTCAGCGGCTTCAAGCAGGACGGCAACTACCAGTACGGCAATGGCCAGAACGCGGAGTACCCGCTACCCGGGGCCACCGGCAAGGCCAATTCCATCACCGGCGTGGACGTACGCAACACGCGCTTCTGGCTGGATTTCACCGGCGCGAAGTTCAACGAAAACTGGACCGGCTCCGGCCGTATCGAGATGGACTTCTTCGGCGGCTTCAACGGCACCGGTGCCTACGCGGGCTCACAGCCGGAACAGCGCCTGCGCCAGGCGTACATGGACATCAGCAACGTCGATACCGGCACCACTTTCCGCATCGGCCAGATGTGGCAGCTGCTGTTCCCGCTGGATTACGTGCCGCAGTCGCTCTCGCACATCGCCTTCCCGCTGGGTTACGGCACCGGCCTGATCGGCTGGCGTTATCCGGGCATCGTCTGGATGCAGGATCTCAACAAGGGTTCGGAAGGCACCAAGTGGCGCTTTGACCTCGGCGCCTACGAAGGCAGCTGGAACGGCCCGGGTGCCACGACCAACTTCCTCACCGCCGGCAACGCGGGCTTCAAGCCGCAGATCCAGGCGCGCATTACCGCCAAGGGCACCGACTGGCAGGCCTTCCTCGGTGCGCACTACAGCCGAGTGGACCTGCACGGCGTCGATGGCAACACCGTCACGCCGATCAAGTCGAACATCAAGAGCACCGCGGTGGAACTGGGCGGCATGTGGATGCCGGGCAGCTTCATCCTGAAGGGCGCGGTGTACACCGGCAACGCGATTGGCCAGATGTTCGGCGACCTCTCGCAGTTCGGCGACATCAAGGACAAGGGCGCGTGGCTGCAGGCGGGCTACAAGTTCGACAAGCACTGGACGCTGTACGCGTTCGGTTCGGTGAGCAAGCCGGACAAGGACGACGTGCTGCGCTGGCGTGCCGCGAACACGGCCGGCCTGCTGAAGGGCACGCAGCAGGCGCTGAGCCTGCAGTACAGCACCGGACCGTTCGACTTCAGCGGTGAGTGGATCCATTCCAAGATCAACTCGACCACCACCAATGGCCTCGGTCGCCAGGCAGATTCCGGCAACGAGTACACCCTCAACGCGATGTACAAGTTCTGACGGAGAGTCTTCATGGCCACCACCGCATCCGGCATGCGTGCCGACGGCAGCATCGGTACCAGCCACAAACGCGTGATCTTCGCGTCCAGCCTGGGCACCGTCTTCGAATGGTACGACTTCTATCTGTATGGCTCGCTTGCCGCCACCATCGGCAAGCAGTTCTTCACCGGCCTCAACGACACCAGCCAGTTCATCTTCGCGTTGCTGGCGTTTGCTGCGGGCTTTGCCGTGCGTCCGTTCGGGGCCATCGTGTTCGGCCGCATCGGTGACCTGATCGGCCGCAAGTACACCTTCCTCATCACCATCATCATCATGGGTACCTCCACCTTCCTGGTGGGCGTGCTACCCGGCTACACGACGATAGGCGTCGCGGCACCCGTCCTGCTGATCCTGCTGCGCCTGCTGCAGGGCCTGGCCCTCGGCGGCGAGTACGGTGGCGCGGCCACCTATGTGGCCGAGCATGCACCGGACGGCAAGCGTGGCCTGTACACCAGCTTCATCCAGATCACGGCGACCTTTGGCCTGTTCCTCTCGCTGCTGGTGATCCTCGGCACGCGTCTCGGCCTGGGCCCGGATACTTTTGATGCCTGGGGCTGGCGCATTCCGTTCCTGATCTCGGCGATCCTCGTGGGCGTGTCGGTGTACATCCGCCTGCAGCTGCATGAGTCGCCGGTGTTCCAGCAGATGAAGGCCGAAGGCAAGCAGTCGAAGGCGCCGCTGACGGAAGCGTTTGGCCAGTGGAAGAACCTGCGCCTGGTGATCCTCGCCCTGCTCGGTGCCACCGCCGGCCAGGCCGTCGTCTGGTACACGGGCCAGTTCTACTCGCTGTACTTCCTCACCCAGAGCCTGAAGATCGACGTCACCACGGCCAACCTGCTGATCGCGGCGGCGTTGCTTATCGGTACACCGTTCTTCGTGGTCTTCGGCTGGCTGTCCGATCGTATCGGGCGCAAGACGGTGGTGCTCACCGGTTGCCTGCTCGCGGCGCTGACGATGTTCCCGATCTTCAAGGGCCTCACCCACTTCGGTAATCCGGCGATTGAAGCCGCCGCGGCGAATGCGCCGGTGGTGGTCACGGCGGATCCGAACGCGTGCAGCTTCCAGTTCGATCCGGTCGGCAAGCACACCTTCACCAGCTCCTGCGACGTGGCCAAGAGCGTGCTGGCGAAGAAGGGCATCCCGTACAGCAACGCGGCGGCACCGGCGGGCACGTTGGCCACCGTGAAGATCGGCGACGAGGTGATCGAGTCGTTCGAAGGCGCCGGCATCGAGAAGGCGGCGTTCACCGCGCAGAGCAAGGACTTCACCGCCAAGGTGGATGGCCAGCTGAAGACCGCCGGCTATCCGGCGAAGGCCGACCCCACGCAGTCGAACTACCCGATGCTGGTGGTGCTGCTGGCGATCCTGGTGCTCTACGTCACCATGGTCTACGGCCCAATCGCGGCATGGCTGGTGGAGATGTTCCCCACCCGCATCCGCTACACCTCGATGAGCCTGCCGTACCACATCGGCAACGGCTGGTTCGGCGGCTTCGTACCGACGATCGGCTTCATGCTGGTGGCCTGGAAGGGGGATATCTATTACGGCCTCTGGTACCCGGTGATCGTGGCGCTGATGACCGTGGTGATTGGCCTGTTCTTCGTCCGCGAGACCAAGGACGTGCCGCTGGAGCACTGAGCCCGCGGCAGGCCCGGCCGGGAAAGGCTCGTCCGAAAGGGCGGGCCTTTTTCGTGCCTGGCGGGTGCCCCGGATCGCGGACATTGAGACGGACATTGTGTACATTTGTACGATGTCGACTCCCCTCCCCACCATCCGCCCGCACAAGGGCCGCGGCGCCGCCTCCAACCCCGTGGGGCGGTTCGAAAAAACCCAGGCGGTGGCCGAGGACGACGGCTGGTACCAGGAGGAGGACCTCAGCCGGCCGAAGACGGAAACCCGGGAGGAACTGGCCCGCTCGGTCATCAGCCGGAACGACTCGCCGGACATCGGCTTCGACCAGGCGCTCAACCCGTACCGCGGCTGCGAGCATGGGTGCATCTATTGCTACGCCCGGCCGTCCCACGGCTACCTCAACCTCTCCCCCGGCCTCGACTTCGAGACCAAGCTCTTCGCCAAGACCAACCTCGCCGAGACCCTGCGTGGCGAGCTGGCGAAGAAGAACTACACCTGCAAGCCGATCAACATCGGCAGCAACACCGACCCCTACCAGCCGATCGAAAAGACCTGGCGGCTGACCCGGGCAGCGCTCGCGTTACTCAATGAGTGCCATCATCCCTGTACCATCGTGACCAAAAACGCTTTGATCGAGCGCGACCTCGACATCCTCGCGCCGATGGCCGAGCGGAACCTGGTCCAGGTGTTCGTGTCGATCAATTCGCTCGACAACAAGCTGGCCTCGAAGCTGGAGCCACGCGCCTCGGCACCGCATCGGCGGCTGCAGGCGGTGAAGGCGCTGCATGACGCCGGCGTGCCGGTGGGCGTGCTCGTTGCGCCGATCATCCCCGCGCTCAACGAGAAGGATGTCGAAGGCATCATCGAGCGGGCCGCCGCGAACGGCGCGAACTCCATCGGCTACACCTGCGTGCGTCTGCCGCATGAGCTGAAGCAGCTCTTCCGCGAATGGCTGGACCTGCACTACCCCGACCGCGCCGCGCACATCATCAGCCTGATCCAGCAGATGAATGGCGGGAAGGACTACGACTCAAACTTCGCCACGCGCATGCGCGGGCAGGGGATCTTCGCGGACATCATCCGTAAGCGGGTTCAGGTGGCTTCGCGCAAGGCGGGGCTGCATCGGACCTGGGATACGGTGTTGGATACGTCGCAGTTCGCGCCGCCGCGGATTCATTCGCCGCAGGGGGAGCTTTTCTAGCGCCTCGTGCACACGTACCCGGGCGCCAGGAAGCGGCCGATACGTGTGCACGAATAACGTCAACCAGGAGCGTTTAAACGCCGCGTTGTTCCTCAAGCGAGCGGATCACGTCGGCCCGAAGCAGGTAGATCGAAACCACGAGCAGTACGAGGTCCTTCAGAAGGAAGGCGGCATTCATAGCCATGGCGGGAAAACCGCCTGCGCCTGCATCCCAGCCATCGGGTACGAACGGGAGAATACTGAGTGTGGAAACGAAGGTAGCGACCGAGCCAAGCGCGCCCAGCACACCCAGTTTTTTGTTCCAGAATCCCAGCAGCAACAGCGTACCGAACGTCCATTCAGCCGTGCCGAGCAAGATGGCCGTACCATGGATGCCAAGCGTCGGGATCGTCCAAGAGATAAGCGGCCCATGCAGGATCAGCGGAGCGAGCGCAGTTATCTCAGACTCGAACCATTTGTCGTACCCAAACCACGCGAAGATGATAACCATCGCTGCGCGGAGCAAGTGGTAGTCCAGGTCTTTTTTGAGCAGGCCGGTTTTGGTGAGGAGCTGCAGCAAGGCGTTCATGGGTAGTCCTTCGTGAAAGTAAGTCAGTCGATGTCGCGTGACACAAAACCCACGAAGGCGGAGTCGTACCGCTCGGGTTGATCTAGGCGACGAACGTACTTTACGAAGGTATAGCGATACTTTTAATCTCAGCAAATCGCACAATCATGCTCTAAAGTATCAATAGCGAACTGAGGGCATCGCGGCTACGGGGCCACAGCCAAGCTCGCCTCCAGCGCTTCCAGGAACACCCTCACCCTAGCGGGAATGTGCTGCCGCGATGGCATGATCGCCCAGATGTAAAGCTGCTCCATGGCGGCATCATCGAGGTGTATTTCCCTCAGCCGTCCCGAGGCCAGCTGACTGCGTACATCCCAGCGCGTGAGCATTGCAATTCCCGACGCATCGAGAGCGATGGAGCGTGCCGCGTCGACGCTACTGCTGGTGAAGCGGCCCGCATACTGAATGCGATGAATGCCGCCGTCAACGACGAAAGGCCACTTTCCCACTCGCGTTAACCCGATGCATTCATGCTCGCCGAGGTCCGCGAGGACCCTGGGCGTTCCCCGCTTCTCGAGGTAGGTTGGCGATGCGCAGAGAATGCGGGGGTTAGGGGCCAGCCTGTGCGCGATGAGGTCGGAGTCCTTTAACCGGGCGATCCGGATGGCCATGTCGTAGCCCCCTGCAACGATATCGACAACGCCATCGCTAAGGTCGAGGTCTACATCCATCTCCGGGTATTGCCTCAGCATGGCCTTGACCACCGGCAGCACTACCTCCAGGCCGAACACCGACGGCGCCGTCAGTCGGATATGCCCGCGGACGACGGACTGATTCCTGCCGAGCTCAAGCCGCGCTCCCTCGTCGGCATCGACCATGGCCGTCGCATAGGGGATGAACGCTTCGCCTTCCGGCGTCAACGACACCGACCGGGTTGTCCTTTGCAGCAAGCGAACGCGCAGCTCTTCCTCCAGCGCAGCTATCCGCCGGGATACCTGCATCGGTGTGATTGCCAGCTGCCTGGCTGCCGAGGATAGGCTCCTCGATGAGGCGACCACCGCGAAGATCCGGACATCTGATAAACGCATAACTATATCCATATTTGATATAGCCGCATCTCATCTCGGGCGGCTAGGCAAGGGGATGATTCTGACTAGGATGTTATCCAACGGCCCTAAGAAGGCGCCCGATGATCCCTAGCCCAACAGGATAGCCATCGTGACTACCCACCCAGCCGATGCCATCTTAACGCCCTTCGATATGTGGGGCATGAGCCTACCCAACCGTTTGGCGGTCGCTCCGATGAGCCGGGTGACGGCGACCCCGGACGGCTATCCCAGCCAACGCATGGTCCGCTACTACGAAGGATTTGCCAGGGGCGGTTTCGCCCTTCTCATCACCGAGGGCATCTACCCCGACAAATCGTTCTCGCAGGGCTACTTCAACCAGCCTGGACTGGCGGACGACGATCAGGCCAAGGCGTGGCGTCCGATCACCGACAACATCCACAGGCATGGCAGCCGGGTCTTCGCACAGCTGATGCACGCTGGTGCGCTGAGCCAGGGAAACCCGCATCGTAGCCACACCGTCGGGCCATCCGCGATTTCGCCAAATGGCACCCAGCTGACGTTCTACAAGGGCGTAGGTCAGTACCCCACCCCGGTAGCGATGACCTCCGGGCAGATCGACGAGGCGATCGGAGGGTTTGTCCAGGCCACCGTGCGTGCGGCGACACTGGCGGGCTTTGACGGCGTGGAAATCCACGGTGCCAATGGCTATCTCCTGGACCAGTTCCTCACCGAGACATCTAACCAGCGTGCCGACGAATGGGGCGGCCATGTCATCAAGCGGGTGCGCCTGTTGACCGAAACGATCAGCCGCGTCAGGGCAGCCGTGGATCAGCGCTTTCCCGTAGGTGTGCGTATCTCCCAGGGCAAGGTCAACGACTTCCACGCCAAGTGGCCCGGTGGCGAAGACGACGCCGCGGTGATTTTCCGCGCCCTTGCAAAGGCGGGCGCGGACTTCATCCACGTTACGGAGTACGAGGCATGGCGTCCGGCCTTCGACGGAGCCGATACCTCCCTGGTGGCGCTCGCGAAACGCTATGCCGGCGACGTCCCCCTTATTGCCAACGGCGGCCTCCATGACCTGCAGCGCGCTGCACACATGGTGAAACAGGGTGTCGCCATGGTCGCCATGGGGCGCGGTGCATTGGCCAACCCGGACATGCCCTCGCTCATTGCATCTGGCCGCGCCTTGCGACCGTTCGATGCATCCATCCTTGGACCGATCGCTGACATCAAGGAAAGCGAGCTCACACTTCGGCACGGATGAAGCCGCGCCACCACCTCGTCCATCACACCGTACGTACTGGAGAACAGACATGACCGATACACATGAACACGACGCAACACCTCCCTGGGATGCGGCACAAGTAACCCTGATCTCGAAAGAACTCGCCCCCGGTGTCTTCGCTGTGATGCCCGACGATGTCTTCGACAAGGACCACGTTGCTACGACGGCAGGCTTCGTCATCGGCGACAAAGGCGTCCTTGTCGTGGAATCGATGCTCAATGGCGACCTCGCATCGCAACTGATCGGCTTGGTTCGACGCGAGACGTCGAAACCCATCCGCTTCCTGGTAAATACGAGCTACCACGGTGACCACGCTTACGGAAACTTCCTCTTCCCAGACAGCACTGTCGTCATCCAGCATCCGGCGACCAAGAAGTACATGGATGAAAACTTTGAGAACGACCGCACCTTCATGCTGACGCTGATGGGCCGCAACAAAGGCATCGAGCGTGTCCAGCCACGAACGGCGGACCTTACAGTAGCGGATAAGGTCAGCATCGACCTGGGCAACCGGATCGTCGAGGTGCACCACTTTGGCTTCGCGCAGACGCCGGGCGATCTGGTTATCTGGGAACCCACTGCGAAGGTGCTGTGGGTTGGAAACATGATCCAGGCGCCATCGCCGGCGTTGCCCTGGCTGCTAGAGGGACGTCACAAGGACACTATCGATACTCTGACCCGGGTGCGCGACTTCCTCCCCGACGACGCCACGATTATTCCTGGCCATGGGCGACCCATGCGTCCCGCTGATATCGAGTTTCCGCTGCGTTACCTGCGCGAACTCGACAGCGCGGTCCGCCTGGCGATCGCGGAAGGGCGTTCGGTCGAAGCGACCCTCGAAGCCGTGGACATGCACCACTACGGCGAGTACAGCCTCTTCGACTGGGCGCACTGCACGGTGAATGTTCCCGCGGCGTACCAACACCTTGCTGAAGCACGCGAGGCGCCGGCGAGGTAGCGGACGGCCGCCTCCGGTCTTACGTACCGGAGGCGGTTCGCGAGGGAGGATGGTGAGACGATATGGCATAAAATCGACACTTGAACGCATTCATCGGCTTTATCGGTCGGCTTATCTTAGTCGCACCAACCAACCGAGTATCCAGACATGTCGCGCATTCCCACCCCTGCCATCGAAACCGCCACTGGCGTTGCTGCCGAAGTTTTCGCTCAGATCAAGAAAGCCGCAGGCGGCGTCCCTAACACGTTCGCAGCGATCGGTGCCCACGGTCCTGCCGCATTGAAGGCAGTGCTCCAAGCCGAAGGCGTGCTGGCAGCAGGCACGTTGAGCAAGCAAGACCAGGAAACAATCAAACTAGTTGTCAGCGTCGAAACGGGTTGTGACTACTGTGTGGCAGCGCATAGCTTGCTAGGCAAGATGACGGGCCTTAACGCAGATGACCTCAAGAATATCCGAGACGGCGGGTTGACCGATGACGAGCGCCGCAATGCCCTGATCACTTTTGCTCGGACCCTAGTTAAGACGACCGGTACGATCCCACAGGAAGCATTCACGTCGATCAAGGATGCGGGTTACACGTACGAGCAACTCGTCGATATCAGCCTGGCGATCGCTCTGACGGTCTTCACGAATACCTTCAATCGCATCAACGACACCGATATCGACTTTCCAGCTGTCAAATGAAGTGCAACACCGGCCTAGTGGTAGAGAGGACATGCAAATCAAGGCGAAATCATGTCCTCTCGCCGCCTTCTCCGGCCATTGACTGCTTTCGCCAGCGGGACGGCGTAACTCCCATATGTGACTTGAACGCTCGTTGGAACGCGGCTTCCGATTGATAGCCTACAGATTCTGCGATAGCGGCTGTGGATGCGTTACCAGTTCGCAGCTCATTGGCGGAAAGCATCATTCGGATGTCAGTGAGAAGATCGTTGGCAGACATACCGAGCTTTTCTTGGAACAGTCGAACGAACGTCGCCCGCGACATATTGCAACGGGCAGCGAGAACCGGCAGCGTCCACGCCTGGCCGGGGTCATGAAAGATGGCATCGAGAGCCGGAGCGAGCCGTGGAAAACCTGCAAGGGACAGAAGCCCCGGTGGGGCCGCTTCTAATTCACTGGCAAAGCGTAAGGTGATCGTGAACAACGCAGTCGACAATGCATCTAGCATGGCCCGGCCCCCCAGGCGATCGGCGGCACTTTCGGACTGCATTAACGACACGAGGCGGATCAACGCCGTGCCACTGTCAGCTTCCGTCGTGATCGAGCTATTGCGCGTCTGCACGATCAACCGTTTTGGAAGATACCGGCGTAACAGCCGTGCGTGCGCGGGCGTCAATACAAAACGACCGCACAACATATCCAGATGCTCTCCACGGCCCGCGTTCTGACTGAAGACCAGGTTCGAAGCCACACGACTCTTTGCAGGCCTCGGACGGGATCCGGTCCCATCGTGCAACGTGTGTGCCTCACCATTCGGGATCAGAAGGATGTCGCCTGCGACAATACGCTGAAGCTCTTCACCATTCTCTCCCACCAATGACGCCGAGCCATCAAGAACGATGTGATAGGCCATTTCACCGTCGGAAAACGCATCTTGATCGATACGCCAGGGTGCCCCGTACTGGCAGCGAAGATCGAGTTGCCCGCGTACCGGCGTCATCTGCAGCAGGCGGCTAAGCCAATCAAGCGGTGGCGACATAAGGGCGCTGAACCTTCGAATAGGAAGTCCGTGTTTAGAGCATTATAAGCCCGGACGAATCCCATAGTGTCGGCCGATATGTCGTGACCATCGCAACACACATGTCAGTCCAAGAGCCGATCAAGAACTAGATAACAGATGCAATACAGCTGCCCCGGCTAGGTCGGCTAATCGCGGAGGTTCGAATCATGTCTGTTGAATGCGCCAACTCAGTTGCCAAGAATTTATGCGTCGTTTGGCTAGCGTGCGGCTTGTTCATCTGCACCATCATTCTAGGGATCATGCCCAACGTCGTTGCAGACGGCGCGCCATTGGTCGCTCCTATGGGGGCGTCCGTGATGCTCATGCTCCTGGCCCCCAAGAGTGCCTTTGCTCGGCCGCGATCGGTCGTTCTCGCTAATTTCCTGGCTACGGCGATCGGCTTGGTGGTCACCCACGTCTTCCCGTCCTTGCTCATGGCGAGCGCTGCAGCGATGGCCCTTACCATTGGAGCCATGGGGGCCTTCCGGGCGATCCATCCCCCAAGTGCAGGCATCGCACTCTTTGCTGTTTCCCAAGGAGCACAATCCGCATCAGACGGATTTGCCCTTCTGTTCGGCGGCGTGATGACACGAACTGCGGTAATACTAGTTCTTGTTATAGGGCTCAATCGTTTAGGCGACGTCATCTGGAAACGGCAAGCAAAAGTATGAGAGTGATGTCCTTTGCCGAAGGTAACCCACGCTTGACCCGAGAAAGGGCCCGCTGACTGACGACATCGGCTTACAACCAGCTTCTATCGATTCAGGAGTGCAATGTCTCAAGTTGCCAGTGCACGTCAAACAATCCGTATCGCCGTAAACGGAGCATGACTTCCGCGTCAGTGCACTGCGACGAGAGCATACGCCATTGCTGCGGCGTCATATGAAGCCTTCGCCTAAACCATTTGCAGAGGTGGGCATGATCGGTGAGCCCGCACTCCGCCGCAATATCACCTACCTTCATCGATGTTCTCGAAAGAAGGCCTAGAGCCTGGTTGAGGCGCAAATCGAGGATGTACTGGTGCGGGGTCTGCCCAAACGTTGCTTTGAATCGTCGGCTAAACTCGCCTTGGCTTAGTCCGACAAGAGAACCAAGCGCCGTTAAGGGCAATTTCTCTGCTAGGTTAATATCAATGTATGCGCGCAATGCGACCGAGGCGCGATGTTCCAGCCTCTTTCCCACTTGCGGCGGAGACGCAGATGGAGGAATCGTCGGTGAACACGATGCTTTCTCTGTTTTGAAGTTTGGGTTGCACGCGTTCTCATCGCCGCGGCTGGCATGTGCCACTAAGGTGTTCGACGACGTGACGAGACGTTGGTTCGCCGCATGTGCAATGTCGTATCCCATGGTGATTTTCCGGCTACATAGTCCATGGCGCATCGGTGGCTCGTCTCCATGCCGATGGTGTAAACCCCGTGTGCCCCTTAAAAGCGCGATTAAATGCAGCTTCAGAGCGGTAACCGACCGACTCAGCGATGGCACTTAGCGAGTCAGCGGAGGCCATAATTCGCCGAGCGGCAAGGCCCATGCGTAGGTCGACCAGAAGCTCGTTAGCGGACCTGCCGACGGTCGTTCGGAACCTTCGGATAAACGTCGCGCGCGACATATTGCAGCGCGAGGCCAGCATCGGTAGGGTCCAGGGCGTACCTGGCTCCGATACAAGGGCATTCAGCGCTGGAACCAATCGGGGTACGGCGGCAAGCGCCAGGAGGCCGAGCGGAGTCGCATCGTTCCTAGTTCCATAGCGCATCGCTAACGTAAATAGTGCCTTCGAATAGGCGTCGACCAGTGGTTGCTTTCCGACTTCCCCATGGTCGGCCTCAGCACATAGCAGTTCCACCAAGCGTGCAACATCGGACCTGCCAGGTGATGCCGATGATAGGTGCGTCGATGCCGTGATAAAAATTCGATGCGGCATACATCGCCTTACAATGGAATCTTGTGCAGCGGGAAGGATAAAGCGTCCGGAAAGCAGGTCGACCTTTGAGTTTGGAAAGCAGGCAACGGAGGCAGTTGTTATCGAGCTATCTGCCATGGAGTGCTCATTTACCAAGCTGCGAATCTGGTGCGGCGTCCCGTGAGGGAAGAGAACCATGTCGCCCTCGCCGAGGACTATTTGGTCTCGCGAGCATGAATCGGAGACAATTATGGAGCCCGACAAAACCGCGTGGTACGGCAGCATCCCATTGCCGGCTGCAGGAACGCGTGCTGTGCAAGGCGCGAGCTGGTTGATTCGAGCGTCCACGCGCCCTCTTACGTCGAGGATGCGAAGTAACCCCTCGACCCAATCGCAAACTTCGGTTGCTTCGCTCTGAACCAACATAGACAACATGCCTCGAGATCACCTGCCGGAGGCGTGAGGCGCTTCCGCATCACGCCGCGTCATCGCTTCAAACCGCAGGCACTTCGCCGCCATCCAACCGAATGGCCGATCCGGTCATCCAACGTGCAGAAGGCGACACCAGATAGGCCATCAGATCAGCAATCTCTTCGGGCGTTCCGTACCGGCGGATCCCCGAGTGCGCCAAGAACGTCGATGCGGCCTGTTCCACACTCACCGAGTGATCCTTCGCCCACTTCTGAAGGAAGCTCTCTCGGCGTCCGGTCATCACGGGTCCAGGCATCACGCTGTTAACCTGCACGCCGTCCACCAGACCACGATCTGCGAAAGCCTTGGCCAGCGCGACTATGGCAGCGTTGATCGTACCGACTGCCGCATAAGGCGATTTGGGCACTTGCGCACTGTTGCCAGAGGTAAAAACTACTGAACCACCACTGGCCTTCAGGGCGGGCCACGCCTGTATCGTGAGCCGGCGTGCCCCGTGCAACTTGAGTTCCGTACCCGCAGTCCATTGCTCATCCGCCATGTCAAAGAGGTCAATCTGCGGCACGGCGCCGGCAATGTTCAGAAGGGCGTCCACGCGCCCGAAGCGCGAAATCGTTGTCTCGACCACTCTGGTCGCAGCGGATGCGTCCGCCAGGTCCTCAACAAGTACAAGCGCAGACGCGCCCGCGCGCTCGACCATATCGGCCGTCTCATTGAGCCCGTCCTTGCCTCGTGCGACGAGCACGAGGTGGCCAAAGTCCGCTGCTAGCCTAACGGCAGTTGCCCTCCCAATTCCCTGGCTCGCACCTGTGACAATAGCTACGTTGGTCTTGGACATCTAAGCTTCCTCATGGAGAAAAGCAGGGCGATGAGGACGCGCAAGTTGGCGACTTCCTGGTTTATCTATCGCCCTGGAAAGTTTGTGAATATTGGCTTCAGTCAATCCATCAATCACAGGAAGGATCTGATGGCGTGAGCAATCTCGGCATGATGGCTCTCTAGCGCGAAGTGGCCCGATTCGACAAATTGAACCTCAGCCTCGGGCACGTCGCGCCTGAAGGCTTCCGCGCCGGCGGGTAGGAAGAACGGATCGTGGCGACCCCATATCGCAAGGACCCGCGGCTTGTGCTGGCGAAGGTACTCCTGAAACTTGGGATAAAGCGCGACGTTTGATGCGTAATCCAAAAGAAGGTCGAGCTGTACATCGTGCGCCCCTGGGCGGGCCAGGTAGAAATTGTCCAGAGAGTATCCGTCAGGAGAAATCCGCGAGATATCGGGCACGCCATGCGTGTACTGCCAGTACGTCGTTTCGGGTGAAAGGAAGGCGCGCAGCGCGTCACGGTTCTCTTGAGTTGGTTCCTTCCAGTACGCGCGAATAGGGTCCCATCCATCACTTAGCCCCTCTGAGTACGCGTTTCCATTTTGGCTGACGATTGCGTCGATTCGCTCGGGATGCATCAGTGCGATACGTAAACCGACCGGTGATCCGTAGTCGAAGACATAGATGGAGAATCGGGGAAGACCAACGAGCTCAGTGAACCGGCTGATAATTCGGGCCATGTTCTCGAATGTATATTCGAAGTCCGTGCGCAACGGCATGGCCGACCGTCCGAAGCCCGGTAGATCCGGTGCCACCACGCGAAAGTTCCCACAGAGAGCGGGAATCAGGTCGCGGAACATATGACTCGACGTCGGGAACCCATGAAGGAGAAGCAACGCCGGTGCCACGGGCGGCCCGGCCTCGCGATACGCAATCTCGAATCCATCGACGTCGATGTGACGATACGTGACAGGGTACATAGAACCTCCGGGCGATCGGTGACGCGATCGCCTATGTCAGGCAAACTAAGGAAGTGGACTGACCGCCGATCAGGTGGCAGCTTGGCTCTGTGGCGATGGCTGGCATCGCGCCAGGTAGCAACGCGGAGAATGGGGTAGCCCACATCACCTGTTGCGCGGTCGATGGCGGAAGGAATAGTTCAAGAGCCAGCAATGCCATCATGAGGATTTTGGCGGCGGCCGGAGTGCTTCCAACGGCATATTGGGAGGCATCGCTGAGCGCAGCAGAGGAAATTGAGTTGGCCATTGGGTGCCTTCAGGTGTAGTACGTCCGCATTGGCTTCCCCCACACGTTCTCAGTGACCGGGAGTTGCCATAGGCAGGCCGTCGAACCGTAGTGGGACGGGGGGCTGCCTTCTTCACCCTTTCGAGAGCAAGTTTTCCCGTTCGGCACAACCTGGTTCGACCCATGCGCTATTTGCTTACCGAAACAGCGTGGCTTTCTACCCTTTCGGGGTTAGGATCTTGCGCATTGATTGCGCAAAATTAGTTGAATCTACCAAGCCGCGAGGCGCGCTGTGGCATCCGTGGACCGCATCATTCGTATCCTTATCGTTGACGATCACCCCATGATGCGGGAGGGGCTTCGTTCGACGCTTGAGCGCGAACGCGATATGAAAGTCGTCGGTGAGGCGTCCGACGGAAGCGACGCGGTTGCACGTTTTCGTGATCTTCGGCCGTCCGTCACGCTTATAGACCTACAGATGGCGCCTGTGGACGGACTGCAGGCGATCGTAGACATCCATGGCGAGTTCCCGGACGCTCCCCTCATCGTTCTGACGACGTATCCTGGGGATGCGCGGGTCGCACGGGCCCTCCAGTCAGGCGCCATGTCCTATCTTCTCAAGACCTCCTCGAGCGAGGAAATCGTGCGCACGGTGAGGGGCGCCGCTGACGGCAAGAAAGTACTTGCGACAGAGATCTTGCAGGATGTGACGGCGCACCAGGGCCTTGAATCGCTAACACATAGAGAGTTACTCGTACTCCAAATGGTCGCCCAAGGCTTCACCAACCGTGCCATCGGCGACGTGTTGCGCGTGTCAGAGGACACCATAAAGACACGCATGAAAAGCATTCTGGCAAAGCTTGGCGCGAACGACCGGGCGCACGCGGTCACAATCGCAATCCGACGCGGCTTTCTTGACCCGCAATAGGGCTCGCATGCTGATTGTCAATGGGTTGAACGACGCCGGTATATCAGCCGCGCGGGGACGGTCAGGGTCACGCATGTACCGATCCCCTCTTCGGTCACCAAAGCAAGGTGCCCGCCTATCTGGCGTGCTCGTTCGCGCATGCCGGTTATTCCCCAATGGCCATGGTGTTGCCTCAGCTTCAATAACCCCTGAGTAATGCCTCGGCCGTCATCCCTTACTTCTACGACCAGGTTCCAATACCCATATCGGATTCGAAGGCTTATCTGAGCGGCGTCGGCATGGTTCCGAGCATTGTGTAACGCTTCACGGAGGATCGCGACGACCTCCTGCCCTGGAGCGACCTTCAGCCGCCGGATGCGACCCTCGATGGTGGTGACATAGAAGGTGTCTTCACCACTGTCATCAAGGAACTCCATAAAGTCTTCTAGCGGGCATTCGGCGTCATCACTTTGCATCCGAAGTGCACTCACACGATCTCGTCCTTCTGCTGCGACCTTCCGTGCTTTTTCAACTGCCTGGCTCAGCGTCGGCCGGGACGTCTCGCCGATGACGTCCGAGCGGACGACCGATTCGACGGTAAATAGAAGCCCGTGGATGCTCTGCAGAAGCGTATCGTGGACCTCGCGTGCAATTCGCTCTCGCTCTTCCAACTGGATCCTGGAACGCTGGTTTGCAAGCCGGAGGCGCCACCGGTACAGAACGGCGAGTGCGACGATGAGAAAAAGGCCAACTGCGAGGCGAAACCAGACGGTTTGATAAAAAGCTGGCTGAATGCGAAGAAGCAGGGGATGGTCCATCACACCAACCATTCCGTCTTCATTGGTTACCTGCAGCTCAAACTGGTAGTCCCCCGGACCGAGATTCGTGTAGAACGCCTCGCGCCGCGTACCAAGGTTTTGCCAGGTTTCGTCCACGCCAACCAATCGAGCCTGAAACGTGGTGCGTGCCGGCATGGTGAGCGTCGGCGCTCCGAAATCGATACGCATGCTCCTGGTCAGCGGCGGAAGGCTCACTCTCGAAGATGCCTCGTATAGAACGCCCTCTGCGAGTACGGTCCATACCTCAGGTTTTGCTACGGTCCGGTTTCTGAGCAAATGACGCGTATTGACTGACGCAACCTCCCGGGTCGTCGTAATCCAGACACGATCATCCCGTCCCTCGGCTAGTGACGGCAGGGGCCTGACCTTGTCGGCCTGTCCGATCAGGCCATCCTCGGCGTCGTAGACCTCGTAGCGGACCTCGTGATCCGGACGGGCCGCCACTTGTTGCATTTCCTCCGAAGAAATACGGATGACACCTTCGTCTGCCTGTAGCCAGAGTTCGCCGTTCTTGAGCTGAACGATCCCGGTTATGCCGGAGAAGGCATGCCGCTCAGTACCATATAGGGAAACGAAGCGGTCTTCGATAATCTGCGCCAAGCCACTTTCGCCGCCGACGAGCGCGTTACCTCGCTCCAACGCCATGTCCGCGATGGCGCCGATGGCTAAGCCATCGCCCGGACCAAATAGCTTCACGTGGTCGCCGTCCTTACGCGCCAGGTGGCCGTCTCCAAAGGCGATCCACAGCCGGCCCCTGGTGTCCGATACGAGCCTTGTGAGTCGATCTGTGGCCAGGCCAGCCATCTCCTTGATAGAACTCCAGCGGCTTCCGTCCCGGCGATAGAGGCCAAGCCCGGATACCGCGACCCACAGTGCTCCAGCGCCGTCGACGGCGATGGACTGGTACCGGGTTACAGCCGAAGGCTCTTCGGTTGGCCCTGTGATACGGCTGATCTTTCCACGGACGATGTGGAAGAGGCCGGACTGCCCTGCCATCCAGACATTGCCTAGCCGGTCACGTGCCACGCATGAAAAGTACTGCCCCAATTCCGGAAATCGCGTGGAGTCAGGGGTTAGACGGTATGCCCCCCATGTTGTGCCCACCCACGCGTCACCATCGTTATCGAATGCGATGGCAGGCATGAACAAATGGTCATCGACCTCATGGGGAGTGATCCGGCTCTCGCGGAACTGATCGATACCCAAGGCGGTGGCGACCCAAATATTCGAGTCACGATCTTCAAAGAACGCGCTCACTGTACCGTCGGAGAGACCGTCGGCCGGGGTAAAGTCTTCACGTACTGGCGGTTCGCCCGCACCGGCGCTCCATCGGTACCGCTGTATTCCCTTGTCAGATGGAAGCCACAACGCACCCGCGGAGTCGATGAACGGCGTGGGATCGGCGTCAAGCAGCGACACCGGTAGGGACGCCGGTAAGCCGCGAAGTTGTGTCCGTACAGTGTCCTGATCAACTGGTTCGAAATGCGAACTACCCAGCGACAAGACGTACGAGCGATCAGTGACGGTCGTGATCCAGAGCCGCCCGTCTTTCGATTGGCTCAACGCACGAAGGGCACTTCCGTCGTATCCGTGCTCGCTATCCACCGGATGCCACGCGCCATGGGCGTACGTGGAGAGACCACCGGCACTGGCTGCCCACAACACGCCATCGGGTGTCTTGGCGAACGCGAACACCGTGCCCGGGGGCAACGAGTTCTTGTAGGTTTCGATGCGCTCCCCGGAAACGTGAGTGACGCCGCCAAAGTAGTAGCTGAGCCACATCGACCCGTCGGTGTCGAGAAAAAGCCCCTTGATCATCTGGCTCGGCAGCCGCCTGCTCAACGTTTGGTCAAAGTGCACGCCGTCAAAACGATAAAGGCCATTCTGAGACGTCATCCACAGGTAGCCCTCGCGATCCTGCGCGATGTCCGTCACTCGACCCGGAGCGCCATCAGCAGCCAGTAGCATCCGATGGTGAAACTGCGTGATGTGCAGCCGATTGGAGATGCCGCCGGTCCGAACCCGCTCCTGTGCCGTCGCCGAGACCCACGGTGCTACCAGCGCAACGAAACATGCGAACAGGAAGAAAGCGCGGGCGGATGCTCCGGTCATTTCAGGAATAAGCTCCCAAGTGGCTCACTGGCTATCGGATCTTGGTACGACAGATCCTGCCGCAGCTCGAATGATCGAAACGACGTCATCGGGCGATGTAATCATGGGGCAGTGGTCCGCTTCAGTCTCGTGAATTACCGCACCCATGCGTGCACCGACATATCGCTGGGTCTCCGGCGAGATCATACGGTCGCCCTGTGCGACCAGGTACCACGACGGTCGTTTCTTCCATAAGGGCTGACCCAGCGTCTCTTGTATGGCGGCGGCATGAATGGGCCGTTGCACCGCGCTCAGAACGGCCGACATGTTCTCATCGGCATCCTGAGCGAATGCATTCCGGAATGCATCATTTGGTAGCCAGAAGCGCCCGTCGTCATCCGGCGAAAGGGTCGGAGCATTGGGGTGTGGCGGATTTCTGAAGAAGACATCACCGACGCTTTCGCCTGCGTCCGGGGCCAGGCCAACAATGAAAACTAGCGCCACGACCTGGTCGTGGTCGATATTCGATATCACCGCTCCAGCGTAGGCGTGCCCTACCAGCACCACTGGGCCACTTATCCGCTCGATCACACGCCCTAACGCCCTGGTATCGTCGGTGAGAGACGAAAGTGGCAGCGGAGCCGCAACAACGTCGTACCCGCGTATCGTTAAATCCACGATGGTTTTTGCCCAACTCGAGCCATCGGCCCAAGCGCCGTGAACGAGAATGATGGATGGCTTTCTGGCGTGATCAGACATAAGGTTTCTCGGCTTCGAGAGGTGATGGATGGGATGCCCGGAATGTTCAGGGGAGTGCACTGGGAGGAGATGAAGGCTTGGCATCGTCAATGGCGTCGCGCGCCGACCCAGGCTGGACATAAAGGACCAGGCAAATCGCGATGACAGCCATCCCTGCAACCGGGTACAGGTAACCAGCGCCCACGGCGAACAGGAAGAGTCCAAGGGTCACGAGGGAACGTCTGCGCATAAACTGACGTGCTTCCGTTGGAACGGAGGAGCCCGCCTGTCTGTCGACGGTCTCCGCACAGAGCGCCATGTAAGTGAGATTCACCAAAGCGAACACGAAGGCATAGGCTGCCACTGCGGTGCCGGCTAGTCCGCTGCTCGCCAACCAAGCGGTCGCGAAAGGCACGAGGGAAACTGTAAATAGGTGAGCAAAGTTAGCCCACACGAGCCGGATGGCCGGGCGCTTGGCGTACTTGAGCAGGTGGTGATGGTTCATCCATACGATGGCCAGGAACAGATAGCTGACCGCATAACTCAGGCCCGACGGCCAGAGCGCCGCCAGCGCGTGAAAGGTCGTCTCATGTGGCGGGTGAAGCTCCAGAACCAAGATCGTGATCAGGATGGCGAATACGCCGTCTGAAAAAAAATTCAGACGCTCCGTTCCTTGTTGGTCATGTGTCATGAACGCGCCCTCGAGCCCCGTTGCATTGGTAACCGGTATAGATGCTCTATGCCGGTTATTCTTAGTTGCCTTAAAGTAACTTGTCAAGCAATATTAGGGCGGTTACCCGCATGACTGACCCAAACCCCTGGAAGTTGCTGATGAACCCCGCATTGCCACCTGCTGTTTTAGCCGAGTCAAAGGCTTTGGACTTCCTGAATTCGGTGGCGACACCGCAGACCACGCCCTTTGAATGGATCGTGGACGGCGCCGGACTTCTTGATTGGCTGAGCCAATCCGAACTGGTGCCCGACCAGGTTTTGCAGACTTTCAGAGCGGAAGGTGTTCCCGGTGAGCTGGACGCAGTCGCCAACCAGATCCGGGCCCTGAGGGAGTGGTTCAGAGGCTTCGTCCTGTCTCATATGGGACGTCCCATCCCCGCCGACGTCATCAATGAACTCGCCCCGCTGAACCGCGTTCTCGCGCGCGACGACCAGTTTGGGCAGATCGTCGTCGACCATCGCGACGGGCAGCTGGCCTGGCGATCACAGCGTCGCTGGCGATCGGGTGAAACCCTCATGATTCCCATTGCGCAAGCCATGGCTGAACTCATTACGTCGGGAGATTTCGTGCACGTCAAAGCCTGCCAAGGCCATGACTGTTCGATGCTTTTTGTCGACCGAACGCGAGGTCGCGCGCGGCGCTGGTGCAGCATGGGTATCTGCGGGAATCGGGCCAAGCAAGCAGCGCACCGAGATCGGCGGGGCGCTGCGTCGAACACGGCGATACGCGACAGAGTTTGAAGCCACTCCGATGGCGAAGCTTCACCCGATAGGGTTGCTGGCCCGTCGCACGGCCAAGCTGCCATGAGTTTCGGCACGCCATAAAAGACAAGCGATACCCGATCGTGTATTGCTTGACCGAAAAGTAACTGCTATAAATTCCTCAAACAGGTTACTTGCGCGAGCGAACAAGCGCGCGCTGCCATTGAGGAGGTCTTTATGCGTGCCATCGTGCTTGAGTCTTACGGTGACCCCGAGCAGAGCTTGGTCTATCGCGAGGTTGCTGACCCCGTGCCGAAGAAGGGTGAGGTGACCATCGAGGTCAAGGCATTTGGCCTCAATCACGCCGAGATCCATATGAGGCGGGGTGAGTGGGCTGAAGCCGCTCCGATCAGCGGCATCGAATGCGTCGGCGTCGTCGCAGCATGCCCCGGTGGCGAGTTCTCCGTCGGTTCGAAAGTGGTAGCGTTGATGGGCGGAATGGGGCGGACGATCAGCGGGAGCTACGCTCAGTTGACCCAGGTTCCGGTGACCAACGTCGCTACCATCGAATCTGACCTCCCCTGGGACATCCTTGCGGCAATCCCTGAAACGTTCGCCACCGCGTGGACATGCCTGTTCAGGAACCTGGAGCTGCAGGAAGGGCAGACGCTTCTCGTGCGTGGAGCGACCTCTTCGTTCGGCCAGGCAGCTGTGAAGCTGGCTATTGCGGCCGGGGCTCGCGTGATCGCGACGAGTCGCAATGAATCTCGATTTGAGCTCTTGAGTCGTTTAGGTGTCGAGGCCACCGCCATCGAAGGCGGAACCCTTAGCGAACGCCTCCCCCAAACCGGCCACGTGGACGCTGTTCTCGACCTCGTTGGCAATTCGACGTTTATGGACTCGCTTCGTATCGTGCGCCGCGGTGGCCGCGTGTGCCTCGCCGGATGGCTGGGCGGACTGGACCCCATTGATGGGTTCAATCCGCTCTTGCAGATGCCGAGTGGCGTTTATCTGACCTTCTTCGGCAGCTTTGTCTTCGGCACTCCAGGCTTCCCGGTGTCAGACGTGCCATTCCAAAAAATTGTTGACGATATTGCGGCCGGACGTCTTGATGTTCGCCCGACCCGCGTCTTCGGCTTTGACGAAATACACGAGGCGCACCGTGTGATGGAAGCCAACCTAGCGGGCGGCAAGATGGTCGTGGTGCATTAGGAGGTGCGCGGGGCAATGCGGACGTTCAGCAGCTGATGCATCCGGATCAACTGGGTACGACCGAACCGCTTGCTTTAATGCTGTCCTCTGCAGTGACCCGAAAGGGTGAAGCCAGGTGGAGCCTGAAGCGCTAGGTTGCGACCAACCTCCCCGCTGAACAGCTCTTTCAGTGCATGTCTCAGAATCTGCGGGCGGGGACCATGTGGCATAGCCCGGGAGATGAAAATGAACACGTTCACAGTGCCCAGTCGCGATGACGTCTCACCCGCCAACCAAGCCCTTTTCGACAAGCTCCAAAAAACCATAGGTAGCGTTCCGAATCTATACGCCACGCTCGGCTACTCAGAGCACGGATTAGGAACCTATCTGGCGCTCAACGGGGCCAGGACAACTATTGCCGGCAAAGCCCGAGAGATCGTGAATCTGGTAGTGAGCCAGGTCAACGAATGCGATTACTGCCTGGCGGCTCACACCGCCATAGGAAAGATGAGCGGCCTCACCGAGGCTCAGATCATGGAAGCGCGCCGCGGTCGAGCCACGTTTGATGCGAAGCTCGACGCGCTGGCCGTTTTCACACGAAGCCTTGTAGAAAACCGGGGGAAGGTCGATAGCGAAGCGCTTGACGCTTTCTTTTCGGCTGGATGGACCAAAGAAAACATGGTGGACGTGATCGTCGCGGTAGGTGACAAGACGATCACCAACTACCTGCATTCCGTTACGAAGATCCCGGTCGACTTCCCGGCAGCGCCGGCACTTACTGCATAGGCGCACACCACCCAGGCGACTAAACAGCCGCTAAGCCCGATCCGTGGCGCGCCTCGAGCGACCGAATGACATCCTGCCTCAGCAAGTAGATCGACACGACCAGAAGTACCAGATCTTTCAGTAGAAAGGCAGCGTTCATCGCCATCGCGGGAAAGCCTCCCGCTGCTTGATCCCATCCATTCGGGACAAAGGGCAGGATCGTAAAGGTCGCAACGAATGTTGCGGCGGAGCCAAGCGCTCCTAGGACGCCGAGCGACGGGCTCCAGAATCCCAACAACAAGAGAAGCCCGAACGTCCACTCCGACGTTCCAAGAAGGATGGAGGTTCCGTGGATACCCAAGACGGGAATCGTCCAGAAAATCAACGGGCCATGGGTGATAAGCGGAGCGAGACCTCGTATCTCCGATTCAAACCACTTTCCATATCCGAACCACGCGAATATGACGACCATCGATCCTCTCAAAAGATGGTAATCGAGGTCCTTCTTGAGGATCCCGGACTTGCTCAATAAACGTAGTAAGAGGTCCACGATCACGTCTCCTTCTCAATCTTTCGGAAAGATTCCCCCCAGCTACCTACACGCAGGGCTGCCGGTGGAACAGCTGCAGCATCGACTTTAAGATGCGACTACCGATCATGAGAACAACCGAATGGAGCAAAGTGACGATATGAGAGTGTCATCCCCGTCGCTCAGAACTGCTATTAGCGCCGCTTCAAATTGACGCGTTCCGGATGGTGTGGTTTCCCTAAGTCATACCTTCAGCCTTCTACGTTGACGCCCGCGCCTCGCACGTCATTGTGCTCCAATGCTGGGCGTCGTTGTGCCAGTCCACATAACCGACTCATTCGAGAGGCGAATGCCGCCCTCTGGCATGCGAGGGCCGCTTACTTATCCGCAATTTTGAAGTATGAAAGCGGGGGTGTACCAACTTGCCGCTTACGCACGAGGGCTGTTCACTCATAGCGTGGGCGACCAGACGATCCCGTTGAGTTATTCAGCGGGATCGTGCGAGGAAGTGGACATTTTTTAGATCGTCATAGAATGCTGGTGCATCTATTGCTACGCACGGCCATCCCACGGCTACCTCAACCTTTCCCCCGGCCTCGACTTCGAGACCAAGCTCTTCGCCAAGACCAACCTGGCCGAGACCCTGCGTGGCGAGCTGGCCAAGAAGAACTACACCTGCAAGCCGATCAACATCGGCAGCAACACCGACCCGTACCAGCCCATCGAAAAGACCTGGCGGCTGACCCGGGCAGCGCTCGCGTTACTCAATGAGTGCCATCATCCCTGTACCATCGTGACCAAAAACGCTTTGATCGAGCGCGACCTCGACATCCTCGCGCCGATGGCCGAGCGGAACCTGGTCCAGGTGTTCGTGTCGATCAATTCGCTCGACAACAAGCTGGCCTCGAAGCTGGAGCCACGCGCCTCGGCACCGCATCGGCGGCTGCAGGCGGTGAAGGCGCTGCATGACGCCGGCGTGCCGGTGGGCGTGCTCGTTGCGCCGATCATCCCCGCGCTCAACGAGAAGGATGTCGAAGGCATCATCGAGCGGGCCGCCGCGAACGGCGCGAACTCCATCGGTTACACCTGCGTGCGTCTACCGCACGAGCTGAAGCAGCTCTTCCGCGAATGGCTGGACCTGCACTACCCCGACCGCGCCGCGCACATCATTAGCCTGATCCAGCAGATGAATGGCGGGAAGGACTACGACTCGAACTTCGCCACGCGCATGCGCGGGCAGGGGATCTTCGCGGACATCATCCGTAAGCGGGTGCAGGTGGCTTCGCGCAAGGCGGGGCTGCATCGGGCGTGGGATACGGTGTTGGATACGTCGCAGTTCGTGCCGCCGCGGATTCATTCGCCGCAGGGGGAGCTTTTCTAGAGCATTCCCCAAGGCATCGGTTCTGCCTATCCGAGGCGATCATGTGTGCCGTGACTGGCATCCAAAGGCATATCGGAAACAAGCGGCAATCGCACCCGCACACGAAGGCCACCGCTTTTTCGGGTCTCGAGTTCGATCTCACCACCGTGGCCCCGCACGGCGGAGCGCACGGCCGATAGGCCAAGGCCCGCGCCGCCGGTTTGCCGATTGCGCGAGCTTTCGAGGCGAAAGAACGGACGGAACACGTCCTCGCGCTGCGGAACGGGGATGCCGGGGCCTTCGTCGTCGACCAGCATCTCCACGTACTCGCTGTCGGCTGAAAGCGTTACCGCCGCGCGGCTGCCGTACTTGACCGCGTTGTCGACGAGGTTCGCGATGGCGCGACGAAGGGTAAGCGGGCGACCCACGTAGGCAATGCTGCCAGCGGTATGGAACGCGACGTCGCTACCGGCATCGCGGAAGTCGTCAAGCACGGTGTCGACGAGTTCGGTTAGATTGAATCGGGTGGGCGGCTCGGGGTCGCTGTCATCGCGGAAGAAGCTCAGGGAGGCGTCGACCATCGCCTGCATTTCATCCACGTCACGAAACAGCTTTCGCTGTTGTTCCTCGTCTTCGATGAACTCGCCACGAAGTCGCATGCGCGTCAGTGGCGCACGCAGGTCGTGCGAGATCGCCGCCAGCATGGTCGTCCGGTCGGCCACGTAGCGTTGCACCCGCGCCTGCATGTCGTTGAACGCCTGGCCGGCAAGGCGGATCTCCAACGGGCCCGTGACGTGCACCGGTGGCGCGTTGACGTCGACGCCGAAACGCTGCGCCTGTTGGGCGAAACGTTCCATGGGGCGTGCGAGGCGGCGGCTGGCCCATGCCGCGACGAGCAACCCGCAGACGACCTCAAACACGCCGGTAAGGACGTTTCGGGTGTTTCGGTTGAGGCCCCAGGCACGCTCCGGCGGGACGAAAAGCAGCCATGAACCATCGGAAAGGTTGATGGCCAGCCCCCAGCTGGTTTCGGGACGCCCATGGACGTCCAGGTCGCCAGGCTCATACGCGATGACCTGCGCCGTGGGGCGCTCCATCAACGCACGGATTTTCCTTCCTACGGAGTGCGAGGTGGTCGACGCGATCGGTACGGGGAGACCGCCGGCCGTCGGTAGCCATGTGGTTCGGAAGGCCGAACTGCTTGCAGAGGCCGCCAGCCGCGGTCGCCACCCCGGTGGCGAAGCGTCGACGACCCGGGCAACGGCGACAGCCTGGTCGATGAGGCCAATGTCCTCGATGCCCGGCTTTGCCCAAACGCCCGCGAATGCGACGAACGCGGCATTCATGCCGGCGGCGATGGTCACGGCCGCGACGATATTGAGCGCTAACCAGCGACCAATCGTGTCGAACGCCCATCGGCCCGGACGCATCACAGCCGCTCCACCCGCGCATTGAATATGTAGCCCACGTTGCGCACGGTTCGGATAATCTCGGGATCGCCCGGGTCTTCTTCGATCTTCCGTCGCAGTCGGCTGACCTGCACGTCGATGCTGCGATCGAACGCCTCGTGGGCCGGACCGCGCGACATGTCGATCAGTTGCTCGCGCGTGAGAATGCGTTGTGGATGCTGCGCGAATGCCACCAGTAATTCGAACTCGCCGCCGGACAGGGGCGTGAGGGTAAAGTCGGACGACCGCAGCTCGCGCCGAACGATGTCCAGGCGCCATCCGCTGAAGCAGAGGGTAGGGGAATGATCGCCGGCGGCCTTCAACGACGGTGCATGGCTTCGGCGAAGCACCGCCCGGACGCGGGCGAGTAGCTCGCGTGCGTCAAACGGCTTGGTGACGTAGTCATCCGCGCCGATTTCCAGGCCCACGATGCGGTCCGTCGCCTCGACGACACCTGTCACCATGATGATCGCCGTCCTGCCTGCGGCACGGATCCTCTTGCAGAGGCTGAAGCCATCCTCGTCGGGCAACATCACGTCGAGGATGACGAGATCGTACGAGCTCTTCGCAAAGCGGGTGTCCAACTCCTTGCCCGATGCCGCCGTATCGGTTTCGAATCCATTCCGCTGAAAAAACCGCTGCAGCAGCGAGCGGATTTCCTCGTCGTCATCCACGATGAGAAGGCGTTGCATGGTGGGCCTGTTTCGAATCTTGTGAGCCTTTATAGCCGCTTACGCGGCCGTCATGTCATTTGTTTCTGACGGGAAACATTATTTCCCGACAGTCGCACATGGGAGAAACACGGTACGTAAACGCCCCGCACTCTCGATCGGACCTCCCCTAGCGAGACCGTCCGATGCCCTCTGCCCGCCGATCTTCCCTGCGCCTGCTCCGCCCCGCCAGCAAGGTTGCGGGGGCCGCGTTGGCCCTCGCCCTATCCGGATGCTCGCACGGGGTCCGGCCTTCACCCGAAGCGTCCACGCCGAAGCCTGGCGAGCCGATCAACCGCGCCGTGTTCGCCTTCAATCGCACGCTGGATCGTGGCGTCATACGCCCGGTCGCCCGTGGCTACTCGCACCTGCCCCGGCCCGTCAGGAGCGGTGTGCGCAATTTCTCGCAGAACCTTCGGGAGCCGCTGGTCTTTGCCAACGACCTGCTCCAGGCCAACGTATTGCGCTCGCTCAACACCGCGGGACGTTTCGTCGTCAACAGCACGGTTGGCGTCGCGGGTATCTTCGACATCGCCAGCCGCTGGGGCATGCCGCGTCACGATGCCGACCTCGGCCAGACATTCGGTGTGTGGGGTATCGGCGCCGGACACACGGTGGAGCTGCCGGTGTTCGGATCGTCGAACGTTCGCGATACCGTTGGCCGTGTCCTGACGCTCGCCTTTTACCAGCCGGGTAGCCAATCGGATACGGTGTCGAGCGTGAATGCCGTGGCCACCGTGGGCGGCATCGTGGATGGCAGGGCGCGTGCCTTGCCGCTCACCGATCGGCTCGAACACTCTCCTGACTATTACGCCGCCCTGCGCGATAACGCTGCCGAGCGTCGCCGCGCCCTGGTTGAAGACGGCCGCCGCGGTGAGATCCGCGCCGCTAAGTCACCGGCCGAAGGTCGTGCCGCCACGGGGCTTCCGATGAATCCCTGATCCGATCCGCGATCGCCACCGAACATATCTGCACGTTCAATGCGCAGCTTTGTCAGTGCCCGACAATTTTTGTTCTTGATAGCTTAGTGGCATCGGCGCGATCCGCCTTCCTACAGAGAACGTTATGCAGATCGGATTCATCGGTCTCGGCAGCATGGGCTCCGCCATGGTTCACAACCTGGTCAAGGCCGGGTATGAGGTACGTGCGTGGAATCGTAGTCCCGTCGCCGCCGAGGCGTTACCCGGGGTGACACTTCTCGGCAGTCCGCGCGAGGCGGTCCAGGCTGATGTGGTCTTTACCATGTTGTCGGATGACGCCGCGATCCGCGAGGTGGTGCTTGACGCAGGCCTGCTAGAAGACGCCCGGCACGGATTGATCCATGTGGTCACATCAACGATCTCGGCCGCGTTCGCAAGAGAACTGGCGAGGCTGCACGAGGATGCGGGGATCGGCTACGTGTCGGCACCCGTGCTCGGACGCCCGAATGTCGCGGCAAGCGGGCAGCTCAATATCCTCGCGGCCGGCAAGGCCGATGCGGTGGCCGTCATCGAGCCTGTGCTCGCTGCGCTCAGCAAGAAGGTGTGGAAACTCGGCGAAGATCCGGCCCGGGCCAACGCCGCTAAGCTCGCCGCCAACATGATGATCGCCATGGCTATCGAAGCCATGGTCGAAGGTGTCGCGCTAACCGAAGGCGTGGGTCTCGACCGCGCCGACTTCTTCGAGCTGATACTCGGAACGCTTTTCACCGGTCGCGTTTATGAAAGCTATAGCGCACAGATTACTTCGCGATCATTCGAGCCAGGCTTCAAAGCAAAGCTCGCGCTCAAAGATATGCGGCTCGCGAGCGAGCTCGGGAAGGAGACGGGCTGCACCGTCCCCATGCTCGATGTGGTCCGCGAACGCCTGAGTAGCGTCGTTTCAGCCGGCCTTGGCGAGATGGATTGGTCCGTCATCGCCGATACGGGGCGTAGCGCATGAAGACGTGGCTGATCACGGGCTGCTCCAGCGGATTTGGACAGCGACTGGCGATCGCTGCGGCCGCGCGTGGCGATCAGGTCATTGCCACGGCCCGGAACGTCGAAGCCATACGGGAGATGGCCCGCCCCTTCGATGGACGTATGGTCACCTTGCCGCTCGACGTGACCCATGCGGCCTCGGTGAGTACCGCCGTTGCGAAGGCCCTGGAAACGTTCGGAGACATCGACGTCCTCGTCAACAACGCCGGCTATGGGCTGTTCGGAGCGATCGAAGAGGGTACGCCCGAGGAATACCGTCCCCTCTTCGAGGTGAACGTCTTTGGCCTGATCGAGACGACGCGCGCCGTGTTGCCATCCCTCAGGCGGAAACGCGGGATCATCGTCAACATGTCCTCCGGCGCCGGCATCGCAGGACATGGCGGGGGTGGGTATTACAACGCCACTAAATTTGCCGTCGAAGGTTTGTCCGAGGCCCTTGCGGGCGAGCTCAGCCCGTTGGGCGTGCGCGTGGTGCTGGTCGAGCCGGGACCGTTCCGAACCGAGTTCCTAGGCCGCTCGATCAGCGTGGCGGCAAACGAGATGCAGGAATACGCCGCGAGTTCACGGCGTCAGTATCGCGAGACGAACAACGGTAATCAGGCTGGCGATCCCGATAAGGCGGTTGCCGTGATCCTGCAGGCCGTCGATGCCGAAGAGCCGCCGTTGCATCTTCCGCTCGGCCCGATTGCCCACGGGATTGCCGAACGGAAGCTTGCCGCGTTCCGTAAGGACATCGACACGTGGCGCGACGTTTCGATCGAAACCAATTTCGATGGAGTGTGACGATGTATCCCACGCTAGCGGGCTTCACCCAACAACTGGTTCCGGTGAACGGTATAAAGATCAACGCCGTCACCGGGGGCGAAGGCCCGCCTATCCTCCTGCTCCACGGCTGGCCTGAGACCTGGTGGGAATGGCATCACGTGATGCCGCTACTCGCCAGGCATTTCAGCGTGGTCGCCATGGACCTGCGAGGTGCCGGATTTTCCGATTGTCCACTCGACGGCTACGACAAAGCCACAATGGCGCGCGACGCACATGAGGTCATGCGGTCGCTCGGCCATGACCGCTACGCGGTGTGCGGACACGATATCGGAGGCATGGTCGCGCTCCCGCAAGCGGCGTTGTTCCGGGACGCAGTCACTCACCTTGCGGTGCTCGATGTTCCCCTTCCAGGTTGGAGCGCGTGGGAGGAGACCATCGCAACGCTTTCGCACTTCTCCTTCCATATGAATCGTGACCTGCCCGAACGCATGATCCACGGTCGGGAATACGACTATGTCGCGGCTTTCATGGCAGAGCGGTTCTACGACCACAGCAGCTTCGACCTGGCGGATATCGATATCTTCGCGAAGACCATGGCGCTTCCCGGGCGGACACGCGGCGGTATGGAGTGGTATCGCACGCTCGCCGCCGATCACGCCGCGGCGCTGGAATACAAGAAGCAGCCGCTCGACATACCCGTTCTTGCCCTGGGCGGAGATCGGCGGTTTGGACCGCGGATGGTGCCCATGCTCCGGGAGTTCGCGAGCAACGTATCAGGCGGCTCGATCGAGCGGTGCGGTCACTATGTCGCGGATGAGCGGCCCGATGACGTTGCCGCGGCGCTGATTACGTTTCTTGGGTCCAGATGATTCGCGACTCAAAACCTTGCGCTCAAAACTGAAAAAATCAAACGGAGACCATCATGTCTGCACCTGAAATCCGCGGCGTCAATCACGTCGGCATCACCGTTCCAGATGTCGAGGCAGCGAAAGCGTTCCTGATCGCGGCCTTCGGCGCCGATCTCCTGTACCAGTCGTTCGGACCGCAGGATCCGCCGCGACAGGGCTCTGAGTTCGAGCGGGCGGTAGGTGCCTATCCCGGCACCGTCGTGCGCGCACAGGCGATGGTGAAGATCGGGACCGGTCCCGACATCGAACTGTTCGAAATGCATGGACCGGAACAGGCTCAACCCATCCGTGCCAGCGACTTCGGCATTACCCACTTCGCGCTTTATACCGACGACATCGACGCGTCCGTGGCGCGGTTCGAGAAAGCGGGTGGCGAGCCGCTCACGGCACCTCGCGCCATTCCCTATGCGACGGAAAAAGGCCCGGGCAACAAGGTTTGCTATTGCCGGATGCCGTGGGGCACGACGATGGAATTCATCACCACGCCGGATCGGATGCCCTACCACGATCAGACGGATTTGCGCCGGTGGCAGGACGAGGGCTGAGAAACCATGGAAATGATCCACAGGAAAAATGAAATGAACGATATGTCGCTCCCCTTGGCCGGTAAGCGGGCGCTAGTTACCGGCGCCGCGCGCGGCATCGGTGCAGCCATCGCGTTGAAGTTGGCCGAAGACGGCGCGGATGTCGCTATCACCTATGAAAAGTCAGCCGACAAGGCCGAAGCCATCGTCGCCGGGATTCGCGCTTTGGGCCGCCATGCCATCGCCATCCAGGCGGACGCTGCGAGCCCTGAAGCCTCGATCGCTGCGGTCGAACGGACTGTCGCCGACCTGGGCAGTCTCGACATCCTGGTCAACAACGCGGGTGTCCTTATCGCGGGCCCCTTTCTTGACCAGTCGGTCGAAGAGATGAACCTGCAGCTCAACGTCAACGTGCGCGGCGTGTTCGTCACCACGCAGGCAGCACTGAAACACATACCGGACGGCGGACGCATCGTCACGATCGGCAGCAACGCGGGGCTGGCCGTGCCGTTCGCCGGCATTGCGGTCTATGCAGCGACCAAGTCCGCGATGGAAAGCTTCACGCGCGGTCTCGCCCGTGAGCTGGGGTCTCGTGCCATTACCGTCAATCTGGTTCGCCCGGGCCCTATCGACACGGACATGAACCCTGCCGGGGGCCCACTCGCGGCTTCGATTCTCCCGAGCCTCTCCATCCCCCGCTATGGAAAGACCCGCGAGGTGGCCCATGCCGTCGCCTTTCTCGTCGGGCCGGGGGCTGCCTATATCACCGGCTCGGGCATCCTTGTCGATGGCGGTATCAGCGCGTGAGCAAGACGACGAAGATGATAGTGATCTGCACGGGTAACGCTGACGTGCGATTCGACCGGAATTACTACGCGAACGAGCACTTCGCCCTGGCCAAATCGTGCTGGGAGGCGCATGGACTTCAATCGGCGGAAGCGTTCTTCCCGCACGCCGAAGGCGGTAGCTGGATATCCATGGGTGTGTACACCTTCTCCTCGGAGCAAGGTGTACACGACGCACTAGCGAGCCCTGCAACGCAGCACGTGATGGACGATGTGAAAAACTTCACCGATGCGACCGTCGTACTCCGCAGCCTGTTCACGGAGTTCTGACCGGGATCTTTCCAGGCGTCCATCCGTCGTGGTCGACCCGGAAACGCATGTAGCGGAAATCGAGCGTGAAGCCAGCGGCGCCCGCCCAGGCGTCCTGGCCCAGCGTGCCAAACATGGGGGGGCCACCCGGCCCAGACCGGCTTGCCGTCTCGATCCGTACGTTCCTGAGCGTGACGTCATCCTTGCCAAGGACGAGCTTCAGCTCAGGCTGGGTCACCGTGTCGAAGCTTTGCGCCCCGCCCATACCACCCGAAGCCTGTCGTGAGCGAGGCCAGGCGCCCGCGCGATCCTTGACCGTCATCCAATAGGCAGAAGACAGGCTGGTAGCGCTGGCACCTGTGTCCAGTACGAGGGGCACCGTCTCCCCTGCCGTAGAGGCCATGACGGTCGGCGTCAGGCCGTCCATGTAGATCTGGACGCCGCCCTCCATGGGACCGGATGCGGCGCCAATCGAGATGGCCTTGTCACCATGAAAGGTGATCTGACCGAGCGCCTGGAAGACGGGGAAGCCGAGGGCAGCCGAAATCTGGTGTTCCTTGGTGGGAAGTTTGATGTGCAAAAGCTCGTCGCTGACCACGAGCACGGCTACATTGCGGAGCGTCGCAGTGCCCAGGCGGATTTCCCTGACGATCGCTACCTTGCTCTGGACCGTGACGCCGGTGCTTGAGCCGATCCCTCCGATCGCACCCTTGACCGAGAGGCCGAGGCGCTTGGCGAATGTCTCACTGACCACCGGATAGTTCGCGCCGGAATCCAACATCCACGACCCCTCGATGCCGTTCGCCACGGCGTCGACATCCAATGTCCCGAGGGGATTGCGTCGGATGGGCAGTCGGGAGGGGCCCGAGAAGGTTATTGTCTGAGCCGGTGAGTCGCTGAGTGCGCTTGCCAGGGCCAGGACATCCGTTACGCCGCGCACGGCATCGGAACCTAAGTCTTTCGCGTGATGCTCCAGGGCTTCGCGCAGTGCCTTTGCTTGATCCGCATACGATGAGGTTTTCTGGAAATCGTCGGATAGGGTCAGCAACGCGTTAGCCGCCCGCGGTGAATGCGTCCGCTCAAGCTCCGGTAGCGCGAGCTGCAGAAAGCGCGTCGATGCTTCGATGTCGTTCATGCGATTGGCTACGAGCCCTCTCACATAGTTGCCCTCGGCGTTGTCGGGCAGCGTTGGTAACAGGGCGCGTACGTCATCCATGCGCCAGGCGTCGAGCGCTGCCTCGGTCTGGGCTACCGGATCGGCCTGGCCAGCCATGGCACCGGACATACCCGCGCAGGCAAGCACAGCCATGAGATGGCGGAAGGAATGTGTCTTCAAAAGAGGGACCTCGTGGGACGGGGGGGGGCGCCGTCGGGCCGCAGTTGCTCGTGGGCCACGCCTCGGCTAGTATTCGTCAACTAGATAGTAATTGCTGTTTTACAGAAAACAATAGCCATCCCACAATGAAAACTCAACTTTTACAGCGCCGTGCCCGGCGGCTGCGTCGGGCGACGTGCGCGTCGGGTGCCTTGCTGGCGCTGATGGTGGTCAGCGGAATCGCCCTGCCTGACAATGGCATCATTCGGGTGAGCGGGGCCGAGCTGCCTTACGTTTGGAACGTCATCACCAGCTCGGCCGTGGTTTTGCTTGCCGTCCTGAGCCTGGTCGCCCTGGCGGCGATGTTGCGTGCGGTTGAAGCTGGTGAGCTGTTCGCACGGTCGACGACGCAAAGATTCCGTCGTTTCGCACTGCTGTACCTGCTGTCCATTGTTGCGGATCTGTTATTGCCGCCGATGGTGCAGCTGGGCTTACTGCTCGCGCATGGAGGCCATGGCCTGGTCACGGTCGGCATCGACAATGCGCGCGTGCTGTCCCTGGCCGTCGCAGGAATCCTGTTCTTCATTGCGCGCCTGTTCGACGAGGCACAGCGCCTCGAAGAAGACAGCCGCGGCATTGTGTAAGGCGCCCCATGGGAATCGTCGTTCGCCTGGATCTGATGTTGGCCCTGCGCAAGGTGCGCTCGCGCGACCTTGCGGCGCACGTGGGGATCACGGAAAGCAATCTTTCGCTATTGAAGTCCGGCAAGGTGCGCGGCATCCGCTTCGCGACCCTCGCAGCTATCTGCGCGTACCTGGACTGCCAGCCCGGCGACATCCTGGTCTACGACCCGGACGCGCCCGAGGATTCATGACGTTGCCCTGATCGGCCGCGGCGCATGAGGCCTCACTCGCTGTTCGAGAGCATCGTGTCCGTTAGCTGGATCAACGCGCGCAGCCTGTCCATCCGCCTAAGGTCCTGGTGGTACCCCACCCAAATCTCCCGGTTGGGCGGCGGTTCGCCGACGTCGATGCGCAGCAAGCCCGCAGTGGCGTCTCCCAACGGGCGCGGCAGGACCGCCAGGCCAGCACCTCGGAGGCACATCTGCGCCTGGACCGACCGGCTGGTGCTGGAAAACGTGCGACGAGCCCCGGGAAAGTGTTCCTGCATCCACGCAACATCGGGGAAATGGGACTGCGCTTCATTCATGAAGATGAGACCGACGGACGCCGGATCGTCGGTCATGCGTTGTACGGTCGTGGGTGAACCGTAAAGCCCGTAGTGCATGGTCATCAGGCGGCGCTGGACGACATCTGGCTCGGTGAACGGGACAAGGCGGAACGCGACGTCCACATCGCGACGAGCGAGATCCGACAGGCGGTAGCCCGCGATAACCTCGGGCACGACGGCGGGATGCTGGCTAACCAGCTCCATGAACACTGAGGCGAGAACGTGGCTGGCGAACCATTCGGCGCATCCGATACGTAGAACACCCTCCAGGCGCTCGTGGTTCCCCAGAAGCCGACGCTCCATCGACAGCGCGGATTGCTCCATCGCCTCCGCGGTGGCCACGATGCCGTCGCCGGCATCGGTGAGCACAAGCCCATCAGAGGTGCGCCGGAAAAGCGCCTGCCCTGCCTCGTTTTCCAGCACCTTGATACGCCGCCCCACGGTCGGGTGGCTTACCCCGAGACGACGTGCGGCTTCACCATAGGACCCGCTCCTAAGCACCGAAAGGAATATGCGGACGTCGCTCCATTCCATGCGAGTGCCTTAGTCGGAAAGTAGAGGAAATATGCAACAGCTAAGTCCGGTCGGCAAGCTGATTTGGTCATCGGAAACCTCGCTCGTATGCGGCTCCGGGCTTGTGCATAAATGTAAGAGGAACCTACAGAAATGGCAGTCCTCAGATATGCGAAGCCGGCGCATCATGGCGGCATCGAATCCACGGCTATGGGAGGGAGAACCATATATGTCGAATGACGATCGGCGCATTGTGATCTACGTAACCTACGTAGGTGAACCGAGCGATCGTTTTGATCGCGCCTATTATGAAGAAACCCATCTTCCTCTCGTTTTGCGTGCCTGGAAGAAGTACGGTTTACTGGGTGCCACGGCCTACTTCCCTTCCCGCTCTCACACTGGAACTCGATGCATATGCGAGTGCGTCTTTCGTAACGAGACAGCCGTCCATACCGCTTTCGCGTCGCCAGAAGCACCGTTCGTGATGGCGGATGTGATCAAGTTCACCGACTTGTTGCCCATACGCGTCCATGCCGTACCTCTTTGACAACCATAGCGGGGCACACGAATGTCTTCCAGGATATTTTCCGCCATGGCTCTACTGCTGTTCTTACACGCCGCGGAAGCGCAGGTAGCACAGGTAAGCGAAGTCCAGATCGGTAGCGATATTCCGGAGGATTGGCAACAAACCGCCAGCGACCGAGACTTCGTAAAGAGGGAGGTGATGATCCCGATGCGCGACGGCGTGAAGCTTCACACAGTGATCGTGATCCCTCAAGGATCCGCCGCCGCGCCGATGTTGCTCGAGCGGACACCCTATGGCGCGAGTTCCTTCCTGTCAGGCAATAGCACCAGGCTTCGTGATCGACTTTTGCCGGGAGATCGCATATGGGCTGACAACGGTTACATCCTTGTCGCCCAGGATATGCGTGGAAAGTACGGATCCGAAGGCGCGTACGTGATGACCCGTCCTCCGATAGGCCCACTCAACCCGACGACGACAGACGACACAACCGACGCCTACGACACCATCGATTGGCTCGTGAAGAACGTCCCGGAAAGTAATGCTCGGGTTGGCATGATTGGCTCGTCCTACGATGGCTGGGCCGTCGTTATGGCACTGCTGCATCCGCATCCGGCAATGAGGGTAGCGGCGCCCGAAAGTCCGATGATCGATGGTTGGATGGGCGATGATTGGTTCCAGTACGGTGCGTTTCGACAGAAAATGTTCGATTACTTCGCGAAGCAGACCAGCGCAAAAGGCGAGGGCGAATCCATTCCTCGCAAGGGTCGGGACGACTATCAGGAGATGTTGGATGCTGGCTCGGCTGGAGCCTATGCCGTGGCCCACGGCATCGACCGCCTTCCGTGGTGGCAACGCCTGTCGACCCATCCCTCCTACGATGCGCTCTGGCAGGGGCAGGCGCTCGACAAGATCATCGCCGCACACCCTTCCTCCGTTCCGACGTTGTGGCTGCAGGGATTGTGGGATCAAGAAGACATATACGGGGCCGTCCATTGTTGGGAGGCACTGAAGGCGAAGGGCATGGCGGCGAGCAATCACCTTGCCATGGGGCCTTGGAATCACAGCCAGATCAACGGCCGTGCCGATGCACTCGGTCCATTGAAGTGGAGTGGCGACACCGCTGACTATTTTCGCCGCGAGGTGCTGTTGCCGTTCTTCGACACGTACTTACGCGACCGCAAGCCATCGCATCCTACGCCCCATGTGATTATCTACAACCCAGCGGAAGATCAATGGGAACGATTCACCGATTGGCCGGGCGCAAGTCCTGACCAGCTCACGCCCATGTATCTTCAGCCGGATCGCGGTCTGGCGCGAAGCCGTCCGGCAAGCGGCCGCGACAGCTACGTATCCGATCCACGTAAGCCGGTACCGTTCGAGCCTCTTCCGGTGCGGATGGGGGACCACGCAAGCTGGTCAACGTGGCTGCTTCAGGATCAGCGCTTTGTATCCACCCGGCCCGACGTGCTGAGCTATCAGACGCCGATCCTGGACGCGGCTGTGCGCATTCAGGGAGCGCCTTTCGCCGACATCTTTTTGAGTACTACCGGTAGCGATACGGATGTCGTAGTTAAGATCATCGATGTGTATCCATCGAACGACACCGACGCACCCGAGCTCTCCGGATACCAGCTTCCCATAAGCCTGGCAATCTTCAGGGGAAGATATCGACGAAGCTTTGAACATCCGACCGCAATCCCTTCGGGCGCAGTGCAGGAATACAGATTCCGCTTGCCGACGGTGAATTACACCTTTGTACCGGGGCACCGCATCATGGTGCAGCTGCAGTCGTCGCTATTTCCGCTCTACGACCGAAACCCTCAGACATACGTTCCAAACATATTCTTCGCCAAGCCCGGCGACTACCGTCCGGCGACTGTATCGATCGAGCATGGGATGCAAGGCATGAGTGCCGTCCTCCTGCCGATCGTGCCATCGTCAACCGCTATCCATGAGTAAGCGCGGGCCCTAACGTAGCCGATGCCAACAGCTAGTTGGAATGGTCGGTGCGATGCCGAGGCCTACCTGATGGCGTAGCGAAGCCGCCTTCTGGGAATCGCATCAAGTGACCAAGATAGGCGCGTAGCGGAATGTCATAGCACCGCATCACGATGTAAGCAAAGGCAACGGTACCAATCACGCCACCGCCGATAACGAGTGACAGCTGTGTCGCACTCGGATGCCTCGTGTCGACGTAATTGCCGAACGCATAGATGACCGCATAGTGCGTCGTATACAACGGATACGAGATATCCCCGGCGAGCTTGCAGAAGCGTTTCGAACGCTCGTTGAGTGTCACGCCCGCGCCAATCATCACCAGGGCGGGAAACACGAGCATGATCACGACGGCTTCGCGAATCCACCCACCGGTGGCATAAGGCGTCATCAGTGCGAGGGCAAGCAGTACGGCCGGTACGGTGAATCCCAGCCGCGTCCGGATCAGTAACCCGGACCGATAAACCAGTAGCCCGGCAAGGAACGAGAAGTTCACGCGCGCCGCGCCGACCCAGAACGTCTCGCCGTTGAAGCCCGCCCACAGGTTCCCCTGCGTGTAACCGACGGCGCAGAGGATGGCGGCCGCCACCACCGTGGCAACGACCAGCCCGCGGCGTCCCAGTCGGCAAAGGAACAGCGCATAGACGATATTCGCGATGTATTCCCAGAACAGGGACCATGCCGGCGAGTTCAGGCTGAAGAGGCAGAAGCTGCGCTCCTGCATGGCCGGGTAGGGAATCAGGAAGACCGATGCCAGGAAGATCAGGCTGACCTGGCCGGGACTCAGGTTGAGCGGCGTGGCGCGGAAGGGATCCGCGTACAGCGCGATGAGTCCCAGTACGGAACCAAACACCACCATCGGATGCAGGCGGATGAGCCGCACCCTCGCGAACGTCAGCAGCCCCATCGAACCGATGCGGTCGTCGTAGGCGTAGCCGATGACGAAGCCGGAAAGGCAAAAGAAGAAATCCACCGCCAGCCAGCCGTGGCCGATGAACAGCTGGCTGTAATTGCCGATGACCATTTCCATGAAATGGAACACCACCACGGCAAGCGCCGCGACACCGCGCAGCCCGTCCAGGGCGGGGAAGTGCTGGCGGGCAGGTTGGGGTGCCCGGATGTCCGGGAATAGCGAGTGGGTCATGCCTTGCCGTGTGTTCTATAACGGTACGAACCATCCACTCTAGGGCATGCAGCGGCCGGTGTCGTAGGCCAACAGCTGGGTTGTCGCTACGACGTGACGAGCTTCGCCATCGCGCCCAGGTCCTCGGCGTAGAGGTCCGCAGCTTCCCAAGCCGGGAAGTGGCCACCCCTTGCCATCAGGGTGTACCGCTTGACGTTGTAGAGCTCCTCGGCGAGCTCGCGGGGGGCGAGTACGAGATCACGCGGCCACATGGCGACCGCGGTCGGGGCGGATACATAGTCACTAACCCGAAGCGGGGGACGGAGGCGTGCCGCATCGAAATAGTAGCGAATCGACGAGCCGATCGTGTTTGTCGTCCAGTAGATCATGATCGTGTCGAGCAGGGTCTCCGTCGGCCAGACGGACAGGACGTCCCCGTCGCAGTCCGACCAGGCCCGGAACTTCTCCACGATCCATGACGCAAGTCCGACCGGGCTATCTGCGAGGGCAAACGCAAGCGTCTGTGGGCGCGAACTCTGAAGTGCCTGATACCCTCCCTCATCGCGCTGCCAGACGGCAACGCGAGCGTCATAGTCGGATTCCGCCTGTGTCGGTGCTCGCCCTCCCCGAGGCTTGGGTGCAACCGTGGAAACATGGAGGGCCAGCACACGATCCGGGTGCGCGATCGCGATGCGCGTGGCCGTTCCCGAACCGATATCCGTGCCCGCCACGGCGAAGCGGCCATAGCCGAGCGAAGTCATCAGCTCCGGGAAGAGCGAGGCATACTCGAATTCATAGGGCTGATGGGGACGATCGGAAAACCCGAAACCCGGCATGGTCGGTATGACGATATCGAACGGGATCGCGCCGGCCATCAGTATTGGGACGATCTTCCCGTATTCGATGAAGCTGGATGGCCACCCGTTCAGAAGCATCAGCGGTACGGCGCCTTCGCGTCCGGACCTGAAATGCAGATAGTGAATCCCGCAGCCACCGATCTGCGCCTTGAAATGCGGCAGGCGGTTTAATGAACGGACGCGCTCGGACCAGTCGTAGTCGGTACGCCAGAACCGGACGAGATCCTCGAGGAAACGCCGTTCGGTCCCCTGGGACCAGTCGTCGACGACCGCATCGGCCCACCGCGTATCGGCAAGCCGATCCATGAGCGTCGCCACGCCTCGCGGGTCGATGGGAATCTGGAATCGCGTGCTCATCGTCGAATATCCGTGGGCTGTCTACGCCGGCGTCGACGCGTGCGCCGGCGATGCCATCCATTGCTTCGCCAGCTGTTCGCCCGCGTGCCTCGCGGCGGCGTGCGCCTGCCCGAGACTAGCAGCTGCGAGGTCGCGCAGTGATGCCATCTCGGGGTTCACATCGGCGAGGGTCAACTCGACTTCGATGAGCGTGAGATTCAAGCCCCAGACGTCTTCGAAGATGCGCCTAAGCCAGGGTGTCGCGTGATCCCATCCTTCCCTTGGCGTGCCAGGTCCGTAGGCACCACCACGCGCCACTACCAGATAGGCAGGACGCCCGGCGATGGGCGACGGTACCTTGACGCTGAAGCGCGGCTCCGTGATCAATAGGTCAATCCATGCCTTGGCGTGTTGCGAGACGCCGTAATTGTAGAGTGGGACGGCGAAGAGGTAGGCGTCGGCGGCGAGCATTTCGTCGGCCAGGTCGGTCGCCAGGGCCATTGCCGTCGTCTCGTCGGCCGTCCTTTCGCCCCGGGCTTTCGGCGCGGAGTGCACGCCCAGCGCCAGAGCCTGCGTGGCGAACGCCCACGCCGTTGCAGGCAGCGGGAAAACACCCACATCCCGCCGGATGACGTCCAGTTGTCCGACCTGTTCCCGGACAGCATCCTCAAGCGTGGAAGCCACCGCCCGGCTCTGCGAGCCGACAGCGCGGATGCTCGAATCGAGACGGAAGATAGTGCTCATGGGGCGGGTGCCACGTTCGCGAGAAAGCCGAGGAGCGCCGCATTCACGGCCTCGGGCGCTTCGAGCTGGGGCCAATGCCCGACGCCGTCGAGCGGAAGAAGCTCGTGGAGGTTCGGGAGCCTCGCCATCAGGTCCTCCTTCTTCACGCCACCTCGCATTTTGAGCATGCCGTCTTCGGTGCCGAATGCGAAGAAGGCCGGCTGTTCAATCGTCTTCCCGACAAATGCTTTTGCCTGGTCGAAGTACGGCTCCATGGCGCGATAGATATTGAGCGGTCCGTGGAAGCCATCGCGCTGAAAGCCCGCGATCATGATCTCGGCGTCGTCGCGGTCAGCGAAGGGCGGAATGCCAGTCGGCGATGGGCGCTGCATGGTCCTGCTCGGGTCCATAGGCGTCCAGCCTTCAGACGGATCGGGGAGGCCCGACATCCAGTACAGCGCACCAGGATAGGTCGTGGACGCATCCGCCCATTCCTGGTCAGCCTCCGGTTTCCTGTGCTGGAACATGTAGAAGGCGTCTTCCTTGCCAGAGGCCCTGAGCATCTGCCACATGCTCGGCCCGTCACTGGGAAGGACGGGCGGAACGGCAAGACCGAAGACGCCGTCGAAGATATCCGGACGCATCATCGCCGCGTTCCAGGCCACTGAGGCTCCGAAGTCATGGCCGACGAGCGTTGCCCGCTTGATCTCTAGTTTTGCCAGGATGCCGACGAGATCCCCGACGTGATAAAAAATCGTGTAAAGCGCTGGATCGTCGGGCTTCGACGTTTCGCCGTAGCCGCGCGTATCGAGCGCGATTGCGCGAAAGCCAGCCGCCGCTACAGCGGCCATCTGGCGGCGCCAATCCCGCCATCCTCCGGGGAAACCGTGCACGAAAAGCACCGCCGGACCTTCCCCCTGCTCAACCACATTGAGCGTGACGCCGTTGGTCTCGATGAAGGTCTGCTTGATTGAGCTATCGCGATCTTTGAACGACATAAGATTTTCCATCTTCCGGTAGTCCAGGTCGTGGCCTTATCGGCCGGAGAATTCGATCTTCGGAACCGGCTGGTGCTTGCGCACCGCGGCTACCGCTATAGCCATCCCTTCCGCACCGTCCTTGGTGTCAAGGATGCCCTTGGCGAGCTGGGTGGTGATGGCGTCCGCCGCCGTCACGCCACCGGACGACCATGTGCGAATGAGCGCGCTTGCCTTGCCATAGGAGAGGGTCGGGCCGGTCGCCAGGTGCTCGACGAGCCCGTCAGCGACCTTCTCCAGCTCGCCGTCGGCCGCGGCATGGGTCGCGATGCCCAGATCGACGGCCGTCTTGCCGGCGATGGGTTCCGAGAGGAGGACCAGGCGTGTCGCGCGGGCACTCCCGATTCGATTGGCCAGGCGCTGCACGCCGCCAGCCAGGGGAAATTGGCCAGCGGAAACTTCCGGAAAGAGGAGCACCGCCGAGTCCGTCACGACCAGGAAGTCGAAAGCGAGCAGCATCTCGAATCCACCCCCAAGTGCCATGCCGCCCACCGAGGCGACAGTCGGGAAGGGCAGTTCCTCGATCATGCGAAAGGAGGCGAAGATATCGGCGGCGAAGGCTTCGAGGAACTTCGACCCGTGTTCGCCGATTACGCCCAGATCGTCCGCCACGGCGAAGTTGCCGGACTCGGACGTCAGATGGAGCACGCGAATGTCGCTCTCCTGCGCTGCATGAACGGCGGCACGCAACGATGATGGGAAGTCAGCACCCGGCGGGCTGTCGGCATCCCCGACCAGGATCAGCTTGCCGATAGGTCCATGCTGGTCGAAACGGAACGAACTCATTTTTGACTCCTTCGCTAAAGCGACGTCGGATTGTGGTGAGATGACCCCCCGTGTCCTGCCGCTGGCAGGGCTGATCGGGAAGCTTGCCGTTCAATTATTGGGCGGCCGTCCACACGAAAAAACTGGAGAAAAGTAGGCGGTCTCTGCCTATAATTTCGAACATGGATGCGCTCACACTTGATCAAATCCAGATCTTCCTCACCGTCGTTGACGAGGGGAGTTTCACAGTCGCCGCGAAAAGGCTTAACCGCGCACGCTCCGCAGTCACTTACGGGATCCAGAAGCTTGAGGCACAGATCGGCCTGCCTCTCTTCGATCGGTCGGCGTATCGACCCACGCTCACCGACGCAGGACGCATCCTGCTGGTACGCGCGCGGCGCATCGCCCAGGAGGCGGATACCTTCAAGGAGTCGGCGGAGAGCCTTGCCAGTGGGCTCGAGGGCGAAGTGTCCATCGTCGTGAATTCGATGTTCCCGATGCCGATGCTTCTGACCGCACTGAAGGTGTTCGCCCAGCAGTTCCCGACGGTCCCTCCGCGCATCTGTGTTCGGAATCTCGGCGTTCCCGCGCAGATGGTGCTCGACGGGACGTCCATGATCGGCTTGTTCCCCGCCATCTACACGGACGGCGCGATGAAGAGCTTTCCCGTTTTCACTATGGAGCTGGTGCCCGTCGTCTCATCGGAACACCCGCTCGCAGCCGTGGAGGGGCCGATCAACACCCATGCGCTCCAGCAGCACGTGCAGCTGGTGCTGACCGACGGTTCGGTTCCGGACTCGAATCCTGACCTTGGCGTGCTCTCGGCACGAAACTGGCGGCTCGCCGATCTGGGCGTCAAGCATGCGATGCTGTTGGCCGGACTTGGATGGGGCACCATGCCGTTGCACATGGTGGAGGACGACATCGCGCATGGGCGCCTGAAGGTCGTTTGGCCCGAGGATTTCGAGCCACCTCTCCGGTTTGTCATGAGCTGCGCGTATCTCATGGAACCCCGCCTGGGACCAGCGGCGCAATGGCTTCTCCGCCATCTGTTGGAGACAAGGAGCGTGAGCTAGCGCCTGTTCCCGCTGATCGCGACTTTTCTTCCGCGTGAAAAGACTTCCTATACGTACCGAGCCAAGTAGGGACGCTAAGTGATGGAAGACCGGGTCAAGGTGTTTTTGCACATAGAGCAGGACGACGATGGCTATCCCGGCATCGGCTCGGAATCGGTGTGGGCGTTACCCGGACCCATGGAAGGTTTCTTCACGCTGGACAACATCCCGTTCTTCGCGACGGATGCAAACATCGGGGATGTCGTCTCGGTGGATGCGAGAGAAGGCGTACTTTGGCTCCGGCACGTCGCTCGTGAAACACCGTGTTCCTTGATGCGGATAGTCCTGTTCTTCGCAGATGAAAAAGATCGCATCGCTCGGGATCTGCTGAATCTCGGTTGCCAGATCGAGTGCTGGGCCGATCGGAAACTTATCGCGGCATCCGTTCCGAATAGCGCGGTTCCGAACGTTCAGGTTTTTCTCGGCGGCGAAGCAGCGAAAGGTGTTCTGGATTATGAGGAACCCATCCTGAGATTCGGTGATTGACGTGAGGCCGCTTTGGCCTCACGTGGCTGCGACCGGAATGGCCAACACTTCCTCCACAAACGCCCGCAACCTCGGCAAATGCCGCAAATCCCGGTGATACCCCAGCCACACGTCCCGCCCCGGCGGCGCTTCACCCAGGTCGATCCGCTCGATGCCGTGCGTCGCATCACCTAACGGGCAGGGCAACACCGCAATCCCCATGCCGTGTGCGCACGCCCGCGCCTGTGCCTCACGGCTGTTACTGCGAAAGGCCACTCTCGCATCCGGAAGTTGTTGGCGCAGCCAGGCGACATCGGGCATGCCGCCGAAAGCGGTGTCCATCGTGACGACACGATCGAGCGCTGTGCTGCCTGTCGCGGTGTATGCCGCATAGGGCATGGTCATCAGTCGCCGTTGGGCGATGTCCGGTTCGTCGAAGGGCGTGATCCGGAAGACCAGATCCGCTTCGCGTCGTGCAAGGCTCAACAGGCGCGCATCGGTGATCAGCTCGACGACGATGGCCGGATGGCGCACGCCGAGGGCCGCTATCGCCTGGGTGAGCACGTGTGCACCGAACCAGTCCGACGACGACACGCGCAACACGCCGTCGAGCGCGCCGACTTGCCCACTCGCCGCCCGGGCGATGCCGAGGGCTTCGGCTTCCATCCGTTCGGCGTGTGCCAGGACGGCGGCCCCTTCGTCGGTGAGCACGAATCCTTCACTGGTACGCTGGAACAGCGTCGTGCCCAACGCCTCCTCCAGCGCCCGGATCCGCCGGCCCATGGTGGGCTGGGTCTGGCCAAGGTCGCGGGCGGCGGCGCCGAGGGTGCCCCCGCGGGCGACGGCAAGGAAGATTTTCAGGTCGCTCCATTCCATGGATGAATCATGCATTTATGCATGCCTTTCGTGCAATTTGTGGCGTTCCCATGCGTCAGGGCATGGCCTAACGTAGCCCCATTGGCGGCGCCGTCGCCTTCGGAGAATGCCCATGAACACGCATGCCACGATGTCCGCCCTGCGCCTTGAGGCCGCTGGCCAGCCCCTCAGCCTCGTGACCGTCGACCGCCCGGTCGCTGGCCCGGGCGAAGTCCTGGTCCGCATCGCCGCCGCCGGCCTCAACCCGCTCGACGGCAAGATCCGCGCTGGCCAGGGCGGCCATGCCCGCCAGCCGGCCCCGGCCATCCTCGGCATCGACATGGCCGGCCGGGTGGAAGCCGTCGGCCAGGGCGTGGAAGGCTTCAAGGCGGGCGACGCCGTGTACGGCATGACCGGTGGCGTCGCCGGCGTGCAGGGCTCGCTCGCCCAGTACGCCGCGGTCGATGCGCGCCTCCTTGCCCATGCACCGTCTGCCATGCCGCTGGTTGAAGCAGCCGCCTTGCCGCTCGTCTTCATCACCGCATGGGAAGGCCTGGTCGACCGCGCCAGGGTGCAGGCCGGCCAGTCCGTGCTCGTCATCGCTGGCGCGGGTGGCGTCGGCAGCATGGCGGTGCAGCTCGCCGTGGCCCGTGGTGCGCGCGTGTTCGCCACCGGCAGCCAGGCGCAGAAGGACATCATCACCGGCCTGGGTGCGACGTGGATTGATCGCGACGCGCCGATGGCTGACGTTGTCGATACGCACACTGGCGGCGAAGGCTTTGATGTGGTCTACGACACGCTCGGCGGCGCCACACTCGACGCCGCGTTCATCGCCGCACGTCGTTACGGTGGTCACGTCGTCAGCAGTCTCGGCTGGGGCACGCATGCACTCGCACCGCTGTCCTTCCGCGCAGCGACTTACTCCGGTGTTTTCACCCTGATGCCGCTGCTTACCGGCAAGGGCCGCGAACACCACGGCGAGATCATGGCCGAAGCCACGAAGCTCGCCGATGAAGGGAAGCTGCGCCCGGTGTTGTCGGCCCAGCGCTTCGAGCTGGCGGAAGGTAACGCCGCGCTGAACCTGGTGGAGAGTGGGCGTGCGGGTGGCAAGGTGGTGGTCATGGCACCACGGGAGGATTGAACGGTGAACTATCGCCGTACTCCCAGGCGGCCTTCGGCATCGCATCCCGGAGGATCCAGCCCCCCACAGTGAACGTGACAAAGCGACGTGTACCTCCCGACTCGTCACCCGGGTCGATCTGATCCCACTCAAGTGACGCCGTGCCCGTGAGCTGGAGAAGGCGTCCGTTGACGAAATCGGGGATGCAGATACCCGCTCTCGGATCCACCTGCAGGTTACCCAGCGTGTTGTAGAGGCTGTTCCCTGGATAATCCGGGAAGCGCAGTGTGCCCTTGTCCACAACGTGGATAAACCCGCGATCGCCACCACGGTGAGAGACGTCAGCACCGTCCGCTACGTGGTGGCTTGCGAGGAAGAACGTGTCGGCACTCCTGACGATGTCTTCGACCGTGCCACAGAGGGTCGAGCCCGTCACCGACTGTGATATTCCGTCCGGCGCATCCAGCGACCGAAGGTGACGTCGTTGAATGTACTTCGGGCAGTTGGGAAACGCCTCACGGACGCTGATCCATATGCGCTCGTCATCCAGGCGGGACACCAGCCCATTCACGCGATAGCGTCGCCGCGAGCCCAGTTCAATGAACAGGATGCCTAGAGGTTTGTTGGCCTGGATATTTCCCCACAGCGGGTCGTCAACGTCGCGGCGGCTAGCCGGAATATCGATCTCGATCACGCTGCCGTCCTGGGTGTGCGCAAACCCAGGCTTTCCGAAAAGGATAGACGCCCATACCCGCCCGGCGGGATCGACGCTACCGAGCGCGACCATGAATTGCGCAGCGATAAAGGGACGCGCGCCACCGATGACGCTGTCGTGGATGAGCCCGATTCGATGGTCGGCGATAGCCTCCTCGCCGGCACGTCGCTGCACCGCGCGCTCGCCGTCATGGAACTGTCGATGTTCGCGCATGCCCAGAACCTCTTTGTCGTGTTCGTATTCTCTCGGTCGGCTCGGTGATCGGGAACCGGGCTGTGCGCAATTGACTATTGCGCGTAGCGGAATCATTGCTCGCGGTAAGGAATGCCAAGCCAAAGTCCGCGCAACAATGTCGTATGCTCGACGCACACTATGTCGCCTGGCGCGCGGGTATGGACCAGATTCACCTTATGAAGGTTTTCGTGGCGGTGGGCGAGGACGAGAGCTTCGCCTCCGCCTCCCGGCGGCTGGACCTATCCCCCGCGGCCGTCACCCGGGCCATCGCGGCGCTGGAGGAAAGCCTCGGCGTGAAGCTGCTGGCGCGAACCACGCGCAATGTCCGCCTGACCGAGGCAGGCCGACGCTACCTCGATGACACCCGGCAGATCCTGGCCAGTATCGTCGCAGCGAGCGAGGCCGCCGCCGGCGTCAACGCCACCCCGAAGGGCAACCTCTCGGTCACCGCCTCCGTGTTGTTCGGGCGCTGGTTCGTCATGCCGTGCATCGCGCGGTACCTGAAGATGCACCCCGAGGTGGATGTCTCCGCGTATTTCCTGGACCGCGTGGTCAATCTGGTCGACGAAGGCATCGACGTGGCGGTGCGCATCGGCCACCTCCCCGATTCGAGCCTGCGGGCGCTTCGGGTGGGCCAGGTACGTTGCGTGCTGGTCGCTTCGCCGGAGTACCTCGCCGAGCACGGCACGCCCGAACACCCGGCGGATCTGCTGAAACACCACATCATTGCCTCGACCGGCATCTCGCCCCGTGTCGACTGGAAGTTCGGCGCGCTCGATGATCCGACGACGGTACGGATGAAGCCGCGGCTCACGGTCTCAAGCAACGATGCCGCGGTGGCAGGCGCCGTGGCCGGCATGGGCCTGGCCCGATTGCTCTCGTACCAAGTGGGCCAGGAGGTGGCCAGCGGCAAGCTGCGCGTCGTCCTTGCCGACTACGAGGAAGCACCGTGGCCGATCCATATCCTGCACCGGGAGAGCAAGTACGGTTCATCAAAGGTGCGCTATTTCATCGATCTACTAGCGGAGCATCTGCGAAACCATCCGCATCTGGCGTAGCGCAAGATCTTGCTTGTTGACGAGTGCACGGGCTGCTGACAATTTCTTGCGCAACCCGGCCGCAGGTTCGCGCCCGGGACATGCCGTCGATGTCAGCCACTCCAGGGAAGAACGCCTGTGCATTCGAAAGTCTCGCGGATCATCTCCGCCGCTGTGTTGCTGTTCCTTGTTCCGCTGGTCGCCTCGGCGACGCCGCCCACGGGTGCGTGGCGTGGCATGGTCTGGACGGGCAAGAAACAGATGATCCTTACCGTCCACTTCGACGGGCCGAAGGCCACCCTTGCCCTTGGCGATCCCTATAACTGTCGCGTCACGATGGCAGGCCTCACCGACTACGGTAACCGCGTGGCCTATCGCTCAGAGATCGGACCGGGCGCGGATGGATTCTGCGACACGGTGCGGGATGCCCCGTTCGTGGCGAGGCCTCTGGGTACGGACGAGCTCCAGATAGGGCTCGATACCCCAGGCGACCACTGGCAGGGTCAGCTCCAGCGGATGAGCCCGCTGTCGATGTGAGTCGGGCGACGCGTCTCAGGCGCCTCGCTCACCTGCAAGCTCGACACAGAAATCCACGAACGCCCTGACCTTCGGCGGCGCATGCCGGCGCGAGGGATAGAACGCGTACAGCGGGAACGTCTCTCCGTTCCACTCGGGAAACAGTTCCACCAGCCGGCCGTCGGCGATCGCATCGCGCACGCTGACGGCCAGCACCTGGGCGATGCCCGCACCGGCCAGGCACACCGAGAACATCGTGCCGGAGTCGTTGACCAGTAGCGGGCCTTCGGTCTGCACGGCAAGCACCTTGCCGCGGCGGTGGAACTCCCAGTCGAACGGCCGGCGCGTGGCCGGATCGCGGAACTGGATGCACCGGTGCGTTGCCACGTCGGCCGGTGTCTTCGGCGTGCCATTCGCGGCGAGATACGCGGGCGCGGCAACGGTGAGCACGCGCGTATCGAGCAGCTTGCGCGCGACGAGGGAGGACGACGGTGGTTCGCAGAAGCGCACCGAGACATCGATGCCCTCGGCGATGAGGTCGCCGAGTTCGTCGCGAGTCACGATCTCCATCTGCAGATCGGGATAGCGCGACAGGAACTCATGGAGCCGCGGTGCAACCACCTGCCAGGAGAACATCGGATCGAGGCTGACGCGGAGGCGCCCCCGTACGGTCTGCGCGTCACCGGCGGCCGACAGCGCCGCATCCTCGAGGCTGGAGAGCAACGGACCGGCCTGCGCATACAGCCGCTCGCCTTCGTCCGTCAGCGTGACCGACCGCGTGGTCCGATGCAGCAGGCGCACGCCCAGCCGCGTTTCCAGCCGGCTTACCGCCCGGCTCACCCCGGAGGGCGTGAGGTTCAGGGCCTCGGCGGCACGGGCGAAGTTGCCGGTATCGACTACCGCGACCAGGACGGACAGGTTGCCGAGCAGGCGGGAATCGGTGGGCATGGCGGGGCGTGCCTGACGGAGGATAGCCAGCGTTTTACCACGCCCATTGATGATCCAGTGTCACGAAAGAACTGACTAAATGTCGCTTCAGTCACGACCAGCGACGCCCTACCTTCTCTTCGTCCCCCAACGAGAGAACCCTATGTACGCCATCACAGGCCTCACCGGTCAGGTCGGCGGTTCCCTCGCCGATGCCCTCTTCGCCGCTGGCCAGCCCGTCCGCGCCGTTGTGCGCGATGCCGCCCGCGCCGCCCCGTTCGCCGCCCGTGGCGCGGACGTCGCCCTGGCCGGGTTCGGCGATACCGCCGCGCTTACCCGAGCCTTCGAGGGCGCGGAAGCGGTCTTCATCCTGCTCCCCCCGCAGTTCGACCCGGCCCCCGATTTCCTCACCAGTGCTGACCCGGCGATCACGTCGATCCATGACGCCCTCCTCGCCGCGCGCCCCGACCGCGTCGTTGCGCTCTCCACCATCGGCGCCGACGCCACGCAGGAGAACCTGCTCTCGCGCCTGGGCCGCATGGAACAGGTACTCAGCCGGCTGCCCATGCCGGTGACCTTCCTGCGCGCGGGCTGGTTCATCGAAAACGCACAATGGGACATCGCCTCCGCTCGCGAACATGGCGTCATCGACAGCTACCTCGCGCCGCTGGACCGGAAGATCGCCATGGTCGCCACGAAGGACGTCGGCGAAACGGCTGCGCGCCTGCTCACCGAGCGCAGCGAAGGCGTTCGCATCGTCGAGCTCGAAGGCCCCGAGCGAGTGAGCCCGAACGACATCGCAGCGGCGCTCACCAAGGCGCTTGGTACAGACGTGCGTGCGCGCGTGGTTCCGCGCGACACCTGGGAAGCGCGGTTCTCCAGCGAAGGGATGAAAAACCCAACGCCACGCATGCGAATGATCGATGGCTTCAACGAAGGGTGGATTGATTTCGGCGCAGGGGCGACCAGGGGCACGACGGGACTCGAAGCGGCGATCGCGGCCCTCGTCGCTCGATAAGCCACCCAGGCCCCGTTGCATAGTCGTCAATCCGCCCATAGGTGAAAGAGGATGCACCCACCCCATGGCCTACGGGCAGGAGATCCACGGCAATGAATGAGTCACAGAAGGTTGCACTTGTCACGGGCGCGACCCGCGGCATCGGCTTCGAGACGGTCCGCCAGATCGCGGCCACCGGCGTTCGTACCCTGCTGGCGGGCCGCGACGCGGCGCGCACGGCGGAAGCGGCGAAGAAACTCCGCGACGAGGGTCTCCCGGTCGATCCGATCGTGCTTGACGTGGCCGACCCGGCGTCGGTCGCGGCAGCGGCACGCGAAGTGACCGAGACCTACGGCCGCCTCGATATCCTGGTCAACAACGCGGGCATCCTCCTCGATGCGCTGGACAAGGCCCCGTCCGAGCAGACGGTCGACACCTGGCGCGACACGTTCGATACGAACCTCTTCGCCGTCGTGGAAGTGACCAAGGCGTTCCTGCCGCTGATCAAGGCATCGCCGGCGGGCCGCATCGTCAACGTCTCCAGCCAGCTCGGTTCGCTCGCGCTGCATAACGATCCGTCGTCGTCGATCTACGGCTTCAAGATCCCGGCCTACAACGTCTCCAAGACCGCGGTGAACGCGTGGACCGTGCATCTCGCCTACGAGCTGCGCGACACGCCGATCAAGGTCAACGCCATCCACCCGGGCTACGTGCAGACGGATATGAATGGCGGTAACGGCGAGATCGACGTGCCCACGGGTGCGAAGTCCAGCGTCGAGATGGCCCTGCTGGATGCGAACGGCCCGACCGGTACCTTCACCTACCTGGGCAAGACGCTTCCCTGGTAAATGCTGAACAACCGATGCGCGAAGACGGCAACCGTCATTCGCGCATCGCGTTGGCGTGCCTACTATCAAGCCTCGCATTCCCGCGGACCACGCAGGTGAGGCGCCACGATGACGCAGGACGATCGCTCCGGCTCGCGACGTGACTTCTTGCGGCAGAGCCTTGCCGCCCTTGGCACCGCCAGCATGGCCCGCGCCACCGGCGCGGCGAGCCTGGCCTGGCTGCTCAGCAGCGGCGCCGATGCGGCGGACACGTCGCCCCCCGGCGTCATCACGCGTGCACGCCGCGAACTCATCATGTTCCACGGCCAGTCCAACGCCGTGGGCACCGGCGGCAATCCCGCGCTGACGCTTGAACAGATCTATGCCAACGTCACCTTCAATGGGGGTGTTCGCCCGGGCACGGATCCGGCGGCGATGACCAGCTTCATCCCGCTCGTGGAATCCAACACCGGCCACGGCACCGGCGGTGAGGTCGGCACGAACGCCTGCGCGGATGGCCTGGTGGACTACACGGCAGCACGGACCGGCGTGCCCTTCACCGCACAATTCAGCCAGTACAGCGCCTTTACCAGCGCCGAAGGTGGCCGGCCCATCGGCTACTTCGCCAGCTTCCTGGCCGATACCAACCTCAGCGGTTACCAGGGCTGGAAGAACAGCCAGGTGCGCCTGCAAGCGATGGTCGCGCTGATGCGCGCCGAAGCCGCCACCACGGGTGGAACCATCGGCTGGCTGGCCACGACATGGCAGCAGGGCGAGGCCGATTCCACCGGCGGTAGCGAAACGCGCGCGTCGTACAAATCAAAACTCACGGCACTCGAGCGCGCGCACTGGCTGAAGCTCTGCCAGGTGCTTATCCCCGAGCAGGCCTGGCGGCCTCTTTGGCTCGTGGCCCAGGTATGCAGCCATAACAGCTACGGCAGCGGCAGCCTCGCTTTTTGCAATCCCTTCATCGCGCTCGCGCAGCGCGATGCCTGCCTGGCCAGCGCGACGATGCGCATGGTCAATCCGCAATACCTGTTCGATTACTTCGACGAGTCCGCGCAGGGCCAGCCGATGCTGCACCTGACCAATGAAAGCCATCGCTGGCAAGGCCGCTACTTTGCGCGGGCCATCCAGCAGCTCGTCACGGACCGGCAGGCCGGCGTACCGATGCGCAACCCGGCGCTGGACATGCTCGCCGCCATCGTGACCGGCCCACGCACGATCTACGTCCTGTTCAACGTGCCGGATGGCGTCCTCACGCTGGATACGAGCTGGGTATCACCGACGCGCAACCATGGCCTGGATCTGCGTGATGCGAGCAACGCCGTGGTTCCCGTGAGTACGACAGACAACAACCTGATCGCCGCCATCAACGTGGTCGCTGGCGACATGCTCAGGCTGACGTTGAAAGTGCCGCTTCCCGCAGCGGCAACGAAGCTGACCCTGGGCTGGGGCGACCCTGCCGAGCCGGCGTCCATCGCCGGGCGGACGGGTGGCCCCCGAAGCAACATTCGTGACTCCGCCGGCGATACCGATGCCTACACGGCGAGCGATGGCGCGCAGCGACCGATGCACAACTACGCCCTCGTGGGCGATGTCGCGCTGACCCGCGTCTGAGCCGGTGCGGCTCAGCCGGTCGCCTCAAACTCCTCGCACGTCCGCAGCATGGCCGGCTCGTGCATGCAATCGCGCGGCGGTTCGTGGGCACGGCCACACGGTGCATCCACCCGGCGACTCGTCAGGTCCGCCCCGCCGCTGAGCGTCTTGCCCACCGGACAGCGTTCGGCGATCTCCATCAGGCGCGTCGTCTGGTCGGGCTCGAGCGGCCCCTCGATGTAGATCTGCCGGTCGAAGCGATCGCGGCCCGACGCCGGGTCGCGACTGTGGGCGACGGCGATCTGGATCTTCGACACGGGCAGGCCCTTGCGACGCGCATACATCTGCATCGTCATCGCCGTGCACGCGCCCAGCGCGCCGCTCAGCATCTCGTACGGCGTCGGCCCGGTGGCCAGGCCGCCCACGCTTTCCGGCTCGTCGGCAAAGAAGGTGGGGCCCTGCGCGGCGATGGCCACCTGGTAGGCGCCCCCGCCGGTGGTTTCGATCAGGACAGGCTTGGAATCGATCATCGGAATCTCGCGGCGGAGGGGAAGGGACGGCCCCTGTAGTAGCACCGACCGTCCATGAATGCGATAGCGTCCAAATGACGGCAGGTGGATTCTATCGGCCGCGGGGTAAGCGCGCTGACACTCAGGCCGAGACTAACGCACGTCCGCCTACGCCACTGGGGACACACCCATGAACGACGCTCGTCGCCCTCCGGCTGCGGTTCTCGCGGTCACGCTGTTGCTCGCCCTCGGTTTGGGGGCCTGCGGGAAACATGCACCCGACGCGGCGGGCCAGGCGGCCGACGTGGACGTGGCCGAGGTGGTCAGTAAGCGGGTGGCCGAATGGCAGACCTACTCCGGGCGCCTGCAGGCCATCGAGCGCGTGGACATCCGCGCCCAGGTGCCGGGCACCATCGTGAAGGTGTACTTCAAGGACGGGCAGACGGTGAAGAAGGGCGATCCGCTCTTCCTTATCGACCCCCGCCCCTATGCCGCCGCCGTGGAGCGCGCCTCGGCCCAGGTTGCCGCGGCGAAAGCCCGGGCGGTATTCACCACGGCGGACTACGCCCGTGCCCAGAAGCTCCTCGCCGGCAACGCCATTTCCAAACGCGACTTCGACGACCGCTTCAACGCATCGCTCACGGCAACCGCGGACGTGAAAGCCGCCGAAGCCGCGCTCACCGAGGCAAAGGTCAATCTCGATTACACCGCGATCACCGCGCCCGTCGATGGCAAGGTCTCGCGCGCGGAACGCACGGTCGGGAACATCGTCGCCGCCGGCTACAGTTCGCCGTCGCTCACCACGCTGGTCTCGATCTCGCCGATCTATGCGGACTTCGATGTCGACGAACAGACCTACCTGCGCGACCTCAGCCAGGTCGGCCAGCGCGAGGTGACGGTACGGCTGGGCCTGGCCACGGACGAAGGCACGCCACGCACCGGCAAGGTCGCTTCGGTAGATAACCAGCTAAACAACACCACCGGCACGATCCGCGTCCGCGCGGCCTTCGATAACCCCGATGGGGCGCTGGTGCCTGGCCTGTTCGCGCGCGTCTCCGTCGGCGCCGGGGCACAGCATCCGGCCATCCTCGTCGACGATCGCGCCATCTCCACCGACCAGGCCAAGAAATACGTGCTGGTCGTCGATGACAAGAGCAAGGCGCAGTACCGCGAAGTCACGCTGGGCAACCTCGCCGATGGCCTGCGCATCGTCGACACCGGCCTCAAACCCGGTGAACGCATCATCGTCAGCGGCTTCCAGCGAGTGCACCCAGGGGATGTCGTGCATCCCAAGGTGGTGCCGATGTCCGGTGAGAACGATCCCGTCGCCACGCGGTAACGCCGCCGGCCCTAGCGAGGCGCCATGAATATCTCCCGCTTTTTCATCGACCGGCCGATCTTTGCGTGGGTGCTCTCCACGCTGGTCCTACTGGCTGGCGTCATCGCCATGTTCCAGCTGCCGATCTCGGAATACCCCGAGGTGGTGCCGCCTTCCGTCGTGGTCTACGCCTCCTACCCGGGCGCGAATCCCAAGGTGCTGGCGGACACGGTGGCGGCGCCGCTCGAAGAACAGATCAACGGCGTGGAAGGCATGCTCTACATGCAATCCCAGGCCAGTGCCGACGGCAACATGGCCCTCACCGTCACCTTCCGCCTCGGCACCGATCCGGACAAGGACCAGCAGCTGGTGCAGAACCGCGTCTCGCAGGCGTTGCCCCGCTTACCGCCAGACGTGCAGCTGCTCGGTGTCACGACGATCAAGTCGTCGCCGACGCTCACCCTCGTCGTCCACCTGATTTCTCCGGACAGCCGCTACGACCAGACCTACCTGCGCAACTACGCGCTGATCAACGTGAAGGAGCGCCTGGAGCGCATCAACGGCGTGGGCCAGGTGGTGATCAAGGGCTCGGGCGACTACGCCATGCGCGTGTGGCTGGATCCGCCGAAGATGGCCGAACGCAACATCACCGCGGCCGACGTGGTCGCCGCGATCCGCGAGCAGAACGTCCAGGTGGCGGCTGGCCTGATCGGCGGCTCGCCGATGAAGGGGCAAGTGCCGCTTCAGCTGAGCATCAATGCGAAGGGCCGCCTGCAAACCGAGGACGAGTTCCGCGACATCGTGCTCAAGAGCGAGAACGGCGCGCTGATCCACCTGCGCGACGTCGCACGCGTGGAACTGGGCGCCGCCGAGTTTGGCTCACGCGCGCTGCTGGATAACAAGGAGGCCGCCGCGCTGTGGATCTTCCAGCTACCCGGCGCCAACTCGCTGCAGGTATCGCAGGACGTGCGCGACGCGATGAAGGAGCTGCAGCCGGATATGCCGCCTGGCGTCGAGTACAGCATCGTCTACGACCCCACCACCTTCGTCCGCGCCAGTATCGAGGCGGTGATCCACACGCTGATCGAGGCGGTGATCCTCGTCGTGCTGGTGGTGATCCTGTTCCTTCAGACGTGGCGCGCGTCGCTGATTCCGCTGCTGGCGGTGCCCGTGTCGATCGTCGGTACGTTCTCGCTATTGCTTGTGCTGGGCTATTCGATCAATGTCCTGTCGCTGTTTGGCATGGTGCTGGCCATCGGCATTGTCGTGGACGATGCGATCGTCGTGGTGGAGAACGTCGAACGCAACATCGAGTCCGGCCTGCCAGCGCGCGACGCGACGTACCAGGCCATGCAGGAAGTGAGCGGACCGATCGTCGCCATCGCGCTGACGCTCGTGGCCGTGTTCGTGCCACTGGCCTTCATGTCGGGGCTCACCGGGCAGTTCTACAAGCAGTTCGCCATGACCATCGCCATCTCGACGGTGATCTCCGCGTTCAACTCACTGACCTTCTCGCCGGCGATGGCCGCCTTGTTGCTGAAGGGCAGGGAGGAACCGAAGGACTGGCTGACCCGTGGCATGGATCGCGTCCTCGGCAGGTTCTTCGGCGCCTTCAACCGCGTCTTCCAGCGAGGATCTGACCACTACGGCAATGGCGTGGCGGCGGTGATCGGCCACAAGTGGAAGATGATCGTGGTTTACCTCGTCCTGCTGGCGGGCGCGGCCTTCATGGGCCACATCGTGCCGGGCGGCTTCGTGCCCCTGCAGGACAAGGAATACATCATCGCCATCGCCCAGCTGCCCAACGGCGCATCGCTGGACCGCTCGGATGCGATCACCCGCGAGATGGGCCGGATCGGCCTTGAGCAACCGGGCGTGGAACACGCCGTGCAGCATCCGGGCCTGTCGATCAACGGCTTCGTGAACTCGTCCAGCTCTGTGGTGATGTTCCTTAAGCTGACACCCGCCGCGGACCGCCATGGTGCCAGTGAATCGGCCGGCGCCATCGCCATGGCGCTGAACAAGAAGTACGCGGCCATCAAGGGCGCTTATATCGCCGTGTTCCCACCACCGCCCGTGCTGGGCCTCGGCACGCTCGGCGGCTTCAAGTTCCAGATCGAGGATCGCGGCGCACAGGGCTATACCGCGCTGAACGAAGTGACCAAGGCCTTCCTCGCCAAGGCCGCGAAGACGCCCGAGCTCGGGCCGGCCTTCACCAACTACCAGATCGATGTGCCGCAGCTGAAGGTGGACCTCGACCGCGACAACGCGAAACAGCTCGGTGTGGCGGTGACCGACGTCTTCAACACCATGCAGGTGTTCCTCGGCTCGCAGTACGTCAACGACTTCAACCGCTTCGGCCGTGTGTTCCAGGTGCGCGTGCAGGCCGATGCACCGTTCCGCTCGCATCCGGAAGACATCGGCCAGCTGAAAACCCGCAACCTCGATGGCGCGATGATTCCGCTGTCGTCGCTGGTGAATGTCTCCACTACGTTCGGGCCCGAGTCGGTGGTCCGCTACAACGGTTACCTCGCCGCCGATATCAACGGCGGCCCGGCGCCCGGCTACTCCTCGGGGCAGGCCCAGGCCGCCGTGGAACGCGTCGCCGCGGAAACCCTGCCACGCGGCTTCAAGCTGGAATGGACCGACCTGACCTTCCAGCAGATCATCGCCGGCAACACGGCGGTGGTGGTCTTCCCCGTGAGCCTGCTGCTCGTGTTCCTCACGCTGGCCGCGCTGTACGAGAGCCTGACCCTGCCGCTGGCCGTGATCCTCATCGTGCCGATGAGCCTGCTCTGCGCGCTGGTCGGCGTGTGGCTGGATAACGGTGACAACAATATCTTCACCCAGGTGGGCCTGATGGTGCTTGTTGGCCTCGCGTCGAAGAACGCCATCCTGATCGTTGAGTTCGCCCGCGAGCTGGAGATCCAGGGGCGCAGCATTGTCGATGCGGCGATCGAAGCCAGCCGCCTGCGTCTTCGCCCGATCCTGATGACCTCCATCGCCTTCATCATGGGCGTGGTGCCGCTGGTGCTCTCGCATGGCGCCGGTTCCGAAACGCGCCATGCCATGGGTATCGCCGTGTTCTTCGGCATGCTCGGCGTCACCTTGTTCGGCTTGTTGCTGACACCGGTGTTCTACGTGCTGATGCGCATGCTGGCCGGTGCCCACCAGCTGGAAGATAAGCATGGCCGCAACGGACGCGTCATCGGCATCGAGGACGCCATTCCGGAGAGGGCAGGCTGATGCGCATCCAACGCACGATCCTCGCTGCCGTCATCACCGCCAGCCTCGCGGCGTGCTCCCTCGCGCCGAAGTACGCCGTCCCCGACGTCCACGCGCCGGTGGCGTACAAGGAGCTGGGTAGCGATGCGGCGGGCACCTGGCAGCCGGCGCTGCCGGCCGAGGCCGCCGCGCGCGGTGCATGGTGGAAGGTATTCAACGACGCACAGCTCGACGACCTGGAAACCCAGGCCCTTGCCGGCAATCCCGGCCTCGCCGCCGCGGCCGCCCGCGTACAGGAAGCCCGCGGTGCCGAACGGACCGCGGGGGCAGCACGCTTCCCCGATATCTCGGCCGGCTTCGGCCCCACCCGGCAGCAGAACGCGCCCGAGTCACTTGGCGTCCCGCCGACGGGCGTGCGCCCGGACGCGCAGACGGTGTGGCGTGCGCAGGCGAACATCGCCTACGAGGTGGACCTGTTTGGCCGCGTGGCGTCGACCGTCGCCGCCGCGCGCGCCGAGAGCCAGGAGGCGCAGGCCCTGTTCCAGTCGGTGCAGCTGATGTTGCAGGCCGACGTCGCCCAGAACTATTTCCAGCTGCGTGAGCTGGACGCCGAGCTGGCGGTGTATGACCGCGCAATCGAGCTACGCCAGGAAACCCTGAAATTCGTTTCCAACCGGCTCGAAGCCGGCGAGACCACGGACCTCGACCGGGCCCAGGCCGAGGCCGAGCTGGCCACGGCCAAGTCCGATGCCATGTCGGCCCGCCGCGCCCGGGCGATTCGGGAGCACGCGCTCGCCGTGCTGCTGGGCAAGGCCCCGGCCGACTTCACCTTCGCGCCCACGCCCTTGCAACCCGTTGAGCTGCGCATCCCGCCCGGCCTGCCGTCCAGCCTGCTGGAACGCCGCCCGGACGTGTCTGCCGCCGAGCGCGCCATGGCCGCGACCAACGCGCGCATCGGCGTGGCGAAGGCGGCGTATTTTCCTTCGATCATCCTGACCGGCACGGGTGGCTACGAAGCGGAGAGCCTGTCCAACGTCTTCAAGTGGTCGAGCCGGTCGTTCCTGCTTGGCCCGCTGGTGGGGACGGCGATCAACCTGCCGCTGTTCGACGGCGGCATCCGCAAGGGCAACCTGGAGCAGGCGCGGGCACGCTACGAGGAGAGCGTGGCGCAGTACCGCGGCCAGGTGCTCGTGGCCTTCCGGGACGTCGAGGACGGGCTTTCCACCCTGCGCATCCTGCAGGCGCAAACCGCCGTGCAGGGCGAGGCGGTGAGCGCGTCCACGCGTGCCTTCGGCCTGTCGAAAGCGCAATATGAAGACGGTTCCGTCGACTATCTGAACATCCTGGATGCCGAGCGCGTCGTGCTGGGAGCGAGGCTCAACGAGGTCCGGTTGCGTGGCGAGCAGGCAGGCGCCACGGTGAACCTGATCCGTGCCCTCGGCGGTGGGTGGGGCAACGAGCCCACGCCGCCCGGGACCTCCCCCGTGGCCGATGCCAGCGGCACCCACTGACGACTTCGAAGAGGTGCACGACCATGCCGGCTCCCACCCTGGGCTCGATGCTCCGCATCACCGAGAACTGCATCAAGGCCGATTGCCTGCAGGACCTGGAGCGCAGCGCTAGCGCGAACGGCCCTTGCGGCGAGCGCGACCTGCGCCAGGTGCAGGAATTCTTCGACACCGCGAAAACCGAGTTTACCTCGCGCATCCTGGCCGGTGCCGAGGTGAAACCCGTGCGACTCGGTGCCGGCCAGAACAACACCGTCGCGCTGATCCTGCAGACCTTCCGCTGGACGCCGGATTACGACATCCGTAATCCGACGCACCCGTACAACGCGGCCTGGAAGGTCTTCGCCACCTGGTGCGCCGAGAACGAACTGGCACCGGTGCTGCGCAAGTACCACGACGCCAAGGGGAAGGAGCACTGGTATGAGCTGAGCGTGCGCGCGGCCCAGCCGGTGCGCGAGGAAAGCACCTGGGCCCCGGTGTGATCCTCCGGGACTGACCGCCGGTGTCCGCGCGGCGCTGTCCGCGGACACGCTCGCCGGCCGCGCCGGCACCCATCGGCGCCCGTCAACACGCCACTTCCGCGTGGTGGCATAGCCCTTGCTAACGACCCCGTATGCTTCGGCGCCTTACGGGGAAATGATCCAATGCGCACCAAGACCCTGCCGGGTTGCCTGGCTGGTTTGCTCGCCATCGCCGGTTGCCTGCCTTCCCTGGCCGCGGCCGAAGACCTGATGGACATCTATCGCGAGGCCGTCGCCAACGACCCCGTCCTGCAGAGCGCCGATGCGCGCCGCCTGGTGGTGGCCGAAGGCGTACCGCAGGCCCGCGCCGCGCTGCTGCCGCAGCTATCGGCCGGGCTTAGCCTGCAACAGTTCCACCCGGCGTACTCCGGCAGCACCAACGAGGACGGCACGCCCAACACCTCGTCGGCCAACGGCCATAGCCGCCAGCGCGACCTCACCCTGACCCTCGACCAGACCGTGCTCGACCTCTCCAAGTTCGCCCGCGAGCGGCAGGCGAAGTCGACGGCCGACGCGCAGGAAGCCACGTACGAGGGCGAGCTGCAGGACCTCTATGTCCGTTCCACCCAGGCGTACTTCAACGTGCTGGTGGCGCAGGACCAGGTCGAAGTCTTCAGCTCCTACGAAGACGCGTACAAGCAGCAGTTCGACCAGGCCACCGTGCTGTTCGAGAAGGGCCTCGCGCCCGAGGCCGAACTCACCCAGTCGCGTGCGTACTACCTGTTCATCAAGTCGTCCCGCGTGGATGCCGAGACCGCGCTGAAGGATGCGCGCCGCGCGCTTCAGCAGCTGACCGGCAAGGAGCCGGGCACGCTGAAGACCTTGCGCGAAGACCTCCCGATGGAACCGCCGACGCCGAACAACGCCAATGCGTGGGTCGAAGAAGCCATGAACCAGAACCCGTCAGTGGTCGCGGCCAGCCGGCTGGTCACCGCCGACGAGCACTCGATCAACGCGGCGCGTAGCGGCCACCTGCCGACGCTCAACCTCGCGGTGGGCTACGACAAGGCGGGCGCATGGTCCAACGCCTACCGCGGTGGCGCGGGCTACGGTCCGGGCAGCACGACGGTGGGCCTCGTCCTCGCCGTGCCGCTGTTCAGTGGCGGCCTCACCCAGTCCCAGGTGCGCCAGGCGATCCACCAGCGCGACGCCGACCAGGGTGACCTGGAAACCGTGCGCCGGCAGACGGCGCGCGATGCCATGAACTACTACAACCTGGTCATCGCCGGCATCGGCCAGGTCAACGACGCCCGCGAAGCCGTGGACGCCGCGAAGAAGTCGCTCGCCTCGCTACGCGCCGGCTACGACATCGGCACGCAGAGCCTGACCAACGTCGTGGTGGCGATTCAGATCCTCGCCGAGATCCGCAGCCAGTACACCGCGCTGCGCCACCAGTTCATCCTCAACAAGCTGCTGCTGAAGCGCACCGTGGGCGCGGCGGAGCTGAAGGATGTCGAGGAGATCAACCGGCTGCTGCAGTAAGCCGGCGCGTCAGGCCGCGATGGCGATGAGCTGGCGCGCCACATAGGCCGCCAGGAACACGCCCATGATCACCACGAGCCAGGACAGGGCTCGTTGCGGCCCGGTATCCGTGTAGCCGTGCGTTTCGGTGTCGTCGATCTGCCGGCGGTTGCGGCGATAGCGCAGCGTGGAGAGCAGGGTCATCCATGCGCCCAGCAGGATGAGGCCCAGGCCGAGCAGTTCCGTCGCCCGGGAATTCAGCGCCACGGCCGGTCGCGGCGCGGTGGCCATGGCAAAGGCCAGGAAGAGGTCAAAGCGTTCCAGCAGGAAGCCAAAAGCCATCACCGCGATCGCGGTTCTCACCCAGGCCAGGTAAGTACGCTCGTTGGCCGCGTGGTCGGTGTAGTGCGGAATCACCGGTGTCTCCCGTGTCAGTTCGATGGCGCCCATCGCCCGGCCTGTATAGCCCAGGATCGCGCGCCGGAGATAGGCCGGGGATGCGCCGGACAAAACGTCGCAAGCACCGAGCACGCCGCAAAACCTGCGCAGGGTCAAAACTGATCCGGGGGCATGGGCCTAGCCTTTGCGCCCATGACTGGTCAAACCTTCGCCACAAAATGGGCAAGACGCGCTGCTGCGGCGGCCGTGCTCCCCTTCCTCAGCGGCTGCGACATGGTCGTGATGAACCCGGGTGGGGACATCGCCCTCCAGGAGCGCAACCTCATCCTCGTCGCCACCGGGCTGATGCTGCTGGTGGTCATCCCCGTGCTGGCGCTCATCGTGGTGTTCGCCCTGCGCTACCGCAAGGGCAGGAACCCCCAGGCCTACGATCCCAGCTTCACCCACTCCACCCGCATCGAGCTGGTGGTGTGGACGATCCCGCTGGTGATCATCGGCATCCTCGGTGCCATCACCTGGGTAACGACGCACAAGCTGGATCCCTTCCGGCCGCTGGATCGCCTCTCGGCAGGCCGGCCCATCCCCGCCGGCACGAAGCACCTGGATATCCAGGTGGTGGCGATGGACTGGAAATGGCTGTTCATCTACCCGGAACAGGGCATCGCCACGGTCAATGAGCTGGCGCTGCCGGTGGACGTACCGGTGCGCTTCACGATCACCGCCACCAGCCAGATGAACACCCTGTACGCCCCGACGCTCGCCGGGATGATCTACGCGATGCCGGGCATGCAATCGATGCTGCACGCCGTGCTCAACAAGCCGGGCGACAGCTGGGGCTACTCCGGTAACTACACCGGTGCCGGCTACACCGATATGCGCTTCCAGCTGCACGGCGTGGACCAGGCCGGCTTCGATCGCTGGGTGGCGAAGGTCAAAGCCTCGCCGGACGCCCTTTCCACCGAGCGCTACATCGCGCTGGACCAGCCGAGCGAAAAGGTGCCGGTGATGCACTTCGGTGGCGTATCGCCGGATCTCTTCCGCCGTGCGGTGAACCGCTGCGTCGCCCCGGGCACGCTGTGCAAGAACGAGATGATGCGCGTCGACGCGGCGAAGGACGGCGGTGTCCACGACGAGACGACCATGGACATGCATGCCCCCGCGACGGGTCACTGAACGTGCCCCTCTTTCCCTTACCCCGTACGGATAGACCATGCTAGATGCAAGCTCGCCCCACGGGCTGCTCGGGCGTCTTTCGCTCGACGCCCTTCCGCTCCACGAGCCGATCCTCGTCGGCACGTTCATCGCCGTGGCCGTGCTCGGCCTGGCCGCCGTCGCCGCACTGAGCTACTTCAGGCTCTGGGGCTGGCTGTGGCGCGACTGGCTCACCAGCGTCGACCACAAGAAGATCGGCATCATGTACATCGTGCTCGGCATCATCATGCTGCTGCGCGGGTTCTCCGATGCGCTGATGATGCGCGCGCAACAGGCCATGGCCTTCGGTGCGAACCAGGGCTACCTCGCCGCGCACCATTACGACCAGATCTTCACCGCGCACGGTACGATCATGATCTTCTTCGTCGCCATTCCGCTAGTGGTGGGCATCGTGAACTTCGTGATGCCGCTGCAGATCGGTGCGCGCGACGTCGCGTTTCCCTATCTCAACAACCTGAGTTTCTGGCTGACCGCCTCGGGCGCGGTGCTGGTGATGATCTCGCTGTTCGTCGGTGAGTTCGCGCGCACGGGCTGGCTCTCGTACGCGCCGCTGGCCGAGCTGCAGTACAGCCCGGACTCCGGCGTGGACTACTACCTGTGGTCGCTGGAGATCGCGGGCGTCGGCACCACGCTATCGGCCATCAACATGGTCGCCACCATCATCAAGATGCGTGCGCCGGGCATGACGTTGATGAAGATGCCGGTGTTCACGTGGACGGCGCTGTGCAGCAACATCCTCGCCATCGCGATCTTCCCCGCGCTGACGGCGGCCTTCTTCCTGCTGATCCTGGACCGCTACGCCGGCACGAACTTCTTCACCAACGAGCTGGGCGGCAGCCCGATGATGTACTGGAACATGGTGTGGATCTGGGGCCATCCCGAGGTTTATGTCCTGGTCCTTCCCGCGTTCGGCATCTACTCGGAAATCACCTCGACGTTTACCGGCAAGCGCCTCTTCGGCTACAGCTCGATGGTGTACGCCACGGTGGTGATTACGCTGCTGTCGTACCTGGTGTGGCTGCATCACTTCTTCACCATGGGCTCGGGCGCGTCGGTGAACTCGTTCTTCGGCATCGCCACGATGGTGATTGCGATTCCCACCGGAGCGAAGGTGTTCAACTGGCTGTTCACCATGTTCCGCGGCGAGATTCGTTTCGAGCTGCCGATGATGTGGGTCGTGGCCTTCATGCTTACCTTCGTCGTCGGTGGCATGACCGGCGTGTTGCTGGCCGTGCCAGCCGCGGACTTCGTGCTGCACAACTCCCTGTTCCTCGTCGCCCACTTCCACAACACCATCATCGGCGGCGTCGTGTTCGGACTGTTCGCCGGCATGACCTACTGGTTCCCCAAGGCCTTCGGTTTCCGGATGGACGAGTTCTGGGGCAAGGTGGCGTTCTGGGGCTGGGTCATTGGCTACTGGGTGGCGTGGACCCCTATCTACATCGTCGGCCTGATGGGCGTGCCACGACGTATCAATCACCTGGATGATGTCTCGCTGCGGCCGTACTTCGTGGTGGCCGCCATCGGTGCCGTGATCATCCTGGTGGGCATCCTCGGCTTCGTGATGAGCATCGTCGTGGGCATCGTGAAGCGCAAGGCACTGCGCGATGTGAGTGGCGATCCGTGGAACGGCCGTACGCTTGAATGGAGCACGTCGTCGCCGCCGCCGGCGTATAACTTCGCGCTCACGCCGGTGGTCTACGACCTCGATGCCTGGCAGGACATGAAGGACCACGGTTACGTCCGCCCGACGACCGACTTCAAGCCGGTGCACATGCCGCGCAATACGGGTATGGGCGTGATCATCGCCGGCCTGTGCACGGTGCTGGGCTTCGCGATGGTCTGGTACATGTGGTGGCTGGCCGCGCTGAGCTTCGCCGGCATCGTCATCCTGTCGATCGTCCACACCTTCAACTACAACCGCGACTACGTGATCCCGGCCGCCGAGGTCGATGCGACCGAAGGTGAGCGGACGCGTGCGCTGGCAGGGGTTTGATATGACGATGAACGTCACCGCCGGTACGCAGGTGCGTACCTGGCATGCGGCCCACGACGAGCACGACCATCCTGGCGGCGCCACGATGATCGGGTTCTGGATCTACCTGATGAGCGATGCGCTCATCTTCGCCTCGCTGTTCGCCGTGTACGGCGTGCTCAGCCGCAACTACGCCAGCGGCCCGGGACCAAAGCAGCTGTTCGACCTTTCGCTGGTGGCGGTGAATACCGGGCTGTTGCTGGCGTCGTCGATCACCTTCGGCGTGGCCATGCTGGCGATGGACGCCGGGCGGCTGGGGCGCACGATCGGCTGGCTGACGATCACCGGCCTGCTCGGCGCGGCCTTCCTTGGCGTGGAACTGCATGAGTTCGCCAGCCTGATGGCGGAGGGCGCGGGGCCGCAGCGCAGCGCGTTCCTCTCCAGCTTCTTCACCCTGGTGGGCACGCATGGCCTGCACGTGGCCTTCGGCCTGGTGTGGCTCGTTGTCCTGCTGATGCAGCTGGGCAAGCGCGGCCTGGTGGCCGAGAACCGTCGGCGGGTGATGTGCCTGTCCATGTTCTGGCACTTCCTCGACATCGTCTGGATCGGCGTCTTTACCTTCGTCTACCTGCTGGGAGTCCTCCGGTGACCGCATCCGTCGCTACGCACGGCCATGGCAGCAAGCGCAGCCTGGTCATCGGCTCCGCGCTGTCCATCCTGCTCACGGCCATCCCGTTCTGGCTGGTGATGACGGGGGCCCTCTCGAGCCCCGGCGCAACGATTGCCGCCATCTTCGTCTCGGCGATGGTGCAGATCGTCGTCCACGTCGCCTGCTTCCTGCACGTGGATGCGAAGAGCGAAGGCGGCTGGACGCTGCTGTCCTTCCTGTTCACCGCGATCATCGTGGTGATCACGATCGTCGGCTCGGTCTGGGTGATGTACCACATGGACGCGAACATGATGCCGACGTAAGCGAGTAGCGAGTGCTACCCGTCCAAAAGCCCGGCGGCGATGGCCTCCGCGACATCCTCCGGCGTGTCGATATCCCTGGCCAGGGCATCGCGCCGAACCGCAGCCGGGTGGCTGCCTGCCCATAATCGGCGAAAACCGGCATCCCCCTGCAGCGAGCAGGCGGTAGCCATGGTCTCGGGGCGGAGCAGCGCCGGCGGCCCAAGGGCATCGTCATACGCCGAGACGACGTCGCAGCTGCCGTCATAGCAGACGAAGAGCTTTTCGAGATGCTCCTGGGTCAGGCAGGGCTGGTCCACCACCGTCACGAGGACAGGGTAAGGCCGGCCAGCCAGTGCCGTGGCGGCCCGGCGCAGGGACGCGCTCATGCCTTCCTCCCAGGTGGGATTGAAGAGGATGGTCGTCCCCGTCACCAGGGGCGCAAGCTGCTCGGCATGGGCGCCCAGCACCACCAGGAGCCGTGTCGGGCAGGTCGCCTTGGCCATGCGGATGGTCCGCTGCAGGAGGGTCTCCCCGCCGATGGTTAGCAGCTGCTTGGGCCTGCCCAGCCGGGTGCTTCCCCCCGCGGCCAGTACGACGGCGTCATGTTCTCCACGTGCCCGCATGTTCGTTCCGGTAAAAGCTATGATCTGCCGCGAACGCTAACACGGCTCGATGGCAGCGGCCCCCTTAGGGTGATCAACACGCGACCAGACCGGCCCAGGGATAGCGGTATGGCGAGGGGGCGCCCGGCAAATGAAACTGAAGCCTGGCTATAAGATATTCATCTTCAAGCGCATCCCGCTCTTCGGAGAGGATGACGTGGGTGCTGCCCCGCGCGTACGGCCCTGGGCGAAGATCGCCGCCGTCGTCACCGTTGTCCTGGGGTGGATATACATCTTTGCTTACCTGCTCTAGGTACGAGCTCCAGGGAAGCGTGGACGCGGCTAGATCGCGCACGTAAGATCCTGCGCACGGACAGCCAGGCGACGCCTCGGCGGGGAGTGCTCATGGTCAGGGAAGACAGTGATTGGCCGTATCTCGCCCAGAACGGCCGCGGGTTCACGACGTGAAGCCGACGCTCAAACGACGTTTGACGATCCTTACCCTCATGATCGCCAGCTTTGTGGCGGGAATCGCCTGCGTGCTCGTCATGGCGGGCATCTCAAGTGGCCACTGGGTTTCTCTTAACTACGTTTTCAAAGCGTATGAACTTCGCCTCGACGGCGGCGAAGCGGCGGCCACAAATGACTGGCGAGAGGTGGACCGAGACTTCGGCGCTGTCCTCAAGATCAAGGGCACGAAAGGCGGCGACTGGTATTGGGCATGGCCTCTCGTCGCCTGGATCGACCTCGATTACACAGTTGGCCCGGGGCTGCCTTACACGCGCGAGGATCTGGCCATCGCCGCGTACGCCGCTGCCAAATCAGGCGACGAAGAGCGAGCGGCAGAACTGTATCGCCGCCTTGAAACGATCTCTCCCGGTACACCACGGGAAAAGTGGGATCTGCTTGCGTCGCGCTCGCTTCGACACTTCGCTGAGTCTGCCGACATCGTACGGAGGAGCAAGATGCCCGATCACCCCGAACTCAACCCGCCTTCTCCGCCATCCGCACTTACGACGTCATCACAGACCCATGACTGACAAGACTACGGAAACGCACAGGCGATTCCACAAGGACGGCAGCCTTCGAGGCGAGTGGACGACGATCGACGGTAAGAGGGAAGGTGTCGCTCGCATCTGGCACACGAACGGTCGCCTCTTCACCGAGGCGACCTTTTTAAACAACCTGGCTGAAGGTGTCATCAGGGAATGGGCTGAGGACGGCCGCCTGACCCTTGAGGCTCACGTCGTGAACGGCGAATATCATGGCAGCTACGAATCGTGGTTCGACGATGGATCCCCTAAGCGCAAGGGAATGATGGACATGGGTAAGAAGCTGCCTGGATCCGTCGAGTACCACCCTGACGGAAGCGTTTGGTGGGTTATTGAATGAACTCATCGCAAAAAGGTTGCCAATCACGCCTCCCCAGATCAGCGCTATCGCTTTCTGAGGGACTACGAGGATCGCACCGCCCTGCGCTGCTGACAGTGATGGTCCCATCCAACCGATCGGTCGGGGAATAGGCGTATGTCCCGCATGTCTTCTTACCCCGTAGTCGCCGGCCGGCTCTTGGATCTTCGGATGAAAAGCACACGCGAATCGTCGGCAGACGAGTACAGCTGTGTCTTGCGTATCGATGTCGGCGATGCAGACCCGTCCGCACTCGACACGGTTCTCGGTATCCCTGGTGAGCACATGCACATCCAACGGCCAGCCCGCGGCTCGCGCGCGGCGGTCGAGTACCGTCGTTGGCAATACCCAACGTATGCCGACGGCTCAGACGATGTCTGGATGGCGCTGGAGGACGCCCTCGCCACTCACGCCGCCGGGCTTCTGCCAGCGCACGTAGAGCTGTCGCGGTACGGCGCCGAAGGCAAGGCCGTCTGGTGGTGCGGGAGCTTTCACGAAAACCCTCCCTCCCTGGTCTATCTGGACCCGGCGCTGATTCGGCAGCTAGCGACGATTGGCGTGCCACTCTATATCGACAACTACTTTCGCACTTCGGAATCCGAACACGCGGCAGAGCCTCCTTCAGATGGTGCGGACTCCGAGCCGCTTGCGGCCGATCATGCCTACCGATTCTGGATTGACGCGCCGCGTAATGATGCCAGGGGATATCTGGCACAACAGGGTGACCCGAAGGTGTGGCACGAGTTTAGTCGCGGCTTCGAGGCAGCGCTCGATACATGGCGGGCTGACCAGACTCCCTTGAAGGGCAAGGTCCTTGTCTGTGAGCACGTGCAGTTTGCTTTCGATGGCGGCCCAAAGCTGAGGCCGTCCGATCTCACAAGCCTCGCCGACCTTGGCGTTGCTTTGGCCGTGGTGTGGACGCTATGAAGGAAATCGAGGCCGTATCGAAGCTCTCACGAGAGGCACGCGTGGAGCACTTCATCAAGCGAGTCGTCGGCCACGAAGAGCTGTGGGGCATTCAAAGGGACGGCTGGGTACTCGCAGGCAATGGCTCCGGGCTCGAGGTGTTCCAGGTGTGGCCGCACGAGGAATACGCGAGGCTTTGTTGCGTCGGGGAGTGGGAGGACTGCGAGCCCGCGGCCATCTCGATGGACGACTTCATGAATACCTTCGTTCCTGACTTCGACGAAAAGCGCATTGTCGTGGGTGTCTTCTATACGCCCACAGACAATGGTGTCCTGATGCCGCCTTACGAATTAGCACAGCAGCTTCAGGCTCACGAGGACGAGTGGTACTGATGACGGCACGAATGACTCGATTTATCCTCGAGCTGAGCGATCCGATCACCGGCGAAATTTCAGATGCTGTGCCACTCGACGACGCGATGACGTCCGTCATCGAGCAGGCACTCGACATGCATCCCCTGAATCCCGGTCTCCGTTATCCGGTTGCGCCAGGCCTGCTGAACGAAATGCTGGCTGCCGTGGGCGTAACGCGAGAGGCCAGTGATCGGATTGCGTCGATAAGGACGGCTCGCTGGTTCGACGCCCTTCCCTATACGCTCCACACGGGGCGAGAGCTGGCGATGATGCGCTCGGGCGTAAAGCCGTTAGCCGCATTTACAGACGACATGCCGGACGTCGTCGGCAACGGCATAGTTCCGGAGTCGATCTTTGAGCCCTATGTTGCTACGGGCCAAATCGTCCGACGCCAGGTGATCCGCACCGTTCATGGCAGGCCCTGCCGAGACGTTCTCTATGCACTCTCGGCGGAATCCTGGCGTATCGAAGCGTACTTGTTAGTCCTCGATCTGGCTGGGAGGGAAGGCTGGTCGCCCATTCTTGAGCGGATGCAAGGACGCCTCTTGGGGTACACGGATGAGCAGAATGACGCCTACCAGGAGCTATCGGCGGCGCGACACATCTAGTCGTTGCTTGAGCGAAGCGCCAGAGAACCCTGTCGGGTCCTAGCGCCCCTCCGAGCATACCGTGACCCAGGTTTCACACCGCCGGGAGATCATTGGCTAGCCTGTGAAAAACACGGAAGCCGGACATGCCGCAAACCGAAGCGGCGCGCCTTGAGCGCCTGCAAAAGCTCGCTGTGCTGGACTCGGATGCCGAAGATTTCTTCGACGCCCTGGTCAGGGTCGCCGCCGAAGTCACATGTATGCCGATTTCGCTTATCAGTCTGATCGATCGCGACAGGCAGTGGTTCAAGGCCAACATCGGGCTGGAGGGCGTGACGGAGACCCCACGCCAGTACGCCTTCTGCGACCACGTGGTTCGCGAAGGCGCCACGGTGCAGATTGACGACGCCACGCTTGATCCGCGCTTCGTCGAAAATCCCTTCGTCACCGGCGACCCGGGTATCCGCGCCTATACCGGCGTGCCGCTCACTCTCGCGGACGGCACCCACCTCGGCTCGCTCTGCGTCATCGACCGCGAGCCGCGCACGCTACGCCCCGACCAGATCCGCGTGCTGCGCCATCTCGCTTCCGCAGCGTCGATGGCGCTGGAACAGCGCGGCGCCCTGATCCGCCAGCGTGAGGTGGCCAAGGCCGAAGCCAAGCGCGCACGCAGGCTCGAACGCCAGCTCGATGAAAAGCAGCAGTTCCTGCAACGCACCGGCCGTGTCGCCGGCGTGGGCGGCTGGGAACTGGATCTGAAAACCCAGACGCTGCGCTGGACCGAAGAGACCTGCCGCATCCACGACCTTCCTCCTGGCTTCGAGCCCTCGCTCGACGAAGCCCTGAGCTTCTTTGACCCGGACGTGCAGGCCCAGCTGGCCGAAGCGATGGACCGCGCGCGGGACAAGGACGTGCCCTGGGACATGACCATCCCGATGACCACGGCGACCGGCCGGCATGTCTGGATGCGTGCCGTCGGCGGCGTGGAGCGCGAGAACGGTGAGCCGGTGCGCCTGGCCGGCGCCGTCCAGGACGTGACCGAGCGCAAGAAGGCCACGCTAGCGCTGGAAGCCAGCGAGCGTCGCTACCGCAAACTCTTCCAGTATTCCCTTGGCCTCATCTGCACCCACGACCTCGACGGCGTCGTGCTCTCGGTCAATCCCGCCGCGGCCGCGTCGCTTGGCCGTGACATCGGTGACATGCTCGGTGCCAACCTGCGCGAGTTCATGCTGCCCGAGCGCCGCGTGCATCTTGATCGTTACCTGAAACGCATCGAGGCCGAGCATATCGACATGGGCATCCTCGAGCTCGTCGCGGCGGACGGCTCGTTACGCTACTGGCGTTACCAGAATGTGCTGGACGACGATGCCGACGAGCCCTACGTGCTTGGCCACGCCCAGGACGTCACCGAGCAGCGCCGCTACGAGAGCACGCTGGTCGAATGGTCCACGCGTGATCCGCTCACCCACGCGATGAATCGTCGCTACCTCGTCCAGCTCGAAGGCCGCGACGAAGCGCGAGGTCCGTGGGGCTGCGTCGTCGTCGACCTCGATCACTTCAAGACCATCAACGACACCCAAGGGCACGCCAAGGGCGATGAGATCCTCGTCGCCGTGGCGCAGCAGCTGCGTGACAGCGCCGGCGCGGACGACGTCGTGGTGCGCATGGGCGGCGACGAATTCCTGGTGGTCATCGACCACGCCGAGGAACTCGGCAGCTTCCTCGAGCACCTCGGTCGTGACCTCACCAGCCGGCCGTGGTCACTAAGCCTGGGCTGGACCATCTCGCGGCCGGGCGAATCGGTGGACGAGGTGATCGCCCGCGCCGATGATCAGCTCTATGCACATCGTGCCGTCGCGCGGCACGCCACTCGTTAGTGATTAGCGAAACGCTGCATCGCGAAGCTGGGCGTAGGCATCCACCAGTTCGTCCAGCGAATAACTGAGGTTTCGTCCGCTCGGATTCGGCAGTACCCACACGTTGCAGCCCTGCATCGGTGCGGCCTGCCGCCCCCAGGGCACCTGCCGCAGCCCGGACAACGCGGCGTACGCTGGCTTGCCGAGGAAGGCCACGTACCACGGTGTATACCTCGCAAGCGTCGCCATGAACGGCGCCGCCGCCGAGGCGAACTCACCCGCCGCGAGTTCATCGGCACCCGCCGTCGGCCGCCTCACCACGGCGGTAAGCCCGCAACCAAACGCAAGCAGCCGACGACTCTCCTCCGGTGCAAACAGCGTCGGCGTAAACCCGGCGCCATGCAGCACTTTCCAGAACCGGTTCGAGCGCCCGGCGAAGTGGTGCCCGGTGGCCGCGGCCTGCAGGCCGGGATTGATGCCACAGAACAGCACCTTCAGGCCCGGCGCGATGATGTCTTCCAGCAGCTCGCTCATCGGCTGATGGCGTTCACCGCCTTGCGGGCTAGCTCGTGCAGTTCCTCGCGCGGGCGGCCTGCACGGGCCCGAATAGCGATGGTGTGCATGGTGGCCGAGGCGAGCAGGGCGAGCGCTTCCGGATCGGCGTCGGCTCGCAGCTCGCCGGCCTCGCGGGCCAGTGCCATGCGTTCGCGGAAGCGCTCATCGAGGCCGATGAAGCCGTCGCTGACGATCTGGCGCACTTCCGGGTCTTCCAGCGCCTCGGTGACCGCCGTGCCGACGACGAAACAGCCGCGCGGCTGGCCTTCGCCCGAGAAATAGATGTCCAGGGCCGCGTCGTAGGCCTGCATCAGCGTGTCCGCCAATGGCTTGCCCGGGGCCAGTACCTCGCCCATCAGGGCGAACTTCCGCTCCCAGTAGTCCCGCAAGGCCTTCACGTAGATCTCGTGCTTGTCACCGAAGGCGGCGCGGAGGCTGGGGCGGTTCATCCCGGTGGCGGCGGAGAGGTCGTCCAGCGAGGTCCCGGCGTAGCCGGCGCGCCAGAAGGCGTCCGCGGCCTGGCGCAGGGCCGTTTCCGGCTCGTAGGCACGGGGCCGCCCGCGGGGGCGCTTCTTGGTGTCGGACGTTTTTATTCCAGTTTGCATAAAAACCCTTGAACGTGGTCTTGCCCATCCATATTATGCAATCCAGTACAAAATTCAACGTCAGGTGGTTGCGATGAGCAAGCAAGTGGAAACGGCCCCCGGCCGGGAGCGAAACGGCCTGCGCTGGGCGCTGATGATCGGCCTGCCCGTGCTGCTGGCGCTCGGCGGCGCCGCGGTGCACCTGTCCCGCGCCGGCCATGTCGAAACCGACGATGCCTTCGTCCGGGCGGCCAAGGTCGCCATCAACGCCCGCGTCCCCGGCCAGGTGCTGGAGGTCGCGGTGGTCGACAACCAGGCCGTGCACAAGGGCGAGGTGCTGGTCCGTATCGACCCGGCACCCTACCGCGTCGCCGTGGAAGCCGCCGAGGCGAAGCTGGGCGGCGCCCGCTTGCAGATCGAAGGGCTGAAGGCTACGTATCGCCGCCAGCTGGCCGAGTTGCAGTCGGCCAAGGATTCGGCGGACTTCGACCAGCGCGAGTTCGAGCGCAAGAAGGCGCTGCTCGCCTCCGATTACGCCTCCCGTGCCACCTACGAGCGTGCCGAGACCGACCTCAAGGTGAGCCGCCAGCACATCGCCTCCGAGCAGCAGGACGTCGCCACCACGGTCGCCGCCCTTGCCGGCGATGCGGACATCCCGGTGGAGCGCCATCCGGCGGTGCGCGAAGCCCAGTCGCAGCTGGACCGCGCGCGTCTCGATCTTTCGTACACCACGGTGGTCGCCCCCGATGACGGCACCGTTGCCCGCGTGGACGACCTCCAGGCCGGTGACTTCGTGAGTGCGGGCGCGCCGGTGTTCGCGCTGATCTCCAGCCGCGACGTATGGGTGGAAGCTAACTTTCGCGAAACCGGCCTGACCCACATGCGTCCCGGCCAGCCCGCCACGCTGCACGTGGATGCCTACCCCGGCCATGCGTTCGCCGCGCACGTGGTCAGCATGAGCCCGGGTACCGGTTCGGAGTTCTCCGTGCTGCCGCCCGAGAACGCCACCGGCAATTGGGTGAAGGTGGTGCAGCGCCTGCCGGTGCGCCTCGAGCTCGACCATGCCGATCCGCAGTGGCCGCTCTATTCCGGTATCAGCGTCCTCGTGGCGGTCGACACGAACCAGGCCGACCACGCGCCCGGAAGCGTGGCGAGGGCGCCGTAATGAACGCTGCCGCACCCGCCGTGCACTCGCCCGGCGAGCACCGCATGCTGATCCTGGCGGGCCTGCTCGCCACCTATATGCAGGCGGTGAACATCTCGATCCCGAATGCGGCACTGCTGCGCCTGCAGGGCGGCTTGTCGATGAGCGACGACCAGGTCGGCTGGGTGTTTACCTCGTACATCGCGGCAAGCGCCGTGGTGATGCCGCTGACCCACTGGCTGACGGCGCGCTTCGGCAGGAAGACGATTTACCTGTTGTCGCTGGTGTTGTTTATCGCCGGCCTCGTCGCGGACGTCATGGCGGTGACGCCGTTGCAGTTTGTCGCGGCGCGCATCCTGCAAGGTGCGGCCAGCGGCACGCTGGCGCCTTTGTCCATGTCCATCCTGCTCTCGGAACTGCCGCCGTTGCGGCACGGACGCATCGGCCTGACCTGGGCGGTGACCGGCACACTGGGCATCCTCAGCGGGCCGGCCATCGGCGGTTTCCTCAGTGAAGCGTGGGGCTGGCATGCCATCTTCTACGTGAGCTTCCCGCTGGCGGCCTTCCTCGTGCTGGTGATCGCGCTGTTCCTGCGCGAGACACGCGTGACCGCGCGCGCGCCGTTCGACTTCTTCGGCTGGGCGGCGCTATCCATCGCATTGACCGCCGTGCAGATGCTGCTTGATCGCGGGCAACGGCTGGAGTGGTTTGCGTCGACGGAAATTCGCCTCGAAGCGGTGGCAGCGGCGCTCGGTATCTGGGTGTACCTGGTGCACATCTTTACGCGGAAGAATCATTACCTGGACCGCGCACTGTTTCGCGACTCGAACTTCACGCTCGGATCGATCATCCACTTCGCGTTCGGCTTCGTCCTGCTGCCGACGCTGGCGCTGACCTCGCCGATGCTGGAAGAACTGCTGCGCTATCCCGGCGATGCCGCGGGCCTGCTGACCATTCCGCGTGGCCTCGGCATGATGGCTTGCCTGCTGATGACGTGGCGCATCTCGCCGAAGGTCGACAACCGCTTGTTCCTTGTCGCGGGCGTGGTGCTGGTGACGCTGGGCAACTTGCGGATGGCGAGCTACTCGCCGCTGATGGATGGCTGGGCCGTCGGCTTCGCCGGCTTCCTGCAAGGTGCAGGGCTCGGCGTGCTGATGCCGGCGATCACCCGCGCCTCCTTCAGCACGCTGGCGCCGACGCTGCGGGCGCATGGCACCGTGTTGTTCAACCTGTCGCGCCTGTACGGCAGCACGCTCGGCGTGGCCGTGGTGCAGCTGTACTTCTTCATCAACACGCAAAGCATGCACAGCGCACTGGGCGAGAACCTGCGGCCCTACGGCGCGTTCGCCCATGCATCGGCGGCGATGCGCGGCGCGCCCCTGGCGGTATTGAACGAAGGCCTCACCGGGCAGGCGGCCATGGTCGCCGTGGTGAGCCAGTTCAAGCTGTTGCTCGTGGTGATGCTGGTGGTGAGCCCCCTGATCCTTTTCTTTCGCCAGCCGCGCGCTGGTCACTAACCCTGGTAACGCTATGAAAACCGCACGACTGAACCATGCACGGCGCACCGCGCTCGCCGCGGTGCTGGGTGGCGCGACGCTGGCACTGCTTACCGGGTGCATGGTCGGGCCGGATTACCAGCGTCCCGGGGATACGATGTCCACGCACTACGACACCGGCGCCGAGCAGCAGCTTGATCATCCCCGCGCGGACGGCGCACCGCGAGTCGACTTCGATGCGACGATCGACGCGGACTGGTGGATGCTGTTCCATTCGCCACGGCTAGACGCGGTGGTGAAGAAGGCGATTGACGGCAACCTCGATCTGGACGCGGCAAGCGCGACCATCGCGCAGGCGGACGAAGCCATTGCGGCGGCCGGTGGCGCCTTGCAACCGCAGGTCGGCTTTGGCGCACAGGCTGGCCGCCAGCGCACGGGTTTCGGCGCCGGGCGTGCCACGTCGAACGTCTACTCGGTGGGGCCGACGGTGAGTTTCGATCTCGACCTGTTCGGCGGGACGCGCCGCAGGATCGAAGAGACCACCGCCGCGGCGGACATCCAGCGTCATCGCTTCGATGCGGCTTACCTGACGGTGACCGGTGACGTCGTCACGCAGGCGATCCAGCTGGCCTCGGCGCGCGCGCAGATCGACGCGGTCAACGACCTGCTGGTGACCGATCGGCATAACCTCGCGCTGGTGCAGGGCGCGAAGACTTACGGAAGCGCCACCAGGGGTGACATCGCACTCGCACAGAGCCAGCTCGCCCAGGACGAGACCCTGCTGCCGCCGCTGGCACAGCAACGCGACACGGCGAAGCATGCGTTGTCCGTGCTGGCCGGGCAGGGCCCCGCGGACTGGGTGCCGCCTGACTTTGACCTCGCGGATTTCAAGCTGCCGTCGGCGCTGCCGCTCAGCGTGCCGTCGGAGCTGGCTCGCCAGCGGCCGGACATCCTTGCCGCGGAATCCCAGCTGCATGCCGCCAGTGCGGCGATCGGCGTGGCGACGGCCGACCTGTACCCGCACCTGCAACTCTCCGGCGCGCTGACCCAGGCCAGTGCGGGCACAGGTGTCGGCACGTTATGGGGCATCGTCGGTGCGCTGACCGGACCGATCTTCGACGGCGGCACGCTGCAAGCCAACCGTCGGGCGTCCGTGGACGCGTACCAGGTGTCCCTGGCGAATTACCGGCAGACGCTGCTGGTGTCGTTGGGCCAGGTGGCGGATGTGCTGCAGGGCATCGACCACGATGCCGAGGAATACGCGGCGCAGGGCCGGGCGCTCGATGCGGCCGAAGCCAGCCTGCAACTGAGCCAGGAAGGGTTCCGCGCGGGTGATGCCAGCGTGCTGGCGGTGCTGGATGCGCAGCGGGCCCGCCAGCGCGCCCTGATCGGCCAGATCCGTGCGCGCACCGCGCAGTACCTGGACGCCGTGCAGCTCACGGTCGCCCTTGGCGGCCGCTCGGACAAGGCGTTCCTGCGCAGGGCTGGCGAGGCGACGCCCACCGCACCTTAAGGAAGGAGGTATTTCCAACAAGGCACGCCGCCGGCGGACGGCGTACCGTGGCGGGACCCAGGGCGCCCCGGAGAGCACCACCATGGCCGTGCTGCTTGCGGTGAATGTCGGCCTTCCGCAGGACATCGAATGGCAGGGCAAGACCGTCCACACCGGCGTGTGGAAGCGGCCCGTCGAAGGTCGCGTGATGGTGCGCCGGCTGAACATCGATGGCGACGGGCAGGGTGACCTGGCCGGCCACGGCGGCGAGCACCGTGCGGTGATGGTCTACCAGGCGGCCTCGTACCGTTACTGGGAAACGTTCTTCAAGCGCCCGCCCCTGGACTACGGCAGCTTCGGTGAGAACCTCACCGTGGATGGTCTGCCCGACAACGAGGTATGCATCGGCGACCGTTACCGGATCGGCGAGGCGCTGCTCGAAGTCACCCAGCCGCGCGTCACCTGCTATCGCGTCGCGATGCGCATGGGCGAGCCGAGCATGGCGAACCTGCTGGTGTCGCATCGGCGCCCGGGGTTCTACTTCCGGGTGATCGAAGAAGGCCTGATCGGTGCGGGCGACACCATCACCAAGGAGCACGATGGTAGCGGCATGACGGTCGCCGAGATTGACGCCTTGCTTTACCTGCCGGGGCGAACGCCCGAGCAGCTCAAGCGCGCACTGCAGATCCCTGCGCTGAGCAAAGGCTGGCGCGGCTCGTTCGCGGACCTTCTCGCAGCGGACCCGGCGAGCAGCGGCAACGTGGCGCTGGGTGGCCCGGCGTCGGCGCCGCCGGCATGGAACGGCTTCCGGCCGGTGCGTGTGATGGCGACGCGTGATGAAACACCGACGGTGCGCTCGTTCTTGCTCGAGGCGAGCGATGGGGAGGCGCTCCCGACGCCGCAGGCGGGGCAGTTCATCGTCCTTCGCCTCACACCGCCTGCGCCGCGGTCGCCCATCATCCGCAGCTACTCGTTGTCGGATACGTCCGTGCCCGGGCGGTACCGCATCTCGGTGAAGCGCGGCGCGGGCGACGGTAGCCGCTACCTGCATGATGAGGTGCGGGAGGGTGACACCATCGGCATCAGTGCAGCGCGTGGCACGTTCTGCCTGGTGGATGACGCAAAGCCGGTGGTGCTGTGGGGCGCCGGTATCGGCATCACGCCCCTGCTGTCGATGTTGCATGAGCTGGCCGCACGCGGGGAGGCGTCAACGCGTCCGGTCTACTGGATCTACGGTACGCGCGACGGCGCTGACAACCCCTTCGCCGATGAGGTGCAGCACTTGCTGGCGCGCGTGCCGGGTGCATGCCATCTGCTGGGTTTCAGCAAGCCCAATGCCCTTGACCGAGCCACAGGGTCGTACGACGTAGAAGGCCACCTTAGCGCCGCCCACCTTACCGCCCTGCACATCCCACCCGATGCGCGCATCTACCTCTGCGGGCCGACGGCCTTCCTCACCCAGGCGCGCGAGCAACTGCTGGCTGCGTCCTATACCGACGTCGTCTCGGAGCTCTTCGGCGCGCAGGAAAGCTTCCAGCCCGGCGTCGTGGCCACGGCGAGCAAACCACCGCATGCGCCGGCCGTGCAGGACGCCACCGCTCCGCTGGTGTCCTTCGTCCGCAGCGGCCTTGCCGTCCACTGGAGCCCGACCTACGGGAGCCTGCTGGAACTCGCCGAAGCCTGCGACGTCCCCGTGCGCTGGTCATGCCGTTCCGGCGTGTGCCACAGCTGCGAAACCTCGCTGATCGGCGGCGACGTCGACTACAGCATCGAGCCCACCGACCTGCCTGCCGCGGGGCGGATACTTATCTGCTGTAGCAAGCCGCGAGGGGATGTGCAGGTGGATCTCTAGCGCAGATGGCCGGCGACATACGGAAATTCGCCATGGCCAACACACGTCGGACGCGAGCAGAAGCACGGAATCACGGCGTTTCCGTGCACTGATTTGGACGTATTTCGACTGCGTGCTCTTATCGATGAATCGACACAGCGAGGACACGATGTGCGTTTCATTTTTGCGGACGAAGCGGGATGCATGGCATTTGCCCGAAAGCCCCATGCGTCGAAATACTTCGTACTTTGCACGGTGCATCTTGACGACTGCTCGCTTGGCACCGAGCTGCTTGATCTTCGCCGTTCACTCGCATGGAACGGGCTCAACGTCGAGGCGGACCAGTTCCATGCCACGAAAGATCCAGAGTCAGTCCGAAGCCAGGTCTATGAGCTCCTCGCGACGAAGCATTTCCGTATCGACGCCACATTGCTCGAGAAGTCGAAGGTTTTTCCAAGCCTGACGTTGGACCGTTATGCTTTCTACAAGTACGCATGGTACGTGCACTTTCAGCACTGTGGCCGGGATCTCGCGCAGTCGCCTGATGATCTGCTGATCCAGGCGGCGTCGATTGGCACCAATAAGGAACGCTCAGCGTTCCGCCGAGCGATCAACGACGTTGCTCAGAAATTGCTGCACGGCGTGGAGTGGCGGACGACCTTCTGGCCCGCAAGCAGCGATCCGTGTCTACAGATCGCGGATTATTGTGCTTGGGCGATTCAGAGGGCGTACGAGCGTGGAGACGATCGCCGCCTGCGCCAGATCGAGCACAATATCTCAACGTGTCACGACCTCTTCTTATCGAGCGACGTGCACTACTACTAAAAGGTGGCCAACCAGAAACATTCGTCTATCCGAAGAAGCTCCCAGGGGATCTTATCAACGAGTTCGGGTTGGCCGATCAGATTTGACTATACGTCTGACCGGCCGGCACCGCAACATTTTTGTTGTCCCTTGGACGTCGATAAGTGTCTGAGAATGTTCGTAATTAGCCGGACTCTTGCTTGTCCTTCGATGTTGCGGGTGGCGCTGTGAGAAGTTGAACCGCAAGTTCCTTCGAACGTCAAAGGCATCTTTCGCTCATGATCGTAGGAGAGGTCGCGTTCAGCGACCTGACTGGGGGCCTACAGGTGCCTGAACGTCGCCCGTGTAGTCACGCGCCACGCACGCTCTTAGCGATGATCCATTCACCCACGCCGCCTCACTCTGCGTCCGAGGGTGCCACTTGGTGCACGCCCACGGAGTCACGCTATGAAACGTCTCATGCTCGTGCTTGCCATCGTCATGACGGCCTCGTCGCTTAGTGGTTGCATCATCGATCCGCACCGCGGCGATCATCGCTATTACGACAATCGCTGCGACCACCATGGCGATCGCGATTGCCACGACGACAACTGGCGTCACTGAGTGAGCGGAGCGGCAGCTAGCGTAGCTGCCGCTCCATGTCGTTCATGTCCGCCTGGCCGGCCGCCTGCAGGTTGCGCAGGTCGGCCATGGCGCTGGCTTCTTCCTTCGCGATCGCCTGGATCTTCCGGATCTGCTCGTTGTACGGCACGGCGACGTCGTGCGGCATCACCAGGTTTCCCGTGGCCTTGTTGAGCCCGATGCGGCCGATGTTGGCCTCGGCGATGTTGAGCACCGTGTTGGCGGCGATGTGGAAGTCTTCTTCCACATGCAGGTAACGGTCCATCGCCGCCTCAAGGGGCGGCATCTTCTCGTCGAAACCCGCCACGGCACCCGCGCGCTCAGCGGGCGGCAGGTCTTCGAATAGCGCACGCACCGACTGCTGGAAGGCCGCATAGTCCCTGATGGAGGCGCGGTCCTCGGCGAGGCTGCGCATCAGGCGGTCGCGGCCGTCGGCGATGTGCGCCTTGTCCAGCAGGCTTTCGGGTGCGAGCACGGTCTCGATGGTCAGCGCCTGCTGCGCTGCCTGGTGCTGCATCTGTTGCTGGCGCTCAGCGGTCACCAGCGCCTGGAGCTTCGGTATCAACTGGCCCAGCGGGCCGGTCGAGGCGAGGGGCTGGGTGGTCTTTCCATTGGCCATGTCACGCATTTGCGCGACCGCGTCATGCATGTCCTCCCGACGTGCGGCCGAGTTGGCCTGCTGGCTGACCGAGCCGAGGATGTTCACGGCCATGATGACGGCGACGGCCACCGTCATGGTGAAGCGAAAGCGGCGCACCTTGAACAAACGCAGGATACCGGCGATGGCCGCGCCCATCACGAACGGCGCCGAGGCACTGCCCAGCGCAAACGGCAGGCCCTTATCGGCCGCGTAGGTATGGACGGCGCGGAACAGCAGGATGGCCGCGAACACCAGCATCCATGCCACGAAGGCGGGGACGAACAGGTCGGGCTTGGGCGTGCTTGCAAAAACCGCCGGTTGCTTCGTCGCAGCCGGTGGCGGCGGTGGCAGTGGCGGCATGTCGGGTGGTGAGTTCAGTTCATGAGTCATGGTGTGGGCATTCCCTTAGCGCGCGGCCTGCTCGGCGTCGTTGAGTTTCCTGGTGATGTCGCCCTGTAGCTGTTCAAGGCTGCTGGCAGCGGCCTCGAGCTTGGGCAGGAGCACATGCATCCGGGTAAGCAGCGCGTCGTACTCGTCCCAGGTCGGCCCGGCGATCTGCAGATGGCCGTCCTTGAGATGGAACTTGTCGTGCTTCGTGTCGGCGAGTGTGAGTACCTTCTCCACGATGTCGGCGAACTCGATGTTCAGCAGAAGCGCTTTCTTCAGGGTCGCCGTCTGCGGCGCCGCGGCAGCGTCAAACTCGCGAAGCATCCCCTCGCGGTTGCCCTGCGAGGCGCCCAACAGCGCGCGTGCGTCCTGCAGGTACGCCTGGTAGTCGGTCATGATCCCGCGGTTCTCGTCCGCAAAGCGCACGATGCGCAGCTTACCGTCGCGCACTTTCTGCTGGTTGGCGAGCGTGGCCGGGGCCAGTACGTCATCCAGGTGGAGTGCGTTGATGGCGGCCTCGTGGGCGTCCATCTTTTTCGACAGCGCGAGGATCAGCCCCTTCGTCTTAAGAAGGACCTGGGCGACCGGACTCTGCGGTGCCCCGTCCATCGGCCTGGCGTCGTGCGTGCCGAGCGCCGCGTCCTTCACCTGGGCGATGGCGTCGTGCATCTCGGTGCGCTCGACGCGTGCACGCCCCGCCGAGTCGTAGATGCCATAGGCCAGCGACGCGACAACGAGCGCGATCACGGCGATGCCGGCGTAACGCACGGCCGCCGGCATGCCCGGCCGCGTGCCGGGCAATGGTGGTGGTGTCATGGTGTCCCCTGTCCCCTGAAGTCCGGTTCCCCGCCGGCGGGTCAGATCATCCGCCCACCACGGGGTGGCAGGCAAGCCAACACTTCATTGGCAGCCCGCTCGCCGCTCTCCAGGGCGCCATGGGCGGTGGAAAAGGCATCCGGGTGGGTGGCTTCACCGGCGAAGAACAGGCGTTCACGAAACGACCGGGCCAGCTGCTGGCGCTGGCGGGCTTCGGTGGGCAGGGCATGGCTGTAGGAGCCGCGGACGTAGGTCGAGGCGCTCCAGGCCGACGCGGCGAGGGGGCGCAGGTGGCTCGCCGCCTCGCCGCCGAGCAGGCCACGGAGTGCGGCCAGGAGGTGGTCGAATGCCGCCGCGGGCCCTTCGGCGGTAACGCGGTGCGCGCTGCTCCCACCCAGGAAAGTCTCGACCACGGGGCGTTCGAGCGGACGGAAATAGAAGACGGGGCTGTCGGGATCGTGCGGGTCGGCGATCAGCACCTGCTCCGTGGGCAGGTCGACGTCACCATCAATGCGGAACAGCACCTTCTCGTCGCAGCCCAATGGCAGGCAGGTCGCGGCATGGCGCCAGGCATCGAGTTCACCAGGCAGGCGCATGACGTCGCTGGCCAGCACGTTGGTGGATGCCGTGAGGATGGCGGCGCGGCAACGCAGCGTGCCTTGGGGCGTGGTCAGCCGGACACCTGCGCCGTCCAGGTCGATCGCTTCCACCGGTGTGGCCAGACGACAGCCAACATCGAGTGGCAGGTGGGATGCGATGAGCGTGCCGTAGCCGCGGAAGAGGCGCCAGTTGTGCTCGGTGGCCGCGCGCTCGTACGCGTTGTAGTCCTCGGCGGATATGCGTTCGAGTGGCGCGCCGCTGATGAAGCCGCTCATCGCCTGCAGGTAACCATTCCATCGGCTGGTGGGATCAAGCGCATCGGAGGCACGATCAGACGCGGGTGGCGATGCCATCAGCCGTTCGTGCCACGCCGCAAAGGCGGCATGCGCTTCCTTTTGTTCGTCGTCAGAAAAGTGCGGGTGCGGTTGCGATTTATCCCAAGCGGCAGGACGACGGTCGATGTCCCATCCTTCGTCTTCGGCAATCTGCCGCCACGCGTTGTGCTCCGCCGAATGCAACCAGCCGCAACCCATGTCGAGGGGAATTCCCTCAAGGTCCTGCGTCCAACCGCGGCCACCGATACGTTGCGTGGCTTCAAGCAAACACACCGATAAACCGTGTCCGGAAAGTCGTCGTGCCGCGCCAATACCCGCGGCGCCGCCGCCGATAATCACCACGTCAACATCAAACGTCTTGTCGTGTGCCATGGGCGATCGCTTCGCTCCTGCTGTGGCTACCGATGATCATACGGCAGCCGAGGCAATTCATCCGCGATGTGTACGAACTCAGCCCAGATAGCGCTTCACCAGCTGCAGCACCTGTTCAGCCTCTGCGTCACGCACCGACGCGTCATCCTCTGCCACCACATGCTGCCGCAGATGATCACCCAGGAGCTCCACCATCAGCCCCTGCGACGCGCCACGGATGGCCGCCGCCTGGGTAAGCACGTCGAGGCAGTCGGCCTCGCCTTCGAGCGCCCGCTCGAGGGCATCCAGCTGGCCACGGAGGCGGCGGACCCGTGTGATGACCCGGCTTTTGTTCTGGCTGATATGGGACATGGTGTATACCCCCTAGGGGTATATGGATTAGGATGAAGCCACGTTATCCCAGTGAGCCATCCCATGTCCATTGACCAGGCCGCGCCGGCCTTTGTCCACAGCCATGCCTTCAATGAAGGCAACCCGCTGGCGGAGCGCAATACGCGCCGTGCCGTGTATCTCACGGCGGCCATGATGGTGATCGAGATCGCCGGCGGCTGGTATTACAACTCCATGGCACTCCTGGCCGACGGCTGGCATATGAGCTCGCATGCGCTGGCGCTGGGTCTGTCCGCATTTGCCTATGCGTGCGCCCGTCGATTCGCGACCGATCCGCGCTTTGCGTTCGGTACCTGGAAGATTGAGATCCTCGGCGGTTACTCCTCGGCGATCCTCCTGTTGGCCGTCGCGGGCCTGATGGCCTTTCAGTCGTTCGAGCGCCTGCTCAATCCCTTGCCCATCCACTACGAGCAGGCGATTGCGATTGCCGTCGTGGGCCTTGGCGTCAATCTCGTCTGCGCCTGGCTGCTTCGTGACCAGCACGATCACCACCATCATGGCCACGGACACGACCACCACCACGCGCCGCATGCACATGACGACCATCACGGCCACCACCACGACCTGAATCTTCGCTCCGCCTACATCCACGTGCTGGCCGACGCCGCCACGTCGGTGCTCGCCATCGTCGCGCTCGCTGCAGGCATGTTCTGGGGCGTGCGCTGGCTCGACCCGGTGATGGGCCTGGCGGGCGCCGTACTGGTGACCGTGTGGGCCTGGGGCTTGCTGCGCGACACAGGGCGTGTGCTGCTCGATGCCGAAATGGATGCGCCCGTCGTCGCGGAGATCCGCGAAGTGATCGCGGAAGACTCCCACGACGCGTTGATCACCGACCTGCACGTATGGCGCGTTGGCAAGGGCAAGTACGCGGTGGTGCTGAGTCTCGTGACGGACGCTCCTGTGGATGCGTCGTACTACCGCGATGCTTTGGCTATCCACGATGAGCTCGTGCACGTCACCGTCGAGGTCAACAGGGTTGGTGCGCGAAGCAATTAGAAGATGCTCACGGCGAAGGCGTGGCCGCCGACGTGGACGCGATGGGATGAATCAGGCCAAAGGCCAGAAAAACTGCGCTTAATCATATGTTTGAGGCAGCTCCCCAGCCGAGGGTGCTGTTCACGCTGAAGGCCTTTGCTACCGTCGTTGAACACACGACGAGAGAGAGCAAACACCATGAGCGAACCGAACCACATCTTCGGCCCCCGAGCGCCACGCGACCCCCTTGGCAGGACCATGATCGAGCGTGGCATGGACGAAATATGGGAGCTCAAGACGGGCCGTCCGATCTCCGAGCGGCGGAGGGGACGAATCAGGATTTCCAACCATACAAACTGGCCGAAGAAGGAGGGCACGGATGCCAAACTGGAACGAAACACTCGCCGAGCTTGATGGTGACGGCGAAAGTCGGTTCGACCGACTACGGAAAAAGTACCTGACGAAACTCGCAGACCATACCGGTCGGAACGTACTGGTGTACTACTCGGCCTGGCTCCAGCAGAACGATTCCTGGGTGACAGATCTCGGCATCTGTGACGCTGACAAGGCAGGTTTCATGACTTGCTCGCATGGCGTTCGGCGCGACCGCGGTCTCGATATCATTTTGCATACACCCGGTGGAGACCTCGCCGCTACCGAGGCGATCATCGACTACCTGCACTCCATGTACGACGGCGACATCCGCGCCTTGGTGCCGCAGCTAGCCATGTCCGGCGGGACGCTGATGGCCCTGTCGTGCAAGGAGATCATCATGGGTCGGCAGTCCAGCCTTGGGCCGGTTGATCCGCAGATCTCCGGTTTCCCCGCTCAGGGCGTGATCGAGGAATTCGCGCGAGCAGGACGTGAGGTCAGCGAGGACCCGTCAACGATTCCGCTTTGGTCTGCCATCCTCGGGAAATACTGGCCAACGTTGCTTACGTCTTGCGAGCACGCGTCGACCTGGTCCGATGAGTTGCTGCGCGGCTATCTCTCTAAGTGCATGTTTGCTGGAGACGACCCCATCGCACGCGCTCGGAAGCTTGACCAGGTGTCTGATTTGCTGGGAAAACACTCAACGTCCCGCAATCACGCGCGGCACATTTCTCCTGAAAGAGCGGCGGCGGCAGGTCTGCACATCACCGCCCTGGAGGACGACCAGACGCTTCAAGATCTAGTGCTGACGCTTCATCACGGCCTATCGCACACGTTCGCCAGCACCGATACGGCAAAGATCATCGCTAACGACAGCGGAACGACCTACACGTTGTCCATGCCGGTCCACTGATGTGAGGGGCTGCTGACACCACGCTGTCAGCAGCCCCTCCGCGAGCCCCCGCACCACCGCGCCGCCCCTGTAAAATCGCCGGATGAGTTCCCCCGGCCAGCGCGCCTACATCCTCACCCGCCACTGGCGTGACACGCGTAACGGCGTGGACCTTGAGCTGTGGCTGGCGACGGAGGAGGGTCCGCGCTGCGTGCTGGTCACGGGGCAGACGGCGGTCGCGTTCGCGCGTGAGTCGCAGGTGGCCGAGGTGGAGGCCGCCATTCGCAACGATGGCGCATTCGAGCTGAAGCCCTTGCCGCTGAAGACCTTGGGCCAGGAGCCGGTGGTGGGCCTGTACGGCCAGAGCTACCGGGCCATGCTCCGGCTGGAGAAGCGGCTCTCGGAGCGGGCGGTGCATCTGCACGAAGCGGACATCCGGCCTACCGACCGCTTCCTGATGGAGCGCTTCATTACCGCCTCGGTGACCATCGAAGCCGGTGAGTCGGATGACCACGCGGTGATCGTGAACCCGCGGATCAAGGCCAGCGAGGCCTACCGTCCCACCTTGCGCGTCGTCTCACTGGATATCGAAACCAGCGCCATGGGCGAGCTTTACTCGGTGGCCCTGGAAGGCTGCGGGCAGCGCCAGGTGTACATGCTTGGCGCTCCGCCCGAAGGCCCGGCCGCCGACCTCGACTTCGCGCTGACCTACTGCGCCGATCGCCCCGCGATGATCCTGGCCCTGAACGCCTGGTTCCGCGAGCATGACCCCGACGCGATCATCGGCTGGAACCTCGTGCAGTTCGACCTGCGCCTGTTGCAGGCTTGCGCGGACCAGCATGGCCTGGTGCTCGCCCTGGGTCGCTCGGGCAAGCCGATCGACTGGCGTGCCCACGGTCGTCGCGAGGGCTACGTGTTTGCGTCGATCCCCGGGCGGCTGGCCATCGACGGCATCGAGGCCTTGCGCTCGGCGATGTGGTCGTTCCCCTCGTTCAGCCTGGAGAGCGTGGCCCAGACCCTGCTCGGCGAGGGCAAGGACGTCGACGATCCGTACCACCGCATGGACGAGATCGAGCGGCGCTTCCGCGAGGACAAGCCCGCGCTGGCGCGTTACAACCTCGTCGACTGCGAGCTGGTGACGCGCATCTTCGCGAAGACCGGCCTGCTCGACTTCGTGCTGGAACGCGCGAATGCCACTGGCCTGCCAGCGGACCAGTCCGGCGGCTCGATCGCTGCGTTCAGCCACCACTATCTCCCGCGCATGCATCGCGAGGGCTATATCGCACCGAACATCGGCAGCAGCCACGGTGAGTCGTATCCCGGCGGCTTCGTCATGGAATCGCGGCCGGGCATCTACGACTCGGTGCTCGTGCTCGACTACAAGAGCCTGTATCCGTCGATCATTCGCACCTTCCTCGTCGATCCCATCGGCCTGGCGGAAGGCGTCCTCGAAGCGGATGAGAGCAAGACGGTGCCCGGCCCGAATGGCACGCGTTTCTCCCGGACGAAGCATTGCTTGCCCGGGATCATCACCCAGCTCTGGGCGAGTCGCGACAAGGCGAAGCGCGAAGGTAACCAGGCGCTGTCGCAGGCGTTCAAGCTGCTGATGAATGCGTTTGTCGGCGTGCTCGGCGCCTCCGGCGGGCGCTTCTTCGATCCACGCCTGGCTTCGGCGGTCACGCTGCGCGGCCACGAAGTCATGCGCACCACGCGCAAGCTGGTGGAAGAGGAAGGCTACGAAGCCATCTACGGCGACACCGACTCGATCTTCATCTGGCTGGGCCGCGCGCACGACGAGCGCGAAGCGATGGCGGTGGCTGAGCACCTAGTCGGTCGCATCAACCAGTGGTGGAAGGAATCGCTGGCCGCGACGTATGGCGTCGATAATTTCCTCGAGATCGAATTCGACACGCACTACAAACGCTTCTTCATGCCCACCATCCGCGGAAGCGAACTAGGCAGCAAGAAGCGGTATGCCGGCCTGGTTGAAGAGGAAGACGGCAGCGAAGAGCTGGTGTTCCGCGGGCTGGAGACGGTGCGCAGCGACTGGACGCCCCTGGCCCAGCGCTTCCAGCGCGAGCTGTATGGACGGATCTTCCGTCGCGAGCCGTATGCCGAGTTCGTGAAGGACTACGTCCGACAGCTACAGTCTGGCGCCTTCGACGACCTGCTCGTTTACCGCAAGCGCCTGCGCGGCAAGCTGGCCTCGTACGATCGCACCACGCCGCCGCAGGTGCGCGCGGCCCGCCAGGCCGACGAGCACAATGCGCGCCTGGGCCGTCCGCTGCAGTACCAGAACGGCGGCTGGATCAGCTACGTGATGACCCTGGGCGGACCGGAGCCGGTCGAGGCGCGCCTGGGCAGCATCGACCACGAGCACTACCTCACCAACCAGCTGGAGCCGATCGCCGATGCGATCCTCGCGCCGCTGGGTGACAGCCTTGCCGCGCTGACCAACCAGCAATCCGAACTGTTCTAGGCGCGCGCCTCGCGGCGCACCGCCTGCGGCGGGATGCCGTAGCCACGCACGAATACCTCGCGCAGGTGGCGGCGATCGCGGAAGCCGGTTTCGCGCGCGACCACCTCCAGCGAATGCCGGCTCTGCTCGATCATCGTCCGCGCGGCTTCCAGGCGCAGCTTCTCCACCGCCTTCGCCGGTGATTCGCCGGTTTCCGCGGTGAATACGCGGCTGAACTGGCGAGGGCTGAGATGCGCGACCTCGGCCAGCTCCTCCACGCCGAGCGGCTGGGTGAGGTTGCGGCGCGCGTACTCCAGCGCTTCCTGGATGCGATCCGTGCGCGGTGCCAGCGTGAGCAGCTCGGAATGCTGGGTCTGTCCGCCGGTGCGGCGGTGGTGCATCACCAGCCGATGCGCCACGGCCCGCGCCACGTCGGCGCCCAGGTCGCTTTCGAGCAGGCCGATGGCGAGATCGAGGCCCGACGACATGCCGGCCGAGGTCCACACCGGGCCGTCGGTGACGAAGATGCGGTCCGGCTCGAGATGGGTGGACGGGTAGCGCTCACGCATGGCTTCGACGAAGAGCCAGTGCGTGGTGGCGCGGCGGTTCTCCAGCAACCCGGCTTCGCCGAGCACGAAGCCGCCGGTGCACAAGCCGGCGATACGCCGGGCGCGCTGGGCCGGCCCTGCCAGGAAGGCCACGACGGCCGGATCGGCCGGGGTGGTAATCGGGTCGTAGACACCCGGCACCATCCACGTGTCGGCCTGGGTCCGGCGCGTCAGCGCCTTGGTCAGCACCTTCAATCCGAGCGAGGTACGTATCTCGCCGCCCGCTGGCGAATACGTCTCGATGCCGTAGTAGTCGCGCCCGAGCACGTGGTTGGCGAACTCGAAGACCGCCTGGGTGCCCAGCGCCATGACCTGGAAATCGTCTGAGAGTACGTAGCCGATGCGATGCATGGCGGGCCTCCGGGAGGCATGGCATAAAACATGACTATATACGTCATTTAAGCCACCGTCGAGGCGGCGCAATGTACGTCCCTGCCGCGGCACCGCCGCCTCATTCCCGGACCTACGCTCATGAACGCTTCCCTCGGAACTGCCCTTGTCACCGGTGCCTCGTCGGGCATTGGCGCCCTCTACGCCGAACGCCTGGCGGAGCGCGGCTACGACCTGATCCTGGTCGCCCGTGACCGCGATCGCCTCAACGCCCTGGCCACGAAGATCAGCGGCGCCACGGGCCGCAGCGTCGACGTGCTGGTGGCGGACCTCGCCAACCCGGCGGACCTTGCGAAGGTGGAAGCGACGTTGCGCGATAACAGCCGCGTGACCATGCTGGTGAACAACGCCGGCGTCGGCACGCACACGCCGCTGCTGGGCAGCGACATCGATGCCATGCACAAGTTGATCGACCTCAACGTCACCGCGCCGACCCGCCTGACCTATGCCGCCGCGCCCGGCTTCGTGGCACGTGGCAAGGGCGCGATCATCAATATCGCCTCCATCGTCGCGATTGCGCCGGAGATCCTCAACGGCGTGTACGGCGGCAGCAAGGCCTTCCTTCTCGCCTTCAGCCAGTCGCTGAAGCACGAACTCGGCGACAAGGGCGTGCAGGTGCAGGCCGTGCTGCCGGGTGCGACGGCGACCGAGTTCTGGGACGTCGGCGGCCTGCCGATCGAGAATCTCCCCGCCTCGATCGTCATGCGCGCCGAGGATCTGGTGGACGCCGCGCTGGTCGGCTTCGATCGCGGTGAACTGGTGACGATCCCGTCGCTGCACCAGGGCGATGAGTGGCAGGCGTACGAAGCAGCGCGCCAGGCCATGTCGCAGCATCTCTCCAGCGATACGGTGGCCCAGCGCTACCTCGTCGTGGCCTGAGGCGATACGCTGCGCGGATGCAGCCTGCCAAACGGCCCCACGGCCATAGCTACACCGCCGACGAGATCCGCGCCCTGCGCGCGGATCTTTGTCGTGTCGACCCGTCGCTCACCCTTGCGAATGCGGTGACCCCCGCGTTCGCGTGGCGCTCGCGCCCGGCCGCCTACGCCGGCCTGCTGCGACTCGTCGCCGAGCAGCAGGTGTCGGTCGCCTCGGCCGCGGCAATCTGGAAGCGCATCGAAGAAGGGCTCGGCGAGGTAACGGCTGCCAGCGTCATCGCCGCGGGCGAAGAGCGCATGCGCGAGCTCGGCATGTCGAAGCCGAAAGCCCGTTACGCGGTGGCCATCGCCCGCGCCGAGCTGGCCGGCGAGATCGACTTCGCCGCGCTGGCGACGAAGGACGATGACGAAGCCGTGGCCACGCTCACCGCGTTGCTCGGCATCGGCCGCTGGACGGCCGAAGCGTTTCTCATCGGTGGCTATGGCCGCACGGATTTCTTTCCAGCCGCGGACATCGCGTTGCAGGAAGCCGTACGCCTCGTCGACCACGCGGAACATCGCCCGACCGAGAAGGAACTCTACGCACGCGCCGAACGCTGGAAGCCGTACCGCGCCGTCGCGGCGCACCTGCTGTGGGGTTTCTACACCGCGGTGAAAACCGGCAGCGTCGACCTCACGCAGCCGCCCGCGCATAGCGCGCCGGCGGCTGGCCGACGTGGCGGGCGAAAGCCACGCTGAAGGCGCTCGCGGAGCCATAACCCACCTGTTCGGCGACGCTGGCCACGCCGGCACCCTCACGGCGCAGCAGCTGGCGCGCGAGGGCCATGCGCCACGTGAGCAGGTATTCCATCGGCGCGATGCCGACGACGCGGGTGAAGCGCTCGAAGAAGGCCGAGCGCGAAAGCGCCGCTTCGCTGGCCATGCGCACGACCGTCCACGGTTCGGCCGGGCTTTCATGGATCCGCCGCAGCGGCTGCGCGAGGCGCGCGTCGGCCAGGCCGCGCACGAGGCCCGTGGGTGCCGCCGTCCCCGCGGAACGCAACGCATCGATGAAGAGCACTTCCAGCAGGCGTTCCAGCACCACGTCGCGCGCCGGCCGGTCGCCGCGGGATTCCTCGCCGACCAGCCCGACGAGTGCCGCCAGGCGGGGCTCGCCGCGAATGTGCAGCACGTCGGGCAGCAAGGACACCAGCAACGCGGCATCCGGTGAACCAAACGCGCAATGGCCGATGAGGGCGCGGTAATCCGCCGGGCCGTCCGGATCGCCGACGCGTGCGCGGCCCTCGGCGAAGGTCACGGGCGATGGGTCGTCACCGGGCGGCGGCTCAAGGCTTGTCGTGAGGATGTCGAACGCGGCGGGGATGAGCGCGAAATCGCCCGCCTGCAGGATCACCGGCTCGCGCCCGGGAAGGGTAAGCCGCGATGCGCCTTCCAGCACGGCGCAATAGAACGGCTCGCCCGTGCCGGGGCGGCTGACTCGCCACGGTGCCCGCGCGCTGACGACCTTGGCGTAGCGCATGACCGGCTGCAGCAGGGTCACGACTTCAGCAAAGGGATCGGTCACGGCCGGACTCCTGCGAACGAATAGTGGACGTTTGATTATAGGCCGTCCGGTGCGTGGCCTCTATCGTGGGCTTATTCCCCACGTCCCAGGAGTCACCATGCAAACCGTCCTGATTACCGGCTGCTCGTCCGGCTTTGGCCTGGAGACCGCGCGCTACTTCCTCGACAAGGGCTGGCGCGTGGTCGCCACGATGCGCACGCCGCAGGCGGAGCTGTTGCCGCCGTCGGACCGCCTGTCGATCATCGCGCTGGACGTCACCGACGCCGAAAGCATCCGCCAGGCCGTGGACGCCGCCGGCCCGATCGACGTGCTGGTGAACAACGCCGGCATCGGCATGCTCAATGCGCTGGAAGGCACGCCCATGGCGGTGGCGCGCGATGTGTTCGAGACCAACACCATCGGCACCTTCGCGATGACCCAGGCCGTGCTGCCGCAGTTCCGTGAACGCGGTGCGGGCGTCATCGTCAACGTGACCTCGTCGGTCACGTCGAAGCCGCTGCCGCTGTTGTCGGTGTATACGGCAAGCAAGGCCGCCGTGAATGCGTTCAGCAGCTCATTGGCGCTGGAGCTGGAACCGTTCGGCATCCGTGTGCGCGTGGTGTTGCCGGGCAGGGCGCCGACCACGAAGTTCGGCGAGAACGCCCGCGAACGCATCGGTGACTTCCCGCCGGCCTATGCGGACTTCGCCGCCCGCGTCTTCGAAGGCGTGCGTGCGCAGACCGGCGATATCACCCGCTCCAGCGATGTCGCCGAAGCGGTATGGCGTGCGGCCACCGATCCGGCCAGCCCGGTGCGGATCCCGGCTGGCGCGGATGCGGAGGCCGTGTTCAACGGCTAAGGCTTACTTGCCGAACACCTCGCGGATGCGCTGGGCGATGTGCTTGCCATGCGTTTCCAGCGCGAAGTGACCGGTGTCGAGCAGTTCCACGATGGCATCCGGGTTGTCGCGGCGATACGCCTCGGCGCCCGGCGGGAGGAAGAACGGATCGTTCTTGCCCCAGATCACCAGGGTGGGCACGTGGCGCTCGCGGAACACGCGCTGGAAGTCCGGGTACTTCGTGAGGTTGTGCTGGTAGTCGAGGAACAGGTCGAGCTGGATGTCGTTGTTGCCCGGGCGCTGCATCAGCAGGTAGTCCAGCTGCCACATCATTGGGTCGAGCAGGGTTTCGTCCGGCACGCCGTGGGCGTACTGCCACTTGATGCCTTCGAGCGAGAGCACCTCGCGGATGGCCTCGCGGTTCTCCTTCGACGGGTCCGCCCAGTACTTGCGGATGGGCGCCCAGCCGTCGCCAAGGCCTTCGAGGTAGGCGTTGCCGTTCTGGCTGATGATGCCGGTCAGCCGCTCGGGCTTGGCCACCGCCAGGCGGAAGGCCGACGGTGCGCCGTAGTCGAAGACGTAGAGGATGTAGCTCTGCAGGTTCAGCGCATCGACGAAGGCCTCGAGGGTCTTGCCCAGGTTGTCGAAGGTGTAGGTGTAACCGCGGCTCTCCGGCACTTCGGTGAAACCGAAGCCCGGCAGGTCGGGGGCGACGAGGTGGAAGCGGTCCACCAGTTCGTTGAACAACTCGCGGTACTGCAGGGAGCTGGTCGGGAAACCGTGGACGAGCAGGAGGGTCGGGGCGGCGGGGTTGCCCGCCTCGCGATAGAACACGCGGACGCCGTCGGCGTCGACGAAGCGATGGTGGACGGGGAAATCGGTGGTCTGGATCATGGCGGCGGCTCCGGTGATGTAACCTGAATAAATCAACTATCAGGGTTACGACTAGGCTAAACATCGACCATGTAACTTGTCAATAGCCAATTTACAGGTTACACTTTGTCCATGAATCCCGTGACCTCGCTCGAGACCCCTCCGATCCTGGCGGACCAGCCGGCCCTGGACCTGATCAACACCGTGGTCATGGAAAACGGTGAATCGGTCGACCACCTGGTGTCCGACGCCGCGACGGCCGCCTGGCTGTCGCGCATGACCGGCGGCCCGGTGGAAGCCTCGGCCGGCCTTGGCGCGCGCGCCGTGGAACTGCGTGAGGTGGTTCGCCAGGCCGTGCTGGCACGCAAGCGCGGCGACGCCATCGACATCGCCCAGCTCAATGCCCTCACCCGGCAGATGAGCAGCCACATGGCGCTCGTCTCGCACGGTGGCCACCTGCACACCGAGCGCCGTTACGAGGGCGATGCGTCGTGGCGTGCGCTGGCGCCGCTGGGCGAAGCAGCCCTCACCTTGCTGGCCGAGGGCGACTTCAGCCTCGTCCGCGAGTGCGAGCACGAGGAGTGCTCCCTGTGGTTCTACGACCGCACCAAGTCGCACCGCCGCCGCTGGTGCAGCATGGCCTTGTGCGGCAACCGGCATAAGGTGAGCCGTTTCCGCGAGCGCCAGGCGAAGTAAGCGGCGCGCCAGGGCAGGTCAGGCGGGTTGCAGCGATTCGCCGAGCTGGCGCCCATACGCTGCGATGCGCCGCCCTACCGGCAGGCGTTCGGCCTCATAGGCCACCAGCGCTTCGCGCACCGGCAGCCGGCGCAATGCCCCGACCAGGGTCATCGCATCCCCCGCGGCCTTGGCCGCGCCCATGGCCGTGTGTGGCCGGACCACGAAGGCCGCGTCACCCAGCAGCGCGATGCGGCCGGAAGCCATGCGGCTGCTTTCATGGTCGAAGATGGCCTGGACGAAGGGCGTGGGTTCGGCATCCACCAGCACGCGGAACGCGGGCGGCAAGTCGTTTCGCGCGGCGTCGCGCAGGGCGTCGCGGTCTTCCGTGGATACCTCCCCGCGCGCCAGGGAAAACGGATGCGCCTGCCCTTCGGCATCGCGCAGCGTGCGACGCAGCCCTTCCGCGCCCGGCGCCTGGCGATACCAGACCCAGTTATAGCGGCGGCGCCCCGGGGCGATTTCGCCATCCGGCCCGGGCACCAGGTAGCCCAGCGCCTGCCCGTTGGGGGAAAAGTAAAAGGCAAAACGGTCGAACAGCGACGAAGCCGCGATGGCCGGCACCTCGGCTTCGGGCAGCAGCCCGCGCCAGGCGACGTAACCGGTGTAGTGGTTGTCCCGCTGGGTGGGCGTCACCACGGCGCGCACGACCGAGCCGATGCCATCGGCGCCGACCACGCAATCGAAGGCGAGGCGGTCGCCCGACGCGCGCTCGACGAAGGCGTGGGTGGCCGACTGGTCCACGCGCACCACGCCATCGCCCGTGTGATAGCTGCCCGCCGGCACATGCGCACGCAACGCGCGATAAAGGCCGTCCCAGGAGACCTGCATCTGCGGCGTGGGTTCGGTGCTGAGCACCGTTCCGTCGCGGGCCAGGACGATCCGTTCATAAGCGACCACGCCCACGCGCGCGGCGGATTCGGTCCCGAGCCGGCGCAGGATCTCAAACACCTCGTGCTGCGCGACCAGGCCGGCACCGCGCCCCGCCAGCCCGCCCTCGGCGCGTTCGAACACGTGCACCTCGTGGCCGTCGGCGCGCAGCAGCGCCGCGGCAAACAAGCCGCCGAGCGATCCGCCGACGATGCCAATACGCATGGGTGTCCCGGTTTCGTAAGGTCCCGGGCAACGTAACAATCCGCGCAAGGGCGCGGCTTGGTGTTTTGTGTGGATGGCAAACGGCGCTGACGTTACGATCGGGCAACGCCGGACGCCAAGGATCCGCCATGCCCCGCCCCTCGCTGACACCGCTCGCCGCAGGCAGCAGCCGCATGGTCTGCGCGATCTCCGCGGGCATGGTCGGTGTCTGCCTCACCGGCATCGGCCTGTTGCGCGTGTCCAGCGCGGTGAGCAAGAGCGGCACCATCGCCGACGACCTGCTCTCCTTCGACGCCATCCTGTTCCTGGTGGCGACGCTGAGCGCCTATTTCGCGCTGCGCGTAGAGACCGCGGCGCGCCTGCACCGGCTGGAGCGCGTGGCGGATATTTCCTTCATCCTGGCCATGGTCCTGCTCACGGCCGTGTGTTTCATCATCACGTACATGACTCTCTAGGGCTGATGCGCATGTCTGAGAAACCCGTCGCCGAGCGGCTGCAGGTGAAGAACGGCAGGACACTGGCGCTGGTGGCCGCGCCGAAGGGATTGGTCGTCGAGGCGGCGACGGCACCGACCGCGAAGGCGGACGTAGTGCTCGCGTTTACACCGGACCGCAAGGCGCTGGATAAGACGCTGGCAAAGCTGCCGCCGACGCTGAAGGACGGCGCGATCCTGTGGGTGGCCTATCCCAAGCTCACCTCGACGCTGGCCGTGGACCTGAGTCGCGACCTCATCCGCGAGGTCGCGCTCGGTGCCGGCCTCGACACCGTGGCGCAGATCGCCATCGATGCCGACTGGTCGGCACTACGCCTCAAACCAACGTCGCCCCAACCGTAGGAGCCCACCCTGTGGGCGACATCTTTCGCGGTAACGCTGCAGGGCCTGTGGCTCTGTCGCGAAAGATGTCGCTCACAGGGTGAGCTCCTACCGGTGTCGTGCTTAGAGATCTACCGACGCAGAGACCATCACCGTACGCGGGGCACCCTGAGTCAGGTAGTTACCGATACCTGCGCTAGCCCAGTAACCCTTATTCATCAGGTTCTCTACGCTCAGGTTGAAGGTAACGGGCTTGCCCTCGATGATCGGCGTGATGCGAGCGCCCGCGTCGTACGTCGTCCAGGCTGGAACGCGAAGCTTATTGGCTGTGTCCGCGAACTGCTTGCTTGTACGGATGGCGCGTGCGCTGAAGGTCAGATCCGAACTGTTCGGAATAGTCCACTCCACGCCTGCATTTGCCTGGAACCGCGGCACGCCGATGGCGTCATGGCCATCGTCTACGCCACTCTGCGTGTTGACCAGCGTCGGCTGGACGTAGTTCGCGCCGCCGAGGATACGGACGCCAGTAACGGGCTCGCCGTAGAAATTCCACTCAATACCGCGATTGCGCTGTTCGCCGTCGAGGACATAGGCGTTGGCAGCGTTGAAGACGGCGCTCGGCTGCTTGATCTGGTAAAGACCAAGACTGCTCCCGACGTTGCCCGCATCCCACTTCACACCCACTTCGTTCTGCTTGGCCTTGAAGGGCGCGAGCACCTTGCCGGCATTCGGAACGTCCTCGCCACCGCTTTGCTTGGGGGCCTGGCCGCCCTGCGTCAGCGCTTCAATGTGGTTCGCGTAAACGGCCCACTGGTCACTGATGCGGAAGTTGACGCCGGCCACCGGGCTCGTCGCGTACTGTTCGTACTCCGAGTTCTTCGCGCCGGGCTGGCCGTAGTCATACCCGATCACGTGAAGCTTCTGGCGACGCGCGCCAAGGGTGACCTGGAGACGGTCGTCCATGAAACCGATCGTGTCCGACAGAGCCAGGCTGCGCAACTGCGTGCGGCCCGTGTAGTTCGGGTCACTGATCGGGCCAACGTCGTAGCTGTAATCCGGAATCGGTGCTGCCGTCGGCTTGTAGAGATTCGTGGCGAAGAAGCCACCGCCGGCGTAGGCAGCCTTCTTATTCGTCGACAGCGCGGAGAAACCGAGCGTGACGCGGTGCGTGACATCGCCCGTGTCAAAGTGGGCATTCAAGCCCGCTTCGCCGGTACCCGTGTTGGCGATATAGGGGACAGTGAACCTGTACTCGTTAGCGTTGCCGTTGTTGTCGCTAAGCGTCGGGCTAACGTAATCGCCGAACTCGTTGCCATGATGCGCGCCAGCGGCGACATAGCCCGTCAGCCAGGGCGTGAAGTCGTACTCCGCGCGAACGACGCCAAACGTGTCTTCGAGCGACGAGCCGGACCACGGCTGCGCATAGTTAGTGCGGGCAGATGGTGCCCTCGGCACTTCAGTGGCGGTCCCGAGGAACACGGTGGAACGGCCCCCCATGATGTCCTGCTTCTGGTAACCGACATCGGTGGTGATGCGCAGGCGCTCGCCTGTGTAATCAAACGCGATCGCTGCGGCCGTAAGGCGACGGGTTTCGCCGTCGATGCCGGTGCCGCCTTCGCGGTGCACGGCGTTCACGCGCAGGCCGAATTCCTTGTTGGCACCCCAGCGGCGGCCGATGTCGATGGATTCACCGATCTGGCTGTCGCTCCCGTAATCGACGCCGACCCGGGTGATCGGCTCGGCTTCCGCGCGCTTGGGCGCGATGTTGATACCGCCGCCGATACCGCTGCCGCCGATGCTGATGCCGTTGAGGAATGCATTTGCGCCTTTGAAAATTTCGACGCGGCTGATCAGTTCCGGCGCGAGCAGCTGGCGCGGCAGCAGGCCATATAGGCCGTCAAAGCCGATGTCGTCGCTGTACAGCTGGAAGCCACGGATCGTGAACTGCTGCGAATAGTTGCCGTAGCCGAAGCCGTAACGCACGGCCGGGTCGTTATCGACCACGTCGCCCAGCGTGCGCGCCTGCTGCGCACGGATCAGGGTGTCGGTGTAGCTGGTCAGTGCGAACGGGACATTCATCGCGTCCTGGTTGCCAAGGACGCCGAAGCGGCCACCGCGGGCGACCTGGCCGCCGGCGTACGCGGCGGTGGGGGCGACCATGTCAGCGCTTACCTGCACGCCCGACAGGGTCGTGGCGTTTTCCTGCGGCTTGCGCTGGTCGTCCGGCGTGTCGGCGGCGTAGGCCGACGCTGACAGCAGGAGGGCGCCGACGAGGGCAAAACGGACCGAAGCCGCGAGGCGGTGACGGGGCAGGGAGGAGGCGAACATGGCAAATCCTGATGGGCAGCAGGGCCCAGTAATGCGAATGGAAATGAGAATAGGTCTCAAGTATCTCGCATTACACGGCTGTTGCATAGCAACAGCTTGTCGCAGTCGTTTGCTCCAACCCCGTCTGCCGCAAGGCTTTTCGAGCCTCAGGCGATGCCGTTGCGCACCGTGAACGTGCCATCCGGGTCGTAGGTGCGTTTGGCCGCCGCCAGCCGGGCGACGTTCGTTCCCCAGTAGGCCTTCTTGTAGTCCTTCTGGAAGAAATCGCTCTCAGAGAAGTAGGCGCCCGCCCCGGGGGCCACCTGGGTAAGCCGGGCGTAGGCCTTGCGGACGTTCTCCTCGTTGCGCTGCGCCTTCACGTCGTCACGGTGGGCGTCCGGCAGGCCCTCGAACACCGCCGGGCCGCCGGTGGCGATGATGGCCAGGGCGAACGCGTCCAGCACCTCGGGGTTCATGGCGGTGTCCCGCGCCCGGGCCAGGGTCTCGTCCGAGGCGCCGTACAGGCCCTTGTTGAAATGCAGGGCAAAGCCTTGCGAGCGTGATGCCTCGACGATGGCCGTGGCCAGGGTGCCCACGTTGCCTTCCTTGAGCAGGCGCGAGGGCAGCCACGCCGACGTGTAAGCATGGATGTAGGCGCCGACCTGTTCCTGATCGCCGGCCCAGACCATGCGGTACGCCGGCGTACCTGGCTGGTTGTCCGGCACCGCCCACTTCAGGCCGTGCTCCTGGAAGAAGTTCAGGTCCCAGAAGTGCCGGGTCGGCATGGACTTCATCCAGAAGGCGTCCGACCAGGTGTAGGCCTTGCGCGCGGCCACCCAGTCAATCAGCGGCTGCCACGCCGCCTGGGCCTGGTCCTCGCCGAGCCCCTGGAACAGCATGCGGATGTCGACCCGGCGGTCGCCATGGAACTCGAGCTGCTCGCCCCAGTTCGGGTTGCACAGGTGGTCGCGGAAATGGCGCATCACCTGGGCGACGAGCGCGGTGAACGCCTCGTCGGTGTCGGCCGTGATGCTGCCGCGGACGATCCCGACGAGCTGGGGCAGGTAGTGTGTGCGGAAGGTCAGCCGCGTGATCACGCCAAAGCTGCCACCGCCACCGCCCTTCAGGGCCCAGAACAGCTCCGGGTCCTGGAAGGCATTGACGACGCGGACCTTGCCGTCCGCCGTGACCACTTCGGCCTCGAGCAGGTTGGAGGCGCCCGTGCCGAAGCCCTTCGACAGGCTGCCGAAGCCGCCGCCGTTGGTGAAGCCGGCGCAGCCCACCGTCGTGCACCCGCCGCCCTGGATGTAGCGGCCGCCCATCGTGGTGACGGCATGGTACGCGTCGATCCACATGGCGCCGGCTCCGACATGTGCCACGGGCACGCCGGCCGTGCCGGCCTTTGCACCCTGCGGGACGAAACCGTCAGCCAGGTCCACCGAGTTCATCCGCCGGGTCCAGATCAGCAGGGAATCGGCCGCGTTGGAGGCGCCGAGGTAACTGTGCCCGCCGCCCTTGATCACCAGCCGTACGCGGTGCTGCCGTGCCCAGGTCACCGCGGTGGCGATGTCCTGCGCACTCTCGGCCGCCAGCACCCGGGTGCTGGGGGTGGAGGTCCACGCCCGGTACCACGCTCCGGTCTGGGTCAGGCCGGGCTGGTCGCCCACGTAGAACTGGTTGCCGATATGGGCAAGCGCCTGCTCGCGGGTGGCGGGGTCGAGCAGCGGGTTCTTCGGGATGGACAGCCGGCCGCCGACGAGGCGGTTCAGCGCCTCCCAGTCGGCGTCCGTCGGCCAGCCCGCCGCGCCGGGCTTGAGCCAGCGGCCTTCGCCGGTGACGAACGCGTCCACCTTCATCGCGAGCGGCAGCAGGGGCAGGACAAGGGCAGTCTTCAGCAGGGTGCGGCGGTCCATGAGCGTTCTCCGTGGGATGCATCGATGCTGCCCCCGCAGCGGCGCGCTGTCGCCGGCGCAGGGAGGAAAAACGCCATCCCGGGGACGAATCGCGGGGCAGCGGGGACAAGCGGAACGCCACCAACCGGCGCATCATGGTGGCTTTCCCCACGCCCCCGGGAGCCCGTGATGCCTGCCTGGCCCGACCGCCGCCTGCTCGACCTCTTCCGTATCGAACACCCCCTGCTGCTGGCGCCGATGGCCGGCTCGGGTGGCTCGGCCCTGGCCATCGCCGTGGCCAGGGCCGGCGGGCTGGCGTCCATCCCGTGCTCCTCCATCACGGTGGAGAAAGCGACCGCCGAGGTGGCGGTGTTCCGCGGCACGGTGGCGGCGCCGATCAACCTGAACTTCTTCTCGCACCAGCCACGCACGCCGACCGCCGACGAGAACGCGCGATGGCTCACGCGGCTGGCGCCTTACTTCACCGAGTTCGGGGCGGACCCGTCGAGCCTGGCGGCCGCGGGCGGCCGCGCGCCCTTCGACGATGCGATGTGCCGGATGGTCGAATCGCTGAAGCCCGAGGTGGTCAGCTTCCACTTCGGCCTGCCGTCGCACGCGCTGCTCGAGCGCGTCCGCGCCACCGGCTCCAAGATCCTGGGCTGTGCGACGACGGTGGCCGAAGGGCGCTGGCTGGCGGAGCGCGGCGTGGATGCGGTGATTGCCCAGGGCTACGAGGCGGGCGGCCATCGCGGCAATTTCCTCACCGATGACATGGCCACCCAGCCGGGGCTGTTCGCCCTGCTGCCACAGCTGGTGGATGCGGTGGATGTCCCGGTCATCGCGGCCGGCGCCATCGCCGACGGCCGCGGCATGGCGGCGGCCCTGGTCCTGGGCGCCGCCGGCGTGCAGGTGGGGACGGCGTACCTGCGCTCCGACGAGTCGACCAGCGTGCCGGTGCACAAGGCCGCGCTGGCACAGGCCCGCGACGACAACACGGCGATCACCAACGTGCTCACCGGCCGCCCGGCACGCGGGGTGATCAACCGGATCATGCGCGAGGTGGGGCCGCTCTCCACGGATCCGCTGCCGTTCCCGCTGGCCGGAGGCCCGCTGGCACCGATGCGTGCCGCGACCGAGAAGGAAGGCCGCGGGGATTTCCAGCCGCTATGGAGCGGGCAGGCCGGTCACCTGGCGAGCGAAGGCAGCGCCGAGGCGATCACCCGGCGGATCCTCAGCGAGGCGCAGGCGCCTCTCTAGGGTTTCTGGCCGTGCTGCAGCAGGTAGAGCTTCACGTACTTGCGGCGGACGTACTCGACGCGCAGCAGCGCATAGACGATGCCACGCCAGCCATCGAGGAAGCCGGCGCGCAGCACGTAGCCGCGAAAGAACCGCCACATCGGGCTGACGATGACCTGCGTGAGCGTCGCCCGCTTGCCGGCGGCGAATTCTTCCGTCGCCATCATGTGTGCGTAGCGCTCCTGCTTGGCCATCAGCTCGGAGAGCGAACGGTACGGGTAGTGGTCGAGGTACCCGTCCAGCATCTTCACGGTGCCGTCGACGCTGACCGATTCATGGATCTCGCGCGGGCCACGCCAGCCACCCTGGCGGCGGTCGAACAGGCGCAGCACCTTGTCGGCACCGGCGTTGCCGTGTTGCATGAAGCGGCCGAAGAAATCATTGCGCCGGTAGAAGCGATAACCCGCTGCACCCGCGAAGCCACCCTCGAAGGCTTTCTCGATGGCCGCGCGCAGGTCATCGCCCACGCGCTCGTCGGCATCCAGGCAGAGCACCCACTCGTTCTTCGCCTGGGCCACCGCGAAGGCCTTCTGGCTGCGGAAGCCGTCGAAGGGGTGCTCGAACACCCGCGCCCCCATGCTGCGGGCGATGGCCTGAGTGTCGTCGGCGGAGCCCCCATCCACCACCACCAGGTCATCGCAGAAGCGTGCCGATGCGAGGCAATCGCGGATGCGGTCGGCCTCGTTCTGGGTGATGACACAGAGGGAAATGGGCCGTTGGGTCATGAAAGCACGGGAAGGAAAAGGGCTGACGGGCCATAATGCCACGTTGCCCCCGACCGAGGTTTGCCGTGGCCGCGTGCCTGATGTTTGCCACCGAGGAATACGCGCTGCCGATCCTGCGGCCGCTGGCCGCCGCCGCGAAGGCGCGCGGGCAGGACGTGGGCTGGATCGTGCCGGACGCGGTGGCCGCGCAGCTGGTACCGGGTGAGCGACGCATCACCCGCCTGAAGGATGCGAAAGCGCTGCAGCCGGAGGCGGTGTATTGCGCCGCTAACTGGGTGTCGCCGCGCCTGCCCGGTATCAAGGTGCAGGTGTTCCATGGCTTCAACGCGGAGAAGCGCGAACCGGGCCGCGGGCACTTCGCCATCCGCGGATTCTTCGACCTCTACGCCACCCAAGGCCCGGCCACCACCCGGCCGTTCGAAGAACTCGCGAAGGAACACCGCTATTTCGCCGTGCGCGAAACCGGCTGGCCCAAGCTCGACCCGCTGTTCATCCAGCCGCCGCCCCCGCGCGACCCGGCAATCCCTGAGCGTGATGGCCGCCCGGTGGTGATGTATGCCTCCACCTTCAGCCACCGCCTCAGCGCCGCCCCAGGCATGGTCGAGCCGCTGCGCCGGATGATCGCGCGCGGTGACCGCCAGTGGCTGCTGACCCTGCACCCCAAGTGCAGCGAGGAACTCTTCGCCGCCTACCGCGGCCTGGAAGCGGATAACGCGCGCTTCTTCACCTCGGACAAGCTCATCGAACTCGAGCGCGCCGCCGACGTGCTGGTGTGCGATACCTCGTCGGTGATCCACGAGTTCGCGGTGATGCACAAGCCCGTCGTCACCATCGCCAACCGCGTGCCACACCCGTTCATGCTCGACGTGCCGACACCCGACGCCGTCGACGCCGCGATCGATCGCGCCCTCAGCCACCCGCCTGAACTGATGGCGGCGATCAAGGCCCACGCCGACCAGATCCATCCATCGCACGACGGCCACGCCAGCGAGCGCGTGCTCGATGCCGTCGCCGCGTACCAGCGCGACGAGTTCGGCGTGCTGGCGCGCAAACCGCTCAACCTCATCCGCCGCTACAAGGCCATGCGCGACCTGCCGCCCTTGTTGCCGGACGGTGCATGACGCCAGCCACGGGAGCCCACCATGCCCACCGCCACCGCACAGAACACCGGTAAAACCTTCGCCATCGAACGGATGCTCGCCGCACGCGATCGCTCGTGGGCCGCGTTGCGCGATATCGCCGCGCATATCGTGCCCGGCATGAGCGAGCCCGACGCGGCGGTGGTGGCCGGCGAACGCCTGGCGGCGGCCGGCATGCAGCGCATCTGGCATCCGAGCATCATTCGCTTCGGCGCGAACACGCTGAAGACGTTCCGCCAGAAGTCGGCGCCGGATACGGTGCTGGCGAGCAATGACCTTTTCTTCGTCGACCTGGGGCCCGTGTTCGAAGGCCACGAAGGTGACGTCGGCGACACCTTCGTCGTGGGCGACGACGCGACGATGCATGCCTGCGCCGATGCATCGCGCGAGTTGTTCCGCCGTGGCGAGGCGCGCTGGCGCGACGGCGTCACGGGCGTCGCGCTGTATGACTACGTCAGCGCGGAAGCCGAGGCGATGGGCTGGCGCCTGAACCATGCGACGAAGGGACACCGCGTGGGTGACTACCCGCATGCGGTACACAAGGCGGGAAATCTTGGCGATTTTGATGCCGCGCCGGTGCCCGGCCTGTGGATCCTGGAAATCCAGATCGCACATCCGACGCTGCCGATCGGCGCGTTCTACGAAGACCTGTTGATGGAGCGCCTGGCGTTCAGCGCGACAGGCGGGTAACCGAGAAGGCGACGACCAGCGCCGCGAAGGTCAGCGCGCCCAGCCAGTAGACGGCGCCCATGGCGGCGCCTTCGCCGGCCGTGGCGAACGCCCAGGCGCACGCAAGCGACACCCAGCCGGCGACTTTCAGGCCACGCGTCGTCTTGCGCGGCAGCGCTTTGCCCAGCACATCGCGCTGGTGGCGCGACATGCCCATGCTCAGGGCAGCGAACCCAGCCAGGGCGGCGAGGAGGCACAGGAGGATCATGCGAGGGCCACCTTCTTCCGGCGCATGCGCACGCCTTCCTTGCGGTGATGCACCTTCCACGCGCAGAAGCCGAGCAGCAGTGCGCAACCGATCATCGTGAGGTCGAAGCTGGCGAACACGAGGTCACCGGTGGCCAGGCTGGCAAACAGGCCGCGATGCGTCGTCACCAGGTTCACCACCGGCACGGCAAGGAAGCCGGCCGCGGCGACGGCGAAGGTTTCCACCCAGGCGCGTTTCACCGGGCGCACGCAGGCCACCAGGGCGAGCACGCCCCAGCCGATGAACAGGCTGTTGGCTTCCCACGCCGGACGCTGGTCCATCGCGAACGGCAGCAGCCGGTTGGCGAGGAAGTAGCAGGCGATGCCGAAAGGCAGGCCGGCGATGGTGGCGATGTTCAGCCGTTCGACCAGGCGGAAGCCAAAGTACGGGTGCTCGGGGTCGGGCAACTGCTGGCGACGCTTCGATGTCCACAAGACCAGGCCGGTGGCGACCATCGCGGTGCCGGCCAGCCCGCACAGGAAATACAGCCAGCGCAGCAGTGGTGGGGCGAAGCGGCCCGCATGCAGGCCGACCATCACGCTCTCGGTCTGCGCGGCGTTGCCGCGGACGGGCGGTGGGGTGCGCATCACGCCGGTGGCGGCGTCGAAGGTGAGCGTCTCGCCACGCGTGCCCATGTCTTCGCCGGTGCCGCGGGTGATTTTCACCACGGCGTTCGCGTCGCCCGGGATCGGGATGAACACGAAGCCGGGCTCGGCGCCGTGCCACGCCTCGCGCGCCTTGCGCAGCATGTCGCCCAGCGGGGCGATGGTGCCGGGCGTGCCCGAGCGCGTCGGCGGCGGTTCCACGCCCACGGCGTCGCGGTAGTACTCCGCCGGCTTGTCGTACGCGGCCGGGATACCCCAGGGCATGTATTGCGAGGCCAGCGTCACCAGCCCGGTGTACGTGATCATGAAGTGGAACGGCAGCGCGAACACGGCGCTGAGGTTGTGGCCGTCCAGCCACGAGCGCTGGCCCTTGCCGAAGCGTAGGGTGAAGAAGTCGGTGAAGATCTTCTTGTGGGTGATCACGCCGCTGACGATCGCCACCAGCATGAACATCGCGGCCAGGCCCACGATCCAGCGGCCCCACAGCACCGGCACGTAGTGCAGGTCGAAATGCAGGCGGTACAGCAGCCAGCCGCCGGTGGTTTCGCGCACCGCGACCTTGTGGCCGCGGCCATCCACCATGAAGGCATGGTCGCGCCACTGCAGGAAGGTTTCGCCTTTCTCCTTCCAGTAGCCCATGGTCGCGACCGAGCGGTGCGTCGGCAGCTGGATGGACCACTGCTCGGCGCCCTGCGCGTGCTGCTGCATGTAGGCCAGCGCGCCCTCGGCGCTGGCGATGCTGTCGCGCGGCCCGTGGATCTCCGGCTGCATCCAGCGGGTGATCTCATCCTGGAAGTACGCCGCCGTGCCCGTGGCGAACACCAGGAACAGGATCCAGCCCAGCAGCAGGCCAACCCAGGTGTGCAGCCAGCCCATCGACTTGCGCCACCCGCCCATCATGGCGCACCGCCATGCATCGACAGATAGAGAGCGAGCCCCATCGGCACGCAATAGGCCGTGGTCCAGAACCACACGCGGGTGGCGCGCGTGGCGCCGAACGCGAAGATCGCCACCAGCGCATACACCGCGAACGACGAAAGCATGCCGGTGATGACGGCATCGGCGCGGGCGATCGGCAGCCAGCGGGCGAGGCCTGCCGTGGTCAGCGCGGCGGCGACGTAACCGCCCGCAGCGGCCAGGACGACGCGCGACGCGACATCCAGGGCATGGGCGAGGCGCGTGGGGGACGCGCCGGTGGCGGTGGAACGGGGCATGGACTCTCTCGCGCGTAATAACCGCCAACGCGTGCCGTTCGCAAGATTGCACGAACGCGATGGCTGGGTGATCATCTTAATGAGATTCATTCGCAAATACGAGTCGGTGACGGCCTGCGAGCCCCCGCCTTCCGAGGGAAACCCCATGATCTTCAACAAAAAAATCCTCACGGCGTTCATTGCCGTGGCTCTCCTTCCCGGCTTAGTTTTGGCTGAGGACATCCCGGCCGAGGCCGACCAGGCCCAGGGCAAGCGCGACAAGGCCGTGCAGCTGGATGCCGTGAACGTCCAGGGCACCGCGGTGGATACCGGCTACGCCCGCAGCAACGCCTCGTCGGCGACCAAGACCGATACGCCGATCATCGAGACCCCGCAGGCCATCTCGGTGATTTCCAACACGCAGATGATCGACCAGGGCGTGCTCACCGTGCAGGATGCGCTGCGCTACTCGGCCGGCGTGCGAGCGGATGCGTATGGCGTGGACAGCCGCGGTGACGACGCCTTCCTGCGCGGCACCTCGTTCACCCAGTACCTCGACGGGCTGCGCCAGGCCTTCGGCTACTCCTACGCGCGAACCGAACCGTACTTCCTCGACCATCTGGAAATCGTCCGCGGCCCGTCGTCGGTGCTGTACGGCCAGGGCACCACGGGCGGCCTGATCGCGCTGACCTCGAAGCGCCCGCAGTTCGACGCATCGCACGAGGTGCAGGTGCAGGTGGGCAATAACGCCCGCAAGCAGGTGGCGTTCGATTTCACCGGGCCGATCGACGAGGCCAAGCACTGGGCGTATCGACTGATCGGCGTGTACCGCGATTCGAACTCGCAGATCGACCACGTGCCCGACGACCGCAAGGGCATCGCCCCGTCGATCACCTGGGCGTCGGATGAGAACACGCGCTGGACGTTGCTGGCCAACCTGCAGTTCGACCACAACGGCAGTTCGCTGAACTTCCTGCCCCACGAAGGCACCCTGCTGCCGAACCCGAACGGCCGCATCCCGACGCATCGCTTCGTCAGCGAGCCGGGCTTCGACCGTTACGACACGCAGCAGCGCTCGATCAGTTCGTTCTTCGAACACCGCTTCAACGATACGTGGAAGGTGGACGTGAACGTGCGTTACTCGCACGACGACGTCGACTACCGTTCGCTGTATCCGGACGTGTATTCGAATCCGTCGTATCCGTTCCTCGATGACAGCGCGCGCACCGTGGCACGTTACAGCTACGTCTCGATTAACCGCCACAAGCGCCTCGTGACCGACACGCACGCCGAAGCCGATGTTGACTTCCTCGGCATGCACCACCGCGTGCTGTTTGGCCTGGATGCCGGCCGTTCGCATACCGACAGCCGCCAGGGCAACGGCTACGACGCCGTGCCGTTCGATCTGTACGCGCCGGTGTATGGCAATGGCTTCGTCGCGCCGGCCATCTTCCCCATCGCCAACAGCCAGTCCAAACAGACCGGCCTGTACGTGCAGGACCAGATCAACTGGGGTGACCACTGGATCGGCACGGTGGGCCTGCGCCACGACCGCGCCACGCTGACCACGGGCGGCGACCGCTCGGTGGATAACGCCACCACGGCCCGCTACGGGCTGATGTATCGCTTCGACAGCGGCCTCGTGCCGTATGTGAGCTACACCGAATCCTTCCAGCCGCTGGATAGCCTGGACTTCTACAACCGTCCGTACGAGCCGCTGCGCGGCAAGCAGTACGAAGCGGGCCTGAAGTACCAGCCGACCGGCAGCCCGATGATGGTCACGGCCACGTATTACGACCTGCGCGAAGAAAACCGCCTCGCACCGGATCCGGCCAACCCGCTGAACCAGATCCAGGCCGGCCGTGCGCGTACGCGTGGGGTGGAAGTGGAAGGCTCCACGCGCATCGCCAACCACGTCGACGTCATCGGCACGTATACCTGGACGAAGGCACGCCCGGACGACGGCAGCATCGTGGCGGGCCTGCCGAAGAACCAGGCCTCGGCGTGGGCCGTGTACCACGTGAACGACGGTGACAGCGACGGCCTGAGCTTTGGCGCGGGCGTACGCTACATCGGCGTGAACTACGACGAGACGGGCACCCTGCGCGTGCCGAAGAAGACCCTGTTCGATGCGATGGTGGCGTGGACGCAGGGCCCGTGGCGATTCTCGGTGAATGCCGCGAACCTCACCGACCAGACCTACAGCGCGAGCTGCCTGGCCCGCGGTGACTGCTTCTACGGCCCGCGCCGCAGCCTCGTCGGCAGCGCCACTTACCGGTTCTGAGGATCCGGTCACGTGACGATCGGCGGATGGACATCCATCCGTCCGATCGGGTTACGATCCCCCTTTGCCTGTTTGGGTGGGGAGATCGTGATGGGGATTCGCAAGGCTTTGGGTTTCGCGCTGTTCGGCGCGCTGGTATCCACCGCAGCGCTGGCCGCACCGCCGCCGGGCCACGCGGGTAACCCCGTGTTCCCGGGCTGGTATGCCGACCCGGAAGCGGCGATCTTCGACGATACCTACTGGATCTACCCGACCACCTCGCTGGAATACGCGAAGCAGACCGGGTTCGACGCGTTCTCCTCGCCGGACCTGGTGCACTGGACGAAACATCCCAATGTGCTCGCCATGGCCGACGTCTCCTGGGCGAAGAAGGCCATGTGGGCACCGGCCGTGGTCAAGAACAACGGCAAGTACTACTTCTTCTTCGGCGCCAACGACATCCAGAGCGACAAGGAGCTCGGTGGCATCGGCGTGGCCGTGGCCGACAAGCCGGATGGCCCGTACAAGGACCTGCTGGGCAAGCCGCTGGTCGGCGCCTTCCATAATGGCGCGCAGCCGATCGACCAGTTTGCGTTCCACGACGACGACGGCACCTGGTACCTGATCTACGGTGGCTGGAAGCACGCCAATATCGTGAAACTGAAACCGGACTTCACCGGCGTGGAGCCGATGGCCGATGGCACGGTGTTCAAGGAAATCACCCCGGCGCCGGAGTACGTCGAAGGTCCGCTGATGTTCAAGCGCAACGGCAAGTACTACTTCATGTGGTCCGAAGGCGGCTGGACCGGCCCGGATTATTCGGTGGCCTACGCCATCGGTGATTCGCCCACCGGCCCGTTCAAGCGCATCGGCAGGATCCTGCAGCAGGATCCGAAAGTGGCGACCGGCGCCGGCCACCACTCCGTGTTCCATGTGGCCAAGGATGACAGCTGGTACATCGTCTACCACCGCCATCCCCTGGGCGACAAAGACGGCAACCACCGCGAGGTCTGCATCGAGAAGATGGTCTTCAACAAGGACGGGACGATCCAGCCGGTGACCATGACCTTCGATGGCGTGACCCCGAAGACCCTGCGTTAACCCCCCAGGTCGTCGATGATCTCGACATCAGGGAAGGCCTTGCGTACGCACTGCACGTAATCGCCTTCCTTGAGCGCCGAGAACGCCGTCTGGTAGCCCACCAGCTTGCAGCCCGGCGTCGTCGTCCAGTTGTTTTCCCAGTAGATGGGAAGGGCGGCAGCGCTGGCTTCGGTGAAGGCCTGCATGTTCCGGCAACCCAGCGTCTCGCCGTCATCCACCGGCACGCCCAGCGTGGCTGCAAAGGCACGGTAGTAGCTGATGCGATTGGCCGACGCCGCGTGTTCCGGGCCGGTACCGCCGCATTCCACGCCGCCGTTGATCACCATGGTAGTGACACCAAAGCCGGGCAGGCGGCCATCCGCTATGTCCGCCGCGTTCGGCTGCCACGTGCCGTCGATGATGTGGAGCATGGAAGGCTTGGGCGGCTGGGGGTAAACGTAGAAGAAGGTGGCGCTGGCGAGATTGAGCCAGGTATCGGCGACGCGCTCGGGTGCGTCGAGCAACACGTTCACATCGCCATACATGGCGTCGGAGAACGGCCCATAGTTGAAGTGATAGGACAGCTGCTTCGCGCCACGGCCGAAGTAGCTCTTGAATCGGCCGTCGGCCCAGCGGCCGCACGGCCACGCCTCGGTGGACCAGGTGGCGTGCCCGCATTCGCCGTTGTACGCATCGGATGCTTCGGTCATGCCCATCTCGCGGACGTAGTGCAGGCCCTGGCGGTACTCTTCTTCCGGACGCCATGATTCATGGGCGCCGGTTTCCTGGGCGAAGTGGGCGAACATCGTGGCGAGGGTCTTCCGGCAAAGCGCCTCTGCCTCCTGCGGCGTCGCCTGGTCGGCGCAGATCGCCGGAAACTTCGCGATGCTTTTCAGAAATCCCTCATACGTGTACTCCGGCGCACGCAGGACGAAGAGATGCTCGAAGCGCGCGGCGTCCAGGATGGTTTCCACGCGGCGCACATTGGCGGGGTTCTGCATACGGCCCGGCTGCACGGCCTCCACCGAAGCGTTATCCAGCGTGCGCAGGGAGCTGCGTACCGGGCCCATCATTGGGAATGCCGCGGCCAGTGCGGCTTCATCGGCGAGCAGCTTGCTCAGCCATGCCTTCGCCGGCTGTCCCGGTTCACCGGGATGACCCGGGTCGGGCGGCAGTGGTGGTTCACCCGGGCAGCCCGTCGGCGTGGCCGCCGCTACTTGCTCCCAGGAGGAGTCCCAGGGGTTTGCGGCGTTGGCCAGCTCGTCGGGCGTGTGCCCGGCGGCGGTCCACCACTTGGCGCGAAACACGTTTTCTTTCCAGCTGACCACACAGCCTGCCGGGTAGGCATGGGCCGGATCGTAGTCGAGGGCGTGGGCCGAAGGCGCCGCGGCGAGGGCGAACAGAAGCAGCGCGGGTAGCGCGGCCCGGCGACAAAAGACGTTCATGGAGCCTCCTTGCGATGTCGTTGGGATGTGCCTCGCGGCACCACGACAACCTAGCCCGGTGCTCCTCCCCGGCCTATTGGGGCAAGTCCTAAAAATGCGCCGGATATTGCGTACACCTGCGTGAAATTCCGTGATATTTCAATTCGCAAGGATTGGCTACAATGGACCCTGAGTGGGGCAAGCACTCGTGACAGGGCAACGGGCATGCGGTACGACAAGGGGCACAAGGAACAGACTCGGCAACGGATTGTCGAGGCGGCATCGGAACGGTTCCGGGCCGACGGTATTGATGCGGTGGGCGTCGTCAGCCTGATGGGTGACGTCGGCCTGACCCAGGGCGGGTTCTACAACCACTTTCCGTCGAAGGAAGACCTGGTGCGCGAATGCGTGGCCAGCGGCACCGCCGCGGCCACCCAGCGCATGGCCGATGGCGTCGCGGCATCACGCGGCGAGGGTTACCGCGCGCTGGTGAACAGCTATCTCTCGGCGGACCATCGCGACAACCCGGCCAGTGGTTGCGTGGCGGCATCGCTTTCCAGCGAGCTCGCGCGCCGGCCGGAAGAAACCCGCGTGGTCTTTACCGAAGGCGTGGATGGCATGGTCGAGCTGATTGCGTCGACGCTGCCGGACAGCGTGCGGGGCAAGCGCCGCCGCCTGCTGGCGACGGCCGTGTTGTCGTCCATGGTCGGCACGCTGTCGCTATCCCGCGCCGTGGCGGACGCCGGCATGTCCGACGAACTGCTGACGGTGGGCCGGCAGTCGGCGTTGGCGCTGATCGAAGCGGGCTGATTACTTCGCGGGAACCGGCGGCTTGCCCATGGCAGCCGTCTTTTCCGCGATCTTCGCCTTGATCGCCGGGATGGCGGCGAGCGCGGCGCGCTCGCCTTCAAGGATCGCGACATTCTTCTGGTCGAAATCGGTCGGCCCGATCTGGCCGACCTTCGGCCGGATGACGACATCGGCGCGGCCGAGCTCCTGTTCCGCCAGCTTGCGGCCCATGATCGTGATCGACTGGCCGACGATGCCCACCATGTTGGCCGGGTTGTTGCCGTCGGGCCGCGCCGAGATATCCACGGCGATGACGATGTCCGCGCCCAGCTGGCGGGCCGCGTCCACGGGGACCGGGCTCACCACCCCGCCGTCGACGAAGTGCTTGCCGTTGATCTCCACCGGCTCGAACACGCCCGGGATGCTGCTCGATGCGCGTACCGCCTGGCCGGTATTGCCCTTGATGAAGACGGCACGCTCGCCGGTCTCCAGCACCGTGGCCACGGCGGCAAACGGCGTGTGCAGCTTCTCGATCGGCTGCTGCTTCACCAGCACGTTCACGTAATCCTGCAGGGCCTGGCCCTGGACCATGCCGCCGGAGAAGAAGCGCACGTCGCGGATGCGGCCTTCGTCCAGCGAGAAGGCCGTTTCCTGCAGCTGGAAGGCGTCCATGCCGCTGGCGTACAGGGCGCCGACCACGCTGCCTGCGCTGGTCCCCGAGACCACGTCCGGGTGGATGCCGCTGGCTTCGAGCATCTTGATGACGCCGATATGGGCAAAGCCCTTCGCCGCCCCGCCACCGAGGGCGAGGCCGATGCGCGGCTTCGCCGCCAGCACCGGCACGGCGGTGTCGGGGCGCTGGTCGGGTTTGACCGTGCCACCGCTGCCGAAGCAGCCGGTGAGCAGGGTGGCGGCCAGGAGTGGCAGCAGGCGGGGAAGGTGGCGGGACATCATGTCGTCGGGATCTCGGGCGGGCTTAGCCGCGGGTCTGGTCGGCTTCGAGGTGGTAGCGGGTGGCAATGTCGATGTCGTTCTTCGAGCCGAGGAACACCGGCACGCGCTGGTGCAGGCCGGTCGGCGCGATGTCCATGATCCGTTCGCGCCCGGTGGTGGCCGCGCCGCCCGCCTGCTCGATGATGAAGGCCATGGGGTTGGCTTCGTACATCAGGCGTAGCTTGCCGGTGCCACCCTTGGCGGTGATCTTCGCGTCCAGCGGATAGAAGAACACGCCGCCACGGGTAATGATCCGGTGCACGTCCGCCACCATCGATGCCACCCAGCGCATGTTGAAGTCACGGCCACGCGGGCCATCGGTGCCGGCCAGCAGTTCGCCAATGTAGCGCTGCATCGGGGCTTCCCAATGGCGCTGGTTGGACATATTGATGGCGAATTCGCTGGTCTCGGCCGGGATGGTGATGCCGCGGCGGCTGAGCACGAAGCTGCCGTGCTCGCGATCGAGGGTGAACTCGTGCACGCCGTGGCCGAAGGTGAGCACCAGCAGGGTGCTCGGGCCGTACACCACGTAGCCCGCGGCGACCTGGGCGGTGCCCGGCTGCAGGAAGTCTGTGGTGGTCGGCTCGGTCACGCCGTCCGGGCAGCGCAGCACCGAGAAGATGGTGCCCACCGAGACGTTGACGTCGATGTTCGAGGAGCCGTCCAGCGGATCGAACAGCAGCAGGTGGTGGCCCTTCGGGTACGCATCGGGGATCGGCTGCGGGTCTTCCATTTCTTCCGACGCGCAGGCCGCCAGGTGGCCGCCCCAGGCGTTGGCTTCGAGCAGGATCTCGTTGGAGATGACGTCGAGCTTCTTCTGCGCTTCGCCCTGCACGTTGTCCGAACCGGCATTGCCAAGCACGCCGCCGAGGGCGCCCTTGCCGGTGGCCACGGAGATGCGCTTGCAGGCGCGCGCCACCACTTCGATCAGCAGGCTTAGCTCGCTATAGACGTGTCCGTCGCGCTTCTCTTCGATCAGGAACTGAATCAGTGAAATCGGTTTCGTCATCACAAGGGCCCGGGCACGAAAGAACACATTGTCCGGGTGCCGGGTGAATGGCGCCAGAGGGGCCTGCTGACAGTACGTTGTCAGTAGCCCCCGCGCAGACTCTCCCTTACCGAATCGAACGGGGAGTGCACGCCATGAACCGCTTTCTTGACCGTATCGCCAGGCTTTACGCGCCCGTCGGCCAGCGCGGGCTGCTGATGGATGGCCAGTACCGCTTCGCACCGGAGCCGCCGCGGGGCAAGCGCAGCAAGGCCACGCCGACGCCACGCCGGGAGGCCTGGCGTCCCGGGCGTTACCTGGCACTGAAATAAAACACCCGATCGATTGACCAAGACGCGAGGGAAGAGAATGAACACCAGCCGCATCGTTTTCCACCATGGCCCGCAGAGCCGCTCCACCAGCACCCTGATGTTGCTGGAGGAGCTGGGCGCCCAGTACGACATGCACGTGCTCAACCTCGCCGCGGGCGAGCAGCGCCAGCCGGCGTACCTCCGGGTGAATCCGATGGGCAAGGTGCCGGCCATTTCGCACCATGGCCAGCTGGTGACCGAGCGCCCGGCGATCTTTACCTACCTCGCCGACCTGTTCCCGGAAGCGGGGCTGGCGCCGGGCCTGGGTGATCCGCTGCGCGGCCCCTACCTGCGCTGGCTGGCCTTCTACGGCTCGTGCTTCGAGCCCGCGGTGCTCGATCGCTACATGCAGAATGCCGTGCCGGCGGCGGGTACCTGCCCCTACGGCGACCACGACACCGTGCTTGGCCTGATCGAAAAGCAGCTCGAGGCCGGCCCGTGGCTGCTCGGCGATCGCTTCACCGCGGCGGACATCCTCTGGGCCAACGCCCTGGATTACACGATGTCGTTTGGGCTGGTGACGCGCCGGCCGGTGTTCGAGGCTTACGTCGCACGGCTCAAGGTACGCCCGGCGGTCCTGCGCGCGGCGGACCAGGACGAAGCGCTTGCGCGCGCCCAGCAGCGGGCCGTGGCCTGAGGACGTGGGCATGGCGCGGCGTGACTTCCATCGCTTCCCGCGCGCCGCGCGGACAGGGATGATGGGGCCATGCGCCGCGCCGACCGCCTGTTCCTCATCATCAACGCCCTGCGCGGGCGGCGCACCGCGCTGCCTGCGCGGCAGCTGGCCGAAACCCTGGAAGTCTCGCTGCGCACCGTCTATCGGGACGTGGCGGACCTCCAGCTCTCCGGCGTCCCCATCGAGGGCGAGGCCGGCGTCGGCTACCTGCTGCGCAAGGGCTCGGATATTCCCCCGCTGATGTTCTCCGCCGGCGAACTCGAAGCCCTGGTGGCCGGTACGCGCTTCGTGCGTGCCTTTGCCGGCGAACGCCTGGCGCGCGAGGCACAGGCCGCGCTGATCAAGATCGAGGCGGTGCTGCCACCGGACCTGCGCGAGCGCGCGGCGCAATCGAAAATCTTCGCACCCATCTGGCGCGACCCGGAGCAAAGCCGCATCGCCCGCCTGCTCGACACGCTGCACGACGCGGTGCTGCGCCGCCACGTGCTGTGCCTTGAGTACCGCGATGCGCAGGGCCGGGCGAGCACGCGCGAAGTCGAGCCACTGTGCCTGTCGTTCTGGGGTGGCGCCTGGACGCTGACCACGTGGTGCCGGCATCGCCAGGACTTCCGCAACTTCCGGCCGGACCGCATCGAATCCTGCCGCGAATCGGGCGAAACCTTCGAGGACGTGCCGGGCCGCGACCTGCAGACCTTCCTCGAAACCGTCCGCGGGTACTACGCCGGCCTCGAGTAACCGCCGCTTCCCGGTGGCAGGGATGACGTTTGCGGGGTGCGGGCCGTGGCGGGCAATGCGATCATCGGGGCTTTCCACGTCCCCCCCCCGGAAGCCGCATGACCCCCTGGATCCGCGCCATTGCCTTCGCCGGCCTCTTCGTCGGTACCGCCCACGCCAGCGAGACGGCGGACAACACCTTCAAGAGCATTTACGAGAAGGAATGGGCATGGCGTAACGGGCAGGCCGGGATCCTCACCTCCGGCGAAGCACAGCCGGGCGACGGCCGCCTGGATACCGTGGACGCCGCCAGTCAGGCGAAGCGCCTGGCCTACTGGAACGACGTGCTCGCACAGCTGGACCGGATCGACCCGACCCAGCTCAGCCCCGAAGCACGCGTGGACTACGCGGTGTACCACGAGCAGGTGTTCGACCTTGCCGCCGCGCAGCGCTTTGGCCAGTGGCAGATGCCGTTCAACAGCGACTCGGCGTTCTGGTCCGACGTCGGCTATGTGATGCATGGCGACGACCTGCGCACGCGCGAGGACTACCACGCTTACGTCGAGCGCCTGAAGCAGATCCCCTCGTGGATGGACCAGGAAATCGCCAACATGCGCCTGGGCCTGGCGCGTGGCTTCACCGTGCCGCGCGAAGTGCTCAAGGGCCGCGACGTCTCGATCGCCGCCGTGGCCGAGCTGAAGAACCCCGAGGACAGCGCGCTCTACGAGCCGTTCAAGCACATGCCCGCGACGATGCCGGCGAAGGACGCCGACGCGCTGCGCGCCGAGGCCCGCGCGGCCATCAGCAAGGGCGTGATCCCGGCGTACGGCAAGCTGCTCACCTTCTTCCGCAACGATTACCTGCCGAAGGCGCGCCCGACGCTGGCCGCCGAGGCGATGCCCGACGGCAAGGCCTGGTACCTGCAGCAGATCCGCGAATACACCACGCTGGAACTGACGCCGGACCAGATCCACGCCATCGGCCTGCGCGAAGTGGCGAGCCTGCACGCGCGCATGCTGGACGTCATGAAGGAAACCGGTTTCAAGGGCGATTTCCCGGCCTTCCTCGCCTTCCTGCGCACCGATCCGCAGTTCTATGCGAAGACGCCCGACGAACTGCTGATGCGCACCGCGTGGGTGGCCAAGCAGGTGGATGGCCAGCTGTCGAAGTACTTTGGCCTGCTGCCGCGCCAGCGCTTCGCGATCAAGCCGGTGCCGGCCGATATCGCGCCGTACTACACCTCCGGCCGCGGTGGCGCGGACGTCTATCTGGTGAACACCTACGACCTGCCGTCGCGCCCGCTGTTCAACATGCCGGCGCTGACCCTGCACGAGTCGATGCCCGGCCATGCGCTGCAGCTGGCGCTGTCGGCCGAGCAGAGCGGCCTGCCGGCGTTCCGCCGCGACGGCTACATCTCCGCGTATGGCGAGGGCTGGGCGCTGTATTCGGAGTACCTGGGCGAAGAGATGGGCATCTACCACACGCCCTACGAGCGCTTCGGCTACCTCACCTACCAGATGTGGCGCGCCTGCCGCCTGGTGGTCGACACCGGCATCCACCACCTCGGCTGGACCCGCCAGCAGGCGATCGACTACCTCACCGAGAACACGGCGCTGAGCCAGCGCGAGATCGCCAACGAAGTGGACCGCTACATCAGCTGGCCGGGCCAGGCGCTGTCGTACGAGCTGGGCTACCTGAAGATCCGCGAGCTGCGCGAACGGGCGGAGACCCAGCTGGGCGAGAAGTTCGACCTGCGCGCGTTCCACGACATGGTGCTGGCGCTGGGCAGCGTGCCGATGCCGGTGCTGGAGAGCCACGTCAATGAATGGATCGCCACCCGCAACGCTGGTTGAGTATCCACAGGTGGAGTATACTGTGTCTCAACTCCATAGGTGAAGTTGAGATGCATCACGCCATCCGAACCGAACCCACGCCGGCCGGCGACCTTGGTGGCCCGGCCCTCCGCGCCTTCTTCAGCCTGGCCGACCACTGGAAGCTGAAGGGGGCCGAGCAGCGCACCCTGCTGGGTGATCCGCCGGAGTCCACCTACTTCAAATGGAAGAAACAGCAGGATGGCGCGCCGTCGCGCGATGTCATCGAGCGGATCAGCTACCTGCTGGGGATCTGGAAAAACCTGCAGATCCTCTTCCCGGACACCGCCCAGGCCGACGCCTGGGTACGCAAACCCAACGACGCGGCCCTGTTTGGTGGCCGCTCGGCGCTGGACCGGATGCTTTCCGGCAATGTGGCCGACCTCTACGTCGTCCGCCAGTACCTGGACGCGCAGCGCGGCTGGAACGGATGAGCGCCGCGCCACCGCTCCGCCGGATCCGCTGGAGCCACGCCTACCGTATCGTTTCCAGCCGTTTTCCCCCCGTGGGCCTGTTCGACCGCATCGCCGACCCGGCGGACATCGACGCCGTGATGCAGATCGAATCGCTGACCAACCCGCGCCTGCGCGCCGAAATGGGCGCCCTGAGCCTGGTGCCGCCGGAACGGCGCATCGTGGGCCCGGGCAGCAGCCCGGTGATGGCGGCCTTCGCGCACATCTCCCCGGAAGGCAGCCGCTTCTCCGATGGCCACTGGGGCGTGTTCTACGCCGCGCACACCGTGGCCACCGCGATCGAGGAAACCGTGTTCCACCGCGAAGCCTTCATGGCGGCGACGAAGGAGCCACCCACGGATGTGCAGGTGCGCTGCTATCGCACCTCGATCTCCGGGCGTTTCCACGATATCCGTGGCGGCTGGGCCGCCGAGCACGACCCGGATTCCTACGCGGCGAGCGTCCGCCTGGCCCGCGAGCTGCGCGACGCGGGCTCCAACGGCATCGTCTACGACAGCGCCCGGCACGATGGCGGCGAGTGTGTGGCGGCGTTCTACCCGGACGTGGTCGCGCCCTGCGTGCAGGCCGAGCATTTCATCTACCGGTGGAACGGCACGCGCATCGCGGCGGTGCTCAAGGTGACCCCGGTGGAACGCGCCGGTTTGTCCCGAGCCCCCTAATCGGGTTACGGTCGGGAGGATGAAACGCCTGACGATCCTCCTCACCCTGCTGTTCCTCGCCTTCGGCGCCAGCGCCAAGGACAACGACCACGCCAAGTGGGAACCCGATATCCAGGCCTTCGAGGCGGCCGACAAGGCCAGCCCGCCGCCGCAGAACGCCGTGCTCTTCATCGGCAGCTCGTCGATCCGCTTCTGGAAAACGCTGGCGACCGACTTCCCTGGTTACAAAGTGATCAACCGCGGCTTCGGCGGCTCCGACCTGGACGACGCCACCGCCTTCGCCGACCGCATCGTCAAGCCGTACCACCCGGCGGCGATCGTGGTGTACGCCGGTGACAACGACCTGCAGGGCGGCGACACCCCCGAGCAGGTGCGCGACGACTTCACCGCGTTCGTGGCCAAGGTGCGCGAGTACCAGCCCAACGTGCCCATCGCCTTTATCTCCATCAAGCCCAGCGTGGCGCGGGTGAACCTGCTGCCGCAGATCGACCTGGCGAACCAGCTGGTACGCGACCAGGCGATGAAGGAAAAGGGCGTGGCGTTCCTCGACGTGGCCCCGGCGATGGTCGACGCGAACGGCAAGCCGAAGCCCGATCTCTTCATCGACGACGGCCTGCACATGAATCTGAAGGGGTATGCGCTGTGGGTCGCGCAGGTGGGCCCCTGGCTGGTCGACCACGCGACGGCCGCCCAAGTTAAACAGAGCCCAAACGCAGCCCCGAAGTAGTACGGGAACTTCACGGCTCCGCCCTTATCTAAGTATGTGATCGCCGAGAGGCGACCTGTTGGCAAGCGGCGGTTCCATTGTCCGATTGTCCCGGGTCCCGCTATTTCCCCTGATAGCCTGGACCCGACGCGACCCCGGTAGCTCCTCCCCTGGCTGCCGGGGTTTTTATTGCCCGGAGCTTTTACAAGGCAACAAAAAAACGGGCCGGCTTGCGCCGACCCGTTGTCGCTTGCTCCATGTTCCCAGGGAATTAAGCGCGCATCCGTCCCGCGTAAGGGCGGATCGAGGTGTCGAAAGCGCGCCAGACACCGTCGTTCCCTTCGATATTCAGGCAGATATCCGAACCGGCACGGCTCGCCTCGATCCGGCGGGCCTCATTGAGTGCACATTCCAGCGCGTCGTCGCGCGAGCAGAATTCGCCGTACTCGGCTTCATTCTTCTGCAGCAACCAAAGCCCGGGGCCAACTGACTCAAACGGAATATCGAAGACAACCACGCTGCACCTGCCCTGTGTGACCTGTATGGCTACATCCTAAAGGGGCGATCGTTAGGGCATCGTTGAGTTTCAGTTGTCTGAACCCGAAGAGAACCCCTCGCGGGTGCCGCGCTGGAACACCTTGTCCGTGTCCAGCACCTCGGCCGCCGCCACTGCCGTGCCGTCGGCCAGCGACGCATAGATCGGCGTGAAGTCCGGGCGCGTGGCGTCGAACAGCTGGTCGAAGCTGTCGATCACGAAGTAGGTCTGCTGGTAGGTATCGATCCGGTACTTCGTATTCATCACCCGCTCCAGGCCGAAGCCGATGCGATTGGGTGCCGGCGAATCAATGGAATACACGGACTCGCCCTTGGAGCTGACGATGCCGGCACCGTAGATGCGCAGGCCCTCGGGCGTGTTGATCAGGCCGAATTCCACCGTGTACCAGTACAGGCGGGTGAGGTTCATCAGCGCCTCGGGGCCGATGGCATGGGCTTTCATGCCGCCCTTGCCGTAGGCCTGCATGTAATCGGCGAACACCGGGTTGAGCAGCAGGGGCACGTGGCCGAACAGGTCGTGGAACAGGTCCGGCTCGGAGAGGTAGTCCAGCTGGTCCGGGCGGCGGATCCACCAGCTCACCGGGAAACGGCGGTTGGCCAGGTGGTCGAAGAACACCTCGTCCGGCAGCAGGCCTTCGACGGCGACGATCTCCCAGCCGGTAGCTTCGCCGAGCACGGCGTTCAGATCCGCAAAGCGCGGGATGCCGCCTTCACCAAAACCGAAGCGCTCGACGCCCTCGAGGAATTCCTTGCAGGCGTAGGCGGGCAGCAGCTCGCGCTGGCGCCGGTACAGGGTGTTCCACACCTCGTGGTCGGTCGGCGAATAGTTGGCCCACGGCTGCTCCACGGTGCCGGTCGCGTAGACGGGCACGTATCCGCGGTCGGTCTGCTGGTGTTCGACGCGGCGGGGGGTGTCCATGGCGGGCCTCCTGGGCTTGGGTGCGGTGGGTCAGGACAACAGCATAGTCCGGAAGGCGCGCAAGAGGCTTGTGTTGTTGCGCGTATGAGGGGTATTTGTGCAATGATCTTGCTCATATAAGGCTCACGGCGAAACAATCATGCAAGGCACCCTTGACCGCACCGATCTGCGCATCCTGGCCACGCTGCAGGCCAACGGCCGCATCAGCAACGCGGACCTGGCCACGGAGGTCAACCTCTCGCCCTCCGCTTGCCTGCGCCGGGTGCAGAAGCTGGAGGCCGATGGCGTCATCGCCGGTTACGGCGCCCGGCTGGAACCGCGGGCCATCGGCCTCGGGCTGCAGGCCTTCGTCCGCGTGCAGCTGTCCCGGCACGAGAGCGAGGCCGTGGCGGCCTTCTCGGCGACGGTGCACGACTGGGACGAGGTGGTGGCCTGCCACGCCCTGACCGGTGACATGGACTACCTGCTCCAGGTGTACGTGGCCGACCTCGACGGCTTCTCGCAGTTCCTGCTCGACCGCCTGCTCAACGCGGCCGGCGTGGCGGACGTCAACACCAGCTTCGTCCTGCGCACGGTGAAAGCCTCGACCGCCTTGCCGTTGGGCAACGACAAACCCGCGCATCTTAAGAAGAAATTAAGTTCACTCTAGCGGCGGGCCCGCCGCGTCGTTAATCTTGTGCGCTCCATGGAAGCCGCCACCGCCAATCCCGCCCCACGCGACCGCGTGCGCCCGCTGCGCTACGTGTGGCGCGTGCCGCTGCTGCTTGCGCATATCGTCTTTGGCGTCCTTATCTGTGCGCTGATCCTGAGCTGGTCCGGCGGGTTCATGAAGAACGGCCGCGAGCCGTTCGCCCACCGCGCCATCCGCCTGTGGTCGAACCTGCTGCTGAAGGTGTTCGGCTTCCGCGTGAAGCGCCAGGGCACGCCGCTGGGCGACCCGGTGCTGTTCGTGGCCAACCACACCTCGTGGCTGGACATCGTCATGGTCCATTCCCAGCGCGCCGCCTGCTTCGTTGCCAAGGCCGAGATCGCCCGCTGGCCCGTGGTCGGCTGGATGGCGGCCCGTGGCGGCACCATCTTCCATCGCCGCGGCAACAACCATTCCCTGGCCTCGGTCATGGCGGTGATGGTCGAGCGCCTGCGTGCCGGCCGTTCGGTGGCCGTGTTCCCGGAAGGCGGCACCGGCCATAACGGCGTGCTGCGCGTGTTCCATGCGCGGATCTTCCAGGCGGCGCTTGATGCGGAGGTGCCGGTGCAGCCGGTATCGCTGCGCTTTGCCCGCGACGGCCGCCGGGTGATCGACGCCGGCTTCCGCGAAAACGAAAGCTTCGTCGGCAATATCCTGCGCCTGCTCGGCGGCCCCCCGCTCGACGTCGAAGTGCATTTCCTCGAGCCCGTGGCCATCTCGGCCGACGGCCGCCGGCGCATGGCCGATACGGCCCGCGAGCGCATCGCGCTGGCGCTGGATACCGATACGCCGGCATGAGCCTGCCACGCGGCGCCGACTTCCACCCACCGTGGCCACTGCGCAGTGGCCATATCCAGACCATGCTCTCGTCCAGCGGCATCCGCCGCCAGCTGCTGCCGCGACGTGCCCACAAGGTGCAGGTCAACGCGCGCGAAGTGCTGGTGGACGTGGGCCATGGCGACCGCCTGAGCGGGCGCTACACGGCACAGGAAACCGGTGCCGAATCACGCGGCCTGGCCATCCTGTTCCACGGCTGGGAAGGCAGCGTGGATTCGACGTACGTGCTGCAGACCGGCAGCCGCCTGCTCGAAGACGGCTGGGATGTGTTCCGCCTGAACTTCCGCGACCACGGCGACAGCCACGGCCTGAACGAGGCGCTGTTCCATTCCTGCCGCATCGACGAAGTGGTCGTGGCGCTGGGCGAAATCTGCCGGATGTTCCCGGCAAAAGCGGTTTGCGTCGCGGGCTTCTCGCTGGGCGGCAACTTCGCGCTGCGCGCCGCCATGCTGGCGTCCAACCAGGCCACGCCGCTGGATTACGTGCTGGCGGTGTGCCCGATCATCGACCCGGCGGAAGGGCTGTTCTCGCTGGAGAGCAACGCGCCGTGGTTCTACCAGGCGTACTTCATGCGCAAGTGGCGCCGCTCGCTGCGCCTGAAGCAGGAAGCCTTCCCGCAGGCCACGTATTTCGAGCTGGATGAGCTCAACCAGAACATGCGCGACCTCACGCGCTCGCTGGTGCTGCGGCATACCGACTTCGGCTCGCTGGAGAGTTACCTCGACGGGTACTCGGTGGCCGGCGACCGCCTGAAAGCGCTGCACATCCCGGCCACCATCCTCACCTCGCGCGACGACCCGGTGATTCCCGTGGGTGCCTTCGACCAGCTCGAGCTGCCCCCGAACGTCGAGCTGGACATCGCCTCGTACGGCGGCCATTGCGGTTTCATCCGCGACTACGGCATGACCAGCTTCACCGACGATTACATCGCCGCCCGGTTCAACGCCATCGCCCGCTGACTTCGCCTTCGCATGGGCGGTGCCACGCTGGGCATCACCCAGGAGACCTCCATGCGACTGAAAAGCGACAGCATCGAAAACGGCAAGCCGGTTCCGGAAAAGAACGCCTTCATGGGCCCGGCCAAGGGCGAGACGCCGCCGATCCGTCCGGCGGGCAACGCCACCCCGCACCTGGCCTGGACCGAGGTGTCCGACAAGGCGAAGTCCTTTGCCATCGCGGTGATCGACACCGACGTGCCGTCAAAGGCCGACGACGTCAACGTGGAGGGTCGCGACGTGCCGCGGAACCTGCCACGCGTGGAGTTCGTCCACTGGCTGATGGCCAATATCCCGGTGGAATGCCGTGAGCTGGCCGAAGGCGCATGTGGCGAAGGCATCGTTGCGCGTGGCAAGGGCAACGGCAAGATCAAGGATGACCTGGTCGGCCCCCCGGGCTCGGTGCAGGGCCTGAACAGCTACACCGAGTGGTTCAAGGGCGACGCGGACATGGAAGGCCATTACCACGGCTACGACGGCCCGTGCCCGCCGTGGAACGACTCCATCGTGCACCACTACCACTTCCACGTGTATGCACTGGACGTTGACACGGTGGCGCTCGAGAACGGCTTCTCGCTGGCCGAGCTGCGCGACGTCATCAAGGGCCACGTGGTGGATGAGGCCGTGATCACCGGCACCTATTCGCTGAACCCCAAGTTCCACGCGTGACGATCAGGTGAACGCGATCGCTGAACGAATCGACAAGTAACGGGGCAGCGTTTCACGCAGCATGCGCGGGGCGCGGGCCTAAATGGCACGCGCACCCCAAGGGAGGACCCACCATGCTGCACTACGCCCTCGTATTTCTTGTCATCGCCATCATCGCGGCCATCTTTGGCTTCGGCGGCATCGCGGGTACGGCCGCAGGCATCGCGAAGATCCTTTTCATCATCTTCCTGATCCTGGCCATCATCTCGTTCTTCCGCGGTCGCGGCCCTCGCGTCTAGCCCGCCGCGCCACTGCCTGACCCTTTTTATCCCAGCCTTTGCGAACGGAGATCACCATGAACAAGCCCGAGGACCACGTCGCTAACGCCGCCACTGCCGCGGCCAACACCGTGGCAGCCGCCGCGCGCATCGAAGAGCGCGCCGAGCGGGTGAAGCAGGCGACGACCGACGCGGTGGACCGCACCCGGGACGCCGTTGATCGCGCCGCCGACCGCACGAAGGATGCGGTGGACCGCGCTGCCGATCGCGTGGAAAGCGGCCTGCACAATGCGACCGACCGTGCCGCCCACGGCGCCACCCGCGCCGCCGAGAAGGCCGAAGAAGCCAAACTGCGCAGCAAGGAGGCCTACGACGATGCCGTCGACAAGGCCAACGACTGGCTGGACGTCGCCCGCGAGTACGTGCGCGAAAAGCCGGTACAGTCGATCGCGATGGCCGTCGCGGCCGGCTGGCTCGCCGGTCGCATCCTGCGTAACTGAGTGGGCGTGCCCCGGGGGATGATGCATGCTGGATAACGGACCCTCAGGGCCGGACCCGACGGAGACACCGGCGCCGGGTGATGCGGCGCCGGCCGGTGGCGCGTCGTTCGCGATGCCGGCTTGGGTCGACGACCTGCGCCGCCTTGGCCGTGGGCTGAAGCACCTGTTCTCCGCGCAGTTGGCCCTGGCCGCCGCGGAGATCGGCCTGGCCCGCAGTGGCATCGTCATGATGCTGTTCATGGGCCTGGCGGCCATTACGTTTGCGGTGGCGCTTGGCTTCACCTTGCTGGCGCTGGCCGGCTGGGGCCTGGCCCAGTGGTTTGGTTCGTGGGCCTGGGCGCTCGCGGCCCTCGCCGGTATCCAGATGATCCTGCTGGTGCTGTCCATCCTGGTCTTCCGCCGCGGCATGCACTGGCTTACCCTGCCGGCCACCCGCGCCGAACTCGCCACCCTGGCGAAGCAGGCGGCGGCGCAGGGCAAGGCCGAAAGCGAACTCCGCGAGAAGGGTTGAGACGATGGGTATCTTCAGCAGCATGGCGAAAGTGACCGAGGCGCGTGCGCGCGTCGTCGCGGCACGTGTTGAAACCGTCGAACCGGCGGCGGCGCTGATCGCTCGCGGCTACGAACACCCGCTGACGGTGCTTGGCCTCGCGGCGGGCTCGGGCTTCCTGCTGAGCAGCGTCAAGATCAACCCGCTCGGCGTGCCGGGCGTGAGCAACCTCGTCGCGGGAGGTACCGCGGACATCGTCGGCAAGATCATCTCGATCGCCGCGGGGAGTTTCCTGGGCGAGATGGCCGGTGATGCGGCGGATGCCGCCGACGAGGCCGCGTGAACCAGCCACCCCCCAACCCTCTTCCTGCGCCTGTCCCCATCAATGCACCAGGCGTCCCGGTCTCGACGCTGAGCGTGGCCGCGTCCGCCCGGCGCAAGACCAGCAACGGGCGCACCGCGCGCCGCGTGTCGCGCCACCTTCGCGCGATTCGCATTGGCCTCACCGGCCTGATCCTGCTGGCGCTGCTGTACACCATCGCCATCACCAAATCCCTGCTGGTGCCTTTGGTGCTGGCGGGCTTCATCGGCCTGGCGCTGAACCCGATCGTGGCGGCCGCGGCACGCTGGCGTATTCCGCGCTGGTTCGCGGCGGTGGTGGTCATGGGCCTGCTCGGCACGGGCATGGTCACGGCGGTGACGACGCTTTCCACGCCGGCGTTGAACTGGTTCCACGAGGCGCCCGACGCGATGCGTGCCTTCGCGCCGAAGATCAAGCCGATGACCCAGCAGATCGAGGCCGCCAGCCGCGCCACGCAGACGCTCGTCGGCGGCGCGGTGACGCGCAACAACCAGCAGCCGAGCAGCTTTGCCTTCAATGCGTGGGACATCGTTTCCACGGCACCGAAGATCCTGGCCAGCGTGCTGACCGTGGCCCTCCTGGTGTTCTTCTTCCTTGTGTATGGCGACGAGATCCTGCGCCGCGCGGTGGAGATATCCCCCACCTTTGCCTACAAGCGACACACGGTAAGCATCGTGCGCAGCATCCAGGTGGAGGTATCCAGCTACCTGCTGCTGACCGCGGCGATCAACGTCACGCTCGGCCTGGTCACCTCCGCCATGCTGTACCTGTACGGCGTGCCGGACCCGCTGCTGTGGGGCTGCTTCGCCACGGTGGCGAACTTTATCCCCTATGTCGGCGCCATCACGACGACCACCGTGCTGGCCGTGGTCGGTGCGCTGCACTTCCAGGAACTCGGCCCGGCCCTGCTGCCGGCGGCGACGTTTGCCGGCATCACGGCGGTGGAAGGCAACATGATCACGCCGATGCTGCAGGGCCGCCGCTCGCGGCTGTCGCCGGTGGCGATCCTGCTGTGGCTGCTGATCTGGGGCTGGATCTGGGGTATTCCCGGCGCGATCCTCGCCGTGCCGATGCTCACCTGCGTCAAGCTCGTCACCGCCAAGCTCCGCGGCTGGCAATGGTTCGCCCACATCATTTCGCGCTGAGCGTGCCGGTGGTGAGGGTGAAGGTCTGCAGGAAATGGAAGTCCGGACGCCTGAGTGCGAACGCCGCATTCACGGGATCGCATAGCCGCATCATCGCGTCGTAGTCGTCGGCGTCCATGTACGTTGCCAGCCGGCTGCCCCATGAATCGCGGAACAGCGTTCCGGCGATGTAGCGCTCGTCGTCTGGGTTCACGGGCGAAATGCGGTCGATGGAAAACGTCTGCGCGCGCACGTCGTGCAGGCCTTCCTCGCGAAGCAACCCTACCGTCGCCCGCACGGCGGCGAGCCCGCGTTCGTCCACGGCGTACTTGTCGCGGTAGTACGCGCGCACCGCTTCATTCACGACGCGCTCCAGCCGCGCATCCCAGGCAAACACCATGTCGGGGAGGAACGAGCTTTGCCCGAGGGCGAGGCGTCCGCCGTCGCGAAGCAGCGAGGCGAGTGCGCGCACGCCATCGCGTGGCGCGCGAAGATGGTTGACGACGTTGACCGACCAGATGAGGTCGAACGTGCCTGCCGCAAAGGGCAGCGCGGCGACGTCGGCCTGCACCGCGTCACCCAGGGCGCGTGCGGCTTCCACGTGGGCCCTCGAGAGATCCACGCCAACGACATTGCCATGGCGGCCCACCTCGGCGGCGAGCCACGCCAGCGCTTCGCCCGTGCCGCAGCCGGCGTCGAGCACACGCATGCCGGGCCGCAGGCCGAGGCCGGCGATGGCCGCACGCAACTCCGGTGCGGCGAACGCATTGAAGCGCCGCAGCTTCTCGCTGTAGTCACGTGCCGCGGTATCGCCAAGCAACCCGCGCGCGGGGAGGGGATTCACGCTCATAGCGCGTGAGTGCCTGGCCCCGCGCAAACGGTTGTGGGGTTACCAGGCGATGCGGGCGCGGTCGCGGTAGAAGTCGCCGGTACCGGCTTCGAGTTCGCTGACCAGCGCGGCCCAGACGATACCCTCGGCGCTTTCCGCCACCGGGCGGCCGCCCGCGCCACCCAGGTCGGTGGCCGTCCAGCCCGGACACACCGCGTTGATCAGGATGCCGCTGCCCTGCACCTCCCTGGCCACCGCCTGGGTATAGGCGTTGAGTGCCGCCTTGGAGACGCGATAGGCCGGAGCTTTCTCCGCGCAGATCGTGCGTGCCGCGCATTCGCTGGAGACATTCACGATGCGGCCGTAACCATGCCGGCGCATCAGGGGCAGCACCGCGGCGGTGAGCGACCAGGTGCCGAGGAGGTTCACCTCCAGGGCGCCGCGGATGTTGTCCAGGTCGGCCTCGGCCGAGTTGCCCTTGTGGTCGAAGTAACCACCCGCGTTGTTGACGAGGATGTCGAGCCGGCCAAAGCGCCCTTCGATATGCGCGATGGCCGCTTCGATGTCCCGCGGCTTCGTTACGTCGAGCTTTAGCGCGAATGCGTCACCGCCGAGGTCACGCACGGCCTTAAGGGCCTTGTCGCCCTTTGACGGCTCGCGCATGCCCATGAACACGGTGACGCCCAGCGACGCCAGCTGTTTTGCCACTTCCAGCCCGATGCCGCGGTTGGCGCCGCTCACCAGCGCAATGCGCTGGCTGAGCGGCGGGTCGGTCACGACGGCGCTGGAGCGCTTCGCCCGCACGGGCAGGCGATGGACCTTCGCAGTGCTCATGGCACCTTTGCAACCTCGCTACAGGCGGTGTTGCCACAGGCCTGCCAGCCACCGCCCAGCGCCTTGTACAGCTGCACGGCGCGGACGTTGATGGCGGCTTCCGCCTCGGCCAGCTGGTCCTCGGCCGAGAGCTGGGTGCGCTCGGCATCCAGCAGTTCCAGGTAGTCGGTGCGGCCGGCGTCGTAGCGCAGCTTGGCAAGATCCGCCGCGCGGCGGCTTTCCTTCGCCTGCACGAGCAGCTTCTCGACGCGCTCGCGCTGCTGGTTGAAACCGACCAGCGAGTTGTCGACGTCTTCCAGCGCGGTGAGCACCGTGCGGTCGTAGTTCGCATGCGCTTCTTCGGCGCGGGCCTTCGCACCCTTTACACCGGAAGCGACACGCTGCACGTTCAGGCCCTGCCAGGAGATGCTCGGGGCCAGCGAGAACGCGCGCGAATCGGCGCCGCCGAAGTCATTGCTGCGACCGGCGAGGAAGCCGATGAAGCCGCCCAGCGAGATGTGCGGGAACCAGTCGGCCTTCGCCACGCCGATGCGGGCATTGGCCGCGGCAAGCTCACGCTCGGCGATGCGGATGTCCGGGCGACGCGCAAGCACCTCGTCCGCGCCACCGATGGCGAGGCTGACGTCGATCGGCTTGAACGTGGCCGGGGAGAGGTCGATGTCGAGCTCACCGGGGCGCTGGCCAAGCAGTACGGCAAGGCGGAACTGATCCGCCGAGGCCTGCGTTTCCAGCACCGGCAGCTGCGCTTCGACCGAGGCCAGGCGCGCCTTCGCGCTGGCCAGGTCCTGCTCGGCACCGGTGCCGACCTCCACGCGCGCCGCAATTACCTTCAGCGAATCCTGCTGATTGGCGATGTCGCGCTTGGCGACGTCGATGCGCAGCTGGGTGCCGCGGAGGTCGAAGTAGTTGCGCGCCACCTCGGCGAACAACGTGACCTGCGCGTCCTGCACGGATGCTTCGCCCGCGGCGGCATCCGCACGGGCGGCTTCCACCGAACGGCGCACGCCGCCGAACAGGTCCAGCTCCCAGGAGGCGTCGAAGCCTGCCTGGTACGCCGTGGTGGTGACGCGCTGGTCGGTGAAGCCCGGCTGCTGCTCGCGGCTGCGGGTGTACGACACACCGGTTTCGATATCCGGAATCTGCTGCGACTTCGCGGTACCGAGCGCCGCGCGCGCCTGGTTGAGGCGGGCGAGGGCGATCTTCAGGTCCGGCGCGTTGGTGGCCGCGCGCTGGATGAGGGCATCCAGCGTCGGGTCACCAAACTGCTTCCACCACTGCGCCTGGAAATCCGCGGCGTTCTGGTGGGTGGCATCGACGCCCTGCAGCGTCACCGGGGCTTCTTTCGGCGCGTGGTAATCGGGGCCCACGCTCGCACAACCGGCGAGGACGAGGGCCGCGAAAAGCGCCGTGGAACGAAGGAGAGTTTTCATGGATCAGGCCTCACGAGCCGCATGGGCGAGGAGGCGACGCTCACGGCGCGCCGCGCGGCGTGCCTCGGAGCGTTCGTTCCACGCGCGGATCAGCACATAGAAGAGCGGGGTGAAGATCAGGCCGAAGAACGTGACGCCAAGCATGCCGGCAAACACCGTCACACCCATGGCGTGGCGCATTTCGGCACCGGCGCCGTGCGACGTGACCAGCGGAACCACGCCCATGATGAAGGCGAACGAGGTCATCAGGATCGGGCGCAGTCGCAGGCGTGCGGCTTCCAGCACCGCGTCGATGCGGTTCATGCCTTCGATTTCCGCTTCGCGGGCAAACTCGACAATCAGGATCGCGTTCTTGCACGCCAGGCCCACCAGCACGATCAGGCCGATCTGGGTGAAGATGTTGTTGTCACCGCCGGTGAGGATCACGCCGGCAATCGCCGAGAGCAGCACCATCGGCACGATCAGGATCACCGCCAGCGGCAGGCTCAGGCTTTCATACAGCGAAGCCAGCACCAGGAACACCAGCAGCACCGACAGCGGGAACACCAGTACCGCGGTATTGCCGGCGAGGATCTGCTGGTAGGTGAGCTCGGTCCACTCGTAGGTCATGCCGTTCGGCAGGTTGGCCTTGACCAGCTTCTCCATCGCTTCCTGCGCCTGGCCGGTGCTGTAACCCGGGGCCGCGCCACCGTTGATCTCGGCGGTGGGGTAGCCGTTGTAGTGCTGCACGCGGTCCGGGCCATTCGACTGGCGCACGGTGACGAACGAACCCAGCGGGACGAGGTCGCCCGCGGCGTTGCGCGTCTTCAGGTTGGCAATGTCGGTCGGTTCGTGGCGGAACGACGGTTCCGCGGAGACGTTCACCTGGTAGGTGCGGCCGAAGCGGTTGAAGTCGTTCACGTAGAGCGAGCCGAGGTACGCGGCCATGGTCTGGAACACGTCGCTCAGGTCGATGCCTTCCGACTTGGCCTTCTCGCGGTCGATGTCGGCATCGAACTGCGGCACGCTCACCTGGTAGCTGGTGAACAGGTGGGCGAGTTCCGGCGTCTTCTGGCTCTGCGCGATGACGTTCTGCGTCTGCTTGAACATCTCCTCGAAGCCGAGGTCGCCACGGTCTTCGATCTGCATGCGGAAACCGCCGATCGTGCCCAGGCCGTTCACCGGCGGGGGCGGGAAGATCGCGATGTACGCATCCTGGATCGAAGCGAACTGTGCGTTCAGGCGGGCGGCGATGGCGTCGGCCGAGAGGTCCTTCGAACGGCGCTCCTCGAAGGGCTTCAGCGGAACGAAGACGATGCCCGAGTTGGTGCTGTTGGTGAAGCCGTTGATCGACAGGCCGGGGAACTGCACGGCATTGGCCGCACCCGGGTCCTTCAGGGCGATGTCGCCCATGCGGCGGATCACCGCTTCGGTACGGTCGAGCGAGGCGGCATCCGGCAGCTGCGCGAAGGCCACGAGGTACTGCTTGTCCTGCGGCGGCACGAAGCCGGTCGGGGTTTTTGCAAAGCCGAGCACGCCCAGGGCGACGAGACCGGCATACAGCACCAGCACCACGGCCGAGAAGCGAAGGATCTTCTTCACGCCACCGACGTAACCGTCCGCCGCGCGTTCGAACGTGCGGTTGAACGGACGGAACAGCCAGCCAAGGTAGCGGTCCATCCACACGGTGAGGCGGTCTTTCGGTTCATCGCGGCCCTTGAGCAGGATGGCCGCGAGCGCCGGGCTCAGGGTGAGCGAGTTGAACGCCGAGATCACCGTCGACATCGCGATGGTGAGGGCGAACTGGCGATAGAACTGGCCGGTGAGGCCGCTGATGAAGGCCGCCGGCACGAACACCGCGCAAAGGACCAGTGCCGTCGCGACGATCGGGCCGGTCACTTCGGTCATCGCCTGGCGCGTGGCCATCTTCGGGTCCAGCCCGTGTTCGATGTGGCGCTCGACGTTTTCGACCACGACGATCGCATCGTCCACGACGATACCGATGGCGAGCACCAGGCCGAACAGCGACAGCGCGTTGAGCGAGAAGCCGGCGAGGTACATCACCGCGAACGTACCGATCAGCGAGACCGGCACGGCGACCAGCGGGATGATCGAGGCGCGCCACGTCTGCAGGAACAGGATCACGACGAGCACGACCAGGACGATCGCCTCGAACAGCGTGTGCACCACCGCGTCGATCGAGCCACGCACGAACACCGTGGGATCGTAGACGATCGAGTAATCGACGCCCTGCGGGAAGTCCTTCTTCAGGTCGGCCATGGCCTGGCGCACTTCGTCCGAAATGGCGATGGCGTTGGAGCCGGGGCGCTGGAAGATGGGGATGGCCACCGCTTCGCGATTGTTCAGCAGGCTGCGCAGGGCGTAGTTGTTCGAGCCCAGCTCCACGCGCGCGACGTCACGCAGGTGGGTGACCGAGCTGCCTTCGCTGCGCACGATGATGTTGGCGAAGTCTTCCTCGTTGATGAGGCGGCCGCGCGTGTTGATGTTCACCTGGAACGCATTGCTGTTCGGGCCGGGCGGGGCGTTGAGCGCACCGGCGGCCACCTCGATGTTCTGCTCGCGGATCGCGTTCACCACGTCACCGGTGGTGAGGTTGCGGATCGCCAGCTGCTCGGGGTTCATCCAGATGCGCATGCTGTACTCACCCGCACCAAACAGCTGCACGTCGCCGACGCCGTCCAGGCGGGCGAGCTGGTCCTTGATGTGCGTGCGCGCGTAGTTCGACAGGTAAAGCATGTCGTAGCGGCTGTCGGGCGAGGTGATGTGCACGACCATGGTCAGGTCGGGCGAGCTCTTGGTGGTGGTGACGCCGAGGCGCTGCACTTCTTCCGGCAGGCGCGGCTGTGCCTGGGCGACGCGGTTCTGCACCTGCACCTGCGCGTTGTCCAGGTCGGTGCCCAGGGCGAAGGTGACGGTGAGGGTCATCGCGCCGTCGCTGGTGGACTGCGACGAGGTGTAGAGCATGCCTTCCACGCCGTTGATCTGTTCTTCCAGCGGCGTGGCGACGGTTTCAGCGATGGTCTTGGGGTTGGCGCCGGGGTAGGTCGCCTTCACCACGACGGTGGGCGGCACCACTTCCGGGTATTCGCTGATCGGCAGCTTGAACATCGCGATGGTGCCGGCGATGAGGAAGATGACCGACAGCACGCCCGCGAGGATCGGGCGTTCGACGAAGAATTGAGCGATTTTCATGGTGGATCAGTCCTTCGCCTGCGCCACGCTGTCGACGCCGGCGGGGCGGCTGGCGACATTGCGCGCGTTGTCGGGAACAAGGGAGGCCATGGCGACGCGCTTGGCGTTCACTTCCACGCCGGGGCGCACGCGCTGCAGGCCGTTGACGATGACGACGTCCTCGGCGCTGAGGCCGGTGTCGACCACGCGCAGGCCATCCACCAGCGCGCCGGTGGAGACGCGGCGGTATTCCACCTTCTTGTCCTTGCCCAGCACGTAGACGAACTTGTTGCCGAGGTCGGTGCCCACGGCCTTGTCGTCGATGAGGGCGCGCGGCTGCGCGGCACCGCTGCTCAGTTCCACGCGTGCGAACAGGCCCGGGGTGAAGGCGCCATCGGCGTTGGGGAACACGGCGCGCAGGCGGATCGTGCCGGCACCGGCGCGCACCTGGTTGTCGATGAAGTCGATCTTGCCGATGTGCGGATAGCCCTGTTCGTCAGCCAGGCCCATCTCCACTTCCGGCGCGTGGCCGTTCTGGCGGCGCAGGCGGTCCAGCTTCAGGAAGGACTGCTCGTCGACGTCGAAGTAGACGTACATCGGATCCGTGGTGACGACGCTGGTGAGCGTGTCGGTCGGGGTCACCAGGTTGCCGGCGGTGATCTGTGCATTGCTGACCTTGCCGTCGACCGGCGCACGCACCTCGGTGAACGAGAGATTGAGGCGGGCGTTATCCAGCGCGGCCTGCACCGAAGCCACCTGGGCCTTGGCGCTGGCGGCGGCGGTGTCGAGGCGGTCGGCTTCTTCCTGCGATACGGCGTGCTGCTGCACCAGCTTGCTGCCGCGCGCGGCGTTGGCGTCGGCGTTCTTCGCTTCGGCCTTCGCCTGGGCGAGGTTGGCGGCGAGGCGGTCGGCTTCCGCGCGGTAGGGGCGCGGGTCGATCGTGAACAGCAGGTCGCCCTTCTTGACCTCGGCACCTTCGCGGAAGTGCACCGAGTCGACGTAGCCATTCACCCGCGGACGGATCTGGATGGTGTCCACCGCCTGGATGCGGCCGGTGAAGGTGCTGCTGTCCGAGACCGGGCGCAGAAGGACCTGGGCCACCGTGACCTCGGGCGTGGGCATGCCGGCGGGCTTGTCCGCCGCGTGGGTGGAGGGCGAACCGAGCCAGATGGCGGACGCCACGGCCACGGCCAGGGCGGACGAACCGAACAGGATTTTCTTCTTCATGAGGGAAGTCCGAAGGTGTGTGTAGGGGGAGCCGAAAGCGTTCGGGCGGCGCAGGATCCGACCTCAAGTAAGGTTGAGGTCAAGCCGGTCCGTCTCAGGAGGCGTAACCTAGGTCTTGCGCGTCAAGCGAAAAATGGGTCTACAATCATTCCGGCTGTGACGCTCAGTCACGAATACATCCGCACCCGGAGCTGGCGATGGAAGACTTTTCCGCTATCAGCGTGTTTGTCCGGGTGGTGGAGGCGAAGAGCTTCTCCGCCGCTGCCACCCATCTCGAAATGACCCCATCGGGGGTAAGCCGCGCCATTTCCCGGCTGGAAGAAAGCCTGGGCGCACGGTTGTTCTTCCGCTCGACACGTTCGCTGCGGTTGACCGACGATGGCGGCGCGTTCTACGCCCGATGCAAGGAGATCCTCGCGGACCTGAGCGAGGCCACCGAGGCACTCGGCTACGCCCGGACCAAGCCGGCGGGGAAGCTGCGCGTGGCGGCGTCGTCGGCCGTCGGGCGTGCGGCGCTGATCCCGAACCTGGCCGAATTCGAGGCTCGTTTCCCGGATATCCGCCTCGAACTGACCATGTGCGACTTCCCGTTCGATCTGAATGAGGAAGGCTTCGATTGCGCCATCCGGATGGGCGAGCTGGCCGATTCCAGCCTGATCGCCCGCAAGATCGGCCACTTCAGCAATGTCCTGTGCGCCTCCCCGGCCTACCTGGCCCGGCACGGCAAGCCCGTCGCCATTGATGACCTGAAGTCCCACCGCACGGTCAATTTCGTCCACCCGAGCACGGGCAAGCCCTACCAGTGGCAGTTCGATTCGCCCAGCGGCCGCGTGGCCGTGGACGTCGACGCACACATGCTGATCAATGACGGCGAGTCGGTGATCCAGGCCGCCATCGCCGGGCTGGGCATCATCCAGGCGCCGCATTGCCTGGCCGCCTGCGCCCTCTCCAAGGGCCTGCTCGAGATCATCATGACCGACACGATCTCCACCGGCTCCAACCTGTGGATCGTCTACCCGCAGAAGCGCCACCTGTCCGCCCGCGTGCAGGCCTTCATCGAGTGGACGAGCGAACTGTTCCAGCGCACCAGCGACCCGCAGTGCCGCCTGGTGGAGCAGCAGCAGGCCGAGCTGGAAGCCGTGCGCAAGCGGAAGATGCCGGCCATCGCCGCCGTGGCCTGACGCCACCTTCATAAATCTTCATTCGTTTTTCAGGCACTTCATGCCGCCTGGCGCTGCACTGGAGGCTCCTCACCTGGAGCCTCCACGATGCGACGTTTGCTGCCCTTCCTCCTGATCACCGCCGCGGCCACCGCCTGGGCCGCCGGTGCCCCGCCCGCACCACCTTCGACCACGCCGGCCTCACGCGGCGATGGCTGGCCGGTGGCCAGCGCCGCCGCCCAGGGCTGGGATACCGCCACGCTCGGCACGCTGCCCGCGCGGATGGCCGACGGCACCTATAAGAAGATCACCAGCGTGGTGGTCGCCGACCACGGCAAGCTGGTCTACGAGGGCTACTTCAACGACGGCTCGGCCGATGCCCTGAACGATGTCCGCTCGGCGACCAAGAGCCTCACCGCCATGCTGGCCGGGGCGGCGATCCAGCGCGGCGCCATCAAGGACGTCCACGCGCCGGTGTACGCCTTCTTCCCCGACGTGAAGCTCGACCGCCCCGACCCGCGGCGCGCGTCCATCACCCTGGAAGACCTGCTCACCATGAGCTCGATCTGGGAGTGCGATGATGAAAATCAGTTCTCCACCGGCAACGAAGAGCGGATGTACATCGCCGACCGCTGGCTGGATTTCGCCCTGAACCTGCCGGTGCGCGGGTACGCGCCGTGGGTGCAGCGGCCGGCCGAGGCGCCGTACGGGCGGGCCTTCTCGTACTGCACGGCCGGCGCGTTTGTCGCGGGGGCCGTCGTGGAGCGGGCCGTGAAGAAGCCGCTGGCCACCTTTGCCCGCGAGGCGCTGGAAACGCCGCTCGGCATCACCGAGTCGCACTGGAACGTATCCAGCGAGGGCATCGGCATGGGCGGCGGCGGTACCCGTTATCGGGCCCGCGACCTGGCGAAGTTCGGCGAACTCGCCCTCGACGGCGGCCGCTGGAACGGCACGCAGGTGCTGCCCGCGGCGTGGGTCACCGCCATGCTCACGCCGCACGCACAGGCTCGCGACGACGCGGAATACGGTTACCTGTGGTGGCGCTTCCACTTCATGGTGGATGGCGTCGATACGCCGGTGTGGGCAATGAGCGGCAACGGCGGCAACTATGTCTTCGTCGTGCCCTCGCGCCGCGTGGTCGCCGTGATTACCAGCCAGGCGTTCAATGAGCGATTTGCGCATCCGCAGTCGCAGGCGCTGTTCCGGGATGTGATCCTGAAAGCCTTGCCAAAGCGCTGAGGAGATTCGCATGAGAAAAGGTGCTTGAGAAACACGGACATCGTCTCGATGACGCTTCAAGTCCCTGTTGCTAGACACGATTCCCTTGCCCGGATCGTCCTTGTTTGCAATCCGTGCCGCCGCTGCAAACCATCGCGCCCCCATACGTCAACGGACGCCAACCGACATGCACCTTGGAAAGGTGGCTGCCACGCTGGTGGCATGCACGGCTGCGGGAGTCGCAGCGCTTTACGGGTCAGGCTACCTGACCCTCATGCTCCTCGGTGTCGACGCCGCCCCGTCATGGGACACGTGGTGGCGTTACACCGAGGTGCTGGGCCAGCCCGCATGGAAGCCGCATGCGTGGCGCATCTATGCCGGCGGTGCACTCGGCATCGGCGTCCCGGCGCTTCTCCTGCTTGGCGCGCTGTTCGTCACGTTCCGTAGCACGAAGAAGACACTGTACGGCGATGCGCGCTTCGCGACGGCGAATGACCTTGCCAGGCAAGGAATGTTTGATGCCAGCGAAACCAGCCTGGTCGTCGGCCGCATGGGCCATCGCCTTATCCAGATGTCGGGCCAGCAATTCGCCATTCTCGCCGCGCCCACGCGCAGCGGTAAGGGTGTGGGTATCGTCATTCCGAATCTGCTCACCTACGCAGGATCGGTCGTCGTTCTTGACATCAAGCAGGAAAACTTCGACCTCACCAGCGGATGGCGCGCACGCCAGGGGCACGACGTGCATCTGTTCAACCCCTTTGCGGAGGACCAGCGATCCTCGCGATGGAACCCGCTTCATTACGTCTCCGCTGGCGTCTTCCGGATATCGGATGTCATGTCAATCGCAGAGACCCTGTATCCCGATGGCTCAGGCGATCAGAAATTCTGGGTGAGCCAGGCGCGCAATGCGTTCGTGGCATTCGCCATGTACCTGTTTGAGGAGCGTGACGCGAAACGACGGCTCGGGCTTGCCAGCGAGCTGGCGCCGGAGCCCACGCTGGGTGCGATCTTCCGCCTCTCGTCGGGCAAGGGGGAAGAGATAAAGGCGCACCTCCGTCAGCTCGCTGCCGCGCCCTTCCTCGGCGATGAGGCACAGAACGCGTTCGCCAACCTCCTTTCCCAGGAGGAACGTACCTTCTCGTCGATCATGGGTAGCTTTCGCGAGCCCCTGAACATGTTCATCAACCCGGTGATGGATGCAGCCACGAGCGGCAATGATTTTCTCCTTACCGATCTTCGGCGCAGGAAAATGAGCATCTACATCGGTATCCAGCCGAATAAGCTGGGCGAATGCCGCACCATTATCAATCTGTTCTTCAGCCAGCTCATCAAGCTCAACACGAAGGAGCTTCCGCAGCAGAACCCGGCGCTGAAGCACCAGTGCCTCCTGCTCATGGATGAGTTCACCGCGATCGGCCGGGTCGACGTACTAGCGCACGCTGTTTCCTTCATCGCCGGCTACAACCTGCGCCTGCTGCCGATCATCCAGAGTGTGTCGCAGCTGGAGGCAGTGTATGGCGCCGACGTGGCCCGCACGCTGATCACTAATCACGCCCTCCAGATTGTTTACACGCCGCGGGAGCAGCGCGATGCCAACGAGTATTCCGAGATGCTCGGTTACACCACCGTGCGCAAGACCAGCACCACACGAGGGCGGGACGTCAGCCGCAGCGAAGCCGATGAGAGACGGGCGTTGATGCTTCCACAGGAACTCAAGGCCATGGATGCGAAGAAGGAGGTGTTCTTCTACGAAGGTATTCCGCATCCGGTGATGTGCGACAAGATCCGGTATTACGAGGAGAAGTTCTTCATGCAGCGACTGTTGCCGAAGGTCGAACCACGCACGCTGCGGCTGGGTTCATAGTTTATGACGATCTGTCACGAGAGACATTTCTGCACCTGGGCGTGGCGATTAGCGATTGCCATGGCTGTGGCTGTGACGGCGGGGTGCGCAAGCCTGATGGGTCCGCCCCTGTACAAGCCGGACAAGCAAGGGCGCGCTCGGTTTGACTCGCATAACGTGACTGCCTTGTGTTTCAACACACGGGGTTGCCGGGTGGAATATGCGAACTTCTATCTGATAAATAGTCCGGAGGATCATCTTCTACCTCCGCGCCGAGCGGACAAAATCCTGGTGCAGCAAATTCGCGGAGGGTTCGCCGGGTTTCGTAACTTCCCTACCCCAGCCATTGTGCAATGGCGGTCATCTGACGGAGAGAGGCATCGCGCAGAGATAGATGTGAGTAAGGTGTTTCGTGACCAGGTCTATCTGCACCATGTCCCGCCGCAAGACATCCGTGACAGGGCGTTCCTTATAGAGCCAACCATTCTGTTTGTCGTCGACGATCGCGAAGTATCCGTCTACATGAGCTCGTATATACCGCTCAGGGATTCCATCGATCGTGGATTCATGGACCCCATTGGTCCTTATCAAATCGTAAGGGCATTCAAGCAGACGTACTAAAGGAGAATTGCAGTGAAGGAATCGCATGGTCGTTATACCGACGGCAAACTGGCTGACGATGTTCACTCCCATCCCCCGTTCCCGGCCGATGTTCGTTCTTACGTAAGCCTTCCACAGGTGGCCAGGGATTTCACTGTTCCCAGTCTGCGCAAGGCCGGCGAGGGAGATGTGCGCATCTTCGTCGCCAACTTTGATGGCACAGGGAATGATATGTATGGCGATTCGGACCACATGACCAACGTGGGTTGGATCCACAACCAACTCCTTGGAGATAGCGTTCCCGAATGGATTAAGCCTGAGTACGTCGCGGGGCCAGGCACCCAAAAGAACGCGATCGTTAAATTGTTCGACGGGGCTACAGGTTTTACGTATGACGCCCGACTTGAACAGATGTACAAGGCCCTTCTTGAACAGGCGAGGCATTGGGCTGACGAAAATCCTCATGTAACCATTCGCGTGATTTCGGTCGGATTTAGCCGTGGGGGTGAAGAAGCCGCGGGCTTTACTCGCCTGCTGCACCAGCGAGGTATCCAGGATGAGCGCGGACGTGAGGAGGCGACGAATGGTGACGGCCCCGACCAGATCACCTTCACACGCCCTCCCATCGCAGCGCCGGGCACCGTCGCCCAGGCCGTCGGCCTCTTCGACCCGGTCGGCACGGGCAGACCACATCAGCGCGACAGGCACCTGCCGCCTTCGGTGATTTCGGGTTTTCAGATCGTGGCGCGCGATGAGCGGCGCAATCTCTTTCCGTCCAGTCAGATCATGACGCCGGGGATATCGGAGGACGGCCGCTTCTGGAGCGTCGAGGTACCGGGTTCGCATTCCGATATCGGTGGCAGCTACCACCTCGACGGGTTGTCCGTGGTCAACGGCAATTACATGGCCGACTACATCAATTCCCTGCTGCCGGAGCCGGTGCTGACACTTCGGGAAGAGACGATGGATGCCACGCGTTATGCGATCCATCATTCCGAAGAGCATTCGCTGATGTACCGCACGACCGTCTACGATCGTGACGGGCTGCGCGATGTGGTGGGTTCCCAGCTGTCGCCGCCACATTGTCGGTTCGTCGTCGTGTGCGCACCGCCGGATGCCGTGGATCCCTTTTTCGCGTCGATGCTTGCCGAGCGGCATGCGTTTGTTGCTCACGACTGGCGCTATCCCGAGATACTGGCCGTCGAGCACATCATCGAACCCGTGGTGCGGCCTTTACTCACTGCGCAGCCTGAGCCGAAGCCTTTCGACAATCACGCTTTCGACCTCGAACGCCATCTCGCGGTCGGAAATATTCCCCTGCCGTCTGGCTATGACGTCGTTCAAGACAAGACACCGGCGTCGTCCCTCCAGCCCGTGTCCCGGCCGGCAACGCCCGACATCGGGCACGATCTCCAGCTGGCACGCGACGGCCAGACGATCAACGAGCGCGTCCGCCAGGAGTTGGGCCCCAGGCCTTTGGCGCCCATCGTGCGCGTCCGTGCCTTGGAGCAGGAGCAAACCCCTGATCTCGAGCCTCCTCTGGACCATTCCCTCAATCAAAGCCACGAACCGATCCATGCAGGCTCTCAGGTGCCAGAGACTCCAGCGCAGATCCAACCAGTCGCCGTAGAGGTGGAGCGCGGGCCGGGCAAGGACGTGGACGTGGACTTGGATGTGGACGTTCTGCCGCTACAGGTGCCCCTTGCAGCCGTCCTTGAGCCCGCGCGCGCCGATGCCCATGCCCCCAGCCACTACTATCCGCCCAACGACCCCCGCAACGAGAGCCACCGTGACCATCGTCTGCACGCCTCCATCCACAACCTGCTGGCCGCCTTGCACGAAAAGGAAGGGATCGACCTCAGCCCGACCCAAATGGAGCGTCTCAGTCTGGCGACGTTGGTCACGGTGAAAGCCCATGGCCTCTCAGCCGTCACCCACATGCAGTTCGGTCAGGACGAGCGTAGCAATACGATTCCCACCATCCATGCGTTCGAAGCCTTCCGCGACAACCTGACCGACCCGCGCACCGGGTGGGCCGGCCTGGAAGCGACCGCGGCGCTACGTCAGCCCGAACAGGCCGTGATCCAGCAATTGCAGGACGTGAACATGGCGATTGAGCAGCGGCAGGCGGTGAATGACATGGACATGTCGCGGCAGCAGGGGGTGGGCATGTCGATGAATATGTAGAGCAGGCCCTCAAGGCCTCACAACGGCATGTCGCGAGGGATCGAGGTGCGGCAGGGGAGGTCCGTCGGGCACCACGTCGCGTCGAGGACGCGGTCGCGTTCGGCACGCGTGCGCCGGTCGATGCTCTCGATGACATCCTGGAACGCAGGATCGGCGGCGATGGGTGCGAACAATGGCGAGGCGCGGAGGTAACCCGCGTCTCGCCAGCCCATCGCCACCGCGTCATCCAGCGCGGCGATGGCGTTGCGACGGTCGCCGGCGGCCTGCAGCAACCAGCTCAGTTCGAAGCGACTGGCCGGCCAGGGGTCACTGGCCAGGGCCTTGCGCGTGGCGATGATGCGTTGCTGCAGTGCTTCGGCACCCAGCGGCGTTTCGCCGTAGAGCAGGGCGAGCGTCTCGGGCAGCGACGCCTCGGGACGCAGCGCATGCGCTTCCGCGAACGCGTTGGCCGCCGCGGCCTTGTCGCCACGTCGCAGGGCAAGCTCGCCATCGAGGATGGCGAGCTCCGGCCGCGCGGTGTCACGGTGCCGCGCTTCCGTGACCGCGCTCCGGGCTTCGTCGAAACGCCCGTGCGCGAACAGATAGGCCGGCCAGCCGATGTTGCCGAACACGTTGTCCGGCGAGAGTTCGAAGACCTGCCGGAAGCGTTGCCCGGCCTGCGCCGTGAAGCCCAGCAGGTCGTATTCGCGGGCGAGCTGCACCTCGCGGTAACGCACGCGCGACGGATCGCCACGCATGTCGAGGTTGGCGTGCAGCGCATCCGCGAGGCGGCCCTGCTCCTGGTAAAGGTAGGCGGCGGACGAGCGCGTGGCATCGTCATCCGGATTCAGCCGCACGGCACTTTCGTACGCGGCGATGGCGCCGCCGACGTCGCCCATGCAATCCCGCGCATAACCCAGCGCCGACCATGCCCCGGGGTTATCCGGGCCGACCGCCACGGCGCGCCGCGCGAGGCGCAGGGCATCGGAGGCATCGTCGATGCTGCCGTTGTACAGGCAGGTGCGCGCGGCGCGCGTGCGGCTGGCGCCGGACAGCGCATCGGCATCGTCCGGTGCTTCATGCAACGCGCGGTCGTACAAGGCCAGCGCGCGCTCATTGTTGTCGCGCTGGCCCATGCGCGCGTACCACTGCGCGCGGTCGAGGATCTGCTGCTCGGCGCTGGGCGCGGGCTTCTCCTCACGGGCGAGGAAACTGGCCCCGAAGGCGGCGGCACCGAGGACCACGACGGCAGCCAGGGCAGGCCATACCGCGAGACGCCGGCGCGGCGGCTCGATGAGGTCCGGGATGGGCGGCTCGCCAAGCTGGTAGCCGCGGCTGCGCACGGTGCGGATATAACGCGGCGCGCGTGCGTCATCCCCCAGCGACTGGCGCAGCAGGCGCACCCGCTGCGTCACCGTCTCTTCGTTGACCAGCGCGGGTGCCCACACGGCCTCCATCAGCTGGTCAAACGTCACGACGTGCTCGCCGTGCTCCACCAGGCAGGCGAGGAGGCGGAAGCTGAGCCCCGTCACGTCGAGCCGGGTACCGCCGCGCTCCACCGTTTGCCGGTCGAGGTCGATGCTGAGGTCGAGCAGGCGGTAGCGACGCACGCGAGGCCCCGGGATCAGACGCCGGCGGGGAGGAACAGCAGCAGGGCGATGCCGAGCGCGATGCGATACACCGCGAACGGGGTGAACCGGTGCGAGCGGATGTAACCCAGCAGCCACTTCACCGCGGCGAAGGCGACGACGGTGGAGACGACGAAGGCGACGCCCAGGCCGGTCCAGTCTTCACCGGCGGCACCGCCGTGCTGGAACGTCTTGAGCAGCTCGTAGCCGGTGGCCGCATACATGGTGGGAATGCCGACCAGGAACGCGAACTCGGTGGCGGCCGCACGGTTGGTGGTGCCGGCCAGCATCGCAATGAAGATCGTCGCGGCCGAGCGCGAGGTCCCCGGGAAGATACCGGCGACCATCTGCGCCAGGCCCACCAGGATGGCCGCACGCCAGGTGATGGCCACCTGGTCCGGCCGCTTCGAGGCCACCTGCTCGGCGAGGATCATCCAGAAGCCACCGACGATCAGCGCCCAGGCGATCGGGGTGATGGTTTCAGGCAGCTTGAAACCCATCTTCGTGGCGATCAGCCCGAGCACGGCCGTGATCAGGAAGGCGACGCTGAGCTTGGCGAGGTAATCGCGCGTTTCCGGGCGGCGCCAGTTCTGCACGAAGCTCCACAGCGTCCGCCAGTAGATGAACGTGACCGCGAGGATCGCACCGGCCTGGATGGCGACATTGAAGAGATCGGAGCGAGCGCCGAGCCAGCGCTCGGCAATCAGCAGGTGGCCCGTACTCGAAATGGGCAGGAATTCCGTGATCCCTTCGACAATACCGAGGAGGATGGCGCTGATCAGGTCATTCACGTCGCAATGATTCCAGAGGGGGACGGCGGCATAGCTTAGCCTGCCCGGCCTGAAGGCCGTCACGCCGTGCGCACGCCAGGCGCTGATATTTTCAGCGGAGACTCGCAAGAAATATTCATTCGGACCAGCCATGGCGCCTATCCCTCTCCCGCGCCGCCGGGCCGGTGCACGGCCCGTTGCCGTGCTCGTCGCGGCGTTGTGCCTCAGTGCCTGTGCTCCTGCGGTGCGGCCGCCGGCGTTCACCCCGCGCGAGGAAGTACCGCTGGCCGGGCTGCCCACGGGCCAGGCCGGCTGGCCTGAGGCGGCATGGTGGAAACGATACGGCGACGCCCAGCTCAACCGCGTCGTGGACATGGCCATGCGCGGCTCGCCGAACCTCGAACAGGCCGAGGCACGCTATCGCGCCGCGCAGCGTGCGGTTGACTCGCAGAAGGCCGAACTCAATCCCCAGGTGCGCGGGCTGCTCTCGGGTACCCACGGTTACAGCGATGTCACCTTGCAGGGCGAGGTGCCCGGTGGCGTCGGCACCGCGCAGCGCATCCAGCTGAGCCCCGGCCATAGCTGGAGCAACAGTGGTGCCGCCGGTGCGCTGGCCACGTGGGACCTGGACCTGTGGGGCAAGCAGAAGGATGCGGTATCCGCCGCCGTTGGCCAGGCGCGCGCCGCGGAAGCCGAGCGCGCCTCGGCGGCCACCTCGCTGCAGTACAACGTGGTGAACACGTACTTCGACTGGCAGGCCCAGCAGGCGCGTCTTGCCGTGGCGCGGCACGTGGTGCATAGCGCCGACGACTACCGCTCGCTGGTCGAGCTGCGCGTGAAGCACGGTCTCGACGACCCGACCAACCTGGACCAGGCCGATGCCCAGCTCGCCCAGCAGCGCGGCAACGTCGCGCAGCTGGAAGGTGCGGCGCAACTCGACCTCGTCCAGCTCGCCGCACTCGCCGGCGTGTCGCCCGCCGACCTGGGCCCGCTCAACCCGGTGCCGCTGCCCACGCCCGATGTGCAGCTGCCGCCGGATGCACGGCTCGGCTTGCTGGCGCGCCGGCCGGACATCGCGGCCGCGCGCTGGCAGATCGAGGCGTCATCAAAAAACATCGACCAGGCGCGCAAGGCGTACTACCCCGACGTGAGCCTGACCGGCCTGGGCGCGTTCCTGCGCACCTATCCGGATCTCGGCTCCGGCACGCGTACCGACCTCGCGCTGGCCAGCGTCGGTCCGTCCATCCAGTTGCCGATCTTCAGCGGCGGCCGCCTGCTCGCGCAGGTGGAAAGCGCGCAGGCGCAGCTCGACACGGCGGTAGCGCAGTACGACGGCGCCGTGGTGCAGGCCGCCGGCGACGTCGCCCAGGGCGTGGCGACGCTGCAGATGCTGGACGCGCGCCGCACGCAGCAGGATCGCCAGTACGACGCCACCGTCGCCCAGCAGCAGAAGGCCGGTGACCGCCGCTCGAAAGGCCTGATCGACGACCGCGACTGGCTGCGCGCCGACATGCAGGTGGACCAGCAGCGTGACGCCCGCCTGCAGCTCACCAGCCAGCTGCTTTCCGCAAACCTCTCCCTGATCCACGCGCTGGGCGGCGGCTACCACGCCGATGACCTGCCCGCCCTGCCGGCCACCGCGGCCGCGAAGGAAACCACGCGATGACGCCTGACCACGACGAGCCGCGCAACGACGGCGAGGGCGATAGCACGCCGCTGCCGTACAAGTACCGCTACAAGTACCTGCACAAGTACGGTGATGCCTCGGCGCATGGGGAGTCGGAGCACGGCGAAGGCAAGGACGAGAAAGACGACGAGAAGGAAGACGACGGGAAGAAGGACGACAAGGAAGGGAAGGACGATAAGAAAAAGGACGACGACCAGGACGACCCGAAGAAAAAGCGCCGCAAGGTGATCATCCTCTCGGTGATCGCCGCCGTCTTCATCCTCGCCGGCCTCACCTGGCTTCTGCTGTACATCTTCGTGTTCACCCAGCGCGAGAAAACCGACGACGCCTACGTGAAGGGCGACATGGTGACGATCTCCTCGCGCGTCGCCGGTACCGTGATTGAAGTCGCCGCGGAAGAAACCGAACGCGTCCACGCCGGCCAGGTGCTGATCCGCCTCGACCCCGTCGACGCGAAGGTGGCGCTGATGAACGCCGAAGGCCAGCTCGCACAGGCCGTGCGCGAAGCGCAGGCGAAGGTGCAGCAAGCCAACCAGGCCGACGCGGCGATTCCGCAACGACGTGCGCAGTACGAACAGGCGCGTGACGAATACAACCGCCGTCATCCGCTGCTCGAACGGCGTGCCGTTTCCGCGGAAGAAGTCGACACGGGCAAGCGCCAGATGCAGCAGGCGCTCGCCGCGCTCAACGCCGCCGAGCGCGAAGCCGCGGCAGCGCACGCGCAGGTCGACGGCACCACGGTCGAGAATTACCCCGCCGTGGTCCAGGCCCGCTCGCAGTTCCGCAATGCGTGGGTGAACAGCGGCCGCAACGCCATCGTCTCACCCATCGAAGGCTACGCCGCACGCCGCCAGGTGCAGGTGGGGCAACGCGTGCAGGCTGGGCAGGATTTGCTCACCGTCGTTCCCCTCCAGGATCTGTGGATCGACGCGAACTTCAAGGAAACCCAGCTCGAGCACATCCGCATCGGCCAGCCGGTGAAGGTCTCCACCGACATGTACTCGGATATGGAATTCCACGGCAAGGTCGTCGGCCTGAATGCGGGCACGGGCAGCGCGTTCTCGCTGCTGCCGGCCGAGAACGCCACCGGCAACTGGATCAAGGTGGTCCAGCGCCTGCCGGTGCGCGTCTCGATCGACCCGGAAGACCTGCGCAAGCATCCGTTGCGCATCGGCCTCTCCACCGACGTCACCGTCGACACCCACGACCGCGACGGCCGCGTCCTGGCCGAGACTCCGCGCAGCAAGCCGCTCGCCACCACCAACGTCTACGAGCAGGAGATGAACGACGCGGACGCGCATGCGCTGGCGATCATCCGGGCGAACACCGTCGACCTGCCGCAAGCCGCGCCGGCCAAAGCCGGCCGCTGATCCATGCCGACGAAGAACGGCAACGGCAGCGGGGGCCTTGCCCCCATGCACGGCGGGCAGCTGGCGCTGCTGACCGCCGGCGTCGCGCTGGCGACGTTCATGGAGGTACTCGACATCTCCATCGTCAACGTGTCGGTGCGCACCATCGCGGGCAACCTCGGTGTCAGCAGTAACGAAGGCACGATGGCGATCAGCGCGTACTCCATGGCGAGCGCGGTGATGCAGCCGCTCACCGGTTGGGTCGCCCGGCGCTTCGGTGAAGTGCGCACCTTCACCATCTCGGTGATGCTGTTCGTGGTGTTCTCGGCCCTGTGCGGCCTGGCGCAGAGCATGCCGATGCTCATCCTGTTCCGGCTTCTGCAGGGTGCGGTGTCGGGGCCGATGGTGCCGCTGTCGCAGACCTTGCTGCTCAATAACTATCCGCCGAAACGACGGCCGATCGCGCTGGCGCTATGGGCGATGACGGTGGTGGTGGCGCCGGTGTTTGGCCCCATCCTCGGCGGCTGGATCACCGACAACTACCACTGGTCGTGGATCTTCTTCATCAATATTCCCGTGGGTCTGTTCGCGGTGATCATCACGGTCACGCTGCTGCGCGGTCGCGAGTCGAAGGTCGCCAAGGTGCCGATCGACGCCGTGGGCCTGTTCCTGCTCGCGGTGGGCGTGGGCTGCCTGCAGTTCATGCTGGACAACGGCAACGACGATGACTGGTTCACCTCCCACGTCATCACCGTGCTGGCGATTGTCTCGCTGGTGTGCCTGACCTTCCTCGTCGCCTGGGAGCTCATGCACAAGAACCCGGTGGTGGAACTGCGCCTGCTCGGAAAACGAAACTTCCTCGTCGGCGTCCTCTGCCTGTCGCTGGGCATGTTCGCGTTCTTCGGCGGCACGGTGGTGATGCCCATGTGGGTGCAGGAGGTGATGGGTTACACCGCGACGTGGGCCGGATTCGTCGTCGCGCCCATCGGCATTCTCGCCATCTTCTTTTCACCGCTGGTCGGCGCGTTCCAGCACAAGTTCGACCTGCGCCTGCTGAACACCGTGGGCTTCGCCATCTTCGCGGGCGCGTCGTTCTGGATGTCCACGCTCAACACCACGGCGCCGTACCATGACCTGGCGTTGCCCCGCCTGATGATGGGCGCGGGTGTGGCATTGTTCTTCGTCCCGGTGAACCAGATCATCCTTTCCGGCATCCCGGATGAGCAGGTAGCGAGCGCCTCAGGCCTGTCGAACTTCTTCCGCACCCTGGCCGGCAGTATCGCGACGGCGGTGAGTACGACGATGTATTCGCACCGGACGACCTACCACCACGCCGTGCTGGCCGAGCACGTGGTCTCAGGCGACCGCGCCACCCAGGCCTACCTGGACCGCTTCCAGGCCTTCGGCGTGCAGGGCCCGACGGCGAACGCGGCCCTGAACCGCATCGTCGACCTGCAGGCGGCCACGCTCGCGGTCAACGATGTGTTCTGGCTGTTCGGCCTGATGTTCGGCATGGCGATGATCGCCATCTGGTTCGCGAAACCACCGTTCGCTTCCGGCGGTACGCCCGGGCATTAGCCACGGGCGGTTCCCTCAGCCGAAGGTGAGCGTTTCGGTCAGGTCGCCGGGGGCCGGGCCACCGGCTTTCACCATCGCGTCGTCGCGCATCTGCAGGCCGGGCAGTTTTTCCAGCTTGAAGCGGCGGGTGAGGAAGCGCGAGATCGAGCCGGTGTCGTACATGGTGTGCTCGACGTGGCCCTTCTTCGCGAACGGCGACACCACCAGCGCGGGGATGCGCGTGCCCGGGCCCCAGCGGTCGCCCTTCGGCGGTGCCACGTGGTCCCACCAGCCGCCGTTTTCGTCGAAGGTGATGACCACCAACATGTGCTTCCACTGCGGGCTCTGGCGCAGCTGGTGGATCACAGCGCCGATGTGGCGGTCGCCGGCTTCGACGTCCGAGTAACCGGCGTGCATGTTCAGGTCGCCCTGCGGCTTGTAGTACGCGACGGTGGGCAGCTTGCCGGCAACGACATCGGCGAGGAACTTGTTCGTCTTCGGCGATTCGCCCAGGCCGCCGTCGCGCAGGTGCTTCGCGCGTGCGTCGGTGCCGGGGGCCAGCGAGACGAAGTAATTCAGCGGCTGGTGGTGGGCCTGGAAGTTTGGCGTGGAGGGGAAAATCCCGTCATCGCTATCGCCCTTGCCGTCCAGCGCGGCCTGGAAGCCACCGCCGTACCAGGCCCAGTCCACGTTCTTCGCCGAAAGCACGTCGCCGATGTGCTTGTGCACCTGCGGTACCAGCGTATTCGCGCTCGTGGCATCGGCCAGCAGCGGGTTCTTGCTGTCCACGTTGAAACCCGGCGAGTACGGCGGGCCCATGGTGTTCACCGCGTAGAAGTCCGGGGTGAGCTGGTTGTGGTGGGCAAACTTCGGCTTGCCATCCATCGCGCTCTTCGGCGACTTCTCGTCCATCTTCAGGCGATAGTCGGTGGCGCTGCCACTCTCGGTGACGGCGATACCGAATTGCGCCGGGCTCTTGTCCGCGTTGGGATAGAACGGCGGCTGCGCGGCGACGAGGTACTGGTGGTTGAGGAACGACCCGCCAAACGCGCCCATGAAGAAGCGGTCGCACAGGGTGAACTGCTCGGCCAGGCGCCACAGGCGCAGGTGCACGGGGGTGTCGTCGTAGTGGCCCATGGTGAGTGCGCCATTGTCGCCCCACGCCACGAAGCCGTCGTTCTTGCCACCGTTGATCTGCAGCTGGTTGTTGTAGAACGCGTGGACGAGGTCGCGCGTCACCACGCCATGCGGCAGCGGCGTGCCGTCGCCGGTGTGCAGCGCCCACGGCGCGTTCGGCAGGCCGGTGATGTCCTTTTCGGCGATCTTGTAGGTGCGGTGGTCCACCGTCTGCTCGTGGGGCACGAGGCCACCCCAGATCGGCGGGAGCGTCTTCAGCGGCGTGCCGTCGCGGTCGCGCTGGGTGTATCGCTCGGCCGGCACATCCTTGAGCGGATCAAGCACGCCGGGGAAATTGCCGAACAGGTTGTTGAAGCTACGGTTTTCGGCGTAGATGACCACGACGTTCTGGATGTGCTTTTCCAGCAGGGCATCCAGCGCGGCACCGGTGGGCGTGGCGGCCGAGGCCTTCGTCGCGGCGCTCGCGGCGTCCGTGGCGCCACCCAGGGCGAGCATCGCGCCGGTCGTGGCCATGCCACCGAGGAGGCGACGGCGGCCTTCGTCGGGGGTGTCGTTATCGTGCTTTTTGGTCATCGCGGGAACCGTGCGGTGGAGCCGTCAGGGAGCCAGCTCCACGGTTTGAGAAAGTTCGGAGACGCCGTGCTCATCGAAGGCCTCCACGGCCACGACGTAGCGAACGCCCCTGTTCAAGCTCCTCAGGGTAAACGATGTGGGCTGGTCGGCAAAACGCTGGTAGGTCGAATGCAGGCGATCCGCCGCCAGGCCCCAGCGCACGTTGTAGCCCACGGCACCAGGCACCGGCTTCCATGAAACCACCGCCTCGCGTGTATCGCTGCCCCGTTTTGCCACCACATCGCGCGGTGCCTGCGGTGCCGGGCCGTCGGCGTTGCCGAACACGCGGATGTCCGAGATCGCAAGATGCTTCGCACCCACGTGCTTGTGCACGTAGCGGATGTAGCGCAGCTTCGCTGGCTGGTCGAGTTCGATGTACGCGTTGGGGCGGTCGCGATCGGACGCGGACAGGTCGGCGAGCACGTTCCAGTGCCTGCCGTCCGTCGAACCCTGCAGCACGAACTGCGTGACCAGGTCGGGGGCGTCGCCGTAGCGGTCCGACTGGTAGTCCGCATAGTTGACCTGCACCGCGCGGACGGTGGGCGTGCCACCGAGGTCAAGCGTCACCGTTTGCCCGGGCTCGTTCGTCGCGGCGACCCAGAACGTGCGCGGATCTTCGTCGGTGAGCAGGGATGCCGGATGGCCCACCAACGTCGACGATGCGGTCGCCTTCTTCCGATACGACAGGAGCATCCATCCGGTGAAGGTGCTCTCGCCGTCGCGAAGCTTATGGTCGGGCATGCGCTGTGGGAAATCACCGAAGCGCGTATCGATCCACATCTGGCCGTCGTCGTGCCAGCCCGCCGGGAACATGTCGATGCGACGCTCGAACTTCCAGTTGGCACCGAGCCACAACGTACCGGTATTCCAGGTATTGCCATACGCGTCGTCGAACGTGGAGCCGTGGCCCGCGCCGGTGACAAACCCACCGGGCTTGTAGCCAACCGGGTTGTACGGCGCGTATTCAAACGGGCCGAGCGGCGATGAGCCGATGTACACGCCAGTGCCGTACACGTTGTACTCGGTGCCGGGCGCGCCGTACTGGAAGTAGTAGCGGCCCGCGTGCTTGTTCATCCACGAGCCTTCGATGTACGCCGGCTGGTCGCCCATCGTGTGGTCGGGCCCGAAACGCTCCCAGCCGTGGTTCGCCGGATCCAGGTGGATAAAGGCCTCCGGCGTGGTGACGAACGCCAGCCGCTTGCCCTCGCCTTCGGTCGAGCCGAAGTTCATGTCGAGTTGCGCGCCGTAGAGCGGCAGCGTATCGGACGAGCCCCAGTACAGGTACACCTTGCCGTCGTCGTCCCGGAACAGGCCAGGGTCCCACGGGCCCGGCGGCAGCTTGCCCTTGAACGGCAGCTTTCCGGATTCGTCGTACTGCGTCGCGCCCGGGATGAAGGGCAGGCTGCGCGTCCAGAACGACCAGCGCCCATGCGCGGGGGCGGTGGACACCATCAACGGCCGCGGCCCGAACGCCGATTGCATGAGGAACAGCTTGCCGTCCGCTACCAGTGTCGCCGGTGCCACGTGGCCGTCGTACGGCCAGTGGTCAGGCTTCACGAAGTCCCAGTGGACCAGGTCCTTCGACATCCAGTAACCATCGGCGATGGTCTGGAACAGGTAGTACGCATCGCCATAGCGCACGATGGCCGGATCGGCACCCGTGCGGTACGAGATACCCTCGTTCATCTGCTCCCAGCTGTAGCGGTAGTCGATGTCGAGGGGGTTGGCGAACGTGTGTTGTGTGGCGGCGGAGGCCAGAGGCATCAGGGAAAAAAAGGCCGAAGCGATCAGCGAGACGAGGCGCGGCATCGGGAATCCCAGTTTCAGCGGAATATCGATGGTGCCAGCGTAATACGCGTTACGCTCCGAGCCCCGTGGCTGGCTACCACGGCTTGCGGAGCCAGTAATAACAATGCGGGCACCATTGCATCGTGAGCACGTCCTGGCGCCTTCCACCGTAGATCGGCGGCTGGCCGCAATGAGGGCAGCGCAGGTGTTGGCGCGCGCGGGCGTCGTAGATCGCGCCGATGCCAAGGCCGGCGACGAGGCCGGTCATGGCCAGGCGCTGTCGCGTCGCGATCCACCACGCCACCGAGGCCAGGGCGCAGGCGGTGGCGATGGCATAGACCCATCCACCCTTGCGTTTGTATTCCGCCAGCGCAACCTGCCAGGCGTCGATAACATCCTGGTCAAGGGTCGCGCGAACCGGTGGCGTGGTGTCGGTCACGTCTCGCTCCCGCGTAGCGTCACGCCGGCCTCGCGCGCCATGGCCACCAGGCGTGCATCATGGGCGCTGCGCGGCAGGTAATACGCCTTCCAGCGACTGGTGAAGATGTAGATCATGTGCGCGGACACGCAGACGCTACGCACGGCGTGCCATGCGATCGTGCTCTCCTCACTGTTCGTCGCGTGGGTGAGGCCGTTGGTGGTAAAGGTGAAGAACGTGGCGTCCTTCGCCTGCCGTTTGAACTGGTGATGCAGGCCCCACAGCTGGAGCGCGACCATCCCGGCCATGCCATAGGCGATGTAAGGCAAGGGTCTGTGCCAATCCACGTTCCACGCGCTCCCGGTGCGTTCGACGCGGGTGGTTATGAGGAAGATGATCGACGGGATGATCAGCACACCGGATGCGGACCAGCGGTAGATCCCGATGGCGCCGCGCAGGAGCTCGCCGAAGCTGAGCAACCGGGGGCGGATGACTAGCGGGGCGTCTTCCATGCGGGCCTGCGGATCCCTGGGGGCTTGGTGGCGTTGGTGGAAGGATAGTGAGGGGAAGGCGTCTGGGGGAGGGGGCGGGCAGCCCGGGCCCTTCCGACGGGTTCGGGCGTGGTGCAACGAAGCTCGGAATGCACCATCTTGGTGCAAGTTCGCAGGTGTCATCCGGCCGTTCTATGATGCCGGGGCTTGATCCAGGCCGGTCCGTCGCTGCGGAGCCACTGGCACAGCGATTGCTAAATGCCCTGCGCCCCACACCTATTTTCGAGGTTTGCCCATGTCCGCCGCTTCCAAAGTGCTGAACCTGATCCAGGACGAGGAAATCGAATTCGTCGACCTGCGCTTCGCCGACATGCTCGGCAAGCACCACCACGTCTCCTTCCCGGCTCACGCGATTGACGAGAGCACGTTTGAAGACGGCAAGATGTTCGACGGTTCGTCGATCCCGGGCTGGAAGGGCATCAACGAATCCGACATGGTGCTGATGCCGGACCCGGACACCGCGCACCTCGATCCGTTCAGCGCGCACAAGCAGCTGATCCTGCATTGCGACGTGCTCGAGCCGAGCACCATGCAGGCCTACGGCCGCGACCCGCGCTCGATCGCCAAGCGCGGCGAAGCCTTCCTGAAGTCCACCGGCATCGCCGATACCGCCTTCTTCGGCCCGGAACCCGAGTTCTTCATCTTTGACTCGATCCGCTGGCAGAACGACATGGGCCGCGTCTTCTACGAGATCAACTCCGAAGAAGCCGCCTGGTCGTCGCGTTACAAGTACGACGGCACCAACACCGGCCACCGTCCGGGCGTGAAGGGTGGTTACTTCCCGGTTGCCCCGGTGGACAGCCTGGGTGACCTGCGCGCCGACATGTGCAAGGTGCTGGAATCGCTGGGCCAGGTCGTCGAGGTGCATCACCACGAAGTGGCCAACGCCGGCCAGTGCGAGATCGGCGTGCGCTTCAACACCCTGGTGAAGAAGGCCGACGAACTGATGACGATGAAGTACGTCATCAAGAACGTCGCCCACCAGGCCGGCAAGACGGTCACCTTCATGCCGAAGCCGATCGTCGGCGACAACGGCTCGGGCATGCACGTCCACCAGTCGCTGTCGAAGAACGGCGAGAACCTGTTCGCGGGCGATCTCTACGGTGGCCTGTCGCAGACCGCCCTGTGGTACATCGGCGGCATCTTCAAGCACGCCAAGGCCATCAACGCCTTTGCCAACTCCACCACCAACAGCTACAAGCGCCTGGTGCCGGGTTACGAAGCGCCGGTGATGCTCGCCTACTCGGCGCGCAACCGCTCGGCCTCGTGCCGCATCCCGTACGTGGCCAGCCCGAAGGGCCGCCGCATCGAAATCCGCTTCCCGGACCCGATGCAGTCGGGCTACCTGACCTTCACCGTCCTGATGATGGCCGGCCTCGACGGTATCCTGAACAAGATCGACCCGGGTGCACCGGCCGACAAGGATCTCTACGACCTGCCGCCGGAAGAAGAGAAGAACATCCCGCAGGTGTGCGCCAGCCTGGACGAGGCGCTGAACGCCCTCGACAAGGACCGCGACTTCCTGAAGGCCGGCGGTGTCTTCACGGATGACTTCATCGACGGCTACATCGCGCTGAAGATGCAGGAAGTGACCCGCTACCGTGCGAGCACCCACCCGCTGGAATTCCAGATGTACTACGCGATCTGATCGCTTCCTCGGGGTGAGGAAAGGGAGGGGAGCTTCGGCTCCCCTTTTTTTTTGCGTAATTTTGCTCAAGCGCGAGCCCTCCCGGCCGATGCAGCATGGCCCAGATGACACTTTTGTGACGTACTGGACCTAATGAGCCACGCAGGAACATGCGATGGCTGCTAATTTGGCTGAAGCCGCCGCTACTGCGGTGGGTTGGAAGGGGTACCCGCTTGAAGAAGACCATCCTCGCCGTGCTGGCGCTGGCCGGAAGCACCTGCGCCGTGGCCGATGACGCCGCGCCGCGCAACACCTACGACTGGCGCAGCAACTGGCCCACGCACTACGTGTTCGCTGACGGCACGGACCTGGGCCTGGCCGTGAAGTACCAGTACGACCTCGACCGTTTTGACAACGACAAGGGCACGTACGAAGACTCACAGACCAACCGTCGCAAGGAGTTCGGCTTCTTCATCCGCAAGAAGGGCGTGTACGACGCCACCGCGAACTTCGATTTCCAGGCGAAGACCTGGCTGGACGTGTTCTTCCGCCTGCAGACCAAGGCCGTGCTCGGTGAGGACGCCGGCGCGCTGCGCGTGGGCTTCATGAAGACGCCGGTGGGCTTTGAAGGCAATACCAGCACGGGCAGTACCTCGTTCATGGAATCGTCGCTGCCGATGCAGGCGGTGTACGCGAACCGTCGCATCGGCATGGACTGGGCACTGACCCGCAAGGCGTACCTCGTCCAGCTGGGCTACTACAAGGGTGGCAACCTGCAGGGTGACCTCGACGGCCGCATGGTGGCCGCCCGTGCCGCGTGGACACCGATGAACACGCCGGGCGACGTCCTGCACCTGGGCGCTTCCGTGTCGCGTGAAAACCCGGAGGGCACCTGGGATGGTCGTGGCCATTACAATCCGCCCTCGGCACGCCTGCGCGCACTGCCCGAAGCCGGCCTGACCACGCAGCGCCTGATCGACTCCGGCACGCTGGCGCCGGCAAGCTACATCGACCGGCGCGGCGCCGAGCAGCTGTGGATCCACGGCCCCTGGTCCGTGCAGAGCGAATACCTCGATGCGAAGGTGAAGCTGGTCGACAAACCCGCCTACGACGCGCACGGCTGGTACACGTTCGGCAGCTGGGTGGTCACCGGTGAGTCGCGCGGCTACAGCGGCGGCAACGTCGCGGACGTTGCCCCCAAGGGCCCCTGGGGTGCCGTCGAAGTGCTGGTCCGCTACAGCACGCTGGACCTCGACGACGGCCCCAACAGGGGCGGCAATGAACATGACTGGACGCTGGGTGCCAACTGGTACCTGACGAAGTACCTGAAGCTGCAGGGCAACTACGTCCGCGCCTTCAGCGACCGCAAGGACCTGCGCATCGACCCGCATATCTTCGAAGTGCGCATGCAGATCATGATCTGACCCCGGTCAGCTATCCCGGAGCAGGGTCTCGAGCGTGGCGCGCAAACCGTCCACGCTAAGCGGATTCACCGGGCCGTCGGCGCGCGGTGTCGCGACAGGCACGTGTTCGCAGGAGACGAACCGTCGCTCGGGAAGTTCACCGTGGAGCAGGTAGCGGCCCGCGGCCTGCTCCACGCACGGCGTGCGCGTGGAGCCCAAAATGGCGTGGCCCGTCATATGGCTGGCGACAACGAGGTTGGCGTTCCCAAAGGTGTTGAAGACGTGTATCGCACTCGGCAGCGGGGTAGCGGTGTCGTGTTGCGCCTGGATCATCAGGAAGGGCGGCGCGGTGTGCATGGGCTCCAGTGACGGACGTCGCGTGCGCCGGTCGTCCCAGTGGGAACACACCAGTGCACCGAACATCTCATTCGATGCGCCGGCCGGGTAGCGCTGCACGCGGCTGCGGGCCATGGCCCACCAGTAGCCCGGCGAGCGCTCCCACGGCGTGTCGTTGCAACGTACCGCGAGCAACACGGAATAGCGTTCGGGGTCGGGCCCTTCCGGGGTGTCCTCGCGGGCATCACCCAGCGCGCTGGCGAGCTGGTGCGCGGCGGCCCTGACGTCGCGGTCGATCGTCGCGTCGGTGCTGAAGGTGTGATCGTTGACGCGTTTGTGCAGCTCACGCGACGTCGTGAAAGGCACCGCGGCGACCCAGTCTGACATCGTCAGCGCCGCGGTCAGTGCTTCCGGGTTGCCCATCCGGCCTACCCACGCGGTACGTGCGCGCGGCGGCATGTTGCGGACGCGCCGAAGCACGCCTTCCTCTTCGTCACCCATGCCGTACAGGCGCGGGCGGCTGAGCGCGGGGCGCACCGCAAGGCGGAGGAAGTCGCGGTGCCGCTCGGCAAGGGAGGCTTCGTCCGCGTCATCAAAGGAACCCGTGACGTCCATCGTCGAATCGAGCAGCATGCGGCCCACGTGGTCGGGGAACAGCGACGCATACCAGGATGCGACCCAGGTGCCGTACGAGAAGCCGATGAAGTTCAGGGCGGACTCGCCCAGTGAGAGGCGGGCGAGCTCCATGTCATAGACGTGCTGCTCGGTGTTGATATATGGCGTGAGCGGATTCGACGCGCAAGCGTAGGCAAGGGCCTTCGCGTTCTCCATGGTGGAACGCCAGTTGAAGTCACCCTGGTCGCTGGCAAGGTCGATGAACGGCGTGGCCTCGTAATGCTCGAAACAATCCAGCGTGTCACCGCCGGCGAGCCCGCGGGGCACGACGGCAACCAAGTCGTAGTGGCGTGACAAAGTTTTCTGGTAGCCGCTGATCGGGTCATCGGCTTCCTGCTTCGACCACATCGCGGCGATCACCGGCAGGATCGAACGCGGGTTGCCGCCCGGGCCGCCGAAGTTGAAAAAAAACGAACCGGCAACGGCGCCCTGGTCTTCCGCGAGCACGCGGACCAGGCCCACTTTCGTGTTGCCGGCGTCCGGATGCAGATGGTCGATCGGGGCATCCATGGTCCCGCATTGCAGGCGGACGCTGAGGAGCGGACGCAGTGCATCGGCGACGGCCTCTTCGCAGGTCGTCCACTGGATGCGGGCCGGTTGCACGGCCTGGGCGCGCGCGGCTGGCACGATGGCAAACGCAGCCAGCATGACGCTGGCGAGGATCTTTGGGTGTGGCGTCACAGTCTTCCTTGACATGGGTGGTGAAAGGGATGGCAAGGCTAATCAGTTGAGCCACCGGCGCGTATAGGCGTGCACCCCCGTGTGAGGGTGCACGAGGACTCGTATCCATGTAGTCCTTCGCTGAAGAACATCCGCGGTCGCCTCAGCGCATGGCGCGCTCACCTTCGACGCTCCATGCCTCGGCGGACGCATCGGCGAGCGGCGCCTCCACGAAGGCGCACGACGTCTCGCGCGCCGTGCCTTCCGGGAGGCGACCGTCCAGAAGGTACGCGACGGCGGCGCGCTCGATGCACGGCGTCGCCGAGTGCCCGAGCAGTCCGTGTCGCCCCGTGCCCGTCGCGACGACGAGGCGGCTCGCGGGGTAGCGCCGAAGGAGGGCACGGGCGCCGGCAAGCGGCGTGGCGATATCGTGCTCGGCCTGGATCATCACGAACGATCCCAGCGCGTCCAGCATCGCGAAGTCTGGCGCCCTCGACACACGGCGTGGCCACGCGGCGCAGGTCAGCTGCCCGGTGATCTGAGAGCCATCGAGCAAGGGGTAGGTAAACGCATCGCGGTCGGCACGCGCGCGGATCTTCGGCGTGACGGTTTCCCAGCGTTCGTCGTTGCACATCACCGCCTGGTTGACCGACTCACCGTACCGGTCGATGAACGGCGACAGCTTGCGGAGCGCGCGCCCCCGGCCGGCACCCCCCGCTGGTACGTCGGTTCCGTGCTCGACAAGCTCGGCCGCCGCCTGGCGCATCGCGGTGTCGGTTCGTGGGTCGGGGCTGAATCGACGCATGCCGGCCTGTCGCGACAGCGCAGGCCAGCCTTGCCAGCCGCCCGCCTTCACCCAGCGATCCATCGTCAGGGTGGCGGCCAACGCGGCCGGTGTCGTCATCTGATCGTGCCAGGCGGGCCGGAGTGGGTCGGACAGGCTGCGCACGGCCCACGCGATGGCGTCCGCGTCGTCAGGCTGTCCGTAGCGGCTCGCCTCGCGCTGCACGGGCGCGAGCACGTCGCGTTCGAACGCGGCCTGCTCGGCATCGCTGGTCAGGTACATGCCCGTGCGGTAGCTACCGGTGAACATGAAGGTCGAGTCGAGCAGCATCCGCCCTATCCGTGTCGGAAAGAACGCCGCATAGGTCGCCCCTACGCGGCCCCCATACGAGATACCGTAGAAGTGCAGTACCGGGTCGCCGAGCGATGCGCGCACGGCGTCCATGTCGCGCACATGCTGCTCGGTGCTGAGGTACGGTGCTTCCGCGGGCTTCGAGCACGCGTGGGCCAGGGCCGTGGCGTCCGCCAGCGCGCGCGACCAGTTGGCATCGTCGCGATGCGTCGGCAGGAAGGCGATCGTCGGCGTGGGCACGCTGCATTCAAACGTCCACCCGCCTTTTAGTCCACGCGGGATGACAGCGATGAAGTCGTAGCGATCGGCGAGGCGGCGCTTGTCGCCGTGCACGGGATCGCCCGCGTCGACCTCGCTAAACGCATCGGCCATGGAGGCGACGTAGGCGGCTGGTTGGCCGCCCGGGCCGCCGATATTGACGAAGATGGCACCCCTGCGTTCGCCGGGCCGTGCCGCGGCGATCCGCACGACGCGTACATCGATAGTGCGCCCATCGGGGCGCATGTGATCCAGCGGCATCGGTACGCGGCCACAGTGCAGGCGTGCGCCGAGGCCAGGCCAGTCTCCGGTGAGCGACGCGGGGCAGGCCGCCCACGTGATGGGCGCCATGGCAGGCACCGCGTGCGTGGGTGCACAGGGAAGTGCCATGGCGATGGCCACGGCAACAGGCAGGAGCATGGTTCGCATGATCGTTCCCTGATCGGTCAGATTTCGTCGTGCGGCGCGGCCGCCGGCGTCGTTGGTGTCGTGGTCGTCGTGGTGTGCGGCAACGCGGACACCGGGCTCTCCGTTGCGCCGCCGCAGTGCAACTCGCCCGAGGGGCTATCGGGCAGCGTGCCGTCGAGGAGGTAACGCGAGGCCGTGCGCTCGATGCACGAGGACGTGGTGAAGTTGAACAGGCCATGCACGGCGGAGCGGCGTGCGACCAGCAGGGTGGCGTTTGCATAGCGCGCGAGCAGGGCGCGTGCGCCTTCGATGGGCGTGACCAGGTCATGCTCGGCCTGCAGGAGCAGGAAGCGCGGTGCGTCCCCGACGGTGTCGAGGTTGGGCACGCGGGCGCGCGGATGCGGCCAGCGGGCACAGACCAGCTCCTCGAGGATCTCTTCGCCATCGGAGTGCAGGTCGCGGGCGGCGTTGCGCACGGCATGCTCGCGGATCGCCACGTCATTCGCCGACCATGCATCGTCGTTGCAGCCGACCGCGCGGCGCACCGAGTCGCCATCCTGCCCGGCCCCGAATTCAGGGCCGGTGCGTACCGGTGCGAAATAGCGGTCGGCCAGCTGCAGCGCCGCCCAGCGGATCGCGCCGTTCAACGAAGGATCGCTGCTGAAGACCTGGCGACGGATACGCCCCTCAAGCTGTGTGCGCGAGCCAGGATCGCTCGCACGCATCCAGTCGGCCAGCCACAGTGCAGCAGCGACGCGCGGCGGGGTATCGAGATACGGATGCCACGCCTCGCGTGCGCGGCCGGGAAGATCCTGAAGCGAGGTGGCGATGGCGGCGGAATCCGCCGGCAGGCCATAGCGCGTGGGGTCGGCGACGATGGGCGCCAGCACGCGCTGGAAATCCTTGCGCAGCGCCGCGCGCATCAGTTCCCCGGCTTCGAGGAAGCCCTGCGTGAAGCGCATGCTCGAATCGAGCAGCATCCGGCCGACGTGGGTAGGGTAGGTCGCGGCATACCACGCGCCGACGCGCCCGCCGTAGGAGATACCGTAGAGGTGCAGCTTGTCGTCGCCGAGCGAGCGGCGCACGGCGTCCATGTCGTGTACGTGCTGCTCGGTGTTGATGTAGCGCGCTTCGGGTGGCGCCGCGCAGGTGCGTGCCTGTGCCGTCGCTTCGTCCAGTACGAGGTTCCAGTTGGCGTCATCGAGATGGCTGGGCAGGAAGGCGAAGCGTGGCGGCAAGCCGGTAAGGCAACGATAGACATGGCCGCCTTCGAGCCCGCGCGGGATCACGGCGACCAGGTCGAAGCGTTCAGCCAGGCGCACCTTGTCGGCGGTATCGGCATCGAACGGGTCCTCGCGACTCCACGTGGCGGCGATGGAGCGGACCAGGCGTGCCGGGTTACTCCCCGGTCCGCCTACGTTGACGAAGATGGCGCCCTCGCGCAGGTCGGGACGCATGGCGCGTGCGCGAACCACGCCGACGTCGATGCTGCGACCGTCCGGCTGGATATGGTCCAGTGGGGCACGAAACGTGCCGCATTCAAGGCGGGTGGTGAGGTGTGCGGGGATATCGCCGACCAACTGCGCATCGCAGGGTCCCCAGACTATGGCGGCGCTTTGCGCCGCGAGCGCGGGTGTGGCGTGGAAGAGGGGCAGGCAAAGCGCGGCGAGCTTGCCCGACCCTTTGGCAACGCGGCGGATCGTGGGCATGCGGTGACTCCGATGGATGGGGTGCACACGTTAGGCGTGTGCGCATCGGGGTCGTATCGGGGTTTTGCTCGGAGTTGCTAAGGCAATGCCAGTGCCTGGTGTGGGCGGATGGTCAGGCCATGTGCCAGCCGTGACTGACAAGCAGCGACTGGCCGGTGAGTGCGTTGGAGCCGAAGCCGGCGAGGAACAACGCCGTGTCGGCGATATCCTCGAGCGTGGTGAATTCGCCGTCCACGGTGTCCTTCAGCATCACGTCGCGGATGACCGCCTCTTCGCTGATGCCCAGCTCCTTCGCCTGCTCGGGAATCTGCTTCTCCACCAGCGGCGTGCGCACGAAGCCGGGGCAGATGACGTTCGCGCGGATGCCGTTCGCGGCGCCTTCCTTCGCGATGACGCGCGCCAGGCCAAGCAGGCCGTGCTTGGCAGCGACGTACGGCGCCTTGAACTTCGAGGCGACATGCGAGTGCGCCGAGCCCATCAGGATGATGGAACCGCCGCGCCCGGCAGCGATCATCTGGCGCATGGCGGCGCGCGTGGTCAGGAAGGCGCCGTCCATGTGGATGGCCAGCATGCGCTTCCAGTCGGCGTAGGAGAGATCGACGATCGGAGAGATGATCTGGATGCCGGCGTTGCTGACGAGGATGTCGACCGGGCCGAGTTCACGCGCCGTCTGGGCGAAACCTTCCTCGACCTGGTCCTCGTCCGTGACGTCCATGGCCAGGCCGATGGCATCGGGGCCCATGCTTCGTGCGGCGTCGCGCGCCTTGTCGGCGGCGATATCGGCCACCGCCACCTTTGCGCCCGCGTCCGCATAGGCCTGGGCGATGGCGCGGCCGATGCCACTGGCCGCACCCGTCACCAACGCGACCTTCCCACTCAGATCCTGCATGGCCAAGCTCCGCTTACCGGCCCGTCAGGCCTTGTTGAGGACGAACGACGCCGCTTCGCCCTGTGCGGACGAACCCGCGATCCACACATCGAACGTACCCGGCTCGGCCTCGAAGGTCACGCCGTCACGATGGGTGAAGGCGAGATCCGCACGGGTGAGTTCGAACGACACCTCTTCCGACGCACCGGCCGCGAGGAGGATCTTGCGGAACGCCTTGAGCTCTCGCACCGGGCGCACGCGGCTGGCCACGCGGTCGTGGATGTACAGCTGAACCACTTCTTCGCCGGGCAGCGTGCCGGTGTTGGTCACGGTGGCGGTGATGACGATGGTGTCGTTCCAGCCGGCCTGCGCGTTCACCACGGGCGGCGTGTAGCCGAACGTGGTGTAGCTCAACCCGTGGCCGAACGGGTACAGCGCTTCGAACGTCACTTCGCGATAGCGCGCCTTGAACGCCGGCGGCTGGTCGGCGAGTTCCGGGCGGCCGGTGCGCGGGTGGTTATAGAAGAACGGCTGCTGGCCGCTGTCCTGCGGGAAGCTCACCGGCAGGCGGCCTGCCGGGTTGTAGTCGCCGAACACGACGTCGGCGATCGCCGGACCGGTCTGGCTGCCGAGGAACCAGGTGACGAGGATGGCGCTGGCCTCGCGCACGGCGCCGGTGAGCGCCAGCGCACGGCCGTTTTTCAGCAGCACGACGACCGGCGTGCCCGTCGCGACGACGGCCTCGGCGAGGGCCTGCTGCGCCGGCGGCACGATGATCTGCGTGCGTGCCTGGGCTTCGCCGGAATAGGTCTGCGGTTCGCCGATGGCGAGAAGCACCACGTCGGCGCGCTTTGCGGCGGCGACGGCCGCGTCGATGCCACCCTCGATGGGCGCTTCGAAATCGCTGCCGGCGACGATCTCCAGCGAGGCCGGATCGGCCAGCGCGGCACGCAGGCCGGTGTCGATGCTGACGTGGCGCTGCTTGTCGCCGAACAGCGTCCAGCAGCCTTCCAGGTTGTCCACGTCGGCGCCGAACGGGCCGATCAGCGCGATCTTCTGGCCTGCCTTCTTCAGCGGGAGCACGCCATCGTTCTTCAGCATGACGATGGAACGGCGCGCGGCGTCGCGCGCGAGCTCGGCGTGTTCGGCGTTCTTCGAGGTGTCGGCTTCCGCCGCTGCGTCGAGCGAGCGGTACGGATTGTCGAACAGGCCGATGGCTTCCTTCACGGTGAGGACGCGGCGCACGCCTTCGTCGAGCACGTCCATCGATACATCGCCGCTTTCGACCAGGCCAGGCAGGCTGGCGGCGTAGAAGCCACTCTGCATGCTCATGTCGACGCCGGCGATGAAGGCCAGCCGCGAGGCATCGCGCTCGTCTTCGGCGAAGCCATGCGCGATCAGTTCCATGTCCGCCGTGTAATCGGAGACGACGAAGCCGTTGAAGCCCCACTCGCCACGCAGGATGTCGGTCATCAGTTCGCGGTTGGCCGAGGCGGGCACGCCGTTGATGTCGTTGAACGCGCTCATCAGGGTCAGCGCACCGGCATCGATCGCGGCCTTGAAGGGCGGCAGGTGCACGTCGCGCAGCGTCTGCGGCGCGATGTCCACCTGGTTGTATTCCATGCCGCCCATCACCGCACCATAGGCGGCGAAGTGCTTCGGCGTTGCCAGCAGGGAGTCTGCTGCCGTCAGGTCGTTGCCCTGGAAACCACGCACGCGTGCTGCGGCAAATGCACAGCCAAGCACGACGTCTTCGCCCGCACCTTCGGCAACGCGGCCCCAGCGCTGGTCGCGCGCGATGTCCACGGCGGGCGCGAAGGTCCAGTGGATGCCGGCGGCAGTGGCTTCCACCGCCGTGGCCCGCGCCGTGCGCTCGGCGAGGTCAGGCTCGAACGTCGAGGCTTCGCCGAGCGGGATCGGGAACACGGTACGCATACCGTGGATGACGTCCGAGCCGAAGATCAGCGGGATGCCCAGGCGGCTTTCTTCCACGGCCACGCGCTGCGCCTCGCGGCCCTCCGCCGCGCCCACGCCATTGAACAGCGAGCCGACCCGACCGGCACGAACCTGATCGAGGACCTCGGCCGCGCCGCGGGCGTTGGCTTCGGGGTTGATGTCCGGGGCGAACGGGCGGACGGCATCGGCGAAGACGCCGAGCTGGCCAACCTTTTCCTCCACGGTCATGCGGGCGATCAGGGCTTCGATGCGGGGACTGCGGGTCATGGGCTTGCCTTAGGGGAATGGCATCGGGCGCCCGACGGACGCCACGGCCGAGAAGGATACTGGCATCCGGCCCCCAAGTGGGCACGTAAATGACGTTACACGTAAACGATTACGCCATTGGCGCCCATGGCTGCAAAGCCCTTGCGCATCGCGCCGATGGCGGCGCCCGTGGTGGCCAGCTTGCGGCCGAAAAGCCGGCCGGTGCGTTCCAGGAACGAGAGCTTCCGCGCAATGCGGTGCACTTCCACCACCACCTGGGGCGCCAGGCCGCTGGCTTCCTCACGGATGAGCCCGGAGAGCACGTCCATGCGGCCCACGTAATAGCGGCTGATACCGGTGGTGAACATCACCCAGTCGCGCGCCTGGGCCTGCGCCAGGCTCATGATTTCACTGGGGTCTTCTTCGAAATCGATGAAACCCACGCCGTGCTCGCCCACGGTGATGTTGCGGGCGAAGGCCTGGCCCAGGTAACCGCCGTGGCGGTGCAGTTCGCCGATGGCGTGGGCGGTCTGGCGGACAAGGATGTCGGCATCGTTGGCGCGGGGCAGGCGCTTCAGGCGGTGCGCCAGGGTCGGGCCCATGTCGCTGAGGATGAGGCTGCGCGGGCCTTCGCCGAGGATGCGCGGGACCGGCGCGCCGCAGGCACGGAGGGCTTCGATACGCCGCGACTCGATGCGCTTGGCCTCTTCGCCCGTGCGCCGGGGCGGTGAGCGCAGGGCATTCAGGTCGAGCCGCGCCGCAAGCCTGTTCCACAGGCGGACGAGGGCAGGCCGAAGCCAGCTTTCGGGCTCGTAGCGCTTGAGCCAGGCGGTGCGGCCGCCGAGGGAGAACTGTTGAACCATGAGCAAACTCCATAAAACACCGCAGCCCCTTCGGGCTACGTCTCCCCCCGTAAGCTAATTGTAAGCTTTGTAGTACAGCTATTCGACCATCCGTCGGTATACGCTTTGAAATCCATAAGGATTTCGTTAACAAACAGGTCGTTACCGGCAGCCAATGAGCTGATTCGGCAAGAGTGGCCAGGGAGCTGTCGCACGCCGTTTGCGCCACCACGACACAGGCCTATCGTCGCAAGGCAGGCCAATCCCCCTCTGGCCACTCCGCGACGAGGTGGCGCGATGCGTTCCCCAAAGGCTCCCCCGGTCATCGAGATGCGCGATGTCGGCAAGGTGTTCCTGGCCGGAGCGATCGAGAACCATGTCCTGACCGATATCCACCTGACCATCGGGCGGGGAGAGTTCGTGGCCATCGCCGGCCCCTCGGGCTGCGGCAAAACCACGTTGCTGTCGCTCATGGGCCTTCTCGATGTCCCGACACGCGGCGAGTTGCGCTTCCTGGGCGAGTCCACGGCGCATGCAGGCGCCGGGCAGCGCGCCGTCCTGCGTAACGCCCACGTGGGCTTTGTCTTCCAGGCCTTCAACCTCGTGCCCGACATGACGGTGGCCGACAACGTCGCGCTGCCGCTCACGTTTCGACAGGGCGTCGGACGCCGCGAACGCATGGAGCGCGCGGCGGAGGCGTTGGCCAGCGTCGGCATGGTCCACCGCATGCGTCACCTTCCGGGACAACTGTCCGGTGGCCAGCAGCAACGCGTGGCCGTGGCGCGTGCCGTGGTGGGTGAGCCGGCGATCCTGCTGGCGGACGAACCGACCGGCAACCTTGATCTGCGCAACGGCGAAAAGGTGATGGCCCTGCTCAGCGGCCTGCATGCGCAAGGCACGACCATCTGCATGGTGACCCACGACGATCGCTTCAGCGCCGCCGCCGAACGCACCGTTCGCCTGCTCGACGGCCGGGTGGTGGACGAAGCCACGTTTCGCCAGCTTCAGCACGAGGCCGAATCGGGGCTCGATGAGCGGCGCACGCTGGAGATCTTTCCATGAGGCGCGTGTTCGCCGGTTCGTGGCGCACGCTCCACGCGCTGACCCGACAGCCAGGGTATTTCCTCCTTGCCGCGGCGACGCTGGCGCTCGGCGTGGGCACGTTCTTCGCGACGTTCGCCCTGGTCGATGCACTGCTGATGGCGCCGCCTGGCTTTACGCACCACGGGAGTGTCGTGCTGTACGGTGAAGTGGTCCGGCCCTCGTCGCCACGCAGCCTGTCCGCGACGCTGTACGACACCGTGGGCTTGCCCCGGGGCGTGCTTTCCCGTGGGCTGGCGCGCAGCGTGGAACGGGCCAGCGTGCGCAGCGGTGCCCATGCCAGCCTGCTGGTCATGCAGCGCATGGACGACGGTTTCCTGCCCACGCTGGGTGTCGTGCCGGCCGCGGGCGCGCTGACGCTGAAGCCGGGGGGCGGCGACGGCGTCATGCTCTCGTGGCGCCTCTGGCAGGCGTGGTTTGCTGGCGATCCCCACGTGGCGGGACGCGTGATCACGGTCGATGGCCGGCCGCTGCGCATTGCGGGTGTGTTACCGGCGGCCTATCGGCTGTTCGACGACGTGGATGTCATCCTCCCCCTGCACGGCGTGCCTGGCGCGTCGGCCAGCGTGCCCAATTTCCTCGCGGTGGCACGACTGGCACCCGATGCGTCATCCGACGACCTGGTCGGGCGCCTGCGTGCCACCGCCGCGGCAAGCGACGGTGCGGCGCGGGCGGCGATGTTCGGGATCACGCCGATTGACGATGCGCTGACCGCCGCCGCCGCACCCACGGTGTGGTTCTTCCTCGGTTGTGCTGGCCTGGTGGTAGCCACCGCCTGCGGCAACCTCGCCAACCTGATGATGGCGCGCGCGTTGGGGCGCAGCCGTGAGACGGCGTTGCGACGCGCCCTTGGCGCCGGGTTCTGGCGATCGTGGGCGCCCGCTGCCGCGGAAGCCGGGTTCATCGCTGTCGCCGGCGTGCTGGCGGGCACGGTGCTCGGCCATGCGCTGGTGACTGCGGGCGAGGCCTATATTCCCGATGCGTGGCGCGTTAATGCAGGGCCGATCGACATCCGCTGGCGCGTTTACCTTGCCAGCGCCGTCGTCGCGCTGTTCATGACCGTCGTCGCCGCGATCGGCGGTGGCCTGCGTGAGCCAGGGCGAGGCGGCCAGGAGCGGCAGGGCGCGGCGGCACGCGCCCGCGTAGCCTGGGTGCAGGTACAACTGGGCCTGGCTACGCTGTTGTTGTCGCTGTGCGTCGTCCGCGGCATGCAGACCTGGCGCCAGCAGGACGTCGCGCCAGGTTTCGATCTCGACGGTGCGGCTGCCGCGCGCTTTCGTCCCGACCCGCTGCATTTCACTTCCGCGAAACCGGTGGCGCAGGCCATGGCGGCCATCGAGGCACGGCTGGCCGGGGAGCGGGGTGCGCTGCGTGCAGGCGTCACCACGCAGCTGCCCGTGGGCACGAACTTCAACGTCACCTTTGCCGCACCCGGCGGTGTGCCATTCGACACGCAGTACGCGGTGCAGACGCCAGGTGCGCGTGCCGCGCTTGGCATGCATCTGGTCGCGGGTCGCGACCTGGCCACGAGCGATGCAGCGGGCGGACCCGCCGTGGTCGTGGTGAACCAGGCATTCCTCGCGCGGATTCCCGGCGCCACGCTGGGCAGCACGGTGCTCAAGGTATCGCGCAGCATGGGCACCCGATCACTACGTATCGTCGGCATCGTCGCAAACACGCGCGATGCAGGGCCCGCTCTTCCACCGCGGCCGTGGGCCATCGTCCCCTTCGCCCAATTGCCGCCGGCCGAATTCGCCAGCTTTCGCAGCCTGCTCTCGTACTATCTGGTGGTTCACGCATCGAGCTACGTCGCGCTGGCAGGTATCGACCCGGGTGAAGCGCTGCGCGATGTCGCGCCATGGCTGGCCATCGAACCACCACGACCCCTGGGTCGCGCGTGGAACGATGTACGCGCGGCGAGCCAGAGGGATACCTGGCTCGCCAGCCTGTTCGCTGGCGTGGGGCTCGGCCTGGGCCTGGTCGGCCTGTATTCCGCGCAGCGAATCCACGTGGCGTCGCGGCGTCGCGAACTGGCCCTGTGCGCCGCGGTCGGCGGCACCCCGCTGGACCTGCTCGGCCTTTGCCTTGCGCATGGCGTGGCGCGCGCCACCGTCGGCGTGATCCTTGGCCTCTCCGCCGCGCTCGCGTTCAACCTGTGGCCTCCCGCCGCGTTGGCCCAGGGCGCTCGCGTCGACCTGGATGCGGTATGCATCGTTGCCACGGTGATGCTCCTGCTCACGTCGGCGGTATCGCTACCACCCGCGTTGCGCTCAGCCGCCATCCCGCCATCGCTCGTGCTGCGTGAGCAGTGAGGACGCCCACGATGACCCCCGATACCCTCCCCAAATCGCCCTATCCACCCGTGCTGGTCGTTGACGATCACCCTGATGTGCGCCTGGCGCTGTGCATGCTGCTGCGCAATGAAGGACTCGAGGCGCTCGAAGCCGGCTCCCCCGAGGCGGCGTGCGACGTGGCCATGCGCCAGGCCCTCTCCTGCGCGGTGGTCGACCTGAACTACAGCGCCGACACCACCTCCGGCCACGAAGGCATGGCACTGGTCACGCGCCTGCGTGGCCTCGTACCCGATGTACCGCTGGTGGTGATGACGGCGTGGGGAAACGTCAACCTGGCGGTGGAGGCGATGCGGCGCGGCGCGGCGGACTTCGTGGAAAAGCCATGGAACCGCGGCCGCCTGCTGAACATCCTGTGGAGCCAGGTGCACCTGCACCAGGCACGCGAGGAAAACCGCCGGCTGCGCGCCGAGACAGCCTTGAATCGCGAGGGATCGGCCGCCTACTGTGCCACCGAATCCTCGGCGATGCGGCGCGTCATGGAACTGGTGGAGCGCATCGCCGTCAGCGAATCGCATGTGCTGGTGCTGGGGGAAAACGGCACCGGCAAATCCATGCTGGCGCGCGACATCCATGCACGCTCGCCGCGGGCGGCCTCTGCGCTGATCCGGGTCGACATGGGCAGCCTTTCCGAAGCGCGCTTTGCGGACGACATGTTCGGCGAAGAGAGCGGCGCACGACCCGGACGCTTCGAGCTCGCGCACCATGGCAGCCTGGTGCTGGAGGAGGTATCGACCATTCCCCCGCTCCAGCAGGTGACCCTGCTGCGCGTGCTGGAGGAAGGCGAGCTCGAGCGCAGCGGTTCGGGCCAGACCCGGCGCGTGGATGTGCGCGTCATCTCCACCACCAACGCCGACCTGGAGTCCATCGCGCGCGCGGGTCGCTTCCGGCTTGATCTGCTCTACCGCCTCAACGCCATGCAGGTACGCCTCCCGGCTTTGCGTGAGCGGCCGGAAGACATCGTGCCGCTGGCACGGCATTTCCTGTTACGCGAATGCCGCCGCCTGGGCCGTGACGCCGCGCGCTTCGCGCCTTCGGCCGAACGCGCCCTGCGCGCCTATGCGTGGCCCGGCAACATCCGCGAACTGGAGCATGCGGTGGAGCGCGCGGTATTGATCACGCCCACGGCCGAGATCGACGTGAATGCGTTGGCCATGCACCAACAGGACGATGCGCCCCTGGTCCTTGATTGCCTGACGCTCACCGACGCCGAGCAGCTGTTGATTCGCCACGCGCTGGACCGCAACGGGAATAACCTGCAGCGTGCGGCCGACGCCCTGGGCATTTCGCGCCAGGCGCTCTACCGTCGGCTCGACAAACAGCGATCAAGGTACCCGGACGAGGCTATCGAATGAGCCGGGGCGACCTTGGCTAGCTGGCAGGCCTCGCTGGCGTTTGCCCGGTCGCCCGCCGCAGGCGTGGTGCTGTGGGGCATCGGCTTCATGGCGCCCGTGGCCATGGCAGGCCTTGCGCTGGCGTCCGGGCCACCCGAGGTGCCGTGGGTGCGGGCCGTCCTGCTCGCGGCCGGTGTCGTCGGCTCGCTGCTGGTGGGTTGGGTGGGCGGCCGACGCATCCTGGATTCCCTGCGCACGGTGTCGGACCTGCTCGGCGCGCTTCGCGAGGGTGATTATGGCCTGCGCGGCCATGTCAGGCTGGGGCATGATCCCCTGCAGGCGCTGATCGCGGGCGTCAACGAACTCTCCGACGAACTGCGCCAGGGCCGGCTGGCGCGCACCGAGACCTCACGCTTCCTCGGGAAGACCCTGGTCGCGCTGCACAGCGCGGTCATCGTCGTCGATGAACAGGGCCGCATTCGCCTGATCAATCCGGCAGCCCGGCGCCTCGTGGGCGCGGAGCACAAGCTGGTGGTGGGAACCGAGCCGGCGGCCTGGGGCTTCGGCGAGGCCATGGCGTCCGCCGACGGATCGATCCTGACCCACACCTTCCCGTGTGCCACGGGCCGCTGGGCCGTGCGTCGTGCGGCGTGGTACAGCGATGGCCGCGAACACACGCTGGTGATGTTGCATGACCTCAGCGCGGCCCTAAGCGAAGAAGAACACCGTGCCTGGCAGCGCCTGATCCGCGTGCTGAGCCACGAACTGAACAACTCGCTCACCCCCATCGGCTCGCTGGCCGACACCCTTTCCAACCTGCTCGCCCGGCACGGCGCGGCCATCCCGCAGAAGGAGCTGCACGACGGCCTCGAAGCCATCGCCCGGCGTTCGGCGTCGCTGACCCGGTTCGTCGGGGGCTATGGCCGGCTGGCCCGTCTTCCGCCGCTGGCCTGGCAACCGTTCCGCCTGGACCTGTCGATCGCACGCGTAGCCCAGCTTGAGCAGCGCGTCCCCGTCGTGCTCGTCGGCCATGCCCCGCTTACCGTGGACGGCGACGAAGACCAGCTTGGCCAGGCGCTGGTCAACCTGCTGCGCAATGCGGCGGAGTCCGCGCTGTTCAATCACGGTGGGGTGCATATCGACTGGTTCATCCAGGGCGGGGAAGCGTGCGTGCGGCTGATCGACGACGGCATCGGCCTGCCGCTGACCGATTCACTGTTCGTGCCGTTCTTCACGACCAAACCGGAGGGGTCCGGGATCGGGCTGAGCCTTACGCGCCTGATCATCGAAGCGCATGGCGGCACCGTCGCCCTGGCCAATCGCACCGATGCGCCAGGGGCCGTCGCCACCGTCAGGCTCAAACTCGCCCGCCCGGGGGTGTCCGCCAGCGGACGCGCCCGTCCGGATCCGGACAGGCGGACTGACCGGAATTGAGTGAGCGGGGTGAAAAGTGCGCATATCGGTGCGCCTGGCGCCTTTACGGCAATCACCATGGATTGTTCCCCCGGCAAGGCCCGCACTAGATTCGCCCCGCACCCGCACTTCCCGTGGGTGCACGCACCGATCACGGAGAACGGCCATGCATCCCATCCTTGCTTTGCAGCACCTTGAGCTCGACGCCAACGCCGCACCCGGTATCGACACCAACATGGGCAGTTCGTACAGCGGGACGGGGTGCCTGGCTGGCCTTGCCGACACGGGCGACGCGTAACCAGCAAACGGGAGGCGAAGGCCCCGTACCGGCGTCCGGGCTGGTGCGGGAGCCGGGCCCGCACACCTGCCAGAGGAAGACAGGTCCATGGAGCGATACCGGCAGTTGTGGCCCTACACCGCCGTCGACCGCGAGTTCTTTGAGCCTTTTGCACGGCATCGCATCGACCCCGACGATTTCGAGTCGGTCGCACGCCGCCAGCTACCCGCCCACTGGGCGTTGCATCGGTCGGGTGTCTGGCTCCAGGCCATGCCGGACGGCTGCCGCCTGCCGACCCAGGGCTGGAAAATCCACGTCTCCTCGGTGGCATCCACCGCGCGGGTGGTGCTCGCGATCACCGTGGCGATCCTCGTCGCCAACGACACCGCCTTCAAGTTCGCCGGCGATCTTCGCCTGCTCGCCGCGATCAACGGCAAACGCTGGCCGCGTGGCGGTGCGGGAAAATTCATCACGGTGTACCCCGCCGACCTTCGCGTGTTCCGCCGCCTGCTCGACGACCTGGCCGCCGCGCTCGGCGGTTACGCCGGGCCGCACGTGCTTACCGACCGCCGCCATCCGGAATGCCCGATCGTCTCCTATCGCTACGGCGGCATCGTCAGTGACTACCGCATCGATGCCAGTGGCCGGCGCGAATGGCTGCTGCGCCGGCCCGACGGCGGCACCGAAGCGGACGACCGCGCGCCGGGCTACCGGGTACCCGACTGGCTGACCGATCCGCTGGGCACGGAGGCGACGCCTGACGTGGCGCCGTTGCTGGGTGGCGGGCGTTTCCGCCCGATCAAGGCCATGGCCTTCTCGGCGGCCGGCGGCATCTACCTGGCCGACGATCTGTTTGAAGGCCGGCGTGTCGTGATCAAGGAGGCGCGGCCGCACATCGGCGCCGCCGAAGCGGCGACGGCCAGCCTGCGCAAGGAGTTCCGCCTGCTTCGACGCCTGGCGCCGCTCGCCGTGGCGCCTCGCCCCATCGCCCACTTCCGCGAGTGGGAGCACAGCTTCCTCGCCGAGGAGATGCTTGAAGGCGACACGCTGCGGCTGTGGCTGGCCCGGCGCTATCCCGCGCTGCTTCCCGCGGCCACGCGCGCGGACGTCGCCCGCTTCTTCGACGACGTCTGCGCCGTGTTCACCCGCTTCGCGACCACGTTGCAGCGCGTGCACGCCGCCGGCATCTCGGTCGGGGACCTGTCGTTCCACAACGTCATCGTCGAGCCGTCGGGCGCCGTCCGCCTGATCGATCTCGAGACGGCGATCGAGGATGGCCTGGATCGTGTCGCCGACGTATGGACGCCTGGCTTCGCACCGGCGCATGCGCCGCGTGGCACGCACGCCCAGGCCATGGTCGCGGACCGCTACGCCTTTGGCGCGAACCTGTTTGCCGCGTGCGCGCCGGTGAATGCCCTCGTCGGCCTGGATAGCAGCGCCATGCCGCGCTTCCTGCAGCAGTTTGTCGGCGACATGGGTTATCCGCAGGCCTTTGCCGACGTGGTCATCGCGCTGACCCATGCGACGCCGGACCGGCGTCCCGATCCCGTCGAGGCGATGGCCGTGCTGTGCGCCGCCGTGGCGACGATGTCGCGCGACGAGGTTGCCGTGCCCCACCGCACCACCCATCCGGCGCCGGCGGAAGGCGTGTCCGATCGACTCTTCGCGTACGTGGACATGCATGCGGCCGAGCCCCGGCCGGATCGCTTCGTGCCCGCCGGCCCCGAGGTGTTTGACACCCACCCCTACGGCATCGCGCACGGCGCGGCCGGCGTGCTGCACGGTTATCTCCGCAGCGGGCGCCGTCCACCGGCCAACCTCCTGCCATGGCTGGTCGCGGGTATTCGTGCGGGCGATGAGCGTGGTGCTGGCCTGATGGGCGGCGACGCAGGCATTGCGTGGGCGCTGCTGGATGCCGGCGAGCACGTGCTTGCCGCGTCCCTGTTGCAGGCCTCGCCCCTGGACGGCGTGATGCGCCGCCGCGCCGGGCGCGACAGTGGCATGGCGGGCTGGGCCATGGCACGGCTGAAGGCATGGCATGCGACGGGTGAGCGTGCGTACCTCACCGATGCCATCGACGCGGGTGACTGCCTGCTGGCGTGTGCCCATGACACCGACGGTGCGTTGCACTGGCCGGATGGCCAGCGTCAGCCGCTCGGCCTTGGCGAAGGGGCTTCAGGCGTGGCGCTGTTCCTGCTCCACCTGCACCGCGCCACCGGTGAAGGTCGCTTTATCGACGCGGCGTGCGCCGCCATGGACTTTGACCTGCGCCACGCCGTGACCGGCCCCGATGGCGTACCGTCGTGGCCGGCATGCGTCGGGGATGCCACGGTGCTGCCTTACCTCGGCGAGGGCACGGCGGGCGTGCTCGCCGTCGCCGCCCGCCTTTACGCGGGCACGGGCGAGGCGCGCTACCGCGAGGCGATCCTTGCCGCGGAACGCGACCTCTTCCGTCGGCACGCGATACGCCCAGGCCTGTTCGATGGCCTGGCCGGCCTGGGTGAGACACTGCTGGACCTCGCCGCCTTCCTGCCGGACCGCGCGGCGCTCTACCGCGACCACGCGCTGCGCGTGGCCTGCGGTATCGAACCCTTCCTGCTACCGCGTGGCGCCCACCTCGCGGTGCCCGGCACCGAGCTGGTGCGAATCAGCTGCGACCTCGCAACGGGCAACGTGGGCGTGGCCGCCTTCCTGCACCGCCTTGCGCACGGTGGCATGGCGTCCTTCATGCTCGACGAGGCGCTGTCTGTCGCCACGCACGGGCAGCGCGTCGCGGCGTAAGCACCGTCAGAGGCGGAACTTTGCCTCGGCCAGCCACGTGCGCGACGGGTACGGGTAGTACACGTAGTAGCGGCGGTTCGTCAGGTTGTCCACGCCCACGCTGAGCTCCACGTGCGGGCTCACCGTCCAGCCGAGCTTCGCGTCGAAGGTCAGGAAGTCACTCGCGCCGCCGAAGGTATCGGGGTTGATGTCGCTGTGGTCGAGCGTGTTGTACTGCCGGCCTGAATAACGGGCGGCCAGCGTCACCGCCACCGCTTCGCTGGCGTGCATCGTCGCCACCGCGTTCGCCCGCCAGCGCGGGATGCGATAGAACTGCTTGCCTTCCGCCGCCGGGAAGCGGCTATCGCGCACCGTCGTGGCCTGCGTATAGGCCGCATTCGCCGACAGGTCCAGCCAGGGCAGGAAGACACCCGTGCCGTCGTAACTGGCTTCCGCGCCGCGCGTGCGGACGAGGTCGACGTTCTGCACGCTGGTGACATTGGGGAACACCGTCGTGTCGGTCTGGCTGAACAGCGTGTTGCGCGTGTCGCTGCGGAACAGCGTGAAACGCGCTACCCCATTCGCCCGGTACCACTCCGCCGACAGCTCGCGCGAGAGATCGTTTTCCGGCTTCAGGTTCGGGTTGTTGTTGACCAGGCTGATGCCGTTGAACGTGCCCTGGAAAAGCTCATTCACCGTGGGGAAGCGGTACGCCCGCGCGCCGGACAGGCGCAGCGTCAGGCTGTCGGTGGCGGCATACGCCAGCGAGACCTTCGGCGACGTGTGCGTCTCCTTCCGCTGCGGATACCCCGTGCTGGCCGTGGCGGTGGCCCGCGTGCCGTCGAAGGCGCGCCACTGTTCGTAGCGCGCACCCGTCACGAGTCGCCAGCGCTCCGCCAGCTGCCAGGCATCCTGCACGTACAGCGCCTGGGTCTGCGTGCTGCCGCCGTTGGAAGCGGTGAGCGCACCGGCATCGCCGTTGCGCCAGTTCGCCAGGGCATACGTTGCGTTGTCCAGGCGGTAACCGTCGTAGTGGTAGCCGAAGCTCACGGTGTGGGTATTCGGGCCGATGCTGTCCGGCGTGTGGCTGGCGCGCAGGTCGAGCGTCCGCCAGCGGCTTCCGTCGCCCGCGGTGAGCAGCCCCGTGCCGTCGTAGGTCACGGCGTTCGCGGTGCGGTCGCGGTTCCTGTCCATGTCGAAGTACGAGACGTTGCCTTCGACATTCCAGCCGGATTCGCGGTGCGTGCCCAGCGACACGCCGTAGAGGTAATTGCGGCTCTGTCGCGTCCCCGGTGCAAAGAAGTTCGCGGGCAACGTGTACTGGCGCCCGTCGATGCTGACCGGGCCGGACCACACCGGCTGGCCATTGGCATCGCGCAGGAAGGTATCCGTGCGGTGCGAGAGATCCTGCTTCCAGTAGCCCACCGTGGCGGCGGCGGTGAGCTCCGGGGTGAGGTCGTAGGTGGCCCGCAGGTGCGCTTCGTCCTGGCTCGTCGCCTCCTGGCCTTCGGCGTTGATGCCGAGCACCTCGCGCGGTACGCCGTTCGCGCCGGTGTCCTCGATGGCGCCGGTCACAGGGCGACCCGTGCCCGGTATCGCCGAGCGGTTCTGCACGGCATACACCAGCGGCTGGCCGTTGGACTGCAGGTGCGATACGCCGATGAGGAAGGCGAAGCGGCCGCTGCGGTCGCCGATGGTCGCGCTCTGCTTGCTGCCGCCATAGTCGCGGTCCACGCCGTAGGTGTGGACGTGCTGGGTGAACGCCTGCACGTCACCGGTGACTTCCAGTGTCTCCGGCATGCGCGTGGTCATGACCACCGTCGCGCCGATGCTGTTGCCGGGATACAACGCGGAGTACGCGCCGTAGATCACGTCGATGCCGGCGAGGTTATCGGCAAAAGCCATGGACCAGCGTGGCGGGTTGGCCCAGTTGTTACCCAGCAGGTTGGACAGCAGCAGGCCGTCGAGATAGACGAGGCCGCGCGCGCTCTGCTGGTTGCTGGTGCCGCGCACGGAGAACGTGGCGTTTTCATCGCCCACGAAGCGCTTGCGAATGCCGAACGCCGGCAGGTACTTCAGCGCATCCTCGGTGTTCACGATGTTCAGGCGCTTGAGCTTCGCCGGGGTGATGGTTTCCACCGCGGCGGGCATGTCCGGGTCCACGTCGGTGCCATGGCGGGTCGCCGACACACGCACTTCGTGGAGGTTGGTGGTGCGCGGTGGCGGCGAGTCGGGCGCGTCGGTGGCGTGCGCGGCACACGCGCTTGCGCCGAGGGCGCACGTGATGGCGCGCGCCAGTGCGCGTCCCTTGGTGGTAAGGAAAGGCATGGGGTCAGGTTCCGTGGGTCGTTGGCGTACGGCGGGATCGGTGGCGATCAGGCGTGCGCGGCGGCCGGCGGACCTCGGGGGTGGACGGGGAAAAACGGGCGCGGGGTGATCCCGCGCTCGGTGACCTGCGGCATGGCGGACACGAAGGCGAGCCGGGGCACGGCGCCTGCGTGGAGTGCGCCCGCCATGCCGGGGCTGTGCGTGAACAGCGTGCAGTAACCGCAGGCGGCGTCGCCGTCGTCGTGGCCCTGGGCACCCCCGTCGTGGTGCGGGGCGGCGCCTGGCTCACACCAGGCACCGAGGTCCGGGAAGGTCCACGCATTGATCCGCGAGGCGGTGGGGGCAAGCGCAGTGAGCCAGACGGCGACGATCGCCATCCATCCCAACCAACGCTGTCTGGCCGCTCCACGACGCACCTGGCGTCCCCTTTGATACAACCCCGGACATGGGTCCAGGGATAATGTCACGGACCGCCCTCCGGAGCATGCGGCACGGTGTCGCCCCGGGGTGTCGGCCGGGCTCATGCGCGTTGGGCGGTGGCCGGGTCCGGCAGTGGCGGCACGGCCGGCGGGGTCACCAGCTCGGGTGGCTCACGCAGGCACAGCACGATCAGGACGGCGACGGTGCCGACGCACGCGGCGAGCAGGAACCCGTCCAGGATCGACAGCGTATAGGCCTGTCGTCGCACCGCCGCCACGAGCAGCCCCGCGCCCCGTGCCTGCGCGCTACCCGTGCCCTGGGTGAGCTGGCCCACGGCGGTGGCGTAGGTGTTGAGGCGCGCCTCGGTGAGTGGCGAGTCGCCAAGCACGTGCTGGCCGATCAGGTTGGAATGGTATTGCTCGGCCTTGCGGGTAAACGAAATCAGCAGCGACGTGCCGAGTTCGCCACCGAACAGCCGGGCGGTCTGGATGATGGCGCCGAAGGTGATGCCATCGGCCGGCCCGATGTGGTGGGCGAAGAAATAGATGACCGCCGTCAGCTCCAGCGTCTCGCCGATGGCCTGCAACAGCAGCGCGACCTTGAAGTCGCCCTCGGCCCATTCCGAGGTGATGCCAGTGGATAGCAGGAACCCCGCCGTGGCGATGGAAAAACCCACGCCAATGGCGAAGCGCGCGTCGATGCGGTTGAGCAGCCACGCGACGCTGGGCGCGATGATCAGCTGGGGCAGTGCCACCCAGAGCAGCGCGTTGCCCACCTCCAGCGGGCGCAGGTCGCGCACCTGGATCAGGAAATTGGCGACCAGCGTGTTACTGGATGTCACCAGGAAACGCGTGGCGGTGATCAGCAGGATGCACAGGAAGACGTTGCGCCGGATCAGCAGCCTGAAATCGACGCTGGGTGCGGGCAGGGTGGTTTCGTGCAGGAGGAACAGGCCGAGGGCAATCAGCCCCGCCGCCAGCATGCCGATCACGAAGTTCGAGGAAAACCAGTCGAGGCGGTCGCCCTGGTCCAGCGCGATGAACACCAGGGTGAAACCAATGGCGCCGGTGAGCATGCCGCGGAAATCGCCGCCGCGCAGGAAGGCCTTGTCGATGGGCAGCCGCAGCAGGCCAAACCAGTAGAGGAACATCATGGGCACGGCGAGGATCGAGTTCTGCCAGAAGATCCAGTCCCAGCGCACATGCTCGACGTACCAGCCTTCCAGCGAGCTGGCGACGTTGAGGCCGAGGATGATGTTCATCGCGTACGCGGCCAGGCCCCACGGCCACAGTTTTTTTGGAAGGCCAACGAGGATGAACGCGGCGGTGAGCGGGATGAACGTGCCGGAGCCGAGCCCGGCAACGCATTGCAGCAGCACCATGACGCGCAGGTTGGGCGCGAAGGGAATCAGGAATTCCGAGACGCCGTACACCACGCAACCCGCCAGCAGCACGCGGCGTGGGCTGAACGCGCGGCCGAGGAAGATGGCGATGGGGCCGATGAACATCTGCGAGGCGGAGAACGCCGTGGGAATCCACGCCCCTTCGTCGAACCCCGCGCTCACGGCGCCACGCACATCGGCCAGGCCGATCGAGGTAAGGCGCGAGGTCAGCGTGGTAGCCACCGCGCCGAGCAGCACGGCCACGATGCCAAGCCACGGCAACTGGGCGGTGGGTGGTGCCGGCGCCGCCGGTGCGGCGGTGCTCGCCACCGCATTCACGGTGACACCGAGGCGCTGGTCTCGGGCTGGCGCGGCACGGGATCGCCTTCCTTCCATCCGCCGCCCAGCGCCTTCACCAGCGAGATCGCGGTGAGCAGGCGCTGCTGGTCGTTGGCGATGGCGGCGCGCTGGCTGTTGAGGGCTTCGCGCTCGGAATCCACCACCTCGAAGTAGCCGGCCAAACCGCGGTCATAACGCGACCGCGACACCTTCGCTGCCGCCGTGGCGGCTTCGACCGTCGCCTGGAGTGCCGCGCCCCGGTCGTTGAGCCAGGCGCCATCGCTGAGCGCATCCTGCACCTCGCGGAAGGCGACGATGCCGTCCTGCCGCCAGCGTGCATAAGCCCCGCGATACGCCGCCTGCGCCGCGTCGAGACGCGCCTGGTTACGGCCGCCCTCGAAGATGGGCAGGTGGATCGACGGGCCGATGCCCCACAGGCGGCTGTCACGTGCCGTGAGGTCACCGATGTCGTTGCTGGAGAAGCCGGCCGAGGCGCTGAGCTGCACCGACGGGAAGAAGGCCGTCCGGGCCACGCCGATACGTGCGCTGGCGGCCGCAAGGGCGCGCTCATCGCTGGCGACATCGGGGCGACGCACCAGCAGGGAGGAGGGCACCCCGGCGGGTATCGTGGGCACGTCCGGCGTCCACGCCTTCACCGGCACGCGGAAGTCCGGCGCATCGCGTGCCTCGAGGACGGCGAGCGCGTGTTCGAAGTTGTCGCGCCGGCGGTGGGCATCGGCCAGGTCGGCCTGGGTCTGCGAGAGGTCCGCGCGTGCCCGCAGCACGTCCAGGTCGCCCACCACGCCCGCATGCGCACGCCGGTCGGCGAGTTTCAGCGCGTCGTCGCGCAGGGCCACCGTGCGGGTGAGGACGTCGATGTCGCGGTCGGTGCTGCGCAGCGAAAGATAGGTCGATGCCGCCGAGGCGGCCAGGCTCAGGCGCAGCCCGGCCACGCTATCGGCGTTGGTCTCCACATCGGCCTGCGCCGCTTCGACACTGCGCCGCACGCGGCCCCACAGGTCCACCTCGTAGGCGACGTCCACGGGTGCGCGGTACAGCGTCGTCTCCAGGGCGGGCAGGGCATTGGAGACGGTGCCGGACGTGCGTCCGCGCAGGAAGGCCGGATCCAGCGACACCTGGGGGAATTCGTCGGCGCGTGCGACACCGAGCAGGGCGCGGGTCTGGTCATACCGCGCGAGGGCGCCGGCCAGGTCCTGGTTGGCGGCGAGCGTGGCGTCCACGTGGTGGTTGAGTTCGTCATCGCCGAACACCGTCCACCAGCGGTCGGGCAGTGCGATATCGCCACTCGCCGGGTGCTGCCATGCCGCGGGCGCGGGACGTCCGGGACGCTGGTAATCCGGGCCGAGCACGCAGCCGCCCAGCGCGACCACGCCCAGCAGTACGGCGGCGAGGCGCAGGTTCACCGACCGTCCCCGGTGCGAATCTTCACGATGGTGGACAGGCCCGGGGGCAGGCGCTCGCGGTACTTCCGCAGGTCCTCGTCGGAAAACAGGATCTTCACCGGCACGCGCTGGACCACCTTGGTGAAGTTGCCGGTGGCGTTGTCCGGCGGCAGCAGGGCGAACTGCGAACCGGAGGCGGGCGAGATGCTGTCCACGTGCATGACGAAAGTGACGCCCGGCAGCGCATCCACCGTGACGCGCGCCTCGGTACCGCGCTTCACGCCGTGGAGCTGGGTTTCCTTGTAGTTGGCGACCACCCAAACCTGGTCCGACACGATGGAGAGCAGGGTTTGCCCGGCGCTGACCCGCGCGCCGACTTCCACGGTGCGCCGGCCGACATAGCCGTTCACGGGGGCGATGACATCGGTATAGCTGTAGGCCAGCTGGGCATCGTGCAGCGCGGCTTCGCCGGTCGCCACCTGCGCCTTCGCGGATTCCACCGCGGCGGTGGCGGCCACCTTGGTCGCCTCAGCGCTGGCCCGGCTGGCTTTCGCCGAATCCGAGGCCGCGCGCGCGGCGTCGTATTCCTGCTTCGAGATGCCGCGCGGGGTTTCGTTCACCAACTCGCTGGCGCGCGTCAGGTCGAAGCCGGTCTTGCGCACGTTGGCGTCGGCCGAGACGATGGCCGCTTCCGCCTCGGCAATCTGCGCCTGTGCGCTCGCCACCTGGCCCTTCGCGCGGTTGATGTCGGCGCGAGCCTGTTCAACGCGGACGTCGAAGTCGCGGGTGTCAAGCCGCAACAAGACATCGCCGGCCTTCACGTGCTGGTTGTCGTCGACGTTCAGCGCCACGACCGTGCCGGTGACGCGCGGCGCCACCGGGTGGATGCGTCCGGTCACGTAGGCATCGGTGGTGGTCTCGGTACGGTCCAGCCATACCAGCAACAGCACGGCGAGCGTGCCGAGCACGAGCAGGGCGCCGATGATGCGCAACGCGAGTTTCATGTGGGCCACACCCTCTGCAGATGCGGCCACGCTGCCACCGTGGCGAGAGGCTGGCTTGGCGATCCTTGTCCGGCCGGCGGCGGTTTCGGCCCTGCGGCGCGCCGCGTATAGTCCCGTTCACACCTACTGCCGGAAACGCCCCCATGCGCCTTCGACCGCTTGTCGCGCTGTTGTTCCTCGTCGGCACCTCCGGCGCCTCCGCGGCCGACCTGGTCGTCTCGGCGGCGTCCAGCCTGACGGATGCCTTCCAGGCGGTGGGCAAGGCGTACGAGGCGAAGCACCCGGGCACCCACGTGGTGATGAATTTCGCCGCGTCCGATGTGCTGCTCCGGCAGATCACCAGCGGTGCCCCGGCCGACGTCTTCGCCTCCGCCGACCAGGCGGCGATGGACAAGGCCGTCGCCGCCAACGCCATCGACGCGGCGACGCGCAAGGACTTCGCCGCCAACCGGCTGGTGCTGGTCGTGCCGCACGACAACAAGGCCGCGATCCACGGCCCGGCCGATCTCAAGGCCGATGCGGTCACGCGCGTGGCGTATGGCGACCCGGCGTCGGTGCCGGTCGGCCGGTACACCCGGGCGGCGCTCGAGCAGCAGGGTCTCTGGGACGCCATCTCGGCCAAGGGCGTGCTGGCGCAGAATGTGCGCCAGAGCCTCGATTACGTCGTGCGCGGGGAGGTGGACGCGGGCTTCGTGTTCGCCACCGACGCGGCCATCGTCAAGGACAAGGTGAGCGTCGTCGCCACGGTGCCGACGCCGAAGCCGATCACCTACCCCATCGCCGTCGTGGCCGGTTCGAAGCAGCCGAAGGACGCCGCGGCCTTCGAAGCCTTCGTGCAGTCGGCCGACGGGCGCAAGATCCTCGCCGGGTTCGGATTCGAGGCACCGTAAGCCGCGCGTGGATGCTGTCTGGGTACCGCTGGCGCTCACCCTGAAGGTTGCCCTGTGGGCGACCGCGCTCAACCTCGTGCTGGGCGTGGCGGTGGCCTTCGGGCTGTCGCGCTGGCGCTCGCACGCCCGTGAAGTGGTCGACTCCATCCTGACCCTGCCGCTGGTGCTGCCACCCACGGTGCTTGGCTACTACCTGCTCGTGCTGCTGGGCCGGCGTGGTGTCTTCGGGGCATGGCTGGAGCGCATGGGCATCGAGCTGGTGTTTACCTGGCAGGGCGCCGTCATCGCCTCCACGCTGGTGGCCTTTCCGCTGGTGCAGAAGGCGGCCCGTGCGGCGTTCGAGGCGGTGGATCCGCAGCTGGAAAGCGCGGCCCGCGTGCTGGGCCTGCGCGAGGCCGCCGTCTTCTTTCGCGTCTCACTGCCGCTGGCGGCGCGCGGCATCACGGCCGGCGCGTTGCTGGCCTTCGCCCGCGCCATGGGCGAGTTCGGCGCCACGCTGATGATCGCCGGCAACCTGCCCGGGCGGACGCAGACCCTCTCGGTCGCCATTTACGCCGCGGTACAGGCCGGTGATGACCGTAGCGCGGGGATCATGGTGGCCGTCACGTCGGTGACCTGCGTGGTCGCGCTGCTGCTGGCCGGCTGGCTGGCGCCGGATCATCTTCGGCGGAGCCGGCCATGAGCGTGGATGTCGCCATCCGCAAGGCGCTGCGCGACGACGATCGCCACTTCGACCTCGACGTGGCCTTCGCCTCCGACGCGCGGCGCATCGTGGTGTTCGGCGCGTCCGGGGCGGGCAAGAGCCTCACGCTGCGGGCGATGGCCGGCCTGTTCACGCCCGACACCGGGCATGTCCGCATCGACGGCCAAACCTTGTACGACTCGGCTGCAGGTATCGCCATACCGCCGCGGGAACGGGGTGTCGCCTACGTCTTCCAGGACTACGCGCTGTTCCCGCACCTCACCGTGGCGCAGAACGTGGGCTTCGCGCTGCGCCCCGGCTGGCTGAATCCGCCACGCCGTTCGCGCGACGCCCGCGTGCAGCAGATGCTGGGCCTGTTCGAACTGGGTGCCGAGGCGGATAGCTATCCGTCGCGCATCTCCGGTGGCCAGCGCCAGCGCGTAGCCCTGGCGCGCGCGCTGGTGGCCGAGCCGCGGCTGGTGCTGCTCGACGAGCCGTTCGCGGCGCTGGACCCGGCCCTGCGTGGGCGCATGCGGGCCGAGTTGCTGGCGCTGCAACAGCGGCTGGACCTGCAACTGCTGGTGATCACACACGACCCGGCCGACGTCGACGCCCTGCGAGGCCACACCCTCGAAATCCGCGACGGCAAGGTGGTGCCATGAACACCCCGTCGCGTGAGCGTCGGCTATCATCGGCAACCCACCCGACCCCTGTGGACGTTCCGTTGCGTGAGTCACGCCAATCCAGCCCGGGCAAGGTCATGGCGACCCGGGCCCTGAAATACGGGCTGACCCTGGCCATCGTGCTGGGCGCGGCGTTCCTGCTGCATCGCTATATCGCGAAGATGGCCTGGCACGACGTGCGCGACGCGCTGACGCGTATCCCGCACTGGCACGTCATCGGTTCCATCGGCGCCGCGCTGGCCAGCTGGGCGTGCCTGACGGCGTACGACGTGTTCGCGGTGGAGACGGTGGTGCCGGGCAAGGTCTCGATGAAGATGAAGATCTTCTCCGGCGCCACGACGCACGCCATCTGCAACGCACTCGGCTTCCACGCCATTACCGGCACCGCGCTGCGCTATCGCATGTTGTCGACGCAGGGCGTGGGCGCGGCGGATGTGGCGCGCGTCGTCGGGCTGGTGGGTTTCGCGGTGGGCATGGGTTTCGCCACGCTCACGTGTATCGCGCTGGTGATGGAGCCGTCCATCGCCAATGGCTGGGGACGCTGGCTCGGCGTGGGCCTGGTGGTGGCCTTCGCGCTGTTGCTGCACTGGCTCGCGGGCAAGCACGATGAACTGAAGGTGTGGAAATTCAGCACGCCCGTACCGTCGGCCCGCTCGGCGGCCGCGCAGATCGTGATCGGCGTCATCGAGATGGTCGGCGCCATCCTCACCATGTACCTGCTGCTGCCGCCCGAGATCGCCGGTAGTTTCCTGGACTTCGCGCCCATCTACGTGGGCGCCGTGCTCGCCGGTATCGTCAGCAACACGCCTGGTGGCATCGGTGCGTTCGAAGCGCTGACCCTCGCGGCCTTCCCGCAGGAGCAGCGCGCCCAGGTGCTGGCGGCACTGCTCGCCTACCGGGTCATCTACGGCTTCGGCCCCTTCATCATCGCGTCGGCGGCCTTCGGCCTGTTCGAGATCCGCCGTCGCGCGGGAACGCTTCGTTGAAATCCTTTCTCCTTATCGCGCTGGCGCTGCTCGCTGGCTGCGCCACGCCGCACGCACGTCGCACCGATGTGCTGTTCTGGAACCAGGCGCAGCGCGAAGCGAATTTCCGCGCGATGGAAACGCAGTACGCCAGCAACGTGGTTCACCACGGCATCGCACACCCGCTGCCGGCCGGCCAGCCGTTGCAGCCTGCCTTTGCGGACGGCACCACGCTCGACAGCTACATGGCCGCGCATCACGTCGCCGGCATCCTGGTGATCCAGGACGGCAAGGTGCGGCTCGAGCGCTACGGCCTCGGTGCCAACGCGCAGACGCGCTGGACCTCGTTCTCGGTGGCCAAGTCGTTCACCTCCACCCTGGTCGGCGCGGCGTTGCGCGACGGTGCCATCCACTCGCTGGATGACACCGTCACCCGCTATATCCCCGAGCTGTCGGCGGGCGCGTACCGCGACGTCACGGTGCGCCAGTTGCTGACGATGACTTCCGGCGTGCGCTGGAACGAGGATTACAGCGATCCGCATTCGGACGTTGCGCAGATGTACGAAGGGCGACGCGTGGCCGGCCAGCCGCTGCTGGTGACGTACATGGCGCCGCTGCCGCGCGAGTTCGCACCGGGCGAGCGCTGGGTCTACAAGACCGGTGAAACCGACCTGATCGGCATCCTCGTGCAGCGGGCCACGGGCAAGACGCTTGCTGCGTACTTGTCGGAGAAAATCTGGCGACCTTATGGCATGGCTGCCGACGCGCTATGGCTCAAGGACGATGTCGACGGGACGGAAGCGGGTGGCTCAGGCGTGTCCGCGACGCTCGGCGACTACGCGCGCCTTGGCCAGTTCCTGCTTGATGGCGGTGTGGCGGGTGGTCATCCCGTGCTGGCGGATGGCTGGCTTGCCGATGCGGCCACGAAGCACGCGGATATCGGGGTACCGGGCCGTGGCTACGGCTATCAGTGGTGGACGTGGGACAACGGTGCGTTCGCAGGCATCGGCATCTTCGGTCAGTTGCTGCATGTGGATCCGGCACGCCATCTGGTTATCGTGCAGCTTGCCGCCTGGCCGGTTGCGACGGACGACGCACAGGCCAAAGCCCGCGGTGATTTCGTGCAAGCGGTGACGCGCGCCGCCGACGCCAGCCCGGCGTTACACTAGGCGCACCCCACCCATCCAGGCTACCTCCATGTCTCTCACCTGGGACGACCTTACCTGCCATCCCGACGAGGAAGCGATCAATGCGCTGGCCACCTCGTGGGGCTGGCGCATCGGCGATGCATTCACCCCGCTGTTGTTCACCGCGTTCGGCGACATGTTCTACGAAGCCGACGAAGGCGGCGTGTTCTGGCTGAACACCGGCACGGCGGAAGTCGGACGCGTGGCCGATAACGTGGAAGCGTTCAATCAGCTGCTGCGCGAAGACATCGCCGATGACTGGCTGCTTCCGCCGCTGGTCGAGGCACTGATCGAAGCCGGCAAGGAATGCGACGACGGCGAGTGCTACAGCTACGTCACGCTACCGGTGTTCGCAGAAGGCGAATACGTCGTGGAAAACTTCGACCCGGTGCCGATCCGCGAACACTTCGACATCACCGGCTCGGTCCTGAAGCAGCTCGAGAACGTGCCCGACGGCACTGACGTCAGTATCGATATCAGTCACTGATATCGCACGCCGCCGCGCGCGCTTGGAGCAACGCCTTCTCGCGCTCATTGCGAGTCATCGTGGCGGCTTGCAGGAAGGCGTCGCGGGCGTCGTCGAGTTGGCCGAGGCGGTAGAGAAGATCGCCGCGGACGCTGGGGAGGAGGTGGTAGTCCTTCAGTACCGGCTCATCGACGAGGGTGTCGACGATAGCCAGTGCGGCGGCGGGGCCGTCGGCCATGGAGACGGCGACGGCGCGGTTGAGTTCGACGATGGGCGAGGGCAGCACGTCGATCAGTTCGGCGTAGAGCGCGGCGATACGTCGCCAGTCCGTGTCCTCGCCGCGCGGCGCGCGTGCGTGGCACGCGGCGATCGCCGCCTGCAGCGCATACGGCCCGCGCGAGCCGCCGAGCCGTTCCGCGCGCTCCAGCGCGTCCAGGCCGCGCGCGATCAGCAGGCGATCCCACCGGCCGCGGTCCTGGTCCATCAGCAGGATGGGCTCGCCGTCCGAACGCGTACGCGCGCCACTGCGCGATGCCTGGATTTCCATCAGCGCGACCAGCCCGTGTACCTCGGCCTCGCGGGGCATCAGCCCGGCAAGGACACGCCCCAGCCGCAGGGCTTCCTCGCATAGCGCCGGGCGCATCCAGTCTTCGCCGGCCGTCGCCGCGTAGCCCTCGTTGAACACCAGGTAGACCACGCGAAGCACGGCCGCGAGGCGTTCGTTGAGTTCGTCACCACGCGGCACCTCGTAAACGACGCTTTCGCCGGCGAGCGTGCGCTTCGCGCGGACGATGCGCTGCGCCACCGTGGCCTCCGGCACGAGGAACGCGCGGGCGATTTCGTCGGTGGCCAGGCCGCCCAACAGGCGCAAGGTCAACGCCACCTGCGCCTCGACCGACAGCGCCGGGTGGCAGGCAGTGAAGATCAGCCGCAGCATGTCATCGCCGATGTCGTCGTCGAGCGCGTCGATCAGGGCCTCGTCGTGCGACTCGAGCAGGCCCTCCATGTCCTTGCCCAGCGCTTCGAGCTTGCGTCCCGCCATGCGCTCGCGGCGGATGCGGTCGACCGCGCGATGTTTTGCCGCCTGGGTGAGCCATGCGCCGGGATTGCGCGGCACGCCATCCCGTGGCCACTGCTCCAGTGCCGACACCAGCGCGTCCTGGGCAAGCTCCTCGGCCAGGTCCAGGTCGCGCACCATGCGGGTGATCGTGGCGATGAGGCGTGGCGATTCGATCTTCCAGATCGCATCGATGGCACGGTGGGCGTGGTCGGTCATAGCGACGGATGACACCATCCGCCGCCATGACAGGCAAGCCGCGCCGCCGCATCAGGCCAGCGGCGCGAGAAGTTCTTCCATGTCGTAGAGCGGACGGATTTCCAGCCGTGCATCGTCCCCGTCCGGGAACGGGTAGGTGCGGGTCCATGCGATCACGTCGTCGAGGCTGTCGACGCGGAGTACCCAGAAGCCCGCGACCATCTCCTTGATCTCCGCGAACGGCCCGTCGAACACCTGCGGCTGGCCCTTGCTGAAGCGCACCCGCCTGGCGTGCCGGCTGGACGACAGGCCGTTGCCGGCGATGAGGTAGCCCGCCTCGTGCCCGGCGCGGTTGGCCTCGGCCATGCGGCCGAGGATCTCGGGCCCGGGATTCCAGTCCGTCTCGCTACGGGCGTTCGCCTTGAGCATCACGATGTAGCGCGTACGCCCGGACTCGTCTTCGGCGGGGTCGCCAAAGTTCGACAGGCCACCGGGGCAGCCGATGGGTCGCAGCTCGATCTCGGCATGGCCGTTCGCATCCTCCGTGGGCCAGCCCTTCACCCAGGCGACGGCGTCGTCCATGGAGTCCGCCTCGATGACGCTGAAGCCGGCGACCAGCTCCTTCGCCTCGGCGAACGGCCCGTCGGTGAGCACCGGCTCCCGTCCCGCGGTGAAGTGCACCCGTACGCCATCGCGGCTGGGTTTCAGGCCTTCGCCGGCGTGGAAACGGCCTTGCACGGCAAGCTCGTCGCAATACGCCGCCATGGCGTCCACCAGCTCCCGGGTCACGGGTGCGCCGGCTTCGCTGTCGCTATCCGCCTTGCGGACAATCAGGAAATGCATGGCTGCCTCCTCACGGGCCCTTGTGCTCGCCGCCGTTCACCATCCACGGCGTGCCGTACTTGTCCGTCAACATCCCGAAGCGCTCGGCCCAGAAGGTCTCGGCCACCGGCATCATGATCTCCTGTGCGTCCTTGGCGAGGATCGCGAAGACGTCTTCGGCCTCCTTGCCGGTGTCGAAGCCCAGGTTCACCCGGAAGCCGTGCATGCCCTTGTACTCGTAACGCGGGTGCGCATCGGAGCCCATGATGATGGCGTCGCCCACCTGGATGCGCGCGTGCATGATCTTCTTGCCGAAGGCCTTGCCTTCCTCGGAGTCGTCGGAACCCTCTTCCCCGGCCGGCATCTCTTCATAGCGGCGCATCATCAGGATCTCGCCACCGAAGGCCTTGGCATAAAAGGTGAAGGCCTCTTCGCAGGTGCCGTTGAAAAACAGATAGGGCTGGATATTCATGGTCGGTCTCCTTTGGGATTCAGGAACGGCTGGCTATCTCGGCGCGCAGGCGGTCTTCCTGGGCACGTGCTTCAGGGGTGAATTCGGCACCGAAGTCCTCGGCTTCAAACACGGGGCGGATCTCGATCTCGGATTCCCCGCCCTCGAACGGGTTGGGGCAACGTTTCATCCATTCGATGGCTTCGTCGAGCGAGCGGACCTGGATGAGCCAGAAGCCGGCGATCAGCTCGCGGGTCTCGGTGAACGGCCCGTCGATGACCTCACGGCGGTCGCCCGAGAAGCGCACGCGGGCACCCCTGGCGCTCGGTTGCAGGCCTTCGGCGGCAAGCAGGACGCCGGCCCGCACCAGCTCTTCGTTGAAGTTGCCCATGGCCGTAAGCAGTGCCTCGCTCGGCATCACACCCGCCTCGGAAGCCGCCTGGGCCCTCACCATCACCATGCATCGCATCTGCCTTCTCCTGGCCGTTGGCCGGAAGGATTTCCGGCTCTTATGACGACGTCGAACGAAGGCCGGCCCGATCGACATGCGGGGGAAAAGAATTTTCGGGCCGGGCGCGCGCATCGGCCTCGAACACGCAATGCACACCGTCCGCGGCAAAAGTGACCTTCGCGCTGCCCCCCGCCTGGGTGGCCAGCACCCGCTCGATGAAGCGGGTGCCGAAGCCGCGCCGGGCGGGGGGCTCCACCGTGGGCCCCCCGGTTTCCTTCCATTCCATGCGCAGGACATGGCGTTCGGGGACATGGGCCCAGCGCAGGGCGACCCTGCCAGCGGGCACCGACAGCGCGCCGTACTTGATGGCGTTGGTCAGCAGCTCGTGCAGAGCCATGGCCACGGACACGGCGGCCTCCGGGCCCAGCATCAGCGCCGGGCCATCCAGGTGCACGCGGGTACCGTCCGGGTCGTGTGGGGCGACCGTGCCTTCAACCACATTGCTCAGGGACACCTCTTCCCAGGCCCGTACCATCAGCAGGTCGTGGGCGCCGGCCAGGGCCACCAGACGGCTTTCGAAGCGGGCGAGGGAATCGGCCACGGGACGCTCATCGCGGAAGCTCTGCACGGCCATGGCCTGGACGACGGCCAGGGTGTTCTTCACCCGGTGGTTCAGCTCGTTGATCAGGACACGCTGGGCCCGCTGGGCATCGCGGTGGGCCGTGACGTCGATGCAGCTACCCCAGTAGCCGGCGAAGTGGCCGTCCCGATAGAACGGCGCGCCGTTGTCGAGCAGCCAGCAGTACTGGCCATCGTGGCGGCGCAGCCGGTACTCCATGGAAAACGGCTGGCGGGCATCGAAGGCACCGGCGTAGGTGGCCAGGCAGGTGTCGAGGTCGTCAGGGTGCACGCCGTCGGCCCAGCCGTTGCCCATTTCCTCTTCCATGGAGCGGCCGGTGTAATCCAGCCAGGGCTTGTTGAACCAGTCGCAGCGCTTGTCCACGCCGGCGCGCCAGATCATCACCGGCGCGAAGTCGGCCAGCTCGCGGAATTCGCGCAGTTCGTGGTCCGGGGTGGCGATCGCCCGTTCAAGCGGGCTGCTGGCGTACTCGCTCATCGAAGGTCACCGTCGCATGCAAGCAATTCACGATAACGCGTTTGGCGGTGCGCGTGCATGGCGCAGTGCCATGCCGTGAGCCGGTTCACGGCATGGCCGATACGTAAGCGTTTTCAGATTTTTCGTATTGAAGAGGCGGTTCGCCCGCACGTCGACCGAACCCTACCGGGGATATGTCAGAATCCTGCCGCGAGCGCGACAGGGGTAGCGCGCACGCTATGTCCGGGGCCAACCGCCAGTTATGCCGCCACCTTCGGGTGGGCGGGATGGCGCGCGCCCGCGGGCCCCGGCGGGGACACCGCCCTTTTGTCACATGGATCGGAACGGCATATGGATCTCCTGCGTTTCCTTGCGATGCTTCCCGTGCGCCTGCTGCGCGGCCTTGGCTGGCTGCTGGCCCTGGTGCTGCGGCCCCTGTTCGGCAACGTGGCGTGGTCCGCCCCGGCATGGGTACCGGCCACCGGCAAGGTGGCGCGGCAGCACCCGCTGAAGTTCACAGGCAGCATCGCCGGCGTGCTCGTGCTGGTGGCCGCCGGCTGGTTCGGCTGGCACTGGTGGGAGAACCGGCCGAAGGCGCCGGAGCCCAACCGGATCACGTTCGAGGTCAGCGCGCCCGCGGTCACCGACTACGACGCCACTCCGCCGACGATCCAGCCCCTGGTGATCCGCTTCTCCGGCTCGGCCGCGCGCATCGAGTCACTCGGCAAGCCGGTGACCGACGGCATCGCGCTGGAGCCCCGCCAGCCTGGCCAGTGGAAATGGACCGACGACCGCACCCTGGTATTCACGCCCTCCGGCGACTGGCCGGTCGGCCGCAAGTTCGACGTGCGCTTCGACAAGGCCAAGGCCTTCGCGCCGCAGGCCCTGCTGGCCGATGACCAGGCCACCTTCAACACGCAGCCGTTCACGGCACGCGTCGTCAGCGGTGAGTTCTACCAGGACCCGCAGGACCCCACCCGCCGCAAGACCATCATCGGGCTGGCCTTCAACTACCCGGTGGATGCCGCCGACCTGGAGAAGCGCATCGCCCTGGACATGCGCGAGCACGACCAGAAGCACGGCAGCGACCTCAAGTTCAGCGTTACCTACGACGAGCACCGCCTGAAGGCGTTCATCCATTCCATGCCCCTGCAGCTGCCGCGCGATGACGGCTCGGTCGGCATGAAGCTGGCCGACGGCGTGCGCAGCAGCCGCGGCGGCGACGGCACCGAAAAAGCGGTGGAGACCACCGTGCGCGTGCCGGGCCTGTACAGCCTGAAGATCGACGAGATGCAGGCCACGCTGGTCGACAACGACCGCTACGAGCCCGAGCAGGTCGTCACCATGCAGTTCGCCAGCGCGGTGAGCGACACCGACCTCGGCAAGCACGCGCATGCGTGGATCGTGCCGAAGGACCCGAAGATCTACGGCGCCAGCCAGGTCAGCGATGCCGACCTGCGCCACTGGCCCGCCGTGAAGGTGGACGTCGTGCCGACCGAGAACGACTGGTCGGAGACCCAGAGCTTCCGCTTCCACGCGCAGCCGGGCGACCGCCTGTACGTGCGCGTGGACAAGGGCATGACCTCGTTCGGCGGCTACGTGATGCCGAAGGCGTACGCCGAGATGCTGCCGGTGCCGGAATACCCGCGCCTGCTCCGCTTCATGTCCGATGGCGCGCTGCTCTCGCTGTCCGGCGACCACCGCGTGTCGGTGGTTTCACGCAACATGCCCGGCATGCGCGTGGAAGTGGGCCGCGTGTTGCCCGAGCAGCTGCAGCACCTCGTGTCGTTGAGTAGTGGCACGTATGCGAAGCCGGAGCTGTATGGCATCGGCGAAGAAAACATCACCGAGCGCTTCGTCACCAGGCTGCCGATTGCCGACGAAGGCCCGGGCAAGGCGCATTACGAAGGCTTCGACCTCGGCAAATACCTGGCCAGCGGCAAGCGCGGCGTGTTCCTGCTGAAGCTGCAGGGTTACGACCCCGCGCGCGAAAAGGAAATGCGCGAGAACGCGATGAAGGCGGCACGTGAAGCCGCCGAGCGCGAGGCCGGCAGTGATCCCGATGCCGAAGCGGCGAAGGCCGGTGAGCGCTACGACCAGGGGCGTGGCTATGTTCCTTACGACTGGCCGACCGACCAGCGCCTCGTGGTCATTACGGACCTGGGCGTGATCGCCAAGCGCTCCGCCGATGGCAGCCAGGACCTCTACGTGCAGTCCATCCGCAGCGGCCAGCCTGCCGCGGGCGCCTCGGTGTCGGTGATCGCCAAGAACGGTACCACCCTGGTCACCCAGTCCACGGGCGCGGACGGCCATGCGCATTTCGCGGGCCTCTCGGGCTTCAACCAGGAGAAGGAACCGGCGATGTTCGTGGTCCGCCAGGGCGACGATCTCTCCTTCCTGCCGGTGAGCGCGCGCGACCGCCAGCTGGATTTCTCACGCTTCGATGTTGGCGGTGATGTCAGTCCGGCCAGCGCCGGCCGCCTGTCCGGCTACCTGTTCTCCGATCGCGGCATCTACCGCCCGGGCGATCAGTTCCACATCGGCCTGGTGGTACGCGCCAGCAGCTGGACGCGCAGTGTCACCGGCATCCCGCTGGTGGCGCAGATCGTGGACCCGCGTGGCACCACCGTGCGCCAGCAGCCCGTCTCGATGGACCAGGCCGGCTTCGCCGAGCTCGACTACACCACGGCCGAGACCTCGCCCACCGGCAACTGGACGGTGAACCTGTTCATCGCCAAGGACGGCAAGCCGTACTCGCAGATCGGCGACACCACGGTGCAGGTCAAGGAATTCCAGCCGGATCGCATGAAGGTCTCGGCCAAGCTCTCCACCGTGGTCCCCGAAGGCTGGGTGAAGCCCGCCCAGCTCAAGGCCATGGTGGATGTGCAGAACCTGTTCGGCACGCCGGCGGCAGGCCGCCGCGTGGAGGGCTCGCTCACGCTGCGCCCCGCCTTCCCGTCGTTCCCGAGCTATAAGGATTACCACTTCTACGACATCCGCCGCGCCAAGGACGGATTCGAAGAGAAACTCGCCGACCAGAAGACCGACGACAAGGGCCACGCGGAGTTCGCGCTGGACCTGTCGCGCTACGCGGACGCCACCTACCAGCTCTATTTCCTCGCCAAGGCGTATGAGGCCGAAGGTGGGCGCAGTGTCGCCGCGGCCACCCAGGGCATGGTCTCCTCGAATGACTGGCTGGTCGGGTACCGCGCCGCGGACAACCTCGACTACGTCGCGCGCGATGCCGTGCGCAAGGTCAACCTGGTCGCCATCGACCCGGCCGCCAAGCGGATGGAGCTGACCGGCCTGAAGCAGGCCATCGTCGAGACGCGCTACGTCTCGGTACTGACCAAGCAGGATTCGGGTGTCTACAAGTACGAATCGAAGGCACGCGAAACCAGCCTCTCGGAAACCGCGCTGACCATCCCCGCCGCCGGCCTCGACGTGACGCTGCCGACGGACAAGCCCGGCAACTTCGCCCTCGTGGTGAAGAACGCCGAGGGCAAGGAAGTGAATCGGGTGGCCTGGTCCGTCGCCGGCGACGGCAACGTGTCGCGCTCGCTGGAACGCAACTCGGAGCTCCAGCTTGCCCTGTCGAAGAAGGATTACGCGCCGGGGGAAGCCGTGGATATCGCCATCCGCGCGCCCTACGCCGGCAGCGGCCTGATCACGATCGAACGCGACAAGGTGTACGCACACGCCTGGTTCCATGCCGACACCACCAGCTCGGTGCAGCACATCACCGTGCCCGCGGACTTCGAAGGCAACGGCTACATCAACGTGCAGTACGTGCGCGATCCGTCCTCGGACGAGATCTTCATGAGCCCGCTGTCGTTCGGCGTGGTGCCCTTCTCGGTGAACATGGATGCGCGCAAGGAAGCCGTTCGCGTGGCATCGCCGGACCTGGTGAAGCCGGGTGACGACATCACCTTCCATGTCACGTCCGGCACGCCGGCTCGCGTCGTCGTCTTCGCCGTGGACGAAGGCATCCTGCAGGTGGCGCACTACAAGCTCGGCGATCCGCTGCAGTACTTCTTCCGCAAGCGCATGCTGGAAGTGTCCACCACGCAGATCCTGGACCTGATTATCCCGGACTTCACGAAGCTGACGGCGCTTGCGCCCGGCGGCGACGCGGAAGGCGCGATCGGCCGCCAGCTCAATCCGTTCCGGCGCAAGCAGGACAAGCCGGTGGCGTACTGGTCGGGCATCGTCGACGTGGACGGATCCCGCGACCTCACCTGGAAGGTGCCGGATTACTTCAACGGCAAGCTGCGCGTGATGGCGGTGGCCGTCTCGCCGGAGCGTATCGGTACGTTCGAAGGGGCGACGACGGTGCGCGGTGACTTCGTGCTCTCGCCCAACGTGCCGACGACGCTGGCCCCCGGCGATGAAGCCGACGTCAGCGTGGGCGTGGCCAATAACCTCACCGGGCTGGGTGGCAAGACGCTCCCCGTCGCCGTGTCGCTCAAGGTCGGCCCGCAGCTGCAGGTGGTCGGTGAGGCGACGCGAACCCTCCAGCTCGGCGAATTGCGTGAAGGCGCGGCGATCTTCCGCGTCCGCGCCACGGACAAGCTCGGCTCGGGGCACCTCGCGTTCAGCGCGGGGGCGAACGGCAAGTCGGCGAAGCAGGGCGTGGATGTGTCGATCCGCCCGGCCTCCGCGATGCGCACCGAGCTGGCCTTCGGCCACGTGGATGCGCACGGGCGCAGCGATGTCGCCAGCCTGCGTGACATGTTCGATGCCTACGCCCGCCGGGATGCCGCGTTCTCCACCGTACCGGTGGTGCTGGCGCGCGGCCTCGCCGCCTATCTCGTCGACTTCCCGCACGCGTGCACCGAGCAGGTGATCAGTGCGGCGATGCCGGCGCTCATCCTCGGCAAGCGCCCGGAGTTCGGTGACGTGAAGCCGGCGCAGCACGTGGATGGCTCGGCACCGCCGGCCGACACCGTGGCCGCGCTGTTCGACACGCTGCGCGCGCGCCAGAACGGGCAGGGCGGCTTCGGGCTGTGGACGGCGACGCCGGACACGCACGTGTTCGCCACCGACTACGCGGTGCACTACCTGGTCGAAGCCAGCGACCGCGGCGTGGCCGTGCCGCGCGACATGCTCGACGCGGCGGACAAGGCCCTGCGCCAGATCGCGTCCGACGACAGTGGCGACAGCCTGCCGGAGATGCGCCAGCGCGCCTACGCGGTGTACCTGCTGACGCGCCAGGGCGTGGTCACCACCAACGACCTCGCCTCGGTGCAGCGCCGCCTGCAGGAAGCCTACGCCACCACGTGGAAGGACGACCTGGCCGCGGCGTGGCTCGCGGCGTCGTATCGCCTGCTGCACCAGGATCGCGTCGCCGGTGAGCTCATGGCCGGCCCGCGCAAGCTGCTGCTGCGCAAGGCGGCCGACGAGCCCTACAGCTACACGGAGTACTACGATTCGGCGATCCGCGATGCCACGGTGCTGTACCTCATGGCGAAGCACTTCCCCGAACAGGCGAAGGACCTGCCGCCGTCGGTGGTGGATACGCTGGTGCGTCCGATCGGTAACGGCCACTACAACACGCTGTCGTCCGGCATGATCATCCTCGCCCTGGATGCCTGGGCGAAGGACGGCGGTGCGGTCGTCGACAAGCTGTCGATCGGCTCGGTGGCGAAGGACGGTACGGTGACGCCGGTGGGTTCGCCGCAGGGCGTCCTTCTGGCCGCGCACTATCCGGCCGCCGCGCAGCGCCTGCGCTTCGTCAACGATGCCGACAGCACCGCGTGGTATGCCGTGACCCAGGCCGGCTTCGACCGGGTGCCGTCGACCCAGGTGCGCAAGGATGGCCTGGAAATCACGCGCAGTTACACCGACACCAAGGGCAATGCGATCAGCAAGCTCAGCGTTGGCGACGAAGTGGACGTGCATGTGCGCATCCGTGCGACCAAGGCGGATGGCGTCGACAACATCGCCATCACGGACCTGCTGCCCGGCGGCTTCGAGCCCGTGCTCGAAACCGCCGCGCCGCCGGCACCGGATGACGCCGCGGCCGCGCCGGCGGCGGAAGCCACGTCCGATACGGAAGACAGCGAAGGCGCCGCGACGGACGACGCGGAAAGCGAAGGCGAAGGCGAGGGCAGCGACGACACCACGCCCGCCTGGCATTCGCCGATCGGTAACCCGAACTCGACGTGGAAGCCTGAGTACGCCGATGTCCGCGAGGATCGCGTCGTGGTCTACGGCTACGCGTCAAGCGACGTACAGGAGTTCATCTACCGCATCAAGGCCACCAATGCCGGTTCGTTCGTGATCCCGCCGGCGCAGGTGGAGTCGCTGTACGACCGCGCCACGCAGGCGACGGCGCCGGGTGGCGGCAAGCTCACGGTGGAGTCGAAGCCCTGACGTGAGGAGGTGGCTGTCCCGCGTTCGCTGGCCGCGCTGGCACAACGCCCTGGTGGCGTTGTTGCTGGTCGCGGCGGTGCCGGTGGCGTGCCGGCTGTGGCCGCACGACCCCATGCGCGCCTGGCTGCCGTCGTCCACCGCGGTCTACGACGACCGCGGCCAACTGCTGCGCCTGACTTTGGCCAGCGACGAGCGCTACCGGCTGTGGGTGCCGCTGGGCGACATCTCGCCCGCGCTCGTCGAGGGCGTGCTGCTGCACGAAGACCGCTGGTTCCGCTGGCACCCGGGCGTCTCGGCCTGGGGGCTGCTGCGCGGGGCGTGGGTCACTTACGTGCGGCATGGCAATCCGCAGGGCGGCTCGACGGTGACGATGCAGCTGGCGCGCCTGCTCTGGCACCTGGACACGCGTAGCCCGGGTGGCAAGCTCGTGCAGGCCCTGCGTGCCGTGCAGCTTGAGCTGCAGTATTCCAAGCACGACATCCTCGAGGCCTATCTCAACGCGGCGCCGTACGGCCGCAACGTGGAAGGTGTCGGTGCGGCCAGCCTCGCCTATTTCGGCAAGCCGCCGGCGCGCCTGAGCTTGCCGGAGGCCCTCACGCTGGCGGTGATTCCGCAGGAGCCGGCGCGTGGCCTGCCCGGCACGATCAACGGCACCGGCGTCATCGCCCGGGCGCTCAAGGCCTCGCGCGATCGCCTGTTCGCCCGCTGGGTCGCGCGCCATCCCGCGGATGCGTCAGCAGCACCCCTGTTCGACCTGCCGCTGCGCCTGCGTCCGCTGTCGCGACTGCCGTTCGAAGCGCCGCACTTCGTCGAGCAGGTGCTCGCGCAACGGCGCATGGACGGCGACGACGAGATGCGCGTGACCACCACGCTGGACCTCGGCCTGCAGCACAGCCTCGAACGCCAGGTGCGCCAGTACGTCGAGCACGCGGGTAACCGTGGCATTCGGAATGCCGCCGCCCTCCTCATCGACACGCGCGACATGGGCGTCAAGGCGATGGTCGGTTCGGCGGACTACTTCGATGCGTCGATCCTGGGCCAGGTCAATGGCACCCAGGCAAAGCGGTCGCCGGGCTCGACGCTGAAGCCTTTCATCTACGCGCTCGGCTTCGACCAGGGCATCCTGCATCCGGAGACCGTGCTGCGCGACGTGCCGTCGGCGTTTGGTCCGTATACGCCGGAAAACTTCGACGGCCGCTTCCTCGGCCCGGTCACCGCCACCCAGGCGCTGGTGCGCAGCCGCAACATCCCGGCCGTCCAGGTGGCCGCGCGGCTGGGCAGCCCCAACCTCTACCAGTTCCTGCGCGATGCCGGCATCTCGCGCCTGCAGACCGAGCAGCACTACGGCCTGGCCCTGGTGCTCGGCGGCGGCGAAGTCACCATGCAGGAACTCGGCGGCCTGTACGCCATGCTGGCCAATCGCGGTGAACTGCGCCCGTTGCGCACGCTGGCCACCCAGCCGGCCGTCGGCGGAACGCGCCTGCTCAGCGAAGAAGCCAGCTTCATGGTGATGGACATGCTGCGGCAGAATCCGCGCCCCGACGACGACGTCGCCGCCCAACCCTCGCGCCTGCCGGTGTACTGGAAGACCGGCACCTCCTGGGGCTTCCGCGACGCGTGGACGGCGGGCGCGTTCGGCCCGTACGTGCTGGTGGTGTGGATCGGCAACTTCGACGGCGCCGGCAATCCGGCCTTCGTCGGCGTGGATGCCGCCGCGCCGTTGTTCTTCCGTATCGCCGATGCCCTGCGCGCCGAGCGCCCGGGCATGGTCGAACCCGTGCGTCGCAATCCGCCGAACCTCCGCCGCATTCCCATCTGCCTGGCCAGCGGCGACCTGCCCAACGCGTGGTGTCCGCAGGTGGGCAGCACGTGGTTCATCCCCGGCAAGTCGCCGATCAAGGTGAGCAACGTGCATCGTCCCGTGGTGGTGGATAACCGCAGCGGCAAGCCGGCGTGCCCGCCGTACGATCCGGAGACGACGCATACCGAGGTGTACGAATACTGGCCCTCGGACCTGGCGCGCGTGTTCGCCCAGGCCGGCATGCCTCGCCGCACGCCGCCCCCGTTGCCTGACTGCCAGGGCGGCGGCCAGCCACCGGGCGATCCCCCGCGGATCACGTCGCCGCTCAAGGGCAGCACCTACCAGGTGCGCGTCTCGCGCTTCGGCACGGAAAAAATTGCCCTCACCGCCACCACCGACGCCGGCGTGCGCACCCTCTACTGGTTCGTCGACGATGCCTACGTCGGCAGCGTGCCGGGCGGCCAGGTACTGATGTGGACGCCCGAGCGCACGGGGCGTTTCCTTGTCCGCGTGGTGGATGATCGCGGCAGCTCGGATGCCCGCGAGCTGGGGATCGGCGCGGTCGAATGAAAACCGTAGGGTAAATTCGGCACGCACTGTTCAGCCCGGGGTCGGTTGCGACGATAAGTAGGGCCTGGCGACACACACAGGCAGGGGACAACCATGGCATCCAGTATCAGCAGCGGCCTGCGCGCCTTTTTCGGCGCGGGGCGGTCGGGCGTGCGTGGCCAGATGGACGCGCTGAACCGGACGCAGGCGGTGATCGAGTTTGCCCTCGACGGCACCATTCTCACGGCCAACCAGAATTTCCTCGACGCCATGGGCTACGCGCTCGGCGACATCGTCGGCAAGCACCACCGGCTATTCGTCGACCCGGCCGAAGCGGCATCACCGGACTACGCGGCCTTCTGGAAGCGCCTGGGTGCCGGTGAGCCGGACGTGGGGCTGTATCGCCGGCTCGGTGCCGGCGGCCGCGAGGTGTGGATCCAGGCCAGCTACAACCCCGTGCTGGATCGCCGCGGCCGCCCCGTGCGCGTGGTGAAGTTCGCCACCGACGTGACCGAGCAGCGCCTGCGCACGGCCGACATGGAAGGCCGCCTCTCGGCGATCGACAAGGCCCAGGCCGTGATCAGCTTCACCCTTGATGGCCACATCCTGGACGCCAACGACAACTTCCTGGCGACCATGGGCTACGAGCGCGAGGAAGTCATTGGCCAGCACCACTGCATGTTCGTCGACCGCGTGGCCCGCTCGAGCGCCGACTACCTCGCCTTCTGGGAGAAGCTCGGCCGTGGGGAATATGACTCCGGCCTCTACCACCGCGTCGACCGTCGCGGCCGTGAGGTGTGGATCCAGGGCAGCTACAACCCGATCTTCGACATGGCCGGGCGGCCGTTCAAGGTGGTGAAGTACGCCACCGACGTCACCGCGCAGACGCGGGCGACGCGCACGTTGCACGCCTCCCTGACCGAACTGGCCGACACCGTCCCGGCCATCGCCGAGCAGGCCCGCGCCACCAACGCGCTGGCCAACGAAGCCAGCCGTTCGGCGGCCAGTGGCGGCGCGATGGTCGATGCCGTCATCGCCACCATGGGCGCCATCCAGGCCGGCGCGCGCGATATCGCCGAGATCGTCGGCCTGATCGATTCCATCGCCTTCCAGACCAATATCCTGGCCCTGAACGCCTCGATCGAAGCCGCCCGCTCGGGTGTGCACGGCAAGGGCTTCGCGGTGGTGGCGCAGGAAGTGCGCATGCTCTCGCAGCGCAGCGCCGATTCCGCCCGCGATATCCGTGCGCTGATCGAAAACACCCTTGAGCGCGTGCGCGAAGGCAGCGAACGCAGTGGCGAGGCCGGCGACGCCATGCGCAACATCCTCGGCTCGGTCACCACGCTGCTCGACCGCGTCTCGGACGTGGCCCGGGCCACGAACACCCAGGCCGGCGGCATCGACACCGTCCGCCGCGCGGTCGCCGAACTGGCTTGACGCGGCCGGTCATGGAAACGCGGTAACGTGGCTCTCCCAACCCAGGGAGCCACGCCATGCCCAGCACGATCATCCCCTGCCTGCGGTACCGCGATGCCAAAGCGGCCATCCGCTTCCTCTGCGGTGCGTTTGGATTCAGCGAGCACGCCGTGTATACGGACGATAACGACATCAGCATCGTCGTCCATGCCCAGCTCACCTATGGCGACGGGATGGTGATGCTCGGCTCGGTGATCCCCGGCACGGAGTTCGCCGAACACATCGTGCAGCCAGACCAGATCGGCGGCCGCGAAACGCAGTGCCCCTGTGTCACCGTCGCGGACATCAAGGCGCACTACGAGCACGCGAAGGCGTACGGCGCCACGATCGTCGAGGATTACGAAGAGAAGGAGTACGGCGGTGCCGCCTACTCGGCGCGCGACCCGGAAGGTCGCCTGTGGTACTTCGGCAGCTACGACCCCTGGGCCACGCCGGCTTAAGCCCAGCGGCGGCCGTGCTCCACCATGTACAGGCGGATTTCGTCCTCGGCGATGTCCGCCAGGGCGCGCAGGCTTTCCTTCTGCGTTTCGTCCAGCTGGCGCGGCGCCCGGTCGATGACGCAGAGGGTGCCCAGCGCGTGGCCATCGGGGCTGCGCAGCGGGCAGCCGGCATAGAACACGATGTGCTCCTCGCCGGTGACCAGCGGGTTATCGCGGAAGCGGGCGTCCTCGCGGGCGTCCTCCACCATCATGATGTCGGAGCCAAGGATCGCGTGACCGCAGAGGGCCCACTCGCGCGGGGTTTCCGTGGTGTCGGTGCCGCGGTGCGACTTGAACCACTGCCGACGGGAGGTCAGCAGGCTCACCAGGGCCACCGACGTCCCGGCGATCATCCCGGCCAGGCGGGTGATCCGGTCGAAGGCCGGATCCGCAGGGGTATCCAGCAAGCCCGTACGGCCTACCGCACGCAACCGCGCGGCTTCGTCCTGCGGCATCGGATAGGACGCCGAACGGTCCGGGCGCAGCTCGGGCGACATGGCCTGGAGAGGGTCTGCCGCCAGCGCCGTGCGCTCCTCAAGCAGCGCCAGCACGGCGCTGCGGCGCATGCGGCGATGGCCACCGGGGGTTTTCCATGACGCGAGCGCGCCACTTTCGATCCACTTCTGGGCGGTGCTTACGGAAATGCCAAGCAGACGCGCAGCATCGCGTGTCGTGAGGGTGGGATCGTCGGTCGGGCTGGTGTCGGTCTGGTAACTCAAGGCGGCGTACAGGTGCGGAAGGAAAGGAAACGTAAGTAATAGCAGGTCGACGCTAACACAGCAGGTCCCGCAAAGCGCTTGGCGAGAGTGACCCTTTTGAGTGGTGGTCGCGCAGGCCCGCTGCCACGCCGTCGTGGTCACGGCGACGAGGTCGACGAGCCGCACCTTTCGGCGAATCAGCGCCTTAGATGCTTCGACGCGCGGCCCATTTTGCCGGATATGCACAAATTGCCATGCGTCACGCCAGCCCGACGCGCCACTGACAAGGCGAATACATGCCACGGCATCCAATGCCTTGATCCCCTTGCATGCCAGGAACCCGTCATGGATGTAGCCGTCGAAAAACAGGTGGAAGCCGCCCACCCCAAGGCCGCGCTGGTCACCACGTGTATCCTCGCCGCCCTGGCCGGCCTCATGTTCGGCCTCGACATCGGCGTGATCTCGGGCGCCCAGCAGTTCATCCAGAAGGATTTCGGGGCCACGGACCGGATCATCGAATGGGTGGTGAGCAGCATGACCCTGGGCGCCGCCGCCGGTGCGCTCGCGGCTGGCTGGATGTCTGCCGCGCTGGGCCGCAAGCGCTCGCTGATGCTGGGCGCGGTGCTGTTCATCGCCGGCTCGCTGTTCTGCGCCATGGCCTGGAACGCGCCCAGCCTGATCGCCGCCCGCGTCGTGCTTGGGCTGGCGATCGGCGTGGCGACGTTCACCGCGCCGCTCTATCTCGCCGAGGTGGCGCCAGAGCGCATTCGCGGGGCCATGATCTCCACCTACCAGCTGATGATCACGACCGGCATCCTGCTCGCCTTCCTCTCCGACACCGCCTTCAGCAGCACCGGCAACTGGCGCTGGATGCTTGGCGTCATCTCGGTGCCGGGCGCGCTGTTCATGGTGGGCCTGTTCTTCCTGCCGGACAGCCCGCGCTGGCTGATGCTGCGTGGCCGTCGCGATGATGCCCAGGCCGTGCTGGCGAAGCTGCGCGGCGACGTCGACGTGGTGAAGAAAGAACTCGCCGACATCGAGGAGCAGCTGAAGACGAAGCAGCACGGCTGGAGCATGTTCCGCGAAAACCGTAACTTCCGCCGCTCGGTCGGGCTGGGCATGTTGCTGCAGGCCATGCAGCAGTTCACCGGCATGAACGTGGTGATGTACTACGCCCCGCGCATCTTCAAGGAGATGGGCTACGACACCCACGCGCAGATGTGGTTTACCGCCGCCGTGGGCCTGACCAACGTACTGGCCACCCTGATCGCGTTTGGCCTGGTGGACCGCCTGGGCCGCAAGCCGATCCTGTATGCCGGTTTCAGCATGATGGCAGTGGGCCTGGGCGTCGTCGGCACGATGATGGCGTTGGGGATCAACGGGCGTGCGGAGCAGCTGTTTACCGTCGGCATGCTGCTGTTCTTCATCGTCGGCTTCGCGATGTCGGCCGGCCCGCTGATCTGGACCCTGTGCTCGGAGGTGCAGCCGCTGAAGGGCCGCGACTTCGGCATCGCCGCCTCGACGTTCACCAACTGGGCCACCAACTTCGTCGTCGGCGTGACCTTCCTCAGCCTGATGGCCGGCATCGGCAACGCGCAGACGTTCTGGCTCTACGCGGCACTCAATGCGGTGTTCATCGTGTTTACGTTCTGGCTGGTGCCGGAGACGAAGGGCGTCACGCTGGAGCAGATCGAGCGCAACCTGATGAAGGGCAATCCCCTGCGCAAGATCGGCCGCTAAGCGATGCCCAGCCGGGCGGCCGAGCGCCGCAGGTTAGCCCGGTCCATGCCCAGCTCGCGCGCGGCGGCAGCCCAGTTGCCGCCGCTTCGCGACAGGGCCTGCTCGATGCGCTGGCGTTCGTAGAGATCCAGCGCCGCGCGAAGCGGCAATGGGTTCGTTTCCCGGGGCATCGTCGCGGTATCCGTCGTCGTGGCCATCGGCCCGGCGGACAGGTCGAGGTCGCCGGATTCGATCACCAGCGCCTTGCCGCGCCCGCTGCGCGCCAGCGCCTTCAGCGCCGCGCGGCCGATCGTGTGCTCCAGTTCGCGCACGTTGCCCGGCCACGACCAGCCCGGCAGCAACGCCTGCGCCTCGGGCGACAGGCGCAGCCCGCTGACGCCAAGCCGCGCACGGTTCTCTTCAAGAAACCCGCCCGCCAGCAGCACCACGTCGTTGCCGCGCTCGCGCAGCGGCGGCACGGTCAGCGGGTACACGCTGATGCGGTGGTAGAAATCGGCGCGGCAGCGCCCCGCGCGCACTTCGTCGGCGAGATCGCGATTGCTCGCGGCGATGATTCGCACATCCACGCGGTGCTCGCGGTCCGATCCCACGCGCTGCAGTTGCCCGCTTTGCATCACGCGAAGCAGGGCCGCCTGCGCGCCGAGCGAGAGGTCGGCCACTTCGTCGAGGAACAGCGTGCCGTGGTCGGCCAGTTCGAACTTGCCACGCCGGTCGGCGGTGGCGCCGGAAAACGCGCCGCGCACGTGGCCGAAGAGTTCGCTTTCCAGGAGCAGCTCCGGCAACGCGGCGCAGTTCACCGCGATCAACGGGCGGTCGGCGCGCGCCGATGCCGCGTGGATCGCCTGTGCCACCAGTTCCTTGCCGGTGCCGGTTTCACCGCGGATCAGCACCGTCAGGTCGCTATGGGCCACGGTGCCGATATCGTCGACCAGGCGGCGGAACGCGGGGCTCAGGCCGGTGAGCCGGCGCACCGGGGCCTGGCCAGCCGCCAGGCGGAAGCCCTCCGCACGTGAATGCTCGCGCTCGGCATCGCGTTCCAGCCCGCGCATGCGCTCGCCGGCCGCCACCGTCGCTGCCGCCATGCTGGCGAAGGCGCGCAGCGCGGCCAGGTCATCGGTGCCGAACCGGCCCGCATCGAGCGCATCCAGTGTCACCAGGCCCCAGGCCTGGCCGCCCACGCTGAGCGGGCAGCCCATGCAGTCGTGTACGTCCAGGTGCGGCTCGGCAGTGACCAGGCCGTCGTACGGATCCGGTAGCGGGCTATCCGACGGAAACAGGGTCGGTTCGTCATCCGCCAGCAGCGCGGCGAAGCGCGGATGGTCAGCCACGCGAAAACGCCGGCCCAGCGTGTCCAGGCTCAGCCCATCCACGGCCAGCGGCACCAGTTCGTCGCCTTCCAGGCGCAACAGCGCGCTCGCGTCGCAGGGAATCAGCGCGCGCAGCGTTTCCAGCAGGCGCCGGTAACGCTCCGCCTCGGGCAGGTCGCGCGAGAGGTCGTCCACCAGCGGAAGCAGGGAGGCGAGGATGTGGGTGGATGTCGTCATAGTGACCCGTCGGTGGGTCGGATCGACCCGGCACTGCCGCGGGTCATTATGACCTGGTCGTCCGCTAACCGCTTGATCAAAAAGGTCGCAGGCCGCTGGCACGCTCCGTGGATAAGAGAGGGCAACCCCAACGACAGCAAAGCGAAGGTCCTCATGCTTTCCACCGAACACAAAGCCATCATCCGCGCGACGGTCCCGCTCCTGGAAACCGGCGGCGAGGCACTGACCACCCACTTCTACGGCATCCTCCTGGACGAAAACCCCGAGGTGCGTCCTTACTTCAACCAGGCCAACCAGCTCACCGGCGACCAGCCGCGTGCCCTCGCCAACGGCGTGCTGATGTACGCGAAGCACATTGACCACCTCGAGGGCCTTGGCGACCTCGTGCCGATGATCGTGAACAAGCACGTGTCACTGCGGATTCGCCCGGAGCATTACCCCATCGTCGGCGCCTGCCTGTTGCGGGCCATCCGCGAAGTGCTCGGTGCCGAGGTGGCGACGGATGCGGTGATCGACGCGTGGGCCGCCGCGTACGGCCAGCTGGCGGGGATCCTCGCCGGCGCCGAGGAGGCCATCTACAGCGCACAGGCCGAGGCCCCGGGTGGCTGGCGAGACGGCCGCGCCTTTCGCGTGGTGGAAAAAATCCAGGAGAGCGACGAGATCACCTCGTTCCGCTTCGCACCGGAGGACGGCGGATCGGTCTACGCGCATATCCCCGGCCAGTACATCGGCCTGCGCGTGGTCTTCGATGGCCACGACCATCGCCGCAACTACTCGCTGTCCGCCGCGCCGGACGGCAGCACCTATCGCATCAGCGTGAAACGCCTGCCGGGCGGCGCGGTCTCCAACTACCTGCACGACCGCGTGGCGGTGGGCGACAGCGTGGAACTGTTCCCGCCCTCCGGGCACTTCACCCTCGATGACAGCGACCGGGATCTGGTGCTGATCAGTGGCGGTGTCGGTATCACGCCCACCCTGGCGATGCTCGAACAGGCGCTGGCCACGGAACGGCCCGTCCACTTCATCCACGCGGCCCGCCATGGTGGCGTGCATGCCTTCCGCGATGCCATCGACGCCCTGGCCGCACGCCATCCGAACCTGAAGCGCTACTACTGCTACGAGGCGCCGCGCGCCGGCGATCCGGCGCCGCACGCCACGGGATTCCTCCACCGTGAGCTCCTCGCGACATGGCTGCCGGCGGCGGACGCCATGGATGCGTACTTCCTCGGGCCCAAGCCCTTCATGAAGGCCGTGCGCAACGCGTTGCGCGACCTCGGCGTGCCCGATGCGCGTGCGAAGTACGAGTTCTTCGGACCGGCCGCGTCCCTCGACTGATCCCCCGAGCTTTGCCGGCGGTTGCCTCGGCACTGCCGGCAAGGCGATGATCGACCCTTCATCACGGTGGGGACCGGTATGTCGCACGGGCAGGGGCAGGAGCAGCAACTCGAACGGCTGACGTTCTTTTCGGACGCGGTGTTCGCCATCGCCATCACGCTGCTCGTTATCGAGATCCACGTGCCGGAACCGGAGGGACACGGCGACGGCGTCTGGCTGCAGGCGCTGGCGGACCTGCTGCCGCACTTCCTCGGCTTCGTGCTCAGCTTCGTCGTGGTGGGCGCCCTGTGGGCCGCGCACCATCGCGCCTTCGGACTGCTGCAACGCTTCGACCCCTCGCTGATCTGGCGCAACCTCGCCCTGCTGATGTCCGTGGCCTTCATGCCGTTCTCGTCGGCCCTGATGAGTACGCACCCCACCGACCGCGTGCCGGAGATGTTCTACGCGCTCAACCTGCTCGTGTCCGGCCTTCTGCAACGGCGCCTGTTCCGCACGGCGCTCCGTCCGCCGTATGTGCGCGAGGACGTTCCCGCCGAGGACATTACGGTGATGAATCGCCGTACGCTGGCGTTGCCGCTGATGGCGACGATTTCCTTCATCCTCGCCATATGGGTTCCCGGCCCGAGCAACTTCCCGCTCGTGCTCATGCCGCTGGTGGTCACCTGGTTCGCCCGCGGCAGCATCCGCCGGCGTAGCACAGTGGCGCCCTGAAAATCATGAGAAATCGTGCGGGTGGTGGTTTTTTCACCTCGCCGATTAGCGGCAAAGAAACTCAGATTTTTGAGGAAACTTCCATATAACTTTGTAGGGGCAATCCGACAAACTTTCTTCAGCGCTCGCGTAGTCGAGCCCGGCTGCGTGACGCGCGGGGTGACCCCTGTCGCCCTGGAGCCGGCGGTCCATGGTGGGCCGTTGATCTACGAACTTATGAAGAAAGGTTGATTGGATGAACCTCAAGATTGTGACTTCCGCCCTGCTGATCGCGGGCCTGGCGGCGCCGTCGGCATTCGCCGAAACGGGCACCATCACGTTCAACGGCAAGATCACGGACGTGACTTGCAGCGTGGACGGCAACGACACCGGTTTGCCGAATTTCGCGGTTGACCTCGGGTCGGTGAGCGCTGGCGATTTCAAGAATGTCGGCGATAACGTGGGCCAGACCGGCTTCAAGCTGAAGATCGGCGGCGAAGCCAGCTGCGCCGATGGCACCAAGGTGTGGGCTGCGTTTGACGCCGACGGCGCCACCGTCGACCCGGCTACCGGCCTGGTACGCGTGACCGGCGGCACCGCGAAGGGCGTGAACATCCGCCTGTTTGACGAGAATGGCCTGAAGGTCAATGCCTGGACCAACGACAGCCCGGTGAAGAAGGTCGTTGCAGATAACGTCGCGATGATCTATCACGCGGCGTCGTTCGAGCGCGTCGGTGCGATCACGGCGGGCGATGCCGTGGGCCGGGTCAAGTACACGATCAACTACGAAGCTGCCCCGTAAGTAAGGACTCGACCGCCGGCACGCCCGGCGGTCGAACCGAAAGGATACCCATGAACCGCACACTCTTGCCGCGCGCGGCCTGCCTGGTCGCGATGGCTGCGTTCGCGTTGCCGTCGTACGCCAGCGTCGTGATGAACGGCACGCGATTTGTCTGGAGGTGGAGTACTACTGACGGCGGTATCATCAGCGGTCTCCAAGGCGCCATCGCAGGTCTCTTATGCGCAACCCCCTCCAGGAACAGCTCCTCAAGGCCGGCCTCGTCAAAAAGGACAAGGCCGCCAAGATCGTCCGTGACCAGGCCAAGCAGCGACAGGGCAAGGCACCCGTGGAAGCGACGGAAGACAAGGTCGACGCCCGCCAGCTCCAGGCCGAACGCGCCGAGCGCGACCGGGCCCTGGCGGCCGAGCGCAATGCCGAGGCGCGGGCGAAGGAGCTCCGCGCCCAGGTGCGCCAGATCGTCGAGGCCATGAAGGTGAAGCGCGAGGGCGAGATCGCCTACCGCTTCACCGACGGCGAGCGGATCAGCAGCGTGCTGGTGAGCGAGGCGCAGCGTGCCCAGCTGGCCGCGGGTGCGCTGGCCATCGTGCGCCAGGGTGACGGCGTGGAGCTGATTCCGCGCAAGGCCGCCGACCACGTGCACGCCCGGGCCCCCGAGCTCATCGTGCTCGACCACGGCCGCAAGGAAGGCGAGCCGCTGCCGGCGGCCGACGACGAGGACGACTTCTACAAGCAGTTCGTCGTGCCCGACGACCTGATGTGGTGAGGGCAGGGCGATGACGATCCTGGTCACCGGCAGCGCCGGCCACCTCGGCGAGGCGCTGGTCCGCCGGCTACGGGCCGACGGCCGGGCGGTGCGCGGGGCGGACATCAAGCCATCCCCGTTCACCGATCACGTGGGGTCCATCGCCGATGAGGCCTTTGTGCGCGGGGCGATGGCCGGCGTCACCGGGGTGATCCACAGCGCCACGCTGCACAAGCCGCACGTTGCCACGCACAGCAAGCGCCAGTTCGTGGACACCAACGTGGCCGGCACCGTCGCCCTGCTTGAGGCAGCGGTGGCCCATGGCGTGGAGGCCTTCGTCTTCACCAGTACCACCAGCGCCTTTGGCGCGGCGCTTTCCCCCGCCCCGGGACAGCCCGCGGCCTGGATCGACGAGGCGGTGGTGCCGGTGCCGAAAAACATCTACGGCGCCACCAAGATCGCCGCCGAAGGCATGGCCGAGCTGGTGGCGCGGAAAGACGGCCTTCCGGTGATCGTGCTTCGAACGTCGCGATTCTTCCCCGAAGATGATGACAACGCCGGTGTACGTGCCGAGTACAACACCCAGAACATGCAGGCCAACGAGCTGCTCTATCGCCGGGCCGACATCGAGGACATCGTCGAAGCCCACCTGCTGGCCCTGGCGAAGGCGCCCCAGCTGGGCTTTGGCCGCTACATCGTCTCCGCGCCGCCACCGTTCACCCGCGATGACGTGGCCGAACTGCGCCGCGACGCGCCCACGGTCGTCCGCCGCCTGTTCCCCGAGGTGGACGCCCTGTATGCGGCACGCGGCTGGAAGCTGCTGTCCTCGCTGGACCGGGTCTACGACAGTGGCCGGGCGGTGCGTGATCTGGGTTGGACGCCGAAGCGCGATTTTGCCCACGTGCTGGCGTGCCTGCGCCGGGGCGAGGAGTTCCGCAGCCCGATGGCCCTGGCGATTGGCGCCAAGGGGTACCACGACGAGGTCTTCGCCGACGGGCCTTACCCGGTAGCCCATTGATCAGGCAGAAAAAAAGCCCCGCGGATGCGGGGCTTTTCGTGTTCACGCCGGGGCGGGATCAGACGGCCGCTTTCGGCCGTTCGGTCTCCAGCGCCCGGTTGATGCGTAGCGCGACCAGCGTGCAGACCACGCCCGAGAGCAGGTAGACACTGACGGCGACCAGGCCGAAGCGCTGCGACACACCCAGCGCCACCAGCGGCGCGAAGGCCGCGCCGACCAGCCAGGCGAAGTCGGTGGTCAGGGCGGCGCCGGTGTAGCGGAAGCGCTTCTCGAAGTTCGAGGTGACCGTGCCCGCGGCCTGGCCGTACGAGAGGCCAAGCAGGGCGAACCCGAGGATCAGGAACGTATCCTGGGCGAAGCGGCCGCCATTGAGCAGGAAGGGGGTGGCGACGGCGAAGACGCCGATCAGCACGGCCATGGTGCCCAGGGTGTTGCGGCGGCCGATCTTGTCAGCGATGACGCCCGACGCCACCGTGGCCAGGACCGCCACGAACGCACCAATGATCTGCACGATCAAGACGTTATTGATGTCCTGCGAGCGCGTGATGGCGATCCAGCTGAGCGGGAACACCGTCACCAGGTGGAACAGGGCGTAGCTGGCCAGGGCGGCGAAGGCGCCGATGAACAGGTTGTAGCCCTGGGCATGGACCAGGTCGACCGTGCCGATCGGCTCGAGCACCCATTCCTCCATGGCCTGGGTGTATTCCTCGGTGACGACCAGGCGCAGGCGGGCGAACAGGGCCACCACGTTGATGGCGAAGGCCACGAAGAACGGGTAGCGCCAGCCCCAGTCCATGAAATCCTCATGGGAAAGCTGGGTGTTGAGGAACAGGAAGATCGAGCCGGCGATGAGGAAGCCCACCGGGGCGCCCAACTGGCCGAGCATCGCGAACCAGCCACGGCGGTTTTTCGGCGCGTTCAGGGCCAGCAGGGAGGGCAGGCCATCCCAGGAGCCGCCCAGCGCAATGCCCTGCAAGAACCGGAGCAGGCCAAGGATGAAGATGACCGTGTAGCCGCCGGTGTGGTTGGCCGGCAGGAAGGCGATGCAGACGGTGGACGTGCCCAGCAGGAACAGCGAGGCGGTCAGCTTGGTACTCCGGCCGAAATGTCGCTGGATCGCCATGAACAGCGTGGTACCAAAGGGCCGCGCGATGAAGGCGAACGAGAAGATCGTGAACGCCAGGAGGATGCCGTCGACCTGGTTGAGGAACGGGAAGAACACCGTGGGGAAGACGAGGACGGACGCGATGCCGTACGTGAAAAAGTCAAAATATTCAGAGGCCCGGCCGATCACCACGCCCACGGCGATCTCGTTGGGCGCCACGGCGGCGTGGCTTTCCTGGTGCTGCCGGCGGACGTCGCGTTCGGCGACCTCGGCGGCGTTGTGAGGGACGGGTGAAATGCTCGACATCGTACGGCTCCCTTCCTGTGCTTGGTGACAGCATACCCCCGGAGAGGGCGTCTGGCTTGGATGCCATGGGACAAAGTGTCCTATGGTCCTGACGTGAAATTGAGCGTATTTTTTTGGGTCCCCACGGTAGCTCCCACATGCGAATGTCCATGAAGATGTTGCGCGGATTGATGATCCCCGCCCTGGCCCTGCTTTTGTCAGGCTGCGACGCCGTTCTTTTCTCCCCCTCCGGCGATGTCGCCCGGCAGCAGCGGGACCTGATCTTCATCTCCGTGGTGCTGATGCTGATCATCATCATCCCGGTGATCTTCCTGGTCCTCCTGTTCGCGTGGAAGTACCGTGCCGGCAGCAAGGCGGCCGAGCGGGACTACGACCCGGACTGGAACCACTCCACGGTGCTGGAGCTGATCGTCTGGTCGGCACCGCTGATGATCATCATCGCCCTGGGCGCGGTTACCTGGACCAGCACCCACAAGCTGGACCCCTACCGTCCGCTTGACCAGATCGGCACCAACCGGCCGGTCCCGGCGGGCGTCAAGCCGCTGGTGGTCGAGGTGGTGGCGCTGGACTGGAAGTGGCTGTTCCTCTACCCGGAGCAGGGCATCGCCACGGTCAACGAGATGGCCGCCCCGGTGGATCGCCCGATCGAATTCCGCATCACCGCCTCCAACGTGATGAACGCCTTCTTCGTGCCGTCCATGGCCGGCATGATCTATGCCATGCCGGGCATGGAGACCAAGCTCAACGCCGTGATGAACAAGACCGGCGACTTCGAAGGCATCTCGGCCAACTACAGCGGCGCCGGCTTCTCCGACATGCGCTTCCGCCTCCACAGCCTGTCCGAGGGTGACTTCGACGCGTGGGTGGCCAAGGCCAAGGCCAGCGGCGACGCCCTCGACCGCGACGACTACCTCAAGCTCGAGCAGCCCAGCGAGCGCGAGCCGGTGCACTACTACGGCACCGTGGCGGAGGGCCTGTACAACCGGATCCTCAACCGTTGCGTCGAGGCCAACCGCATGTGCTCCAGCGACATGATGGCGCTGGACAAGGCCGGCGGGCAGGGCATCGTGGGCACCTACAACGTGACCTCGGTCGATGCCGCGACCCGTTCGCGCAACGGACTGCCCGACGACGGCCGCCGCTACGTGGGCGCCCTGTGCGCCGCGCGCGGCACCGCCGGTGAAGCCATGACGCCCGCCGGACGCCCGCTCTAAGCGGCCGCCCCCAACGAATTTCGCTTGCCGAGTCCGGTATGAATACGCCCGATCTAGTTAAACTGATCTTCGGACGCCTCACCATCGAGGCCATCCCCTATCACGAGCCCATCCTGCTCGCCACGTTCGCGGGCGTCGCCCTCGGCGGCGCGGTCGTCCTGGGCCTGCTCTTCAAGTACAAGCTGTGGGGCTACCTCTGGAAGGAGTGGTTCACCAGCATCGATCACAAGAAGATCGGCATCATGTACATGGTGCTGGGCATCGTGATGCTGCTGCGCGGCTTCGCCGACGCACTGATGATGCGCCTGCAGCAGGCCATCGCCTTCAATGGCAACCCCGGCTTCCTGCCACCGCACCACTACGACCAGATCTTCACCGCCCACGGCGTGATCATGATCTTCTTCGTGGCGATGCCGCTGGTGACGGGCCTGATGAACTACGTGGTGCCGCTGCAGATCGGCGCGCGCGACGTGGCGTTCCCGTTCCTCAATAACTTCAGCTTCTGGATGACGGTCTCCGGCGCGCTGCTGGTGATGGCCTCGCTGTTCGTCGGCGAGTTCGCCCGCACCGGCTGGCTGGCCTACCCGCCGTTGTCGGGGCTGGCGCAGAGTCCGGATGTCGGTGTCGACTACTACATATGGTCGCTACAGGTGGCCGGCGTGGGAACAACCCTCTCCGGCATCAACCTGATCGCGACCATCGTGAAGATGCGCGCCCCGGGCATGACCATGATGAAGATGCCCGTCTTCACCTGGACCTCGCTGTGCACCAACGTGCTGATCGTCGCCGCCTTCCCGGTGCTGACGGCGGTGCTCGTGCTGCTGGCGCTTGACCGCTACGCGGGCACCAACTTCTTCACGAACGACTTTGGCGGCAACGCCATGATGTACGTGAACCTGATCTGGATCTGGGGCCACCCCGAGGTCTACATCCTGGTGCTGCCGGTGTTCGGCGTGTTCTCCGAGGTCGTGTCCACCTTCAGCCAGAAGCGCCTGTTCGGCTACGCCTCGATGGTGTACGCCACCGTGGTGATCACCGTGCTTTCGTACCTGGTGTGGCTGCACCACTTCTTCACCATGGGCTCGGGTGCCAGCGTCAACTCGTTCTTCGGCATCACGACGATGATCATCTCGATCCCGACGGGCGCGAAGCTGTTCAACTGGCTGTTCACGATGTACCGCGGCCGCATCAAGTTCGACGTGCCCATGCTGTGGACCGTCGGCTTCATGGTCACGTTCACCATCGGCGGCATGACCGGCGTGATGCTCGCGGTCCCGCCGGCCGACTTCCTGCTGCACAACAGCCTGTTCCTGATCGCCCATTTCCATAACGTGATCATCGGCGGCGTGATCTTCGGCCTGTTCGCCGGCATCAACTACTGGTTCCCGAAGGCCTTTGGCTTCCGCCTCGATCCGTTCTGGGGCAAGTGCTCGTTCTGGTTCTGGCTGGTCGGCTTCTGGGTCGCCTTCATGCCGCTGTACGTGCTGGGCTTCATGGGCGTCACCCGCCGCATGAACCACTTCGAGGATCCGTCGCTGCAGATCTGGTTCCAGATCGCCGCGGTCGGCGCGGGCCTGATTGCGCTCGGCATCGGCTCGTTCCTGATCCAGATCTTCGTCTCGATCAAGAACAAGGAAAAGCTGCGCGACGTCACGGGCGATCCGTGGCACGGCCGTACCCTGGAGTGGGCCACCTCGTCGCCGCCGCCGGAATACAACTTCGCCTTCACCCCGCTCATCCACGATGCGGATGCCTGGTGGGACATGAAGGAGCGCAACGCCACGCGTCGCACGGAAGGCTACCTGCCGATCCACATGCCGAAGAACACGGCCGCCGGCTTCATCATCGCCGCGTTCGCCTTCGTGTTCGGCTTCGCGATGATCTGGCACATGTTCCTGCTTGCCGGCCTGTCGTTCCTCGGCATCCTGGTCAGCGCCATCACGCACACGTTCAACTACAAGCGCGATTACTACATCCCCGCCGACGTGGTCGAGCGCACCGAGACCGCCCGCACGGAAGAGCTTGCCGCCCATGTCTGATATCCAAGCCAACCCGTCCGCGGCCGTGGCCGGGACCGAAACGCAGTTCTGGATGACCAAGGACCACCATCCGGAGAACGGAACCCTGCTGGGGTTCTGGATCTACCTGATGAGCGACTGCCTGATCTTCGCCTGCCTGTTCGCCTGCTACGGCGTGCTGGGGCGGAGCTACGCAGGTGGTCCGTCCGGCGCCGACCTGTTCGAACTGCCTCTGGTGGCGCTCAACACCACCATGCTGCTGCTGTCGTCGATCACCTACGGCTTCGCCGTGCTGGAGATGCAGAAGAACCGCCGCGGCACGATGATGGCCTGGCTCATCATCACCGGCCTGTTCGGCGCCACGTTCCTCGGCATCGAGCTGTACGAGTTCGCCAACCTGATCCATGAAGGCGCGGGCCCGCAGCGCAGCGCGTTCCTGTCGTCGTTCTTTACCCTGGTCGGCACCCACGGCCTGCACGTCACCTTCGGCATCGTGTGGCTCATCACGCTGCTGTTCCAGGTCGGCAAGCATGGCCTGACTGCCGCCAACAAGCGTCGCATCATGTGCCTGTCGATGTTCTGGCACTTCCTGGACGTGGTCTGGATCGGCGTCTTCACCTTTGTCTACCTGATGGGAGTGCTCCCGTGAGCGCGCACGCCGAATCGCACGATCACCACGACGACCACCACGACGACGAAGTCGTCAGCCACAGCACGCTGGGCGGCTACATGCTCGGCTTCTTCCTGGCCGTGGTGCTTACCGCCATCCCGTTCTGGCTGGTGATGGGCAAGGTCATTCCCGACACCCGCACGCTGTCGGTGGTGCTGCTGTCGTTCGCCGCCATCCAGATCGTGGTCCACATGATCTACTTCCTGCACATGGATACGAAGTCGCAGGGCGGCTGGAACATGCTGGCGCTGATCTTCACGCTGATCCTGGTGGTGATTACCCTCTCGGGTTCCATCTGGGTGATGTTCCACATGAATGCCAACATGATGCCGGGCATGTCGCACGACATGACCCAGCAGGTGAAGAACCTGCCTTGAGCCGGGATGTCGCCAACGACAACGAGACGCCGCGCCCACCGCGCGGCGTCTTCGTATGGGGCCTGCTGGCGCTGCTCGGCGTGGCGGTGTTTGCCGCGTTCGTGGCGCTGGGCACCTGGCAGGTGCATCGCCGCGCGTGGAAGCACGAGCTGATCGCGCGCGTGGATGCCCGCGTGAATGCCATGCCGGTGGATGCCCCGGGCCGCGGCCAGTGGCCGCAGGTCACCGCTGAAAGCGACGAGTACCGCCGGGTGAAACTGGCGGGCACCTTGCTGCAGGACAAGAGCGTGCGGGTGCGGGCCAGCACCGAGCTGGGCCTGGGCTCGTGGCTGATGACTCCGCTGCGCCGCGATAACGGCGAGGTGGTGCTGGTCAACCGTGGCTTCGTGACCCCTGCCTGGTGCGGTGGCAAGGCCAGCTGCCCGACCGGCCCCACCGGCCACACCACCATCACCGGCCTGCTGCGGATCACGGAGCCCAAGGGCGCCTTCCTGCAGAAAAACGACCCGGCCGGCGGGCGCTGGTTCTCGCGCGACGTGGGTGCCATCACCCAGGCCGTCGGGGTGGCGGACGCCGCACCGTACTTCGTCGACGCCGATGCCGCCTCGGCCCCGGGCCGCACGGATGGCAGCGACGCCCCGGTTGGCGGGCTCACCGTCATCGCCTTCCCGGATAACCACCTGCAGTACGCCCTGACCTGGTACGCCCTGGCCCTGCTGACCCTGGTCGGTGCCTGGGTCGTCTGGCGTGAACAGCGTAAACGCCGGTAATTTCAATTTTTGACGGCCGGCACGTCTAGGGGTGATGCAGTCCCGCCTCTCGACCAGCCGTACGCTCCACGACCTGCCCCTGGGCTGGTCGCCGCCCGCCGACGAGCCCGGTGGTCTCCGGCTCCTGCTGGAGCACCTGCGCCGCCGGGCCCTGCAGCGCCATCGGTTCCCGCCCACGGAAAACCGCCTGCGCCGCGCCTGGCGCACGCTGCGGACCCTGCCTCGCCAGGCCGCCTGGCTACGCCTGGTCAGCCGCTCGCGCGATATCCGCGCGGCGGCCGAGGCGAACCCCACGCTCTACGAGCGCTGGCAACCCCATTACATCTCGCGCCGCTTCGACCTGGCAGCGAGGGCGCGGATCATCGAGGCGCATTACCGCTTCGTGGCGCGCGAGTTTCCCGAGCGACTCCGCGTGCGCCTGCTCAAGGGGCATGACGTTCGCCTGGCCACGCTCCCCCTCGGTGACGGCCAGCTGGCGTACCTGCATGCCCGTGCACCGGAGAGTGCGCAGTGCGGGGAGCTCGGTCTTTTCCTCCTGAACGGCGACAAGGAAGTAATTTCCTCGTGCGCCGTTACCTTTGCCGGCAGCGATGGCCTGCTGCTGGGTGCGATGCGCGGCTCGTGGGCCTACCTGGGACGCGCGGCGATCGCGGGCTTCACCCGTTCCTCGGGTGGCCTGCATCCGCGCGAGTTGCTGATGGCGGTGGTGCGGGCGCTGGCTAAGCACTACGGCGTGCAGCGCATTCGTGCGGTATCCGCCGGCGCGCATCCGCTGGATCGCCGCGCGGGCGTCACCATCGCGGCGTACGACCGCTTCTGGCGCCGGCATGGCGGCATGGCGGGCCTCGACGGCTGCTACGAGGTGCCGGTGCCGGGCCTGCCGTCAGGCAATCCGGTCCGCGACGCGTTTCGCCACGAGGCCTGCGAGGTCGTGCTGAAGGCGTTTCAGAAGTCGTAGGAGCCGGTGAGCAACACCGTGCGCCCCTGGCGGATCGGCACGAACGTATCGTCGAAGTTCACCGCGTACAGCGTGCGGGCGAAGAGGTTCTTCACCCCCAGCGTGACGCGCCAGTGTTCCCCGTAGCGGGTGACGTTGGTTTCCACGCTGGCCTGGCCGGGAATGCCGAAGTACTGGCCGTCGGTGCTCGTGCGGCCGTAGCTGCGGCTGCGTGCCAGGACGCCGGCCGCCACGCCCCACGGCTGCACCGGGCCGCTGCCAAAGCGGTAGCTGCCCCATATGGCCGCCTGGTGTTTCGGCGTGCCGGTGGGGCGCGAGTCGTCGTAGTTGTGGATGCGCGTTTCGGTCAGGCTGGCCAGCACGTCGACGCCCGGCGCCACGTTGCCGGTGAATTCCAGCTCCACGCCGCGGTTGGTCTGGCCCGGGCCGGGGGTGGCAAAGAACGGCGGCTCGGGCGAGACGAGGTCCACGCTGTGGTCCACGCGGATGCGATACACCGCCGCCGTCAGTCGCGCGCGCTGGTCGAACAGATCGAACTTGCCGCCGACTTCCACCTGGCGCGAGGTGACCGCAGGCAGCGGCTGGCCATCCTTGCCCAGCAGCGGATCCGGCTGGAAACCCACGGCGGTATCGGCATACAGCGCCACGGCAGGCGTGAGCTTGTAGACCACGCCCAGCCTCGGCACCCAGCGCGATTTACGCTGGCGTCGCGGCAGGCCGTCTTCCCAGTGCGTATCCAGCTGATACGTGGTGCGGCGCAGGGCGGCGAGCACGTTCCAGCGCTCGCCGATGGCCACCTGGTCCTGCAGGTAGAGGCCGGCGTTGGTCTGCCACGAACCACCCAGGTCCTGCACGGTGGTCACCGGTGCCACCAGTGAGTCGAATTTTTCCGACATCCGCGCGCCGGTCAGCAGGTTGAACGCGATGGGCGTGGTGACGATCTGTGCGCCGCGATCCAGCTGGACGTCGTTGGTCTGCAGCGTCTCCACGGTGCTGCCACCGCCGCTGTCGCCCGCATGCGTGCGCGCCACGTCGAAGCCGAGCAGCACGGTATGCGTCGTGTTGCCATGGCTGAAGGACGTGCGCAGGTCGTTCTGCCACGTCCAGTAACTGCCCTTGTAGCGGAAGGTGCGCGACACGGGCACGAGATACGGGCCATTGCCACCGGCGGTGTACGACCAGTTGCGGCCGTCGCTGTGCTGGCGCACGTACTGACCCTGGCTGTGGAAGCTCCAGTCGGGACCGAACTCGTGGTCGAACTCGAAGACGGCGCGCGTGGTGCGGTAGGTCGAATAGTCGTCCGCGGTTTCCGGCAGGTCGCGGTAGGGCGACGCGGTGGAAAGCGACGCGCCGAGCAGCACGGTGTGCTCGGGCGAGGGCACGCGGTTATCGACGTATTCCAGGCCGCCCATCACGCGCGTATCGCTGCCCTGCCAGGCAAACGAAGGGGCGAGGTACGCACCGCGTCCGTTGCCGTGTCCTTGCGGCGTGTGCTCCGCGCCCTGGCCGGCTGCGACGAGCCGGTAGGTCCACGCGCCGTCGGTCGAGGCCTTGCCGGCGAGATCCAGGCCCAGGCGCGCGCCGTCGTACTCACCAGCGGACCAGGTAAGCGTCCGCACCGTGTCGGCCTGCGGGCGCTTCATCACCACGTTGATGGAGCCGCCGAAATTATTGTTCTGCGACGCGTCGCCAAGAATGGCTTCGGGCCCTCGCAACACTTCGACGCGCTCGATGCCGATCAGTGGCGGCAGGTCTTCGGTGCGCGCAATGCCATTTGGCATGCCATCCGTCATGCCATTACCCGCGTCAAAACCGCGAATGAGGAACAACGGCGAGCCGCCGTAGCCATCGACGTACTGCACGCCGGCGACGTAACGCGCGACGTCGCCGATGCTCACCGCCTGCTGTGAAGCGATGACTTCGCGCGTCACGACGCTCACCGATTGCGGTACGTCGGTCAGGTTGGATTCGGTGCGCGTGGTGGTGCGCGAGGTGTCCGCCTTGAAGCCGTCGTCGGCCAGGATGCCGCGCACGTCCACCGTCGCCAGTGGCGTGATCGAGTGCGGGTCGAAGGCGATGTAGCTGTCGACTGGCGCGGGCGTGGCGTTGCCGGCCTGCTGGCGCTGGCGCACCACCACCGTATGCGCGTCGTACGACTCGCGCTCCAGGTCGGTGCCTTCGAGCAGTTCATCCAGCGCGGCATCGGGAGTGAGCAGGCCGCTGGCACCGCCGGTGCGCCAGTTGGCGATGGCGCCGGAGGCGGTCAGTACCTGGACGTTAGCCTGTTGGCCCCAGGCGAGCAGGGCGGTGGCCATCGGCTGCGGGGAAATCGCAAACGGCAGCGTCGAGCCACCCTCGCCCGTGGGCGACCCTTCGCCAGCCACGGCCGGCCGTAAGGCCAGCACCAACGCAAGCGCGAGCGCGCCGGTGGTTACGCGCCGGCGCCCGCGAAGGATGTGCTGCAAAACCTGCGGCCCCAAGACTTGGTAGGGTCAGCGCGGCTTAGGACCCCGCGCCATGGATGTCTGTCGTGAAAGCTCAAGGTGGTCGGCAAAGGTGTCTACCCGCACAGGGAAGACACGCGGCAGGGCTGCCACCCAACTGTCGATGGTATCGACCTGGACCGTGCCGGTAAACGTCAGGCGGGACAGGGCGGGGTCGGTCAGGCGGATGGGCCGCGCACTGTAGCGGTTCACGTTTTCCAGGACCGAGGAGAGCGGCTCGTTCACGAACTCCAGGCGGTGCTCACGCCAGGCCGTGGCGGTGCCCGGGTCCATGTCGAGGATGCGCATGGCACGCGTCTCAGGGTCAAACGAGACTTCGCGGCCCGCGCCCAGCTCCACCGTGCCGTTGTCCGTGTCGTCCGCCGAGGGCGAGACGCGCACACGGCCTTCGGTCACGGCCACGGTGACGCGATCGCCCGTGCGGCGCACGTTGAACGCGGTGCCCAGGTCGCGGATGCGCAGCGGGCCGGCGTTCACCACGAAGGGCCGCTCGGCGTGGGCCACGCGGAAGAAGGCTTCGCCAGCGTCCAGGTCGATCGCGCGGATGTCGTGGCCGTAACGGGCGGTAATCGTCGTGGCGCCGCCCAGCTCGATGCTCGAGCCGTCGGGCAGGTCGATGTCCCGGTGCGCGGCGCGTTCGCTGGTGTACGCGTGGGCGGCATCCGGGCCCGGACGCAGGCCGAGGAACAGGCCGCCCGCCACCAGCGCCACCGTGGCCACGCCAGCGGCCAGGGCCACGCCCATCCGCCGCGGGGCACGGCGCACGCCCGGGGCACGCGGGGCGAAGCGGGCGACGAGGTCGGCGCGCTGGTCACCCTTGAGGGCGGCAGCCTCTTCGGCCAGGGCGCAGGCGCGGTCGAACGCGGCGGCGTGGCGGGGGTCCGCCTCGAGCCATTCGGTCCACTGGGCCAGGGCCTGGTCGGGCAGCGTGGGGTCGCGCAGGCGTGCCCACCACTCGGCGGCGGTGTGCTCGATACGGTGGCCGGGGGCAAAGGTCGAAGCGTTCATCGAAGGGTCTCCGCACGATCTCTGCGGTCACGGCAATGCGCCAGGGCATGGCCGACGTGGTAGCGCACCATGCGCTCACTCAGGTTCATTTCTTTGGCCACGGACGCGAAATCGCGGCCGTCGATTACGTGCATCACGAAGGCGCGGCTGGTCTTGGGCGGCAGCTCATCCAGTGCTTCGCGCATGTCCCGCCACTGCTGGACGGCGGAGGCGTGCTGCTCGGGGATCGGGGTGACGTGCCAGCCGTCCTGGTCGGGGTCCACCGGAGCCGCGGCGCGGACGTTGCGCATGCGCAGGCGGTCCACGGCGAGGTTGGAGGCCGCCCGGAACAGGAAGGCCCGGGGGGAGTCGATTTTCGTGGCGTCGTCCAGCGAGAGCAGCTTCAGGTACACCTCCTGGGCCACTTCCTGCGCGTCGGCATGCGAGTTAAGCCGGGCGCGGAGGAAGGCGACCAGCGCGGCATTGTGCTCGCGAAATAGCGCTACGACCTGGTCGGCGCGTCGTCCGCGGGGCGCGCCAGTCGCCTCGGATGGGTCCATCTGTCGGGGTACCGCGTTCATTGGGGGGTGTTCCGGATATAGGGTCGCACGGTGCGGAACCGGAGTACGTACGGGCAGGGACGCACCCCGGTGTCCGCACCGGCGAACACCCTAGACGTCCCAGCTTCGGAAAATTGAAATGGGCTCCGTTCCGCCAGGCGCAGGCCCACCGAAAGTCGGGCACCCCTAAGGCCCCTGTAAGGCCTTCGACATGGGTCGTGGCTTAGCATGCAGGCATCCTCCGGGCCGCCTGCCGCATGCGTTTGAACGACGACCGAACATCCCTGCGCCACTTCGCATGGTTCATGCTCATCGCCTTCCTCGTGCTGGCGGCGGGCATCGGACTCCGTGACCCCTGGCCGCCGGATGAGCCGCGCTTCGCGCTGATCGCCCGGCAGATGCTCGAATCCGGCCAGTGGCTGTTCCCGCACCGGGGCATGGAGCTCTACTCCGACAAGCCGCCCATGTTGATGTGGACCGAAGCCGCGTGGATGTGGCTCACCGGGGAATGGCGGGGTGCTTTCCTGCTCACCTCGCTGGTGTCGGGCCTGGGCACGCTGGCGCTGACATGGCACCTCGGCCGCCGGCTGTGGGATGCCCGCACCGGCCTGGTCGCGGCGACGATCGTGCTCATGTCCATGCCGTTCATCGAGGTGATCCGCCACGCGCAGATCGATCCGCTGAACCTGTTCTGGATCACCCTGGCCAACACCGGCATCCTGCTGCATTGCCTGCGCGGCCCGAACTGGCGCATGTACTGGCTGGGCTGCTTTGCCGCGGGGCTGGGCGTCATCACCAAGGGCGTGGGCGTCATCGCGTTGCTGATGCTGCTGCCGTACGTGGCCTGCCGTGCGCGCGCCTGGCCGGGCGTCACCCTGACGCGCGGCGACGGCTGGCGCTGGGCCGCCGGCGCACTGGCTTTCTTCGTGGCCATCGCCCTCTGGCTCGGGCCGATGCTGGCCACCGCGTACGGCATGCGTACGCCCGAATACCTCGCCTACGTCAACGACATCCTGTTCCGGCAGACCGCCGAGCGCTATGCCGATTCGTGGCAGCACGAGGAGGCGCCGTGGTTCTTCCTCGGCGTGATCCTTCGCGGATGGCTGCCGACGTGGCTGCTCATCCCCGTGTTGCTGCCGCGCTGGCGCGATGCCTGGCGCCTGCGCGAACCGCGGGTGTGGATCCCGCTGGCATGGTGCCTGCTTGTGCTGGTGTTCTTCTCCATCCCGCGCGGCAAGCGCGAGATCTACATCGTGCCGATGCTGCCGATGCTGGCGATGGCGATGGCGCCGTACGTCCTGGACCTGCTGAAGACACGCTGGCTGCAGCGCGTGGCGTTCTGGATCACCGTGGCATGCGGCGTGGTCTTTGCCGCCGCGGGCACGTGGGCGCTGGTCGCGGCACCGAAAGTGGCGCGCCGCTTCGCCGAAGGCTATGAGCTGGACGGCCACGGCCAGGCGCTGTGGGTGTCGGTGATGGCGGTGGGTGCGTGCTTCTTCGTGGCGGCCGCGGGCTTCCGCCCCCGCCGTGGCGTGGCGGCGCTGCTCTGTGGCATGGCACTGGGGTGGACGTTGTGGCCGCTGGCCACGTACCCGCTGCTCAATCAGAACCAGTCGGCCCGCGCGGTGATGGCCGCCGCCGACGAGGCCATCGGGCCGGGCGGCGAACTGGGCCTGGTGGCATGGCGCGAGGAAAACCTGCTGCAGGCACGGCGGCCGGTGGCCGAGTTTGGCTTTTCGCGGAAAGCCGCTGACCAGCTGGCCGCCGCCCGCGCGTGGCAGGCGGCCGACCCGGCCCGTCGCTATATCTTCCTCAACGACGATGCGCTCGACAGCTGCGTCGTGGCCGACAAGGTTCGCCCGCTCGGCGTCGCCAACCGTGTCCGCTTCGTGCTGCTGCCGGCCGACGCCTCCCGCCCCGCGTGCACGCCGCAGCCCGTGGCCGTGCGTTCCTAGCGCGCCGGGGCTTCGGCGATGGTGCGCTTGAGCATGCGGTCGTACTTGCGTTTCATGCGCTTGGCATTGTGCGAGCGGCTCATGGACTGGTGCGGGATGATGTTCTTCTCGCCGAAGCCGTCGATCATCACCAGGCGCGGGCCGCCGCGCGAATCCTCGCCGTACACGACGTTCCATGCATGCAGGTCGGCCGCGATGGTGTCGTGGCTGAGCAGCCGGTCGTAGAACGCTTCCATCTCGGCCCGGGTGCGCTCGGTGAAGCCTTCGGCCTTCACCCAGTCGTGTAGCGTGGGCGCCAACCGGCCGTCCGGCGTCCGCACTTTCTCGACGATCTGGCCGAGGCCGATGTCGGTCATCTCCAGGCCCACCACGCGGGCGATCGGCGAGGTCTCGTAGCCGCCGACGTAAATGCTGGTGACGTACTCGCGGAACTCACGCACGAAATCCTTGTACGGGCCGCTGCGCGCGATGCGGCGGTACCAGGGGGCCTGGTTCCAGCGGGCCTCGATGGATGCGCTGGCGATCACCTTCACCAGCAGTGTCTCGTCGTCGGGGTGCTGGTACACCTCGCGGACATGGCCGGTGGCGATGGGCGTGGCGTCGGCCAGTCTGAACATCGGGGATCCTCGCGTGGCAGCCCGAAAGGCGGCGGTAAGTTGCTGACAAGGCGCACAGTGTAAAGTGACTGGGCTGTAACATGCCCGTCACCGCGCGGCCGCTGCGCCGCGCCCAGCCCGGACTTTCCTCGTGCGCAAGCTTATCTGGCGTTTCGTCGCCGCCGTCCTCGTCTTCCTGACCCTCGCCCGCCTTGGCTTTTCGGCCTGGCAATGGACGCGCGTCCACGACGCCGGCGGCCTGTGGCCGGTACTGCTGGGTGGCTGGCGCATCGACCTCTCCCTGCTGGCCATGGTCATCGCTGTGCCGGCCCTGCTCTCGCCGTGGCTCGGCCATCGCGCCTGGCCCACCCGCCTCACGGCCTGGTGGCTGCGCCTGTGGTGGCTGCTGTACGTGCTGCTGGAGGTCTCCACCCCGCAGTTCCTGATCGAGTACGACACGCGCCCGAACCGCCTGTACTTCGAGTACCTGACCAGCCCGCACGAAGTCGCGGCGATGCTCTGGAACGGCTACAAGCTCTCCGTGGGTGCCGGCCTCATCGTCTTCGCGCTGTTCGCGTGGATCGGCTTCCGCCTGTTGCCGACGCGCCGCCCGGATGCGCGCGCCGTGCGTGGCTGGATGCGCCCCGTGGCCACCGTGCTGGTGTTCTGCGTGCTGTTCCTCGCCGGCCGCGGCACCTTGCAGCATCGCCCGCTGAATGCATCGCAGGTGGCCTTCACCAACGATGCCATGGTCAATACGCTGCCGCTGAACTCGCTGTACAACGTGCTCAACGCGGCGCTGGCGCTGGGCAACGAGCGCTCCGCGTCGGCGGTGTACGGCAAGATGGCCGATGACGAAATGAACGGCATCGTGCGTGACACCGCGGGGTTCACCGGCGCGCCGCTGGATCCGCAGTACCCGTCGCTGCACAAGCAGGTGGCCACGCGCCAGGACGGCAAGCCGCTGAACCTGGTGATCATCCTCGAGGAAAGCCTGGGTGCGCAGTTTGTCGGCAGCCTCGGCGGCGCCGGTTACACGCCGGAACTCGACAAGCTCTCCAACGAAGGCTGGTGGCTGGAGCGCACGTACGCCACGGGCACGCGCAGCGCGCGTGGCCTGGAAGCGGTGACGACCGGTTTCCTGCCGACCCCGGCGGAAGCCGTGCTCAAGCTGCCGCGCAGCCAGCGTGATTTCTTCACCCTGGGCGCCTTGCTGGATACGTTCGGTTACCACACCCGCTTCCTCTACGGCGGCGAAGCGCACTTCGACAACATGCGTTCGTTCTTCTTCGGCAACGGCTTCAACGAAGTGGTGGACAGCGCGAGCTTCAAGACCAAGCCGGGCTTTATCGGCTCGTGGGGCGCGTCCGACGAGGACATGTTCAACGAACTGCACCAGCGCCTGCTCGACGATGGTGACAAGCCGACGTTGACGGTGGCGTTCTCCGTGTCGAACCACACGCCGTGGGAATACCCGGCCGGCCGGATCAAGGCCGAAGGCGAACCGGCGAGCAACGCCAATGCCGTGCGTTATGCGGACTGGTCCATCGGCCAGTTCTTCGCGCGGGCGAAGACGTCGCCGTACTGGAACCACACCGTGTTCCTGATCGTGGCCGACCACGATGCGCGCGTGTTTGGCGCCAGCCTGGTACCGGTGCGCCACTTCCATATCCCGGCGCTGATCCTTGGCGCGGGCGTGCCGGTGAAGAAGGACGAGCACATCGTCAGCCAGGTGGACCTGGCGCCGACGCTGCTCTCGCTCATCGGCATCAGCAGCGAACACCCCATGCTCGGCGCCGACCTCACCCAGCGCTACCCCGACCGCGCCATCATGCAGTACGGCGACAACTACGGTTACCTGAAGGACGACACCCTGGTGGTGCTGCGTCCCAACCAGCCCACTACGCAGTACCACTACGGCGTGGAAGGCGAGAAGCTCGATCCCGAGGCGGTGGACCCGAAACTGGAGAAGGTGGCCCTCGCCCACGCACTGTGGCCGAGCTGGGCGTATAGCCATCAGCGTTACCGGCTGGCGCCCAAGGCGGCCGACGCCAAACCGTAACGCGGCGGCGGTCATCGCTGGCTAGAATGCGCCGATGACCGCCTCACTCGCCCATGCCCTCCGCCTCATCGCCGAGCACGGCCATGCGGCGCCGTGGCTGACGAAGGCGCGGGCGGAAGGCTCGGTGATGGCCGACGCCCTGGCCCGCGCGCTGATCGACGACGACGGCGAGCGGAGTGCGTATGACGCCCCGCAGGCCTTCGAGGTGTTTATCCGCGGCGGCGGCAACGCGTCGCTGTATTCCGCGGTAAGCGCCACGCTGGCCCGGCTCTATGAGCAACTGGGCGTGCGCTGCCTGCTCGACATTGGCGTGGGTGACGGGCTCGCCCTGCTGCCCGCCCTGGGCCAGACCCGGCCGGCGCCGACCACGGTGGACGTGGTCGAGCCCTCCGGTGGGCTGCTCGATGCGCTGCGTCCGCGCCTGCCCGCGGGCAAGGCATGGCAGCTGACCTTGCAGGCCTTCCTGGCCCAGCTGGCGCCCGAGCGCCGCTGGGATCTTGCGCAATCGACCTTCGCCCTGCAGTCGATCGCGCCGGGCGAGCGGCTGGTGGCGCTGAAGAAACTGCGCCGCCACGTGACGCGGCTGGCCATCGTCGAGTTCGACGTGCCCGTCTTCAGCAGTGCCGACGAACGCTTTGCCTCGCTGGCGCAACGCTACGAGCGGGCCGCGAGCGAGTACGGCGATGATGCGGCGCTGGTGGCCGGGGGCTTCCTCGCGCCGATGCTGCTTGGCCAGTTGCGTACGGCAGCGCCCTCGAACTGGGAGCAGCCGATATCGGCGTGGCAGGACGAGCTCGTCCGCGCAGGCTACCGGGTGGCCGCGACGACCCACGTGCACGACTACAGCTGGGCGCCCGCCTGGCTGATCGTCGCGAAGGCCTGATCCGTCAGTCGACGCAGGGCATGGCGCGGGCAATCGCCTCGGCCAGCGATGCCTGCGAATACGGCTTGGCGAGGCGCGGCAGGCCGGGCTGCGCGCCGGCGGGCAGGTCGGCATACCCCGTAGCCATGATCACGGGCAGGTCGGGCCAGCGCGCCTCCACCTGTGCCGCGAGCTGGGCGCCGGTCATCTGCGGCATCGCGTGGTCGGTGATCAGCATATCCACGTGCGCTTGCGCGAGCAGATGCAGTGCTTCGGCGCCCGAGCGTGCCTCGACCACGTCATAGCCAAGGTCTTCGAGCATCTCCACGGTGGTGGCGCGGACGAGGTCATCGTCGTCCACGGTCATGATGCTGAGTCGTCGGTTACCGGGGCAACGTGGTTTCATCGCGTCGACGCCCGTATCGGCGGCGGCCGTGATCGGTTCGGGCCCCGGGGCGGCGGCGGGCAGCCAGATCTCCGCCGCGGTGCCCTTGTCAGGCTCGCTGCGCAGCACCAGCGCGCCGCCGAGCTGCTCGGCGAGGCCATGCGCCATGGACAGGCCCAGGCCGGTGCCCTTGCCCACGCCCTTGGTGGTGAAGAACGGCTCGGTCGCACGCTTGAGGGTGTGCTCGTCCATGCCCGCACCGGAATCCGCCAGCGACAGGCGCACGTAGTGGCCGGGCGCGAGGCGCTCGTCGTCGTTACCCACCCAGGCTTCGTCGGTACTGATGACGATGGTGCCCACGCTGTCCATCGCGTCGCGCGCGTTGACGGCCAGGTTGAGCAGCGCGGATTCGAGCTGGTTGGCATCCGCTTCGACCGCGGGCAGGCCCGGCGCGAAGCGCGTTTCCACGGTGACGGTGGCACCGAGCGAGCGTTCCATCAGCTCGGTCATGCCTTCCACCAGTGCGCGCAGGTCGATGCGTTCGGACTTGAGGTCCTGGCGGCGCGCGAACGCGAGCATGCGCCGGGTAAGTGAACTGCCGCGCTCCGCACCGGCGCGTGCGTTGTCGACGAGACGCAGCAGCAGCGGATCCTGCGGCATGCGCTCGCGGAGGAGTTCGAGGCTGCCTTGCACGGCCATGAGCAGGTTGTTGAAATCGTGCGCGATGCCGCCGGTGAGGCTGCCCAGCGCTTCCATCTTCTGCACCTGGCGGATGTGCGCCTGCGACCGCTCCAGCGCGGTCGTGCGTTCGGCCACCTGGTGTTCGAGCTCTTCGCGGAAGCGGCGCTCGCCCTCGCGCACATCGGCCTCGGCGCGTACGCGGGCGATGTGCGCCCACGAGCGTTCGGTCACTTCGTCGAGCAGCGCGAGTTCACGCAGATGCCAGCGACGTGGCACGCCATCGTGGATGGCCATCAGCGCGGTGAGCTTGCCGCCCTTGATCAACGGGATGCAGATGGTGGCGGCGATGCCCATAGCCTGGAACACGGCTGACTCGTCGGCCTGCAGCTCCCGCAGGTTGTCGTCGACGATGAGCGGCTTGCCTTCGCTGAGCCGGGACACGGCGAGCGTGCCGAAATCGCGAAGCCGGTAACGGCCGACGATGCTGGCGTAGCCGGGCAAGGTCCAGTCGCCACGAATCGTGAAACCGTCCTGGTCGTCGTCCATGTCGGCATAAGCGCAGATGGCGACGCCCAGGTGTTCGCCCACCAGGCGCGTGCTGATCCGCAGGATCTCGTCAGCGTCGGTGGTTCTTGCGGTCTGTTCGTTGAGCGTGTCGAGGAAGCTCAGGCGGGATTCGTTCTCGCGCAGGGCCTGCTCGGCGGATTTTCGCGGGCTGATATCACCGGCGGCGCCGAACCATTCGACGATATCGCCCTGCTCATCGAGGACGGGTACGGCGCGCGACTGGACCCAGCCGATGGATCCATCGATGCGCTTGACCCGGTGTTCGAGTTCGAAGATGCCCCTGGCGTCGATCGCGGCGTCAATCGCGGCACGTACGCGCGTCTGTTCGTCAGGCGGAAGGTAGTCGGCCATCCAGTGGCCCGAAGGTTCGGTGGTACTCGCGATAAAGCCGCGGCCGTCCAGTTCCTTGAGGCGCTGCCAGGAGGCATCCACGCGATAGACCATGTCCGAGGTGGCGTTCACCAGCGCACGGAACCGGCCTTCACTCTGGCGCAGCCGCTCTTCGGCCCGCACGCGCTCGGTGGTTTCCACCACGATGGCGATGACCCCGCCCGGCGCACCGCTCTCATCGAGCACCGGCGAGTAATCCAGGTTCATCCATACGGATTCGGGATTGCCGTGGCGCTGCAAGGTGAGGTGCTGGTTCTTGTAGGCCAGCGTGCCGCCCGCCAGGCCCACGCGCATGACGTTGTCGTTGAAGTCGGCGATTTCCGCCCAGCCCTGGCGCACTTCCGAGCCAAGCAGCTGCGGGTGGCGGCCGCCGGCGAACACGGAATAGGCATCGTTGTAGATCATGATGCCCTTCTCGCCCCACAACAGGACGATGGGCACCGGCGAGAGCAGGAGCAGGCTGGTGGCCGTGCGCAGGCTCTGCGGCCACGCCGCCAGCGGGCCCAGCCCGGTGCGCTCCCAGTCGAAGGTGCGGATGAGTGCGCCAACTTCACCGCCCCCGTTCAGCCAGGCGATGTCGCGGTCGGTGGCGGGCTGGAGGGCGTCGGTCATTGGGCGAAAGATAACCACGGCATATGTGACGACAGTTTCAAGGCTGCCCGCGGCTTAGGGGGTGCGGCTACGCGCCTCGTCCAGCTTCAGGCACAGGGTGCGCACGCTGGGCAGGATCGACGGCGAGGGCAGGGCCAACGTCGGTGCGTCGATGGCCATGACGTTGCCACGTCGCGCCGCGGCCAGCGAGCTGCCCTGCATCCACGGCGCCAGTGAGTCGCCCTCGCCGCCGGCGGTCATGATCACGTCGGGGTTGCGCGCCAGCACGGCCTCGCGGCCCACCGTGGGCGCCGCCTGGGCCAGGTCGTTGAACAGGTTGTCGCCGCCGCACAGGTCCAGCGCGTCGGAAATCATCTGCGCCCGGCCGACGGTCATCAGGGGGCGGTCCCACACCTGGAAAAACACCTTCAGGCGCTTCTTGCCGGCAAACGCCTTGCGCAGGCCGTCCAGTGCCTGGGCGAAGGCTGTGGCGTTCCCGTTCGCCACGGCTTCTGTCCCGGCCAGCTTGCCGAAACGACGTGTCGCGGCCGGGATATCGGCCAGGCGCGTGGTTTCCGAGTAATAGATGGGGATGCCGAGGCGGGCGAGCTTGTCCACCTGCGCAGCGGGCGTGCCGCTTTTCCATACCATGATGAGGTCCGGCTTCAGCGCGACGATCCGTTCGAGGTCAAGCATCGTGGCATCGCCGACCACCGGCACGCGTCGCGCGGCGTCGGGGTGTTCGGAGAAGCGCGACGTCCCCACCACGTAGCTGCCGGCACCTGCCGCGTAGAGCGTATCGGTGATGTTCGGCGCGAGGCTGACGATGCGATGCGCCGGCGCCGGGAGCGTGACGGTACGCCCGGCATCGTCAGTGACGCTGATGCTCGTGGCGGCGAAGGCCGGACCGGCCACCAGCAGGGCGAGGAAGACGAACGGGCGGATCATGGGCGTGTGTCCGTGAGGCGCGCGGCGCGGAAGAACAGTTCGCCGTCGATGGTGATGCCGTGGATGGGATGGTGGAATGCCGCACTGAGGTTGGCGCTGGTGACCACGGTGTCCTTCGTGCCCGAGAGGGCGCGGCCGTGTCCGTCCAGCAATACCGCGTGCGTCGCATGCTGCATGGCGAGGTTGATGTCGTGCACGGTGAAGACCACCGAGCGGCCCGCGCGCGAGGCGAGCACCAGCTCGTGCAGCGTCTTCATCTGGTGGTGCAGGTCCAGCGAGGAGAGCGGCTCGTCGAGCAGCATCACGTCCACTTCCTGCGCGAACAGGGCGGCGATGTTCACGCGCTGCCGTTCGCCGCCCGAGAGCGTGGTGATATCGCGCTCGGCGAGTTCATCGAGTTCAAAGCGCGACAGCGCGGCGCGCACCGTCGCCAGGTCCTCATCACCCCAGGCCCAGAAGGGCAGGCGCGGATGGCGCGCGGCGGTGACGGCTTCGAGCACCGTGAGGCTGAAGGCGTCGACCACCGACTGTGGCAGGAAGCCCCGGCGTCGCGCGAGTTCGAGCGGTTTCCAGGTGCCGACGTCACGGCCGTCCAGGCGCACGCGTCCACCATCGGGATCGCGCAGGCCGGCCAGCGTGCGCAGCAGGGTGGACTTGCCGGCGCCATTCGGGCCCAGCACGCACCAGACCTGGCCCGGCGCGATCTGCAGGGTCAGCGCGTCCACCAGCCGGCGGTCGCGAACGGCCAGGCGCAGCGCTTCCGTCGTCAGCATCGCGCTCACCGGCGGCGCACCAGGAGGAACAGGAAGGTGGGCACGCCGATGATTGCCATCACCGCGCCCACGGGGAGCTGGATCGGATCGGCGATGATCCGCGACACCGTGTCGGCCACCACCACGAGCATGCCGCCGCACAGGGCGCTGGCCGGGATCAGCACGCGCTGGTCGTTACCGACCAGGCGGCGCAGGGCATGCGGCACCACCAGCCCGACGAAGCCCACGGTGCCGGCCGTGGTCACCGCGACGGCCGTGGCCAGCGAGGCGATGGCGAAGATGGCCGACTTCACCGCGTTGGGGCGAACGCCCAGGGCACTGGCCGATTCTTCACCACGGGCCAGGAGGTTCAGCTGCCGGCCGAGCGGCGCGACCACCAGCAGCGCGGCGAGCATCGACAGCAGGGGCGGCCACGGCGTGGCGACGCCGCTGAGGTCGCCCATCATCCAGAACAGCATGCCGCGCAGGTTCCGGTCGGGGGCCAGCACCAGCATCATGCTGACGATGGCGCCGAAACCGGAAGCCAGCATCACGCCGGTCAGGATCAGGTCGGTGGCGTCGTCACGGTGGGCCGTGCGCCGCCGGGCGCCCAGGTCGCGATGGGCGAGGACGAAGACCGCCACGCAGGCGAACAGGGCGCCCACGGCCGCCCCGCCTGCCGTCGCCAGTGCGCCGGCGCCGGCCAGCATCGCACCCAGCGCACCGACGGCAGCGCCGCCCGACAGGCCCAGCGTGTAGGGGTCCGCCAGCGGGTTGCGGACCAGGATCTGCATCAGGCAGCCGGACAGGGCGAGCAGGCCGCCCACGCCATAGGCGGCCAGGGCCCGCGGGATGCGCAGCTCGTGGACGATGGCGTGCATCGGCGTATCCGCCGAGGTGACCAGGCCGTGCCAGGACGCGCGCAGGGAGGAGCCGTCACCGCCCAGCAGCACCGAGGCCAGGACGATGGCGGCCGAGAGCACCAGCAGGCCAGCCCACAGCCGCGCCGCCGCGCCAAACGTGGCCATCCGCGGTACCCGCGATGTTGCTGCGCTTTGCACCCAGCGACGCTCCCGCCAAATAGCTCGGCAGGATAGGCAGTGGCCCGCGGATTGTCGAATCCACAAAAAACCGTGCTATTTCGAAAGCTCGCCCACGCGGCAACGGCGACCATGCGCCCATACGCATGGGGAGTGCCGCCGATGTTCGCCATCCTGTTCTCGCTGGGGGTGTTCGTGTTCGCGTGTGGCAGCCTGTACCTGGGCGGCTGGATCGCGCGGCGCATGCCGGAAGGCCACCTGGTGTACGAAGCGCAGAAGGCGGCACAGTTCGGCATCAGCATGATGGCCACCCTGGCGGCGCTGGTGCTCGGCTTCATGGTGACCTCCGCCCGGGCGACGTTCGATCGGGCCAACGACGACATCGTCGGCGTCTCCACGTCCATCCTCCTGCTGGATCGCGCGCTCTCGGGCTATGGCCCGGAGACCGCGCCGATCCGCAGCGACGTGCGTGCGTTCCTTGCCCGGGCCACCGAACGCGTGGCGCCGAATGGCGAGATGGACACCATCGTGTTTCGCCTGCCGCACACCAGCCTCAGCCTGATCACCCGGCTGCAGTCGTCGATCCTCGCCCTGCAGCCGGATACCGAAGGCAAGTGGTGGTTCCAGCATCGCGCGCTCGAGGCCACTGCCCAGCTTGCACAGCAACGCATCCTCACCTCCGAGCACGAGAAGTCGAGCGAACCGATTCCCCTGCTGGTGGTGGTCACGGCCTGGATCGTCCTGATCTTCATCGGCATGGGCACGTTCGCCATGCACAACGCGTCCGTCCGCGTGGTCCTGTTCTGCGCCGCCCTCGCGTTTTCCGGTTCGATCTTCCTGGTGATGGAGCTGGAATCCCCCTATACCGGCCTGCTGCGCGTCTCCGGCGCGCCGCTGCTGCAGGCCGCCACGGAGCTCGCCTTGCCATGAAAGCCGTCCTTGCCCTTGTCCTCCTCTTGCTGCCCACGCCGCCCCTGGCGGCGCAGACCCTCGCCATTCCGCAGGTAAACACCGGGCGCCCGATCGTCGCGACCTACCGCTGCCCCACCGGAAAGCCGTTCAAGGTCACCTACTGGAACGGGGACAACGGGCAGAGCTTCGCGCTGGTGCCGATCGCCGGCAAACCGCTTCTCCTGGTCAACCTGATGTCCGCCGATGGCGCCCGCTACGGGGCCGGGTCCGTGGTGTGGTGGACCAAGGGCCGCAACGCCGACCTCTACAACGAGGGCATGGACCCGGATACCGGCAAGGTGCGGCCTGTGTCGTGCTCGGAAGTCCCGGGTACTGGCTAATGTAATTATTAGCATGCTATGCTTTTATCCATGACGCCCCTCGACAAGCTGCACCGCCAGCTGACCACGCTTGCGCTTGCCACCAGCCGCCGCTTCCAGCGGATGCTGGACGTGCGCCTGGGCGACTTCGACGTCACCTCGTCCACCGTGGTGCCGATGCTGCTGGTGGGCCGCTCGGGTGGCGGGATCAACCAGGTGACCCTGGCCGAGCAGATCGGCGTGACCGGGCCCTCGCTGGTGCGCACGCTGGACAAGCTGGTGGAGCTGGGCCTGGTGCGTCGCGAAAGCGACCCCGCGGACCGCCGCGCGAAAACGCTGTGGCTGACCGACGCCGGCGAAGCGCTGGCGGTGCAGATGGAAGCGCGCATGGTGGATATGCGCCGGGAGATCCTCGCCGGGGTGTCCGAAGACGACGTCCGTGCCGCCCTGCGCGTGCACGAGGCACTCAACGCGGCACTCGTGTTCGACGGCCAGGACGACGCCGGGACCTGACGCGATGCGCTTCGCCCTGCCCACGACCTCCGAATGGCTGTATTCGGGGAAAGCCTTCCTTGCCGCGATCCTCGCGTTCTACATCGCGTTGCGGATTCCGCTGCCCAACCCGTACTGGTCGTTCGCCAGCGTTTACATCGTCTCGCATCCGTTGTCGGGGGCCACGCGGTCGAAGTCGATCTATCGCGCGTTCGGAACGCTGCTGGGCGCCACGATGGCGGTGCTGCTGGTGTCGCTGTTCGCGACGCGACCGCTGACGCTGGTGCTGGCGATGGGCGCGTGGAGTGCGCTGGCGCTTTACCTCTCGCTGCGCGACAACACGCCCAGTGCGTACGGTTTCCTGCTTGCTTCGTACACCACGCCGCTGATCGGCGTCTCCGCCATCATCGCGCCGGGCCTCGTGTTCGATACGGCGGTCGCGCGTTCCGAAGAAATCCTGCTCGGCATCGTCTGCGCCAGCGTGGTCAGCACGGTGCTCTTTCCCGATCGTGTCGGCCCGGTCTTCCATGACCGCGTCGCGGCGCTGATGAAAGACGCTTCCGCCTGGGCCGTGCGCCGCCTTCGCGACCCGGCGCGGCGCACCACGCCACCGTTACGCTTCAACCTGCTCAGTGACATCGCCTCGCTGGATGGCCTGATTACCCACCTCGGCCACGACGCCACGCGCCGCAACGAAGCGAGCGAAGCGCGGCAGCTGCGCTATCGCATGACGATGCTAATCCCGCAGGTGGCATCGCTGGGAGACGCGCTGGCACACGCGGCGACGACGGAGGCCGGAGCGGCCCGGGCGTGCGGCGTGGTCCTGGCGGACGTCATCGCGTGGCTGGAGCGGGGCGTCGAGGGTACACCCGGGCACGGCGACGATTTGCGTGCCGCGATCACCGCGTTGCGCGACGCACAGGGCACGCCTTCCGCGAGCACGTTGCCGGTGGCCAACGTGACGGAGCGCCTGCGCGATCTGGTCGACCTGTGGCAGGACTGCCTTCGCCTGCATCGTGCGTTTGTCGACAAGGCCCCTGTGACGCCGACCCTGGCGTACCGCGATGCCGGCCCGGACGACAGCCGGCGTTTCTACGACCACGTGCAGATGATCCACGCCGCGCTGTCGCCCGCGCTGGCCTTCGTCATCGCGGCCACGGCCTGGCTCTACAGCGGCTGGCCCGGTGGGGCGTTCGGCGTGGTACTGGTCGCCGTCTCCACCGCGTTCTTCGCCGCCTCCGATGCGCCTGCCGCCCTGATCGGCCGCTTCTTCCTCTGGCAGGCCATCAGCGTCGTCGCGGGGCTGGTCTATCTGTTCTACATCTTCCCCCAGCTGACCTCGTTCGCCGGCGTGGCGCTGGCGATGGCGCCGCCACTGATCCTGGTTGGCACGCTGACCGGCCGGCCGGCATTCAACATGGGTGTCCTGCTGGTGACGTCGCAGACGATCAGTGGCATCGCCCTGCACAACAACTCGGCAGCGAACTTCGAGGACTACGCCAACAGCAGCCTCGCCGCGCTGGGTGGCCTGGCCTTCGCCGCCGTGTGGAGTGCGGTCACGCGACCCTTCGGTGCCGAGATTGCCGCGCGGCGTCTTGCCGTGGCGAACTGGCGCGAGCAGGTCGCGCTGTCGCGCAGCGACCGTCGCATGGAGCGCAACGTGGCGCTGTCGCGCATGGTGGACCGGACCGCGCAGTGGATGCCGCGTCTGGCCCTGACCACGGGCAAGCCGCTGTCGCATACCGACGCCGTGCGCGACCTGCGCGTCAGCGTGGCCCTGATCGACCTGCGCGAGCAGCGTGCGCGCGGCGCGGACCTTATCGACATCGTGCTCGACGCCAGCCACTTCTATTTCCAGCAGTGTCTCGCCGCACGTACGTCGCTGCCGCCGCCCGCGGCGCTGCTCACCACGATCGATACCGCGATAGCCGCCCTGGCCGGCGCGCACGGCGACGCCGCGGCAGCGCTGCTGCGCTACCGCCTCGCCTTGCTGGCGCTGCCACCCGTCGCGATGGCCGAACCCATTTCCCCTCAACCCACGCAGCCCATCCTCTCCCAGTGAACATCCCCCTGTACGGTGAGTTCAGCCTCTACGGCGTGTACCTCCCCACGTTGCTGGCCGTCATGGCCGCGGCTTACGGCGTGAAGAGCCTCGTGCGCTTCGCCCTCGGCAAGACGCACTTCTACGCCTGGGTATGGCACCCGGCGCTGTTCAACCTCGCTGTTTACGTACTGGCCGTGGCCGGCGTGCTGGCGCTGTTGCCGGAGGTGGCCCGTGGCTAGTCTCGCCCGCAGGATCCTGCCCACCGTGGTGACCCTCGTGGTGGTCGCCGCCGCCATCGGTGCCGGCGTGCATGTCTGGCACGCGTATGACGATCTGCCATGGACGCGCGACGCGCATATCCGCGCCGATACGGTGCAGGTGTCGCCGGATGTGTCGGGCCTGGTTACCGAGGTGTACGTGCACGACAACGATGCGGTGAAACAGGGCCAGCCGCTGTTCGTCGTCGATCGCGCGCGCTTCGAACTGGCCGTGCGTCGCGCCGAGGCAGCCGTGGAGGAACAGCGCGCCGTCGTCGCCGAGCTGCGCCGCGAGGAAGCACGCAACCGCGAAGTCAGCGATCTCGTCGCCCGCGAATCCGCCGAGCAGGTAACGTCGAAGCTCGCCGCCGCCGAAGCACGCCTGCACGCCGACGACACCGCGGCCGATACCGCGCGCCTCGACCTGGCGCGGACGCTGGTAAAGGCGCCGGCCGACGGCACGCTCAATGACCATGTCGTGCGCGTGGGTGACTACGTCAGTGCCGGCCACGCACCGTTCGCGATGGTGGATGGCCACTCCTTCCACGTGGATGGCTACTTCGAAGAAACCCGCCTGCATGGCGTCAAGCCCGGCCAGGCCGTGACGATCCAGGTGATGGGCGAGCACGCCATGCTTCACGGACGCGTGCAGAGCGTGGCGGCCGGTATTGCCGACCGCGAGCGCGCGAACAGCACGCAGGGCCTCCCGGACATCAATCCCACCTTCAACTGGGTACGCCTGGCCCAGCGCATCCCGGTGCGCATCAGCATCGACGAGGCATCGCCCGACCTGCTGCTGGTGGCCGGGCGCACCGCCACGGTGACGATCCGCACGGAGACCCGCGCGAGGGCGAAGTCGTGAGCTGGCGCGCCACTCTCCCCCTCTTCGTCATCGCCGCGTCGCTTGCGGGCTGTGCCACCGTCGGACCCGACTACACCGTGCCCGATGGCGCGATGGTGAACGATGCCCGCGCCAACGGGGCGTTCCTTCCGGCGCACGGTACGTCGATCGACGCTGCCGCGCCCCTGCGTGATGACTGGTGGAACCTGTACAACGACCCGACCCTCGACGCCCTGGAGCGCCAGGCACTCCAGGCGAACGCCGGCCTGCGTACCGCCGACGCCAACCTGCGTCGCGCGGGCGCACTCCTCGCCGCGGCGGAAGCCGAGCACGAGATCACCGCGAAAACGTCGGCGTCCGCCGAGCGCACCCTGATCTCCGCCGAGTCGTACCTGCAGGAAGAAAAACTGCCCACCTTCAACGTGGCGACCACTGGCATCGAGGCCTCGTACGACTTCGACCTGTTCGGCAAGCTGCGCCGCGGCGTGGAGGCCGCCAGTGCGGATGCCGACGCCGCCACGGCCGCGCGCGATGTCGTCCGGGTGACCGTCGCCGCCCAGGTGGCCGCCAGCTACGTGGGCATCTGCGAGGCAGCCCACGACATCGCCGTCGCCAACCGCACCGTCGACGTGCAGCAGCGCGGCACCGAGGTCGCGAAGCGGCTGTTCGACGCCGGGTTGGGCAGTCGCCTGGACGTCACGCGCGCCACCGCCCAGCTCGATCTCGCCCGCGCTGCCTTGCCGCCGTTGCAGCGTCGCCACGAGGCCTCGCAGTACGCCCTCGCGGCGTTGCTCGGCCACGTGCCCGGCGATATCCCGGATGCAGCGAAGACGTGCAGCAGCGTGCCTGCCCCCAGCCAGCCCATTCCCGTGGGCGATGGCATGGCCTTGCTGCGCCGTCGGCCCGACATCCGCGAGGCGGAACGCAAGCTCGCCGCGGCCACCGCGCGCATCGGCGTGGCGACAGCGGATCTCTATCCCAGTGTGTCGCTGGGCGCTGGCGCCGGGTCGAACGGCCTGCTCGGTGATTACGGCCAGGCACCCGCGCGCTACTGGTCCATCGGCCCGTTGATCAGCTGGACGATTCCCACGCGCTCGGCGAAAGAGCGCGTGGAGGTGGCGAAGGCAGGCGCCGACGTCGCGTTGGCCGCGTTCGACCAGGCCGTGATCCAGGCATTGAAGGAAACACAGACGGCGCTGAGCGACTACGCCCACGCGCTGGACCGCGAAGCCACGCTGCGCCAGGCGCTCGGCGAAGCGACGACCGCGTCGAAGCAGGCGGGTGATCTTTATCACGCCGGCCGCACGCCGTACCTCAGCGCGCTGGATGCGGAACGTACCCGCGTGGCCGCGGAAACCGCACTGACTGACGCAGAATCAGCGGTCTCCCAAGCGCGCATCCACCTGTTCTACGCACTGGGCGGCGGCTGGCACGACGGCGCCTGAGCGGGCTCGCAACATCAGGCTCGCAAAATATTGTCGTTTCACCGCGACGCGCGAAGTGCTAAATCTACGCGGCGGGGAGGCTGGTCCGGGAGCCAGCACATGCTATGGAGCGACACATGCAGCACCTGATGCACGCGGCGAAGGCGTTGGTCTTCGCTGCTTTGATGATCGCTGGCACGGCGGCGTACGCCGAGGATGCCCCGGAACACGTCACGGACAAGGAGCTCTCCGATGCGCACTGCGCCATCGGCATGGAGAAGTTCCTGCCCGGCGATTACTTCTACTGCGTTGGCGCGCAGAACTACGGCACCGAACACTTCGAAGCGGCGCAGCGCCTGTTTGAAAAAGCCGCCAGCTGGGCCAGCAAGCCCGCGCAGTATGTGCTTGGCGTCATGGCCCTCAACGGCGACCACCAGCCGATGAACCGCCCGCTGGCCGCCGCGTGGTTCACGCTGGCCGCCGAGCGCAACACGCCGCGTTTCACCCAGCCGCTGCAGGCGTTGAGCGCCACGCTGACGCCCGATGAACGGCGTCGCGCCGATGCCTACCTGCTCGACATGAAGCGCACGTACGCCGACGCCGTCGCCGCGCCGCGAGCCGAAACCCGCTACCACGACGGCATGGCCCAGCTCAAAAGCAGCGGCGGCAACAGCTACTGCATGGAAGGTGGCCTCGACGTGCGCGATCTCGCCGAAGGCAAGGCGCCTTCGTCATGCCCACCGACCATCGCCGTGGTGCAGTTCGTCGACAAGCAGGCCAACAACGTGTTCGAGGACTGGACGGGGCATGTGACGGTGGGCCCGCTGCAGGTGGCGACCCCGCCTGCGACGACGCCGTAAGTCGTTCCGCCGGGGCAGGGTGCTTCAATCGTGGTGTTCGCCGTTGCGTTACGCTGCGACCACCCGCCACGAGGAGCCCAGACCATGATCAAGCACGCGCTTTTTGGTGCGGTTGTGTTCGTCGCAGCCGCCGTTTCTGCCGGCCAGGGGCATGCGCAGCAGGCCACGCTCGGCACCCTGCATCGCGTCGACCTGCAACGGCATGACCTGACAGCCCCCGGCTGGGAAGCCATCCAGGTACGGGTCGATTTCCCGCCGGGCACGGACGCGCCGAACCATAAGCACCCCGGCGAGGAAATCATCTACGTCCTCAAGGGCACGCTGGAGTACAAACTCGAGGGCCAGCCCGCCGCCGTGTACAAGGTCGGGCAGGTCCTGACGGTGCCGGCCGGCGTGGCCCATAGCGTGAAGAACCTGGACAAGGGCACGTCCTCGGAGCTGGCGACCTACGTGGTACCCAAGGGCAAACCGCTCATCGAGCTGGTGAAGTAGGCTTGCCGGTACGGCTTGCTCTCACACCGAGGTGGAACCATGGGTACCGTCAACCTTCAGCGCGTCCTGCGCACCACGCCCGATCGCTGTACCGGGCCTTCACCAGCCCGGATGCCGTGGCGAAATGGCTGCCGCCACACGGCTTCACCTGCAAGGTGCACCACATGGACGTGCAGGTGGGCGGGACATTCAAGATGTCCTTCACCAACTTCACCACGGGCAACAGCCACTCGTTCGGCGGCAAGTACCTGGCGCTGACCCCCGGGCAAGGCCTCCGCTACACGGACGTCTTCGACGACCCGAACCTGCCCGGCCAGATGGTCACCACTGTTACCATCGCTCCCGTACTGGTGGGCGTCGAACTGAAAGTAACGCAGGAAGGCATTCCTGACGCGATTCCCGTGGAGATGTGTTACCTGGGCTGGCAGGAGTCACTGCAGTTGCTGGCCCTGCTGGTCGAGCCAGAGATCCCTGGCTGAGCCTGGAAAGGGGCGGCGTGATCCAAGTAAAAGGTAATGTGAGCGACGCGATGGATAGCCAGCATGGATGAACGCAGGCCGGGTGCTGGCCGGGCGCTGGTGTTCTTCGTCGCGCTGATCGTCCTGATCTCCGTAGTGGCGCTCAACGTGCCGCGGTTCGCGCGCCGTGTCGCCGCGGCCCGCCCAGCGGTGCCGGCCCAGCCCACGCTGCCTGCCGCCGAGGTGTGGGTGAGCACGGCCGACCACCGGCTCACGCTCGCGCCCCAGCCGGACCTTGCCCTGGCGGCGCGCGATGGGTCAGATGCCGACATCACCATCGACACCAAAAGCACCTATCAGTCCATGACCGGTTTCGGTGCCTCGATGACCGACGCCTCGGCGTGGCTCATCCAGAACAAGCTGACTCCCGAACAGCGCCATGCGCTGATGACCGAGCTGTATGGTTCGTCGCCGAACCTCAACCTGAACATGATGCGCCTGACCATCGGTGCCTCGGATTTCTCGTTGAACCTCTACACGATGGACGACATGCCGTTCGGCGAGACGGATCCGCAGCTGCGGCACTTCAATGTGGCGCCCACGGAGGACTACCTGATTCCGGCGGTGCAGCACGCGCTGGCGATCAACCCCAACCTGCTCATCGTGGCTTCTTCGTGGACCGCACCGGCGTGGATGAAGGCCAACGAGAACCTCAACGGCGGGGAGCTGCTGCCGCAGTATGAGAACGCGTATGCCGACTACCTCGTCAAATACGTCGACACCTATCGCAGTCGCGGCATTCCCATCTTCGCCCTGACGTTGCAGAACGAGCCGCTGTACTCGCCGATCAGCTACCCCGGGATGATCATGAACCCGGACACCCGGGCCCGCGTGATCAAATATCTCGGTCCGCAGCTGGCGAAGCGCACGCCGCGGACAGGCATCCTGGAGTGGGACCACAACTGGGCCGTGCCTGAGCAGCCGCTCGCCGTCCTCGCCGACCCGGCCGCCGCGCGCTACGTCGATGGCGTGGCCTGGCACTGCTACGACGGCAGCCCGTTCGAACAGGGCCGCGTGCATCGCGCGCATCCCGACAAGGACACCTACATCACCGAATGCACCGGTGGTGACTGGCCGTTGTACGTCAACGGCGAGCTGCTGTGGTTCACCCGCAACCTGCTCGTTACCGGCATCCGCCAGTGGGCGCGCGGTGTCATCTACTGGAACCTGGCCCTCGACGAGCGCCACGGCCCGCACTTCGGCGGCTGCTCGGCCTGCAAGGGCATCATCACCATCGATTCGCAGACGGGTGCCGTCACGCGCAATGACGAGTACTACGCCATCGCGCATTTCAGCCGCTTCGTGATGCCGGGCGCCTTGCGGGTGAAGTCCACCGATACCGATGCCGACAAGGGGCTTGCCAACGTCGCCTTCGTGGATCCGATGGATGGCTCGGTCATCCTGGTGCTGGTCAACATCAACAAGACCGGGAAGCGCGTCTCCGTCGCCGAGGGTCAGTACCAGTTTGATTACGCCATGCCGGCCGAGAGCGTGGCCACGATCGTGTGGAATCCGAGCCGCGCGGCGGCATGGATTCGCCGCGCGCTGCATTGGTTGAACGCAGGATCGTCGCGTGAAAGCCCTTAAGCCCGCCGACGCGGCGTTCCAGGGCCTGATCGATGCGATTGAAAAGCGTCGCGCCACGCTGGCGGAGTGGGAGGCATTCGGCATCGTCTTCAACCGCCGCTACGGCAACGACTACATGCCGCTGCGCACGAAGCTTGATGTGGTCCGTACCCAGCTGCTGCATCGCCTCGACCAGGCCTACGACACGAAAGGCCTGACGAAAGGCGAGCGCCAGACCATCGCCGAGCTGATCACACTCATGGCGGAACAGGTCCTCGCTTCCGTCGATGACGTGGCCGTCGAAGAACTGCATCGGCGCTATCGGGCTCCCCAGGGTGGCGACGCGTCGCCGGACGGCGATGTGACCGGTCACCTTGGTGGACCTGGTGAACACGGCGATGACGGTGAGCGCGAACGCGAAGCGGCACGTGCGGCGTACCACGCGAAGCGAAAAAAGACGCCGAAGCGTGGCTCGGCGCAGGAACGTGCCCGGGCCGAAGAAGCCGAAGTCCACCGGTCGATCCGGGACATCTACCGCAAGCTGGCCAGCGCACTTCACCCGGATCGCGAGCGCGATCCGGTGGAGCGCGAACGCAAGGCCGGGCTGATGCAGCGCGTGAACGTGGCCTACGCCAGCCGAAGCCTGCTCGACCTGCTCGACATCCAGCAGGACCTCGAACACATCGACCACGCGGCGCTGGGCAAGGTCAGCGATGAACGACTCGGGCGCTGGAACACCATCCTCGAAGACCAGCTTCGCGGCCTTGACCAGGAGCTTGCTGACATCAAGGCCGGCTACGTGGCGCGATGCGGCATGGATCCGACGTCGTCAGTGTCGCCAAAGACCGTAAAGCGCGTACTCACCTCAAGCATCGAGCACCTGCGCGAGCTGGTCATGGCGTTCGAGCAGGACGTACGGACGCTTGATGCGGGCGGCGAGTTCAAGGCCTGGCTGAAGCACATGAAGGGGCAACTGGCCGGGATGTGAGTATCCCGGCCGGTCAGACCGTCTGGATCGTGCCGCCGTCGATCACGTACTCCGCGCCGTGGATGGACCGCGCGCGGTCCGACATCACGAAGGCGACCAGTTCGGCCACTTCGTCGGGGGTACCCGGCCGGCCGATGGCGATACCACCGAGCGACTGCATCAGCATCTGGCGTGCATCGTCCTCGCTCGTGCCGCTGTGCTGCGCGATGCTCGAGATCATGTTCGCGGCGGCGGTGGTCTCGATAAAGCCGGGAGCAACGGTATTCACGCGCACCCCCTTGGGACCCACTTCACGCGACAAGCCCTTGCTGTAGGTTGCCAGTGCTGCTTTCGCGGCCGCATAGGCCAGCGTGGATTCCCACAGGGGCAGCTTCCGCTGGATGGAGGTGATGTGCAGGATCGCACCGTGGCCACGCTCCACCATCCCGGGCAGGAAGCCGCGATCCATCGCCACGGCGGCTAGCAGGTTGGCGTCGAGGGCGTGCTGCCACTCTTCCGGCGTGAGGGCGGCGAACCCGCCGTTCGGCGCGCTGGAGCCGCCGACGTTCGAGACGAGGATGTCCACGCCACCCCAGGCCTGCATCACCTCGGTGATGACCTTCTCGCGGCCGGCCGTGGTGGCAAGGTCGGCCTGGATGAAAAGGGCGACGCCATCCGGCGCGCCATCGGGCCCACGGGCCGTGGTCGCGACCGTGGCACCTGCCGCCACCATGCGGCGCACGATCGCCTCGCCGATACCCTTGGTGCCGCCCGTCACGAGCACGCGCTTGCCGTGGAATTCCGTCGGGTCAATCTGGAAGGGAGCGTTCATCAAAAGTCCTCAAAGGGGTTTCATACCGATGGAGCCAGCTTGAAATACACTTGGGGACCATGACAAGAACGCACGAAAACGTGGGTGGCTTACCCGAAGGTAAGTTTGACGTCGCTACGCCGCTCGGCGCGGCAGCACTCACGCGCCAGGCGCTCGCCCTGATCGAGGGGCGCTGGAAGCTGGAAATCCTTTTCCAGCTGTTCGGCGGGCACGTAAAGCGCTTCTCGGATCTGGAACGCGCCATCCCCGGCATCTCGCAGAAGATGCTCGCGCAACAGCTGCGCACAATGGAAAAGGATGGCTTGGTCGAACGCGTGATCTACCCCGAAGTGCCACCGCGGGTGGAATACAACCTCACCGCCTGGGGTCAGTCACTGTGCCCCGCGCTGGATGCGTTTCTGCGCTGGCAGGCTGCGCAGAAGTAACGCGCCTACTTGCCCAATTCACCGACGCATTCGGATCACCCGGAAGCCATGGGTTTCCATCCCGGTTGCGCAGGGTTAGACGGGCGCAATCTGCCACGAGCGTAGCCGCCACAGGCGCACTGGCACGCGACCAAACCTTGCGGCAAGATGCGGCCTCCACAGGGGGAAAATACATGGAAGCATGGTGCGGTGCGGGAGCCGCCGGTCGGATGGCCGTGGGCAAAGGGAACAAGCCGGGCGTGCTCGCCCTGGCCGTGATGATGGCCCTGGGCCTGTCGGCCTGCGGCGGTGGCGGTGGGGGAGGCAACGTGAGGTCGACGCCGTCGGCGCCCTCCACGCCTACCAGTCCGACAAACCCCACCAATCCGGGAACGCCTGCTGCTTACAGTGGCGGGGCGATCGATGTAGCTGCCAACACGACCACCACCATCGCCGATAATCTCACCGGCTCGGTCGGCGTGGCGAAAGGCGGCGACGGTACGCTGACGTTCACCGGGACCAATACTTATACGGGCGAAACGCAAGTTAATGCGGGCTCGCTCTACATTAATGGTGACCAGTCCGGGGCAACAGGCGCGACGACCGTCGGGCCCCTCGCTACGCTGGGCGGCGCAGGTGTTATCGGTGGTGACGTCACCGTGGGAAGCAACGCCACGCTTGCGCCCGGCCAGCAAGGTGCCATCGGCACGCTGACCATCAACGGCAACCTCACGCTCACGGCGGCCACCCAGCTCAATGCAGGCTCGCAGCTCAACTTCGACTTCGCCCAGGCCTCTGGCGGCACCCAGGCCAGCGACCTCATCAACGTCAAGGGCAACCTGACGCTCGCCGGCACGCTCAACGTCAACGTGGCCGGCGGTGGTGACCTCGGCCCGGGCGTGCATCGCCTCATCAACTACGACGGCGGCCTGGTGGATAACGGCCTGTCCCTCGGTTCGCTGGCCTCGACTAGCTGGGCCCTGCAGACCGGCGTGGCGCACCAGGTGAACCTGATCGATACCCGGGGCATGAACTTCAGCGTCTGGGACGGCGCGGGACCCAAGGGCAACAACGTGATCGACGGCGGCAGCGGCGAGTGGACAGCCGGTGGCCCCGACACGAGCTGGACCGACGCCAGCGGTGCCGTGAATGCGCATTTCAACAACGGCACGTTCGCGATCTTCCAGGGCACGCCCGGCACGGTCACCGTGAACAACGACAACGGCGCCGTGGTCGCGGGCGGCATGCAGTTCGCCTCCGATGGCTACCTCATCCAGGGTGATCCGATACAGCTCAGCGGTAGCACGGAGGCCAGCTACGTGCAGGCCATCTTCCGCGTGGGCGATGGCACGCAGGCCGGCGCAGGCTACAAGGCGACCGTGAACAATGTGCTTACGGGCATCCAGACGCTGGTCAAGACCGACGCCGGCACGCTGGTCCTGGGAGGCGATAACACCTATAGCGGCGGCACCGTGGTCAGCGGCGGTACGCTGCAGATCGGAAACGGCGGCACGTCCGGTTCGGTGATGGGCGATATCACCGACAACGCGACCCTCGTATTCAATCGCAGCAACGATACCGTGTATGGAGGCACCATCAGCGGCACGGGTAACCTCGTGAAGACGGGCAGCGGTTCCGTATCGATGAGTATGCGAAATACCTTTGCCGGAGGCACGCAGGTAAAGGGGGGCACGTTGAGGCTTGACCTCGGTGGCGAGCTCGGCACCGGTGACATCATCGTCGGTAACGCAGCCGACCGCGCGGGAATCGATCCCGTGGCCACGTTGAAGGTGGGCACGCGGAGCGTACTGGGCAACAACATCTTCGTGCAGGGCAACGGTGTCGTGGACAACGCGGGTGTGATCGGTGGCACAAATGACAACGCCATCGGTAGTAATTACACCTTCGGTGCAAGCCCGACGGTGCTGAACCACGACGGCGGGCTTATCCGGGGTAACCGTGTCGGTGTCCTGCTGCGTGGTGATGGCGCTACCGTGGCGAACAGTAGCGGCGGCTCCATCGAAGGTGGGGATACGGCCGTCGAGCTTGACTACAGCGGAAGCGTCAGCAACGACGGCGCAGGCACCATGATCAACTCGATGACGGGCGTCGGCATCCACCTTGGCGACAAGGCGGATGTCATGAACGTCAACGGCGCGACGATCTCCAGCGCAAAGACCGCCGTGTACATGAGCAATGGCGGGTCGCTCACGAACGGCGCCGGGTCGACCATCCAGTCTGCGGGTACCGCATCGGGGGACTGCGCGGTATCCAATGCGTGCGCTGTCCTTGTCCAGTCAACCGGGCCCGCCTATCTGGCGAGCAGTGGGGCGGTCACCTTTAACAACGCTGGCACCATCATTGGCAATGTGCAGTTTTTCGCACCGGCCGCGAACAAGATCACGCTCACCGCCGGGGGTTCGATCCAGGGTGACCTCACCATCGGTGCGAGCACACTGACTACCATGACACTGGCCGGGAGCGCGGGTTCCGTACAACGCTACTCGCAGGCGGTGACGGGTAACACCACCTTCTCGTCCGGGGTGCTGGCCGTGACCTCGCCGGGCAAGTGGATCATCGACAATAGCCAGCTCACGCCGGGTGCGGTGCAGGTGAGTGCAGGAAGCACGCTCCAGATTGGCGACGGCTTCACGAGTGGATCGATTACCACGGGCGTCATCGGCAACCGTGGCACGGTGATCTTCGACCGCAGCGACGACGTGACGTTTACCGGCGGCATCGTCGGCCAGCTTGGCGCGCCGTACGACGATGTGATGATCAAGGCAGGCGCCGGAAGGCTCACCGTACCGATCGGCGGCTTTGCGCCGTCGAACATCATCATCGAGGCCGGCACCCTGCAAATCGACAACACGGGCAACCAGCCGGCGGCCACCTTCGGCTACGTACCGATGACCGCACCCGTACAGAACTTCGGTTCGCTTGTTTTCGACAGCTACGAGAACTACGCGGCGACCCGGACGATTTCCGGCACCGGGTCGCTGACCCAGGACGGTTCAGGCGTACTGTTCCTGGACGGACAGAACACCTATACCGGCGGCACGACGATCAACAAGGGAACGATCCGGACGAACCATGCCATGCCTGGCAACGTGCTGGTTAACCAGGCAGGCACCCTGGACGGTGACATCGCCGGTTCGCCGGGCCCGGGCCCGGGACTTCCTGGCGTGGCGGGCAACCTCATCAATGCCGGCAGGGTCGCCGTGCATGGTGGGGACGCCGCCATCGGTGGCAACTACACCCAGGCATCCACCGGCACGCTGGCACTCAGCCTCGGCAGCAAGCTCGCCGTTGCCGGGACGGCGACGCTGTCGGGCGGCACGCTGGAGATCACCGGCGCGGACAGTGGGTACGTCAGCAACGCACACACGGAGGTCCTGACGGCGACCCAGGGCCTCACCGGTACGTTCGGCCAGCTCGTCAAGGACACCGGCGTCGTGTTCACCGCGAACACGATCAGCTACGACGGCCACAGCGCCTGGCTCGACACCGCCGGTCTCAACGTGACCACGGCTGCCGCAGGCAACGGTGTGTCGTATACCTCCGCGTCGCTCAACAGCGCGCAGCGCGTGCAGGGCGCTTTCACCCAGCTCAACAGCAAGATCGCGACGGGCGACACGGCGAGCGTGTCGCCGGGCTTCGTGCAGGCCGCCGGCGCCTTCCAGCAGGCGCCTACGCTGCAGGCCGCACAGGCGTCGTTGCAGAGCCTGTCGGGCCAGTTGCATGCCGCCAGTGCCGCGATGACGTTTGAGGCCATCGACGCTTCCGGCCGTGCCTTGTCGGATCACTTCGATGACGTACTGGGCAAGAAGGCCGGCTTCGGCACGTGGACGCAGAACCTCAGCGTCGGTGGCGACATGGGGCGCGCGGGCTACGACGGCGTCGGCTTCCAGCTCAATGGCTGGCTGGTCGGCAGCGACCGCCAGGTGGGCAGCTCGGGCGTGGCCGGCTTTGCCTTTGGCCAGAGCCAGGGGCAGCAGCAGCTCGACCAGAGCAACGACCACAATCGCAGCCGCAGCACCGAAGGCATGCTGTACGCCGGATGGCTCAACGGGAACTGGTACACCCAGGGGCGCGTGGGCTTCGGCCACTTCCAGCAGGACGTGAGCCGCCAGCTGTTGCTCGGGACGAGCGCGGCAGGCGTGTCGACGAACTACAGCGGCAACTACAACGTCGCCTACGGCGAGACCGGCCTGCACCTGGACATGGCCGGTACGCGCGTCATGCCGTTCGTCAACGTCGAGTACGCCAGCATCAACCGCGGCGGCTTCACCGAGCAGGGCGCCGATGGCTTCGGCCTGCGCACGGATGGCCAGACGCTCGATCGCTGGCAGGCCGGCGCGGGCCTGCGTGCCGCGCGCCACTGGACCCTTGAGGATGGCCGCGGCGTGGACTTCACCGTGGGTGCGCAGTTCCGCCGCACGCTCGCGTCGCACGGTGATGTGTTCGACGCGAGCTTCGTGGGTCTCTCGCAGTGGCAGCCGCTGGCCGGTATCGGCCTGTCGCGCTACAGCGGCGTGCTTAACCTGGGGCTCAATGCCGCGTTGTCCGCGCGCACGTCGCTCAAGTTGGGCTATGACTACGAGAAGGGGCAGCGCGACCAGTCGCAGGTGCTGTCGGCGCACTGGATGATGGCGCTGTAGGCGCCGGCATACGCACCAGCTTCATCGGCGGCGGACCTTCGATCATGGTCATGCTCGAAAAGTCCGCCGTGAACTCCACCGTGGTGGCCAGGGACTCGGAGCGAAAGCGCCGGGGCGACAGCGCGATCAGTCGTTCCGGCACGGGGCCGCCCACACTGGCGTAAAGCCCGTCCGGACGCGCCTCGAGCGTCACGGCCAGGCCGCCACCCACGAAATTCCCGGCGGCCTTCGAGAGTTCGGCGAGCGACAACGTCTTTTCCTCGGTCGCCGGTATCGCGATGTCGGTCATGCCGTAATCGGTCGCGATGGCCCGGACGACGTCACTCATCACCCGCCGGCCGTCGCCGCCGTTGGCCAGGGCGACGACGCCATCGCCCTTGTCGGTATACGCGACCATGTAGGACTCGTATCCCTCGTTCACGCCGTCATGCATGAAACGCGGGATCCCGGACGGGTACACAGCGACACCGAGTCCCCAGTTGTCCTTCACCGGGGTCATCATCGTCCGTGTCATGGCGGGCGAGAGGCGGTGGCCGGTCTTGCCCGCGGCGGAGGCTTGCAGGTCCATCACCAGCTTCGCGAGGTCGCCCGCCGTGGTCCACAGGCCCGCGGGCGCGAGTTCCGGATCGACGCGGTAGTTACCGGGAATGACGCTGCCGTTGGCATGGGCAAAGGCCGCATTGGCCAGGATGGCTGGTGTGGGCGGCATGGCGAAGGCACTCCGCGTCATGCCGAGCGGCCCCAGTATCTCGCGTTGCACCAGCGTCTCGAAGGGCAGGCCACTGGCGTCGGCGAGTGCGAGCTGCGTCACCACGTAGCCGCCACCGGAGTATTCGAACTGCGCGCCTGCCGGAAGCACGCTCCGCACCGCGGGGGTATTGGCGGGCGGCACGCCATCCAGGATCTGCACGGCCGTCGGTAGCGGCGCGCCCGGCATGTAGCCGGTGAAGCCATGCACGCCCAGCCCGGCCGTGTGGCTCAGCAACTGGCGTAGCGTGACGCCGTTCGGTGCGAGCTTCGGATCCCGGGGCAGGCTCCACGAACGCAGGGCATCATTGATATTCCGGTCCAGGCCGATCCTGCCTTGCTCGGCCATGCGCAGGGCCAGCATGGCCGTGACCACCTTGCTGATCGACGCGGCCTGGAAGTCGGTATCCGGCGTGACGGGCATGCAGCTCACGACATCGCGAACGCCCCAGCCGCGCGCCCATGCCAGCTTGCCATCGTGGATCACGGCGACGCTGAGGCCGGGCACGCCGTAGTGCGCCATGTGCTCGGCGAGGCTGAAGGGTTTGTCGCCCTTCCTGATGATGGCGGGGCGCAGCTGGGTCTCGACGTAACGGGTATGGGCGTTGCTGGGGCCGCCGGCGGACGCTGCCGGGATGGGGCAACTGGCGAATGCGGGGGCCGCAAACGCCGCCGCGCACACAGCCGGGCCCAGCAAAGCGATCTTCTGGATCCTTCGCATCATGCGTTCCTTCTTCGTGGATGATCGGGTCGCGCTACTGGCGCCGCACGACACTGCTTACGATGAGGCCCTGTTCGTCGACCAGGAAGAACACCTGCTCGGCGCCGTTCTGGTGTTGCACGTCGTAGCTATCCCAGCCGTAGTCGGTGACCCCATTGAAGCGATAGGACTGGACCGGACCCAGCTTCGCGAAATACGCCTTAAGCGAGGCACGCTGCAGTTCACTCATCCGCGCCTCCGGACGGAGGCCGGTGCTGTTGTCGGGATCCAGAGCCCGGCGGAGCACGTTCTCGCTTTCCGGGTACGGTGCCTGGTTCCTGACCCTGGCGGCGAGTGCGTCGCGGATGTGTGCGGCCCTGGCGGCATCGACGCGTGGCGCGTTCACGTAGAGCACCCCGTGGACGCGCACGATCATGCTGCTGACCTGGTGGTCGGCGCCGGTGACGAAGTCGAAGGTGGCGTCGACGGGCGGCACGGAAAACTGTGTGGCGCTGATCGCCGGGGCATCGATCGTGCCCGCGGCCGCCAGCTGGCCGATCGGCGAGACGGTCAGGCCGTCGCCCTTGCGCTTTACCGTGATCATCGACGTGTCGCTGATCTCGTAATCCCCCACGTAGGTATCGAGAAGGGCCGGATTGACCGATATGGCGTGGCTGGTCGTCGGTTCAGGGGTGGCAGGCGGCGTGACCTGCGCCGCAAACACAGCCATGCCGAGCGCGATGCTGATCAGGATGAAGGCGAAAGCGCCTGCCCACTTCTTCGGCTTCGACAACATGATCCGTATCCTCTGTTCGAGAAACGATCGGGATTCCGACATCGCCGTGACCGAGCCGATGAACTCGGACTGGTTCTGTCCTACCTGGATAAGCGTTTCGCAGTAGTCGCCAAGATCGCCGCCGGCCCGGAGTACGCGTGCGTCGCAGTCCACTTCGATCGCGCAGCGAAGACGATGGAACTGCCACCACAGCAACGGGTTCCACGGCATGGCCATGAGAAGCGCCAGCGAAAAGGCAACCAGCAACGGGTCGCGCGCTTCCAGGTGCGATTGCTCATGGGCCATGACGTAGTGCTGCTGGTCGGGCGATTCCTGCATCACCCATGCCGGGACGACGATGCGCGAACGCATCAGCCCTACTACCGCGGGCCCGACGCTGTCGGACACGAACACCGGCACGCCGCAAAGATGCCCCATAGACCAGTCGCGCTTGCGTCGATGGAAAAGCGCCGTGCCGGCGCCCACGAAAAGCATCAGGGTGAATGACGTGGCCAGCCAGATGTCCTTGAGCAACGTATTGATCGGCGTGGACGAGGTGTATGCGCTCGTGCCACTCCAGTCGATCACGGCCGATGCCAGGGGGATGGATGTCGTGTCGCGCAGGGGTATCGGCGCCGCGACCGCCTCGGGCGACACGTGCCCGGGTACGCGGAGCGACACCGTCACCATCGCCACCGGCAGCAGCAACGACGCCACGATGGCGACCAGCCACGGCCAGCGCGTGGGCAGGCGGCGGGCCTTGGCAGCTTGCTCGGCGATCAGGCCTGCCGCACTGAGCGCCATGGCGACCAGGACGGCGTAGATCATCCAGGCAAGCATCAGGGCTTCAGGAGTTTGCGCATGCGGGCGATCTGCTCAGGGGTAAGGGTCTGCTCGGACACCAGGTGCGTGAGCAGCAACTCCGTGGAGCCCTTGAACAGCTTGTCCGTCAGGTGCTGGAGCGCATTCTTGCGGGCGGCTTGTTGCTTCACGCTGGCGAAGTAGCGGTGTCCGCGCCCTTCTTCCTCGTAACCGACATAGCCCTTCGCCTGCAGCGTGCGCAGCACGGTCAACACCGTGGTGTAGGCAAGGGTGTCGCTCAGGCGTTCGCGCACCTCCGACACCAGCGAGGGGCCGTGTTCCCACAGCACCTGCATGATGTCCGCTTCGCGGTCGGTGAGGGAGATCTTCATACGCACGTCCCCGGACTATCGCTACTACAGTTGTAGTAGAAATAGGCCGGGGACGCGTGTTTGTCAACTATCTATTTAGTAGATCAGTCCAGCGGCCGCACCCAGATGTTCCGGAAGCTGATCGGCTGGGAGTGGTCGCCGTGCGCCTGGAGCTTGATCGGCGCCTCGGTGTACGGGTTGTACTTCGGCTTGCCGATGTAGAACGTTTCACCCGCGAGTTCGGTGTGGTTCTGCACGAGCACGCCGTTGTGGAACAGCGTGACGTACGCCGGCGACTTCACCGAGCCATCGGCGGCGAACACGGGCGCGGTCCAGACGATGTCGTAGGTCTGCCATTCGCCCGGCTTGCGCATGGCATTGACCAGCGGCGCGGACTGTTTGTAGACGCTGCCGGCCTGGCCATTCACGTACGTCGGGTTGTTGAACGAATCCATGATCTGGACTTCGTAACCCTCGTCGCCGGGGCCGGTGGAAGCGAGGAACACGCCGCTGTTGCCGCGGCCCTGGCCTTCGCCAGTGATGTCCTTCGGCACCTGCCACTCAAGATGCAGCTGGTAGCTCTTGAACTTCTGCTTGGTCTGGATGTTGCCCGAGGTCTTGTCGACGGTAAGGATGCCGTCGTGGACCTTCCAGTGCGCGGGGGAATGGTCCTTGGAGGCTTCCCACTGGGCGATGTCCTTGCCGCCGAACAGCACGACGGCATCGGAGGGCGGCGCGCTGTTCGGGTTGCCCGGCGTGACCACCTTGGGCACCGGATCCCACTGCTCGGTGGCCTTGGGGTCCGTCTGCGCCCAGGCGGACGACGAGCCCACGGCGAACACAAAGAGGGTGGCAGCGCTGGTGCGCAGGAATGTCATACCGTGCATATCTTGAAGGCCTCGGCAAAGGATTCGAAGGAGTCGGGCCGCGCGGGCATGAACTCGTGCGCGATGTAGCCCTGGTAGTTCAGGTCGGCGATCGCCTTGGCGACGGCGTGGTAGTTCAGTTCCTGCGTGCCATCGATTTCGTGGCGGCCCGGCACGCCGCCGGTGTGGAAATGGCCGATCCACTGGATGTTGTCGCGGATGGTGCGGATCACGTCGCCTTCCATGATCTGCATGTGATAGATGTCGTAAAGCAGCTTCACGTTGGGCGAACCCACGCCCTTCATCACTTCGGCGCCGAACTTCGTGCTGTCGCCCTGGTAGCCGTGATGGTCCACCTTGCTGTTCAGCAGCTCGACGCACACGGTGATGCCGTTCTCGGCCGCAAGCGGCGCGATCTTCGACAGTCCGGCAATGCAGTTGTCGAGGGCCTGGCGGTCGTCGATGCCGGCCTTGCGGTTACCGAACATGGTGATGACGTTGGGCACGCCCGCCTTCTTCGCGAGCGGGATGGTCGCTTCCAGCTCCTTCAGCAACTGGGCGTGGTTGGCCGGGTCGTTGAAGCCCATCTCGATGAAGTTATCGCGCCTGGCGGGATAACCCATCGTGACGGTCAGGCCGTTGTCGGTCACCGTGGACCATTCGTCCGTGTACAGCAGGTCGACACCCACGAAGCCCAGGCTCTTCAGGCGCTTGCACAGGTCTGGCAGCGGCGCCTTGGAGGTCCAGCGGCTCAGCGATTGCTTGAGGCGACCCGGGCCGGCCTTGCCCGCGGCGGGTTTGCCGGGAAGCGTCTCGGCGGACGCCAGCAGCGGGGCGGCGCCGAACGCGGCGGCGGCGGTGGCGAGGTGTCCCAGCGCGGCGCGGCGGCCGGCGTCAGGCGAGTGGTCCGATGTGGTCATTCGAGCCCCAGGATGCTGCGGTTGAAGGCGCGGTCACTGCCACTCGACGCGAAATCGTCGAACGCACGCTCGGTCACCTTGATGATGTGGTCGCGGATGAAGGGTGCCCCTTCCTGCGCGCCTTGCTGTGCATCCTTGATGCAGCATTCCCACTCGAGCACGGCCCAGCCGGGATAGTCGTACTGCGCGAGCTTGCTGAAGATCGCGCCGAAATCGATCTGCCCGTCGCCCAGCGAGCGGAAACGCCCCGGGCGATCGATCCAGTTCTGGTAACCGCCATACACGCCCGAGCGTCCGTTCGGACGGAACTCGGCGTCCTTCACGTGGAAGGCGCGGATGCGCTCGTGGTAGTTGTCGATGAACTGCAGGTAGTCCATCTGCTGCAGCACCATGTGGCTCGGATCGAACAGGATGTTCGCGCGCGGATGGTGGTCGACCGCGTCGAGGAAGCGCTCGAAGGTGACACCGTCGTGCAGGTCCTCGCCGGGATGGAGTTCGTAGCAGACATCCACGCCCACCTCGTCGAACGCATCGAGGATCGGCTTCCAGCGCCGGCCGAGTTCGGCAAAGGCTTCTTCCACCAGGCCTGCCGGGCGCTGCGGCCACGGGTAAAACAGCTGCCACGCCAGCGCGCCGGAGAAGGTGGCGTGTGCGGTCAGACCGAGGTTATGGCTGGCCTTGGCGGCGAGCTTGAGCTGCTCCACCGCCCACGCCTGGCGCTGCTGCGGATGGCCACGCAACGCCGGGGGCGCGAAGCCGTCGAACAGGCGATCGTAAGCCGGGTGCGACGCCACCAGCTGGCCCTGCAGGTGCGTGGAGAGTTCTGTTACCGCCACGCCGTGCTCGGCGAGCATGCCGGTGATGTCGTCGCAATACGTCTTGCTGGTAGCCGCCTGCTCAAGATCGAACAGGCGGGCATCGTTGGAGGGGATCTGCACGCCGACGAAGCCGAGCGACGAGGCCCAACGCGCGATATCGGCCAGCGTGTTGAACGGTGCCTCGTCCGACGCGAACTGGGCGAGGAAGATGCCAGGGCCCTTGAGTGTCTTCATGTCAGATCTTCAGTTCGGCCTCGACGGCCCAGGCCTTGCCATTGCCCGCCTGCGACAGCGGGATGTCGGCGTGCCAGGCCGCGGGAACCGGGTCGTACTGGAGCACCTGCGTGCAACCCGGCTGCGACAGGAAGAAGCCGAGCATCGTGAGCTTCTTGGTCATCATCACGAAGTCGGCCGCCGGCGGCAGCTTGCCGCCCTTGGGTACGGCAATCGCCTGGTCGTGCAGTTTGGTGACCAGCGCCTTCTGCTGCGCGGCATCGAGCTGGAGGAACGGCTTGCCGCCCGCCTTGTCGAACGCCGCCATGGCGTCGAGGTAACGCTGCTGGTCCGGCTTGGCGTAAACCGCCTTGAACAGCTGGTCCATGAACAGCGGCACGCCGGCATCGACCGCGCCCGGGGTATCGGTGCGCGGGATCACGATGTCCGACACCGCACCGACCAGGCTGTACTGGGCTGGATTGAAGAACTCGGGCTTTGCCGTGGGCTTCTGCGACGCGGCGTGCGCGTCGAATACCGCCAGCAACGACGGGCCCGCGATGGCACCGACGGCCAGCGCGGACATGCTTTTCAACCATTCGCGACGATTCATGGTGTCGATCCTCAGATATTGCCGCGCTTGAGTTCTTCCACGGCGTAGTTGGCCGCGCGTGCGGTCAGCGCCATGTAAGTGAGGGACGGGTTCTGGCAGCCGGACGATGCCATGGCCGAGCCGTCGGTCACGAAGACGTTCTTGCAGGCATGCATCTGGTTGAAGCCGTTGAGCACCGAGGTCTTCGGATCGCGGCCCATGCGCGCGGTACCCATTTCATGGATGCCGGCGCCGACGTTGGCGTTCATCGTGAACGAGCCGACGTCGCGATAGCCCGCGCCCGACAGCATTTCCATGGCGTCCTCGATGATCGCCTTGCCGATCATCTTTTCGTTTTCCTGGTGCGCGGCATCGAAGTTCAGCACGGGCATGCCGTACTTGTCCTTATGGTTGCGGTCCAGGCTCACGAAGTTCTTGTGGGAGGGCAGCATCTCGCCGAAGCCCATCATCGAGACATACCACGGACCCGGCTCCTGCGCCGCTTCCTTGAGTTCCGCGCCGAGGGCATGCTGTTCGACCAGGCGGGTCCAGTCCTGGCGGCCTGCGCCACCCTGGAAACCGAAGCCGCGCAGGTACTTCTGCTTGTCGGTACCGACGTTGCGGTAACGCGGGATGTAGAAGCCGGTGGGGCGTCGGCCGGAGTAGTAGCGGTCCAGGTGGCCTTCGACCATGGCGCGCGCGCCCGTGCCGAACGTGTGATCCATGATGTTGTGGCCGAGCTCGCCGCTATCGTTACCGAAGCCGTTCGGGAAGCGCGTCGAGGTGGAGTTCATCAGGATGTGCGCGGTGCCGAAGGTCGACGCGCACATGAAGATCACTTTCGCGAAGTACTCGGTCTGGTGGCCGGTCTCGGCATCCAGCACGCGGACACCGGTGGCCTTGCCCTTGTCGTTGTCGTAGATCAGCTCGTACACGATGGCGTTGGTCACCATCGTCATGTTGCCCGTGCGCTCGGCCGAGGGCAGGGTGGACGAGTTGCTGCTGAAGTAGCCACCGAACGGGCAGCCGCGCATGCACAGGTTGCGATACTGGCAGGTGCCGCGCTGCGGGCTCTGGTCGTGCTTGAGCGGCGCCGAGAGATTGGCGGTGCGGCCGATGATCAGCTTGCGGTTGAACTTGCTTTGCAGCTTGCCCTGGAAGTCCTTCTCGACGCAGTTGAGGTCCATGGGCGGCAGGAAGTTGCCGTCGGGCAACTGGGCGAGGTGATCGTTATTGCCGCTGACGCCGATGAAATGCTCGACCTTGTCGTACCACGGCGCGATATCAGCATAGCGGATCGGCCAGTCCACGCCGACGCCTTCCTTGCCGTTCGCCTCGAAATCCATCTCGCTCAGGCGGTAGCTCTGGCGGCCCCACATCAGCGAGCGGCCACCGACGTGATAGCCACGGAACCAGTCGAACGGCTTGGTCTCTTCGTACGGGTTGTCGATGTCGTCGACGAACCAGTGCTTGGTGGACTGGGTGATGCCGTAGAACGACGGACGCGTGTGCTTGGGCCAGCGGGCGAGATCTTCCTGCGTCGGCTCGTCGCCGTACGGCAGCTCCCACGGCGCCTTCATGGCGGTGGGGTAGTCGAGATGCTTGACCATGGGGCCGCGGTCCAGCACGAGCGTCTTCAGGCCCTTCTCGGTCAGTTCCTTGGCAGCCCAGCCACCGCTGACGCCGGTACCGACGACGATGGCGTCGAATGTGTTCTTTTCCATGCCTTTTCCCTTCAGCGCAGCGGGCGCAGGTAGTCGTAATCGACGCGCGCGGCGTCAAGCGAGCTCATACGAGCGAACGGGCCTTCCTGCTCGACGAAGCAGTGCTTCAGTCCAGAGGTATCGGCTGCCGCCATGATCGGTTTGTAATCCAGCGTGCCGCGGCCCAGCTCGGCGCCCGGGTAATCCTTGGCATTGCCCGGGAGGAAATCCTTCGCGTGCATCAGCGGGATGCGGCCGGGGTTGGCCTTGAAGTAATCCGCGGGATTCTTGCCGCCGGCGTGCACCCAGCCGCAGTCCAGTTCGAACTGCACGACCTTGGGGTCGGTTTCCGCGAGCAGCACGTCGTAGAAGGTCTTGCCGCCGCCCACGTCGGTGAACTCGGCGTGGTGGTTGTGGTACGCGTACTGCAGGCCCGCGGCCTTGGCTTTCGCGCCCAGGGTGTTCGCGTAGTCGGCCGTGCGCTTGGCATCGTCGAGCGTATAGGTCGGCTCGCCGCCGCCCTTCTCCTTCTGCATGAGCGCCGGGAGCATGCTGCTGACGATGTAGTGGGAGCCGAGCGTGTGTGCCGCCTTGATGCCCGGCTCGAAGCCGAGGCTATCGAAATGCATGGAGGGGCAGGCCAGGCCGGCGTCCTTCAGCTGGTCGCGCAGGGTTTCCGCCGTGCTGGTGATGATCGCCTCGATTTCCGTGTAACCGATGGACTTCAGCGTCTTCAGGGTGCCGGTGGGATCCTTCTGGTAAGCGTCGAGCACCATGTAAAGCTGGATGCCGAGCCCCTTGCCCTTCGACGCGGCGGCCAGGAGTTTCCCTGGCGCGCCGAGGCCGAGCCCCAGTACGGTGCCACACAGCGCGGAACGCGCGAGGAATTGCCTGCGATTCATCATGAAGCGTTATCCCGAATCAGTGGGTGCCGACAACGGCAGCGGGGGCGGGGACCTTGCGATCCTTGAAGAGCAAGACGAACAGCGCAAAGACGAAGGCCGCGAAGGCGCCGGCGACAACCCAGATGCCGTGCCAGTCATGCGTCCCGTCGCTGCGGGTGTAGGTTTCCACCACCACGCCGGAGAGCCACGAGCCGACGAACATGCCCAGGCCGTAGGTGAGGAAGGTGATGAGGCCCTGCGTAGCCGCGCGCAGCGCGGGCGGGGCTTCACGATCGATATAGATCTGGCCCACCACGAAGAAGAAGTCGAAGCAGACGCCGTGCAGGACGATGCCAAGCCACAACATCCACATGAGCTCGCCGGAGCCGCCAAAGGCGAACATGCCGTAGCGCACCACCCAGGCCAGCATGCCCACGGCGAGCATCCACTTCACGCCCAGGCGGCGGAAGAACCAGGGGATGAGGAGCATGAAGAACAGCTCGGACATCTGGCCGCCGGTCATCTTGCCGGCCGCGTTGACCACACCGGCCTCATTGAGGAACAGGTTGGTGAACGCGTAGTAGAACTGCAGCGGGATGCAGATCAGGAACGAGGCGAGGGCGAACACGGCCATCGAGCGCTCGCGGAGCAGGTGCAGCGATTCCAAAGGCAGCACATGGCGCATTTCGAAGCGGGTGTTGCGGGCCAACGGCGGCGTCGGCGGCAGGGTGAAACAGTAACCCGCCATCACCACCGAAAGGCCGGCGGCCAGCAGCAGCGGGGAGGCCGTGGCTTCCACGCCCCAGGCGCCGACGGCCAGGCCGACCAGGATCCAGCCGATGCTGCCGAACACGCGGATGGCGCCGAATTCTTCCTGCGGCGACTTGATATGGCGCATGGCGAGCGAGGCGGTGAGCGCCAGCGTCGGCATGTAGCAGAGGCTATAAGCCAGCAGGGGCACATAGACCATCGTGAAGGTGGTCTGCTGCGCGGCGACGGCAAGCAAGACCGCACCCAGCAGGTGCAGCAGGGTGAGCACGCGGCGGGTGTCGAACAGTCGATCGGCGAGCAGCCCGACGAACAGCGGCGAGATGATCGCGCCGACGGCCGTGGTGCCCGCGACGGCGCCGATTTCGGTGCCGGTGAAATGCAGCGTCTTGCCAAGCCAGGTGCCGACGGTGACGTACCACGCGCCCCAGATCCCGAACTCGAACAGCATCATGACTCTAAGGCGCCATTTCATCCGCGTTTCCTCGTTGTACGTGTGGGTGCGAGTGGATCTTCCACCGGCTGCCAGAGGCCGCCGGCCGCATGGCTCTTGAGCATCGCGTCCACCACCAGGCTATTGCGGTAGCCGTCGGCGAACGTGGGTAGTGCGATCGGTTTGGCCTTCGGCTTCGCGCCGCCCTGGATCCACGCATAGGCGTCAGCGATCACGTTGCGGAACGCGTCCGCCCAGGCCTCGGGATGGCCCGCGGGCAGGTGGGCGTAGGCGCGGGCAGCAGGATCGAGCAGCGCCGGATCGCGCGTGAGCACCTTGTTCGGCTTCGCGTGATGGCCGATCCACAGCTCGTTGGGCTGTTCCTGGCGCCAGGCCAGCGAGGCCTCGCGGCCATTCACTTCCAGGCGCAGGTCGTTCTTGTGGCCGGGCAGCACCTGGCCGACGGTGACGCAGCCGCGCGCGCCGTTGTCGAAGCGCAACAGCACCGTGGCGAGATCCTCGCTGGTGATCTTGCGCTTCTGCGTGCCCTTCGTGGCTTTGCCCGTGAAGGCCTTGGCCGATGTGGCCGGGACCTCGCGGACGGGCACCACGGTGTGTAGGTCCGCCAGCACGGCGGTGATGCGCGCGCCGGTGACATGCTCGGCCAGGTCGCACCAGTGCGAGCCGATGTCGCCGAGCGCGGAACTGGCGCCGCCGAGCTTGGGATCGAGGCGCCAGGTGTAGGCCCGCTCGTCGGTGAGCCAGTCCTGCAGGTAGCAACCGTGCACGAAGACGGCAGGGCCTATCTTCCCCTTGCCGATCATCGCGCGTGCCTGCTGCACCAGCGGGTAGCCGCGATAGTTGAACGTGACGACATGCGCGAGGTTGGCGGCGCGTGCGGCTTCGTAAAGCTCGCGCGCCTCTTCCATCGTCGCGGCCAGCGGCTTGTCGGAGATGACGTGCTTGCCGGCGCGCAGTGCCGCCAGCGAGACCTCGCGGTGCAGGTGGTTCGGCGTGGTGTTGTGCACCACGTGCACGGCCGGATCGGCCAGCAGTTCGTGGTAGTCCGCATAGCCGCGCCCGGCGTTGAGCTCTCGCGCGCGCTTTGTCGCGGATTCGAGGCTGGAGCCGGCGATGCCGACCACCTCGACGTTGCCCAGGCGGCGCACGGCATCCAGATGGTGGGCGGCAATGAAGCCGGGGCCGACGAGGCCCATGCCAAGTTTCATGGTCCGGTTATCCCGGCGCTTGTCGATATCGACTGGCTTGCCATGTTCTTCCCAAAATGTATTCGATTACATCCGCGTGGCGACCGGGCGAAAGGCCCGTCTGCTGCGTGGAGTAGCTTGGTTTCCCCGGGCCGCCAGTGGGTAGGGCGGCCTGAACATGCCAAGATATGTATCAGACAGGTAAAGACACCTGCAACGATTTTATGTAATCCATTACATTGCAATGCAGCATAATCGCGGCGTGGTCGGTGGCCGTCGGGCGAGGCATCACGGGCAGGCAGAGGGATGAAAATCGCGTGAGTGACGACGGATCAAGGCGAAAACCGAAGGCGGGTAAGGCGCCAGGCGCCGATGCTGCGGCGCAGCCTGTGCGCGTGCGTACGGTGAAGGAGATTGCCGCCGCCGCGAAAGTTTCAGTCGCAACCGTTTCGCGTGCCCTGCAACGCCCGGAGATGGTGAGCGAGGAAACCCGCCTGCGTATTCACGAGGTGGTCAAGCGCCTCGGCTACACGCCCAATGCGCTGGCGCGCAATCTGCGCACCGCGCGGACGCGACTGATCATTGCCCTCTTGCCTGACATCACCAACCCGTTCTTCTCCGAAGTGATCCGCGGCATCGAGCAGGTTGCCTTCGAGAAGGGGTACTCGGTGCTTCTGGGCGAAACCCAGAGCAACCTCGTGCGCGAGCAGACGTATGCCGACATGGTCGCGGCCCGGCAAGCCGATGGCATCATCACCATGTTCCACCGCGTGCCGGCGATTCCCATGGAGGGCCGCCTGCCGCTCGTCAACGCCTGCGAGTACGTCAAGGACAGCGCCATCTCGAGCGTCTACGTCGATAACGTCGCCGCCGCGGCCACGGCCGTCGAGTACCTGGTGACCCTGGGACACCGCGATATCGCCTTCGTCGCCGGGCCCGCGTCGAGCCCCATCTGCGTCGACCGCGAGCAGGGTTACCAACTGGCGCTACAGCGGGCGAAGATCGCGCTAAACCCCGCCCTCACGGCCGTGGGCGATTTCTCGATCGAAGCCGGCGAGCGCGCCGTCGAGATGTTCCTCGCGCAAGGCCAGTCCTTCAGCGCGCTGTTCTGCGCCAATGATGAAATGGCTATTGGCGCGATGCGCGCGCTCATCTCGCATGGCCTGCGCATCCCGGAAGACGTCTCCGTGGTGGGCTTCGACGACATCCGCTATTCCCGCTACACCTCGCCGCCGCTGACCACGGTATCGCAGCCGAAGAACGCGCTGGGCCGAGAAGCCATGACCATGCTGATCGAGTTGCTCAACGAGCCCGAAGTGCCGACGCGGAAGCGGGTGTTATCCGCCGAGTTGGTGGTGCGGGGGTCGACCGGGCCTTACCTACGGTGATGCACCGCCTATCGCACTAGCGAGGTGGCTTGCGATCCGTCCGTAGCGGATCAAGCAGGCCCTTCAGTCCGTTGTGATCAAGCTCCAGCGCCAGGGCCAGCAGCACGCCCAGCTGCCCCGGCGGGAAGCCCTTGCGGGCATACCACGCAAGGTAGGCGCCCGGCAGGTCGGCGATGAGTCGCCCTTTGTATTTGCCGTAAGGCATGGCAAGCGTGACGAGGGTTTTCAGGTCTTCGGGTTTCAGGGGTGACTCCACGGGGTCATTGCGGTGCTCCGGCTGATCTCTTACGGGCACTCCCGTTCGAGCTGCCAGGACGCGTAGGCCTCATCGACTGCCCGTGTGGAAGACAGCCGCACCTTCGGCAGAGGGAGCGCATCGTACATGGTCCCATAGCGCACGCGGTTAGCCGGCGTGGCGACGACGATATGGCGCAGCATGTCCATGCGGACACGCTCGGGCGCGCCCTCAAGGCCGCCGATGCGTCGGCGCTCAAACAGAGTTCGGTGAAGGTAGCGGCGCAAGCTGGTCAGGGTGGGCACATCGAGGAGAATGAACCCCGTAGCGCGCGCCATGCGCTGCGGCATGCAGGACGAGTAATTCCCGTCGATGACCCAGCGATCCTGAGCGATCGCGGCGTCGTGCAGGGCGTGAAACGCCTCGCGCGGACGCGGCTGCCACGCCGTATGGGGCAGGTGGTGCAGCTGGTCCAGGTGGATCACGGGTAGGCCGGCGTGGCGTCCGATGGCGTCGGCAAGCGTCGACTTACCGCTACTGGAGGGGCCAACGATACAGATCCGTTGGCTCAGCTCGTCCAGGGATGGAAGATGGATCACGGCACGCAACCTGCTATCGAATGGCCAGACCGATGGCCAACATAGCCGGTATGGCGACCAGCCACAGCACGACGCCAAAGCATCCGGTGGCCTGCCCGCGCGGCATAGCTCTCTCGGGTGGGAGATGAGGCTGCGTAGCCAGCCAAGCCCTATGGCACGCGCCGCAGAAAAACGTCTCTTTGCCTGCGCGCCATGCACCGATGGTGCGATGGTTGTGGGGAGAGAGCTTGCGGCACTTGCCACAGATGAATCTGGGGTTCGGTGGTCGCCTTGCGCCTCGAAAAAACCGTGCGAGGAGAAGTACGACCACCGTACCGATAACCAGGAAAGGTGCCATCCGATCCATCATCAGGAGCCTCCAGATAGCACCTTGCTTGGTCGAGCTTAAAGCGTCCAGCCCGCGCGATACTCACGACGGAGGAACTGATTGGCCTCCGGGATGTTCGTGACCTGCATGTTCTGTGCGTCGTATTCGATGCGATGGCCCGTGCGCAGGGCGACGATGCCGAGCAGCATCACTTCCGTCAGCTGCGCGGCGTACTCGAAGGGCGACGTGGTCTTGCCGATGCCCTTGCACGCATTCGCCCAGTTCATCTCGTGCGAGGTCGTGACGCGGGCGAACTTCTTGGGCGGCGTGCCCACGGCATCGTGCAACGACTGCGGCAACAGGCGCGGGTTATCACCGTAGGTTTCGTGGACCAGCTTGCCCTTGGAGCCGACGTAGAGCGTGCCGCCGTCATGCATCTGGCCGGCGCCCAGCGCCTCCAGGTCGGGGGGCAGCAGGTTGCCGTCGTACCAGGTCAGCCGTACCGGCGGCTTCTCGCCACGGGCGGGGAAGTCGTAGTACGTCATGGTGCCGGTGGGGTACGAAGCGTTGTTGAACGGGGTCGAGACAGTCTCGATGGACGTCGGGAAGCCGAGGTCGAGCGACCAGAACGGCGAATCGATCAGGTGCGCGCCCATGTCGCCGAGGGCGCCCATGCCCCAGTCCACCCAGCCGCGCCAGTTGAACGGATGATAGAGCGGGTGGTAGTCGATCTCGGGGCCAGGGCCCAGGAAGAGATCCCATTCCAGCCCCTGCGGCTTCGGATAGTTGCCCGCCATGGCATTGGCGAGCCGCGCGTTCACCGCATCCATGTCCCAGCTGGTTGCAGAAGGCGCCGGTACGGTTTGCGGGCGTGGCACGCCCTGCGGCCAGTAGCCAAGCGGCCGGTTCGTCCAGGCGTGGACCTCACGCACTTCGCCGATGGCGCCGGCGTCGATGTACTCGTGGATCAGGCGCGTGTCGTCGGTGGAATGGCCCTGGTTGCCCATCTGGGTGGCCAGCTTCGGATTTTCCCGGGCCTTGCGGGCCATCTCGCGGGCCTCGAACACCGACCAGGTGAGCGGCTTCTGCACGTACACGTGCTTGCCGAGGGCCATGGCGGCGCTGGCGATGGTCGCGTGCAGGTGGTCCGGCGTGGCGATGACGACCGCGTCGATGTCTTTCTGCTGCTCGAGCATCCGGCGGAAATCGGTGTAGCGCTTGATCGAGTCGTACTTCTTGGCGAGGAGCCTGGTCTGGTCGATCCGGTCCTGCAGTTCCTTCCGCTTGGCGGCTGTCGGCGCTTTGTCGAGCTTCGCCTGCATCTGCCCCACGTCGGCGAACATCTTGTGGAAATTCTTATCGGTGTAGCCCCAGTCAACATCGCACAGGGCGACGATGTTCTGGCTGGCGAGGGCGCGGATATTGTTCCCGCCCATGCCGCCGACACCCACGCCAGCGATGTTGAGTCGGTCGCTGGGGGCGGTATGGCCGACGCCGCCCAGCACATGACGGGGCACGATCAACAAGCCGGTCGCGGCGATGGCCGTGCCGGCGAGGAAGTTGCGGCGGGAGAGCTTGATGTTCCCCTGAGTGTCGCTGGCTGCCTCCCCTGTGGCTGCGGCTTGCGTCTCGTTATCGAGCTTCGGTGTGTCCGACATATGCGCTGCGATCTCCGTTTGGCTATCAGGAATCGCTCGGAGCGAAGCCCGAGCCCAGGAAGGCAGTCGGAGTTCATATCGCATATTGCGCGGAGATTCAATCGATCCAATCGGAGGGGCGCGAAGGGATTGGATGGGGTAGCTGCAACAGGATGGCGAAGGAAGACGCCGGGATGGAGGCGCTATTCGCGCGGGATTGCCGCTACCTGCGTCGATTCCTGCGCAGCTCGGCCCGGACGTTCCACGAAAGGTCGCCGACGTTCATGGTGGCCTTTCTGAGCGCCTCCTCGCTAACCCCCAGGACGCGGGTCCAATAGCGGATGTCGGAGCGCAGGCAGACATTGACCCTTGTGAGGTCGGCCGGTGCGGCCACGAAGATATGGGTGTTCACGACAGGTGCCCTCAGGCGAGGGTCACCTATGACAGGGTCGGGGTTATCCACGTGTGACGACGGGAGGTGTCACGCATCAATCCTGCGGACTGGTGCACGCAGCGTAGCGGGCGCCTTCCACCTGAGTCACCTCGCCGCGTCCCTCCATGGTCACGCTGCCGGTGTAGTGCTTGGCGCTGTCGAAATCCACGTGTGCCGACGCCGGCGATGCCCCTTTGCAGGTGAGCTTCCATGCCAGCGAGGTACTGCGGCGCTGCTGGTCCGTGGCGCTGCACTCGCCTACCGCAGGCGTCCACGCGGCGAACGTGGCCCAGGGATCGGCACCTTCATCGACGCAATGCCAGTGCACTTCCGGTGCACCGGCCTTGCCGTTGGTCACGTGCCGGACCAGGATCTTCCACAGCCCGGGCATGGCGCCGAAGTCACCGGGATCCGCGCGGAGAGGTGCGGCCGCTGTCATGGCAAGTACGCACGCGGCGGCAGCAAACCTGGGCGATAAACGCTTCATCATTCTTTGGCTCCTTTCAACACGAAAACCCTGCCCGCTTTCGCGGGCAGGGTCGGTACCGAGTGAACCGCAGGGGATCAGTCGGCGATCGCCGTGGTATCGCTGACATCCTTCCTGGTGAAGTTGAACATGTCCATGAGGTTGCCGATGGCCGGCGCGTTCACCGGCACATACGGACGTTGCTTGAACGAGACCGGGTTAGGCAGGTTGTCGCGGCTGCGGGCGGAGATCTGATCCTTCAGGTTCCAGTTGGCCTCGACGAATTTGTCAAACGAGACATGGTCGTAGTACGTGTGCACGACCTTGCCACCGACCGAGTACTTCGACACCACCAGCAGCGGGATGCGCGTACCGTCGCCGAAGAAGTCGATCGGCTGGATGTAACCGGAATCGTAGTAGCCACCACCTTCATCGAAGGTCACCATGATCACGGTGTCATCCCACACCTTCGGATTGGCCTTGGCCATCTCGACGATCTTGCGGACGTAGCCTTCGAACAGGTCCAGCTTCGACGAAGCCGGATGGCCATCCAGGATGCCGTCCGGCTTGGCGATGGACACCGCCGGCAGCGTGTTGTTCTGGATGTCGTCGTAGAGGTCGTTGATGTCCTGGTTCTTCGCGCGAAGATCCGGGTTGGTCATGACCTGGGTGGAGTACAGGAAGGGATCGCAGATGTTGCAGAAGGTGCCGGCCTCGCCGTCTTCCTTGCCGCCACCGAAGCCCTCGCCGTAGTACTTCCAGGACACCTTGTGCTTCTCCAGCAGCAGCGCGAGGTTCTCCTGCGTGGTCGGCGGGATGGTGAACTGGTCGGCCCCCAGCGGCGCCGGCGTGCCGTCACCCATGTAGCCGGGATTGTAGTTGTTCACCAGGTAGTAGGCCTTGGCCTTGCAGTCCGTGCCCTTGAACGTCAGGTACGGCAGCGAGCGCAGGTAGTTCTTCACCTGCTTCACGCCCGGCTGGCTTTCATCGGCGCAATTGACGTACGAACCACCGCCGTAGCCGTCCTGCACCCACCAGTTGTTGGTACCGAACTGCGAGTCCGGATTCTCGATCTGGTTTTCCGGAGGGGTGGCCGGGTTGCCGTTGGCGTCGGCGTAGTAGATCAGGGTGCCGAAGCCCAGCATGATGTGGTTGGCACCCGTGCCGCCCATCACCGACTGGTGGAAGTTGTCGCTCAGCGCATATTTCTCGGCCAGTTCCTTGAAGTAGGGCGCGTCGCCCTGGGCCATGTTCAGGAACTGCATGGCGGTGGAGCCTTCACCGGTGGTCTGGTCGTTGAAGTTCGCCGGCAGCGGCGCGCCGTTGTTGCCCGCGCCCATGGTCGTCTCGACCCAGGGGAACAGATCGTTGCGGCAACCGCTGGGGTTAGTGGCGGTGGCTGCCTTCGTGTCGCAATCGAGCTGCTGCCACATCTGGAAGAAGCGATGCACGGGGCTGTTGGCGTAGGCGTCGTAGCTGATCGACGCATGCATATCCACCGGCGCGTTGACGAGCTTCGCCGGGAAACGGGTATCGACCACGCCGTTGGGCAGGCCCGTGCCACCGGCAGCGAGCATGTCGTAGGTGCCATCGGGCAAGGCCGGCTCGATGGCCTCCGCCTGCGCGGCGGAAGCAAACGGTGCCGCGGTGGGTGCGCCACCGGTGTTCATCTGCGGAAGCGTTTTGTACTTGCCGGCCTTCTTCGGCGACATGTCGAACTTGCCGGTGCTCGAGGCCATGAACTGCGTGGCAAGGTCCACGTTCGGACCCGGCGTGCCGTCGGCATTGACGATGCCCTTGGACAACAGGTTGTCCACCGACTGCCCCTTCGGCGCGGTGTAGGTGCCATACACGTGGTCGAACGTGCGGTTTTCGCCAATCAGCAGGATCACGTGCTTGATCGGCGTCACGGTATTGCCGCTGTTGTCCTGGCCGTGGGGCGGCTTGTGCAGTACGACGATGCCGCCGGGAGGGCCAGCCTGGTGCTTGAAGGGAGCTACGGGCACATTCTGGCGGAACTGCGCATCGTGGTCGGGCGTAGTGGTGTCCTGCGCGCTGACGACGCCGCCGAGGCCGACGGAAAGCGCACCAATCAACAACGGCGTGAGCCGCGTGCGGCGCAACCAAGTAACCATTTGCGATTTCTCCCTACTGGAAGTCTTCCCCCTGATGCTTGTCGACCGCGGTTATGGGTGGCCCGTCGACCGCAGTGAGCATCTGCCCCGCATGTGACGAATCGTTGGCATGGCGGCGACAATGCGTCAGGGTGTGATGACACTCACGTGTCAACGCAAGATCTTGCGAACAATCGTTGCTCAGACCAGTTCGTAGGGACGCATCATCTCGTTGTCTTCGTGCTCGAGGTAATGGCAGTGCCAGACGTATTTGCCCGGCTCGCCGTCGAAGCGCGTGATGATGCGCGTGACCATCCCGGGGTCGCAGCGCACCGTGTCTTTCCATCCGGCTTCGTGCGCGGCCGGTGGTATCGATGGCCCGGTGAACTTCAGTTCCTTCCGGGCGTTCCACGCGAAGAGGTCGAATGGACGGCGCTCCAGGACCTGGAATCGCACGAGATGCAGGTGGATGGGATGCGCGTCGCCCGTCACATTCACGAACGTCCAGGTTTCCACCGTGCCCTTTTTGGGCTTTTCACTGATGGGATCGCTCCACATCTTTCCATCGAGCAGCATCGTCATCGGATTGCCGCCCGAATCGTCCTGCTCGCCCAGTGCGAGCACGCGGTCCTGCACCGCCGTGGAAGGATCGATGCGCTGGACCGGACGCAACGCGGCCGGTACCACCGAGGTATCCGGGCGACCCTTGGCGCGAACGCGGAATTCGACGATGCCGTCGGCCTGGTGGCGTAGCTGCACCGACTGGCCCGCATAAGCGCTGAAGTCGACGATCACCTCGGCACGTTCGGCCGGGTAGAGTTCGATGTTCAGGCGATCCGTGGGGGCTGCAAGCAACCCCTGGTCGCTGCCAATCTGCTGGAACGGCTTGCCATGCGACAGCGACAGGTTGAAGAAGCTGGTGTTGGCCACGTTGGTCAGTCGCAACCGATAGCGGCGCGGCTCCACGTCAAGGTACGGATACAGCTTGCCATTGCACAGCACGGCGTCCCCGCGGCATTCCGACACCCAGGGCGCCTCGGGATCGTCCGACACCGGGTAGTAGAGCGCGCCGCTCCTGGCGAGAAGGCGGTCGTAGAGCATCAACGGAATATCGAACTCGCCCGAAGGCAATCCCAGGGCCCGCTCGTCGTCGTCGTGCACATGGAAGCTGCCGAACAGGCCGGCATAGATGTTCAGCCGCGTGATGCCCATGGCGTGATCGTGGTACCACAAGGTGGTGGCGTCCTGTTCGCCCGGGTAGAGGGCGGTCAACGATTTTCCCGGCACGTACCAGTCTTCGGGCCAGCCGTCGTTCGGCGCGGACACGCGCGCACCGTGCACATGGGTGATGGTGCGAACGTCTGGCTTGGATTTCTCCGCGCCATGGATACCGTGATCGATAGGCAGGAAATGGCGGGTGGGGAGCTCGTTGGCCCATTCCACCAGCACCGGTTCGCCACGGCGCGTCACGATCGTGGGGCCCGGTGTTGACCCTGCGTAACCCCATTGCGGTGTCGGCGGCAGGTCCCGGTGCACCCGGGCACTGAAGGCCCGCATGGGCATGCGGTAGAACGGCAACGGCCGGCTCCCGAACGCGGCGTGAGTACGCTTGCCCGTGGGCAGGGCGATCGGTGGCACCGGCAGGGCATCGACGAACTTTGCCATGGTCACAGGGTTCACCAGCGGCACGTTGGGCGCGGCCAGGCCCGGCATGGCCATCCGCTGCTTCATCGGCATGGCCATCGGCATATCCATGGCCTGGGCCACGCGCAAGGCATCGATCAAGACGCACGTACCGGCGAATCCGCCGGCAACGCCCAGGAAACGGCGTCGAGCATTGTCCATGGGAAATTATCGTTGGTTGCCTGTCGAGCAATCCAACGTAGGTCCGCTAAATGACAAAGACATGTCACGGCGGGCACGGCCGGCCCCGTTTGCGCCTGTCTATCTACTATGGATATAGTAGACACGTCAGCGCTGGTACCTTCACAAACGGTAAGGCGACCTATGCACGAAACACCGATGGCCAAACGCTATGGCTTGACCATGATCCCTGCGCTTGCGGCGGTCCTGGCGTCACCCGCCCATGCGCAGGGATTCGATGGCGTCGGCCCGTTGAGGGAGGGAGGTGTAGCCCTCGTGGTCCTGCTTGCGATGTCGGTGATCGCACTATGGGTGGTGATCGAACGGGTCCGCCACGTCCGCAGGAAGTTCGTGGTCCCCGAGGGCCTGGCGCGCAGGGCGGATGCCCTGTGGCAGGAAGGCAAGCTCGACCAGGCCGAGACATTGCTCGCCAGCCACTCGAGCACGCTTTCGCGCATGCTGCACTACATGCTGGCCTATCGTTCGCTCGACCTGGTGAGCGTCACCAAAGGGGTGGAAGACATCGCCTCCATCGAGCTTCGCGAACATCTGCGCCGCATCTACCCCCTGGCGATCATCGCGACCGTCGCGCCCATCGTAGGGCTGCTGGGCACCGTTGCCGGCATGATCGAGGCCTTCCACGCGCTTGCCCTGAACGGTCCGATTGATCCGGCGTTGCTGGCGAGCGGGATCTCCAAGGCGCTGGTCAATACGGCCGCCGGCCTTTGCGTCGCGCTTCCGGCGTTGGCCTTCTACCACGGCTTCAAATACCGCATCACTGCCTTTGGTCTCGAGCTGGAACGGCAGGCAGGCGCTTTGTTGCGCACCCACTTCGTACGTACGACGGCCGGCGCGACACCGTGAGGATCGACCTGGGCGATGACCAGGAGCCGGAGATCGGCCTGGTGGCCTTGATCGACTGCATTTTCTTCCTGCTGATGTTCTTCATGGTGGCGACCACCTTCAAGCAGAACGAAGACAAGCAGCGCAATCGATCCATCCCGGTGGATCTTCCCAAGGCGGCAGCGACCTTTCGCGCCGACGAGGCGTCGTCGACGGGCGTGCTCATCACCGTCGCGCGTGACGGAGCCATCTACGTCGACGGCGTTGCGACAACGCAAGGGCAGCTTAAGAGTCGTCTCCGCGATCTGGCGGCCCACGATACGCACGCGATTGTTCGCATCGACGGGGATCGTCGCGCACAGTTCCAGGATGTCGTAAGCGTCATGGACATGTGTGCGTTCGAGGGACTCACCAATCTCGCGGTCCACGTCCGGGACTGATATGGCCACGCGATCGTCGTGGGACCCTTATCGCCCCGTCCGCCATGACAACCCGGCGCGCGATGTGCTTTGGTCCATCCTGGCGCACGCCCTCGTGCTGGGCCTCGTGTATTACCTGGCGCAACGGCCACCCTCGCCGGAGGCGGCGCGAAAGCGGGTGGATGCGACCCGCAACGCAGCCTTCCAGGCCGCGGCGGTTCAGCGCCTGAACGATATGGCCTCGGCCGAGACCGCCCTCGCGCAGCGGTCGCACGGGCCCACGCCACCCCCGCTCCAGCCGGCTGAATCGGCACAAGCGGCGTTGGCGCAAGCGCGGACGCGCTACGAGGCCCTGAAGCAAACGCACGCCGACCTGCCGCCGCTACCGACGATGCCGCACACGGAGGCGCAGGCACTCGAGCAACTGGCCCAACTCAAGAGCCAGATCGTCTCCACGCTGGCACGTGAGCTTCAGGCGGCTTCACCCGCTGGCGCATCGACTGCTGGGGCGGCCTCCAAAAGCGGCGCGGGGGGCCCCCGATTACTCGGCACGGCAGGAGACACCCGCCTGACGCCGTTCGAGGTTGCCTCGGGTGGCAGTCGCGGCGCGGATATCGTTCCACGCGGTCGCTTCTCTACCATCCCGCCGCTTGATGCGCCGGTCCGGGCGGCCGGGGGCCGCAGCGTGGGCGCCGGTGGCACGTATGCCAATCGCGTGTATGTCGACACATGGTATGTGGTGGGGCCGTTCGAGGCGATCGGCGATCACCCCCTGGATCATGCGGAGCTGCCCGAAATAGCGGTCGACCTGGATGGCACCTACGCGGGCAAGTTCGGTCCGCTTACATGGCGCTACGTCCAGGCCAGCGAGTACCCGATGTTCCTTCCCGATCCCGCCGAAAGCGCCATCTACTACGGATACACCGAGCTGAGTCTTGATCGCGACATGGAAATCTGGGCCTGGGTCGGGGCCGATGACGACGCGAAGCTGTGGGTAGACGACCAGCTGGTCTGGAAGGGCGGCGCGCCGGTGAAACCCTGGTTCATGGTGGATGCGCGGTCGATGAGGCGGGAAATCGCCGACTACAACTTGAGCGAGGGCAAGCTGCGCCTTCGACTCTCTGCCGGGCGCCATCGGTTGCTCTTCAAGTTGTACAACGGCGCCCAGGTCATGTTTTTCTCGCTGGTGCTCAGTAGCGCCCAGTAGCGCCCAGTAGCGCGCCACCATAGCCTTGGCTACGTAGTTGTACTGATCGGTGCATAGCAAAGTAACCGATGACGGCTCCCGTGGATGGACGAATAGTCAAACATCTGGCACGTCACCGCGGCCGTCTCACGGGAAGCAGGAGCCATGTCCACTGGCATCGATCGTAGCCACCTACCATTACCGGTACCGCCATTCAAAGGGGTCATCGGAAAAACCTACGTTGACTCGAAGGAAGACTGGCCTGCAGTACCCACGCCACCCGACGGCGCGCCTAACGTGGTGGTCATTCTCCTGGATGATGTCGGTTTCGGCCAGGTCAGCACGTTTGGTGGCCCGGTACCGACGCCGGAGCTGGATAAGCTGGCCGCGCGCGGCCTGCGCTACAACCGCTTCCACACGACGGCCATCTGCGGGCCATCGCGCGCCGCGCTCATCACCGGTCGCAACCACCATAATTGTGGCGTGGGCTTCCTGGCCGAGTGGGCCACGGGCTTCCCCAGCTACAACAACATGATTCCACCCAGCGCGGCGACGGTGGGCGCGGTGCTGAAGGGCAACGGCTACGGCACGGCGTGGTTCGGCAAGAACCACAACACGCCCGACTGGGAGAGCAGCGTCGCCGGTCCGTTCGATCGTTGGCCCACCGGCATGGGCTTCGATTATTCCTATGGATTCATCGGTGGCGAAACGCACCAGTACTACCCGGTGCTGTTCGAAAACACCGTGGCGGTGGAGCCGGACAAGACGCCCGAAGAGGGCTACCACCTCATGACCGACATGACCGATCGCGCGATCAACTGGATGCGCTACGCCAAGTCGGTGGCACCGCAGAAGCCGCTCTTCATGTACTTCGCGCCGGGCGCCGCCCATGCGCCGCATCACGCGCCCGTGGCCTGGCGCGAAAAATTTACCGGAAAGTTTGACGCGGGCTGGGATGCCGTTCGCGAGGCGACCTACAAGCGCCAGCTGGAACTCGGTGTGATCCCGCCCGGCACGGAGCTCACGCCACGGCCCGAATGGGTGAAGGCGTGGGAATCGCTTAGTGGCGACGAACAACGTCTCTATGCGCGCTTCATGGAGAACTTCGCCGGCTACCTCGCCTTCACCGACCACGAATGCGGCCGCCTTATCCAGGCGATCGAAGCGCTTCCCGATGCGGACAACACCCTGGTCTTCTACATCGTGGGCGACAACGGAGCCAGCTCCGAGGGTGGCGCGCAGGGCACGCTGAACGAGGTGATGAACCTCAACGGCGTCCCGTCATCGCTGGAAGACAACCTGAAGAAAATGGACGAGATCGGCGCGCCGAACACCGAGCCGCACTACCCGCTGGGATGGGCATGGGCCGGCAACGCGCCCTTCCAGTGGGTGAAGCAGGTGGCCTCGCATCTCGGTGGGTCGCGTAACCCCATGGTGGTTTCGTGGCCCGCGCAGATCAGGGATGTGGGCGGCGTGCGTGACCAGTTCTCCCACCTGATCGATATCGCGCCCACGATCTATGCCGCGGCGAAGATTCCTGCGCCGGTGTCAGTCAACGGCGTGGAACAGATGCCGATCGATGGTGTATCGATCCTCCCGACGTTCGGCGACGCGAAGGCGCGGCCGGTACGCGAGCGCCAGTACTTCGAGGTGTTCACCAACCGCGCCATCTACGACAAGGGCTGGATCGCCTGTGCGCAGCACACGTTGCCGTGGCGGCAGGACCTGGCCCCGGGCCACTGGGAGAAGGACCGCTGGGAGCTGTACCACCTGGATGAAGACTTCAGCGAAGCCAAGGACCTCGCCGGCAAGCACCCCGACAAGCTTGCCGAGTTGAAGGCCCTCTTCGACGAAGAAGCGGAGAAGAACCACGTCTACCCGCTGGATGACCGCGGTGCGGGGCGCCTCGCCGTGCCCAAGCCGTCGCCGGGTGGCTCGGATCCGAACCGTACGCACTTCACGTACTACGCCGGTGCGTCACGCCTTGCCGAGACCGCGGCACCCAACACCAAGAACCGCTCGCACCGGATCACGGCCGACATCGAGCTGCCCGAAAAGGGAGGGGAGGGCGTGATCGTGGCGGCCGGCGGTGGCTCGGCGGGCTACGTGCTCTACGTGCAGGACGGCAGGCTCGTCTACCAGTACAACTGGTTCGAACGCGAACGCACGAAAGTCGTCTCCGACGTGTTGCTTCCCACCGGCAAATCCACAGTGGCCGTCGAGTTCGCATACGACGGCGGCGGCCTGGGCAAAGGCGGCGACGTCACCCTCGCCATCAACGGCAAGGCCGCTGGCCACGCTCGTATCGAGAACACCGTCGCCGGCCGCTTCGGCATCGATACCTTCGGTGTCGGTTCCGACACGGGTTCTCCGGTCACCAGCGATTACAAGCTCCCCTTCCGCTTCACCGGAAAGATCGACAAGGTCGACATCGTGCTTGGCCCCCGGAACCTGTCCGCCGATGACGAAGCGAAGTTGCACCAGATGCATACGGCGTTTGCCGGCGCGCACGAGTAACCGACCACGGGGCTCAAGCGCTCAAGGCGCGCCCCTTGATCGCTGCACGAGCTTCAGGAAAGGGATGCTGATGATCACGTTCAGCAGGGTGAAGACAATGATCGCCATCAGCGGCGGGTGTGCGTCCGGGAAGGTGGTGGCGATCACGCCCAGGGCGACGCCCGGGTGGCGCATGGACGTCGCCAGGGCCAGGGCGCTGCGGTTACCCGGCAAGGGGCCCCCCAACGCATAACCCGCCAGCAGTCCGATCACCACCATGGCGGCAAGCGCGATCAGCGTGCCACGGCCCACCAGCGCCCACATGCCTGGCGCGATCATCACGAAGACGACCAGCACGCCGACCGCCAGCATCACCATGGACAGCCTGGCCAGGATGCGGGCGACGCGCTCGGATCGCTCGCCCAGCACCTTCTGCGCCACCAGGCCGATGATCAGCGGAATGAGCACGGTGATCGCCAGCGTCTTCGCGATGCCGGCCGTGGATACCTCGATGTCGCGGCCGAACCACGTGCCCATGACGTGAAGCCCCACCGGCATGACGACCAGGGACACCAGCGCGGAGGTGACCAGCAGACCGGTCACGTACGCGTTCTCGGCGCCCGATTTGTGCTGCTTGCTGGGCAACCTCGGCGGCACCGGCGAGAGCGCGATCACCAGCAGGGCGAGCTCCACGCCGGGGCGAAGGTCGAACAGGACGATGAAGGCCAAGGCGACCGCCGGCACGATGATGTACATCGCCAGGAAGGCCCGCAGCCCCAGCTCGGGATGGCGGATGAAGTGGAAGACATCCTGCAGCCGGGCGAACAGCGATAGCGACACGACAAGCAGCACCGTGCTCGCGACGATCAGGAGCTTCATGGCAAGAAAGAGCGTCATGGCGGGTCCTCACGTGAGCCACTGCTCTTAGCGATCGCCATGACGGCCTCGCCGTGTGGCGCAATGCCACCAGCGTTGACCCGCGGCGGCATGGCCGCAAGCGAACATCACCCCGTGGCGGCCGCGTAGTTTTACCTAGCGCCGCCGGTAAGTAGTTTCACGGCATGCCATGCCGGGCAAGTACCGTGGCTTCGCTGCGTGTCGCGGGTGAAGCTTGCGGAGTCCCCCGCAAGGATCGGTGTCATGAGTCCGAACGATGGTCGTTCGCTGCCGTTTCCGGCGGTACCTACTGCCAGCACGGCGGGCTACACGCTGGCGGAATCCACGCATCAGCGGCGGGAGCGTCCCAGGCGGCTACCCGATAACGCGCCGAACGTCCTGATCATCCTGCTGGATGACGTCGGCTTCGGCCTGGCCGATACGGTTGGCGGAGAGGTGCGAACCCCCAACTTCACCCGCGTGGTCGAGGCAGGCCTGGGCTACAACTGCTTCCACACCACGTCGATCTGTTCGCCGACGCGCGCCGCGCTCCTTACCGGCCGCAATCACCACCGGGTGCACTCAGGAACGATTGCGGAACGCGCGGTGGATTGGGATGGTTACACCGGCGTCATCGGCAAGGACACCGCGACCGTCGCCGAAGTGCTCCGCCACTACGGCTACAAGACCTGCGCCTTCGGCAAATGGCATAACACCCCCGCGGACCAGACCACGGCCATGGGCCCGTTCGACCGCTGGCCTACCGGACATGGCTTCGATTACTTCTACGGCTTTGTCGCCGGCGAAACCTCGCAATGGGAGCCGCGGCTGTACGAGAACACGAACCCCGTGGAACCCCCTCGCGACGAGAGCTACCACCTCTCCGAAGACCTGGCCGAACGGGCGATCGCGTGGCTGCGTAAGCACGAAGCCTATGCGACCGACGCGCCGTTCTTCATGTATTGGGCGCCAGGTGCCGCGCACGGACCGCACCACATCTTCAAGGCGTGGGCGGATCGGTACGCGGGGAAGTTTGATGATGGCTGGGATGCCTACCGCGAGCGGGTCTTCGCAAGGCAGAAGGCGCGCGGCTGGATTCCCTCCGACGCCATGCTCACGCCGCGTGCCGACACGATGCAGGGCTGGGACGAGATTCCCGAGGAGGAGCGACCGTTCCAGCGTCGCCTGATGGAAGTGTTCGCCGGCTACCTGGAACACGTCGACGCGCAGGTCGGGCGTGTGCTCGACGAGATGGACCGCCTCGGCAAGACCGAGAACACGCTGGTGCTCTATATCTTTGGCGATAACGGATCGAGCGCGGAGGGCCAAAAGGGCAGCATCAGCGAGCTGCTCGCACAGAACAACATTCCCAATACCGTGGCCGAACAGAGGGCGGCGCTGGACAAGCTGGGTGGTATCGACGTGCTGGGTTCACCCAGAACCGACAACATGTACCACGCCGGCTGGGCCTGGGCCGGATGCACGCCGTTCCACCATACCAAGCTCGTTGCCAGCCACTTTGGCGGCACGCGCAATGCCCTTGCCGTGGCGTGGCCGGCGCGCATCACCCCCGATGCACGGTTGCGCGGCCAGTTCCATCACGTGAACGACGTGGTGCCGACCATCTACGATGCCATTGGCATCCTGCCACCCGATGTCGTCGATGGCTTTGAGCAGAGGCCGCTGGATGGGATCAGCTTTGCGTACACGTTTGGCAGCGCCGATGTGCCCACGCGCAAGACCACGCAGTACTTCGAGAACAACGCCAGCCGCGGCATTTACTCGGATGGCTGGTATGCGTGCGCCTTCGGGCCCTTCGTGCCGTGGGATACGCCCAGCACCGCGAAGCGCCTGAAGACATGGGACATGCTCAGCGAGCCGTGGGAGCTGTACCACCTGGCGACGGATTTCAGCCAGGCGCACGACCTGGCGACGACCCACCCGGACAAGCTCGACGAGCTCAAGGCGCTGTTCAAGGAGGTGTCGCGCGATAACCTCGTCTGGCCCGTAGGCGCCGGCCTGTGGCTACGGATCCATCCCCAAGGATCGCATTGAGTCGCCTTACACGCGCTGGCGTTTCGACGGGTCGGTCAACCGCATGCCGGAGTTCACGGCGCCGGCGCTGGGCAAGCAGGATAGCCATGTGGAAATCGACTGCACCTGCGGCCCAAAGGCGTCGGGCGTTCTCTATGCACTGGGCGGCTTTTCCGGCGGGCTAACCCTGTTCCTTGACAAGGGCCAGCTGGTTTACGAGTACAACATGCTCATGCTTGATCGCTACCAGGCACGCAGCGTGCAACCGCTCGCCGAAGGCCACCATGTGATCACGGTCGACACGGCGTTCGAATCGGCAAAGCCCATGGGGCCGGCTTCCGTCATCCTGCGCGTGGACGGCGCGGAAGTCGCCCGCGTCGTCATCGCCCGAACGGTGCCCGTGGCCTTCACGGCCAGTGAGACGTTTGGCGTGGGCGTGGATCTTGGATCACCGGTGTCGCCGGATTATTTCGACCGGCGACCGTTCCGATTCGATGGAGAGATCCATCGTGTCGATGTTTGCGTGTCATGAGGTCGGCCAGATGCGCGATCTCACATAGTTCGACCGCCTATGCCACTCTACTGATTTTGTTGACCTTACCCGACTCCCGTGGCCCGCGAACGCGCCCCCTAAAGTTTCTCCATGAGCGGCCGTTAATCGTGGGCATTTCGTTCTTGGCCCACACAGACGGAATGTCCTAAACGCACGCAACTATGGAGATTGGCACGTGAGAGGAAACACAACGGTAACCATGGTCCCCGTTACCTGGTACTACGCTGGCCGAGCGTTGCTTTATCTGATTCTGCTTATGGCACCCGCTGCCGTTACGGGCTGGATTGCTGATCTCTTTCCGGCCTCGATACATCCCGTAACGGAGTTCCTGGGCGGGGTCGTCGTCATGCCACTGCTTTATTGGGGCCTTTATGAGGCGCTCCGTCGCTCGGGGGCCAGGTCGCAGAGCTTTATCTACCTGCTGGTCCTTCTGTTCCTCATCATCGCGGTCACACAGATCCGCACCGGTGTCATCGCTGGTGGCTGGGAGCATTGGATATCCGGCTTGATGACGCTTGCCTATGCGTCCGGCTTCTCATGGATCGCCTGGTGCGGTTACAAGGCGAATCAGAATGACGCGCACGCCGCGTACCACGCCGAGAAGGAAGAGCAGATCAATATGCACGCGCAGGCGATCCTGCGGGCTAAGGAAATCGAGCAGAGGCAAGCAGGCGGGGCCTGATCGGCGATTCTCCCGCCATGCAGCTGGCGAGCTGAATAGGGTTGGATACCGAGACCGTCGCCGTGTTCTGACGCACACGGACTCGCTTCGAAGTCTGATCGAGCGAGTTCCCTCGTTGATCGTCGAAATGGTGGGCCCACCAGGATTCGAACCTGGAACCAAGGGATTATGAGTCCCCTGCTCTAACCGTTGAGCTATAGGCCCCGTGCGGGAACGCGAGTTTACCGAATCAATGGGCTCAGCGGAGTTCGGTGCGCTGCCAGACGGTAGGGAATATCTCGCGGAAATTCATGAAGTCGAGCATGTCGGCCTGCTTGTGCTCAAGGGCATGGCAGCCTTCAACCACCGAGTCGCCCTTGCCGACGTCGTTGCCAATCTTCTTCAGCATGGCGGTGAAGGCGCTGCGCGGCTCCGGTGTGGACGCCACGGCGGCGATAAGCGCCTGCTCGCTATGCCCTAGCCTGGTGAGCGCTTCCCGGGCCTGGGAATGGCCGTCGCTGTAGCGCTCCTTGAAGGCGAGCGAGTAGCTGGAGAGATCGACGCCCTGTTCCTTGCACATGGCAGGCAGCAGGGTGGTATTGCCCCAGAAGAAGCTGAGGTACACGGCGAGCGCCGCAGTGCGCTGCTGGTCGGCTGGTAGCTTGTCGATCCGCTCTGCCGAGACGACGTCCAGCTTGTGCATCTCGTATTTCCGCATGACGCGATGCAGGACGTTGTTCAGGCCGAACAGGATGAGCGCGACGACGCCCACGCGAATGATCCATTTCATGGCGATGTGTTCCTTCAGATTCCCCGTGGGCGCATTAGATCCCAAGAAATCGGGCCCCGCCAGCCCGCCCGGGGCAGGCCTTAACGCTCTTAGGGTAAACTTCTCGTTTTTTAGCGACTTAGCATGGCGCCAAGCCACTCACGAGCCGCTGTCCGTGGATCGACCTTCGTGCGCCTCCTGGCGCGCCTGGGGGAGGTCGACGCGGGCCAGCCTGGCGGATTCCTGCCGGACCGGTTGAGCCAGTGGCTCAGCTGGACGCAGTCGCTCGCCCTCTCGTCGGCCCTGGATGGCGCCGTGGCGCCCCTGCCGGAAGGCGCCGAGCCGGGCGAGGCCGTGACGGAAGCCAGCCTGGCGGCCGCCCGTGCCGCCCTGGTCGAGACCCTCATGGACGAACCCAGCTGGGCCCGGGCCCGTGCCCGTGCTGTCTCCCGGGCGGGCGCGGTCGAGGGCGAGCTGGACAGCCGGATCGAGTATTCGGCCTTCCGCGAGCGCTACCTCATGATGCAACGCTCGATTCAGGGCACCACCGGCAAGCTCCGCGGTGAGCTGCGCGACCAGCTCGCGGCGGCGTCTCCCGAGCTGGCCAGGCTGGCCGAGGTGGATGCGGTGATGGAAGGCGCCCTGAGCCCGCGCGAACAGCGCCTGCTGGGCGGCGTGCCCGCCGTGCTGGAGGCCCGCTTCGAGAAAGCCAGGAAGGCCGCCGCGGAGGCCCAGGGCACCTCGGGCGTCTGGATCGATCTCTTCGTTCGCGAGATGCAGGATGTCCTGCTCGCCGAACTCGACGTACGTTTTCAACCGCTGGAAGGCCTGCTCGCAGCCCTGCAAAGCCCATCACTGGTAAGTCATGCGTAGAAATTTCCTCCCTTTCGCCGTGTTCGTGGCCGGCCTGGTGGTCGTGTCCTGGGTCGGTATCGGCTACGTCGGCTCCAACCCGCTGGGCGCGCTGATCGCCGCGCTGGTGGCGCTGGGCTACCTCGCCGGTGCCATCGAGCTCTACCGCTACCGCCAGGCCACCGGCACGCTGGAGACCGCGGTGGCCGAGCTGTCCGGCACGCCGGATAGCCTGGGCAGCTGGCTGGACCGCCTGCACCCGAGCCTGCGCAACGCGGTGCGCCTGCGCGTGGAAGGCGAGCGCGTGGCGCTGCCGCTGCCGGCGCTCACCCCGTACCTCGTCGGCCTGCTGGTACTGCTGGGCATGCTCGGTACCTTGCTCGGCATGATGGCGACGCTGCGCGGTACCGGCATCGCGCTGGAAAGCGCTACCGACCTGCAATCCATCCGCGGCTCGCTGGCCGCGCCCGTGAAGGGCCTCGGCTTCGCCTTCGGCACCTCGATCGCCGGTGTGGCCACGTCGGCCATGCTCGGCCTGCTGTCCGCCCTGGCGCGCCGCGAGCGCCTGCTCGCCGTGCAGCATCTCGATGCGAAGGCGCTGCGCACGCTGCGTGTGTTCTCGCAGGCGCACCAGCGCGAAGCCTCGTTCCGCCTGCTGCAGCAGCAGACCGAACTGATGCCGGCCTTGATCGACCGCCTGCAGGCGATGATGGCGACGATCGAAACCCAGAACGCGTCCACCGGCCAGCGCCACGCCGACAGCCAGGACGCCTTCCACTCGAAGGCCGAGGCCACGTTCGCGCGGCTGGCGTCGTCGGTGGAGCAGTCGCTGAAGGCAGGCGTCGCGGATAGTGCGCGCGCCGCCAGCGCTGCCTTGCAGCCGATCTTCGAAACGACGATGGCCGGCATCGCCCGCGAAACCGCCGCGCTGCACGAGAGCGTCAACAAGGCCGTCGAACGCCAGCTCGATGGCATGAAAGACGGCTTCGCCACGACGTCGTCGGGTGTCACCTCCGCGTGGAACGATGCGATCGCCACGCAGCGTGCCGCTAATGAAACGCAGGCACAGGACCTGCGCGGCGCACTGGATGCCTTCACCGCCGCCTTCGAACAGCGCGCCACGACCATGGTCGACGCCGTTGCCGATCGCTTCGAAGCCTCGGCACAGGCATCGACCGACGCGTGGTCGAGCACGCTGGCGAAGCAGGTGGCATCGCTCGACGACATCGTCACGCGCAACACGCTGGCGAACGATGCGCTCGTTGATCGCGCCGTGGCTGCCAACGAGGCCATAGCCGCACAGAGCATCGCCACGAACGAAGCCGTCGCCGCCAGCAGCGCGGCGACGAATGACGCCCTGGTCGCTCGCCACGAGAAGGCGATGGATGCCGCATCGGCCGCCTTCGGTGCGCAGGCCACCGCGCTGGTCGCAGCCGTGCATGCGGCGCAGGGCGAGCTGCAGGCGTCGCTTGAATCGCGCGACGCCGAGCGTCTCGCCGCATGGACCGGCGCCCTTGAGGGCATGTCCGCTGCGCTGTCCGCGGAGTGGAAGCAGGCGGGTGAGGCGACGGCTACCCACCACGCCGCGATCGGCGAGTCGCTGGCGCGTACCGCGAATGACATCACCAGCCAGTCGCAGCAGCACGCCAGCGCGACCATCGCCGAGATCTCGCGCCTGGTCGACGCCGCCTCGGAAGCGCCGAAGGCCGCCGCCGACGTGGTGGCCGAGCTGCGCCAGAAGCTGTCGGACAGCATGGTGCGCGATACCGCCATGCTCGAGGAGCGCAGCCGCCTGCTCGAAACGGTCGAGACGCTGCTCGGCGCCGTGAACCACGCCTCCAACGAACAGCGCACCGCGATTGATGGCCTGGTGACGACGTCGGCCGAGTTGCTTGATCGCGTCGGCACGCGCTTCATCGAACACGTGGAAGGCGAGACCGGCAAGCTCGAAGGCGTAGCCGAACGCATCACCGGCAGCGCCGAGAACGTGGCGAGCCTGGGTGAAGCCTTCAGCGGCGCGGTGCAGTCCTTCGGCCAGTCGAACGACGCGCTGTTGGCGCGCCTGCAGGCCATCGGCGAAGCGCTGGATCGCTCGCTCATCCGTAGCGATGAGCAGCTGGCCTACTACGTGGCGCAGGCGCGCGAGGTGGTGGACCTCAGCGTCCTATCGCAGAAGCAGATTCTTGAAGACATGCAGCAGCTGGCCGTGAAGCGCGGCGGGGCGGCGAAGGCATGAGCGAAGAGCTCGACGTCGACGGCGAAGCCAACGCACCTATCTGGGCCGCGTTCGGCGACCTGATGTCCGTGCTGCTGAGTGCGTTCGTCCTGATCCTGGTGGGCGTGATCGGCATGCAGCTGCAGCTGACCAGCAAGCTGGAACAGGAGACGAAGCAGCGCCAGGAGGAGCAGCATCGGCGCATCTCGCTGGAGCAGGCGCTTGCCGCGCCGCTGGCCTCAGGCCGGGTCACGCTGGTCAATGGGCGCATCGGCATCAGCGGTAGCGTCCTCTTCGCGCTGAACTCCGACCAGCTGCAGCCGGAAGGCCGCGAGCTGCTGAAGACCCTCGCGGGTCCGCTCACCACGTACCTGAAGTCACGCGACGAAATCCTCATGGTCAGCGGCTTCACCGACGACCAGGCCGTGCATGAAGGCAACCGCCGGTTCGCCGATAACCTGGAGCTCTCGGCCGAGCGTTCGCTCACCGTCACCCGTGCGTTGATCGCCGATGGCGTGCCGTCGCCTTCCGTGTTTGCCGCCGCATTTGGTGCGGAGCAGCCGGTGAGCTCCAACGCCGACGATGCCGGACGCGCGAAGAACCGCCGCGTGGAGATCGCGCCGATTCCACGCCAGTCCGCCACGGACACGAAGGCGCATGGACCGTAAGTCCTCCAGCCCGCTCGGTGCGCTGCTCGACCATCTGTCGCAGCAGCACAGCCCCACCGTCGATCTCGACGCCGAGCTGGCGCGCGTACGCAAACTGTGGGATCGCACGCGCACCCGCAGCCAGCTCCAGCAAGCTGAAATCCACGTCCCCGAAATGGAAAGCACCGGCCCGCTGAACTCCGCCGCGCTGGTCCATCGCGCGATGGAACTCATGCGCGAACTCTCGCCGGGTTACCTGCAGCACTTCCTGTCGTACGTCGACGATCTTTCGTGGATGGAGCGACTGACCGTCGCCGCCGTGGCCGCCGCGCCGGTAAAAGACGCGCCCCGCGCCGCGACCATCGGCAACAAGAAGCCGAAAGCACCGGCAAAGCCGCGCAAGCCGCGCACGCCGAAACCAAAAAATCCGGAAGGTTGAAAAGGCAGCGCTACCGCCTACTTCGCCTGCTGGATCCGAATCATATTCCCCGCCGGATCGCGCACCGCGCAGTCACGCACGCCGTAAGGCTGGTCCGTCGGTTCCTGTACGATATCCGCCTGCCGTGCCTGCAGTTGCTCAAACGTCGCGTCCAGGTTCTTGCTGGCGAGCAGGATGATGCCGAACGTTCCCTTGGCCATCATCTCGGCGATGGTCTGGCGCTCGGCGTCGGTCACGCCCGGGCTGGCCTCCGGCGGGTAGAGCACGATCGAGGTCTGCGGCTGGCCCGCCGGGCCGACGGTGATCCAGCGCTTGCCGCCGTAGCCGACATCGTTGCGGACCTCAAAACCCAGGGTGTCGCGGTAGAAGGCGAGGGCGGCGTCCGGGTCGTTCTGCGCGAGGAAGCTGGCGTTGATCGTGATGTCCATGCGGATCTCCGTGCGGTGGTGGTCAGGGAGGTCAGTCTAGGTCGGGTGCTGGCACCGGCGCTTCTTGATTCCTGACGGGACGCGTGACCTGGCGGGCGATGCAGGAAGGCATGCCTTCGGTCGCGTTGCCCTGCTCGCGTTTGTAGGCCGCCGGCGACTGGCCGACCAGTTCGGAGAAGCGCGTGCTGAACGTGCCCAGGGACGAACAACCCACGGTGAAGCAGGCGTCGGTGACGCTGACATCGCCCCGCCGTAGCAGGGCCATGGCCCGTTCGATCCGGCGGGTCATCAGGTAGCTGTACACCGATTCGCCGTAGGCGGCCTTGAACTGGCGGCTCAGGTGCCCGGCCGACATGTGCACGCCCTGCGCGAGCGCGTCCACGTCGAGGGGCTGGGCATAGTCGCGGTCGATCCGGTCGCGCACGCGACGCAACCGCGCAAGGTCGCGGAGTTGTTTCGCCGGATCGGATGGGCTGGCCATGCCGCCGATCGTGGCAGCCGGCGTAGCCGTGCTCAAGTGCCCACAAAAAAACGCCCGCTTGCGCGGGCGTTTTTCCTGTCGCGTTGCTGGTCCCGGCTATCAGTCGATATCGAGGAACGAGCGCAGCGTTTCCGAGCGGCTCGGGTGGCGCAGCTTACGCAGGGCCTTGGCTTCGATCTGGCGGATGCGCTCGCGGGTGACGTCGAACTGCTTGCCGACTTCTTCCAGCGTGTGATCCGTGTTCATGTCGATGCCGAAGCGCATGCGCAGCACCTTCGCTTCACGCGGGGTGAGGCCGGCGAGCACGTCGCGCACGGTTTCCATCAGGCCCGTTTCCGTCGCCGATTCCACCGGCGAGCTGGCGTTGGTGTCCTCGATGAAATCGCCAAGGTGCGAATCTTCGTCATCACCGATCGGCGTTTCCATGGAGATCGGTTCCTTCGCGATCTTCAGGACCTTGCGGATCTTGTCTTCCGGCATCTCCATTTCCTTGGCCAGTTCTTCCGGCGTCGGCTCGCGGCCGAACTGCTGGAGCATCTGGCGGGAGATGCGGTTGAGCTTGTTGATCGTTTCGATCATGTGCACCGGGATACGGATGGTGCGGGCCTGGTCGGCGATCGAACGGGTGATGGCCTGGCGGATCCACCACGTGGCGTACGTGGAGAACTTGTAGCCGCGGCGGTATTCGAACTTGTCCACGGCCTTCATCAGGCCGATGTTGCCTTCCTGGATGAGGTCGAGGAACTGCAGGCCGCGGTTGGTGTACTTCTTGGCGATGGAGATGACGAGACGCAGGTTGGCCTCGACCATTTCCTTCTTCGCGCGACGGGCCTTCGCCTCGCCGACCGACATGGCGCGGTTGATTTCCTTGATGTCGGTGAGCGGCAGGTACAGCGTGCGCTCGATCTGCGCCAGCTTCTCCTGCTCGCCATCGATGGCTTCGCGGAAGTTCTTGATGTTCGGTGACCACTTCTGGCGCTTGCGCGAGAGATCCGCAGCCCACTCGAGGTTGCCCTCGTTGGACGGGAAGCTCTTGAGGAACTCGGCGCGCGGCATCTTCACCTGCTTGACGAAGATGTCCATCAGGATGCGCTCGTGGTGACGGATGTCGTTCACCACTTCGCGCAGCTTGCGCACGAAGCTGTCGATCAGCGCCGACGGCAGCTTGAGGTTGAGGAACGCTTCCGACATCTGCTCGCGGATCTTCGCGACCTTCTTGTCGTTGATCTCAGCCTTCGGCGCCGACTTCTGGAACTTGGCGTGCAGCGAACGCAGTTCTTCCATGCGGCGCTTCACTTCTTCCGGATCCGGACCGGTCGGGCCGGCTTCCTCTTCCTCGGCGGCGCCTTCGACTTCTTCGTCTTCGCTGTCGGCGTCGGCGTCGGTCGCTTCCGAGTCGGCGTCGGCCGCGGCGGCCTGGGCTTCGTCAGCGGCGGCTTCCAGGTCGGCGAAGCCGGCCAGGATTTCGCTCAGGCGGCGCTTGCCTTCCAGGTGCTGGTCGTATTCCTCAAGCAGCAGCTGGATGGTGAGCGGGAACGAGGACAGCGCGGTCTGGACCTGGTTCAGGCCTTCTTCGATGCGCTTGGCGATGGCGATTTCGCCTTCGCGGGTGAGCAGCTCGACCGTACCCATCTCACGCATGTACATGCGGACCGGGTCGGTGGTGCGGCCTACTTCCGAGTCGACGGCCGAGAGCAGGGCCACGGCTTCTTCGGCCGCGGACTCGTCGTCCGTGCCGGAGCCGGGGGCACCGCCATCGCTGATCGTATCGGTGTCGGGCGCGGAATCGTGGACCTCGATGCCGACGCCCTTGAGCACCGCCATGATGTCTTCGATCTGCTCCGGATCGACAATGTCGTCGGGCAGGTGGTCATTGATTTCGGCATACGTCAGGTAGCCCTGCTCCAGACCCTTGGAGATGAGCTGCTTGATTTCAGACTGTTGCTCGTGAGCTTTGTTAGTCATGCCGACCGCCGCGGGTTACAGGAACCGATCAGTATAGTCATTTGATGATTTTTTGACCAGTTTTCAAGTGGATTGGCTCCATCGACAGGACGCAAGAATCGGGCCAGATTACCTTTCGGGGCGGGCGCTTGCGTGGCGATGGGGAACGGGTGAGGAGTGCACAGACCCCACGCTGGGGCCTCAGCGCACCTCCAGGCGGAAGGTGACCGGGCCGTCATTAATCAGGTGTACCTTCATATGGGCACCAAAGCGCCCGGTTTCCACCCCCGGGGGGTGGGCATCACGGGCCAGGGCCACCAGCCGGTCGAACCAGCGCAGGCCAACCTCCGGCGGCGCCGCCGTGGTGAAGCTGGGGCGCATGCCCTTGCGGGTATCGGCGGCCAGGGTGAACTGGCTGACCAGGAGCAGGCCGCCGCCGGTCTCGGCCAGGCCAAGATTCATCTTGCCCTCGGCGTCCGGGAACACCCGGTAGCCCAGCAGGCGCTCCAGCATGCGCTGGCACTGCGCCTCGCCATCGGCCGGCTCCACCGCGACGAGCGCCAGCAGCCCGGCGCCGATGGCGCCCACGGTCTGCCCGTCAACCTCGACGCGCGCGGCTTCGACACGCTGGATGAGTGCAATCATGGTGTTCTGTAGCGGCGGATGGGCGCCAAGCTTAAAGGAGCGGTTACCATCCGGGGAATGCGTCCGGACATTTACCTCCTTTACCTCCTGCTGCGCGTGGTCAGCCTGTTTCCCCTGCGTACCGTGCATGCCGTCGGGGCGTGGATCGGCCGCCGCTCGCTGCGCTCGAACTCGCGCAGTGCCCGCTACACGGCGACCAACCTGCGCCTGACCCGCCCGGCGCTTGCCGCGGCCGAGCGCGCCGAGCTCCTGCGCCGGACGATGGAGGAAGAGGGCAAGGGCGCCACCGAAATCGCCGCCATCTGGGGCGGCGGCTCCGACAAGGCCCTGGGCCAGGTGCGCGAGGTGGTTGGCGGCGAGCTGTTCGAGGCCGCGCTGGCGTCGGGCAAGGGCGTGATCATCGCCGCGCCCCACCTGGGCTGCTGGGAACTGCTCAATTACTGGCTGTGCAGCAAGACGCCCATGGCGATTCTTTACCGTCCGCCGCGGATCCAGGCCATCGAGGCCCTGCTGCGCAAGGTGCGCGGCAAGCTGGCGCCGGAGCAGGTGCGGGCGGACGGCGCGGGCGTGCGCACGCTGTTCAAGCGGCTGGGTGCGGGCGGCACGGTTGGCATCCTGCCGGACCAGAAGCCGCGCGAGGGCGAAGGCGAGTTCGCGCCGTTCTTCGGGGTGGATGCGCTGACCATGGTGTTGCTGCCGCGGCTGGCCGCGAGAACCGGCGCCACCGTGCTGTTCAGCTTTGCCGAGCGGCTGCCGGAGGGCCGGGGTTTTCGCATCCACGTGCTGCCGGCGCCCGAGGGCATAGCCGATGCCGATACGAAGGTGGCCTGCGCGGCGCTGAATCGCGGCGTGGAGCAGTGCGTCGAGCTCGCGTTTGCGCAGTACCAGTGGCACTACAAGCGGTATACGGCCCACGACCGGCCGGACCCGTACAAGGTCAGCCCTTCCGCGACAGCCGGTTGAGGAACACCGCCATTTCCTTGCTGGCCTGCACGTCGCCACGCATCGTGGCGGCGTCGATGCCCTGGCGCCAAGCCGCGGCCGCGCCTTCTTCGTCGTCCACCGCCAGCAGCGCCTTGCCCAGCAGCTTCCACGCCGCCGAATAGGTCGGATCGAACACCAGCGCTTCGCGGAACGCGTGGGATGCCTCGGTGTACTGGCCGTCGCCGAGCAGCGCATTGCCGATCGAGAAGCGCAGCAGGGCGCCGTCGCGAACCCCGCCGACCTGCGCGCGCAGCCGTTCGACGAGGTCGTCGCTCATCGCACGGCGGCGCGGGTGCGCCAGTAATCGAGCGGGTAGAGCTGGGTCGGCACGCCGGGTTCGGCCGGCACGCGGCCCTTCTGCAAGGCCGCTAGGGTCGGTGCGTCCCAGATCATCAGCCAGCCGGTGCGCGAGGGCTGCACGAGGCGCGCATAGCGGTAGGCCTCGGCGGGCGGATGTTTCGCGTACGAGATGATCAGGCCGTTGGCGTGGTGCTGGGCGAAATCGTCGAGGCTGTCGCCGTCGTGCACCACGTCATCGTCGTCGTCATCGGCCGGCGCGGCCATGCCCGGCTGCAGCTTGATCTTGGCGATGGGATGCATGAGCCGGCCGGCGAAGTGGTACTGGCCGTTGTAAGAGACACCGAGATTGCCGATGGGGCGCCCGGCCGCATCGGCCTGGGCGAGGTACAGCGAGGCCGGCGTGAGGTCGTAGCGATACCACAGGCCCAGCGTGAACAGCGCATTGAGCGCGACCGTGCCGATCAGGCCGGCGAAGGCCAGGCGGCGCATCTCGCCGCGGCCGCGCAGCAGGAGCAGGGCGCCGAGCACGATGAAGACGACGCCGAAGAAGCGGGCGTACGGCGCCATGCCGGTCAGCCAGATGTTGTCGGGGAAGCGCGTCGGCACCACGGCCGGCATGGCGAACAGGACGATCGCCAGCAGGAAGGCGCCGATGGACAGCGGCCACGTACCCAGCGCCCAGTGGTTGGCCAGCGTCGGGTGGCGCTCGCGCAGGTCCGCGACGCACGCGGCCACCAGCATGGTGACGCCACCCAGTTCGGGCAGCACGTAATACAGCTGCTTACCGGTAATCAGCGAGAAGACCAGGAAGGTGGGCAGCAACCAGCACACCAGGAAACGCAGGCCCGGTTCCAGCGGCTGGCGCAGCAGCGCCACGAACAGCGGCGCCACCAGCAGCACCATCAGCGCCTTGTCGAGCAACGGCGGGAAGTGCGCCAGCATCGATACGAGCAGCAGCACCAGGGCGGCACCCGCGCACCACAGCAGGGCCGGGGTGCCGGCGCGCATCGGCTTGCGGAACAGGGCCGTGGGCAGCGCCACGATGCCGCGCAGCCAGCCGCTCAGCGGGAAGACGATCACCGGCAGGAACAGCAGGTAGTACCAGGCCGGGCGGGCGTGGTTCTGCAGGTCCTGGGCGTGGGTATCCACCACGCGGCCAGCGGTCTGGGTGAAGAACAGGCGCTGGCGATACGCTTCGCCACCCGCTTCGCCGGCCGGGATCGCCCACGCCAGCAGCAGGGCGAAGCCGATCAGCAGCCCCGCGACACCCATGCCGTACCAGCGGGCCTTGTTCTGTCGCGCCCAGTCATTCCACAGCGGCCCCAACAGGAACGGGAACAGCACGTGCAGGACCATCACCGGCCCCTTCGTCAGCAGGCCCGCGCCCACCAGCAGGCCGAACAGCCACCAGCGCGGCGATGCGCGCGTGGCCGTCGGCGTCAGGCACAGCAGCGCACCGAGAACCCAGGCGCAGAGCAGCACCTCGTACATGATCTGCAGGCCGAACAGGAACGCGTACGCGAAGGCCATCAGCAGCCACGGCGTGGCCTTGGCCACCCAGGGGCGGGCCGGGAAAAGCCGGCTCGCCAGCACCGAGGCAAGCACCAGCTGCGCGCCGCCGAAGATCACCTCGAGGATGCGCGGCCACACGTCGCTAACGCCGAACACCGCCCAGCCGGCGTGGATCATCCAGAACAGCAGCGGCACTTTCTCGCTGTAGGCTTCGCCGTTGATGTGCGGCACCAGCCACTGGTGGTGGGCCCACATATCCCACGCCACCGCGAGGGTGCGAGTGGAGAACATGGGCATCGGGCCGTGCGAAAAGATGGCCAGCAGGGCCATGACGGACCACAGCGGCAGCCAGGGCCACAGGGCGCGAAGGTGTTCCGACCGGGTATAGGCGCTGTTGGACAAGGGCGTCGTTACCGTTAAAGGATCATGAATTCTAAACGCACCATCAGGAGAAAAGCTGACTCCAGTGGTACAGCGCGGGGTGTCGCCAGCGTGTCTAGGGCTGGCGCACCGGCCTAGCGCAGCAGGTCGTCGATGGCCCGGCCCAGGCGCTGGGGGAACCCGGCCTGGTTCGTGTCATACCACGTGCGGGCCGCCGTACCGAGCGCCTCGACCTCCGCGTCGGACATCTTCACGATCCGCTCGACGCAGGCTTCCAGCGCCTCTTCGTCGAACTGCCACAGCGTGGCCGCGTTCAGCGTGCCGTTTTCGTGCGCCGCCACGCGCATGCCGTGCTCGTCGGTGATCAGTTCGTTCATCGGCGCCCCGTCCGTGGCCAGGACGACGGCGCCGCAGCTCATGGCTTCGACGATGTAATGGCCCCAGCCCTCGGCCTCGGAAAGGCACAGGTGGAATCGGTGCGCGTTCTGCAACCGGCGGATGTCCTCGATGTCGGACAGGAACGTCACCTGATGGTCGAGGTTGGGCGCCGCCGGCGGTCGGTCGGTCGCGGCCACCGAGGGGGACTGGTACACGTGCAGCGTCGGCCATTCGGGATGCCTGCGCCACACCTCAAGCAGGCGCTCGGTGCCCTTCATGCGGCTGCCGCCGGCCAGGTGCAGGAACGCGCGGTCGCGCGGCACGCCCTCGCGTCGGCAATCGGTGCTGATGAAGCCGATCTGCGCCGTGGCGAGCCCCATCGCCTGGAACGCGTCGCGTGCGCTGTCGGTTTTGCACAGGACGGTATCGAAGCGATGCAGTGAGCGACGGTCGCGGCGGCTGAGCCATTCCGGATGAGGAATGAACGCGTTGCGCCGGGACATGGCGAGGTAGCCGGGGTGGACGTGTTCGATGGTGAGGCCGAGGTCATGGCGAAACGGGCCCTTGCCCATCAGCCAGCGCGCACGCATGGCCAGGCGCGCGCCCCACGCACGCCACGGCAACCCGTGGGCACGCTGCGGCGTCCGCGTCACCGTGACGTCGTGGCCAAGGTCGCGCAGGGCCTTCTCGAAAAGAAGGATGTCGTGGGTCAGGCCGCGGCCGTTGTCCCAGGCAATGAGGTTGATCGATGCCATGGTTCAGTAGCCCCTGTCAGATGGTGCACGGTGCGAAAGCATGCGGCCGACGTAAACGGCGAGCCCGAGCGTGAGGAAGAAATAAAGCGAGTGCGGCATAGCCCGGTAAAACACATTGTCGGTGAGGCCGCACAGCGCGTACATGCCGGTGACGGCCAGCCCCGCGCAGGCGGGCATCGCCACGCCGTTGTCGCGGTGCAGCGCATGCTTGCCGAAGAACCAGAGGGCGCTGCCGAACAGCAGCAACAACAGGGCCAGCGCCGGCAGGCCACCGGTGACAGCCCACTCCAGGTATTCGCTGTGCGGGTGGTCGTAGCGTTCGATCGACGTGGAGGCTTTGCCTTCAGCGATCCGGCCGCGGGCGTAAGCGCCGAACTGATTCAGGCCGACGCCGCCCAGCGGCCTTTCCGCGATGGCCGAACCGGCGTTGCGCCACATTTCCAGACGTTCGCGAACGGCGCCGGTGGCGTCCTGCTCGCTGTAGGTGGACATCTCTTCCGACACTGCGGCGAAGCGCTCGGCGACCTCGCCGTGCAACGTGGTCGTTGCCACCGCCGCCACGCCAATGCCGAGGACGAGGACACCCAGCGCCTGGCGCCAGCGGCCGGTGCGGCGGGCCTGCATCAGCACCAGCGCGACGAACACCGGGATGCAGGCGAGCAGCGGGCCGCGGCTCTGGGTAAGCAGGGCACCGTAGATACCCAGCGCGGCGAACACGCCATGCAGCAGGCGCTCCCCGGTGCGCAGTTCCACCCGCAGCGCCTGGACGGTGCCGATGAGCGACAGCACCAGGATGAACATGCAGAACTCGATCGCGCCCCACAGGCCGTTGTTGATGCCGTAGACGCGGTCGATCCCTTCAATGTAGTGCTGCTCGATGCAGATGATCCCCAGCGCGCCCGCCGACGCGCTGAAGCCAAGGCGCAGGACGATCGGCCGCAGGGGCGCCGCGAAGCAGGCTGCGATGGGCAGGAACGCAAGGATGTGCGACGTGACGTCGAACTCCCTGAACGAAATGCCATGGGCCAGCGTGTTGACCAGCCAGAACACGAATGCGAGCGCGGCCGGGACCACGACCAGGGCCGCCCGGCGGTACGCCTGGCGAACCTCGGCGCGGGTGATCAGCAGCCACACCCCGACCAGAAGCAGGATCGCCGCCGGGAGTGCCTTCGCCTTCAGCGGCACGGCGAACGACAGCGGCATGACGGCGATCAGCAGCGACAGGATCCAGGGGCGCCACGCGTTGGATTTTTCTAGCACTCGGCACCTTGGTCTGCATAGACGGCCCTGGAGCGGGCCAGCTCGGCGCCCGGGCCAGAAGGCCGGGTATCCGAGGCATGGTACTTTAACGGATCGCGGATGCCGCTCCGTGGGCGCACGGTGGTCCGGCCGCAATTCAGCTAATGCAAAGGTCGGCGATGAGGGTTCTTTTCACCAACTTCCACGCTGGCGACGGCGGCGGTCATACGACGTACGTGGCCGCCCTGGCCCGCGGGCTGGCGCCGCGCCACGCGGTAAGCGTCGCCGCACCCCCCGGCAGCCGGCTCAACCGCGAGGCGCGAGGCATCGAGGGGGTGACGGTGCTCGACCAGCCGTTTCCCAATGGCCTGGGCAAGCTGCCGGCACGCCGCCGCGCCCGGCGCCAGCTCGCCGCGTGGTTGCGCGCCCACGAGGTCGACATCATCCACGTCAACGGATCGGCCGATCACCGACTGGTGATGGCGGCGGTGCGTGGCCTTCCGCGGCGCCCCGCCATCGTGCTCACCAAGCACAACTCCAAGCCGATGACCGGCCTGGGCCATCGCTGGCGCGCGCGCTTTGGTACCGACATGGTGATCGCGGTGTGCGAGTACGTGCGCCGCCAGGTCGAGGCGTCGCCTTACGCGCGTTGCCGGCTTGCCACCGTATTCAACGGCGTGGACATCGCGCGCTTCGCGCCGACGGCGGCCGACGCGGCCGAGCGTGCCGCCCGCCTTGCCCCGGCCGCGGAAGGCGAGGCGCTTCTGGTCGGCAGTAACGCGGGCACCGCCCGCTACAAGGGGTGGATGGATCTGCTCGAAGCGCTGGCGCTGCTGCCGCCGGGCGAGCGGGAGCGCTATCGCATCGTCCTCGCCGGTGGCCTTCCGGGTGCCGATGACCTCGCCCGCATCGAGGCGCTGGGGCTGGGCCACCTCGTGCATTTCACCGGCCGCCTCGAGGATGTCCGGCCGATGGTCGCGACCCTCGATGCCGGCTTCGTCCTGTCATGGGACGTGGAAACCATTTCGTTCGCCTGCCGCGAGATGATGGCCATGGGCAAGCCGGTGCTGGTCAGTGACTACGCCGGCCTGCCCGAAAACATCCACCAGGGCATCGACGGCTGGGTCGTGCCGGCACGTCGACGCGAGGCGATCGCCGAGGCGTTGCGCACCCTATGGAACCACCGCGGCTCGCTGCCGGCGATGGGGGCCGCGGCGCGCACGCACGCTGAAGCGTCCTTTGGCCTGGTGCATTTCGTGGACGCGACGGAACGCGCCTACGCCGGCCTTCTTTCCAGCAGGGCGTAGTACATGCCGTCCAGGTCGCCGTCGCCCGGCAGGATCTGCCAGCCGATGGCCGCCGCCTGGCCCACGGGCAGGGAGATGGGCAGCACGGTGGCGTCGGTGCGGCCTTCCACGAAGGCGCCGACGACGCCCTCGTTCTCCTGCCGCAGCAGCGAACACGTGACGTAAAGCAGGCGGCCGCCGGGCGCGAGGGTCTCCCAGCAGGCGGCGAGGATGCGCGACTGCTGGGCCACCAGCGCATCGATATCCGTGGCGCGGCGATGCAGGCGCACGTCGGGCCGGCGGCGAATGACCCCCGTGGCGGAGCAGGGGGCGTCGATCATGATCCGGTCGAACGGCGTGCCGTCCCACCAGGCTGCCGTGTCGCCGGCGTCGGCCACCGCGATGGTGGCATCCAGGCCAAGCCTTTCCAGGTTCTGCCGTATCCGACTCGCGCGCGGCGCTTCGTATTCGACGGCGAGCAGGTCCACATCCGCACGCTCAAGCACGTGGCAGGCTTTGCCGCCGGGCGCGGCGCAGGCGTCGAGCACGCGCTGGCCGTTCGCGACATCGAGAAGGTCGGCGGGCACTTGGGCGGCGCCGTCCTGCACGGCGAAATGGCCTTCCTTGAAGCCGGGCAGGCGGGTGACATCGGTGCTGTGCGGCAGGACGAGGCCATCGGCCAGCCAGGGGTGCAGCGCCACCTCCTGGCCGGCCGTGGCCAGTGCCGCGGCCACTGCCTCGCGCGTGGCGCGGCGGCGGTTCACGCGCAGCATCAGCGGCGGTTCCTGGTTGGAGGCAGCGAGTACCGCGTCGGCCTGGTCGGGCCAGTCGCGGGCGATCGCCTTCGCCAGCCAGCCGGGGTGTGCGTGGCGGGTGGCCGGGATCGCGTCGAGTTCGGCGTTGAGCGTTTCGCGCTCACGCTGCCAGCGGCGCAGTACGGCGTTGACGAGGCCGGCCAGCCGCGGGCGCCGCAGCTCGCGGGCTGCCTCCACCGTGGCGGCCACGGCCGCGTACGGCGGCATTTCCAGGGTTTCCAGCTGGACCAGTCCGGTCACGAGCAGGGCATGGATCACCGGCTCGTTGCGCCGGATCGGCTTGTCGAGGAGGCGGTCCATCGCGGCGTCGAAGCGTGGCCACCAGCGCGCGCCTTCGTTGAGTAAGGCGGTGAGCAGGGCACGATCGCGTGAGTCAGCCAGCTTCGGGAGGGCTCGGTCCGCCACTTCGCGTAGCGAATGGCCGGAAAGCGCGATGCTCGCGAGTGCCTCGGCGGCCAGGGCCCTGACCGATGGCGGCTTGCTCACGAGGATGCCTGCTTCAGCTCCGGCCGGGCGTTGAGGTAATCCGCAGCGCCGATGCGGCGGCCGCCCGCACGTTGCACCGCGGTGAGGCGCAAGGCGCCGTCGGCACAGGCGATGTCGATGCCATCGCGATTCGCCGCCAGCACGGTGCCCGGCTCGGCACCTGCACGGCCCGGTACCGCACGGGCGGCCCAGATCCGCAGGCGCTCGCCAGCGACATCACCCTCGGCCACGGGCCAGGGATCGAAGGCGCGAACCTTGCGCTCCAGCGCGAGCGCTGGCTGGGTGAAATCGAGCCGTGCTTCCACCTTGTCCAGCTTGTGGGCGTACTCGACGCCTTCGCTGGGCTGGGCGCGCGGCACCAGTGTTTCGCCGGCCATGGTCCGGCGCAGGCCCTCGGCCAGCGCCTCGGCGCCGAGCGCCGACAGCCGGTCGTGCAGGCTGCCGCCTGTATCGTCGCCGGCAATCGGGGTGCGGCGCTCGACCAGCACGGGGCCGGTATCCAGCCCCGCTTCCATCTGCATCAGGTCGACGCCGCTTTCGTCGTCACCGGCCAGGATGGCGCGCTGGATCGGCGCGGCCCCACGCCAGCGCGGCAGCAGGGAGGCGTGGACGTTCCAGCAGCCCAGGCGCGGGATGGAGAGCACCTTCCGCGGCAGGATCAGGCCGTAGGCGACCACCACCATGAGGTCGGGTGCGTAGGCGGCGAGGCGCTCGCGGTCGGCCTCGGCCTTGAACGATTCCGGCTGCTCGACGGGGATGCCCGCCGCGAGCGCGGCCTCTTTCACCGGGCTGGCGGCCAGCTTGCGGCCACGGCCCGCGGGACGATCCGGCTGGGTGTAAACGGCCACCACCTCGACGCCCGCGGCACGGCAGGCTTCCAGGCAGGGGACAGCGAAGTCAGGCGTTCCGGCGAACACCACGCGCAGGGGAGTGACCGCCATGGGTCAGGCGCTGGCCTTGCGCTGCTTTTCCATCCGCTTCAGCAGCATGCTGCGCTTGAGCGTCGAGAGGTAATCCACGAAGACCTTGCCGGCCAGGTGGTCCATCTCATGCTGGATGCACACGGCCAGGGGGCCTTCGGCTTCGACGATGATCTCGTTGCCGTCCACGTCGTTGGCCTTCACCTTCACCTTGAGGGCGCGGGTGACGTCGGCATAGATGCCCGGGAAGGACAGGCAGCCTTCCTGGTACACCTGCTGGCCGTCCTTTTCGAGGATCTCGGCGTTGATCAGGCACAGCGGCTTGTCGCCGCCTTCGCTCATGTCGGCCACCAGCACGCGCTTGTGCACGTTGACCTGCGTCGCCGCCAGGCCCACGCCATTGGCGGCGTACATGGTTTCGTACATGTCGGCGACGAACTGCTTCAGTTCGGCGTCGAACACGGTGACCGGGGCCGCGACGGTGCGCAGGCGCGGATCGGGAAATTCGAGGATGGTAAGGGTGGACACGGTGTCACCTTGAACGGTTGCGGGCCGGGGAGGCACGCCATGCCCGGAAAATTGCGGGCAAGTCGGCGAAAACCAAGCGCTTCGACCCTGTAGGATGCCCCCACATTCTACGCTGACGCCGGGGGCCGGGCGAGCGTGGTGACGTATTGTGCCCGTTAACGATTCGGTTACACTCGCGACAGCACCGGGGAAGGGGGAAAACCCGCCATGATCAAGAAGTTCGCCATGCTGCTGGGCGGCATGTTTTTTACCGTGGCTGTCTATGCCGCGGCGGCCCAACTGCGGCCGAATGCGCCCGATACCTACACGGTGCGCAAGGGCGACACCCTGTGGGACATCTCGGCCAAATTCCTTAGCAAGCCGTGGCTGTGGCCGGAGATCTGGCAGGCCAACCCCCAGGTTCGCAACCCGCACCTCATCTACCCCGGCGACGTGCTGAACCTCAGCATGTTCGGCGGCGGCGCCCGCGTTGGCCTGCAGCCCCGCGTCCGCACGGAAGGCGAGCCGGTCGCGGCCATCCCGCTCTCCGAGCTGCGGATGTTCCTGAAGGACATGCGCGTCATGGACGCCGACTCGGTCGAAAACGCCCCGTACGTGGTCGGTTTCGAAGACGCCAAGCTGCGCGGCACGCCGGGCAACAAGGTGTACGCCCGCGACCTCGACAGCGCCACGCCGGGCCAGCGCTGGGCCATCGTGCGCCCGACCCACCGCTTCCGTGACCACGCTGAAGACACCGGCCACGACGACGCGCTGAACGAGCCGAACCACGGCGCGTTCGTCGCGGACGACCTGGACAGCGACGTCTCGATGGCGCCCAGCCCCTGGCGTGAAGACACCCTGCACGACACCCACAACGGCACCGGTGCCGACGCGGGCGTCGAGGTCTCGGTGATCGGCACGGCCGAAGTGCTGGCGACCAACGGCGACATCGCCAGCCTCGTGGTGGTCGATTCGACGATGGAAATCCGCAAGGGCGACCGCTTCATGCCGGTGGACGACAAGCCGTACGATCCGTACTTCTTCCCGCATGCCCCCAAGGCCATGCCGGCGGATCCGCGTATCGTCGGCCTGACCGATGCCTCGTACGGCGTGGGCAGCCGCCAGGTCGTCTCCATCTCGGCCGGTAGCGCCGATGGCGTCGACAACGGCACCACCTTCCAGGTGATGAGCCAGGGCGAGAAGATTTCCGACGAAGTGAGCGGCAACTACAACCGCCGCGGCACCTCGCGTTCGGCCCAGCTGCCGGACGAGTACGGCGGCCACCTGATGGTGTTCAAGACCTTCGACCACGTCAGCTATGCGCTGGTGATGGATGCCCTGCGCCCGGTGCGCCGCGGCGACAAGCTGGTGCTGCCGCAGTAAGCGCGCCCACCAGGTAACACCGGAAAAGGGAGGCCCAGGCCTCCCTTTTTCATGCCTGCGCGCCGACACGCGTTCGCGGGCGCGGCCGTGGTCGCCGCCCTCTAGACTGTTCGCATGACTTCTTCCGACCTCCGCGACTGGCTCCTGCTCATCCGTACCCCCGCCCTCGGCGCTCGCCGGCTTCGCGAGGGCCTGGTGATGCGCGGAGGCGCCACCGGCCTGGTGGCCTGGCTGCGCAACCACCCCGAAGCCTTGTCCGGGGCGGGCCGCGCGTGGATCGAGTCGCCCGACGAGGACGCCCTCGCCCGCGACCTGGACTGGCTCAAGGCGGACGACCAGCGCCTGCTTTGTTGCACCGACGAGGACTTCCCGCCCCAGCTCGAGGCTATTCCCGACCCGCCGGCAGCCCTGTTCGTGAAGGGCGATGCCTCGCTGCTGCTCCGGCCGCAGATTGGCATCGTGGGCGCCCGCCAGGCCCAGGCGCCGGCCCTTGAAGTCGCCCGGCGTTTCGCGGCGGAGCTGGCCGCCGGCGGCCTTCTCGTCACCAGCGGCCTGGCCGACGGCGTGGACGGCGTGGCCCACGCGGGCGCCCTCGATGCCGGTGAGCCGACCATCGCCGTGATCGGCACCGGCCCCGACCTGGTCTACCCCAGCAAGCACCGCGCGCTGGCCCGGCGCATCGCCGAACACGGTGCCATCGTCAGCGAATATCCCCCCGGGACCCCCTCTTTGCCGGCTTACTTCCCGCTTCGTAACCGGATCATCGCCGGGCTCAGCCTGGGCGTGCTGGTGATTGAAGCGGGGCTGAAGTCCGGCTCCCTGATCACCGCCCGCCACGCCGGCGAGCAGGGGCGTGAGGTCTTTGCCCTGCCCGGGTCCATTCATAATCCCCTGGCCGAAGGCTGCCACGCCCTGATCGCCGACGGCGCCCGGCTCGTCCAGCGCAGCGATGAGATCCTTGCGGCGCTTGGCCCGGCGGCCATGGAACTGGGGGCGGAACTGAGGGCCCGGCTGGAGGGCGGGGCTGCCCCGGCGGCTGCGAACCGGCCCTCAAAAGCGCCCTTCGACTGGCGTGAAGACGAGGAATATCGCCGCCTCATCGACGCCATGAGTTACGATCCCGTGCTTTTGGACGCCCTCGTGGGCCGCACCGGCCTCTCCCCTGGGGCCTTGTCGTCGATGCTCCTGATGCTGGAACTGGAGGGCGAAGTCGCACCGCTCCCCGGGAACCGTTACCAGCGCGTGGTGCGGTAAGCGCCGCTTGACAGGCATCGTCGTGGTGTGTTTCCAACTAAATATAGACACGCGCTCGGGTTCACTGCCCTTGACGGACTTCGGAATCGCTAACGCATGGCAAAGAACCTCCTCATCGTCGAATCGCCGGCCAAGGCCAAGACGATCAATAAGTACCTGGGCACTGACTTCCAGGTGCTGGCGTCCTACGGTCACGTTCGTGACCTGAGGCCGAAGGAGGGTGCCGTTGATCCCGAGCACGGCTTCGCCATGGCGTACGAGGTGATCGACCGCAACGAAAAGCACGTCGACGCGATTGCCAAGGCGGCCAGCAAGGCCAGCTCCATCTACCTCGCGACCGACTTGGACCGCGAAGGCGAGGCGATCTCCTGGCATATCAGCGAGATCCTCCGCGAACGCGGCCTGCTCGAAGGCAAGGACGTCCAGCGCGTGGTGTTCAGCGAGATCACGCCGAAGGCCATCAAGGAAGCGGTGGCCAACCCGCGCAAGCTGTCCCACGACCTGGTCGACGCCCAGCAGGCGCGCCGCGCCCTGGATTACCTGGTGGGCTTCAACCTCTCCCCGGTGCTCTGGCGCAAGGTGCAGCGCGGCCTGTCCGCCGGCCGCGTGCAGTCGCCGGCGCTGCGCATGATTGTCGAGCGCGAGCTGGAGATCGAAGCGTTCCAGGCCCGCGAGTACTGGACCATCCAGGCCAACCTGGTCCACAAGGACGGAGCGTTCGACGCCCGCCTGGTGAAGCTGGACGGCAAGAAGTTCGAGCAGTTCGACCTCACCAACGAAGCCGACGCCCACAAGGCCCGTGCCGCCCTGGACAAGGCCGCGTCCGGCCAGTTCACCGTGGGCGACGTGACCAGCCGCGAGCGCAAGCGCCGCCCGGCCCCGCCGTTCACCACCTCGACCCTGCAGCAGGAAGCCGCCCGCAAGCTCGGCTTCTCCACCAGCCGCACCATGCGCGTGGCCCAGGGCCTGTACGAAGGCGTGTCCCTCGGTAGCGAGGGCAACGTCGGCCTGATCACCTATATGCGTACCGACTCGGTGGCCCTCTCCGAGGATGCCGTCGGTGAGCTGCGCGACCTCATCACGCGCGAATACGGCAAAGGCGCCCTGCCTGAGGCCGTGCAGGTCTACAAGTCGAAGTCGAAAAACGCACAGGAAGCGCATGAGGCCGTCCGCCCGACGTCCGCCATGCGCCTGCCCCGCAGCGTGGCGTCCTTCCTCAACGACGACCAGCGCAAGCTCTACGAACTGATCTGGAAGCGCACGGTCGCCTGCCAGATGGTCCACGCGACGATGAACACCGTTTCGGTGGAATTCCCGGTGGGCGACTCCGGCTTCCGCGCCACGGGTACCACCATCGTCGACCCGGGCTTCCTCGCCGTGTACGAGGAAGGCCGCGACCAGAAGAACGAGGACGACGACGAGGCACGCCGCCTGCCGCGCCTGGCCACGGGCGACAAGGTGCCAGTGTCCGCGATCGTCGCCGACCAGCATTTCACCGAGCCCCCGCCGCGCTTCTCCGAAGCCAGCCTGGTCAAGGCGCTCGAGGAGTACGGCATCGGCCGTCCGTCGACGTACGCCAGCATCATCCAGGTGCTGATCAGCCGTGAGTACGTCATGCTCGACAGCCGCCGCTTCAAGCCGACCGACGTGGGCCGCGCGGTGAGCCAGTTCCTCTCCGGCCACTTCAAGCAGTACGTCGACTACGACTTCACCGCGCGCCTCGAAGACGAGCTCGATGCGGTGAGCCGTGGCGAAGAAGCGTGGGTGCCGCTGCTCGAGCGCTTCTGGCAGCCATTCAAGACACTGGTGGACGACAAGACCGAAAGCGTCGACCGCAACGAAGCCACCGGCGCTCGCGAACTCGGCAGCGACCCGAAGACGAACAAGCCGGTGTCGGTCCGCCTGGGCCGCTACGGCGCCTACGCGCAGATCGGCACGAAGGACGACGAAGCCAAGCCGACGTATGCGAGCCTGCGCCCCGGCCAGAGCATGCACACGATCACGCTTGAGGAGGCGATGGAGCTGTTCAAGCTTCCGCGCAACCTTGGCAAGTCCGAGGAAGGCGACGATGTCACCGTCGGCGTGGGTCGTTTCGGTCCGTTCGTGAAGCAGGGCAGCACCTATGCCTCGCTGAAGCCGGAAGATGATCCGTACGTCATCGAGCTGCCGCGTGCGCTGCAGCTGGTGCAGGAAAAGCTCGAAGCCATCGCCAACCGCACCATCCTCGATTTTGGCAACGGCACCCAGGTGTTGAACGGCCGCTACGGCCCGTACATCACCGACGGCGAAAAGAACGCGCGCATCCCGAAGGATCGCGACCCGAAGACGCTGACCGAAGCCGAGTGCGCCGAACTGCTGGCCGCCGCGCCGGTGAAGAAGCCGCGTGGTGGCAAGGCGGCGAAGAAGGGCGCGACGAAGAAGGCCGCGGCCAAGAAGGCACCGGCCGAGAAGAAGGCTGCGGTCAAGAAGACGGCGACGAAGAAGACGGCCACCAAGAAGACCGCGACCAAGAAGGCCGCCACGAAGAAGACAGCGGCGAAGAAGACCACGGCCAAGAAGACGGCTGTGAAAAAAGCGGCCACCAAGAAGGCGGCCGTAAAGACCACGCCGGCCGGCTGACATGCGCCGGCTCGAGCTGTCGACCGTGGACGCGGCCGCCGCGCTCCTTCGCAAGGGCGGCGTGCTCGCCTACCCGACCGAGGCGGTATTCGGCCTGGGTTGTGATCCGCATGACCGAGACGCGTTCGATCGGCTGTTCGCGCTGAAGGAGCGTCCGCCCACGCAGGGCGTGCTCCTGATCGCCGCGGACTTCGCCCAGGTGGCGCCCTATATCGACCTCAGTGCGGTGCCGGAAGGCGTCATGGCCCAGGTCCATGCCACCTGGCCCGGCCCGAACACCTGGGTGTTTCCGCGCAGCGCGCTCGTGCCGGACTGGGTGGCTGGCGCCCACGCGGGCATCGCCCTGCGGGTGACGGCACACGAACCGGCGGCGGCGCTCTGCCGCGCGTTCGGGGCGCCGCTGGTGTCCACCAGCGCCAATCCCCATGGTGAACCGCCCGCGCGCGATGTGGCGACGCTGTCGCGCTATTTCGGCGAGCGGCTCGACGCCGTGCTCGATGCCCCGCTGGGTGGCCTGGACCGCCCCACGGTCATCCGTGATGCGCTGACCGGCGCTATCATCCGCGCTTGAGGAAGGGGGTAGGAATCTTGGCAAGCGTTTATGAAGCCACCGGGCGCGAAAGCGCGCCGATGTTGCCGTTGCTGGCTGGCGCGCCGTCGCGCGTGGTCGCCTGGCGCGACGGCCGTGCCGTCTCCGCCGCCACCTTCCTCGCCCACGTCCACCAGGTGGCCGCACGGCTGCCGGACGTGGTGGGCGCGGTCAACCTCTGTGAAGATCGCTACGCGTTCCTGGTCGCGTTCGCCGCGCTGGTCCTGCGTGGCCAGGTGAACCTGCTACCGCCCTCGCGCGCACCGCATGCGGTGGACGACGTGATGGCCAACCATCCCGGCTGCTACGCCATCGGCGAACTCCCGCTGGCGCCCGCGCCGGAGGGTTACCTGCAGATGCCCGCGCTCGACGACGTGGCGCCGTACGACGGTGAGCCGCCTTCGGTGCCGGCAGATGCCGTGGTCGCCATCGGTTACACCTCCGGTTCCACCGGCAAGCCGAAACCCAACATCAAGACGTGGGGCAGCTTCCACGCGAGCAACGCGGGCAACATCCGCATGCTGGCCGAGGCCATTGGCAGCCCCTTCGACGTGGTGGCCACCGTGCCGCCGCAGCACATGTATGGCATGGAGATGTCGGTGGTGATGCCGCTGATGTCCGAAGTAAGCGTCCACGCCGGCCGTCCGTTCTTCCCTGCCGACGTCGCCTCGGCGCTCGCGTCGATGCCCGAGCCGCGCGTGCTGGTGATCACACCCGTGCACCTGCGCGCGCTGGTGGAGTCCGGCGTGCAGCTGCCGTCGCTGGCCGCGTTCGTCTCGGCGACGGCACCGATGCCGGTGGAGCTGGCGATCGAGGCGGAAAAGCGCTTTGGTGCACCCCTGCACGAAGTGTTCGGGTCGACCGAAACCTGCGTGTTCGCCAGCCGCCGCACGGCGACCGAAGAAGAATGGTCGCTCTACGACGGCGTGACCCTGCACTCGCAGCCGGACGGCACCCTGGTCGATGCGCCGCAGCTGGCTGAACCCATGGCGCTGGCCGACATCGTCACCCTGCATGGCGAGGGGCGTCGCTTCCGCCTCTGCGGGCGCAATACCGACCTGCTGGAAATCGCCGGCAAGCGTGCGTCGCTGGGTGACCTCAACCGCCGCCTGCTCGCCATCGCCGGCGTGACGGACGGCGTGCTGTTCCAGCTGGACGAGCCAGACGCCGCTGGCGTGCGCCGGATCGCCGGGCTGGCCGTTGCCCCTGGCCTGACCCCGGAAGCCGTGCTGGGCGCCTTGCGCGAGGCCATGGACCCGGTCTTCCTGCCTCGCCCCCTACGCCTGGTGGATGCATTGCCGCGCAATGAGACCGGCAAGCTGCCGCGTGGCGCCTTGCTGGCGCTGGTCCAGCGCTAGGGCGGTTACAATCGCCGGTCCACGAACCGGAGATCCCCATGAAAGTCCTCGTCATCGGTAGCGGCGGCCGCGAGCACGCCCTGGCCTGGAAACTCGGCCAGTCGCCGCGCGTCGACGAGGTGATCGTGGCCCCGGGCAACGCCGGCACGGCACTGGAGCCGGGCCTTCGCAACGCGAACGTCGCGGTAACCGATATCGACGGCCTCGTCGCGCTGGCGAAGGCAGAAGGCGTCGGCCTCACCGTCGTGGGCCCCGAAGTACCGCTGGTCGCCGGCGTAGTCGACCGTTTCACGGCCGAGGGCCTGCGCTGCTTCGGCCCGCGCGCCGCGGCGGCCCAGCTCGAAGGCAGCAAGGCCTTCGCCAAGGATTTCCTGGCGCGCCACGCCATCCCGACCGCGCACTATGCCGTGTTCACCGACCTCGAGCCGGCGCTCGCCCACGTGCGCCAGACGGGCGCGCCCATCGTCATCAAGGCCGACGGCCTGGCGGCGGGCAAGGGCGTGGTCGTCGCCATGTCGCTGTCCGAAGCGGAAGCGGCGCTCAACGACATGCTTGGCGACAAGGCCTTCGGCGACGCCTCGTCGCGCGTGGTGATCGAAGAATTCCTCGATGGCGAAGAAGCCAGCTTCATCGTCATCGCCGACGGCAAGCGCGCGCTGCCCATGGCCACCAGCCAGGACCACAAGCGCCGCGACGACGGCGACAAGGGCCCGAACACCGGTGGCATGGGCGCGTACTCACCGGCACCGGTGGTCACCGACGAGGTCTCGGCGCGGGTCATGCGCGAGATCATCGAGCCGACGCTCGCCGGCATGGCGGCGGACGGCGCACCGTTCACCGGTTTTCTCTACGCCGGCCTGATGATCGACAAGGCCGGTGCGGCCAAGGTCATCGAGTTCAATGTCCGCTTTGGCGATCCGGAAACCCAGCCGATCATGCTGCGCCTGCAGTCGGACCTCGTCGACCTGGTGGAAGCGGCGCTCGACGGCGACGTCGGCCGCGTGCAGGCCCAGTGGGATCCGCGCCCGTCGCTGGGCGTGGTGCTTGCCGCGGGTGGCTATCCCGGCAAGGTGCGCGCGGGTGATGTCATTCGTGGCGCCAACGGCGACTACGGCCCGGACGTGAAGGTGTTCCACGCCGGCACCACCACCGATGCCGAAGGCCGCGCCGTGACGGCCGGTGGGCGCGTGCTGACCGTATGCGCCCTCGGCGACGACCTCGCCCAGGCCCGGGCGCACGCCTACGCCGCGCTCGAAAGGGTGACGTTTGCCGATGCGTTCTTCCGCCACGATATTGCCCACCGGGCCTTCTCGCGCGGATAAACAACCGCTCGGCTACACTGCGGCGACACCGACAGGATAGCCAACGGAATGTCTCAGTTTTCCCTTCTCGGCAAACGGCGTTTCGCGCCGTTTTTCTGGACCCAGGCCCTGGGCGCCTTCAATGACAACGCGTTTCGCAACGCGATGGTCATGCTGGTGGCCTTCCAGATGGCCTTGCCCGACAGCCAGGTATCGCTTTACACGAACCTGGCGCCGGCGCTGTTCATCCTGCCGTACTTCCTGTTCTCCGCCACGGCAGGGCAGCTCGCCGAGAAGTTTGAGAAAACACGCATCATCCGCTTCGTGAAGCTGTTCGAGATCGCTGCCATGGGCATCGCGGCGGTCGGCTTCTACACCCACCACGTGTCGCTGCTCCTGGTCGTGCTGTTCCTGATGGGCGTGCACTCCACGGTGTTCGGCCCGATCAAGTACTCGATCCTGCCGCAGGCGCTGGAGCGCAGCGAGCTGGTCGGTGGCAACGCGCTGGTGGAGACGGGTACGCAGCTGGCCATGCTCATCGGCATGATCGTCGGCAACTCGCTGATGCTGATCGCCGGTTACGGCACGCTGGCCGCGTCGCTGGCCACCATCGCCATCGCGGTCACCGGTTACTTCGTGTCGCGGCGCATTCCTATCGCGCCGGCCACCGCGCCGGACCTCCGCTTCAACTGGAATCCGTTCTCCGAAACCTGGCGCGTGCTCAAGCTCACGCACGAAGACCGCGCTGTCTTCAACGCAGTGCTCGGCATTTCGTGGTTCTGGTTCTTCGGCACCGTGATGATCGCGCAGCTGCCGAACTACACGCGCCACGTGCTCGGTGGCGACGGCTCGGTGAATACGCTGGTGCTGACGCTGTTCTCGCTGGGCACGGGCATCGGCTCGCTGCTGTGCGAAAAGCTCTCGCGCAAGCGCGTGGAAATCGGCCTCGTGCCGATGGGTGCGTTCGGGCTCACCGTCTTCGCCATCGACCTGTACTTCGCCCGCCCCGCGGTGGTCGCTGGCGCCTCGTTGTCCTGGGATGCCTTCCTCAGCGTGCCGGGTGCGTGGCGCGCGGCGATGGACCTCACCCTGATCGGTGCGTTTGCCGGTTTCTATGTCGTGCCGCTGTTTGCCTTCGTGCAGAGCCGGGCGCCGCGCGAGCGGCTGTCGCGCATCATCGCCGGTAACAACATCGTCAACGCGCTGCTCATCTGCATCGCGTCGGGCTTCGGCATCGGGCTGACGGCGGCGGGCCTGGATACGCCGACGATTTTCCTGGTCACCGGCGTGGTGAACATCGCGGTGGCTGTGTACATCTTCACGCTCGTGCCCGAGTTCATGATGCGCTTCATCACCTGGGTGCTAGTGAACACGCTGTACCGCGTGCGCGTGGACGGGCTGAAGAACGTGCCGGACGAAGGTGCCGCCGTGGTGGTGTGCAACCACGTAAGTTTCATGGATCCGCTGATCCTGATGGCCTGCGTGCGGCGCCCCATGCGCTTCGTCATGTACTACAAGATCTTCAACATCCCTGTGCTGAACTTCATCTTCCGCACGGCAAAGGCGATTCCCATCGCCGGCCGCAACGAAGATCCGGCGCTGATGGAAAAGGCTTTCGAGGTGATCGATGCCGCGCTCGCCGCGGGCGAAGTGGTGTGCATCTTCCCGGAGGGCGGGCTCACCAGCGACGGCGCGATCCAGGCGTTCCGCCCGGGCATCGACCGCATCCTGGCGCGCCGGCCGCTACCGGTGGTGCCGCTGGCCCTGCGCGGCATGTGGGGCAGCATCTTCAGCCGGCGTGACGGTGCACTGCGCCGTGCACGGCTGCCGCGACGCTTCTGGTCGCGGGTTGAACTGGTGGGTGGTGCCGCGCTGCCTGCGGGGGCGGCCAGCGCATCGGTGCTCGAAGCCCGGGTCAGCGAGCTTCGCGGCGACAAGGCCTGACGGAGGTCGTCAGGCGAACCACGCTGCCAGCACGATGACGGCGATGACGGCCAGCCACACCACGAGGACGCGGCGGATGACGCGGCGCGCATCCTCGAGTTCGGCGATCGGGTCGCTCACGTCGTGGGCGTAGCCGTCGCCGGCTTCGACATCGGCATCCACGCCGGCGCGTGCCACGGCGCCGAGGAAATCCGGCTCCAGGCGTGAGCGCGGGCTGCCCGACTGGTGGTGCCAGGCTTTCCACGCACCCATGACGGCATCGAAGTCCGAGACCAGCGCCATCGCGAACACCATCAGGTGTGCGGGGAGCCAGTCGAGCGCATCGGCCAGGCGCTGTGCGGCGGTGCGTGTCGCGGCATCCAGGGCCAGCGAGGCGTCGCGGCCCAGCGTCTGTGCCAGCCGGTAGCCCAGGGCGCCCGCGGGGCCCAGCAGGAAGAACCACAGCAGGACGCCGAAGCGGCGGCGCAACGCGGCGTAGAACGTGGCCTCGACCAGCGTGGGTGCGAACCAGGCCAGCGGCTCGGCGTCCATGCGCAGCGCGTTGACGGCCTCATCGCGGCGCAGCGTATCCGGCGCGCGCACGATGGCGTCGATGTCGGCTTCGATTTCACGGGGGCCCAGCGTGTACACCAGCACCAGCACGGCGAAGATCAGCCAGGCCAGGTCGAAGAAGGGCAGGGCCCGCAGGATGCCGGCGATGATGGCGCAGGCCACCACCGGCACGAGCAGGACGATGGCGACGCGGCCCGGGCCGGAGGTGTCGGCCAGGCGGCTTACCCAGCCGCGAAACCAGCGCTCGTCACGCCAGCGCGCGAGCTGCGGCACGCTCCAGGCAATGACGAGGGCAATGAGGACAGCGAGCAGTCGTAAGGCCATGGCGTGCGGCAACTAACAGGATGTTAGGCCGATTGTAGGCGAAGCCTCAGGCCTTGGGCGCGCTTGCGACCATTTCGGCGAGGCTGACGCCGCGTAGGGCGAGCCAGTGCTCAATGAGGCGATACGACACGGAAAGCGGTGGTGGCACACCGAGGGTGCCCGACGCCATGCCGTTCACGAGGTCATCCACCGTGAACCAGCGCGCATCTTCGAGTTCGTCATCGCGCAGGCGGATCTCGCGGCTCTTCGCCACGGCGGTGAAGCCGACCATGAGCGAGGCGGGGAGCGGCCACGGTTGCGACGAGTGGTACGTGGCGTGCAGTACTTCGACGCCGGATTCCTCGCGCACTTCGCGCTTCACCGCGTCTTCCAGCGATTCGCCGGGTTCGATGAAGCCGGCCAGCGTGGAATAGCGCCCCGCCGGCCAACCGCGCTGGCGGCCGAGCAGGCACGCATCGCCGTGTTCGACGATGACGATGATCGCGGCATCGGTGCGCGGGAAGTGCAGGTGCGCCCCATCCGGATTCGTGCACTGGACGCGATGGCCCGCGGCGACCACCACGGTGGGCGAACCGCACAGCGTGCAGAAGCGCGTCTGCCGCTGCCAATGGGTGACGCCCTTGGCGAAAGCGAACAGGCCGGCGTCGAAGGCGTCGAACAACAGCCCCGCATCGCGCAGCGACATGCGGCGTGCGCCGGTCATGCTGGCGAACAGTTCGGCGTGTGCTTCGTCGAGCACCAGCGTGAACCACGCGCGGCCATCGGCCAGGCCCAGCAGCGTGGAGCGCACGTCGCCGAAGCGCTCGTCGCGCATCGCCGGTGACATCCACTGCGGCGCGTCGGCGTCGGCGGTGACGAAGGCCTGGCCTTCGGTGTCCAGGACCAGGAAGCGCGTGTCCGGCGCGCGCTCGGTTTCCTCAACCCACAGGCGATCGTCGCGGCGTTCGGCCATCCGGTCGATCGCGATGCCGGCGAAGACATTTTCCCGGGCGCGTGAGGCGGCGGCCTTGTCGCGCTCCTGCTCGACGCTCACGCGGCGGTGCCGGTCAGGCGCTGAAGGACGAACCGCAGCCGCAGGTCGTCTTCGCGTTGGGGTTGCGGATGACGAACTGCGAACCGCTGAACGATTCGGCGTAGTCGATTTCCGCGCCGGTGAGGTACTGCAGGGACAGCGGATCGACCACCAGCGTGACACCCTCGCGCGAGACGGCGAGGTCATCCTCGGCCTGCTCCTCGTCGAAGGTGAAGCCGTACTGGAAGCCGGAGCAACCGCCACCGCTGATGTATACGCGGAGCTTGAGGCCGGGGTTGCCTTCCTCTTCGATCAGCTCGTGCACCTTGCGGGCAGCGGCTTCGGTGAAGACCACCGGCGTGCCGGCCGACCGGTAATCCGGTGCGCCGGTCGGGGCCATGGGGAATGGGTTATTCATGCTGACCATAATGGCGCCGATCGCTGGCAGGTCAAGCCTTTAAGTCAGGGCCGGTGCCGCATCGATCGCCTGCTGGGCCAGCTGGCGCACCGTGACCGGCCCCCGGTGGATCATCTTGCCGTTGACCTGGGCGCCCGCGGCCATTTCCAGCACCTGGTAATGGACGTCACCTTCGATCCGGGCCTGCGGGGCGAGTTCGAGGCGCTCCGCGATGTGGATATCGCCGGTGACGCCCCCGTTGACCACGGCATGCGGCACCTCGATGCGGCCGACCACGCGGCCCGTCTCACTGATGGTGAGCACGCCTTCGCTGCCGGGATCCGCGTGGATCGAGCCTTCCACGGTGCCGTCCAGGTGCAGGGCGCCTGAAAAGTGGATGTCGCCGCGGACGGTGGCGCCGCGGGCCACCAGGCTGGTCGCTGCCGCGCCTGCGGTGGGGGCGGAAGACTTACGGTTGCTGCTGAACATCGGTGACCTCGTCGGTTCGGGTGGCATCGGCCCAGGCGACCGTGGTGGTGGTGGCGTCACCACCGTCGGCGCTGGCACTGAAGCGCAGGCGGGTGGGCTTGAACCCCGTGGGCACGGTAAAGCTGGCCTGGACCTGCTGGAAGTACTTGAAAGAGAAGGCGACGCCGGTGGATGCCGCGGACTGGCCCAGCGCCGGCCCCTCCAGCGTGGTGACCTTGTTGCCCTGGATGCCCTCGACGGCGACTTTCAGATCGCCCTTCACCGTGTCGCCGCGACGGGCGTTCTGGGTGAGGGTGACGACGAGGTTCCAGGCGTTGGGCATGCCCGCGACGGCGGTAACCCGGGCGCCCTGGATCTTCAGCCCGTCACGCTGGCCATTGCCGCCGACCAGCCGCGAGTAGAACGCGAGGTCGGTACGCAGGCCGCTGATTTCCTCGTCGCGCTCGGCAAGGTTCTTCTTGAGCTCTTTCGTGGCGATATCCGCCACCTGGCTGGCGCGCTGGAGGTTTGCCACGGTCTGGCGCAGTTCCTCGACATCCGCCGGCGCCTGGCCCGGGCTAGCTGCGAGGGCGCCTGGATGGCGTGCGTGCGTGGGCGCCAGGACCCAGGCCAGGCCCGCGGCCAGGGCCACGCTGGCGAGCCAGCCCGCGCCGATCAGCAGCCGGGTACGGCGCTCGCGCCCCGCGTCGTGCGAGCGCACGACAAGGCGTGGCGGGTGGCGTGGCGCCATGGCGGGTTCCGTGCAAGAAACGTGAAAGGGCGATGGTATAGCCCTTCGGTTTCAGAATGGTCAAGGAACCCGGGCACACCCCAACGAAAAAAGGCCGCCTTGCGGCGGCCCTTCGCGGGATCAGTGCTTGTCGAGCGAGCCGACCTTGCTGAGCATGTAGCGCTCGGGGCCGATGTCGGCGATCAGGCTGAACTGGGTTTCCAGCCAGTCGATGTGCTCTTCTTCCTGGCCAAGGATGAACTTGAACAGGTCGCGGCTGACGAAATCGTGGATGCCTTCGCTGTAGGCAATCGCCTCGCGCAGGTCCTTCGTGGCAATCATCTCGAGGTCCAGGTCGCCCTGCAGGGCTTCGACCACGTTCTCGCCGATGCGCAGCTTGCCCAGGTGCTGCAGGTTCGGCAGGCCGTCGAGGAACAGGATGCGCTCGATGAGCTTGTCCGCGTGCTTCATTTCCTCGATGGACTCTTCGTACTCGTGCTTGGCCAGCTCGTTGTAGCCCCAGTCCTTGAACATCCTGTAATGCAGGAAGTACTGGTTGATGGCGGCCAGCTCGTTGTAGAGCACCTTGTTGAGGAATTCGATAACTTTCGCGTCGCCCTTCATGTCGCGTCTCCCTGAGATTCAGGGCACGACTATACGTCGCCACAAAAGGCGATGACGTAACGAGAATGAAGACGGTTTGCGTCCGCGTTGGACGCGGGCGGGTCAGGCCGTGGCGGGCAGGAACGTCAGCAGCGGCGAGCGCGCATCGGCGACCGCTTCGCGGAGGCACTGGCGGGCTTCGGGCTCGCAGGCGCCGCAGCAATCCGAGCAGCCCGTGCGGGCCTGGAGCTCGGCAAAGGTTTCCACGCCCTCGGCCGCAAGGCGGCGGATGGCGTGATCGGTAACGGCATTGCACATGCAGATGTACATGGGTGCGAATTCGAACGCGAATGCGAACGATTGTCAACTGCGCGATTGTGAAGATCGTTCAGCTTCCAGGCGGCCCCTCGGAGCCGGGTCAGCCCTGGCCGGCGGCTTCCCGGGCCAGTCGGAGCAGTTCGGCCTGCTGGGGGCAGGTGCCGACTTCGACGCAGCACACGGTCTCGACGGTGGGGGCGAACTGGCGCAGGGCGCGTTCGTACACCTGGCGCTTGAAGTTGACCACGTGGTTGGCCGGGTACCAGAAATCCACCCAGCGCCAGAGGTCGAACTCGGGCTTTTCGCAGGCGTCCAGGCGCAGCTCGCTCTCGCCGCCGGTAAGCCGCAGGAGGAACCAGACCTGCTTCTGGCCGATGCAGGTGGGCCGCTGGTGGTGGCGCACGAAGCGGCTGGGCAGGCGGTATTTCAGCCAGCCACGGGTCTCCGCCAGCACTTCGACGTGCTGCGCCTTCAGGCCGGTCTCTTCCTCCAGCTCGCGGTACATCGCTTCCAGCGGGGTTTCGTCGCTGCGCATGCCGCCCTGGGGGAACTGCCAGCCATCCCGGTTCACCCGGCGCGCCCAGAACAGGCGGCCGTCACCGTTGAGGAGGACGATCCCCACGTTCGGTCGATAGCCATCTGCGTCGATCATTCGTCCTCCGCGAAGGTTTCGCGTTAGGGTCGATTCAACCACAGCGCGAGAAGTCGCTTCAAGGCGCCTCTTGAATAGCGAGCCAGCCCCGATTAAACTGCCCGGCCTTCGCGGCCAGCCCGCGGAAGACCAGGTTTCATGGCTAGGTAGCTCAGCTGGTCAGAGCGCGGCACTCATAATGCTGAGGTCGGCGGTTCGAGCCCGCCTCTAGCCACCAGGAAAAAGAAAAGCCGCCCCGGGTGACCTGGGCGGCTTTTTCTTTGCCTGTGCGAACGCCTCAGGGCCCCGCGTGTGGCGCTTCGGCTGTCTCCTCGTGGCGCGGCGGTGTATCCAGCACCACGCGGGCCAATTCCACCACGTTGTGCACGCGCAGCTTGGCCATCAGGTTGGAACGGTGCAGTTCCACGGTCTTCGGGCTGATCTTCAGCTCGCTGGCGATCACCTTGTTGAGCTTGCCGCGCATGATCCCGTCCAGCACCTGGGATTCGCGCGGGGTCAGGGTGACGCCGGGTGGGAGGCAGGTGAGGGCGCCCGCTTCGGGCTCGGCGCCGGCCGGCTCGGGTTCGTCGCCCAGCGGCACGAGGAAGATGGCCTGGAAGGGCGTGGGGGCGAGGTCGAGCGTCTGCCGGGTCACCCGGTACCGTCGCGGCGCGGCGTGCGGGTCGCGGAAGACGAATTCGTCGGGCTGGTCCGTGGGTGAAAGGTGGTTTTCCAGCCAGCCGGGCCCTGCGCGGCCCCGCCCGATGCCGAACTCGCGCCGGAATGCCGCATTCACCATCACGGCGCGACCCCCTGAGCCCGGCCAGACCACGCAGGGCCAGGGCAGGGCGGAAAATACTCCTTCGGCCAGCGCGCAGGGCTGCGGCTGGTCGATGGACTCATGGCCAAGGCACATGGATGCCTCCTTCGGTGAACCCGTTGCCCGTTGGCGGCCACCCCCTCGCACCGCCTATCTAGTTACCACTGCAACCGTCCAGCCATGAAAAGTCCATGAACCCGGCGCCCGGATCGGCCAAAGTGTGGACTGGGTCGTGAAGGGTCCTTGCGGGCGGTCAGGTTTGGCCGCTCCGCTACACTAGGCGTAGTCACGGTAAAACTTTCATGCCCATGCGTATCTTCAAGACCTTCAACATCGAGGCGGCCCACCGCCTGCCGAACGTGCCCGAGGGGCACAAGTGCTCGCGCCTGCACGGCCATTCGTTCCGCGTGGAGCTCCACGTCGAGGGCCCGGTGGACCCGGTGTTCGGCTGGGTGATGGACTTCGGCGACCTCAAGGCGCGCTTCCTGCCGCTGTACGACCGCCTGGACCATCACTACCTCAACGACATCGAGGGGCTGGAGAACCCGACCAGCGAGAGCCTGGCCCGCTGGATCTTCGAGCACCTGCGGCCGGACGTGCCGTTGCTCTGCAAGGTGGTAGTGCACGAAACCTGCACTTCCGGCGCCGAATACACGGCCTGAAAGCTGTCATCGCAACAAATTATGGTTGCTGCCCTGCAGCAGGCGGGTCTACACTCCGGCACCTTCCCGTTTCCCCGACGGGGATCGCAACGGGAATGCGTCGAGCGACCGCAATGGCCGCCGGCTCCTCGCCAGCGACGCGACGGATCGTCGCGCCGGCGGGTGCTTATGCACTTTCGTCGCTTGTCCGGTTGTTTAGGGCACTGGTATACTTTTCCAGATTAAACCGTGGCCCGTTGAACCAGCAGGTGCCGCCTTCGAGCGAAACCACGGGAGCCTCGCGTTGCTCAACAGTCTTGCAGCCGGTCGTCACCTAGCCATGCGCGTGGTATTCACGCAGCTGGCGGTGGCTGTGGTTGCGGGGCTCGCTTTCTGCCTGCAAGGGCGCGCCGCCGGTCTGGGCGCATTTGCAGGTGCCCTGATCGTCGCTTTCGCTACCGCGCTGCTTGCCGCGCGAGCGTTCAGCGCGCTGGGGGGAGCAGGGGCAACGTTCATGCGGTTCCTCGTCGGCATGATCCTTCGCTGGATCATTCTTATCGGGGGGCTGCTGCTCATTCTGGTTCAATGGAAGCTGCCACCCTTGCCGACACTGGTCGGCCTGGTGGCGGCTTACGCGGTCAACGTATTTGCATTCAGATTCAAGGGTTGAGGCATGGCTAGCGAACCGCAGGGCGGTCTGACCGAATACATCCAGCATCACCTGAACCACATGACGGTGAATTTCAGCGCCGATCATTTCTGGTTCTGGAACCTCCGTGCCGACTCCCTCCTGGTCTCGTTTGGCCTGGGCGTGGTGTTCTGCCTGTGGTTCTGGCTGTTTGCGCGCAAGGCGACCTCCGGGGTGCCGTCCAAGGGCCAGGCCCTGGTCGAGCTCGCCATCGAGTTCGTCGACACCCAGGTGAAGGACACCTTCCACGGTGACCGTCGCACGGTGACGCCGCTGGCGCTGTCCATCTTCATGTGGGTGTTCCTCATGAACGCGATGGATCTGCTCCCGGTGGATCTCGCCGGCTGGCTGGTGCACACCTTCGGTGGTGCGGAAGCCGCGCATCACACCTATTTCCGCATGGTGCCCACCGCCGACATCAACACCACCGTCGGCCTGTCGGTCGCCGTGCTGTTCATCGTCATCGGCCACGGCATCAAGGCCAAGGGCGGCTTCGGTTTCGGCAAGGAGCTGCTCACCGCTCCGTTCCATGCCGAGAACCCGATCGCCAAGCTCGTCCTGGTCATCCCGAATTTCCTTCTCAACGTCGTCGAAACCCTGTCGAAGCCTGTGTCGCTCGCGATGCGACTGTTCGGCAACATGTACGGCGGCGAACTGGTGTTCATGCTGATTGCCGGTCTGATGGTGAGCTGGATCAGCTTCGTGCCTGGCGTCGTGTTCAACACGGCCTGGGCGATCTTCCACATCCTGATCATCGCCCTCCAGGCGTTCATCTTCATGATGCTGACGATCGTCTACATCGCCACGGCGCGGGAACATCACTAACTCACCGCCCCGACGCTAAAAACTCAGTTTTTAATCGTTTCGTTTCCAACCTTTCGTTATTTGTATATCCCAGGAGAACACCATGGAACTCGCATCGCTTCTCGCCCACGTCCAGGGCATGACCGCCATCGCCATCGGCGTGATCATCGGCCTCGGTGCGCTCGGCGCCTGCCTCGGTATCGCCATCATGGGCTCGAAGTTCCTTGAGTCGGCTGCTCGCCAGCCGGAACTGGTCCCGCTGCTCCAGGGCCGCATGTTCCTGCTCGCCGGCCTGATCGACGCGGCATTCATCATCGGCCTCGCCGTCGCCCTGCTGTTCGCGTTCTCGAACCCGCTGGTCGGTGTCGTGCGCGCCGCCGTCGGCGGCTAATCAGCCGTTCGTCTTGTCGCCGTGGCCCCTGGGGCCACGGCGATCGTCAGTACCCAAGCGTTCGGAGTCTTCGGAGAGATCATGGAAATTAACATGACCTTCCTGGGCCAGATGATCTCTTTTGCGATCCTGGTCTGGTTCACCACCAAGTTCATCTGGCCCCAGCTCAACGGTGCCATTGAAGAGCGCCAGAAGAAGGTGGCCGAGGGTCTGGCCGCCGCGGAGCGCGCGCGCGCCGAGCTCAAGGATGCCGACGCCAAGGTCGCCGTCGAGATCAAGCAGGCTCGCCTGCAGGCTACCGAGATCATCGACAAGGCCCAGCAGCAGGGCAACCAGATCCTCGAGAAGGCTCGCGCCGAAGCCACCAGCGAGATCAACCGTCTGAAGGCCCAGGCCCAGGACGAGATCGCGTCGATGGCCCAGCGTGCCCGTGAGCAGCTGCGCGAGCAGGTTGGCGCGCTGGCTGTCCAGGGTGCCGAGAAGATCGTGCAGCGCGAGATCGACCCGGCGGCCCACAAGGCCCTGCTCGACCAGCTCGCTGCCGAGATCTGATCATGGCCCAGGCGCTCACCCTCGCCCGTCCCTACGCGCGCGCCGCTTTCGAAGTGGCGCACGCGTCGGGTTCGCTTGCCGACTGGCTGGCGGCGCTGGATTTCGCCGCGGCTGTCGCGGCCGATCCGCGCATTGCCGGCCTCGGTAACGATCCTCGCGTGCTGCCGGCCCAGCTGGTCGCGCTGCACCTGCCCCCCGGCATGGCCGCCGATGCGCCGTTCGCCCATTTCCTCGCGGAACTGGCGGAAAACGGCCGCATGGCGCTGTTGCCGGAAATCGCCGCGCTCTACGACGACTACAAGCGTGAGTCGGAGTCGACCCTGAAGGTCAAGGTCACGAGCGCACTGGATCTCGACACCGCACAGGCTGAACAGCTGCGCGCCTCGCTGAAGCGCCGCTTCAAGCGCGAGATCGAACTGGATACGCACGTCGATGCGGCGTTGCTTGGCGGTGTCGTCATCGACACGGGCGAGCAGGTCATCGACGGTTCGGCGCGCGGCCGCCTGCAGCGGCTGGCCGGCGTGCTGACGCACTGATTACGAGCTTCTCATACCACCGGGTGCCGTGAGAGCGGCGCAACCCAAGGAACCGACCATGTCCAGCACCACTCTGAATCCGTCTGAGATCAGCGAGCTGATCAAGTCCCGCATCGAGCAGTTCAAGCTCGGTGCCGAGGCACGCAACGAAGGCACGATCATCAGCGTGTCCGACGGCATCGTGCGCATCCACGGCCTGGCCGATGTGATGCAGGGCGAAATGATCGAACTGCCGAACAACACCTTCGCCCTGGCACTGAACCTCGAGCGCGACTCGGTCGGCGCCGTGGTGCTCGGTGAATACCAGCACCTGCGCGAAGGCGATGCCGCCAAGACCACCGGCCGCATCCTCGAAGTGCCGGTCGGCCCGGGCCTGCTCGGCCGCGTCGTCGACGCGCTGGGTAACCCGATCGACGGCAAGGGCCCGATCGACGCCGTGGGCACCAGCCCGGTCGAGAAGGTGGCCCCGGGCGTCATCTGGCGCCAGTCGGTCGACCAGCCGATGCAGACGGGCTACAAGTCCATCGATTCGATGATCCCGATCGGCCGCGGCCAGCGCGAACTGATCATCGGCGACCGCCAGACGGGCAAGACCGCCGTCGCGATCGACGCGATCATCAACCAGAAGCACTCGGGCATTAAGTGCATCTACGTCGCCATCGGCCAGAAGCGCAGCTCGATCGCCAACGTCGTGCGCAAGCTCGAAGAGAACGGCGCGCTGGCCAACACCATCGTCGTCGTCGCCTCGGCTTCCGAAGCGGCCGCCCTGCAGTACGTCGCGCCGTATTCCGGCTGCGCCATGGGCGAGTACTTCCGCGACCGCGGTGAAGACGCGCTGATCGTGTACGACGACCTCTCCAAGCAGGCCGTGGCGTACCGCCAGATCTCGCTGCTGCTGAAGCGTCCGCCGGGCCGCGAAGCCTATCCGGGCGACGTGTTCTATCTCCACTCGCGCCTGCTTGAGCGTGCTTCGCGCGTCAGCGCCGAGTACGTCGAGAAGATGACCAACGGCGAAGTGAAGGGCAAGACCGGCTCGCTCACCGCGCTGCCGATCATCGAGACGCAGGCGGGTGACGTTTCGGCGTTCGTCCCGACCAACGTGATCTCGATTACCGACGGCCAGATCTTCCTCGAGACCGATCTGTTCAACGCCGGTATCCGTCCGCCCGTCAACGCCGGTATCTCGGTGTCGCGCGTCGGTGGTGCCGCCCAGACCAAGATCATCAAGAAGCTGTCCGGCGGCGTGAAGCTGGCCCTCGCCCAGTACCGTGAGCTGGCTGCGTTCGCGCAGTTCGCTTCGGACCTGGATGCGGCCACCCGCGCCCAGCTGGATCGTGGCCAGCGCGTGACCGAACTGATGAAGCAGGCGCAGTACGCCCCGCTGTCGATCGCCGAGCTCGGCGTGTCGGTCTATGCGGCCGAGAAGGGCTACCTCGACGACCTGCCGGTCAACAAGGTGCTGCCTTTCGAGAAGGGCCTGCACGCCTTCATGCGCCAGAACCACGGCGACCTGATGGCGAAGATCGACCAGACCGGTGACTGGGACAAGGACATCGAGGCGACCTTCAAGGCCGCCGCCGACGAGTTCAAGAAGACCGGTAGCTGGTAAGAGCGAAACGCGCGGGACGCTGGCGAAAACGCCCGTCCCGCGAGCTGGCGCCACCTTTCAAAGACGAGTAAGCCATGGCTAGCGGCCGCGAAATCAAAACCAAGATCAAGAGCACGCAGAACATGCGCAAGGTGACGCGCGCGCTCGAAATGGTCTCGGCATCGAAGATCCGCAAGGCGCAGGACCTGATGAAGGCCTCGCGTCCTTACGCACGCCTGATGCGCAAGGTCATCGCGCACGTCGCGCAGGCAAGCACCGACTTCACCCATCCGTTCCTCACCGAGCGCGAGAACGTCGCGCGCGTGGGCTTCATCGTGGTGTCGACGGACCGCGGCCTCGCCGGCGGCCTCAACTCCAACCTGTTCCGCCGCACGCTGACCACCATCCGCGAATGGCAGGACAAGGGCGCGGAGATCGATGTCGTCGCCGTGGGCCAGAAGGCCGTGCAGTTCTTCCGCCGCATCAAGGGCGTGAACCTGATCGGCTCGGCCACGCACCTGGGCGAGAAGCCGAAGCTCGAGGACCTGATCGGCGTGATCAAGGTCGTCCTCGATGCGTACGGCGACAACAAGCTCGATCGCGTCTTCCTGGTCTACAACGACTTCGTGAACACGATCGTGCAGAAGCCGACCATCGAAGCCCTGCTGCCGGTGACGCTGGTGGCCAAGGAGCTCGAGAACGCCGAAGGCGCGGCCTCCGAAGGCGTGAAGGTCGAGCAGACCCACGACTGGGATTACATCTACGAACCCGATGCACGCACCGTCCTCGAGCACCTGATGACGCGCTACATCGAATCGGTGGTGTACCAGGCGGCCCTGGAGAACCTGGCCAGCGAACACGCTGCGCGCATGGTGGCCATGAAGGCCGCGTCGGACAACGCCAACAAGGTCATCGGTGAGCTGACGCTGGTCTACAACAAGGCCCGCCAGGCAGCGATTACCCAGGAAATCTCGGAAATCGTCGGCGGCGCCGCCGCGGTTTAATCGAACAAGCGAAGGCGACGCGAAAGCGGCGCCGCTACAGAACCTAAAGAAGATTCATCCGGAGCACATCCATGAGCCAGGGTAAAGTTGTTCAGATCATCGGCGCGGTCGTCGACGTCGAATTCCCGCGCGACCAGGTACCGCAGGTCTATGACGCACTGAAGGTCGACGGCACCGAGATCACCCTCGAAGTGCAGCAGCAGCTCGGTGACGGCATCGTGCGCACGATTGCGCTCGGTTCCACCGATGGCCTGCGCCGCAACCTGATCGCCCGCAACACCGGTGAAGGCATCAAGGTGCCGGTCGGTACCGCCACGCTCGGCCGCATCATGGACGTGCTCGGCAACCCGATCGACGAAGCCGGCCCGATCGGCGAGAAGGAACAGTGGGTCATCCACCGCGAAGCCCCGTCGTACGACGAGCAGGCTGCCGCGAACGAACTGCTGGAAACCGGCATCAAGGTCATCGACCTGATGTGCCCGTTCGCCAAGGGCGGCAAGGTCGGCCTGTTCGGCGGCGCCGGCGTCGGCAAGACGGTGAACATGATGGAGCTCATCAACAACATCGCCAAGGCGCACTCGGGTCTGTCCGTGTTCGCCGGCGTGGGTGAGCGTACCCGTGAAGGCAACGACTTCTATCACGAGATGAAGGACTCCAACGTCCTTGATAAGGTCGCGATGGTGTACGGCCAGATGAACGAGCCGCCGGGCAACCGCCTGCGCGTCGCACTCACCGGCCTGACCATGGCTGAGTACTTCCGCGACGAGAAGGACGAGTCGGGCAAGGGCAAGGACGTGCTGCTCTTCGTCGACAACATCTACCGCTACACGCTGGCCGGTACCGAAGTGTCCGCGCTGCTCGGCCGCATGCCGTCGGCCGTGGGTTACCAGCCGACGCTGGCCGAGGAAATGGGCGTCCTGCAGGAGCGCATCACCTCGACCAAGACCGGTTCGATCACCTCGATCCAGGCCGTGTACGTGCCCGCGGATGACCTTACCGATCCGTCGCCGGCCACCACCTTCGCGCATCTTGATGCGACGGTGACCCTGAGCCGTGACATCGCCTCGCTGGGTATCTACCCGGCCGTGGATCCGCTGGCTTCCAGCAGCCGCCAGCTCGACGCCTCGGTGATCGGCCAGGAACACTACGACATCGCTCGTCGCGTCCAGGGCACCCTGCAGCGCTACAAGGAGCTGAAGGACATCATCGCGATCCTGGGCATGGACGAGCTCTCGCCGGAAGACAAGGCCGCCGTGTCGCGCGCCCGCAAGATCGAGCGCTTCTTCTCGCAGCCGTTCCACGTGGCCGAAGTGTTCACGGGTTCGCCGGGCAAGTACGTGCCGCTGAAGGAAACCATCCGCGGCTTCAAGATGATCCTCGACGGCGACCTCGACTACCTGCCGGAACAGGCCTTCTACATGGTCGGCAGCATCGACGAAGCCATCAAGAAGGGTGAGGAGATGGGTGCGAAGAAGGCCGCGTAAGCGCCTTCATCGCCCCTTTCCCCCACGCACTGGATAGAAGCCCATGACCCATACCATCCGCGTCGACATCGTCAGCGCCGAAGCCGAGATCTTCTCCGGTGAAGCCACGCTCGTGGTCGCCACCGGTGAGCTTGGCGAGCTGGGCATCGCGCCGCGCCACGCGCCGCTCATCACCCGCCTGAAGCCGGGCCACGTGGACGTGGTCGGCGTGAACGGCGACCGCCAGCAGTTCTACGTCTCCGGCGGCATCCTCGAGGTGCAGCCGCAGGTGGTCACGATCCTCGCCGACACGGCCGCCCGCGCGGCCGACCTGGACGAGGCCGCGGCCCTGAAGGCGAAGGACGAGGCGGAAGCGGCCCTGGCCAACCGCGGCGAGCAGCTCGACGTCGCCGAGGCCCAGGCCAAGCTGGCCGAGGCCCTGGCCCAGCTGCAGGCCCTGGAGCGGATGCGCAAGACGCTGAAGCACTAAGCGCCCGCCACGCACGCCGCACCTGGAAAAACCCCGCCCCGGCGGGGTTTTTTCTTGGCTGTCTTCATCCCGTGACGACCTTGGGAACGACACACTGCCGGTTATGCATGTTCGATACCGCCGTAGCCTGTGGATCCTCCTCGCCATCGCCGTGGTGCTCCTGGCCGCACGCGTGGCCCTGCCGACGATCATCCTCAACCAGTTAAACGGCCGCCTCGCCCACATGGGCTCGTACTCAGGCCACATCGACGACATCGATGTCCACCTGTGGCGTGGGGCCTACTCGCTGGATGCCCTGCGCATCACGAAGGTGGACGGCAAGGTGCCCGTGCCGCTGTTCGACGCGCGGCGGACGGACATCTCACTGAGCTGGCGTGCCCTGACGCGTGGCCATCTGCGCGGCAAGGTCGATTTCTACGAACCGACGCTCAACTTCGTCGACGGCAAGGGCGAAGGTGACACGCAGACCGGCAAGGGCGTGGACTGGCGTGCCCAGCTGCGCCTGATCGTGCCGACCCGCATTGATGAGCTGAACGTCATCAACGGCACGGTGACGTTCCATAACTTCGTGTCGAGCCCCAAGGTCGACCTGAAGATGACCGACGTCAACGGCACGGCCACCAACCTGACCAATGTGCAGCGCGAAGGCGGTGCGCGCGTCGCCCACCTGAATGTCACCGCGCACATCCTCGGCGATGCGCCGCTGGAAGCTAAGGCGTCGTTCGATCCGCTGGAAGAAGCGGGCGACTTCAGCTACGAGCTGACCGTCCGCAACATCAAGCTGGTCCGCGCCAACGACCTGGTCCGTGCGTACTCGGGCCTCGATTTCGCCGGCGGGGAAGGTGACTTCGTGATGGAGCTGCAGGCGAAGGACCGAAAGCTGAACGGGTACGCCAAGCCGATCTTCCACGACCTGAAAATCTTCAGCTGGAAGCAGGACGTGGTGCAGGAAAAGAAGAACCCGCTGAAGCTGGCGTACGAGGCCGTGGCCGAGGGCGTCACCAAGGTGTTCAAGAACCAGTCGAAGGACCAGTTCGCCACGCGCGTACCGATTTCCGGCACGATCGATAGCCGGAACATGTCGGTCAGCGAGGCCATCATCGGCATCCTGCATAACGCGTTCGTCGAGGCTTACAAGCCGAACCTGGAGCACCTGACACCGCGTCCGGCCGACGACAAGGACTGAACGCCGCACGGTTAGTGCGGAGGATGTACTTGGCACGGTGCCCCGAAACGCGCGACAGTGCGGCCCTGATGAACTGGCAGGCACGCCCATGTCCCCTCCGTTGCACGTCCTGATCCTCGCCGCAGGCGAGGGCAAACGCATGAAATCCACGTCCGCGAAGGTGCTGATGCCCCTCGCCGGCCAGCCGCTGCTGGCCCACGTGATCGCCGCCGCGCGCGCGCTCAAACCGGCCGGCGTCCATGTCGTCTATGGCCACAACGGTGAGCAGGTGCGTGAGGCCTTCTCGGCCGATACAGCGCTGGGCTGGATCGAGCAGCGCGAGCGCCTCGGTACCGGCCACGCTGTACGGACGGCGCTGGAAGCGCTGCAGGCGAAGGGTCTGCTGGAAGGCCGCGTGCTGGTGCTCTACGGCGACGTGCCCCTCATCCGCAGCAGCGTGCTGGCCACGCTGGTCGCCGCCGACGCCGGCCTGGGCATGCTCGCCACCCGCCTGGCAAACCCCGCCGGTTACGGCCGCGTGGTGCTGGATGCCGAGGGCAGGGTGCGCCACATCGTGGAGGAGAAGGACGCGAGCGCGGCGCAGCGCGCGATCGACCTGGTCAACACCGGCATCGTCGCGGGCGACGCGCAGCGCCTGCTCGCGTGGACCCAGCAGCTGGGCAACAGCAATGCGCAGGGCGAGTACTACCTCACCGACGTGTTCGAGATGGCCGCCGTCGAAGGCACGCCCGCTGCCTGTGTCGATTGCGACCCGGTGGATGCGTCGGGCGCGAACGATCCGTGGCAGCTTGCCGGCCTGGAAGCGATGTATCGCGAGCGCATGGCGCGCCAGCTCGCCGTGGCTGGCGTGCGCATCGCCGATCCGGCCCGCCTTGATGTACGGGGCACCGTCACGGCGGGCCACGATGTCGAGATCGACGTGAACGTGATTCTCGAAGGCGAGGTGTCGCTGGGCGATAACGTCCGCATCGGCCCGTTCACCCGCGTGCGCAACGCGACGCTCGCCGCGGGCACCGTGGTGCTCGCGCATTGCGATATCGACGGCATCGTGACCCACGGCCCGTGCACCATCGGCCCCTTCGCGCGGCTGCGCCCAGGCACCGAGCTGGCCGAGGGTGTGCACATCGGCAACTTCGTCGAAACCAAGAACGCCAAAATCGCCGCTGGCTCGAAGGCCAACCATCTCTCGTACCTGGGCGATGCGGTCATCGGCAGCAAGGTGAACATCGGCGCCGGCACCATTACCTGCAACTACGACGGCGTCAACAAGAGTCGAACCACCATCGAGGACGGCGTCTTCGTGGGCTCGAACAGTTCACTTGTCGCCCCGGTCACCCTGGGCGCCGGCGCGACGATCGGTGCCGGTTCGGTGATTACCCGCGATGCGCCGGCCCACGAGCTGAGCCTCGCGCGTGCGCGCCAGGCGACGATCCACGGCTGGCATCGGCCGACGAAGAAGAGCTAGCGGTAACGCCAGCCGTCGATTTCGACGAGCAGCTCTTCGCGGCAGATATCGCCGTGGACCACCAGCAGCGGTGCCTCGGGCCAGCAGGCCCGGGCAAAGTCGCGGACCACGCCGGCGTCGCCGGGATGCCGGACGTAGGCTTTCAGGGGCGCACGTGCATCGAAGCCGTCCGGCAGGCCACCTTCGGCCAGCAGGGCATCGAGGTTGCGTCGCGTCTCCGCCAGCTGCGCGCCGAGGTCGCCCGCGTGGGCCGAGGCGTGGCCCACCACGGCCGCCGTGCCGGAAATGGCCAGCACGTCGTTGGCCGGCAGCAGGGTGGCCCGCGCGAAGCTGGGCGGCGTGCGACCGTACTGGCGCGGATAACGCCAGGCGCTCACCTGTCGCGGATTCTCCACGCGGGTGCCTTCGCGGGTGGTGGCCAGGAGGTACACCTGCAGCAGGCCCTGGTCGGCGTGGTGGCCGATCGCCGAGGCGGCGGGGAAGCCCTGGGCGAAGACCTCGCCCATGCCCGCGATGCGGCCATTGCAGAATTGCTTGTAGCGCTCGTCGTCGCCCGCGCCCGCGTTGATCGCACCGAGGTAGTTCCAGATGCGCTGCACGTGGCGCTCGGGGGCGGCCGCGACAAAGGCGGAGAGCAACCGATAGGCGTATTCGGCGGCGCCTGCGGGGCCGCCGTGATCCGTCTCATGGCACTCCACGGCGGCATAGAGCCAGCCGCCACCGCGCGACCAGCGCAGGTCACCCTCGCGGCCGTGCGTGACGTCGCCGTCCACCGTCCACGTTTCCACCAGACCCTCGCCCAGCGGCTCCAAGGCCACGTTCAGCCAGCGCGCGTCGTCGCCATGGGCCATGCCGGCACCGCGGCCGAAGGCGAACGCGGCCAGCGTCCCCGGCGGCAGGGGCCCGGTGGGCGGTTCGCGGTAAGTCACCGTGGGCGACGGGCGGGCGACGAGCGGGGCGTGCTCGCGCATGTCACTGGCTGGGCGCATCGAGGCTTCCGTAAAGACGCTGGGGTCCATCATATCCTGCGGCCGCCACCCATTCGTGGCCGCGTCTTCACGCAGCTGAATGTACGCTCCGGGCGTCTGAAAAGGCCTGTGTTACACTCCGCCGCCGCTGCCATCCGGGGGGAGGCAGGCACTGATCCGGGGACCTGAAAGCACCATGGCAACGCAGACTGAAGCACAAAACGAATTGGCCGAACTGATCGTCACCAGCCTGAACCTGGAGTCGGTCAAGGCGGCGGACATCGACCCGGAAGCGCCGCTGTTCGGTGGCGACCTGGGCCTGGATTCCATTGACGCGCTGGAGATCGCCCTGGCGGTGTCGAAGCGCTATGGCTTCCAGCTGAAGTCGGATAACCCCGACAACCGCACCATCTTCACCAGCCTGCGCACCCTGTCCGAGCACATCGAACAGCATCGCGCGGCGGCCTGACGCGCCGTCCAGGCCACGCTGAACCCAAGGGCGTGGCAACGACCATGACCGACGCTGCCAGCACCCACGCCCACGCCTTCCGCTTCGCCGCGGATCACCCGAGCTTTGCCGGCCATTTTCCCGGCCGGCCGATCGTGGCCGGCGTGCTGATCCTCGAGCAGGCAGCCGAAGCGCTGGCTGCGTGGCGTGGCGCGTCCGTGCGCCAGGTGGTGGATGCCAAGTTCGTCGCACCGTTGCTGCCCGAACAGGACGCCGTGCTGGAACTGACCGACGCCGGCGAGCGCCGCTACCGGCTGCAGGTGCGCCGGGGCGACGAGGTGCTGCTCCGCGGCACGCTGGAGGGCAGCGCATGAGCCACTGGCAACAACGCGAGGGCGGTGGCTTCCTGGCCATCTGGCTCCTGCGCACCGTCAGCCTGGGCCTGGGTCGCGGGGTGGCGCGCGTGCTGCTGTGGCCCATCGCGCTGTATTTCTTCCTGCGCCGGCCCGCCGAGCGCCTGGCATCGCGCCTTTACCTCGCGCGGGTGCTCGATCGCCCGGTGACGAACGCGGACGTGTTCCACCACATCCACATGTTCGCCACGACGCTGTTCGACCGCATGTTTTTCCTGGCTCGCGGCGAGCGCGATTTCAAGGTGGAAGTAGACGGCCTGCAAGCCCTGGACGACTGCCTCGATACCGGAAGCGGCGTGCTGCTGATCGGCTCCCACCAGGGCAGCTTCGAGGCCTTGCGCGCGCTGGGCCAGCGCCGTCCGGACGTCACCTTGCGCGTCGTGCTGGACAAGCAGAAGACGCCGGCACTGACCGCGTTGCTCGAGGCGCTCGCGCCCGAGGTCGGCGCGGCCGTCATCGATGCCTCGCTGGGCGGCACCTCCGTGGCGCTGGCCATGAGCGAAGGCACGGCGAACGGCGGCATGGTGGCCCTGCTCGCCGACCGCGGCCATCGCCTTGAGGCCTCGCGCACCGTGCCCTTCCTCGGCACGCCGGCTTCGTTCCCGGTCGGGCCGTGGCTGCTCGCCTCGGCGCTGAAGGTGCCGGTGGTGCTGTGCTTCGGCATCTACGAGGGCGGCAATCGCTATCGCCTGATCTTCGAAGCCTTCTCCGATGGCATCTCGATCCCGCGCGCCAACCGCGCCGAGGCGCTCGACCACGTCGTGGGCAGTTACGCCGCGCGCATCGAGCACTATTGCCGCCGTTACCCGTTCAACTGGTTCAACTTCTACGACTTCTGGCAGGAAGCCGACGGCGCCGACGAGGCCTCGGCGTCCGCGCCGCCGCCGGTGCAACACGCCGATGCCTGATGGCGTCGCGCAACCCGTGCTCGTGAAGGCCGACTTCGTCGACCTCGTGCCGCACGCGGGCGATATGTGCCTGCTGGACGGCGTGATGGCGTTCGACAACGACAGTATCCACGCGATCAGCACCACGCACACGCTGCCGACGCATCCGTTGCGCGGACACAGCGGCCTTCACGCGATTCACCTTGCCGAGTACGGTGCACAGGCCACGGCCGTGCACGGGGCCCTGCGCGCGAAAGCCACCGGCGCCACCGAACCCCGCCCGGGCATGCTGGTCAGCCTGCGTGGCGTCAAGCTGGCCGTCGATCGGGTGGACACGCTCGATGGCCGCCTGGACGTTTACGCCGACTGCCTGCTGGTCGACGTGGGTGGTGCGCAATACACCTTCCGCATCGAGCACGACGGCCGCGAGATCGCCAGCGGCCGCGTCGCGGTCATCCACCCCGCCTGAGCGGGGCTCAGGCCACCAGGTCGAACAGCTTCGTCCGCGCCCCTTCGATATCCACCAGGTGATCGTTCCCTTCCATCAGCGCAGGGTGGTCGATCGCCGCGCGTTCGATAATGCCTGCCGCGAGCAGGCGCATCATGTTGACGTTGTTGTCGAGGCGTGCCGCCAGGGCGTCGTCATCGAGCACGTCATGCAGCGTGCGGTTCATGTCGGCAAACCAGGTGAGGTCGCGTTGGTCGAGCATCAGCTTGCGATTGCGCTTCTCCGACACGGCATGCCAGCGCTGGAAGAACGCCTGCATCTGGATGTTGAGCTCGGTGCTCGCTGACAGCTCAGGCCCCATGCGGCTGATGAAGGCCGCATCGCCAAGGCGGTTCTGGAACACGATCTGGCACAGCACGCCCCAGTAATACGCGTAATCCCAGATCACCTTGATCGGCAGCACTTCCGGGTCGCCGAACAGGTTGTACTGGCCGCGATACATGCGCAGCGTGCTGTCGTAGAACGAGAAGAACAGCCGCTCGAACAGGCGCGCGTGCGGGCCGAGTGCCTCGCCGCGGCGGTCGATGCCGACCAGCTGGGTGATGTACGTATTGCTGATCGCGATGAAGTCGCTGCCGGGCGAATAGAACGGATCGAGGAAGGCGCCCGCCTCACCGGTCAGTGCCCAGCGGTCCGACGAATACATCCGCGAACAGCCGTACGAGAAGTGGCGGAAGAAGGCGAAGTCGAGCAGCTTGTCCTTGCGCGCTTCCACCTGGCGCGCGACCACCGGCTGGTGTTCCCACAGCCACGTCAGCGCCTTGTCGAAGGTGTTCATCGTGTCCAGCGGGTGCATCGCGGCATCCGCCACGATGCCGACCGAATGCGCGCCCGACGACAGCGGAATCAGCCACGCCCAGTAGCCGGGGCCGACCAGGTGGTTCGTGCTGCGCCAGCGCTCGGGTGGCTCGCAGCGCTCCTTCCATTCGCCATCGTCGCACCAGCCATCGATCGCCAGGCGCTCATCGATGCGGAACCACACGGCGTTGGCGTGGTGGCCGTTATCACGGGTGAGGTCGAGCTTGCGGCGCATGAGTCCGGCGCGGCCGCTGGCGTCGAGCAGCCAGCGTGCCCGTAGTTCGCTCTCGCCACCGTGGGCGCTGGCGCGCACGGTGTGCGGCTCGTCGCCACTGCCGATGTCGAGGTGCCGCACGACGACGCCTTCGCGCACGTCAATGCCGCGGCGCAGCGCCTCTTCGCGCATGTAGTTCTCGAGGATGCCGCGGTCGATCTGGTAACTGGGTGTCGGCAGCACGGCGCTGACGCCGAGCTCGGTCACGTCGGCCAGGTCGTCGCGGCCTTCGGAGAAGAAGAAGCGGAAGCCGAACTTGCGGATATGCGCCGACTCGAGGTGGTCGAGCAGGCCCAGCGTATCGGCGAAGTAGTGCGCGGCGATTTCCACCGTGGATTCGCCCACCTTGAACGCCGCCTCCGGCAGCGGGCGCGTGTGCCGTTCAAGCACCACGATATCCATGTCCGGGTATTCGCGTTTGAGTTGCATCGCCAGCGAAAGCCCGGCGAGGCCTCCCCCGAGAATGACGGCGTCGTGCGGCGTGTGGTTCATCCCTTCACCTTCTGGCTCGCGCTTAATGGGTCGTGGTGGCGTTCGTTGCGTCGGCGATGATCGTGGGCGTGGCGCGCGAACGGCGGTAGCTGGAAACGATATGGCCGTAGTGAAGCAGACGGCCGATGGTATAGGTGGTGATGCGTGTCACGTCGCGCACCGGGCTGAAGTGGCTGATGCGGAATTCGCCCTGGTAACGCGAGGCGATAGGCACCGAGACGACGCCCACGCCGCGTTCCCGGCACGCCGTGATCAGCACGGCGGCCTCGAAGACGAAGTTCTCCGCCGGTACGTCCACCAGGTCAAGCGCGGCGCGCGGGTAGAAGCGCTGGCCGCTCTGCGTATCGGCGATGGGACGGCCGCAGGCCCAGGAGATACCCCAGTCGGCCACGGCGTTCGCACGCCGGCGCCCGGGCGGCTGCTGCTCGCGTTCGAGCAGGCGCGCGCCGATGACGATGGCCCCCGGATGTTGCCGGCTGGCTTCAAGCATGGCCGGTATGTCGCCGGCCAGGTGCTGGCCGTCGCCGTCCATGGTGAACACCCCGTCGTAGCCCAGGCGCATGGCCTCGCGGAAGCCGGTGCGCAGCGCCTCGCCCTTGCCGCGCCGGGTGGCGTGGCGGAGCAGGGTCACCGGCATGGCCCCGACGATGTCGGGTGTGGGGTCATCCGAGCCGTCGTCGACGACGATGACGGGCATGCCCAGCGCCAGCGCCTCGCCGACCACGCGCGCGATCGCCTGTGCCTCGTTGAGGCAGGGAATCAGCACGCAGTAGCGGCCGCCGGCGGCGTTCATGGGACGGTTTCCACGTCGATATGCAGGTCCAGTCCGCGCGCCGCGGGCACGCGCAGCGCAGTGGAATGCGCGGCGGCCAGCGCGTGGAACAGGGGCACCGCGAGCGAGGAGGGGTTGCTGGCCGCCAGGCCATCCATCCATGCATCGCCACTGGCTTCGCCGGCGCTATTGCCCGGCTCGGGCGTGATGTCCAGGCGGATGGCGGCACCGTCCGCGCGTGGCGACAGCACCAGGGCCGACGCGAACGCCCCGGTGGTGAGGGTCATGCCGCCGATCGGGCCGGTGCCCGCGATGTCGTAGCTGGCAAGCAGCACATCGCGGTCGTCGGCCACGGCCAGCGTCGCCGCTTCGAGCAAGCCCGCGCCGAAGCTTTCTTCGCCACCGGATACGGCGCTCGACGCCGCATGGCAGTGCGTGGCGATGGTCCAGTAACCGGCGGGTGCGTTGTGCACGGAGTTATGGAACTTGGTCGGCGAGAGCTCCGCCGGCGCGGATGCCAGCGTGGCGCACATGTAGTCGGTGATCACCTGGTCGCCATGGGACGAGGCGAACACGCAGGGCAGGTCGGCCGCATTCAGTCCGCTCATGGCCACGGCCTGGCCGGCGGCCGCGGCGGCGAGCAGCACGCTTTCCGGGGCGCGGCGCCGTTCGTTGGGCGGAAGCACGTCCGCGACAGGGCGCTCGTTCCCGGCGGGTGACGCTTCGCCGGTGGCGACTTCGCGAAACGCATGCCAGGTCGGCGTGCCCGGTGCCCACAGGCCGATACCCTTGACCCACACGGTCAGCGCGGCGCTCATGCGGACGCTCCCTGGCGGGCGAAGGCAAGGCAGGCGTTGTTGCCGCCAAATCCGAACGAGTTGCTCAGCGCGATGCGCAGATCCGCCTGCTCCGACTGCCAGGCCATCTGCGGGCCGCACAGGGGGTCCGGCGTGCGTGCGCCGAGGTTGGCCGGCACCACGCCATCGCGCATGGCCAGCAGCGTCAGCGTGGCTTCGAGGATCCCGGCAGCGCCGAGCGTGTGCCCGGTGAAGCCCTTCGTGGAACTGGCGCGCGTGGTGGCGGGGAAGCTGCGTGCCACGAGGGCGGCTTCCACTTCGTCGTTCTTCTGGCTGGCGGTGCCATGCAGGTTGATGTAATCCACGTCGCCCGCTTCGATGCCCGCACGCGCAAGCGCGTCGCGCAGCGCGAGCTCGGCACCGAGGCCTTCCGGGTGCGGCGTCGACATGTGATGGGCGTCGCTCGCTTCGCCGTAACCGATGAACAGTGGCGACGTATCGCCTTCCACGGCGCGCTCGATCAGTGCAAAGCCACCGGCCTCGCCGATGGAAATGCCATTGCGGTCCGCGTCGAACGGACGGCACGGCTCGCCGGAGACGAGCTCCAGCGAATTGAAGCCAAACAGCACGCTGTCGCACAGCGTATCGACACCGCCGACGATGGCTGCATCGATGAGGCCCAGGCGGATCATGCGCTCCGCATTCGCAAACACCTTCGCGCTCGAGGAGCAGGCCGTGGCCACGGTGAGGCAGGGCCCCTCCAGGTCAAAGACGTCGGCCACGAAACCGGCGAGCGAATGCGGCGTATGGATGGCCGGGCGCTGCAGGTCGTCCGGCATCGCACCGTTTTCAAGGCGGCGGTAGCCTTCTTCCGTGGCGCCGATGCTGGCGGTGGAGGTGCCGAGCAACACGGCGACGCGCGATGCGCCGTAGCGCTCGCGGGCGGCGCGCACCGCGTCGATAAAGCCATCCTGGCGAAGGGTGAGCCAGGCCAGCCGGTTGTTGCGGCATTCCCACTGCGCGTACTCGCCGGGAAGGGGTTCGTCTTCGACACCGGCGACGCGGCCGATCCAGCAGGGCAGTGCCGTGGTGGAGAAATCATTGGGCGCGAGGCCGCCGCGTGAGCCGGCGATGGCGGCGGCGTGGGCTTCAAGGCCGCGGCCAAGTGCGGAGGTGGCGGTAAACGCACGGACAGCTAAGGGAGACATGGGATGAGGCATGGCGGCAGCCTATCCTTTTTGCGGCGTAGCGTCGCGTGAACACGGCAGGGTGGTTCAGCGATTGCGTGGCTACGCCCGATCCGCAAGACTGGCCGTCCCGAGGAAGCTGCCACTGCCATGACAGGCTTACCCAAAACGATGCGTCGCGGCCCCTGGCGTTACCTGGGTGACGGCGACATCCTCCAGGCCGCCGCCGTCACCCTGCTGGCGCTCATCGCGAGCCTTGGCGTCCTCTACATCGCGCACTTCGTCCGGGTCTGGCGTGTCGCCCGCGGCAGTGCCACGCGGCTGCCCGTGCCGCACACCTTGCTGGTGTTCGGGCGGCGCCTGGTAGACGGCCAGCCCGAAGCGGATTTCATCGGCCGGCTGACGCGCGCCCGCGCCAACGCCTTTGATGGCCTGGCCCGGCAGGTGCTGCTGCTTGGCGGGCAGAGCGACGGCGGCACGTTGAGTGAGGCCGAAGCCGGGCGGCAGTGGCTCGAAGCCGCCGGCTGGCCGGCGGCGGTGCCGCTGGTGCTGGAGCAGGCGTCCGTGGACTCGCTGGAAAACCTCCGCCACGCCCGCGACCTGCTGGGCGGCGAGGGGCACCTGCCTTCGGTGGGCCTGGTGACCAGCCGCTACCACCTCGCGCGTTGCCTTTACCTGGCACGACGTCTCGCGTTCGACGCGACGCCGATTGCGGCCGAGCCCGACCTCGAGCCGGGTTACCGCTATGTGAGGCGCATGGCGCTCGAGGCCGGGTACCTGATGTGGATCGACACCGGCTGGCGCTGGGCCCGGCTCACGGGCAACCAGCGCGTCGTGGCGCGGCTTTCCTGACCGGTCAGGACCGCGCGGCGGCGTGCCGCAGCAGCGCCGTCGGGCTGCCTTGCTAAGCTTGCGATATCCCTACAGAGGCGCCCCGCCACCATGTCCCAACAAGCCGATATCGCCGAGGCCTTCCTGCGCGGGCTCCAGGACCGCATCTGCGCCGCCCTGGAACAGGCCGATGGCGAGGCGCGCTTCGAAGAGGATGCGTGGACGCGGCCCGCCGGCGGTGGTGGCCGCACGCGTGTCTTGCGCGATGGCGCGGTGTTCGAGCAGGCCGGGGTGAACTTCTCCCGCGTGGCCGGCTCGCCGTTACCGCCGAGCGCTACCGCGCACCGCCCCGACCTGGTCGGCGGCAGCTTCATTGCCACGGGCGTGTCGCTGGTGATCCACCCGCGCAATCCGTACATCCCGACCACGCACGCCAACGTGCGTTACTTCGAGGCCTCGCGCGACGGCGCCGAGCCGGTGTGGTGGTTTGGCGGCGGGTTCGACCTCACCCCGTATTACCCGTTCGACGAGGACGTGCGCCACTGGCACGGCGTGGCGAAAGACCTGTGCGCGCCCTACGGTGAGGATGTCTACGACCGCTACAAGAAGTGGTGCGACGAATACTTCTACCTGAAGCACCGCGGCGAGACGCGCGGCGTGGGCGGCCTGTTCTACGACGACATGAATGAAGGCGGTTTCGACCGCTGCATGGACTTCACCCGCGACGTCGGCCAGGGCTTCCTCGATGCCTTCCTGCCTATCGTGGAGAAGCGCCGCGACGTGCCATACGGCGACCGTGAGCGCGAGTTCCAGCTCTACCGTCGCGGCCGCTACGTGGAGTTCAACCTGGTGTACGACCGCGGCACGCTGTTTGGCCTGCAGTCGGGCGGCCGCACGGAATCCATCCTGATGAGCCTGCCGCCGCGCGTTCGCTTCGAGTACGGCTTCACCCCGGCGCCGGATAGCGCCGAGGCGAAGCTGGCCGAATACCTCAAGCCGCGCGACTGGCTTTAAGCGTTACGGGTTCGCGCCGGAGAACTTCTTCGGCGTCGCGCCTTCGATCTTGCCGACGGTGGCCGAGTCGCTGACATTGAGCACCACTTCGCGTTCGAACGTCATGGTGCCGGTGACCACGGCGTGCGGCCCGATGGTGATGACCGGCGGGCGGTTGTTCTCGCTGTGCCAGCCCATGTTGGGCTTCTTCACGAGGATGCCGCCTTCCACCTTCGAGCTGTCGCCGATGGTGATGTCGGAGTTCACCGTTTCGATGCCGCTACCGACGTGCGCGTGGTCGAGGGTGATGTCGCCGTTGACGTTTTCCAGGTGGCCCTTGACGTCGGCGCCCTTCGCAAGCTTGACCCGGCCGTTCACGTTGCTGAGGTCGCCGGCGACGCGGGCGTTTTCATTGAGGCTGACGCCGCCATTCACGGTCTTCACGACATTGGCCGTCGCGCCTTCGCCCAACTCGACGGAGCCATTCACGGTGCTGGCCTTCTCCACGGTGGCCTTGTCGCCGATCCGGACCGAGCCGTTGACCGTGCTGACATTACCGGCGTGCTGGCCGGCCTCGACGCTGGCCGTGCCGTTGACCTTGCTGACATCTTCGGAGGCCAGGACGGCGCCGGAGAGGGAAAGGGCGATAAGTGCCGACATCAGGGTAAGACGCATGGTGGACTGCTCCGGGTGGACTGGACCCATAGGATGCACCCGGGCGTCGCAAGGTTTAGCGTGACTTGCGGCAGGGGGTGCCCTCGGAGTTGACGCCTCCGGGCCAGCGTTCCACCATCGGTTTTTTCCCCTCGCATCGTTGGACGCCATGTACAAGCTTGTGATGATCCGCCACGGCCAGTCGGCCTGGAACCTCGAGAACCGCTTCAGTGGCTGGGCCGATGTCGACCTCAGCGAGCAGGGCGTGGCCGAGGCCCGCGAGGCCGGCCGCCTGCTGAAGGATGCCGGCTTCACCTTCAACGTGGCCCATACCTCGTACCTGAAGCGCGCCGTGCGCACGCTGTGGCACGTGCAGGACGAGATGGACCTGATGTGGATCCCGGTCGTGACCGACTGGCGGCTCAACGAGCGCCACTACGGCGCCCTGACCGGCCTCAACAAGGCCGAGACGGCGGCGAAGTACGGCGAGGACCAGGTGAAGATCTGGCGCCGCAGCTATGACACCCCGCCGCCGGCCCTGAAGCCGGGCGAGATGTCGTTCGCCGACGATGCCCGCTACGAGGGCATTGCCGACGTGCCGCTCACCGAGTGCCTGAAGGACACGGTGGCCCGCGTGCTGCCGTACTGGCACGAAGTGCTGGCGCCGGCCATCAAGGCCGGTAACAACGTGCTCATGGCCGCCCACGGCAACTCCATGCGCGCGCTGGTGAAGTTCTTCGACAACATCTCGGACGACGACATCGCCGAGCTCAATATCCCCAACGGTATCCCGCTGGTGTATGAGTTCGACGCCGAGATGAAGCCGGTGAAGCATTACTACCTGGGCGATGCGGCCGAGATCGCCGCGAAGATGGCCGCGGTCGCCAACCAGGGCAAGGCCAAGGCGTAGGAGCGCACCCTGTGTGCGACCCACGCCTGACAGTCGTCACCCCATAAGGGTGGCGACTGCTCATGGGCTCCGCCAGGGCTCGACGCTAAGGTAACCCCACACCTCAAACGCGAGACCCGCCATGCTTGCCCAGGCCGCCCTTCAGTCCACCCCCGCCCTTGTCCCGGTCGCCATGGCCGGCCTGATGCTCTGGGTGGTCTACCGCCGCGTGCGCCGCAATTTCGGCTTCCAGCCGATCCACACGCGGAAAATGGCCGTGCGCGTGGGCATCTTCGCCGTGGTGGCCTGCCTGCTGATGACCATAGGGTTTGTCAGCATCCACCTGGCCGAGGGGGCCCTGGCCGGTCTCATCGTGGGCGGCGCCCTCGCCATGCTGGGCCTGAAGCTCACCCGCTTCGAGATCGGCACTGGCAACACCGATGGCTACACGCCGAACCCGTGGCTCGGCGCGGGGCTCACGGCCCTGCTGGTCGGCCGCATGGTCTACCGGTTCGTGATCCTCGGCAGCGCGTTCCACGCGGGCACGGCGCCTGCGCATGGCCCGGCACCGGGCGACAGCCCGCTGACCATGGCCGTGGTCGGGCTGACCCTGGGCTACTACCTGGCGTACTACGCCGGCATCCTGGTCCACCACCGCCGCTTCAAGCGGCAGGCGCTGGCCCAGGCGGCCTGACCGGCCTCAGAGGGCGTCGTTGTCCAGCTCGCCGGTGCGAATGCGCACCACCTGGTCCAGCGAGGTGACGAAGATCTTGCCGTCGCCGATCTTGCCGGTGCGGGCCGCCTGCTGGATGGCCTCGACGACGCGCTCCAGCTGGTCATCCGCCACGGCGACCTCAAGCTTGATCTTGGGCAGGAAGTCCACGACGTACTCCGCCCCGCGGTAGAGCTCGGTATGGCCCTTCTGACGGCCGAAGCCCTTCACTTCCGTCACCGTCACGCCCTGCACGCCTACGTCGGCCAGAGCCTCGCGGACGTCGTCCAGCTTGAACGGCTTGATGATGGCGACCACCAGCTTCATGTACGAACTCCTTGGGGCGCACCGGCCGGCGGCACGCGGACCGCCATTGTGCCATACGCCCGTGTCGCGGCCGTCTTGGGTGCTTTGTAGGAAAAACCCTACACTACGTAGGGGCGTCGGCTGATAGCGCCTACATTTCGTTCACCTAAAATTGGTTCCACGACATCGGGGTTTGCAGGATGGATGTGCAGGGTATCGACCAACTCGCTGAGCGGTTGGCATCGTTGGTTCCGCCAGGGCTGGCGCAAGCGCGGCAGGATCTGCACGCCAACTTCAAAGATATCCTGGCGCAGGGACTACGCCGCCTCGATCTCGTAACGCGAGAGGAATTCGACGTTCAGAGCCAGGTACTCGCACGGACCCGCGAAAGGCTCGAAAGTTTGGAAAAGCGGGTCGCCAGCCTGGAGGCTGGTGCCACGCCTAGCGGCCAATAACCAAGGATGGCCGCAAGGTCCCGGGACCGCCCCTGATCCGTCACCCTCACCCCGAGAGCGGTTGGGGGCGGTTATTTCCCAAAGCCCAGCGCAAAGGAGTGCGTCATGCGAACCCGGTCCACCATGGATCCCCACCGTTCGCAGCCCGTCGCGATCCGTAAGCGGTTACGCTACTCCACGTCATGAGCCTCGCCGTCACTCTTTCGCGCGCGCAGGAAGGTGTCGCCGCGCCGCAAGTCGTCGTCGAGGTCCACCTGTCCGGTGGCCTGCCTTCCACGTCCATCGTTGGCCTGCCTGATTCGGCGGTACGCGAGGCGCGCGACCGCGTCCGCGTCGCCATCCAGAACACCGCCTTTGAATACCCCAACCGCCGCGTTACGGTGAACCTGGCGCCTGCCGAGCTGCCCAAAGACGGCGGCCGGTTCGACCTGGCCATCGCGCTGGGTATCCTTGCCGCCGGCTCCCAGGTGCCGCGTGAGCGCCTGGACGATTGCGAGTTCCTTGGCGAGCTGGCCCTTTCCGGCGAGCTGCGTCCCGTGCCCGGCATCCTGCCTGCGCTGATTCGCGCCCGCCGCTGTGGCCGCCGGATCGTCGTGCCGCGGGCGAACGCCGCCGAGGCCGCGCTGATTGGCGAAAGTGACATCCTGCTGGCCGACAGCCTGGCCGAGGTCTGCGCGTGGCTGAGCGGGCAGGGCGAGCTGGGTACGCCCACGGCGCCCGATATCGACGACCTGCTTACCGGCATGCCAGACATGCGCGACATGCGCGGCCAGCACCAGGCGCGGCGGGCTCTGGAAATAACGGCGGCGGGTGGGCACCACCTGCTGCTCATGGGACCGCCCGGCACCGGCAAAACCATGCTGGCAGAGCGCCTCGCCGGCATCCTGCCTGCGATGACCGAGTCCGAAGCGCTGGAAAGCTCCGCGATCCGCTCGCTGGCCGGGGAAGTGGTCGATCCTGCAGCCTGGCGCCGCCGCCCGTTCCGGGCGCCGCACCACACGGCCTCAGGCGCCGCGCTGGTGGGCGGCGGATCGTCTCCGCGCCCTGGGGAAATCTCGCTGGCACACAATGGCGTGCTGTTCCTCGACGAGCTGCCCGAATTCAGCCGGCACGTACTCGAGGTGCTGCGCGAGCCCCTGGAATCCGGCCAGATCGTGATTTCCCGTGCGGCCCGGCAGTCCACCTTCCCGGCGGAGTTCCAGCTGGTGGCGGCGATGAACCCCTGCCCGTGCGGCTACCTGGGTGATCCGCTCCACGAATGCCGCTGCACCCCCGACCAGGTGGCCCGCTACAAGGGAAAGATTTCTGGCCCGCTCTTCGACCGCATCGATCTGTGTGTCGAAGTGCCGCGCGTGTCGATCACCGAACTCTCGGCCAACCGGGGCCCGAACGACGACGACAGTGCCACCGTGCGCAAGCGCGTGGTGCGCGCTCGTGAAAAGGCGCTGCTGCGCGCAGGCCAGCCAAACGCGGCACTCAGCGTGGTGAATCTCGAACGCGATTGCGCGCTGCGCTCCGCCGAGCGGGACTGGCTGCAAGCCGCGCTGGACAAACTGGGCGCGTCGGCACGCGCCTATCATCGCATCCTGCGCGTGGCCCGCACCATCGCCGACCTCGAAGGCGGCACCGGCTGCGTGGAGCAGTCGCACCTCGCCGAAGCGATGCATTACCGCCGGTTCTGAACGGTCGCGCGAAAGGCAGGTTTCGACAATCTCCTGCATCGCGCCCATGCTTTGCTCCGCGCGTTAACGACGATCCGGGAGCCTGGCGATGACATCTTCGTTTCTTCTCGTGCTTGCCATGGCTACCGCCACGCCCGCCGCCATCGAGGCGCCTGTGACACTCCCATCGAGCTCGACCTCCATCACGTACCACAAGGTCGACGTGGACGGCGTGGGCATGTTCTATCGCGAGGCGGGCCCAAAGGATGCGCCGACCATCGTGCTCCTGCACGGGTTCCCTTCATCGTCGCGCATGTTCGATACGCTGTTTCCCCTGCTGGCCACGAAGTATCACCTCATCGCCCCAGACTATCCGGGATTCGGCAACAGCGATGCGCCGCCGCCGTCGCAGTACACCTACACCTTTGACCATCTGGCCGAGTCGACCAACGCGCTGCTGGAAAAACTGAAGGTCGACCGTTACGTGATGTACCTGCAGGACTACGGCGGCCCCATCGGCTATCGGATCGCGCTGAAGCACCCGGAGCGCGTGCGCGCACTCGTGCTGCAGAATGCGAATGCCTACAAGGAAGGGCTGGGCGCGAAGTGGGCGAACATCGCCAAATTCTGGGACAACCCGGATGCGCACCCCGAGGTGTTCGCGGCGTTCACGTCGCTCGAGGGTGCGAAGCAGCGGCATATCGCCGGTAGCGCCCATCCCGAGCGATACAGCCCTGACCTATGGGTCGATGAGTACGCCTTCCTGACACGGCCGGGGCAGGCGGAGATCCAGAAGGCGCTGCTTTACGACTACCGCAACAACGTCGCGTCGTATCCCGCGTGGCAGGCGTGGTTTCGTGAGAAGCAACCGCCCACGCTGGTCGTGTGGGGGACGCACGATCCGTCATTCGTTGCAGCGGGAGGCGACGCCTTCAGGCGCGACCTGCCGAAGGCCGAGATCCACCAGCTGGACGCGGGGCATTTCGCGCTGGATGAGAAGGTGGATGACATCGCCTCACTCATGCTCCGCTTTCTCGGTGACCTTGGGCACTGATCGCCACTTCTTTGCGAGTCGCTCGCTTCGATCGAGGATCCAATCGGGCGGCGGAAACGTCGGGGGAGGGTTGTGGCCGAGAATTTTAGGCTCGGCGCGGACGCCTCGTTTTTTGAACCAGGGTAGTTTCATGGTCGTTATCCTTACAGGAACTCAATTTGCGTTACGTCGGTGGCGCTGATGAGAATGCCCTCAACTTCGCAATCACGATTGTCCGTGCACATGCGAAGCCAGACGCCTTCGGTGATGTAGAAATGGCCTTTTTCCGGGCTTGCCGGCCAGACAGCGGGCCATCCGCTGAGTCTGGATCCGTCTCGCAAATTTAGAATAACGAAGCGCGTACTTTTGTTGAACACCTGAACCCATTCGCTTGGATAAGAAGTTCGCTGGGTCACTCCGAACTTTCGCAGCCGTGCATGAATCGTGTCGTGATTCGTCCACGCGCAGGCAACGAATCCCACGGCTAAGGCAGCGCTGATGCTCGCGACGAGGGTGCTTTCGGACGTCCAAATACCGAGTGATATGAACTGGCCCATCGCGATCGCTACGACGCGGACAGTGGCGACGATGGCCTGGACAAGAACCGTATACAGCAGCGCCTGGACGACGCGCTCAAATTGCGAAGGCCGCTCGTGGGAGGTCGTACCGTAAAAAATGCCGGTGACGAGAAAGCCTGGCGCGAGGTACTGGAGAAGGGCAATCAGTTCGCGAGAAAGCTCTGGCATGAGATGGGCCGGAGTTGGAAAGTCTTTCCCATGCTAAGGATGAGTCCGGCGCCCGTAGGTCAGCGCCGCCCAGCGTCCCCCGTAAGAGTTAATACTTATTTCATGTACTGACGGGTTGACAAATGGGGTGGGCGAGGCGGAGAATTCTATACCAGGCGGTTTGCTAATGGCCGCCCGCCCTGTCCCGGTGCTGGATACCCCTCCCTCCCCCCGCTTCAGCACCGGGACCGGCCTTTTATTCACATCCCCTTCGATACGATTTTTTTGTCGGCCCACCGTTTTGGTGCAGGCCGATTTTTTTTGCGTCCAGGGGCTTACATGCGTATCGAACTCGGCTTGTTGTTGACCCTGGTGCTTGGCATCGGCTTCGTGTGCCAGTGGGTTGCCTGGCGGGCGCGCCTGCCGGCCATCCTGTTCCTGCTGGTGGCCGGCATCCTGGCCGGTCCGGTCACGGGGCTCCTCCAGCCGGACAAGGTGATGGGCGACCTGCTGTTCCCCACGGTGTCGCTCGCCGTCGCCGTGATCCTCTTCGAAGGCAGCCTCACGCTTCGCTTCCATGAGCTGAAGGGCATCGGCCATGCCGTCCGGGGCCTCGTCACCTACGGAGCCGTGCTGGCGCTGGGGATGCTCGCCTGCGCCGCGCACTTCATTGGCGGGCTGGGCTGGGCGCTGTCGTTCCTGTTCGGTGCGCTGACCTGCGTCACCGGCCCCACCGTCATCGCGCCGATGTTGCGCACCGTCCGCCCCAATGCACGCATCGCGAACGTGCTGCGCTGGGAGGGCATCGTGATCGATCCGGTGGGTGCGCTGTTTGCCGTGCTGGTCTACGAAGCCATCGCCTCGCATCGCGAAGGGCATTCGCTGCAGGTCTTCCTCGGCACCGTCGCGTGCGGCGTCGCGGTAGGCGCAGCGGCGGCGTTTATCCACGGCAACCTGCTTCGCCGCCACCTGATTCCCGAATACCTGCAGAACTTCGGCACGCTTGCCGCGGTGCTTCTGGCCTTCAGCGGTGCGAACGCCTTCGCCCACGAATCCGGCCTGCTCGCTGTGACGATCATGGGCATCGCGCTGGGCAACATGCGGGACGTGCACATCGACGACATCATGGACTTCAAGGAACACCTGACCACGCTGCTCGTGTCCACGTTGTTCATCCTGCTGGCGGCGCGGCTGCAGTGGCCGTTGCCGCAGGGTACCCTCGTCGCGGGACTTCTGATTTTCGCCGTCGCGCAGCTGGTGATCCGGCCGCTGTCCGTGTGGGTGTCGAGTCTCGGCAGCGGCCTGACCTGGCGCGAGCGCGCCCTGGTGGCCTGGGTGGCGCCGCGGGGCATCGTCGCGGCATCGGTGTCCGCGTTGTTCGCCATCCGCCTGCAAGGGACGGGGATGACAGGCGCCGACGCGCTCGTACCTCTCGTTTTCCTCATGATCATTGGCACCGTCGTGTTCCAGGGCGCCACGGCACGCCCACTCGCACGCTGGCTGCGGGTTGCCGAGCCGGAGCCGCGTGGCGTGCTGGTGTACGGCGCCAACGCAGTGGCGCTGGACGTCGCGCGTGCGTTGCATGCCGTGGAAGGCCTGCGTGTCATCGTGGCCGACGATGACTGGGAGGGCATCCGGATCGCGCGCATGGAAGGCCTGGCGACGTTCTTCGGCAACCCGGCATCGCAGGCCGCTGACCGCAACCTGGACCTTGCCGGCGTCGGCCACCTGTTGGCCATGTCGACGCATCGCGAACTGAATTCGCTGGTCAGCGTGCACTACCGCGAGGAATTCGGTCGCGAGAAGGTGTTCCGCCTGCGCAACCTTTCGCCGGAAGAGAGCCACGGCCGGGTATCGCTCGCCGGTAGCCTCCTGGCCCCGGCGCTGTTCACCGAGGACATGACCCATTCGCGCTTCCACGAGCTGTTGAAGGCCGGGTGGCGGATCAAGGCGACGCGCCTCAGCGAGGCCTTCGACTGGCCGCGCTTCGTCGAACAATACGGCGCGGATGCGGTGCTGCTGTTTGGCGTGGAGGGCCGTGGCGATCTCCGGATCGCCACGGGCCAGCGCGTTCTGGAACCCAGGCCGGGTTGGACGGTGGTCGCGCTGGTGCCGCCGGCGACCTGACCGTCCGCCGCCGTCAGGCCGCCGACGCCGGGTGGAACTGGCTTTCTTCGGTCGACCCGGAGAGCGCCGACAGCGAGCTGAGCGAACCCGAGATCACCTGGTTGACGCGGTCGAAGTAGCCTGTGCCGACTTCGCGCTGGTGCTTGGCCGCCGTGTAGCCATCCTTCTCGGCGGCAAACTCCGCTTCCTGCAAGGCCACGTAGGCTTCCATCTGGTGATCGCGATAACCGCGTGCCAGCTGGAACATCGAGTAGTTCAGCGCGTGGAAGCCGGCCAGGGTGATGAACTGGAACGCGTAGCCGAGCTTGCCCAGGTCATTCTGGAAACTGGCGATGGTCTTCTCGTCGAGGTTCTTCTTCCAGTTGAAGCTGGGCGAGCAGTTGTACGCGAGCTTCTTGCCGGGGAACTTCGCGTGGATCGCCTCGGCGAACCGGCGCGCTTCCTCCATGTCGGGCGTTGACGTTTCGCACCAGATCAGGTCGGCGTACGGCGCATACGCAAGGCCACGGCTGATCGCCTGCTCGATGCCCTGGGTGGATTCATAGAAGCCTTCGACCGTGCGCTTGCCGGTGAGGAACGGCTGGTCGTTCTCATCGATGTCGGATGTCACCAGGCCCGCGCCCATCGCATCCGTGCGCGCCACGATCAGCGTAGGCACGCCGGCGACGTCGGCGGCCAGGCGGGCCGCGACCAGCTTCTGCACGGCTTCCTGCGTCGGCACCAGCACCTTGCCACCCATATGGCCGCACTTCTTCGCGCTGGCCAGCTGATCCTCGAAATGGACGCCCGCGGCACCCGCCTCGATCATGTGCATCATCAGCTCATAGGCGTTCAGCACGCCACCAAAGCCAGCTTCCGCGTCGGCCACGATCGGCACCAACCAGTCCAGCCCATCCTTGCCTTCGGCGTGATGGATCTGGTCGGCGCGCAGCAGGGTCTTGTTGATCTTGCGGACGACGTTAGGCACGGAATCGACCGGGTACAGCGACTGGTCGGGGTACATCGTGCCGGCGGTGTTCGCATCCGCCGCCACCTGCCAGCCGGAAAGATAGATGGCCTGCAGGCCGGCTTTCACCTGCTGCATGGCCTGGTTGCCGGTGAGCGCGCCCAGCGCATTCACGTACGGGCGCTCGTTCATCGCGCGCCACAGGCGCTCGGCACCACGGCGGGCCAGGGTGTATTCCACCTGCACGGTGCCGCGCAGGCGCACGACATCCTCGGCGGTGTACGGGCGCTCGACGCGGTTCCAGCGGTCGTTGTTCTTCCAGTCCAGCGTGATCTGTTCGGCGGTGTGCGTCTTCATCGAAGGGCTCCTTGGGAATGCATCAAACGAGGTGTTCGTAGGCGGGCAGGGTGAGGAAGTCGCGCAATTCGGAGGCATGCGTCAGTGCGCTGATGAGCGTTGCGGCCTGCGTGGCGCGCGCCGCACCGGGGTGCTTCGATTCACGCAGGCGATGGGTGTGCGCGGCGAGCACCTGATCAAACAGGGCGAAGTTGATAAGAGCGTGGTCGCTGAACTCCACGGGGCCGTGATGCAGCCATTGCCACAGCTGTGCACGGGCGATCTCGGCGGTCGCGGCGTCTTCCATCAGGTTGTGGATGGGCACGCAGCCGAGGCCGTCCAGCCATGCGGCGGTATAGCGCAGGCATACCTCGACGTTGTTGTCGAAGCCCGCGCGCGTCACGGTGCCCATGGCGGGGGCAATCAGCGCGTCGCGCCGCGCGATCACGTCATCACGGGTGACATGCAGCTGGTTGGGCGTTGGCATGTGCTCGTCGAAGATCGCCTGGGCGATGGGGACGAGCGCGGGGTGAGCCACCCAGGTGCCGTCGTGGCCGGCCGTCACTTCGCGCAGCTTGTCGGCACGCACCTTGGCCATCGCGGCCTCGTTGGCTTCGTCGTCGCCACGGATGGGAATCTGCGCCGCCATGCCGCCCATGGCGAAGGCGCCGCGGCGGTGGCAGGTGTGGATCAGCAGTTCCGAATAGGCCTTCAGGAACGGCACGGTCATTACCACCTGGCCGCGTTCCGGCAGGAGGCGATCGGCGTGCGCGCGGAAGGTCTTCAGGTACGAGAAGATGTAGTCCCAGCGGCCGCAGTTGAGCCCGACGATGCGCGTGCGCAGCGCATGCAGGATTTCATGCATCTGGAACACGGCGGGCAAGGTCTCGATCAGCACCGTGGCCTTCATGCATCCGTGCGGGAGTTCGAGCGCGTCCTCGGCGTAGGCCATGACGTCATCCCACAGCGCGGCTTCTTCCATCGACTGCAGCTTGGGCAGGTAAAAGTAGGGGCCGCGGTCGCGTGCCTGCAGGGCCTTCGCGTTGTGGAACGCAAACAGGCCGAAGTCGAGCAGGGCGCCGGCGAGGACGTCGCCGTCGACTTCCACGTGCCGTTCTGGAAGATGCCAGCCGCGCGGGCGGACGACGAGGACGGCGGGATCGTCGACCACGGCGTAGTGCTTGCCCTCGGCACTGGTGAATTCAATGCTGCCGTTGACCGCGTCGCGCAGGTTGCGCTGGCCATCGACCTGGTTGGCCCACGTCGGCGCGCTCGAATCCTCGAAGTCGGCCATGAACACCTTCGCGCCGGAGTTCAGCGCGTTGATGATCATCTTCCGTTCGACCGGTCCGGTGATTTCCACGCGGCGGTCCTGCAGGGCCGCCGGGATGGGCGCGACGGACCAGTCGCCTTCACGGATGGCCCGGGTATCGGGCCGGAAATCCGGGAGCTCACCTGCGTCATAGCGAAGCTGGCGAGCGACGCGCTCGGCCAGCAGGGCGAGCCGGCGGCCGTCAAACCGACGGTGAAGGTCCGCGACGAACCCGAGCGCGGCCGGTGTCAGGACGTCGGCAAAGCCCTCCGTCGGGCCATTCAGGCGAACGCCGGCAAGGGGATCGAGCACGCTCTTGGGGACTGCCATGGGTGTTGCCTCCAGCGTCAGGTCTGGAGTTCACGCTACGGCGCGCGGCATGCTGTTGACAAAGCATATGTTTCAATTCAAATCATTAACTCAACTAATAGTCGTTGCAAGTATGCGTTGATATTGAGGATTTCCGAGTGGTTCGTAAGCTGAATGCAGCGAAAAAGCCCGCCACTCGGTCGAAATCGGGGCGTGCCGAGGGTGCCGACGACTCGGCGGCGCGCTTCTACTACAAGGGCAACCGCCTCAAGCAACTGCGGGCCTTCGTCTACATCACCCGCCTGGGCACGCTCAGCCGCGCGGCCGAGGCCCTGTTCCTGTCTCAGCCATCGGTGAGCCTGCAGCTCCAGGCACTGGAGCGCGAGCTTGGCACCTCCCTTGTCGAGCGGACTCGCCGCCGGATCACGCTGACCGACGCGGGCGAGGCGCTTTACGAGATGGCCCGGCCGCTCGTCGAGGGCTTCGAAAACCTGGACCGCGAGTTCGCGGCAAAGACGCGCGGGAAGCAGTCGGGCCGGCTCACCGTCGCCGCCGGCTCCTCGACCATCCAGTACCTTCTGCCGGACCTGGTGAAGGCGTATCGCGAACGCTACCCGGACGTGCAGCTGCAGCTCGCCAACGTCACCGGCAAGGATGGCCTGGCCCTGCTACGCGCGGACGAAGCCGACATCGCCATCGGCTCGATGCTCGATGTACCCAATGACATCGCGTGGGCGCCGGTCTATCACTACGACCCGATGCTGATCATGCCGCCCGATCACCCGCTGGCCACGCGCGACACCATCCGCCTGGAAGATCTCTCGCCCTACGGGCTCATCCTCCCGCCACAACGGCTCACCACCTTCCGGCTGGTGGACATGGTGTTCCAGCAGCGGCGCGTGCCGTACACGGTGGCGATTGAAGTCGGCGGGTGGGATGTCATCAAGCAATACGTGGCGATGGGGCTGGGCATTTCGATCGTCACCGGCATCTGCCTCACCGACGCCGATCGCGAACGCCTCGTCGTGCGAAACCTGCGCCAGTATTTTCCGCAGCGCAGTTACGGCGTGGTGATGCGCAAGGGCAAGTTCCTGAGTCCGGAGGCGCGGGCGTTCATCGACCTGATCAAGCCGGGGCTGCTGACGCATCGGGATTACGATGAGTCAGGCCATTCCGAGCGATAAGGGCCTATGCCCAGGCATTCAGTATCGGCGGGTGAATCCGTGATGCATCGTCGAGCCAGTGCGCAAACTGAGCCATGCCTTTGTAGAAGTCGGCGCAACCCGACCCGGGCACATGGCGCTGAAAGGCAGCCGCGAACACGGCGCCGGACTCCATGCTCTCGATAAAGTCGACCGGGCTGTCATCGCGTTCGCTGGCATACGGTTTCCTGATCATGGAGAGCTCGAGCCTTTGCGCATCGCTGATGGCACCCTCTTTGTGCAGAGCCTCAGCGAGGGTGCGAAGCTGGCTAGGTCGAACATTCCGGACGTTTATGCCGTCGATTTGCGCACGAGATTCGCGCGACAGCCCGCTGTAGGTTCGCGGAATTTTCGCATGGAGAAGCGGTAGCGATGGGAAGCGCATCTGGTGTGACTCCCTTAAAGAGAGCACGATGCCGGTACGCGACGGAACATTATGTAGGGGTTCTTCGTCGCTGCGTGTAGGGATATCAGCGCCCATGGATTACCGGGTCGGCGTCATGCATGGCGCTGGCTGATCAGGCGTCGCGATGCTTTCCGTGATATCCAGCAAACATGGCGCGGATGCGGGCCATGTCGGCCTCGGGATCGTCGGTGGCGTGCACGAGCGGGCCGAGCGTGAAGGTCTTCGTCGGATAGTCGATGAAGACCGGCTGGATCGCCACGTTGGTCGCGCGGGCGATGCGGAGGAAGCCGGACTTCCATTGTTTCACTGCCTTACGCGTGCCTTCCGGGGTGATGCCGAGCCAGAGCTTGTCGCTGGCGTCGAAGCGCTGGACCATCTGGTCAACGATGTTCGTAGCCGCCTTGCGGTCGATCGGGATGAGGCGCAGCCAGCGCACGATGGGGCCGAGCGGGCCGTCGAGCACTTCGCGTTTGATCATCACGCCGAGATCCAGCCGGATGGCCTGGAGCATCAGCAAGCCGTACACGCCGTCCCAATAGGACGAGTGCGGTGCGCCGATCAGGATCAGCTTTTTCTCATTCGGTAGTTCGCCGACGAGGCGCCAGCCGGTGCGCTTTATCGCCCAGCGGCAGAGGCGCCGGAATCGTGAGTCAGGTAGCCGCGGGACATTCGGCGTGAGACTGGACGGCTCGCCGTTCACTCGCGGCTCCAGTCGCGCGAACGCGTGCGCTTGGTCTGGCTGCGCTGGGCCTTGCCTACCAGGCGGCGCTCTTTCGAGGCGCGCGTCGGCTTGGTGGCCAGGCGCTTCTTCGGCACGAGCGTCGCCGCAAAGATGATCTCCACCAGGCGCTCGCGGGCATCGTCGCGGTTACGCGCCTGGTCGCGAAAGCGGCGCGCCTGGATCACCAGCACGCCGGCGTCGGTCATCCGGCGATCGCGGCGCGCCAGCAGGCGCTCGCGCACCTCGTCCGGCAGCGAGGGCGAGCTGGCGACGTCAAAACGAAGCTCCACGGCACTTTCCGTCCGGTTGACGTGCTGGCCACCGGGGCCGTCGGCGCGCGTGAAGCGCTCGACCAGTTCGGTCTCGGAAATCGTGATGGAAGGCGTGACGGTAAGCATGATGGAAGCGGATTCTAGCAGCGTGACGGTAAGGGTCATGACGCGCTGCAAGCTGCGCGGGTGGCGAGAGACCTAGGACGAAGCCGCTGAGATGCCCACCGCACCCAGCGCGTCGGTCCAGCCGAATCGGGAAAAAACCCGTTGCATCGTGTCATCGATCGACGCGCTGATCGCCAGGTCGGCGCCCGTTCGGGGGTGGGTAAACGTCAGCCTCTCCGCATGCAGCAACAGCCGGTGCGAACTGAAGTGCTGCTTGAACAGGCGGTTGTGGTCGCCGCGGCCGTGCTGGCTGTCGCCGACGATCGGATGATGGATATGAGCGAAGTGCTTGCGGATCTGGCGGAAACGGCCCGTGCGCGGTTCGGCCAGCATCAGCGCGTAGCGTTGCTTGTCGTAGCGGCCCAGCGGGATGTCGACCTCAACCGTGGCGAGACGGCGGTAGTCGGTGCTGGCCTCGCGGCGTGGGCCGGTATCGCGGGAGCCGGGCAGGGCGTAGTCGATGGTGCCTTCTTCGGGGTCGGGCCATCCACGCACCACGGCGAGGTACCGCTTGCTCACCGTGCGGCCCATGAACTGCTCACCGAGCAGGCTGGCGACTTCCGATGAGCGGGCAACGAGCAGGACGCCGGATGTCGCACGGTCCAGCCGGTGGGCCAGGTGCAGGCGCCCATCGACCTGCTCGCGGAGCAGGTCGATGAGGAACGCATCATCCGGGCCCACAAACTTGGAACGATGCACCGCGAGGTTTGCGGGCTTGTTGACGGCGACGATGTCGTCGTCCTGGTAAAGAATCTCAAGCATGCGGGGTTCAGGCGTTCCGGCGCGGCCAGCCGGCCAGGAAGGCCACGACGCCGAGCACGGCGGCGACCACCGCCGGCCACAGGCCACGCGGCGCCAGCGTGCCGACGAGCGCGGCACAGATAAGCAGCGAGGAGCCGAGCATCCCGCAGGCCAGCAAGCGGCGGGTGCGCCGCGCTTCCTCGTGGGCCTGCAGCAACGCGCGCGGATCCGCGATCTCGCGGCGCTCACCGCTCGCCACCTGACGCAGTGCGTCGCGCACCAGCTCCGGCACGCGGGGCGCGGTGTGGATCCACTCCGGCAGGCGGCGGCGTACGTCGCGCAGCGTGGAGCGCAGGCTGTAACGCTCGCGCAGGATGCGCCGAAGCACCGGGTGCGCCACGGCCCAGATGTCGATCTCCGGATCGAGCATGCGGCCGACGCCTTCGATGTTCAGCAGCGTCTTCTGCAGCAGGATCAGCTGCGGCTGCAGGGTGAGTTCGAATCGGCGCGCCGTCTGGAAGAGCTTCACCACCAGCTCGGCGATGGAGATCTGCGAGAGCGGACGCGTGAAGTACGGCTCGCACACGGTACGCACGGCCGCTTCGAGCTCATCCAGTCGGATGGTCGACGGCATCCAGCCCGCGGCGACGTGCAGCTGCGCGATGCGCGCGTAGTCGCGTTCGAACAGGGCGATGAAGTTCTCGGCGAGCCAGTACTGGTCGGCTTCGGGCAGCGAACCCATGATCCCGAAATCCAGCGCTATGAAGCGCGGCTCGTCCACGCGGGCGGTATCCACCCAGATGTTGCCCGGGTGCGCGTCGGCGTGGAAGAAGTTGTCGCGGAACACCTGCTCGTAGAACAGGCGCACGCCCTTCTCGGCGAGGTACTTGCGATCGAGTCCGGCGGCATCGATGGCGGCGATGTCATCCGCACTCACGCCGCGCACGCGCTCAAGCGTCAGCGCGCCCTGGGTGCTCAGGTCCCAGATCACTTCCGGCACATAGAGGTCGACGCCGCTGGCGAAGTTGCGACGGAGCAGGCTGGCACTGGCGCCTTCGCGCTGCAGGTCCAGCTCGTTGTCGAGCATCTTCTCCACTTCCGCCACCACTTCCAGCGGGCGGATCTTGTCGGCGTTGGGGTGCCAGCGCTGGGCCAGTTCGCCGAGCGAATGCAGCAGGGCGATGTCGCGCGCGATGCGTTTGTCGATGCCGGGGCGAAGCACCTTGACCACCACCTCGCGGCCGTCGTGCAGCGTCGCCGCATGCACCTGGGCGATCGAGGCGGAGGCCAGCGGGGTTTCGTCGAAGGACGCGTAAAGCGTCGCGACCGGGGCACGCAGTTCGCGCTCCACAATCGCGCGTGCTTCCGCGCCGGGGAACGGCGGCACCTGGTCCTGCAGCAGGGCCAGTTCATCGGCGACGTCGGCAGGTACCAGGTCGCGGCGTGTCGACAGCACCTGTCCGGCCTTGACGAAGATCGGGCCGAGCTCGGTCAGCGCCAGGCGCAGGCGCGCACCGCGAGGCAGTCCGCGCACATCCACCGGCGTGCCGGGGAAGAACGGACGCACCAGCTTCAACGGCCGGTAAAGGTGGGCACCCTCGACGAGCTCGTCGAGCTGGTACTTCAACAGGATGGCGGCAACGCGCAGCAGGCGCGGGACAAGGCGCAGCGGCGTCATGCCCGGTTCCCCTTCAGCGTGCGCTCCAGCCGGGCAAGGCGTGCTTCCAGGCGCTCGGTGCGTTCGCGCACGGTATCCACGCCATCGAGGAAGGCGTCGACCTCGCCCGGTGCCACGGCCACGCGGCCTTCGTCGCGCAGCCAGTCGGCGCCGTCTTCCACAAGGTGCCGGCCGGACTCGCGTGCATGCGCCAGTCCTTCGCGCAGGGCCTTGGCCAGCGCCACGCCGAGGGTGTCGCCGAAGGTCTTGGCGAAGGCTTCCTCCACGTCGGGGGCGTACTGGCGCGCGAGGCGCTCCAGGCGGCGGGCGAGTTCCGCGTCGCCGGCGATATCGACCTTGCCGGGGGCCACGCCGTCATCGTCGCGGCGCATCGCCATGGCGAGCAGGCTGCCGGGAGACGCGGTGACGCGCAGGCTCCCGCCATCTTCCGGTGGGCCCACCCGCAGGCGGCCCTTCTCCACGCTGATCCTAAGCGCCAGCTCGGGGCCGGAAAGATGGACCTGCACGCTGCGACCGTCGAGCACGTCGAGGCGGCTGCGGGTATCCGGGTCGAGATCGACGGCGCGGTTAAGCGCGGCCTCCATGGCACGGCCGGCAAGGACGCGCAGGGGGCGGGGCAGGAAGCGGTTGGGGCCAGCGTCGGCCGGGGAGCGGTCGGGGGTCATGCACCGATTGTAGCCGGTGACCCTCCACGCGACGTATCCGTGATGTCGCGGCTAGCCCGCGCCGTCAAAGCCCGCCTGGCGCCAGGTCTCGAACACCGCCACCGCCACCGCGTTGGAGAGGTTGAGGCTGCGGTTGCCCGGGCGCATGGGCAGCCGGATGCGCTGCGGTTCCGGGATGGCGTCCAGCACGTCGTCGGGCAGGCCCGCCGTCTCGCAGCCAAACAGCAGCGCATCACCCTCGGCGTAGGTCACGTCCGTATGCAGGTGGCGGCCACGCGTGGAGAACGCGAAGACGCGGGGCTGGCCAAGGGCGGCAAAGCAGGTGGCGAGGTCGTCGTGCACGGCGACCGGGGCGAACTCGTGGTAGTCCAGGCCCGCGCGGCGCAACCGCGTGTCGTCCAGCTCGAAGCCAAGCGGGCGGATCAGGTGAAGCGTCGCGCCGGTGTTGGCGCACAGACGGATCACGTTACCGGTGTTGGGCGGAATCTCGGGGCGAAACAGGATGACGTGGGGCATGCCCCCATTATGACGCCGCGCGCGGGCAAACGATGCCATCCGGGGGCAGGGCGCAACCGCTGGCGGCGGCCGTGGCCGAACCGACGACACCCTTGCTGGCCAGCTGCACCGGGTTGCCCTGGTAGGTGAGGATGTTGCCGAGGATCAGGCCGCAGACCAGCATCGAGGCCACCAGCAGGCTACGCAGGACGAGGAGTTCGTGTTTCATGACATCGGTTCCTTTGATGGGTGGGGCGGGTGCCCCGGGGCGTGTCTAGTAACGCAAACCCCGTGCCATGCTTTTAGAGGCGGCAATCAGCTGATTCGTATGAGGTTTGTCAGGTCGTTCTGATTCCCCACAGTGTCCGCGGACACCCGGGCGCCGCGGGCGGACACCGTCCGGTCACGTGTTTTGTTGCGCATTGCGTCCGATGGACCGCAACGGCTAGCCTCAGGGAGTGACGGGCCATGAAGGCCCTGAGGAGCCGTGCATGAAGAAACGCCTCGCCCTGCTAGCCGCAGGGATGATGACCGTCGTCGGTGCTGCCTCGGCGGCATCCACCTCCACCGACGCCATCCCCGATATCCCCTACACCCGCTTCCAGCTGCCCAACGGCCTCACCGTCGTCGTGCACGAAGACCACAAGGCGCCCATCGTCGCGGTCAGCGTCTGGTACCACGTGGGGTCGGCGGATGAGCCGGTAGGCAAGACGGGCTTCGCGCATCTCTTCGAGCACCTGATGTTCTCCGGCTCGGAGAACCACAAGGGCACGTACTTCAAGCCGTTCGAGCCTGCCGGCGCCACCGACCTCAATGGCACCACCTGGTTCGACCGCACCAACTACTTCGAAACCGTGCCGACCACGGCCGTCGACATGGCCCTGTGGATGGAATCGGACCGCATGGGCCACCTGCTGGGCGCCATCGGCCAGAAGGAACTGGATACCCAGCGCGGCGTGGTCCAGAACGAAAAGCGCCAGGACGAAAACCGTCCCTACGGGCGCGTGGACGAGAACATCCTCGTCAACACGTATCCGGCGAACCACCCGTACCACCACGACACCATCGGCTCCATGGCCGACCTGGATGCCGCGTCGCTGGCCGACGTGAAGAAGTGGTTCAACGATTACTACGGCGCCGCTAACACCACCCTGGTGCTGGCCGGTGACATCACCGTCGCCCAGGCGAAGGCCAAGGCCGAGAAGTACTTCGGTGACATTCCGGCCGGCCCGCCGGTGCCGCGCCAGCAGGCGTGGATCACGCCGCTGGCCGCCGACACCCGCGCCGTGCAGCACGACCAGGTGGCACAGACCCGCATCGTGCGCACGTGGATCGCCCCGCAGCTGGGCACCGACGACGCCGTGGGCCTGGACCTCGCCACCACCGTGCTCGGCGGCGGCAAGACCTCGCGCCTGTACCAGCGCCTGGTTTACCAGGACAAGCTGGCCGACGACGTCAGCATCGGCATCTCGCCGTTTGCCCTGGCCAGCCAGGTGCAGTTGCAGGTGGACGTAAAGAAGGGCGTCGACCCGAAGAAGGTGGAAGCCGCCGTCGCCGAGGTGATGAACGACTTCCTCGCCAAGGGGCCGACCGATGATGAGCTGGCCCGCGCCAAGGTCACCAATCGCGCCGGCTTCGTCCGTGGCCTGGAGAAGGTCGGCGGCCGCGGCGGCAAGGCCGTGATCCTCGCCGAAGGCCAGGTGTACCGGAACGATCCCGAGGCCTACAAGAAAGACCTCCAGCGTGCCGATGCCGCCACCGTGGCCTCGATCCTTTCCACGTCGAAGACCTGGCTCGGCAAGGGCAGCTACACGCTGACCATCCTTCCCGCGGCACCCGGCTTCGATCCGGCCGCGGAAGACAAGGCGGTGAAGGGCCTCGCGGATGCGAGCGGCCGACCCGCGGCCGTGCTGCCGGCGGCAAAGACCTACACCGTCGCCAAGTCCCAGGTGGATCGCGCCAGCGGCGTGCCGTCGGTCGATACCTTCCCGGACCTCTCGTTCCCGAAACTGCAGCGCGGCAAGCTGAAGAACGGTATCGAAGTGGTGCTGGCCGAACGCCACACCATCCCGGTGACCCACGTGCAACTGCTGTTCGATGCGGGCTACGCCGCCGACCAGGGGCGCAAGCTCGGCACCGCCAGCTTTACCTCGCAGCTGCTCGAGGAGAGCACGAAGTCGCTGGATTCCGTCGAAGTGGCACGTCGCAAGGAGCGCCTCGGCGCCATCGTCGGCGCCAGCTGCTCGCTGGACACCTGCAGCGTCGCGCTGAATGCCCTGAACAGTGACCTGCAGCCCTCGCTCGACCTGTTCGCCGATATCGTCCGCAACCCGGCGTTCAAGGCCGATGACATCGAGCGCGTGCGCGGCCAGTGGATCGCCGGCATCGCCCAGGAAAAGACCGAGCCGGAAGGCATCGCCCTGCGTTCGCTGCCGCCGCTGCTATACGGAAAGAACCACGCCTACGGCATCCCCTTCACCGGCAGCGGCACGGAGAAGGCGATTGCTTCGCTGACGGCGGCGGACCTGGCCGCGTTCCAGCGCGACTACCTGCGCCCGGACAACGTCCGCATCCTCGTCGCGGGCGACACCACGCTGGCGGCGATCCTGCCGCAGCTGGATGCCGCGTTCGGTGACTGGAAAGCCCCGGCCACGGCCGTGCCGAAGAAGAACATCGGCACGGTGGCGGTGCAGACCAAGCCGCGCGTGTACCTCATCAACCGCACCGATGCGTCGCAGTCGCTCGTGCTGGCGGGCCTGCTCGCGCCCTCCACGAAGGCGGATGACGCCCTCGCCCTCGGCATCGCCAACGGGGCCTTCGGCGGCAGCTTCACCTCGCGCCTCAACATGAACCTGCGCGAGGACAAGCGCTGGGCCTATGGCGCCGGCAGCATCCTGACCGATGCCCAGGGCCAGCGTCCGGTGCTGCTGTACGCCCCGGTGCAGACGGACAAGACGGCCGAGTCTGCTGCGGAGATTCTCAAGGAAGCGCGTGAGGTGATCGGCTCGCGGCCCCTGACCGCCGACGAGATTGCGAAGATTCGTGAGCAGCGCGTGCGTGCCCTGCCCGGTAGCTTCGAAACCGCGTCGTCCGTGCTGGGTGCCATGAACGGCATCCTCATCTACGGGCGCCCCGACGACTACGTGCAGACGCTGAAGCCGCGCATCGAGGCGGTGGACCAGAAAACGGCGGAAACCGCGTTGTCCGCGGTGATGAAGCCGGATGCGCTTACCTGGGTGATCGTCGGCGACCTGCGCCAGATCGAAGCCCCGGTGCGCGCCCTGAACCTGGGCACCGTCGAAGTGATCGATGCCGACGGCAAGCCCGCGAAGTCGCCGGCGAAAGCCCCGGCGAAGGCGGCACCGGCGGCCGCGAAACCGGCTGGCAAGTGACTGATGCGAAGGCGCGATGAGGATTCTCATCGCGCCTTCGCCTTCATCGGGCTAGCATGTGCCCCGAACGCGACATCCCCCCGGAGCCACCCATGCGTAAAGCCGTCTTTCTCCTCATCCCCCTCGCCACGCTGGCGCTCAGTGCCTGCGACTGGGGCATCAAGCTCGACGACAAGGCGCGTAACGTGCGCACGGCGTGGAACGGCGATGTCGGCAGCTGCAAAGACCAGGGCAAGGTGAGCGTCTCGGTCACCAGCCGCGTTGGCCCGGTGGATCGCAGCGACCTGAAGGTGCGCGATGAACTGGAAGTGCTGGCGCGCAACGAAGCCGCCAAGCTGGGCGCCGATACGGTGAAGCCGCTGGGCGAGCCGCGCGATGGTTCGCAGGATTGGGGCGCTTACACCTGTGGTAGCCGCGTCGTGGGCCCGCAGGGCAACAACGCACCGCCTCCGCCGTCGCAGACCACGACGCCACAGGCCGGTTTCGAAACGGTCCCGCTGAAGAACTGAGTCACAGCATGCGCACCCCTTCGCCCGCACGCGCGGCGAAGGTGGATGCCACCCAGTCGATGAACACACGCACGCGCGGCGAGAGCTGCCGGTTGTGTGGGTAAAGCAGGGATACCGGTGTTTCCGTCGGCGGAAAGGCCTGCAGCACCTCGACCAGCCGCCCCGCGGCGATATCCCCCGCCACGTTGTAGTACGGCACCTGGGTCAGGCCCAGGCCGAGCTTCGCCAGCGCCGTGTTGGTTTCCGCACCGGTCACGGTGACCGTCGACGGCAGTTGCACGGTGCGCACCGTGCCGCCCACGACGAATTCCAGCGGCAGTGTCGCTCCTGATGCGCTTGAGAAGAAGCCGATGGCCTGGTGGCCCTCGAGATCGTCCGGCGTGCGCGGCACGCCATGCCGTTCCAGGTACGCCGGGCTGGCGATCGTGACCTCGCGCAACATCGCGATGCGGCGCCCGGCCATGCTGCTGTCGGAAAGATCCCCTGCGCGCAGCACGCAGTCCACGCCCTCGCGCACGAGATCCACCCAGCGGTCGCCTTCGCCTACATGCACGCGCAAGCCGGGGTACTCCGCCAGGAACCCGGGCAGTGCCGGCAGCACGAAGGTGCGCGCCAGCACGCCATGCATGTCGACGCGCAGCAGGCCCGAGGGGCGCGCATCGGTGAAGCCGGCTTCGGCGTCTTCCACGTCGGCGAGGATGGCCACGCAACGGCGGTGGTAGGCCTCGCCGTCCAGGGTGGGGCTGACCTGCCGGGTGGTGCGCTGGAGCAGGCGCACCCCCAGCCGGGTCTCCAGCCGCTTGATGGCCTGGGTGACGGTCGACCGGGGCAGGTCCAGATCCGCCGCGGCGGCCGTGAAGCTGCGCCGCTCCACGATCCTCACGAACAGCCGCATGGTGTCGAAACGGTCCATGGTCATGGATTGTTCCACCGGAACGAATAGAGAAGCCTAATCTAGCCGGATTATCCTTCCGCCGACAACGCGCATGCTTCCCTCCAAGCCGGCACTCCGCCGGTACCGGAGGATCGAAATGAACGAGCAAGCAAACAACCAGGTTGCCATCGTGACGGGCGCCTCGCGTGGTATCGGCGCGGCGGTCGCCAAGCGGCTGGCGCAGGACGGCTTCACCGTGGTGGTCAATTACGCCGGCAGCGCCCAGGCCGCCGAAGCGGTGGTGAATGAGATCGTCGCGGCGGGCGGCAAGGCGATCAGCGCCCAGGCCGATGTCTCGAAAGCGGCCGATGCCCGCCGCCTGTTCGATGCGGCCGAGCAGGTGTATGGCGGCGTGGACGTGCTGGTGAACAATGCCGGCATCATGAACCTGGCCACCGTGGCCGAGTTCAAGGACGACGAGTTCGACCGCCTCTTCGACGTGAACGTCAAAGGCAGCTTCAACACGATGCGCGAGGCCGCGAAGCGCCTGCGCCACGGCGGTCGCGTCATCAACTTCTCCTCCAGCGTGGTGGGCCTGCTGCAGCCGTCGTACGGTCCGTATGCCGCGACCAAGGCCGCGATCGAAGCGGCCACCGTGGTGCTGGCGCGCGAACTGCGTGGCCGCCAGATCTCGGTGAATGCCGTCGCCCCCGGCCCGACCGCCACCGACCTGTTCCTCACCGGCAAGTCCGACGAACTGGTCGACCGCCTGGCCAGGCTGGCCCCGCTCGAGCGCCTGGGTACCCCCGACGACATCGCCGCGGCCGTCGCCTTCCTGGCCGGTCCCGACGGTGCATGGATCAACGGCCAGGTGCTGCGCGCCAACGGTGGGATCATCTGACATGAAACAGACCATCCTCATCACGGGCGCCTCGAGCGGCTTTGGCCTGCTCACGGCGCGCGCCCTGGCCGATGCCGGCCATACCGTCTACGCGAGCATGCGCGACATCGCAGGGCGCAACGCCACGCAGGCCGATGCCGTGCGCGCCGAAGCACGCGAGCGCAACGTCGACCTGCGCGTCGTCGAACTCGACGTGACCTCGGACGACTCCGCGAAGGCCGCCGTCGACACCGTATTGCGCGAAGCTGGCCGGCTCGACGTGCTCATCCACAATGCGGGGCACATGGTGTTTGGCCCGGCCGAAGCATTCACCGCCGAGCAGTACGCGCAGCTTTACGACGTCAACGTGCTTGGTACCCAGCGGGTGAATCGCGCCGCCCTGCCGGTGATGCGCAAGCAGGGGAGGGGCTTGCTGCTATGGGTCTCGTCCAGCAGCACGCGCGGTGGCACGCCGCCATTCCTCGCCCCGTATTTCGCCGCGAAGGCGGCCATGGATTCGCTGGCGGTCAGCTACGCCGGTGAGCTCACGCGCTGGGGCATCGAGACCTCGATCATGGTGCCTGGTGCGTTCACCAAGGGCACCAACCACTTTGCCCACTCGGGCAAGCCGGCCGACGCCACGACGGAAGCGGAATACATGGATGGCCCGTACGCGGGGATGCCCGACCGCATCCTCAAGGGCCTTGCCGCCCTGGAGCCGGCCGACGCCGATGCCGGCGAGGTTGCTACAAAGATTGTCGAAGTCGTCGGCATGCCGTTCGGCAAGCGTCCCTTCCGCGTGCACGTGGATCCGTCGCAGGACGGCGCCGAGATCGTGAATGGCGTGGCCGACCGCGTGCGACGCGAGCTGTTCTACCGCGCGGGAATCAACGAGCTGCTGGCGCCGCGCATCGCCTAGCGGCGCACAACGCGCGACGGCGCTTATACTCCCTGAGCGGCTGCCCCCTCGCAGCCGCTCAGGGAGCTTTTATGTCGAAGGTGCGCATCGCAGGGTTCAACGTGTCCATGGACGGCTACGCGGCCGGTCCGAACCAGAGCCTGGAAAACCCGCTGGGTGAGAACGGCCCGAGCATCTTCCAGTGGTTCTTTCCCACCCGCATGTTCCACGAGATGGTCGGCAAGGAAGGCGGCGAGACGGGGCCGGATAACGACTTCGCCTATCGCGCGATGGACGGCTTCGGCGCATTCATCCTCGGCCGCAACATGTTCGGCCCGATTCGTGGCGAATGGCCGGACGACGCATGGAAAGGCTGGTGGGGCGACAACCCGCCGTACCACGCCCCCACATTCATCCTTACCCGCTATCCGCGTGACTCCATCGAGATGGAAGGCGGCACCACCTTCCATTTCGTCACCGAGGGCATCGAGGAAGCCCTGCGCCGTGCGCGCGAGGCGGCAGGCGACAAGGACATCAAGATCGGCGGCGGCGTCGCCACGGCAAGGCAGTACATCGAAGCCGGCCACGTGGACGAAATGCACCTCGCCATCGCCCCCGTGGTGATGGGGCAGGGCGAAGCCCTGTTCGCCGGCCTCGACCTGCGTGCGATGGGCTACAAGACCATCGAACACGTGCCGACCGAGCGTGCGACGCACGTGGTGCTGGCGCGAGGGTAGAACCCCCGGCGGCGCCCGATACGCTACCTGGCAGCCGGGTGGAGGTGTGCCCGGACGGCAGTGGCGAACGCCGGATCGGTGGGGATCGGATCCAGCTCGATCTTCCCTGCCTCCGCCTTGTTGGCGGCTGCCAGGAACAGGTGTCCGACGGCACCGCCCACCTGGTCGACGTCGGCGGACGAACCGGCATCCCCGCCATAGTGGTAGGCGCGCGGCGACGCAGCGCCATTGCGGGGGACCCAGATGCCACCGACATGCGGCCAGGTCGGCCCCTTGGCGTTGCCCATATGCACGGCCACCGAGGCGGCCGGGCCACGGAAGTAGGTGCCGGCATTGTCTTCCTTCTCGGCGACGTAGGTGCCGGGTTGGAGCGTATAGCTCCACGGAACGTTCCCAAAGAGGCCGGTCAGCACGGTGTAGGTCGTGGGTTCAGTCAGCGTGATGGTGTCTGCGTGTTCGGGGGTCCGTAGGGTCTTCACCGGTGGGCCGTTGGTGCAGGCTGCCAGGCTGATCACGGAGGCGAGCACCAAGGCGCGGCCGTCGTTCTTCGTCATTTCGGTTCTTCCTGAATTTCCCCGCCGCAAAGTATCGGGGGTGCTGGGGCCGTGCGCAATTCCTTTCGGGTGGATCGTTTTAGCCCGTAGACGTTGCGGCGCAACGCCTTGCCGAAAACCGTCACACCCCTATTCGTCTGCTTATTGAATATACAGAAATGAACTATATACTTATGAGGTAACCAGCCAACGGCCAGACCCCATGAGCGAGTTCGCCCCCACCGAAGCGCGGATCCACAACACCATCGCCAAGTACCCGGCCTTCCCCCGGGAACCGGCCGTGCTGGTGCGCCTGGTCAAGCACATCTACAAAGAGGTGCACGACCAGGCCAATGGCGTGATGAAGGCCTACGGCCTGAACCATCCCGAGTACAACATCCTGATGATGCTGTACGGCGCCCCGGACAACGCGCTCAACCCCTCGCAACTGGCTGACGCCGCTGGCGAAAAATCGGCCAACGTCACCCGGCTGACCACGCGCCTGTGCGACATGGGCTACATCGCCCGTGCGGCCAGCGAGGATGACCGCCGCAAGGTGGAGCTGAAGCTCACCCCGGCGGGCCTGGACCTGATCCAGAGCTTCCTCCCGGACATCGTCACGCTGCTGCACCGGCAGACGCGCAATCTTTCCCCCAGCGAGCAGGGCCTCCTCGAGGGCCTGCTGAAAAAAATGCTGGCCGGGTTCGGGGAGTAAGCGAGCACCGTCATGTCCGCCGTCGTCGCTCCCGCTGCCGTGCCTGATACGCGCCACGTCGTGGTCGAGACGCTGCGCGAAGAGGCGTCCATCTGGTTGTTCGTGGTGAAGACGCTGATCGCGTTCTTCGCCGCCGGCTGGCTGGCCATGCGCTTTGGCCTGCCTGCGCCGTCCACGGCCATGCTGACCACGATCATCGTTGCCAACCGGCAGTCCGGCATGGTGCTGGCGAAGAGCTTTTACCGCGCCATCGGCACCGTGGGCGGCGCCGCCGCGGCGGTGGGCATCGTCGCGGCGTTCCCGCAGGAACGCGACCTGTTCCTGCTGGCCCTCTCGCTGTGGATCGGCATCTGCGCGGGCGGCGCCACGCTCTACCGCAACTTCAAGTCGTACGCGTTCGTGCTGGGCGGTTACACGGCCGCCATCGTGGCCGTGCCCGTCATCGACAACCCACCCGGCGTGTTCGATTCGGCCGTGGCCCGTTTGTCCGAAGTGCTGCTCGGCCTGCTGGTCAGCGGCGTGGTGAACGACGTGGTCTTCCCCAGCCGCATGCGCGACGTGCTCCGCCGCTCGGCGCGCGAGCAATTCGCCCATTTCCTCGAATTCGTGCGCGGCGCCACCGAGGGCAGCATGCCGCGCGAAGCCATGGAGACGGCGCACCTGCGCTTCGTGCGTGACGCCGTGGCGCTGGAAGACCTGCGCAGTTCGGTGATCTTCGAGGACGCGGAAGCGCGCTCGCGCAGCAACCATCTGCGCCTGTTCAACCAGCGCTTCATGGCGGCCTCCACCAGCTTCCAGTCGCTGCATCACCTGGTGAATCGCCTGAAGCGGGCGAAGCGCGATCGCGCCGCCGAGACGCTGATCCGGCTGTACGCGCCAATTGGCGATGCGCTCCACGTGCCGGTGGAAGCGGGCATCGCGGCGCGCGTGTTGTTGCCGCGGCTGGCCGATGCACGCACCGCCATGCGCAACCATTTGCCGACCCTGCGCGCGACGATGGACGATGCGCAGGATCTTCGCGACTACGACACTGGCGCGTCCCTGCTCATGCGCTTTGTGGACGAACTGCATGCGTATGTCGATTCAGCGGCCTCGCTGCAGGCACCGCGCGTCATCGGAGGATCCGCGGAACGCGTGCGTTTTGATCGCGGCAACGACTGGCTCGGCGCCGGCCTGGCGACGTTCCGCACGACGCTGACGATGCTCGTGCTCGGCCTGTTCTGGATCGGCAGCGCGTGGCCCATGGGCTCCAGCGCGATGCTGCTGGCCACGGTGTTCGCCGGCCTGTTCGCGACGACGCCCAATCCCACGCGCGTGACCTGGATCGTCATGCTCGGCTACCTGTGCGGCATGGCGGCTGGCTTCGTCTGCGAGTTCTTCGTGCTGACCCAGATGGACGGCTACGGCTTGCTCGTCGCGGGTATCGCCCCGTTCCTGGCCATCGGCCTGGTCATGATGATGAGCCGCCGGCTGGGCTCGTTCGGCCTGGGCTGGGCCATGGGCCTGGCGTACATCCTGTCGTTGAAGAATGTGCAGACGTACGATCCCGTGCACTTCATCAACGATGCCATCGCCCAGGTGGTGGGCCTCGGTGCCGCGGCGGTGTCGTTCGTGGTGATTCCGCCGGCCATTGGCAGCGCCTGGCTGCGCCGCCGCCAGCTCGCCCGCCTGCGTGGGCAGGTGGCGCTGGCCGCGGAGGCGCCGCTGCCGGGCCTGCGTCATCGCTTTGAAAGCGTGAACCACGACCTGGTCAGCCAGGTGGTCGCGCAGACCCAGCCGGGCAGCGCGGATTCGCGTGCGCTGATCGCGTGGGCGCTGGCCGTCCATGAAACCGGCCGTGCGCTTATCGAACTGCGCCACGACATGGCGCGCCGCGACGTGCCGTCCACCCTGCTGCCGTACCTGCGGGAAGCGCTGCGCACGCTGGCGCGCTTCTATGAAAAGCCGGACCCCGCCGGTTACCTGCTTGCCCGCGATGCGGTGGCCACGGCCATCGCCAGCGTGGGTGAACACAGCGGGCAGGCCCACCTGCTGGAACACCTTCACCTCGTTCGCATGGCGCTGCTCGATGGGGAGTCCGTCCTCGCCGCGTACATGCCCTCTGCTCCGCTTGCCAAGGAGATCGTCCATGCCTCGTGAGATCGCGCTCGGCGACGCCCTGGTTCCGGGGCTGCTCGTCCTCTTTGTCCTGGCCCTCGCGGCGCTGTGGCTGCTGGACACGCTGGCGGGCCGCTTCGGCCTCTATCGCCTCGTGTGGCATCCGCCGCTGTTTCGCCTGGCCGTGTTCGTCTGTGTCTTCGGCGCGTTTGCGCTGTTTCTTACCTGAGTGATGCCGTCATGAAACTCGCTACCGTCATCCGTTTCGCCGTTACCGCGGCGGTCATCGTCGTTGCCGCGCTGATCGGGCACGCGTTGTGGAAGCACTACATGTATTCGCCGTGGACCCGCGATGGCCGCGTGCGCGCCGAGATCGTGCGGATCGCACCGGACGTCGCCGGGCTGGTCACCGACGTGCGCGTGGTCGATAACCAGACGGTGAAGAAGGGCGACCTGCTCTTCGTCGTCGACAAGGCGCGCTACGTGAACGCGCTGAACCAGGCGAAGGCCAACCTGCATGCCGCCGAAGCGGCCGCGCGGGCGTCGGGTGCGAGCATCAATGCGGCGTCCGCGAGCGCGCTGCAAAGCCGCTCCAACTTCGAGATGTACCAGGCGCAGTCCGATCGCCGGCAGAAGCTGATCAACAACGTGATCTCGGCGGAAGACAAGGCCAACGCGATGGCGGCGGCGAATGCCGCGAAGGCCGGCTGGCAGGCCGCGCAGGCGAGCACGAAGCAGGCGAGCGCCGCGCAGGAACAGGCGCTGGCGGCCGTGGCGCAGGCGCAGGTGGAAGTCGCTTCCGCCCAGCTCAACCTGGACCGCACCGAGGTGCTGGCCCCGGTGGATGGCTACGTCACCAACCTGGACGTGCGCGTGGGTGATTACGCCAGCGCCGGCACCGCACGGCTGGCGCTGATCGACAGCCATTCGTACTGGATCTACGGCTACTTCGAAGAAACCAAGCTGCCGGGCCTGCGTATCGGCGATCCGGTGGACATTCGCCTGATGAGCGGCGGCGTGCGCCTCAAGGGCTCGGTGGAAAGCATCGCCCGCGGTATCACGGATGCCGACAACCCGACCGGTAGCGACCTGCTGGCCGACGTGAACCCGACCTTCAACTGGGTGCGCCTGGCCCAGCGTGTCCCGGTGCGCGTGCACATTGACGCCGACCACCTGCCGCAGGGCACGATGCTGGCGGCCGGCATGACCGCGACACTGGTGGTGCGTCCGTCGCACCCCGAGCAGGTCGCGGCGCGGTAAACGCTACTTTGCCAGCCGCTTGAGGCGGAGCTGGAGCCACTTGTCCACGTCAGCCCATTCGGTGGCGAGGATGCTGTAGCAGACGGTATCGCGGAGCGAGCCGTCTTCGCGGCGCTTGTGGGCGCGCAGGATGCCCTCGCGCTTCGCGCCGATCCGTTCGATGGCGCGCTGGGAATCCTGGTTATAGGCGTCGGTGTGGAATTCCACCGCCACCACGCCCAGGTTCTGGAACGCGTTATCCAGCAGCAGGTGCTTGCACGCCGTGTTCAGATGGCTGCGCTGCCAGCGCTTCGCGTACCAGGTATAGCCGATGGCCAGGCGGTAGGGGTCGGGCGTGATGTCGTAGTAGCGCGTGGTGCCGACGATGTCCCCGCTGGCGTTCTCACGCACCACCCATGGCGCCATCCGGCCTTCGACCTCGCCACGCAGGGCCTTTTCGACGTAGGCGGTCATCTGGCCCGGGGCGGGCACGGTGGTGAACCAGAGGTCCCACAGGTTGCCATCGGCGGCGGCCTGCTCCAGGGCGGGCACGTGGGACAGGGCCATGGGTTCCAGGGTGACCCAGGCGTTTTCCAGGCGATCGGCCATGCGAAGGGCTCCGTTCAGGCGTCCAGGTCGGGGATCAGGCGGCTTTCGATGCGGGCAATCGTGTCTTTCAACAGTAACTTGCGCTTCTTGAGGCGGGTGAGCTGGACCTCGTCGCGGCCGATGGCCAGGGCGAGCTGCTCAATCGCAGCGTCGAGATCGCGGTGCTCTACCTTGAGCTCGGCGAGGCGCTGGGATAGCTGGGTGGAATCCTGAACCTGCATGGCGACGGCCGGCGGGGAGGGAAGCGGGAAGTTTACCCCCCGGCGGGGCAGCCCGCAGCGGCTACAATAGGAGGCTCGTCCCTTCCGTAGCACCCCGCAGCATGTCCGCCATCCCTGACACCACCCGCAAACAGACCTACGAAGCCGGCAAGCTGGCCAAGCGCCTGCGCCGCCAGGCCGGCCAGGCCATTGCCGACTACGGCATGATCGAGGACGGCGACAAGGTGATGGTGTGCCTGTCCGGCGGCAAAGACTCCTACACCATGCTCGACATCCTGCTCTCGCTGCAGGCGAAGGCGCCGGTGCGCTTCGAGCTGATCGCCGTGAACCTGGACCAGAAGCAGCCGGATTTCCCCGCGCACGTGCTTCCGGAATACCTGACCGGGCGCGGCGTCCCGTTCCACATCATCGAGCAGGATACGTACAGCGTCGTCACGCGGGTGATCCCGCAGGGCAAGACGATGTGCAGCCTGTGCTCGCGCATGCGCCGCGGCGCGCTGTACCAGTGGGCGTCGGACAACGGCGTGACCAAGATCGCGCTGGGCCACCACCGCGACGATATCCTCGGCACGTTCTTCCTGAACATGTTCTACCAGGGCAGCCTGAAAGCCATGCCGCCCAAGCTGCAGTCGGACGACGGCAAGCACGTGGTCATCCGCCCGCTGGCGTACTGCCGCGAGGATGACATCGAGGCCTTTGCCGAGGCGAAGGCGTTTCCCATCATTCCCTGCAACCTGTGTGGCTCGCAGGAAAACATGCAGCGCAAGGTGGTCAAGCGCATGCTGGCCGACTGGGAAAAAAGCCACCCGGGGCGCAGCGAGACGATGTTCCGGGCGCTGGGTAACATCGCGCCGTCGCAGCTGATGGATCGACACCTGTTCGACTTCGCGGGCCTCGGCGCACGCGAAGGCGCGGCGCGCGCTGACACGCATGCATGGCTTGGCGGTAGCGACGCCGCCGACGACAACGACTGACACTTTCCCTTCCACCGCTTCAAGGCCTGACGATCATGACCCTGTTCTCCGCTGTCGAACTCGCCCCGCGCGATCCGATCCTTGGCCTTAACGAAGCCTTCGGCGCCGATACGCGCGCGGACAAGGTGAACCTCGGCGTGGGCGTGTACTACGACGCCAACGGCCACGTCCCGCTGCTGCGCGCCGTGCGCGAAGCCGAAAAAGCTCGCCTCGAAGCCCAGCTGCCGCGCGGCTACCTGCCCATCGACGGTATCGCGCTGTACGACAGCGCCGTGCAGAAGCTGCTGTTCGGCGCGGCGTCGCCGCTGCTCGCGGATCGTCGCGTGGTGACCGCGCAGGCGCTCGGCGGCACCGGCGCACTGAAAGTCGGTGCCGATTTCCTGAAGCGCCTGAACCCCGACGTGCCGGTGGCGATCAGCAACCCGAGCTGGGAGAACCATCGCGCGCTGTTCGAGTCCGCGGGCTTCAACGTCGTCGACTACCCGTACTACGACGCCGCCACGCACGGCGTGGACGTGGACGCCATGCTCAAGGGTCTCGCCGCGCTGCCGAAGGGCGCCGTCGTGGTGCTGCACGCGTGCTGCCACAACCCCACCGGTGTCGACCTCGCCGAGGCGGACTGGAAGCGCGTGATCGAGGCCGTCCGCACGCACGGCCTCGTGCCGTTCCTCGATATCGCCTACCAGGGTTTCGGTGATGGCATCGAAGCGGACGCCGTGGCCGTGCGCCTTTTCGCGCAAGCCGACGTGCCGTTCTTCGTCGCCAGCTCGTTCTCGAAGTCGTTCTCGCTGTACGGCGAGCGCGTGGGTGCGCTGTCCATCGTCACCGCCTCGCATGACGAAGCCGTGCGCGTGCAGTCGCAGCTCAAGCGCGTTATCCGCACCAACTACTCCAACCCGCCGACGCACGGCGCGGCCGTGGTCTCCGCGGTGCTGAACCACGACGACCTGCGCGCCACCTGGGAAACCGAACTGGGCGAGATGCGCGAGCGCATCCGCGCGATGCGTCGCGGCCTCGTCGAGCGGCTCGCGAGTGCCGGCGATTTCGGTTTCATCGAACGCCAGCGCGGCATGTTCTCCTACTCGGGCCTCTCCAGCGCCCAGGTGGACCGCCTGCGCGACGAGTTCGGCATCTACGCCGTCGGCACCGGCCGCATCTGCGTTGCCGCGCTGAACGACAGGAACATTGACCGGGTCGCCGAAGCGATCAAGAGCGTGGTCTGATCCACCCATCGACTTTCCCGCCGGCGGGCGCCTCGCGCCTGCCACGGTCACCCCTTTGCATGAGAATCATCGATACATGTTTTTTCGTAACCTGACGCTTTTCCGTTTCTCTGATTCCGTTGCCACCGACCTCGACCGCCTCGATGAGGTACTGCCGGAGCATCGCCTGCGCCCGGTCGGCCCGATGGAGCTGTCGGCACGTGGCTTCGTATCGCCGCTGGGCCGTAACGAAGAAGGCCTGACCCATAACGTGGCCCGCAACACGATGGTCACCGTCGGCAGCGAAGATAAGTTGCTGCCGTCCTCGGTGGTCAACGATGAAGTCGCCAACCGCGTGCAGAAGATCGTCGACGAGGAAGGCCGCAAGATCGGTGGTCGCGAGCGCAAGAAGATCAAGGATGACGTGCTTAACGAGCTCGTCCCCCGCGCGTTCGTCCGCAGCTCGCGGATGAAGGCTTACGCCGACAAGAAGAACGGCTGGTTCGTGCTGGATACCTCCAGTCGCAAGTCGGCTGAGAATGCCCTGAGCCAAGTCCGCGAGGCCCTCGGCAGCTTCCCGGCCGTGCCCCTGGCGCCGGAAGAGTCGCCGCGGATTCTCATGACCCACTGGGTCGCCACCGGTGAACTGCCCGCCGGCCTGGCCCTGGGCGACGAGTGCGAGCTGCGCGACCCGGCCACGGCCTCTGGCGCCATCGCCCGCTGCCGCCGGCAGGATCTCGACACCGATGAGATCCGGGAGCACCTGCGCACGGGAAAACAGGTGTTCCAGCTTGGTTTGGTCTTCGACGACCGCATCTCTTTTGTACTTGGTGAGGACCTGATCCTGCGTAAAATCAAGTTCACGGACGTGGTGCTGGACGAGCAGACCGACAGCCCCGAGAGCGCCGCCGCCGAAATGGACGCCAACTTTGCCCTGATGGCGCTGGAGTACGAGCGCCTGCTGGCCAAGATGGAAGAGTGGTTCAAGCTGCCGCGCCCGGAGTGATCCGTCGGGCCGGTCGCGATGGTTGATACGCCGGAGTGGGATGTTGGTCGGGATCGGTTCTGAGACTGGCAACATGACATTAGAGCAAGGCGACTGGCTGGAACTGGCGACGCCGACGGGCGGCACGATACGCGTGCTGAAGTCGGCCCACCCGCGTGCGCGCCGCTTGCGCCTGACGGTGACACCGAAGGGCGCGCGGCTGACGTATCCGAACGGAACGCACGTGGCGCAGATGACGGCGTTCCTGCGTCATCACGCGGACTGGCTGGAGCAGAAGCTCGGCGAATTCCACATGGATGCCGAGCCGCTGCCGGCGCTGAAGGTAGGCGTGCCGACGCAGTTTCCGTTCCGCGGTGAAGAGGTCACCCTGGACTGGGCCGAAGGCCCGTACCCGCGCGTGCAGCACGACGAAGGTGGCCTCACCCTGGTGCTGCCCGGCCCGCATCACCGCCAGTTGCTGGTGGCGCGCGGTTTGCTGGCCACGTTCTTCGAAGCGCAGATCCGCAAGGATGTCTCGCGCTGGCTGCCGGGCTACATCCCGCTGATCAATGCGGCACCCACCGCGCTACGCATCCGCCCGCTGAAAAGCCTGTGGGGCAGCCTGGATACGCGCGACCGCATCAACCTTGACCTCGCCCTGGCGCTCGCACCGCCGGCGGCGCTGCGTTACGTGCTCGTCCACGAGCTATGCCATCTGAAAGTGCGCAATCACTCGCCGCGCTTCTGGCACTGGGTGGAAAGCATCCTTCCCGAGCACAAGGAACAGCGCACGTGGTTGCGTGCGCACGGCAGTGGATTGAAAGCGCAGCTTGATCGCCTGATCGCCGACGTCGCCGACTGACGCGTCGGCGACGTCTCCCGATCAGCGGGCGGGATCAGTGCGCGAGCGCGAAGCCGGTGATGATCTTCGCGGTTTCGTCCGGCTTTTCCAGCATCGGCATATGGTTGCAGCCGTTGAGCACGGTGGCGCCGATGGACGGTGCGTTCTTCAGGCCGTTGCGCATCGTGTCCAGCGCCGACACGTCGATGATCTTGTCGTCGTGGCACCAGATGCCAAGCACGGGCATCTGCAGCTTCGCCAGCACCGGATCCAGCGCGAAGGCCTGCTCCGGCTGCTTCAGCTCGGCGAAGGTGCGCTCGATGAACGCGCGATCGGCCACGTTGCGACGGATCAGCGCGTCTTCGATGCGGCCCGGCAGGTGCGGTGGCTTGGTGAAGATGCGTGCCAGCAGCGTCTCCAGTTCCTCGCGGTTGCTGAAGAGGAACGGATCCTTGCCGGCCTTCACGTCACGGACGAAGTCGTTCTCCTTGAACGTCAGGCCCAGCGAGCTCATCAGCGCGAGCGCAGCGACGCGCTCCGGGTGGTCGGCCGCATAGACGCCGGCGATCGCGCCGCCCATGGACTGGCCGACCAGAAGGAAATGCTGCAGGCCCGCCGCCTGGGCGAAGGCCTCCAGCCGTGCCGCCTGCGCGGGCACGCCGTAATCGCCGCCTTCGTTGCGCGATGACTCGCCCCAGCCGGGCAGGTCCGGGATCACCACGTGGAAATGGTCGGTCAGGCCCTTGGCCATCTCCAGCCAGTTTTCCTTGTTGGCGGCGAAACCGTGCAGCAGCACGATGGTCGGGCCCTGGCCACCTTCGTAGTACGACCATGTGGTGTCACCGGCGACGACGGTTCGCTTGTCGACGTGCGCCTGCATCGCCATGCGCGCCGCGTCTGCCTTGACCAGCAGCTGAGGCGCCAGGAGATAGACCAGGCCCGCGCCGGCACCGAGCACCACGGCCACCACGATGAGGAACTTCAGGCGGCGCAGGAGCAGGCGCTGCCAGAGCGGGCGAGCGGTCGAGGGTGTTACGGGAGCGGGGGTGTTCGCCATGTCACTTCTTCTTCGACTTGCCGGCGAGGATGCCTTCCACCGCCTGCTGGGTCATCGGGTGGTAACCGGCCTTCGCCGTGGCGTAGGTCTTCTTCGCAAACGCGAGGCCTTCCGGCGTGCGGGCAAAGGCCTTGTACACCGGCGTGGTGAGGTAGAGGCGGCCGATGCGGGTCATGTGCTCGGCGGCAGCGGTCCACACGTCCTTGTCGCCCGCGGCGATCGCGTGCGCGTACCAGCGCATACCGATCTCGGCGTTAGGCGTGCCGGTGAGGTGCCATGCGGCATCCAGGGCCTTCATCTTGTCGAGCGGCGGCACGTCCGGCATGCGGTCCAGGAAGTACATCCACTCCTGCGTGTTCCAGCCCTTCGCGTCGAGCTTGGCGGCGTCGAGCTTATTGGCGAGGAAGGCGGTGCGCTGCTGGTCGATGCTGTCGAAGCGAGCCGAGGTGGGCAGCGGCGCATCCTTCGGGATACCCGGCTGCCAGATCCACGCGCGCGCTTCCGCTTCGCTCATCTTGCCCGGGTTCTTGTCGAGCAGGTTGGCCTTCAGGTACGCAAACATCGTGTCGGTGTCGATGCTCTGGAAAGCGAAGTGCGCGAAGTAGCCCTTCAGGTAAGCGTCGAACGTCTCGCGGCCGAAGCGCTGCTCCAGCGTACGCAGGAACCACGAGCCCTTGTCGTAGGCGACCGACGACAGCGAATCGTCTGCGCCGACGCCACGTGCGTCCGGCGTGAGCTTCTGCGTGTTAGCCGGCATGTCGCCGATGGTCTTCTGCAGTTCGCGTGCGGAGAGCAGGGCTTCTTCGTCAGCCAGCGACTTGCCGTACACGGCCTCGGTGATGCGGCCCTGCACGTAGGTGGTGAAGCCTTCGTTGAGCCAGATATCGCGCCACGCGGCGCTGGTCACCAGGTTGCCGGACCACGAGTGCGCCAGTTCATGCGATACCAGCGACACCAGGCTCTTGTCGCCGACCAGCACGGTGGGCGTGGCGAACGTCATGTTCGGGTTTTCCATGCCACCGAACGGGAACGACGGCGGCAGCACGAGGATGTCGTAACGGCCCCAGGCGTACGGGCCGTACAGCTGCTCGGTGGTGGCGATCAGCTTTTCGGTGTCTTCGAATTCGTGCGCGGCCTTGCCGACCACGCTGGGCTCCGCATACACCGCGCTGCGCGGGCCGGTTTCCTTCACCGCGATGTCGCCCGCGGCGATGGCCAGCAGGTACGACGGGATCGGGTGTGGCTGGTCGAAGGTGAAGTCGCCATTGAGCGGATGCTTCGCGTCGTTGATGGCGCTCATCACCACGCGCACGTCCTTCGGCGCGCTGACATGCGCGTCGTAGGTAAAGCGGATGGCAGGCGAATCCTGCAGCGGCACCCAGGAGCGCGCATGGATGGATTCGGACTGCGAGAACATGAAGGGCTGCTTCTTGTCCGCCGTCTGTTCCGGCGTGAGCCACTGCAGGCCCGACGCTTCCGGCACGGTCGTGTAGGTGATCCGCACGCTGGCCGGGTGGGCCGGTGCCTGGATGGTCAGCTTGGAGCCGAGCTCCTTGTCGCGCGGCGAGAGCGCGAACTTCAGGGTCGTGGCCTTGCCCGAGGCATCCACCGCGTCGACGCTGGCGATCTTCAGGTCGCGCGTGTCGAGGACCAGGTCCTTCGCCTTCGCGTCTTTCCAGTCCAGCTTCAGCGTCGCGTTGCCGGCCAGCTCTTTCTTGCCGAAGTCCACCTTGAGGTCGAGGTCGAGGTGGCTCACCCGGACCACGTCCGGCTGGGCGTACGAGTGCGGATCGGCGGCGAAGGCGGCGACGGGGAACGCCATGGTGACGGCGACAACGGGTAGCAGACGCATGGGGACTTCCGGTGGAGGGAAGTGCCCAGTATGCCACCCGCCGCCGGACGGCGCCGTCGGGGACCCTTTAGACCTTGTAGGCGCGGTGGATCGCGACGATGCCGCTGGTGAGGTTGCGCACCTCGACGTGGCCGAAGCCGGCGGCCAGCATCATGCCCTTCAGGGTGTCCTGGTCCGGGTGCTTGCGGATCGACTCGGCCAGGTACTGGTAGCTGTCGGCGTCATTCGCAAACAGCCGGCCCAGGCGGGGCAGGATCTTGAAGGAATGCACGTCGTAAAGTTTCGAAAGCAGCGGGCTCTGCACCTTCGAGAACTCCAGCACGAGGGCACGGCCACCCGGCTTGAGGATCCGGTGCATGTCCGCCAGCGCCTTGTCCTTGTCGGTGACGTTGCGCAGGCCGAAGGCGATGGTGACGGCGTCGAAGCTGTTGTCCGGGAAGGGCAGGGCCTCGGCGTTCATCTGCGCCCAGCGCAGGCCCGAAACCAGGCCGCGGTCGGTCAGGCGGTCGCGGCCGACGCCGAGCATGGCGGCGTTGATGTCGCCCACCACCACCTCACCCTCGTCGCCGACGACCGGCTTGAGCAGCGCAGCGATGTCGCCCGTGCCGCCAGCCAGGTCGAGCACGCGGTCGCCACGGCGCACCCCGCTGACGGCCACGAAGTGGCGCTTCCACAGGCGGTGGATGCCGAACGACATCAGGTCGTTCATCAGGTCGTAGTTGCCCGCAACCGAGGTGAAGACCTGGCCGACGAGCTTCTGCTTGTCGGCCAGGGCGACCTCGCGGAAGCCAAAGTGCGTGGTTTTTTGCGTATCCATGCGGCCGATGTTACCGGGGATGGGGCCTGCCCGCGAGCGTGGGGCGGTGGGCGTCAATGGCCCTGGTAATCTCGCAGGCGGTTGAACACGTCGAATTCATTTCTGCCCACATGCAGATTCCCCGGGCTGTCGCCTCGAGGGCGCAGGTAGAGCCGTGGTCCTGATCCGGTCTGAACGGAGACCAGTTCCGCGCTCGGGCCGCGATTCAGGTGGGGGAGCCGGGCCAGGAGAGACCGGGGATCGATGCGCACCGCGAACGCGCTCCCGGGAGCGAGGTGGGTGCCGACTTCCGCGCTGATCTGGGCCAGCCGGCCGGCCGGTGTAGTGGTGGTGACGGGCACGCCGTGAAAGCCGGCATCCAGCCACTCCGTACGCAGGCTCGCCTGGTAATTTTCGTACCCCTGGTTCCCCAGGCGGCGAATCAGGTTGCTGTGCCTGAAAGGGCGATTGCCATAGAACCATAGCTCGGCCGGCGCCGCTGCCGGGTCAATGACCTGGATGGCTCCTGGTGCCTGGTGGCTGAGGTCGAGCGGCGCCCGCTGCGCGGGGTGGCCCAGGTCACGGTCCCGCGCCCGGGCATGGGCCTGCCAGCTGGCACGGTCCCAGCCGGCGCGTTGGGTTGGCGTCAGGCCCGTGCCGCCTGCCCGGCCAGACAGTTCATCGCGCATGCGCGCCGTCACCAGCTCGCGCTCAACGGGGTCGGGGAAGGCGCGCTCCAGTTCAGCCGTGTAGTCGTCGTACAGCCGGGCTTCCTGCACGCCGCGGCCGGCGCCCCGCCCCGAGCCGCCGCGCAGACCGACCCGGTGGTAGCCCCAGGTGCCCGCCGCCGTACGTTCAATGGCGGGGCCCCATCCCTGGGGGCGGCCCGGGCGTGCCAGGCGCCACGTGCCGTAGTCCGCGTCAAAGCGAACGGCGTAGGTCTTGCCATCGTGTTGCAGGTATCGCTGGCCATCGATGACCCGCAGCCCGTCGGCATCGATGACGCCACGGCCTCTGGGCAAGCCATGGGCCTCGTATTTCGCTTCGAACACCACGGTGGGTTGCCGTACCGGTGTGCCCTCGACCAGCCGCGTGCCCTGGCGGAAGCGTGCCGAGACGATGGCCTGGCCGATACCTCGCCCGATCAGGTGCGGCGAGACCACGCCCAGGGAGGCGACGTAGAAGTCCGTGAAATCGACGAAGGCGCGCGCGTGGTCGCCCGCCTTGATGTTGTCGTACATGCGCCATGCGGCCTGTGCGGCATGCGCGGGCGCGTAAAGTGCGGCCTTGGCGGTATTGACCACGAGGTTGTCGAACATCAGGTCGCGCGGCCATCCCACCAGCCACGCCCAGTCGGCCTCATTCGCCGCACGGCTGAAGGTGGCGACATTGCGAACCGCCTGCTGGACACCGACCTCGACCAGCGCATGGGATACATCCCCGGTGATATCGGCCTGTGTGAAGGGCGCCGCCGTCATCGTGTAGCCGGCTTCGTTGCCGCTGCCGAGCACCCAGTTGGCACGGGTATCGCCGGTAAAGCGGCGCGTGTTGCCGCTAGGCGACGGCACCGCGAACTCGTTAGGCAGGCGATCCAGGAGGTATTCGCGGAACGCGGGGTTATAGAAAAACCGTCGGGCTGCCTCGCCACGGCTTCTGAATTCGCGGAACGCCCGTCCATCGGGGGCATCGGGTGTATACAGCACGATGGTAGGCACGGATTCGATACGCTGCACGCCGATTTCCAGGATGCCGCTGACCGGTGTCCCCTCGTACATGACGTGGCGCGCCACGATGGCATGGCCTTCCACTTTGCGGCGCTTCGCCGCTACCGGGGCGTCGAGCACGGCCTCCACCCAGCGGAACCCACGCTGCGCGTGGTCGTCCAGGAACATGCTTGGCGCGCCTGGAAGGAAGTAGCCCAGCCTGGCCTCCGCGGCATGCAGGCGCATGCGCGCCAGGAACGTGGCAGCCGCGCCGTTGCGGCGCGTGTCCGCTTCGGCGCCAGTGCGGAAGTGCTCCTGAAGCAGGCCCTGGTAGTTCGTGGCGATGTCGCTGCGGCGGATCAGTTGACGGACTGCCATGTCGTGCAGCGCGGCAATCTCCTTGCCCTCGCTGTCGACGGCCTGCAAGCGGACCTTGTCGAACGCGGAGATGTTCTGGTAAGCCAGGTCGAGCAGGTTGAAGTAGACCACCGGCATTCCCTCGAACAGGGTTCGCAGTGATTGCGCGCGCCTTGCGAGATCGCCGTTATAGTCCGCCCGTACGCGGATCTCTTCGGCGGCCTGCACCACGCCCATCGTGGCCAGGCGTGCCGTGATCGCGCCGGAAGCGTACTCGACCAGTCCCGGAGGTGGCGCGTCGTGTTCGGTGGTGACCCGTAGCAGGTCGGCGTAATCGTCCTCGGCCTCGCGCCATGCGTCCGCCACGTCCCGGGGCACCTGTGCAAGGCGCGCCTCGTTCACGGCAGTCACCAGCCGGGCGTGGCGTGCGGCCAGCAGGGATTCGATATCGAACAGCACCGCGAGGTCGAGTGCACGGCCCATCGCGTCGGCGAAGCGGCCGCTTTGCCGTCCTCCCTCGGCCGCCATGCCCGCCTCGACCCAGCCCTGCGTCACTTTCGCTTCCTGCAGGCTGGCCACGCGACTTACGTAATGGTCGAAAGGCTCACCTTGCACCGCGCGCATCGACACCCACGGCCCCCGGCCGTCGCGGTAGACCTGCGCGAGTGAGATGCCGGGGAGCCGGCCGTCATCGGCCATGCGCTGGCGTGCGCGCTGTTCGACGGTGGCAAGTAATGCATGGGCATCGGCAAAGGATTCCCAGCCGTTGTCAGCGGTGAAAAGCAGCACGTCGCCGCGTTGTGCGATGTCCTGCAGCACCAGGGCCCCGGCGTAAGGCACCTGACCGAATACCAGTTCGCTCACCTCGAGGTGCCCTGGCAGCGCGCCGCCACGCGACGATGCCAGCGCTTGCACCATGCCGACGGCGCGGCTATCGAGCGTGCCATCTTCGCCGCGCAGCACGGCGAGTTGCCCGAGCGTGGCGGACAGGCGGCCCGAGAACCTCGCGCGGCGTTCGTCGGACCACCAGGCGCGCAGTTCAGCGATAAACGGATCGTGCGCCTGCTTATCGGCCTGGGTGGGCAGGGCCGGCATGCTGGCTAGCTCGCCCTGGGCCCACCGGTGGATGTCGACCAGCTGGTTGAAGGCGGTGGCGGCAACCTCGTGGGCGGCCGACGTGTGTGCAGGCGGCGCCTGCGGTGGCATGGCATCCATGCGCTCTCCTTTGCGTGGGGAAACTCCTACGCAAAACGTAGCGCCGGGATCAGGCCGGGTCTGTCAGTGGCCAACCGATGGGTCGTGTAGGGGATTCCCCTGCCGTGACGTCAGTGCTCGCCGTGGTGTCGCTGGTGTTCGTTGGCGACGTGGCGATCGTGCAACGACTCCGCGGTGGTTTCGCCCGGATCGCTCGGCGGCCGTGCATCGAGGTCGCGCTCGTTGTCGCCGCCCGGCGTGATCTTCAGGATCGAATGACGCACTTCGCGCGCGAGGATGACCTTGGCATCGCGCACCATGTCCTCCAGCGCCTCGGCGAAATCGAGCTTGCCGTTGTCGTCGGTCCACACGACCTTCGCTTCGCGCAGCTTCTGGATGAAACCGCGGAACAGGGCCTTGTCGAAGAACTCGGGTGCCGACAGTTCGTTGAGCATGCCCAGGCGTTGCGCGGTCAGCGTGCACGCGGTTTCCAGCTCGCCGGCCGACATGGTGTGCGGCCCGTTCTTCACCAGCGCCGCGATGGCGATGTAGTAGCGCTCGAACGCCTGCAGCATGCTGCGCGCGATCACGCGCAGCTGGTAGGCCCCATCGTCCTGGCCCGGGCCCCGCTCGAGCACGCGGCCTTCCGACGAGGCCTCAAGGATGCCGCGGCGTACGAAGAACTCGATGGTGTCCTGCACCTGCTTCGCAAACCCTTCGTCATCCCACGGCAGGAAAAGCTCGCCCTGGATAAACGGATAGATGATCTTGCCCAGGCGAATCACCGACGAACGTGACATGCGCCGGTTGTTGAGGAAGCACGCTGCCACCCAGGCCGCTGCCGCATTCAGGTGCAGCACGTTGTTGCGGAAGTAGGACAGCAGCACCGCCTGCTCGCCCTCCGTGACAAGGACGTCGCCAAGTGGATGGCGCACGCGGCGGATCCACTGCATCTGCTCGCCGTAAGCGATGATGCCCTGCGGATTCATCGCCGTCAGCGTCACGCGGTCGGAGTAGGGGAGCTCCTGGAAAAGCGACTTGGTGAGTTCCAGCTGCGCAAGCAGGTCGTTCTCGGCCATTGCATGCTTGGGCGTGGCCAGGATCGCCAGCGCCAGCAGGTTGATCGGGTTCACGTCCGCGGCGCGGTTGATGTTGACCTGGATCTTTTCGGCCAGGTCGTCCACCACGCTGTTGAGCCACTCCGGCTTGCTGTCGGCCTCGGAGGTGGTCTCGCGCCAGTCGGGCGCGGCGGCATCGAGCATCGGGGTCAGCAGGATCGGCTCACCGAAGTTCAGCGTGACGTGCCCGTAGCGCTGGCGCAGCACCTTCAGGCCGCGGATCAGGCCCAGCAGGGATTCCTTTTCCTTCGGCTTGCCGGTGAGCTCGCCCACGTACGACTTGCCCTCCATCAGCTTTTCGTAACCGATGTACACCGGCTGGAAAAGCACGGGCCGGCGCGGCGCACGGAGGAAGGCGCGCAGCGTCATGACCAGCATGCCGGCGCGTGGCGCGAGCAGGCGGCCCGTGCGCGAGCGCCCACCTTCGATGAAGTACTCCAGCGGCACGCCGCGGTCGACCAGCTGCGCGAGGTATTCGTTGAACACCACCGAATACATGGCGTTGCCCTTGAAGCTGCGGCGCAGGAAGAACGCACCGCCGCGACGCAGGATCGGGCCGACGACCGGGAGGTTGAGGTTCACGCCCGCGGCGATATGCGGTGGCACCACGCCGGAGTGATGCAGCTGGTAGGACAGCAGCAGGTAGTCGGTGTGGCTGCGGTGGCAGGGCACGTAGATCACTTCATGGCCGGGCGCGGCGGCGCGCACCTTGTCGAAGTGATGCATGGCGATGCCGTCGTACAGCTTGTTCCAGAAGTTGGACAGAAGGAACGACGTGGAGCGCACCACGGGATGCGAGTAATCCGCCGCGATTTCCAGGGCGAAGTCGCGCGCGCGTCGCTCGGCCTTGGCGTGGCTGATGTTTTCCTTGCTCGCCGTGGCGGCCACGGCATCGCGGACCGGCTGCGCATTCAGCACGGCATCCACCACCGTGCGCCGATGCGAAAGATCCGGGCCGATCACCGCCGCACGGATGCGCCGGAAGTGGGTGCGCAGCACGCGGGCGATCTTGCGGGTCAGCCGCTCGCTGGTGAGGCCCTGCGATTCGGAAAGCACCGTGCGCAGCGACACCGGCTCGGAGAAATGCACCACCGTGTCGCGGCCGTTGAGCAGCAGCGCCAGCATGCGGCGGAAGCGGCCGACCACCAGCCAGTTCTCGGCAAACAGCACGCTGAACCAGCCGCTTTCGCGGTTGGGCGCGCGGCCTACGTAGATCGATACCGGGATGACCTGGATATCGCGTTCCGGGTCGGCCTCGATCGCCCGGATCATCTGCCCGATCGGTTCCTTCGGCCCACGGGAATCCGTGCGGCCGAACAGCCAGCCGTGCTGGCGGCTGAGGGAGAACACCGAGCGCCGGCGGCGCCCCGGCAGCTCGAGCAACTGCATCGGGCTGGGCAGGCCGGCCTCGCGGCAGGCGCGCTCAAGGATCAGCGCATCCGACGTACCGTCGCGCTCGATGGCGTAGCACACCGCCGCACCGCTCCTGAGCAGCCCGGCCGGCTCGGCCGGATCACGCTTGATGCGCACCCAGGGCTCGAGCAGGCGCCCCAGCAGCTTGAACCACCACGGGGAGCGGGCGACATGGACGTGCGGATCCGCACTCATCGGTAATTCGGACATCGTGGGATTGTACGGCCTTAGTGGGGCTTCGCGGCCGCGACCGGCGCGGCCGCGCGGTCGGCGGTCGGCGCCGGGGCGGTGCTGGCAGGCGCTGGCACCGGTGCGGACGGAGGCGGATTCAGCTTGACGTGCTGGTTGCGCACGCTCTGCAGCAGGTCGCTGTCATACCAGCGGCCATCGAGCAGGACGAGGGTGGCGTCGGTCTGGATCGGCTTGTCCAGCAACGTATAGGTGATCGTCACATGGGCGGTGCCGCCCGTGTTTTCCAGCGTATCGATGCTGATCGACTCGAACGTCTTGTCGAGGGACAGCCCGTAGACATTGAAGAAGCCCTTGAGCCCCGTCCACATCGCGGCGTACGCCGTCATGGACTGGTTGAAGTCCATGCTGTGCAGCGCTTCGGGCGTGGTCAGGTGCGCCTTGCGGGAAGCATCCACCAGGACGCCGATGGCTTGCTTAGCCTTGTCCTGGTCACCCCATGCCACCGTCTGCGCCCAGGGCGCGATGACGTTGACCGCCTCGCGCAGCTGCCGCTTCTGGGGGATGGTGAGGTCCTTCGCCTGCTCGATCGCGGTCAGCGCCATGGACTGGGCCACGCCGGTCAGCAACGGCATCTGGTCCTTGTACTCGCGGTCGAAGCGCACGAGCGTGGGGCGCAGGTCGGCGTAGAGCTTTTTTTCGGCATCCGGCTCGGTCAGGCGTTTCACGCCGTTCTCGAACTTGGCCCGGTCATCGTCGTTGATCGGTTCTTCGGCCGCGTTGCGCCGCGGCCAGTCAGCCTTCAGCGCGGCGAAATCCGCCGGGGGCAGGGCGTGCTGCCAGAACATGTCGAACTTGCCATCGCGGATCAGTTCCAGCGACTCGCGCACGGCGTCCTCGGGCGAACCGCCTCCCGGCGTGCCCGGCGCTTCCTTGTGCCGGTTGCATCCCGCAACCAGTGCCAGCACCAACAACAGCGCCCAGGCCTTGGGGAATTTGCGCATCATGGCTTCATCGTCCGCGAGGAGCGGGGGAGGCGAGGTTACGAGGCGCGCGGCTGGGCGGCAAGTGACCCCGGATAAAGAAAAACCCCGGAGACGGAAGGTCTCACGGGGTCATCCGGCCCGAAGCCGGCAAGGGAAATGGCCTTGCCTGCATTGCTTTTGGCACCGCAGGTGTTGGCGAGGCAGATGATAGTTGGACGACATTGCTAAAGCAATACGTCACAAAACTACGCCTAACCTACTGAATTTACTGGGTGCGTAGTGCGCCGATCTTCTTCTGGCGGCGTTCTTCGCGCGGCAAGGTGTAGTCGTTGTCGAACAGCGCCGGCTCCCAGCTACCGTACGTCGGGTTGGGCAGGACGAACCAGCGCTCGCCGATCCAGGCCGTGTACGGCGCCATGGCCTTGGCGCGGCCCTCGGCCGTATTGCCGTAGACGTTGGCGAAATCGCCGATCTGGTCGCCGAACTGCATCAGCACGCGGTACTTGCTGGCGATCAGCTGGCGGCGGCAGCCCTTTTCGGTGCCCGCCTGCTCGCAGCCTTCAACGAAGGTGCCCAGGCCGAGGAAGGATTCCTTGCCGGCGACCGGGAAGCCCGCCTTGCGCAGGTTCTCCAGCGTCACGTCGTTGAGGTCTTTCGCGCGGTTGGAGACGAAGATGACGGCGATGCCGTGGTCCGCCGCGAACTTCGTGAAGGCGACGGCGCCTGGCATCGGCTTCGCCACGCCTTCCTGGCACCACGCCGCCCATTCGGCTTCGTTGTACTCACCGCCGGCGCGGATCAGGCGCGCCTGGTACGGCGAGTTGTCCAGCGCCGTCTCGTCCACGTCGAGCACCACGGCCGGCTTCAGGCCCTTCAGCGCGGGGTGCGCTTCGCGGTCGTCCTTGGCCAGGGCGTCCCACGTCGCGTCGGCCTTCGCTTTGAGAAGTTTCTCCTGCGCGTCGCGGTAGGTCTGGATGTAGATCAGGTCATGTTCGTTCGACGTCTGCGCCCAGAGCACGGCGTTCAGGTTGTCGTCCGCGGCGGGACCCTTCGCCGCCGGTTCGGCGGCCGGGGCGGCCTGTGCGGCCGGCGCGGCGGCTACCGGCGCATGCGGCGCGGAGGCGCAGCCAGCGAGGACGAGGGCGGCGGCGAGCGCAGCCGGGGCGAACTTGATCATGGGATTCCCTGGGTAAATCGGGCGCCTGTGCCCGAGGGCCGGCGATTGTGGCGGCAGTTTACGACAGCGTGACGACGGCGGCACGCCTATGGCGCGTGCACCCCGTGTACTGACAGACTGCGGCCTGATCTTCGATAAGGCCCTCCATGGACGCCGAGACCCGGACCCGCGCCGTGCGCATCGCCAGCTACATCCTCGCCGGTGTCGCGCTCCTGCTGGTGATGTTCCTGCGCCTGCTTCCCGCACTGCTGGCGGGGTTGCTGGTGTACGAGGTCGTGGTCTCCGTGGCCCCGCTGATGGGACGCCGGATATCCGGCGAGCGCGCCCGCATCCTCGCGGTCGCCCTGGTGGGCGTGGTGGTCGTCGGGCTTCTCACCCTGCTGATCCTCGGCGCGGTGAGCTTTTTCCGCATGGAGATCGGCAACCCGGCGGACCTGTGGCAGAACAAGCTGATGCCGATGGTCGACCGTGCCCGTGGGCAGTTGCCCCCCGCCATCGTCGGCATGCTGCCCGAAAGCGTCGACGCGCTGCGCGTCACCGCCCTCGAATGGGCGCGCTCCCACGCGGTAACGCTGCAGCTTGCCGGCAAGGAAGCGGCCCGCGTGCTCGTGCACATCCTGCTGGGCCTGATCCTGGGTGCCTTTGTCGCCCTCAGTCGCGCGCGTCCCACGCACCAGATCGGTCCGTTTGCCGCGGAACTCGGCCTGCGCTGCGCCCGCCTGGCCGACGCCTTCCACAACATCGTGTTCGCGCAGATCAAGATCTCGCTCGTAAACACGGCCTTCACGGCCATCTTCCTCGTGGTGGTGCTGCCGCTCTTCGGCCAGCACCTGCCGCTGACCAAGACGCTCATCGTGATCACCTTCATCGTTGGCCTGCTGCCGGTCATCGGCAACCTGATCTCGAACACCTTCATCACCATCGTCGGCCTCTCGGTGGGCCTGTACGTCGGCCTGGGGGCGCTGGCCTTCCTGATCCTGATCCACAAGCTCGAATACTTCCTCAACGCGCGCATCGTCGGCGGGCAGATCCGGGCCCGCGCGTGGGAGCTGCTGGTGGCCATGCTGGTGTTCGAAGCGGCCTTCGGCTTGCCCGGCCTCGTGGCTGCCCCCATCTTCTACGCCTACATCAAGGCTGAACTGGAAGCGGAACGCTTGATCTAGCGTTCATCGCCCGGCTGCTGGAATCCGCCCACGTTTCAAAGGAGTGTCCGCATGGTCCGCACGCCGGCCGATTCCCGCGTGGTTCGCCTCGTCAGCTACGGCCTCGCCGCGCTGGCCCTGTGGGGCGTGCTCATGCTCCATCTCATCTCCGCGCTGCTCGCCGGCCTGCTGGTGTACGAGGTGGTGGAGGCGATGACGCCCCTGATCCGCCGCGCCATCCCCGGTGAACGGGCCCGCCTGATTGCCGTGGGCGTGGTCACGGTCGTGGTGGTGGGTGCCATCGTGCTGATCGTCGTCGGCGGCCTCAGCTTCTATCGCCGCGACCTGGGCGACCCGCAGGAACTGTGGGACACAAAGCTGCTGCCCCTGCTGACCAAGGCGCACGAGCAGCTGCCCGCGTGGATCACCACCAACCTGCCCGACAGCTTCGCGGACTTCCGCTCGCAGGGCATGGGCTGGGCGCACGAGCATTCCGGGGACCTGCGGCTGATGGGAACCACCGCGGCGCGCGTGTTCGCGCACATCCTCATCGGACTCGTGCTCGGCGCCATCGTGGCGGTATCGCACGGCAGCGGTGGCCGTCCGTCGCGCCCGCTGGCGTTCGAGCTTTCCATGCGCGCCTCGCGCCTGGCCGATGCCTTCCACAACATCATCTTCGCGCAGCTGAAGATCTCGGCGATCAATACCGCGCTGGCGGCCGGCTTCCTGCTCATCGCGCTGCCCCTGTTCGGCGTGCACGTGCCGCTGGCGAAAACGCTGGTGCTGGTGACTTTCGTCGTCGGCCTGCTGCCGGTGGTGGGCAACCTGATCTCCAACACCCTGGTGACGATCGCGGCGCTGTCGGTAAGCCTCTGGGTGGGCGTTGCCGCCCTCGGCTTCCTGATCGTCGTGCACAAGCTGGAGTACTTCCTCAACGCGCGCATCGTCGGCGGCCAGATCCGCGCGCGCACGTGGGAGTTGCTGACCGCGATGCTGGTGTTCGAGGCGGCCTTTGGCCTCGCCGGCCTGGTGGCTGGCCCCATCTACTACGCGTACCTGAAGAGCGAGCTCGAGGCCGAACAGCTGATCTGAGCGATCAGCCGTTCCCGGCCAGCATGGCGCGGATGCGCGCCATGTGCGATTCGGCGGTTTCCTTCTTCACCTCGGCGTCGGCCTCGGGATTCTGTCCGTCCCAGTGCAGGTCGTCGCCCGGCAGTTCGTCGAGGAAGCGGCTGGGGTCGTTGTTCAGCACTTCGCCGTATTTGCGCGAGCGCGCCGAGAACGACAACGTCAGCATCTCCTTGGCGCGGGTGATGCCCACGTACATCAGCCGGCGTTCTTCATCCAGCCGGCCTTCGTCGATCGCGCCTTCGTGCGGCAGGGTGCCGTCTTCGCAACCCACGATAAAGACGAAGCGGAACTCCAGGCCTTTCGCCGAATGCAGCGTCATCATCCGCAGCGCGTTGCCCGGGTCGTCGCGGTCGGCGTGGCTGAGCAGGGCCAGCTGCTGGGCGATATCACCCGTGCGGCCACCGTCACGGCCCATGGCGCGGAACCAGTCGATCAGCTCGCGCAGGTTGCCCATGCGCCGCTCACGCAGTACCTCGTCGGTGGTCGTGGCCGCCACGTGCGCGCCGTAGCCGGTCTTTTCGATCACGGTGGCCACGAGGTCGGCGGCGCTTTCGTGCACGGCGTGGCTGCGCAGTTCGTCCATCAGGCGGGCGAAGCTGGCCAGCGCCGAGGCCGGGCGTGCGGAAATGTTCTTCAGCGCGCTGTCGCTGCGCGCCGCGTCCATCAGCGAGGCGTTGCGCGCCTGCGCCATCTCACCGAGTTTCTCCAGCGACGTCGAGCCGATCTCACGCTTGGGCACGTTGACGATGCGCAGGAACGCCGCGTCGTCCGTGGGGTTGGTGAGCAGGCGCAGGTAGCTGAGGATGTCCTTCACCTCCGCGCGGTCCAGGAACGACAGCGCGCCACTGAGGTGGTACGGGACGCGGGCGAGGCGCAGCGCCTTTTCGATGGGGCGCGCCTGGAAGTTGCCGCGATACAGGATGCAGAAGTCATCCCAGCGGCAGCCCTTGTCCTTGAATTTTTCGTGCAGGCTCGATGCGATGGAGGCGATCTTTTCCGCCTCGTGGTCGTTGTCCTTGCACTCGATGACACGGATGGGCGGCCCTTCGACGTGGTCGCTCCACAGCTTCTTTTCGTGCACGTGCGGATTGTTGGCGATGAGCTGGTTGGCCGCGCGCAGGATGCGCTTGGCGCAGCGGTAGTTCTGCTCCAGCTTGATCACCTTCAGCTGCGGGAAATCGCGGCCGAGCTGGTCGATGTTTTCCGGGTTCGCGCCGCGCCAGGCGTAGATGCTCTGGTCGTCGTCACCCACGCAGGTGAAGCGTGCCTTCGGCCCGGCAATCGCCTTGAGCAGGCGGTACTGCGCGTCATTGGTGTCCTGGTATTCGTCCACCAGCAGGTAGCGCAGGCGCTCCTGCCAGATGGCGCGCGCGTCCGCATCGCCTTCGAGGATGCTGAGCGGCAGGCGGATCAGGTCGTCGAAGTCCACCGCGTTGAACGCGGCGAGGCGGCGCTGGTAAAGGTCGTAGATCGACGCGGCTTCCATCTCGCGCGCCGTGCGCGCGCTGGCCATCGCCTCGTCGGGGGTCATGCCGGCGTTCTTGGCCTTGCCCACGAGGTTGCGGATGCCCTGGATCACGTCCGGCTTCACGCCCTTGGGCGAAAGCTCCTTGATCATGTTGGCGCTGTCGTCCGCGTCCAGGACCGAGAAGCCGCGGCGCAGCTGCGCGCGCTCGTGCTCGATCTGCAGGAACTTCAGGCCGAGTGCGTGGAACGTGCACACCGTGAGTGCGCGTGCCGACTCGTCGGAAATGAGCTTGCCCACGCGCTCGCGCATTTCCTTCGCCGCCTTGTTGGTGAAGGTGATCGCGGCGATCTTCTCCGCGGCCAGATGGCGGCGCGAGATCAGGTGGGAAATTTTTTCCGTGATGACGCGGGTCTTGCCGGAACCGGCGCCAGCGAGCACGAGGAGGGGGCCGTCGCAGTACTCGACAGCCGCGTGTTGTTGAGGGTTAAGCATTAGGGGTGGCTAGCGCGACGGGCGCCAGAATGGTACCAAGAAAAATGGCCGACGCAGGCGAATCGTTGAGCTCCAAGCAGAATATCGGACGGTGGTTGGCTGGCCATCGGACGTGCAGGCTACCGTCCGCCCGCGCCGCGTCGGCTGAAAGGGGGTAGGCGAAAGCTGTGCGTTTTTGACACGGGCTCAAAGGTTTCTGGCTCGAAATAATTCAACAAGTCGTTAGTGGAGAATGTCTGGAGCGCTGTTCTCTGGTCCGTCCGCATGGATACTACCTCACATGTGAATCCATTCCGCCGAAGCTCTGGTTCCGAAGCGATTTTCAAGTAAACATCAATTTCGATGGATTCATCCGGGCGTAACGGTACAGCCGTCTCATACGTAAATACAGTGATGGCCTTTCCATCCACAAGCGCCTTTGTATAGATCCGGATCCGGTATCCGAGCGCCAGCGATCCGACGTTTATAATTTCTGTGGCAAAGCGCGTTGCTTTTTTTTCCTCAGACCATTCATTCGTGATACTCCTGAGCGAAAGACGTGGCGCTGTCTGATCCTCATTCGCACGCTTATCTTCAGCTCGGTGATGCTCAAGTGTTGCAAGCTGTGCGATTTGGTTTGCATTTGCAGCTCGCAGCAGCTCAGCTTGCTCGGTCATCGCTGACATCGTGGCGATCAGCTGTTGCCGTTGAAGAAAGAACGAGCGCGCAGCCCACAACAGCGCTAGGGGCGCAAAAATCCCGCCAAGAAAGCCACCAATTAGGTTGAGTTCCGAGGCCGATGGAGCTGTGCCACTAAGTTTCAAAAAGCCGGCGCCGCGCAGTAGGGCGAACGCGACGCACGTGGTAGCGAATGTCACCGAAGCAAGAGTTGCGGCCCAAGCGTCGATGTTTAGGAATTTGGCCTTCACGGCGTGAGCCTTGCTGAGTCAATTGGAGGGTTTGTGAAACGGTCTCGCGTGGCCTCATCAGCCCGTTCGTACCTATGACATCTGACTGTTCCACACTGATCTTGGCATTACTACGCCACAGTAATATTTTGATATGCCTCGATCTAGAGCTGCGACGAATCGCTCCATTTGGTCGATACGGCCCTTGAAGTCGGAGAGGCTGAATCCAGGAGGGACACGGCCCTCGTGGGCGATCCCAGTTCGGAGATCATTCAACGATGTAAGCATCAATTCACCATTCATCTTCCCGGCGGAGTTTATGACTGGCCAAATTGCCCGCACGCCAAGTCTCCGAAACAACTGAGGCAGATTCTTCGGGGATGGGTATTTCTTCTTTTCGAGGAACGAAGCCGTTTCGAGCTGAGTCTGAAGCTGGCTTGCTTGCCCCCATTGCGCGACTTTGCGCGCAGCGGCGGCGACGGATTCGAGCAACGCGCCTTCGTCCTCGGCGAAACCAAATTTGCGATAACCGCGTCCTAGGTTCTCACTCTTGTGAAGAATGTAGCCAAGCATCAAGTCTGGTACCCGATCAAGAGCAGGGCTCGCATGAACGATCGCAGCAATGAGGTCTTCGACGAGGCTTTTGACGTACTGTTCAAATTGAGCGAAGGCGAATACGTAGTAAGCAGCCAGAAGCCTGGATTCGCCTCCCCCATAACTCCGGGCGTGTCTGTACAGAGGCATGAGCTCAGTCAATGACTGACTTATCTGCAGCTGAAACGCGCGTCGCGCCCTGCTGTGCCTGTAGCTCATAGGCTTTTCAGAAGCGCTGAAACTTTGTGGATTCTTCCTTGCAAAGCCGCCTTGTCGCTCGTTGCTAGCGTCACGCTACGCGAGAAGTCATTGTCATTCTGAAGTGCGTCGAATGCGGCTCGGACCTTCGCTTTTCTCTTGCCAAGTTCGATGTATCGGGCTTCAGTAAGGCGGGAGCACGAAATCATCTGAGCGTCAAATACTGCGGCATTAAATCTCGCGCGACCATCCTTGGCATAGGCGAACGAACTTGCGCCAAACAGTTCGACAGCCCTCGCATGAGCTCGTCTAATTGTATCCACGAGCTCCTCGATTTTATCGTCAGCGACGTTACGGTTGTTTTCGGCATAGCTCGATATGAACGTCGCGAGAGGCTTTTCGTAGGCGCCAATGCCGCTTACGAGTGCCCAGAAGCGAATTACGAGTTCCTCGGCTTTCATGCGCTTATCTTTGCGTCCACCGAAATGCGCTTGAAGTTGCAGTTCCTTCGCGACAGAAGACGCGGCCTTCAAGAGAGGGCCGTAATAGAGGCCGTGCCGGAGTTCTTGGCGCGTTAGCGCGACGGCACCGGAATTCAGCCGCTCGAATACGTCGAACTTGACCTGGGGATGTGTCTCTTTGAGGATGACAGTGCACCGAAGGACTCGATTGTTCACATGTCGGAAGATTCTCTTGTCAAGCTGTGAGCAGTACAGTCCGCTGAGCTCTGGATAACTAGTCATTCCTGTGAGGGCAAATTCATCGGCAAGGAATCGCTTCAAGCTATTCAATCGCTGATTGCCGTCGATCACCGAAAATGTCTCATCTCTCTCTTGATTGAGATAGATGACCGGGATGGGGCATTGGATTATGAGCGACTCTACCAAGCGAGAGGCTTGGCGGTCGCTCCACACATACCGCCGCTGAAAGTTCGGGACCGTGACTTCTTTCTTATCCATCATTGCGACTAGCGTCGAAACGGAAAAGTCGTATTGCTCAGTACGCAAGACGCGCCTTTCCGGGGGAATGGATAGTATTGCTTCCTCCAGTTCCTCCTCGGGCTCGGACGGAAAGAGGGCGTCAGCGAGCGTCTCTTGGTCCTGACTGAATATTTTCTTTGATGCCATGGGGTTCCCCCTCCCTGATGGATTGTTTGGCGAGCTAGCTTACCCGTAGTCGCTATACCTCGCATTAGTGCGCTGGCGTCAGTTTTTGGGCTAGGCCACATGACGCTTGGCCGGTACCATGGGTGGCTGGAAAGCTGGAATCCAAGGCATGGCCAAGCTGTATTTCTATTATTCGGCGATGAACGCCGGCAAGACCACGACCCTGCTGCAGAGCGCTCACAACTACCACGAGCGTGGCATGCGGACCCTGATTCTCACCCCGGCGCTGGACAACCGCTACGGGGAAGGCATCGTCGCCTCGCGGATTGGCCTGCAGGCCCGCGCCATGCGCTTCGCGGGCGACGAAGACATCTTTTCCGTGGTGGAGCGCGATATCGCGGCCCGCGGCCCCCTGCACTGCGTGCTGGTGGACGAAGCCCAGTTCCTGAGCAAGAACCAGGTCTGGCAGCTCACCGACGTGGTGGACCGCCTGCATATCCCCGTGCTGGCCTATGGCCTGCGCACGGATTTCATGGGCGAGCTGTTCGAGGGCAGTCGCTACCTGCTGGCCTGGGCGGACAATCTCGACGAGATCAAGACGATCTGCCATTCGGGCAAGAAGGCCACCATGGTGGTCCGCGTGGATGAACACGGCCGCGCCGTCACCCAGGGCCCGCAGGTTGAGATCGGCGGCAACGACCGCTATGTCTCGGTGAGCCGCGCGGAGTTCAAGACGATCACCGCCGGCGAAGGCCGTATCGAGCTGCAGCAATCCGTGCTGCCGCTGGGTGAAACCGAACCGACCGAAGGAAACGACGCGTGACCGAGACGACGACTACCGCCGCCAGCTGGCCGCGCCCCCACTGGCAGCCCAGCGACGAGCACGGCGTGCTGCTGTTCTTCGTGTTCGGCAGCTTTCCCGAGGATGTGGCCATCCCCTCGATTAAGTACGGCAGCCCGGGCCTTCCGGAGGGTGTGGAAATGCGCCGCTTCCAGAACGCCGTGCTGAAGCGCTGGGAAGGCTACCCGCTGGACGGTGCGCTCGGCGACCTGCTCCGCGAGGACAGCCCCGAAGCCTACGCGAAGGCGAAGGCCGCCCCTCACGTCATGGCGATCCGCGGCCGCTTCCCGGACCAGGACAGCCTGGACTACCTGCGCGACACGCTCGGCGTGGTCGCGGCCCTCACCGACGTGGGTGGCAGCGTGGTCATCGACCCGCAGATCCTCACCCTGTTCGACGCGGCCGCCTGGCGTGAGCATTACCTGGTGGACGGCGGCGCACCGACGCGCCACCACGTGCTGATCCTGTGCAGCCCAGAAGCGACCCCGGGACGCTCGTGGATCCGCACGCGCGGCATGCGCAAGTTCGGCCGCCCCGATGTGAGCCTTACCAACGTGCCCGACAGCCTGATCGATTACGCCGGCGCGCTCGCCGAGCGCTTCGTCGACCTCGGTGCGCTGGGTACGCATTTCGAAGACGGGCAGGCCGTTGAAGTCGATGGCGTGAACGGTGGCCTTATCGTCGCGCTGAGCGGTGACGAGACCGACCCGACGTTCAACAATTCCCACGCGGCGATGCGCTGGCCCGATTGATCGTCGGGCGTCAGCGCTGGCAGTGCGGGCAATAGAACGACGCCCGCTGTCCCAGCGTCACCACGCGAATCGGCGTGCCGCACACCTTGCACGCCTCGCCTGCGCGGCCGTACGCGAACAGTTCCTGGAAGAAGTAGCCCGGCGCACCGTCGGGCGCGAGGAAGTCGCGTAGCGTGGTGCCGCCACGGTTAATGGCCAGCGCGAGGATGCGCTTCACTTCCTGCGCGAGTCGCAGGTAACGCTCGCGCGATACCTTGCCCGCCGCGCGGCGTGGATCGATACCTGCCGCGAACAGCGCTTCGCTGGCGTAGATGTTGCCGACGCCGACGACCACCGCGTTGTCCATCAGGAAGGTCTTTACCGGTGCCGTGCGTCCCCGCGAGAGCTGGTACATGCGCTCGCCATCGAAGTCGTCGGTCAGCGGCTCGGGGCCAATGCCCTCGAGCAGCTCGTGCGTTTCGCCCGGCATCTGCCACAGCAAGGCACCGAAGCGGCGTGGATCGGTAAAGCGCAGCACGCTGCCCGTATCGAAGGCGATATCGACATGGTCGTGTTTCGCAATGGGCGTATCGGCAGGCAACACGCGCAGCATGCCCGACATGCCCAGGTGCAGCAGGGCCGTGCCCGCGCTGGTGTTCAGCAGCAGGTATTTCGCCCGGCGATCGACGCTGTCGACCACCTGGCCCGGCAGCAGCTCGGCCACTTCCCGGGGGATCGGCCAGCGCAGGTCGGGGCGGCGCAGGACCACGCCCGTGACGCGCCGGCCTTCGATATGGGGCGCGATCCCGCGACGGGTGGTTTCGACTTCAGGTAATTCGGGCATGCACGGAATGTGGGGTTATCCGGCGCCCGGGGCAAGCGCGGCTCACATCGGGTCGGTGGGCAGGGCCTTGGTGCGCGGGGCGCGCGGCAGGGCCTGCGCGGGAATGAACGCGATGCGGTTGCCGACGCGGGCGTAGCGCTGGCGGCCCAGCGCGGCCATGTCGCCGTATTCGATGCGGGTGTCGTCGAGGGTCAGCACGGCGAGCGGGGGTGTCAGGCCCAGCTTGGCAAGGTCGAAGTCACTGGCGGGCTTCCATTCGGCCACGGGCGTTTCGGCCAGCAGCGCAAGATCCGCCGGCCGGCCCTGGTCGACGCCGGTCCAGCCGTCGCCGCTGCGCTCGAAATGCTGTGGCGCCACGCCCTTCATCGTCAGGTCGATGCGCTTCACGTCGACGGGGTCAAGGTTGGTGAGCGTGTGGGCGCGCAGCTCCGCGGTGTCGGCATGCATCTGCCACGCCACCGCACCGATCAGCGCCAGCAGTACGACGATGCCGATGATTCGCGCGCGCATGCTCAACGCCTCCGCCGGCGCCAGGCGATGAAGCCACCGGCCGCCAGCAGCAACACGGGCAGCGCCACCAGGAAACCGAACGTGAGCGCCGTGAGGCCATCCTGCGAGACGTTGATCACGCGATCCGGGGCGCCACGGGCCGGCAGGTCCACCAGCACGTCGTCGCCGAGCAGCCAGTTGAACAGCCGCTCGCCGAGGGCGCGGTTGCCACCGTTGCCGACGTAGGTGTTGGAGAGGAAATCGCCGTCGCCGATCACCACCGCACGCTGCTCGCTTTTATCGGGGCTGGGCGAGAGACGATTCAGCGCGAAACCAAAGTCCAGCGGACCCTTGAGTTCACCAGCTTCCGGATGAAAGGCGATGGTGGAAGGCGAGGCGTTGTCGATGCCGCCAAACGCGGTCCAGCTGCGCGCGCCGGAACGCAGGAACGGCACGACGGCCCAGTCGTGGTCGGAGACCTGGGCCAGCGCCGACACCTGCGGGAACAGCGTGGTGTCGCGGAACGCGCGGGTAATCGCGTGGAAGGGGTACTCCGCCTCGACGACGATGCGTGGGTCCTTCACGTTGAGCGTGCTGCCCTGGCCGTCCACCAGTACGCCCGGCAGCACGCGTACGCCAAGCACATCCGCCAGCGCGCCCGTGCCCAGGTCGTCATTTCCCGGCTCGGTCAGCCACAGCAGGTTGCCGCCGCCATGGATGTAATCGACCAGCGCCGCCACGGCCGGTGCCGGCAGTGCGGAAGTCGGGCTGGCCAGCACCACCAGGTCGGTGTGCTCGGGTACGCCCTGCGTCTGGCTGAAATTCAGCGGCACGGCGCGCAGGCCGCGACGCTCCATCTGGCGCATGAACACGCCGAGATCGGCATTGGCGATGCCGTCGCCCTGCCGCTCGCCATCGCCGGTGACGAACGCCACGATGCGATCGGCGCCGCGTGCGAGCCGCTCCAGCGCGTTGGAGAGGTTGCGCTCGTTGATCGGGCTTTCGACGCGTTCCTCCCGGCCCTTGTAGCGGATGAGCAGGGCGCCGTCGCCGGCGATGCCGAGCTGGCGCGACGCGGCCGGATCCTTGTCCGGATCGACGAAGGACAGCACGAGGTCGTGCTTCGCGCGGCTATAGCGTTCGATCACCGCGGCGGTCTGCTCGCGCAGCGGGCCGGTGGGCGAGAGGTAGCCCACCACCTGGACCTCGCCGGGCAGCTTCGCCAGGACCGCGACGCTTTCGGGTGCGAGGCTGGCGCGCGCGCCGCGGGTCCAGTCGGCGGTCCACACATGGCGCGAACTCAGGAAGCCCAGGCAGCCTGCGGCAACGAACAGCCCCAGCACGACGAGCCAGCGATCAAAACGGCGCATCACTGGCGCTCCCGGTCGGCGCCGAGGCGGCGGATGGCAAGGATCAGCGCGAGCGCCGTGATCAGGAGAAACCACACGACATCCACCGAGGTGACCAGGCCGCGCAGGAGATTCTGCAAATGCGTGGCCATCGCCATCCAGTCGAGGAAGCCACCGCTGACGCCAGCGGCCTGCGCCCCGCGGTCGATGGTCCACAGCGCGAGCGTGATGATCAGCGCCATGGCGGCGGCGATGGCGGGGAAGGCGGTCGCCGCCGAGCACGCGACACCGATGGCCGCGAGGGTGGCCAGCGCAAGCGCGGTGCCCAGGGTCGCCGCGGCGAGCTTGCCCCAGTCGGCGGTGCCGCCCGTGCCGACGATCAGCGGCATGGCCAGGGTCGCCAGCAGCCAGAGTCCCAGCCATGCCAGCACGGCCAGGTACTTGCCGATGACGATGCGCCACGGCGCCAGGCCCGTGGAAGCGAGCAGGGCGAGGGTGCCCGTGCGGCGTTCGCCGGCCAGCAGGGACATCGTCATCAGGGGCACGACGAGGAAGGAAAGCTTGATCAGCTCGGCCAGCAGGGGGATGGCGACGAGGTCGGTGAACCCCGGGGCGTCGGCCACGGCGGCCAGCTTCACCTGCGCGCCGAGGAACTGGCCCAGGCCAAGGACGAAGGTCCACGCCAGCCAGGCGATGGTCAGGGCGGCCAGCGCCCAGGCCAGTGGGCGCACGGCGAGGCGGCGAAGTTCGAGGCGGGTCACGGCGGCGAGGCTCATGCGGCCGCTCCCGTGGCGATGGTGAAGAACGTGGACTCGAGGGCCTTACCGCCGGCTTCGCCAGCGAGCGGCGCATCGTGGCGCAGGCGGCCCTCGTGAAGGATGGCCACGCGGTCGCATACCGCCACCACTTCACCCAGGACGTGGGTGGAGAGAATGACGGCGGTGCCCGCGGCGGCGCGCTCACGGATCAGCTTGCGCAGTTCACCCACCTGCACCGGATCCAGCGCGTTGGCGGGCTCGTCGAGGATAAGGAGGGCCGGCTCGTGGACGAGGGCGCAGGCCAGGCCAAGGCGCTGGCGCTGGCCCTGCGACAGCACGCCGGCGAGGCGGCGGCGCAGGTCGCCCAGCTGCAGGCGGTTGATGATGTGGCCCGCGGCGGCCCGGGCATCACGCTTCGAGGCGCCACGCAGGGCCGAAAAGGCCTGCAGGTGTTCCTCGACGGTGAGTTCAGGCCACAGCGGCGCGCTTTCCGGCAGCCAGCCGATCAGCTGCCGGGCGATGCCGGGCGCTGACACAAAGTCGCGGCCATCGAGCGTAATGGTGCCCGAATCGGGTGCCAGGGCACCTGCCAGCATCTGCAGGGTGGTGGATTTACCCGCCCCATTGACCCCGAGCAGGCCGAGCACTTCGCCCCGGTTCAGCGAAAACGAGACGTCGGTGACGGCGGGGCGGCCAGCGCGGCGTCGCGAAACGCCTGCGACATTCAGCAAAGCTGGCGTCATCATGCGCCTAAATCGCCGATCGGCGCCCAACGCGCAGGATCCTGCGCGCATCGTGCGCGGACGGTTTCACATGGCTGAACAGGGCGGGTCGCGGTCATCGGGCGATTGTGCGGAAAGCGCGCCAATACACACAACCATGGGCTTCACAATTTGCCGCGTCCCGTGCTGGTGGGTATGGAACGCCGCATATAAACTGCATCTTGTACATCCCCTTCACTACCCTGGCGGTAACGACTCGATGTTCGACACGGTGCTCGACTTCCTGGCCAACGGCCTCACCCGCGCTACGTGGGGCGAGATGGTGGTCTATATGCTCGTGGTCACCCAGCTCACCATTTTCACGGTGACGCTGTACTACCACCGCAGCGCAACCCATCGCGGCGTCGATTTCCACTGGACCCTCAACGGTTTCTTCCGTTTCTGGGGGTGGCTGACCACCGGTATGGTCGTGAAGGAGTGGGTGGCTATCCACCGCAAGCACCACGCCAAGGTCGAGACCGAGGAAGATCCGCATAGCCCGCAGATCTTCGGCATCAAGAAGGTGTTCCTGGACGGTGTGTCCCTCTACCGTGAGGCCAGCTACAACAAGGCCGACATGGAGAAATACGGCCGCGGTACGCCGGAAGACTGGTTCGAGCGCCACCTGTTCGGCAAGCACCCGTACTGGGGGCCCGTGCTGATGGCCATCATCAATGTCTCGCTGTTCGGCGTGATCGGCATGGCCCTGTGGGCCATCCAGATGCTCTGGATCCCGTTCTGGGCCGCCGGCTTCGTCAACGGCATCGGCCACTGGTGGGGCTACCGCAACTTCGAAAGCAGCGACACCGCGACGAACATCTCGCCGTGGGGCTTCTGGATCGGTGGCGAAGAGCTGCACAACAACCACCACGCCTTCCCGAGCTCGGCGAAGTTCGCCCTGCGCAAGTGGGAGTTCGATATTGGCTGGGCGGCGATCTGTTCCCTGCGCGCCGTTCGCCTGGCGAAGGTGCTGCGCGTCGCGCCGACGCTGAACATCCGCCCGAACGTGCACCTGCCGGACGCCGAAACGCTGAAGGGCGTGCTGACGCTGCGTTTCCAGGCCACCACGGACTACTACCGCAACGTCATCCTGCCGACGATGCGCGAGGAAGTGGGCCAGGCGGGCGACCGCATGAAGGCCATTCCGCGCCGCATGCGTCGTGCGCTGGCTGACGGCGGCCGCTGGCTCGACAACGATGCCCGCGAGCGCATGCAGGCCGCGCTGGCCAATCGTCCGGCCCTGCAGACGGTGTGCGATTTCCGCGCCCGCCTGGTGGCTTTGATGGAAGAGCGTGGTGCAGACAAGGCGCTCAACGCCCTGCAGCAGTGGATCCACGAAGCGGAAGAAAGCGGCATCCGTTCGCTGCAGCAGTTCGCGCAGCGGCTGAAGGGTTACTCCGCCGTCGGCGCCTGATCCTCGCTACCCGCCCGGAAACGAAAAGACCCGCCTCACCGGCGGGTCTTTTTTTTTGCATCGCCCGCGGTGTGCAGGCGAAAAAAAACCCGCCTTTCGGCGGGTCTTTCGAAGATCAATTACTTGATCTTGCCTTCCTTGTACATCACGTGCTTGCGGATGACGGGATCGTACTTCTTGATCTCCATCTTTTCCGGCGTGTTCTTCTTGTTCTTGTCCGTGGTGTAGAAGTGCCCGGTACCCGCGGAGGAGATCAGGCGAATCTTGTCGCGCTTGCCAGCCATTGTCAGACTCCTTTAGATCTTCTCGCCACGGGCACGGAGGTCGGCCAGCACGGCTTCGATGCCGTTCTTGTCGATGGTGCGCAGGGCATGATTCGAAACGCGCAGCTTGACCCAACGGCCTTCGCTGGCGACCCAGAAGCGACGCTCGTGCAGGTTCGGCAACCAGCGGCGACGGGTCTTGTTGTTCGCGTGCGAGACGTTGTTACCGGTCTGCACACCCTTGTTGGTGACTTGGCATCTACGGGCCATGGGGCCTCCTTATAGATTCTGTTAGACCACCCTTTGGCCAGGGTGGCATCGGCCCAGCAGCGCAACCCGTGGAAACAGGGGCGCCACGCGATGGCTGGAGATGGAGCGCTTCCGCCAGTTCGAGGCCCGCGTCGCGTGACGGACCTGCCCGACGAATCGGGTTGGCATAGGGAAGCCGGGCATTCTCCCAGATTCCTACCGCTTCACGCAAGCCGGATGTGCGCTTGCCCGGGTTGTGTGAAACAATCCCGGCTTTCGCGCCGCTGGCGTGAATCCACACCCAACGACGCAATTTTCGAGGAACAGACCCATGGCAGACATCACCGCCAACGGCCAGGCCGGCCAGCCCCAGCTCGTGCTGCAGAAGATCTACGTGAAGGACGCTTCGTTCGAAGCCCCCAACGCCCCGCAGATCTTCCAGGAAATGGGTGAGACGGAAGCCCAGCCGCAGGTCCAGCTGAACCTGGGCCACAAGGCCGTCGACCTCGGCAACGACCTGTACGAAGTGGTCCTCTCGCTCACGCTCACCTGCGCCCTGGGCGAGCGCACGGCGTACCTGGCCGAAGTGCACCAGGCCGGCATCTTCGGCATCGGTGGCTTCACCGATGAAGACCGCGACGGCATCCTCGGCTCCTACTGCCCGAACCTGCTGTTCCCGTACGGTCGCCAGATGGTCTCGGCCATGATCCAGGAAGGTGGCTTCCCGCCGTTCCTCCTGCAGCCGATCAACTTCGACGCCCTGTACGCCGAGCAGCAGCGCCAGCAGGTCGAAGGCGCCGGTACTCACACGCTCAACAGCTAAGCCCACGTGACCGCGCCTTCCCGACCCACCGTCGCCGTCCTTGGCGCCGGGTCATGGGGCACCGCACTGGCTGCCCTGCTGGCGCGCAACGACGTCCCCACGCGCCTGTGGGGGCGTGACGCCGACGCCCTGGCCGAGATGGCCTCGGCGCGGCGTAACCTGCGCTACCTGCCCGACCTGGATCTCCCGCCGGAACTGGGCTACGAGGCCGATCTCGCCACTGCCGTGCGCGGCGCGGGCATCGTGCTCATCGTGGTGCCCAGCCACGCCTTCGCGTCCGTGCTGGACGAGATCATCCCGATGCTCGACCCCGGTGCCCGTATTTCCTGGGCCACCAAGGGCTTCGAGACGGGCACGGGCCGTTTCCTGCATGAGCTGGTCAACGAAAAGCTGCCCGGCCACCCGGCCGCGGTGGTCACCGGGCCGTCGTTCGCCCGCGAGGTGACCGCCGGCCTGCCCAGCGCCGTCACCGTGCATGCCACGGACGAGGCCTTCGGCAAGGAGCTGGCGGTCCTGCTGCACGCTCCGAATTTTCGCGCCTACACCGGCAACGACATCCTCGGCGCCGAGCTGGGCGGGGCGATGAAGAACGTGCTGGCCGTGGCCACCGGCGTGGCCGACGGCATGGAGCTGGGCCTCAACGCCCGCGCCGGCCTGATCACCCGCGGCATGAACGAGATGCTGCGCCTGGGCGTGGCCCTGGGGGCCCGCGCCGAGACGCTGATGGGCCTGGCGGGCCTCGGCGACCTGGTGCTCACCTGCACCGGCGACCTCTCCCGCAACCGCCGCCTGGGCCTGGCCCTGGGCAAGGGCATCCCGTTGCAGGAGGCCGTTCGCCAGATCGGCCAGGTGGTGGAAAGCGTGGTGACGGCCGATGAAGTGGCCCGCCTGGCCGGTTTCCATGGCCTCGACCTGCCGATTTCCGCCGCCGTCCGCGCCGTGCTGCACGGCGAAGTCACCCCGGAAGAGGGCGTGCGCCAGCTCATGGGCCGCGAGCAGAAGGCCGAGTACCCGGTGGACCTGTTCGCCAACCGGCGCGCCTGAGGGCGCCGGCCTGCCGCCCGGCTCGCTGAACCGGGCCGGTCCCGGGTAAAAAGTCCTACGGGCACGTCACCTCGCCTTTGCTAAGCTTCCTGTTTTGGTCGCGCAGACGAGACCGACACGGATGCATCAACCGGACGACAAGCGCAGGCGAGCCGCACCGGCAGGCGAACTCCCGGTGGCGTGGCAACGCGCCCTCGGCGGGATCACGCCCAAGGCTCCTTCGACGGACCGCACGGTCCTGGGTTTCTTCCTCGAGGGCATCAATGATGACCACGAGCCGGCCGCGCGCCTGGATGTCGCCCCTGTCCTGCTCACGCAGGGCGATGATGGCCGGTTCACCCGGCCGCTCCCGCTGGATGCGCGCCACCTCCCCGAATCCGCTCTCACCGTCGATGAGAAGCGCCTTGCCGCTACCGTGCTTGGCCTGCCGCAGACCCTGCGCAAGAGCCGCAGCTACGCCCGCTTCGCCGGCCCGCTGGGCGACCAGCTGCTGGCCGACGTGCTCGGCGCAGCGCCGTGCTTCTTCGGTGGCGTCGCTGGCCTGCGCCTGTCGCGTGGCGAGGCGCGCCCGCTCAAGTGGCGCTGGAACGTGGAAAAGGATGGTGGCCAGAAGCTGCTGCCCGATGTGGCACCCAGCCAGCGCCTGTTCCGCGTGGGCACGCTGTGGTTCCTCGATGCCGAGCATGCCGAGGTCGGCCTGCTGGAAAGCGACCCGGTAGAAAGCGCCTGGCTCGACCTGCCGCCGCTGCCGCCGGAGAGCACGGCCGTGTTTGCCACGAGCATCGGCGACGCCGGCATGGGCTCGCGCGTACCCGCGCCCCAGGTGTTCGCCGAAATGCGCCGTGCGGAAGTCTCGCCGCGCCCGGTGCTCACCCTGCACGCGCTGACCCGTCACGCCCGCCTCGCGGCCGGCACCCCGCCGCTCGCCTACGGCCGCCTGTCCTTCGACTACGCGGGCGAGCGCCTGCCGGGCCGTGGTGGCGAGCCGCTCGTGCGTCGCGTGCGCAATGGCGTGCTGCTGGAGATCACCCGCCGTCGTGCGGAAGAACTCGCCAGCATGGAGAACCTCGAATCCGTGGGCCTGAATCCGGCCGTGGATACCGAGGGCCTGCCGTGGGACATGGCCGATACCTTGCCCGAGGATGCGTGGCTGTTCCCCGGCAAGGGCTACGCTGGCGCGCTCGAAGTGAATACGCCGGCCCGCTGGCTGGCGCTGCGCGCGAAGCTCGAAGCCGATGGCTTCCTGCTCGACTACGCACCCAGCTTCCCGTTTGAAGTGCTCGAAGGCCCGGTGCACTGGTATGGCCAGGCCCGCGAAGACGACGCCGACCGCGCGTTCGACCTCGAAATCGGTATCGAGGTGGAAGGTCGCCGCGTGAACCTGCTGCCCGCCGTGGCGCAGGCGCTCGCCGAGCACCAGCTCAGCCTCAGCCCGATGCCGGGCGAGGCGGAAGATTCCGTGTGGTACGCGCCGGTGGACGATCGTCGCCGCGTGCCCGTGCGCCTGAAAGAACTGCGCGACCTGCTGGCGCCGCTCGCCGAATACCTCGAGAAGCCGCGCCAGCAATTGCACCTGCCGCGCGTGCAGGCCGGCCGCCTTGAAGAGCTGGTGCAGGCGCTGCCCAGCGGCGGTTCGTTCGAAGCACCGGAGCGCCTGCGCGGTTTCACCCGTCGCCTGCGCGAAGCCGGTGAACGCGCGAGCGATGCGATTCCCGACGGCCTCAACGCCGAGCTGCGCGGCTACCAGCGCGACGGCCTGCGCTGGATGAATGCGCTCGCCGAAGCCGGCACGGGTGGCGTCCTCGCGGACGACATGGGCCTGGGCAAGACGTTGCAGCTCATCACGCATCTGCTCGCGCTGAAGCAGAGCGGCCAGCTGGAAGCGCCCGCGCTTGTCGTGGTGCCGACCAGCCTGGTGCCGAACTGGGTGTCCGAAGTGGCGCGCTTTGCGCCGAGCCTGCGCGTGCTTGCACTGCATGGTCCGCAGCGCGCGGAAACCTTCACGCGCATGGCCGAGAACGACGTCATCCTCACCACCTACGCGCTGCTCCCGCGCGATGTGGAAACATTGAAGAAGCAGCCGTTCTCGCTGGTGGTGCTCGACGAAGCGCAGCAGGTGAAGAACCCGCGCACGCAGGCGCGCCGCGCGTTGCTGGCGCTGAAGATCCCGCGTTGCGTGTGCCTCACCGGTACGCCGCTGGAAAACCACCTCGGCGAGCTGTGGTCGCAGATCGATCTCGCCGTGCCGGGGCTGCTGGGTGATGAAGGCGCGTTCCGCCGGCATTACCGCGCACCGATTGAAAAGCACCAGGACACCGCCGTGCAGGAGCGCCTCAACCGGCGCATCGCACCGTTCATCCTGCGTCGCACGAAAGCCCAGGTGGCGTCCGAGCTGCCGGCGAAAACCGAAATCACCCGCCGCGTCGTCATGGAGCCGCGCCAGCGCGATCTCTATGAAAGCCTGCGCCTGTCGCTGGCCGAAGAGCTGCGCGAGGTCATCGCCCAGCGCGGCATCGCGCACAGCGGCATCGTCGTGCTCGATGCGCTGCTGAAGCTGCGCCAGGTCTGCTGCGATCCGCGCCTGGTAAAGCTCGAGGCCGCGCGTGGCGTGCGCGAGTCGGCGAAGTTCGAACTGCTGATGGACATGCTGCCGGCGCTGCTGGCCGAGGGCCGCCGCGTGCTGCTCTTCAGTCAGTTCACCGAGATGCTCAAGCTCATCGCCAGCGAACTTGACCGCCGCCGCCTCAGCTACGTCACGCTCACCGGCGAGACGCGCGATCGCGCCGAGCCCGTGCAGCGTTTCCAGGATGGCGACGTGCCGTTGTTCCTGCTTTCGCTGAAGGCCGGTGGCGTCGGCCTCAACCTCACCGCCGCCGACACGGTCATCCACTACGACCCGTGGTGGAACCCCGCTGCCGAAGCACAGGCCAGCGACCGCGCCCACCGCATCGGGCAGGACAAGCCGGTCTTCGTGTATCGCCTGATCACGGCAGGCACCGTCGAAGAACGCATCGAAGAACTCAAGGCCCGCAAGGCCGAACTCGCCGATGCCGTACTCGAAGGCGGCGGCACGCGCGAACGCTTGAGCTTCGACGAAAGCGACCTCGACGCGTTGCTCGCGCCGTCGGCCTGATCGTCGACTAAAAAGCGCACGATGTCCTCGTTTCTCAAGACGGACGCCCAGACCGATTGAAATAATCGGCGAGCGCGTCGGGCGCTGGCAAAAGAGCGACAGAATGAAACGTTGGTTAGCGGTTGCTCTGGCGACTCAGGCGCCTGCTGTTCCACTTGCAGAAGTCGCTGATCCCGCGCTCTGGCGTCAGCTATCGGAAATGGCGGCGGCTGGCGTGCGTGGTGGTGCCGAACTCCGCGCCGTGCGGCCCGCTCGGGCGCGCAAAGTGAGCGACGTGGCGGGTGGCCTGGGAGTGGCGAGCTGGTCGGGTGGGGCGTTGCGGCTGTCGTCGACGGTGGCGATCGTCGATTCGGAGATCCGGGTGGATGTCGACGACAACGTCATCGTGGCGCAGGGGCGAGTCGACGGCCGCTGTGTCAGTCGTGCCGAGGTGCAACGGCACTATCCCGGCCTTGTGATCACCCAGCCACCCACACCGCATGGGCCGCAGCGAACGGTGTGGTCTGCCTTCGGTGACTGGGGCCAGTTGGCTTTCAGCTTTCCGCAGGAGGCGCCGAGCTGTCTGGAAACCCTCTCGCTTACTCCGCACCCGGAGTCGCCCGACACCTGACGAGGCGTCTGCCGCGCAGGGTGCCTGAAGGCACCGTGCGCGGCCTGGAGGGGCTCAGCGACGCAGCGGCGTGCCGCCGGCTTCCACGATGGCGAGGGCGGCACCGCCGATCAGGCCCGGTTCCGGGTTCATGATCGCCTGGGTGGGCACGGCTTCCATGGTGTCGCGGAAGCGGCCCTTGGCCTCGAAACGCTCGCGGAAATGCTTCTGGATCCAGGGCAGCAGGATCGGGGTCATGCCGCCGGTGAGGTACACGCCGTCCCACGCGCCGAGGGTCAGCACCAGGTCGCCGGCGACGCTGCCGAAGATGCCGGCGAAGGTCTCGACGGCGCGCTGGCACATGGCGCAGGTGCCGTCGGTGGCGCGCTTGGTGATGATCTCCGGGGTGATGCCTTCTTCAGGCTTCTGGCCGGAGATTTCGCAGATGGCGTCGTAGAGATTCACCAGGCCGCCGCCGCTGATCAGGCGCTCGTTCGAGACGCGGCCGTAACGCAGGTTCAGCACCTTCAGGATTTCGATGTCTTCGGCGCTGTGCGCGGCGAAGCCGGCGTGGCCGCCTTCGGTCTGCAATACGCTGACCTTGTCACCGCGGATCAGCAGGCCGCCCACGCCAAGGCCAGTACCCGGGCCGACGACCACAAAAGTCTGCTCTTCCTTCGCGCCGATTTTCGGGACGGCAACCGAGCCGACCGGCACCAGGTCCTGGTGGCCTTCGGCGTCCTTGGTGTCGTTCATCAGCATTACCGCCATCGACTGCGCGGCAAAGTCGTTCACGAGGTGCACCCACTCCAGGTCCAGGTCGCCGGCGAGTTTCTTCGCGGAAATGGCCCAGGGGTTGTTGGTGACCTTCACCGTTTCGCCGTTATCGATGCGGCCGGCGGCGGCGATGATGGCGCGCTGCGCCTCATGGCCGGTTTCCTTGAAATACTGCTTCGCGGCGTCGGCCAGCGAGGCGTAATCCTTGACGTGGTAGCGGCGGATGCTTTCCTGAACCAGGGGGTTGTCCTGTTCCGGGTGGGCGATACCAAACCGGACGTTCGTGCCGCCGAGGTCGGCGAGCAGGGTCGGCGCCGCAGCGCTAACGTTGGCCATGATGGGAAACCTGTCGTGTCACGGAAGCCCGCAAGGGTGCCTCTTGCGGGGGCTGTCGTCTAGTGACGGTTTGCTCTTCACTCCATTGACACGGCCGGGGAGTCCTAGATGGGGCCGTGGAAGGCGACACTTTGACGTAAACGATTACGTTGGCAGAATACTCCATCGTCCGGATCAATGGCAGGCTTCGCCTGACTGGCCCGAGGCGCCTGGTTCCGGAGAGTGATGATGGCAGCGGTCCGCCTCGACAAGGTGCGCAAGGTTTACCCCAACGGCCACGTGGCCCTGAAGGAAGCGAGTTTCGAGATCGCCGACGGCGAGCTGCTCGTCCTCGTCGGCCCGTCCGGCTGTGGCAAGACCACGCTGCTGCGGATGATCGCCGGCCTGGAATCGATCACCGGCGGCAGCCTGAGCATCGGCGACCGCGTGGTGAATGACGTGGCCCCGAAGGACCGCGACATCGCCATGGTGTTCCAGAACTACGCGCTTTACCCCCACATGACGGTGCGCGAGAACCTCGGCTTTGGCCTGCGCCTGCGTGGCGTGGACAAGGCGGAGATTGATCGCCGCGTGGCCACGGCCTCGGACATGCTCGGCCTGGACGAGCGCCTGGATCATCGCCCGGCGGCGCTTTCCGGCGGCCAGCGCCAGCGTGTCGCCCTGGGCCGCGCCCTGGTGCGCGACCCGTCGGTGTTCCTGCTCGATGAGCCGCTGTCCAACCTGGATGCGAAGCTGCGTCTGTCCACCCGCGTGGAAATCGCCCGGATCCATCGCCGCGTCGGCGCCACGATGGTCTACGTCACCCACGACCAGATCGAGGCGATGACGCTGGGCCAGCGCATCGTGGTGCTCAACGGCGGCGTCATCCAGCAACTCGACACGCCGATGAATCTCTACAACAAGCCGGTGAACCTCTTCGTGGCCGGCTTCCTCGGCAGCCCGGCGATGAACCTGTTCCACGGCACGCTGCGTCGCGAGGATGGACTGCGCCTGGTAATGAAGGACGGCAGCATCGCGCTCGGCGTGGATGCCCCGGCACTGGCCGCGTATGTCGACAAGCCGTTGATCGTCGGCGTGCGCCCCGAAGACCTCCTCACCGTCGGCGACCACGCAGGCATTGAAGAGCGTTTGCGCGCGCATGTCGAAGTCGTCGAGCCAGTGGGCAACGAGGTGTTCCTCAACATGCGCCATGGCAACGACGAACTGGTGTCGCGCGTACCGCCGCAGTCGCTGATCCAGCCGGGTACGGATGTGGGCCTGGGCTTCCACCAGGAGCGCCTGCATTTCTTCGATCCAGCGTCGACGAACCGTATCGACGTCTGAGTATCTTCCTATATTGCGAATGCGATCCATTCGCAATAAGCTAGGCGCCCCGATAACCCCGGCCGCCAGCCCGGAGGCACGTTCCTCCTTCGCAAGCTCCCGATGCGCACCGCCGTTGCGGTGCGTCCTAGCGAAGGACGATCCACGTGTTCACAACCAGGAAGAACCTCCTCGCCGCTGCTGTCGGCGCGGCACTGTTTTGCGCGACCGCCGCGCACGCTGCCGATGCACCCGCCGCGGCGCCGGCCACCACGGCCGACGACCTGCCGCGCATCACCGTCACCGCGATTGGCTCATCGCTGCGCTTCGACGTGCCGGCCACGGTCACCGTCATCGATCGCCAGAAGATGGACCGCCATCTCGTGGCCAACATCCGCGACCTCGTGAAGTACGAGCCGGGCGTGTCCGTCGTCGGCACGGCCGGGCGCTGGGGTCTCGACAGCTACAACATCCGTGGCCTCGATGGGAACCGCGTGTCCATCCTCACCGATGGCGTGCCGGCGTCCAGCTCGTTCGGTTTCTCGACCACCGGCATGCGCGCCGGCCGCAGCTTCGTCGATCCGGATACGCTGAAGTCGGTGGAGATCTCGCGCGGCCCGGCGTCCGCGCTGAACCCGTCGGATTCGCTCGGCGGCACGGTGCGTTACACCACGAAGGATCCGGCCGACTACCTGCGTGACGGCAAGGACACCTACGTCTCCGTGCGCGAGCGTTACGACAGCGCCGACCGTTCGCTCGGCACCTCGCTGACCCTGGCCGGCGGCCGCCCGGATAACGGGCTGGTCATCGTCGCCAACCACATCGAAGGCCATGACCTCGGCAACAAGGGCGATGTGGCGACGCAGGACTTCACCCGCACCCGCCCGGATCCGCTGACCCAGAACACCACCAGCCTGCTGGCGAAGTACGTGCATGTGGCGGCCAGCGGCCGCGAGGATCGCGTCACGGCGGATTTCTACCGCAACAACGTCGATACCAACGTCCTCAGCGCCGTCGGCCAGTCAGGCACCACGAAACTGCTGACCGACACGGCGAATGATCGCGCCACGCGCCAGCGCGTGGCGGTGGGCCAGCGTTTCCCGACCATCCACCTAGGCATCGCCGATACGCTCGAGTGGGATGCGTACTGGCAGGAGTCCGAGACTGAGTCGCAGACTCGCACGCTGGCCAACGTGCCGAGCCGCGCCGCCACCTACGATCGCCTGTACCTCAGCGACCTGCAGGAGAAGCTGTTCGGCGGCCACCTGACCCTGGGCAAGACGATCGACTCGGGCAGCGTGCGGCAGCACATTACCTACGGCGTGGAAGCATCGCGCACCACGCCCACCGGCCAGCTGGGCGGGCAGGGTACCAACGTCGCCACGGGCATCACCTCCAGCAGCTCGCCGTACATGCCGGAGAACTACCCGCTGCGTTTCTTCCCGCGCAATGACACGGACCGTTATGCCGTGTTCGCGCAGGACGAGATCGACCTGATGGACGGCCGCCTGCGCATTACCCCCGGGGTGCGCTGGGATCACTACGCGTTCAAGCCGGACCAGGACGATCCGTACTACCAGAGCTCGTTCGTGCAGGAAGGCCTCGATGACGTGAAAAAAAACCGCTTCTCGCCGAAGCTGGGCGTCACCTGGTCGGTCACCGATAACGTCGAGCTGTTCGGCAATTACAGCCAGGGCTTCCGTCCGCCGCTGTACAACGAACTCGCCGTGGCCTGGGGCACCGCGCGCCTGTACGGCATCGTGCCGAATCCCAACCTCAAGCCGGAGACGAGCAAGGGCATCGAGATAGGCGTGCGCGGCAATGGCGACCTGGGCTACTTCAGTGCCAGCGCGTACTACAACCGTTACCGCAACTTCATCTATGGCGGCTTCACCCTCCCGCGCAGCGAATGGCCGCAGTGGGCGGTGAACCAGAACCTGCTCATCGTCATGCAGTCGGTGAATTTCCCGAAGGCGACGATCAAGGGCGTCGAGGCCTCCGGCGGCCTCATGCTCGGCGCGCTCACGGACACGCTGCAGGGCTGGCGCGTGGAGGGCAACCTCGCCGCGTCGAAGGGCGACAAGAAAACCTACGAAGGCGGCTGGTCGCCGCTCAACAGCGTCGATCCGCTCACCGCCACGCTGGGTATCGCGTACGACGCGAAGGCCTGGGGCGCGGAGCTGATCGGCAAGGGCGTGAAGCGCAAGTCGCGCCTCGACGACGACACCACGTTCCGCGCGCCGGGCTACGCCACGCTGGATCTCTACGCGCACTGGAAGCCGTGGGAGCCGCTGGAGCTGATGGCCGGCGTCACCAACATCGCCGACCGCAAGTACTGGGACTGGGGCTCGCTGCATGGCGGCGTGCTCACCAATGTCGCCACCGGCGGCGGCATCGACGACGCCCAGGCGCGCAACGCGCAGATCGAGCGCCTGACGATGCCGGGTCGCGCCCTCGTCGTATCCGCCCGTTACACCTTCTGAGGAGGCCTTGCCATGCAGGATATCCAGACCGCCAGCACGCCGCGCATCGACATCCCGGCGTTGCTCAACGGCTATCGCCACCTTCGCGAAACCGAACCCGGCCTGCGTGCACGGGATGCCGCGCTGCGCCTTGGCGTCAGCGAAGGCGCGCTCGTCGCCAGCCGTGTCGGTGATGGCGTGACCCGCCTGGAAGGCGAGCTGCCCGCGCTGATCCGTGACCTGCCCGCGCTGGGCAAGGTGATGGCACTCACGCGTAATGCCTACTGCGTGCACGAGAAGACGGGACAGTACGACCAGGTCGACATCGGTGGCGCCATGGGTATCGTGCTGGCCGGGGACATCGACCTGCGCCTGTTCCTCAAGCATTGGCGCTATGGTTTTGCCGTCAAGGAAACCTCACGTGGTCGCGAGCTCGAGAGCCTGCAGTTCTTCGACGGTGACGGCACGGCCGTGCACAAGGTGTACCTCACCGAGGAGACGAATCGTTCGGCGTGGCGCGCGTTGCTGCATCGCTACACGGCGGCCGTGCAGTCACCGCTGATCGACATCGTCAGCGTCGAAGCGCCGCTTCCCGAGCGGCTGGCTGACGAGGCGATCGACGTTGAGTCGTTGCGCGAGCACTGGCGTGCCCTGCGTGATCCGCATGATTTCTTCGCGCTGTTGAGGAAACACAAGGTCACCCGCCCACAGGCGCTGCGCGTTGTCGGCAGCGAATTTGCGACGAAACTCGATAACGGTGCGATGCGCACCGTGCTCGACGGTGCATCAGCGCAAGCCGTGCCGTTGATGGTGTTCGTCGGCTCGCCTGGCGTCGTGCAGATCCACACCGGTCCGGTCAGCAACATCGTCACGGCCGGCCCCTGGCTCAACGTCATGGACCCGGCTTTCAACCTGCACCTGCGCACCGACGCCATCGTCAGTAGCTGGGTGGTGACCAAGCCCGTGCCCGAAGGCGTCGTCACCTCGCTGGAGCTGTATGCGGCCGACGGCACGCAGATCGTCCAGGTATTCAGCAAGCGCAAGCCGGGTATTCCCGAGCGGGATGACTGGCGCGCCTTGCTGGCGACGGCGGAGGTGGCGGCATGAACGCGTGGCGCTTCCTGGTCACCGCGACGCTCCTGGTCGCGCCCTGCCTGGCGACCGCCGCCACGCGCATCGTGTCGCTCGGCGGCGATGTCACCGAAACCGTCTACGCCCTGCATGCACAGGATCAACTGGTCGCCGTCGACAGCACCAGTACGTGGCCCGAGGCCGCGCACGCGCTGCCGGACGTGGGCTATGTGCGCCAACTGAGTGCTGAAGGCGTACTCGCCCTGCGCCCCGACCTCATCCTTGCCACGCATGATGCGGGGCCGGTGACGGCGATGGAGCAGATACGCGGCGCGGGCGTACGTGTGGAGACGCTGCCGGTGTCGCGCTCGGCGGCCGATATCGAAGCGAAGATCCGCCGGATCGGCGAGCTCACCGGTCACGCCAAAGAGGCCGGTGTGCTGGCAGCGCAGGTGAGTGCGCGTTTTGCGGCGCTAGCGAAGGCCGTGGCGGCCATGCCGACGCACCCGCGCGCGGTGTTCCTCATGTCGACGGGGCAGGGCAGCCCGATGGCGGCGGGTAAGGACACGGCGGCGGATCGCGCCATCGTGCTGGCGGGTGGCGTCAACGCCGCCTCGGATGTGCCGGGCTACAAGGCGGTGTCGCCCGAATCGCTCGTGGCCATGGCACCCGATGTCATCCTGCTGATGAAGGAACGCAGCGATGCGGTGGGTGGCATCGACGGCGTGCTGGCGATGCCGGGCGTGGCGGATACGCCGGCCGGCAAGGCGAAGCGCATCGTCTTCGTCGGAGGCCAGGCCCTGCTCGGCTTCGGCCCGCGCACCGCGGAAAGCGCCGCCGCCCTGCAAGCGCGCTGGGCACATCCGTGAATAGCGTGGCCGCGTCGTTGCCGCGGCGCCGCAGCGGCCACCGGGCGGTGCTCGGCATGCTGGTGCTGCTGCTCGTCGCCACGGCGACATGGAGCCTGATGCGCGGCGCCATCGCCGTGGCGCCTGCCGACGTCGCCGGTGCGCTCCTGCGCTGGCTCGGTGGCGCCGCCGCGCGCGGCGACGACAACGTCATCCTCTCGTTGCGCCTGCCGCGCCTGTTGCTCGCGGTGGCGGTGGGTGCCGCGCTGGCGACCGGCGGCAGCACGATGCAGGGGCTGTTCCGCAATCCGCTCGCGGACCCGGGCCTGATCGGCGTCTCCGCCGGGGCGGCCGTCGGCGCGGTGGCTGCCATCGTGCTCGGTGGCCAGGCCGGCTCGTGGATCATCGCGGCGTCGGCCTTCGTCGGTGGCCTCGTGGCCACCACGCTGGTGTTTCTTATCGGGCGTCGTCGCCCGGGCGTGGCCAACCTCCTGCTGGCGGGCGTGGCGATCAATGCCATCGCCATGGCGGGCGTGGGCTTGCTGACCTACCTCGCCACCGAGAACCAGCTCCGCGACCTGACGTTCTGGTCGCTGGGCAGCCTGGGCGGGGCGAGCTGGTCGCGGCTGGCCATCGTCGCGCCGTGGATCGTCCTGCCGCTGCTGTGCCTGCCGCGTGCGGCGGCAGCGTTGAACGCGTTGTTGCTCGGCGAAGGCGAGGCCGCGTTGCTCGGCTTTCGTCCCGAACGCCTGCAGCCCCTGCTCGTCGCCCTCGTCGCGCTGTCGGTGGGTGCGTCGGTGGCCTTTACCGGCGTCATCGGCTTCGTCGGCCTGGTCGTGCCACACCTGCTGCGCATGACCTACGGCCCCGACCACCGCTTCCTGCTGCAGGCGTCGGCCCTGGGCGGTGCCATCCTGCTCGTGGCCGCCGACGCGCTGGCGCGCACCGTGGTCGCCCCGGGCGAGTTGCCGATCGGCGTGCTGACGGCCCTCGTCGGCGGGCCGTTCTTCCTCTGGTTGCTCCTGCGCCGCCGCGGCTCGGAGTTCGTCCCGTGAATGTATCGAAGCATGGCCATCTGGTCGCCGAACGCGCGGCCGTCGTTCGCGAAGGACGGACGATCCTGCGCGACGTGTCGCTCACCGCCACCCCGGGGCGCCTGTTGGCGCTGGTCGGCCCGAATGGCGCCGGGAAGAGCACGCTGCTGGGTGCGCTGGCCGGCCGCGTGGCGCTGGCGAGCGGCCGCGTGATGCTCGATGGCAAAGTCCTGCCGGCATGGGATCCCCGCGCCCTGGCCCGGCGTCGCGCGATGCTCTCGCAGCGCGTGGACCTCGGCTTTGGTTTCACGGCGCACGAAGTGGTGTTGCTTGGGCGCAGCCCGCATGCCGCCGACGCCACGCGCGACGAGGCGATCACGCAAGGCGCCCTGCGTGCCGCGCATGCCTGGGAGCTGCGTGACCGTCGCTATACCGCGTTGTCCGGCGGTGAGCAGCAACGCGTGCAGCTGGCACGCGTGCTCGCCCAGGTAGGGGACGGAGGTCGTGACGGCGCGTGGCTGCTGCTCGACGAACCGGAGGCAGGCCTGGACATCGCCCACCAGCATTTCATCCTCCGCCGCGCGAGGGCCTGCGCCGCCCAAGGCCTGGGCGTCATCGCCGTGCTGCATGACCTGAACCTGGCGGCACGCTATGCGGATGAGGTAGCGGTGCTCGGGGCCGGGAGCCTGCTGCGCCATGGGCCGCCGGCCGAGGCCATGGATACGGCGCTGCTCTCGGATATCTACGGTATCGCCCTGGGCCGTTCCTTCGGCATCGACGCCGCCTGAGCCCCTGCGACGACCTGCCGCCCCGCCGCCGCCGCGCGGGGCGTAAAATGGGCGGATCGCCACACGAGCAGGCACGTCCCATGACCTTTCCCGCCGTCCGTATGCGCCGCATGCGCCGCGACGCTTTTTCCCGCGCACTCATGCGCGAGACCGTCCTTACCCCCGCCGACCTGATCATGGTCGCCTTCGTCGTCGACGGCGAGGGCGTGCGCCAGCCGGTGCCGTCCATGCCGGGCGTCGAGCGCCTGTCCATCGACGAACTGGTGAAGCTGGGCGCGGAATGCGTGGCCCTGGGCATCCCGGCGCTGGCGCTGTTTCCCTCGGTGGATGGCTCGGTGAAAACCGAAGACGCCCGCGAGGCGTGGAACCCGCAGGGCCTGTTCCAGCGCGCCACGCGCGAGCTGAAGAAGCGCTTCCCGGAGCTGGGCCTCATCGGTGATGTCGCCCTGGACCCGTACACCACGCACGGGCAGGACGGCCTGATCGATGACGACGGCTACGTGATGAACGAGCCCACCGTTGAAGCGCTGATCCGGATGTCGCTGGCCCAGGCCGAGGCCGGCATGGATTTCGTCGCGCCGTCGGACATGATGGACGGGCGCATCGGCGCGATCCGCGACGCACTGGAAAGCGCCGGCTATATCCACACGCGGATCCTCGCGTATTCGGCGAAGTACGCATCGAGCTTCTACGGCCCGTTCCGCGATGCCGTCGGTTCCGCCGCCAACCTGGGCAAGGGCAACAAGCACACCTATCAGATGGACGTCGGCAACAGCGACGAGGCCCTGCGAGAAGTGGAGCTCGACCTGGCCGAAGGCGCCGATGCGGTGATGGTGAAGCCGGGCCTGCCGTACCTGGACATCGTCCGCCGGGTGAAGGAAACCTTCGGCGCGCCGACCTTCGTTTACCAGGTGAGCGGCGAGTACGCGATGATCAAGGCGGCCGCGCAGAACGGCTGGCTCGATGAAAAGGCCGTGGTGCTGGAGTCGCTGGTGGCGATGAAGCGTGCCGGGGCGGATGCGATCCTCACCTATTTCGCGATCGACGTCGCACGCTGGCTCAAGGGCTGAACGGCATCCGGGCCACGCAGGTGTTTTGTCCAAACTGAGTCGACAGGCCCATGACATAATCCCGACTCGATTCTCGGGAGCCATGGGATGGACGGACATCACTTTCTCGAGACGGCAGTCGTCTTCCTCCTGGCGACGGTGATTGCCGTCCCGCTGACCAAACGCTTCCGTCTCGGCGCCGTGCTCGGCTTCCTGCTGGCGGGCGTGGTGATCGGGCCTTCGGTGCTCGGGCTGGTCGCCGATACGGCGGGCGTCGCCACCATCTCCGATTTCGGCGTGGTGCTGATGCTGTTCGTCATCGGCCTGGAGCTGTCGCCGTCACGCCTGTGGGTGATGCGCCGCGCCGTGTTCGGCAGCGGCACCTTGCAGGTCATCGTCTGCGCCCTTGCGCTGGGTGCCATCGGTTACTACCTCTTTGGGCTCACCTGGCGGGCGGCGGTCATCGTCGGCGGCAGCCTGGCCTTGTCGTCCACGGCCTTTGGCCTGCAGATCCTGGCCGAGCGCAAGGAAGCGGGCACCGCCTACGGGCGCCAGGCATTCGCCATCCTGCTGTTCCAGGACCTGGCCGCCATCCCGCTGATCGCCGCCGTCCCCCTGCTAGGCGGCGCGCTGGCGCGCGATACGCATGCGCCGGACATCATGGGTATCGTCCGCGTCGTCGGCGCCATCATCGGCGTGATCATCGGCGGCCGGGTGGTGCTGCGCCACGTGTTCCGCTTCGTCGCGCGGGCGAAAAGCACCGAGGTGTCGACGGCAACGGCGCTCCTCGTGGTCATGGGCACCGCGTGGCTGATGGAGCTGGCCGGTATCTCCAGCACGCTCGGCGCCTTCCTCGCCGGCCTGCTGCTGGCGGATTCGGAATACCGCCACGAGCTCGAATCGAATATCGAACCGTTCAAGGGCCTGCTGCTGGGCCTGTTCTTCATCAGCGTCGGCATGTCCGTGGACCTGCAGCTGCTCTACGCGCAGCCGTTGGTGGTCATCGGCCTTGTGGCCGCGCTGCTGGCGGTGAAGGCGGTGCTGATCGTGCCGTTGGGGCGACTGGTCGGCGGGCTGACCAACGCCGATTCCGTGCGCCTGGCCGCCGTGCTGGCCAGCGGCGGCGAATTCGCCTTCGTCGTGCTGAACCTTGCGCAGCAGCAGCGCATCATCACCGAGCCGCAGCGCGGCCTGATGGTGATGGCGATTTCGCTTTCCATGGCGCTCACGCCGCTGCTGGTGCTGCTGGCCGCGCGGCTGGTGCACGAACGCGCGCGCAAGCCGGATCGTGAATTCGACCACATCGAAACCGACGCGCCGCGGGTCATCATCGCGGGCTTCGGCCGCATGGGCCAGATCGTCGCCCGCGTGCTGCGCGCGCAGGGCATTCCGTTCGTCGCGCTGGAAAGCTCGGTGGAGCAGGTGGAGACCTCGCGCCGCTTCGGTGGCACGTCACTGTTTTTCGGCGATCCGGGCCGACCCGAGATGCTGCGTGCCGCGCAGGCGGACAAGGCCGAGGTGTTCGTGCTGGCCACGGACGACCCGGAAGCGAACCTGCGTACCGCGCGTCTCGTGCGTCGCCAGTTCCCGCACCTGAAGATCGTGGCCCGCGCGCGCAACCGCCAGCACGTGTTCCGGCTGATGGATATCGGTGTCGAGGACCCGGTGCGCGAGACGTTCTATTCGAGCCTGATGATGACGCGGCACGTGCTGGAATCGCTGGACATGGCACCCGAGGTGGTCGAGGCGCGCATCGCCCGCTTCCGCAAGCTCGACGAGCAGGTGCTGCGTTCGCAGTACCTGGTCTATGACGATGACGCGGCGCTGGTGCAGAGTTCGAAGGATGCGCTGAACGACTTGCAGCACCTTTTCGAAGCCGATGCGCAGGAAGAGCGCGAGCGCTCCGACGAGAAGTAACCCGCCGGAGCGTGTGCGGCTTCAGTCCGGCTGGGCGGGCTGGCGCAGGGTTTGACGCACGCTGGGGATCGCGTTGGCGCGTACACCGAGCTCGTGTGCGATATCCACGTAGCCCAGGTGCCGTGCGACGTCGCCCGCCGTACGGCCGAAGGCGTCGGCCGCGTTGCGGTTGGCGCCGCGCTGCAGGAGGACGCGTGCCGGCGCCAACAGTGCGTGCATCGCGCAGGCATGCAGGGCGCTGACCCCGCGGTGGTCCGCGTGTTCGATCTTCGCGCCGGCATCGAGCAACACCGGCACCAGCGCACCGAGATGCGTCGCATCGGCGACGGTGCCCGGCCGCATGTGTGCACCGAGCAACAGCAGCAGCGGCGTGGCGCCGTCCTTGTCGGCCTTGTTCACGTCGGCACCCTTGCCGATCACGAGGTCGAGCAGGCGACGCGCACGCAGGCTGTCGCTGCTGCCGAAGCAGTACTGCGCCGCGGCGTGCAACGCGGTGTGGCCGTGCGCATCCTCGGCGGCGGTGTCCGCGCCTGCGGCAAGCAGGCGTTCGACGATGTCGGGATAACCCAGTGCGGCGGCGATCATCAGTGCCGTGGTTTCGCCGGGAAGACGCTGGTCCACGGCGACGCCGCGTGCGAGCAGGCGTTCGACGACGGCATCGCGACGTGCGTTCACGGCGGCGGCGAGCGGCGTCACGCCCGAGGCGGCGCTCGCCGCCGGGTCGGCGCCGGCATCGAGCAGGTGTGCGGCCACGTCGACCTGGCCGGCGCCCGCGGCGCGCAGCAACGCGGTGGCGCCCTGGGCATCGCGCGTATCGACATCGAAGCCGAGTTCAAGCAGGCGGTCCACGGCTTGCGTATCACCCGCGGCCGCGGCGGCCGGCAGGTCGGCGGCCACCAGCGTGCGGCCCGGTAGCGGCCACAGCGGCCAGCTCAACCAGCGTTCCACCTCGCCGTGGCCGATGCCGAGGCCATACGGGGTCTCGCCGTTGACGTCCGCGGCTTCCGGGTCGGCGCCGTGGGTGACCAGGAGGCGGACGAGCGGCAGCGCGTCGCCATCGTGTTCCAGCGCGGCGTGCAGCGGCGTGCGGCCGCCGGCGTCGCGCACGTTCGGGTCAAGGCCGCGTGCGAGCAGCGCGCCAAGCAGGCGGGCACGGCCCGTCGCCGCGGCCATGTGCACCGGGGTGCGGCCGCGCGCGTCGGCGCCGAAGGGATCGGCACCCGCCTCGAGCATGGCGAGCGCGAGGTGTTCGTCGGCACCGTCCAGCCGGCAGATGGCCTGGCCAAGCAGGCCCGCGCCCGCCGGTGTGGCGCCGGCGCGCATCAGCTGGAGCAGCGCCTCGGCGGACTGCGGGAGCTGCGGAAGCAGGGCGTCGAAGAGGCGACGACCCAGCGTGCCTTCCGGTTCGTCGGCCGGCGGCGCGAGCCGCGCTTCGGCGGACAGGCCATGGTCGAACAGCCACGCGCGCGCGGCATCAAACCCCGGGCTGGCGAGGTCGATGTACAGCGCCGCCAGCTCGGCGGCGGGCCATTCGCGCACCTTCGCCGAGAACGTGGAGGCCACCGCCCAGTGGCCGAAGCGCAGCGCGTCGTGCAGGTGAAGCGGCGAATCGGCACCGGCCTCGGGAAGCACCGACTCACTGAGCGAGGTCGGCAACGGCGTGCCCGGATCAAGCAGGGCGACGAAATCCCAGCGGCCGCCGCTGGCGGCGTGGTCGAGTGCGCTACGGCCGTCCGCCGCCGCTTCCTTCGGCTGTGCGCCCATGGCGAGCAGGGCGCGCACGGTGGCGGCCTGGGCGCGCGGCGACTGGCAGGCCAGGGTCAGGGCGTTGCGGCCGTGGCTGTCGCGCGGCGTCGGGTCGGCCTGCGCCTCGGCCAGCATCTGCACGATGCCGCTGGCGCCCGCGCGCGAGGCCTCCATCAGCGCCGTGGTGCCATGCCGGTCCGCGAGGTTGGGGTTGGCGTGGGCCTGGAGCAGGGCCCGTGCGATCTGTTCGTGGCCTTCGGCCGCGGCCGTCACCAGGGCGGTACGGCCGTGGGCGCTGACCGCGTTCACCGGTGCCTTGTGCCGCAGCAGCACCTTGATGCCTTCCGCGTCGTCATCGGCGATGCCCGCCGCCGCGACCAGTGCCGGCTCGGCACCGACAGGCGCGGGTTTCGCGCCGTGCTCGAGGAGGAAGCGGGCCAGCGCCCAGTTCGCTGCCCGGCAGGCGATGGTCAGTGATGTCTCACCGGCGGCGTTTACCGCATCGACGGTGGCACCGGCATCGAGCAGCATGGCGGCCACGGTGGGCTCGGCGCTGAGCACCGCGCCGTGCAGCGCGGTGTTGCCCTCGGCATCCGTGGCCGACGCGTTCGCGCCATTGGCCAGCAGGGTGAGCACGGCATCCGGGCGGCCGTGCCAGCTATCGCGGCAGGCGGCGATGAGGGCGGTGACACCGTGGTGCGTGCGGTTCACTTCGGCGCCGCGGGCGATCAGCGCGCGCAGCAGGCGCGTATCCGCCGACAACGCGGCCAGGGTGAGCACCGGGCGCTGATCGCGATCGCCCGGCTCGGCATCGGTATTCGGGTTGGCACCAGCCTCGACCAGCGCGACGGCGCGAGCGACGTCACCGGCGCGAATCGCGGCGAGCAGGGCGCCATCGCGGATTTCCGGCTGGCGCTCTTCGCTCGACAGTTCCGGGATCGGCACCGGCGTCGGCACGATGTGCGCGTCGTTGATCACCGGCTCCTGGCGGGTTTCGGCGCGCGCGGTACGGATATGGCCGCGGCGGTCGCAGAGCAATGCACGCAGGGTGCGGTTGGCGATCAGCAGCGAGCAGGCCGGCAACAGCACGACGGCGTAGATCGCCAGGGCGGCGATGCGCATTTCCGACGGGAACACGCCGTACAGGCCCGACAGTGCCACGGCGCAGAAGGCCAGCACGAGCAGGCCCAGCGCGGCGGGGACGAAATGGGTGAAGAAGCGCTCTTCGGCCGACAGGTGGCGGCCGAAGCTGAAGGAGCGGGCCATGGCCGTGAAGATCCACGAGCCATCGCCCGTGGTCTCGGGATAGGCGTCGTCCCACAGGTACACCAGCCCGAACGCCGGCCACATGCGCCAGAGGGCGCCCAGCGCCACCACCAGCGTCGCGGCGAGGAGGAGTGCCGCACCCAGGCTCGGTGCCTGCGTCAGCTTCAGCAGCGGCCACGCCACCAGGACGAACACCAGGAAGGTGTACATGGTGAACATGACCACGTACGCCGAGCCGCGGCGCAGCGCCGTGCGCAGGTAATTCGGCTCGGGATCAAACCCAATGGCGTGGCACACCGCCGCCATGGCCAGCGCGTTGGCGAGCAGCAGGGGAATCAGGGCCAGCGGTGAGGCAGTGAGGCCGGCGCACGCGACAGCAGCAAGGGCGGGGAGGAACCAGGGCAGCGCCTTGATCAGCGGCGGTCGACGACGTTTGGGATTGGCCATGCGCGCGAGTATACGGACCGCGCAAAGGCTGCGCGGTAACGCGACGTTAACCCGGCTTCCACGTTTCGCGTATGTGCACTTCCGGCAACTCAGGCACGGACGAGCGAGGCATCCGGGTCAATCTCGCGATTGAGGTTGGGCTGGTTGCAGACGCTGAGGGTCTCGTTGGGCGGCGCCTGGAGGTGCCAGCCCTGGTCCGCCAGGTGGCTGAGCACGATCTCAGTGTCCTCGTGCGGGAGCTGGCGCTGGGCGGTGAGCTGGACTTCAAGCACGAAGCGCAGTTCGCCGAGCAGGAGGACGAGGGGTTCGGGCAGGGCATCGAAGCCCTCGCGGCGGGAAAGCCACACATAGGTGTCGGGCTTGCGCAGGCTGGCGTAGACGTAGCAGTGCATGACGGCAGGTCTCGCGGCGGCTCGGTCGTCCAGTCTACCGGATCCGGGGCGGGGGGATGGGCCGGAAAGTGTGGGGTGTTTCAGGTTTGTTGCATCGACACTTGCAAAAACTTGGTCAAGTCGTCCAGAGTTCCACCCCAGATTGTTAAACGCGCGTATGAAAACGGCTAACTTTTCCGTTTTCCGCCCCGTTCGATCCCGTCAGAACAATAAGCAGGAGCCGCTCCGCATGCAGATCAAACTTCACACCCGCCCGCTGGCCGTCGCCGCCCTTTCGCTGGCGATCGCCGGCGCGCTCGTGGCTCCGCAGGCCGCTCACGCCAGCGCCTTCCAGCTGAAGGAAAACAGCGCCAAGGCCCTGGGCCGCGCTTTCGCCGGTTCGGCCGCCGCCGGTGACGATGCCTCCGTCATCGTGAACAACCCGGCCGCCATGTCGCTGCTGGAAGGCAACACCTTCCAGGCCGACGTCACCGGCATCAACTTCAGCACCAAGTTCCACGGCACGTCCACGGACGCGCAGGGCCGCCCGATCTCCGGCGGCAACGGCGGCGACGCCGGCACCACCATCCCGGTCCCGGCGCTGTACTTCGCGTCCAAGGTGGGCGACCGCGTCCACATCGGCCTCGGCCTGACCGCCCCGTTCGGCTTCAAGACCGACTACGACAGCGACTGGAAGGGCCGTTACAACGCCATCAAGTCCGACTTCAAGTCGTACGACGCCACGCTGTCGGCCTCGTTTGACGTCACCGACGACTTCGCCATCGGCGCCAGCTTCATTGCGCAGAAGACGACGGCTGAGCTGACCAGCGCCATCAACTACAACAGCGCCGCGCTCGGCGTGCTGCAGCAGGGTGTCGCCGCCGGCGCCATTCCCGCCGTCGCCGCCCCGACCTACGCCCGCCTGATCAACACCGTCGTGCCGGCCGGCACCGACGGCGTCGCCAAGATCAAGGGTGACGACTGGGCCTACGGCTGGCAGCTCGGCGGTATCTGGAAGCTCACCGCGCAGGATCGCTTCGCGCTGAACTACCGCAGCGCCATCAAGCATCACCTGGAAGGCACCGGTAACTTCACCGTCCCGGCCAACGCCGCGGCGCTGCTGTCCAACCCGGCGATCGCCAGCCTGTTCCAGGGCCAGGCACCGTTTACCCACACCGACGGCAACGCCGGTTTCGAAACCCCGGCCGTGGCCACCGCCAGCTTCTGGCACCAGGACGAGAAGTTCGGCCTGGGTATGGACCTGTCGTGGACCAAGTGGGATTCGTTCAAGAACCTGACGGTGACCTACGCCAACCCGAACCAGCCGCCGACCTCGGAAGCCTACAACTGGCGCAATACCTGGTTCGCCTCGGTCGGTGGTGAGTACTACCTCAGCGACAAGCTGACCCTGCGAGGCGGTGTGGCGATCGACACCACCCCGACCTACGCTGACACCCGCTCCCCGCGCGTGCCGGATTCGACCCGCAAGTGGCTCGCCTTCGGTATGGGCTACAAGGTGTCGGAGAAGTTCGAGATCAACGCCGGCTACGCGCACATCTTCGTCAACAAGGCGCACATGAACGGCGTCGCCAGCGCAACGGGCGATACCCTGGTCGGCGAGAACGACGACAAGGGCAACCTGCTCAGCCTGTCGGCCAAGTACCAGTTCTGATCGCTTAACGCGAACAGGTGCTGAAAAAAAACCTCCCCGGCGACGGGGAGGTTTTTTTATGCGATCAATAGGCGTATTCGCTGAACACCGGATCCACGCTGCCGTTCCATTTGCCGTGGAACTGCTCGAGCTTGGTGTCTGCCTGCGTCTTGCCCGACAGCGCGATCTCCAGCAGCGGTTCGATGTAGATCGATTCGTTGGCGCCGTCCGAACGGCGGCCGACGTTGCGACGCTTCAAACCGTGGTCGGCAATCTTCAGTGCCTCGAGCGACAGCTCACGCATCGTGTGGTTGCGGAACTTCAGGTGCAGCGCTTCCTTCGGTACGCCATCGCGCAGGGCGTGGCGTTCGGCCTTGCTGAAATCCTTCACCAGGTCCCACGCCGCGTCGAGTGCGACGTCGTCGTACAGCAGGCCTACCCAGAAGGCAGGCAGCGCGCACAGCTGGTTCCACGGGCTGGCATCGGCGCCGCGCATTTCCAGGTACTGCTTCAGGCGCACCTCGGGGAAAGCCGTGGTGAGGTGATCCGCCCAGTCCTTCATGTTGGCCTTCACGCCCGGCAGTGCCGGCAGTTCGCCACGCATGAACTTGCGGAAATCCTGGCCCGACAGGTCGACGTACTTGCCATCGCGATAGCTGAAGTACATCGGCACGTCGAGGATGTAATCGACGTAACGCTCGTAGCCGAAGCCTTCCTCGAACACGAAGTCGAGCATGCCGGTGCGGTCCGCGTCGGTATCCGTCCACACGTGCGAGCGGAACGACTTGAAGCCGTTCGGCTTGCCTTCGGTAAACGGCGAATTGGCGAAGAGTGCGGTGGCGATCGGCTGCAGGGCCAGCGCCACGCGGAACTTTTTCACCATGTCCGCTTCGGTGGCGTAGTCCAGGTTCACCTGCACGGTGCAGGTGCGGGTCATCATGTCCAGGCCGAGCGAACCGACCTTGGGCATGTACTCGCGCATGATCTTGTAGCGGCCCTTGGGCATCCACGGCATCTGGTCGCGGCGCCACTTCGGCTGGAAACCCATGCCGAGGAAGCCGATGCCGAACTCGTCGGCCACCGAGCGCACTTCCTTCAGGTGGGTGCTGACTTCGTCGCAGGTCTCGTGGATGGACACCAGCGGCGCGCCGGAGAGCTCCAGCTGGCCCGCGGGTTCCAGGGTGATGTTGGCCTTGCCCTTGGTCAGCGCGACCGGCGTCTCGCCCTCCCGGGCGATGTCCCAGTCATAGCGCTCGGCCAGCCCCTCGAGGATGGCGCGGATGCCCGGGCGCGGGCCTTCGAAGGGGGGCGGGGTAAGGTCGTCGGTATAGAAGCCGAACTTTTCGTGCTCGGTACCGATGCGCCAGGCTTCGCGCGGCTTTTCGCCCTCGGCGAGGTTGGCGACCAGGTCGTGCCGGTCACCGATGGGCGTGCTCTTGGCGGCGCTGGGAATGGACACAAAACTTCCTTGGCAGTGGACGGCAGGGGCCGTAGCCGCCCCACATGGGGGCGCATGCCGCCCGGGAAAAGGTGCCATGCCCGCCGGCGAGCGTAACAAAAGCCGGTGACGCCCGCGTGCGTTTCGGCGCAAGAAAAAAGGCCGCCCCGAGGGGCGGCCTTCTCAACGTGCCATTACTGGACTTCAGCGCTTCATCGAGTTGAAGAACTCGTCGTTCGACTTGGTGTTCTTCATCTTGTCGAGCATGAACTCCATGGCGGCCAGTTCGTCCATCGGGTGGAGCAGCTTGCGCAGGATCCAGATCTTGGCAAGCATGTCCGGCTCGATCAGCAGGTCTTCGCGGCGGGTGCCGGAGCGGTTGATGTCGATGGCCGGGTAAACGCGCTTTTCCGAGATGCGGCGGGACAGGTGCACTTCCATGTTGCCGGTGCCCTTGAACTCCTCGTAGATCACCTCGTCCATCTTGGAGCCGGTGTCGGTCAGCGCCGTGGCGATGATCGTCAGGCTGCCGCCTTCCTCGACGTTACGGGCCGCGCCGAAGAAGCGCTTGGGGCGCTGCAGGGCGTTGGCGTCCACGCCACCGGTGAGCACCTTGCCGGAGCTGGGCACCACGGTGTTGTAGGCACGGGCCAGGCGGGTGATCGAATCCAGCAGGATCACGACGTCGCGCTTGTGCTCGACCAGGCGCTTGGCGCGCTCGATGACCATCTCGGCGACCTGCACGTGGCGGACGGCCGGCTCATCGAAGGTGGAGCTGATGACCTCGGCGCGCACCGTGCGGGCGATTTCCGTGACTTCTTCCGGGCGCTCATCGATCAGCAGCATGATCAGGTGGACGTCGGGATGGTTGTACTGGATGGCCTGCGCGATGTTCTGCAGCATCATCGTCTTACCGGATTTCGGCTGGGAAACGATGAGGCCACGCTGGCCGCGGCCGATCGGCGCCACCAGGTCGAGGATGCGGCCGGTGATGTCCTCGGTGGACCCGTTGCCGCGCTCGAGCTTGAACGCCTTGCGCGGGAACAGCGGGGTGAGGTTTTCGAACAGCAGCTTGTTCTTCGACGCTTCCGGCGGGTCGCCGTTGATGTCGTCCACCTTGAGCATGGCGAAGTAACGCTCGCCTTCCTTCGGGTGGCGCACGCGTCCGGTGATGTAATCGCCGGTGCGCAGGTTGAAGCGGCGGATCTGGCTGGGTGAGACGTAGATGTCGTCCGGGCCGGCCAGGTAGGACTCGTCGGCCGAGCGCAGGAAGCCGAAACCGTCCTGCAGGATCTCGAGCACGCCTTCGGCCCAGATGCCGCCGCCCGAGCGGGCGTGGGCCTTGAGGATGTTGAACACCACATCCTGCTTGCGCTGGCGGGCGACGCCCTCGCGGATACCCAGCGACTCGGCGAACTCCAGGAGCTGGATGGAGTTCTTGCGCTTGAGTTCGGTGAGGTTGATCAGGCGATCGTTGCTGCCGGCGTCGGCGTTCTCGTCGTCGTCGACCGGATAGCCATTGTTGTTATTGCGCTGGTGCTGGTAGTTGCCACCACCGTTGCCACCACCGCCACCCTGGCGCTGTTGCTGCTGCGGGCGGTCGTTGCGCTCGGGCCGGTCGTTGCGGTCGTTGCGGCGGCGACGGCCGCGGCCTTCACGCTCACGGCGCTCGCCGGCGTTGCCGCCGCCCTGGGTGTTGTTCTGGCCCTGGTTGCCCTGGCCCTGGTTGCCTTGACCGCCCTGGCCCTGCTGCTGGCCGCCCTCACGGGGCTCCTGCGGCTGGCGCGCTTCGCTGGACGGGTGGTTGTTGCTGAGCTGGAGCTCCGCCTGCGGCGCCGGTGCGGGCGGCAGGGGTGGAGGCGTGGGCGGGGAGGGCGCCGGGGCAGGCGCGGGAGCCGGCGGCGGGGCGCTCGTCTCTACCGCGGGTGCGGCGGCGGCTGGCGCCTTGCGGCGCGTGCGGGGACGCGGCTCGGTCGCAGGCTGGTCGCCGGCGCCTTTGGCGTCGTTGGAATCTTTCGTTTCGATATCGGACACGGGCAAACCTCACGGGGCGCCGTTGGAAGAAGAGGTGGGAGGGTTCGCGGCTGGGGGGACAGCGGGGTGTCCCGGGGCGAACGCCTAGAGCCTAGCATCGCGTGAGGCGCAAGGTAAAGCGCCTCACGCGGTGGCTCGGAGGGGTGGAGCAAATATCAGATGGACTTATCGATGAACTGGGCGAGCACGCCCTTGTTCACGGCACCGACCTGGGTGCCGGCAACCTTGCCATCCTTGAACACCATGAGGGTGGGGATGCCGCGGATGCCAAACTGGCGCGGGGTCTGCTGGTTCTCGTCGATGTTGATCTTCACGATCTTCACCTTGCCCTGGTACTCATCGGCAAGCTGCTCGAGGGCGGGCGCGATCGCCTTGCAGGGGCCGCACCATTCCGCCCAGAAATCGAGCAGGACGGGGGTGTCGGATTCGAGGACGTCCTTCGAGAAGGCGGCATCGCTCGTATGGGTGATCTTGTCGCTCACCGTGGTCTCCAATCGGGGTGTTAAGGGGGTTGACGACCGCGACGCTGGCATCGGCTACACTTAGGAGCCCCATGTCGCGGGTCCAACCGGAACCGAAGGTCGTGGCTATATCAGCCGATGGCCCTCATTCCAACCCAACTAGGGGCGCGATTCAAGCTATTCAAGGTGCCGGCGGGTGGTTTCCGTTGACATAGGTAAACCGGTTCATCGAGCCGGTTCAGCTATGCCAGCGGGAACCGTCGTACCGGCCACCTCCCGCCTCCGGCCAATCGTGCGCCGGGCGCGTCGACAGGCCGCCGGGCTAGCAAACCGGCAGCCGCGACCCTCCCGTGCCGCCTGCCGGACCAACCACCCGTCCCGTGGTGCATTCCTTGCCGCAGGGACGGCGTCGCGTACCTGCGACGCAAGATTCCAGGCCCATCCATGTCCCAGACCGTACTTACCGACGTCTTCTACGAAAACCTCGACCTTCATCCGCTGCTCCACCAGGGCCTCGCCACCGCCGGCATCACCCGCTGCACGCCCATCCAGGCGCTGACCCTCCCGGTCGCGCTCACCGGCCGCGACGTGGCGGGCCAGGCGCAGACCGGCACCGGCAAGACCTTCGCCTTCCTCGTGGCCCTGATGGACCGCCTGCTGAAGAACCCGGCCCAGCCCGGCCGCAAGGATTCCGACCCGCGCGCCCTGATCATCGCGCCCACCCGCGAGCTGGCCATCCAGATCGAAAAGGACTTCCAGACCATCGGCAAGGCCACCGGCCTGCGCAGCGCCCTGATCTACGGCGGCGTGGACTACGACAAGCAGCGCCAGCAGCTCCGCGACGGCTGCGACATCATCATCGCCACGCCGGGCCGCCTGCTGGACTACTACAAGCAGGACGTCTTCGGTTTCGGCAGCGTCGAAGTGATGGTGATCGACGAGGCCGACCGCATGTTCGACCTTGGCTTCATCAAGGACGTGCGCTTCATCTTCCGCCGCCTGCCGTCGCGTGAGCAGCGCCAGGTGCTGCTGTTCTCCGCCACCCTGAGCCATCGCGTGCTCGAGCTGGCCTACGAGCACATGCACGAAGCGGAAAAGCTCGTCGTGGAGACCGAGAACGTCACCGCCGACCGCGTCCGCCAGGTGGTCTACTTCCCGTCCAAGGAAGAGAAGATGCCCCTGCTGCTCAACCTGCTTGAAGAGAGCAAGGCCGAGCGCAGCATCATCTTCGTCAACACCAAGGCCGCCGCCGAGCGCATCACGGATCGCCTGAAGCGCCATAACTTCCGCGTCGGCGCCATTTCCGGCGACGTGCCGCAGGTGAAGCGCCAGAAGCTGCTGCAGCGTTTCCAGGACGGCCAGATCGACCTGCTGGTCGCCACGGACGTGGCCGCCCGCGGCCTGCACATCCCGGCCGTCAGCCACGTCTTCAACTACGACCTGCCGCAGGATGCCGAGGACTACGTCCACCGCATCGGCCGCACCGCGCGCCTGGGCGCCGAGGGCGACGCCATCAGCTTCGCCTGCGACCTCTATGCGATGGGCCTGCCGGACATCGAGACCTACATCAACCAGAAGATCCCCGCGGCGTCGATCGACGCGCGGATGCTGGTGATGCCGGCCCCGCGTCCGCGTGCCGACGGCGTGCAGGATGAAATCGACGACCCGAACGACACCGGTGGCCACGTGCCGACCCGTGGCGCGCCGCCGGAGAAGGGTGGCCGGGGTGGTCCGCGTTCGGGCTCCCGTTCGGGTTCGGGTTCGCGCCAGGGTGAGCGTTCGGGCACGCGTGAGCGTCGTCCGCCGCGCCAGGACAAGCCGGCCGTGACCTCGACCGAGGTGCCGGTCACCACCGTCGTCGTCGCCGAGACCGTGGCCGACCTGCCGGCCGCCGAAGCGATGGCCGCCGTCGGTGCCGCGCCGAAGAAGCGCCGCCGCCGTGGTGGTCGTGGCCGCGGTAGCCGCGAGGGTGGGGCCGAGGGCACGCCGGTGCGGATCCAGGATGCGGGCGCATCGGCTGCGCCGCGCGCGGCCGGCGCCGAGGGCGCCGCCAACCCGAACCGCCGTCCGTCGCGCCATGTGGCTGCCTCGCGACCGGCCGCCACGCCGGCCCCCGCCGCCGCCCCGGTGAAGAAGGAAGGCTTCTTCCGTCGCCTGGGTCGCATCTTCGGCGGCCGATAAGCCAGGAACCGCGAAACCGACCACCGCAAATACCCGCCGCATACCTTATCCTCTAGGCTTCACGGACCAACGGGTAACGCGGTGATCGGTTTCGACCTGGTGAGCAAACGATACGAGGGCGACCACCAGGCCCTTACGGATGTCTCTTTCCAGGTGGGCGCCGGCGAGATGGCGTTCGTCACCGGGCATTCCGGGGCCGGCAAGAGCACCCTGCTCAAGCTGCTGGCCATGATCGAGCGGCCCACCAATGGCGTGGTCACCCTCGACGGGCAGAAGCTCAACACCGTCCGCTCCGCCGACATCCCCCGGGTCCGCCGCAAGCTGGGCATGGTATTTCAGGACCATCGCCTGCTGATGGACCGCAGTGTCTTCGCCAATGTCGAACTGCCGCTGGTCATCGCCGGCGTGACGGCGACCGAGCGCTCGCGCCGCGTGCGCGCCGCGCTGGAGAAGGTCGGCCTGCTGAGCTACGAGAAGCAGCTGCCCGGTACCCTCTCCACGGGTGAGCAGCAGCGCGTGGGCATCGCCCGCGCCATCGTGGCCAAGCCGGCGGTGCTCATCGCCGACGAGCCCACGGGCAACCTCGACCCGCAGCTGGCCATGGAAATCATGGGCCTGTTCGCCGAATTCCAGGCCGTAGGGACGGCCGTCCTCGTCGCCAGCCACGACCTGATGCTGATCAAGCGCATGAAGAAACGCGTTGTCGTCCTCGACCACGGCAAGCTGGTGGCCGACGTGCCCGCGACGGAGGTGGTATGAACGCCGTCCGTGAGCCGCGCAAGGCGCCTGAGCCGGAGAAGACCCGCCGCACGACGCCGCGCCACATCGGTGCCTGGCGCGAGCACCATGCCTGGAGCCTGTCGATCAGCTGGCGCCGCCTGGCCTCGCGTCCGCTCGGCACCCTGCTGACGGTGGCCGTGATGGGCGTGGCCCTGGCCCTGCCGCTCGCGTTCTACCTCCTGCTTGGCAACGTGGAGCGGATGGGCGATGCGCTCGGCCGCAACCAGACCATCAGTGCCTTCATGAAGCCGGGCCAGAATGCGGCGATGGCCGAAACGGCGGCGTCGGCCCTGCGCGGGCGCCCCGAGGTGCAGGACATCGTCATTCGCACGCCGAAGGACGGCCTGGCCGAGCTGGCCGAGGTGCAGGGCTTCTCCGGCGCCCTGCAGTCGCTGGACGAGAACCCGCTTCCTTATGTGCTTTCGGTGCAGCCGAAGCCCACGCTTTCCGCCGACGATGCAAGCCGGCTCGTTGAAGCGATGAAGGCCCTGCCAGGCGTCGACATGGTCCAGGACACCGGCGCCTGGCGCCAGCGCCTCGACGCGATCGTCGGCGTCGGCGCCCGCGCGACCACGATGCTGGCGCTGCTCCTCGGCATCGCGGCACTGCTGGTGGTCGGCAACACCATCCGCGTCGACATCCAGAGCCGCGCCGAGGAAATCGGCGTGTTGCTGCTGATCGGCGCCAGCCGGCCGTTCGTACGCCGGCCTTATCTCTACACCGGCATCTGGCTGGGCCTGCTCGCAGGCATTCTCGCCGTGGTACTTGCCGTGGCGATCGAGTTGGCCATGGCGGGCCCCGTCGGCCGCCTGGCCGCGGCCTATGACGGCAGCGTCGCGTTCGGCGGCCTGCCGGCGTGGTTGCTTCTTTCCGTGCCGGTCGCGTCGGCGGTTCTCGGGTGGCTGGGTGCGCGGCTGGTCAGCGCACGCCAGATACGCCGCGCGGCAGCGGGTTAAGGGGAGGCCAGGGGGTGGCATCGCATATCGGATCAGGCGTCGCCGGCGCTACGCCGCGCATCCTGCTGGTGGACGGCTCCAAGGTCGTGCGCCAGCTGATTTCGCGCGTGGTGTCCGCCGAAGTGCCCGGCGTGGAAATCATTGGCGTCAGCACGGGTGCCGAAGCGCAGGCCGAGCTGCAGCGCGGCGTGTTCGACTTCGTTACCGTGGCGCTGCGCCTTCCGGACATGGATGGCCTCGACCTCGCACGTTTCGTGCGCGAATCGGCGCCGCAGATCTACATGCCCATCGTCGTTGTTTCCGGCGACGTGGAGCAGCGCCTGCATCGCCGTGAGCTGGGCGAATTCGTCACCGACTATTTCGACAAGTCGCTCGGCTTCGGCGCGCTCGCGGAATTCATTCGCGGCTACGTACGGCCGGAAGGCGGCGCCGAAGGCGAAGTGCTGTACGTGGAAGACAGCCGCGTCGTCGCGCTGGCCACGCGCCGCATGATGGAGAAGTACGGCCTCACCGTGCATCACGTGATCAGCGCGGAAGATGCCATCGAATTCCTGCGTGCAGCGAAGGCCGAGGGCCGGATGGGGGCGGATGTCGTGCTCACCGACGTCAGCCTCAAGGGCGAGCTCACCGGTGGCGATCTGGTGGAGCGCATTCGCAACGAGTTCGGCTACGGCAAGGGCAAGCTGCCCACGCTCATCATGACGGGCGACGAAAACCCCGCGAACCAGGCCGCGCTGTTGCGCGCCGGTGCGAATGATCTTGTCGAAAAACCCGTGGAAGAAAAGCTGCTGATCACGAAGCTGCTGTTCCAGCTTCGCGTGGCCCTGCATCTGCGCGGAAAGGCCGACGCTTGAACGATCGCGTACGCCTGGAGAGCTCCTGGAAGGAGCGCATCGGCGATTACCTGGATCGCCCGGAGATGCTGGCGCTGTCGGCGTTCCTTCGCGACGAGAAGGCGCACGGCAAGGTCATCTATCCGCCCGGCCCCGATATCTTCAACGCATTCGGCCACACGCCGTTCGATGCCGTGCGTGTCGTCATCCTCGGCCAGGATCCGTACCACGGCCCGGATCAGGCGCATGGCCTGAGTTTTTCCGTGCGGCCGGGCGTACGTGTCCCGCCGTCGCTGCAGAACATGTTCAAGGAAATCGAGAGCTGCCTCGGCATCCCGCGTCCGGACCATGGCTGCCTCACGCCGTGGGCGGATCGTGGTGTCCTGCTGCTCAATGCCGTGCTCACGGTGGAAGCCGGGCAGGCGGCGTCGCACCAGGGTCGTGGCTGGGAAGGCTTCACCGACGCGGCCATCGATGCGCTCAACCGCGAACGCGAAGGCCTCGTCTTCATGCTCTGGGGCAGCCACGCGCAGAAGAAAGGCCAGCTGATCGACGGCAAGCGCCACTGCATCCTGCGCAGCGTGCATCCCTCGCCGCTATCCGCGCATCGCGGGTTCATGGGCTGCGGGCACTTCGCCATGGCCAACGCCTACCTTGAGTCGCGCGGCGAAGCGCCCATCGACTGGTCGCTGCCGCCACGCGCTGAACTCCACGCCTGAAAAGACAAAAGCCCGCGGCCGAAGCGCGCGGGCTAAGTAGCAACCGGATCACTTGTCATCATGTTCCGGCCCGCCTCAATCGCGACCAAGCACTGCATTGAGGTCTTCGAAATCGGCGTTGCCGCCGACAGACGCTTTGAAGTTAATTGTTGGGCGCCCAACATGCAAGCGCACACGGGTTGCTTTCAGCTGAGTTCGAACACGAACGACAAAGCCTTACGTATTTCGTAGAGCGTCGCCTCATCGACGCGCGATAGTGGCGAGAAGGGTGCGCCACGCTTCGCCTGTGTGCGCGCTTGAGAAAGTCGCTCAAGGCTCACGACCATCGCCATATCGCACTTGGCCCACCGGCTCCCCTCGCGCTCCCCCCAACCCGGCGGCATGGCCTCGGCGGGAACGCGCACATGCCATCGAGCCTCCTGCCGCGGGGCGGTCATGCTTACCGGCACGATGCTTACCAGGCCGGGTCGGCCCTTCAGTCGCCGGCTAACCACGATGACCGGGCGGGTCTTCGTCATTTCACCAGTGGGGGTAGCGCCTGGGGGTGGAAACCGGCAAATCAGCACGGTCCCTGGTGGGGGTGGGTAGTGAAAAGGCATGGAGCAAGCGTAGGAACCGGGGCGCAGGGCGAATGCCGGTGGTGGCGGCTACCTCGCGTAGGCGGACGCCCTTTTTTTTCGAGGGCTGGCCCCCATTTTCCTTGTATGGCGGGCACCTACAGGCTTCGCCGGCGGCCGGGACTCCGGTTGCCCTTCTGCCTCCTGAATACGCCCCTGGGGTCCCACTGGACATCCCGGGGCTATTTCTGTACCATTGAGTACAGCTAACCAATTTGAACTTCGGCAGGGGTTAGCACTCCCACCATGGGACTGCTAACCTGCACCGACACTTTCAGGAGGCTCCACATGTCACAAGCCCTCGCCACCCGTAACTACGGGCTACCGAGCGTCGTTGGCAGTCTGGATTCCTACATCGCGGCCGTCCATCGCATCCCGGTGCTCAGCCTTGACGAGGAGCAGACGCTAGCGCGCCGCTTCCACGACGACGCCGACCTCGACGCCGCCCGCCAGCTGGTGATGTCGCACCTGCGTTTCGTAGTGCATGTCGCCCGCGGTTACAACGGTTATGGCCTGCAGCTCTCCGACCTGATCCAGGAAGGCAACATCGGCCTGATGAAGGCGGTGAAGCGCTTTGATCCGGACCAGGGCGTCCGCCTGGTCAGCTTCGCGGTGCATTGGATCCGTGCCGAAATGCACGAGTTCATCCTGCGCAACTGGCGCATCGTGAAGGTCGCCACCACCAAGGCCCAGCGCAAGCTGTTCTTCAACCTGCGCAAGAGCAAGAAGCGCCTTGGCTGGATGAACGCGGAAGAAGTGCGCGTCGTCGCCCAGGACCTGGGCGTGCCGGAAGCCACCGTGCGCGAGATGGAATCGCGCCTGTCGGGCCGTGACGTGGGCTTTGAAGCCCCGGCCGACGCCGATGACGACGAGAAGCCGGCCCCGGCCGCGTTCCTGGTCGACGAAGGTGCCGACCCGTACGACAACCTGGCCGAAGCCGACGCCTCGAGCAACCAGATGGGTGCCCTGAGCTCGGCCCTGTCCAACCTCGATGCCCGCTCGCGCGACATCATCCAGCGCCGCTGGCTGGCCGAAGACAACAAGGCCACCCTGCAGGACCTGGCTGACGAGTACGGCGTCTCGGCCGAGCGCATCCGCCAGATCGAGGCGAATGCCATGAAGAAGATGCGCGTCGCCATCGCCGCCTGATCGCGACGAACGGCGTAAGATCCGGAACGGCCCCCGCGTGGGGCCGTTTTCCGTTGTCCCGAACCGTGGAGTAAGAGGATGCCCAGGGCCCTGGTCATCGAAGATGACGAAGTCACCGCCCGCGATATCGTCGCGGAGCTCGGCGCCCATGGCCTCCAGGCCGACTGGGTGGCGAACGGCCGCGAGGGCCTGGCCCGCGCGCTGGCCGATGGCTACGACATCATCACCCTCGACCGCATGCTGCCGGGCATGGACGGCATCGACGTGGTCTCCGAACTGCGCAAGCGCTCGGTGGATACCCCGGTGCTGATGATCAGCGCGCTGTCCGACGTGGACGAGCGTGTGCGCGGCCTGCGCGCCGGTGGCGACGATTACCTCACCAAACCCTTTTCGCCCGACGAGCTCGCCGCCCGTGCCGAAGTGCTGCTGCGCCGCCGCCGGCCCGCGGCGCACGAAACGCGCCTGCGGGTGGAAGACCTCGAGCTGGACCTGGTCAAGCACAACGCGTTGCGCGACGGCCAGGCGCTCACGCTCCTCCCCACCGAATTCCGGCTGCTCGAGTTCCTGATGCGCAACGCGGGCCAGGTCGTGACCCGGCAGATGATTTTCGAGCACGTCTGGGGTTTCCATTTCGATCCGGGCACCAACGTGATCGATGTCCATATTGGCCGCCTTCGCCGCAAGATCGACGGCGCGGGCCAGGTGCCGCTCATCAGTACGGTGCGCGGCTCGGGGTATGTCCTTGCGCGCACTGACTGACGCCTGGCGTTCCGCCACCTCGCGCCTGATCCTCATCTATGGCGCGCTGTTCGCCATCTGGTGCGTGGTGCTGCTGGGCGTCGTCCAGTGGGAATCCTCGCGCTACCTCACCAACGTGGTGGACGGCATGCTCGCCGCCCGCGTGCACTATCTCGAGCGCACGGACCCGCGCCGCCTCAACGACACGGTGGACGCCGCCAGCGCCATCGACGCCACCGGCTTCATGGCGGCGGGCCTGTTCGACGCACAGGGCCGGCGCCTCGCCGGCAACATCTCGAAGATCCCGGCGGGGCTGGACGAGGACGGCATCGTCCGCGCCGTGGCCGCGCAGGTGGAAGACCACCCGGGTGAGTCGCCGCGCCGTTCCCGTGGCCTCGCGAGCACGCTTCCCAATGGCGAGCGCCTGGTCGTGGTGAAGGAAAGTGCCACCATCGACGGCCTCGGCGCCATCATCCGCCGTGGCGCGCTGTGGGGGCTCTCGCTCACCCTGCTGCCCGGCCTGCTCGGTGGCATCCTCATCGCGCGCCGCCCCGCGCGCCGCATCCGGCAGATCCAGCAAGCCATGGAGCCGATCCGCGAGGGCAACCTCAGCGTGCGCCTGCCGGTGACGCGGGCCGGTGACGAGGTGGACATGCTCGCCGGCACGGTGAACACCACGCTGGACGAGATCGAGCGCCTGCTCGGCGAAGTGAAGGGCGTGACCGACAACATCGCCCACGACCTGCGCACGCCGCTCACCCGCATGCGTACGCGGCTCTACCGCATCCAGCAGCAGTTCGACGGCCGTGCCGAGGGCGAACAGCTGGAGGCCGCGGTGGAAGAGATCGACACGGTGCTGGCGCGGTTCCGCGCGCTGCTGCGCGTGTCCGAGCTGGAAGACCGCCAGCGCAGCGCCTGCTTCGAGACCATGGACCTGGGCGTGGTGCTGAAGAACGTCCACGACTTCTACGCGCCCTTGGCGGAGGACCGCCACCAGGTGTTCGAGCTGGATGTCGGCGCGCTGCCCGCGCTGCGCGGCGACCCGCAGCTGATGTTCGAAGCCTTCGCCAACCTGGTGGGCAACGCCATCAAGTTCACCCCGAACGGCGGTGCCATCCGGATGGTGGCGCTGACGGACCCCACGGGCGACGCGCGCATCGACATCGCCGACACCGGCCCGGGCATCCCCGTGGCCGAGCGCGACCACGTCTTCCGCCGGTTCTACCGCGGCGACGAGACGCGGACGAAACCGGGCTGTGGGCTGGGCCTGGCCATCGTCAGCGCCATCGTGCGCCTGCACGGATACTCGATGGCCGTGGGCGGAAACGAGCGTGGCGCGGTGTTCTCGGTGACCTGTCCGGCGGTCTAGCCGAATACGCCTAAATAAATCTTAACTACGCCGCAGGAACGCACGGGCGCAAACTTCGCCGCGACGCAACATCGCGCTCGGAAACCGTCCCCCCATGATTGGCATCGTCCGGATCGCTCTTTCGCGGCCGTATACCTTCGTCGTCCTCGCCCTGCTGATCCTCATCGTCGGTCCGCTGTCGGCGATGCGTACGCCGACGGACATCTTCCCCGACATCAAGATCCCCGTGATCGCGGTGGTGTGGCAGTACACCGGCCTGCCGCCCGACCAGATGGTCGGCCGCGTGTCGTCGCCGTTTGAGCGCGTGCTCACGACGACGGTGAACGACGTGGAGCACATCGAGGCCAACTCGATCAATGGCTTCGGCATCGTCAAGATCTTCTTCCAGCCCACCGTGGATATCCGCACCGCCAATGCGCAGGTGACGGCGGTGGCGCAGACGCTGTTGAAGCAGCTGCCGGCGGGCACCACGCCGCCGCTGATCCTCAACTACAGCGCGTCCACGGTGCCGATCATCCAGCTGGCCTTGTCGGGCGATGGCCTGACGGAACAGAACCTGGCGGATCTTGGCCTGAACATCATCCGCCCGCAGCTCACCTCGGTGGCCGGCGCGGCGATTCCGTTCCCGTTCGGCGGCAAGACCCGCCAGGTGCAGATCGATATCGACCCGGCGGCCTTGCAGGCGCGCGGGCTGTCGGCGCAGGACGTGGCCAACGCCCTGGCCGCGCAGAACCTGATCACGCCGGTGGGTACGCAGAAGATCGGCGATTTCGAGTACACCCTGCAGCTCAACAACTCGCCCTCGGTGGTCGACGAGCTGGGTAACCTGCCGGTGAAGGTCGTCAACGGGGCCACCGTGTTCATTCGCGACGTGGCCCACGTCCGCGACGGTTCGCCGCCGCAGACCAACATCGTGCACGTCGACGGCAACCGCTCGGTGCTGATGACCGTGCTGAAGAACGGCTCCGCGTCGACGCTGGCGATCATCCAGGGCATCAAGGACCGCGTGAAGTCCATGAAGGACGCGCTGCCCGAGAACCTGAAGATCAACCCCATCGGTGACCAGTCGCTGTTCGTCAGCGGGGCCATTGCCGGCGTGGCCCGCGAAGGCGTCATCGCCGCGGCGCTGACCAGCCTCATGATCCTGCTGTTCCTCGGTAGCTGGCGCTCCACCGTCATCATCGCCACGTCGATCCCGCTGGCGATCCTTGGCGCGATCGCGATGCTGTCGGCTTTCGGCGAAACCCTCAACATCATGACGCTGGGTGGCCTGGCGCTCGCGGTGAGTATCCTGGTCGACGATGCGACGGTGACCATCGAGAACATCAACTGGCACCTGGAGCACGGCAAGGACGTCGAGACCGCGATCCTCGACGGCGCGGCGCAGATCGTGACGCCCGCCTTCGTCTCGCTGCTGTGCATCTGCATCGTGTTCGTGCCGATGTTCTTCCTCGAAGGCGTCGCGCGCTTCCTCTTCGTGCCGATGGCCGAAGCAGTGATGTTCTCGATGATCTGTTCGTTCATCCTCTCGCGCACCCTGGTGCCGACGATGGCGAAATACCTGCTCCATCCGCATTCGCTGGATGATCCGCACGGCGAACACGGCAAGGTCTCGCGCAACCCGCTGGTCCGCTTCCAGCGTGGTTTCGAGAAGCGTTTCGAAGCGCTTCGCCAGGGTTACCACGGCCTGCTCGAGCTGGCGTTGCGCAACAGCAAGCCGTTCGTCATCGGCTTCCTGGTCTTCGTCGTGGCGTCGTTCGCGCTCGTGCCCATGCTCGGCAAGAACTTCTTCCCGTCGGTGGACTCGGGCCAGATCCTGATGCACGTCCGTGCGCCGGTCGGCACCCGCGTGGAAGAGACGGCCAACATGTTCGCCGACATCACCAAGGAAGTGCGCCGGATCATCCCGGCCGATGAGCTTGGCACCGTCGTCGACAACATGGGCCTGTCCTCGTCGGGCATCAACAACACGTACAACAATACCGGTACGGTCAGTTCGGCCGACGGCGACCTGCAGATCTCCCTGAAGGAAGACCACAAGCCGACCGCCGACTATGTCCGCGAACTGCGCGAGAAGCTGCCGCGGCTGTTCCCGACCGCGACGTTCTCGTTTCCGCCGGCGGACATCATCAGCCAGATCCTGAACTTCGGTTCGCCCGCGCCGATCGACCTGCAGATCCGCGGTCCCAATGTCGCGGCCAACTTCAAGTACGCCTCCACGCTGCTGCGCGAGATCCGCCGCGTGCCGGGCGTGGTCGATGCCCGTATCCAGCAGTCGCAGGCCAGCCCCACCTTCAACGTGGACGTGGATCGCAGCCGCGCGCAGCAGGTGGGCATCACCGAGCGTGACGTGACCAACAGCCTGGGCGTGAACCTGGCCGGTTCCAGCCAGATCGCTCCCACCTTCTGGCTGAACCCGCAGAACGGCGTGTCGTACCCCATCGTGATGCAGACGCCTCAGTACGCCATCGATACGCTGCCTGACCTGGCCAACGTGCCGATCAGTCCCAGCGCCGGTGCGTCCGGTTCGCAGATCCTCGGTGGCCTGGCCTCGTTCACGCGTACCACCAGCAGCACGGTGGCCAGCCAGTACAACATCCAGTCGATGGTGGAGATCTTCGCCACCACGCAGGATCGCGACCTGGGCGGCGTTGCCGCGGATATCCAGAAGATCCTGGAGGCGCATGCGAAGGAACTGCCGAAGGCCTCCAGCACCGCGCTGCTCGGCCAGGTGCAGACGATGAACAGCGCCTTCACCGGCCTGATCCTCGGCCTGCTTGGTGCCATCGTCCTGATCTACCTGCTGATCGTGGTGAACTTCCAGTCGTGGGCCGATCCGTTCGTGATCGTCACCGCGCTGCCTGCCGCCATCGCCGGCATCATCTGGATCCTGTTCGCCACGCACACCACGCTGTCCGTGCCCGCACTCACCGGCGCCATCATGTGCATGGGCGTGGCCACGGCCAACTCCATCCTGGTGGTGAGCTTCTGCCGCGAGCGCCTCGCCGAAACCGGTGACGCCTTCCTCGCGGCCTCCGAAGGCGGCTTCGTCCGCTTCCGCCCGGTGCTGATGACCGCACTGGCCATGATCATCGGCATGCTGCCGATGGCCCTGGGCATGGGCGAGGGCGGCGAGCAGAACGCACCGCTCGGCCGCGCGGTCATCGGTGGCCTCATCTTCGCTACCACGGCCACGCTGCTGTTCGTGCCCGTGGTCTTCAGCATCATCCATGGCCGTCGTGGCCATACGTCGAAAACCCCGGCGAACGCTTCCGGAGAGCCCGTCCATGTCGCCTGATACGCTGCACACCCCCCAGCCGCGCCGCCTTCGCGTCGCCGGCATCATCGCCGCGATCGTCGTGCTTGCCATCGTCGTGGCCGGCGTCGCCACGCGCGCCAACGAGTCGCGCAACCTGCGCCAGTGGACGGACGAGCAGGCCATCCCCAGCGTCACCCTGGTCAAGCCCGAGGGCGGTCAGGGCGGTGGTGACCTGAACCTGCCCGGCCGCCTCCAGGCGTATGCGCGCGCACCGATCTACGCGCGCACCAGCGGCTACCTGAAGTCGTGGAAGTACGACATCGGGCAGAAGGTGAAGGCCGGCGACGTGCTCGGTGAAATCGAAACGCCCGACCTCGACCAGCAGCTGCTGCAGGCCAAGGCGGACCTCGCCAGCGCACGCGCGAACGAAGCGCTGGCGCAGACCACCGCGAAGCGCTGGCAGTCCATGCGCGACTCGGATTCGGTGTCCAAGCAGGAAGTGGACGAGAAGACCGGCGACTACGACGCCAAGCGTGCCCTGGCACAGGCGGCACAGGCCAACCTTGAGCGCATCCAGGCGACCAAGGGCTTCGCGAAGCTGGTCGCGCCGTTCGACGGCGTGGTCACGGCGCGCGAGACCGACACCGGCGCGCTGATCAATGCCGGCGGTGGTGGCCAGGAACTGTTCGTGGTGTCCGATACGCACAAGCTGCGCATGTACGTGAACGTGCCGCAGAACTACGCGCCGTCGATCAAGCAGGGCGCGACGGTGAAGCTCACCGTGCCGGAATACCCGGGCAAGACCTTCGAAGGCAAGGTGGAATCCAGCTCCTCGTCGATCAACGCCGCCAGCGGTACCACGCTGGTCCAGGTGGCCGTGGACAACGAAAACGGCCAGCTGCTCCCGGGCGGCTATGCCAGCGTCACCTTCGACCTGCCGGCCAATGCCGCGCTGTTCCGCGTGCCGGCCAGCGCGCTGGTCTACGACGGCAGCGGCCTGCGCGTCGCCGTGGTCGATGCGCAGAACAAGGTCACGTTCAAGGACGTCACCATCGCGCAGGACTTCGGCAAGACGGTGCAGCTCGCGGCGGGTATCGCCGAGGGCGACCGCCTGATCGAAAGCCCGCCCGATGGCCTCGCCAACGGCGACACCGTGCGCGTCACCCCGGCGAAGAAGGAAGGCGGCGACCATGCCAAGGCCTGAATCCTTGCGGCTCGTCGCCGGCCTGGTGCTGTCGATGGGTCTCGCGGCCTGCTCCATGGCGCCGACGTACAAGGCACCCGAGGTGCCGGTGGCGCCGCAGTTTGCGAACACCGATTCGCCGTGGGTGGAAGCGCAGCCCGCCGACCACCTGGACAAGGCATCGTGGTGGACGCTGTACAGCGACGCCCGCCTGGATGATCTCCAGGGCCGCCTGCTGAAGAACAACGCCACGCTGGCCGCCGCTTATGCCCACTACCAGGAAGCGGAAGCCTTCACGAAGCAGGTGCGCGCGGGGTTGTTCCCGACCTTCGGTCTGAACGGCAACGCCACGCGTAACCGCGAATCCGATACCAAGCCGCTGCGCGGCGCCACGTCGCCGGCGTACTACAACTCGTACACCCTCGGTGGCCAGCTCGATTACGAAGTGGACCTGTGGGGTCGCGTGCGCGACAGCGTCGCGGCCGGCACCGCCGAAGAGGTGGCGGCGCAGGGTGACCTCGCGCAGGCGCAGCTGAGCCTGCAGGCGCAGCTGGCCGACAGCTACCTGCAGCTCCATGGACAGGATCGGCAGATCAAGGTGCTGACCGAGAGCATCGACGCCTTCTCGCGTGCGTTGCAGCTGACGCAGTCGCGCCACGAAGGCGGCATTGCCTCCGGCCTCGACGTAGCTCGTGCGCAGACCCAGCTGTCGAACGCGAAGTCGCAGCTGACCCAGGCCCAGGCGCAGCGTGCGGTCGTGTTGCATGCCATCGCGGTGCTGGTCGGCGACAGCGCGTCCAGCTTCACGCTGGAAACGAAGGACGACGCCATGAAGGTGCCGACCATCCCGCTGGAAGTGCCTTCCGCGTTGCTGCAGCGTCGCCCCGACGTGGCCGCCGCCGAGCGTCGCACCGCGGCGGCGAATGCCCGCGTGGGCGTTGCCCGTTCGGCCTTCTTCCCGCAGATCACGCTGGATGGCCAGGGCGGCTGGCAGAGCGCCCAGTGGGGCAACATCGCCACGGCGCCGAACCGTTTCTGGGCGCTCGGCCCGACCGTGCTGCTCAACGTGTTCGACGGTGGCCGCCGCAAGGCCGCGGTGGAATCGGCGAAAGCCGCGACCGACGAGGCGGGTGCCAAGTACCGCGACGTGGTGCTGAATGCCTTCGCCCAGGTGGAAGACAACCTCACCCTGCTGCGTGACCTCGGCGCGGCGCTGGTGGACCAGCAGGCCGCCGCCGATGCGGCACAGCGTTCGGTGGACCTGTCGCTCAACCGCTACCGCGAGGGCGCCGTCGGCTACCTCGACGTGGTGCAGGCACAGACGGCAGCGCTGGATGCGCGCCGCAGCGTCATCGACCTGGAAACCCGCCAGCTGCGGGCCAGCGTGGCGCTGATCCGGGCCCTCGGCGGCGGCTGGCAGGCACCCGCCCAGGCCTGATCGCGGCGATCCCTTATGATCGGGGCATGGACCTACTCCTTGCCCGCCAGCGTGCCGCCCATCAACGTGACGGCACCCCGCCCGCCGCGTTGCGCATCGATCGCCTGGACCGGGCGATCGGTGCGCTCGTCGATCATGCCGACGATATCGCCGATGCCCTGAGCGCCGACTTTGGCCACCGCTCCCGCCAGGGTTCGCTGGTGAGCGACATCGTCGCCTCGATCGAGCCACTGAAGCACGCGAAGCAGCACGTGCGCCGCTGGATGCGCCGCGACCACCGCGGCGTGTCGCCCGCACCGCTGGCGCTGCTCGGCGCACGCGCATGGGTGGACTACCAGCCGAAGGGCGTGGTCGGCGTTATCGCGCCGTGGAATTTCCCCTTCAATCTCACCTTCGCGCCGCTCGCCGGCATCCTTGCCGCGGGCAACCGCGCGATGATCAAACCCTCGGAATTCACGCCGTGCTCGTCGGCGCTGATGCAGGCGATGATCGCCGAGGCGTTCGACGAGACCGAAGTCGCGGTGGTCACCGGCGACCAGACGGTGGCGGAAACCTTCTCCGCGCTGCCGTTCGACCACCTGCTGTTCACCGGCGCCACCTCGGTGGCGAAGCACGTGATGCGCGCCGCGGCCGAGCACCTGGTGCCGGTGACGCTGGAGCTCGGCGGCAAGTCGCCGGCGATCATCGGTCGCGATGCCGATCTCGACCTCGCTGCGCGGCGGCTGCTGTTCGGCAAGACGCTCAACGCCGGGCAGATCTGCGTCGCACCGGACTATGCGCTGGTACCGGAAGGCTCGGTGGATGCCTTCGTCGATGCGCTGGCCCGGAACGTCGGCATCATGTTCCCCACGTTGCGCGGTAATCCCGATTACACGTCGATCATCAACGACCGCCATCGCGCGCGGCTGGAAGGCTATCTGCAGGAGGCGCGTGCGAAAGGCGCCACCGTCCGTCCGCTGCATCGCGCCGATGACGTGCCCGACGGCGGACGCATGCCGCCGACGGCGGTGCTGCATGCGACGGACGACATGGCCGTGCTGCGCGAGGAGATCTTCGGTCCGATCCTGCCGATCGTGCCGTATGGCCGCCTGGATGACGCCATCGCCTACGTGAACAGGCACGCGCGCCCCCTGAGCCTCTACTACTTCGGCAACGGCCGTGCGGACCAGGAACATGTGCTGGCCACCATCGTGGCCGGTGGCGTCACGATCAACGACACCGTGGTCCACCTCACCCAGGACAACCTGCCGTTCGGCGGCATTGGCCCGTCGGGCATGGGCGCGTACCACGGCGTCGAGGGCTTCCGTACCTTCAGCCATGCGCGCGCGGTGTACCGGCAGTCGCGCTTCGATATCACGGCGATGCTACGGCCGCCGTACGGCAAGGCCATCGAGCGCGTGCTTGCATTCAAGCTGAAGCGCTGAAGTACATAAAAAAAGGGCCCCGAGGGGCCCTTTTTATCGTGCAGCGAGTGCGTAACGCTTAGAGCTTCGCGCCGAGCAGCTGCTCCAGCTTGCGCTGGTCGACGGCGAACTTGCGGATACCTTCGGCGAGCTTGTCGGTGGCCATCGCGTCTTCGTTATGGCCCCAGCGGAACTTCGCCTCGGTGAGCTTCTCCGCCGGCGGCTCGGCCTTCTTGCCGTTGTCCTTCAGGGCCACCGGCAGGTCGGCGGTGGTTTCGTCCAGCTGCTTGAGCAGTTCCGGCGCGATGGTGAGGCGATCGCAACCGGCAAGGGCCTGGATCTGGCCGATGTTGCGGAAGCTGGCGCCCATCACGATGGTCTTGTAGCCGTGGGTCTTGTAGTAATCGTAGATGCGACGGACCGACTGCACGCCCGGGTCTTCTTCCGGTGCGTAGGTCTTCTTGTCCGTGTTGGCCACGTACCAGTCGAAGATGCGGCCGACGAACGGCGAGATCAGGAACGCGCCGGCTTCCGCGGAGGCCACGGCCTGCTCGAAGCTGAAGAGCAGCGTCATGTTGCAGTTGATGCCCTCCTTCTGCAGCTGCTCGGCAGCGCGGATGCCTTCCCAGGTGGAGGCGAGCTTGATCAGCACGCGCTTCGGGTCGACGCCGACGTCCTTGTACATGCCGAGCAGGCGCTTGGCCTTGGCGATGGAGGCGGTGGTGTCGAAGGAGAGGCGGGCGTCCACTTCGGTGGAGACGTAACCCGGGACGATCTTCAGGATCTCGCGGCCGACCAGCACGGCCAGGCGGTCGCTGGCGTCGACCAGCTGCTGCGCGCGGTCGTTGCTTTCGCTCTTGGCAAACTGGACCGCCTCGTCGATGTAGCTGGCGTATTCGGGGATGCTGGCGGCCTTCAGCAGCAGGGACGGGTTGGTGGTCGCGTCCTCCGGCTTGTAGGTCTTCATGGCCGACATGTCGCCGGTATCGGCGACGACCTTGGTCAGCTTGCGCAGTTGTTCGAGTTGGCTGGTCACGTTTGCAGCTTCCGTTACCTGTGGGGAAAAAGATTGTCGCGCCAAGGGGGCGGCGGGAATAGGCATCCGATGGTATCGGTCGTCATGTTCAATATAGGTCGATGGGGTCCACATCAAGGGACCAGCGCACCTTCCGGGCCGATGGCAGGGCCAGCAGGGCGTGCTGCCACGGCCGCAGGAACGCGTGGAGGCGCGCGCGCGAGCTGGCCTCGACGAGGAGCTGGCCACGGTGCCGCCCGGCGCGTAGCGGCATCGGCGCGGGCATCGGGCCGGCAATGCGCAGCTCGCCGGGGTTGCCAATGGCCATGTTCGCCTCCTGCAGGAAGGCATCCACCTCGGCGCGGCCGTGGGCATCGGCGCGCAGGAGCAGCTGGTGCGAGAACGGTGGCAGGTCCAGCAGGCGGCGCTCGGCCAGTAGTTCCTTCGCCACGGCCGCGTACCCGCCGCGAAGCAGCGCGTGCAGCATCGGGTGGTCGGGGTGATGCGTCTGCAGCAGCACGCTGCCGGGGCGCGCGGCGCGCCCGGCGCGGCCGGCGACCTGCACCACCAGCTGGGCCAGGCGCTCGCTGGCCCGGAAATCGATGCTGTGCAGGCCCTCGTCCACGCCGACGATGGCGACGAGGGTGAGGTTCGGCAGGTCGTGGCCCTTGGCCAGCATCTGGGTGCCAACGAGGATGGCCGGCTTGTCCTCGCGCAGGCCGTCGAGGATCTCGCCGAAGGCTTCGCGGCGGCGGGTGGTCTCGCGGTCGATGCGGACCACGGGCACGTCGGGGAAGCGTTCGGCCAGCGCTTCTTCCAGGCGCTCGGTGCCCTGGCCCTGCGGGCTGATGTTGGCCGAGCCGCAGGCGGGGCAGGCTGTCGGTTGCGGGATGGTGTTGTCGCAGTGGTGGCAGATCAGTCGGCGGCGCCCGGCGTGCAGGGTCATCGGCCGCTCGCAGCGCGGGCAGTCGGCGTGCCAGCCGCAGTCGTAGCACAGCAGCACCGGGGCATAGCCACGGCGGTTGCGGAACACCAGCGCCTGTTCGCCCCGGCCGACGCAGGCGGCCACCGCGTTCATCAGCGTGGGCGACATGCCATGGTCCAGGCGCTGGGCGCGCATGTCCACGATCTGCACCCGGGTGGACTGCGCCGCGCCCGGGCGGCCGCGCAACACCAGCCGCTGGTAGCGGCCGGCATCCACGTTGGCCAGGCTCTCCAGCGACGGCGTGGCCGAGCCGAGCACCACCGGCACGCCATGGGCACGGGCGCGGACCAGAGCCAGGTCGCGGGCGTGGTAGCGGAAGCCTTCCTGTTGCTTGTACGAGGCGTCGTGCTCTTCGTCGACGATGATCAGCCCCGCGGCAGGCAGCGGCGTGAACACGGCCGAACGCGTGCCGATCACCACCCTGGCGCTGCCCTCGCGGGCGCGCAGCCAGGCCCGGGCGCGGTCGCCCTCGGCCAGGTTGGAGTGCAGGACCTCGATGGTGACGCCCAGGCGCTCGCGCAGGCGGCGCACCGTCTGCGGGGCAAGGCCGATCTCAGGTACCAGCAGCAGGGTCTGTTTGCCCTCGGCCAGCGCTTTCTCAATGAGCGCGAGGTACACCTCGGTCTTGCCGCTGCCGGTCACGCCATCCAGCAGGTAGGGCTGGAACCCGCCGAAGCCTTCGGCCATGGCGGCGACGGCCGCGGCCTGCTCCTCGCTCAGCGCCGGCCCGGGGGCGGGCGTGGCCGGAAGCGAGGCGCCCTTGAGCTCCAGCTTCTCCACCAGACCGGCGTCGATCAGGCGACGCGCGGCGGCCCGCCAGTCGGGCAGGGTGAAGCCGAGATCGTCGGCGGCCCGTGGGCCGTCATAAAGCGCATCGAGCAGGGCGGCTGAACCGCCCTTGCGGCTGCGCGCCTCGCGCGCGCCACGGCCCTGCTCGGTCAGCGCCCATACCTCGCGGCCGGTGGGCGGCAGGGGCTTCGGGTCGCGCAGGGCGAGGGGCAGGGCGTTGGCGAAGGCCTCGCCGGGGGCGCCGGCCCAGTACTCGGCCGCCCAGCTGAGGGTCGCCAGCAGCTCGGCATCGAGCAGGGGCGCATCGTCCAGCACCTCGCTGGCCCGCTTCAGCCGTTTCACGCCCACGGCCGCTTCGGCCGCCGGGTCGATCACGATGCCGACCATTTCCCCTCGCCCGAACGGCACGCGCACCCGTGAGCCCGCCTCGGCCACGCCCGCCAGGGGCGGCAGGTAGTCGAACAGGGTCAGCAGGGGAACCGGAAGGGCGACGCGGAGGACGGCTGTCATGCGAGGCCTAGTTTAACGAGGTCTGCCAATTTCGCTGGTCAATGATTGACCAGTACGGCGAGGGCTTGGATCGACATGACGTATCCGGTGGGAGGAATGGAGGCTAAGTGCCCGTCCTCTGGGGGCTTTCCATGTTATCCACAAGTGCTGTGGATAAGTCTGTGGATGAGCTTCGGATGGAGGGCCTCCGGGCGCCTTTTCAGGCCCTCCGCCTTATCTTGAACACATTTTAACCAAGCTGAAATATAGCGATAAATCAACGAGTTAAAATTGCCTTACCCGGGACGTTCATCGGACGGTCGCAAAACCTTGACAAAAGCGAAGCGACCTCGCGGCCTGTGTACAACCGCTTGCCGGGTAGGAAAAAATCTTAGTGGGAAACACCGATGATGGTGGCCACGAACAGGGCGATCATCAGCAGCCAGAAATAGACGCTGCCTATCAACCAATACTTAAGGATAGTCATGCCCCATCCCTGTCGGTAGACGCGCTTCTGCATGATCAGGAGGTACAGCGGCATCCAGATCCACATGGCGACTTCGACCAGGGTGATGGCGGTGCCGGCCAGGCCCAGGTGGGGGGCGATCGCGTTGCGGGCGAAGCCGAGCAGGGTCAGCAGCATGAGCGACAGGAACAGGAAGGCGTGGCTGTGCAGGGCCACGATCAGGTGTTCCACGTACAGGCGGCGGCGGAAGACATAGAACCCCTTCAGCACCAGGGCGAAGACCGGGACCATGACGAACATGGTCTGCGGGAGCACGCCGAAGAAGCCCTCGAACATCCGGTGGATGGCTTCTTTCTGCTGGGGGCCGGGGTTGCTGGCCTGTGCGATGTTGAGCCTCAGGCGCTCCAGGCCGTCGTTAAGCCGCGCATTCACCGCCGCTGGCAGCCAGTGGACATCGAATCGCATTTCCTTTGCGTCGGAGCCGAAGACCAGCACCTTGCCGTGCCTGAGCTTGACGTCGTCTTCGTCGCCGGAGCCGGGTGCCGCGATCGGAGGCGCCTTCAGCTCGGCCAGGCGCCGGTTGGCGGCGTCGCGCAGCATGCCCTGCACGGGGCCCATCGCCGCCTTGACCACGGCCGGAACGTTGGGGTCGTTCTCGGTGGACAGGAGCGAGCGCACCTCGGTGCGGTAGAGCTCGTGCACGTCGTCGGCCGTCGCCGCGGCGGCAAACTGGGCCATGGTGTCCTTGTCGCCGCCCTCCGTCGCACCGAACTTCACGTTGTTGATCGCGAGGTGCATGAAGAAGAACGAGAGCAGGCTGAAGACGAACATCAGCCGGAACGGGGCGATATAGCGCACCCGGCGGCCCGAGAAGTACTCCAGCGTGAGGAAGCCCGGCTTCGTATACAGGGGTGGCACGGTATGGACGATGCGCTCGTCCATATGGAAAAAGATGTCGCCTGCGTCTTCGAGCATGTGCGACACCGGCCGCAGCACGCTGTGGATCGACTGGCCGCATCCGTGGCAGAACTCGCCCTGGAGCACGGTTTCGCAGTTCGCGCACATCAGCGCGGGCGACGGCGTGAGTTCGTTCATCCGCTTCGTATCCCCGTATCTATCCCTTTCCCCGGCGCAGATGATGGCATGGGGCCGGTTACAATGGGCGGCCCACCTGCTTGAAGCACCCCTGCCATGCCCCTCGACCGTGCCCGCGCACGCCGCGAGATCGGCGCCACCACCCGCCTGGCCCTGCCGATCATCGCTGCCCAGCTTTCCTCCGTTGGCCCCAATGTGGTCGATGCGGTGCTGGCCGGCCACCAGGGCGCGCACACGCAGGCGTCCGTGGTCACGGGCGTCAACATCTGGGTGCTGGCGATCGTGGCCGGCATCGGCACCATGATGGCCGTGCCACCGACGGTGGCCCAGCTCGATGGCGCCAACCGCCGTGGCGAGGTGGGCCCGGTGTTCCACCAGGCGCTGTACATCGCGCTGGTGCTGGGTGTCGTCCTCGGCATTGCCGTGTGGCATGCCTCGCCGCTGATGAGCCTGTTCCACGTGGTGGAATCCATGCGTGCGGACGTGACCCGCTTCCTGCACGCCATCGCCTTTGCCGCGCCGGCGCTCACGGTGTATTTCGCCCTGCGCGGCCTGTCGGACGGGCTGTCGATGCCCAAGCCGTCGCTGTACTTCAGCCTGGCCGGCACCGTGGTGCTGGCGCCGCTGGGCTACGTGCTGATGTACGGCAAGCTGGGTTTCCCGCCGCTGGGCGCGCTTGGCAGCGGCATCGCCACGGCCACGGTGCTGTGGCTGGAACTGATCGGCTTCGCCACCTACGTGCTCCTGCACCGCAACTACCGTGACCTCAACCTGCGCACCCGCATGGCGCAACCGGACTGGGCGCAGATCCGCCAGCTGCTGCACGTGGGCCTGCCCATGGCGGTCACGCTGCTGATGGAGGCCGGCCTGTTCGTTGCCGTGGCGCTGCTGATCGGCCGCCTGGGTGAGACGGTCTCCGCCGCGCACCACGTGGCGCTCAACGTGGCCCAGGTCGCCTTCATGGTGCCGCTGGGCGTGTCGATGGCGATTACCGTGCGCGTGGGTAACGCCGCCGGCCGCCGCGATGCCCAGGGTGTGCGCTACGCGGGGCTGTCCGGGCTGGCCCTGGTGCTGGTCACCCAGCTGTTCTCGTCCGGGATCATGATCCTGCTGCCGGCGCCGATCGCGCGCCTGTACACAAGTGATGCGGCCGTGGTGGCCACCGCCGCCCAGCTGATGCTGCTCGCTGGGGTGTTCCAGTTCGCCGACGGCATCCAGGTGGCCTCGAACGGCGCGCTGCGTGGCCTGAAGGACACCCGCGTGCCGATGGGCCTGACCATGGTCGCCTACTGGCTCGTCGGCATGCCGGTGGGCTGGTACCTGGCCTTCTCGCGGGGCCTTGGTGCGCGGGGCATGTGGATGGGCCTGGTGGCCGGCCTCAGCGTGGCCGCCGTGCTCCTTTTCGCCCGCTTCTGGCGGACCAGCGGGCGGGCCGACTGGCCGGCGGACGTGGGCAGTACGCCCCTGCCATTCCACACGTGATACCGGCCGGGGGAACGCGCTACGCTGCGCGTAACTCGGAAGGAAACCTCACATGTCGGATCCGCTGAACAGCACGCCGCCGCCCCTGCCCGGACGTCCCTCGCCCGTGCCGCCGGTGCCTCCGCCCCGTCGCAACGGCTTTGGCCGGTTCATGCGCGGGCTCGGTCGCGGCCTGAACGTGACGCGGCTGATCATCCTCAACGTGATCTTCTTCGGCTTCATCGGCATCTTCCTGCTGCTGGCCTTCGTCGGCCACCACGCCGACCAGATCGATACGAAGACGGTGCTGGTGCTGGCGCCCGATGGCGCGCTGGTCGAGCAGTACAGCGCCGACCCGCTCTCGCGCGCCGTGTCGCGGATGTCCGGCGACGGCGTCAAGCAGGTGCAGGTGCGTGACCTGGTCCGTGCCATCGACACCGCCGCGAAGGACGACCGCATCAGCCGCATCCTGCTGCGCACCGACAAGCTGCAGGCCGGCGGTTTCGCGGCGCTGCGCGAAGTGGGTGCCGCGCTGGATCGCTTCCGCGCCGCCGGCAAGCCGGTGCTGGCGTGGGGCGCCAACATGGAGCAGGGCCAGTACTACCTGGCCGCGCATGCGGACAAGGTGTACATCGACCCGCAGGGCGGCGTGATCGCCACGGGCCTGGCCAACTACCGCCTGTTCTACAAGGATCTGCTCGACAAGCTCGGCGTGCAGGTGCACCTGTTCCGCGTCGGCCAGTTCAAGAGTGCCGCGGAGCCTTTCATCCTCGACCACGCGTCGCCGGAATCGAAGGAGGCCGATGCCTATTGGCTGGGTGGCCTGTGGAATACCTGGGTGAGCGAAGTGGCGAAGATGCGCCACATCGATGCAGGCGAACTGCGTGCCGACGTCGACGGCCTGCCCGAGCGCGTGCGCGATGCGAAGGGCAGCCTCGCCGACCTCGCGCTGGAAGAGAAACTGGTGGATGGCATCGCCACGGACCAGGACATCGTCCACATGCTGCGCAAGGATGGCGTCCCCGCCGGCCCGAAGGACACGGGCTTCCGACACGTCGAACTCGACACCTATCTCGCCGACCGTGGCCTCTCCACCGTCGACATGCTGCAGACCTCGCCCGGCGTCGCCGTGGTCGTGGCGGAAGGCGAAATCACCGGCGGCAAGCAGGCCCAGGGCAGCATCGGTGGCGACTCCACCGCCGCGCTGGTCCGTGCGGTGCGCCAGGATCGCCGCACGCGCGCGCTTGTGCTGCGCGTGAACTCGCCGGGTGGCGAGGTGTACGCCGCCGAGCAGATCCGCCGCGAAGTCGAGCTCACCCGCGAGGCCGGCATTCCGGTCGTCGTTTCCATGGGTGATGTGGCGGCCAGTGGCGGCTACTGGATCTCGATGAATGCGAACCGGATCTACGCCGAGCCGAACACCATCACCGGTTCGATCGGCATCTTCGGCATGTTTTTCACCGTGCCGGACACGCTGGCGAAGTTTGGCGTGAAGAGCGACGGCGTGGGCACCAGTCCGCTCGCCGGCGCATTCGACATGACCCGCCCGCTCGACCCGAAGGTCGGCGTGCTGATCCAGAGCATCATCGACAAGGGCTACCGCGATTTCGTCGGCGGCGTGGCGCGTGCGCGCGGCAAGGATTTCGCCGCCATCGACAGCATCGCGCAGGGCCGCGTGTGGACGGGTGAACAGGCCATGCAGCGCGGCCTCGTCGACCGTCTCGGCAGCTTGCAGGACGCGATCCGCGATGCCGCGGAGCAGGCGGGCCTGGGCAAGGATTACAACGTGCGCTACGCCGAGAAGCCGATGGGTGCGTTCGAGCGCTTCCTCACCAGCGTCGGCGATAGCGGCGAAGCCCGCGTGGCGATGTCGTTTGGCATGAAGTTGCCGTCGTGGGTGGCCGAGTTGCCGAAGCTGGCGCCGGAGTTCGCGCTGTTCCGCGCCGCCGAGGCCGGCAAGCCGCACGTGTACGCCTACTGCTTCTGCTCGCCGCGCTAAAACCGGCGGGCGTTACGCGCTGAAGGCCTATTGGCTCTGGGCCTCCACCGCCTTGCGCTGGTCTTCGGCCTGCTTGTCGACCACCTTCTGCACGTCCTGCGCTTTCTTCTTCTGCGCCTCCATCTCGTCCCACGGGGTGGAGACGCGGGCCTGCGGTGCCGGCGGCTGCTGCGCCGGCTGCGGTGGCTTGGAGCAGGCGGCACAGGTGGCCAGGAGGGCCAGCGGCAGGGCAAAACGCTTCATGGGGTCACTCCGGGCGGGATAGGCGCGAGTCTCCCGCCACGGCGCCTTCAGCGCAATCGCGCGTCGTAGAAACCGTCGACTCGCGCCACGTCCATCGGCCAGTCGAACAGTGCCGACAGCCTCGCCTCGGCCAGCATGCGTTCCTTCGGGCCCTCCGCGTAAAGGCGGCCCTCGCTGAGCATCACCACGTGGCCGATCTCCGGGACGATCTCCTCGACATGATGGGTCACCAGGACGAGGGTGGTGCCTTCGCGGGCGAGCTGGCGGAGCAGGTCGAGGAAGCGCCGGCGCGTGCCCGGGTCCAGTCCGGCGCACGGTTCGTCAAGCAGCAGGGCACGCGGGCGATGGACGAGGGCCCGGGCAATCAGGACGCGGCGCGCCTCGCCGGTCGAGAGGGTGGAGACATCCCGGTCCACCAGCGGCGTGGCACCCACGCGTGCCAGGGCGTCCAGCGCGCGGGTCCGCATCTCATCGGTCACCACGTGGTCCCGGCCCAGCGTCATCGAGGCAAAGAACCCCGAGAGCACGGTGTCCAGCGCCGTCTCGTGTGTCGCCTCGAACTCGCGGCGCAGGTCCGACGAGACAACGCCCAGCAGCGAGCGCAGCTCGGCCACGTTCCATCGGTCGCGTCCGAAGATACGGACCACGGCCGACCCGTCGTCATGCACCAGCGGATACAGGCGCCGCTCCACGAGCTTGACGAGGGTGGACTTGCCCGAGCCATTGGGGCCGAGGATGGCCGTGTGCTGGCCCTGGGCGATGTCCAGCGAGAGCCTGTCGAGCAGGGCGCGGCCGTCACGCAGCACGGTGGCGCGGTCGATGGAGAGCAGCGGGGTCGTGGCATCCATGCCCCCGAGCATACGGTACGATCAGCGCCATGGACGACTATCAGACGCACCCACGAGGGGCCGCCTGGCGGCTCGATGGCCGAACGGCCCTGGTTACCGGCGCCAGCAAGGGCATCGGTTACGCCTGCGCACGCGAACTCGCGGTGCTGGGCGCCGACATCCTGATGGTGGCGCGCGATGAAGCCGCACTCGAGGAAGCCGCGCAGGAACTCGCCGAGGAATGCCCCGAGGTCGAGGTGCTGGCGATGACCGCCGACCTCACGGACCACGAAGACCGCCTCGCCGTGTTCGACTGGATCAACGACCTGGAAATCGAGCTGTCGATCCTGGTCAACAACGTCGGCGGCAATATGGTGAAGTCCACGCTGGCCTACACGGCGGACGAGTACCGCAGCCTGTTCGAACTGAATGTGTTCTCGGCCTACGAGATGTGCCGCCTGGCCCATCCGCACCTGGTGGAACACACGCATGCGGCCATCGTGAACATCGGCTCGGTCTCCGGCATCCGCCATGTGCGCACCGGCTCGCCCTATGGCATGACCAAGGCCGCCATCCACCAGATGACCCGCAACCTCGCCTGTGAGTGGGGCGAAGACGGCATCCGCGTCAACGCGGTGGCCCCGTGGTACATCCGCACGCAGCGCAGCGAACCCGCGCTGGCCGATGCCGAGTACCTGGATGAAGTGCTCGACCACACGCCCATGGGCCGCATCGGCGAGCCCGAAGAAGTCGCCGGCGCCGTCGCCTTCCTGTGCCTGCCAGCATCCAGTTACGTCACGGGCCAGGTCATCGGCGTGGACGGCGGGTTTCTCCAGTACGGCTTCTGATCAGCCGCAGCCCTGTAGCTGCGAGCGCAGCATCGCATCCTTCGCATCCAGGGGCGCGCGTTCGCTCTTGAAGGCGTTGCGGATGGCCTTCTGGTTGCTGTCGTTCTGGTCGCGCAGGGCCTGGCACGTTTCGGCGGCCGACATGGGGCGGCACTGGTCCTGCACCCATACGTAGTTGCTGGTGGCCACCGCGCCCGCGTTGCCCTTGCCGCGGTTGAGTTCGGGGAACGACGACACCGCGGCGTTCTGGCTGCCGTAGGTGGCGGCAAGCGGGTTGTTCGCCACGCCAAGCACGCCGAACGGCGCGACGTATGGATCCGGGTGGCCGTTGCTGCTGGTGTAGCTCTTGCCATCGGTGGCGCGGACGCAGAGGAACAGCTCAGGCAGTGGCCGGGGTGGTGGAGGCGGCGGGGCGTCGTCCGCCGCGCCGTTGTCGCGTGGCGGCGGCGTGGGCATGGGTGCCACGCGCCCGTCGGCCGGCGCCGAGTCCACCAGCTGGATCACCTGCTGGGCTTGCTGCTTTGTGCATGGCGTCTGCTGGTAGATCGTCTGGCCATTGGCCACGCACTTGTACACGGTTTCCGCTCGCACGCCGGCGGCCGGCAGCGCGAGCAGAAGCAGCGCAAGGCAGCCGGCGCGCACGATCAGAATTCCGCCACGTGCTCTTCGGACGCAAAGCCCAGCGTCATCGCGCCTTCGCCGACATTGACCATGCCGGTGATGCTCATCGGCGTTTCCAGCATTTCCACGCCGGCGTCGCCGCAGATGCGGACGAGGGAGTGGTAGCCGGGCAGGTTGCGCATGTCGTCCAGGTCGCCGCCGTAGCTCAGCGTGAGCGAAGGGACGAGCAAGCCGGCCTGCACGCGCTTGGAAGCGTATTCAAACAGCACCTGGGCGCCGTGCTCGAAGCCGCGCACCTTGCCGACCGGGCCGGTCTCGCCGCGGTGCGCGCGCAGGATCGGCTTGATATCCAGGGCGGTACCGAGCATGGAGCTGAGGAAGCTGACGCTGCGGTCCCCCTTGCTGCGGGCGCGCGAACGCAGGTAGTTGAGGTCGCGCGGCAGCATGTAGCCGTACGAACAGTCGGCGATGTGTGCCGCGCGCTCGCGCACTTCGGCCGGCGATTTGCCCGCCTGGATCATGCGCACGGCTTCGGCCACCGCCGGCGCGGAGCCGGCGAAGATGTTGCGCGTATCCACCACGCGCATGAGAAACGGGCCGGGAATGCCCGCGGCCTCGCGGATCGGCCGGTAGTTCTTCAGGATCGCGAAGCTGGCCTTGATCACGTTGTCGTGGATGGGGCTGCGCGTGGCCATGATGGTCAGGCAGACGACGCAGTCGTAGTCACGGACCATGCGGTCGAGGAACAGGTTCTGCACGTCCTCCACGCTGCTGGGTTCGGTTTCCGCCGAGTGGCTGCGGCTGCCGAGCTTCTGGTCACGGAAGCGCTGGATCTCCGAGGGGTCGCGGTCGTCCTTGAACTTCTGCCCGTCCACCGAGACGGTGATGGGCATGACGGCGATGCCGTTGCTTTCCACGAACGCCTGCGGCACGTCAACGGCCGCATCAATTGCCACGCCGATCCGCATCGGTTGTACCCCTCTTCCGTTCGGGCCCGGCCCGGGCCCCGCGACGTCCCGGGCGCCCATTGCGCCCTGCCCACCCCGCAGCGCCGGATGCTACACTTGCCCGAATGAATTTGGCATCTTGCCGACGTGGCGTCGTCGGTAACCGCGCCGGCCAGGCCGTGAAGGCCCCGTCACTTGCCGGCGCTTTCGCACCGGGTTCCCCATGAAAACCAAGAACGATATCGTCTCCAACTGGCTGCCGCGCTACACGGGCACGCCACTGGACGGCTTCGGCGAGCACATCCTGCTCACCAACTTCGGCCACTACGTGGACCGCTTCGCCGAGGAAAACGGCGTCGAAGTGCGTGGCCGCGACCGGCCCATGCCCAACGCCACGGCCGATGGCATCACCCTGATCAACTTCGGCATGGGCAGCCCCAACGCCGCCACGGTGATGGACCTGCTCAGTGCCATCGCGCCCAAGGCCGCCCTGTTCCTGGGCAAGTGCGGTGGCCTCAAGCGGAAGAACAACATCGGCGACCTGATCCTGCCGATTGCGGCCATCCGCGGTGAAGGCACCTCCAGCGATTACCTGCCGCCCGAAGTGCCCGCCCTGCCGGCCTTCCAGCTGCAGCGCGCAGTGTCGACCATGGTCCGCGACCTGGGCCACGACTACTGGACGGGTACGGTCTATACGACCAACCGCCGGGTCTGGGAGCATGACGAGGCCTTCAAGGAACACCTGCGCCGCACCCGCAGCATGGCCATCGACATGGAAACGGCCACGATCTTCGCCGCCGGCTTCGCCAACCACATCCCGTGCGGCGCGCTGCTGCTGGTCTCCGACCAGCCGATGATCCCCGAAGGCGTGAAGACCGAACTCAGCGACGCCTCGGTCACGGCCAACTTCGTGGAGAAGCACATCAAGGTGGGCGTGGAAGCGCTGAAGCTGGTGCGCCGCCACGGCCGCAGCGTGAAGCACCTGCGCTTCGAAAACGAAAACGACTAAGGGCTAGCGGGCGCGGCGCGAGCGGCGTGCCGCCCAGTCGAGCCCCTGGCTCAGCGCCAGGCAGGCACCCAGGCCCAGCAGCCACGGCTGGGCCGCCAGCTGCCCCAGCGAGATATCGGTGGCCCCGACAGCCACGCCGACGCCCAGCATCACCGCCACCATCAGGCCGACCAGCCACGCCTCAAGCCGGGCGGGCTGGCGCAGGGCGCGCGCCCTGGCCTGGGCCACGCCGGCGACGCGCTCGGCGAAATCGGCCGGCAGCCCGGGCTCCATCGGGTGCGCGGCGACCCGGGCCACGTTGGCGTAAGGCCCTTCGCGGCGTTCCTGGGCCTGCCATTCCTGCTCGGCGGCGGGGTCATGGCGGAAATCGATGTCTTTCATGGCGTGGTGACTCCCATGCTCGGCTCCAGTTCGCCGCGCAGGCGCAGGCGGGCCCGGAACAGGTGGCTCTTGATCGTGCCCGTCGCCATGCCGGTGACCTGGGCGATCTCGGCGATCGACAGCTCATCCAGATGGTAGAGGGTAAGTACCGTGCGTTGCACGGCGGGTAGCAGGTCGATGGCGGCATGCAGCAGGGCATCGGCCTGGTCCTGGCCGATCCGCTGCTCCAGGTCCACGCCATCGCCCAGGTTCTCCAGGAAGGGCATGCCAGCGTCATCGTCGCCCAGGTCGATGATGTCGATGCGCTTGCGCTCCAGGTGGCGCAGGGCCACGTGGTAGGCCACGCGGCCGATCCAGGCGCGAAGGGGGCTCTCGTGGCGGAACTGGTGGAGCGTGCGGTGCACCTTGAGAAAAACCTCCTGGCACAGCTCGGCCGTGTCATCGGGCTGGCGGACCATCCGTTGCACGATGTGCCAGCACAGGCCCTGGTAGGTGCGCACCAGGCGCGCGAACGCCCCCGGCGCATCGGCCAGCACGGCTTCCACGAGGGCCCGGTCCTCTGTCATGTCGCGGTATCGTCCATGCTGGCAAGGGATACGCCCGGGCGGCGAACGGTTGCAGTGCAACCACTCATGGCCTGCCCGTATCCATGATGCCAAGACCAACGCGCCAAAGGAGCGCTCCCATGGATATCCCAGGCACCCTCGTCCCCATTTCCCTGTTCGCCGCCATCGCCCTGAGCATCAAGTGGATCCTCGAGTCGCGCGTACGCAGCAAGATGCTCCAGGCGGGCGTCACCGGCGAGCTGCAGGTGCAGTGGATTGAGGAAGAGCTCAACCAGCGGCGCCAGTCTGCCCTGCGCTGGGGCATCGTCCTCACCCTGCTCGCCGGCGGCTTCGGCATCATCCAGGCGGCCGGCTGGCAGGACCTCAACCCAGGGGTGGTCGCCATCCTCGTGGCCTGCACCGGCATCGGCAACCTGGCCTACTACGCCATCTCCCGCAAGCAGACGCGGTAGCGATGCCGGGGCGCGCTCGCCCGCGCTCCAGATACCGCTTAAGCTCCGGGGTCGCAAACGCAAAGGACATACGATGCGGCCCCCACATATCCTCCTGGGCATCCTGGTGACGCTCATCTGGGGGAGTAACTTCTCGGTGATCGAGGTAGGCCTGAGGGCACTCGATCCCTTCGTCCTCACCACCCTGCGCTTCGTCTTCACGGCGGTGCCGCTGGTGTTCTTCATCCGCCGCCCGCAAGGCGTGCCGCTGGCCGCGATGGCCGCTTACGGCATCCTGTTCGGCGCGGGCCTGTGGGGCGTGGTGAACCTGGCCATGGCCAACGGCATGTCGCCGGGGTTGTCGTCCATCGTGCTGCAGTTCACGGCGTTCATCACCGTCATCCTCAGCGCCATGGTGTTCCGCGAGCCGATACGCGCGCCGCAGGTGATCGGCATGCTGCTGGGCACCGCCGGCCTGGCCGCGGTGATCCACGTCGCACCCGGCACATCGACCCTCGCGGGCACCTTGCTCATCCTGCTGGCCGCGGTGAACTGGAGCCTGTGCAACCTGCTGGTCAAACGCTTCCGACCGCCGGACATGCTTGCCTTCGTCGTGTGGACCAGCGCCTTCTCCGTCCCCGCGCTGGTGGTGCTCACGCTATTGGCGAAAGGCCCCGGGGTGTTCATGGCACTCCCCGCCACGCTCACCTGGCCGGCGATGGGCTCCGTGCTGTTCCAGGCCTACATCACCACCATCTTCGGCTACGCCGTGTGGAACCACCTGATGAAGACCTACCCGGCGTCCTCGGTGGCACCCCTTTCGTTGCTCGTGCCGGTGTCGGGCATCGCTACGTCGTGGCTTGTGTTCGGCGAGCGGTTTCCGCCGGCGTTGTGGTTGGGTGTTGCGCTGATCCTGGTCGGGATTGCGGTGTTCGTGCTCGCGCCACGGCTGAGCAAGCCGGCAAGCGTGTGACGGACCGAAAAAAAGCCGCCCGTGGGAGCAGGCGGCGATCTGGGGAGACTTGCAAGGCGGCGCGGGAGGGAGTGCCCGCGCGCCCTGTCTTCTTGTGATGAACCGTTACAGCGAGAAGTCGTACTCGGCCGAGACCTGCACGTAACGCGGCGTCTGGAAGCCGGTCGGCACCTTGTAGGTGCTGTTCACCAGCGATGCGCCGTTCGGGTCTTCGCCCACTTCGTTGATCGTGGTCGTGTGCTGCTTGTTGAACACGTTGAACACGCTGGCCGACAAGGTCACGCCCTTCGCCCACATGGGCTTGTACGAGGCGTTCAGGTCGATGTTCCAGTAGGACGGGGTACGACCGACCGAACCACGCTTGACGATCATGCCGTCGCAGTACAGGTAGGCACCCGAACCGTAACCGCCGTTGACCACCGCATCGATCGGGTTCAGGCCGTAGCAGTTTTCCGGACGGCCCGTCTGGAACACGCCATTGGCGCCCACCAGCCATTCGTCGTTGAGCTGCCATGCGCCGTAGATCTTGAACGTGTGCTTGCGATCGTTCGGCAGGTAGCCGTTGGTGCCGGCCATGATTTCCGGGTAATCGAACAGTTCGGTCGTGCCGGTGTCAGCCTGGCCGTTGCTCGAATCCACGCCGCCTTCCGAGTTGCCGCGCAGGTGCGACCACACGTACGACGTCTTCAGGTACCAGGTGTTATCGAAGTTGCGCTCGGCCGTCAGCTGCAGGGCCTCGTAGGCGCGCTTGTACTTCGGCTCACCGACGTCATCGCCGGTGAGGTGGATGTTGTACATCTTGCCCGTTGCATCCACCGGCGTCGTCAGCGTCACGGCGCTGCCCGGGTTGAAGATGTAGCAGCCCGGCACGTTCGCCGCTTCCGGCGTCAGGCTGGTCGTATCCAGGTTCAGCCCGTACTGCGCGTTGGCGGCCTTGGCGATCGGGCGGAAGTCGCAGGAATCGTCGATGCCGGTGAGGATGCGACGGTAGATCGCCTTCACGCCGAGCGTCCAGTCTTCCACCTGCTGCTGCGCACCGAGGATGAACTCACGCTGCTTGAACGGCTTGAGGTCCTGCGTGGCCACGGCGGTAGGATTCGGGACCACACCCGCCTCGCCGTTCGCGTACGTGGTGCCGGTACGTGCCGGGAATGCCGCCGCGTACGCAGGGGGCAGGGCACCGAGGCCGAGCGGCGCGCCGGTGACCGGGTCCACGCCCGTGTAGCTGAAGTACTTGATCTGGTACAGCGAGGCCGACGCGCCGCGCAGGGCGACGTTGCCGTCCAGCGGCAGCGAGTAGTCGCCGGCGCTGCCGTAGATCTTCAGGGTGGAATCGCCGTGCACGTCCCACGAGAAGCCCAGGCGCGGCTGCCAGCTGTGCACCTGCTTCACATAGGTCTGACCGAGGCTGTTGGTGTTCTCGAAGCCGTCGTTGCGCACGCCGATGCGCGCCATGAAGTTGTCGGTGACGTGCCAGTTGTCCTGCAGGTAGTAGGAACGCTGGGTGATGCCCACCTTCGCGCCGGTGGCGAACACCGTCTGGCGCACCACGCTGTCGGCCGGATCCAGGCCCGGGTCATGGCCGAGGATCTCCGCGGGAATCGAGCTGTACGTGTACAGCGCGCCACCCTCGTAGGCGGTGCCGGTGTCGGTCTTGAAGTGGTCGCGTGCCCAGCCACCCTTGATCTCGTGGTCACCCAGGTGGTACTCGAGGTCGATGCGGCCGGCTTCGCGCTTGTCTTCACCATTGGGCGTATCGAGCGAGCCGCTGGTGAACGAGCAGTGGGGGTAGCCCGCGGCGCCGTTGCTTACCGGCGTGCGCGAGTCGGTGATCGACGGGCAGCCCGGCGAGTTGGTGGCGTCGAAGATGTTGCCATCGTACGACTCGACGATGCCGTTGGCCGCGGTCGCCGTGCTGACGCGCTTGTTCGTGCTCTTGCCGTACTGCGCGGTCAGGGTGAGGTCGTCGGTGATGTAGTTGGTGTACTTCAGGATGTTGGTCATGCCACCCGTCTTGTCGTACACCTGGCCCAGGTAGTCATCACGGTGCGGCTGGCCGTTGTCGTCGTAGTCGTACCCGTAGATGCTCTGCTGCTGGGTCGAGGTATCGCTGAATCCGGTGTATTCGAGGATGTTGCTCTCGTTGATATTCCAGTCCAGCTTCACCAGGTAACGCGGATCCTTGATGGTGGTCTTGTTGAAGTTGCCGCCACCGGTGGTGTCACCGTAGTGCTCGTCGGCCGTGCGCGTGCCGCCCACGAGGGCAAACATGAACAGCTTGTCCTTGATCAGCGGGCCACCCAGCCAGGCGTTCCAGCGCTGGCCGAAGTCGGTAGCGTTGCCGGTGCCGTTGTTGCCGATGAGGTAGTTGCTGTTGTGGCGGTTGTTCTGCAACAGCGCGCCGTTCTTCAGGTACACGTTGGGCTGCTGGGCCTGCAGCTGGTACGGGTTCCAGGTGTAGTCGATGCCGCCCTGCCAGGTATTGGTACCGCGCTTGGTGTTGACCGAGATCACGCCGCCGGTGGAGTTGCCGTACTGGGCGTCGTAACCACCGTCCTGGATGTCTTCCGAATCGATGGCTTCGAAGGGCACCTGCGAATAGGTGAGGCTCTGGAAGAAGTTGGTGACGTTGAAGCCGTTGACGTAATAGCTGTTCTCGGCCACCGACGCACCGCTGAACGATGCCAGGTTGCCGAAGGCGCTATCGCCCTTGGTGGCGCCCGGGGCGAGCAGGGCGACGGCGGTCTGGTTACGCGCGAGCGGCAGCTGCTTGATCTGGTCGGCGGTCATCACGGTGCTGGTCTGCGCCGATGCCACGTCGATGGCGGGCAGCGCGTTGGCGGTGACCGACACCGCCGACAGGTCTTCCGCACCGCCGGCCGCGGCCGGGGCGGCGGAGAGGTTCACGTTGAAGCCCTGGCCGGCGACCACCTGGACGTCACGCGTCGTGCTGGCGCCGTTGCCGTTGGTGGTGACCTTGTAGCTGCCCGGCAGCAACGAGACGATGTTGAACTTGCCATCGCTGCCGACGGTGGCCGAACGGCTGACGCCGCTGCCGGTATTCGTCGCGGTGATGGTGCTGCCCGGCTGGGCGGTACCGAAGATGCTGCCTGCGGTGCTCTGTGCGAGCGATGCCGTGCTGGCGAAGCCAAGCCCGATCGCGACCGCGAGCGCAAGGGTGCGCCGGCCTGGTTGCCTGTTCGTGTGACCCGTGTTCATTAAATCTCCCCGGAAAATGACAAGTGATGCAAACCGGTTCGCGTGCCTTGGCGAGGGCGCCCGGTGGTGTGTGTGCCGCGAGTTGCGTTAACAAATCCGCAACAAGCGGGCTGAAACTACGCGCGGCAGTGATCGCCACTCAATGCGCGGTTCATGAACGCGGGGAATTGAGGCTATTGCGCCGGCGGCATTCGCAAGGGCGGGTAGGGTGCCTTGCGAAGCGACTTTGGCCGAGCGTCGCCCTTTGCGGTTTTGCAGCAGGGATTTCTTGCGGGATTTGTTAGCCCGCAGATGAAACATGTTTCATCGAAAGCGGCTTTTTGTGCTGCGTTGTTGCGGGCTTTCAAGCCCCCGAACCAGGCAAAAAAATGGCCGCTCCCTTCCAAGGGAGCGGCCGAGATCCGGGGAACTGCACCTGTTGTTGTTATGCGTGCTGCATCAAAGCGTGAAGTCGTACCGTGCGCCGAGGCGGACGTAGCGCGGATCCTGGAAGGAGCGAGCGCGCTTGTACTGCGGGTTGGGCGAGCCATTGGGCAGTTCGCCGTACTCGTAGTACTGGGTGACCTGCTGCTGGCCGAGCAGGTTGAACACGTCCACCGAGAAGGTGAGCTTGTGGTCGGCGAAGAGCGGCTTCCACGCGGCGCTTACGTCAACCGTCTTCGTCCAAGGCGTGCGGCCATACGAGCCACGCGGCGCGGGCTCACCGTTGCACCAGAAGTAGTTGTTGCCGTAGCCGTACGGATCGCCACCCACGGAGGCCGGGCGGGTACCCAGGCAGCTGACCGGCGCACCGGAGGTGATGCGGGTGACGGTCGAGAACTGCCACTCGTCGTTCAGGACATACGTGCCGTAGACGCGAAGCTGGTGCTTGCGGTCGTTCGGCAGGTCGCCATTGGTGTTCTCCATGATCGCCGGGAAATCCCAGCTTTCGGTGGTGGACACGTCGGCCTGGACGATGTTCGAGTCCAGCTGGCCTTCCGAGTTACCGTAGCTGCGCGAGTAGGTGTAGTCGATCTTGCCGTACCACTTGTCGCTGAACTGGTGTTCGGCGTACAGGTCGAGCATGTAGTACGAACGCTTCGGCTTCGGGAACCCGAGGTCGGAGGCGGTGAGCGGCACGCTCAGGTACTGGCCGTCGGCGGGCGAGAGCGTGAACGTGTTGGCGCGGCCCGGGTTGAACAGCCAGCAACCGGTGCTTCGGCCGATACCGGCCTTCACCTCGTCGCTCAGCCCGTTGCGGTCGCCCCATGCCTGCAGCGACGACGGATCGCACATGTCGTCGATGAGGCTGCGCAGCTTGCGATACATGCCCTTGGCACCGACCACCCAGTTGTTTTCCAACTGCTTGTCGAAACCGAGGATGTACTCGTCCTGGTAGTACGAGTGCAGCTGCTGTGCCGAGACGGTCTTCGCATCCGGCGGGATGCCGTTGGCGCCGTTCAGGTAGTACGTGCCCGAGTACGGGCCGCTGATCAGGCCGGTGGGCGCGCCCGTGGCCGGGTCGATCCCGGTGAAGCCGAAGTACTGCGACGGATACGTGGACGGACCGGCACCGCGCACAGCCACCGAGGTGGGCAGGCCGAGGTGGTAGCGGCCGGCATTGGCGTAGATCTTCAGCGAGCTGTCGCCGTAGACGTCCCACGACACACCCAGGCGCGGATCGAGCTGGTGGCGCGAGCGGGCATAGGCTTCGCCCACGCCGTTGTAGTTGGAGAACTGCTCGTTACGCAGGCCGATGTACGAATGCCAGCGGTCGCTGATCTGCCAGTTGTCTTCTGCGAACTGCGAGCGTTGGTTGGTGCGCGCGGAGGTGCCGGTGGACAGGGCGGTGGACTCGACGTAGTAGCCGTTGGCGAAGTCAGCCGGGTTGTACAGCGCCGGGTCGAGGCCCAGGTTGCTCAGGCGGTTCTGGATCGACGAGCCGTCGCCGATGTCGTTGTAGATGTAGCCGGTACCGCCCACGGGCACGGCACCCCAGGTGGCGCGGAGCACGTAGTTATCGACACCCGCGCGCAGGTCATGGTCACCCAGGCGGTATTCGATGTTGGCGCTCCAGCCCTTCGTGCTGTCCTTGGAGCCGGGGGTCAGCTGGGTGGTCGAGCCCACGACGCAACCGCCCTGCGGATTCGCCTTGAACGCCGTGCGGTTGTCGGTGATCGACGTGCAGTTGAGGCCACCGGCCTGGTCCACCACCTGCGAGTGGTCGGAGTGGGCGCGGCCGTACATGGCATTGATGGTCAGGTCGTCGGTGACGTAGCCGGTGTAATGCGCGATGTAGGTATCGCCGCCGGGCGTGCCGTTGGTCTGGGTGCCGTTGTAGTTCTTGGTGTACTGGTGGCCGAGGTAATCGCCGCGGCCGGTGGTGTAGTTGTAACCGAAGATCGAGGAGTCGACCGTTTCCGTGTCACCGATGCCCGTCAGTTCCAGGATGTTGTTATCGGTGATGTTCCAGTCGATCTTGGTCAACCAGCGCTTGGTCTTCGAGGTATCGCGCTCGTCGTCGTTGGCGCCGTTGGCGGCGGTGTAGTTACCGGTCTGGCGGATCCAGTCCGCGGCGGCAAAGATGAACAGCTTGTCCTTGATCAGGGCGCCGCCGAGCGAGCCGGAGTACTGCAGGTTGTTCTGGTCGCGCCAGGTGTACGGGTTGCCGCGCTGGTACTTCGTTCCGTCGCGGTAGTAGATGTTGCGCGGGGCCTGGGCGAGCGAGTCCGGCGAATACAGCACCTGGACGTCGCCCTTCCAGTCGTTGGAGCCGCGCTTGGTCACGACGTTGATCACGCCGCCGGTGGAGCGGCCGTACTCGGCGCCGTAACCACCGATGAGCACCTGCTCCTGGTCGATCGCGTCATAGGGCAGCTGGCGGGAGCTGACGCCGGTAAGCGGGTTGGTGACCTGGAAGCCGTTGATGTAATACGCGTTCTCCGATGCGGACGAGCCACCGAAGGACAGCGCGTTGCCGTAGCCGCGGGCCGCCGAGGTGGTACCCGGGGCCAGGAGGGCGATGGAGCTGATGGAGGTGCGGGCGATCGGCAGCTTGGAGAGCTGGTCGGCGCTGAGCACCGTGCGCGAGTCGACCGAGCTGACGTCGATGCTCGGCAGGCTGTTGGCGGTGACCTGCACGCTGCCCAGTTCCGTGGCGTTGCCGGCGGTGGCGGTCGCGGCAAACGACACGTCCGTGCTCTGGCTGATCTGGGTCTGCACCTTCTTGTGCGTGTCGACCGCCGTGCCGTTGTGCATCAGCGTCACGTCGTACAAGCCGATGGGCAGCGAGTTGGCGCGGTAACGGCCGCTGCTGTCCACCGTGATATCGCGGCGCAGGCCGGTGTCGGTGTTCTCGATATGGACGACGTCGCCGGGCGTGGCGGAGCCGAAGATGGAGCCGGTGGCGTTGCTCTGGGCGAGCGCGCCGCCGCTGGCGGCGGCCGCGACGGCAAAGGCAACGGCCAGTGTGAGTTTGCGGCGCGGCGGGGCCGCGGTGCGCGAGACGAACTGCATGAACCTACCCTCCTGAAAGACGCTTCTGACGAATGGCGGGACGAACAACCCCACACCCGCGCGGCACGCGGATGGTCACCGCGGCTGCGGTGGGTTGGTCGATGAGCACGATTACGCGGTGCCGCCTGCCTTCTGGCGGGCAAACGGCATCACGCGGTCAAGGCAGGCGCAAACGCGAGCCTTTGGAAGGGAGTACAAACCGGAACGGAGCTGGCATGTCGGATTCCCCAAATAGACGACAAGAAAGGTTCTGCCGTGTAAGCCGTGCTGCCTCGCGTACATCCCCTGGAGGCAGCTATCGACAGCACCAGAGTCCGGTGCGTGAAAACAACGTAAACCCGTGAAATACTTGTAAACAATAGGAATAAGTCCTAAGCAGGTACTTACGTCCGAATCGCAGGAAATTACGCTTTCATGGGGCTTTCGGCTTGCCCTTCCGGGCCCCGGGTCGGTAGCGTGAGGTGATGGAACTTGTCATCACCATCCTCGTCCTCCTGCTGGTCGTCGCCTTGTCGGGCGCGGTCGTGCGCATCCTGCCCTTTCGCCTGCCCTTGCCGGTGGTGCAGATCGCCCTGGGTGCGCTGCTGGCACGGCCTTTCGGGCTGCATGTCGAATTCGACCCCGAGCTGTTCTTCCTGCTGTTTATTCCGCCGCTGCTGTTCGCCGACGGCTGGCGCATTCCCAAGCGCGAACTGTTCCTGCTGCGCGGGCCGATCCTCGCGCTGGCCATTGGCCTGGTGTTCTTCACCATCGTCGGTGTCGGCTACTTCGTGCACTGGATGATTCCCACCGTGCCGCTGGCCGTGGCGTTCGCGCTGGCGGCAGTGCTGTCGCCCACCGATGCGGTGGCCACGTCGTCAGTGACCGGCGGTACGCGCATGCCGTCGCGGCTGATGCACGTCCTCTCCGGTGAGGCCCTGCTCAACGATGCATCGGGACTGGTGGCGCTGCAGTTTGCCGTCGCGGCGGAAATCACCGGCCATTTTTCCGTGTGGAAGGCGGCAGGCGACTTCGCCGTAACCGCGCTGGGTGGTGTCGCGGCGGGCGCACTGGTGGCCTACACGTTCGGCCTCTTTCGCCGGCGGCTGCTGCGCTGGAGTGGCGAGGTCGATTCCGCCAGCCAGGTCGCGTTGCTTCTGCTGTTGCCGTTCGCTGCCTACCTGCTCGCGGAACACTTCGGTGTCAGCGGCATCCTCGCGGCGGTGGCGGCGGGCATGATGATGAACTACACCGATGTGCTCAAAGGCAGCTACGTGGCCACGCGCATGCAGAACAGTGCGGTGTGGTCGATGGTGGAGTTCGTCTTCAACGGCCTGATCTTCCTGCTGCTGGGCATGCAGCTGCCGGGAATCGTCGATGGCGCGAAGACGGACCTGCAGCAAGCCGGCGGCGGTGAGCTGTGGTACCTCGGCGCTTACGTCGTGGCCATCACCCTGGTGCTGGTGATCCTGCGTTTCATCTGGGTGTGGGTGTCGTTCCGCTTCGTGCTGATGCGTGCCCTGCACCGCGGCGAAAAGCGGCCCAAGGTGGGCACGCGGCTGATGTGGACGACGGCGCTGGCAGGGGTGCGCGGAGCGATCACCATGGCCGGTGTGCTCTCGCTGCCCTTCCTGAAGGCACCGGGCGTCGCGTTCCCCGTGCGGGACCTGATGATCTTCCTCGCCTCGGGCGTCATCCTGTGCACGCTGTTGTTCGGCGTCGTCGGTTTGCCGCTCTCGGTGAAGGGGCTGAAGTTGCCCGGCGAGGATCCGCGGGTTCGCGAAGAGCGCAAGGCACGCGCGCTGGCGGCCGAGGCCGCGCTGCACGGTATTGCCGAAGAACAGAACAAGGTGGAGGAGAGCGGCGATGCAGACGCAGTGGCGCTGGCGTCACGCGTGGCCGCGCGGGTCATGGCCGATTACCAGCAGCGCCTGGAGGCCGCGGGCGACGAGGGCGACGTGCCGGACAAGGCGCGTGCCGAAGCGGGTACGGAGCGCGTCATGCGGCTGGCGGCCCTGCGCGCCGAGCGGCGCAAGCTCTACGAGCTGCGCCGCGACCACAGCATCAATGACGAGACGCTGCGCACGCTGGTGCGCGAGGTCGATCTCGCCGAGGCCTCGCTTACCGGCTTACACGCCGGCTGAAGCAAGCTCGGGCAGGCGGAAGAAGCGTTCGGCCGTGCGCGTCGACGCTTCGGTCACCGCCTCGCGCGTTTCCCCGCGATCCTTCGCTACCTCGTCACGAATGTGGGCGAGGTACATCGGCTCATTGCGCCGGTCCTTCGGCATCGGCCGCAGGGTGCGTGGCAGCAGGTAGGGTGAATCGGTTTCCAGCATGAGCCGGTCCGCCGGGATCAGCTTCACCAGCTCGCGCAGGTGCGCGCCCCGGCGTTCGTCACAGATCCAGCCGGTGATGCCGATGTGGCAATCCAGGTCAAGGTAATCGCGCAGGGCGTCGCCGGTGTCGGTGAAGCAGTGGACCACCGCGGCGGGCACCTTGTCGCGGTAGCGCTTCAGCAGCGCAAGGAAGTCGTGGTGCGCGTCGCGCTGGTGCAGGAACAGCGGCATGCCGAACTCCGCCGCGATGGCGAGCTGGCGTTCGAACACCTCGCGCTGTGTCTCGCGGGGCGAGTAGTTGCGATTGTAGTCCAGGCCGGTTTCGCCCACCGCGCGCACTTCCGGCTCCGTGGCCAGCCGGCGCAGCAGCGCATCGGTGGCGTCGTCGTAGTCGACGGCGTGGTGGGGGTGGACCCCCGCGGTCGCAAAAAGCCGCCCCCCGCTGGCACGCGCCAGGCTCAGGGCGTGCTCACTTCCTTCGCGTGAAGCTCCCGTGATGACCATGCGGCCCACGCCGTGGGCGCTTGCCCGTGCGAGCACGTCAGCCAGGTCGGCGTGGAAGGAATCGTGCGTCAGGTTCGCGCCGATATCGATCAAGTCCATGATTTTTTTCGCAATCTGAGGGATGTGAAAACGCGCGGGGGCATGCGTTATCGCGCGGCAAAGCCATGAATTAAATCATATACGGCCCTCGCCAGCGGGTTTTGCCGGGGTTTCGGGGATAGGCCATACGGACGACGCGAAATACTGCGTCAAATCATTGACGGTCGCATTTTCATACTGTTAGGTTCCTGCGACGGCTGGGGAAAAAGCGTCAAAAAGCCGTCGTACACAGCGTTTGAGAAGTTTCTGAGCTTCTTTTTTTGCAGGGGACGTCCACCAGGGGCGTCAAAAGGAAGGCGGCCCGCAATCGGCCGTCCAAGGCAATACCACGGGCTTAGGGGTAGTGCAGATGGGAAATCGTCTTTTCGCGAGGTCGTTCGTCGCCTCGCTCGTCCTGGCCACGGCGCCAGTGATCTTCGCCGCAGGGGCCAGCGCGCCCCACGCCACGTACAACGTCAGCACGGTGCGCGCGCCGACCAGCGTCGACCGCTTCATCGTGACCTATCGCGATGGCACCACGCAGCGAACGGACCATGCCGCGGCGACGCAAACGGTGAGCGCCGCGCTGTCACGCGCCGCCGCCCTCACCAGTTCATTGCGTGCAGGCAAGACCGCCGCGCCGACGGCCGCTTACGTCCGCAAGCTCGGCATCGGTGCCGACCTCGTCCGCACGTCGCGCAAGCTGACCCCCAGCGAGGCGGATGCGCTGGTTAGGCAGATCGCCAGCGACCCTGCCGTGGCGCACGTCCAGGTCGACACGATGAAACAGAAGGTGCGCGATATTCCCGCGGCCGCTGTCAGCCCCATCGTCCCCAATGACCAGTATTACGCCCGCTACCAGTGGCATTTCCGCGCGCCGGACGGCACCGCGGAGAAGATCGGCTCCGACGCGAGCAGCTACGCCAACAAGGGCGGCAGCAACGTTGCCAACGCGTGGAATCTTTCCGATGGCACGGGCATCACGGTGGCCGTGCTCGATACCGGCATCACCAATCACCCGGACATCGACCTGTCGCTCGCCGATGCGGGCTACGACTTCATCAGCGACGCTTTCGTGTCCGGCCGTGCAACCGACGGCCGCGTGTCCGGTGGCTGGGACCTCGGCGACTGGACCACGGGCGACGACAAATACCTCGCGACCAACGGCGGCTGCGTCGACGCGGACAATCCGGCGGAAGACTCCAGCTGGCACGGCACGCATGTGTCCGGCAACGTCGCCGAGCTGACCAACAACACCACCGGCATGGCGGGCATCGCCTACAAGGCAAAAGTCCTGCCGGTTCGCGTGCTGGGCCACTGCGGTGGCTACAGCTCGGACATTGCCGATGCGATCGTGTGGGCCTCCGGCGGCCATGTCGACGGCGTGCCGGACAACACGCACGTCGCCCAGGTGATCAACATGAGCCTGGGTGGTTCGGGCAAGTGCAGCGATGACCAGGTGACGGCCGACGCCATCACCAGCGCCATCTCGCGCGGCACCACGGTGGTGGTGGCCGCCGGCAACTCCGATGACGATGCCGCGAACTACTCGCCGTCGAGCTGCCCGGGTGCCATCGCCGTCGCGTCCAACGGCATCACCGGCAAGCGCGCGTTCTACTCGAACTACGGCAGCGTGGTTGCGCTCTCCGCACCGGGCGGCGGCGTATATGCCAACGATGCCTCCTCGGGCACCATCGTCTCCGCCGGCTTCTCCTGGTCCGCCATCAATGACGGCCTGCACGAGCCGACCACGGCCGATTACGGCGGCATGGCCGGCACCTCGCAGGCCACCCCGCATGTCACCGGCACGGTCGCGCTGATGCTTGCCGCGACGAAGGGCGCCAACCTGCCCACGCCGACGCCGGCCCAGATCCGCACGCTGCTCACCTCGACGGCGCACGCGTTCCCCTCCACGCCGGACAAGGTGATCGGCGCGGGCATCGTCGATGCCTATGCGGCGGTGAACAAGGCGCTGGGCAACGACAACGGCAACCCGGGCGAGCCCGACGTCACCGCGCTCACCAACGGCACCGCCTTCAAGGCGTCCGGTGATGGCTCGGCCAAGGTGTTCTCCATCGTCGTGCCGACGGGCGCGCGCACGCTGGTGTTCACCACCACGGGCGGCACCGGCGATGTCTCGATCGCCGTGAAGAACGGTACCGCGGGCACGGAGACCGTGTCGGCGAAGAAGGGCACGAACAACGAGACCGTCACGGTGGCGCGTCCGGCGGCAGGGACCTGGTACGTCACCGTCACCAGCCCTGCGTCGTACGCCAACGTCAGCGTCCTCGCGCGCTTCGTCGAGCCGTAAGCGCACGCCCCGCCGGCCCCGTGCCGGCGGGAAGGAAAGCCCTGCCAGGGGGCGGGCTTTCCGTATGGCGCCGGCGAGGGGGTCTTCGCTGGCGTGGCGTTCGGGGAGGGGTCCCCGGCGCCGTTCAAGGGAGGTAAGGGCAATGTATTCACGAACACTGGCACAGGCCATGGGCCTGGTGCTGACGGGCGTCTTCACCCTCGCGACAGCCGCGCAGGCCGCTGACGCACCGAAGACCGCTGCCCCACAGGCCGTGGTGGTGCAAGGCGTGCAGGTGGCCATCGACCCGGCAACGGGCCGTTTGCGCGAGCCAACGGCCGAGGAGCGTGCGGCGCTGTCGAAAGCGTTTGGCACGCAGAACATCGGCGCGTCGAAGCTGGCCGCCGGCCAGCCACGCACGGCCGCCGAGGCGCAGTCCACGTTCCGCACCGTCTCGCTCTCCAACGGCGTCCGCGCCAAGGCGGTACGGGTACCGGCGGAACTGATGAGCAGCGTCGTCGCCGAACGGCAACCAGATGGCAGCCTCAGCGTCCACCACGATGACCATGGCGTACAGCCTGCGCCGAAGGCGCCGGAGGTGGTGAAATGATCCGCCGCACTCTTCTCTTCACCGCGATCGCGGCGGCCGGCCTGTTCTGCGCCATGGGCGCCAGCGCAGCCGAGATCAAGATCGTCAACCAGGACGTCGGTACCGGCAAGGGCCTCGATGACCCGACACCGGCGGTGCCGGTGGGCGGCAACCCGGGCACCACGGTCGGCAAACAGGCACTGAATGTTTTCCAGTTCGCCGCCGACGTGTGGGGTGCCGTGCTGCAGAGCGACGTCACCATCGTCAACAACGCCACGTTCGAGAAGCTCTCCTGCGATGCGACGTCCGGCGTGCTCGGCTCGTCCGGCACCACGTACATCTTCTACTTCGACAACACCAGCACGCTGCCTCCGGGCGCGCTGCGCAACACCTGGTACCACTCCGCGCTGTTCGATGCGCTGACCAAGGAAGACGGTGCGCCGGGCGAAGCGGATATCCAGAGCCAGTTCAACGGGGCACTGGGTTCCACCGGCTGCCTGGAAGGTTCGAAGTGGTACTACGGCCTGGACGGCAAGACGCCGGCGGGCTCGATCAACTTCCTCAACGTCGTGCTGCATGAAATGGCCCACGGCCTGGGCTTCTCGGGCTTCAACAGCCTGACCACCGGCTCGCCGTACGTGGGCGATGACGGCGTGGCCCGCCCGGACATTTACTCCACCTTCGTGTTCAACGACACGCAGATGAAGAAGTGGTACGACCTGACGCCCGCGCAGCGCGTCACGGCGGCGCTGGACGACGGCAACCTCGTCTTCACCGGCCCCACCGTCAAGGCGGAGGCTCCGCTGGCCCTGGGCCTGCCCGATATCTTCCGCGTGACGGCACCGGCCGGTGCGGCGGGCGACTACCAGTTCGCCCAGGCCGCGTTCGGGCCGCTGGCCACTGCCGCGAACTTCAACGGCAGCGTCGTACAGGCGGCGCCGGCGGATGCGTGCACACCCTTCACCAACGCGGCGGCGCTCAGCGGCAAGACCGCGCTGATCGATCGCGGCACCTGCGCCTTCACCGACAAGGTGGCGGCGGCCCAGGCGGCCGGTGCGAAGGCGGTGCTGATCGCCAACAACCAGGCCGGTGCCATCACCCCGGGAGGCACGCCGACCACGACGATCACCATCCCGACCATTGCGCTCAGCCAGGTCGATGGCAACAAGCTCAAGGCCAACCTCACCGGCCTCACCGGCGCCGTCGGCAAGGGCACGGGCCTGGCGGGTGCGGATGCGCAGGGCAATGTCCAGCTCTACGCGCCGACCGTGCTGGCGCAGGGCTCGTCGTTCTCGCATTACGACACGCGCCTCACCCCGAACGCGATCATGGAATACGCGATCAACCAGGACCTGATGGGCCAGATCGACGTCGACCTGACACCGGCGTTGTTCAAGGATGAAGGCTGGGGCCTCAACACCACCGGGCAGCTGCTGCTTACCTGCAACACCGGCATCCCCACCCTGGTTCCGGGTGGCGTGATCATCGGTGCCAACGTGATCTCCAACGCGAAGATCATTGCCGGTGATGCAGCGACGCTGGCGGCATATCGCACCGGCGTGCGCGGTTACGCCAGCACGCTGGCCGGTTCCGGGCTCATCACCGCAGGCCAGGCCACCAGCCTCAATGCGTGCCTGAGCGATGCGGAGACGCAGAAGCAGTACACCGCGTGGCACGTTGCCATTCCTGACGCGATCAGCCTCGGCAACAACGTGGGCCTGTCGAACCAGTCCGGCGCGGCGGGTAGCACGAAGGTGTATTCGCTCTCGGTGCCGGCCGGTGCGAAGTCGCTCACGTTCCGCACCGCGGGTGGTTCAGGCGATGTGTCGATCGCGACGCAGGCCCCGGGCGCCACGGCATTCACCCCCGTCGCCAACCGCACGGGCAATGCCGAGGTGTTCACCAAGGCCACCCCCGCACAGGGCACCTGGTACCTGCAGGTCACCGGCGTGAAGGCCTATAGCGGCGTCACTGTCCAGGCGGTTTACACCCAGTAAGTGCATCACACCCGGGCCGCCCAGCGCGGCCCGGGTTCCATTCGGTGGCAGGCACCGGAGGCAGCGCATGGCGCGCCCCGTCGCCCGCCACAAACGGCGGCATCCACGGGAGGAAGTTACGTGAATACGATCTACAGCAAGGTATGGAACAAGTCGCTCGGCATCCTGGTCGTTGCATCCGAACACGCACGTGCGAACGGCAAGGGCGGGGCCTCCCGACGCCTCCGTGCCGCCATGGCAGCACTGCCGCTGGCCGCAGGCGCGATGCTCGCGCTGGCCAGCCCCTCGGCCGAAGCCGGGAACATTTGCAGCGGGTTCTCATCGGGACTCGCACCGGTCGCCAAGGGTAACCAGGCCTTCGCCTGCGGTGCGCTGGCAAAGGCGGCGGGTGATTACAGCGTGGCACTCGGTGCCGCGGCGAATTCAAAGGGTGATTACAGCACCGCCGTAGGCCAGGACGCGCAGTCCAGCGGCGACTTCGCCACGGCGCTTGGCCAGGGCACGCGCGCCACGGCCACGGATTCGGTGGCGGTGGGCCAGGGTGCCAACGCCGCCAACACGGGCAGCACGGCGATCGGTCGCGGTGCACGCGCCATCGCCAACAACGCGGTGGCACTGGGTTCGGACTCGGTAGCGAATCGCGCGAACACGGTCTCCGTCGGCCGCAGCGGCAGCGAGCGGCAGGTCGTCAATGTCGCCGACGGCACGCAGGCGACGGATGCGGTGAACAAGCGCCAGCTGGACAAGGTCGGCGACCGCGTCACCACGGTGAACGGACGCGTTGATACGGTCAACGGCCGGGTCGACACGGTATCGGGTCACGTCGATGCGGTGGATGCCGCCACGACGGATGCCCAGCATTATTTCAAGGCGGACGGCCTCGCCGATGGCAGCGATGACGCCACGGCCACTGGCAAGTACGCGACGGCTGCCGGCTCCGGCGCGTTCGCGGGCGGCGCAGGCGACAGCGCCTTCGGCAGCGGTGCCTTCGCCAATGGTGGCAATGCCACGGCAACTGGTTACGGCGCCGTCGCGACGGGACAGAACAGCGCGGCGTATGGCGCGGGGTCGCAGGCTAACGGCCCGGGTAGCGTCGCCGTCGGCGGCGTGGCCGTGGATGCGGACGGCAATCCGCTGATCAACAACGGCGGCGTGCCGGTCGACACCGGCGCGACCAGTGCCGATGTGGGTGGCACGGCGGTCGGCGCGAGCGCACAGGCGGCGGGTTTCGCCGCGTCGTCGTTCGGCGTGGGTGCCTACGCCAGCGGCGCGCAGTCGGTGGCGGTCGGTGCGGTGGCCAATGCCCTGGGTGACTATTCGACGGCTATCGGCACGCAGAGCGCCGCGCTCGGCGTCGCCAGCGTCGCGCTGGGTGCGGGTTCGGTGGCGGATCGCGACAACACGGTGTCGGTGGGTGATGTCGGCGCCGAGCGCCAGATCACCAACGTGGCGGCGGGTATGGAAGATACCGACGCGGCGAACGTCGCGCAGGTGAAGGATGCCGTGAACTCGGCCACGCGCTACTTCAAGGCCAACGGCGCCAATGACGGCACGGACGATGCCACGGCCATCGGTGATTTTGCGACGGCGTCCGGCTCGGGTGCCTTCGCCGGTGCGAATGGCGCGAGTGCCTACGGCAGTGGCTCGTTCGCGACGGGTGTGAACAGCACGGCCTCCGGTTACGGTGCGACGGCCACGGGCCAGAACAGCGCCGCTTACGGTGCCGGTTCGCAGGCTAACGGGCCGGGCAGCGTCGCGGTCGGTGGTGTCGCGGTGGACGCAGACGGCAACCCGCTGATCACCAATGGTGGCGTGCCGGTGGATACCGGTGCGACCAGCGCGGATGTCGGCGGTACGGCGGTCGGCGCGAGTGCGAGTGCCAGCGGCTTTGCCGGGTCGGCGGTTGGCGTAGGCGCTTACGCAAGCGGTGCGCAGTCGTCGGCCTTCGGCGCGGTGGCGAACGCCACGGGCGATTATTCCACGGCCGTGGGTACGCAAAGCGCCGCGAGTGGCGTGAGCAGCGTGGCCGTGGGTGAGAGCGCCACGGCAGCCGGGGACGAAAGCGTGGCCGTCGGTGGTAGCGCGTTTGGGTTCTTCACCGCGCAGGCCACGGGCTATGCGACGACCGCCCTGGGTGCGGGCGCGTGGGCCACGGCGGACTATGCGACGGCCATTGGCTGGAACACGTATGCCGCGGCAGAAAGCAGCACGGCGCTGGGCGAATCGGCATCCGCACAGGATCTGGGCGCGAGCGCGCTGGGTGCCGAAGCGATTGCCGTGGGCACCCAGTCCACCGCCGTCGGTGCGGTATCGACGACCAATGGCGACTTTGCTTCTGCCATCGGCAGCGGCAGTTATGCGGGCGCCAACAACGCCACCGCTGTAGGCGGCCTGGCCACGGCAACCGGCGAAAACAGTTCGGCCGTCGGCGCGAACAGTGAAGCCTCGGGCGCACGCTCGACGGCGACCGGTGCCTCCAGTGCCGCGTTCGGTGACGACAGCACAGCGAACGGCTACAGCGCGATTGCTGATGGCAGCGGTGCCACCAGCGTCGGTGCAAGCAGCGTGGCTGATAGTGATTACGCCACGGCGGTGGGCAACGGTGCGAGCGCCCACGGCGTCGGTGCATCGGCGCTCGGCGCAGCCGCCAACGCGCAGGGTGATTCGGCCATCGCGAGCGGTTACGGCTCGACGGCGCAAGGCAAGAACGCGGCCGCGTACGGCGGCGGCGCACAGGCCACGGCCAACGGCACCACCGCGATCGGTGGCCAGGCGGTGGATGAGAACGGCGATCCGCTGATCACCTACAGCGCCACGGGTGAAGCAGTCGGTCCGGCAACCGCGTCGGGCCTGGCGGCTACGGCGGTCGGCGCAAGCGCCCAGGCGGAAGGGCAGTTTGCCACCGCGCTGGGTACGGCAGCTTTCGCGCAGGGCGAGCAGTCGCTGGCGGCGGGTTTCCTGTCGGAAGCGTCGGGGCAGGGTGCGACGGCGCTGGGCGCGCAGGCGTACGCACCGGGTGCATTGGCTACGTCGGTGGGTTACGGCTCGGCCGCATACAGCGACGGTGCCGTGGCCATCGGTGGCGGAGCGAGTGCCGCAGGCACGGGTAGCGTCGCGATCGGCCAGTACGCCGAAACCGGCTTCTCACTGTTTGGCATTGAGGCCGCCAATGCGGTCGCGGTCGGTACGAACAGCTGGGTGCTCGGCGACAGCGGTACCGCGCTCGGCGCCGGTGCCTGGGCGATCGGCAACAACAGCGTGGCACTCGGTGCCAATTCTTACGCCGATCGTGACAACACGGTGTCGGTGGGTGACGTCGGCGCCGAACGCCAGATCACCAACGTCGCTGCCGGCACGGAAGGCACCGATGCGGTGAACAAGTCGCAGCTCGATGCGGTATCGGGCAACCTGACCGAAGCCACGCGTTACTTCAAGGCCAACGGCGCCAATGACGGCACGGACGATGCCACGGCCATCGGTGATTTTGCGACGGCGTCCGGCTCGGGTGCCTTCGCCGGTGCGAATGGCGCGAGTGCCTACGGCAGTGGCTCGTTCGCGACGGGTGTGAACAGCACGGCCTCCGGTTACGGTGCCACGGCCACGGGCCAGAACAGCGCCGCTTACGGTGCCGGTTCGCAGGCTAACGGGCCGGGCAGCGTCGCGGTCGGCGGCGTCGCGGTGGATGCAGACGGCAACCCGCTGATCACCAACGGTGGCGTGCCGGTGGATACCGGTGCGACCAGCGCGGATGTCGGCGGTACGGCGGTGGGTGCGAGCGCGAATGCCAACGGCTTTGCCGCCTCGGCAGTGGGCGTCGGCGCCAATGCCAGCGGCGCACAGGCATCGGCGTTCGGCGCGGTGGCGAACGCCACCGGCGATCTGTCGACGGCGGTGGGCACGCAGAGTGAAGCCAGCGGTGCGAGCAGCACGGCGCTGGGTGAATCCGCCTCGGCACTCGACCTGGGCTCGAGCGCACTGGGTGCGGAATCCATTGCACTGGGCACGCAGTCCACGGCGGTCGGTGCGCTGGCCGCCTCCATCGGCGACTTCTCCTCGGCGATCGGCAGCGGCAGCTTTGCCGGTGCGAACAACGCCACGGCCGTGGGTGGCCTGGCGGTGGCGACGGGCGAAAACAGTTCGGCGGTCGGCGCGAACAGCGAAGCCTCGGGCGCACGCTCGACGGCGACCGGCGCCTCCAGCGCCGCGTTCGGTGATGACAGCACCGCCAATGGCTACAGCGCGATTGCCGATGGCAATGGTGCCACCAGCGTCGGTGCGAGCAGCGTGGCTGATAGTGATTACGCCACGGCGGTGGGCAACGGTGCGAGCGCCCACGGCGTCGGTGCATCGGCGCTCGGCGCCGCCGCCAACGCGCAGGGCGATTCGGCGATCGCGAGCGGTTACGGCTCAACGGCGCAGGGCAAGAACGCCTCGGCTTACGGCGGTGGCGCACAGGCCACGGCTAACGGCACCACGGCGATCGGTGGCCAAGCGGTGGATGAGAATGGCGATCCGCTGATCACCTACAGCGCCACGGGCGAAGCCGTGGGTCCGGCGACGGCGTCGGGCCTGGCGGCTACGGCGGTCGGCGCAAGCGCTCAGGCGGAAGGGCAGTTCGCTACCGCGCTGGGCACGGCAGCGTTTGCCCAGGGCGAGCAGTCGCTGGCGGCGGGCTTCCTGTCGGAAGCCTCGGGTCAGGGCTCCACGGCACTGGGCGCGCAGGCGTACGCGCCGGGTGCATTGGCTACGTCGGTGGGTTACGGTTCGGCCGCATACAGCGATGGAGCGGTAGCTATCGGTGGCGGAGCGAGTGCTGCCGGCACGGGTAGCGTCGCGATCGGCCAGTACGCCGAAACCGGCTTCTCGCTGTTTGGCATTGAGGCCGCCAATGCGGTCGCGATCGGCACCAACAGCTGGGTGCTGGGCGACAGCGGCACGGCCCTCGGCGCGGGTGCCCAGGCGATCGGCAACAACAGCGTGGCGCTGGGTGCCAATGCTTACGCCGATCGTGACAACACGGTGTCGGTGGGCGATGTGGGTGCGGAGCGTCAGATCACCAACGTCGCTGCCGGTACGCAGGGCACCGATGCGGTGAACAAGTCGCAGCTCGACACGGTGGCCGGTAGCGTCAGTGACGCCAGCCATTTCTTCAAGGCGACGGGTACGGGTGATGGCAGCGACGATGCCACCGCGGCCGGCCAGTTCGCGACCGCCGCGGGTTCAGGCGCCTTCGCCGGTGGTACCGGTGACAGTGCGTACGGTAGCGGCGCCTTCGCCAACGGCGGCAACGCCACGGCGATGGGCAGCGCCTCGACGGCCACGGGCGCGGCGAGCACCGCACTCGGTGCCACCGCGGAAGCCAGCGGTGCCAACAGCGTCGCGCTTGGCGCCGGGTCCGTCGCTTCTCGCGATAACACGGTCTCGGTCGGTGCGGTCGGCTCGGAACGCCAGGTGACCAATGTGGCGGCAGCAACGCAGGCCACCGATGCGGTCAACAAGGGCCAGCTGGACACGCTGGCTGACAGCGTGAGCAGCGCGGCGCACTACGTCTCGGCGAACGGTGCGAACGACGGCTCCGACAACGCCAGCGCCGCCGGCGCCTACGCGACGGCCGTGGGTGCCGGAAGCACGGCATCCGGCGACCTGTCCACGGCGATCGGCTCGTTCGCGACCGCCAGCAAGGAATCGGGTACGGCCCTCGGTGCCTCCGCGAACGCGGCCGGCGCCGGTGCCACCGCCCTGGGTGACAGCGCACGCGCCACGGCGAAGAACTCCGTGGCGCTGGGCAGTGGCTCGGTAGCGACGCGCGCCAATACCGTCTCGGTGGGCTCGGCGGGCAGCAACCGCCAGATCACCAACGTCGCGGCGGGCACGCAGGCCACCGATGCCGTCAACCTCACCCAGCTGAACAGCGCGGTGGCCAGCGCCTTCGCCGGCACCAGCAATGCCGCGGGTAACGCGGTGGCGCTGGCACTGGGCGGCGGTGCAACCATGGGCGCCAACGGCTTCATCGGCCCGGTGTTCCGCGTACAGGGCGGCTCGTACAGCACCGTGGGCGATGCGGTAGGTGCGCTGGATGGCGCCCTCAGCGCCCTCGGCAGTCGCGTCGGCAACCTGGAAACGGGGGTGACCACCCCGCGTACGGGCACGACCGCCTACGTGGCGCCGGCCTCCGTCGCTGCCGCCCCCGCGGCGGTGACGCCAGCGGCGGCACCCGCGGCACAGGCCATTGTCGAAGGCACCGGCAACGGGACCGCCATCGGCACCGGCAGCTACGCCAAGGACCCGACCGACCTGGCCATCGGCAACAACGCCACCATCGGTGCCGCTGACAGCACGGCCGTCGGCACGGGGGCCACCGTCACGGCCGCCGCGACCAACAGCGTCGCCCTCGGTGCGAACTCGGTGGCTACCGAGCCGAACACCGTCTCCGTGGGTTCCGTCGGTGCGGAGCGCCGGGTGACCAATGTCGCCGCCGGCACCGCGCCGACCGACGCGGCCAACGTCGGCCAGGTGGACCAGGCCCTGACCACGGCCAAGTCGTACGCTGACCAGGGTGACGCCACGACCCTCAACTCCGCCAAGGCCTACACCGACCAGAAGTTCGGCGATGTGATCAGCGGCGGTGCCTTCGACGACTACAAGCGCCAGGTCGACCATCGCTTCGACAATCTCAACGACCGCCTGAACAAGGTGGGTGCGATGGGTGCGGCGATGTCGCAGATGGCCTTCAGCGCCCAGGGCGTCAGCGGCGATAACCGCCTCGGCGTGGGTGCGGGCGGTTACAAGGGCCAGGGCGCGCTGTCGGTGGGTTACTCACGCGCCCTCTCGTCGCATGCCGCCCTGACCTTCGGGGCTGCCGTCAGCGGCGGTGAGACTTCGGGCGGTGTTGGTGTAGGCATCGGCTGGTAATCGGCACGGCGGCCGCCTACACGGGGCCGCCATATCCTTTCAAGGCCGGCGGTGACGCCGGCCTTTCCTTTGTTGCAGCGCGTCGCAGGATGCGCGTCACGCGGTCGCCGTCGACGCATGGTATGTGCTACCAATAGCGGCCCAAGGCCCCAGGAACGGGGGCATCGATACCGACACGACCGGAGCGTGAAAAAGCATGTCTGCGACAACTGAGCATAAGGACATGCTGACCGGCGAACCGGGTGAAGCCCAGGTCTGCGCGCACCTCGTGGCGCACGGGCGCCTGAAGGACACCGACCTCGCGCGGGCTCGCCGCCTGCACGACGAGACCCCGGAAGGCACCCTCACGTCGCTGATGGCCCGCCTGGGCCTGGTGTCGGAGCGGGACCTGGCGGATGCGTGGGCGGCCCTGCTCGGGTTGTCCCTGCTCGCCGCCAAGGACGCTCCCGACATGCCGCCGGCCGATGTCGACCTGTCTACGCGGTTTCTCAAGCAGTACCACGTCGTTCCCGTCCGCGAGGGCGACGATGGGCTGGCCTTGCTCATGGCCGACCCGGCCGACCCGTATCCCTTGCAGGCCGTTCGCCTGGCCACCGGCCGCGACGTTCAGTTGCGCGTGGGCCTGCGTTCGGAAATCGACGACCTGATCGAGCGCTACTACGGCCAGGGTCGTTCAGCGATGGGCAGCATCGTCGAAAGCCTCGATGGCAGCGCGGCCGTGGAAGACGACGTGGAGCACCTGCGCGACCTCGCGTCCGAGGCGCCGGTCATCCGCCTGGTCAACCTGATCCTCCAGCGTGCCGTGGAACAGCGAGCGTCGGACGTCCACATCGAGCCGTTCGAAAACCGGCTGAAGGTGCGTTACCGCATCGATGGCGTGTTGCATGAAGTCGAGGCGCCGCCGTCGAGCTCTACCGCCGCGGTGATCTCGCGCGTCAAGATCATGGCTCGCCTGAATATCGCCGAGCGCCGCCTCCCGCAGGATGGCCGCATCCAGCTGCGCGTCCAGGGCAAGGAACTCGACCTTCGCGTGTCCACCGTGCCCACCAGCTTCGGCGAGTCGGTGGTGATGCGTATCCTCGATCGCGAATCGGTGGTCTTCGACTTCGCGTCGCTGGGCTTTACCGACAGCTTCCGCGACCGCTTTGTCGAAGTGCTCGACCGGCCGCACGGCATCCTGCTGGTCACCGGCCCCACCGGTTCGGGCAAGACCACCACGCTGTACACGGCGCTGTCGCAGATCAATACGCCGGACGTGAAGATCATCACGGTCGAAGATCCTGTGGAATACCAGATCGAGGGCATCAACCAGATCCAGGTGAAGCCGCAGATCGGCCTCGACTTCGCGGGTGCGCTGCGCTCCATCGTGCGCCAGGATCCGGACGTGATCATGATCGGCGAAATGCGCGACCTGGAAACCTGCCGCATCGCCATCCAGTCCGCGCTCACCGGCCATCTGGTGCTGTCGACGCTGCATACGAACAGCGCCGCCGGCGGTGTCACGCGCCTGCTCGACATGGGCGTGGAAGACTACCTGCTGGGCTCCACGGTCAACGGCATCCTCGCCCAGCGCCTCGTGCGCCGCCTGGATCCGGAAACGGCGATTCCCTATGAAGCGATGCCCGAAGTCATCGAACAGTTCCAGCTGCACAAATACACCGATGAACGCCCGATCCGCCTGTGGAAGCCGGGAACGAGTGCCGCCAACCCCACGGGATACCGTGGCCGCCGCGCGATCATCGAGTTCCTGGTCATGAGCGATCCCATCCGCCGGCTGGTGATGCAGCGCGCGGACGCGGGCGAGATCGAGCGCCAGGCCCGCGCCGAGGGCATGCGCAACATGTATGAGGATGGCCTGGCCAAGGCCGTCGCCGGTGTCACCACCATCGAAGAGGTCCTGCGCGTCACGCAGGAATCCTGAGCATGAGCCAGTTCCGCTACCGTGCCATCAGCGCCGCCGGTGAATTGCTGGCGGGACGCATGGAAGCACCCTCGGTCGAGGATGTGGTGGCGCGCCTGCAGGACCAGGGCCACGTGCCGCTCGAGGCTGCGCCCGCCGATGGCGAAGCGTCAGGAAGCGGTCTCTCCGCGCTGTTTCGCAAGGGTCCCTTCACGGGTGACCAGCTCGCCCAGTTCACCCACCAGCTCGCCACGCTGCTCAGCGCGGGCCAGCCGCTGGACCGCGCCCTGGGCATCCTGCTCGACCTGCCCGAAGGCGAGCGGGCGAAGAACATGGTGGAACGCATCCGCGACCGCGTGCGCGGCGGCACCACGTTGTCCACGGCACTGGATGAAGAGAACGGCGCTTTTCCGCGCCTCTACATCAGCCTGGTGCGCGCCGGCGAGGCGGGCGGCTCGCTCGACGAAACCCTGCGCCGCCTTGCCGATTACCTCGAACGCTCGCAGGCCCTGCGCGGCAGCATCATCAACGCGTTGATCTATCCCGCGTTCCTCATGGTCGGCGTGCTCGGTTCGCTCGTCCTCCTGCTGGCGTACGTGGTGCCGCAGTTCGTGCCGATCTTCGCCGACATGCAGGTTCCCATTCCCCTCATTACCAAAGTCGTGCTGGCGATCGGCACGGTGATCGGCGACTGGTGGTGGGCCATTGGCCTGGGCCTCGTCGTGCTCGCGGCGTTCCTGCGCCTGCGCCTGCGCGACCCGGATGCGCGGCTGCGCTTCCATGCGCGGCTGCTGACCATGCGCGTGGCCGGGCCGCTGCTGTTGAAGGTGGAAACCGCGCGCATCGCCCGTACGCTGGGCACCTTGCTGAAAAACGGCGTGCCGCTGCTCGGCGCCCTGTCCATCGCGCGCCAGGTCACCGGTAACCGGGCCCTGGATCTCGCGCTGGAACAGGCGGCGGATCGGGTGAAGGGCGGAACCGGGCTGGGCAGTGCGTTGTCACAGACGGAGCGCTTTCCCCGCCTGGCCTTGCAGATGATCCAGGTGGGCGAAGAGGCCGGTGCGCTCGACGGGATGTTGCTCAAGGTGGCCGACACCTTCGACATCGAAGCCAAGCGCGCCATCGACCGCCTGCTGGCGGCGCTCGTGCCGACGCTCACCATTGTCATGACCGTGCTCGTCGCTTTCATCATGGCCGCGATCCTGCTGCCGCTGCTCAGCCTCACCAGCAACATCAACTGACCGATTCGTTTTCAGGAGTTTCGCCATGCGCTCGACCCGTACCCTCCGACACAGCCACGCCCGCGGCTTCACGCTGCTGGAAATGCTCGCGGTGATCGTGCTGATCGGCATCATCGGCGCCATCGTCGTTACCCAGGTTGGCAAGAACGTCGACAAGGGCAAGTACGGCGCAGGCAAGGCGCAGCTCACCACGCTGACGCAGAAGATCGACAACTACTCGCTCGACAACGGCGCGCCGCCGGCCTCGCTCGACGCCCTCGTGAGCAAGCCCGCCGATGCGCAGAACTGGCAGGGCCCGTACGCGAAACCGTCCGACCTGAAGGATCCGTGGGGCCACGCCTTCGGCTACCGTTTCCCCGGTGAACACGGCCAGTACGACCTGGTGTTCTACGGCCAGGACGGCAAGGCCGGCGGCGACGGCTACTCGGCCGACGTCGGCAACTGGCAGTAAGGCGAAGCGGAAAGGTCACGGCCATGCGCGTGCGCGGCTTCACGCTGTTCGAGATGCTGGCCGTGATCATCCTGATCGGCCTGGCCGCCGTAGCGGTGTCCATCCCTGTCACCCAGGGGCTGGCCAGCGCGCGGGTGAATGCGGCCAGCGGTGAACTCGCGGCGGCGCTGCGCTACACGCGCACCCAGGCCATCGTGAAAGGGGAAAACCAGGCGCTGGAGGTGGACGTGGCCCACGCCACCTACCGCCCCGCCGGCAAGCAGGCCGTGCGGCTGCCGCGCGATATGAGCGTCGCCATCACCAGTGCACGCGAAGACCAGGCCAACGCCACGACGGGGCGCATCCGCTTCTTTCCCGATGGCAGCTCGACGGGCGGCAGGATCACCCTGAAGCGCGGCCAGCGGGAATGGCACGTCAACGTCGGTTGGCTCACCGGCGCCGTCAGCGTGGTGCAGACGCCCTGATGCATGCACATCGTTTACAACCGCGACGCGCACGGGGGTTCAGCCTGCTCGAGGTGATCGCGGCCATCGCCATCCTCGCCATCGCGTTCGCTGCGCTGATGCAGGTGGCCGGCAGTTCCATGAGCCTCACCGCGCGCGCCAACGAACGCACGCAGGCCGCCTTGCGCGCACGCAGCCTGCTCGATGGCGCGTTCATCGTCGATCCGGTGCAGGAAGGCAGCAGCGAGGGCCGCTTCGACGACACATACCGCTGGCGGCTCAACGTGGCGCCCTTCGAGGTGGGTGATCCCTCGCCGGATAACCCGGGTGCCAGCAGCCGCATGGTGCGGCTGGACCTCGATGTGCTGTGGGGCGATGACGGCCACGAGCGTCGCGCGCACTTTTCCACGTTGCGCCTGGTCGGCGCACAGGGGAATCCGCCGTGAGGCGCGTCCGCGGTTTCAGCCTGATGGAAGTGCTGGCGGCGCTGGCGTTGTTGTCCATCGTGCTGCTCGGCGTCTACTCGGGCATCAGTACCGCCGGGCGCATCGTGCGCAGCGGCGACCGTGCGATCGAACGCATGGACGAGATCCGTTCCGCCCAGTCCTACCTGCGCAGCGAGCTGGCGCAGGCCCTCGCCATGCCCTTTGGCGAAACCGACGACGGCGACCCGATCGTGTTCCAGGGCGCCGCCAGCAAGCTGACCTTCGTCGCGCCGATGCCGGGTTACCTGTCGCGCCTTGGTCCGCAGATGCAGACGGTGGCGCTGGTGGCCGACGGGCGCGACGGTTACCGGCTTGAAGTCAGCCTGTTCCTGCTGCCGCCGGATGGCAGTGATCCGAAAGCGCTGGGCGAACCGCAGGTGCTGATGCGCGGCATCCGCAAGGGCGCCTTCAGTTACCGCGGCATGGACGAACAGAACAAGGCGACCGACTGGCAGGAGGCGTGGGCTGACGGCCGGCGTACGCCGTCGCTGGTGCGCCTCGCGCTGGATGTGGATGGCACGATGGTGTTCCCGACCCTGGTGGCGCCGTTGCGGATCGACCCGTCCGCCTCGCGCAACGGGTTCACCCGGGTACGCACGTCGCGCGGGCCGGTGGTGCAATGACGTCCAGGAAGACACAACGCGGCGTCGCACTCCTGATCGTGCTGTGGGGCTGTACGCTACTGGCCATCATGCTGGGTGGCTTCGCCGCGCTCGCGCGCACCGAAGGCCTGCAGGCGCGCTACCAGTTTGCACAAACGCGCGCGCATTACGCGGCGGAGGCCGGCCTGATGCGCGCCATCGCGGGCCTGCAGACGCCGGATCCGCAGGGTCGCTGGATCGCCGACGGCCGGATGTATACGTTCGCCTTCGACAACGCGGTGGTGAACATCACCATCGTCGACGAAGACGGCAAGGTGGACCTCAACGCCGCCTCCGCGGACGTGCTCAGCGGACTCTTCAAGGCGGCCGGCGTTGACGACGACCGCGCCACGAAACTGTCGGCAGCCGTGCAGGACTGGCGGCGCCCCGGCGATGCCGCCCTCCCCAATGGCGCCAAGCGCCCGCAATACGAGGCCGCGGGCCTCGACTACGGCCCGCGCAACGGCCCGTTCGCCACTGTCGAAGAGGCGCGGATGGTCCTGGGCATGGACGCGAAGCTTTGGACGGTCATCGCGCCGGCCATCACCATCTGGTCCGGCCGCGAACGGCCAAACACCGAGCATGCCCAACCGCTCGCCCTGGCCGCGATCCCGGGGCTGGGCGCGGGCGGCGCCGATGCCATCCTAGCCGCGCGCGCGCAGGCCGGCGGGGCCGCTGTCGCCGGCGGTAACGGCGTCACCCATACGATCCATGCCGAGGCGATCCTTGACGACGGAACGAGGAGTTCCCTGACATCAACGATCAGACTGCGTGGGATAAGATCCGGCAGCCAGCCCTACGCGATCTTGCGTTGGCGCGAAGGAGACACTGAATGACCGCCCTGCAGGACGCTTCCCAGCTACAGCTTGACCGGCTGCGCCGTGCCTGGCGCGGCAGTGCCTTGCCGGGCTTCATGCGCTGGTGGGGTGGGGAACTGGCCAGCCTGGTGCCGCCGCGCCTGCGCTACGCGTTCGCGGGCGGCCAGCGCTGGTACATCGTGGAGCGTAGCGGCGATGCCTGGGTGCTTCGCCGCGCCGGCGAGACCCTCGCCCTGGCCAGCGCCGGCGACATCGCCGCCATCGAACACCGCACCGGCCAGTTCGCCCGCGCGCTCGACGAGGCCGACCCGGCCGATCGCCGCGTCGCCCTGGTGTTGCCCGCCGCCAACGTCCTGCGCCGACGCCTCGTGTTGCCGGTGGCCGCGCGTGACAACCTGCGCCAGGTCGCCGGCTTCGATATCGACAGGCAGACGCCGTTCCGTGCGGATGAAGTGCACTACGGCGTGCGCGATCTCGGTGAAACCGTGGGCGAAGGCCGCTTCGCCGCGGAACTCGCCGCGACGCCGCGCATCACCCTCGACCCGCTCCTGGATGAACTGGCCTCGCTCGGCATCACGCCCGACCGGGTAGACGTCGCGCAGGGTGCTGGCCTCGCCGGCGTGGATCTGCTGCCGCCGAAGCGCGTGCCGCGCCGCACCGATCGCCAGCGCCGGCTCAATACCGTGCTGATCGTCAGCATCGTCGTCCTCGCCGTAGCCGCCATGGGCACCTGGCTGCACAACCGCGCGGCCGCCCTCGATGCCATGCGCACCGAGGTGGAATCCATGCAGACCGACGCGAAGCGCACCGGCGCGTTTCGCCAGCGGTTGATGGAGAGCGCCGGGGCGTCGGGTTTCCTGGCCCGGCGCAAGACGGAATCGTCCGCCGTGCTTCCCGTGCTGCAGGAACTGACCGCGCGCCTGCCGGACGACACCTGGCTGGAGCGCTTTACGTTGAATGCGACCGGGCAGATCGGATTCCAGGGCCAGAGCCCGCAGGCGGCTCGCCTCATCGATGCGCTGAAGGGTGCGAAGACCATCGCCGAGCCGAGCTTCCAGGGCACGATCCAGGCCGACCCGACATCAGGCAAGGAGCGCTTCTACATGCAGGCCAAGGCCACCACGCCCAAGCCGGCCGTCGTCAAACCGGCCGTGCCCGCCGCCGCGGCATCGGCGGCGAAGGGAGCTGCACCATGATGGCGCTCTCCCGGATGAAACCCGCCGAATCGCGCATCGCCGCGCTCCTCCTGCTGCTGATCGTGATCGTCGCGGGCTACTTCCTGCTGGTGCACTGGTGGTTCGTGGCGCCGCAGCTCGCCATGGCCGAGGAGATGGACGACCTGCGCGATACGCAGCGCCGTTACGCCGCCGCCATTGCCGAGCGCCCGCAGCTTGAGAAGCGTCTCGCCACGCTGGAGCAGGGACAGACACGCAGCGACGCGTTCCTCGCCGGCGACGATACCAATGCGGCAGCGGCCGGCCTCATGCAGCGCATCGTCGATGTCGCCGCCGCGCACAAGGAAGACGGTGCCTGCGACGTGGTGCAGAAAATGCCCGTGCCCGCCCAGGAGAAAGCCGGCGAGCCGTATCGCAAGGTCACCGTGAACATCAGCCTGCGTTGCCAGGTACAGCCCATGGCCGCGGTGCTTCACGATATCGAGGAAGAGGCGCCTTACCTCTTCATTGAAGATTTCAGCATCTACCGCAACCCGGTAGCGGCGCGTAACGGCGGCAACGCGCCGCTGGAAGTGCAGTTCACCGTGTCGGGTTATATCCATGCCGCGCGCGCGGCAAAGGCGGCCACATGAACGCCGCCGGCCAGCGCCGCCTCACCCCGATCCTCGCCGGGCTCGCCATTGCACTGGCCTGCACCACGGCGGCCTTCGCCATGGGCGTGGGCCGCGGTGTGCACTGGGACGAACCGGCGCCGCCCGAGCCGCTGCCGCCGATGCGCGCGGCGGCCATGCCGACGCCATCACCGCTGGCCAACTATGCCGAGGTATGGCAGCGGCCGCTGTTCATGGCGGATCGCAAACCCGTCGCTACCGCGGACGGTGACGACAACGCCAGCAATATCGGCGACCTCGAGCTCACCGGCATCATCATGACGCCCGGCCTGCGCATGGCCTTGCTGCGCGACCGCGACAAGGGCGCCACCGTGCGCGTGAAGGAAGGCGCGGCCATGCAGGACGGCCACTGGACGCTGGCCTCGCTGACGCCACGTACGGCGGTATTCGACAACGGCGGGCAGCGTCGCGAACTCACGTTGAAGGTGGCCGCGCCTGATCCGCTCGCCAACGCGAAGCCGGGAACGCCCGGCACGCCGTCGCCGCCAGGCCAGCCACCCCGTCCCGCGCAGGCCTCCGCGGATGATGGCGTCCACGTCGTCCAGCAGCAGGGCGGCGGCATGACCGGCCCCGCGTTGCCTCATCCGCCCGCATCGGGCAGCACGCGCAACGCGCCGCCGCGGCAGGATGATGCCGACCTGCAGCGCGCCCGCATCGAGGCATTGAAGCAGGCCGTGCAACGGCGGCGTCTGGAGCAACAGCAGCAACAACAGAGGCAGCAGGACACTCAATAACCCGCGCCACCGGCGCACCCTCACGGATAGAGGAACCCACGATGAAAGCAGCACCCCTCGCCATGGCCGCGCTCGCGGCCCTGCTGGCCACCGCGTGCGCGCAAAGCCCGTCACGCCTGGCCGGCAACCTGGAACGCGAGACGCTTGACGATCTCTCGCGCCCCGTCCCCGATCCCCTTCCGCTCCCGCCCGCCACGCCGGTCGACGTCTCGCCCGCCGTGGCACCTGCCGCGCTGGTCGGCACGGGCCGCTTCGTACATCCACCGTCATCGGTGCTGCCACGCACCGTTGCGCAAGGCGCGGGCGCACTCACCTTCAACTTCGAGGACCAGCCCATCGAGGCCGTCGTCCGCGCGATCCTGGCCGATGTGCTCGACGTGAACTACAGCGTGATGCCCGGTGTGGGTGGCACGGTATCGTTCTCCACCGCCAGGCCGGTATCGCGCGACGACGCCCTACCCATTCTCGAGACACTGCTCGCCTGGACGGGCAATGCGCTCATCTACCGCCAGGGACGGTACGACATCGTGCCGCGGCGCGATGCGGTGGCGGGCCAGCTCGTGCCACGGCTCGCCGCGGCCGCGCCGCGCGATGGCCATGCCGCACGCCTGTTTCCCCTTCGGTTCGTCGCGGCGAAGGAGATGGAGAAGCTGCTCGGTCCGTTCATGGCGTCCGATGCGTTGCTGCTCGTCGACACCACGCGCAACCTGCTGGTGATGGCGGGCACACCCGGTGAACTGGACAACTACGCTGCCAGCATCGAAACCTTCGATGTCGACTGGGTGGCGGGTATGTCGGTGGGTGTGTTCCCCCTCGCGAACGCCACGACGAAGGAGCTTCTGCCCGGGCTCGAGTCGGTTTTTGGCACCGATGGCAAGGCCTCCGGCCCCGGGCCCGTACGGTTGCTGCCCGTCGAGCGAAGCAATGCCATCGTGGTCATCGCGACGCAGCCGGCGTTGCTCACCCGCGTGGGGGAATGGATCGAGCGGATGGATCGCGGCGGGGGTAATGAACCCCGGCTCTACGTGCACGATGTGCGTAACCTGCCGGCGGGCGATGTCGCCCGCCACCTGGGCCAGATCTACGGGGGCTACATGGGTGGCGCGCGGGACGTTGACTGGGCTGTCGCGCCCGGGCTTGGTGCCACGACCCTCAGCGATGGGGAAGAAGGGAATGGCGACGACGTTTCGGCCGGGCACGGTTCGGACGCGAATGATGCCGGGTTCTACGAGCCACCGGACACCGTGGGTGCGGGTGGCGCTTCCCCTGGCATACGCATCGCCGCCGTGGAGGCCAACAACCAGGTGATGGTGCACGCGCGCCCATCGGAATGGGGTGCCATCCGCGCCGCCATCGATCGCCTGGATGCCATTCCGCTGCAGGTGCAGATCGAGACACGCATCCTCGAGGTGGCCTTGCAGGACAACTTCCGGTTCGGCGTGCAGTGGTACCTCGAAGGGCTGGCCGGCAGCAGCGGTAGTGGTACCCCCACGCAGCCCGGTAACAAGCAGGGGTGGGGCATGGGCCGCCATCCGCCGAAGAGGGGCGGCGCTGATACGTTCTTCTACTCGTTCGTCAATAAGGATCTGCAGGCGCTGGTGCGCGCGATGGAAGAAGATACCCATGCGCGCACGCTGTCCGCGCCGTCGCTCGTCGTCGTGAACAATCGAAAGGCGGAGATCCGCGTTGGCGACGAGATTCCCGTCACGCAGACGTTCGTCAACACGCAGGCCGGCGGCAACAGCGAAGTGGGGCAAGTCACCTACAAGAAGACGGGCGTGGTGCTCCGCGTGCGCCCGCGCGTCAACCCGGGTGGCCTCGTATACCTCGATGTGAAGCAGGAAGTAAGCAAGGTGGGGGAGGTGGCGGGCGCGTCGGGCAATGCGTCGATCGAAAAACGCACGCTCGATACGGAAGTGGCCGTGCAAAGTGGCCAGACCGTATTGCTTGGCGGTCTCATCCGCGAGATGGGCGCGCACGGGCGCAGTGGTGTGCCCTGGCTATCGCGGGTGCCGTTGCTTGGGCGTCTGTTCGGCAACCAGTGGGACAACAATCAGCGTACCGAGACCATCGTGCTGATCACCCCGCGGGTCATCACCAACGCGGAGGATGCGCGGCGGGTTGCCGATGAGTACCGGCGACGCTTCCGTTCGCTGGAGCCCTTCTCGAGCCAGCAGCCTGTTCGCACTGAAAAAAACCTGGCGGAGGAAGGTCCATGAACCGGCGCATGGCACGCTTGCTTGTGGCATGCGCGGCGCCCATGGCTACGCTATCCATGGACGCCGTGGCCGCGCCGGCGGTTTCCGTCGTTCGCTATGGCCCCCCGCCTGCCGGCGATCTATGGGCCGCGTGGATGCGCGAACGATCGGTCGTTGGCGTGGCATGGAGGACGCTGCGCAGGGACGACGATTACGTGGCCGAAATGCTTGCCGAGCCGCTCAACCCGTATTCGGATCTCACCGGGCGCGCCTTTCCCGTGTACGAGGCGTTTTTTGAAACGGCGGCGCTGCATGCGGCTACGGCGCATCTCGGCACCCACGTCACGCCGATGGATATGACGCGCATGCTGGCGTGGGATCTTGGCCTTACCAAGGCCCACCCCGGCTTGCAGGTACCCGTGCGGAGCGACGCCATCGACGACGACACTCGCGCCGGGGCGAACCTCAGGAAGGCGGGTATCGACTATGACGCTTACCGTGTAGTGGCGCGCCTGGTCGACACGAAAGACTACGCGGTGGCAGGCGCGTACCTGGTGGCCCTGCAACTTGTAAAGGAGAAGAGCGAGACATACTGGCGGCTCGGGCTCGCTGGCATGCCCCAGTGGCATGGTATCCAGTCCGCCGTGCGCAGGCGATTCCTCGGAGCGACGGCCGACACGCCGCCGTCCGACTACGATCTTTACTACCTGCGGACGCTGCTTCAGGGTGAGCTGTCGCACTGGCACGCCGGCGGCACGACCATGTATGGCTTCCGGCAACTGCCGGTGCATTTCCGCATGGCGCGTGCCGCGGCTGCGCTTCGCGACGGCAGGGGATACGCCACGGGCCACGACCCGTGCGATACGCGGGGGCTGGGCAAACGCCTGGTTTTCCACGACCCGCACACCTTGTGCTTCGTCGACGCGACGGACCGCGCCGTCCTCGAATGGTTTGTCGATGACCTGTTGGCATCGTTCGCGGGCCGCTCGCCCGATGGCGCGCCGCCCACGCTTGCCGACCGTATGACGTGGGAAATGTCGACCTTGAACCCGCTGTGGCTGGGCCTGTTCGACGCTTCCATGCTCACGGCGGCGATGCGCACCGAGGTCGTGGAGTGGCTGGCCGACCGGCGCGGCCGCGATGCCCTACCCGACGGCGGCGAACCGGCTTATGACCTGGAAGACGCGGACCGGTTGCAGGACCGTGCACTGGACGCCCTTGGCGGCATGGTGTCGCCATGAATGCGCGGGTGCGATGGCTCATGGCAGCCGTATGCGTAGCAAGCCTGGCGTGGCCCATGCACGCCCTGGCGAACCGCGTTGCGCAATTCATGGTGGAGGACGATCCGTCCGGGGCCATCTTGCCGCGCATCGAAGCGGCCTTCGCCCACCATGCGCAACCTGCCGGCGCCTGGTTCCGGTTCCACGCTGCCGGCCTCTCGGTCAGTGACCACGCGTTCAATGTGTTTGCACGGCGCTTCCGGACGGGGACCTTCGCTGAGTTCACCTATACCGAACCGGCGACGGCGGGCGGCAGCGGTCGCTCGTTCGTATTCGTCGGCTCGTCGGGCCGGGGTGACCCGCCGCTGGGCCTGGATGTGCCGGTCGTCACGCCCGTGGCCACCTTTCGCGACCGCCATGCCGTCGTGATCCACGCCGAGCGTGACCCTGGTGCGGACACCGACGTGACGCCCAGCCCCGACAGGGAACACCGACCCGGCAACCCGCATGCGCGCGATTTCGATGCCGAGATGGGCATCGCCGAGACAGTGGACCGGTTCATCCGCAGGTGCGACATTGCAGCGGGCGGACGGCTCACGGGCTTCGTGAGCCAGCCCATGTGCGTGTCATGCCGGGCGGCGCTGCAGCGGCTGGCGGATAACCACAGGCTTGAAGTATTCGTGACGGCGCTGGCGCCGGGCTCGGCCGCCTACCGGCAGTTCGACCGGGCCCGGCGTGACTACATGTTCGCGGTGCGCGAGCACGTCGACCGGCCACGGGGCCTTAACCGAAGCGGCACCACGCGGCACACCGTGGAACGTGGGCGGCCACCCGCGGTACCGTCGCCGGAGTCATGCGAGTGAGTGCGTCGCACACCCGCGGTACCGGATCCTTGCGTACCATACGCGGTGCATGACTCCTGCCTTCCCCATTACATCGTTGTTACCGGACATCGTCGCGTCGCTTGCCGAGCGACCGCGACTGGTCCTCGAGGCACCGCCGGGCGCGGGCAAGACCACCCAGGTACCGCTGGCGTTGCTCGATGCGCCTTGGCTGGCAGGCCAGCGCATCGTGATGCTGGAACCTCGCCGCATCGCGGCGCGCGCGGCGGCCGGCTTCATGTCGCGGCAGCTTGGCGAGGAGGTGGGCGGCACCGTGGGTTACCGCATCCGCTTTGAATCACGGGTGGGGCCACGCACGCGCATCGAAGTGGTGACGGAAGGCATCCTTGGCCGCATGATCCAGGACGATCCCTCCCTGGAGGGCGTGGGTGCCATCGTGTTCGATGAATTCCACGAGCGTCATCTGGCAGGTGACCTTGGCGCCGCGCTGGCGCTCGATGTCCAGGCCAGCCTGCGGCCCGAACTGCGCCTGGTCGTCATGTCGGCGACGCTGGATGGCGAGCGCATCGCGCAATGGCTCGATGCGCCGCGGCTGACGAGCCCGGGGCGCAGCTTCCCCGTCCACATCGTGCATCCGCCCGCGCGGGCGCAGGAAACCGTCGAACAGCACCTTGCCCGCACGGTCCAGCTCGCCTTGCGGGAAAATGAAGGCGATGTGCTGGCGTTCCTGCCGGGCCGCCGCGAGATCGAGCGCGTGCGCGGCATGCTTGAGCGCATGGATGGCGCCACCGAGGTCGTCGCACTCCACGGCGAGCTTTCGCTGGCTGAGCAGCAGCTCGCGTTGACGCCCGCGGACCCGGGCTCGCGCCGCGTGGTGCTGGCCACCAACGTCGCCGAATCCAGTGTCACGCTGCCGGGCATCCGCGCCGTCGTCGATAGCGGCCAGGCACGCGAGCCACGCTTCGATCCCGCGTCGGGTTTCTCGCGGCTGGACACCGTCGTCATCTCGCAGGCTTCCGCCGACCAGCGCGCCGGGCGTGCCGGCCGTGTCGCCGAGGGCCGTGCGTACCGGCTGTGGGCGCAGAGTCGTCGCCTGGAGCCGTCGCGCACGGCCGAGATCGAACAGGCGGAACTCTCAGGCCTGGCCCTGGAACTCGCGGGCTGGGGCAGTGAATCGTTGCCATGGCTTGATGCGCCGCCTGCGGGTGCGATGAGCCAGGCGCGCGACCTGCTGCGCCGGCTGGGGGCGCTGGACGATGCCTCCGCCATCACGACGCTCGGCCGCGAGATGCTGGCCCTTGGCGCCACGCCGCGCCTGGGTGCCGCGGCCATGCGTGCACGCAGCGACCAGCGTGCCCTCGTCGCCGACCTGCTGGCATTGACCGAGGCTCGATCGCCCCTGCGCGGCGAGGCTTCACGCAACGACGATTTCCGCCAGCGCGTGCATGCGTTGCACTTGTGGCGCGACGGTGGAACACGTGGCGCCCGCATCGGCGCGGCGGATGCCGGCGCGCTCGCCGCGATCGACAAGGCTGCGGCGGGGTGGCGTCGCCGGATCGAGGCCAGGACGCCCCCCAGCGGCGTGCCCAACGCGCATGCCGTGGGCGACCTGCTGGCGCATGCGTTTCCCGACCGCGTGGCGAAGCGCGACGACGCGCAACCATCGCGCTACCAGCTCGCGAATGGGCGCGGAGCGCGTCTGCACGAGAACAGTGCGCTGCTGGGCGAGCCCTGGCTCGTCATCATCGACCTGCGCCTCGACGCGCGCGATAGCCTTATCTACGCAGCGGCCCCCCTCGACCCGGACGTGCTCGAGCGCGAACATGCCGAACGCTTCACCCATTGGCGGGTGCTGCGCTGGGATGATGCCCGCCAGATCGCCGAAGCCTTCGAAGAGCGTCGCTTCGATGCGCTCGTGGTGTCCCGCAAGCCCGTTCCAGTGAGTGGCGACGACGCGATGCCCGCCTTGCTCGCCGCCATCCGCTCGCGCGGCATCGGTGGCCTGCCGTGGACGGAAAACGCCCGACGCTTGCGTACGCGCATTGGCGCCTTGCGCACATGGCGGCCCGAACTCGGTTTGCCCGATGTCGGCGACGAGGCGTTGTCGCGTACCCTCGAGGCGTGGCTGGGGCCCTTCCTAGCCGGCAAGCGGCGGCTCGAAGCCATCCAGCCCGCCGAGCTCTCCGACGCCATCGCGGCCATGCTCGACTACGACCAGCGCCGCGCCCTCGATGCGCATGCGCCCGAAGAGATGGTGGTGCCGAGCGGCATGGCGCGCCGCCTCGAATATGGTGCTCGCGACGACGACCCTGGCGCGCCGCCCGTGCTCGCGGTGAAACTCCAGGAGTTGTTCGGCCTGGCCGACACGCCGCGCGTGGGCGATGGCCGCGTACCGGTGATGCTCCACCTGCTGTCACCCGCGGGGCGACCTATCCAGGTCACCCAGGACCTCTCAGGCTTCTGGAACCGCACCTACCCCGAAGTGAAGAAAGAGCTGAAGGGGCGCTACCCGAAGCACCCCTGGCCGGACGATCCATGGACCGCCACGGCGACGCACCGCGCGAAGCCACGCGGTACCTGACCACGCCCTGGCCACCATCAACAGCCACCCGCCTCGTCGACGGGTTGCTGCGGCGGTGCGCCCGAGGCCGACGAGCCCTCGGTGACGCGCCGCGGCCGCGGCGGTCCCAGGCGGAACGTGCGCATCGGCGATGAGCCGCCGCGGAGAGGTGGCTCGATGGCGACGGGACTCAGCGCCTGGCGAACCTGTGCGTCGCGCGCCACATCGAGCGCATCGAACGCGCCCAGCGGCATGCCGCTTTCGGCATGCACCAGGCGAAACGCCTTCATGCGACCCCGCCCCGCCGTGATCTCCGCCTGGGTGATGTGCGTGGGTACGAACGGCACCATCTCCGTGAACGTCACCTCGAGGTCGTAGGCCTCCGCCATGCGCTCGAGGGGACGCCGGCAGGTCGCGCAGACGACCGAACTGAGCCAGGCATGCACCTTGCCTCCGCGCGGCAGCTTGCCATCGAGTATGTCGTCCTCGAGGGCACGCATCGCCTTTTGCTCCGGATCGAGCGCATGGTAGCTGCCCTGGTGCCAGTAGGGTTTCATCACCGTGCGCTCGCTGGGCCGGAAGGGCGCGCGAATGTCAGTGTCATCCATCGCGATGTAATGCGAGGCGTCAGCGGCCTCGGCGGCGACCAGCTCGTCATCGCTGACGCGTTCGAGCGGGGGTGAGTCGTCGTCTTCCGACCAGGTCGGTGATAAAGGCGAGGACCCCGCGGAGGAGGGCGTGGCGGGCGGCGTGCGACCGCCGAAGGCCTGCGCGGCGACACGTGTCAGCGGTTCGCCACCGACGGCATGGTACGTGCGGATACCCGTGCCGCCACCCACTGGGTATTCGTAGGATACGCGCGCGATGGGCACGCGCCGTGCGTGGTTTTCGATGATTTCCCACCGGCGGGCGTCGTGCTCGCCGGGGTAGCTGGCCTGGACGATCGAGCGCATGACCTCGACGTGGCGCTGGCTGCTCGCCTCCAGTAGCGCGACGACATTGCCCTGGTCGAGGTGGAGACGGGTGATGGCCAGGCTGCCTGCCCACGCCGGGGCGAATGCCCCGGCGAACAGCACGGCGGTGAGAAGCACGCGATGGGTGGTGTTCACGTCGGCATCCCGCATGTGAGGCGTGCCGCACGCTCCGATGCGGCCTCGGCCTCGGCCCGCGACGCGGCTTCGGCCGATACCAGATCGTCGGCGACGGCGGCTTCGACGACCTCGGCGATGGCGAACATGTCGACCAGCGGCAGCACCGCGGCCACCAGGGCACCGATGCGTGCCAGCGTGCCGCCGTGCGGCTGCATGGCAGGGGGTGGTTGCCGCAACACATCGACATACCAGCGATGCACGGCGCGGTCGTGGGCTGCCACCAGGCAAGGCGTGCGCTCGTCACCCGGCGCAAGCGTGCCAGCGAATCGCGGGTCCGGCGTCGCATCGGATCGGCAGGGCGGCCCGCCGACGTACCCTTGGGCATCGCGAAACGCCGCGGCGATGCGCGCGATGCGCCACGCGGTGGGCAGGCCCGTCTCGCGTAGCGGATGCAGCAGGCGGTGTTGCACCAGCGTATCCAGGTAGCGCAGGTCGTAGTCGCTGATCTCATCCGCGTGACGCGCACGCATCACCCGCTGGAACACCCCCACGTCGACGCCAAGGGCCGCGCGGCTGGCAGGCACGGTGGCCAGTGCCTGCTCGCGCAGCAACTGAAGCCCCAGCGTGGAGGAGGCGAAGCGCACGGCGTTCGCATGGCCATGGATATCAAGCATGCGCCAGAAGATGTCCGCGTCGAGGCCCGCCTTGGTCGCATGCGCCGACACGAACGGATCGCGGAAACCCGGCGCTGGCGTGATGTCGATGCCGGGTCGGGCCCGGGCCAGCCCCAGTTCCGCCTGGAGACGGGCGAGCACGTCCGATTCCGAGCCACCCTCGTCGCCGATCACGTCCGCCCAGTACACCTCGTTCGTGAACCGCGGCGTGGCGATCGTCGCGCTGTAGGGTGAGGTGGGATCCGCCAGGAGTTGCGCCACGTAATCTTCGCTGGTGGGCGCCGCTGTCCCCTGCACTTGCGCGGCGTATGCCGTCCGCAGGCGGCCAAGCACGGAACCTGCGGCCACCGGCTCCACCGTGAGGCACGCCGCCAGGACCAGGGCCGTTCGAAGGATGCTCATGGATGAACTGGCCTCACTCGCCCTGGCACGCCGCGGGCAAGCCCAGGTCACCGGCTTCGGCGGCTGCCAGGCGCTCGAGGATCGTTTTGTCGGGCCACGCCACCCCGCCTGTGGCCGCCAAAGCCCGGGCCTCCGGGGCGGCCAGTTCAGGGAGCGTCAGCAGCTCCATCGCCGTCTTTTCCCTGACGTCCCGCAAGATCACCGAGCCTGCCTTGCTCGCGATATCGCTGTCCTCGCTCATGGTGTCGGCGAGCACAGGACTGCTCGGCAGGCCGGTGGTCTGCAGGTAGTGGACCGTGATATCGACGTTGTATTTTTCGCTGAACGCGTCCAGGGCCGCGCGACACGAGTGGCAGACCTCCTGGCTGACATAGCCGACGAGCTTGCCACCCGCCTGCTTCAGCGCCGGATTTCTTTCGAACTCATGTTCCAGCTGGCGCAGCGTCTTCAGTTCGGCATCGGTGCCATGGATGATCTTCGACACATTGGCGGGGCCCGCCTCGGGCGATGGTTCGACGACCCAGATGTCCTTCTTCTGCAGGTTGGTGGCGCGAATGTCCGACGTCGTCGGGTAGAACCGCGCGTCCTCGGCATCGGCCGCCACCTCGTTATCACTGACCCGCGCACCGGCTTCCGACGTCGAGCCACCGGATTTGTCGCGTGTCTGGTGGCGCACGATGTCGCCCAGCGTCGCGTCCAGCGATTTACCGCTTCGGGCGTGGATGCGAAGCGGTGCGGCGCCGCCACTGTTCGGCGTGTAGTCGAACGTGGAAACGGTAGAGCTGAAGACCTTTCGCCGCACGGCGGTCATGAACTTGCTGCTGTTGCGGATCGCCACGGGCGCATCCTTGAAGGGCACGACGCGGTCAGACAGGAGCACCGCCTTGCGAAAGGCCTCCGTGTGAACATGCGCGTCGTGCGCAAGCAAGGCGACCGTGTGGCCCCCTGCGGGTGAAAGCACAACCGGCAATGCACGCGTGGGCATCGCGACGGAGCCAAGGGCCAGGGCCAGGGCCAGCGTGGCGTGGGCAAACGTCATGAAAGGTTTCATCGTGCACGGATTCCACACAGCAGCGCGCCGGCGCGTGACTCGGCGGCGTCGGCCTCCACCTCGGCGCTGGGCAGGGCGGATGACTCGGCCAGTTCCCGGGTCGCGGTGGCCTCGGCCACTTCGACGAATGCCGCAAGATCCATCAAGGGCATGAGGATGCCCAGGATGCGCGTCAGGCGTTCAACCGAATGGTGGGTGTTCTCATGGATACGCAGGCCGCGGTGTTCCAGGCGCGCCTCATGGTGGAACCACCGCAACACATCGCGATCGGTAGCGTCGATGAAGCAAAGCGGCTGGTTATGATCGAGCGCGGAAGGGTCGCGCGGCCGATCCGGATGCACCGCGTTGCCGGTGCAGAACGGGCGCCCGCTGTAATACCCCACCCGGTCCTTGAACGCCGCGGCGGCCCTTGCCACGCGAAACGCGGCAGGCAGTTGCGGCTCACCGCTGGCGTCAAGGGCGATCCCGCGCGTTTTGACGGCAGTGGCCACGAGCGATGAAAGATAGAGGGTATCGCCCTGGCGTAACTCATGGGCGTGGCCAGCCTTCATGTAGCGCTGGTAGCTTTCGGCATCGATGCCATAGGCGGTCCACTGCTCCCGGGGCACGCGGGCCATGTCATCGCGAAGCATCTGCAGGGCCACCGCATCGTGGGCGGCTTCAACGACACGCGGTGAATGCATGTCGAGCACCTTGTTGAAGATATCGATGTCGATGCCTGCCTTGCGCGCGCTGGCCGCGACCTCGCGGCCACGGAAGGCCGCGACATCGCCGGGCGTAACGGCGATGTCGATACCGGGACGTGCCTTGGTCAGGCCGAGTTGCCGCTGCAGGCCGCCGAGCACGTCCTGCTCCTGAAGCTGGGGAGTGAAGGTGTCGACGAAGCCTGGCCACCACACTTCGTTCGTAAACGTGGGGCTTTTGACGAGCGGGCTGTACAGCTCGCCGGGTCGCGCGAGAAGCTGCCCCAGGAGGCGGCGCGTGCGGCCTCCGGGTTGGCCGTCGGACGAGCTGTCGTAGCGGTCAACCTGGGCCATCGCACGGATCAGCGCGCGGTGGATGTCATCGTGAAGTGTGAGTGGACGGTGGGCCTGCGCGGCGATTGGCAAGGCGCACGCGGCCAGCGCGAACCAGCGAAATGACTTCATGTCGTAGCATCTCCTGTTCATGGGGAACGGCTCGATACGGGCCGTTCCCATGATGGAACAGGAAAGCAAACGCCTATGTCGGCGCGGCACCCATGGCTGCTACCGATCGTGCCCGGCATCGCGTAGGCATATGCCTACACTTTCGCGCGGCCTTACCAGCGCGTGCGTTCGGGCAGCAGGCCCTTCAGCTCGGCCTCGGTCAGGTTGCGCCACTGGCCCACCTTCAGGTGGCCGAGCTTCACGTTGATGATGCGCACGCGGCGCAGCTGCGTGACGCGGTAGCCGAAGGCTGCCGCCATGAGGCGGATCTGCCGGTTCAGCCCCTGGGTGAGCGTGATGCCGAAGCCGAACTTGGCGATCTTGCGCACCTTGCACGGTTTGGTCATCTGGTTGTGGATGCGCACGCCGCGCGCCATGCCAGCGAGGAATTCATCCGTCACGGCCTTGTTCACCGCCACGAGGTATTCCTTCTCGTGGTGGTTCTCGGCGCGCAGGATCTCGTTGACGATGTCGCCGTTGCTGGTGAGCAGGATCAGGCCTTCGGAATCCTTGTCCAGCCGGCCGATCGGGAAGATGCGCTGCGGGTGGTCCACGAAGTCGACGATATTGCCGTCCACGGTCGTGTCGGTCGTGCAGGTGATGCCCACCGGCTTGTACAGCGCGATGTAGACGCCGCGGTTCTTCGCCGACTCCGGCGCTACCGTGCGTGCCACGACCACCTCGCCATCCACCTTCACGACGTCGCCGTCCAGCGCCTTGGCGCCCATGCCGACGGGCTCGTCGTTGATGGTGACGCGGCCGGCCTGGAGCAGCTCGTCCGCCTCGCGGCGGGAGCACAGGCCGGATTCCGCGATGTACTTGTTAACGCGCATGCGCTTACGAACGCAGGCCGACGCCGCGGCTGAGCAGGCGCAGTGCCACCGCCGACAGGCCCACCACGAACACGCCCATGACGATGAAAGCCGTCACGATGGGCACGTCGCTGACCCCGAGCACGCCGAAGCGGAACGCGTTCACCATGTACAGGATCGGGTTGACCAGCGAGATGCTGTGCCACGGCTCGCTGAGCAGGTCCACTGAGTAAAACACGCCGCCCAGGTAGGTGAGCGGGGTGAGGACGAAGGTCGGCACCAGTGCGATGTCGTCGAACTTCTTGGCGAACACCGCATTGACGAAGCCGGCCAGCGAAAACACCGTGGCGCCGAGCAGCACGGAGAAGAACGTGGTGACCGGATGGGCCACGTGCAGGTCGGTGAAGAACAGGGCGATGGTCAGCACCAGCGCGCCGACGATGATGCCGCGGGTGACGGCGCCGGTGACGTAGCCGAGCAGGATCACCCAGTTGGGCATGGGCGACACCAGCATCTCTTCCACGAAGCGGCCGAACTTCGCGCCGAAGAACGAGGAGGAGATATTGCCGTAGCTGTTGGTGATGATGCTCATCATCACCAGGCCCGGCACGATGTACTGCATGTAGGTGAAGCCATGCATGGTGCCGATGCGGCTGCCGATGAGCTTGCCGAAGATGACGAAGTACAGCGTCATCGTGATGGCCGGCGGGATCAGCGTCTGCGTCCAGATGCGCAGGATGCGGACGATCTCGCGGCGGACGATGGTGCCGAGGGCGACGAGTTGCGTGCTCATGCCTGGTTCTCCCGGCCGTGCTCGACCAGGCGGACGAACAGTTCCTCGAGGCGATTGGCCTTGTTACGCATGGACGTCACCGTGATGCCGTGGGCCGACAGGGCGGCGAACAGCGAGTTCAGGTCGTGCGCGCGGGACATCTCGGCTTCCAGCGTGTGATCGTCGACCACGCGCAGGGTGACGCCGGGCAGGGCGGGCAGGTCGCCCGTGGTGCGGTTCACGTCCAGCACGAAGGTTTCCACGTCCAGGGTCGACAGCAGGCTCTTCATCGTGGTGTTCTTCACGATGCGGCCCTGGTCGATGATGGCGATGTTGCGGCAGAGCTGCTCCGCTTCCTCAAGGTAATGCGTGGTGAGGATCACGGTGGTGCCGGCGGCATTGATGCCGCTGACGAACTGCCACATCGAGCGGCGGATCTCGATATCCACGCCTGCGGTGGGCTCGTCGAGGATCAGCAGCTTCGGCTCGTTCATCATCGCGCGGGCGATCATGAGGCGGCGCTTCATGCCGCCGGAGAGCATGCGCGCCTGGTGGTGCGCCTTGTCCCAAAGGCGCAGCTCCTTCAGGTACTTCTCCGCCCGCTCGGAGGCCTCGGCGCGGCCAATGCCGTAGAAGCCGGCCTGGTTCACGCAGATGTCGAAAGGCTTCTCGAACTGGTTGAAGTTGATTTCCTGGGGGACCAGGCCAATCAGCCGCATGGCGTCGCTGCGCCGCTTGTGGATCGACACGCCGAAGACCTCGGCATCGCCGGAGGAGGCGTTGACCAGGGACGACAGGATGCCGATCAGGGTGGACTTGCCGGCACCGTTCGGGCCGAGCAGGGCGAAGAAATCCCCCGGCTGGACGGTGAGCGAGACCCCTTTCAGGGCCTCGACGCCGTTGCCGTAGGTTTTCCGCAGATCTTTAACGTGTAAGGCAGGGGTGGTCATGGGCTGCGCCGGGATGACAAGCCGCCTATTATACCGGGCTTTGCCCGGCCACCCTGTTCCCGGGCGTCAACAGAGACTTTCCATGGCTGAACAATTCCAGCTCCGCCTCGCCGATAGCTTCATGCTGGCCCCCGCGGTGCGGCACATGGCCTTCGAGCGCGCGGACGGCCAGCCCCTGGCCTTCGTGCCCGGCCAGTTCCTCCAGGTGCATTTCCAATACGAAGACGGCAAGGCCACCAAGCGCAGCTACTCGGTGGGTACCGTGGGCGACGGCACCAGCCCGGTCGAGCGGATCGAAATCGCGGTTTCCTACGTGGAAGGCGGCGCGGCGACCAAGCTGCTGGGTGGCCTGGACCACGGCGGCCTGATCGATGCCAGCGGCCCGTACGGCCGTTTCTGCCTGATGGACGGGGACCAGAACCAGCGCTACATCCTGATCGCCACCGGCACCGGGGTCACCCCGTACCGGGCCATGCTGCCGCAGATCGAGGCCCTGATGGCCTCGCGCGGCTGCCGTTTCGTGCTCCTTTATGGCGCCCGCAACGAGGGCGAGCTGCTCTATGGCGAGGAGTTCGAGGCCTTCGCGCGCAAGCACGAGGGGTTTGATTTCCATCCCTGCTTCAGCCGCGGCCCCCGCCCGAATCCCCGCCCTCACGATCGCGTGGGCTATGTCCAGGCGATGCTGGCCGAACTCGAGCCGAAGGCCGAAGGCGATATCGCCTACCTGTGCGGCAATCCGAACATGGTGGATGCCTCCTTCGCGGCGCTGAAGGAGCACGGGCTCCCGGTGCAGCACATCCGTCGCGAGAAATACATCAGCTCGCGCTGATATCGGGGCATATACTCCCGCCCATGCACGCCAAGGCCGATACCGCACCGCTCTCACCCGAGATGCGCCATTACGCCGCCCTGGACCAGCGCCTGCTGGCCGCGGTACGCAATATCCGCATCCTGCCCACGGTGTCGTGGCCGGCCTCGGTGGAAGAGCGGCTGATCGAGGAATTCAGCGCCGGCCGGGTCTCCGTGCCGGAGATCCTCTACCACCCGCCCGATCTCTCCGAGACGCGGGCGGAGCTGGAGGCCATCGAGGCCCAGGCCAGCGAAGACCACCCGATCGCGGACTACCTGCGGCGGACCGCTGAATCCTGGCGAGTGGCCACGCGCATGCTCGAGGCGGCCGGCACCGATGGGGTCACCGAGGCCTCGGTGCTGCTCTATGGCCGCCCGGGCGATGCGATTCCCGGCAGCAATCGCAGCAACCTGGATGCCGCGGCCTATTTCGTGAACCTGGCCGACGAGCTCGGCGCGGACCTGGACACCGAGGACGCCGCCGGCAATATCACCGCCGACGAACTGCGCCGCGACATGAGCGCGAGCCTGGACGCGTTCTTCGCCCCGGGCACCATCGCGGTGGAAGTGGACCCCGAACTCACCGCCAAGGCGGCGGCCGGTGCAACCCGCATCCGCCTGCGCGGCGGCGCCCGCTTCACCGAGTACGACCGCCACCAGCTGCTGGCGCACGAGGCCTTCGTCCACTCGCTCACGGCATTGAACGGCCGCGAGCAACCGGTGCTGGCCTCGCTGGCGCGTACCTCGCCACGCGTCACCGCGACCCAGGAAGGCCTGGCCGTGTTCGCCGAGCTGATGTCGGGCGCCATCGACATTTCGCGGCTGAAGCGCATCAGCCTGCGCATCCTGGCCATCGACATGGCCATGAACGGCGCCGATTTCGTCGAGGTGTTCCGCTATTTCCGCGTCTGCGGGCAGAGCGTGCCGGACAGCTTCCACTCCGCCCAGCGGGTGTTCCGTGGCGTGCCGCTCACCGGCGGCTCGGCCTTCGCGAAAGACAACGTCTACCTCACCGGCCTGCTCGCGGTGCACACCTTTTTCCGCTGGGCGCTGCGCCAGCGCCGCCTGGACCTGTTGCGCAACCTGTTCTCGGGCAAGCTGGCGCTGCATGACGTGATGTCCCTCGAGGCGCATTTCGAGAGCGGCGACATCGCGGCGCCGCGCTACCTGCCACCGTGGATGCAGCACGTGCACGGACTGGCCGGGAAGCTGGCGTTCTCCCTCTTCGTCAACCATATCCACATGGCCGGCGTGGAAGCCGAGGAAATCTCCCTCGGCTTGTGATCCCCTCAGTGGATGCGGAACACGCCCGGTGACTCGGCGTAGAACGGTTGTGAGTCGCACGACAGGCGCAGCCGGGCTGAATCGGTGGCGCTGCCGGCGGGGAGCGTGACCGCGGCGCTGCCGCTGTTCTCCACGTCCTTCGCGACAGCCGCCCACGACGCACCGCCATCGCGCGACAGCGCCACGTCCAGGAAATGACACCGGATCGGGGGAAGCGTCGTCCCGGCGGGATCCCAGCGCAGCCCCAGCGGCGCACCGGCCACGGCGTCCCCGACCGGCTCGATCGCAAAGGGCCGCCCCGTATCGACGACCTGCACGCGCGCGTCCGCGCTGGCGACCGTCGCCGTGGCGCCACCGTTGTCGCGTACCGTCAGGCGGACATCAAGCCAGCGCGAGTCGGTCGGCAGGGCGTGGGCAAAGGCCTGGCGGAGGTGCCGTTCGGGCCGGCGGGGCTGAAAAAACGCAGGGTGGCCGATGTCGTCCCAGGCGTAGGTGAGCTCCCGACCGGGCTCCCCGGACGCGACGATGGCGTCCAGCCAGAACGGCGTGCGTGCCGGCACCACGCGCGATTCCGCCATCGTCTCCGGGTCGATCCACGGCGCCATGACGTCCACCAGCCGCTTCTTCGCGCACCGCCCGCCACGCGAGGCCAGCCAGGTGCGCACGCGGACGATGCTTTCGCCGTCGAACGCCAGGCAGTTCACGCACCGCCTGGCCCGGAATGGCGCACCCAGCTGGTTGCCCAGCACCAGCAGCAGGTGGCCCAGGGCCGTTTCCGGATCGGGCGCGCCGCTCCAGGCGGCGGCTTTGTGCGTCGCCAGGTAGTCCGCATCCATGGCATCGCTGCACACCGTACCCGTGTCGGACTCTCCGCCGTCCAGGCCAATCAGGGCCTGGCCGAGGTCATACGAGGAAGCGGGGAGGCGCCGGGCGATGAGCTCGGCTGCTGCCGTGCGTGGCTCGCCGTGGCGCAGGGGGTCGCCCTCGCCGTCGGTGATGATCAGCAGGTCGTTTCTCGCGGCCAGCGTCACATGCACGCCCAGGTCCGTTTCAAGCACCTCGTTGGCGCGGTTGGCCAGGTGGACAGCCGCGCCAAGTGCGGCGTCACGCGTACCGCCATGGGCGGCGACGAATCGACTGCCCAGGGCGAGCGCGAGGCGGAACTCGTAGTGCACGTTGCCCTGGCTGGTGGAGCGCGCGACACGACGGAGCGCAGGGTTCGCGGCTGCCCGGCGCGCTCCGTTCGCCCGCCACGCTGACGCTGGCAAGGCAGCGGGCAGCGCCCGCATTTCCTGCCAGTCGCCGTCGGCAGCACGGACGTGGAGCCGGGCCGTCGCGCCGGCGTAATCCAGTCGGGCTTGCCGCCCCTGGCCGTCTCGGCCACGAAAGCTGCGCATCGCCGGATACCGTCGCATCAGCTCAGCCGGCAGGGTTCGCGAGTCGGTCATCGTGAACGTGGATGACGACTCGGGGCCGGTCGGCAAGCGCACCGGTGTACTGGCGCGGCCGTCGGGCGGCAGCGCGAACAAGGCCTCGCGTGCGGCCTGTACCGTGTTGGCGTCGGGGTTTGCGCTGGCGGCGCACGGCCAGCAGAGGAAGAGCAGGAGGGAAAGGGCAGGGTGGCGCATCGCGGCCTCGTGGCATGGCAGGCAGGCCAGCGTACGCAGGCGCATGGCGTTGCAATGCAGGTATGCATCGCCGTCATGTGTAGGCGTTGCGTATCACTGCTTGTCGCAAAGCAACACACCGCGTCCCATGGCCAGCACGGACGCGGTGGTAACATCGGGGCTTGCCGCGCGGCCCGGGCCGCGCCCCCAGCTACCTACAGTCCCCCAGGATCCCATGGCCATTTCAGAGGAACTGCGGCAAGCCGCCCTCGAGTACCACCGTCTTCCCCGCCCGGGCAAGATCAAGGTCACGCCGACGACGTCGCTGCTCACCCAGCGCGACCTCTCCCTGGCGTATTCGCCGGGCGTGGCCGCGGCGTGCGATGCCATCGTCGCGGACCCGCGCGAAGCCGCCGAGCTCACCGCGCGTTCCAACCTCGTCGCCGTCATCACCAATGGCACCGCGGTGCTGGGCCTGGGCAACATCGGCGCGCTGGCCAGCAAGCCGGTGATGGAAGGCAAGGGCGTGCTGTTCCAGAAGTTCGCCGGCATCGATGTGTTCGACATCGAAATCAACGAGACCGACCCGGACAAGCTGGTCGACATCATTGCCAGCCTCGAGCCCACCTTCGGTGGCATCAACCTCGAAGACATCAAGGCGCCGGAATGCTTCGTCGTGGAGCGCAAGCTGCGCGAGCGCATGAAGATCCCGGTGTTCCACGATGACCAGCATGGCACCGCGATCATCGTCGGTGCCGCGGTCATCAACGCGCTGCTGGTCACCGGCAAGAAGATCGAGGACGTGAAGCTCGCCACCACGGGCATGGGCGCGGCGGGCATCTCCTGCGTCGACATGCTGGTGACGCTCGGCCTGAAGCCGGAAAACATCCTGGCCTTCGACCGCGACGGCGTGCTGCACAACGAGCGCACTGACCTTGATCCGGACAAGCAGCGCTACGCGCGCAACACGCCCAAGCGCACGCTTGCCGAGATCGTCGAAGGCGCCGACATCTTCCTCGGCCTCTCCGCTGGCGGGATCCTGAAGCCGGAAATGGTCGCCACGATGGCCGACCGTCCCATCATCTTCGCGCTGGCCAACCCGAACCCGGAAATCCTGCCCGAGGACGCCAAGGCCGTCCGGCCGGACTGCATCATGGCCACTGGCCGTTCGGATTACCCGAACCAGGTGAACAACGCACTGTGCTTCCCGTACCTGTTCCGCGGCGCGCTGGATGTCGGCGCGTCGGTGATCAACGAGCAGATGAAGGTGGCCTGCGTGAAAGCCATCGCCGAACTGGCACGCCGCGAAGCCTCCGACGTGAGCGCGCGCGCGTACGGCGGCAAGCCGCCGAGCTTTGGCCCTGAGTACCTGATTCCGCAGCCGTTCGATCCGCGCCTGCTGATGCAGCTGCCGCCGGCCATCGCCAAGGCGGCGATGGATTCGGGCGTGGCCGAGCGTCCCATCGAGGATTTCCCGGCCTACGTCGAGAAACTCACCAGCTTCGTGTTCCGCACGGGCCTGCTGATGAAGCCCGTGTTCGATCGCGCCAAGGCCGATCCGAAGCGCGTGGTGTACGCCGAAGGCGAAGAAGAAACCGTGCTGCGCGCCGTGCAGACGGTGGTGGACGAAGGCCTGGCCCGGCCCATCCTGGTCGGCCGCCCCGACGTCATCGAAAAGCGCATTGCGCGGGCGGGCCTGCGCCTGAAGCCCGGTGTCGATTTCGAGATGTGCAACATCCACTCCGATCCGCGCTTCGAAGACTACTGGAAGCTCTATCACTCACTGATGGAACGTCGCGGCGTCACCCCGGCATCGGCGAAGGCGGTGGTGCGTTCGCGCCCGACCGTCATTGCTGCGCTGATGGTGGAGCGCGGCGAAGCCGACGCGATGATCTGCGGCCTGGTCGGTACCTACCAGAGCAAGCTGGATTACATCCGCGACATCATCGGCCTCGACGAGAGCGTGTGCGAGGCATCCGCCATGGCCGCCGTGGCGACGGAGAAGGGCACCTTCTTCTTCCTCGACACCTACGTGCAGGAAGACCCGACCGCCGAGCAAATCGCCGAAGCGACGATGCAGGCCTCGATCCGCCTGAAGCTGTTCGGTATCCAGCCCAAGATCGCCCTGCTGTCGAATTCCAACTTCGGCAGCCGGGAAACGCGCAACTCGCGGAAGATGCGCGAGGCGCTGAAGCTGATCCGCGAGCGCGTGCCGCGCCTGGAAGTGGAAGGCGAGATGCAGGCCGACGTGGCCCTCACCCCCGAACTGCGCGAGCGGATTTTCCCGAACTCGCAGCTGGAGGGTAAGGCCAACGTCTTCGTGTTCCCGAACCTGGACGCGGCCAACACCGCCTACAACATGGTGCGGGTGCTCTGCGACGGCGTGGTCATCGGCCCGATCCTCATGGGCGTGGCCAAGCCGGCGCACATCCTCACCCCGCAGGCCACGGTCCGCCGGGTGGTGAACATGACCTCGGTGGCCTGCGTGGAAGCCCAGATCCGCGCGGGAGCCCCTCGCACCCGCGTGTAACTCATTGATCCGGGAGCCCACAGGGTGGGTTCCCGGGGTATTTGAATCGATTCAGATGCGCCGTACGGCCGCGTATGCCGGAACGATGCGTTATTATCAACAGGTTTTCCCGCACCCCAGCGGGTCTTTCAGTCCCCCATGAGCGCGCCAAAAGCGCTGCCGGAGCTTCCATGGACCAGATCGACGATGTGCTGAACCAGGACCTCGACCCCACCGAAACCCGGGAATGGGTCGAATCGCTTAACGCGGTCATCAACCACGATGGCACGGAGCGCGCCCATTACCTGCTCGAGCGCATGGTCGATTCCACGCGTCGCGCCGGTGGCTACCTGCCGTTCGACCCGACCACCGAGTACGTGAACACCATTCCGCCGCACATGGAAGCGCGCAGCCCCGGCGACGCGGCGATGGAATGGCGTATCCGCTCGCTGATCCGCTGGAACGCGCTGGCCACCGTGGTCCGCGCCAACCGCAAGCCCGGCGACCTCGGCGGCCATATTTCGAGCTTCGCCTCGTCGGCCACCCTGTACGACGTCGGCTTCAACCACTTCTGGCGCGCCCCCAGCGCGGACCACCCGGGCGACCTGGTGTTCCACCAGGGCCATTCGGCACCGGGCGTCTACGCCCGTTCGTTCCTGGAAGGCCGCCTCAGCGAAGACCAGATGGACCTCTTCCGCATGGAAGTGGCCGGCAAGGGCAAGGGCCTGTCGTCCTACCCGCACCCGTACCTCATGCCGGATTACTGGCAGGTGCCGACCGTCTCGATGGGCCTGGGCCCGATCCAGGCGATCTACCAGGCGCAGTTCTGGAAGTACCTGGAGCACCGCGGCCTCATCCCGAAGACCGACCGGAAGATCTGGTGCTTCATGGGCGACGGCGAGTCGGACGAGCCGGAATCGCTCGGCGCCATCTCGCTGGCCGGCCGCGAAGGCCTGGACAACCTCATCTTCGTCATCAACTGCAACCTGCAGCGCCTCGACGGCCCGGTGCGCGGCAACGGCAAGATCATCCAGGAGCTGGAAGGCGTGTTCCGTGGCGCCGGCTGGAACGCCATCAAGGTGGTCTGGGGCAGCTACTGGGATCCGCTCCTCGCCCGCGACACCTCGGGCAAGCTGCGCCAGCTGATGATGGAAACCGTCGACGGCGAGTACCAGGCCTGCAAGGCCTTCGGTGGCGCCTACACGCGTGAAAAGTTCTTCGGCAAGTACCCGGAGACGGCCGCGCTCGTCGCCAACATGTCCGACGACGACATCTGGCGCCTGAACCGCGGTGGCCACGATCCGCACAAGGTGTACGCCGCATACCACGCTGCCGTGAACACCAAGGGCATGCCGACCGTTGTCCTCGCCAAGACGGTGAAGGGCTACGGCATGGGCGCCGCGGGTGAATCGCAGAACCCGGCGCACAACCAGAAGAAGATGGACACCGATTCGATCCGCGCTTTCCGCGATCGCTTCAATATCCCGGTGACCGACGACAAGCTCGAGGAAGTGCCGTACTACCACCCGGGCAAGGATTCGCCGGAAGTGGAGTACATGCTCGAGCGCCGCCGTGCGCTGGGTGGTTCGCTGCCGCAGCGTCGCCGCAAGGCCGACAAGGCTTTCACCGCGCCGTCGCTGGACGCCTTCGAGCAGATCACCAAGGGCACGGGCGATCGCGAGATCTCGACGACCATGGCGCTGGTCCGCGGCATGAACCTCATGCTGCGCGACAAGGAACTGGGCCCGCGCCTGGTGCCGATCGTCGCCGACGAAGCGCGCACCTTCGGCATGGAAGGCATGTTCCGCCAGATCGGTATCTACGCGCCGTTCGGCCAGAAGTACCGTCCGCAGGATGCCGACCAGCTGCTTTACTACCGTGAAGACCAGAAGGGCCAGGTGCTGCAGGAAGGCATCAGCGAAGCCGGTGGCATGAGCGCCTGGCTGGCGGCGGCCACCAGCTACAGCATCAGCAACGTGGCGATGCTGCCGTTCTTCATCTACTACTCGATGTTCGGCTTCCAGCGCATCGGCGACCTCTGCTGGGCCGCTGGCGACATGCGCGCGCGTGGCTTCCTCATCGGCGGTACCTCGGGCCGCACGACGCTCAACGGCGAAGGCCTGCAGCACGAAGACGGCCATTCGCACCTGCTCTCCGGCGCGATCCCGAACGTCGTCTCGTACGACCCGACCTTCTCCTACGAGCTGGCCGTCGTCCTCCAGGACGGTACGCGCCGGATGATGCAGGAGCAGGAAGACGTCTACTACTACATCACCGTGATGAACGAGAACTACGCCCACCCCGACATGCCCAAGGGCAGCGAGGAAGGCATCATCAAGGGCATGTACCTGTTCAAGGACGCGGGCAAGGCGAAGAAGAACGAGCCGCGCGTGCAGCTGCTGGGTTCGGGCACGATCCTGCGCGAAGTGATCGCGGCGGCTGAACTGCTCGAGAAGGACTTCGGCGTCAGCGCCGATATCTGGTCGGTGCCGAGCTTCACGGAAGTCCGTCGCGAAGGCTTCGATGCCGAGCGCTGGAACCGCCTGCACCCGGAATCGACCCAGCGCGTGCCGTACATCACCGGCCTGCTCAGCGATCGCCAGGGCCCGGCGATTGCCGCGACCGACTACGTGCGTGAGTTCGCCGACCAGGTGCGCGCGTTCATGCCGGACGGCATGCGCTACACGGTGCTGGGTACCGACGGCTACGGCCGCAGCGATACCCGCGCCAACCTGCGCAGCCATTTCGAAGTGGACCGTTACTGGATCGCCCACGCAGCCCTGGCCGCCCTCGCGAAGGACGGCAAGGTCAACGCGAAGGACGTCAGCCGCGCCATCAAGGAATACAAGCTCGACATGGACAAGCCCAACCCGATGACGGTCTGACCGTTCTCCGGCAGGGTGTGAGAAAGGGGCGCTTCGGCGCCCCTTTTTCTTTGCCATCGTTTTGCCCCTGAACCGTCACGCCCTGTCGATGGCGGGTGGCGGCCGAAGCTGGTATTCCTGTGGCATGCCCGTCATGGAACATGCGTCATGCGCTTAGCCCTTCTTTGCACCACCGTCGTTGCACTCGCCGCCTGTGCGACCACCGGCGACCACCACGGCTCGCGCGAGCGCCTCGTTTACATCGCCGCCGAGAAAGTGCCCTGCAGCGCCGGCGCCATGAAAACCGAGTGCCTGCAGTACCGCGAGCAGCCGAACCAGCCCTGGCAGCTTAACTACGCGCCTGTCGATAACTTCGACTGGAAGCAGGGCAACGAGTACCTGGTGAAGATCACCGAGTTCGAGGTGAAGAACCCGCCGGCCGACGCCTCACGCACGCGCTGGCGCGTGGAGAAAATCGTGGAGCAGCATCCGGTGAATGATCCGCCGGTGCCGTGATGGATCGACAGGTATAAAAAAAGACCGGGATCGCTCCCGGTCTTCCCCCGTCCCTAGCGACAGGTTTCAATCGACGTCTTTCAATCGTCGTCGCGCAGTGCGTGGCGAATCAGCAGGAACGTGCCGATGGCCGCGGCAGCAATCCCGATGGTGAGGCCCGGGTTGCGGCGCACCTGCTTGCGCAGGCGGCGATACTGGTAGGTGGCTTCATCAGCGAAGTCTTCGGCCATGTAGCGCACCTTCTGCCCGTTGGCGTTGCGCTTGGCGAACTTGCTCGTGACGCGGCGGGTGCGGTCCAGGAGATCGCGGCCCTGGTCGTAGGCTTCGTCACCATAGTGGCGGACGCGCCCCGATACACCGTTAACGGCGCTCTCGACCTGACGCGCGAATTCGCGGTTTCTATTCATCGGAAAGCTTCCTCTGCAGGCATGGCGATGGAGAACGACTGTGCGATCCCCACCGTGATTGCCATGTAAACAGCCGCCGTCCGGTTGAGCGGCGATTCAGCGTTATCGCGGGGATGCGAAGGCGTACTCACCACCGCGCGCCAGCGCCGCCTGGTAGGCCGGCCGGGCGTGGATCGTCTGCAGCCACTGCCACAGGTGCGGCCGCGAGGTGTCGAGGCCGCCTCGGCTGGAAGCCGCCTCGATCGGGAAGCTCATCTGGATGTCGGCGGCGCTGAATTGGGCGCCGGCGAACCAGCCGGTCTTGCCGATTTCGCCTTCCAGGAAGTCCAGGTGAGTTTTCAGCTGGGGATCGACGAAGGCCTTCTGCGCCCCGCGCGCCAGCATGCGCGCCACCGGCTTGGCGAAGAACGGCACCGGGGCCGTCTCCATGCGCACGAACACCAGCTTGAGTAGCAAGGGCGGCATGGCCGAGCCTTCGGCGTAGTGCAGGAAGTAGGTGTAGCGCAGGCTGTCGGCCGTGCCCGGTGCGGGCTTCAGGCGGCCGTTGCCATAGCGCTCGATAAGGTATTCGACGATGGCGCCGGACTCGGCGAGCACGAGATCGCCATCCACCACCACCGGCGATTTGCCCAGCGGATGGATGTCACGCAGCGCCTTCGGGGCCAGCATCGTCTTCGGATCGCGCTCGTAGCGCTTGATCTCGTAGGGCAGGCCCAGCTCTTCCAGGAGCCAGAGCACGCGCTGGGAGCGGGAGTTATTCAGATGGTGGACAACAATCATGGCGTCGCTCAGGCGTGGGACGCTGGCAGCGTAGCAGTGCACACCGTCGACATTCCATCGACACGGCGAGAGTAGCTTCGGGGTCAGATCATCACCGGGAGCCCCACCCATGAGCCGCGAAGCCGATACTGTCCACACCGACCAGGGCTCGATCGCCCGCCTCCAGGCGTTGATCGGGCAGTTGCGCGATAACGCGAAAGTGCGCCTGCACCTGCAGGATGGCTCGACCATCACTGGCATCGTGTCGGTGGTGCCGACGGTGCAGAACTTCGTCGATGCCGCTGGCGTGGAGGGCGTGAACGGCGCGGTGAAACTCATCGATAACGACCGGCCCGCCTGGTCGGCGACGGTGACGCTCGACACGATCGCCCGTGTCGAGCATCTGGACTCCGTGGCTTACGGCACCTCGCAGACCTGACGAGACGTACTCAGGATTTCAGGGTGTCCTGAAGCTTCTTCGTCTGCTCCGGGAACGCCTTGCCGTCGGCAGCGACGGTCTGCGCGACCAGCTTCTTCGCGTCGTCGTCACGGTGCAGTGCACGCAGTGCCTTCACCCGATACGTGGCGACCGAGAAACGGTTCGCGCCGTAGGCCTTCTTCGCCGCCGTTTCGAGATAAGGCAGGCCTTCAGCCGCCTTGCCGCTTTCGACGAGGCGACGGCCGTACCGGTAGTTGTAGACGTAATCGTCCGGATAGGCCGCGATCAGCTGCTTCTCCAGCGTATCGAGTTCGTCGCCTGCCTTCGCACGCACGAGGTAGACGCGCAGGTTGTCCGCGGCGTTGCGGTCGCTTTTCAGGTCGCCATGCAGCCTGCTACGGCTCGACTCCACGCCCTTGCGCAGGATCGCCTGTTCGCCGGCCGTGTCACCGATGGCCGCGTCGAGGTCGGCACCGGAGAGCACCGAACTGCGCTGGTCCGCGCAGGCGGGTGAATCGGTGAACACCTGCGTCGTGACGAACTGGTCGTAGCTTGCCTTCTGCGGTGCAAGCAGCGTCTTGCGTGCATCCGCGGCGAGTGACTCGCTGGCGCCGAGCAGGTCGTCGAGAACGTAGGGACGATCGCAGCCGATATCGCCAGCCAGCAGCTTCGTCGATGCGTCACGAATACCCGCGTCGTCCTTCTTGTCTTTCGCCTGCAGCAGCAACAGGCGCTGCTTCGCAAAGGCGACGCGCTTGTCCTTGTCCGACACGTTTCGCACCATCGGCGGCAGCGTATCGAACCACGCCATGCCTTCCGTGCCGGCATAACGCGCGTTGTAGGTATCAAGCACATCGGCCACGGCCGCCATGGATCCCTTCGCGGCGTCCGCCTTCAGCTTCGACAGTTTCGCGTCGCCGGACAGGATGCCGTTGATCTCGGGATAGAAGGTGTCGCGCGGTCGTTCGGCAAGGATGCGGCCCAGCTCTTCCCCATCGGGGCCGATGGCAACGTACGTTGGCAGGAAGTGCACCGTCCACTTCTTCATGTAGGCCTGGTCGGCCGGCTTGTCCGCGTCAGCCTCGTAGAAAACGACTTTCTTCGAGAGGTCGTCCCATTCCTTGCCATTGAGCACATGGCTGGCCATGAAGTAGCACGAGTAACACCACACGGCCTGGAAATCGACGAGGACCGGCTTGTGTTCGCGCTTGCCCTGGGCAAGGGCGGCATCAAGACTGGCGGGGCCTTCGTGCGCAGCCCACGCGGGGGCTACGGCGGCGAGCAGGGCGGCGGCGAGCACGTGCTTCATGGTTTCACATCCCCTTGGCGGTATAGACGTCCATGTCATACCACGTTTCCCGTGCCCTGTCAGATCGTGCTGCTGGCGCCTTCCACCGGGTCGGGATGCTCCACCAGGGCCTGGCGGCGGCGCAGGGAGGGGAACCACCACATCCACAGGCCCACCACGACGAGGGTGCCGACGCCGCCGATCAGGGTGGCGTTGACCGCCCCGAGGGCCGCGGCGAGGAGGCCGGATTCGAATTCGCCGAGCTGGTTGGAGGTATTGATGAAGATGGCATTCACCGCGCTGACCCGGCCGCGCATGTCGTCCGGCGTCTCCAGCTGCACCAGGGCGCCGCGGATCACCATGCTCACCATGTCGAAGGCACCCAGGGCGAACAGGGCGCCCATGGACAGCCAGAGCGAGGTGGAGACGGCAAAGACCAGGGTGGCGACGCCGAAGCCCGCCACGGCGGTAAACATGATCGGCCCCACCCGGCGCTTCAGGCTGTGCGACGACAGCCAGATCGACATCAGCAGGGCGCCGACGGCGGGGGCGGCGCGGAGCAGGCCCAGGCCCCAGGGGCCGGTGTGCTGGATGTCCTTGGCGAAGATGGGTAGCAACGCCGTGGCCCCGCCGAGCAGCACCGCGAAGAGATCCAGCGAGATCACGCCCAGCACCGCCGGTCGGCTGCGGATGAAGTGCACGCCCGCGAACAGGGATTTGAGGGTGGCCGGCTCGCGGCGCGGCGGTGCATGGTCGTAGCGCAGGCGCGACATGAAAATAAGCGCGCCGAGGTAGAGCAGGGCGGAGACGCCATAGACCGTGGCCGGGCCCGCGACGTAGAGCAGGCCGCCGAGGGCGGGGCCGGCAATCATCGCCGCCTGGCCTGCCGCGGCGCTGGCCGCCGTGGCCCGCGGCAGGATCGACAGGGGTACCAGCGCCGGCAGCATGGATTGCATGGCCGGGAACTCAAACGCCTTGGCGATACCCACCACGAAGACCAGGGCGAGGATGCCGGCTTCGTTGATGTGCCCGCTCACGCTGAAGGCGGCCAGCAGGGTGATGGCGATCCACTCGATGACCTGGCAGATCCGCACGATGCGGCGGCGGTCGAACTGGTCGGCCACGTGGCCGGCGGGCAGGGCGAGCACCACCGAGGGGATGAACTGGACCAGGCCGATCAGGCCAAGGTCGAACGCACGGCCGGTGATCGAATAGATCTGCCAGCCCACGGCCACCGACATCATCTGGAAGCCGAAGCTGGAGGCGTTCTTGGCGAACCAGAACTGCAGGAACGCCGGGTAGCGGAAAAGGGAGGTCTCGGGGGAGGTCGACGGCATGGGGCGTCCTTGGGGCGTCCACCAAGTTTACGCCTCCGCGCGGCGCGCCTTGCCACTGGTACGCGTTGCGCGCGAAGCTACGGCCTTTGAAGTCGGGAATCGCAAGATGATGCGTCGTATCGCTGCCCTTATCGCCCTTTCCGCACTGGCTACCGCCTGTTCGCAGCAGCCCGACCAGCAGGCTGCCTCGCCGCAAGCCGCGGCCAGCGATACCAACGCCGAGGCGGCGAAGAAGCTGGAGATCTACCAGCAGCTACTGAAACTGCACAACGACGGCCCGGCCGTGCAGATCGGCCACGAGATCATCGACAAGTACCCCGATTCACCGGCGGCGGCCGAGGTGAAGAAGACGCTCGACCCGCTGGAGAAGAACTACAAGGAAACCACGGAAACGAACCGCCTCGCGGCGCTGTGGCTCTACCAGGTCTCGCCCATGCAGGGCGGCACGCAGAGCACGGCCACCTTGCAGTCGTCGCCTCCCACGGGCGAGGAGCAGGTGCGCCTGATCCTGCGCCGGCACACCGACTGGGGCCAGAGCGTGTTCCTCTACGCCGTGGCCGGGAAAGGCTTCGTCTGCAAGGGCGATTGCTCGCTGAAGGCCACCTTCGACGGCAAGCCGAAGGTGATCAAGGCGTTCCGCCCGCCGACCGGCGAGCCGGCGCTGCTGTTCCGCAATGACGCGCAGTTCCTGAAGGACCTGGCCCACGTGAAGCGCCTGACCATCGACGTGGTCACCGTGTCACGCGGCGAAACCACGCTGATCTTCGAGACCGGCGGCTTCGATCCGGCGAAGTGGCAGGACATGCCGAAGAAGAAAAAGTAATCAGTGCAGGAAGAGTTTTTCCGTCATTCGGGTCAGCGGCTTCTCGAGGAAGCTGTTGACCTTTGGCGGCAGGTCCAGCGGGCGGAGCAGCATCTTCACCGTCATCTCCGCGGGGATGTGCCGCTTTAGCAGCCCTTCGGCACGGCCGATGACGCGGCGGAACTCCGCATCGTCATGGGCCTTCTCCGGATAGCGCGTGTTGAACACGTGGCGCAGGGCGATATCGCTGTCTTCGTTCTTGATCTCGTTCAGGCGCTTGATCAGCACGCGCAGCGTGCTGAAACGACTGATGCGATCGCGCTCGCGGTAAATGCGGAAGGCCTGGTAGAAGTGCTTGTAATGACGCACTTCATCGCTCTTGATGTGGTTCGTCAGCTCGCGCAGCACGGGTTCGTCGGTGACGTCGTTGAGCGCGCGGTACAGGCTGGCCGTGCCGGTTTCGACGACGCAGCGCGCCGCCAGTTCCAGGCCACGGTTGGTCTCGAGTTCCTCGGACGTGCACACCGAGCCGTAATGGGCGAAGAAGTTCTTGAACCCCGTCTCCCAGTCGAACTCGGGCCACACGTGGCGCACGTAGGCGGCCAGCGCCCGGCCGTGCTGCATCTCTTCGTGTTCCCAGTGGTCGCGCAACCAGCCCTGGAGCTCGTCGTCGCCGGCAAAATGGTCGACGAGGTTGTGCGTGTAGAGATCCGAGCCGCTTTCGACGAAGGACGAGCTGCACAGCAGGAAGAAGAGATCTTCGTTTTCCCGGACTTTCGCGACGTCGATGCGCGACAGGTCCAATGTTTCGAGCGTCCATGGCAGGGTGGCGGCGTAGCTCACTTCGTGCGTCCCTCGATCACTTAACGGGTTCGCCCTCTTAAGAGGCGTCTGACCGAATTGTGACAAAGCCACGCTTTCGTGGCTATGTCGGCCCGCCAGGGTTTAGCGCACCACCGTCACCGGGACCCGGGCCTTGGCCAGCACGTCCGTGGAGGTGGAGCCGACCAGCCAGCGGGCAAGGGCCCCCCGCTCGGTATGGCCGATGACGATATGGTCGGCCCCGTTCTGGGCCACGTAGGTGAGCAGGGCATCCCCGGGGCTGCCGTGAACCAGCTGGACGTCCAGGTCCACCCCCGGGCTGGCCTTGAGCCCGGCCAGCTCCTCGCGGACCGCCGCCAGGCGCTCGCGGGTGGTGTCGGCCATCATCAGGGCCGCCGTGTCGGCGCCGTTTTCCATCTGGTAGACCGAGACCACCGAGACCTTCGCCCCGGCGCAGGCGCCCAGTTCCAGGGCAAAGAGATAGGCCCGGCGGGCGGTTTCCGAGCCGTCATAGCCGACGAGGATGTGCTTGGGCATGGCAGGGCTCCGCAGTTCGTGAGATTGGGTTCGATGGTAGGCCGGGCCGGTGTGGGCGGCGAGTGGATTCACGGGGGCTCCACGAAACCGTTGCATTCCTGAACACCGTTAAGAGGCCTCCGGGTTTCTTCACATTCGTGAGGTGAGAATCCTCCCACCGTAGTTCCCTGCCAACCCAAATCGTTAGGAGATACTTTCATGATTAAGCGCATTACTGGTCTGGCTGCCCTGGTCCTGGCTTCGGCAGGCGCGTTTGCAGCCCAGCCGGCTCATGCCGAGTCGGAAGCGGCGACCAAGTGCCACATGACCTTCAGCACCACGGGCTGGGCGGCGATCTACAAGAAGGCGGACGGCCGTGGCCACGTGCGTTGCGACAATGGCCAGAGCGCCGACGTGATCATCCACGTCCGCGGTGGCGGCCTCACGGCCGGCAAGTTCAGCATCGAAGGCGGCAAGGGCGAGTTCACCAACGTCAAGGGCATCCACGAGATCTATGGCGAGTACGCCAGCGGCGGCGCCAATGCCGGCGTGGTGAAGAGCGCCGAAAGCGCGGCGATGACCAAGGGCGAAGTCTCCCTGGCCGTCACCGGCACCGGCCGCGGCTTCAACCTCGGCGTGGACCTGAGCAAGTTCGAAATCGAAAAGCTCAAGTAAGCCGATCACCCGGCAAGACCAAGGGGGCGCCTCGCGGCGCCCCTTTTTCTTTGCGTGCGAGGCAACCTCTGGCCTGCCGCGAGTACACTCACGCGATCCCACCCACCGAGGTTGTCCCCATGCGTCGTTTCGTTAGCCTCATCGCACTCTCCCTTGTTTCCGTGGCCGCCTGGGCCGCCTCGCCCGTGGCCGGCGACAAGGCGCCCGATTTCAAGCTGCAGGACCAGAACGGCAAGTGGCACACCCTGGATACCCATAAGGGCCAGTGGCTGGTGCTTTACTTCTATCCGAAAGATTTCACGGCCGGCTGCACCACAGAGGTCTGCACCTACCGCGATGACACGGCCAAGCTGCACAAGGCCGGCGCCGAAGTGCTGGGCGTGAGCCTGGACGACGTCAAGTCGCACCAGGAGTTCGCCGAGAAGTACCACGTGCCGTTCCCGCTCCTGTCGGATGCCGACAGCTCGGTGGCCACCCAGTACGGCGTGCTCAGCGACATGGCCGGCCACAAGTACGCCCGCCGCGAAACCTTCCTGATCGACCCGAGCGGCAAGATCGTCAAGGTCTACAAGGACGTCGATCCGGAGAAGAACTCCGGCCAGGTGCTGGCTGACATCGCCGCGCTGAAGGGCAAGGGTGCCTGAGGGTGTTTGACGTCAAGAAGGCCCCGCCCCGGGGCCGTCCGTTCGCGGTATGGCGCATCGTCGTCTGGATGGTGATGCTGCTGGCGGCCGTGGGCTTCGTCATCAATGGCTACGCCGCCGTGGTCATCGGCCAGGCCGTGCTGGCCATGTCGGACCCGGTGGCCGCCGAGATGAACCCGCGCATCGCCCTGGCATGGTCCGTGGGCTATGCGCTGGCCGCGTTCGCCACCATGGCCGTCGCGCTGGCCGCGCTGCGCTGGCGCGAAGGAGCCCGCAAGGCCATGCGCGTCATCGCGCTGGTCCTCGCCGCGTGGGCCGCCTGGACCGCGTGGATGGCCTTCGGCCAGTGGCAGCAGCTTGGCGTCGTCCTCGGCCAGGCCGGGCTACCGCCCGACCTGCTCATGGCGGGCACGAAGCATCGGAACATCCTCTTCATCGGCGTGCTGATGAAGGCGGTGTCCGTTCCCGTGCTGGCGTGGCTGTCCTGGGTGCTGGGCACCCTGGGCGTGCGCCAGCAGTTTTCAGCGCCCGCCCTGTGACGGTTCAGCGGGCATTCGCCCGTTCGGCGCTATCGAAGGGCTTTCGCCCCGGAGCGCCGATGACTGCCCGTTTGTTCGCCCTTGCCGTCGCCGCCTGCTTTGCCGGCGGCGCGGCAGCCCAGGACCTGGGCACCACCTGCCAGCTCGCCAGCACCTACGACCTGACGGTCCGGCCGGACAGCCTCTCCTTCGACCGTGCCGACGTCGCGCCGCGCAACGTGCGCATGCACGACGGCACCCTCACCACCGACGGCCGTGCCGTGGCCCTGCGCCCTGACGAGCAGGACCGCGTGGCCTTGTTCGAGGGCAACGTCCGGGCGCTGCTGCCGAAGGTGAAGGGCATCGCCAGCGACGGCGTCGACATCGCGGCCCGCGCCGTGCGCCAGGAAGCGGCCACGGCGGCACCCGGTGCGGCGGCCAGCGGCGAGCTGGACCGCGTGCTCGGCACGCGCGTCGCCGACATCAAGCGGCGCATCGCCGCCAGCCAGAGCACCCGCGACTGGCAGGAAGACGCCATGCGCGAATACGCCCAGGAAATCGTCTCGGACATCATGCCGCTGCTGACCCAGGACGTCGGTGGCGAAGCCATGCAGCTGGCCATGAACGGCGACCTGCAAGGCGCGGCAGCCCTGCGTGATCGCGTGGCCTCCGTGTCCAGCGGCGCCCAGGAGCGCGTCGCGGCCAAGGTGACGGCGGCCCTGAAGCCGCGGGTCCAGGCCCTGTGCCCCCAGGTGCGCCAGCTCGGTGAGCTGCAGTCCGGCCTGCATGACGCCGCCGGCCATCCGCTACTCCTTCTGGAAACCGGCGGATGACCGCCGGTTAACCGGGGATCCTGCCGTTTAGGGCCGGCTAAGTAGGGCAGCGCTAACGTCTCGTCCCATGGAACGCAGTTCGATCCGTGTTGTGAATGGCCTTATCCGCCGAGTCATTGCGGACCGCGACCTGTATCAGCAGGCCGCCCGCGGGGTCCGGGAGCCTGGTCTCCGGGCCATCCTGACCGAATCGGCCGATTCCCTTACCTCCATCGCAGGCGATCTGCAGGGCGCCGTCCAGGCCACCGGCGGACGACCTGCCACGGCCAGTGGGCCGTTGGGTGGCGTACGCCGCACCATGATGGAGGCATCGGTCAAACTCTCCAGCGATCCCGACGTCACGTATATCCGCACGCTTGAGCAGATGGAGCGACGCCTGCTCGATGTATTCCTGCGCCTGGAGGCATCCTCCACGGATCGCGCCCTGATCGGCCGGCACATCGCGCGCCTGCGCCTGTTGCATCTGGACATGACCAACCTCGGCGGTGCGACGGGTCGCTAACGCGACGTCACGCCGCGAGGCGCAACGCGCGCAGTTCGCGATGCAGGTGCACGTCGGCGGTCACCCGCACCGGCAAGCGGTTGAGTAACGTTTCCCTGTCAGCAAAGAAGTTCGCGAACGCGATGGCATCGGCCGCGTGTTCGCGAACGCCGATCTGTGTGCCGTCGCGAAAAATGCCCCACGCTTCGCCGAGGTCGGCGATGTGGTAGTCGATGTGATCCGCCTCACGCATATCCCGGTCTCCGCTGCATGGCTTTCTTGAGCATGGCGGGCATAACGAGGCCATGGAATCAGACAAGTTTGAAAAAGCGCGGCAATGATTGAGACTATTCGGAGGTCGTGAAGCCACCAACATGCATTCGCGGCACTTTTTTCGTGCGTTTCGTGATGTTGCGCTACTCTCCTCGCTCTTCACGCACCGGGCTCACGGAGGGCAGCCGAACCCATGCAGTTGCGAACGATCATTGCGGATGACCATCCGGTCGTGTTGATGGGTACGCGTGCGGCGCTCGAGGCCAATGGCCTGGAGGTGATCGGCGAGGCGGCCAATGGCGACCAGTTGCTGGACTTGCTTGCGTCGCGGCCATGCGACGTTGTCGTCACCGATTTTTCCATGCCCGGAGGCCGCCACGGTGACGGCCTGCTGCTTCTCGATACGATCCGCCGTCGTTATCCGCGCCTGCCCATTGTGATCCTCACCATGGTGAACAACACGGCCGTGCTGCAGACGATGCGCACGCGCGGTGCGGCGTGCCTGTGTGACAAGCGTGCGCCCTTGCGCGAAGTGGCCGTGGCCGTGCGCCACGCCGTGGCAGGGCGAACCTTCGTCAGCGAGACGATCCGCATGCAATTGACCCAGACCTGCATGCAGGATCCCCTCGCCGATGTACGCCTCTCCGCACGCGAAATCGAAGTCGTGCGGCTGTACGTCAGTGGCATGTCCATCACCCAGATTGCCGACCGGCTCAGCCGTAGCGTGAAAACGGTCAGCCGGCAAAAGCGCGACGCCATGCGCAAGCTGGGTATCGACCATGACAGCCGGCTTTCCGAGTACGCCCGCGAGCGTGGCCTGGCCTCCTGACCCTGCCGGAAGTCAGGGGGTGACCAAACGCCCATGCGTTTACCGGGGAAGGGGCTTAAACCATGTGTGTGCCGGCGGCATCTGAGCCGGCGATACCCCTGGGGAGAAGGATCATGCGCCACGCCATTGCCATCACCGCCCTTGCCGCCGCCCTGGCGCTAAGCGCCGGTGGTGCCTCCGCGACAGGCCTCAACTTCAGCACGGACACCTGCAAGCATGATTACTCCACGCCTTACGACGTGGACGTCACCTCTGCCGGCTTGAGCTTCCACCGGACGGACGGCTCGCCCGCGAAGATCTTCCTGCACGACGGCGCGCTCAAGGTGGACGGCCGCGACGTGGCGGTGTCGGCCGGCGATGCCCAGGCCTTGCGCCGGTACGAAGACGAAGTGCGCCGGCTGGTGCCGGAAGTGGCCGCCATCTCGCGCGAAGGCGTGCAGATGGGCTTCGATGCGATGACCACGGTGACGATGACCTTCGCCGAGCCTGGCCAGCGCGACGCGATCCTGGCGAAGCTGAAGCGCAAGCAGGCCCAGGCCATCAAGGAAATCGACGAAGGCGTCGGCAGCGGCCACTGGTCGTCGGACCGCATGACCGAAACCGTCGCCGGCTCGGTGTCCGATTCGGTGGGTGAGCTGGTCGGATCGGTGACCTCCAGCGCGGTGACCGCCGCGCTTTCCGGCGACACAACCAAGGTCGAGGCCCTCACCGCGCGCGCCAATGCGCTGGACAAGAGCCTCAACAAGGAGATGGACAAGCGCTCCAAGGACCTGGAGGCGCGGGCTAATGGCATCTGCCCGCGCCTGAACGACCTGGCGGACCTTCAGGCGAGCTGGAAGATCCGCACGCCGGATGGCAAGCCGCTCGAGCTCATGACCGTCAAGCCGAAAGAGAACAAGACCGTAGTCATGGACTGACCTTGCCGATCCAGGCCAGCACGTTGGCCACGGTATCGCCGTAGAACGTGCGGTACATCTCCTCGCTGACGTAGCCGATATGCGGCGTGGCGAGGACGTTGGGCAGGCGCCGGAACGGATGATCCGGCGCGAGGGGCTCCGGCTCGTACACATCGATGGCGGCGCCGGCGAGCTTGCCGTCCGTCAGCGCCCTGATGAGCGCGGCCTCGTCCACGATCGGGCCGCGCGAGGTATTCACCAGCCGGGCCGAGGGCTTCATCAGCGCCAGCTCGGCTGCGCCGACGATGCCGTGCGTGCGCTCGCTGAGCCGCGTATGGACGCTGAGGAAGTCCGCACGGGCGAACAGCTCGTTTTTCTCCACGCGTTCCACGCCCACGGCGCCGGCCTGTTCGGCCGTCAGGTTCTGGCTCCACGCGATGACCTTCATGCCAAAGGTCTGGCCGATCCGCGCCACCGCCGAACCGATGCGGCCCAGGCCGAGCAGCGCCAGCGTCTTGCCTGAAAGCTCGACGCCCATGCCCTGCTGCCAGCCGCCAGCGCGCACGGAAGCGGTTTCGTTGGCGAGGTTGCGTGCGAGCCCCAGGATCGCTGCCCACGTGAACTCGATCGTGGGCGTCGACGCGTAGTTTGTGTGGACCACTTCGACCCCATGCGATGCGGCCGCATCGAGATCGATTGACGCGTTGGCGCGGCCGGTGGACGCGATGAGGCGCAGGCGGGGCAGGGCGGACAATAACGTCGCCGTGATGGGCGTCCGTTCGCGCATCACACAGACGACGTCGAAGGGTGAGAGGCGACGTGCGAGGGCGGCCTCGTCGGCCACGTGGTCGTGGAAGATCGCCACGTCCGCGGCGGCATCCAGCGGCGCCCAATCGGCGCTTTGCCTGGCCACGTCCTGGTAGTCGTCGAGCACGGCCACGCGAATACGAGCAGTCATGGCGTTCTCCTCAGCGCTTGGGCTGGATCAGGTCCCAGCCATTGCCATACAGGTCATCGAACACCGCGACGCTGCCATACGGCTCATGCCGCGGTTCCTCGCGGAAGTGCACGCCATGCGCGAGCATATGGGCATGGTCGGCGGCGAAGTCGTCGGTCTCCAGGAACAGGAAAACGCGGCCACCGCCCTGGTGGCCCACCTGTGCGGCCTGCGCATCATCCGCGGCCCGGGCCAGCAACAGGCGCGTGCCGTGCGAACCGCGCGGTGCGACGGTGACCCAGCGCTTGCCCTCGCCTTGCGGGCTGTCTTCGAGGAGATCAAAGCGCAGCGCCCTGGTGAAAAAGGTGATGGCCTCGTCGTAGTCGTGGACGAGGAAGGTAACGGCGCCGAGGGAGGGCATGGGGTGGTCCTTGGAAAAGGGATATTCCCCAAGTATGCGCCGAGTCCGGGCCCCGATGTCCCGATCGTGGACAGGTGCGTTTCCCTGGATGCACCGCTTTTCGTCTTGTGCCTCCGGTGGGCGGCAGCGACCATGGTGATCCACGCGGAAACGCCCGGACGACACGGGCAGGTAAGAGAAATGCAATCATCCGCGCAACACGTCGCAAGCCATGATCCGGGTGTCGGATTCTTCGTGGATCCGACAAGCGCCTCGGCGGCATGCCGATCTGACAACGTGCTCCGCCAGACGCTGGCGACCCTTCGCGCGCGCCGCGCGCTCGATGTGCTCGAATTCCCCGGTGCGGTCGCGAAGGCGCCGATGCTCGTGGCCTACGGCGCGGACCGGGCCGAATGGGGCGTGCTGTTGCGTCAGGTACCTGAACTGCCAAGGCACACGCCGCGCAGTACGGTCGACCAGCTGTGCGCCCTGCTGGGGTGTCTTGCTGAACAGCGTGAGTTTGCCAGCACCGTTTTCGCAGAAGTGGCCCTCGCCCTGCGTGCCGCGCATGCGCCAGGCACGGTGGCTGGCCCCGTGGGGCGGGTGCCGGGTGGCCTTACCCGGTGGCAATACGAACGCGCCGTGGCCTGGATGGACGAGAGGCTCGATGCCACGTTCACGTCCACGGACGTGGCGACGCATATCGGTATGTCCGCTGGTCACTTCACGCGGGCGTTCCGCGTCACGGAAGGCACGTCGCCGCGCCAGTGGGTGCTGCAACGGCGCGTGCAACGCGCGAAGGCCATGCTCGCCGATGCCGCGCTGACGCTCAGTGACATCGCGCTGGCATGCGGCTTTGCTGAACAAAGCCACTTCACGCGCGTGTTCACGCGGCTCGTCGGCATGCCGCCCGGGGCGTGGCGCCGTTCGCAGTAATTTGCGTGACGAATCATCCTGAATGATTTGGACGGCCAAATGTGAACTGGATCAAACCTGTCATTTCCGCGCGGGCGTACGTTGTTAGGGCTGATCACTCTGACGCCAGGCACGCTTCCAGGGGACGCCGGGATGGGGAGCAGGGAGCTCGGTGGAGATTCTTCACTTGGCCCATTGGGAGTCCATTGCATGTCTTGCAGGTTTTCAGCATGGCTCGCGTTCGCGAGCCTGACGGCAGGTTGCGCCCTGTCGTTGCCCATCGCCGCGGCCGATGCCGGACCATCCATGAAATCCATGGCCGGCCCCGCGACCCCTCGTCTCACGACCGCCATCAGCGGCGCCAGCACCTCCACGCTGGTCGGCTCACGCCCTCGCCAGGCCCTGGCCGCCAAGGACACAGGCGCCGTGCCCGCCACCCAGGTGGTGGACAACATCACGCTGGTGCTCAAGCGCGATGACGACCACGAGAAAGCCTTCCGTGCCTTGCTGGCGCGACAGACCAATCCCACCTCTCCCGACTTCCACCAGTGGCTGACCGGGAAGCAGATCGGCGAGCGCTTCGGGCCGTCCACCCAGGACATCCAGGCGCTGCGCCAGTGGTTGCAGGGCCAGGGCCTTACCGTGAACGGCGTCTCGCAGGATCGCATGCGCGTCTCGCTGTCCGGCAGCGCCTCCGCCGTCGCCAAGGCCTTCGCGACGGACATCCATGCCTACCAGGCCGATGGCGAGCAACACTTCGCCAATACCACCGATGCGCGCGTGCCGGCTGCGCTGGCACCCATCGTGCAGGGCGTGTCGCTGCATAACTTCTTCCCGAAGGCGCAGCATACGGCCATCGCCAAGGCGCGCTTCGACAGCAAGCACGGCAAGTGGAGCACGGCCGCGGCCGACAACCCGGACTTCACGGTGCCCCCGGGCACGACCGATCCCAACACCACGTACGACATGGTGCCGGCCGACTTCAACACCGTGTACAACGTGACGCCCTTGTGGCAGCGCGATACGCCTGTGCGTGGCGCGGGGCAGAGCGTCGTGGTGCTGGAGCGCACGAACGTCCAGCCTGACGACGTGGCGCACTTCCGCGCCGCGTTCCTGCCGAACAACGCGCGCGGCACGTTCTCCATCCTCCACCCAAGTGGCGCCGAAGGGGCGCCCTGCGCCGATCCGGGCCTGAATGGCGATGAGGGCGAGGCTGCCCTTGACGCCGAGTGGGCCGGTGCCGCCGCGCCCGATGCCGACATCGTGCTCGCCTCGTGTGCGGATTCCGGCGCGACCTTCGGGCCCTTCATGGCCGCAGCGCGCCTGCTGGATACCACGACGGGCCTTCCGCCGCCGATCTGGAGCCTGAGCTACGGTGCCTGCGAAAGCGCCGATGCGTCAGACGCTTACGTGGCCGACGTCCTCTGGTCGTCCGCCACGGCGCAGGGCGTCACGGTGTACGTGTCCTCGGGTGACGGTGGTTCGACGCAGTGTGACCAGGGCGCGTTGTTCTGGTCGCAGAACGGTGCGGCGGTGAACGGCCTCGCGTCCTCGCCGTCGGCCGTGGCCATCGGCGGTACGGACTTCAACGACCGCGGCAAGGAATCCACCTACTGGACGGCCACCAACCTGCCGAAGTACCAGTCGGCGGTGACGTATATCCCGGAGATGACCTGGAACAACAGCTGCGCGAGCAGCCACCTGTATACGTTGCTCGGTTACAAGGACGGCATCACCGCGTGCAATGACGACCAGGGACGCGGCATGGACTTCCTCCAGGTCGGTGGCGCGGGCGGTGGTCCGAGCACGCTGTTTGGCCAGCCCGAGGCGCAGATCGGCATCAGCGGTTCCATCAACCATACCTCGCGCACCATCCCGGATATATCGCTGTTCTCGGCCAACGGTATCTACGGCCATGCGCTGGTGTTCTGCATGTCCGATGCCGAGAACGGTGGCACGGCCTGCGATTTCCGTAACCCGGACTCGGTGTTCGCCAACTCCGCCGGCGGCACCTCGTTTGCCGCACCGGCCATGGCCGGCGTGCAGGCGCTGCTCAACCAGGTGAACGGCGAACGCGTGGGTAACCCCTTGCCGGCGTTCTACGGCATCGCGGCACGGCAGTTTGGCACCGTCGGTTCGCCGAACACGGCGGTGCTTACCGCATGCAACGCCAGCAACGGCAACACCATCTCGCCGAGCTGCGTTTTCAACAACGTGACCGAGGGCGACATCGTCCAGCCGTGCGCGGCGGGTTCGGTGAACTGCGACAGCGGCACCAAGCTCAACAACATCGTGGGCATCGTGGAAGGCGGCGACACCACGACGCATACGCTGGTGCCGGCGTGGAAGACCAACGTGGGCTACAGCATGGCCACGGGCCTGGGGTCCATCAATGCCAGCAACCTCGCCGACGCCGTCAAGGCATGGAGCGCGCCAGCGAAGCGCAACTACGCCGCCTCGGCGGATTTCCTCTCGTTGAACAACTTCTTCAGCAATGATGGTTACAGCGACTTTGCCTATGTGGATAACGGCATGCTGCACTCCGTGGCCATGAAGGGCGCGGTGAGCCTGTATGACCAGGCACAGGCGATCGATCCGTCGCTCACCGTGGTGGGCTACGGCGATGTGGTGCCGGGGCTGGATGCGCTCTCGCTGAAGTCCGGCGAGCTCCTGTTGATGGATGCGAACCACAAGCTCAACGTGTGGGTGTCCACGGGCACCGGTGGCTACTACACCTTCGTGGTGAACCGTGACATCCCGGCAACGTGGACCTTGCTCGGCGTGGGCGTGCATGACGATAGCGGCGTGCAGAAGCTGGTGTGGTTCGACACGGCCACCTCGCAGATCGTGTGGTGGGCGCTGGACCTGGACCCGGTGACGCAGAACGACATCATCGTCACTGGCCAGTCGTGGCCGAAGCAGGGCATCGCGGGCGGTCATCCGGTGCTTGCCGATGTGGATGGCGACGGCTACACCGACATCGTGTGGACGCGCAGCAACTCCACCGGCACGGCCGTGTGGCTGGCCGACCGCCGCGACGGCTTCGTTGAGCACGCGCTGCCGGCTCACCCGGCCGGTGCCGTGCTGCAAGGCGTCGGCGACGTGGACGGCAACGGCACCACCGACCTCATCTGGACCGACAGCACCGGCACCCAGCTCACCTGGTGGACGATGCAGGGTTTCGTGGTCACGGGCCAGCACAGCCAGGCCATCCCGGCGGGCGTGACGCTGGCCGGTATCGCCGACTACGACGCCGACGGCATCGCCGACATCCTGTGGCGCAAGGGCAACACGGGCGTCGTGGAATGGCAGGGCACCGGCAGCGGCTTTACTCCAGCGACGGTCGCCGACGCCTTCGGCACGCCGCTGGCGCTCACGGCAACGGCTACGGTGCCTGCGAACCGCTTCCAGGGTAGTCGGCGGTTGGCTACGAAGTAACGGCGGTTATGATGTGAATGAATGGCCGGGGGAGCGATCCTCCGGCCATCGCTTTCACCGCAGTGCAGGCCCGGGTCGCTGCGACAGCAAGAACTTTCGAAGCTTAACTTGCAAGTTTACCTTGCAATCGTCACGAGCCGGCCTTAGCTTCAAGGGATGCCCAAGTCCCAGCCGTCGCCCGTCGATATCGCCGCCAGTGACCTGCTCACCGCGTGCGGCCTGCTGGTGCGCCGTGTGCGCGCCGAATCCAACAATCTTGGCCTGACCTGGTCGCAGGCGGCCGTGCTGGCGCGCCTCGAGGCCTCTGGACCCACGTCCACCGCCGACCTGGCCCGCGCCGAAGCCGTAAAGCCGCAATCCATGGGCGTCACCCTGGCGACCATGGAGCAGGATGGCCTGGTGGCGCGCGAGGCGCACCCGACGGACGGGCGGCAGTTCCTTTACGCGCTGACGGCCGAAGGCATCGAGGCGCGGCGCCGGGTGAAGGCAGCGAAGCATGCGTGGCTGTCGGAGGCCATTTCGCGGATGTCGCCGCATGATCGCGATGATCTCGCGGTGGCCGCCCGGGTTATCCGCAACCTGGCGGAGACGAGTACGCAGGATCCGGCGTGACCACGGCCACGGGCAGCGTCGCCGCTGCCAACCCGTTCGGCGTGCGCTTCCTTCTGCCGCTGGCGCTGGGTTCCTGCCTCAACCCCATTAACTCCACCATGATCGCCACCGCCCTGGTGCCGATCGCGGCGGAGTTCCATGCCAGCGTCGCGCAGACGGGCTGGCTTATTGCCGCGCTGTATCTGGTGTGCGCGGTGGCGCAGCCGACGCTGGGCCGGATCGCCGATCTGGTGGGCGCGCGTCGCGTGTATCTCGCCTCCCTGGTGCTCGTGATGATCGCTGGCGTGGGCGGGCGCGTCGCGCCATCGCTGGGATGGCTGGTGGTGGTGCGCATGCTGCTCGGCATCGGCACCTCCGGCGCGTACCCCTCGGCCATGCGGCTCTTCCGGGAACGCGCCGACGCGACGGGCAGCCCGCCGCCGCGCACGGCCATGGGCCTGTTGTCGCTGATGGGTGTCGCCACGGCGGCCGTGGGTCCGGTGCTGGGTGGCGTGCTCACCGGCGCGTTTGGCTGGCATGCGATCTTCACGGTGAACGTGCCGCTGGCGCTTGTCACCCTGCTGCTGGTGCTCGCGTGGATTCCGAAGGATCCGCCGCGCAAGGTGCGCCGGTCGTTGTGGAAGGAACTCGACGTGGTGGGCATCAGCCTTTTTTCGGGCGCACTGCTTGCCGTGATGGTGTTCCTTCTCGACATCGACCATCCGCGATGGCTGGCCCTGCCCATCGCTGCCGCATGCGCCGCCTTGCTGGCATGGCATTCACTGCGGCGCCCGGACCCGTTCATCGACCTGCGCATGCTGGCGAAGCACACGCCGCTGAGCCTCACCTACCTGCGCGCGATGGTGGCGTTCACCGTCGTCTACTGCATTTTCTATGGCTTTGCCCAATGGGTGGAGGGTGCGGGCGGCTATTCGCCCGCGCAGGCGGGCATGGCGACCTTGCCGCTGTCGATTCTTGCCGGTGTCGGCTCCGTTGCCGGCGCCCGCACGAAGGGATTGCGCGGCCCTTTCCTGCTCGCGTTCGCGTGTTCCGTCGTCGGCGGTATCGCGCTGTGGTGCATCGATGCCGCGTCGCCGTTGTGGCTGATGGCCGCGGCCGTCGCCGTCTTCGGCATTCCGCAAGGCCTGGTCTCGGTGACGACCCAGGCCGCCGTGTACATACAGGCACCGCCCGGGCAGATCGGCACCGCCTCGGGCCTGCAACGCACCTTCTCGTACATCGGTGCGATGGCGGCCACCGCGGTCATCGGCGCCTGTTATGGCCACAAGCCGACCGACGCGGGCTTGCACCTGCTTGCCGGCACGATGGTCGGTGTCTCGGCACTGTTGTTCATCGCCACGCTTTTCGACCGCACGCTCCCGCGTGTGGATGACGTTTCCAAACCCCACTCCTGAAGGAGCATCCCCATGGCACTGACCCAACTCGACGTGAATGCTGCGCTGATCGTTATCGACCTGCAGCAGGGCATCGTGAATCTTCCCGTCGCTTCGCCGGCGGCTCCGGTGGTCGAGAAGGCCGCCGCGATCGCACGCGCCTTCCGCGAAACGAAGCGCCCCGTCGTTCTCGTCAACGTCGATGCCGGCGCGCCCGGGCGCACCGATAGCGGCGTGCCGCAGGTCCCGCAGGATCCGGCTTTCAAATCCTTCGTGCCGGAACTCGAACAGGTACCGACCGACCATGTCGTGACGAAGAAGCGCTGGGGCGCGTTCCAGACCACGGATCTCGACCGACACCTGCGCGGCCTGAACGTGGAGCAGATCGTGATCCTCGGCATCGCCACGAGCATCGGCGTGGAATCCACCGCGCGTTACGCCAGCGAGCTGGGCTACAACGTCGTGCTGGTGACGGATGCGATGGCCGACCTGAATGCCGACGCGCACCACAACAGCATCACGCGGATCTTCCCGCGCCTTGGTGAAACCACCTCGACGGCCGAGCTGCTGGCGAAGATCGGCTAAGGTCGCGCGAAAGCGCGCTCCTGCCGTGGGTTAGCGGTGCGCGGAGGGATCGTCATCGTCGGTGGACGAGATGCCATGGCCGATGCCGATCCCTGCGCCGGCACCGGCGGCCATGCCGCCACCCATGCCGCCGCCACCTCCACCGCCCCCGCCGCCGCCACCTTTCCCGCCACCTCCGTCACCGCCGCCGCCCCCCTTGCCGCCCTGGCCGGCGGTACGGGCGGGCCCTTGCTTCGGGATGGGCACGCTTGCAGGAATGGGGTCGAGATCCAGCACCTCGCGGATGAAGTTGCGCAGCGAGACCACCAGCTCATCGGTGTGCACGGGCCGCCCGGCGACCAGTTCACTGGCCGCCTGCGCGGCGAGTTCCACCTGCCGCTCCGTGCCGAGCAGGACGATGTCGGACAGGGCCGCCTCGACGGCGTCGCGCACGCGGCGTGCGCGGTCGCTTCCCGTGGCGGCGGCCAGCACGAGCGCGGCGGCGGGATCATCCACGCCCCGCTCGCGAAGTTGCCGCAGATGGGTCGGGTCCACCGCCAGGTTCCCAGTGAACGAGCCACCGAGCGTCTTATAGGCGGCAATGAGGGTGCGCAGCCGCTCGTTGATCTGCCGGTTTGCCCGTTCCCGTCGCTGCTGCACCGTCTGCTGTGCCAGAAGCCGGATGCCCACGCCAATCAGCGTGATCACCGCCAGCCCGAAGAAGGTGGAAAGCAGGCCCTGCCAGGAACTGAAGTCGAGGTTTCGCATGCGAGGCATCCTGTGGGCGTGGCTGCGAAGTCAGTGTGAGCGGTGGCGCGGCCTCCCGCGGCCCGATCCGGCTAGAATAATGGGCCCCGACCCCCCGTTCTGAACCGGCAGGCCCCGCCATGCTCCTCATGATCGACAACTATGACTCATTCACCTTCAACCTCGTCCAGTACCTCGGCGAGCTGGGGCAGGAGGTCAAGGTAGTCCGGAACGATGCGCTGACCGTGGCCGATATCCGGGCGCTCAAGCCCTCGCGGATCATGATTTCCCCGGGGCCGGGCACGCCGGACGACTCGGGCGTGTCCATCGACATCCTGAAGGAGCTGGCCGGCGAGCTGCCGATCTTCGGCGTATGCCTTGGACACCAGGCCATCGGCCAGGTGTTCGGCGGGAAGGTGATCCGCGCCCGCGAGATCATGCATGGCAAGACCTCCCCGGTGAAGCACCTGGGCAAGGGCGTCTTCGCCGGCCTGCCCAATCCCTTCGAGGCCACGCGCTACCACTCGCTGGTGGTCGAGAAGGACTCGGTGCCGGACTGCCTGGAAGTCACCGCCTGGACGGAGCGCGAGGACGGCTCGATCGACGAGATCATGGGCCTGCGCCACCGCACGCTGGATATCGAGGGCGTGCAGTTCCACCCCGAGTCCATCCTTACCCAGCACGGCCACGACCTGCTGCGTAACTTCCTCGGCATGCCCCTGCCGCTCGCCGCCTGATTACCCGCCCGGGACGCTCCATGCCGATTACCGCTTCCGAGGCGCTCCAGCGCACCATCGAACACCGCGAGATCTTCCATGACGAGATGATCGAGCTGATGCACCAGATCATGCGCGGGGATGTCAGCCCGCTCATGACGGCCGCGATCCTCACCGGCCTGCGCGTGAAAAAAGAGACGGTGGGCGAAATCACCGGCGCGGCGCGCGTCATGCGCGATCTCTCCGCCAAGGTGGAGGTGAATCCGCACCCGCATTTCATCGACATCGTCGGCACCGGTGGTGACGGCGCGTCGTCGTTCAATATCTCCACCGCATCGATGTTCGTGGCAGCGGCCGCAGGCGCGCGCGTGGCGAAGCACGGTGGCCGTAGCGTGTCGTCCAAGTCGGGCAGTGCGGATGTGCTGGAAGCGCTTGGCGCCCGCATCGAACTGCTGCCGGCCCAGGTGGCCGTGTGCATGGAAGAGACCGACATCGGCTTCATGTTCGCGCCGAACCACCATCCGGCGATGAAGGTGGTGGCGCCCGTGCGCCGCGAGATGGGCGTGCGCACCATCTTCAACATCCTCGGCCCGCTGACCAACCCCGCGGGCGCCCCGAATATCCTGATGGGCGTGTTCCATCCGGACCTGGTGGGTATCCAGGTGCGCGTCCTGCAGGCCCTTGGCGCGAACCACGCCCTGGTGGTGTGGGGCCGCGACGGCATGGACGAGATCTCCCTCGGTGCGGCGACGCTGGTGGGCGAGCTGCGCAACGGCAAGGTCACCGAATACGAGATCGAGCCGGAGGATTTCGGCCTTTCCATGGCCTCCAGCCGCAACCTGCGGGTGGAAAATGCCGAAGAATCAAGGCTCATGCTGGTGGACGCCATTTCCGGCGTGCCCGGCGTGCCGCATGACATCGTCTGCCTGAACGCCGGTGCCGCCCTCTATGCGGCCGACGTGGCCCCCAGCATCCAGGCCGGCATCGACCTGGCGCGCGCGACCATCGCAAGCGGCGCGGCTCGTGCAAAAATGGACGCCTTCGTGGCCGCGACGCAGCGGCTCGGTGCCTGATATGGTCGGGGTATCCCCATCCCCGGCCTTACCCTAGGAAGCGACAGCGATGCCTGACATCCTCCACCGCATTCTCAACCGCAAGGCGGAAGAGATCGACGAGCGAAAGCGCAAGCGTTCGATCGACGACATGGCCGCGATGATCGCCGGCCTTCCGGATACGCGCGGTTTCGTCGCGGCCATCGACGCACGCCTGCACGATGGCAAGCCCGCCGTGATTGCCGAGGTGAAGAAGGCCAGCCCCAGCAAGGGCCTGATCCGCGCCGACTTCGATCCGGCACAGATCGCGCGCAGCTACGAGAAGGGCGGGGCCACCTGCCTGTCCGTGCTGACCGACGCTGATTTTTTCCAGGGCCACGAGGATTACCTGCGCCAGGCCCGCGACGCATGCGACCTGCCGATCCTGCGCAAGGATTTCATCGTCGACGAATACCAGGTCTACGAGGCCCGGGTGATCGGCGCGGACTGCATCCTCCTGATCGTTGCGGCGTTCGGTGACAAGAGCGGTGACGACGTCATCTACGACGAAGGCGCGCTTACCGAGCTGTCGCTGCTTGCCGCCGAGCTCGACATGGACGTGCTGGTCGAAGTGCACAACGAGGAAGAACTCGAGATTGCGCTTGGCCTGCCCGCACCGCTGATCGGCGTGAACAACCGTAACCTGCGCACGTTCGAAACCTCGCTCGGCACGTCGCTGAAGCTGAAGGATCGCGTGGGTCCGGAAACCGCCATCGTCGCGGAGTCGGGCATCCACACGCCGGAAGACGTCCGCAAGCTGCGCGAAGCCGGTATCCACACCTTCCTGGTGGGCGAAGCCTTCATGCGTGCGGCCGATCCGGGCTCCGAGTTGCAGAAGCTGTTCGGGGTGCACGCCCCGACTGTCTCGCACAAGCACTGAGCCGCGCATGACACAGGGGATTGAAGCGGTGGTGCCGGACACCACCGTCGACGCGCGGCGCGTTGTGTTGTTTGATTTCGATGGCGTGATCGTGCGCCAGCAGACGCTTGAGCTGTATTTCCGCGAGCGCCTCTCCGGCGCCGGGCGCTGGCGCCTGTTGCTGGCGCTGCCCTGGTTGCCGTTCGTACCGTTCATGGTCCGCACGGCGGCGGGCAGCCGGATCTTCGGCCGGGTGTTCCTGCGCGTGGTGACGTTTGGCCGCACCGAGAAGAACTACAAGCGCCTGCTGACCGAGTTTGCGCGCACCTATGCGCGCCGGCCGGGTGTTTTCATGCGCGACGGCGTCGCCACGCTGCGCAGGCACAGGGAGGCGGGCGACCGCGTGGTCATCGTCACGGGCAATGACGGCACCCTGGTGCAGGCCATGCTGGACGAAGTGAACCTGCAGGGCGTGGAACTGATTGCCTCCCAGGTGCGCGGCGGCCTGTTTGGCGTGCACTTCGTGCGCCACAACGTCGATGCCATGAAGGTGAAGTCGGTGGAGCGCGCGGGCATCGCGCGTCCCTGGGCCATGGCCTACGGCGATTCCCTCTCGGACCTGGCGATGCTCAAGGCCGCCGACTCGGCGAAGCTGGTGAACCCCGGCGCCCGTACCCTGAAGAAGATGCGCAAGGCACTGGGCGACAAGCTCGAGGTGCTGGGCTGGTACTGAGCATGGCTTGCGTGCGGTGACCCGGCACCGCTAGCCTCTTTTTTTCTGCATCTCCCCACGGAATTCCCCGATGTACCTGTCCTCCCTGCGCGAGCTGGCCATCGGCAGCCGCCTCAAGGCGCTGAGCGATTACTTCTACCAGGCGGTGGACGAGGTTTACCGCGCCAGTGGCGCGGGCATCGAATCTCGCTGGTTCCCCGTCCTGCGTTTCCTGCGCGACGTGGGCCCGACGACGGTCACCGAGGTGGCCGCGGCGATTGGCCAGACCCATTCGGCGGTGAGCCAGCTGGCCGACCGCCTGGTCGACGCCGGCATGGTGGTGCGCCAGCGCGACCCGGGCGACGGCCGTCGCAGCGTGCTGACCCTGACCGATGCCGGTGAGCGCGCCCTGGGCGCCCTGGGCCCGGTCTGGCTGGCGCTGCGCCGGGGCATGGCGGAATCGCTCGGCCCGCGCATGCTGGACCTGCTGGATGCCATCGACGGCTGCGAACAGGCCCTGGCCGAGCGGCCGCTGGTCGCCGCCGTGATGGACCAGCGCGCGGCGCTGTCGCGCGAGAGCGTCGAGGTCGTCCCGTGGGATCGCGCCTACGCGGACCATTTCCGCCGGCTCAACCAGCAGTGGCTGGAGCGCTATTTCCGGGTGGAGGACGTGGACCGCACGCTGTTCGCCGACCCCGAAAACATCGTGATTCAGCCGGGCGGTGCCATTTTCTTCGCCCTGTATGCGGGCGAGGTGGTGGGTACCTGCGCCCTGCTGCACGAGGGCGACGGGGTCTACGAGCTGTCCAAGATGGGCGTGGACGAGAATTTCCGCGGCCTGGGGGCCGGTCGGCGGCTGCTGGATGCGTCGATCGACGCGTGGCGCCAGCGCGGTGGCAAGCAGCTTTTCCTGGAATCGAACAGCCGCCTCGGGCGGGCGCTGGGGATGTACGAGCGGGCGGGTTTCGTCCGCCAGGAAACGATCCGCCCGGGCTCGCATTACGAACGGGCGGATGTCTACATGGTTTACGAGGGGAAGCCTTAACGCGTGCCGCGGACCACGATGGTCTTGCCGGCGACGTCGATCATCCGCTCTTCTTCAAGCTGCTTGAGCACGCGGCCGACCATTTCGCGGGAGCAGCCCACGATCCGGCTCACTTCCTGGCGGGAAATGCGGATCTGGGTGCCGTCCGGGTGGGTCATGGCGTCCGGCTCGGTGCACAGGTCGAGCAGGGTGCGCGAGACGCGGTTCGTCACGTCCATGAACGCCATGCGGCTGACCTGGCGCGAGGTGCGCAGGAGGCGGTGGGTCAGTTGCGAGCCAATGGCGAAGAGCAGCTTGGGGCACTCGGCCGCCAGCGGCCCTTCCAGCAGCTGGAAGAGGCGCTCGTAGCTGATTTCGGCCATTTCGACCGCCGTCCGGGTCCGCACGAGCGATTCGCGCTGGGCCTGCTCCACGAACAGCCCCATCTCACCGATGAACTGGCCACGGTTGATGTAGGCAAGGATCAGCTCGCGGCCTTCCTCGTCTTCGGTGCAGACGGCAAGCGAGCCTTCCACCACGTAATAGAGGGTATTGGCTGGGTCGCCGGGACGGATGATGGCGGTCTTCCCGGGGTAGCGGCGCCGATGGCACGCATCCAGGAAACGGCCCATGGCGGTCGGGTCCGGCGCGAAGCTCAGAGGAGCCTGCGACCGTTCGAACGCCTGTTGCAGCAGATATTTGAGTTGAGCCACAGCAGATTCCATTGGACTTCAATGGCATGGCACCCCCAAATCGGTGGCCAGCTGACGGTTTTCCGTCATGCGTCGCCGACTTGCCATGTCCCCGGCGGGATTATTGCAGACAAAGGGCGACCAAAATCCATCAGAAATAACGATTGGATCCAAGTTGTTCAAATTCTCGCCACTTTGCCCCATAATTTTACCCCCTCCGTGGCGACCCCCTTGTCTCAAGCGGTTCATAAATGGAGGGCAGACTGACCGTCCGGTCAGCTGGCCGTACCTACATTCTTTCTGTTGCGGGGACCCTTGCTGCTAACCCGTGTCTGCTGCTGGCCGTCGCTCGGCCTCGGAGAGTCGCTGTGGTCAAACCGCTTCCCCGCCTTCGCCTTCAGGGTTTCAACAACCTCACCAAGGCGCTGAGCTTCAATATTTACGATATCTGCTATGCCGTCTCGGAGCAGCAGCGTCAGAACTACATCGAGTACATCGATGAACAGTACGACGCGGACCGCCTGACCCAGATCCTGACGGACGTGGCCGAGATCATCGGCGCGAACATCCTGAACATCGCCCGCCAGGATTACGATCCGCAGGGCGCGTCGGTCACCATCCTCATTTCCGAGGAGCCGGTGGTCGAAAAGCTGGGCCGCGATACGATTTCCGGCGCCGTCGTGGCGCACATGGACAAGAGCCACATCACCGTCCATACCTACCCGGAAACGCATCCGCACAACGGCATCGCCACGTTCCGCGCGGATATCGACGTGGCCACCTGCGGCGTCATTTCCCCGCTGAAGGCCCTGAACTACCTGATCGACAGCTTCGAGTCGGATATCGTCATCGCGGACTACCGCGTGCGCGGTTTCACGCGTGACGTGAAGGGCAAGAAGCACTTCATCGACCACAAGATCAACTCGGTGCAGGATTACCTGGCGAAGCACATCCGCCAGAAGTACGAGATGTTCGACGTCAACGTGTACCAGGAAAACATCTTCCACACGAAGATGCACATCAAGGACTTCGACCTCGACACCTACCTGTTCGAGGCCCAGGCCGACGACCTCTCGTTCAAGGAGCGCCAGCGCATCGAGTCGCTGCTGCGTCGTGAAATAGAGGAACTGTTCCACGGCCGGAACCTGATGTAATGAGCTTGGTGTAACGAAAAAAGCCCCGCGAAAGCGGGGCTTTTTTGTTGGCTCGGATCCGGGGTTCAGATCCGGTAGGCGACGGCCTTCATCACGGCCGATGCGGCATGCATCAGCCGCGGGATGGGGAAGGGCAGGTCGACACCGCCGCGGGCCTGCGCGGCCTCGGCGTGGCGTACCTCATCGGCCTGCATCTGGCGCAGGATGGCCCGCGAGCGGTCGTCCTGCCCCGGCAGGCGCTCCAGGTGCTCGGCGAGGTGGGCCTCGACCTGGCGCTCGGTTTCCACCACGAAGCCCAGGCTGATCGGGTCGCCCACGGCGGCCGCGGCCACGCCAATGGCGTAGCTGCCCGCGTACCAGACCGGATTGAGCAGGCTGGGCCGGCTGTCCAGCTGCTTCAGGCGCTCGGCGCACCAGGCCAGGTGGTCCGTCTCTTCCTGGGCGGCATGCAGCAGGTGCTCGCGGGTTTCGTCCGTCCGGGCCAGGGCGGCCTGGCCCATGTACAGGGCCTGGGCACAGACCTCACCCACATGGTTGATCCGCATCAGCCCGGCGGCGTGGCGGCGCTCGGCGTCGTCCATCCCGGCGTCGGGCACGGCATCGCCCGGCGAGGGGCGGTGCGCCTCCTGGGAGCCGCCAACGGCCTCCATGGCGCGCTCCAGGCCCGCCAGCAGGCGGTCGAGCGGGGTGAGGGTACGAACGGACACGGGCGGCTCCTTTGAACGTGGGGACGGGTACAAGGTACAATGCGCCGCTGCCCCGCCGGGGTGAACGCGCTGCGGCTGCTTGTCGCGGCAGGCGAACTTCGGTGACGGCAGAGCTTGTGTAAAGGCCGCGTCATCGTGCTATGATTGTCGGCCCGAAGCTCACCTGCATGGTGAGCTTGCGCGACGCAGGATAAGTCAGTTATTCTCTCGCGTCTTTGCTTTCACCGATTCCGTGTTCCGCTCTCTCATGGGCGGCAAACCAGGTATTTTCGAAATGAAAACGTTCAGCGCCAAGCCGGAGAGCGTCAAGCGCGATTGGTTCGTGATTGACGCCACGAACAAGACCCTGGGTCGCCTGTCGACCGAGGTCGCGCGCCGTCTCCGCGGCAAGCATAAGCCCGAGTTCACCCCGCACGTCGATACCGGCGATTACATCGTCGTGATCAACGCCGAGAAGGTGGCTGTCACCGGTGCGAAGCTGGACGACAAGATGTACCACCGCTTCACCGGCTACGTCGGCAACCTGAAGACCACGAGTCTCAAGGACCTGCTGGCTTCGCACCCGGAGCGCGTGATCGAGATCGCCGTCAAGGGCATGCTGCCGAAGAACCCGCTGGGTCGCGCCATGTACCGCAAGCTCAAGGTGTACGGCGGTGCCGAGCACCCGCACACTGCCCAGCAGCCGCAAGTGCTGGAACTCTAAGGAATCGCCATGGCTACCCAGCAGAATTACGGTACCGGCCGCCGCAAGACCTCGTCCGCCCGCGTGTTCCTTCGTAAGGGCACCGGTGGCATCGTGGTGAACGGCAAGCCGCTCGACATCTTCTTCGGCCGCGAAACCTCGCGCATGATCGTCCGTCAGCCGCTTGAGCTGACTGACAACGTCGAGAAGTTTGATATCATGGTCACGGTCGCTGGTGGCGGTATCACCGGCCAGGCCGGCGCCATCCGCCTCGGCATCGCTCGCGCTCTCGTCGAATACGACGACCAGCTCAAGTCGCCGCTGCGCAAGGCTGGTTTCATGACCCGCGATGCTCGCGAAGTCGAGCGTAAGAAGGTCGGTCTCCACAAGGCCCGTCGCGCTACGCAGTTCTCGAAGCGCTAATTCTCTTCGGAGAATCAGAGCTTCACCTTCGCCGCATCCCAGGTCAGAGCGCGTCGAAGCCCGGTTTATTGGGAGATCGTCTAACGGTAGGACAACGGACTCTGACTCCGTTTATCTAGGTTCGAATCCTAGTCTCCCAGCCAAACAGAAAAGGGCCCTGAGCAATCAGGGCCCTTTTTCTTTGCGTGCCATGTGGCCAGGCAACCGCGGAACCGCTGCCTGGCACCCACGACCCATGAGCTACCGAAACATCCAGGGCATGCGGGCCATCGCGGCGCTCATGGTGCTGTCGAGCCACCTGTTCTGGAGTCTCGTGCCCATGCGTTCGCACTGGGCCAAGCCGTACTTCTCTGCCGTGGGCCCGTCCGGGGTCGACGTGTTTTTCGTGATATCGGGTTTCATCATCTATCACGTGATGCAGCGGTCGATCGGCGCCATGGAGGTCTCCGGCCGGGGCAGCGCGGTGTTCGCCTTCGCGATGAAGCGGTTCATCCGTATCTACCCGCTCTACTGGGTCGCCTTTATCGCCGGGTGCGGAGTGCTCGCATGGGCGCCACCCACGGCACTCCCTCGCCAGAAGTCGCTGTTCGAGCTCCTCACGCTGGTCGATGGCATCCCCAACTACGTGGTCAACGTGGCCTGGAGCCTGGCGTACGAGGTGTATTTTTACGCCGTGGCCGCTGTCAGCCTGCTGATCCTCGGCCGTCGCGCAGGGTGGGGGCCGGCTGCGTGGTTCGGCCTCGTCGCCGTCGCCGTAGGCATCGGGCTGGGGTCGCCCTGGCGCGAGCCCTTCGACTACCTGTTCGCCCCCATCCTGCTGGAGTTTTCCTTCGGCGTGGCCGTGGCCATGCTCGTCGAACGGGGTGTGCGCCGCCTGCACGGCGCGATGCTGCCGGGGGCCGTGGCCTGGATGGCGGCGGCCAGTTATCTGCTTTGGGAAAATCCGGCCTTCCCGAGCCTGCGTGTCCTCGGCTGGGGTGTCCCCGCCGCCGTGTTGATCTACGCCATCGTTGTGCTGGAAGTGCGTCGGGAATGGGTTATGCCCCGCACGCTCCAGTACCTCGGGGATGCGTCGTTCTCGCTCTACCTCTGGCACATGATCGTGTACGACGCCCTGGCCGGGATCTTCGTCCGACTGGGCTGGGTCGGCACCGTGCCGGCCACCGCGCTGGCGGCCTTCATGGCCGTCATCGGCGTGGGTGTGGGCCTCCTCAGCTATCATTGGCTGGAGAAGCCGTTGCTGCGACACCTCGGCCAGCGGTTCCTCGGCCATGGTGTCGCTTCCCATTCCCTGGGTTCGGAGGTCCGCGCGGGTAATCTCGCCGGCTGAGACGTCCGCGCCCTACCGTATTTGTTTTCTGCCGCACCAGCGGACGGCAGCGGAGTAGTGATGAGCAAGACCAAGGGTATCTCCGAAAGGCGCAGCGAGAAGTTGCTCGATGAGCTGCTCAGCGCCCAGGGCTGGTCCCCGAAGAAGCCTCCCGTTGGCGACGTGCTGCTGCAGAACGAGTACGGCGCCTTCCCGCTCATCGAAAAGGCCCTGAAACAGGCCAGCAAGACGGGCAGTGGCAGCGGCTACCCCGAGGCCCTGCTGGTCGACAAGGTCACGGAGAAAGTCCTCGCCGTCGTCGAGGCAAAGAAGCTCAGCAGCGAACACGGCAAGGCCCTGCGCGAAGCGCAGCACTACGCCGAGCGCTTCAAGCAGAAAGGCTACGCACCGCTGGCCATCGGCCTGGCCGGCACCTCCGACGACAGCTTTGAACTGCGCGTCTCGCGTTATGCCGATGGCGAATGGTCCATCGTCACGTACGGCGGCAAGCCGGTGTCGTGGATTCCCAACCGCACCGACCTGGAACGCGTCGCCTCGCCGCACGGCCGCCCCGAACTGCGTCCGACCATCCCGCCGCCGGAAGTGCTGGCCCGCCGGGCGGAAGAGATCAACCGCCTGCTCCGCGAAGCGAAGATCAAGGACGAGTTCCGGCCCGCCGTGGTCGCCGCCATCATGCTAGCCCTGGCCAGTTCGAAGGGCCGCATCCGCCGCGACGAGGACCACATCCTCGCGGACATCAACGCCGAATGCCTGCGCGCGTTCGAGAAAGCAGGCAAGCCGGCGCTGGGGCGCAGCCTGCACGTGGAAGAGGCGAACGCCAAGCTGGCCACGCGCGCGGTCGAGATCGCGCGCATCCTGGAAAAGCTCAACGTCAGCGTGCTCACCGCCGAACACGACTACCTCGGCCAGCTCTACGAAACCTTCTTCCGCTACACCGGTGGCAATACCATCGGCCAGTACTTCACGCCGCGGCATATCGCGCAGTTCATGGCCGACGTCTGCGAAGTCGGGCCGCGCGACCACGTGCTCGATCCGGCCTGCGGTACCGGCGGCTTCCTCGTCGCGGCGATGGACCGGCTCCTTCGCGTCCACGACCTGAGTCGCGCGGAAATGATCAAGGTGGCGCGCAAGCAGCTGTATGGCTTCGAGACCGAGCCGGTGACGGCAGCACTGTGCGTGGCCAACATGATCCTGCGCGGCGACGGTGCCACGCAGATTCACCAGGAAGACTGTTTCACCGCGCCGGACTTCCCGGAGGGCGAGGTGGATGTCGTCCTCATGAACCCGCCGTTCCCGCACAAGTCGTCAGACACGCCGTCGGAAGACTTCGTCGATCGCGCGCTCGAGGCACTCAAGCAGCGCGGCAAGGTGGCTGTCGTCCTGCCGACCAGCCTCATCGTGAAGAAGAGCAAGGGCGCGTGGCGGCAGAAGATCCTGAAGCATCATCGCTTGCTGGCGGTGTGCCAGCTGCCGGATGAGCTGTTCCAGCCCTACGCCTCGGCGACCACCTCGGTCGTCGTGCTTGAGAAGGGCGTGAAGCACGACCCAAACGTCGCCACAGTGTTCGTGCGCCTCCACCACGATGGCCTGACGTTGCGCAAAGGCATCCGTGTCGAGCGAGCAACCGAGCCCAATGACATCGCCATGGCGGTGGATGCGATCGTCAACAAGCGCGCGATTCCCGGGTTCTCGGGCCTGGGCCGTGTGTCCGGCGAACGCGAGTGGGCGGCGGGCGCCTATGTCGATTCCGCACCGCCCAGCCGCGACGAAGTGCAGCAGGCGGTCGATGTCCACCTGCGTCGGTTGGCGTCGTTCTACACCCGCTACTCGCGCGAAGTCACCGCGCAGCGCGACCAGGTGCGCCAGGGCGGCATCCGCATGGCGGACTACCGGCAGCTGATCTCCCAGGCGAAGAAAGACAACGCGAAGGCGCTGTCGGATGGCGCGCGGCCCGGCACCATCGGCGACGCCTTCGACATCGTGTACGGCATGAAGGAGCTGCACAGCCGCGATGGCATCGCCGACGGCGAAACGCTGGTGATCTCGCCCACGGAGGCCTACAACGGCTGCTACGGCTGGCTGGAGTTCGGCCAGGTGATGCAGCCGCCGTTTGTCACGGTGGCGCAGACTGGCTCCATCGGCGAGGCCTTCGTGCAGTTCGAGCCGTGCGCTGTGAACGATGACTGCCTGGTGCTGCTGCCCCGCAAGACGGTGAGCGAAGCCACCCTGGTGATTGCGGCGGCCTGCCTGCACGAAGAGAAATGGCGATTCTCCTACGGCCGCAAGCTGACCCCCGCGCGCATCGCGCAGTTCGCCTTGCCCGACGACCCGGTGCTTGAAGCATGGGTGGAGGAGCGCCTCGTGCACACGCGTCGGGTGGTGCTCGCGGCCCTGGCCGGCTACGCCGACGCGGAAGACAAGGCCTTCTTCGTCGACTGACCATCCACCGGCGTCGCGGCTACCTGCGAGCTGAGCCATCCGCGTGCTTCGTCGACGGTGTCCAGGGCGCTGGGCAACGCGCCGTCGGTGACCAGCGTGGACGCCACGCGCAACAGCACCGCCGTCAGTGTTTGCCAGCCGTGGTCGTCGTCCGGGCCCAGAACGCGCATGCGTCGCTGGAAAGCCGGCGAGCTGCCCCAGCGCCGGATCGCCGCCTCGAGTCGCTCCTCGACACCGCGCATGGGCCGGACCCGCGCGATCATCAGGTAACCGCGCTTGCGCACCGTGGCGATATAGCGCGGCGTCCTCGCATCGTCTTCGAGCGAACGCCGTAACACCGCGACGGCCTTATGCACGGGGTTGTCGCCATAGAACCCGCCTCCCCAGCATGCATCCAGGAGTTCGCCGACGCTGACCACTTCGCGTTGTCGTGCGGCCAGCGCGCAGAGCACATCCATATGCCGGGGTTCCAGCAATCTCGCCTGCCCGTGCCGCACGATCTCACGACGACCTGGGTGGATGACCCAGTTGCCAATGAGAAAGGGAGAAGACGGGAAGGACTGCTGCATGCCGCCGGCGGGCGATGCCGCTAAAGGCAACCCCTTGAAGTAATGATGGTTTGTCAGTCCGTAAGGTTCCCGGAAGGACGTGAGAATGTTCTCTCGCCGACGGTACGCACCTGCCCAAACCAGGAGTAGGTAGATGCAAGGGAACCATGTAGGCGGCCACCGTGCGGACCGCATTCTGTCACACGGTGCGACACGCCCGGTCCGGATCGTCCTGGCGGACGAACAGGAACTGATGCGAGAAGGGCTCGCTGCCCTGTTGGGGGCGCAGGAACGCTTCGAAGTCGTGGGCAGTACCGGCGACGGGCGTGATTGCCTGCGCCTGTGCGTGGACCGCAAGCCGGATCTCCTCGTCTTCAATGAGTCCATGCCGGGCTTGAATGGCGTTGAAGCCGCGCGTCGCGTCGCCTCGCGCTGCCCACACACGCGCATGCTCTGCCTGTCCGAAACGGGCGACCGACCTTGCGTTCGCGCAGTTTTCGACGCTGGCGCGCATGGCTACGTCCTGAAGCGTTGCAAGTTCGCTAACCTGATGGACGGCATCGACAGCGTGCTGTCGTCGCGCTACCACGTCAGCCCCGAACTGGCCTACGTGCTGGTGGAGTCGTTTCGTCGTGGTGACGAGCCGCACTCCGTGCTCACGCCGCGCGAGAAGGAGGTCGCCCAGCTCTATGCCGAGGGCCTGTCCACGCGGCAGATCGCCGAGCGCCTGCACATCAGCATGAAGACGGTGGGCACGCATCGCGAACACATCCAGTCGAAGCTGGGCGTGGATGGCATCGCCGACCTCACGCGCTACGCCCTGCGCGAAGGCATGGTGTCGATCGATCACTGAGCGCTCCCCCGAGATATCGGAAGAACGGCGAGATGCATCTCAGCCCATCGCCGATGTCCACCCACGGCGCATCCCGCCATAGTAGTCACACAGCGCGGCACACAGGATGAGGAGAACAGGATTGTCGGTAGCGCCCCTCGAAAGTCTGATCGAAGCCATGGCCGGCGCCGTGGTCGACGCCCAGGCCCGTATTGAGCAATCCCAGGTGGCTCACCTTGGCGAATATTTCGACGAAAACAACCGCCCGAAGAGCGTGGTGATCCGCATGCCCTCGATGCAATCCGGTTCGCAGGATGGCGACGAAGATCTCTATCGCGCGCCGCTGCTACCCCTGGTGCCGACCACATCGCTACGCATCAAGGACGTGGAAATCTGCTTTGACGCGGAACTGGGCGCCTTCGTCGATAGCGCCGACACGGACGGTGACGGTGAACCGCCGACGACGCGAAGCCGCTGGGCCTTCCGTGCGAAAGGACGAAAGCGTTCCGTTGCCCTCGATACCCTGGCGCGGCGCGGGGATGGCGGCCCCGGCAAAGTGCATGTGACGTTACGCGTCGAAGGCGTGGAGCCCCCGGATGGGGTGGCGCGCCTTAGTAATCATCTCGCGATGACCCAAGGGGTCTTCCAGACGTTCAGGCCGGGCGACTAACCCTCCCCCACACCCGGTCGAACCCCGTGGCGCATGAGGCGCGGCGGGTCAATGTCGATACGTAAAAGGAGAAACGTTATGTCTATTGCAGAACAGTTCCGTGGCCTGCCGATGGGCGACCTGGTCGGCGCCCCGCTGATGGCCGCCTGTGATGCCCAGGTGCGGCTGGCCCAGGCCACTGCGGAGTTCATCAGCAAGGTGGGTTTCGAACAGGACGAGACCGGCAATGCCACGGGCAAGACGCGAACCTCCGAGTTCAAGTTCTCGCGTCCGGTGCAGGACGCCGAGGGTAAATGGATGGACGAAGCCGTCGAGATGAGTGTACCGCTGCTCTCTATCGTGAAAGTGCCGACGCTTGCGGTCGAGACGGTCGACATCACATTCGATATGGAAGTAAAGGCATCCAGCACCGACAAAAGCTCGCGCGACACCTCCGCGTCGTTCGGTGCGTCGTGGGGTGGCTTCGGCGCGAAGGTGTCGGTGAGCGGCTCGGTCACCGCGCACAAGGAGAATACGCGTACGTCGGATAACTCCGCGAAGTACCACGTCAACGTGCAGGCGCGTGACGGGGGGATGCCCGAAGGCCTCGCCCGCGTCATGGACATCCTGCAGACGGCCGTCGTGCCGAAGACGGGCAAGCTGACAGCGCCTGCGGAGGCGTAAAACGGCGGAGGTAATGATCGTGGCGCCCCGTGCGCCACGATCCCAGACGAGGATCCCATGTTCGACATAACCGACGTGCGTTTCGTGAAACGGGTTGTCATCGGTAGCAACAATCCTAACCAGATCGCGTCAGAGGCCCAGGTCGAGGAGTCGCGCGCGTTGCTCAACCGTTGCCTCAACGAATCGCCGCGAGGCCACATCATGGCGACCGAGAAGAGTTTCAATGTGTTGCAGATTGGTGAGCACCAGGTGGTGCTGCAGTGGATCTGTTACCACGTCGGCTTTCCTCGCAAGCCGGGCTGGATCGGTGAGTAAGCGCGAGCTGCCCGTAAGCTTGCTGCTCGAGCGGGTGCGCACGCTGGCAAGCGCGACCTATCGCGGTGCACGGGTGGCGACGTTCAGCGTCGAGTTCACCGGGAGCATGCGCAAAGACAAGCGCGGGGCGTGGCATGTCGCGCCTGGACCGAGCTTCATGCGTTGGCTGAGGCGCGAGCCCGCGCATCACTTCAGGATCCGATGCGAGGCACTGGACGACTGGTTTCCTCGTTTCACCATCGACGGCAAACCCGTCGGGACGTTCCATCCACCAAGGAGTGTTTCATGTCACAAGGAAAGTTGACGTTGACGTTCGCGGCCCTCGCTTCGCTGCTTGCGTTGGCCATGGCCGATGCACACGCTGCCGTGCCTGCCGGCGAGACATGGCGGGGCGTAGTGAGCGGTGGCAGTGCCATGGTGCGGGCTTCGCTTGAACGCATCGGGGATCGCGTGGCATTGCGATTCGGCGAGCCTCGCAATTGCCGCATCGACGCCGAGTTGCTGCAGGAAGACGCAGCCGGCGCGCGTTTCCGCTTCCAGCCGGTAGCCAATGGCGGCCATTTTTGCGACCAGCTCTATCCCGGCGAGCTGCGGGTGGCGATCACCGCGTCGGGCGCCAGCGTGGCGTTCACGCACCACGGCCACGCGTGGTCGGGCGAGCTGCCCCTTGCCGGCAAGCCATGAGGAGGCGCCCATGGACTCCATCCTCCTTACGCGTTTCTGGCTGCTCCTGGCGGCCGTGGGCGGCGCGGTGTTGCCGGTTGCCATGAGCGATACCGGCTCACGCCGCCGGGCGGTGGTACAGGTGGTGTGCGGCACGCTGATCGCCGTATTCCTTGCCCCGGCGTTCCAGCGGCAGTTCCTGCCTGATGCGCTGCCGGAAGTGCAGGCCGGCGTGTCGTTCCTGGTCGGTTGTTTTGGCCTCAAGGTGACGATCATCGTCCAGCGCCTGTTGGAAAAACATGGCGAGGGCGTGGCTGAGCGAGTGATCGAGCGCATCGCAGGCGGTGGCAAATGATGGCCGGGCTCCTGATGATCGATCTGCTTGCCTGCGTGGTCGGGACGCTGATTTCCGGGTGGCTGGTCACCGACCGGGGGCTCTCGCGTATCGGACGCGTGAGTTGTGGGCTTATCGCGGTGGGCGAGTGCGTCAACACCATCGGCCTGTATGGCATGGTCGCCAGCCTTGACGGGTTCTTCTACGGCGACGTGTGGCCGAGTGAGGTGCTGGTCGATATTGGCGTGGCGGCGTTGCTGGCGCGCTGGGCGCTACGTCTTCACGACGCCCCGCGGTCGTCGGCCTGCCCCTGAACGGCAAACCCCGGCCCTGGGGCCGGGGTTTCTGAATCGCCGCGCCCCCATCGGTGCGCGGAATCGGCATACGGGGCGGCTATGCTCAGGTGGTTGGGGGAAAGTCAGGGCATCGGCCCTGGGGCGTCGCCCGTGTGCGCCCCCAACTGTCGATCTGCCGGTAGCCGTCGCGCGGTGCGTCGGGCCGGTGTCACTCAAAAATGGGGATTTTGCCATGTCTTTCTCGCTCCGCACGCTCGCGATCTCGTTGTCCATGCTGTCACTCGGTATCGGTGCGGCCCACGCGCAGACCGCGCAGACCGGCCTTGGCCAGGCGTGGCCGAATGCCACCGACGTCAGCGCCAGCCCGAACTACCACGTCTACGTGTTCCAGCGTGGCAGCATCAAGTACATCCAGGTGAATGATGGCAGCGGCACGGTGCGCGCTGCGATTGCCCGCACACCGACCAGCCTGCTGGGTACCCCGGTGGGTGTCGATGCCACCAACGTGGCGACGGAAGACGAGCCGCTCGCCGCGCCGGCAAGCACCACCACGGAAACCGTCTACAACGACGGCGCCGTGCAGGTGCTGGTGGCACCGCAGACCAACGGCACCATGCGCGTGATGGCGGTGCCGGTGGAATGCAAGAACCCGGTGGAGTGCTCCTCGCGCGGTCCGTAAGGCCGTCAGGTCATGCGTCGCCGGGCCAGTGGCCCGGCGGCGTTCCAGGGCGCCGTCAGCGACGAATGGAAGGCGAGGGCGCGGGGGCCGGCACGGGGATGCCGTTGCGTGCCGCCCGCTGGGCCGCCGCAATGCGCTGTGCGACGCGAACGCCGAAGATCAGGGCCGTGGAGGCGACGAAGGCGAGGATCGCCTGGGAGCGGATCATGGCCGGATCCTGGAGCTGGAACGACGTACTGGCCTGGGCCACGCTCGCCAGCATGCCGCCCGCGGCCGCGCCGTGCCAGCCATGGCGCAGGGTAAGGGCGATGACGGGAACGGCCATGCCGACCCGGATGCAGGTAAGCAGGGTCTCGTCACCCTCGGCACCGCCCGCCACCAGCAGCAACAGGGCCAGGCAGGGCACCGCGAACAGCAGGGCATCGCGCATCAGCGGGCTATGCCGCAGGGCGTTCCAGGTGGGCACGCCGCCGGGCTGTGCCGCCACGCGCTCGCGAATGGCGAGGATCAGCGGCGTCAGCGTCAGGGCGCCCAGGTAGCAACCCAGTACCCAGGCCAGCAGGATGGGCAGCGTCGGCGCCGGGGCAGCCGAGCCATCGGCCATGCTCACCGTCGAAAGTGTCAGGGCGTTCGCGCCGGTGGTGATGGCCGCGCAGACCAGGGTGGCGGCGAGGATCAGCCCCATGTTCACCTGGCCGTCCGCGCCCACCAGCTCGTACCGGCGGCGCAGCCACGCCATGGCGGGCATGCACAGGAGGATCGGCGGCAGCGACGCCGCGCACGCCCAGAGCCCGCCGAAGAGCGACGCGTGCAGGGCAGCCATCTCGGCGATGGGCAGGGCTTCGCCGACCGCCAGGGCCGGCCAGAAGCGGCGCGGGACCAACAAAAGGCAGGCCAGGCGCAGGCCGGCGGGCAGCATCCAGTGGGAGAACGAAATGTTACGGGTGAGCTCGTAGCAAGCGGCATAAGCGCCCGCGACCGCCAGATAGCGGCCCCATGCCAACGGATCCCTTTGTGACGTTCCCACGTGCCGTCCCTCAATGCCGCCGTCGCGGCCGTCCGGTTTAAGCGGTCGCTGCGGGACAGGCCCGTTACGACTGACGCTTTCAAGGTAGATGATATAGCGGCAGTGACGGGATGGAATACAGGGCAATCACGAAGATTTGCCGAAATAGCATTTGGTTGGACAAGGCGTGCCGACCAACGCGTTTTCTAGACGCCCCCGGTGCTACCGTCAGCCCATGAACCTTCGCGACCTGCAGACCCGTTTCGCGAGCACCCTCCGGGGCGGCCCGGCCGTCGAAGGCCTTGATGGGCGAGGCATGGCGGTCTACACCAACCAGTATCGGGCGCAGCTGGTCGCCTCGTTGCGCGATACCTACGCCAAGACGCGCCTGTGGCTCGGGGACGGCGTCTTCGCCGAACTGGCCGAGTCCTACGTGGCAGCCACGCCGCCAGTGTCCTGGACCCTGGACTCCTACGGCGAGAGCTACATCGCCTGGCTGGACACCCACTACCCGGCGGACCAGGAGATTGCCGAGCTGGCGTGGCTGGACTGGCACCTGCGTCGCGCGCTGTCGGGGCCGGATCCCCGGACCATCGGGCTGGATGGCCTGGTATCGGCCGACTGGGAAGCCACCGAAATCCGTTTCGTGCCGACGCTCCGCTTCCGCTGGACGCGGAGCAACGCGGCCGCCATCTGGCGGGCGCTGGCCAGCGAGTCGATGCCGCCGGCCGCAGAAATTTTCGATGTGGACGCGGGCGTGCGCGTGTGGCGCCGCGACGGCTCGCCACGCTTCACCAGCATGCTGGCACCCGAGTGCGCCTGCCTGGACCTTGCCCTGGCCGGCGCCTCGTTCGGTGAGATGTGCGAGGCACTGACCCGCCTGCACGAGCCCGATACGGCTGCCCGCCAGGCGGGCGCGCTGCTGCGCAGCTGGGTGGAGGACGGCATCGTCGAGGCCCTCACCGGCGACTAAACTGCCGGGATGACTGACGATGCCCATCTTTCGCATGGCCTTGCGGGCGATGCGTTGCCACCTGACTGGCCACCCCTGACCGACGACGAAGTGCTGGCCGTCCTCGCACGCGTGCCGATGGTCGGCGCCGTGCGCGGCATCACCTGGCGGTCGCCGCGGCCGCTGTCCGCGGCTGCGATCGTGGACTCTGCGCACGGTTCGGTCTTCGTCAAGCGCCACCATGCCAGCGTCCGCTCCGTGCAGACCCTGGGCGAAGAACACCGTTTCGCCGAACACCTTCGTGAAAGGGGCCTGCCACTACCCGCGCAGCATCCCGATGTGGATGGCCAGACGGCTATCGCGCACGGCGAGTGGGTCTACGAAGTGCACGACACGGCGCGAGGCAATGACATCTACCGAGAGGCGTTTTCGTGGTCTCCCGTGGGTGGCGTGCTGCATGCCCAGGCCGCGGGTGCAATGCTTGCGCGCTTGCATCTCGCGGCCACGGGTTATGCCGCGCCCCAGCGCGAGACGCATATCCTGGTGGCGCGCGCCGAGGTACTCAGCGCCGCCGATCCTATCGCTACCCTCGAAGGCCAGCTTGCGGAACGCCCGGCACTCGCGGCGTATCTTGGCGAGCGCGACTGGCGGGGTGAACTGCGTGCGACGCTGGCGCCGTGGCGTGCCCCTGCGCATGCTGCCATTGCCCGCCAGCCGTCCTGCTGGACGCACGGCGACTGGCACGTTTCCAACCTCTGCTGGAGCCACGACGCCGACGACGCCACCATCACCGACGTCCTCGACGTAGGCCTGAGTGCGTCGACGTTCGCGCTGTTCGACCTGGCCACGGCCATCGAGCGGAATGCCATCGCGTGGCTTGAGATCGCCAGGGGCGACATCGGCCGTGTCGACCTCGCGCAGGCGCTCGTGGCCGGATACCACGCCGTACGCCCGCTTTCGCCGGATGACCTCAGCGCGCTCGCCAGCGTGTTGCCGCTCGTCCATCTCGATTTCGCCCTGTCGGAGGTGGAGTACTTCGAGGGCATCACCCGGCGCCGCGACCATGCCGACGTGGCGTGGCACACCTTCCTCCATGGCCATGCCGCATGGTTCGGCACGCGGCCGGGACAGCGCCTGCTCGAGGCCATCCAGCACGCGCCCGGCGGATTCGTGGTTCAATAGGGGTCTTGAAGCGGGGGTGCCTGGCGTTGCCAGGCTGAGAGAGTCCCTTGGAACCTGACCCGGTTAGTACCGGCGTAGGGAGCTTGCAGAGCCACGATGGCAGCCCGGGAGGCTGCGCGTGGCCGCCGTCGCTTCGTCCGTGCCCTATGAAGACGACGATGACCCTGACCCGTACCCCGATCGCCCTTGCCGTGCTCCTTAGCGTGGCTGCCGCCGCGCATGCCACCGATGACACGCCGCCGCAGGCGCGCACGCTCCCCTCCATCGACGTGCATGCCACCACCACCGACGGCTACCGCGCCGCGGATTCACAGCTCGACACGTTTGGCAGTTTCGGTAGCGCTCCGCTGCACGACACCCCGGCGGCGATCACGGTAATCACCCGCGCCCAGATCGACGACCGCCAGCCGCGTTCGCTCAGCGAACTGGTCCGTGGGGACGCGGCGATCAACGATAACTACGCACCCGCGGGTTACTACCAGGATGTGTCCATTCGTGGTTTCCCCCTGGACCTCGCCACCGGCTTCCGCTTCAACGGCATGATCATGTCGGCCGAGCAGTTGCTGGCGCTCGAAGGCAAGGAACGCGTCGAAGTGCTGAAGGGTCTCGGTGGCCTGGAGGCGGGGGTGGTTGAGCCCGGCGGCCTCGTGAACTACGTCAGCAAGCGTCCCGCCGATGTCCACAACGTGACCGTCGGCACTGATTCCCACGGCTCGACGTACGAAGCCCTGGACCTGGGTGCCTGGTTCACACCGGGCTTCGGCCTGCGCGTGAATGCTGCCAACGAGCGCACGCACGGCGTGGTGGAGCATACGGACGCACGGCGTAGCTTTGTCTCCATCGGGGCCGACTGGAAGATCACCGACAAGGCCACGCTCCTTCTCGATACCGATTACCAGACCAGTGGCGGTAACTCGGCCTCCGGCTATCAGCTGCTCGGCGGCACCGCGATTCCGGCGCATCCCAGCCGTACGCGCCTGCTCGGCTACCAGCCCTGGCAGCGTCCCGTTGGCATCCATTCGAGCAACACCTCGCTGCGCTTCAACTATCGCTTCAGCGAGCAATGGAACGCGCAGCTGTCGGCGGGGCACAGCCACACGGTGATCGACGATAACGTCGCCTTTGCCTATGGATGCTTCTACGCCGCATCCTGCGCAAGCGGCACCACGCCCGGCTACTTCTTCGCGCCGAACGGCGACTACGATGTCTACGACTACCGCAGCCCGGACGACACGCGACAGAACGACGAGGTGCGCGCATCCCTCACCGGTACGTTCGCCACGGGGGCGATCGACCATGAACTGAACGTCGGCGCGACCGCGTTCCGCCGCACGGTGGACCAGCGTGCCTACGTGTATGACTACGTTGGCACTGCGAACATCGACGATCCGGTCGTGCCGGTCTTCCCCGGTTCGCCGAACCAGCCGGGCCCGTCCACGCGGCGACTCACCAGCTGGCAGCGCACGCTGTTCGCGATCGATCGCATCCATCTCTCCGATACGTGGCAGGTGCTTGCCGGCACCCGCCTGGTGAAGCTCAACGAGCGCGCCTACGACGACACGGGTGCGCTGGAGCGTGACACGCGCCTCACCAAGGCGCTGCCCCAGGCAGCGGTGCTCTGGCAGCCGGTCACCTCGCTGACCACCTACGTCAGCTACGGCGAGGGTCTCTCGCTCGGGCGCGAAGCACCGTACTGGACATCCAACGGCGGCACCACGCTGGCACCGCTTCATTCGCGCCAGGCCGAAGCGGGTGTGAAGTACGCGCTCAGCGACGCACTGGACCTGCAGGCGGCGGTATACCGCATTCGCCAGTCGTACCAGTTCGCCCAGCCTGATGGCACGGTCGAAGGCTTCACGTTCGTGCAGCACGGCGAAGAGGTGCACACGGGCGTCGAGCTCAACCTCGCCGGCCGTGTTACGGACAACCTGCGCCTGACGGCGAGCGCGAATGTCATTCGCGCCCGTGCGGAGAACACCGGTACGGCCTCGTATGAAGACCACCAGGTGGTCAACGTGCCGCGCTATCGCACGGCCGTGTACGCGGACTACACCTTGCCGTTTGCACCGGCCCTGGCGGTGCTCGGTGGCTGGCGCTACGCCAGCAGCAACGTCGCCACGCCCGATGGCAGCACGCGCGTACCGGCGTACCATGTCTTCGATGCGGGCCTGCGCTACGCGACCTCGCTGGGTGGCCACGCCATGACATGGCGCCTGAGCGTGGATAACGTGTTCAATCACTTCTACTGGCGCGATACCGGATCCTCAGGCGGCGATAGCTACCTGTTCCCCGGCATGCCGCGGCTGGCTCGCCTGTCGATGACCTATGAACTTTGAGCTCTCGCTGTTTGAACTGGCCGCCGCGCTGGTCAGCGCGGCGGGTGTCTGGCTCACCGCCCGGCGCAGCCCGTGGTGCTGGCCCGTCGGGCTGGTATCGGTCATCGCGTACGCGTGGGTCTTCGTCGATGCGAAGCTTTATTCGGATACCTTGCTGCAGGTGATCTTCGCGCTGTTGATCGTCTATGGCTGGCAGCGCTGGACGCGCAACCTCGATGAAAGCGGCCACGTGCGCGTGGCCTCGCTCGATACGCGTAGCGCCACGCTGCATCTCGCCGTCGGCACGGCCGCCGCGCTCGCCCTCGGCTACGCCATGCACCGCTGGACGGATGCGTCGCTACCCTGGCTTGATGCGGCACTCACGGCCTTCAGCCTCGTCGCCCAGTGGTGGCAGGCGCGTCGCCATGCCGCCGCGTGGTGGCTGTGGATCGCCGTCGACGTGATCTATGTCGGCGAGTATGTCTACAAAGCACTGCCGGTCACGGCCGTGCTGTATGCAGGCTTTGTCGTTCTGGCCGCCATGGGCTGGCGCGCGTGGAACCGTGAGCGTGACGTCGCCGTCGCGGGATAACGAGCGCGGCCATCGAATCCGCTAGCAAACGGCTGGATGGCGAGCCCTGAGGCCCGCCATCCCTTTGTTGCCTTAGCTCTGCGGCGGCAGCAGCGGGACGCACTCGGCGCCGTTGCATTCGATGTGCAGCTTCTGCGGGCGGCCATCGCACTGGGTGAAGAAGACGGCGTGCTGGCCGTCGACTTCCAGCACCTTGATGAAGCGATCGCACTGCTGGATCGCCGCGACATTCTGGGCGGCGTTGAACATCGACTGGCCGACGCGCGGATCCAGGCTGGCCGGGCCGCCCGGCTCCATCGCCGTGGCGATCTGCGCTTCGTGCGGCTGCGGTGCGTTCGCGTCGGGCTGGGCGTCGGCCGCCGGCTTCGTGTCCACGGCCTGCGCGGCTGCGACAGGCGAGCCCGGCAGCGTGGCGGCCGAGGCGACACCGCCGGCGTCCGTGCCCAGCACCTGCAGCTGCTTCGAGTAGTGATGCGCGGCGCCGTTCGAGAAGTCGATGACGATGCCGATCAGGCCGCCGAACAGGATGTTGCCCCAGACCATGCCGCGGATGGAGGCCGGGTAGACCTGCTGCGCAATGGTCGAGCCATTCTTGGTGCAGTTGACCGAGAGCGGGGTCGACGAACGATGCACCTTCGCCGTGCCCGGCGTCTGCACGTTCACCGTACCGTAGTCATTGGTCAACGCGCATGCGGCGCCGGTGATCGGCACGCCGGACGAGGTCTGGCTGTGCACGTCAACCTTCTGGTAGCGCCCACCGGTGATCGAGGCACACGCGGTGATGCTGGCCACGCACGCGACAACCATGCCGTGCTTCCATAAACGATTCATTGCGGTTCCCTCTGAAAATGAGCGCATGCGACCGTGCCGGCGCGAGGCGCAGCCGGAAGCAGGCGACATGGAAGCGTGGTTGGCGGCCCGCGCACCCCCTCAGGCACGTGGCGCCGGCTGGGACCTGCCTCCCCTGAAGGTCCCGCGGGCAGAGTTTGAGATATTTCGTAGGTCCTTGCCAGAGCCCCCACCCATCCGGCCGATGGTCTTCTCGACGGCCCGCCCTAGAATCGGGCGGACATCCACGGAACAGGCGTCGCCCATGTCTCGGATCCTGTGGTTCCTGGCCTCGCTGGGCCTTGTCGCCGCCGCCACCGCTGCCGAAACCCCCCGGCTTCCCGCGTTCGAAGCGCAGGGCACGCTCGCAAGTGAGGGCCTCCAGAGCACCTGGCATGAAGCCGTCGACCCATCGTCGGGCGCGTGGCGGGTAGACGTCACCCACCCGGTGCGGTCCTACGCCGATGGCGCGGACGGCGCGGGGCGCTGGCACCAGGATGTCTCCGGGGGCGTCCATCCGATGGATTCCGAGGAGGCGAAGGCCGTGGCGGCCACGGAGGCCTGGCTGTCCCGCTTCGGCTGGATGGACGACGACGGCGCCAGCCTGGGGCCATCCGCTGTCACCCGGGAGCGTGGCATGGACCTCAGGCGTACCGTCGCCACACCGCCCGGCGGCCGCGCGGTCACGCTCTGGTTCGACCAGACCACCGGCCACCTGGCGCGGGCGAGCTGGCGTTCGTCGTTCCTGACGATAACCCGTGACTACACCGACTACCGCGATACCGGGGGACGCGCCCTGCCGTACCGCATGGAAAGCATCGCCCGGACCGACAGCGGCACCGAGGACAGCCGCGAAACGGTAAGCGTCACCCGCTACGTCGCGTCGTCCCCGCAGGCCATCGCCAGGGCGGTTGCCCGCCCACCCGCGTTGCCCGGCGACGTTTCCCTCCGGGGCGGGGCGACGCAGGCCAGCACGCCCATGACGCTGGAGGGTGGCGCTCTGCTCGTGCAGGCGTCGATCAACGGCTCGAAGCCGATGCCCTTTATCCTGGATACCGGAGGCCACGCCATCCTCACCGAAACCGCGGCCAGGGCGCTTGGCGTGCAGGGGCAGGGCAAAGGCGTCAGCACCGGCTCGGGGCCGGGATCGATGTCGGTCGCGTACGCCCGCGTGGACACGCTCTCACTGGGCGAGGCGGACATCCACCACCAGACCTTCCTGGTCATGCCCTTCGGCTTTGGCTTCTCCGACCGTGGCGAGCGCGAGCCCATCGCAGGCATCCTCGGACTGGAAGTGTTCGAGCGGTTCGCGACGACATTGGACTATGACCACGCAGAACTCCGCCTCGCCCCGTTCGACCTCGCGCCCGTCGCACCGGGTGCCGGCGAAAACGTGCCGCTGCGTTTTACCTTCGACATGCCGCTCATCGATGGTGCGCTGGATGGCAAGCCCGGCGTGTTCGGTATCGATACCGGCAACAGCGGCTACCTGCTGGTATTCCCGCAGTGGGCGGAACGCAGCGGACTCGCCGACCGTTACCGCAAAGGCTATGCGATTACGGACGGCGGTGGCGTGGGTGGTGCATTCGTGTCGCGTGTCTCACGCATCCAGCAGCTCGACATGGGGCCGGTGACGGTTCGCGGGCACGTCGCCCAACTCACCGCGCCCGACGCGGCGGCCACCGCCAACGTCTCCGAAGCAGGCAACATTGGGCAGGACGTGCTTTCCCACTTCCTCGTCCACATGGATTACCGGCGCGGCACGATGTCCCTCGCCCCGCGCAACCCGGTATCCATCGTCCAGGCGACGGACTCAGGCCTGCGCGCGGCCCGCAAACCAGGATCGCTGGACCGGTTCACCGTCGCAGCGGTCATCGCGGGAAGCCCGGCGTGGAAGGCCGGCATTCGCGCGGGTGATGCGATCCTCGCCGTGGATGGCGTGCCCGCGGCGACGCTGGGTAACTGGGGACTGCGTGACCGGTTTGCGCGTGCGAAGGAAGGTGACCACGTCTCCCTCGCGCTGGCGAACGGGCACAAGGTGACGCTCACGCTGGGTGACTTCGCGCCACGTTGATGCGTCGCGTTTTTCAGAATCCTTCCATAGGCAAGCGGCGGGCCGACACCGCATCATGCGCGGGTCGTCGCAGCCCGGCTCAGGTCATCCACGGATAGGGGTGTGCCGCCGGTGCCTGGAACGGCAGCGGTCGGGGCGTGGGACGCGTCCCGGCCGCTCTAGTTCGACGGCTGCGCGGACGCGCCCCAGTCGTCCGGCCCGAACTGCAGGTGCAACACCGTGCGGTTGTCGTCTTCCAGCGGCGGGTTGTACGGCAACGTGGTGCAGCCGCCCGCGACCTGGCGTTTCGCGGCAAGCGACATGGTCTTCGTCGTATCGGCGCCATAGGCCGGCATGCCCGATTTCGTCGACTTGAGCAGCACGCGGTAGCCATCCGAACTGACGCCTTCGGGCATATCGGAAGGCGGTGACTGGCCCGCCGCGAGCGTCGCTACATCCATTTTTCGCCCACAGCTGCCGGCACTGACGATGTCGATCCCGTCGAGCAGGCTGGTGATGAAACGGTCCGCATTTTCCGCCAGCGAATCCACGGCTTCCACGGTGGTGCTCAGGCGTACTTTTACGTAGTACATCTTGCGGTAGAAGAGGTACGTCCGCGAGGTGAGCATGTCGCGCTGCGCGTCGAACACGATGGGCAGGAAGCGGCCCTCCTGCCGGCGGCCGCCCGCGAGCTTTGCCGTATACGGCGCCTCGTCCCCCCACCACACGTTGCGGTAGATCTCCTGGCGCTCGGCGTAGGCCACCGACTCGCGGAAATCCTGCACCGCCCGCGCCAGCATCTTCGCCTCGTCGCCCTGGCCCGCCGGGTAGATGAAGACGTCTGCGATCACCCACTCGGCGTGGTCGATGCCGTAGCGCAGGGACACGCCCGCGGCGATGTCGCCTTCGTCGGCATAGTTCTTCACCGCATCGAGGGTCGCATCGGCCAGCCGTTTCGGCGCGATGATCCAGGTATCGTCGATCACGCCACGGTGGGCCGTCGCATCGACGGGGGCCAACGGCGGTGCGGTCGGCGCCCCTTGCGCGTGCAACGGCATGCCGGCCAGGCCAAGGGCCAGCGCCACGGGTATCACACTCCACCGCCACATCGTCACAACAACCCCTGCAAACTTGAACGCGAACCCCGTGTGCGCACTATAGCCGTCCATATGCCTCATGGGGAGCGGCTACCCGCACGCAAACGTCGCCGCAGGAAGGCGAGGGTCAGCGTTTCCAATTTTCGCGGGTAGCGTCGCGAGGTTTCGGGTATCCGCCGTTGCAGGTCGCCGTCGGTCCAGCCGGTAAAAATCTCCGGGTGGATATACGACGCGCGGCAGACGGCCGGTGTGTTGCCCAGTACGGCGGCGACGTCCTTCACCGCCTGTGCGAGGGCCGCCTTCACGGCCCGCTCACCGCCTTCTTCCGGTAGCGCCGTGGCAGCGAGGACGGCCGCCGCCTGCACCGTGCCGCCCCAGGTGCGGAAGTCCTTCGCGGTGAACTCGCCGCCGGTCACCTCGCGCAGGTAATCGTTGACCATCCCGGAATCCACCGGCTGCCGCTGGCCGTCGTCGTCCACATACTGGAACAGCCGCTGGCCCGGCAATTCCTGCACGCGGCGGACGGCCTTCACCAGGCGGCGGTCGTCGAGGATGATGTCGTGCGACTGGCCACTCTTGCCGCGGAAGTGGAACTCGATGCGTCCCCGTCGCATGGCCACGTGGCGCGAACGTAGCGTGGTGAGCCCGAACGAGTTGTTCTCGCGCGCGTAGCTGTCGTTGCCGACGCGGATCATGGTTTCCTCAAGCAGGCTGACGACGAGCGCGAGCACCTTTTCACGCGGAAGCCCCGGCAGCGCGAGGTCTTTGCGCAGCCGCCGGCGCAACGCGGGCAGGGCGGCGCCGAACTCGAGAATCCGGGTGAACTTGCCGCGGTCGCGCTCGCTGCGCCACTTCGCGTGGTAGCGATACTGCTTGCGGGCGCGCGCGTCGCGGCCGGTGGCCTGCAGGTGCCCGCGAGGGTTCGGGCAGATCCACACGCGCTCGTACGCGGGCGGGATGGCCAGCGCGCGAATCCGTGCCAGCACGTCCTCATCAGTGATCCGTTTGCCGTCCACGCCGGTGTAGGTGAACTGCTTGCCCCGCTTGCAGCGGGTGATGCCCTGGTCGGTGTCGCAGACGTAAACCAGACCCGCCGCTTTCGCGTGGGCCCGTTCATCGGCGACAACGACAAGGGCGTCGGCGGGCGGGTTCCTGGACATGGCCGGCAGTGTGTGCCGGCCCGCGATCAAGGCACGGTGAACGCCTCGTCAGCCTACCCGGCAGTACACGGCCTTGAGGTAGCGGTTCTCCGGCACGTTGCTGGCCACCGGATGGTCCGCGCCGGCACCGTCGACGTGAAGCACCTGGATGTCGCGGCCGGCGTTGAGTGCGACACGGCGGATCATTTCCAGGAAATCGTCCTCGCCCACCAGGCCCGTGCAGGAGCAGGTGAGCAGGATGCCGCCGGGCGCGACCACGTCGAGCGCGGTGCGGTTCATGGCGAAGTATTTCTTCAGCGCGTTCACGACCTGGTTGCGGTCGCGGGTGAGCTTGGGCGGGTCGAGCACCACCGCGTCCCAGGTCTCGCCGCGGGCGATGGCCGCGCGCAGCCATTCGAAGACGTCGCCCTGCTCGAAGCGTGCTTCCACGCCGTTGAGTCGCGCGTTTTCGCGCGCCACCTCAAGGATGGCGGCATCGGCGTCTACGCCGGTGGCTTCGAGCGCGCCGGCTTTCATCGCGTGCACGGCGAAGCCGCCCGCGTTGCAGCACAGGTCGAGCACGCGGCGGCCGCGGGCCAGGCCGGCAAAACGCAGGCGGTTGTCACGCTGGTCGGCGAAGAAGCCGGTCTTGTGGCCCAGGCCCGGTGCGGCATGGAAGGCGAGGCCGTGCTCATGCACGTCCACCGCCGACGGCGCGTCGTTCGAGCGCACGTCGAAGGATTCCTGGCGCTGCACGTGCTGTTCGGCGAACCAGTACAGCGAGGCGCCCGGGAAGTGCTTGAGCAGCTCGGCGTGGATGGTGTCGCGGAAACGCCACATGCCGGCGGCGAAGTACTCGACGACCAGGTGGTTGGCGTAACGGTCGACGACGAGGCCGGAGAGCCCGTCGCCTTCGCTGTGGACCACGCGCCAGGCGTCACTCACGTCGTCCAGGCGCAGCAGGTCGCGACGCAGCGCCACGGCCCGGGCCAGGCGCGCGGCGATCCACGCATCGTCGACGGCCTCGTCGGGCGAGGTGGTCAGCAGGCGCAGGGCGACGCGGGCGTGCCCGTTCCAGAAGCCGCGGCCGACGAAGCGGCCCTTCGCGTCCATCACGTCGACCACGCTGCCGGGCGGGATGCGCTCGGCGGGCTTGACGATCTGGGCGGACCACACCCACGGATGGCCGGGGACGCGGTCGGACTTGAGCTGGATCTGGGGCAGTGCGCTGGTATTCATCGGTGAATGATACCGGCCCTTAGCGCCCGAAGCGCAGGATCAGCCAGGAAACCACCGCCAGCAGGTTGATGCCGACATGCGCGGCGGAGGGCCCGCCGAGGGTAAACAGCCAGCCGTGCTCGGCGATCGCCCAGTCAAAACCGAGGCGCGGCGAGCGCTGGATGGTCATGGAGAGGTTGGCGAAGGCGCCCGCGGAGAGGGCGTAGCTGAAGAACGACGTGGCGAGGAGCGGGGCCTGCAGGAACTGCGCCCAGATCGACATCTGGGTGCCACGGCCGTCGTTGCTGGCCAGCAGGATGCCGGCCACGAGGATAAACCCGAACAGCAGTACGCCAAGCACGGTGGCCACCGCGTCCAGGCCGCTCATGCGCGAACCGAGCAGGTGGTCGACCTGGCGCACCAGGCCATACAGGCCGCCGGCGATCTCGAACACGGCGATGACGCGGGTGAAGAACGAATGCATGCGAACTCCCTGGTAACGGACGGCGCATTATGGCCGCCCGCGATCATCCCTGGCCGAATGGCCGTTCAGAGAGCGTCGGCGGCCTCGTGCAGGTCGGCGATGTGCTGCTCCCACCAGCGGGCCTCGGCGGCGAACGGGAATGCGGCGGGGAACGCCGGATCGTGCCAGCGCTCGGCGATCCAGCCGGCGTAGTGCACCTGGCGCATGGCTCGCAGCGCCGGCACCAGCGCGAGTTCGGTGGGGTCGAAGTCGCGGAACTGGCCGTAGCCTTCGAGCAGGGCGTCAAACATGGCGTCGTCGGAGGCCAGCATCCACAGGTCCTGCACCGCGGGGCCCATGCGGGCGTCGTCCAGGTCGACGAAATGCGGGCCCGCATCCGTCCACAGCACGTTGCCCGGGTGGCAATCGCCGTGCAGCCGCAGGCGTCGCACCGGGCCCACCGCTTCAAAACGCTGGGAGACGGCGTCGTCCACGCGCATCACCGCCGCGCGGTAGGCGTCGAACAGGTGGGCGGGCAACAGGTCCGAGCCGAGCGCGGCGCGCGCCGGGCCATCGATCATCGTGGCGCGATCGAGCGTGGTGCGGTGATGGAACGGCTCGCGGGTGCCGACCGAATGCATGCGTGCCAGCAGGCGGCCCAGCCATTCCAGCTGGTCGGCGGTTTCGAGCGACGGCGCGCGGCCGCCGCGGCGCGGATAGAGCGAGTAACGGAATCCTTCGTGGCGCAGCATCGTCCGCCCATGGAACACCAGCGGCGCCACCAGGGGGATTTCCGCCGCCGCCAGTTCCAGCGCGAACGCGTGTTCCTCGCCAATGGCGGCATCGCTCCAGCGGCCAGGGCGATAAAACTTCGCCACGACGAAGCCACCCTCTTCCAGGCCCACCTGGAACACACGGTTCTCGTAGCTGTTCAGCGTGAGCAGGCGGCCGTCGCTCCATGAGCCGGCGGCGTCGACCGCGGCGAGGACGACGTCCGGCGACAGCGCGGCGTACGGTGCGGCGTCGCTCACGTGCGCAGGTTACCCGGGGCACCGCCCGGCGACGGGATCACGGCCATGGTCAGGCGCGAGAGGCAGACGAGCTTGCCGCTTTCTTCTTCGATGCGGATTTCCCAGACCTGCGTGGTGCGGCCCAGGTGGACGGCTTTCGCCGTACCCGTCACCACGCCACCGCGCACGCCACGGATATGGTTGGCGTTGATATCGAGGCCGACCGCAATTTCTTTTTCCACGTTCAGCGTGAGCAGGGCGGCGGAGCTGCCGAGGGTCTCCGCCAGCACCACGGAGGCGCCGCCGTGCAGCAGGCCAAAGGGCTGCTGGGTGCGATGGTCGACCGGCATGGTGCCGCGCAGCCAGTCGTCGCCGAACGCCGTGAAGCGGATGTCCAGCGTTTCCATCATTGTGTTGCGACTCCAGCCGTTGATGCGGTCCAGGTCGAGCGGCTGCTTCCAGATGGCCATGATCGGCGTCATCCCGTGGGAAAGCGCCCATTGTCCTACAATGCGCCGGTGCCTACCGTAACCCTGATCGCCTCCGGCAAGCGCTTTGACGCCGCCGCCGACGAAACCGTCCTCGAAGCCGCCCAGCGCGCGGGGATCGCTCTCCCGTACTCGTGCCGCGGCGGTGTCTGCGGCAGCTGCCAGGCCACGCTGGTCGAAGGTGACTGCCGGTATCCGTATAACCCGCCCGTTGGCCTTTCGGCCTCGGCGCGGGCCCACCACGGCATCCTGCTCTGCCAGGCCGTGCCTTGTGGCGACATCGCCATCCAGGCCCGCGAGATTGCCTCGGTGGAGGACATCCCCCACCGCCGGGTCGAGACCGAAGTGGCCGAGCGGCGGATGCTGGCGCCGGATGTCGTCGGCCTGTGGCTGCGGCCCGTGGATGGCGAGCCGCTGCGCTGGCTGCCCGGTCAGTACCTTGATGTCGTGCTTGCCGACGGCAAACACCGCCCGTTCTCCATCGCCAGCGGCCCGCGGCCGGACGGCCTGGTGGAACTGCACGTGCGCCACGTGCCGGGTGGCGGCTTCACCTCGTGGGTGTACGACTCACTGAAGGTAGGCGACCGCCTGACGATTGAAGCGCCGCTGGGCACGTTCGTGCCACGCGAGGATTCCGAGCGGCCCATGCTGTTCATGGCCGGCGGCACGGGCTTCGCGCCGGTGAAGGCCGTGGTCGAGCATTTCATCGCCCTGGGCAGCCGGCGGCCGATGCATCTGTACTGGGGCGTGCGCACCACCGAGGACCTGTACCTGGCCGACCTGGCCCGGGGCTGGGCGGCGAAGGTCCCGACCATCACCTTCACGCCGGTGTTGTCGGACCCCGATGCGGCACGCGAGGCCGGGCTGCGCGAGGGCCTGGTGCATGAGGCCCTGCTGGCCGACCACCCCGACCTGTCGGGGTTTGACCTGTATATGAGTGGGCCGCCGGGCATGGTCGCCGCGGGCCGCGACCTGTTCTTCGACGCGAAGCTGCCGGAAGACCGGTTGTTCTACGACTCGTTCGACGTGGCGCCGGATGTCCTGGCGGCCATCTTGCGTGGCCGCGCAGGCATCCACGGCCTGTAAGGGCTTACTTCTTGCCCTTGGCCGTCGGCAGCTGGGCGTTCTGCCAGGCGTAGGTGCCACCGTCGAGCACGAACACCTTGGTGAAGCCGGCCTTGATCAGCCGGCTGGCCGGCTTGGACAGCGTGCGGCCGTCCTTGTCGATCAGCACCACCGGCAGGTCTTTCGCCTTCGCCAGGTCCTTGTGTTCCGGGTCGAACTGGCTCATGGCCACGTTGCGCGCGCCAGGGACATGGGCCTTCTCGAAATCCGCGCTGGCCGACAGGTCGATCATCAGCGGGCTGTCGCGGTTGATCAGCTGGGTGAGCCCGGCCGGGGTCAGGCCCTTCCACTTGCGGAAAAGGGTAGCGACCTCGGTGCCGGCCAGGGCCAGCAGGATCGCCACGAACAGGCCGACCAGGGCGAGGTGGTTGCTCGCGAACTCGGGCAATTTATGGAGTACGTCGTTCATCGGCCTTGCTCGTCGCGTGGGTTAACCCGCGATTATATAAGGATCAGTGCGGCGAGAAGTCAGGCAGGCCGGTCATCAGGAGCCAGTGGTTCTTCTCTTTGTCGTAATGCCAGCGCTGGTGGTCGACAAAGCCGCGTTCGGCCTGGGTATTGATGTTCACGACGTTGATCTGGACGGTCTGCACCACGTCGTCATCGCCGTCCGGGCGGGGGCCGCCGCCTTCGTCATACCCGGTGACCCGGAGCTGGCCCAGCCGGCTGCGCTCGACCAGGGTGGTCGGGTGGTCCTTGGCGTAATCCTTGTCCACGAAGGACTGGGCCACGTCGTAGTCGCCCCAGCGGATGGCCGAGGCGTACTGGTTGAGCGTGCGCTGGAGCGAATCGTTGCGAATGTCGGTGGCGCAGCCGGTCAGGGCGGTGGCACAGGCGATCGCAAGGGCGAGCGGGGCAAAACGGCGCATGGCAGTTTCCAACGTGGCGTCGGAGCGCATTATGCCCGGCGTTTGGCCACGAAGCGCGCCGACAGCGTGGCCGCCGGCTTGTCGCCCGTGCCCGGCACGATGCAGGCCAGGTCCGCGCGGGCACGGCCACGCGCTTTCAGGGTCCGGAAGAAGGTTTTCCAGCTTCCGCCCTCGGCCAGGGTGGATTCCGCACGCAGGTCGTCCCATACCGGGTCGAGGTAGCGGATGGACGAATCGGCGACGAACAGGTCGCAGTCATCGCCGCGGCTGCGCAGGTTGGCCTCGACCAGCGCCCAGCAGGCCAGGGTCATCAGGCTGGCCAGGCTGCCGCCAAAGGCACAGCCCTTGTCATTGATGTTGGGCTGCAGCGGGGCCGTCATCACCAGGCGCTCACCGTCGCAGCCGGGAATGTGGATGCCCATGGCACGAGCGAGCGGGATGCTGTCGAGGATGAAACCCTCGAGACTGGCGAATGTGGGGTCAGGCGTGGTCATAAGTGCGGAAGTCTACGGAACGGACGTGTCCGTTCGCATCCGTACGGCAACACCCCAACCTTCGGCATTGGTCGCGGACGCCGCAGGTTCCTATGCTCGAGCGTCTACCGCGTCGATGCCTCCGCAGGAAGCCCAGTGAGTCGTTCGCAACCGCTACGCAACGTTACCGTCGTTATCACTCGCCCTGCCGGCACCGCCGGCCCGCTGGCACGCCGCGTCCGCAAGCTGGGCGGCATACCGCTCAGCGTGCCGGGTCTCTCGCTTCGTGCTACCGAAGACGCCAGCGCCGTGGACGCCTCGCTGCGCCGCGCGCTGGAGGGTGACGTACTGATTTTCACCAGCCCGGCCGCCGTGCGTTTCGCCGCCGACGTGTTGCCGCTGGCCACCCGCGCCGCCGTGATTGCCACCGGCCGTGGCACCGCGCGCGCCTTGCGCACGGCCAATGTCGCCAATGTCCTGTTTCCCGAAATATCTCAGGACAGCGAAGGCGTGCTGGCGCTGCCCGAGCTCGCCGACGTGAACGGCCTGCGCGTCGCGCTGATCGGCGCGCCGGGCGGCCGCGGCCTCCTGCGCGAGGCCTTGCTGGCGCGCGGTGCGGTGCTCGACGAGGTCCATGTGTACCACCGGGTGGCCCCGCGGATAGACCGCCGCCACATCGACCCGCTGCTCAAGCTCACCCGGCGCTCCGCCGTGCTGCTGTCCAGCGCGGAAGCGCTCGACCACCTGCACCGGGCCCTGATCGCGCCGGCCTGGCGCCGGCTGGTCCAGGCGGTGGCCGTGGTGAGCAGCGAACGCCTGCGGGTGGTGGCCCTCGGCATGGGCTTCGAGCGCGTGGTCGTGGCCCGTTCCGCCCTGCCGGCGGACCTGCTGGCCACGGCGGCCGAGGTGTCGTTCACCCGCGGTTGAACTTTGTCATCCGTGCGTTGGCGTATGGCCTGCTAGCATGCCCGCATGACGACCGAGATTCCTTCGACCGATACCGCCCCGGCCTCGCCGGCACCGGCCGCTGCCGCCTCGCCCAAGCCCGTCCGGCGCGACCCACCGCCGCGTCGGGGCGGAGGGGCCCTGGCCTTCGCCATCCTGCTCTCGCTGGCTGCCGCGGGGGCCGCGGGCTACACGGCGTGGACGGTATGGAGCATGCGCCAGGACCTGGGTGCGGCCAACGGGCTGAAGGGCCAGGTGGATACGCTGCAGGGTGCCGTGGATGGCCTGCGCGACGACAACGCCAACCTGCGCCGCCGCCTCAGTGATGCGGATGGCGTGAACCGTGCGGCGCGCGAAGAGGTGCTCGGCATGACCGAGCGCACGAAGAATCTTGAAGACGCCGTGGCGAACCTCTCCGAGCGCAGCCTCAGCGGCCACGACGCGCTGTTGCTCGACGAAGCGGAATCGCTGCTGCGCATGGCCAAGGAGCGCTTCGCGCTGTTTGGCGACGCGTCCGGTGCGCTCAATGCGTACGACCTCGCCGACAAGACGCTGGCGTCGGTGAACGACAGCGCGTTCGCGCCCGTGCGGCAGAACCTCAATGCCGAACGCGAGGCGCTCGCCGCCGTGCAGCCGAAGGCGCGTGCGAACGATCTCAGCGTACTGGCGGATCTGCGTGCGCAGTTGCCGACGCTGCCGTTGAAGGACATCGACACGCAGGCTGGCGCCGACGAGGAGCGCACGTTCTGGCAGCGCACCACCAACGCGCTGGGCAGCATCGTGCGCATCAGCCATGACGAAGGCACGCCGCTCGGCCTGGCCGACGATCGCCTCGCCCGCGAGCTCGCGGCGCTGGACGTGGCGCATGCCGAAGCCGCCGTGCTCGCCTACGACGACCGTGGCCGCGCCGCCGCACTCAAGCGTGTCGACGCCACGCTCGTCGCCCACTTCAATACACAGGCGCCGTCCGTGCAGACGGCCCGCCAGCGCATCGCCACCTTGCTGGCCAGCCAGGCGAAGGGCAGTGAGCCGACGCTTGGCGCGGCGCTGGATGAACTGCGTAACCTGCGCTCGGTGCATGCGTTGAAGGCGGCGGCCCCGGCGGCAGCGCCGGCAGCATCCTCCTCCGCTGCGAAGGCCACGCCATGAAGCTCTGGCGCTGGATCGTTGGGCTCATCCTCGTCGCGGTCCTCGCGGCGTTTGCGTGGCACTGGGTCGCCGATGATCCGGGCTACGTGCTGATCCACCTGCGCGGCACCACCGTGCAAATGACGGTGGTGACCGCCGTGGTGCTCTTGCTCGTGGCCTGGGCGGCCATCGCCTTCCTGGTGGCGTTGATCCGCTGGCCGTTTGGCGCGATGAGCCGTCGCCATCGCCACCTGAGCCGGCAGCGCCTGGCAGATGGCCTGGTCGCGCTAATCGAGGGCCGCCACGGCGAGGCCGAGCGCGACCTCAACCGCGCCGCGCGTTACCCCTCGGTCCGTGGGCCCGCCTTGCTTGCCGCCGCCGAAGCGGCCGAACGGCACGGCGAATCCCGCCGGGCGGTGGAGACGCTGGACCTTGCCTCGCAGGAAACCCCGCGCGCCGCGCGCGTCCTTCGTGCCCGGCTGATGCGCCGCACGGATCGCGCGACGGAAGCCGCCGCGCTGCTGGCGCCTGAGGCGAACAGCGGTGCGTTGACGCCTGCCGGCTGGGTGGAATTTGCCGAGGCCTCGCTGGCCAGTGGTGAACCGCGCAACGCCATGCGCTCGCTGGAACCGCTGCGCAAGAGCGGTGAACTCGGCGCCGTGGCCTTCAACGACCTCGAAGCACGCGTGGTCAGCGCGACGATCCTGGCCACGCCCGATGGCGCGGCGCTGACCGCGCTGTGGTCGCAGTTGCCGAAGGGCCAGCGCCGCCTGCCGGCCGCCATCGATGCCTACGCGCGCCAGGCCATGCGTTTCGGCCAGGCCATGGCGGCGATGGACGAAATCGAATCGGCCTTGCGTCGCGAATGGTCGCCGGCGCTGGTCAGCACCTACGGCTCGATGGGCGCCGAAGATCTCGAGCAGCGCCTGCGTCGTGCCGAGGCATGGATCGACACGCATCCCAACGATGCGGCCTTGCTTACCGCCGTGGGCCGCATGTGCGTGCGCATCCGGCTGTGGGGCAAGGCCAAGCCGTACCTGGAGCGCGCGCTCGCCATCGAGCCGAGCACGGCCGCCTGGGAAGCGCTGGGCGACGTGTACCTCGGCGAAGACCATCCGGAGCTCGCGCAGCGCTGCTATCGCAATGCCTTCGCGCTGGCCCGTGGGGACATCACCGAGACGCTGCCTGAGATGCGCAGCCGTCGCATCGACACCCGCGTCACGGCGGTGGAAGTGCGCGACCAGCACGGCGTGCCGCGTCTGTCGCCCTGAGCGCCGCGGGGCTCAGGGTGGCGGTGGCGCCTGCCAGTGGCCATCGAGGGCGCACCGCTGCGCGCGGCGCTTGAGCTGGACCACCTCGTCCGCCGGGATGTCCTTGAACGGGTCGGGCGCCTCGAAGCGCGCGTAAAGTGCCATGCACTCGCGCGGTGTGTCGGCCCGCTGGTTGAATCGCGGCAAGGGCTCGGACGGGCCGCCGCCGGAGCGCGGGTCACCCGCGTGCATCACGATCGACACGACCGTGCAGACGGCCCATAGCAGGAACAGCGCGGCACGGATCCGCGGGCGCCATCGCGTGATGCGCTTGCTACCGGGCCGCGCCACCAGCACCGGCGCAGCCCGCGCGGTGAATTCGTCGCGCGTATCTTTCGGCAGCGCATGGAACGCCTCGGCCCAGGCGTGCAGCTGTACCGGTGTCAGGTAAAGCATGATCCAGTCGGGCAGCGTTTCGCCAAGGCGTCCGATGTCGGGCCAGCGGCGCACGACCCATGGATCCAGCCCACGCGATGCGCGCGCCAGCACCTCCAGCCACGTCTCGCGCCAGCCGGCGTCGTACGAACGCCACGTCTCGCGCTGGGCCAGCACACGGTCGATCCACAGCTGGCGCGGGTCCGCTGTTCGCAGGCGTCCCACTTCATGCCAGTGGAACGCCGCGTCGGCCACATCGAACAGCGACGGCCGCTCGGCGATCACACCGTTGCGCAGGGCATCGACCAGCAGGTCTTCGAACTGGCCGGGCGCATCGACGTAGCCGTTGCGTAGCGACGCGAGGGCAGTGTCGAACAAGGCGGGAATCGCGTCGACGCCCGCGCTTGCGACGGCGTCGGTCAACCGGCGCAGGGCGTCCTCGGCGGCGGTGTCGGCGGGGGGTGCAGCGAGCGGAGCAACAGGCACATCGGCCGGCTCGGCAGCGACGATGGGGTCTTCATCCGTGGCAGGGTGCTCGTCACACCACGTGCGCGCCGCTTCGTACGCGCGGCGGAGTTGCTGGAAAGCCTCCGGATGCGCGGCGACGTCGATCTGGCGAAGGCGTGCCGCGTAGCTGCGGCGCACGGCCACGCCGTCCGCATGCGCGGGCAGGCCAAGGGCTTCGAGGTGCCAGGGGATGCCGGCCATGGTCAGTGCACACCCTCGCGCGCCAGCGCGTCGAGGAAGACATGGCAGTCGCGTGCGTCCGCCGCCTGTTGGGGCGTGGCCTGCGTGCCCGGCGCATCGATCTGGTCGATCGTTGCCATGCAAAAAAACGCGCGGCTGCGTTCGGCCTCGTTGCGGCCCGGGACATGCGGCGCGACGTGCGAACGGGGCGTGGTGGCCGGTACAGCGGCGACTGGGGCAGCGGCGGAGGGGGCAGGAGCGGTGACGCCCGGCAACGACACCAGGGCATGGAACACCCACAGCACGAGGAAGCCGAGGCCAAACCGGGAGAACCAGTTCACCGATACGCTGCGCCGCTGCCGCGACGCCTTATAGGCCTTCATGCGGCGAGCTTCGGCCTCCACGTGAGCCGCCGCTGCGGACTGCGCTTCGGCGCAGCGGCGCTGCCATTCCGTGACCCGGGCTTCGGTCAGGTACAGGCCGAGGTAGCGTGGAAAACGGGCGAGGGCCTCGCTGACGTGCGGCCACGCGAGCGCGACATCGTCCGGGATTGGCGTGCTGCTTTCGCCATGGCGCGCCAGCCACGAGCGCAGGTCTTTCTGGGCGAGCGGGGGCAGCGTTTCGAAGGCCTGCCGCTGCTGTTCGACTGCGTCGATCCACGCGCCGGCCGGGCCGAGGGAGGCGAGGTGCATGACCTCGTGCCAGCCGAAATGCGCGCGCAGGGTATCGAAGACGTAGGCGCGCCGGCGCATGCGCGCATGCATCATCGCATCGAGGAGGATGCGCTCGAACAGGAACGGTGCATCGATGTGCTGGCGGCGTAGCTCCGCCGCGCACGCTTCCAGCTCGCTGGCGAAGTCCGCCTGCTCGCCATAGCGCACGCGACGGATGAAGCGCTCGGCCAGGCGTGTGGCCGCGGCGTGCGGGTCTTCATTCACCACGCGCTGGACGGGCGCGGCGGCAGGCATGGATGCCTGCACTTCCGGTGGCGCGGTGTCACCGGGTTGCTGCTGGCCTACCCACGCGCGCGCGAACTCATACGCCTCGCGCAGGCGCGCGAAGCCGGCCGGATCCGCGCCGGGATCCACCTGCTTCAGGCGCGCCGCGTACGCGCGCTTGACCGCGCGCTCATCGGCATCGGCTTGCAGTGCCAGCAGTTCAATGAACCATGGGGTCTGCATGGCAGGGGTCAGTCAGCGTGGTCGGGCGCGAAGTAGCTGTCCGATTCAATCGCCTTCAGCGCCTCGCGGAACTGCGCGGCATCGCGGGTGATCAGCCGTGCGTCCTGCGTCGCGAGCACCTGTTCAAAATGCAGGATCATCTGCCCCACGTGGTCGCGGGCCGCGCCGAGCAGCTGCTCGTACAGGCGCTCCGCCCGCGCCATCAACGTGCGGTTTTCCAGCGTGTCGCGCGGATGGATCTTGAGGGCGGACAGCGCCTCAAGCCGCTGCGCCATCTCTTCGGGCGACATGTGCGCCTGGCCGCTTTCGATGACCAGTCGCTTCATCTCGCCCGTGCCGACCACGCTGACTTCCACTTCGAGAAGGCCGTTGACGTCGTAGGTGAAGCGGACATCGACACCCTGCGCGTGTGCCGGGCCCGGATCGATCGGTACCCGCACTTCACCCAGCCGGATATTGTCGCGGCACATGCGCGACTCGCCCTGGTACACACCGACGAGGATATGGCGTTGCTGCTCATGCACGGGGAACAGGCGCTGCACGCGGCTGACCGGCACAACCGTATTGCGCTCGATGATCGGCGCGTAGAACCCCTCGGCCAGCACGCCCTTTTCCAGGGTGCGCGTCACTTCGGTACCCAGGGTATAGGGGCAGACGTCGGTCATCACCGTTTCGTCCAGCGCCTTGTCCTTCATCTTCAGGCCGGCCTGTACCGCTGCGCCAAGCGCCACCACTTCGTCAGGGTTGAGCCCGACCGCAGGGAAACGGCCGAACATGCGCGTCGCCAGCGCGCGGATCATGGGCATGCGCGTGGCACCGCCGGCGAGCACGACGTTGTCGAGGTCGGCGGCGCGGATGCGTGCATCGCGCAGCGCGCGTTCGATGGGCCGCCACAGGCGGTTCAGCAGGGGCTCGGCGAGTTTCTCGAAGGCCTCGGCGTCCAGTTCAACGGTGGCCTGGTGGCCCTGCCAGCTGATCTCGAACGAGGCCTTGCCGTGCGCGCCAAGCTCGCGCTTCGCCGATTCGGCGCGCGCGGTGAGGCGCTGCATGAAGGCGGCGTCGTCGCGGGCGCCCTCCGGGATGCCGCGTGCGAAGGCCTGCTCGGCGATCAGGACGGCGAAATCTTCCCCGCCCAGCATGTTGTCACCGGCGCTGGCGCGCACTTCCATCACGCCGTCGAACATTTCCAGGATCGAGACGTCGAAGGTGCCACCGCCGAGGTCGAACACCAGGAACTGGGTTTCGCGCTGGCCCTCGTGCATGCCGTACGCCAGCGCGGCGGCGGTCGGCTCGTTGAGCAGGCGCTCCACCTTCAGCCCGGCGAGTTCGCCGGCGACGCGGGTGGCCTTGCGCTGGGCATCGGAGAAGTACGCCGGCACGGTGATGACCGCCTCGGTGATCGGCTCCCCGAGGAACGCCTCGGCATCTTCCTTCAGCGCGCGCAGGACGAGCGCGGACAATTCCTCCGGCCGGAATTCGCGATCGCCCATGCGGACGAGCCGCGCGCTGCCCATGTAGCGCTTGAACAGCGCCGCGGTCTTGCCGGGGTGGGTCTGCAGGCGCTCGCGGGCCGCTTCGCCGACCAGCACGTGGCCGTCGTCGTCGATGCCCACGCAGGAGGGCGTGAGCACGCTGCCGAGCGCGTTTGGGACGAGGCGGGGGCCGCCGTCCTTCCAGAGCGCGATCAGGCTGTGGGTCGTCCCCAGGTCGATTCCGACGATCATGCGGTGCGGTTCCTTGGCGGCATGCGCCGCGCGCGAGGAACCGTCCATGGCCATCGGGGGCCTGCGTCTCCCGGTGGGAGGGCAGGGCCCGGCCAGCGTTGGAACCCCTTGCAACGCGGTCAGAGGCCGCTAGTTTAGCCGAGCGGCGTCAGGTTGGCGTAGGCGTAAACCAGCCATTTGGAGCCTTCGTCGACGAAATTGACCTGCACCCGCATATGGGCGCCCGCGCCCTCGGCGCTGACGATCGTGCCCTCGCCGAACTTGGGGTGGGTGACCCGCTGGCCGAGCTTCACCGGCAGGGCCTCCTCGAGCGAGCCGCCACCGGCGTACCGGTCCGCGTAGGCCGGGCGCGATACCTGGACCCGCGGCCGCAGTTCGTCGATCAGCTCGGGCGGGATCTCGCCCAGGAAGCGCGAGGGCCGGGCCAGCATCTCGGTGCCGTGCATCCGCCGCGATTCGGCGTGCGAGACGAACAGCTTCACCCGCGCGCGGGTGATTCCGACATACGCGAGGCGACGCTCTTCTTCGAGACGGTTCTCTTCCTCGGTGGAGCGCTGGCTCGGGAACAGCCCTTCTTCCATGCCGACGAGGAACACGACGGGGAACTCCAGGCCCTTCGCCGAGTGCAGCGTCATCAGCTGTACGCAATCGTCCCACGCCTCGCCCTGGCCCTCACCGGCTTCCAGCGCTGCGTGCGAAAGGAAGGCAGAGAGCTCGTTGAGGCCGGCGTCGGTATCTTCCGGGGTCATTTCGAAGCGGCTGGCGACGTTGACCAGCTCGTCCAGGTTCTCCACCCGGGCTTCGCCGTTGCCGCGCTTGTCGTTCTCGTAGAAGTCGCGCAGGCCGGTATGCAGGATCGCGTGCTCGATCTGTTCGGCCAGGTCCAGCCCCGACGGTGCGTCGTCGCCTTCGGCATCACCACCGCGGAAGGTCCGGTGCATCTCGTCGATCAGGGAGAGAAAGGCGCGCACCGCGTTCTTCGCCCGGCCTGCCAGCGAGCCGACGGCTACTTCGTTTAGCGCGGATTCCCACATCGAACTGCCATCGACGCGGGCCCGACGGCGCAGTTCATCCAGCGTGCGGTCGCCGATGCCACGTGGCGGCGTGTTCACCGCGCGCTCGAACGCCGCGTCGTCGTGGCGGTTCGAGGCCAGGCGAAGGTAGGCCAGCGCATCCTTGATTTCGGCGCGTTCGAAGAATCGCAGGCCGCCGTACACGCGGTAGGGCAGGTCGCGCTGGATCAGCTGTTCTTCGAAGTTGCGCGACTGCGCGTTGGAGCGGTACAGGATGGCGCAGTCCCGCGCATTGCCATGCTCGGCGATGTGTTCGCGGATGCGCTCGATGACGAAGCGCGCTTCGTCCTGTTCGTTGTACGCGGCATACAGCGCGATGCGGTCGCCTTCGTCGCCGTCGGTCCACAGCTGCTTGCCGAGGCGGCCGCCGTTGCGCGAGATCACCGCGTTCGCGGCATTGAGGATCGTCGACGTCGAGCGGTAGTTCTGTTCGAGGCGGATGGTTTTCGCGCCGGGGAAATCGCGCAGGAACTGCTGCACGTTCTCCACCTTGGCACCGCGCCAGCCGTAGATCGCCTGGTCGTCATCGCCCACCACGAACACCTGGCCGGTGCTGCCGGCGAGCACGCGGATCCATGCGTACTGCAGCGTGTTGGTGTCCTGGAATTCGTCGATCAGCAGGTAGCGCCAGCGGTCCTGGTAGTGCTTGAGCACCTGGGGATCTTTCAGCCACAGCTCGTGCGCGCGCAACAACAGCTCGGCGAAGTCGACGAGGCCGGCACGCTGGCACTGCTGCTCATACGCCTTGTAGACCTCGACCCAGGTCTTGGTCACCGGGTGGTCGCGGTGCTCGATGCTGTCCGGGCGCTTGCCCTCGTCCTTCCACTGGTTGATCTGCCAGGCGGCCTGGCGCGGCGGGAAGCGCGCTTCATCCAGGCCCATGCCGGCGATCACGCGCTTGATCAGGCGCTGCTGGTCGTCCGAGTCGAGGATCTGGAATCCCTCGACCAGGCCCGCCTCGCGCCAGTGCCGGCGCAGCAGCCGGTGGGCGATCCCGTGGAAGGTACCGACGGTGAGGCCCTGCGTCCCTCCGGGGATGAGCCCGTCCAGGCGCGAGCGCATCTCGCCCGCGGCCTTGTTGGTAAAGGTGACCGAGAGGATCGCCCACGGCGGAACGCCCTCGACCTGGGTGAGCCAGCCGATGCGATGGGTGAGTACGCGGGTTTTGCCGGAACCGGCGCCGGCAAGCACCAGGTAGTGCCCGGGCGGGGCACTGACGGCCTCGCGCTGTGCGTCGTTCAGGCCGTCGAGAAGATGGGATACGTCCATCCGCCCATTGTACCGGAGGAGGGCCTCCCGGACCCGGCCGGGAGGCCCTGGGCAAGCGGCTTAGCGCTTGCGGGCGATACCGGCGACGGCGACGATGCCGCCGATCACGATGCCGGCGATGCCAGCCCACTGCGGAATCGCCTTGTCGTGCGTCGCTTCGATCTTGGCGGGCCCCAGCGAGGCCACCGTATCGGTCTTCTGGTAACTGCCGTTGCCCATGACCACCCAGATACCCAGGCCAATCAGGATGATGCCAACAACGATGAGACCTGCGCGCATGTGTATACCCCTGTACGGATCGGTGGCAGGAGCATGCGTTGACGAATGTGAGCGGAACGTAAGCGCCGCGAGGGTCGTCAGACGATGGTGACCCCGTGGATATTGTTCTTCGGATCGGCCCAGAACGCCTCGTTGGCAAACCGCCCGAAGACCTCGCGCGGCAGGACCGGCGTGCGCTCGACGGCCTCGACGCGGGCGCGTACCGAATGCAGGCCGGGCATGCCGACGCGCGCGTCGAACTCGTCGGCGCTGTATTCGATGTGGTCGAAGTCGTGATCGAACCAGGGTTCGCCGAGGAACGCGTAGACCGCACGCAGCGCCGCCTCGGGGTCGCGCACGAGGCTTTCGTAGGTGAGCAGCATCAGGTGGTCACGGGCGTGCTCGCCGTAGAAGGCTTCCTTCACCGCCTGGTAGGCAAAGCCGACCATGCCGCGCGGATCGGTCAGTGCCTCCACGCGCGAATACACCGTGGTATTGGTGTCATAGCGAAACACCTTGCTGACACTCACCGGCTGCTTGAGCACCAGCCGCTCCATGCTGTCGAGCACCCAGGCCAGCTGGCGCACGCAGGCGACCACTTTCACGCCAGGGAAGAGCGTGTTGAGAAGGCCCATGCGGCTGCACCACAGACGGCTCATATCGAAGATCGCCTCGGGGCGGGTATCGACGGAGTAGAAGTTTTCCACCAGGCCGCGCAGCAGGGCCATGCGCTGCTCGTCCGAGACATCGAACGCGAAGTCGTTGCGGCTGCTGGCCTCGGCCACCACCACGCCCATGATGTCCGCGACCGGGCTGGTCATGCCGGCACGGAAGCGCGGATTCTGGTTCAGGATGGCGGCGAGCAGCGTGGTGCCCGCGCGCGGCAGCCCGGAGATGAAGTGGAACCGGCGCTGGTTCGGGAGGGCATCGGGCGTCGCGGTCATGCAGGGCTTCCTTGGGACGGTGATGGGGCCACGAATCAGCGCGCGGGCGCCGTCGATGCGCGCAGGCGCATCTGGTATTCGACCTCGACCATACGCGGCTCGCCCTTGCCCTGGAGCCCCAGCAGGAGCTCCTCGGTGGCGCGCTTGCCCATGTCGCGGACCGGCTGGTGCACGGTGGTCAGCATAGGCCATACCTGCGTGGCGATGGTCGTGTCGTCGAAGCCGCAGATGGAGACATCGCCCGGCACCGAGACGCCGGCCTCCGCCGCGGCCCAGATGGCACCCACCGCCATGTCGTCATCCGCGGCGAAGATGGCCGTGGGCCGCTCCTTCAGCCCCAGCAACTGGCGGGCGGCATGCACCCCGGATTCGAACGAAAACCGGCCCTGGACCATGTAATCGGCGCGCTCTTCCAGCCCGGCGCGCTTGAGGCCGTCGCGGAAGCCGGCAAGGCGCCACACGCCCGCGCCATGCTTCGGGTCTCCGATGATGTGGGCGATGCGCCGGTGCCCCAGTGCAACGAGGTGGGCGACCATCGCCGCGGCGGCCTCGCGTTCGCGCAGGATCACGCCTGCGATGCCCTTGGGCTTGCGCGGTGCGATGGACGCGAACGGCAGCCCGGCTGCGCGCAGGTGCGCGAGCAGGGCCGGGTGGTCGGTGATCGGTGGCGTGAGGATCAGGCCGTCCGGGCGATGCCGCCACAGGATGCCCTCGACGCGCTCCATGAAATCCGGTGCGGTGGAGTCCAGCGGCTGCACCATCATGCTGTACTGGTGCGCCTCGCAGGCTTCCTGGACGCCAGCCTGCACTTCCATGACGTAGCTGGGCGACAGGTTGTCGTAGAGCAGCCCGATCATGAAGGAACGATTGGACGCGAGGCTGCGCGCCGAGGCGAGTGGCCGGTAGTTGAGTTCGGCGACGGCCGCCATCACCCGCTCGCGCACTTCCTTGCGCACGCCCGGCTCCTGGTTGAGCACGCGGGAGACAGTTTTCTTCGACGTATCGGAAGCACGAGCCACATCGTTAATGGTCACGCGCGACATGACGACCTCTTCAATGCTTCGTTCCCTGGGTACCACCCGCCGTGAACTGCGCCGCCGGAGCGTTCCAGCCCTCGACATGCACCACGGTGCCGGCGCCACCGCGTGCCGGATAGCGTGCGGTCAGCACGATGGATTCACCGGGCCAGAGCGTGACGTCATTGTCAGACCACCGCACAGGCAGCGCAAGCTCACCCTTTGCCCCTCGGTGGATCGAGAGGTGTTCCTGCACGGCGGCGGCAGGGGAGGACGAGGGCACCGAGAGCGTGACCGTCGTGACTTCGTCGTCGCCATCGCGCGCGGTGGCGACGTGGACCTCGCGGGTCGCCTTCGGCAGGGAAGCCAGTGCCGTGAAGTCGCCGTACTGCGTCAGCGGCGTGAGATACCAGTTCGACTTGGCCCAATCGAGCTTGTCCGGGCCCGTGGAGAGCCAGTACACGTTGCGGCTGGCCGTCTTCCCGTCGGCCGTCGCGAGTTCCAGCTCGATGAAATACACCGTGGAAAGATTCGCGATCGCGGGCAGGTCGAGTACCGACTGCGTGTGGTTGCCGGCCAGGTCGATGCCCGGCACCTGCTTCTGGAAGCGCACGCTGCCATCGAGGTTGCGGACCTTCACCGTGGCCTGGAGCGCGTGCTGGTCCTGCAGTGTGTGGTTCACCACCATGATGGCGTGCGAATCGTAGGCGTACTGGATGTGCAGCGGCTCGTTTGCCTTCATCGCCCCGTAGTACGCGCCGGCCGGATTCAGGTAGTAGTCGTAGAGGTGCCAGTGCAGCGACGGCCACGCGTTGTTGAGCATCCAGTAGATGACGCCGGTGGACGGGTTCGTCGAGCTCATGTGGGCGTTGAAGGCTTCGAACTGGGCGCGCACGTTGTCGTAGTTGTCCAGCTGGGCCTTGGCCACGTAGTCGGCAAGCCCGGTGGGTGCGCCGTAGCGCCGGGCCAGCGCCGTATCGAACGGCGTGAGCACGGCGAAGGTCGACCAGTCCGCCGAGGCGTGGAACTGCCGCGCCTCGGGGTACTTCCACAGCGCTTCCTGCTCCTGCGGCGACAGCATGCGCTGGACATCCTCAAGGCGGGGGATCACCGCGCCCGCGCTGACTTCCGAGTCAAAACCGAACGCCCCGCCCAGCTTGTCCGCGTACCAGTACGACGGCGGGATCCAGTCGTAGGGGCCTGCCATCTTCATGCCGGACGGGCCCGTCTCGGGCGTTCCTTCGGGGACGGCGGCTGAGATGATCGGAAGTGACCAGTCCTCGGCGCGCAGGGTGTCGGTGTACATCTTCGACAGCGCCGGCGGCGGCGCATGGTCGCTGCCGATGAAGAAACCGATCACCGAGGGATGGTTGCGCAGCAGGCGTGCCTCGCTGGCCATCGATGCCTGCGCCACGCGCATGTCCGCATCGTTCCACGGCTGGCCGCCGGTTTTGGCCGCGGCTTCCCACTTGTCGCAACACTCCCAGCCGGCCAGCACGAGGATGCCGTTGCGGTCGGCGAGGTCGTAGAAGCGGTCGTTCTCCAGCTTGCCTTCGCTGCGGATGGTATTGAGGCCCAGGTTCACCACGTAGCTGAACTCGGCCTCCATCCGCGCGGGGTCGTCACGCAGGAACATGTCCGGCGCCCAGCCGCCGCCACGAATGAGCAAGGGTTTGCCGTTGACGATGAACTGGCGATAGCCCTGCGGGGTCAGCTTCGACTCGACCCGGCGTACGCCAAACGAGGTGGCGGCACGGTCGGAGAGCGCGCCATCGACGGTGGCGGTCACGGCCATGTCGTAGAGCGGGTGGTCGCCCATGGCGATGGGCCACCACACCCTGGGGTTATCCAGCGTGGCGGCCCCGGCGGCGCCCGACGCGAACGACACCACCTTGGCCTCACCGGGGGCGAGATGCACCGTCGCCTGCAGCGGCTTGCCGGCCACGGTGCCCGCGAGCGTCGCGTCGCGCGCCACCGTATCCAGGTTCGTCGCGGTGACCTTGACGGCCAGCGTCGCCTGCTTGAGATCGTCGGAAAGGGTGGTGAGCACGTGCGGTGCACTCAGCGCCACCGGCCCGGTCTGGATGATGTCGACGCCGCGCCAGGGGCCCATGTTGTTGTCCGGCGGCGTGGGGTTCCAGTCGACCCAGCCGATGGACAGGCTCATCCGCGGATCGCCGGGATGGACCTTCAACGCCACGGCGTTGGCGCCGGCGTGGACCTGGCGGGTCACGTCGATGTCCCTCACCGGGTACGCACCGGCGATGTCGGCGTGGTCGGCCACCTGCTGGCCGTTCACCCAGACATCGGCACTGGCGATGATGCCGTGCGTGCGCAGCAGCGTGTGCCGCGACGCCGGCGCCTTCGCCAGCGAGAAGCCGGCGCGATACCACCACGGCGTCACGAAGAGGTTGCCGCTGGCATCGGGGACCTGCACGGCACGCAGGTTGTCGCTATAGAACACATCGCCCTTGAACACACCTTTCTCGAGCACACCATTCTCAAGCAGGCCGGCCATGACGGTGGCGCGGCCAGTGGCGGGGAACCACTCCTTCGTGGCAAAGCCGGTCGCGGAGATCGCGGCACCGGGCTCCTGGGCCTTTGTACTGTCCTGGATCTGCCAGCGGGCGATGGGCGTCACCGTCGCGGCATCGGCCGCCACGCGCGTATCGGTGTAGGTGGTGGCGGCCATCGCCACCGGGCTGGTGGCGAGGCTCACCGCGATAGCCGCCACCAGGGCGGACCGGGTTGTGATGGGCATGGCGTTACGATTCCCGGACAGCGGAAGGGTGTGATTCAAGGGGGGCGAAAGGCCACGCCGCGTTCACCCGCGCCCAGAGCATGAACACCACCAGGCCCGCGAGGATCCACGCGCCCGACAGCAGCAGCGACAAGGTGGACGCGGAGACGTACACGTAGACCCAGCCGGCCAGCGCGATGATGCATGGCACCGGGTACAGCCATTGCCGGTACGGCCGGTTGAGGTCGGGCTCGCGCCGGCGCAGCACGATCAGCGCGACGACCTGGGCAAGCGACTGCACCAGGATGGTCGCCGTCAGCAGCATGTTGATGACTTCGGTCAGGTCGAAGAACGTACCGATGGCGGTGACGACGCCCATGGTGAGCAGGGCGACATGCGGGAAGCCATCCTTCGCGTGCAGGCGGCCGAACGCCGAGAGGAACACCTTGTCCCGCGCCGCCTCGAACGGCACGCGCGAGCCGCCGAGCAGGCCGGTGAACACGGACGCCAGCGCCGTGATGATGATGAGCGTGGTCATCACGGCGGCCGCCGTGTGGCCCCAGCTGCGCTCGACCACCAGGGAGGCGATGGACTTGGAGCGGGCGATCTCCTGCCAGGGCGCCACGCCCAGGACGCTGATGTTGAGCAGCAGGTAGATCACCATCATCGCCATGATCGAGATGATGATGGAGCGGGGCATGGTATGCCCCGGATCGCGCAGCTCGTCGCCGATGTACGCCGTGGTGTTGTAGCCCAGGTAGTCGTACACGCCGATGATGAGGCCCGCGCCCAGGCCAGCGAAGAAACGTGGCCCGAAGGCATCCGGCGGGAAATCGAACGCGAGGTGGGCGTCAAAGTGCGAGAAGCCTGCGGCGGCCACGCCGATGATCGAGATCAGCATGATTACCCACAGGGCCACCGTGATCAGGCGCACCGACTCGATGCGGCGGTAAAGCAGCCAGGTGACCAACCCCGTCGCCACGATGCCAACCAGGTGCGTCGTCCACCAGCCCATCGCCGGGAAGAAGAACTGCAGGTACTCCACCATGCCGATGATGCCGGTGGACATCAGCAGGGGAATGGCAAGCAGCATCGTCCAGATGAACAGGAACGGCATCAGCTTGCCGGTACGCTTCTGGAACGCTTCGCGCAGGTACACGTACGTACCGCCGGAACCCGGCATCGCCGCACCGAGCTCGGCCCAGACCAGCCCATCGGCCATCGCCAGCAGGGCGCCCACGATCCACCCGACGATGGCCTGCGGGCCACCCATCGCCGCCACCATCAACGGGATGGTGATGAACGGCCCGATGCCGCACATCTGGGTCATGTTGATGGCGGTGCCGGAGAACACCCCGATGGATCGATGGAAGTTACGTTCGCGCATGGGTTCCCCTACCACTGGCCACGAATACCGAACATAAACATGCGCTCGGAGAAGGTCGAGTGCCCGGGCTGGTTCGGAAACACCAGGTAGTACTTCTGGTACTCGTTGGTCAGGTTGGTGCCGTTGAGGAACACTTCCAGCTGCTTGGCGAACTTGTAAGAGATGGAGGCATCGATGTACTTCTGCGGCGCCTCGTACATTTCCAGGCCGGTGATGCCGCCGACGCTGTCCATCACCGCGCGACGCGAACGGTAGTTGTACGCCACGCGGGCCTGGAAGCGGTCATCCTGGTACCAGAGGATGAAGTTGCCGGACTTCGTGGAGTTGTCCTGGAACGGGATTTTCTTGCCCGCCAGGTCCTTCTCACCGGAATTACTCGGTGCGTAGGTGGCATTCACCTCCATGCCGGTCTTCGACAGGATGCCCGGCAGGAAGGTGAAGCCCTGGCGGTAGTCGAATTCCGCACCCTTGATGCTGTTGCCCGTGCCCTGCACCGGCTGGGTGATCACGATGCAATGGTCGCGGACCACGCCGTCTTCGTCGGGCAGGGTGCAGTTGGTGACGCTGCCGTTCTTGATGAAGCTATCCACGTTGATGCGGAACAGCGCGAGGCTGACCATGCTCGACGGGTTGATGTACCACTCGGCCGACGCGCCGAAGTTGGTCGAGCGCCACGGATCCAGGTTCGGGTTACCCGACGACGTGCCGTTGGAGACACGGAAGATCGGGCCATCGGGCGTCTCGGAGAGCGAGTAGTTCAGCTGCAGGCCCCCCGCCCAGGTACTCAGGTCCAGCGGCATCATGTTCTTCGAATACGCGAGGCGCACCTTCACGGTGTCGGTCACGTCCAGGGCGAAGTTCGCCGATGGCAGGATGTCCTGGTAGCGCCGCTTGGTGACCTCGGTGCCCACGTCCTCCGGCTCGTCACCGTAGGCACCCGGGTCGCCGCTGAGGTGCTGGGTGACGTCGAGGTGGCTGCGGATCAGGCGTACGCCGACGTTGCCGCTGTAAGGCATGTCGCCGATCGTGCCGTTGAAGTCACCCTGCAGGTAACCCGTTAGTTCCTTCAACCGCACGCCCCACGTGGTACCGGGTTCGCCCACGGAGACCGTATCGGGGTACAGCGACTTCCAGTAGTCCTCCGGGTTCTTCATCGCATTGGGGTCGATCGCCCAGAAGTTGATGCCGGAACCGAGCAGGTTGTTATAGGCCTTGAAGTTATCCGCCAGCGGCGCTGCGGTGTTCGGCATCGAGATGGCCGACAGGGGGCCCGCGCGGAAGTAGCCCTGCTCATTGCCGGCCGTACAGGAGCCGCTGTTCAGCACCACGTCGGCGCCCACATAGCGCACCAGGCAGCCACCCGGATCGGAGGCGCCCATGCCCGCGTAGACCGGGGTTTCAAACGTGTAGCCCTTGTTGTCCGCCGTGCGGATGCTGTTGCGGACGCCGAACTTCAGCTTGAACCCGTCGTTGAAATCGAACTTGCCATCGAAGCGCAGGGCGTTGAGGGCGACCTTACGGTCGTAGTTGCCGGAGGATTCCAGCGTCTTGAATGTCCAGGCGTTGGGATCCGCAAAGGCGGCCGCCAGCTCGGCCGGCGTGCCGATCTTCAGGTAGCGGCCACGGAAGTCGGCCGTGATGGGAATCGTGTTCTGCGGGATGCCCGTGGGGTTGAAGACGCGGTTACCGCCCAGCTCCGCCGGGTAGACGAAGGTGCCGGGTGGCACCGCGTCATCGGGTACGCCATCGGCCAGCACGTTGGGCCACAGCGCGCCGTCCGAGTCGGAAATATTGACGTCGGTTTCCTGCAGCGACTGCGATGCCGTGTCGTGGATGCCGCGCACCGACGCGGTAAACGGGCCGCCGTCGTCGTAGTCCAGCTGCAGGTTGAGGTTTTTGGCCTGGGAGAACTTGCGGATCATCTGCGAGTACGATTCCACGTCGCCCGGCCACTTCTGATACACCTGCGTGGTGTAGATGTTCGAGCCTTCCCAGCCCGGTTCGGGCGTGCCGTAGGAGCCCAGTGCCGGCTTGCCCGTGTCCTGCGACTGCAGCGGCACGTAGGTGGCGCCCTGCCAGTTGGTCGAGTTGAACTGGACGCCGACGTTCCGGTCGAACTCGTGCTGCTGCGAATAGAAGTAATCGCTGGTCAGGCTGAAGCCGTTGCCGATGTCGAACTGGAACGAGGCATTGCCCGACTTGCGCTTGCGCTCGGTGATGATCTGGTTGATGCCGAAGTTCTGGCTGCCCATGAACACGCCATTCGACTTGCCGTCGCCGTTCACGTCCACGCTGCCGTCCGCGTTCTGGACGATCTGCGAGGGGATCGGTGCGCCATTCCATGGCGTCAGGAAGCCGTTGTACCCGCCGGCGCTGGCGGCGTTCTCGCCGTTGAGCACCACGCCGTACTGGTCCAGGCCCTCGGTGGAGTTCATGCGCCGGGTATCGGAATAGTCACCGGAAAGCAGGAAGCCCCAGCGTCCGTTGTCGTTGTACGAGAACAGGCCGTTGGCCTCGGGGCCGGTGTGCTTGGTCGTCGAGCCGCGCTCGCCATTGGCCGAATAGCTGTACGTGAAGCCGGAGGGAAGGTCCCAGGGCCGGTAGGTATGCAGGTCGATCGCGCCGCTGATGCCCGCGTCCGTTTCGTCGGCGGTGGCCGATTTGACGACGTCCGCGCCGTGGAACAGCGTGGACGGCAGCATGCTGAAGTCCGGCTGCTGCGAGTCGATCTGGTCGGCGGTGATAAACACTTCGCCGTTCAACATGGTGCCCACCTGGGGCAAACCACGCACGTCCACCGAGGTACCCACGCCCGCGTCGCGGTTGATCTGCACGCCGGTGATGCGCTGGAGCGAGTCGGTGATCGTCGTGTCGGGCAGGGCGCCGATGTTCTCGGCCGTGATGCTGTCCTGGATCTTGTCGGCGTCGCGCTTCACGTCGATGGCTTTCATCTGCGAAGCGCGTACACCGGTCACCGTGACGCCGGAGAGGTCGACGGCGTTCTTCTTCGTGGTTCCGTCGGTGGTCTGGCCATCGTCCTTCTGCGCCGGTGCCGCGGGCGGCGTGGCTTGCGTGGTCGTGGCCTGGGCGGCCGGTTGGCCGTCCTGCTGCACGTCAAAGAAGGTCGACGCGCCGACCGGTGCCGAAACGACAGCCAGCAGGGTCACCGTGATGGCGAACGACAAGGGATGCTTGCGAAGTGCTGTGGACATGAGCCGTGACCTCGTGACTGTTGCCTGTCGGAACCCGGGAGCCATTCGCGCGCCCTGCGCGGCGCCCTACTTTTGAAAAGCGATCTGCCCCAGCGCCCACTGCCCCTCGCGTGGGTCGCCCGTGACAAAGACGCAGAGTGCGTGTGCATTCGCGGGCACCGGCGCGGCGAGGCTGGCCTCGCGACGGACTTGCCCGCCTGACGGCGTGGCAGGGCCCAGCGGAACCGTGGCAAGCCGCGGTCCCTTGCAATCATTCGCGTGAATCTCGAGGGCTTCGGCCTCGCCGTGGCGATCGCGCACGATCGCACCGCGTGACTCGTCGCCGTAGCGCCAGGGCAGCCGTTCCGCCGTCACGGTGACGTGCGTGGCGCCCTGGGCGTTCGCGTTCGGCCACTTCCAGCAGGCGTTCCCGATCTCAACCGCATACACGGGGCTGGCACCCTGCGCCGGCTTCGCACCCTGCAGCCGCGAGGGTGGCTCACCCGAACAGCTTTGCAGCGCGGCGCTATCGCGGCTGAGCAGCGTGGCGTCGTCAAGCACCTGCGATCGCACGGCGGCCAGCAGGGTGCCGTCGGCGGCGAAGGTGGCAACCCGCACGGTCATCCCGGCCGGTTGCGTGAAGGGCTGGGTGTACAGCGTGGACTGGGCGCCGGGTACGCTGCCGTCGGTGGTGTAGCGCATCCCACCGCTTTGAACCTGGTTGGCCAGCGCGACACGGAAGGTGCCGCTTGCCGCCCGCGATACGTCGAACGACGGCGCGAAGGCGGTATCCGCCGGGGCGATGCCCACGGCGCGATAGCGCGCCAGCTCGGCAGGGAGGCGTGCCAGGAACCCGTTCCAGTTGTGCGTCGCCGGCGCCGACCAGCCCAGCTCGGCCAGGGCGGCCGTGCGCGGGAAGGTGGCGTGCTGGTGGTTGGCGAAGGTCAGCAGTTGTTCGGCCCACAGGCCAGCCTGCACGCCGATGATGTGCTTCGCTTCGGCCGCGGTCGCCCCCGGGGGGATGACCTTCGTGTCATAGGCGTCGCGCAGCGTCACGGCGGGCGGCGGGCCCGCCCATTCGTCTGCATGCGTGGACTGCAGGTGGTCGAAGTACAAGGTTTCCTGCGGCGTCATGACCACGTCATGGCCCTGGCGCAGGGCGGCAAGGGCGACGCGTTCGTTGTGGTCGCCGTGCCATGACATCACTACCTGCGCGCGGGGCAGCGTCACACCAGCCGCCACTTCGTCATCCCAGCCAACGGGCGTGCGCTTGTGGTCGACCAGATAGGTGGCGACCTGCTGCATGAACCAGGCCTGCAGCTCGTCCATGTTGGCGAGCTTCAGCGCCTTCATCTGCGCGTTGACCTCGGGCGAGGCGTTCCACTGCTGCTTGTCTGCTTCGTCGCCGCCGATGGAAACGTAGTGCGACGGGAACAGGTGCATCACCTCGTCCATCACGTCGGTGACGAAGTGGAGGCTCCTGGCGTTCGGGTTGAGCAGCCAGGGGCTCACGCCCCAATCCGTCCAAACCGGTGGGCGCTTGCCCGTCACGCCCAGCCATGGGTAGGCGGCGATGGCGGCCTGCGAGTGCCCGGGAAGGTCGATCTCCGGGACGATGTCCACGTTGCGTTCGGCCGCGTAGCGGACGATGTCGGCAATTTCCGCAGTCGTATAGACCTTGCAGTAAGGCTTGTCACGCCCGCCCGAGACCTCGCTGTCGTTGCCGACGGCCTCGCGGCAGGCGCCTGTGGTGGTCAGGTCCGGGTATTTCGGGATCGGCAGCCGCCAGCCCTGGTCGTCGGTGATGTGCCAGACCAGGACGTTGAGCTTGTCGAGCGACATCCAGTCGATGACTTGCTTGATTTCGTCGGCGCTCTGGTAATGCCGGCTCGAGTCCAGCAGCAGGGCGCGCCATGCGAATCGCGGATGGTCTTCGATGGTGCCGTAAGGCACGTGGGCCACGGCGCCGCGCGTCCAGCCGGCCGGTGTGAGCAGTTGCCACACCGTCACGCTGCCGTTGAAGGCGCCACTGACGGTACGCGCGGTGACGACGATGCCACCCTGGTTGATCGTGATGGCGTAGCCTTCGTCGCCCTCAGCCGCGTCGGGGCGGATATCAAAGATGATCGCCGCCTCGCCGGTGCCGCTGGCGGCCATGTGCAATGGGAGCCCGCGCACACGGTCGACGCGTTGCATGAAGTTGTCGACGACGGCCTTCAGCGCCGGAGACGGCGTGCCGCGTAGGGCCACGGTGGCGCCCGTTGCGATGTCGAGCACACCGACGCCCGTGGGCTTTGCCACGACCGGTGCAGGCAACAACGACCATGCCGCCGGTGCCGCGTCCGCCGCGACCGCGCCGACCGCCCCGGAGCCCACGGCAGCGGCGATGGCTGCCACGAGCAGCGTGCGGGCCAGCCTGCGGGGCGTGCGCGGCGTCATGCGGCAGCACCTTCGGGCGTGGCTGTGCTGGCCCTCGTGCGGTGATACAGGTACCAGCGCGCCGCACCCTGCACGCCGTGGCAGCCATGCTCGGTGACCCACACCGGCACCTCGGCCAGCATGCCGCGGACGCTGCGACCGTGCAGAAAGCGTTCTTCGAAGGCGCTCTGCCTGATCATGTCGAAGATCGAGGAGAGGAAGCCCCCGGCGAGGAAGACGCCGCCGGTGGGCAGGTAGGTCATGGCCAGGTTGCCGGTGAAACTGCCCAGCGCCTCGCAGAACAGCGCGACGGCGTCCACCGCCTGGCGGTCGCTTTGCGCAGCGGCGGCTGCCGTCACGGCCTTCGGCGTCGTCAGTGCCGGCGCGACGCCATCCAGCGCGCATAGCGCCTCATAAGCCGTCAGCAGGCCTGGGCCGGAGACGATGTGTTCGACGGGGACGTAGCCGCCGTCCGGCGCCAGCCACGCGAGCACCTCGCGTTCGCGAACGGAGTGGGGCGCAAAGTCCATCTGCCCGGCTTCCGTCGTCAGCACGATGCCGCCGGCGGCGTGCGGCACATACACGGCCGCGCCCAACCCCGTGCCGGGGCCAACGACCAGTGACGGCCCGGATCCGCGCACTGGCGGGCCACACAGGTGCCGGCCACTCGCCGCGAGCGGCCCCTCGATGGCGTAAGCCAGGGCTTCGAAATCATTGAGGACCGCGACGTCGGTCAGGCCAAGCGTGGTGCGCAGCGTGTCGGGCAGGATCGGCCAGGCGAGATTGTCGTTGGCGACTTCGTCGCCCATCACCTGTCCAGCGCATGCGAGCACGCAGTGCGATACCGGGACACGCACCTCGTCGTCGATGAAGGTCCTGAGCAAATCGGCAAGCGACGGGAAGGCCGCGCACTGATAGACGCGGTAAGCCAGCGTTTCAATGTGGCCCGGCCGATCGTCGGCCGCGCGCACAAGCGCAACGTGGCCGTTCGTGCCGCCAATATCGCCCGCGAGAAAAAGCATCCCCGATGTCCCCACCGCTTTAACCCCAAGGGTGAATCACCCCATCCAGGTGCCCCCGCACCGGATTCGTCATCAGGGTGTAACGGACTGACACCGGTGTCAAGTCACGCCGCAACAGCCTGCGGAATGGGGCAAATTCTCATGAGAAGCGTCTCAATTGTGAGATAACTCAATAACTTGGATGTTTACATCGCCCGCAAGGACCCGCATGCTCCGCGCTTCGACCACGGAGAACGGAATGCGGGTGAAGGTGTTGGCCATGATGGCCTTGGGTGTCGCGACGACGTGTCCACAGGTGCGACTGTCGGCGCTGCTAGCGGTCCTTTTCTGCATCGGAGGTTGCTCGGGTAAACCGACCGTTCCGCTAGCAACCGTGCCCTTCGATGTCAGCCGAGTCGGCCAGTCAGTGAGCATCCCGGTCACCGTGACGCCGGAGAATGCAAACCTCGACTACGTCTACATCGTTGGCGTCTTCTTGTGGAATCCCGATCGGGATCCACGCCTTGTCGATCTGCGCACCTATCCACCTCGGCAACGCCTCTATTTGCGCGTGCGCGTCTGGCACATCGTTGATGGACAGGCGGTTGCCGTACGCGTGAGCGATAGGGACTTCGACTACGACATCAGGTCCGGCACGTTTACATCGCGACCATCGATGAGCGAGCGGCGGTCTGACATTGCGTATGTCAAGGCGGTCGCCGGAAGGGACGACGTTGAGGAAATGGATTCGGTGCATTTCCGGTTCGAAGAATACGGAGAGTACCGAGTCGACGTTGAGACAGTGGCAGACACCGAGTTGCTGCATTCGATACCGAGCTGGCTGACAGTGCAGCGCGACTTTCCACATGGGAAATAAGGACGTTCAATGAGTGAAAAGCGATATGCGGTGACCATTTATGCCGCAGCACCGGGAACTCCGCTAAGAGGTGACCTCGGTCCGGGTGAAACGGATACATCAAAGATGGACAGGTCAGTTCCAGGGCACGTTTTCTATAAGACGAGCGACGGGTTCGATAAGGAAAGTCACGGTTTCGGGCCCGCCATTCATGGAAATATAAATGGCCCCGGTAAGCACCTTGACGATGACGTCGATCAGTACGTCGATCCGTTCTATGCCCGGACGATGGAGATATCCAAGGAGCAGTACGACAAGTTGAACGAGTTCGGGCATGACCCGGCCGCGTACGGATTCGATATGACGTACAAGGACATGCGCAATAACTGCGTTGACTTCACGTGGGCTGCGCTCAATCACGCGGGCATGCAAAGGACCGAGCGCAGTCTTGGCGAACGCGAGCCTAAAGGCGTCGACGGTAAGCTCAACTACCTACCGTCGCACGCACCGAACGATATTCGTACGATCCGCGATCCCGTACCTGGGAGTGAGTTGAATCGGGAACAGACGCACGAACGACCTTCCGTCGAGTGGTGGCAAATTCCGTTGACCGAGGCGGAACGCCCGCCGGCCGAACAAGATGATCCCTTCGATCGGCTCGTCGCTTCCGCAACCGCCGGCAACGACGATGCCTTCGACGAGGTCGGCAACGACTATCTCCAGACCTACGAAGGTCAGGATTTCCTTCAGGCCGGCCTGGAGCATATCCAGCAGCAAGCGCTTGCCGAGCAGGCGCTTACACAACAGCAGCAACCCCAACAGCAAGAAGCGCCTTCGATGGCGATGTCGATGTCGATGTAAGGAGAGGAGGAGTCCATGGACGAAGATGATGTGAAGTCGCTTGCGGTGAAGCTCGCGGCGGTGACGGGCCGGATTGAGAAACGCCTGGATGCGGTCGCGAAGCAGACCCTGCAGGCGAGCCAGGCGATGGGTCACCAGGCACAACAAGCGCTGTCAGCCTCGGCGAGGATCTCAGCGGAGCTTCGAGCGGCCGCTAACGAAGCGCTCGATGGCGGAACGGCGAGTGCCATCCAGCGCTTCGGCGAAGTGGTCCGCGCCTCGGAAATCCGCCTGGAGGACGCTGCCGCCCGGCTGGAATCGCGGATGGTGTCGGGCGGGCGGTTGCAGTCGGCGTTCGCGTGGAAGGCCTTCATCGCGTCGACGATCGGTTCCATCGCCGTCGTCGGCACGGCGGGATACGCGATTTGGGAGGCGCAACGCAGCCTGGGAGAGACGCGCTGGGTTCGCCAGATCAATGCGGCGCAGGCGGCGGGCCGGCTCAGCGCGTGCCCGGGCGGTGGCGAGCACGTGTGCGCGAAGGTGGATAAACGCTGGGTGCGGCTGGACCCCTGATTCGGGATAAAAAAAACCCCGGCAGCCAGGGGAGCTGCCGGGGCGGGGTGGGATGGCTGGCCCAGGGGAAGACCTGCCATCCGCGAGGTGGCCCCAGGGAGGTGGGGCCCACCGATGAGGACGCCGTTGCGTGCGTCCACAGATATAGACGTCCGATAACGCCGGAAGTTGCAACGAAACGCAAAAAAAAGTCAGGCCGCGTTCATGGCCATAGAAATCAATGGCTTGAAGCGGCCTGAAAAGCAGGTTCCAACGAAATGTTTACGATTTAGACGGCCAAATCGCGACTCAGTGAGCCTCGTCCCAGTTCGCGCCCACGCCAACCGACACCTGCAGCGGCACGCTGAGGGTGGCGGCGCCGCTCATATGCGCCTCGATGCCGGCCTTCACGGCGTCCACGGCGTCTTCGCGTACTTCGAGGACAAGTTCATCGTGTACCTGCATGAGCAGGCGCACGTCGTCACGTGGGGCGATCCAGGCGGCGACGCTGATCATGGCGCGCTTGATGATGTCGGCGGCCGTGCCCTGCATCGGGGCGTTGATCGCCGCGCGCTCGGCGCCCGCACGCAGGGCCTGGTTGCGCGATGTCAGGTTCTCCAGATACAGGCGGCGACCAAACAGCGTCTCCACGTAGCCGCGCTGGTGCGCCTGTTCACGCGTGGCGTCCATGAAGGCCCGGACGCCGGCGAAGCGCGAGAAGTAGCGCGCCATGTAATCGGAAGCTTCCCCGCGGTCCACGCCCAGCTGGCGGGCCAGGCCGAAGGCGCTCATGCCGTACATCAGGCCGAAGTTGATGGCCTTTGCCGCGCGGCGCTGGTTGGTGGTGACGTCATCGGGCGCCACGCCAAACACTTCGGCGGCCGTCGCGCGGTGCACGTCGCCGCCTTCGGTGAAGGCCCGTACCAGGCCCTCGTCACCGGACAGGTGGGCCATGATGCGCAGCTCGATCTGTGAGTAGTCGGCCGCGACGATGCGCCAGCCCGGCGGTGCCACGAAGGCCTGGCGAATGCGCCGGCCTTCCTCGGTGCGCACCGGGATGTTCTGCAGGTTCGGGTCGGACGAGCTGATGCGGCCCGTGGCCACGGCACCCTGGTGGTAGCTGGTGTGCACACGCCCGGTGCGCGGGTTCACGATGCCGGCCAGCTTGTCGGTGTAGGTGGAGCGCAGCTTGGCCAGGCCGCGGTAATCGAGGATCAGGCGCGGAAGCTCGTGCGAGTCGGCCAGCGCTTCGAGCGCTTCTTCGTTGGTCGAGGGCTGCCCCGTCGGGGTCTTCACCTTGGCCGGCAGGCCGAGTTCGTCGAACAGCACGGCCTGCAGCTGCTTGGGCGAATCCAGGTTGAATTCGTGGCCCGCCGCGGCATACGCCTTCTGCTGGAGCTCGACCATGCGCTTGCCGAGCTGCTGGCTCTGCATGCGCAGCTCGTTGGCGTCGATGAGCACGCCCGTGCGTTCCATCCGGGCCAGCACCGGAACCACCGGGATCTCGATGTCGAGATACACCGAACGCAGCGAAGGCTCGGCTTCCAGGCGCGGCCACAGCGCGTGGTGCAGGCGCAGGGTGATGTCCGCATCCTCGGCCGCGTACTTGCCGGCGGTATCGAGATCCACCTGGGAGAAGGAAATCTGCTTCGCGCCCTTGCCGCAGACTTCCTCGTACTTCACCGTCGTGTAGCCGAGGTAGCGTTGCGCCAGCGAATCCATGTCGTGGCGCGTGGCGGTGGCATTGAGGATGTACGACTCCAGCATGGTGTCGTGCGCGAGGCCGCGCACCTCGATGCCGTAGTGCGAGAGCACGTTGATGTCGTACTTGCCGTGCTGGCCCACTTTCGGGCGCGTCGGATCTTCGAGGATCGGCTTCAGCGCGCCGAGCACGTGCTCGCGCGACAGCTGCGCGGGTGCGCCCGGGTAATCGTGGCCCACCGGGATGTAGCAGGCCTTGCCGGGCTCGACGGCGAGGGAGACGCCAACCACCTCGGCGCGCATCGCGTCGATGCTGGTGGTTTCGGTATCGAAGGCGATGAGCGGCGCGGTCTCGAGCTTTTCCAGCCACGCGGCCAGGCGGTCTTCCGTGGTCACCAGCTCGTACTCGCCCGGCCCACTGAAGACATCGGTGGCGACCACCGGTGCCGGCGCGGGCGCAGGCGCCGCCGTGGCGGAGGCGGCTGCCGCGGCGAACGAATCGCCACCGGCTTCGAGTTCTTTCAGTGCGGCCTTGAAGTCGTAACGCGCGTACAGCTCGCGCAGCGCCTCGACATCGCGCGGACGCATCGCCAGGTCGGTCGGTGCCTGGTCAAGCGGCACGTCGACACGGATGGTGACGAGCTCGCGCGACAGCGGCAGGCGCGGGATGGCCGCGCGCAGGTTCTCGCCGATCTTGCCGCCGATCTTCGCGGCGTTGGCGATCAGCGCATCGAGGTCGGGGTATTCGGCCAGCCACTTCGCGGCCGTCTTCGGGCCGCACTTCTCCACGCCCGGCACGTTGTCGATGGAGTCGCCGACCAGGGTGAGGTAATCCACGATCTGCTCGGGGCGCACGCCGAACTTGCCGATGACGCCTTCGATGTCCAGCGTGGTGTTGGTCATCGTGTTGATCAGGATGATGTCCGTGCCCACCAGCTGCGCGAAATCCTTGTCGCCCGTGGAAATCACCGTATGGATGCCCGCGGCGCTGGCCTGTCGGGCCAGGGTGCCGATGACGTCGTCGGCTTCCACGCCGGGCACGCAGAGGATCGGGAAGCCCAGGGCGCCGACGATCTTCATCATGGGCTCGACCTGCGCGCGCAGGTCGTCCGGCATGGACGGGCGGTTGGCCTTGTACTCGGGGTACAGGTCGTCGCGGAAGGTGCGGCCCGGGGCGTCGCAGACGAAGGCGACGTAGTCGGAACCGGCCTTCATCGTGGTGCGCAGCATGTTGACGATGCCGAACAGCGCGCCGGTGGGTTCGCCGTGCGCGTTGGTCAGGGGCGGCAGCGCGTGGAACGCGCGGTACAGGTACGAGGACCCGTCGATGAGCGTGAGCGTAGGCATCCGGGGATTCTCTCACGGGGCGCGGAAGGGCGCCTGTTCACGTGGCGTGAGTGCCCCGGCTTGCTATGCTCCTAGCCCCGCACGGAGACTCCCCATGAACCGCATGCACGCCCTTGCCGCCGCACTGGTCCTCGCCCTGGCCTTGCCGGCCGCGGCGCAGACCGCCCAGGATCCGAAGCTGAAGGACCTGCCGCCGCCTGCCCTCAACGACCCGGGCGTGAAAGCGGGTGAGCCGGACCGCTCCGGCCAGAAGCCGATCGAGAAGCCGGTGCCGTACGACCAGGCCCAGGAAAACCAGTCCACGCCGGCCACTTCCGATGCCCAGGGCAGCAAGGTGTCCGCCGCCAACCTGCCGGCCATGCATGACGACGGCTCCGCGGTCGACGGCCGCGGCAACCCGGCGCCCGAAGTCACGGTCCACACGGAGGGCACGGACACCGTTGAGGAATATCGCACCGCTGGCCGCCTCACGATGATCCGGGTCACCCCGAAGAATGGCGTGCCGTACCAGGTGATGGCGAACAACGAAGGCAAGCTGGTGCGCGACTCGGGCACGCAGAACGTCAGCCCCGTGTACTACAAGGTGTACGAGTGGGGCGCGGCGCCGAAGCCGGTGGATTCGAACTGAGGGCTCAGGCGTCCAGTTCGCTGTAGTGGCGGAAAATGCCGTCTTCGCTATGCGGGAGGCGGCGTTCGGAGGCCAGGTAGGCCGCGATGTTCGGCCGGTCGGCCACGCGTTTCGCCAGGTCGCGCAGCAGCGGTAGTTTCTGCCGCGCCATGGCCTTCGGAAACGCGTACCCCAGGCCGGACATCACCTGGAACAGCGACAGGTCGGCGTAGGTGAATTCGCGCAGCGCGTGCTTGCCGCCGTTGCGCTCCACCACGTTCTCGAAGAAGTGCAGGAACTTGGGAATGCGCGACTCGCGGAATTCTTTCGCGCGCCGTTTCGCCTCGTCTTTCTGGTCTTCGTAATACAGGCCCGCGCCCACCGGGTGGTGCACGTCGTGGGATTCCGCGACCAGGTCCGCGATGGTCAGCTGCAGCTGGTGCGCATAGAGCCGCTTCGCCTCGCTCTCCGGGATCAGGCCGTGGCGTGGCGCAAGATACTGCAGGATGTTGGCCACCTGGGCGATCACCAGCCGGCCGGATGTCAGGAAGGGCGGGGCGTAGGGCAGGGCGCCTTCGTGTTCGCCGTTGAGCCAGGTGTTCATCACCTCATCGCCTTCCTGGCGCGCGACATCCACATAGGCGGCCTTCGCCTCTTCCAGCGCCAGGCGGACGAACTCCCCGCGGCCCTGGATACCCGTCCAGTAATACAGCTGATAGCTCATGCGCGCGTCTCTTGCGGTGAAGCGGCAAGGTTCGCTGCCCGACGTTCAAGCCAGCGTGAGTGCGATGTCGCGGAAGGTATCCCAGACGGTCTGTGCCGGTGGTGACAGGGAGCGCGCCCGCCGACGCAGCAGGGTGACGTTGCGGTGCACTTCGGGCGTGAGCTTGCGGGCCACCAGGCCGGGGCGGAGCGCATCCAGCGACAGCGCGGGCGTGACGCTGATGCCGAGCCCGGCCTCGACCATGCGGAACGCGGTATGCGGGTGTCCCACTTCGATGGCGACACGGGCGATGACACCCTGGGCGGCCAGTGCCGCGTCGATCAGGCGGCGGCTACCCGAGGCATGGTCGAGCAGCACGAGTGGCTGGTCCGCCAGGGCTTTCCATGGCACGGCCTTGCGTGCGGCGAGCGGATGATCGGCCGGGCAGACCAGCTGGAACGGGTCGTGCAGGATGGTTTCGGCCTCGAACTCTTCATGGGTGGCCGGCTCGACGGTGAGCCCGAAGTCCACCTCGCCGCCGCGGACGGCGTCCAGGACCTGAGCCTGGCTCTGGTCGCGCAGGATGATCTCCAGGCCGGTGTTTCCGGCCGTGCAGCGGGCAATGCCCAGCGGGACCAGGCCGGCTGACAAGGTAGGGACGGCAGCGATACGGACACGGCCGCGCAGGGGATCGGCCTGGGCACGGGCATGGCCGAGGACGCTGTCCAGTTCGTCCAGCACGCGGGCCAGGGCCTGTTCGAGGTAACGGCCGGCCTCCGTGGGCACCACTTCCCGCGTGCTGCGATCAAACAGGCGCACGTCGAGTTCGGCTTCGAGGTCGGCGATCAGCCGGCTGACCGCGGGCTGGGTGAGGTGCAGCGCCTCGGCCGCACGGCGGAAATGGCGGTGCCCCGCCACCGCGAGGAAGGCCCTGAGCTGGCGCATCGAGACATTCATGCGCAGAGGTTATCACCGGATCAGATAAAACGAATTGCCTTATCAACGCCCGGGCGGTGCAATAGCACCCTCCCCACGACCCCGTGCCCCGCCATGCGCCGTTTCCTGCCCGATGGATTCACCCTTTCGCTGATCGCGACCGTGCTGCTGGCCAGCTTCCTGCCGTGCCGTGGCGTGACCGCGCAGGCGTTCAACGTCCTCACGGACATCGCGATCGCGCTGCTGTTCTTCCTGCACGGCGCCAAGCTGTCGCGCGAGGCCGTGGTAGCGGGCATGACGAACTGGCGCCTGCACCTCACGGTGCTGGCCAGCACCTTCGTGCTCTTCCCCGTGCTTGGCTTGCTGCTGAAGCCCGTGCTGTCGCCGCTGGTGTCGCCGGATCTTTACCTGGGCATCCTGTTCCTGTGCACGTTGCCGTCCACCGTGCAGTCGTCCATTGCCTTCACCTCGATCGCGCGCGGCAACGTGCCGGCGGCGATTGTTTCGGCGTCGGCGTCGAGCCTGCTGGGTATCTTCGTCACGCCGCTGCTGGTGGGCCTGATGATCGCGGGATCCGGGCAGGGCGCGTTGTCGTGGCACTCGGTGGGCGCCATCGTGCTGCAGCTGTTCGTGCCGTTCGTCGCCGGCCAGGTGGCGCAGCGCTGGATCGGTGGCTGGGTGCGCAAGCACGCCACGCTGCTGACCTTCGTCGACCGCGGTTCCATCTTGCTGGTGGTGTACACCGCCTTCAGCGCGGCGGTGTTGCAGGGCCTGTGGCACCAGCTGCCGTTGCCGGTGCTGGGCGGCCTGGTGCTGGTGAATGCCGTGCTGCTGGCGCTGGCCCTGCTCGCCACGCGTTACGGTGCACGCGCGCTGGGCTTCGATACCGATGACGAGATCACCATCGTGTTCTGTGGCTCGAAGAAGAGCCTGGCCTCGGGCGTGCCGATGGCGAAGGTGCTGTTCGCCGGGCATCCGCTGGGGCTGATCGTGCTGCCGATCATGCTCTTCCACCAGATCCAGCTGATGACCTGCGCGGTGCTGGCGCGGCGCTATGCGCTGCGCCACGCCAACACCCGCGGCGTGCCGGTTAGTGCCGGAAGTGGCGAATACCGGTAAAGACCATCGCCATGCCGGCTTCATCGGCGGCAGCGATCACTTCGCTGTCGCGCATGGAGCCACCCGGCTGGATGACGGCGGAGATACCCGCGGCGGCCGCGGCATCGATGCCGTCGCGGAACGGGAAGAACGCATCGGACGCCATGACGCTGCCCGGCACGACGAGGCCGGCTTCCTCGGCCTTCAGGCCGGCGATTTTCGCGCTGACCACGCGGCTCATCTGGCCGGCACCGACGCCGATCGTGCGCTGGTCCTTCGCGTAGACGATGGCGTTGGACTTCACCATCTTCGCGACACGCCAGGCGAACAGCAGGTCGTCGAGTTCGGCGGGCGTGGGCTGCCGCTTGCTCACCACCTTCAGCTCGTCGCGGCTCACCTGGTAGTGATCCGCCGTCTGGATCAGCAGACCCGAGCCGACGCGCTTGATGTCGTGTGAATTGCGGCCATCGCCCGGCGGGATCTCAAGCACGCGCACATTGGCTTTCTTCGTGGCCTCTTCCACGGCGCCGGCTTCGACCACGGGCGCAATCAGCACTTCCACGAACTGGCGCTTCAGGATGATCTTCGCGGTCTCGGCATCGAGCGGACGGTTGAAGGCGATGATGCCGCCGAACGCGGACGTCGGGTCCGTGGCGTGGGCCAATTCGTACGCGGCCAGCGGATCCGCAGCGACGGCGACGCCACACGGGTTGGCGTGCTTCACGATGACGCAGGCCGGCGCATCGAACTGGCGCACGCATTCCCACGCCGCGTCGGCATCGGCGATGTTGTTGAACGACAGTTCCTTGCCCTGCAGCTGGCGGAACGTCGCCAGCGTGCCCGCGGCGGGGTAGAGGTCACGGTAGAACGCACCGGCCTGGTGCGGGTTCTCGCCGTAGCGCAGGTCCATGAGCTTCACGAAACGGCCGTTGGACTGCGCGGGGAATTCAGCGCGGCCGGCGACGGCGGTGTGCGTCTCATCGAGGCTGACGCCGGAGAGGTAATCACTGATCGCGGCGTCATAGTTGGACACGCGGTTGAACGCGGCCACCGAGAGTGCGAAGCGCGACGCGCGCGTGAGGCCACCCTTGCCTTCAATCTCGGCAAGCGCATTTTCGTACTGCGCCGGGTCGGTCAGCACGCCGACATCATTCCAGTTTTTCGCGGCGGCGCGAAGCATCGCCGGGCCGCCGATATCGATGTTTTCGATCGCGTCCTCCAGCGTGCATTCAGGGTTGGCTACGGTGCGCTCGAACGGGTACAGGTTGAGCACGAGCAGGTCGATGGGCACGATGCCGTGCTCGGCCATCACCGCGTCGTCCGTGCCCCGGCGGCCCAGCAGGCCGCCATGCACCTTCGGGTGCAGGGTCTTCACGCGGCCATCCATGATTTCCGGGAAACCGGTGAGGTCGCCCACGTCGCGCACGGCAATGCCGGCCTCACGAAGCGCCCTGGCGGAACCGCCGGTGGAGAGGATCTCGACGTTGGCCGCGGCGAGGCGGCGGGCGAGGTCGGTCAGCCCGGTCTTATCGGAGACGCTGACAAGCGCGCGGCGGACGGGGACGAGGTCGGGGGAGGGCATGGGCACTTTCCGGGAGGGGAAAGCGCGCCATTATAGCCGCCCTGAGGCCGGGCGGCCGGATCGATCAGGAGATGCCGTGGGCGGCGAGCTTCTTGCGCAGGGTGGCGCGGTTGATGCCCAGGGCGGCCGCGGCGCGGCTCTGGTTGCCGTCGTGGAACGCCAGCACTTCACGCAGGAGGGGGCCTTCGACCTCGCGGATCACGAGCGCGTGCAGGCCTTCACCGCCTTCGGTGTCACCGATGTCCGCAAGGTAGCGGCGCACGGTACGGCTGACGCATTCGCTGAGAGCACTCTGCATGGAGGTTTCGTTGGCGGCCTCGGCGGCAGTAAGTCTCACAGCGTTCAAGGCATGTCCCTCTTGCACACCGAGGCCAGGCCCCGGGTGGTTGTTCTCATATCGCGGGTGCGACACGGGCGCCGCGCAAGGCTAACCGGAAGTCGCGAAGGGGATTGAGTGTACTCGCCTGAAGGGGTGAAGTGCAGGCTTGCAAAAAGAAATTTTTTCGCATGGTCACTCGAAGCTGAAGGCGAAGGCCACCGCGTGCTGGCCCGGGTCTTGCACTTCGAACACCATGGCCGTGGTCGCGCCGGCCGGCAGTCCGCGCAGGCGGGAGCCCACGTCACCCATGTAGTCCTCCGGCTGGAAGCGGCGCATGGCCAGGCGCTGGCCGTTCGCATCGGAAAGCACGATGGTGACCACCGGGTAGGGCTGTGCAAACCCCGCATCGTTGTGCACGCTGGCGGTGATAAGCAGGCCATCAGGTACGGACGGATGCTGCTCGACATCGCGCGCAAGCAGGCGCAACTGCGTCGGCGCCGCGACCAGCGGCAGGCGACAACCCAGCACGTTGCAGCCCGAGGCCAGCAGCGGGCCCACGGTCGGGTCGGTGATCAGTGAATCGCGTTTGGCCCAGGCCAGCTGCGCGCCCAGGCCGAGGACCAGCAACAGGCACACGCTTACCCACGCCGCCGTGCGCCAGGAGCGCGCCCGCTTCGTGCGGGCAAATTTCGGCGTGAACGTGAGTGTCGAAAAATCCTCGCCCACGGCGGATGCGTCACCGTCGGGCCCCGCCACGGCGTCGCCCGGCTCCATCGTCACCGGCTGTTCCGGTTCGGCGGCGGGTGGGCGGGGCCGGAACACGGCGACATCCGCCACGGGCGGGTCACGGTCGAGCGCGTGGTCGGCCAGGCGGGTGAACGGCTCGGGCGGGAGCTGGGCGGCCAGCGTGCCCAGTGCATTGAAGATGCTGCCGCAGTGGCTGCAGCGCAGGCAGCCGCAGGCGGGCACCAGCAGCTCGGCTTCCACTTTATAGACGGTGAGGCACTCGGGGCACTGGGTATACATCGTTCGATCATAACGTGCGGGCCCGGTAGAATCGTCGACCCCACCCTGCCTTTTGGCCCGACGATGCCCTGGCTCGAACTCTCCCTGACCATCCGCGCCGCCGAGCAGCCGCGCGTCGAAACCGCGCTCGAGGACCTGGGTGCGCTGTCCATCACGCTGCAGGATGCCGACGCGGAGACCCCGGACGAAGAGGCGATCTTCGAGCCCGGCGTGGGCGAGCTTCCCCTGTGGAACCAGATCGTCCTGAACGCGCTGTTCGACATCGATGCGGATCGTCGCGGCCTCACCGCCGCCATCGCCGACGACCTGCCGTTCATCGAGCCGTCCCAGATCAGCTGGCGCGAAGTGGAAGACCAGGACTGGGAGCGCGCGTGGATGGATCAGTTCAAGCCGATGCCGTTCGGCCGTCGCCTGTGGGTGTATCCGTGGAACATTGATCCGCCGGAAGACGGCGGCATCGTCGTGGTGCGGCTGGACCCGGGCCTGGCCTTCGGTACCGGCACGCATCCGACCACGGCCATGTGCCTTGAGTGGCTGGACGGCCAGCAGCTGGCCGGGCAGTTCGTGCTCGATTACGGTTGCGGCTCGGGCATCCTGGCCATCGCGGCACTGAAGTGCGGTGCCGCCCGCGCGGTCGGCATCGACAACGATCCGCAGGCGCTGCTGGCATCGCATGACAATGCCGAGCGCAATGGCGTCTCCGATGCGTTGGACGTCTATCTGCCGGGCGAAGCGCCGGTGGCGCTGGCCGATGTGCTCGTGGCCAATATCCTGGCGGGCCCGCTCGGTGAGCTGGCGCCCACGTTCGCCGCGGCCATCAAGCCGGGTGCGCCGTTCGCGCTCTCCGGCATCCTGTTCGGCCAGCACGAGGAGCTGCTGGTGCGTTACGCCGAGTGGTTCGAGGACCTGGAAGTACGCCAGCTCGAAGACTGGGTACGCATCAGCGGACGCCGCAAGCGCGCCTGAAAAAAATCCCGCCAACCGGCGGGATTTTTTTCATGCTCAGGCGTGCGGTGCTTCTTTCTCTTTCTGCTCCGCCATGCGCTTTTCCAGGTAGTGGATGTTCTGTCCACCCTGCTGGAAGCCCACGTCCGCCATGATCCGCTGTTGCAGGGGGATGTTGCACTTCACCCCTTCGATCACGGTTTCGTTCAGTGCCATGCGCATGCGCGCAATGGCGGTGGCACGGTCCGGGCCATGCACGATGATCTTGCCGATCATCGAGTCATAGTTCGGCGGGATGCGGTAACCGTCGTACAGGTGGGTGTCCACGCGCACGCCCGGGCCACCCGGTGCTTCGAAACGCTTCACCGTGCCGGGGCTCGGCATGAAGGTGTCCGGATCTTCCGCATTCACGCGGCACTCGATCGCGTGGCCGGTGAACACGATGTCTTCCTGGCGGATCGAGAGCTTGTGGCCGCTGGCGATCATCAGCTGCTCGCGGACCAGGTCGATGCCCGTGATCATCTCCGTCACCGGATGCTCCACCTGGATACGGGTGTTCATCTCGATGAAGTAGAAGCGGCCGTCCTCGAACAGGAACTCGAACGTGCCTGCACCGCGGTAGCCGATGCGCACGCACGCATCCACGCACACCTTGCCGATCTGGGCGCGCAGCTCGGGCGTGATGCCCGGTGCCGGTGCCTCTTCGACCACCTTCTGGTGGCGGCGCTGCATGGAGCAGTCGCGTTCACCCAGGTGGATGGCGTTGCCCTGGCCGTCGGCCAGCACCTGGATTTCCACGTGGCGCGGGTTTTCCAGGAACTTCTCCATGTAGACCTGATCGTTGCTGAAAGCCGCCTTGGCTTCCTGCTTGGTCATGACGATGGAGTTGGCCAGGTGGGCTTCGGTGCGCACGACACGCATGCCGCGACCACCGCCGCCACCGGCGGCCTTGATGATCACCGGGTAGCCGATCTCGCGGGCAATGCGGATGTTCTCGTCCACATCGTCGCCCAGCGGGCCGCCCGAGCCGGGCACGCACGGCACGCCGGCGGCCTTCATGGCGCGGATGGCTTCGACCTTGTCACCCATGAGGCGGATGACGTCGGCGGTCGGGCCGATGAAGACGAAGCCCGACTTCTCCACCTGTTCGGCGAAGTTGGCGTTTTCCGACAGGAAGCCGTACCCCGGATGGATCGCGCCGGCGTCGGTGATTTCCGCCGCGGCAATGATCGCCGGAATGTTGAGGTAGCTCTCGGCCGAGGGACCCGGGCCGATGCACACCGATTCGTCGGCCAGGCCGACGTGCTTCAGGTTGCGGTCCACGGTGGAGTGCACCGCGACCGTCTTGATGCCGAGCGCATTGCATGCGCGCAGCACGCGCAGCGCAATTTCGCCGCGGTTGGCGATGACGACCTTCTCGAGCATGGCGACTGCCTCAGGCGATGACGAACATCGGTTCGTCGAATTCCACCGGCTGGCCATTCTCGACCAGGACCGCCACGACCGTGCCCGACACGTCGGCCTCGATCTGGTTGAACATCTTCATCGCTTCGATGATGCCGAGCGTCTCGCCGGCCTTCACCTGCTGGCCCACCGCGGCGAATGCCGGGGCGCCCGGGGTGGAGGCGGCATAGAACGTACCGACCATCGGCGCCTTCACCACGTGGCCAGCCGGCAGGCCCGACTCAACGACGGGTGCGGCAGCGGCGGCGGCCGGGGCGGCAACGGGAGCAGCGACCGGGGCGGCCGGCGCGGCATAGACCGGCTGCGGCGCCGCGGTGCCCTTCGGCACCCGGGAGAGGCGTACCACTTCCTCGCCTTCCTTGATTTCCAGCTCGGCGAGGTTCGATTCCTCGAGCAGGTCGATGAGCTTCTTGATCTTGCGCAGGTCCATGGGACAAACCTTTTGGTGGTGAATTCAGGCCGCGGGGACGGCGAGGCGGAGCAGGGTCGCTTCCAGGGCAAGGCGGTAGCTATCGCCACCGAAGCCGCAGATAACGCCGCTGGCCAGGTCGGACATATAAGAGTGGTGCCGGAACGGCTCCCGCGCGTGCGGGTTGGACAGGTGGATCTCGATGAACGGGATCGCCACGCCGGCCAGCGCGTCGCGCAGGGCAATGGAGGTGTGCGTAAAGGCGGCCGGGTTGAACAGGATCCATGCCACGCCCTCGTCGCGGGCCTGGTGGATCCGCGCGATGAGCTCATGCTCGGCGTTGGACTGGAACCAGCTCAGCTCATGCCCTGCCGCCTGGGCGCGGGCCTGGAGCGAGGTGTTGATGTCGGCCAGGGTTTCGCGCCCGTAGACCGACGGCTCACGTACGCCGAGAAGATTGAGGTTGGGTCCGTGCAGGACGAGGATCCTGGCCACTATTCACCTGTGCCTGTGGTCCGGAAGCCCCGGAACGCCGCGAAGTGTGCGCCTGTCCTGCCAGCATGTCCAGTTCGCTGAAGTTCGCCGCAGTTCGCCGCAGTTCACAACATTCCACACGCTGCCGTATGGTCAGGGGAAGAGTTGCTTCCAGCCGTCGATGCCCAGCTTGTCGAGCGTCTCCATGTTGGCCTCGAAGATTTTCGAGGCATCCGGGAAGGCGGCCACCGCCCGGTCGATGCTCGCCTCGCGCAGGAGGTGCAGGGTCGGGAAGGGCGAGCGGTTGGTGTAGTTGGTGATGTCGTCCGGTGCGGTCCCTTCGAACTGGAAGTCCGGATGAAAGCTGGCCACCTGGATCTCACCCTCCAGTTCCAGGTCCACCAGGGTGTCATCGGCCACTTCCAGGAACTCGTTGAAATCCAGGAAATCGCCCAGCAGGCCCGGGTGGATGAGAAGCGTGGTATCGATCTGCTCGGGGTCGGTGTCGCGCAGGAGCTCGAGTTCGCGCACCAGGTCTTCGTGGAGCTGGAGGGGCTGGGTGGCGTCGCTCACCACGAAGCGCACCTGGCCCTTCTTGTGCACGGCCTTGGCGAACGGGCACAGATTCAGGCCGATGACGGCACGTTCCAGCCAGATGCGGGTCGCGTCGATGGCTTCCTCGTGGGAAGGCATGCTGTCCATGGGGTGTGTCCTAAAGGGTCAGGGCGCCAGCCATTCGGCGAGCTCCTGCTCGCTGAACGTACCGATCTTGCGGCGCAGGATACGCCCGTCCTGGCCCACCAGGACGCTGTAGGGCATCACCCGGTTCGTATTGCCGAACGAGAGCGAGCCGCCCGCCGCATCGCTGGCGCCGATGACCACCGGATACGCCACGGGATGGCTGGCGAGGTAGGCGCGCACGGCCGGGGCGGTGTCCTCGGCCACGCCCAGGATGGTAACGCCCTGGTTCGCGTGGGCTTTCGCCGCTGCGCTTAGCAGGGGCATCTCATGCTGGCACGGCCCGCACCAGGTGGCCCAGAAATTGATCAGGACTTTCTTGCCGCGCCAGTCCGCGACGCGTCGAGGCTTGCCGTCGGTGCTGAGCCAGGTGCCGGCCGGCGCCATGTCGCCCACGCCGGCAATGGTCACGCCATCGACCTCGGTGGGGTGCTGGCGCCGGTGTTCCAGCCACAGGCCGCCGGCGGCGGCAGCCACCGCCAGCAGCACGATCCAGAACGTCGGGCCGCGGTTCATGACCCCGCGGCAGTCTCAAGCGCCTGGCGTACGGTGTCCTGGGTGAGCACGGTGGAGAGCTTCCTGCCCTCGCCGCCGCCCTTCGGATACACCACGTACAGGGGCACGCCCACGGAGTGGTACTGCTCGAGGAAGGCGGCGATCGTCGTGTTCACGTCGGTCCAGTCGCCCTTCATGTAGACGGTGCCCGTGCGCTTGAGCAGGTCGCGGAAGGCGTCGGTATCCAGCACCGCCCGCTCGTTGGCCTTGCAGGTGATGCACCAGTCCGCAGTCATGTCGACCAGCACCGGCGTCCCCGCGGCACGGAGTTCGGCGAGCTTCGCCGGCGAATACGGCACCGAGCCGTCGGTGGCTACCTGGGTGGTCGAAGGCGCCGGCAGGCCATGCACCATCCACAGGGCGGCGGCCGCACCCACGGCCAGCACCGTGGAGAACACCCACGACAGCCGCGCACCGCGGCTGCGTCCGTACCACCACAGCGCCATGGCCAGCAGCACGCCGCCGCCAAGCACCAGCGCCGCGGCGTCGGCACCGCGCTGCTTGGCCAGCACCCAGAGCAGCCATACGGCGGTCAGGTACATCGGGAAGGCGAGCGCCTGCTTCAGCGTTTCCATCCAACGGCCGGGGCGCGGCAGCAGGCGTGCGACGGCCGGGATAAAGCCCATCAGCAGGAACGGCAGCGCAAGGCCGAGGCCCAGGGCCACGAAGATGAGGAAGGCCACGTACAGCGGCGCCGCGAAGGCGAACGCGATGGCCGAACCCATGAACGGGGCGGTGCATGGGCTGGCCACGACCACGGCCAGTACACCGGTGAAGAAGTCACCGCTGGGGCCCGAGCGCGCGGCCAGGCCGCTACCCACGTTGCCCAGCGAGCCGCCGACCTCGAACACGCCCGACATCGACAGGCCGATGCCCAGCATCACGTAAACGAGGGCGCCGACGATCACCGGCTGCTGGAACTGCGCGCCCCACTGCAGGCCATGCCCGGCGGCACGGATGCCGACCACGACCAGGCCCAGCGCGATGAAGGCCAGCATGACGCCCGCGGTGTACCAGAGCGCGTGCTTGCGGGCCGCGCCCGGGCTCTCACCGCTTTCCAGCACGGTAATCGCCTTCAGCGACAGCACCGGCAGGACGCAGGGCATCAGGTTGAGGATGAGGCCGCCCAGCAGGGCCAGGCCGATCGCGGCGATGAAGCCGACTTTCTCGGCACCACCCGGCATCAGGTCGGCCGGCGGCGGGGTCGGGGCGACCTCGGCAGGCGCGGCCGTGGGCGCAGGGGCGTCGGCGTTGCCCACCGTGACCGCGCCAGAGGCCAGGTCCGCGGTCAGGTGGCGGTTCATCACCGGATAGCAGATGCCGTTTTCCAGGCAACCCTGGTAGGCCACGTCCAGTTCGACTTTTTTGGTGGGGTCCGCGCCGTTGAGCGGTACGGGCACTTCCACCTGGTCGAAATAGACGATGGTGTCGCCGAAGTGCTCATCGTGGTGGGCGATGCCGCTGGGCCAGTCCGGCTCACCGGCGGTCACCCCGGCCGGCGAGGTGACCTTGATCTCGGTCTTGTCGCGGTAAAGGTAATAGTCCTTCGGCATCGTCCAGCGCAGGAGCAGGCTCTTGCCGTCCTTCGCCAGCGCTTCGAAGCGGAAGGCCTGGCCGGCGGGGAGTGCCTGGGCGTCGGTACCCGGCGTCGCGGCGGGCGCGCCGAGCAGGGCGGCGCCATTGCTCTTTGCAGCGGGCGCGGCAGGGGCGCCGCCCGCGGGAATGGTCGACGGGCCGCCGATCGTGAGCTTCAGGTGCTCGGTGTTGGGCGGGTAGCAGATCTTCGGCTCAACCTCGTGGCAGCCCTGGTACTGCACGTCCAGGGCCAGCGTCTTGCTGGCGGCGTCGGCCAGCGTGTAAGGCACCGTCGCCTCCACGTCGCCGTGGTAGATCTCCACGTCGCCGAGGTATTCATCGTGTTTCTTGATGCCGTCCGGCAGGGCCGGCGTGCCCAGGGTCACGGCGTTGGCGTCCGCCGCCTTGATCTTCATCCGGCCGCGGTAGAGGTAATAGTCCGGCGCGATGCGCCAGTGCAGCTTCACCACGCCCGGCTGGCTGGCGTCGGAGGTGAGGTGGAACGCCTCGGTGACCGGCAGCAGGTTGTCGTCGTCCTGCGCCAGGGCGGGCAGGGCGAACAGGCTCAGGCTGGCAAGGGCAGCCAGGTTCCGCATCAGGCGGGCAAACGACGGCATGGTGACTCCATGGATCGGTGCGGCGACGAACCGCAAGGGCGTCGATGATTATGACCGGGTGAGTGCCGATTAGCTTGCACGCGCGTTGCGAAGCGGCTGATTGCGACTTTTTGTACCGCCAGACCTTGAACGGTTTCGTAGCGACGCCATGTCTGCGCCATCCACAGCTCTTCCGATCCAGGGCGTGCTTTGGCTAGAATTCTGGCACTCACCCGGGCCAAGTGCTAACGGGGTGGCCATTTTCCGTTTCATTACAATCACATGCTTGGAGAAGTCATGAGCAAGCTGCGCCCGTTGCACGATCGCGTCATCGTCAAGCGTCTGGAAGAGGAGCGTGTCTCCGCCGGCGGTATCGTCATTCCGGATAGCGCCACCGAGAAGCCCACCCGCGGCAAGGTCATCGCCGCCGGCAATGGCCGCATCCAGGAAGACGGCAAGGTCCGTCCGATGTCGGTGAAGGAAGGTGACACCGTCCTGTTCGGCAAGTACGCCGGCCAGGAAATCAAGATCGACGGCGAAGAGCTGGTCTTCCTGAAGGAAGACGACATTGTGGCGGTTATCGAAGGCTGAGCCCCGCTCGCCTGACCCGCTCTCCTCTTTTTTCCCTTTTAAATTCCAAGGATTTACCCCATGGCAGCTAAAGAAGTCCGCTTCGGCGAAGACGTCCGCGCCCGTATGCTGAAGGGTGTCAACACCCTCGCCAACGCGGTCAAGGTCACCCTGGGCCCGAAGGGCCGTAACGTCGTGCTCGAGAAGAGCTTCGGCACCCCGACCGTCACGAAGGACGGTGTCTCGGTCGCCAAGGAAATCGAACTGGCCGACAAGTACGAGAACATCGGCGCCCAGATCGTGAAGGAAGCCGCCTCGAAGACCTCCGACGTGGCCGGCGACGGCACCACGACGGCGACCGTCCTCGCCCAGGCGTTCATCCAGGAAGGCCTCAAGGCCGTGGCCGCGGGCATCAACCCGATGGACCTCAAGCGCGGTATCGACCAGGCCGTCATCGCCGCCGTTGGCGAGCTGAAGAGCCTCTCCAAGCCCACCGCTGACGACAAGGCCATTGCCCAGGTCGGCACCATCTCCGCCAACTCCGATTCGGACATCGGCGAAATCATCGCCACCGCGATGAAGAAGGTCGGCAAGGAAGGCGTGATCACGGTGGAAGAAGGTTCGGGTCTCGAGAACGAGCTCGACGTCGTCGAAGGCATGCAGTTCGACCGCGGCTACCTGTCGCCGTACTTCATCAACAACCAGCAGTCGCAGCAGGTTGAACTGGACGACCCGTTCATCCTCATCCACGACAAGAAGATCTCGAACGTCCGCGAGCTGCTCCCGGCGCTCGAAGCCGTCGCGAAGGCTGGCAAGCCGCTGCTGATCGTGGCTGAAGAAGTGGAAGGCGAAGCCCTCGCCACCCTCGTCGTCAACACCATCCGCGGTATCGTCAAGGTCGCTGCCGTCAAGGCACCGGGCTTCGGCGACCGTCGCAAGGCCATCCTCGAAGACATCGCCACGCTGACCAACGGCGTCGTGATCTCCGAAGAAGTGGGCCTGCAGCTCGACAAGGCCACCATCGCTGATCTCGGCCGCGCCAAGCGCGTCGTCATCACGAAGGAAAACACCACCATCATCGACGGTGCGGGTGAAGGCGAGAAGATCCAGGCGCGCATCGGCCAGATCAAGGCGCAGATCGAAGAGACCTCTTCGGACTACGACCGCGAGAAGCTGCAGGAGCGCGTGGCCAAGCTGGCTGGCGGCGTGGCCGTCATCAAGGTTGGCGCCGCCACCGAAGTCGAGATGAAGGAAAAGAAGGCCCGCGTTGAAGACGCCCTGCACGCGACCCGTGCGGCCGTCGAAGAAGGCGTGGTCCCGGGCGGCGGCGTGGCCCTCATCCGTGCACTGAAGGCCCTCGAAGGCCTGAAGGGCAAGAACACGGACCAGGACCTCGGCATCGCGATCACCCGTCGCACGCTGGAAGCCCCGCTGCGCGCCATCGTCACCAACGCCGGTGAAGAAGCGTCGGTCATCCTGAACAAGGTGAAGGAAGGCAACGGTAACTTCGGTTACAACGCTGCCACCGGTGAGTTCGGCGACATGATTGCCTTCGGCATCCTGGACCCGACCAAGGTCACCCGTTCGGCCCTGCAGTTCGCTGCTTCGGTCGCCGGTTCGATCATCACCACCGAAGCCGCCGTGACCGAAGTGCCGAAGAAGGACGACGGCGCTGGCCACGGTGCCCCGGGTGGCATGGGCGGCATGGGTGGCATGGACTTCTAAGTCCCGCCTTCCGGCTCGCTGTATGAAAAAGGCCCTGCGCAAGCAGGGCCTTTTTTTTTGCCTCGGTTTTGTCGTGGCGGTTACTGCCCGGCGCCTGCCGCGGCTTCCTCTTCGGCCTGGCCGGGCTGGCGGGCCAGCACCGTGGCGTCCGGCGTGGCGAACTGCGCGACCAGCGGATCCAGCTTGCGCTTCATGCGCAGCATGGCGACGTTGCTCATCGAGATATCGGTGTACTTCAGGGCGGCATCTTCCGGCGCCGCCGGTGCATCCGGGGCGCGGGTAAGCGACGCCATCGCCGGGGCAACGACCTGGGTCAGCGCGAAGTACGCATCGTCATGCACGCCCGCCTGTTCCATCAGGCGGCCAGGGAGCATCCACGCAGCGAGGTCACCATTGCGCGGTGCCGGACCGTCCTCGTGGGCATCGATAAGGATGTAGGGCACCGTCTGGGCGAGCATGTCGCTGCCCGAGGTAAAGCCGGCCTTCGCATACGTTTCGGTCAGCGCCGGCAGGTGATCGCCGTAGAACAGCAGCAGCGTCGGCCGCTCGCGCTGCTTGAGCATGTCGGCCAGCCTGCCCAGTTCCGCGTCAGCGCGGCGCATGTGAAAGATGTAGTTACGCAGCTGCAGTTTCGCGTCATCGCTGATGCCCTCGGGCACCGGGATGGCATCGCGTTCGGCGGTATCGGCAATCGCTGATTTATCGTACGGACCATGCGCTTCCATGCTGATGGCGAAGACGAACCGCGGCGGGCCGTCATTCTTCAGCTGCGCCATGATCTCGTCCGTCATGGCGCTGTCCGGCATGTGCTCGCCGTTCGGCGCGGCGTTCGCCGGGAAATCCTTCTGCGAAACGAACCGGTCGAAGCCAAGCGTGCGGAAGGCGCTCGTGCGGTTCCAGAAGCCCGGGTCGTTGCCGTGCACGGCGATGGTCTCGTAACCATGCGAACGCAGCGTGCGCACCATGCCCGGCATGACGCCGGCCTGCATCTGCAGGTAAGGGAACTGCATGGAAGGGAAATAGCGCAGCGACAGGCCGGTCAGCACCTCGAACTCGGTGCGGATCGTGCCGCCGCCAAAGGTCGGGACATGCAGCTGGCCGAAGCTGGCGTGCTCGGCAAGGCGGTGCAGGTTGGGCGCGAAATTGTCGTGTTCCAGGCCCTTGATCACGGCAGGGTCGAAGAACGACTCGCTCTGCACCACCACGATGTCCGGCGTCTGCCGCGTGTTCGCCGCGGTGTCGGCCATGTGCTGGCGCAGCGTCGCGTCGCTGGCCGCGATAAAGCGTGAGGCCTCGGCGGGGTCGGCCTTGGTCTTCTTGCCGGCGTCCTGCAGGCGGAACTGCATCAGCGTGGTGACGACGCCGTTGTAGCCCGCATTGGCGGCGGCGGACCACGGCTGCATGCCCAGGCGGTCCTTGTCGTACATATGCGACCACGCAGGCAGGCCTGCGAACAGCGTGCCGACCAGGGCGACCAGGGCGATACCGCTGAGCAGCCGGCGGCCATGCGTGCGCCGCGCCATCAGCGGCGGCTCGTAACGGGCCAGCAGCACCACCAGGGCGATGGTGGCGGCAATGGCGAGGTAGGGCAGGGGATTCGTCGGCAGATAGCCACCGAGGAGGTGGAAGCCGCCGTTCTTCAGCTGGCCCACCATCCGGAAGTCGGCCGGCAATAGCGGCGAACCGAGGTTTTTCATCTTGATGGCGCTTACCCCCAACACGATGCCCTGGCCCAGGAAGGCGAGCGCAAACGAGAGCACGACCCGCCGCGTCAGCACCGTCAGCAGGGTGGCGCAGAGCAGCCCGGGGAAGGCGTTGGCGAAGAGGTGCCAGGGCCTGTCCGCCCAGGCGGCCGTGGACACGCCGGGGTTGCCGTCGAGGAAGCCGGTGTAGAGGACGAACGCCAGGGCGAGGCACACCGGAAGAGTGACCCTGCCCAGGGTGTCGCGCCAACCCGTTGAAATACCTTTCATAAAAGCCCTCGTGTCACGCCCCTGTCGCGAGGGGATGGGAACTGTAACGAATCAGACATGAACCGGTTGTCACGCGGAAACCCCTGTCGGCACACGATTTTTCGTAGGGTTATGCCGAAAAAACCCGCAAACGGCGCGGCAGCGCGCTCGCGACCCAGTCAGGCACAATGACCGCCTCATGAATGAAAATGCCGCCGCCCCGCGCGAAAGCGCCGACCTCCGCGCGCTGATCGATCAGCGTTATGACGACGTGATGGCTGCCTGCCGCGCGGCACGCATTCCGCTGCATGACGACGCAGGCGTCGCGGAGCGCGTTCGCCGCACCCTGCTTGCGTCGGACTTCGCCTACGACGTGTTCCGTCGGCAGCCCGAGCTGCTGGCGCCGGCCGGACTGGAGCGGCTGCGCGTCAACGCCGATGCCTCCACCCGTGGGGCCACGCTGGAGCTGCCGGCGGATGAAGATCGGTGCATGGCCGTACTGCGCCGCTTCCGGCACGCCGAGGCCGTGCGCCTCGTGTTCCGCGACGTCAACGGCCTGGACGACATCGACGAGACGCTGGCCTCCACCAGCGCGCTCTACGAGACGCTGCTGGCCCTCGCCCTGCGCTGGTCCGAGAACGCGCTGCGTGCGCGGCACGGCGTGCCGCGCGACCCTGCGGGTAAGGAACAACGCATGGTGGTGCTGGGCTTCGGCAAGCTCGGCGGTAACGAACTCAACTTTTCCTCCGACATCGACCTGGTGCTCGCCTATGCCTCCGGTGGCGATACCGATGGCGCGCGCCCGCTCGACAACGGCGAGTACTTCGTGCGCGAGGCGCGACAGCTGGTTCGCCTGCTGGCCGAGCCCACGGTCGATGGCATCTGCGCACGCGTGGACCTGCGCCTGAGGCCGTTTGGTAACGCCGGCCGCCTCGCGCTGCCGTTCACCGCGATGGAGCAGTACTACCAGCGCGAAGGCCGCGACTGGGAGCGCTACGCGTGGATCAAGGCGCGGCCGGTAGCGGGCGACCGCACGGCCGGTCGCGAGCTGCAGGACATGCTGCGCCCCTTCGTCTACCGCCGCTATCTCGACTACACCGCGTTTGCGGGCCTGCGCGAGATGAAGGCGCTGATCGACGCGGAAGTCGCGCGCAAGGACCTCGCCGGCAACCTCAAGCTGGGGCCGGGTGGCATCCGCGAGATCGAGTTCGTGGTGCAGCTCACCCAGATGATCCGCGGCGGCCGCGACCCGGCGCTGCGCGTGCGCGGCCTGCTGCCGGCGCTGCGTGCCTGCGAGTCGCGTGGCTACATTCCCAAGGCCCGCGCGAGGCTCCTGCGTGAGGCGTATGTGTTCCTGCGCCGGCTGGAAAACCGCGTGCAGATGCTGCGCGATGCACAGACGCACGATATCCCCGATGACGCGCTGTCCCGCGAGCGCCTCGCGCTGGGGCTCGGCTACGCCTCGTGGGATGCCCTGTCAGTGGACCTCGCGCGGCACCGCACGGAAGTCTCGGCCGAGTTTGCCGCGGTGCTCGTGCCGCAGGCCGGCCAGACCGCCACGGCGCCGGTGGCCGAGTCGGAGCTGTGGCAAGCCGCACGCGATGAAACGCTCACGGCGGCCATGATGGAGGCGTCGGGCTTCGTGCCGGGTATCGAGGCCGCCGATGCGTTGGGCAAGCTTCCGCGTGCCGGATCCGTCCGCTCGATGTCGGCGCGCTCCGCGGAGCGGCTCGAGCGTCTCATGCCGCAGCTCATTGCCGCCGCGCGCGCCAGTGCGTCACCCTCACCCAGCCTGCTGCGCATGGTGCGGCTGGTGCAGGCGGTGGCGCGGCGTTCGTCCTACCTGGCGTTGCTCGACGAGCAGCCCAGTGCGCGGCGGCGCGTGGCCAACGTATTTGCCGAGAGCGCCTTCCTCGCCGAGCGCGTGATTGCCCAGCCCCTGCTGCTGGACGACGTGCTGGATCCGCGCATCGATCAGTTGCCGCTGAAGCGCGCGGATATTTCCGCGGAGATCGTGCGTACGCTGGGCACGCTTGACGAGCGCGATGCCGAGCGCGAACTCGAGCGCATCAACGAATTCCGCTCCAGTATCGCGTTCCGCCTGGGCCTCGCCTTCAGCGATGGCCGCGCCGATGCAACGGCGACCGCGCGTCGTCTCGCCGGGCTGGCCGAGGCGGTGATTGGCGCGGTGCTCGCGCTCGCCGTCCGTGAGATGGCCGCGCAACACGGACGCCTGCCGGGCGACGGTATCGGCTTTGCCGTGCTGGGCTACGGTAGCCTCGGCGGCGAGGAACTTGGCTTCGCCTCCGACCTTGACCTCGTGTTTGTCTACGACGGCCGCCGTGCGAATGCGATGAGCGATGGCGCGCGGCCCGTGGACGGTACGCGCTGGTACCAGCGCCTGGCCCAGCGCGTGATGCACTGGCTGGGCGCGCAGACGCACGCCGGCAAGCTTTATGACGTCGATACGCGGTTACGCCCCGATGGCTCGAAAGGCCTGCTCGTCGCCAGCGTGGATGCATTCGAGGCGTACCAGCGCGATCGCGCGTGGACGTGGGAGCACCAGGCGTTGCAGCGTGCCCGTTTCGTGGCCGGTGACGCCGCCGTGGGCTCGATGCTCGACGCCGTGCGTCGCGAGATCCTGGGTGCGGTGCGCGACACGGCCCGCGTGGTCGCGGAGGTGGGCGCCATGCGCGCGCGGTGGCGGGCGGAGCGCGACCGTTCCGACGCGACGCAGGTTGACCTCAAGCAGGGCAAGGGCGGCTTGATCGACATCGAATTCGTCCTGCAGGGCATGGTGCTGGCGCACGCGGCGGCCCATCCCGGCATCCTGGACAGCACCGCCAACAGCGTGTTGATCGACGAGCTGCGCGTCGCGGGGCTGTTCACCCAGGCCCAGGCCGATACGTTGCACGTGGCGCACGCCGACCTGCTGCAGATGGGCCTCACCTGCACGCTGGATCTGCGGCCCCGCGTCACCGCCCGGACGCCCGCGCTCGACATGCTGTGCGCTGCCGTGGAGCGCGTGATCGGCGAACTCGGCTTCGACTTCGGCGCTGCGGCGCCGTCCGAGGCCAAGGCTGTCTGAACCCGCGCGGCAGCGCTATGCTGTCCGGCCATCCATGGACGCAACCGCAAGATGACACGACTGCCGCTGCTGATTGACACCGACCCGGGCGTGGATGACGCCCTCGCCATCCTGATGGCGCATGCGCACACCGACGTGGCGGCGCTCACCGTCGCCGCGGGCAACGTCGGGTTGAAGCACACCGTGCGCAATGCGCGCACGCTGGTGGACCTGGTCGGTGCGACGACGCCGGTCTTCGCCGGGTGCCCGTCACCGCTGGTTCGCGCGCCGGAGGAAGATGCGGCGTTCGTGCACGGCGAAGATGGTTTTGGCGACGTGGGGTTTCCTGAGCCGAAGCACGCGGCTGAGACCGAACACGCGGCGCTCGCGCTGATCCGCCTGACCAAAGAGCGTCCCGGTGAGCTCACCCTGGTGGCCCTCGGGCCGCTGACCAATCTCGCCCTCGCGGTACGCCTTGACCCGGCGATGCCGCAGCGCGTGAAGCGCCTGGTCATCATGGGCGGTGCGGTCACTGGCCACGGCAACACCGGCAAGATCCCGGCGGAGTTCAACATCGGCTTCGATCCCGAAGCCGCCCATGTGGTGTTCGAAGCGTTCGAGATGTTCGACCTGGTGGATTGGGAGGCGACCGTGCGCCATGCCTTCCCTGACGATGTCTACGAAGGCTGGGTGGCCCGTGGCGACAAGCGCGCCGCCTTCTTCCACGACGTGTTCGGCACGGCTCGCCGCTTCAATGCGGAGCACGAGCGCACCGGCTTCATCGCGGCGGACGCCCTGGCCATGGCCGTGGCGCTGGATCCGGCCATGGTGACCCGTGCCGAAACCCGCCACGTGGCGATCGAGCTGGATGGCCGGCTCACCCGCGGTGCCACCGTCGTCGACTGGCACGGCCGCCTGGGCGGGCGCCCCAATGCCCGGATTGTCCTGGACGTGGACCAGGCCCGTTTCGGCGAGCTGATCGCCCAGGCGCTGGGCGCCCTGTAAGGCCCGGGGGCTGGTTGCAGATTGACCAGCCCCTCGCTACAATGCCGCTCTTTTCACCCCGCCATTCAAGAAGTCACGAACATGAAAGAGAACATCCATCCGAAGTACCAGCCGGTGGTTTTCCAGGACCTGTCGTCGGATTTCGCGTTCCTGACGCGTTCGACCATGTCCTCCAAGGACACCGTGAAGTGGGAAGACGGTAACGAATACCCGGTCATCAAGCTGGATATCTCCAGCCATTCGCACCCGTTCTACACGGGTAAGCAGAAGACCCTCGACGTGGGCGGCCGCGTCGACAAGTTCCGCCAGCGCTACGGCAAGAAGTAAGCCGAAGCGGTCCGCGCGCCGCCTGCGGGGTGGCGTTTAGCGAGGATAGAAAGGACACGGGGCGAGCCCATGGCTTGCCCCGTGTCTTTTTGCGTGCGCGTTTTCCACCTTCGTCGAACGGACGTTTGACTGGGCGATGTGCGATAATGGGGAACTTCGGTCGCCGTGTGCGGCCGGTACGGTGGCTTCCCCAGGCCGTCGTTTCATCCACATCCCCAGCGTCGTTCCCTACGCGGATCGACGTGTCCGAACAGAGTGAAAGAGGAGCTCGCCGTGTCCGACGCCAAAACCGTCAAATTGGTCGATGAATCCAACAAGCCCGTGAGCGAACTGCCGGTCATCGGCGGCACGCTCGGCGCCGAGTGCGTCGACATCGGCACGCTGTACAAGGACACCGGTTACTTCACGTACGACCCGGGCTACGGCAGCACCGCCAGCACGAAGAGCGCCATCACCTACATCGACGGCGACAAGGGCGTCCTGCTGTATCGCGGCTACCCGATCGAGCAGCTGGCCGAGAAGTCCACCTTCCTCGAAACCTCCTACCTGCTGCTTAACGGCGAGTTGCCGTCCAAGCCGCAGTTCGAGAAGTTCTCGAACGACATCACGCATCACTCGATGATGCATGAGAACCTGAAGGACTTCCTGAAGGGCTTCCACCACAACGCCCATCCGATGGCCATGCTGGCCGCCTCGGTGGCGTCCCTCTCGGCGTTCTACCACGACGATCTCAACGTCGAGAACCCGGAGCACCGCCATCTGGCCGCCATCCGCCTCATCGCGAAGATGCCGACCATCGCTTCGGCCATCTATCGCCACTCCATCGGCTGGCCGAACCGCTACCCGCGCAACAACCTCGAGTACGTGACGCGCTTCCTGCACACCATGTTCGAAGTGCCGAGCGAGGCGTACCACGTGAACCCGGTCGTCGCGAAGGCGCTCGACCTGCTGTTCATCCTGCACGCCGACCACGAGCAGAACGCCTCCACGTCGACGGTTCGCCTGGTGGGCTCCACCGGTGCCAACCCGTATGCGTCGGTGGCCGCCGGCATCACCGCGCTCTGGGGCCCGGCCCACGGTGGCGCGAACGAAGCCGTGCTGCTGCAGCTTGAAGAGATCGGCACCGCCGATAAGGTCGAGAACGCGGTCAAGCGCGCGAAGGACAAGAACGATTCGTTCCGTCTCATGGGCTTTGGCCACCGCGTGTACAAGAACTTCGACCCGCGCGCCAAGATCATCCGCGAGGCCTGCCACAACGTGCTCAACGAGCTCGGCGTGAACGACCCGCTGCTCGAAGTGGCCATGAAGCTGGAAGAGGCTGCACTGAAGGACGACTACTTCGTCGAGCGCAAGCTCTACCCGAACGTCGACTTCTACTCGGGCATCATCTACAAGGCCCTGGGCATCCCGACCGAGATGTTCACCGTGATGTTCGCCATCGCGCGCACCTCCGGCTGGATCTCGCACTGGATCGAGCAGCACGAGACCCCGGGATCGCGCATCGGCCGCCCGCGCCAGATCTACACCGGCGCCGACGTCCGCGATTACGTCCCCGGCGACAAGCGCTAAGAAAAAAGCCCGCGAAAGCGGGCTTTTTTTTGGCTTGTCGCGTCCGCCGCCAGCGTCGGTTCATTCGCTCCGCGAATGCATGTTTTCAGCGGCCTTCGCCGCCTCCTTCCTGTTTCGTTGAGGAAACTGCGGGTGGACAGGCCCCCGGGGCCGCCAGACGCGGACCTTCGGACCGGGCCGTAGGCAACCTCATCGCGATCATCTCGGCTCAAGGCGGCCCTCCGCTTATGTCGGCCCCGGGGGCCTGCCCACCCGCGCGCCAACTGTTGTCGTAACTCGCGGGAGATCACACCGCGTAAAGCAACCGCGCGCGACCAGCTGGCGCTACGAGGTGCTGGGTGCCGGGAAAGGGGAGGGGGGCGTGGGCGTCTTCGCGGCAGGCGTGCTCGCGAGAGGGCCCGTCTCCCGGCACGCGGTCGCGCGCGAGCGCGCTCCTACAAAAGCCGGGTATTCTGCTTTTGTCACACGCAACGGGGCGCGTGGACTCGGAGACGGGCAGGCCCCTGGGGCCGACATAAGCGGAGGGCCGCACAAGGCCGCGATTGTCGCGCGAGCGCTTCCTACGGCCCGGTCCGAAGGTCCGCGTCTGGCGGACCCAGGGGCCTGCCCGTCTCCGACCCCTATAGGCATCACGCCCAAGGCGGCGAACGCCGCTGAAAACACGCATTCGCAACGCGAATGAACCGATGCCGCTTGTAACGGGCGGCACCGGTCATTGGCGATGTGCTTCCTAGCCGTTGAAGGCGGAGATGTCTTCCTCGGCGAGCAGTTCCTGCACCATCGCCCGCGTGGCGCGACGCATCGGCCGTTCGTCCACGCGATCCAGCGGTGCCTGGCGCAGCGCATCCAGCGGAAGCACCGTGATGTCGAACGGGATGCCATCGGCGCCAAACAACAGCACGGTGTGCTCGCTCTGTTCGTTGCCGGACCAGCGCAGGCGGCGTGTCTGCGTTTCCAGCGGGATGCCTTGCTCGGTGAGGAACAGGCCCGGCGCTTCCGGGTCGTCGCTGTAGATGTGGAGGCACACGGCGGAGTGTTCGTCGGCCGTGCCTTCCAGCACCGCGCCCACCAGCCGTGAATCAAAGTGACGAAGGAAACGCATGGCTTCCACCGCGGCCTCGCGGCGTGCGCGCAGCGCCTGCGGCTGGCTGTCGCCGTGGAAGAGGCGCTGGTGGGTGCGCAGCGCGTCTTCAATCTCGTTGTTGCGGGGCAGGGCCTGCGTATCGATGATGCCGAGCCGCTCGGCGGCTTTGAGCTTCGCGTGATGGAAATCGCGAATGCCGTGTTCGCTCATCAGGCGTGCCGCTTCCTGGGCGACCAGGACGCGATTGCGCTGCGTCCTGTCCTGCGCGTGGATCTTGTGATGTTCGCCTCGTGCCATGACTCACCCCCTATGGTGTGAAAGGTTGCCAATGAACGTACGGCGTGTGGGGCACCGTGCGTCAGAAGATGTCGTAGGCGTGGTCCTGCTGTTCCTCCTGCTGCTTTTGCTGTGCCTGTTCGCGGAGACGGTCGACGTCTTCCACCTTCATGATCTCGTTCATGCCACCGGGCGACGGCAAGCCTGAGCCCGGGTCGATCTGCACGGTGGCGATGCCCGGCGGCATGGCCAGCGTATGCGACGGCTTGTTGGCCAGCACCGCGCCCATGTAGTCCATCCAGATCGGCAGCGCGGCCTTCGCACCGAACTCGCCACGGCCGAGCGAGCTGAAGTCGTCGAAGCCCACCCATACCGCGGTAGAGACGTCACCGTTGAAGCCGACGAACCATGCGTCGCGATGGTCGTTGGTCGAACCGGTCTTGCCTGCGATGTCGTCGCGGCCGAGGGCCTTGGCTGCGGAGCCCGTGCCGCGCTTGACCACGTCCTGCATCAGCGACGTCACCAGGTAGTCGTTGCGTACGTCGATGACATGCGGTGCGAGCTTGGGAGCCTGCGAGGCGTTGTCGTGCGCATCCGCCGGCAGCACGGCATCGCCGGTGCCGACGCCGCCGGCGCTGCTCGCTGCCGCGGGCTTGGCCGGAATCAGCGCGGTGCTCGGCTGGGTCGGCGGGCCGGGCGGCGTCGGGTTGAGCAGGCGTTCCTGGCAATCGGCGCAGGCCCGTTCCGGATTGGCCACGTACACCGGATTACCGTCGCGATCGTCAATCCGCGAGATGAAGTACGGCGTCACCAGGTAACCACCGTTGGCGAACACGGCGTAGCCACGCGCCATGCTCATCGGCGATACCGAGGCGGTACCCAGGGCGAGCGACAGGTTCTGCGGCAGCGCATCCGGCGTGAATCCAAAGCGTGTCGCGTAGTCGCGGGTGTAACGCACGCCGATCGCATCGAGCAGGCGCACGGACACCAGGTTCTTCGACTGCACCAGGGCCTCGCGCAAGCGCATCGGGCCGCTGAACTTGTTGTCGTCGTTCGCGGGCGTCCAGACGCCATCCGGGCGGCTCGGGTCCGGGAAGGCCACCGGCGCATCGTTGACGATGGACGCAGGCGTGAAGCCGCGCTCGAACGCGGCCGAATACAGGTACGGCTTGAAGCTGGAACCCGGCTGGCGTGCCGCCATCACCGCGCGATTGAACTTCGAGCGGGCGAAGCTGAAGCCGCCGACCAGGGCGCGGACGGCGCCGTCTTCCGGGTCGATCGACACCAGCGCGGCCTGCACGGCGGGGATCTGCGTCAGGCGCCACGGGCCCTTGTTGGACTCGGGCTTGGCTTCGGTCGTCGTCGCGGCGGTGTCGGTCGCCTTGGCGTCCTCGGAGATATCGTCCTTCTCGCTGCGGATCAGCCGGACCACGTCGCCGCGTTTGAGGACGGCGTCGACGCGCGTGGGCGCCGCGCCCGCACGGCCTTCGTTGACGTACGGCCGGGCCCACGTAATGGACTCCAGGCTGATCGTCGCCGACTCCTTCGCATTGAGGTACACCGTAGCCTCCTTGGCGCCGGTTGCCGTCACGATGGCTGGCATCATGCCCGCGACGGGCGTGTAGCCCGCGAGAACGCGATCGAAGTCTTCGGGGCCGGCGCCGCCGGGCAGTTCCTCATGGCCTTCCGGGCCACGGTAGCCGTGGCGGCGGTCGTACGCGGACAGGCGGCCGCGCAGTGCATCGTTGGCGGCGGCCTGGCTCTCGCTCGGCACGGTGGTGTGCACCACGTAGCCTTCCGTCAGCGCATCGTTGCCCAGCTTCTCCAGCGTCTGCTGGCGCACCATTTCGGCAAGGTACGGCGCGTCCACCTCGATCTGCTGCTCGTGCGGGAACGCGTCGTTCGGTTCCTTGATCGCTTCTTCGTATTCGGCCTGGGTGATGAAGCGGTTCGAGAGCATCTGGCCCAGCACCCAGTCACGACGGCCGATCATGCGCTTCGGGCTGTTGAGCGGGTTCACCAGGGAGGGCAGCTGGAAGGTCGACGCGAGCGTGGCGCACTGCGCCACCGTCAGCTGGTCGAGCGTCTTGCCGTAGTAATACGACGCCGCGGCGGCCACGCCGTACGCGCGATGGCCCAGGAACATCTTGTTGAGATACAGCTCGAGGATCTGGTCCTTGGTGAGCTCGTTCTCCATGCGCAGCGCGATAAACATTTCTGTCAGTTTGCGCGAATACAGCTTCTCGGGGCTGAGGAAGAAGTTGCGCGCCACCTGCTGGGTGATGGTCGAGCCGCCCGAGCCCTTGTCGCCGCCGGACACGATCACATGGATGCCGGCGCGGGCGATACCGTGCCAGTCGATACCGGGATGGCTATAGAAATCGGCATCTTCGGCCGACAGCACGGCGTTCTTCAGGCGCGCCGGGACGTCGGCGATGCGCACGGGGATGCGTCGGGTCTCGCCGAAGGACGCGATCAGGCGGCCATCCGAGCTGAGGACGCGTAGGGGAACCTGCATATGGTAGTCGCGCAGCACCGCCACGGAGGGCAGGCGCGGGGCCAGCAGCCAGTAGGCCACGCCAATGGCGCCCCCTACGAACAGGATGCCGGCCAGGAAGAGGTACAGCGCGATACGCAGCAGACGCTTGAAGATTCGCATGAAGGGGAGGGATCACCGCCGTCTAGGTCGTGGCGGAGTATAGAGCCTCGCCACCCCCCGGGACGGACCGGCCAGGCTCGACCCGGTATGAAGGGGGAACGCTAACCTATCGTCAGGATTTGTGAATTAGTGCCGATAAGGGCTTGGACGGGCCGTTGCTTTGCCGTTAAGTTTTAGATCTAATGCCTTCGCGCCGAAGACCAAATCCGACAAGGCGCGGGGAAGGGGGACATCGTGGGGCTCTTTACACCGAAGGCGGCGCCGTTGATCGGTGTCGACATCAGCTCGACCGCGGTAAAGCTGTTGCAGCTCAGTGAGGCAGGCGGGCGCTATCGCGTCGAGCATTATGCCGTTGAGCCGTTGCCGCCCAACGCCGTCGTCGAAAAGAACATCGTCGAGGTCGAGGCCGTCGGCGAGGCAATCCGTCGTGCCCTGGCGCGCTCAGGGGCCAAGGTAAAGCATGCTGCGGCGGCCGTTGCCGGCTCGGCGGTTATTACCCGGATCATTCCCATGTCGGCCGATCTCTCCGAGGATGACCTCGAGGGCCAGATCCAGGTCGAAGCCAACCAGTACATTCCCTACCCGATCGAGGAAGTTAGCCTCGATTTCGAGATCGTGGGTCCGGTGCGGGACAACCCGGAGATGAACAACATCCTCCTGGCGGCGTCGCGCACCGAGAACGTGGACATGCGCATCGCCGCGCTAGACCTCGGCGGCCTGACCGCCCGGGTGATCGACGTCGAGGCGTTCGCCATGGAGAACGCCTTCGCCATGGTGGCCGACCAGCTGGCCGTCTCCCGCGACGCCCTCGTGGCCGTGGTGGACATCGGCGCCACCATGACCACCCTGGCCGTGCTGAAGAACCAGCGCACCATCTACTCCCGCGAGCAGGTCTTCGGCGGCAAGCAGCTCACCGACGAAATCATGCGCCGCTACGGTCTCTCCTACGAGGAAGCGGGCCGCGCCAAGCGCAAGGGCGGCCTGCCCGAGTCGTACGAGATGGAGGCCCTCGAGCCGTTCAAGGAGTCGCTGGTCCAGCAGGTCAGCCGCCTGCTCCAGTTCTTCTTCGCCGGCAGCGAGTACAGCCGCGTCGACCAGGTCGTCCTGGCCGGTGGCTGCGCTTCGATCGACGGCATCACCGAGATCCTCGAGCAGCAGTTGGGCGTGCCCTGCGTGGTCGCCAATCCGCTGGCTCGCATGTCCCTGTCCAGCAAGGTCCAGGCCCAGACCCTCGCCCAGGATGCCCCGGCGCTGATGATCGCCGTCGGCCTGGCCATGCGGAGCTTCGACTGATGGCACGGATCAACCTACTTCCCTGGCGTGCCGAGCGCCGCAAGCAGCGGGAACGCGAGTTCTACATGCAGCTGGGTGTCGCCTTCGCGGCGGCCATGGTGGTGCTGTTGGGCTGGTCGTACTGGATGGGCGCCCGCGTCGATAACCAGAACGACCGCAACACGTACCTCCAGGGTGAAATCAAGCAGCTGGACGACCGCATCGCCAAGATCAAGGACCTGGAAAAGGTCCGTGCGGGCCTGCTCCAGCGCAAGCAGATCATCGAGCAGCTGCAGGCCAACCGTTCGCAGATGGTCCACCTGTTCGACGAACTGGTGAAGACCATCCCGGCCAGCGCGCGCCTGGGCTCCATGAAGCAGTCGGGTGACTCCATGTCGCTCGACGGCGTGGCGCAGTCCAACTCCAGCGTCGCCGAGTACATGCGCAACATCGAGGCATCGCCCTGGATGGGCCATGCCGACCTGCGCAAGACGGAAAACACGCACGATGATTCGCGCATGCCGTACTCGTTCGGGCTCGACGTGAAGCTGAATACGCCCAGCGCCGATGCGCCGGCGTCCTCGGCCACCGTCATGACCCCGCCGTCGGCGGCCGCACCTGCCGTCCCGGCACCGCTCGCCAATGCCGCCAAGGCCGTCACCGGTGCTCCCGCCCCGGCAGCGCCCGCCGCCGCTCCGACCGCAGCGACGCCGGCCACCGCCGCCACCGTCCCGGCAGGAGCCAAGCCATGAGCTTCCTTGACGATCTGCGCAACCTTGATCGCAACAACGTCGGTGGCTGGCCGAAGTCGGTAAAGATGTTCTTCACCGGCCTGGTCTTCGTCGTCGTGGTTGCTATCGGCTGGTACGTTGAAATCAGCGGCCAGCAGGACGACCTGGCCAACGCCGAGTCGAAGGAGGAATCGCTCAAGGGCGAGTTCTCCCAGAAGCAGGCCAAGTCGGCGAACCTCGAGGCGCTGGAACAGCAGCTTGCCGAAATGCAGGACATGCTCCGCCAGCTGCTGCGCCAGCTGCCGAGCCGGACCGAAATGCCCGAGCTGCTGGTCGATATCTCGCAGACGGCCCTGGCCGCCGGGCTGGAATCGGACCTGTTCCAGCCGGGCCCGGAAACGCCGAAGGATTTCTACGCCGAGAAGCCGATCACGCTGCGCATGGTGGGCACGTACCACCAGTTCGGCACCTTCATCAGCGGCGTGGCCTCGCTGCCGCGCGTGGTGATCCTGACGCTTCACGATGTCTCCCTGAAGCCGAAGGATGGCAGCAAGGGAACATCGGGCCAGCTCGTGCTCCAGGGCACGGTAAAGACCTACCGTTACCTCGAAGATGACGAGGCCGCGGCCCAGCAGAAGAGCACGACGGAAGGGGGTGCCAAGTGATCCGTTCCCGGCACATCCATCTCCGCCTCGCGGCGGCCGGCCTGGCCCTCGTGGCGCTGGCCGGTTGCACGCGCGGCCAGTCCGACCTGCGTGACTGGGTCGACGCTGAAAAGCACAAGAAGGGCGAGCCGATCCCGCCGTTGCCGGTGATCCGCACGTTCGAAACCTTTGCGTACCAGGACCAGACCGCCCGCGATCCGTTCAGCCCGAGCACGGCTGAAATGGAGAACGCGTCGGGCAGCGGCCCGCGCCCGGACGAGAACCGTCCGAAGGAACCGCTGGAAATGTTCGCCCTGGATACGCTGAAGATGGTTGGTACGGTAGGTGCAGGATCCAGCCTGGAAGCGCTCGTCAAGGATCCAGGCGGGGTGATCCACAGGGTCCATCGCAATGAGTACATGGGGCAGTCGTACGGCCGCATCACGGCCGTGGGGGAAGACCGCATCGATCTGGTCGAACTGGTGTCGAACGGCACCGGCGGCTGGATGGAGCGTCCGGCAAGCATCGCGGTCGGCGACAAATAAGAACTCGGGGATGAAGCACATGACGACCAATTCCACTCATCTGCCGGGTTGCGCGCGCCATCGCACGCGGCGCTGGACCTTAGCGGTCGCGCTGGTCGCGGCCTGCGGGTTCGCCGGCACCGCGGCGGCCGAGACGGCGCTCAAGAACGTCACGTACGACGCACAGCCTGGTGGCCGCGTCGAGCTGACGCTCGCCTTCTCGGGCCACGCGCCGGAGCCGAAGGTCTTCACGACCTCGAATCCGCCGCGCATCGCCATCGACCTGCCGGATACCACCAACGCGTTCTCCACGCGCCACCTCGACGTCGGCAAGGGCTCCACGTCCGGCGTCTCGGTGGTGTCGGCCGGCGGCCGCACCCGCGTCACCGTCGAGCTGTTCCGCGATTCGGCCTACAAGACCCGGGTGGACGGCGACAACCTGATCGTGACCGTGAATAACGGCCCGACCGGCGCCACGACCACCACGGCGATCGTGTCCGATCCGACCAAGGCGCTCCCGTCCAGCGCGGGTACGCCGCTGTCCAACATCGATTTCCGCCGTGGCCCGAATGGCGAGGGCCGTGTGGTCCTTACCCTCGGCAGCGAAAACACCACGCCGGAAATGCGTCGCGAGAACGGCAAGGTCATCGTCAGCCTCACCGGCGCCACGCTGCCCTCCAAGCTCGCCCAGCGCCTGGACGTGCTCGACTTCGCGACGCCCGTGCAGTCGGTGCAGTCCTCGTCCGTGCCCGGTGGCACCCGCATGGTGATCGTGACCAAGGGTGATACCGACGTCTCGGCCTACCAGAACGGCACCGAGTACGTTGTCGAAGTGGCGCCGAAGAAGCCGTCGCCGACGGCGGCTGGCAAGGCGGCGAAGGGCCAGGAGCCGACCTACTCCGGTTCGCGCCTCACCTTCAACTTCCAGGACATCCCGGTCCGCTCGGCCCTGCAGCTCATTGCTGACGAAGCCAAGCTCAACCTGGTGGCCTCCGACAGCGTCGGCGGCAGCGTGACCCTGCGCCTCGTCAACACCCCGTGGGACCAGGCGCTCGACGTCATCCTGCGTGCGAAGGGGCTGGACAAGCGCCGCAGCGGCAACGTCATCTGGATCGCCCCGCAGGCGGAGCTGGCCACGTACGAGCAGAGCCTCGCCGATGCCCGCCAGAAGGCCGAGGACAACGCTGAACTGGTGGCTGACTACATTCCCATCAGCTATGGCAAGGCCGAAGACATCGCCAAGCTCCTGACCTCCGGCGCCATGCAGGGGGCCGGCGGTGGCAGCAGCAGCGGCGGCTCGCGCGGCTTCCTGTCCACCCGCGGCAGCGTCTCCTTCGACGACCGTACCAACACCCTGCTGATCAACGACACGCCGGACAAGATCCGTGACCTGCGTGAGCTGATTGGTACGCTGGACCGCCCGGTGCAGCAGGTGCTGATCGAGTCGCGCATCGTGGTCGCCACCGACACCTTCACCCGCGACCTCGGCGTCCGCTGGGGCGTGCAGGCCACCCAGACCAACGCGAGCGGCCAGGTCATCGGCACGACGCCGGACCTGACCAGCGGCACGGCGCCGAACCAGGGCACCGCCGGCCTGGCGACCCAGGTGTGGAACGCTAACCACACCCCGGTTGGCACCCAGAACACGATCACCTACCCGGGTGGCTACAACGTCAACCTGCCGGTGGCCAACCCGGCTGGCAGCCTGGGCCTGGCGATCCTCGGCTCGAACTACCTGGTTGACCTGGAACTCTCGGCCGCGCAGACCGAAGGCCGCAGCGAAGTCATCTCCAGCCCCCGCGTCATCACGGCGAACCAGCAGGAAGCCGTGATCAAGCAGGGTACCGAGATCGGCTACGTCACCTACCAGGCCTCGAGCTCGGGTGGTGGCGCGTCCAACGCCACGGTTCAGTTCAAGGATGCCGTGCTTGAGCTGCGCGTGACCCCGACGATCACCGCCGACAGCCGCGTGTACCTGAAGATCAACGTGAAGAAGGACGCTCTCGCCGGCAACACGCCGTCGCCGGGTGGTGGCTTCGTCCCGTCGATCGACACCCGCGAGATCAACACCTCGGTGCTGGTCGACAACGGCCAGACCGTGGTCCTGGGCGGTATCTACGAGATCACCAAGGCCAACACCACCAAGAAGGTGCCGGGCCTCGGCGACATCCCGGGTATCGGTGTCCTCTTCCGCAATACCTCGCGTCAGAATGACAAGGCCGAACTGCTGATCTTCGTGACGCCGCGCATCCTGAGCAACACACTGCAGTAAGCGACAGTTCCGGCAGTACCCGAGGGCGGCCGCAAGGCCGCCCTTTTTTTGTCCCGAATTCCCAGCCCGGACCGGGGCCCCGACTTCCGGCCCTAAACTTCTCGGCCCCGCTGTGGTCTCATCGGCCTGTCGCCAGTTTTTTACGAGCCACCGCCATGTCCGATAGCCCTATCGTCGCCACGACGCCCCTGCAAGAGGCGTTCGTCCACCTGCGCGGGGAGCTTTCGCGCAGCATCATCGGCCAGCCCCACCTTGTGGAATGCCTGCTGATCGCCCTGCTGGCGGACGGGCACCTGCTTGTCGAAGGTGCGCCCGGCTTGGCCAAGACCACGGCAATCAAGGCGCTTGCGACCCGGGTGGAGGCCGATTTCCACCGGATCCAGTTCACCCCGGACCTCCTCCCGGCCGACCTGACCGGCACGGACATCTTCCGGCCGCAGACCGGCACCTTCGAGTTCGAGCGCGGCCCGCTGTTCCACAACATCGTGCTGGCGGATGAAATCAACCGCGCGCCGGCCAAGGTCCAGTCGGCCCTGCTGGAAGCGATGGCGGAACGCCAGATCACCATCGGCCGCCGCACCTGGCCGTTGCCCGAGCTGTTCATGGTCATGGCCACGCAGAACCCGATCGAGCAGGAGGGCACGTTTGCGCTGCCCGAGGCCCAGCTCGATCGCTTCCTCATGCACGTCACCATCGGTTACCCCGACGCGGATGCCGAACTGGCGATCCTTCGCCTGGCCCGTGAACAGGCGCGCGAAGCCATGCACGCCGCGGCGCCGCCGGCGCACGTGCTGAACCCGGCCGACGTGTTCGCCGCGCGCGACGCGGTGATGGCCGTGCACATGGCCGCGCCGCTGGAGCTGTACATCACGCAACTGGTCGTCGCCACCCGCGAGGCAGGGCGTTACGGCGCCGAGCTGGCGCGCTGGATCGCCTGGGGCGCCAGCCCGCGCGCGAGCATCGCGCTCGACCGCTGCGCCCGCGCCCACGCGTGGCTGGCCGGCCGCGACTACGCACTGCCCGAAGATGTCCACGCCATCGCGCACGAGGTGCTGCGCCACCGCGTCCTGCCCAGCTACGAAGCCGAGGCGGAAGGCGTCCGGGTGGATACGGTGATCGACCGCCTGCTGGACCTCGTGCCGCTGCCGTGAGCGCCATGCCTGTCGTCGCGGATCCCCGCGTACAAGTCGCGTTGCCGGAACTGATTGCCCTGCGCTCGGGCGTCATGCGTGCGCGCGCACCGGAGGTTGTCTCCCATGCGCCGCGCAGTGGCCAGCGGCCCGGGCGGTTGCACGGGCGTGGCATGGATTACGCCGAATCGCGTGTCTACCAGGCCGGCGACGATGTACGCCGCATGGACTGGCGGCTCACCGCACGCAGCGGCGTGGCCCACACCAAGCTCTTCCAGGAAGAACGCGAAGGCCGCCTGCTGATCCTGCTCGATACCAATGCAAGCATGCGTTTCGGTACGCGCACGCGCTTCAAATCCGTGCAGGCCGCGCGTGTCGCGGCCACGGCCGCCTGGTACGCCATTCGTGGCGGTGACCGCGTTGGCGTGCTCGCGTTCGGTGCGCAGCACCACCTGCTACGCATGAAGGCCGGCCCGCGCGGCGCGCTGGCGGTCTGCGGTGCGCTTGCCGCGTGGGATGCCATGCCGCCCGGTGAAGACGAAAGCCTGTCCGCCGCACTGCAACGCGCGGGTCGGCTCATGCACGGGGCATCGCGTGTGTTGCTGGTGAGTGATGGATTCGCCGTGGACGACGCTGCCTACGGGCGCATGTTGAGCCTCGTCGCGAAGGCCGAGGTACGGATCGTCACCGTGGCCGACCCGCTGGAACTGGCCGAGCCGCCCGCCGGCCGCTATCCCTTTGCGCACAAGGGCGTGCACTACGACATCGCCTTGCACGGCGAGCGCCAGCGCGCCGAGTTCGCCCGCGCGCTCGGTGACGGCCACCAGCGCCTCGCGTCGCTGGCAAGCCGGCTGGGTCTGCGCCAGCGCATCGTGGACACCACCGCCGAGCCGCTCGACGCCATCGTCGACCTGCTCGGTTCATCGAGGGGGCGGTGATGCCGGACAACGGTCCCGCGCTCCGCGACGTCCACGTGCCCCACGTTTCGTGGTGGCCGCTGGCGCCCGGCTGGTGGGTGCTGGCCGCGCTGCTCGTGGCGGCGCTGGTCGTCGGCGTGTGGTCGTGGCGCCGGCGCGCCCGGCATCGTCGCTATATCGAGAGCGTGCTCGTCGAACTGCACACGGCGCGTGCGCGGCATGCGAGTGATGGCGACAACGCAGCGTTCGCCGGCACCGTCCACCAGCTGCTCCGTCGCGTCGCGCGCTCGCGCGATCCGCGCAGCGTGACGCTGGCGGCCGGTGCGTGGCGGGACGCGCTGGCTTCCATGGCGCCGAAACGGGACGTTTCCCGGCTCGCGGTGCTGGACCAGGTGATGTATCGGCCGGACGCCGCGCTCGATATCGACGCGGTAGCCACCGATGTCGACCAGTGGGTACGCGACGCGCTTTCGCCGCGCGCCGGGCACGGCAGGCGGAGGGCGCATGTCGTTTCCTGAATTCGCCTGGCCCTGGCTTTTCCTCGCGCTGCCGCTGCCGTGGATCCTGCGCCGCGTGCTTCGCCCCCTGCGCCCGGCGCAGGCACTGAACCTGCCGCAGCCGGGTATTTCCCTGGTGCCCGCCTCGGCAAACCGTGCCTCGTTTGCCGCCTCGGCGCTGATGGTGCTGGCGTGGGTGTGCCTGGTGACCGCTGCCGCACGCCCGCAGCATCTCGGGCCGCCCGAGCCGCAGAAGCGCAGTGGCCGCGCCACCATGCTCGCCGTGGATTTGTCGGGAAGCATGTCGCTGGACGACATGCAGCTGGCCGGGCGCCAGGTCACCCGCTTTGCCGCCGTCGAGGCCATCGCCGGCGACTTCATCGACCGTCGTGCCGGCGATGAGCTGGGCCTCGTGCTGTTCGGTTCGCAGGCCTACCTGGTCACGCCGCTCACGTACGACCTGGATGCCGTGCGTGCCCAGCTGCACGACGCCGTCGTCGGTTTGCCGGGCCGTGAAACCGCGATCGGCGACGCGATCGCCGTGGCGGTGAAGCGCCTGGCCGATCTGCCGCAGCAGGCGCGTGTGCTGGTGCTGCTCACCGATGGCGTGAACAACGCCGGATCCATCGCACCGCGTGAGGCCGCACGTGCGGCGAAGGCGGCGGGCGTCCGTGTTTACACCATCGGCATCGGTGCCACGGCGATGCGCGTGCCGGACTTCTTCGGTTCGCGCATCGAAAATCCCTCCGCCGATCTCGACGTGGGCATGCTCACCGACATTGCCAACCAGACGGGCGGCCGCTTTTTCCGTGCCACCGACACCGACGAACTGGCGCAGGCGTACCGGCAGATCGACGAACTCGAGCCCGTGCCGCAGCAGGGCGCCACCCTGCGCCCGCGCGACGAACGCTTCCGCTGGCCGCTCGTCGCCGGACTCGTGCTGCTTGCCATCGGCCTGTTGCCGCGGCTGCTGCCACCGCGAGGTGCGGCATGAATACGCTGATGACGCATTTCCACTTCATGCAGCCGAACTGGCTGTGGCTCCTGCTGCTGGTGCCGCCGCTGGCGTGGGCCATGCTGCGCCGCTCGCCGGAAGTGCGCGTGCTCTCGCGCCTGGCGGATCCGGCCTTGTTGCCGTACCTGCTCGACGGCACGCCGCGCGCCTCCCGCCTGCCTGCGTGGGCCGTCGCCGCTGCCGCATCACTGGCCATCCTCGCGCTCGCTGGGCCGGCGTGGAACCATGCGTCCGCGCCGCTGTTCAGCGAGCGCGCCGCGCAGGTCGTCGTCGTTTCGATGTCTCCCCACATGCTAGCGCGCGACGTCGTGCCCGACCGCCTCAGCCGCGCACGCTACAAGGTGCGCGAGCTGTACGCGGCGAACGGCGACGGCATGAACGCGCTCGTGGCGTACACCGGCGAGACCTTCACGGTCGCGCCGCTGACCACCGACGCGCACAGCGTGGATGACCTGCTCTCGGCGCTGGCGCCCGACACGATGCCCGTGGGCGGTGACGATCCCGGCAAGGCCATCGACCAGGCGGTGGAGCTGATTCGCCACGCGGATGTACGCGGTGGTTCCATCGTGGTGGTGACCGATCGTGCGGATAGCGATGCCCAGGCGGCGGCACACCGCGCCGTGGCCGCGGGTGACCGTGTCTCGGTGCTCGGCATCGGTACGCCGCGCGGTGGTCCGATCACCACGGACGATGGCCAGTTCCTGAAGGACGACCAGGGCAACATCATCATGGCGCCGCGCGATGATGGCTCACTGCGCGCGCTGGCGGCCGCCGGTGGTGGCGCCTACGCTCCCGCCGCTGACGATCGCTCCGACATCAACGCCATGATGACGGCGCTGCACGCGGCGAGTGCCGCGAAAGAAGAGGCGGGCGCCAGTACGGCCCAGTGGGAAGATCGCGGCCCGTGGCTGCTGCTGCCCCTGCTGCCCCTGGTGGCGTTGGGCTTCCGTCGCGGCTGGCTGCTGGTGCTGGCGCTTGCGTTGCTGCCCGTGGCGCCCTCGCACGCGGCGAGCGTGCGCGATGTGTTCCGCACGCGCGACCAACAGGCGGCTGACGCGCTCGCGCAGGGCGATGCAAAGAAAGCCCAGGCGCTCGCGCAGAGTGCGGCGTTGCGCGGCGCCGCGGCCTACCGCGCCGGCGACTACCCGGCAGCGGAAGCTGCGCTGCAGAACGCGCAGGGGTCGGACGGCCAGTACAACCTCGGCAACGCGCTGGCGAAGCAGCAGCGTTACGAAGACGCCGTGGCCGCGTACGACCGCGCCATCAAGGCCGATCCGAACAACGCGGACGCCATTGCCAACCGCAAGGCCGTGGAAGACTTCCTGAAGCAGCAGAAGCAGAAGAAAGACGACCAGGGGCCGAAAGGCCAGAAAGACGGCAAGCCGAACCAGAAGCCGGGTGACCAGGGCAAGGATCAGCAGCAGGGCCAGCAAGGCCAGCAGGACGATCCCTCCAAGGGCCAGCAGGGCGGCCAGTCGTCCGGTGGTGACGACCAGAAAAACCAGCAGGGCGCCCCTGGCCAGGCCGGCGAAGGCGAAGGCAAGGACCAGGGCAAGGACGCTGGCAAGGCGCAGGCGCCGCAGGGCGATCCGAATGCCAAGTCGGCGGCCGAGCGCGCCCAGGCCGAGCAGGCCCAGCAAGCCCTGAAACAGAAGATGGACGCCGCGCTCGCCGCGCAAGGCAAGGGCGAGAAGAGCGACCAGCACGACCTCGGCCAGCTGTCCGAATCCGAGGCATCGTCGAAGCTGCCGCCCGATGTGCGCCGCCAGTTGCTGCGCGTGCCGGATGATCCGGGCGGCCTGCTGCGCCGGAAGTTCATGCTTGAATACCAGCGCCGCCATGGCGCGGAGCCGGAGGAATGACGATGCGCCACGCATGGATGGCCCTTGCCCTGTTGATGACGGCGACGCATGCGCACGCGCAGGCCACCGCGCCGGTCGCATCGCTCGACCGCTCACGCGTGGGCAACGGCGAGACCGTGACGCTGAACATCGAGGTCGGCGATGACGACCTGGGCAATCCCGACCTGTCACCGCTGGGCACGGATTTCATCGTGCTGGGTACGTCGACGAACCACACGCTGAGCATCGTCAACGGCAAACGCGAGGCACACACCATCCTCGGCGTGGCCCTTCGCCCGAAACACGAAGGGCAACTCACCGTCCCGGCGTTGTCCATCGGCAACCAGGCCACCCAGCCCTTGCCCCTTACCGTCGAAGCCACATCAAGCGCGTCGGCCGATGCCGCTAACCAGCCCATCGTGCTCGATGGCAAGGTGGATCCAGCCCAGGGCTACGTCGGCCAGCAGTTCGATTACACACTGCGTTTGTATTTCGCGGTGAACCTCGCCGATGGCCAGCTCGGTGATCCGTCGGCCGAGGGCGCGGAAATCCGTCGCCTCGGCTCCGACGCGAACTACCAGAGCGTGCGCGGCGGACGCCGCTTCAACGTGGTGGAACGCCACTACGCGATCATCCCTCAGCACCCGGGCACGCTGCAGATCAAGCCGCCAGCCTTCCAGGGCACGGCGGTGGATCCGACGGACGTCAACTCGTTCTTCGGCGCAGGCCAGCCCGTGAACGCCGTGGCGCAGCCAGAACATGTCGAGGTGAAGGCACGGCCTTCGTCGGCCCCGGACGGCGCATGGCTGCCGGCGCGGTCGCTCACGCTCTCGCTTACGGGGTTCCCTGCCGACGGCAAGGCCCGTGTCGGCCAGCCGATCACCCTTGGCATGCGCCTGGATGCCACGGGCTTGCCGTTCGAAGCGCTACCGGCGCTGTCGCTGCCAAAGCTCGATGGCGCGGACGTCTATCCGGACAAGGCCGTCACCGGCAGCAGCACGAACGGCCCATGGATCACGGGCCGTCGCGAGCAGGGCTTTGCCGTGGTGCCTACGCGCACCGGCACGCTGCACATTCCGGAAACCACGCTGCACTGGTGGAACGTCACCACGGACAAGGCGGAGACCGCGACGATTCCCGCACGCGATATCACCGTTGGGCCCGGCAGTGGCGTGCAGGCCGCGGTGCCCGCCACGAGCGCCAGCGTCGCCGTCGCGCCTGCCACAACGACAGCGCCTCCGGTGGCCACCACCGTGACGCTCCAGGCGGGCACGCCGTGGCGCCTGATCGCCGCGGCGGTCGCGGCGCTCTGGCTGCTGACGGTGGGCGCCTGGATCCTCTGGGCAAGGCGCCGCCGGGGCGGCGCCGCGACCGTGCCTCCGCCGATGCCGGCCGAGGCCACACGCCAGGGGCCCGCGCGCGAGCACTTCAGCCAGGCCCTCGAGCGTGGCGACCTCGTCCGCGCCGAGCACGCCCTGCTTGCCTGGGCACGCCAGGCGCGACCCGGCCTGCGTAATCTTGGCGAGCTGTCCGCCGCGCTGCGGCCGGGTCGCCAGCCTGACGCTATCGACGCCCTGCAGCGGGCGCGCTTCAGCAACGGCACGGCGGACGCGGCAGACCTGCGCGCAGCCTTCAAGAACGGTTTTGACTGGCGCCCCGTCGAGGGCCCGTGCGGCACCGGCGGCGGGTTGCCTCCGCTTTACCCGCGCTAGCCTGCCAGCGCGTCGCGGTAGTGCGCCGCCATCGCGGCGCTGAAGGCGCACAGCACGACGCGGTTGGGTACCCATGAGGCCTCGCGCAGGGCTGTCACGGCGACGCGGGCGGCCAGCCCCGCCGGGTAGCCGTACACGCCCGCGCTGATGGCGGGAAACGCGATGCTATCGACGCCGTGCTCCGCCGCGAGCGCCAGGGTGTGCCGGTAGCAGGCGGCCAGCAGGGCCGGTTCACCCGCCGTGCCGCCGTGCCAGATGGGCCCAACGGTGTGGATGACCCAGCGGGCGGGCAGGGCGAAACCTGAGGTTATTCGTGCTTCACCGGTGGGGCAGCGCACCCCCGGGCTCACCTCCGGCAGCGCCCGGCAGGCCGCCAGCAGGGCCGGGCCGGCGGCCCGATGGATGGCGCCGTCCACGCCGCCGCCGCCCAGCAGGGAGGTGTTGGCCGCGTTGACGATGGCGTCCACGGGCAGGGATGTGATGTCCGCCTCGATCACTTCCGGGTTCATGCTGCATCCTCGCTTGTGACGGGTGGTCACAGGTGGCTACGATGTCGCCACCGCCGTAAGAAATGCCGACCCGTACCCAAGCCATGGCCGACCCGATCAAACCTGAAGATATCTCGTTCGGCTACCTGCTCAACGACGTCACCCTGCTTTTCCGCAAGCATTTCGACCGGCGGGCCGTGACGTTCGGGCTGACCCGTGCCCAATGGCGTGCCCTGAAGTGGCTGCACCGTCGCCCGGGCATGCGCCAGAACGAGCTGGCCGAGCAGCTGGACATGGAACCGATCGCCGTGGGCCGCGTCATCGACCGCCTCCAGGCGGCCGGTTTCGTCGAACGCCGCCCCGACCCGAAAGACCGCCGCGCATGGCGCCTGCACGATACCGAGCAGGCTCGCGGCGTCATCGACGACATGGAAGATATCTCCCGTGGCCTGCGCCGCGATGCCACGCTCGGCATCGACGCCGCCGACCTCGAAAAAATGCTCGCCGTGCTGGAGCGTATTAAGGGGAATCTGCAGGCGCTGGACGGACCGTCCGAAGAAAGCTGAACGCCTGTCAACGCAGAGCGCGGCCGTACGTTTAGCAGAAGGATGTCTGTACTAAACCCTGACCGCGCTTTCCCCGGCGCGGCGACCGAACCGAAGCGGTATCGGCCGGAGCCCCCATGCAACGATCCCCAGGGAAGAAATTCCTCCTCATTCTCGGACTGATTGTGCTCGCCGCCATCGTGGCTGGCGTCTGGCGCCACGGCGCGGACGGCAAGGACGCACAGAAGCCTGGCAAAGGCGCACCCGCCGCTGCCGGCACGCCCGTGACCACCGCCGTCGCGACCAAGGGCGAGATCGACCTGTCGCTCAAGGTCATCGGCCGCGCCGAAGCGTATTCCACGGTCAACATCCGCTCGCGAGTGAACGGCCAGCTGGAATCGCTGGCGTTCACGCCCGGCGCGCATGTGAAGAAAGGCGACCTGCTGGCGCGCGTTGATCCGCGCCCGCTCAAGGCCGCGCTGGACGAAGCGCAGGGCAAGGTCGCCAGCGACCAGGCGCAGCTGACGAAGGCCGAGGCCGATCTCGCGCGCTATCAGAACATGCTCGGCAAGGGTTTCGTGAGCCGTGCGGACTTCGACCTGTACAAGGCCAACCTCGGCGTCGCGCGCGCGGCGCTGGTCAGCGATCAGGCCGCGGCACGTGCCGCGCAGGTGCAGCTCGACTTCACCACGATCAGCGCGCCGTTCGACGGCATCACCGGCGCACCGCTGGCGTATCCGGGCGCAACGCTCACGGCGGACACCACCGACATCGTCGTGCTCAACGAGGTCGATCCGATCCGCGTGGCGTTCTCGATTCCCGAAGACAGCCTCTCCGCCGTGCGCGCCAGCCAGCGTCGCGGCGCGCTGCCGGTCGAAGCGAAGATCCCCGGCGACACCGGCGGCCCGCTCCAGGGCGAGCTGGAATTCGTCGATAACGCCGTGGACGCCACGACCGGCACCATCGTGCTGAAGGGCCGCTTTGCCAACGCCGACGGCCGCCTCACCGCGGGCCAGTTCGCCGAAGTCACGCTGCCGACGACGCGCCTGGTGGATGCGGTGAGCATCCCGGTCATCGCCCTGCAGAGCTCCACCAGCGGCACGTTCGTCTTCGTCGTGAAGCCGGACAACACCGTCGAGCAGCGCAGCATCACCACCGGCGCGACCACGGCGTCGCGCGTCGTGGTCGACAAGGGGTTGAGCGCGGGCGAGCGCGTGGTCACCGAAGGTCAGATGCTGCTCGTCGAAGGCGCCAAAGTGCGCATCGACAAGGGCTGAGGAGGCGCGCGGCGTGAACCTGCCTGAACTGTGTATCCGCCGCCCGGTGATGACCACGCTGCTGATGGCGGCGCTGGTGATCTTCGGCATCGCGGCGTATCCCAAGCTCCCGGTCAACGAGCTGCCGAACGTCGACTTCCCCACCATCAACATCAGCGCGAGCCTGCCGGGCGCGTCGCCGGAGACCATGGCGTCTTCGGTGGCCACGCCGCTGGAAGCGCAGCTCTCGACCATCGCGGGCATCGATTCGCTGACCTCGTCCAGCTCGCTCGGCTCGACGACGATCACCGTCACCTTTGCCCTGGACCGCAGCATCGATGGCGCCGCGCAGGACGTGCAGGCCGCCATCTCCGCCGCGCAGCGCCAGCTGCCGCAGGACATGCCGACGCCGCCCACCTACCGCAAGGTGAACCCGGCGGACGCGCCCATCCTGTTCCTCACCATGCAGTCGTCCACGCTGCCGTTGTCCACCGTGGACGACTACGCGGAAACCGAGCTCGCCCAGCGCCTGTCGATGGTCGAAGGTGTCGCGCAGGTCAACGTCTACGGCTCGCAGAAGTACGCCGTGCGCATCGCGGTGAACCCGGACCGGCTCGCCGCCACGGGCATTGGCGTGGACCAGATGGCCAGCGCCGTCGCCGCGGCCAACGTCAACAAGGCCACCGGTGCGCTCAATGGCAGCCGCCAGCTGCTGTCCATCCGTTCGGACGGCCAGCTCATGCGTGCGGCCGATTACAACCAGGTGGTTGTCGCCTATCGCAACGGCGCACCAATTCGTCTTTCCGATATCGCCAAGCCGCGCGATAGCGTGCAGGACGACCAGAAGGCCAGCTGGTTCAACGGCAAGCGCGCGATCACCCTGGCCATCCAGCGCCAGCCGGGCGCGAATACGGTGGAAACCGTCGACCGCATCCTCACCCTGCTGCCGGGCTTCGAGGCCACGCTGCCGCCGTCGGTCAAGCTCGACGTGATGTACGACCGCTCGGTCTCCATCCGCGATTCCGTGCACGACGTGCAGTTCACCCTGGTGCTCGCGGGCATCCTCGTGGTGCTGGTGATCTACCTGTTCCTGGGCAACGCCTCGGCCACGCTGATTCCCGCCGTGGCCCTGCCGATTTCGGTGCTGGGCACGTTTGGCGCGATGTTCGCGCTGGGCTACAGCCTCGATAACCTGTCGTTGCTGGCGCTGACGCTGGCGGTGGGCTTCGTCGTCGACGATGCCATCGTGATGCTCGAAAACATCATGCGCCACATCGAGCTGGGCGAACGGCCCTTCGAGGCGGCGGTGAAGGGCGCCAACGAGATCGGCTTCACCATCTTCTCCATGACGCTCTCGCTCGTCGCCGTGTTCATCCCCGTGATGTTCATGGGTGGCATCGTCGGCCGCCTGTTCCACGAGTTCGCCGTGGTCATCAGCGTCTCCATCCTGATCTCCGGCTTCGTCTCGATCACGCTGACGCCCATGCTGTGCAGCCGCTTCGTCAAGGCGCACGCGCACGACAAGCGCAGCCGCATCGTGGTGTGGTTCGACAAGGGCTTCAGCGCACTGACGGCCGGCTACACCAGCACCTTGGGCTGGTGCATGCGCCACCCGCGCGTGGTGCTGGGCGTGTTTGCGCTGAGCCTCGCCGCCACCGGCGTGCTTTTCGCCATCACCCCGAAGGATTTCATCCCCGCCGGTGACAGCGGCCAGCTGCGTGTGACGACCGAAGGCCCGACCGATATCTCATTCGCGGCCATGTCCGCGCGCCAGGAAGCGCTGGCGGAGATCGCGGGCAAGGATCCGAACATCGGCGGCTACATGTCGAGCGTCGGCGCCGGTGGTGCGCGCGCTACGATCAACTCCGGCTCCATCCTGCTCACCCTGCGTCCGCCGTCCGAGCGCGGCCATACCACGCCGGACGAGATCATCCAGCAGCTGCGGCACAAGTTCGCCCAGGTGCCGGGTATCCGCACGTACATCCAGAACCCGCCCGCCATCCAGGTGGGCGGCCGCCAGTCGAAGGCGCAGTACCAGTACACGGTGCAGTCCACCGACCTGCAGGCGCTGTATGCGTGGTCCGGCAAGCTGGTCAGCGCGTTCCAGAAGCTGCCGGGCTTCCAGGACGTCACCACCGACCTGGACCTCAACAGCCCGTCGATGATCGTGCAGGTGAACCGCGACAAGCTCGCACCGATGGGCCTGACCATGGACCAGGTGCAGACGGCGCTCGGCACGGCCTTCGGCGAGAACCAGATCTCCACCATCTACGGCTCGGCCACGCAGTACTGGGTGATCCTGCAGGTGGAGCGGCAGATGCAGGACGACCCTGCCGTGCTGTCCAAGTTGTACGTCACGTCCGATAGCGGCAAGCTGATTCCGCTCAGCACGGTGGCGCACTTCGAGCGCAAGCCGCAGGTGCTGACGGTGAACCACCAGGGCCAGCTGCCGGCGGTGACGGTGTCGTTCAACCTGGCGCCCGGTGTCTCGCTGAGCGATGCGGTAGGCAGTATCGACCGCGCGACCACGGAGCTGAAGTTGCCCGCCACGCTGAGTGGCAGCGTGCAGGGCACGGCTCAGGCCTTCCAGGATTCGATCAAGGGCATGGGCCTGCTGTTGCTGCTCGCCGTGTTCGTGATCTACCTGGTGCTCGGCATCCTCTACGAGAGCTTCATCCACCCGCTGACGATCCTGTCCGGCCTGCCCGCGGCGGCGGTGGGTGCGTTGCTCACGCTGGTGCTCTTCAACGCATCGCTCGACCTGTTCGCCTTCGTCGGCATCGTGATGCTGGTGGGTATCGTGAAGAAGAACGCGATCATGATGATCGACTTCGCCCTGGAGCGTCAGCGCGAAACCGGCGTCACGCCGTTCGATGCGATCTACGAAGCCAGCCGCGTGCGTTTCCGTCCGATCATGATGACGACGATGGCGGCCTTCGCGGGCACGCTGCCGATTGCGCTGGGGATTGGCGCCGGTGCGGAGACGCGTCGTCCGCTCGGCCTGGCCGTCGTGGGTGGCCTGGTGGTGTCGCAGATCCTGACGCTGTACCTCACGCCGGTGATCTATCTCTACATGAGTCGCTTGCAGGAGCGCGTGGCGCCGAAGCAGATCGAGGCCGAGCCGCTGCCGCATCACTGACGCGTTGCGGGAGCGCACACCGTGCGCTCCCGCAACCGACCGGCTTAGTCGTGCGCACCGTCTTTGGCGAACGCGCCCGCGGCCGAGCCGAAGTTGCCATCCGCCTGTGCCGCCATGTACGCGAAGGCCGCATACACCGCCACGTTCTGTGCCAGCGCCTTCGGATCGATCTTGTCCAGCGTGTCGTTGGCGTTGTGGTGGTAGTCGAAGTAGTCGGTGCCGTCCTGGGTCAGCGACAGCGCCGCCATGCCCTTCGCGTGCATCTGCGAGAGATCCGAACCACCGCCGCCGGGCTTGTTCGGGTCGTAGGCCACGCCGATCGGTTCGATCACCTTGGCGATCTGCTCGATGGCGCCGCGTGCCTCGGGCTTCACCGAAGCGGTCATGCGCCAGATGCGGCCTGCGCCGAAGTCCGACTCGGTGCCCAGCTGGAAGTTCGACACGTCCTTCGCGTGCGCCTCGGCGTACGCGCGACCGCCCCACAGGCCCATCTCTTCATTGGCAAACGCGATGACGCGGATGGTGCGGTCCGGACGCTGCGGCATGTCCTTGATGAGTTTTGCCGCGGCGGCTGCGATGGCGACGCCCGCGCCGTCATCGATGGCACCGGTGCCAAGGTCCCAGGAATCCAGGTGGCCGCCGATCGCGACGACTTCCTTCGGCTTCTTGCGGCCGGTGACTTCACCGATCACGTTCATGCCTTCGTAGGTGCCCTTGAAGCCGACGTCGAGGTCGAGCTTCAGTGTCACCGGCTTGCCTTCCTTCAGCACGCGCTCGAGCTGGTCGGCATCGGGCAGCGAAAGGGCGGCCGCGGGGATGGCGTCCTTCGGGTCGGTGAAACCGGTGACGCCCGTATGCGGCGTGCGGCTGTGCGGATCCGTACCCGCCGAGCGCAGCAGGTAGGCGGCGGCGCCCATCTGGGCAGCGAGCACCGGCCCGCGCGTGCGCGTGGCCGAGCCCATGCCGTAGTCGTGGCCGTCCTTCTGCTGCGTCATGTGCGTGCTGACGTAGACGATCTTGCCCTTCACCGTGGCCGGATCCGCGGCCTTGAACGCTTCCAGCGTGTCGAACGCCACGACCTCGGCGGTGAGGCCGCCCGCCGGCGTGCCGGCCGAGTAGCCCAGCGCCGTCAGCGCCAGCGGCTGCGGGAACGGCGCGACGATGGCGGCGTGTTCGCTGTGGCGCTCCCACAGCGGATAGCTCACCTTCTCGGTGTAGACCTTGTCGAAGCCCATGGCCTTGAACTTCGCCACGGTCCACTCGACGCCACGCTTGTCGGCCTCGCTGCCGGCCAGGCGCGGGCCCACTTCGGTGGTCAGCGCGGACACGAACTCGTAGCCGGTGTTGTCGGCCATGGCCTTGTCGCGCAGCTCGGTGGCCGCGGCAACAGCCTTCGCCGGAATGGTGGTGGCCTTGTCGGCCGCGTGGGCGGAGCAGGCAAGTGCAATGCACGCGGCCAGCGCGTGGAAACGAAGAGCAGGACGCATCGATGACCCCCGGGGACGTAAACCCCGATTATGGACCCCGCACCCGGTGTGGGCGCGTAGGTCGGAAGTCATGCATGCAGGCGGGCGGGCAGGGTCACCGAGGCGCGCAGGCCACCTTCGCGGCGGTTGCGCAGCTCCACCTGGCCGCCGTGTTCGGAGACGATGGCGCGGACGCTGGCCAGGCCCAGGCCGATCCCGCCGGTATCGCGATTGCGCGAGGCCTCGAGGCGGAAGAACGGCTCGAACACCTGGCGCTGCATCATCTCGGGGATGCCCGGGCCGTCGTCGTCGACCTCGAGGATGCAGGCCTCGCCCTGGAAACGCAGGCGCATGCGCACGCGGTCGCCGTACTTCAGGCCGTTCTCGACCAGGTTCATCACGACGCGGCGCAGGGCCAGCGGATCGCCATCCACGGTGATGGGCTGGCCGGCCTGCAGGGCCACGTCGTGGCCCACGTCCACCAGGTCATCGGCCACGCTTTCCACCAGCAGGCGGAAATCCAGCGGCTGGCGATGCGCGCCCGACGAGCGGTCGCGGATGAAATCCAGCGCCGCGGCAATCATCGTGCGCATTTCCTGGATGTCAGCGTCCACCTTCTCGCCCAGGGGCGCCGGCAAGCCATCCAGGCGGAACGACAGGCGTGTGAGCGGCGTGCGCAGGTCATGCGCGATGGCCGCGATCATATGCGTGCGCTCCTGCATCATCCGGTTCATGCGCGCCTGCATGGCGTTGAACGCATCCACGGCCTGGCGCATTTCCGTCGGCCCCTCGCGCGGCACCGGTGGCGCGCCGCTGTCGCCGCCCAGGCGATGCGCGGCTTCCGCGAAGCGGCGGATCGGTGACGACAGCGCGCTGGCGAACAGGCCGGCCAGCGGCAGCATCACGAGCAGGCCGAGGCCGAGCATCCACAGCAGGCGCGCGCTCACCGTGTCGGTAAACGGCATCGGTGGCACCGAGGCCACGCGCCACGTCCCGTCGTCCTGGCGCAGGGCGATGACCGAACCCGGGCCGATCGTCGCGCGCATGGGCCCGGCGATCGGGCCGAAGCCGGCGGTGGTCGCGAAGACACGCAGGTTGGTGCGGTCGGTGGCGAGCATGCCAGCCAGGCGCTCGGCGACATGCGACGACATGCCTTCGTCGTAACCGTCGCTGGCCACCGGGGGCGCGCTGGCGACGGCGACTTCAATGTCCGTGCCGTGCGGCGGCCCGAAGCCCCCCGGGGGGCCCATCTCACCGGGGCCGCGTCCGCCATCGAACGGATGGCCGAACGCCTGCAGGTCCGGACGCAGGGCGGCGACGATATCGAAGAGGCCGGCGCTGGCCGTCGGGCGGGGCGGCTTCACGCTGAACACCAGGAAGCCGATGGCTTCGGCCACCAGCAGCGCGCACGACATCATCAGGAAACTGCGCGCGAAGATCGACATCCGCGGAATGCGCATCATGCGTGGGCCACCTTGGGGACAAGCATGTATCCCTCGTTGCGGACGGTGCGGATCATTTCCATCGCGGCGCGGTCGTTGAGTTTGCGGCGCAGGCGGCTGATCTGCGTATCGATGGCGCGGTCGTACACCTCGGTGCGGCCGCCATGGACGAGGTCGAGCAGCTGGTCGCGGGTGAGAATGCGTTGCGGGTGGTCGACGAAGGCGCGCAGCAAGGCGAATTCCCCGTCGGAGAGATTGATGAAGATGCCCGTGGGGTCGCGCAGGTCGCGCCGGGTGACATCGAGGCGCCAGCCGGCAAACAGGTACGGGCGGCTGTCATCCGGGGTGGCCGCATCGACGCTGGTGGTCCGGCGCAACAGGGCGCGCACGCGCGCGAGCAGTTCCCGCGGGTTGCACGGCTTGGCCAGGTAGTCGTCCGCGCCCACCTCCAGGCCGATGATCCGGTCGGTATCGTCGCCCAGGGCACTGAGGATGATCACCGGCGGCCCCTTGTCGGCGGCGAGCCGGCGGGCGGCGGAGAGGCCGTCTTCCCCGGGCATCATCACGTCGAGCACCACCAGGTCCGGGCGCTCGCGCGCGATGGCGAGGTCCATCTGGGCCGAATTCTCGGCCACCTGCACGCGATAGCCATGCCCGCCCAGGAAGCCGGCAATCAGGTTACGGAGTTCGGGGTCGTCGTCGACCACCAGGATAAGGGCGTTGAGGTCCATGGCCATGCTGCGTTTGATAGCAGAAACCGGCCCCCGGCGCGTGTCCGGGCTGCCACGGCGGCGACACACATCGGACACATGGCGACAACGGCGAGTGACCTGGCGCCGGTAGCCTGCGGCAAAACCACTGCCATGCAGGCCCTCGACCGATGCTCGTCTTCCCTCGCTGGACCACCACGCTGCTCGCGTTCGCCATGACGGCGGCCGCTGCCGCGTATGCGCAGGACCGCGACGCACCGCGCCATCCGCCGCACGACCCGAAGGTGGAAGCGGCCCTGGACGATTGCTGGGTGGAATACGGCGGCGAGGCGGATGACCCGGTGCCGCAGGAGATGATGGCTGACTGCATGGCTTCGAAGGGTTTTTCCATGCCTGAGCACGGCCCGCCCCCGCCGCCGGGGGCACCGCACGGCCAGCCCCCCGGTGACGACGATGACGATGACGACGTCGTCGACCTGTTCTTCGGCCCCTGATAGCGAGGAGACACCCGTGCCCTACCCGCAGACCGCCCTGCGCATCGCGCAGCCCGACATCGCCCCCCGCGGGCACATGTTCGCGGCGCAGCGCTTCTGGGATGAGTTCGGCCAGGGAGCGGCCCGCCAGCAAGGCCAGGCCGTGTTGCTGGACGGCTACGCCGGCAACCGCCTGCGCTTCGCCACGTTCAGCCACACGCCGCACGTGTTCAGCAGCGACCACCTGTCCCGCGAGCACCGCCACGCCGCCCTGCTCACGCTGCAGCTGGAAGGCGAGAGCCGGGTGGAACAGCACGGCCGGCGCACCGCCCTGGTGCCAGGTGACTTCTGCCTCATCGACCTGTCCCGGCCGTTCCGGGTGGAAACCGGTCGCGCGCTGATGCAGGCCACCTACCTGCCGCTGTCCGTGTTGCGCGACGCGGTGCCTCGCCTGGAGCAGGTCGCGGCCGTCAGCCTGCACGGCGGGATGGCTGCCGTGGGTTTCCTGCGCAGCCTGTATCGCGAGCTGTTCGACAGCGCGAGCGACATGACCGAAGCCGTGGCGGACCAGCTCGTGGAGGCGATACCGCACATGCTTGCGGCCGCGACCTCCACGATGGGAGATCTTGCGCCTCCGCCTTCGCAACTTCGCCAGCATCACAAGGAGCAGGTGCGCCGTTACGTCCGCGAGCACCTGGATGATCCGGGCCTCTGCGCCGAGATGATCGGCAAGGGCGTAGGCCTTTCCACAAGCTATCTGTTCGAGTTGTTTGCCGACGAAGAGATGACGCTGATGCGCTGGGTGCGTTCGGAACGTCTTGCGCGCTGCCGGCGAGAACTTGCGGATGCGTCCTTGCGATATCGCAGCATTGCGCACATTGCGCAGGCGTGGGGTTTTGGTGATATGACGCACTTCGGCAGAAGCTTTCGCGAAGCGTATGGCGTGTCGCCGCGCGCATGGCGCCAGGCGTCGCGTATGGACATCCATCCGTCCAAGGAAATGCCGAGCGATGGCCGAGTTTCGGCCCACGTCGCTACAGGGATTTAACACTACATTGCTTTTGCGGCGACCGCCTTTGATGCGGCGCACGCGAGCCTTCTCCCGGTGCGGTGGGGATGGCGCACGCCAGGCGTTGCGTCGGTAGAAGGCCTTCTACTTCATTTTTTGGGGAGTCCCGCAGTGTCCAAGCATTCTTCGCCCATGGTCCGGCTCAGCCGGATCAGTCTAGCGCTCGCCCTGGCCCTGGGAGCCGGCGCCGCGCTGGCCCAGTCCACCACCGGTAGCATCTTCGGCCAGGCGCCGGTTGCCGATGGCGAGACCGTCGTGGCCCGCAGCACCACGGGTGTCAATCGTGAAGTAACGGTCGGTGCCGACGGCCGTTACACCATCGGTTCGCTGCCGCTGGGTACGTACACCGTCAGCCTGATGCAGGGCGGCAAGGCCGTCGATGCACGCAACGACGTGAACCTCCGCGTGGGTTCGGGTACCGAAGTATCGTTTGCCGGTGCCACCAGCGCCGCCCAGGCCACCAGCCTCGGTTCGGTGACGGTCTCGGCCAACACGCTTCCGCCGGTCGACGTCTCCTCCGTGGATTCGCGCACCGTGATCACGGCGCAACAGCTTGCGAAGCTGCCGCTCGCACGCAGCGCCGAAGCGATCGCCTTGCTCGCGCCGGGCGTCGTCCCGGGTTACAGCGGCTTCACCGGTACCACCAACAGCAACTCGCTGGTCTCCATCGGCGGTTCGTCGGTCACCGAGAACGCGTACTACCTCAACGGCTTCAACACCACCGATCCGCTCAGCGGCTTCGGCGGCATCACCCTGCCGTACGGCGCGATCGACCAGCAGGAAATCCTGAGCGGCGGCTACGGCGCAGCGTATGGCCGTTCCGACGGCGGCGTCATCAGCCAGAGCGGCAAGCGCGGCACCAACGAGTGGCACTTCGGTGCGCAGCTGCTGTGGGAGCCGGCGTTCGCCCGCGGCACCAGCCCGAACTCGTACTACGTCAGCGGTACCCAGGCGGGCAACATCTACCGTCGCTACTCGCAGAACAACAGCTGGACGGCGACCGAAAGCGCGTACGTCGGCGGCCCGCTGATCAAGGACAAGCTGTTCTTCTTCGCTGCCGTTGAGCAGGAGAAGCAGGATTCCAACTCGGTCACCGCCGTGTCCACCTCGTACAACAACCAGTACGAGTACCACGATCCGAAGTGGTACGCGAAGATCGACTGGAACATCAACGACACCAACATCGTTGAACTGACCGGCGCCAGCAGCAAGACCCAGTACAAGGGCAACTTCTACAACTACGATTACGACACCGGCCAGACGGGTTCGCTCAACAGCCAGGATACGTCGACCAAGAACGACGCCCGCGTCTATATCGCCAAGTACACCAGCTACATCACCGACGACCTGACGCTGACTGCCATGTACGGCAAGCAGAAGATGACGTACTACAGCGAGACCCCGGGCTACGACCCGTCGCTCACGTACATCCTCGATCCGGAACTGCAGAACCCGGCCGTCACCGGTGGCGCGCAGATCAACAACGCGCAGTCGGCCCTGACCATCGCCAATCCGGACCACGAGGCCACCACGCGCAACCTACGCCTGGACCTCTCCTGGAAGGTGGGTGACCACACCATCACCGGCGGTATCGACAACCTCGATTCGCACGACGTCGATGACGGTGAGAACGCGGTGGCCTGGGAATACGGCTTCGGCACGCCGGACGTCGCGATCAGCGACGCACCGTTCGTGGCGGCACCAAACACCGGCGCCGGTGGCGAGACGGGTTATTACGTGTCGAAGTACCTGTACAGCACCGCCGCGTCGGTGCGCGTGAAGCAGCGCGCCCAGTACCTGGAAGACAGCTGGCAGGTGAACGACCGCTGGCTGGTGAAGGTGGGCCTGCGCAACGACCAGTTCACCAACTACAACCCGAACGGCGACGCCTTCCTGCGTATGACCAAGCCGCAGTGGGCTCCGCGCCTCGGTGCCGCGTGGGACGTGAACGGCGATTCGTCGCTGAAGATTTACGCCAACGCCGGCCGTTACTACCTCGCCATGCCCGCTTCGGTGGCGCTGCGCGCGGCAGCCGGTTCGCTGTACACCAACACCTACTACACCTACACCGGTATCGATTCGAACGGCTACCCGACGGGTCTCACCCAGCTGGCCTCGGCCACGGGCGGTGGCGTGTCGGCCAACAACGAGTACGGCCAGTCGCCGGACCCGAAGACGGTGGCTTCCAGCGGCATCAAGTCCGAGTACCAGGACGAATACCAGCTCGGCTTCGACCAGCAGATCAACAGCGACTGGGTGTGGGGCATGAAGGGCCAGGTGCGCAAGCTGCGTAACATCCTCGACGACATCTGCGACCTCGACTCGATCCAGGCCAAGGCGGCATCGCTCGGCTACGACGTCTCCGAAGCCGACATGAACGGCTGCTACCTGTCCAACCCGGGCCGTTCCAACACGTACCGCATTCCGGACGGCAACGGCGGCTACGTCAGCGTCGACATGTCCGCAGCGGACTTCGGCATGCCGCAGGCCAAGCGTAGCTACTACGCCCTGGAGACCTACCTCGAGCATCCGTTCGACGGCACGTGGACCGGCAAGATCGACTACCTGTACTCGAAGAGCTACGGCAATACCGAAGGCCAGGTCCGTTCGGATATCGGCCAGACCGACGTCTCCGCGACGGTGGACTGGGACTACGGCAAGCTCATGGAATATTCCAACGGCCTGCTCTCGAACGACCGCAAGCACCAGCTGAAGGCCTACGGTTCATGGCAGGTCGCGCCGGAGTGGATGCTCTCGGGCAACATCCTGCTGATGTCGGGCACGCCGAAGACCTGCCTGGGCTACTACGGTGCGGACCAGACCAACCCGATCGGTTATGGCAGCTACTACCACTACTGCGGTGGCCTGCCGTCGCCTCCGGGTGCCGCGGGACGCCAGCCGTGGCAGCACATCGTCTCGCTGTCGGCCGAATACCGTCCGATGTGGGCTGACCAGAAACTTGCGTTCAATGTGATGGTCTACAACGTACTGAACGAATCGAAGGCCACGGCCGACTACGTCAACTACGGCACCACGACCGCGCCGAACACCAACTACGGTCGCGTCACGTACTACAGCACGCCGCGTTACGTCCGCTTCGGTATCACGTACGACTTCTGATCCCGCGGATAACGCTTAGCAACGCATTCACATACCAACAATAAGGCGCCCGAGCCGTGAGGCTCATCTCCCGGGCGCCCGTCTCCCCAGATAGGCCGCCGAGTTGTTTCCCCATCGGCGGCCCTTTTTTTTGCCTGGAAGCTATGCCCTTACGGCGTGCGGTTCTGCTGCTTGAGCAGGTCGCGGATTTCCTGGAGCAGGACGACGTCGGCCGGCGTGGCGGCGGGGGCGTCCTGGTGGCGGGTCAGCTTGTTGATGGCCTTGACCACGATGAAGATCGCCAGCGCGATGATCACGAACTGGATCAGCACGTTGATGAAGATGCCGTACTGGATGGCCACTTCAGCCGTCTTCGTCGCCGCGTCACCGGGTTTCAGCACCCATTTCCACTGCGAGAAATCGATGCCGCCGATCAGCATGCCGATGGGCGGCATGATGATGTTGTCGACCAGCGATGTGACGATCTTGCCGAACGCCGCGCCGATCACGACACCGACCGCCAGGTCGACGACATTGCCGCGTAGTGCGAATTTCTTGAATTCTTCGCCGAAGCTCATCGGTAACTCTCCTCGTTGCGTCGTGTCGAACAGCTGAAACTAGCGATCCCCATGTAAGGATCGCGCGAATTCACGAAATGCGTCCACCAAACTCGGCGATGCCTTCGAGCGTGGCCTTGAACGTATCGCCGCGTTGCAACGCTGATACACCGGCGGGCGTGCCGGTGTACACGAGGTCGCCGGCCTTGAGCTCGAACAGGGTGGACAGCGCGGCGAGGATCTCGCCCACGTCGAGCACCATGTCGCCCAGGGTGGCCTGCTGGCGCACCTGGCCGTTCACTTCCAGCGTGATGCGGGTCGATGCCGTCGGTGTGACCTCGGACGCCGGGACCAGTGCGGAGATCGGCGCCGAATGGTCAAAGCCCTTGGCCACGTCCCAGGGCGCGCCCTTGGCCTTGGCCTGCGCCTGCAGGTCGCGGCGGGTAAGGTCCAGGCCGACGCCGTAGCCCCAGACCAGTGCGCGGGCCTGTTCCACGGAAAGGTGGCTGCCACCGGCGCCCAGGGCCACGACCATTTCCACTTCGTGGTGCAGGTCGCTGGTGGCGGAGGGGTAGGGCACGTCCGCGCCGTCGGTGACGATGGCGTCGGCCGGCTTGGTGAAAAACATGGGGTTCGCCTTGTCTACGCTGGCGCCCATTTCCTTGGCATGATCGGCGTAGTTCCGGCCGATGCAGAAGATCCGGCGGACAGGGAAACGGCCAGGCTGGCCGGCGACGGGGACGCTCGGCAGGGCCGGCGCGGGGATGACGGTGAGGGGTTCGGTAGGCATGGGCCAAGCCTAGCAGGTGACACCTGTCACGGCAGATGACTGATGCCGTCGAATGGCGCACGGTCCGCCAGGTTCGCATGATCTTGTACGTAGACCGCCAGGGGGATGCGAGGGGACATGAATTCGAACACGGAGCTGCTCCGGCAGCTGAAGATCGACAAGGCGCACAAGGAAGCCCCCGGGGGCGGGCCCCCGTGGGGGCGCATTGCCGCCATTGCCGGCGTGGTCGTCCTGCTGCTCGCCATCGGCGTCGGTGCCTGGGTCTTCCTGGGCCATCGCCCGGTGGAAGTGCAGACCGCCACCGCCGTGGCCCCGGCGTCCGCCAGCGAGGCCGGCGCGGTGCTCCAGGCCACCGGCTACATCACCGCCCGCCGCCAGGCCACCGTCTCCGCGCAGATCACCGGCGCGCTCACCGAAGTGCTCATCGAGGAAGGTGACCGCGTGGCCAAGGGCCAGGTGCTGGCGCGGCTGGAAGACAGCGCGCTGCGCGCCGGCCTGCAGTCCGCCCAGGCCAGCGCCGCCGCGGCCCATGCCAGCGTGGCGCAGAACGAAGCCCAGCTCGACCAGGCCCTGCGCGATGCCACCCGCCAGGAGGCGCTGGTCGGCCGCGGCCTGGTCTCCAAGCAGATCGCCGAACAGACCCGCACCCAGGCCAATACCTACCGCGCCCAGCTCAACACGGCACGCCGGCAGGCCCAGGCTGCGGATTCGCAGGTGGGCGTCGCCCAGGTCAACCTCGATTACACCGTGGTGCGCGCGCCGTTCGATGGCGTGATCACCGACAAGGCCGCGCAGGTGGGCGAGATCGTTTCGCCGCTCTCCGCGGGTGGCGGCTTCACGCGTACCGGCGTGGGCACCATCGTCGACATGGATTCGCTGGAAATCGACGTGGACGTCAACGAGGCCTATATCGGCCGCGTGCAACCGGCGATGGCGGCCGAGGCCGTGCTCGACGCGTACCCGGACTGGCGTATTCCTGCCCACGTCATCGCGATCGTTCCCGCCGCGGATCGCGGCAAGGCGACGGTGAAAGTGCGCGTCGCCCTGGAAAGCAAGGACGGACGCATCGTCCCGGACATGGGCGTGCGCGTGTCCTTCCTCGAGCATCGCGCCGAGGGCCATGCCGAGGTGCCGAAGGGCGTCATGGTGCCGGCCAATGCCATCGTTTCGCGCGACGGCCACGAGGTGGCGTTCGTGGTGGCCGACGAGAAGGCCCACCGCCACGACATCACCGCGGCCAAAGCGGCCAACAACGACCTGCGCCTGGTGACGGCCGGCCTCACCGCCGGCGACACCGTCATTACCTCACCCCCCGACACCGTCGCCGATGGCACCGCCGTCCGCGTCGCGCCGTCCAAGCCCTGACCGCCTTAGGAGATATCGCATGGCTACCCTGATCGACATCCAGGATCTGTCCAAGGTTTACGAGCGCGGCCGGCAGAAGGTCGAGGTGTTGCACGGCGTGGACCTGAAAATCGAAGAAGGCGACTTCCTCGCGTTGATGGGACCGTCGGGTTCGGGCAAGACCACGCTGCTGAACCTCATCGGCGGACTGGATACGCCCACCGGCGGCAGCATCACGGTGGCCGGTGAGCGCATCGATACGCTCGGCGCTGGTGCACTGGCGCGCTGGCGCGCCGCGCACGTCGGCTTCGTGTTCCAGTTCTACAACCTCATGCCGATGCTGACCGCGCAGCGCAACGTCGAACTGCCGCTGCTGCTCACGAAACTCTCGTCGGCGCAGCGCAAGCAGAACGCATCCATCGCCCTGCAGCTGGTGGGATTGTCGGACCGCGCCACGCACAAGCCGGCCGAACTCTCGGGCGGCCAGCAGCAGCGCGTGGCCATCGCCCGCGCCATCGTCTCCGACCCCACGCTGCTGGTCTGCGATGAGCCCACCGGCGATCTCGACCGCCAGTCGGCCGAAGACATCCTGGGCCTGCTGCGTGAACTCAACCGCGAGCACGGCAAGACCATCGTCATGGTGACGCATGACCCGAAGGCGGCCGACTACGCCAACCACACCCTGCATCTCGACAAGGGCACCCTCGTCGAGCAGGCCACGGCGTAAGGGGCGGCGCGATGAAATACTTTCATCTGATATGGGCCGCGTTGTTCCGCCGGAAGGCGCGCACCTTCTTCACGCTGATATCCATCCTCGCCGCCTTCCTGCTGTTCGGCATGCTCGATGCCACGCGCTCGGCCTTCGATTCCGGCGGCAGCGTCATCGGCGTGGACCGCCTGATCACCACCTCGCGCTACTCCATCATCCAGTCGTTGCCGGTCAGCCTTCAGGCGCAGATGAAGGCGATTCCCGGGGTGAAGGATGTCGGTTACTCCAACTGGTTCGGCGGTATCTACCAGGACCCGAAGAACTTCGTCCTGAGCTTCGCCGTCAGCGACAACTACATGGATATCTACCACGAGATCCAGCTGCCGGCCGACCAGCGCAAGGTGTATGAAAACACCCGCACCGGCGCCATCGTCGGTGAAGCGCTGGCCAAGCGCTTTGGCTGGAAAGTCGGCGACAAGATCCCGCTGCAGTCGACGATCTTCCCGCAGCGCAATGGCGACAAGACCTGGCCCTTCGACATCGTCGGTATCTATACCGCGGCGCCGGGTGCCGCAAATGGCACCGACCAGCAGTTCTTCTTCCACCATAAATATTTCGAAGATGCCAATGCGTTCCAGAGCATCGGCACCACGGTGGGCTGGTACTTCGTGCGGCTGAATTCCCCCGCCGATGCCGAGCGCGTGGCGAAGGCGGTGGATGCCCTCTCGGCCAATTCCGACCACGAAACCAAGACGCAGACCGAACAGGCCTTCAACGCCTCGTTCGCCAAGCAGATTGGTGATATCGGCCTCATCGTCAGCGCGATCATGGGCGCCGTGTTCTTCACCCTCATCCTGCTCACGGGCAACACCATGGCGCAGGCCGTGCGTGAGCGCACCAGCGAACTGGCTGTGCTGAAGACGATCGGTTTCTCCAGCCATAGCGTGCTGTACATGGTGCTGGCTGAAAGCGTTCTCCTGCTGCTCATCGGCGGGGCGCTGGGGCTGGGCCTTGCCGGGATCATCGTGCCCATCGTGGCCAAGGGCAGTGGCGGCATGCTGAACCTGCCGCCGGTCGGCTCGCAAACGTGGATCCTCGGGCTTGTGCTCATGCTGGTGATCGGCGCCATCGTCGGTGCGCTGCCCGCCATCCGCGCCATGCGCCTGAACATCGTCGATGCCCTCGCCGGGCGCTAAGGAACTGCCATGAAGACTTTGAAGAAGTTCCTGCGCGGCGTGTTGTTGCTTGCCATCATCATCGCCTTCCTGGTGGCATGGTCCGCCCTGCCGTGGCAAGGCATCGTCGTACTCGCCGTGCTGCTGGCGGTGTGGATGACCGTGACGCGGCGTGGCCGGCAGACCTGGCAGGTGACGCGCGTGGGCTTGTCCACGGTGACGCAACGGCTGGGCTCCTCGTCCGTCGTCGTGGTCGGCATCGCGGGCGTCGTCGGCGTGCTGGTGGCGATGCTCGCCATGAGCGAAGGCTTCGCGGAAACCCTGCGTGCCTCCGGCAACGATCACACCGCCATCGTCCTGCGCGGCGGTTCACAGGCCGAGCTCAACTCCATCCTCGACCGCGACAGCGCCAACGTGGTGATGCAGGCGCCGGGTGTGAAGAAGGGCGCCGAGGGGCGGCCGATTGCCTCGGGCGAACTGGTGGTGGTGGCCAACCTGCCGCGCAAGGGCGACCCGAACAGCGATTCCAACGTGCCCATCCGTGGCGTCAGCAACGATGTGTGGGCGCTGCGCGATAACGTGAAGATCATCGAAGGCCGCGCCTTCAAGCCTGGCCTGCGCGAAGTCATCGTCGGCAAGGGCGCGAAGGGCCAGTTCGAAGGGCTCGACGTCGGCAAGAGCATCCGCCTGGCCGGGCAGACCTGGACGGTGGTGGGCGTGTTTGCCTCGCACGATGCGCTGGAGTCCGAACTGTGGGGCGACACGCAGAGCGTCGCCTCGGCGTACCGCCGCGGCAGCAGCGTGCAGTCGGTGACGGTGTTGCTGGATTCGCCCAGGGCGTACGACCAGTTCAAGGCCAGCCTCGCCGCGGACCCTCGCCTGAAGGTGGATGTGAGCACCACCGAGGCGTACTTCGGCAAACAGTCCGAAGCACTGACCAAGACCCTGCGCATCGTCGGCATCACCGTCGGCATCATCATGGCGATCGGTGCCGTGTTCGGCGCGTTGAACACCATGTTCGCCGCGATCCAGGCGCGCGCCCGTGAAATCGCCACGCTGCGCGCCATTGGTTTCCGTGGCGTGCCGGTGGTGGTGTCGGTGCTGCTGGAGACCATGTTGCTGGCCTTGCTCGGCGGCATCCTCGGTGCAGGCATCGTCTGGCTGATCTTCCACAACTACACGGCGTCCACCCTTGGGGCGAACTTCAGCCAGGTGGTGTTCCAGTTCCAGGTGGGGCCGGCGCTGCTGTGGACGGGCCTGAAATGGGCGCTCGCCATCGGCTTCATCGGCGGGCTGTTCCCGGCCCTGCGTGCGGCGACGGTGCCGGTGACCACGGCATTGCGCGAGCTCTGAGCCGATCAGGGTGGTGCTGGCGGTTCTTTGCAGCGGTGGGCGTGGATAAGCCAGCGCCCGCCGCGATCCACGCAGGCGTCGTAGTCGGCGAAGTCGGTGGACGGCGCCATCACCGCCGTGTTGTCGGCGCGGAAGGGCTGGCAAGACGCCAGCGCGGCGGTGCCGATGCAAAGCAGGGTGACGAGGCGTGCGGCACAGAGGCGAAGGCGTTGCGAACGGGGGACGTGGGGACGGCCGTCCATGGGCTCTCCAGCGATGACGGCTGGAAAGCCTAGGGTGCGGCCCCCGGCCGCGAACATTGGAAAATTCTGAAAAAAGCGGGCCTGACCTCAAAATGTGAGCGAGGTCACATCGGGCCAGGGATCAGGCCTTGCGTCCCCGCATCATGGTGATGATGCCCACGCCGACCAGGATGATCGCCATGCCGGCCAGGTCAAACGGCCCGACGTGCTCACCGGCCAGCGCCACGCCAAACAGCACCGCCACCGGCGGGTTCACGTAGGCATAGCTGGTGGCCAGCGCGGGCCGCACGGTCTTCAGCACATAGAGGTACGCGCTGAAGGCGATCAGCGAGCCGAACACCACGAGGTAGGCCAGGGCGGCCGTGGCCGATGTTTCAGGATGCGCCGGGAAACGCTCGCCATGCAGCAGCGCGATGATGCCGAGCGCGACGCTGGCGCAGAGCATCTGCGCGGCGGTGTTCATCGGGCCCTTGGGCATGTCCTGGCGCTTGGACCACACCGAGCCAAAGGCCCAGCACGACGCGGCGACGATCAGGGCGATCGCCCCGAGCGGCGAACCGGACAGGCCCGCACCCAGGTTCAGCACGATGACGCCGATGAAGCCGAGCACCAGCCCGGCGGTCTCGCCGCGCGAAGGCCACTCGCCGTAGAGGCCACCAAATACCGCCGCGAACAGCGGCATGCTGGCCACCGCCACGGCGGCGATGCCCGAACTCACCGACTGCTCGGCGAAGCAGACCAGGCCATTGCCACCGGCCAGCAGCAAGGTGCCGACGATGGCCGCGTTGCGCCACTGGCGTGCGGTGGGCAGGGTGGCGCCGCGGACGCGCAGCACGGCAAACAGCAGGACGCCGGCGATGGCGAAGCGCAGCGCCGCCAGCAGGAACGGCGGATAGCTCACCAGCGCATAGCGGATGCCCAGGTAGGTCGAGCCCCAGATGACATACAGCGCGAACAGCGACAGCGGCACCATCCACCGCGCGTCGGTAACGGCGGCGGTGGGCGTGGAAGAGGGCGAAGCGTCGGGCATGGGGAGGGCGAGCCAGGGTAAAGCGGAACGATATCGCCAGTGTGTGAAAGGCGGTAGCGAAATCGTCGCGGGTCAGCCTTGAGCGGCGCTCATCCCGCGCTCGGTCGCCAGCAGCTGGCGCTTGATCTCCAGGCCCCACCGCCAGCCGCCAAGGCTGCCGTCTTCGCGGATGATCCGATGGCACGGCACCAGCAGGGCCAGCTTGTTGCTGCCGCAGGCACGGCCGATCGCGCGCGCCGCCTTCGGTACGCCGAGCTTGGCGGCCAGCTCGCCGTAGCTCAGCGTCTCGCCGCGGGGAATGCGGATCAGGGCATCCCACACGCGCCACTGGAAGGCCGTGGCCGCTACGTCGAACGGTGGCATCGCCGGCGCATCGCGATCGCTCCAGCCGAGGTCGTGTGCGACACGGTCGATCACGGCGTCCAGCCATTCCTCGCGGCCGGCATCCACGCGCTCGCGCTCGGCGAGCGGGAACTCCCCGGCCAGCCGGGCTTCGAGTTCGGCGTCATCGGCGCCCAGGGTGACGGAGCAGATACCCCGCGACGTCGTGGCCACGAGCAGCTGCCCCAGCGGGGTGGCGGTGGTGGTGTAGCGGATGGAGGCACCGGCACCGCCGGCGCGATAGCTGGCAGGGGTCATGCCCAGCCGGCGGTCGCTTTCTTCGTAAACGCGGCTGCCGGAGCCGAAACCGGCGTCGTAGACAGCATCCGTCACCGCCGCACCCTTGCGCAGGGCCTCGCGGAGCTGGCCAAAACGGCGCTCACGGGCGTATTCCGCGGGGCTGACGCCAAAGCGGCGGCGGAAGGCGCGTTGCAGGTGGGTGGGGCTCAGGCCGGCAATGGCGGCCAGGCTGGCCAGGTCCGCGGGGGCCTCGTCCTTTTCCAGGGCAAGGCGTACGCGTTCCAGGGCATCGTCGGTCGGGGTGGTCATGGCGAGGGCGGGACGGTTCATGGTGGCCTCCTTCATAGGAGACCAGCGTACGGAGGCCGCCGTGGCCCGGCTATCCGGACCTTGCGCTGCTTAGTGGTGGACGGGGCGGCCCTGCTGGATCACCACGAACTCGCCCTCGAGCACGTCGGGATCCTTGGGGCGGGCCGCGGCCGGCTGCGGCGAGACGGTGCCGTTGCGACGGGCGGCGGCGAGCTGCCACTGGCGCACGGCAAGGAACACGACACCGCCGGCGATCAGCACGCCAATCACCACCACACCAAACACGAGCAGCACGCCAAGCACGGCCAGGCCGGCCACGAGGGACAGGGCGCGGGCCACTGGGTTACGCGAGCGGCGAAGGGGCGGAAAGACGAAGCGCATTGGTTAAAAATCCGTATGGCACAATGACATGCATGCGAGCCTCTTTACCTTGGGGCATCCCCACCCCATAGACAAGTGCCATGACCACTAGCGCCGACACCACCCCCCTGTGCCAGCTCGACGACATTCCCGATGGCAACGCCATCGAGGTAGAAGCCTATGTCGGCGGCGAGCCCGAGTCCCTGTTGGTGTACCGCCAGGGCGACGCCGTCAGCGCGTTCTATAACGTCTGCCCCCATGCGGGCCGGCGGCTGGACTACGCCCCGGGGAAGTTCCTCGTCCGCAACGGGCTGATCATCTGCGCGGCCCACGGCGCGACCTTCACCGCGGGCGATGGCAACTGCCAGACCGGCCCGTGCAAGGGCGACCGCCTCCGGGCGGTGCCGGTCACCGTCACCGACGGCACGGTCCACCTCGCCTGAGATTTTTCGGGTTGTCGGTCGGGCTCAGCGGTACATCAGGTTAATAGCCACCAGGGTCACCACCAGCATCAGGATCGTCAGCGGGATGCCCACGCGGAGGAAGTCCGCGGCGCGGTAGCCGCCCGGGCCCGCCACCATCATCAGCGCCGGGTGGCCTGACGAGAGCAGGAAGGTATTCGACGACGAGACGGCCACGATCAGCGCATAGGCCGACGGGTTGCCGCCGGTGGTCACCGCCACGCTGATGGCGATGGGCACCATCATCACCGTGGCGCCCACGTTGGACATCACCTGCGAGAACAGCAGGGTGAGCACGGCGATGGAGAGCTGCAGCGTCCACTGCGGTGCGTGGCCGAGCACCGCCAGCACTTCCTGGGCGATCCAGCTGGCCGTGCCGGTGGAGTCCATGGACCAGCCCAGCGGAATCAGGCAGGCGGTGACGAAGATCGTCTTCCAGTTAATGGCCTTATAGGCCTCGTCCATGTTCAGCACGCCGGTGAGCAGCATGCCCACCGCGCCGGTCATCATCGCCACCGACAGGTCCAGGTGGGTGAACAGGGCCAGGCACTTGGCCAGCACGAAGAAACCGACGGCCTGCCAGATCTTGCCGGGGCGCTGTTCTTCCTTGGGGATGTCGGTCACCACGACGATGTCGCGGTCTTCCTCGGCCAGCATCAGGTCGCGCCACTTGCTGTGCAGCACCAGCGTGTCACCGGCGCGCAGGGTCACGCCGCGGACGTCCTCGCGAAACACCTCGTCGCCACGATTCACGGCCAGCACCGAAATGCCGAAGCGCTTGCGCAGGCGCAGGTCGCCCACGGTCTGCTTGATGAAGCGCGAGCTTGGCGGCACCACGGCCTCGGAAATACCCGCCCGCGTGGTGTTGAACTGCTCGCCGAGCTGGCGCATGCGCATGGACACGCGGCACAGCTGGTTGTTGGCGAAGGCGTTGATCGCGTCCTTCGGAGCCAGCACGCCAAGCACGGTGCCCACCCAGATCATCTGGTCCGACGGCGGGGCCACGCGGCTTTCGTTGCCGTTCTTGATGGCCAGGATCAGCGGCGCGCCGTGCAGCTGTTCCACTTCACCGATACTCATGCCCACCAGCGGGCTTTCCGCCGTGACGGTCAGCTCGGCGATTTCACCGGCGATGCCATAGGTGTCGGCGAAGTAGCTCTCGGTACGGCCGGGGGTCACCTTCAGCCGCTCGTCTTCGCGCTCGGGCAGCAGCTTCTTCGAGAACAGCCAGAAGAACGCGATGCCGAGCAGCGCCAGGATCAGGCCCACCGGGGTGACGCTGAACAGGCCGAACTTCGGGATGGTGTGGGCGCCCGGGGGCAGGTTGCTGTTGGCGCTGGCGATCAGGTCGTTAAGGACGATCAGCGGCGAGTTGGCGATCAGCGTGGTGTTGGTGGCCGTCAGGATGCAGAAGGCCATGGGCAGCAGCAGCCGCGACATCGGCACGCCGGTGCGCGCGGAGAGGCGCGAGGTCACCGGGATCATCAGCGCCGCAAGGGCCTGGCTGGGGATCACGGCGCTGAACAGGCTGGTGACGCTGTTCACCACCACGCCCAGGCGCGATTCCATGCCGCGCGCCATGCGCATCACGAAGGAGGCGGTGAGGTTGAGTACGCCGGCGCGGTCCAGGCCGGCGCCCATGATCATGATGGCGATGATCGCGATGACGGCGTTACCGGCAAAGCCGTTGAACACCTGCTCGCCGGGGATCAGCCCGGTGAGGCCGATGGTGACCACCACCAGCAGCGCCACCATGTCGGCGCGGATCCACTCCAGCACGAGCATGAGCATGGTGAAGCCCACCAGGCCCAGCACGAGGATCATTTCAGGCGTGAGTGTTAGAGCCACTAGCCGGCAGTCCCGTTCCGGTCGATGGGGGCATGCGGTGGCATCGTCTCGCCAGGCTGCTGTCGATGGCGCAGAAGTATACGCGCTGGGGGTGGCTCCCGGCTGAAGAAGCGCACCCCTCGGTGTGGATCAGCGGCTCAGGTTGGAGACGGCCAGGTCGAGGATGCTGTCACCGCGGCCACTCATCACCGCCTTCAGCGCATACAGGCTGAAACCCTTCACCTGTTCGGCGGTGATCTTCGGCGGCATGGAGAGCTCCAGCCGGTTGCTCACCACGTCCAGCAGGGCGGGCCCATCGTGGGAGAGCACCTCAGCGATGGCCGAGGGCAGGTCCGAGGCGCGGGTTACCCGGCGGCCATGGATGCCGATGGCGTTGGCCATGGCGGCGAAGTCCGGGTTCTTCAGCTCCACGCCGGTCTCGATCAGGCCCGCGGCCTTCATTTCCAGCTCGACGAAGCCCAGCGTGCCGTTGTTGAGCACGATGACCTTCACCGGCAGCTTCTGCTGGGCCAGGGTGATCACGTCGCCCATCAGCATGGTGAAGCCGCCATCGCCCGAGAGCGAGATCACCTGTCGCGCGGGGAAGGCGGACTGCGCACCGATGGCCTGCGGCATGGCATTGGCCATGGAGCCGTGCACGAAGGACCCGAGCAGGCGGCGCTTGCCGTTCATCTGCAGGTAGCGGGCCGCCCAGATGGTCGGCGTGCCCACGTCGCAGGTGAACACGGCATCGTCCTCGGCCAGCTCGCTGACCAGCCGGGTCACCTGCTGCGGATGGATCAGGTCGCCGCGGATCTCGGAGAGCTCGTCGAGGTCCTTGCGGGCGCGGGCGTAGTGTTCGAGGCAGCGGTCGAGGTGGCCGCGCAGGCGCTTGGGCTCGATCCGGGGCAGCAGGGCACGAAGGGTCTCGCCCACGTCACCCACCACGCCCAGGTCCACCTGGCAGCGCCGGCCGATGTTGGCGGGGCGGATATCCACCTGGGCGATCCGCGCGTCCTCCGGGTAGAACTGGCGATAGGGGAAATCGGTGCCGAGCATCAGCAGCGTGTCGCAGTCTTCCATGGCGTGGTAGCCGGAGCTGAAGCCGATCAGGCCGGTCATGCCGACGTCGAACGGGTTGTCGTACTCGACGAACTCCTTGCCGCCGAGCGCATGCACGATCGGCGACTTCAGAGCGTCGGCCAGTGCGATCAGCTCGGCATGCGCGCCGGCGGTGCCGCGGCCGCAGAGCAGGGTGACGCGCTTGCCCGCGTTGAGCAGGGCGGCCAGTTCGTCGAGTTCGCGCTCGGCGGGGATCACCTTCGGGGCCGGCGGTAGCAGGCCCGCCCTGGGGGTCGGCTTCTTCACCGGCGACTTGCGCATGGCGACATCGCCCGGGATCACCACCACGGCCACGCCCCGCTGGCCCACCGCGGCACGAATGGCCGAATCGAGCACGTGGGGCATCTGCGCCGGATCCGAGACCATTTCGCAGTACACGCTGCACTCGCGGAACAGCTCCGTGGGATGGGTTTCCTGGAAGTAGCCGCTGCCGATTTCCGGGCTGGGGATATGCGCGGCGATGGCCAGCACCGGCGTGCGCGTGCGATGGCAATCAAACAGGCCGTTGATCAGGTGCAGGTTGCCGGGGCCGCAGCTGCCGGCGCACACCGCCAGCTCACCGGTGAGCTGGGCTTCGCCACCCGCCGCGAACGCGGCCACCTCTTCGTGGCGCACATGCACCCATTCGATGCGCTGGCGCTCGCGCAGGGAGTCCGTGATGGCGTTGAGGCTATCGCCTACCAGGCCATAAATGCGGCGGACGCCGGCTTGTTCGAGCGTTTCGGCGAAAAGGTCGGCCAGTGTCGAGATGGACATGCGGGGCTCCGTGGATGCACGAACCCTGACTATGCCCGTTTCAGGATCTACGGCTTGTCTAACCGTGCCATTCGTAGAGGAAATCCCAGACGCCATGGCCAAGACGCATGCCGCGGCGTTCGAAATGAGTTTCGATGCGCCATTCCGGCCGCTCGGCGACGGCACCCGGGCCCACGCGATTACGCCAGCCGGGCGCGGCTTCCATCACTTCGCGCATGTGCTCGGCGTAGGCTTCCCAGTCGGTGGCCAGGTGGAGCAGGCCACCCGGCGCCATGCGCGAGGCGAGCAGCGCCGCGAAGGCCGGCTGCACGAGACGGCGCTTGTTGTGCTTCTTCTTGTGCCACGGGTCCGGGAACCAGATGCGCACTTCGGAGAGGCTGCCGGGAGCGATCTCGTTCTCGAGCACTTCCACCGCATCGTGCTTGTACAGGCGCACGTTGGTGGCGTCGCGCGCGGCCAGCGCGTTCATGAGGCGGCCCACGCCGGGGCTGTGCACTTCCACGCCGATGTAATCGCGGGCCAGGTCGTGCTCGGAGGCCCAGGCCAGGGCCTCGCCGTTGCCGAAGCCGATTTCCAGCACGCGCGGCGCTTCGCGGCCAAACGTGGCGGGCAGGTCGCGCGGCGTGGCGGTGTAGTCCAGGCCAAAACGCGCCCAGTGGTCATCGAACGCGCGCTGCTGGGCCATCGTCATGCGGCCCTCGCGCAGCACGAAGCTGCGGATGCGGCGCAGGTACGGGGTCTCGCCCGGGGTGTCGTCGTGTTCCATGCTCAACCTACCAGTCCGTCCACGGGGCTCGATGCCGAGGCAAAGCGCTTGCGCGGGATGCGGCCCGCGCGGAAGGCCGCACGGCCGGCTTCCACCGCCAGCTTCATGGCATGGGCCATCAGCACCGGGTCTTTCGCGCCGGCGATGGCGGTGTTCATCAGCACGCCGTCGCAGCCCAGCTCCATCGCAATGGCCGCATCGGACGCCGTGCCGACGCCGGCATCGACGATGACCGGCACCTTCGCGTTCTCGACGATCTCGAGCAGGTTGTAGCGGTTCTGGATGCCCAGGCCCGAACCGATCGGCGCGGCCAGCGGCATGATCGCGGCGCAGCCGATCTCCTCGAGGCGGCGGGCCAGGATCGGATCGTCGGAGGTGTAGACCATGACGTCGAAGCCATCGGCCACGAGCTTCTCGGCAGCGACCAGGGTCTGCACCACGTCGGGGTAAAGCGTGCGCTCGTCGCCGAGCACTTCCAGCTTCACCAGGTTGTGGCCGTCCAGCAGTTCACGCGCCAGGCGGCAGGTGCGCACGGTGTCGTCGGCGGTGTAGCAGCCCGCGGTGTTCGGCAGCAGGGTGAAGCGATCCGGCGGCAGGGCATCCAGCAGGTTGGGCTGGCTGGCGTCCTGGCCGATGTTCACGCGGCGGATGGCCAGGGTGACGATCTGCGCGCCGGCGGCCTCGGTGGCGCGGCGGGTCTCGTCGAAGTCCTTGTACTTGCCGGTGCCGGTCAAAAGGCGCGAGTGAAACGTGCGCCCGGCCACGGTCAGCAGGTCGTCGCCGGCGGGGGAAAAAAGGTTCATGCGGGTCTTCCGTCGGTGGGCGGGGCGTCAGCCGCCGCCGATGGCGTGGACGATTTCCACCTTGTCGCCCTCGGCGAGCAGGTGGGTGGCGTGGGCGCTACGCGGCACGATGTCGAGGTTCACTTCCACGGCCACGCGCTTGCCGGCATAGCCAGCCGCCTCGAGCAGTGACGAAATCGAGCTACCGGGCGCGCAGTCGCGCGCTTCGCCGTTAAGGGTGATGTGCATCCACCGATTGTAGCCGCAGGCGCCGCCTAGAGCCCACGGCCACGCGTGGGCGTGCTGGCGCCGGGGGCGATGATCGGCCCCGGGCCGGAGCCGACCGAGCGGCCGTTGGAGCTGTTGTTCTGGCCTGGCGCAGGGAGGTAGGGGCGCGGCGGGGGCTCGTTGATGCTGGGGCGGGGTCCGTAGCCGTTACCGTAGCCATTCCCGTAGCCACCGTGGTCGTGGCGGCCGTCGTTGGTTTTCACCGGGGCGACGCCGAAGCGGGTGTTGTCCCGGTTCGTGTTATTCGAGCTGCCGCCGACGGTGACGGTATTGCCGGGGTTGGGTCGGTCCGGGCGGCCGTGGTCGTGGTCGCCGTCATGGCCCCCGTTATGGCCGTGGTCATGACCATTGCCGGGGCGGCCACCGCCCGGGTAGCCGCCGGTGTAGTAGCCGCCGCCGTAATAGCTGTTGTCCGCGTAGCCGCCATCGCCATAGCTGCCGCCCGACTGGCTGGACGAATAGCTCCCCGTGACGACCTGGCCGCCCACGTAGAGGCGGGCCGGCGTCGGCAGGGTGCCCGTGCTCACCGTCTCCCGCCGCTCCGGGGCCCCCGGGCCTGAGATGTAGCTCACCCCGGGCTTGGGCATGTTGGCCGTCGAGACCGTGCGCGACTGCGCCAGCGCCGAGCCGGCGCCCAGGACAAGCAGGATGGCGATGGATAGCGTGGCAAAGCGCATGGCGGCGGCCTCGTAAGAATTCCCCGCCCCGATTATGCGCCGGCCCCCGACACCCCGCGTGGGGCGAATCCGGCCTGTTCAGCCAGCCGCCACCTTTGCCCCCTGGGGGCCGGACGTATTAACATTCGCCGTCGATGCGGGTGTAGCTCAATGGTAGAGCTGTAGCTTCCCAAGCTACTGACGAGGGTTCGATTCCCTTCACCCGCTCCAGGTTCGTGCCATCCCGTCGCGCCGCCGGCCGCGACCTTCGAGTCCAGCAAGGACCGATCTCATCCCCTCCTGCATTAGTCCCGTCAGCGCCATTGTTCCGAGCAGCGTCCTGGGAGCGGCAGTTCCTTGTGCGTATTGAGGGGCTGAAATCAGCCTTTTAGCTCTACATTCGGCGTCAAGAGGCAGATAATTACCTCTTAAGGCGACATAGCCCTCTTGAGGGCGGAAACCTGCTCCTATGAACTTGACGACTTACAGCACAGTTGAAGAGCTTTCCGATCGCATCGGGAGCGCGCTCAGGCAGATGCGCTTAAGCAAAGGCCTCAAGCAGACGACGATTGCCGACAAGGCGGGTGTGTCGCCGCGTGCCGTCCGCGCACTCGAAGCCGGGGAGGGATCGTCCCTGTCGACGTTCTTAAGCGTAGTGAAGGCACTCGATGCGACAGACGTCCTTGATCTGCTTACAACGAAAAGTCAGGTCAGCCCCATGGCCATGCTCGCCAGCAGGCGTCGCCAACGATCACGGGGCTCTCGGTGATGCCAACACCGAAGCACATCGACGTGGTCGAAGTATGGATCTGAGGCATCCAACTTCATGACGGCGGCCGAACGCTTTTCTGTGCCAGGTGCGGAGAAGGTCATCGGTGAGGTCAATGAGGCGTTGGGTGAATGACAAGGCTTCGCGGCAGAAGCGGGCGTAAGCCTCGAGGAAATCGCGCGCATCGGCAAACTCCATCTCGCACTCTAGGCGAAGCGATACCGCGCGATTAGGTCTACTACATCACGTCTTATTGCAGTCGACACAATCATCTTTTTTCGCTCTTGGAGCGGTCCGATGGGTTGGAAGAGTTCCTGCGTGGCCCTGGCGGTCCTGGCACTCGCTGTGCAGACGCCGCTCGCATTGGCGCTGACAGGGGGCCCTCGAGGAAGCAACGGTGCGCACAGCTTGGGAGGGTCGAAGGAGGGAGTCGTTGAGATCCCGCTTTCCGACGGGCAGACGCAACGCGTACTTTATGCGACGCCGGCCCACGTGCGCGGGACGATTGTGATGCTCCCCGGGGGCGAGGGAAATGTCGGTCTTGAAGACGACGGCGACATTCGACATGGGCACAATTTCGTCGTGCGGACGCGATCGCTGTGGAACGCGCGAGGCTATGCGGTGCTGATTCCCGACACGGTAGACCACGCCAACCTGCGAGGCCGCCGGAGTACCCCCGAATACGCTCAGTTGGTTCGCGATCTCGTAACCTTCGCGCATCGGCGAATCAACCGTCCGGTGTTTCTCCTGGGAACGAGCCAGGGCTCGATCGCCGCGATGAACGGGGCCTCTCACGCAGAGCCCGACAGCATTGCTGGAGTGGTGCTAACCGAGTCCGTATCGGTCTTGGGTGGCAGCGGCGAAACCGTTTTTGACGCAGACCCGCGTGGCGTGCGCGTGCCTGCCTTGGTCGTCGCCAATCGCGACGATCGTTGCAATGTGGCCCCGCCCAGCGCCGCCCACAAGATTGCCCAGGCCATGTCGTCCAGCCATGACGTCACAATCATCGATGTGGAGGGTGGCATAGCCAGGTCCAGCACTGCATGTGGCTCGCTGACTCCGCACGGCTATTACGGGATCGAAGACGATGTGGTCTCGCGCATCGCGCAATGGTTGGACGACCACGCCGGTTGAGAACATCTACTAAGGCGATTGCGCTACGTGCCACCGCACGTGCGCCTCATTGACGAGATGTAGTGCCGCCTGCGTCATCGCAGCGACAGCATCCAAAGACATCGACATCTGCTTGCAGTCAACGACATCCGCCTCATGGACGAGGTCCGAGAGCGTGGCGGTGACGCCTCGTGAGTACTGAAGCCACTCGGTCGCCTCATTGAGAAGATCGTGGATCGAAGGGTCAACGCATGCCGCTTCTGACGATTGATCCGCAGTGTTCATGAAATTTCTCATGCCTAAATCCCTTTAAAGCCAACCGCGCTCTAACGTGGCACGACAGTCAACACGACCTGCCATGCCACGGACCATAGGATCGCGGGTTCACCGGCGGCCCTATCCGGGCACCGGGTGGCTTGATTGACGAAGTGGTTTGCGGCGACGACCGTCCGTGAGGCGTGCCAGGTGGGGCGCCTGCCTCATTCGATCAAGAATTGCCTCAAAGACGGCGGCGGCCGCGGTTCTTCAACCGTGCCTGCGGCTTATGCAGGCGGCCCGTTAACCGATGAGGTGTCGCCGGGGGGATTCGGCGGGCGGACGACTACCGTATGATCAGGGATAGCCACTATCGACTCCAGAACAGTTGGTTGTGGTTAGCAGGCCAGGCGGTGCTGTAACACCTCTGGCCTGCGACTTTCACCGCCGTGGCGGTGGTTGCTCGCGGTGCGCTGAGGGCGGAGGCGCGAGCAACGAGATGACCGTAGCAAATCGAATCCGCAATGTCTGTAGGGTTACGGCGTGGCTGACGAAACCGAAAGCGGCAAGGTGCGTGCGAGGCAATCCCGTAGCACGTGACCGGTCGCCCGCGCTCGAATCGCCGTCAGCCCGGGCTTCTCGTGCCAAGGTTCGACACCTTATGTAAGACTTCTTTAATAAGGACGGCGCTTATGTAAGAGGTCTTACATAAGGAAGCTGCCCACCCTCTCCATAGGCCTTCCAGCACTGGTTCCACCCGCTCGGCCTCAGTAATTTCTCACCCGGGTTAACAGGGAGTACGCCATGAGAACGCTATTCAATCTGCTGTGGTTTGTCCTGGGTGGTTTCGTGATGGGCGTGGGCTGGTGGCTTGCCGGCCTGCTGGCCATGATCACGATCGTGGGCATCCCCTGGGCACGTGCCTGCTTTGTCATCGGGCAGTTCGCCTTCTTCCCGTTTGGCAAGGAAGCGATCAACCGCGCGGAGTATTCCGGACGCCACGACATCGGCACGAGTGGGCTAGGCTTTATCGGCAACGTCATCTGGTTTTTGTTCGCCGGCCTGTGGCTCGCGATCGGTCATGTGACGTCGGCCATCGCTTGCTTCGTCACCATCATCGGCATTCCGTTCGGCATCCAGCACCTGAAGCTCGCCGGCATCGCGCTGGCGCCGATCGGAAAGACGATCGTCAGCGTTGAGATGGCGGACGCCTCGCGTCGCTACAACGCGCAGGCGGCTGTATCGCGCATGCGCGGAGGCTTTTGATCGCGTAGCAAGCACTGACATGTGTGGAGAACAGAAAAGGGGCGCAACGACACCGTTGCGCCCCTTTTTGCTTACCGAATTCATCGCTTCGGTAGCATGATGTCATTCACAAAGGAGATGTGCTGATGTCCAAGGGGTTCCGATGCATCGCTGTCGCCATGCTGGCGATCCTCCCCGCCGTCGTTCTGGCGGCCACTGAGCCGCTAGGGGTCACCGTTCGAGCGTCCACTGACCGCGGCGACAGGGAGACGGGGGTTGTCGTGGTTTCGGTGACCAACCAGTCCAATCGCCCCCTCCTCATCCTGATGGCCGACAGCGCATTATTCACGGATAGCGACAAGCTGATGAATGATGTCATGGTGGTGACGGCGAGCGATGGGGCGGCAGTCGCATACGAAGGGCGCGCATCTCGTCCTGCCGTTGGCGAACGCAGGGCTTACCTGGTCCTTGAGCCTGGCGAGACGAAAAGCTCGCGGGTCGATCTGCCGGCCAACTACGCTGTCGACGGGGGTAGCTACACGGTTTCCTACGTGCAGCGATACATCGAAGAGGAAGAGTTCAGCCCGGATGGCGCGACGGCTCATGAGGTGCGCAGCAATCCGTTGGTGCTTTATGTGAACGCGAGCCTGATTCAGGGCAACAGGGCATTGAAGACGTCATCAACGGCGACTGCGGTGCCGGTACCGGGTGCCGCAGCTGGCACTCCTTTTGTTCATCAGCGCATCAATCGCGAAACGGATTAATCACACTGACGCTGTGCTCGACGACCAGCCCGTGGTGCATGTCTTCAGACCAGACCAGTGTTGCACCAGCGTCTATCGCGGTAGCGATGATCGTCGCATCGTAGATCGATAGTTGATAGCGGCCGGCCAGTCGTCTTGCTGTGTCGTGCATGTGCTCGGTTAGTCCGGCGATCGGGCAGAAGTGTCGGACACCTGCGAGGAATGCATCGATGTCTTCCCACGACATGCGGGCTCTGTTCCGGCAGATGTTGGCGACTTCATTAAGCGTTTGCACGCTGACGAACGGTCGACGGGCGAGCAGCGCTTCTACGCGATCGCGTTTCGCACGGTCGGACGAAAGAAGCTGAAGAATCACACCGCTGTCGAGAAGGGCGCGCTCTTCCATCAGCGTGCGTTCGCTTCCTCACGCTCAAAGCGGAAGTCCGCGGGCAGACGGTCGCCGAGTGCTCGCAAGCGCTGCAGCACTTCTTCATCGCGCGCACGGCGCTCGACGGCGAAGGCACGGTCGCCTTTCGGATAAAGCACGACGTCGTCGCCGTCCTTCAGATCCAGCGCTTCGACGACGGCAGCCGGGAGGCGGATGCCCAGGCTGTTGCCCCACTTCGAAACTCGCATGGCTTCCTCCTTGGATATACACGATGCCGAAGTATATCCATGGATCGACTCAGGGATCGACACGGGCTGAATGGAAGCAGGCTCCTGGCGTCCTGCATGCCGAATACGCCCACTCCGCGTCAGCTCTTCTGCGTACTTTCCGCCCAACCCGGGCGCTACGCTACGAACTCCAACCACCACTGCGGAGTTCTACCCATGCGTACCGTCATTCGTTCGGCCGTTGCTTTCGCTTCGTTCGCTGTTGTCCTGGCTTCGGGTTCGGCCATGGCCGTCACCGCGTCCTCTGCTCGCGTGGGTCACGCGGCGACGATCGACCTCAAGGCACTGCTGGTGCCGGTGAAGTGCAAGAACCCTGCGGAGTGCAGCGTCAAGAACCCGTAACGCCAGGGGCGTCATGGGTACGGGCAGTGCCTTGGGCTCACCGGCTTGCGCGAGCGGCCGGTGATGCCTGGCGGGCGAGGTGGGCTTGCTTCACGCCCACCAGCAAGCTGCCCGAGATCATCAGGGCCAACACCGCCTGGCAGCGAATGACTGCCGGGTCGATGAACTCCGTGCCGGTCACGGCCAGCGCGATGCTGGCGAGCATGCCGCCCACGGCGGTGCCGTGCCAGCCATGCCGCCATGCCAGGGCGAGCACCGGCAGGACAAGTGACAGGCGGGCCATCTGGAGAAGGGTTTCCTGGTCGGTGGCAAGCGCCACCCAGGCGAGGCCGCCGAGGGAAGGCACGGTCCACGCCATGAGGTCGCGGAACAGCGGGCTGCGCCACACGGCGGCAAAGGTAAACAGGCTGCCCTGCGCCTTGAAGCGTTCGTGCAGGGCAAGGATCGTCGGCGTCAGCGTCAGCGCGCCAAGGTAGCCGCCGAGCAGGTACGCCCAGAAATACATGGGCGCGGAAATCTCCGGCCAGGTGCCCGGGTTGGTGAACAGGGCGATCTGCAGTTCACCCGTGGTCGCCACGGCGTTGACCACCGCGCAGGCCAGGGTCGCCGAAAGCAGCATGCCGATGCGCAGGTTGCCGTCGGTGCCATGCAGCGGCCAGCGGCGGCGCATGAAGCGGACGAGCGGGATCCACAGCAGGGCCATGGGTACGGCGGCCACGACGGCCCAGGCCATCCCGAAGGTCGGCTCGTTGAGCGCGGCGTTTTCGATCGAGGGCAGGGTTTCGCCCAGCAGCAGCGCCGGCCAGAAGCGCGGCGGCATCAGCAGCAGGAAGGCCAGGCGGAGGCCGCCGGTGAGAATCCAGTGGGGGAACGACGCGTAGCGCGCCAGTTCATAGCAAGCCGCGTACGCGCCCGCGATAGCGAGCTGCTGTGTCCATGTAGCCGTGTAAGCCGTGCGTCCGTTCACGTCTGCTCCCCTGTTGTTGAGTGGCTCGGTCTTCCCCAAGCGTGCCACGTTATGCCTCGGATTATCCTGCGGTTATGGGCCCTGGCCCACACTTCCTCGAATGCTTGCCGATTATGCGTCCAAACAGGCCCTAGGGTGTGAAAAAGCCACCCGACGAAACGCCGGGTGGCTTCCTAGGAACCGCAGGTTATCGCTGTGCCAGGTCGTAGCGGTCGAGGTTCATCACCTTGGCCCAGGCCGCGACGAAGTGGTTGACGAAGGTCTTCTCCGCGTCGTCCTGGGCATACACCTCAGACAGGGCGCGCAGCACCGAGTTGGAGCCGAATACCAGATCCACCCGGCTGGCCTTCCAGCGGGCCTTGCCGCCGGCGCGCTCCACACCCTCGAACGTATGGCGTTGCGGCGACGACGGCTTCCACTCGTAACGCATGTCGAGCAGGTGGCGGAAGAAGTCGTTGGTGAGCTTGCCGGGGCGGTCGGTGAGGACGCCAGTGTTACTTCCATCCGTGTTGGCGCCAAGAACGCGCAGGCCGCCGACCAGAGCCGTCATTTCCGGGGCAGTCAGCGTGAGTCGCTGGGCCTGGTCGATGAGCAGGTGCTCGGACGGTACGCGGTAGTGACCCTTCAGGTAGTTGCGGAAGCCATCGGACTTCGGCTCCATGGCCTCGAACGACTCGACGTCGGTCTGTTCCTGGGTCGCGTCGGTGCGGCCGGGTGAGAACGGCACGGTGACGTCATGGCCGGCATCCTTCGCCGCCTTTTCGATGGCGGCGCCACCGGCAAGCACGATCAGGTCCGCCAGCGAGACCGACTTGCCGCCGTTGCCAAACTCGCTGCGGATGCTCTCGAGCTTGCCGAGCACCTTCTGCAGCTGGGCCGGGTTGTTCGCGCCCCAGTCCTTCTGCGGTGCCAAACGGATACGTGCGCCGTTGGCGCCGCCGCGCTTGTCACCGCCGCGGAACGACGAGGCCGAGCCCCATGCCGTACTGACCAGTTCGGCCACGGACAGGCCCGAAGCCAGCACCTTCTCCTTGAGGACCTTCACGTCGGCATCGGATACCGGTGCATGGTTGGCCTTCGGGATCGGGTCCTGCCAGATCAGTTCTTCCGAGGGCACTTCCGGGCCGAGGTAGCGTGCACGCGGGCCCATGTCGCGATGGGTCAGCTTGAACCACGCGCGGGCGAAGGCGTCGGCGAACTGCTCCGGGTGCTCGAGGAAGCGGCGGGAGATCTTTTCGTAAGCCGGGTCCATGCGCAGCGACAGGTCGGTGGTCAGCATCGTCGGACGCTGCTTCTTGTCCTTGTCGAACGCGTGCGGGACGTTGGCCTCGGCGTCCTTCGCTACCCACTGGTTCGCGCCGGCGGGGCTCTTGGTCAGCTCCCACTCGTGGCCGAACAGGTTTTCGAAGAAGAGGTTGCTCCAGCGCGTCGGCGTCTGCGTCCAGGTGACTTCCAGGCCGCTGGTGATCGCATCCGCGCCCACGCCGCTGCGCAGTTCATTGCGCCAGCCGAAACCCTGCTGCTCCAGGTAGCCGGCTTCCGGCTCGGCGAGGACGTTCTTCGCGTCACCGGCGCCATGGGTCTTGCCGAAGGAATGGCCGCCGGCGATGAGCGCCACGGTCTCTTCGTCATTCATGGCCATGCGCGCGAAGGTTTCGCGGATGTCGTGCGCCGCGGCGATCGGGTCCGGGTTGCCTTCGGGGCCTTCCGGGTTCACGTAGATCAGGCCCATCTGCACGGCGCCCAGCGGGTTCTCGAGATGACGGCCGCCTTCGGTGCGGTCTTCCTCGGTGCCATGCAGGTGCGGGTCGGCGACGAGCACGCCGTCGTCCTTGGGGGTGACCTTGCCGTAGCGGTGGTCGCCGCCCAGCCATTCGGTTTCCTTGCCCCAGTACACGTCCTGGTCGGGTTCCCAGGTGTCCTCGCGGCCGCCGGCGAAGCCGAAGGTCTTGAAGCCCATGCTTTCCAGGGCGACGTTGCCGGTGAGGATGAGCAGGTCGGCCCAGGAGATGCTGTTGCCGTACTTCTGCTTGATCGGCCAGAGCAGGCGGCGGGCCTTGTCGAGGCTGACGTTATCCGGCCAGCTATTGAGCGGGGCGAAGCGTTGCTGGCCGCGACCACCGCCGCCACGGCCATCGCCGATGCGGTAGGTGCCGGCGCTGTGCCAGGCCATGCGGATAAAGAGGCCGCCGTAGTGGCCGAAGTCGGCCGGCCACCAGTCCTGCGAATCCGTCATCAGGGCTTCGAGGTCTTTCTTCAGCGCGGCGTAGTCGAGCTTCTTGAAAGCCTCGGCGTAATTAAAGTGGGTGTCGAGCGGGTTAGAGCGCGAGGAGTGCTGGTTGAGCAGATCGACTCGCAGCCGGTCGGGCCACCAGTCCTGGTTCGTCGTACCGCCGCCGGCGGCGTGGTTGAACGGGCATTTCGCTTCGTCCGACATTGCGTCTCTCCTGGTGGTTGGCTGCGTAAACGACGGCGGGCGCCGACGTCTCGTGACTAACGCAATAGGTGGATCATAGGTGTGACATGAACATTGCAGAAATTGATTGATTAGATCGGGTCCATCGGCTGCGCCTATCAAACAGCCGTTTAGGCACCTGTGTCGTGGCCGTTTTTGCCCTACGATCCGCACATGACGACTTCGACCTCAGAAAAGACGCAGCGTGGCAGCCTGTCCGTCGTGGGCATGGGTATGACCCTCGGCTCGCACCTGACGCCCATCTCGCGCAGCTCGATCGAGCAGGCGGATGTGGTGTTTGCCGCCCTGTCGGACAACCTGGTGGAAGAGTGGCTCAAGCGCATGAACCCGGATATGCGCAGCCTGCAGGGTTACTACGCCGAGGGTAAGTCGCGGATGCAGACTTACCGGGAGTGGCTTGAGGTGATCATGGCCGAGGTCCGGGCAGGGAAGCGGGTGTGCGTCGTGTTCTATGGCCACCCCGGCATCTTCGCGTGGACGCCTCATATGGCCATCGAGACGGCCCGGGCGGAGGGCTTCGCAGCACATATGGAGGCGGGCGTCTCGTCCGAAGACTGCCTGTATGCCGACGTCGGCATCGACCCGGGCCGGTTCGGCTGCCAGCACTTCGAGGCCAGCCAGTTCATGCTTTACGACCGGCAGCTCGACAACGCCGGCTACGTGATCCTGTGGCAGGTGGGGCTGGTGGGTGATACCACGCTGGCCCGTTTGAGTCCCACGGGCGCCGCGTACAGGCAGGTCCTTGTCGACCGACTCCAGCGGGACTACCCCCTGGACCACGAGGTCATCGTTTACCGCTGCGCCACCTTGCCGATCGATGCCCCGCGGATCGACCGGGTGGCGCTCCGCGACCTGCCGGCCATCGAGGTGACGGTGGCGGACACGATCATCCTGCCCCCGGCCCGGGAAATGCGGCCGGTGCCCGAGGTCTGGGCCCGTGTGAAGGCCCTCGATGAAGAACAGATAGACCGTCACGCAACCGTGACATAATCGACAGAACGCAAGGGGCAGGGGCCATCCGCGTTCCAGGGGAAAATAAGATGTCCGATTCGATCGATCTGCTCGAAGCCGTCGGCCGTGACGCGTCGCTGCGTCGCCTGCCGCCGGATGAACTCGCCCGTCGCCTGAAGGAAGCCGGCGCGTCTGACGTACTCGCTTCGGCCGCCGTGCAGCAGGACAGTGCCGTGCTTTGCGAGGAATTCGGCGCCCGGTTCATGGGCCAGCCGAACTCCGGCAACCTGCCGTTCCGCGACGAGCCGCAGCCGTTCAAGGTCCCCTCCCCGGGCGAAACCGAGGAAGAGGGTGAACAGGACGGTGAGCAGCAGAGCCTGCCGGCGTCCTCCCAGGTCCACTGAGGGAACCCTCATGGTCGCCATGCTCGGCCGACACGCAAGAACCTGGCTCGTAGGGGTCATCCTCGCGTGCTCGGCAGGGCAGGTTTGGGCTGAGGCGACGATCAAGGACGTCACGACGTTCCTTGATCAGGCCGAAGCCGTCCGCATGACGGACTCCGCTCGATACGCTGCGATGCTTACGCAGCTGCATGCCGACAATCCACCGATGACACCGGTGCAGCGTTGGCGGCTCCGCTACCTGGATGCTGCCCAGGCACAGTTCCTGGGCCACTACGCCGAGGCCGAGAAGGGCCTGCGTGATGTCATCGACCATTCGGGGCATCCCGGCCTAAGCGCACGGGCGATGGGCATGTTGCTGCAGAACCTGAGCACCAACCATCGCTACGAGGAGATGTTCACCCTGGCAAAACGTGGCGTAGCCGCCCTGCCGGGGCTGAAGGATACGGTGGCCCGCCATTCGCTCCTCTCCAATCTCTCGCAGGCCACGAATTTCGCGGGACACCCCGAAATCGCCATCCAGTACGCGCAGATGATTCGTACGGATCTGTTGCCCGGCGAATCGCCTTGCATCTCCATGGCCGTCGAAATGGCCGCGCGCTACACCCAGAAGACCCTCGCATCGGACAGCCAGGAGCTCGCGCGTGGGATCGAGGCCTGCACGGCTTACGGGTCGCCGGTCATGGCGAACATGATGTGGTTGACCAAGAGCACGCGCCTTATCGAAGAAGGAGATCCGGAGGCCGGGTTGGCTCTTCTGGATCGCATCGCGCCGTCCGTTGAACGCGAAGGCTACTTTGCGGGGCGGGCCGCGCTCTACAGCCAGCGCGGTAATGCCTACCTCGCCGTTGGGCGCTACGACGACGCGCGTAAAGCCGCCCAGGCCGCCGTCGATCTGTTCAAGCCGGGCGATCTGGACAACTTCCTGATCGATGCGTACCACGTGCTCTACGAAGTGGCAAAGCGCGAAAAGAAAGACGCTGTTGCCCTGATCTATTACCAGAAGTTCGCCGACCAGGAACGCGGCAATCTCGACGATCTCAGCGCACGCGCGTTGGCCTACGCGGCCGTCGAGCAGCGTGCCCTCTTGCAGGGCCTCGAAGCGGACAAGCTTACGCAACAGAACAGCGTCCTGAAGCTCGAAAAGGACCTCACCGCCAGGGCGGTCGAAAATGGCCGGCTGTACATCGCGCTGTTGCTGGCGCTACTCGGCTCAGTCACCTTCTGGCTCTACCGGATCAAGCGCTCGCAGCTTCGCTTCATGCACCTGTCGCACCATGACGGGCTGACCGGCGTCCTGAACCACCAGCACTTCATGACCGAGCTCGAGCGGTCGTTACACGATCTTGAACGCCGCAACGCGCCGGCTTGCCTCGTCCTGCTGGACCTCGACCATTTCAAGCAGGTGAACGACACCTACGGCCACGCCATCGGCGACGTCGTGCTCAAGCGCGCGACGGCCACGTGCTGCCAGCAGCTGCGCCGTGCCGACCTGTTCGGCCGCCTGGGCGGGGAGGAGTTCGGCATCCTGCTACACGAATGCCATCCTGAGCAGGGCCTGGTCATTGCCAACTGCATCCGTGCGGCGATCGAAGCCACGCCGGTGACCATCGATGGGCACGTCGTGAAGTATTCCGCGAGCATTGGCGTCGCCTGCACCATGATTTCCGGCTACGGCCTGCAGAGCCTGCGTCGCGAAGCCGATGCCGCGCTGTATCGCGCCAAGGGCGCCGGCCGTAACCGTGTGATGACCGACCTGTTGGGCGACGGGCTCGTCGGGGCGTGAAAGTGTCATGGTTCGCATGCGTGGCCTTCGCGTGCCTGCTGTTGATGGCCGGCCGGACGTCGTCGACGATCGAGTCCGTGGACGCTTACCTCACGCGCGCCGAAGACGTCCGCCTCACGGACCACACCCGGTTCGCCGCCATGCTGGCGCAGATCCATGCCGAGAAGTCCTCGCTGACGGTGGCGCAGCAATGGCGCCTGCGTTACCTGGACGCGTGGGAAGACCAGTTCACCGGGCAGTACGCCAAGGCCGAAGCCGGGTATCGGGACATCATCGACCGCTCTGGTGATAGCACGCTGGCGGCGAAGTCCACCGGCCTTTTGCTCTCCACGCTGGCGGCGACCCGGCGCTACGAAGATGCATTCCACCTGGCCAAGCGCGCCGTCGTGCTGCTGGGCGAGGTGCGCGACCCGATGGCCCGCTACAGCTTGCTGGCGAACCTCTCGCAGACGCTGAACTTCGCCGGCCATCCGGAAATCGCGCTGCGCTATGCGCGCATGATGGCGGACGACGTCCCGCCCGGCGAAACGACCTGTCGTCCGATCACGCTCTCTCTCGCAGCGCGGTACAGCACGCACACGCTGAAGCCGACCGATCCCGACTTCAGCCGCGGCATCGAGGCCTGCACCACCGCCGGCCAGCCCGTGCTCGCCAACGCCATCTGGCTCACCCAGTCCGAGCTGCTGGTCGAGGCGCACGAGCCGCAGAAAGCACTGGCGATCCTTGATCAGGTGGCGGCTTCGGTCAGGGAGACGCATTATTTCCCGGCCAATGTCTCGATGACCGTCCAGCGCGCGACCGCCTACCAACAGCTGGGGCGCGACGACGACGCACGGCAGGCGGCCCTTGCGGCAGTCGGCATGTACGAGCATGCGGACACCGACGAATACCAGCGCGACGCCTACAAGGTGCTTTACGAAGTGGAGAAGCGAGCGGGCAACATGGCCCCCGCGTTGTCGTACTACCAGAAGTACGCCGAGCAGGAGCGTGGTTACCTCAACGACGTCAGTGCACGCGCCCTTGCCTATGAGGCGGTAGAGCAGCGCACCCTCGTGCAGAAACTGGAGGCGGAGAAGCTGTCGCGCCAGAACGACCTGCTGGAACTGGAACAGGCCATCACCCTCAAGGCGGTGGAAACCAGCCGGCTGTACATCGCCTTGCTCGCCGCCGTGCTGGGCTCGGTGGTGTTCTGGCTGTTTCGCGTCAAGCGCTCGCAGCTGCGATTCCGGGAACTGTCACACCACGATGGACTGACAGGCATCTACAACCACCAGCACTTCATGGACGAACTGGAAGCGGTGCTCAACGACATGTCGCACCGCCAGGCGCCCGTTTGTCTCGTCATGCTAGACCTGGACCACTTCAAGGCCGTGAATGACACCTACGGCCATTCGATCGGCGATGCCGTCCTGCGTCATGTGGTCGGCCTTTGCCAGCAACATCTGCGCCCGGAAGATGTCTTCGGAAGGCTGGGCGGCGAGGAGTTCGGTGTGTTGCTGCCCGGCTGTGATCTCGCCCAGGGCACCGCGATTGCCGACGCGATGCGCGCGTCGCTTGCCGCCTCGCCGGTGCAGATCGATGGCAAGGTCGTCTCCTGTTCGACCAGCGCGGGCGTCGCGTTCTCGGGGACCTCGGGCTACGACCTCAAGCAGCTTCGTCGGGATGCGGACACCGCGCTGTATGGCGCCAAGCGATCGGGCCGAAACCGGGTGGTTGCCGTCACGACGGGCGGCTCGCTCAAAGCCTGATCAGGCCGGCCGCACGGGCGTCGATGCCGGTTCGGCCGGGTGCAGGTACGCCAGCAATGCGTCGAACGCCATGGGCCTGGCCAGCTGGAAGCCTTGCACGAAGTCGCAGCCGGCGGCCATGAGCCACGCCTGCTGGGCCGGGTTCTCCACGCCCTCGGCCACCACCCCCATCCCCAGCGTATGCGCCAGCGTGATGATGGCTCGGCAGATCGAGGCCGAGCGCTCGTTGGCGTAGACATCGCTGACGAACACCCGATCAATCTTCAACGCATCGATCGGCAGGTCGCGCAGGTACGCCATGCTGGAGAAACCCGTTCCGAAGTCGTCGAGGGACACGTGCGTGCCCTGCGCGCTGAGCCGACGCATCGCCGACATGGCCGAGCGGCGGTTGGCCATCAGGCTGCTTTCGGTCAGTTCGATGGCCAGCGCGCCGCGTGGCAGGGCGAAGCGCTCGATGACGGCATGCACGTCGGCGGCGACGTCCGTGCGCTGGAACTGCACCGCCGAGACGTTGACGGCGATGGAAAGATGACCGTGGCCGGCGCGGGCCAGTGCCACGTGGCAGCGCGCGGCTTCATCGAGCACCCAGCGGCCGATCTCGACGATGAGGCCGGTCTGTTCGCTGAGTGGAATGAACTCCTCCGGCGGGACGAAGGTGCCATCCGCGGCCGGCCAGCGCAGCAGGGCCTCGAGCTTTTCCACCTGCCCGGTGCTGGCATCAAGGATCGGCTGGAAGTGCAGCATGAACTCGTTCTGCTCGATGCCCTGGCGGATGCGTGACGCCATGCGCAGGCGTTCGATCGAGCGCTCGGCCATCGAGGGCTCGAAGGGGCGCATGAGGCCCTGGTTCTCGCCGTGGAAATGCGCCGCCATCGCGGCGGCGGCGATGATCTGCTCGGCGCTGCCACCGTCGGCCGGGTGCGTGGCGATACCGATCTCCGGATCCAGCGCATGCCAGGTGCCGTCGAGCAGCACGGGCTCGGACACCGCCGCCGTCAACGCGGCCGCCGCGCGCTCGCGCTTGTCCGGGTGCATCACGGCCAGCAGGAAGCGTTCGCTCGGGCGGTGCGCGGCCATGCCGAAATCCGTACCCAGGGTCGCAAAGCGCCGGCCCACCTGCTGCAACACCGTGCGTCCCGCTTCGAGGCCGTAGGTGTCGGCGATCAGGTCGAGGCCACGCAGGTGCACGTAGATCACTTCGTACCAGCGGCGCGTGCCGAAGCGGCGGTCGAGGAAATCCGATAGCGCTTCGGTGTTGGCGAGGCCGGTGAGCATGTCGTGCGTGGCACGCCACGCCAGGTCGCGTTCGGCGCGGGTGCGCTCGGTGACGTCTTCGGCCAGTACCAGGCGTGCGTGGTGGCCATTGAATTCCAGCACGGTGGTGTGGATGCGCACGTCGATCAGGCTGCCGTCCTTGCGCCGGTGCACCCAGGTGCGGCCCATCATCGTCGCGGTGTCGTGGGTGGCGAGGGCCTGCTGCAGCGGTGCGATTTCCGACTCGGGGCGGATGTCGATCACCGCCATGCGCAGGAATTCCGCGTGGGAGTAACCGTAGTTGCGCACCGCGGCCGCGTTCACCTCGAGGAAATCCAGGCTCTCGGTGTCGAACACCCAGGCGGGCAGGGGCGTGCGTTCGAACATCAGGCGGAAGCGCTGTTCGGCCTCGGCCAGCTGACGCTGGGTTTCGATGCGGTCGGTGGCGTCCACCGCCGTGCCGGTCATCGCCTTCTCGCCATCGGGTTCGATGATGGCGCCGGTGGTGGATATCCAGCGCTGCGTGCCATCGGGGCGCAGCCAGCGGAAGTCGAGGTTGAGGGTTTCGCCGCTTTTCCAGGCGTAGATGAAGTCCGCCTTGGTGCGTTCGACGTCCTCCGGGTGGATGTGGCGGAAGAACGTGGCGTCGTCGATGCCCTCGCTGGCGGCGACGCCCAGCATGGCTTCCACCTGCGTATCCCATACCACGCGATTGCGCCGTGCGTCGGCGCGCCACGTGCCCGTGTGGCCGAGTTTCTGCGCCTGGCGCCAGCGCTCGGTGGTCTCGGTCAGTTCGGCCACATGGTGGCGTTGCGCGGTGTCCGCGCTGGTCACGCGGCGGTAGAGGAAGACAAAGCCCAGCCAGTACAGCACCCACACGGCGACGCTCACGCCGAGGAAGTTGTACCAGGGGCCCATGTAGTCGCGAACGGCGATCCCCACGCCCACGCCCAGCGGGTACGTCACCGGCTCGTTCGAGGCGACGAGGCGTTCGGTGTCGTCGAGCTTGCTCAGGCCGATGTCGCCGCCTTCGCGGTGTGGCTCGAAGAGCACGGACGCCGGCTGGCCGATCACATCGGCGGCCGAGCCGGCGCGGGCGACGATGAGGGTGAAGCGGTCGATGATCGCCGTCGCCCCGTGGGGGCCGGCATCCACGTGGTCGACCACTTCCTGGAACTGGGACTGGTCGAGCCGGGCAAACACCCAGCCGCCGGAGGCGAGGGGCAGGGCGACCGGCATGGCCCAGCGGCCATCCGGACCTTTGCCCAGGGGGCCCAGCGCCATCGGTGTCGGGTCGCTCGGGCGGGTGGTCGCCCATTCGCGGAGGTGCGGATCGGGGGTGCCCTGGGTGAGGGCGTGGCCGTCCGGATCGACCAGCATGAGGTCGCTCAGGCCGGATCGGCGTGCCACGACGCCCGCCAGTTTTCGCGCCACCAGCTCCGAGGATTGGCCTGGGGCGGCGCGCTGGATGTCCTGGGTGTCCACCGCCACGCCTTGCATGGCGCGCTGCAGCCCATGCAATTGCGCAATCAAAAGGTGTTGTGCGCCGCTGGCCAGGGCATGGCCCTGGCTGCGCGCGGACTCGGTGCGCCGGGTGTGGTCATGGATCAGCACGGTGGCCAGGACGGCGCCCAGCGCCACGCCCACGACGATGCCCGCCGTGCGAATCAGGCGTACGGATTGACGGGACGCGAGATCTGCCATGACACCCCTGCCGTGCAACGGATCCCCCCGAGATCCGCGGTGGACACGTTTAGCACACCTGTAGCGATTTCGTGTGCAAGAACGGATACGGCCAAGGTGATCCAGGGTCGATGGCGCTATGCTTTCAGGCCTGAGGCCTCTTCTATCCCCAAGGAGTTCCCGTGGTCGACCGCTCTGACATTGCCTGCTGGCTGACTGACATGGACGGCGTGCTCGTCCATGAAAACAAGGCCCTGCCGGGTGCCCCTGAACTCATCCGCCAGTGGCGGGAGCAGGGCAAGCCGTTCCTGGTGCTGACCAACAACTCGATCTTCACCCCTCGCGACCTGAGCGCGCGCCTGCGCCGCTCGGGCCTGGACGTGCCGGAAGAACAGCTGTGGACCTCGGCCCTGGCCACGGCCGCCTTCCTCAAGGACCAGTCGCCGGGCGGCTCGGCCTTCGTCATGGGCGAGGCCGGCCTCACCACGGCCATGCACGAGGCCGGGTTCATCATGACCGACACGGCGCCGGACTACGTGGTGCTGGGCGAGACCCGCACGTATTCGTTCGCGGCGATCACCCGGGCCATTCGGCTCATCGGCAACGGTGCACGCTTCATCTGCACCAACCCGGACGCCACCAGCCCCAGCGCGGAGGGCCCGCTTCCGGCCACCGGCGCGGTGGCGGCGCTGATCACCAAGTGCACCGGCCGCGAGCCGTACGTGGTGGGCAAGCCCAACCCGATGATGTTCCGCTCGGCCATGAACAAGCTGGGCGCCCACTCGCACAACACCGGCATGATCGGCGACCGCATGGATACCGACGTGGTCGCGGGTATCGAAGCCGGCCTGCACACCGTGCTGGTACTCAGCGGCATCGCCACGCGCGAGGAAGTGGAGCTGTATCCCTTCCGCCCGGCGGAGATCCTGAACTCGGTCGCCGACCTGCTCGATAGCTGACGCATCGGAGGACGGTGCCGTATCCTTTCCGGATGAGCACCGTCATCCCATCCGACACCCTCGATGCCCGGCCGCTGGGCCGGCAGGATGCCAAGACCCTGGTCCTTTCCGCGCTGGGCGGGGCCCTGGAGTTTTATGACTTCGTGATCTTTGCGTACTTCGCGAAGATCCTTGGCCATCTGTTCTTCCCGCCGGATACGTCGGATTTCGTGGCCCAGTTGCAGGCCTTCGGCATCTTCGCCGTGGCCTACCTTGCACGCCCGCTGGGCGGCATCGTGATGGCGCATTTTGGCGATCGTGTCGGGCGCAAGCGCATGTTCACGCTTAGCGTCTTCATGATGGCGATTCCCACCTTGCTGATCGGCCTGCTGCCGACGTATGCGAGCGTCGGCATCCTGGCCCCCATCCTGCTCACCCTGCTGCGCCTGGTGCAGGGCCTGGCGATTGGTGGCGAGATCCCGGGCGCCTGGGTGTTCGTGGCCGAGCATGTGCCATCGAACCGCGTGGGCATGGCCTGCGCCAGCCTCACCTCCGGCCTCACCGCCGGCATCCTGATCGGCTCGCTGGTCGCGGCCGGGCTCAGCAGCCGCCTGGGCGATGCGGCCATGCATGCGTACGGCTGGCGCATCGCGTTCATCCTCGGCGGCGTGTTCGGCTTTTTCGCCGTGTACCTGCGTCGGTGGTTGAGCGAGACCCCGGTGTTCGCCCGCATGCGCGAGCGCAAGGAACTGAGTACCGAGATGCCGGCCCTGGTGGTGCTGCGTGACCACCTGCCGGCCACCGTGCTGTCCATGCTGATCACCTGGCTGCTCACCGCGGCCATCGTCGTGGTCATCCTGATGACGCCGACGCTGATGCAGACGGCTTTCCACGTGGACCAGGCGCGGGCATTCACCGCCGGCAGCCTGGCGGCGCTGGCGCTGTGCTTCGGCTGTTTCTTCGGCGGCGTGCTGGTGGACCGGATCGGCCGGGGCCCCGCGCTGCTGATCGGTTCGGTGGCCCTGGCGGTCACCACGTACCTGCTTTACCTGGACCTGCGCAGCGGCGCGACTCACCTGATGCCGCTGTATACCCTGGCCGGTCTTTCCGCCGGTGTCACCGGGGTGATTCCCGCCATCCTGGTCTCGGCCTTCCCGCCGGCCATCCGCTTCAGCGGCATTTCGTTGTCCTATAACGTGGCCTACGCTTTCTGCGGCGCGGCCACCCCGCTGGTCGTGGGTTTCCTCGCCCGGGACGCCGGGGGCCTCGGCCCGGCCCACTATGTCGGGGCGGTAGCCCTGGTCGGCGTGGCCTGCGGCATCTACCTGATGGTGACCCGCCGGCGCTTTTTTACCGGCTGATATGACGTACGGCAGCGGGCCGCCATCACGGCGGTTTCATCGGCGTGACGGGCAGGGCGGCTGCCGTCACGTCGTCCCAGTTGCATTCCCGGCCAGCCGTTCGGCATGCTTATCCTTGTAGTCCCCACCCCCCGACCCCAACGCACCAGACCATGACTGATGTCATCACCCTAGGCTGGCGCGAACGGCTCGCTCTTCCGTCGCTCGGCGTCCCCGTCCTTAAAGCCAAACTCGATACGGGCGCGCGCTCGTCGTCGCTGCACGTCGAGTGGCTGGAAGTGGACGAGCGCGCCGATGGCACGTGGTTGCGCTTCCAGGTGCGTACGACGCGCCGCGGTGGCGTCTCCGCACCGTGTGAAGCGAAGGCGGTGGGGCGTCGTGCCGTGACGGATTCAGGCGGCCATACGACGACACGCTGGTTTATCGAAGCCGAGATTGAACTGGCCGGCAACCGCTTCACCGCCGAGGTGAACCTGACCGACCGCCGGCACATGCTGTTTCCCCTTTTGCTTGGTCGCACGGCGCTGCTTGGGCGTTTCCGCGTCGACCCCTCGCTTTCCTATTCGCAGACGCCACGCCGCGTCGTGCCGGAATCCACATGAAGATCGCCATCCTGTCGCGCAACGCGCGGCTGTATTCCACGCAACGCCTCGTCGAGGCGGCGCGCAAGCGCAAGCACACCGTGAAAGTGCTTGATCCGCTGCGCTGCTACATGAGCATCGCGCCGCAATCGTTCGCCATCCACTTCAAGGGCAAGCCGCTCGGGCCGATCGATTGCGTGATCCCGCGCATCGGCGCCTCCAGCACGTTCTACGGCACCGCCGTACTGCGCCAGCTGGAACTGATGGGCGTGTACACGCCGAACCCCTCGGACGCCGTGCTGCGCGCACGCGACAAGCTGCGCTGCCTGCAGCTGCTGGCCACCCGCGGTATCGACATGCCGGTGACGGCTTTTGGCGACAACCCGGATGACACCTCCGACTTGCTGGCCATGCTGGGCGACCCCCCGCACATCATCAAGCTGAACGAAGGGACCCAGGGCGCCGGCGTGGTGCTGGCCGAGAAGCGCTCGGCCTCGCAGAGCGTCATCGAGGCCTTCCGTGGCCTCTACGCCAACTTCCTGGTCCAGGAGTTCATCCGCGAGGCCAACGGCAGCGACCTGCGTTGCTTCGTGGTCGGCAACGAAGTGGTCGCCTCCATGCAGCGCTCGTCCGCCCCCGGTGAGTTCCGGGCCAACCTCCACCGGGGCGGCAGCGCCGCGGCCGTGGAGCTGTCGGACGAGGAGCGCCGGGTGGCCATCGAGGCCGCCTCGGCCCTGGGCCTGGAGGTGGCCGGCGTGGACCTGCTGCGCTCGTCGCGCGGCCCGCTCCTGCTGGAAGTGAACGCCTCGCCGGGCCTGGAAGGCATCGAAGGCAGCACCGGCGTGGACGTGGCCGGGGCCATCATCGCCCATTGCGAGGCCCGCCACGCCGCCCGCCCGGTCGCCCCGAAGCCCCGCAAGCCCAGGTCCCCCAAGGGGTTAACAGCGATTTAAACGGCTACCCCCTATAAAGAACCCACTGTGATTCCGCGAGGCGGAGTGACGGTATCGGGGCAGTAGTTCTTTCGGCCCGGGCGGGTTTCCGTCCGGGCCTTTCTTTTACTGCTGTAAGGTTCACAGAATCCCCGTTAAGCTTGGTGTCGCAATACACTTGCGACAGCCCAACGGAGTGCCGCATGCGCGTCCTGGTCATCGAAGACAACACCGACATCGCCACCAACATCGGGGACTACCTCGAAGACCGGGGCCATGTCGTCGATTTTGCCGGCGACGGCGTCACCGGCCTGCACCTGGCCGTGGTGCACGATTTCGACGTCATCGTGCTCGACCTTACCCTCCCGGGTATGGACGGGCTCGACGTGGCGAAGAAACTGCGCCACGAAGCCCATAAGCAGACCCCGGTGCTCATGCTCACCGCCCGCGACTCGCTGGAGCACAAGCTCACCGGCTTCGAGTCCGGCGCGGACGATTACATGACCAAGCCGTTCGCCCTGCAGGAGCTGGCCGCCCGGCTGGAAGTCCTGGCGCGGCGAGGCAAGGGTCCGCAGAGCCGCGTCCTCAAGGTCGGCGGCCTGACGTACAACCTGGATACCCTCACGGTGACCCGCGAGGGCAAGTCGATCCAGCTCAACCCGATCGGCCTGAAGCTGTTGCAGGCGCTGATGGAAGCCAGCCCGTCCGTCGTGACGCGCCAGGACCTCGAGCAGCGCGTGTGGGGCGAAGAACTGCCCGATTCGGACTCGCTGCGCGTGCATATCCATGGCCTGCGCGCCGCCATTGATAAACCTTTCGAGAAGCCGCTGATCCACACGCGTCACGGCATCGGATACCGCATGGTCGACCCGGATGCGGTCCAGACGTAAGCTCCGTTTCCGCCTTATTGTCACCTTTACGCTGTTCGGATTTGGCCTGAGTGCGCTCTTCGCATCCGCGGCGATCAACATCCGTACGCGCGTTGAAGAACAGCTGATCAACTCGGCCCTCCAGGACGAAGTCGATTCGCTGAACCAGAAGGTTCGCAATAACCAGCCCGTCTCCTTTGAGATCCTCAAGGGAGCGACCTTCAGCGACCGCACGATTTACAAGGCGCCGCTGCCCTGGCAGAACCTGGACACCGGCGTCCACGACATCTTCGACGTGGGCGCGGACGGCAAGCCGCGCCACTACAAGGTGGCCGTGCGTCGGCAGGGCGGCATCATCAACTTCCTTGAGTTCGACGTCTCGCGCGACGAACTGGGCAAGCGCCAGCTGTTGACCAGCGTCATCGCGGCGGTGTTCCTGTTCGCGTTGCTGTCGCTCGTGCTCGGCGTGTGGCTGTCGTCGCGCGTGCTGCGCCCGGTCACCGACCTGGCCCGTCGCCTGCGCGATTTCCGTCGCGTCGGCAAGGCCGAAGCGCTGGCGCCGCATTTCGCCGATGACGAAGTGGGCGAGCTTGCGGTGGCCCTCGATGAGTACGCCACGCGACTCACCGCCGTGGTGGAGCGCGACCGCGAATTCAATTCCGATGTAAGCCATGAGCTGCGCACACCGCTGGCGGTCATCGCCAGCACCACGGAATTGCTGCAGGGTTCGCCCGACCTCACCGACAAGCTGCGTGAGCGCCTGAAGCGTATCGAGCGTGCGTCGCGCCAGGCCACGGAGCTGATTGAAGCGCTGTTGCTGCTTTCTCGCGCGGAGCGTCGCGGCCCCACGCGTGGCGAAGTCACCGACGTAGCCAAGGTGGCCAGCGACGTGATCGAGAGCCAGCGTCCGCAGATGGGTGGCAAGCCCATCGATATCGAGCTGGTGTCCGATGGCTCGGTCGCGGTCAACGCGCCGGCGTCGGTCCTGTCGGTGGCGCTGACCAACCTGATCGGCAATGCGATCAAGTACACGATGGAAGGCAAGGTCACCGTGCGTGTGCTCGAAGGCCGCATCGATGTGATCGACACCGGCCCCGGTATCAAGCCGGAAGACGCCGAGAAGCTGTTCCAGCGCGGCATCCGCGGCGAAAGCGCCACGGGCGGCGGTGCAGGCCTTGGCCTGGCCATCGTGCGCCGCCTGTGCGATCTGTACGGCTGGGATGTCTCGCTGCGCCCGCGCCCCGACATGGCCGGCGCCATCTCGACGATCGACTTCCGCTAAGCCCACTGTCGCACGGCTGTCGTCTCAGCTGTCATCAAGATTTCATCGCGGCATCCCACCATCGCGCGTTCTTACGACGTTGAAGGGATGCACCCTTGATCAAGAAGACCGCACTGGCCATGGCGCTTGCCCTGGCCCTCGTTCCGTTCGCCCATGCGACGGATACCGCGCCCACCGCTACCGATACGACCACGGCCAGCAAGCGCGAAAAGGCCCAGGACCTCGATGCGGTCTCGGTCATCGGCACCGGCGAATCGCGCCAGGTGCAGCGTTCGCGCCCGCAGGACCAGAAGTCCCTGCCGCCGGGTACCAGCCTGCAGAAAGTGTTGAACACCTTGCCCGGCGTGAACGCGCAGTCGGTGGATGCACTGGGTTCGAACGAGCAGTCGATGACGCTGAGCCTGCGCGGCTTCAGTGGCACGCGCCTGGGCTACACGCTGGACGGCATGCCGCTCGGCGACGGCGCGTACAACAACTACAACGGCCTTTCGATCAACCGTGCGCTGATCTCGGAGAACTTTGCGGGCGCCGAGCTCTCCGAAGGCATCGGTAACCTTGGCACGCCCTCCACCAGCAACCTCGGCGGCACCATCGCCTACACGTCGAGCGATCCGCTGAAGACGATGGGCGGCCGCGTGGTGCAGACCTTCGGCAGCGACCAGAACCGCCGTACCTTCGCCCGCTTCGACACGGGTGAGTACCACGGTTTCTCGATGTACCTCTCCGGTGCGCGTACCGAGTCGGACCTGTGGAACAACCAGTCCGCCTATAACAAATCGACCACCAAGCAGTTCAACGGCAAGGCCGTATGGAATGGCGACTGGGCGCGCATCACCGGCTTTGCCGATACCTCGCGCACGACCCAGGCCGACTATTTCTATCTCTCCAAGAGCGAGATGGCGCGTGGCCTCGGCTGGGATTGGGGCGGCTCGGCGCCGGACTGGAACAAGGCCATCGGCAAGGCGTACTGCAACGCCGGTACGCTGAATGCAAAGCTGTGCGATCGCAGCGGCCCGGATACCGATGCCGATGGTGCGTTCACCGCCGGCCAGATCCTGCGCAACGATGATCTGTACTACCTCGCGGGCGACTTCTTCCCCAGCGACACGGTGACGATCCACGCGATGGCGTATCACCATGAGGACGCGGGCGAAGGCCACAACTGGAACAGCGGCACGTATTCCTACCCGGGGACGCCGCAGCAGCTGCCGATCATCTTCCGCAACACGCTCTACACGATCAACCGCAGCGGCGCGCTGCTTTCGGCTGGCTGGGATATCGCGAACCAGCACATCGAAGGCGGGGTCTGGTACGAGCACAACATCTCGTCGGCGTCGCGCTACAGCAGCTACGTCACCGGCCCGCGCGACCTCAGCGCCCCGATCGATGCCACGCCGGACCTGGGCGTGTTCGACCAGCGCACCGTGTGGAACACGCGCCAGGCCTTCCTGCAGGATACGATGTCGTTCATGGACGACCGCCTCACCGTTGACGTGGGTGTGAAGAGCCCGCACGTGACCTCGGATGCCAGCGCGCTTCCGGGCGATGCCGTGAAGCCGATTCCGGCCAGTTCGAACAACCAGTTCGCCACCGGCAAGCTCAGCGCGAGCAAGGCGCTGCTGCCGCAGGCGGGCGTGCGTTACAAGCTGGACGACACGCAGGAAGTGTTCGCCAGCTTCGCCAAGAACATCGCGATGTTCCAGGGCGGCTTCAAGCTTGGCCCGCAGGCCGTCAGCCAGGCGACGTGGGATTCGCAGGGTTCGCTGAAGCCGGAGAAGTCGCGCAGCCTCGAAGCGGGCTATCGCATCGAAGCCGGTTCGATCGCTGCCTCGGCCGCGGCATACACGGTGCGCTTCGACAATCGCCTGCTGCAGTACAACCCCTGCGACTCGCGCAGTCCGGTGGGCCCGACCTGCGGCAACCGCTTCTACAACGTCGGCGGCGTGGATAGCCACGGCGTGGAGCTGACGCTGGTGTGGTCGCCGATCGAAAGCCTGCGCTGGTTCAACTCGGCCTCGTACAACCGCTCCACCTATGCCAGCGATTACACCCAGGCGGGCGTGGTGCAGCACACGAAGGGCAAGATCCAGACCGATACGCCGACCAAGATGTTCGCCACGCAGATCGACTGGAACCAGGGCCCCTGGTTTGCGTCGCTGCGCGGCAAGTACACGGGCAAGCGCTATTACACCTACACCAACGACCGCGGCTTCGGCGGGTTCACGGTGTGGGATGTGTCCGGCGGCTACGACTTCGGCCCGGCGTGGTTTGCAAAGGACATCCGCCTGTCGGTGAACGTGACCAACCTCGGCGACAAGCGCTACGCCAGCAACTTCGATTCCAGCGTGTTCGCGCCGAGCGACCCGACCGGCACCATCTACGTGTTCCACGCGTCGGCACCGCGCCAGTACTTCGCCAACCTGGACGTCCGCTTCTGATGCGCGGGCGGCTCGCGGGATTCATCGCCACGTGCCTCGTCGGGGGCGCTGCCGCGCAGTCCCTCGAAGTGCGCCAGCCGGATGTCACCACCACGCCGCTGCCACGCAGCGTCGTGGTGGGCGATACAACGTACGTGGACCAGGGCCTGGTGGCCGCCGGCGTGCTGCCGGCAGGCACCATCGACTTCCTCGGCGATACGCTGGGCTCGTTCTCGTCGCTCGCGATGGAGCCGGGCTCGTGGAAGCGCCATGGCGATACCTATACCGGCGTGCTGTGGACACTGCCGGACCGCGGACGGAATGATCCCGAGCACAACGTCTTCTTCGATTACGCCGGGCGGGTAAACCGCCTGCGTTTCTCGATGACGATGCCTGCGCACGGCTCACGCATCGCCGGCAAGGTCACTCTTGTGCCCGATGGCGGCATCGCGCTGAAGGACTTCACGGGTAAGCCGTTCACCGGTGCCGAGCCGGGGACAGGTACGCTCACTCAGCGGCGCCTGGTACTTCCCGCCCCGGGTAGCGGTATTGGCGCAGGGAAGATCTCCCTCGATGCGGAATCGCTGCAATTCATCCCGGGTGGCGGCTTCTATGTCGGTGACGAGTACGCCGCGAACGTCTATCGCTTCAACGCGAAGGGCGCGCTCACCGGCGTCCTCGTGCCGCCGAAGGCGGTGCGTCCCGTCGACAAGGACGGCAAGCCGAACTTCACCTCACTGACGCCGCCAGCGACGGGTCGGCGCAATAACCAGGGCGTGGAAGGCATGGCGCTGTCGCCGGATGGCACGCGTCTGTTCGTGATGTTGCAGAGCGCCTTGTTGCAGGATTCGACGGGCAGCGACGCGTCGGGCCGATCGCTGGCCCGCGTGCTGGTGTACGACGTGTCACGCCATGCGACGCCGCCACGGCCGATGGGCCACTACGTGGTGCAGTTGCCTGTGTACGACGATCGTGGGGCTGGTGGCGCACCGAACCGCACGGCGGCGCAAAGCGAGATCCGTGTGCTGGATAACCACCGCTTCCTCATGCTCACGCGTGACGGCAATGGCTGGGGCGCGGAGGGCGGTAAGCCCATCGTCTTCAAGAGCATCGTTATCGTCGATACCGATGGCGCGACGAACCTTGCCGGGACCCGCTACGAAACCGCGACGGCCTCGGTGCTCGGGCAGGGCGGTGCACTGCGCAGCGACATCCATGCGGCAGCGTGGAAGCCGCTGGTGAACCTGCTAGATCCCGACGATCTCAAGCGCGTGGGCCTCTCGCTTGAGTCCGGCCACGACGGGCTGGCGCAGTTGTCGGAGAAGTGGGAAGCCATGGATCTGCTACCGGCGCTGGATGACGCGCACCCCGACGACTGGTTCCTGCTCGTCGGCAACGACAACGACTTCATCGCCAGGCATTGCGTGATGGAAGGGCAGGCCTGCGATTCACCGATCGACAATGACAACCGGATCCTCGTCTACCGGGTAACGCTGCCCGCACGCTAGGGATGTAGGAGCGCACCCTGTGCGCGACATCTTTCGCCACAGAACTACATAGCCACAGAGCCGCAGGGCCTGCAGCGCCGTCGCGAAAGATGTCGCCCACAGGGTGGGCTCCTACGGGGGTGCGTTACGGTGAGGCGAGACGCATCGCGGGGGCGGTGGTTTCCAGCAGGTCGCATTCAAGCACGCCCTTCTGGCCCTGTGCCGCGGTCATCAGGTGCAGCTGGCTGCGCGCCGACATCATGCCCATCTTCACTTCCTGCCACACGTAGTACGTCTGGCCGGCCTGGAGGTCGATGTTGAGGTCGGCGTTCTTTTCCGAAAGCGACGAGATGACGTGCTTGCCCGGCGTCACGCCCAGGCGCAGGAACGACTTCGGGCCGGTTTCGCCCACCAGCATGCCGTCGATGTCCACCGGCATCTTGATGGCGCTGCCGAGGATTTCATTGCGGTAGATGTAGACAACCGCCTTGTCGGTGACAGGCGTGAACGTCTTCGCCTGCGAGCTGGCGGCACTGCTGGCCTTGTTGACGCTGGCGCAGCCCGAGACAAGACAAGCCACGGCGATGGCCGCCGCGGCGAGGGTCGATAACTTCATGTTGTGATCCCCTGGTCCGTTAGCCAGTCAAGGCCTGGAATGCGCCCCCTGGCGCGCGGATGCTAGCGCGACGCAGGGGGAGGGAATCAATAGGCCTTTCGTTAGACCGGCTCGAGCCAGCCCCAGCGGTCGGCGGTCTTGCCGTTGAACAGGCCGAAGTACAGCTCCTGCAGGCGACGGGTGATCGGGCCACCCTTGCCGCTGCCGATCTTCTTGCCGTCCACCGCGCGGATCGGAGTGACCTCGGCGGCGGTGCCGCACATCAGGATCTCGTCGGCGAGGTAGAGGTACTCGCGCGGCATGTCGCGCTCGACCACTTCGATGCCTTCCTCGCGGGCCAGCGTCATCAGCGTGTGGCGGGTGATGCCGGTGAGGATCGAGGCGCTGGCCGGCGTCGTGTGCAGCGCACCGTCGAACACCAGGAACAGGTTCTCGCCTGCGCCTTCGCTGAGCAGGCCGGTGGAGGCCAGGGCAATGCCTTCGCCGAAGCCGAGGCGACGCGCTTCACGCGCGATCAGCTGGCCGGAAAGGTAATTGCCGCCGGCCTTCGCGCCCGCCGGGATCGTGTTGGGAGCAAAGCGCTGCCAGCTCGACACGCACGCGTCGATACCGTTTTGCAGCGCCTCGGGCCCGAGGTACGGACCCATCGGCCAGCTGGCCACGGCCACGTCGATCGGGGTTTCGGCCGAGAGGCCAAAGCCGCCGAGGCCGCGGTAAGCCACCGGGCGCAGGTAGGCGGCGGTGAGGCCGTTCTTCTTCACCACGTCACGGCAGGCGGCAGCCAGCTCGTCCATGGTGTACGGCAGTTCCATGTCGTAGATCTTCGCCGACAGGAACAGACGCTTCAGGTGGTCGGTGAGGCGGAAGATCGCCGCGCCATCGGGCGTCTCATAGCTGCGGATGCCTTCGAACACGGACGAGCCGTAGTGAAGGGCGTGGGACATGACGTGCGCGGTAGCATCGCGCCAGGGCTTGATCTGCCCGTTCTGCCAGATCCATTCGGGGTAGTTCTGCGACATGGGGAGCGCTCCGGAGGGGACCGCCCATGATAACGGGTACCTCCGGCGTTCACATGGCGCGCCGCGCCATGGCGGCTCAGGCCGGCGGGCGCAGCCAGAGGCAGCCCGCGTCGCGGACCACCCCGAAGTGGACCTGGTGCGAGGCCTCGCCGCCCCCGGGCACCCGGGTGACCGCGGTGATGCCGTCCGCCTCGTCACCCTCCAGGGAGAGCAGGGTCTGCTTCACCACGGCTTCCAGGTTGCGGATGTTCTCCACCGCGCCCCCGCTGCCGTACCCGCTCCACAGGGTGAGCCCGCCAATCCGGTTGGCGTCGCGCTGGTTGAAGGCGGAGGCGACGGCTACCCGCAGGGTGGCCATGTCCTTGGCGCAGAGCAGGCCCGTGGAGGGCGAGGTGCCCGCGGGCGCCTCGGTGCTGGAGGCGGCCGCCGGTGGCGCGATGGAGCGGGCGCCCAGGTTGCCGCAGGGCTGGTCGGTGAAGACCGGGCCGCCGTCCTTGCCCACGCAGCGGTGGACCTGGGTCTGCGCGGCAGCAGGGAAGGCGACGGACAGCAGGAAGAGCGTCAGGAGCAGGAGGGCGGCGCGGATCACGGAAGTCGCATGGTGGTGGCTCGGGCCGCCATCATCCGCGACGGCGGCTTAGCGCATGGTGACGGCGCGCACGTTTGCCATCACGCCTTCACGCCAGGCGCTCGAGCACGGCCGTGGTCGCCCGGGCGCGGTTGATCGTATAGAAGTGCAGGCCGGGGGCGCCGCCGTCGAGCAGGCGGCGGCAGAGCTCGGCCACCACCTCCGCACCCAGTTCACGCACGGCGGCCGCGTCGTCGCCGTGGGCACGCATGCGCTGGACGATCCAGCGCGGGATCTCCGCGCCGCACTGCTCGGAAAACCGGCGCAGCTGGCTGAAATTGGCGATGGGCATGATGCCGGGGACGATCGGAACGGTGACGCCCAGGCGGGTCACGTCGTCGACGAAGCGGAAATACGCATCGGAGTTGAAGAAATACTGGGTGATCGCGCCGTTCGCGCCGGCATCGCACTTGGCCTTGAAGTGGCGCAGGTCCACCAGGGCGTTTTCGGCCTGGGGGTGGGTCTCCGGGTAGGCCGCCACTTCGATATGGAAGTGGTCGCCGCTGTGCTCGCGGATGAAGGCGACCAGCTCCGCGGCGTAGCGGAAGTCACCCGGGGTGGCCATGCCCGAGGGCAGGTCGCCGCGCAGGGCGACGATGCGGCGGCAGCCGCGCTCTTTGTACTCATCCAGCAGGGCGCGGATCTCGGCCTTCGTCCCGCCCATGCACGACAGGTGCGGGGCCACGGAGAGGCCATGGTCGGCGCGCAGGCGGCGCACGGTATCGCCGGTGTAGCTCAGCGTGGAGCCGCCCGCGCCGAAGGTCACCGAGACATAGTCCGGCGCGTGGCCCTTCAGTTTCTCAACCGCCTTGTCCAGCTGGTCGCGCTGTTCGTCGGTTTTGGGCGGAAAGAACTCGAAGCTGATGGCTGGCATGGGAAGGCACCCGGACACGATGGCTCCGAGTATATATCTTTGCATCCAGATGGAAAGATGGCTAATCGCCCGTTCACCGGACTGAGGCAAGATGGCCTTCCATCCGCCCATCCGCCTGGAGCCCTTCGATGCCGGCCTTCACCCCCGCCGTTCCGCCCTGTTCCGCCGACATGATCGCCCTGGTGGCCGATGCCAGCGACGGCGACTTCAACGGGATGTCGCACGGGGGCACCTACCTGGTGCTGACCAACAAGAGCGGCAAGGCGTGCATCGTCGCCGGCTTGCCCGCCGTCACGATGAAGGATGCGAAGGGGGCCGTGCTGCCGGTGGCACGCAAGGCGCCGGTCGGCATGCATCCGGGCCCGGCGATCGTCCCCGTGCGTATCGAGCCGGGCGCGAGTGCGCGGCTGTCGCTGCGCTGGGTGTCGGGCGAGGTGTTCGATCAGAGCCGTTGCCTGGATCCGGCGCGCGTCGAACTGCGCTTCGGCAACCAGGTGCTGGGCGCGCCGCTCAACGCGCATCTGTGCGGCGAAGCCGGCAAGTCCATCGATATCGACCAGTCGCCGCTTACGACGGCCCAGAAGTAACCGCTCGTTCGCGACGAAAAAAAGGGCGCCGGTAAGGGCGCCCTTTTCGTGTGTCGCTATGGTGCGATGGATCAGTAGCGGTAGTGGTCCGGCTTGTACGGGCCTTCCACCGGCACGCCGATGTAGTCGGCCTGGTCCTTGGTCAGCACGGTGAGCTTCACGCCGATCTGTTCCAGGTGCAGGCGCGCCACTTCTTCGTCCAGCTTCTTCGGCAGGCGGTACACGGTGTTCTCGTACTTATCCTTGTTCGCCCACAGGTCGAGCTGGGCGAGGGTCTGGTTCGAGAAGCTGTTCGACATGACGAAGCTCGGGTGGCCGTGGGCGCAGCCGAGGTTCACCAGGCGGCCTTCGGCCAGCATGTAGATGCTGTTGCCGGTAGCGTTGAAGGTGTAGCGGTCCACCTGCGGCTTGATGTTCTCGCGGGTGACGTCCTTCGCGCCGTTCAGGCGATCCATCTGGATCTCGTTGTCGAAGTGGCCGATGTTGCAGACCAGGGCGTTGTTCTTCATCTTCGCCATGTGTTCCAGCGTGATGATGTCCTTGTTGCCCGTGGTGGTCACGTAGATATCGCCGAGGCCGAGGGTCTCTTCGATCGTGGTGACCTGGAAGCCTTCCATCGCGGCCTGCAGGGCGTTGATCGGGTCGATCTCGGTCACGATCACGCGGGCGCCGAAGCCCTTCAGCGAATGCGCGCAGCCCTTGCCCACGTCACCGTAGCCGCAGACGACGGCGATCTTGCCGGCGACCATCAGGTCGGTGGCGCGCTTGATGCCATCGGCCAGCGATTCGCGGCAGCCGTAGAGGTTGTCGAACTTCGACTTGGTCACCGAGTCATTGACGTTGATCGCGGGCACCAGCAGCTTGCCGGCTTCGGCGAGCTGGTACAGGCGATGCACGCCGGTGGTGGTCTCTTCGGAGACGCCCTTCCACTCGGCGGCGATCTTCTTGAACCAACCCGGACGCGCCGCGGCGGTCTTCTTGACCAGGTCCTTGATGACCTGCTCTTCGTGGTTGCCGCTCGGGGTGTTGACCCAGTCGGAACCGTCTTCGAGTTCCACGCCCTTGTGGATGAACAGCGTGGCGTCGCCACCGTCGTCCACGATGAGCTGCGGGCCGAGTTCGCCCGGGTGGGTCAGCATGTCGAGCGTGCAGTCCCAGTATTCCTCCAGCGATTCACCCTTCCAGGCGAACACCGGCAGGCCACCGTCGGCGAGGGCGGCGGCCACGTCGTCCTGGGTGGAGAAGATGTTGCACGAGGCCCAGCGCACCGAGGCGCCCAGCTCGCGGAGGGTTTCCGCCAGCACGGCGGTTTCCTTGGTGACATGCAGCGAGCCGGACAGGCGCACGCCCTTCAGCGGCTTGTCGACGGCGTAGCGGGCGCGGATCTGCATCAGGCCCGGCATTTCCTCTTCCGCCATGCGAATGCGGCGGCGGCCGAGAGCGGCCTGGGAGAGGTCACGGACTTTGAAATCCTGGGTGGCGGTGTCTTTGGTGACAGCGTTCATGGTGGCGTAGCTCCGGATGGTCACGGGGGCGCCGTTGTACAGAAAGCCGCGCCGAGCCTGGCCATCGGGGGAACCCCTACGGTCGCAGCGCCCCTCGGCGGGCGAAACGGTCTGCCATTGTATCGCGGAATCCGGATGAGCAGATAAACACATTTTTTTATGTACTCTCGGGGTTCCGATACCAGCAGAGAGCCTGATGGAAGCCGTACGCGACCCCGAATTCCTGCCCCACGACGGCCCCCTGCGCGAGGATGTACGCCGCCTGGGCGCCCTGGTAGGCCAGATGCTGGCTGAACAGGGCAGGCAGCCCTTCTTCGAGCGGGTAGAGGCTGTCCGCACCGCCGCCATCCACCGCCGCCGCAGCGGCGCGGCCGTGGATGCCCTGGCCAGCACCCTCACCGGCCTGGGCGCCGCCGACGCCGAGGCACTGGCCCGTGCCTTCGCCACCTACTTCCAGGCCGTGAACACGGCCGAGCGGGTCCACCGTATCCGCCGCCGGCGCGACTACCAGCGCGAGGGCAAGGGCGCGCAGCCGGAATCGCTGGCCGCGGTGCTCGGCCAGCTCAAGGCTGATGGCGTCACCCGCGAGGAGCTGACCACCTTGCTGGGCAAGCTCGACGTGGAGCCGGTGTTTACCGCGCATCCCACCGAGGCGGTGCGCCGTTCGCTGCTCGAGAAGGAGCAGGAGATCGTTCGCGCGCTGGTCGACGAGTTCGACCCCACCCGGACGCCGCAGGAATTGCGTGACGACGATGCGCGCATCCTGATGGCCCTCTCGGCCGGCTGGCAGACGGCGGAAGCCTCGCCCGTGCGGCCGAGCGTTTCCGACGAGTTCGACCACGTCGGCTTCTATGTCTCCCGCCCGATCTACCGCGTGCTGCCGGCGTTGTACGAAGCGCTCGAACAGGCGCTCGCCGAACACTACGGCGACGGCGTGGTGATTCCGCGCCTGCTGCGTTTCGCCACGTGGGTGGGCGGCGACATGGACGGCAATCCGAACGTCAACGCCGACACCATTGCGGCCACGCTCGCCGCGCAGCGCACGCTGGTGCTGGAGCGCTACGTGGAAGGTGTCAACGAGCTGGGTCGCCTGCTCAGCCAGACGATCGACCGCGTGTCGCTGGACGACAAGCTTTCCCGCCGACTCGAGGACTATCGCGAACGCCTGCCCGATGCGGCCGCGCGCATCCGTCCGCGGCATGCCGACATGCCGTATCGCGCGTTCCTCACCTTTGTGGCCGCCCGCCTGGAAGCCACCCAGCACGAAGGCGATGACGGTTATCGCTCGGCCAATGAATTCATCGACGACATCGCGCTGATCGAGAAAAGCCTGGTGAATCACGGCGGGCGCCACGCGGGTGCGTATGCCGTCGGCCGCCTGCTGTGGCGGGCACGCACCTTCGGATTCCACCTGGCGCGGCTGGATGTGCGCCAGGACGCGCGCGTGCACGATGAAGCGCTGGCCGCGCTGCTGGACGACTGCGGCTGGGCGGATCGCGATGCCGACGCACGGGTGATAACGCTGCGACCTTACGCGGCGGGCGAACGCAGCTTCGTCGCCGGGGAGGACCATGACGCCGCCGGCATGCTCCGCGCGGTGTTCGCGACGCTGGCCGATTCGCGCAAGCGTTACGGGCACGAAGCCACGGGCCTTTACATCATCAGCATGGCCGAGACCGCTGCCGACGTGCTCGCCGTGCTGGCGCTGGCCCGCCGGGGCGGCCTGCTCGAAGACGGCCGCGTACCGCTGGATGTCGCGCCGCTGTTCGAGACCATCGACGACCTGAAGGGCGGTCCCGCCACCTTGCAGGCGCTGCTCGACGACCCGGTGTACCGGGCACACCTGAAGGCGCGTGGCGATCGCCAGTGGGTGATGCTGGGCTATTCCGATAGCGGCAAGGACGGTGGCACCGTGGCCTCCAAGTGGAGCCTGCAGCGTGCGCAGGTCGAGCTTCTGGAAGTCGCCTCGAAGGCCGGTATCCGCGTCGCCTTCTTCCACGGCCGTGGCGGTTCGGCCAGCCGCGGCGGGTCACGGATCACCCCGGCGCTGATGGCCTCCCCGCGGGGTTCGGTGGCGGGCGTGCTGCGTGTCACCGAGCAGGGCGAAGTGATCCACCGCAAGTACGGCATCCGCGCGCTGGCGGTGCGTAACCTCGAGCAGACCCTGGGCGCGGTGATGCGCGCGTCGCTGCGTCCGCGCGTCACCGAAGTGCGCGAGTCCGGCTGGAAGGACGTGATGGTCCGGCTCTCCGACGAGAGCCGCAGGGCCTACCGCGCCTTCGTCGACATGGATGGTTTCGTCGATTACTTCCGCGGCGCCACGCCCATCGATGTGATCGAGCGGATGACCCTCGGTTCGCGCCCGGCACGCCGGCGCAGCATGAAGGGCGTGGAAGACCTGCGCGCCATCCCGTGGGTGTTCTCGTGGACGCAGTGCCGCGCGGTGCTCACCGGCTGGTACGGCCTGGGCAGCGCGCTGGAAACGGTGGCGAAGGAATGCGGCGAGGAAACGCTGCAGCGCATGGCGCGCGAGTGGGCGTTCTTCACCACGATGCTCGACGATGTCGAGATGGTGCTGGCGAAGGCGGACATCGATATTGCCGAAGCGTTTTCCACGCTGGCCGGGCCGCTGCATAAGCGCTTCTTCCCGAAGATCCGCGAGGAGTTCGAGCGGACGGTGCGCTGGGTGCTGAAACTCAAGGACGCGAACGAGCTGTTGCAGCGCGAACCGCGGCTGGCGAATTCGATCCGCCTGCGTAACCCGTACGTGGACCCGATGAGCCTGCTCCAGGTGGACCTGCTCAAGCGCTGGCGTGCCACGGGGGGCAAGGACGATGCGCTGCTCAATGCGCTGGTCGCGTGCGTCAACGGTGTCTCGCAGGGCCTGCAGAACACCGGCTGAGGCCGGGGCAGGGTGGGAAGCGATCACCGCTTCCCACCCGCCGTTCCTCAGGGGGTGCTACCGGCGCGAATCGTCTCTTCGTTGATCTTGCGCACGCGGGCTTCGTCTACCTTTTCGATCTTGCGGTCGTAGGTGTACAGGCCGTTGTGTTCGCCTTCGACGTCCGTGATCTGCGTATAGACGCTGCCCGACACGCCGATGCCCGGACCCTTGTCGCGCAGCACCGCGGTGTTGGCGACGTAGCCATCGTTCAGCGCGGCGTTGTCCTTCACCGAGCCATACGGATTGATCGCCGTGTTCGGCCAGATATGGCCGTCCACGCCCAGGGTGAGGCCGCCGTGCTCGCCGTCCATCGAGGCGCGGGTGGCATCCGGCGCGGGCAGGCCCGGGCCCTGGTAGTCGTGCACATCGATCAGGTCACCCGCGTGCGGATCGCCCTTGGTGTCGCAGCAGTTCGCACCGCTGCGCGCGTTGACCAGGCGCGACGGATCGAGCTGCTTGATCTGGGTGGCCAGTTCACCGGCCGCCGGGATGCTCCACTGGCCCCAGCCCTCGTTGAACGGGATCCAGCCGATGATCGAGGTTTCGCCCTTGAGCTGTTCCACGATGGCCGTGACGTCCTTGCGGAAACCGGCCTTCGCCGCGTCGGTGAGCTTTTCATTGTGGCCGTTGGGCAGCGACGGCATGTCCTGCCACACCATCAGGCCGATGTGGTCGGCCCAGTAGTACCAGCGCGCCGGTTCCACCTTGATGTGCTTGCGGATGGTGTTGAAGCCCAGGTCCTTGGTCTTCTGGATGTCGAACTTCAGCGCTGCATCGGTCGGTGCCGTGTGCAGGCCGTCCGGCCAGTAGCCCTGGTCCAGCGTGGCGAGCAGGAAGGTGGTCTTGCCGTTGAGCACGATGCGGTTGAGGCCGCCCACCTTCTTGATGCCGATGGTGCGCAGGCCGGCGTAGCTGGTGACGTCGTCGTGCTTGTCACCCTGCGCCAGCGTGGCCTTGAAGGTGTACAGGAACGGATCCTGCGGGCTCCACAGGTGCGGATGCGCGATGGCCAGCTGCAGCGGCTTGCCGGCCGGGCCCGTGGCTTCGCCCACCGGCTTGCCATCCGCATAGGCGGTGACGTGCAGTGTGGCGTTGTCGCCCGCGCCCTGCAGCTTCGAGGTGACCGTGAAGGCATCGAGGCTGGCGGCCGGCGTGAAGGTGAGCTGGGCCAGGCTTGTCGCGGGCACCGGCTCCAGCCACACGGACTGCCAGATGCCCGAGGCGGCGGTGTAGAAGATGCCTTCCGGCTTCAGGCGCTGCTTGCCCACCATCACGTCTTCACCGTCCACCGGTGCGTGCACGGCCACAACGATCTCCTGCGGGCCCTTCGCCTTCAGCGCCGCGGTGATGTCCGCGGTGAACGAGGTGTAGCCGCCGGTGTGGCGTGCCACTTCCTTGCCGTTGACGTAGACCGTGGCGTCCTGCGCCACCGCGCCGAAGTTCAGCTGCACGTGCTGGCCGTTGGCGGTGAAGGCCGCGGGCACGTCGACCATGCGCCGGTAGACCATGAAGTCCGAGTGCTTCTGCACGCCGGAGAGCACGGATTCCGCAGGGTAGGGCACGAGGATCTTGTCCTTGAGCGTCTGGCCGAAGGTCGGCGTGGCCTGCGCATCGGCCGCCGCGAACTCCCAGAGGCCGTTGAGGCTCATCCACGTCGGATGTTCCAGCGACGGGCGGGCCAGCTGCGGGCGCGGATACTCGGGCAGGGCGTTCTTCGGCGAGACCTTGGCCGTCCACGGGGTGGACAGCGCGGCGGTCTTGCCGCTCCAGGTGTCGCCCTTGTCGGCAGCGGCCATGGCCATGGGGGAGAACGCGGTGGCCAGTGCGAGCGCGAGGCCCGCACGGCGGAGGGGAATGCTGAAATTCATCATCAAGGAGCCTTGGACATGGAAGGGGGCGCATCACTCGGGGCGGTGCCCCAGGTCTTGCTGGGCTGCGGGCCCATCGTGAGTTCCAGCGTGGCGCCATTGACGATGTCGTTATGGCTGAACCACGGCTTGGTCCACGGCTTGCCGTTGAGCGTGGCGGACTGGATGTAGAGGTTCTTTTCCGAGTTGTTCTTCGCGACGATCTCGAAGACCTTGCCGTTGCCCAGGCGCAGGCGGACGTGGTCGAAGATCGGGCTGCCGATGATGTAATCCGGCGTGGACGGATCCACCGGGTAGAAGCCCATGGCGCTCAGTGCGTACCACGACGAGGTCGAGCCCTGGTCGTCCATGCCCGGGTAGCCATAGCCCGTGGAGTCGCTGCCGTACATGTCGGCGAGGATGCGACGGGTCAGCGCCTGGGTCTTCCAGGGCTGGCCGCTCCATGCATACAGGTACGCGGCCTGCTGGTCCGGCTGGTTGCCCTGTACGTACTGGCCGATCACGCCGGTGCAGTCGCGGCAGATGCCCTTCGGCGCATACGGCGTGGTGAAGAACGTATCGAGCTTGGCATTGAACGCATCACGGCCACCGAGCAGGTTCATCAGGCCCTGCACGTCATGCGGCACCAACCACAGCGTGGACCAGCCCGAGCCTTCCTTCATCATGAAGTTGTAGTACGGCTCGGCCGGGTCGAACGGCGAAATCCACTTGCCGTCTTCCGTGCGGCCACGGAAGAAGCCCACGGACGGATCGAAGACGTTTTTGTAGTTCGCGGCACGGCGTTCGAACATCGCGGCGTCGTCGGTCTTGCCAAGGCGGCGGGCCACGTCGGCGAGGGCGTGGTCATCCCAGGCGTATTCCAGCGTGGTGGCCACGCCGGCCTTGCCGCCGGCGTACGGCGGGCTCGGGTTGCCTTCCGGCACGATGTCTGAGATCCAGCCGTTCTTGTCGTACTCGGCAAGGTAACCGCGCGGGCCCTTCGGGTCGGTCGCGTTCTTGCGCAGGGCGTCGTACGCGGCGGCATAGTCGAAGGGGATGCCGCGCTGCTGCGCGCCATCGTAGAGGAACACCGCATGGTCACCATGGAACGAGGTGTTCATGTAGCCACGCTCGACGGCGCGGTCCAGCTCGGAGCGCATGATGTCCTGCACCACCTTGGGCTGGAGCAGCATCAGCAGCGTGATCTGGTTGCGGCCGGTGTCCCAGTACGGCACGGGGCCGTAGTGGTCGTAATCGGCCACCTGGTCCTGGCCCGCCGAGTTCGTGTAGTGCTCACCCTTGCGGGCGATCATGCGCGGGCTGGCAAAGGAGTGGTACAGCGTGGAGTAGAACAGCATGCGCTGCTTCGGCGTGCCGCCGGTCACCTGTACGCGGTCGAACAGCTCGCCCCAGATGGCGCGGGCCTTCGCGTGCACACGGTCGAAATCGGTGTCGCTGTCCTGCGCCTTGAGTCGCTGCTCGGCCTCCTGCGCGCTGTGGCCATGCGCGATGCGCACCACCACCTGGTCGCCGGCCTTGGTATCGAAGGTGACATAAGCGCCGGCGTAATTGCCCGACACCTTGTTGCGGCCGGTCTGGACGTCTTCGCGGCCCAGGCCTTCGCCCTTCTCGGTCACTTCGGCGTGGAAGGTGCCGAACTTGGTGAAGGGGCGCGAGAACTCGGCGACGAAGAACGGGCCATCGGTATCGCGGTCGCGGCGGCCGGTCGTGGCCGCGCCACGGATCGTGTGGTCGTCGACCACTTCCACGTCACCACCGTCGCGGCGCAGGTTCAGCACCACGTTGGAGCGGTGGCTTTCCGGGAAGGTGAAGCGCATCAGGCTGGTCCACTGCGTGGCAGTGAGCTCCACCTTGGTATGGAACGTGGCCAGGTCCACCGCGTAGTAGCCGGGCGAGGCTTTCTCGGTGGCCTTGTCGTAGTACGAGGTGGCGTAATCGGGCGGGACGGTCCAGTCGCCGACCACCGGCATCACCAGCGGCGCACCGCGTGCGCCATACGTGGAACCGCCGCCACTGAAGCCGACCATCGCCGGACGGCGGTAGTCATAGGCCACGGGGACGCCGGTGGCAAAGCTGAGGTCGGCATTGATGTTCACCGGTGCGGCTTCGGTCGCGCTTTCCGGCAGGCTGGCGCCGGGCGTGGTCATGCCGGTGTAGAGCGGCTCGCCCGGGGGCGGCGCGTTGCCGATCAGCTCCTGGCGATCGAGCGAGGCGGTGCCGACGAGCGGGTTGGCTTCGTCAACGGGCGAACGTTTCGGAGGGGTGGCGCCGACGGTGCCCAGCAGGGCGAGCGACACAGCGACGACGAGAGCACGGCGGGAGGCGCGTGCCTTGGAAGAATTCATGATGTTGTCCTTCGACGGAGTGGGGATGCATCCGTTGAAACGAAGACGGGGCCAGGCGATGTGCCTGGCCCCGTCGATTTTCTTACTTGTCCGATTCACCACCGAACTTGTAGGTCACACCCAGGTAGTACTGGCGGCCCGGGTACAGCAGCTGGACCAGTCGTGCACGGGTGTCGCCACCGAGATAGGTGTGCGGCGTGGCCTTGTTGAAGTTGATGATCGACGCCGTGACCATGAAGTGCTTGTTGAATTCATAGTCGCCGTTCAGGTCGATCTGGTGGTACGGCTGCGCGTACACCGGCAGGCCCGACGCCAGGCCGGTCATGGTGCGGCCGGTCCAGTTGTCGCTCGCACGCAGCAGCAGGCCATTCTTTTCATAGAACAGCGAGGCGTTCGCCGCGTACTTCGCGCTGCCGATCAGCTCGGCCTTGCCCACCTGCGTATCGCCCAGGGAGACCGCCGTTTCGTTGGTCTTGTTGAGCGTGTAGTTCAGGATGTAGCCGAAGCCCGAATCCCAGGTGTGCTGGTTGTAGATTTCCACACCCTTCGACGTACCCGAACGACCGTTCGCGTTGGTGCTGTACTGCAGGAAGTTCGTCTGCGTGCCACCGACGTCAACGTTGATGTTGTTGACGGTGACCGGGACGACGAAGTTCTTCACCTTCTTCTGGAACAGATCCACGCCGACGACCGAATGCGGGCCGTAGTACCACTCGCCGGCCAGGTCGAACTGGGTGGCCGTGAACGGCTTCAGGTCGGCATTGGCACCGGAACCGTACCAGCCCGGCAGGGGAGCACCGAACTGCTTGCGGTCGTTGTAGTACTCCTGCGTGTTGTTGGTCAGCTGGCCGAGCTGGGCGAGGTCCGTGTAGTTGGCACGGGCCAGCGCCTGCGAGCCGGCGGCACGGAGGATGAAGTCATCCCAGATCGTCCACGCGATGTTGAAGCTCGGCAGGAACTTGTTGTAACGCTTCTGCGTCGTCGAGTTGGTGTAGTTCTCGATGACCGACACTTCGCGCGGCAGGTACTGGAAGTCACCCGGGGCGCACGCACCGCCGCCCGCGTTCACGCCCGACGCCGGGCAGATCAGGATGTTGCCCTGCGGATCGTGGTAGTACACCGCGTTGTTCGTGGTGACCTGGTTGGCGACTGTGAGGTCCTGCTTCGTGGTGACGAAGCGCAGGCCGACGTTACCGCGGATGGTGCCGGTGTCGAAGTTCGCCTGCACGTAGGCCGCAGCCACCTTCTCACCGATCGACGACTTGTTCTGCGGCTTGTTGTAAAGCGTGCGGTCGTAGGTCGAGTTCAGGTAGTTGTAGTACGCCGGGAAGTTGATCGCCGGGAAGATGTCGTCGCCGTACGCGTGGTTCACGCCGTTGAGGTAGTTCGGCTCAAGGAAGCCGGCCGGCAGCTGGCCCGCGTTTGGATCGCAGGTCTGGAACTGCAGCTGGGTGCCCTTGCAGTACCAGCGCACTTCGTTGCTCTGCTGTTCGGCATTGGCGTCGGTGTACTTGCCGCCAAACTGGATCGACTGCAGCCAGGTGGAATCCAGCGACCAGGTGAAGTCGGCCTGCGCGAAGTTCTGCGAGTTCGAGGTGTTGACCATGTTCGAACCGGTGGAACCCAGGTCGACCTGGCCCGCGCCGTTGATCATGTTCTGCAGCACGCCCTGCTCGGCACTGATGCCCGGCTTGCCGGCCACGTCGGTACCGGAGGTGGTCCACGACGCGCCATCGCTGCCGTTCACCCACTGGCCGTTCACGAAGTTACGCGGCTTGGCAGCCATGCCCAGTTCGACCGACGGGCCGCCCTTGGCCCAGGTGCGGCCGAGGTTGAACGAACCGCTGAGCGAACCGCCGTTGTCCCATTCGCCTTCCAGGTTGAGGGTCTGCGAGGTGGCCTTTTCGACCGAGTAGTTGCCGTTGAGCCACGGAATTTCCGTGGAGCAGACGTCGACGGCCTGGCGGGCCGCGCCGGTCACCGGGTTGACGGCCGAGTTACAGCCCACGCCCGCAGCCGGGAGCTTGTAGTTCGCGCCGGTAACGATGGTGTGCGACGGGTCGAAGGTCAGGCCGTTCGGTGCCAGCAGGCGGCCGTTCTGGTCCGCGAAGTTGGAGTTGTTCGGCAGGCCCCACTCGGGGATTTCCAGCGTATTGGTGATCTGGGTCTGCTGGCGCTCGAAGCGGAAGTAGTTACCCGTCAGCAGGAAGTGGTCGCTGGGCTTGAACTGCATCGTGGCCTGGGCACCCTTGGTCTTCAGGGTCAGGTCGTTGCGGCTCGTGGCGAACTGCTGCGGCATCCAGAAACCGTTGGAGACATTGCCGGCCTGGTCGACGACGCCGTTGCCCCAAAGATCGATGTTGTTGTTGACCGCGGCATCGTACGGGTTGCCGTGGATGTCCACCGGCGACTGCGTGCAGGTGGTGTGGTCCTTGCAGTTATCCGACCACCAGTGCCAGCTCGAGGCATCGGCTTCGTACGTGGTCGCCTGGCGCTTCTGGTACGAACCGGCGACGAGGACGCCGAAGGTCTCGTCCTTGTTCTTCCACGACCACAGGGCCGAACCCTGTGGCTCGGTCTTCGCGCTGGTGTCGGAGCTGGCGGCGGTGCCCGAGACAAAGCCTTCGTTGGCAGCCATTTCCAGCGGGCGGCGCGTGCGCAGGTCGACGTTACCGCCGATGCCGCCTTCGTCCAGGCGGGCTTCAAGGCTCTTGTAGAGCTTGATGTCCGAGAACATGTTGGCCGGGAACAGCGTGTAGTTGAACGAACGCGTCAGGCCGGCCGAGGTATCGGCCGAGGCGACGTAGTTGCCGTTCAGTTCGGTGTAGGTCAGTTCGGGAGCGAGGCCGCGGATGCTGACGGTCTTGCCTTCGCCGGATTCACGGCTGATGACGACGCCCGGCACGTGGGCCAGCGCGTCCGCGATGTTCTTCGCCGGGAACTGCGCGATGTTCTGCGCGTTGATCACTTCGACGATGGAGTTGGCTTCGCGCTTGTCCTGGACGTTCTGCTCGATCGACTGGGCATAGGTGGTGACGACCACCGTATCCAGGTTCGTGGCGTTCTGGTCCTTACCTGCCTTCTGGTCTTTATTGGTTTTCTTCGCGGCTACCGTGTCATCGGTTTGCGCAGGCGCGGCTGCGGTGGTGGCGGCAGGCGCTGCTGTCTGCGCGAACGCGGTCGCGGGTACGCCGATGAAACCGGCGATCGACAGGGTAGCGGTGGCGAGCGCGGCGCAGAGCGGCTTGCGCTTAAGCATGTGTGGCAGATAAGTCACTTTTGAATTCCCTCAGTGGTGTGCGCCATGTTTGGAGTCGGCGCGGTGTCCCCCGTACATCACTGCTGCAGATGCCCGATCTATTCGTGCACGTGCCCCTCCTCATCCTGTGCTTGGATCGATCCAAATTTCAGGCAGCCGATCCCGTTCCCCAGCCCGGCAGCTATGGTTATGTCGCTCTACAAAGTTTTCCCCTGGGGGGAAGCATCTGCTTCCAAACCCTCCCCGCCCCGGTTTCCGTCATTCAGGTTCAGGGGCTTTTCGCCCGCAACCTTTCCTGACTTGGATCGATCTAACTCCCCGTGGGGCGAATTAAGACGCCGAAGTTGCAAGGTGTCACGCTGCGCCGCAAAAAAACTCGGCTAAAGCTCCCCCGGACCCTGCCGAAAACGGCTTGGCATGACTGGCGTCATTCGCCGTCCAACCCGCTTTCCTCCTCAGGTTTCACCATGAAAGACACCCCTCAACGCGCGCGCTGGCGCGGCCTGAGCGTGGGCGCACGCCTTACGCTGCTGGTCGTGGCCATCGTTTCCCTGGGTATTGCCCTGCTGACGGTGCTGGTTACCACTCTCGTCTCAAGGGAGCTGGAGACACGCTCGCGCGACGACCTCAGCCGGGGAAACGGCGCCATCATTGCGATGGTGAATACGTTCAGTGGCGCACTTTTGGCCGAATCCGACCGTTTCCTTGCCGTTTTTGAGAGCTACTTCCCAGCGACCGCGCTGGGTATGGACCCGATGAAGCGAGTGAAGATGGGCGACCGCACCGTCCCCGTGATGACCCTGGAAGGCAAGCCGGTCAATGGCGACTTCACGGTGGTCGACGAGTTCTCCGCCCGTGCCCACGTCGTCGCCACGCTGTTCGTGCGCGACGGGCAGGATTTCATCCGCGTCACCACCTCGCTGAAGAAGCAGGACGGCTCCCGCGCCGTGGGCACGTCCATCGACCACGCCCACCCGGCCTTCCCCCAGCTGCTGGCCGGCAAGGGCTATGGCGGCCCGGCGGTGTTGTTCGACAAGCCATACATCACGCGCTATGAGCCGATCCGCGACGCGGGCGGCAACGTCATCGGCGTGTGGTTCGTCGGCGTGGAGATCACCCAGGAGATGGACGCGCTGCGCGCGCAGATCGCTTCCATCCGTATTGGACAGAGCGGGCATTACTCCGTGATCGACGCCAGCGCCGGCAAGCGCTACGGCTCGTACATCGTCGACCCGGCGCTGGCGGACCCTGCCGCGAAGGCCGATAGCGCCGCGCTGAAGGCCGTGGGCGTGGATGGCCAGCCGGTGTACGCGTCGATGCTTTCGACAGGCAAGGGCGAGGCGCGCTATCGCGTCGCCGTGGCCGGGCGCGAGACCGAGCGCCTCGCCGTCTATGCCACCGACCCCGCCTGGCACTGGATGGTGGCTGGCACCGTCGATACCGATGAGCTGTATGCGCCCGTGCGCCACCTGCGCAACGTGGCGATCATCAGCAGCCTGGTGATCATCGGCGTGCTGTGCCTGCTGCTGTTCGTCGCTATCCGCGTGCGTATCACCCGACCGCTCAAGTCGGCGGTGGATGCGGCCAGCCGTCTCGCCGAGGGCGACCTCACCACGCGGCTTGCCTCCACGCGCGCCGATGAGATCGGCCAGCTGATGAACGCCATCGACGGCATCGGCGATGGCCTGGGCGGTATCGCCCGCTCGGTGCGCCGTGCCACGGCGAGCATGACCAGCAGTACCTCGGAGATCGCGGCCGGTAACACCGACCTGTCGATGCGCACCGAACGCCAGGCCGCCGAGTTGCAGATGACCGCGGCCAGCCTGGACTTGCTGACGCGCACCGTGCGCGATAACGCGGGCAACGCCACCCGTGCGAGCGCCCTGGCCGAAGGCGCCAGCGTCGCCGTGCAACAGGAAGCCGGCGCCATGGCAGAGGCCGTGGCCTCCATGAATGGCATCCAGGCGTCGGCGCAGCGGATGGCCGATGTCATCGGCATCATCAACGGCATCGCCTTCCAGACCAACATCCTGGCTTTGAACGCGGCGGTGGAAGCGGCGCGCGCGGGCGAGCAGGGCAGGGGCTTTGCCGTGGTGGCGGCGGAAGTGCGCAACCTGGCGCAGCGCAGTGCCACGGCCGCGAAGGAAATCGGCGCACTGATCAGCGAATCGGTGGCGCAGGTGGATACCGGCCACGGCCTGGTGACGGAAGCAGGCCACAACATGCAGGCCGTGATTGGCCGCATCCGCGATGTGGCGTCGCTCATGGGCGACATCAGCCGCGCCTCCACCGACCAGTCCGAGCAGATTGGCCGGATCAACCATGCGGTGTCGCGCATGGATGATTCGACCCAGCAGAACTCGGCGCTGGTGGAAGAAGCCGCAGCCGCGGCCAAGAGCCTGGAAGACCAGGCGGCCGACCTCGCCCGCGTGGTCGAGGTGTTCCGCCTCTAAGGAGGGTTAGCCCTCCAGCTCTTCCCAGCGGGCGAAGGCCGTGTCGAGCTCGGCCTGGATCTTCGCCAGCTCGTCGTTCGCCCGCGTGATCGTCGCCGCGTCCTGCTGGTAGTACTTCGGATCGTTCATGGCTTCCGTGCGCCGTGCGATTTCGGTTTCCAGCTCTTCGAGCTTCGCCGGCAGCAGGTCCAGCTCGCGCTGTTCCTTGAACGAGAGCTTCTTCTTCGCGGCCACGGGTGCAGCCACCGGTGCCGGCGCGGCGACAGGTGCCGGCTTGGCCGTGGCGGCCGCGGCGGCCTTCGCCGCGGCGATGATCGGCTTCTGGCGCAACCAGTCGCTGTAACCGCCGATGTAATCGCCGACCACGCCATCGCCTTCGAGCACCAGCGTGCTGGTGACCACGTTGTCGATGAAGTCGCGATCATGCGAGACGAGCAGCAACGTACCGGTGTATTCGCCGAGCAGCTCTTCGAGCAGCTCCAGCGTTTCCACGTCGAGGTCGTTGGTCGGTTCGTCCATCACCAGCAGGTTGGACGGCTGCGCGAACAGCTTGGCCAGAAGAAGACGATTGCGCTCACCGCCGGAAAGGCGGGTGATCGGTGCGCGCGCACGTTCCGGCGAGAACAGGAAGTCCTGCAGGTAGCCGATGATGTGCTTGCGCTGGCCGTTGAGCTCGATGTATTCGCGGCCTTCGGCCACGTTGTCCAGCGCGTTCATGCTGTCGTCCAGCGCCATGCGGTGCTGGTCGAAATAGGCGATTTCCAGGCCCGTGCCTTCGACCACCGTGCCTTCCTGCGGAGCCAGCTGGCCGAGCAGGATTTTCAGCAGCGTGGACTTGCCGGCGCCGTTCGGGCCCATGATGCCCACGCGGTCGCCGCGCATGATGGTGCCGGAGAAATCGGCGATCAGCGTGCGGCCGTCGTAGGCCTGCGTGACGTGCTTGGCCTCGACCACCTTGCGGCCCGACGCCTGCGCGTTGGCCATCGTCATCTTGGCGTTGCCGGTCTGCTCGCGGCGCTCGGCGCGCTCGAAACGCATGGCCTTCAGCGCACGCACGCGGCCTTCGTTACGGGTGCGGCGCGCCTTGATGCCCTGGCGGATCCACACTTCTTCCTGGGCGAGCTTGCGGTCGAAATGCGCATTTGCCTGCGCCTGCGCGTGCAGGCGCTCTTCGCGGCGGCGCAGGTAGTTGTCGTAGTCGCCCGGCCAGCTGGTCACCTGGCCGCGGTCGATCTCGACGATGCGGGTGGCCAGCGAACGCAGGAAGCTACGGTCATGGGTGATGAAGACGATGGCGCCGGCGAAGCCCTTGAGGAAGCCTTCGAGCCAGGCGATCGCCTCGATGTCGAGATGGTTGGTGGGCTCGTCGAGCAGCAGCAGGTTCGGGTCGCGGACGAGGGCCTGGCCCAGCAGCACGCGGCGCTTCATGCCGCCCGAGAGGTCGGCGAAATCGGTGTGCCCCGGCAGTTCCAGGCGCTCGATGATGTTTTCCACGCGGGCGTCGAGATCCCACGCGTTATGCGCTTCGATCTGCGACTGCACGTCGCCCAGCGCGTCCATGTCGCCCTCTTCGAGCAGGTGGTGGTAGCGGGCCAGCAGGTGGCCCAGCTCGCCGAGGCCATCGGCCACCACGTCGAACACCGTGCCGGCGGTGTCCTGCGGCACTTCCTGGGTAAGCCGCGCCACGCGCGTGCCGCCCTGCAGGCGGATTTCACCGTCGTCGGGCTTCAGCTCACCCGCGATGAGCTTCATCAGGGTGGACTTGCCGGCGCCGTTGCGGCCGACGATACAGACGCGCTCGCCCAGGTCGAGCGAGAGATCGACATGTTCAAGCAGGAGGGGGCCGCCGACGCTGTAGTCGAGGCCGAGGATCTGGATTAGGGACATCTCCCTATTCTACCTGCTCCGGTGCTCCCGCCCCGTTACAACGTGTCCAGGCGGTAACGGGTGGCCTGGCGGTAGGTGGCGCCGGGGCGCAGGATCGCGGCCTCGGCGTCCGCCATGTTCACCTGGTCCGGGAAGGCCTCCGCCTCCAGGGCGAAGCCCGCGAAGGCCTGGTAGCGCTTGCCGTCGCGGCTCACCTGGCCGGCCAGCTTCTGCCCGCTATAGAACTGAAGGCCCTCGCGGTCTGTCTCCACGGTGAGACGGCGCCCGCTGGAGGGCTCGGTGACGACGGCCACCACCCGCGAAGCGCCGCCTGGGGCCGGGGCCGGGATGTAGCAGTGGTCGAAGCCGCCGGCCAGGCGCAGCTGGGCGTCCGGCCAGTGCAGGCGCGAGCCGATCGGCGCCGCCGTGCGGAAATCGAAGGCGGTACCGGACACGGGCTGCCGCTCCGTGGGGATGGCCCCCGCGTCGGTGGCCAGGAATTCCGCCGCGTCGATGCGAATCAGGTGGTCGCGGATATCCGGGCGGCGGTCGTTGAGGTTGAAGTACGGGTGCGAGGTAAGGTTCAGCGGCGTCGGCGCGTTGGTGGTGGCCTCGTAACGGAGGTCCAGCGCGCCGTCGTCGTCCAGGGTGATCCGCAGCGTCACCCGGACATCGCCGGGGAAGCCGCCATCGCCCTCGGGCGAGGCGAGCTGCAGGCATAGCGCGTCGCCGTCCACCTCGACATCCCAGCGCCGCGCGTGGAAACCATCGTGGCCGCCGTGCAGGTGGTTGTCGCCATCGTTGCGGTCCACCTTGTACTCGATGCCATCGAGCTGGAAGCGGCCGCCGCGGATACGGTTGGCCCAGCGGCCGACGATCCCGCCCATGAAGGCGGTGGCGGCGAGGTAGTGGTCCGCGTCCGCATGGCCGAGCAGGATTTCGCCAAGGTGGCCCCGGCGGTCGGGTGCCTGCCAGGAGAGCAGGGTGGCACCGAGGTCACTGATATCGACGCGCATGCCGCGGGCGTTGCGCAGGGTCCAGCGATGGAGCGGGCGTCCGTCGGGCAAATGGCCCCAGGCGGTAGGTTCGGAGATAGACATCAGGGAGAGCAGTCCGTGCCGGCCGCGTTCAGGACGCGGCCGCTTTTCGGTGGAGTTCGAGGTATTGGCGCGGCGTGCAGTCGTACTCGCGACGGAATACCGCATACATGTATTGCAGCGACGTGAAGCCACAGCGGATGGCAATGTCCGCGAGCGTGGTATCGCCGTTGATGATGAGTTCGCAGGCCGTATCGAGCTTGTGCTTGAGGATGGCCTGGTGGACGGTCTGTTTCAGCTCGCGCTTGAAGTGTTCTTCGAGCACCGTGCGCGATACGCCGACGTAATCGGCCACCTGTTCGGTCTTGATGCCCAGGCAGCCGTACTGGCGAATGTAGTGGCTGGCGCGCATCACGTGCGGGCTGCGCATCGGCTGGTAACGGCTGGACACCTGCACGTTGATGCCCACCGGCGGCACGATCACCCGCGTGGTCGAGCAATCCATGCCACGCAGCATCTGGTGCAGCACATGCGCGGCGGTGCGGCCCATTTCCTCCGCCCCCTGGATCACCGAGGTCAGCGGGATGCGATTGAGCAGCTGGGCCATGGGGTCATTGTCGATGCCGACGATGGCCACCTGTTCGGGCACCGCGACGCCGCCGATGACGCAGGCCTGCAGCAACTGCCGCGCCCGTGCGTCGGTCACGGCGATGATGCCGATGGGCTTGGGCAGGTCGGACAGCCACGACACCAGGTGTTCGACGGCTTCACCCCAGCCACCCGCGGTGGTCGGCGATCCCTCGTAAACGATGCCTTCCACGTTCTCGGCCGAGACGATGGCCCGGAACGCGTGCTCGCGCTCCTGCGCCCAGCGGCTGCCCGCCGTGGCGGGGATGCCATAGAACGCAAAACGCGACAGCCCCTGTTCGATCAGGTGGTCGTACGCCAGCCGCACGAGGCGGTCGTTGTCGGTGGCGATGTACGGCACGCCCACCGGGTACTGCGCCGGGTCGTGGTACGAGCCACCCACGGCGACCACCGGGATATGCAACTCGCGCAGGGCTTCGGCGGCCTCGGGGTCGTCGAAGTCGGCGATGACACCGTCTCCCTTGAACTGGTGGATGTCACGCATGCGGCTGCGGAAATCCTCCTCAAGGAAGAGGTCCCACTCGACGCGGGTGCTATTGAGGTAGTGCCCAATGCCTGCGATGACCTGGCGGTCATAGACCTTGTTGGCGTTGAACAGCAGTGCGATGCGATGCGGTGCCATGGCCCTGAAAACTAGCAGGGAATGCGCCGGGAGGCCATGACGCATCGCGGCAGGAAAAAGGCTGGAGGCATCGCGGGAAATCGCAATTGCGCCGGAACGCCGAGGTAGCCATCTTCAATGGGATGCGTCCCCACGTTCGTCAAGGAATCGTTATGTCGTACTTCTCCAGCATCCCGAACATCGCCTTCGAAGGCCCGGGTTCCGATAACCCCCTGGCGTTCCACCACTACGACGCCAGCCGCAAGCTACTCGGCAAGACCATGGCCGAGCACCTGCGCCTCGCGGTCTGCTACTGGCATACCTTCGTATGGCCCGGTTCGGATGTCTTTGGCGCTGGCACCTTCGAGCGTCCCTGGCAGCAGTCGGGCGACCCGATGCAGAAGGCCCGGGAAAAAGCCGATGCGGCATTCGATTTCTTCACCCGCCTCGGCACGCCGTTCTACACCTTCCACGACACCGACGTGGCGCCGGAAGGCAACAGCCTGGCGGAGTACCGCAACAACTTCGCCGCCATGGTCGACGTGCTCGAAAAGAAGCAGGCCGATACCGGGGTGAAGCTGCTCTGGGGCACGGCCAACGTCTTCAGCAACCCGCGCTACGCGGCCGGCGCGGCGACCAATCCGCAGCCGGAAGTGTTTGCCTATGCCGCCACCCAGGTGCGTCATGCGATGGAGGCTACCCATCGCCTGGGTGGCGCCAATTACGTGCTGTGGGGTGGCCGCGAAGGCTACGACACGCTGCTCAACACCGACCTGAAGCGCGAGCGCGCGCAGCTGGGCCGTTTCTTCCAGATGGTGGTGGAGCACAAGCACAAGCTCGGCTTCAAGGGCGCCATCCTCATCGAGCCCAAGCCGCAGGAACCCACGAAGCACCAGTACGACTACGACACCGCCACGGTGTACGGCTTCCTCAAGGAGTTTGGCCTTGAGAACGAGGTGAAGACCAACCTTGAAGCGAACCACGCCACGCTGGCCGGTCATTCGTTCCAGCATGAAGTGGCCACGTCGATCGCCCTGGGCCTGTTCGGATCCATCGACGCCAACCGCGGTGATCCGCAAAACGGCTGGGACACCGACCAGTTCCCCAACAGCGTCGAAGAAATGACCCTGGTCACTTACGAGATCCTCAAGGCCGGCGGTTTCACCACGGGCGGTTTCAACTTCGACACCAAGGTGCGTCGCCAGAGCCACGCCGCGGAAGACCTTTTCCACGGCCACATCGGTGCCATCGACACCCTGGCGCTGGGCCTGGAGCGTGCGGTGAAGATGGTGGAGAAAGACACGCTTGCCGAGCTGAAGGCGAAGCGTTATGCCGGCTGGGATGCCGATCTAGGCACGAAGATTCTCAGCGGTGGCTTCACGCTGGCATCGCTCGCTGACGAAGCGCTGTCGCGCGACCTGCACCCGAAGCACGCATCGGGCCACCAGGAGTTGCTCGAAAACATCGTCAACCGTTATATCTATGGGTGATATGACCCCCGACATGGACGCATCGGTACGCTTGTACCTCGGTATCGACCTTGGCACGTCCTCGGTCAAGGCCGTCGTGATCGACGACGCCGGCGCCGTGCGCGCCAGCGCGTCGAGTCCGCTCACCGTGTCCCATCCGCGGCCGCGCTGGTCCGAGCAGGACCCGGCGGCGTGGTGGGCGGCGACGGAAGCGGCGGTGGGCGAGGTGCTGCGGGGTGTCGATGCAAGCCGCGTTGCCGCCATCGGGCTCTCCGGCCAGATGCATGGCGCCACGCTGCTCGACAAGGACGACGCCGTGCTCCGGCCGGCCATCCTCTGGAACGATGGCCGCTCCGACCTCGAATGCGCGGCACTGGAAAAAGTACCGCGCTTTCGCGAGATCACCGGCAATCTCGCCATGCCGGGCTTCACCGCGCCCAAGCTCGCCTGGGTACGCGAGCACGAACCGGACATCTTTGCCCGCGTGGCGAACGTGCTGCTGCCCAAGGATTACCTGCGCCTGAAGCTCACCGGCGACTACATGACCGACGCGTCCGATGCGGCCGGCACCTTGTGGCTGGACGTGCGCCAGCGCCAGTGGAGCGACGACATGCTCGCCGCCACGGGCCTGGACCGTTCGCACATGCCCGAGGTGTTCGAGGGCAGCCAGCCCGCGGGCCGCCTGCGCAAGGACCTCGCCGAGCGTTGGGGCATGGCGACCGTGCCGGTGGCCGCCGGTGGCGGCGACAACGCCGCGGGGGCCGTGGGCGTGGGCATCGTGCGCCACGGCCAGGCCATGCTGTCGCTGGGCACGTCGGGCGTCTATTTCGCCGTGTCCGACGGCTTCCGGGCCAGCCCCGAGACGGCGGTGCACAGTTTCTGCCATGCACTGCCGGCCACCTGGCACCTCATGTCGGTCATGCTCAACGCGGCCAGCTGCCTGGACTTCACGGCACGGCTTACCGGCTATGCCGACGTGGCCGCCCTGCTGGCGGATGCTGAAGGTGAGGGCCTGAAGCCGGATGGCCCGGTGTTCCTGCCGTACCTCACCGGCGAACGCACGCCCCATAACGATGCGCACGCCCGTGGCTCGTTCACGAACCTGGGCCCCGACACCACCCGCACCGACCTGGCCAATGCCACGCTGGAAGGCGTCGGTCTCGGTCTCCTTGATGGCCTGCTCGCCGTCGAGGGTACGGGCCTCATCGCCGACGAGATCACAGTGATCGGTGGCGGCTCGCGCAGCGCGTACTGGACCCAGATGCTGGCAGACATTCTCGGCAAACGACTGGTGCTCCGTGCCGGCGGCGAAGTGGGCCCCGCGCTGGGCGCGGCCCGGCTGGCCCGCCTGGCGGTGGAGCCCGGCGCCTCGCTGGACGTGGTTTGCCCCATGCCCGCGGTCACCGCGGTGCGTGAACCCGATGCAGCGCGTCATGCTTATTTCCGTGAAACGCGCCACCCTTTGTTTCGGCGCTCTTATGAGCAACTGAAGCCGCTGTATACCGACGCCGTCCCTGGCGACGATTTCCGCCCGTCCTGAGCGGGTGAATCCATAACGATGGAGATCAGCATGAAGCAGAGGGCCCTACACACGTTGCTGGCCGTATCGATGGTCGCCGCTGGCGTGTTCGCACCGCAGGCGCACGCAAGCAAGGACAAGCCCGTGATCGGCTTCTCCATCGATGACCTGCGCGTCGAGCGCTGGACCCGTGACCGCGATTACTTCAAGGCGGCCGTGGAAGCCAAGGGCGGCACCGTGTCGGTGCAGTCCGCCGACGCCAACGAGCAAAAGCAGATCCAGCAGATCGAAAACCTGATCGCGCGCAAGGTCGATGTCATCGTCATCGTGCCGTTCAACGCGAAGACCCTGACCACGGTGGTGGCCGAAGCGAAGAAGGCCGGCATCAAGGTCATCTCTTACGATCGCCTGATCCTCAACGCCGACGTCGACGCGTACATCTCGTTCGATAACGACAAAGTGGGCCAGATGCAGGCGCAGGGCGTGGTCGACGCCGCACCGAAGGGCAACTACTTCCTGCTTGGCGGCGCGCCGACGGACAACAACGCGAAGATTCTTCGCGAAGGCCAGATGAAGGTGCTGAAGCCCCTGGTCGACAAGGGCGACATCAAGATCGTCGGCCAGCAGTGGACCAACGAGTGGCTCGCCTCGAACGCGCAGTCGATCATCGAGAACGCGCTGACCGCCAACAAGAACAACATCCAGGGCATCGTCGCCTCCAACGACGGCACCGCCGGTGGTGCGATCGCCGCGCTCAACGGGCAGAAGCTGGCCGGCAAGGTGGCCGTGTCCGGCCAGGATGCCGACCTGGCGGCGATCAAGCGGATCAAGGCCGGCACCCAGACGATGACGGTGTACAAGCCGATCAAGACCATCGCCACCGATGCCGCGAACCTGGCCGTGCAGTTCGCCAAGGGCGAGACGCCGTCATTCACCTCGAAGCTGAACAACGGCAAGGGTGACATCAACACCATCCTGCTCACCCCGACGCTGTTGACCAAGGCGAATGTCGACCTGGTCGTGAAGGACGGCTTCTACACCCAGGCCCAGGTAGGCCCGTAACACCGCAACGGGGCCCGCATGGCGGGCCCCATCACGGCGTCGTCAGGCAGAGGAAAGGTACAAGGTGAGCGAATACCTGTTCGAGATGCGCAACATCGTCAAGGAGTTTTCTGGCGTGCGCGCGCTCAATGGCATCAACCTGGCCGTGCGGCCAGGTGAGTGCGTGGGCCTGTGCGGCGAGAACGGCGCCGGCAAGTCCACCCTCATGAAGGTGCTCTCCGGCGTGTACCCCTACGGTACGTGGGAAGGCGAGATCCTGTTCGACGGCAAGCCGCTCAAAGCGCATTCGGTGCGCGACAGCGAGAACGCCGGCGTCGTCATCATCCACCAGGAGCTGATGCTGGTGCCGCAGCTCTCCGTGGCCGAGAACATCTTCCTTGGCAACGAGATCCGTAAGTTCGGCGGTGTCATGGATTACGACGCCATGTATGCCCAGGCCGATGCGTTGCTGGCACGGCTGAAGCTGAAGGACGTGAACGTCGCCGCGCCGGTGATGAACTACGGCGGCGGTTACCAGCAGCTGTTCGAGATCGCCAAGGCGCTGGTGAAGAACGCCCGCCTGCTGATCCTCGACGAGCCGTCCTCGTCGCTCACGTCGTCGGAAACCGACACCTTGCTGTCAATCATCGAAGACCTGAAGCGCGACGGCGTGGCCTGCGTCTACATCTCGCACAAGCTGGATGAAGTGGCCCGCGTGTGCGACACCGTCACCGTCATCCGCGATGGCAAGCACATCGTCACCAAGCCGATGAGCGAGATGACCACCCATTCCATCATCACGGCGATGGTCGGCCGTGAGATCGAGAACCTGTTTCCGAAGATGGACCATGAGATCGGCGAGGTCATCTTCGAAGCGAAGCACGTCACCTGCTGGGACGTCGCTAACCCGAACCGCAAGCGCGTGGACGATATTTCGTTCCAGGTGCGCCGCGGCGAAATTGTTGGCATCGCCGGGCTGGTCGGCGCCGGCCGCACCGAACTCGTCTCAGCCATTTTCGGCGCCTACCCGGGCCGCTCCGAGGCGGAGCTGATCCTCGAAGGCAAGCCGATCAAGGTGAAGAACCCCGAGCAGGCAATCAAGGCGGGCCTGTCGCTGGTGCCGGAAGACCGCAAGCGCCAGGGCATCGTGCCGTTGCTGGGGGTTGGCGACAACATCACCCTGGCGACCCTCTCGCACTTCGCCCATGCCGGCCAGATCGACCGCCAGGCCGAAATGCAGGTGGTGGATGCCGAGATCAAGCGCCTTCGCGTGAAGACGGCCAGCCCCGAGCTGGCCATCCAGGGCCTCTCCGGCGGTAACCAGCAGAAGGCTGTGCTCACCAAGATGCTGCTCCCGCAGCCGAAGGTGCTGATCCTCGACGAGCCCACCCGCGGCGTCGACGTGGGTTCCAAGTACGACATCTACACGCTGATGTTCGAGCTGGCCGCGAAGGGCGTGGCCATCATCATGGTCTCGTCCGAAATGCCCGAGGTGCTGGGCGTGAGCGACCGTGTGCTCGTCGTCGGCGAAGGCAAGCTGCGCGGCGATTTCAAGAATGTCGGCCTTACCTCCGAGCAGGTGCTGGCCGCGGCGATTTCCCATGCCGCCGAAGGTCCCGCGCACGCGGCCTGATCCACTCCACCATTCCACGCGTCACCAGGGAAGCCTTTCCATGCAGTCCCAGAAAGTCCAGCAACTCTTCGTCCGCTACAAGATCCTGGCGCTGCTCATCGCCGTGGCCGTGATCTGGGTGTTCTTCCACCTGAAGACGGACCAGGCCTTCATCACGCCGAACAACCTCTCCAACCTGTTCCGGCAGATGGCGATTACCGGCATGCTTGCCTGCGGCATGGTGTTCATCATCATCGCCGGCGAGATCGACCTGTCGATCGGCTCCCAGCTAGGCCTGCTCGGTGGCGTCGCAGCCATCCTCACCGTGAACCTCGGGTGGGGTACCTGGCCATCGATCGGCGCGGTGCTGGTGCTGGGCATGCTGATCGGCGCGTTCAACGGCTTTGTCGTCACCAAGATGCGCGTACCGTCGTTCATCGTCGGCCTGGGCGGCATGCTCGCCTTCCGCGGCATCGTCCTCTACATCACCGGTAGTTCCACCATCGCCCCGGCGCCGGACGACCTGGTGCAGCTGGGCCAGGGCTTCGTGCCGGTGGCGCTGTCGCAGTGGGTCGGCGGCATCATCTTCCTGGTGATGATCGGGCTTACCGCCCGTCGCCGCATGCGCCGCGCGAAGCTCGGCCTGCAGCAGGCGGCCATGTGGATCGACGTGGCCCGCCTGGTGATCATCGGCGCGGTGATCTTCGGCTTCATCCGCATGCTGAACGACGCCAACGGCATTCCCATCCCGGTGATGATCCTGCTGGCGCTGCTCGCGGTATTCACCTACGTCTCGACGCAGACGGTGTTTGGCCGCCACATCTATGCCGTGGGCGGCAACATGGAGGCCACGCGCCTGTCCGGCGTCAACGTGGGCCGGGTGAAGCTGGTGGTGTTCGCCATCATGGGCCTGATGTGCGCCTTCGCCGGCATCATCACAGTGGCCCGTACCGGCTCCGGCTCGCCGTCCGCGGGTACGGGCGGCGAGCTGGACGCGATCTCCGCGTGCTTCATCGGCGGTACGTCGATGCGCGGCGGTTCCGGCACGGTCTACGGTGCGCTGATCGGCGCCCTGGTCATGGCCAGCCTCGATAGCGGCATGCAGCTGATGGACGTCGACAACTCCTGGCAGATGATCATCAAGGGCGTGATCCTCGTCCTGGCGGTGTGGGTGGACGTGCTCTCCGGCAGCAACCGCAACGCCTGATCGGGTTACTTGGTCGGCAGGGCCTTTGCCATTTTCAGATGCTGCTTCAGCGTGGGCAGCGTTTCTTTGGCAAAGGCCTTCAGCTCCGGGTTCGAGCCCTTCTCGACTTCCACCTCGAAGATCGCCACGGCCTTCTCGTGGTCGGCGACCATCACCTTGGCGTATTCGCGGTCGAAGTCCTTCCCGTTGAGCATCTTCAGGGCGTTGATGTCCTTCTGTGCTTCCGGCGGCGGCTCGGTGGTGGTGGCATAGCCGCGGTCGCCGCTGCCCAGGCTCGTCAGCTTGTCATTCGCCTTGGTGTGGTCGTCGACCATGTGCTGGGCGAATTGCTTCACTTTCGCCGATGAGCCCTGCGCGAGGGCCAGCTTGCTCAGCTCCACTTCGCTGACGTTGGCGCCGGTGGCGTTCTGGTAAAAGCCGGCATCCGTGGGCGTGCCGCCCTTGGAGTCCTTCTCCTGGGCCGCCAGCGCGGCGAGGGGCAGGGTGGTGGCAAGGGCAGCGGTAAGTAGCAGGCGGGGCAGGCGATGAGCCATGGCGGTATCTCCGTGAGGTTCTGCCTTGGTGTCGCATCCCGCCCATGAAACCGTCGTGACCTTCGCGGGTAGGCAGGCACCACGCTGGCGGGACTGGCGTCCGCGCCGGCTCGCTCGCTAGCATGCGGTACGAGGGGGACAGCATGGCAACACTGGATAGGGAGCCCATTGAGGGCACGCATACACTTCGATACCGATCAACACGCGGCGAAGTCTGGCGCTTCTATTGGAGCTCCTGGCGGAAGTCCCTGTGGATCGTCCACGTGATCGTTGCCGCCGCCATTGCCTGGAGCCTTTCCGACCTGACGTGGCCGTCGGTGTTGCTCTGGTTCGCCGCGTGCCTGCCAGTGGTCGTCGCCGTCTTCGCGGCGGTTCCCCAGATCATGTTCAAGCCATGGGAGCGCACGCTTCACCTCACCCCGGACGGCTGGTCGACCACGATCGGCAGGAAGTCAGGCTCGATGTCGTGGAAGGTTATCCGCAGCGTGGCGACGACACCGGACGGTTTGTTGATCGTCGGCGTTTCGGGAAACGCCATGATTGTTCCGGGTCGGGCGTTCGATGGTGAGGCCCACCGGGAGGCGATTATGGCCGATGTGCGGCGATGGTATAGCGCTGCACGGGCTCAGTAATTGCATACTTTGAGAATGGCCGCAGAGTGACAATGCGGACGTTCCTGGCCTGCGTTGATTGTGTCGTTGAGGCAAAAAAACGGGCGCCGTAGGGCGCCCGTTTTTGGTGTCGCATGCCGTTGGAGGCTTAGCGGCGAGCCTTGGCGCCCAGGCCAGCGGCGTCGCGCAGGAGCTCCGCACGGTCGGTCTTTTCCCACGAGAACGCGGTGTAGGTGCTGCCATCGGCAGCCTTCACTTCGTACGGCTTGCGGCCGAAGTGACCGTACGACGCGGTCGGCTGGTAGATCGGGTGCACCAGGTCGAGCATCTTGATGATGCCGTACGGGCGCAGGTCGAAGTGCTTGCGCACCAGCTTTTCGATCTTCTCGTCGGGGATCTTGCCGGTGCCGAAGGTCGTCACCGAGATCGAGGTCGGCTCCGCCACGCCAATGGCGTAGCTGACCTGGATTTCGCAACGGTCGGCCAGGCCGGCAGCCACGATGTTCTTGGCCACGTAACGTGCCGCGTAGGCCGCCGAACGGTCCACCTTGGACGGATCCTTGCCCGAGAACGCACCGCCACCGTGACGGGCCCAGCCGCCGTAGGTGTCGACGATGATCTTGCGGCCGGTCAGGCCGCAATCGCCCACCGGGCCACCGATGACGAACTTGCCGGTCGGGTTGATGTGGAACTTGGTGTCCTTGTGCAGCAGCTTCGCCGGCAGGACGGGCTTGAGGATCAGCTCACGCACGCCTTCGACGAGGTCCTTCTGCTTCACGCCCGGATCGTGCTGGGTCGAGAGCACCACGGCGTCGATGGCCACGGCTTCGCCGGCCTCGTTGTAGCGCAGGGTGACCTGGCTCTTGGCGTCCGGACGCAGCCACGGCAGCGGCGAGTTCTTCTTCTTGCGGATCTTGGCCTGCTGTTCCACCAGGCGGTGGCTCAGGTGGATGGCCGCCGGCATGAACTCAGCCGTCTCGTTGGTGGCGTAGCCGAACATCAGGCCCTGGTCGCCAGCGCCCTGTTCTTCCGGCTTCTTGCGGTCCACGCCCTGGTTGATGTCCGGCGACTGCTTGCCGATCAGGTTCAGGACGCCGCAGGTGGCGCCGTCGAAGCCGACGTCCGACGAGTCGTAGCCGATGTCGAGGATGACCTTGCGGGTCAGGGCTTCGAGGTCGATCCAGGCGCTCGTGGTGATCTCGCCCGCGACGATGGCGACGCCGGTCTTCACCAGCGTTTCGCAGGCCACGCGCGCACGGGGATCCTGCGCCAGGATGGCGTCCAGGACGGCGTCGGAGATCTGGTCGGCGATTTTGTCCGGATGGCCTTCGGAGACCGACTCGGAGGTGAAGAGGAAGCTGCTCATCGTAGGGATATATCCTTCTTTACGGATAAAGAGATAAATGGGGGCGCGCCATGATACACGCCCCCGAGACGGTTTGCAGCGCCAAGCGTACCCCCGGGGGGTGACGATTGCATGGACATTCAGGCCCGGCGGGCCTCCCGGATACGCCGGCCGGTCTTTATATCCATATGAGTTTTTAACGTAATTGTGAGAACCACGTCACAAAGTGACGCCGTTCGCCGGTCCGTTCGACCCGAAAAAGTGACAAATTCGGTAATACGTAAAACTACCTAATTCTCGAACCGCGGTGCGACGCCATTTCACATGGCGTGGCATGGAACCTGCCTATCGCCCCCCGTCAGCGCGTCACGCGCGCCGCTCGCCGATACCGGCGGCGTCATCTACGGGGGGTTGGGTTTGAATCGCATCTTTAGCATCGTCTGGAATCGCGCCATCGGCCAGCTGGTCGTGGCCTCTGAGTTCGCTTCGTCGGCCCGTGGTGGCGCCTCGCGCCAGGCGCGCCGGGTGACCCCGCTGCGCGCCGCGCTTTACGCCGGCCTGGTGCTGGCTGGGATGACGAGCTTTAGTGCGTACGCGGATACGACCTCGCCGGCAATCGCGAACGTCAGCTTCGAAACCGGCAACCTGAGTGGCTGGACGACGGGGCTTGTCGGTACCCAAACAGGTACGGCTTATTCGGCCGAGGGCACGGGTGCTAGCGTCGTGACCGGCATGGCATCGTTCAAGGCGATGGATCAGGGCGGCCCCACGAACACGCACTCCTGGACCGTCACGCCCTACGGCAACTACATGGCGTCACTGCAGGCCAATGGCGACCAGGACGACGTTAGCCAATCGTTTGGTACGGGCGCTGGGGCACTCCTCCTGTCCGCCGCGAACCAGAGCGCGATCACGACCACCATGGGTGGCACGCCGACCAATGCGTCGTGGATCTACCAGGACCTCACCCTCAACGCGGGTGACACCTTCACGATGGCATGGCAGTACGTCTCTACCGACTACACGCCTTTCAACGACGTCTCGGTGACCAGCCTGGTCAACCTCGGCGACAGCAACGTGCTCGCCATGGTCAACAACGAACTTTCCCAGTATGCGCTGCTGGGCGCGACCAATCCGGGCACGGGTAACTATTCGACGGACAGCTACGGCGCGACGGGCTGGCAGATCGCAACATATTCGGTGTCGACGGCGGGCGTGTATCGCCTGGGCTTCATGTCGGTGAACCTCAATGACGCCATCAACAGCCCGGTGCTTTTCGTGGACCAGGCGCCCGGCGCCACGTACGACAATAATGTTCCGTTCGGTCCCATCGCGCCGAACGAAGGCTCCAACGCACCGACCACCCCCACGACCCCGTCTGGCCCGACGACCATCGACCAGAACACCAGCACGGCTGACCTGGGCAGCGACGGCGGCAAGTTCGATGGCGGCACGCTGACCCCGGATAGCTCGGGCAACGTCGACAGCAACCTGACCGTCACCGACAAGGGTGGTGTCATCGACCAGGCCGGCAAGGATTCGAACTTCACCGGCACGATCTCCGACGACAGTGCCGGCGTCCCGGGCAATATCACCATCGTCAACTCGGACACGGGCGGTAGCGTCACCTTCTCGGGCGACAACACCTATACCGGCAGCACCAGCATCGGCACGGGCTCGACCCTGAGCGTGGCTGGCGACGGCACGATCGCCTCGTCCTCGGGCGTGACGAACAACGGCACGTTCGACATCGCCGACGCGAACAACAACGTCGACGTCAAGGCGATCAACGGCGCGGGCGACATCAACCTGGGCGGCAACGACCTGGTGATCACCAACGCGACGGGCCCCGGCGCCACCGGCACGATTTCCGGCACGGGCGGCGTGGAGGTCACCGGCGGCACCCAGGTGCTCGGCGGCAACAACACGTACACCGGCGGCACGACGGTGAAGGACGCGACTGTCCAGATTGGCAGCGACGAGAACCTCGGCGCCGCCTCGGGCGGGCTCGCGCTGGACAACGGCACCCTGCACACCACGGGCGACGTGGACACCGCGCGCGACGTGACCGTCACGGGCACCGGCACGTTCAATACGAACGCGGGCACGGCGCTGACGAGCACGGGCACCGTTTCCGGTGACGGCACGCTGGTGAAAAACGGCGCGGGCACGGCCGATTTCGAAGGCACCCTGTCGCACACGGGCGGCACCGTGGTAAACGCGGGCACCCTGGTCCTCGGCGGTGACAACACCTACACCGGCGGCACCACCGTGAACACGGGCGGCACGCTGCAGATCGACAACGACCACAACCTCGGCGATGCCTCGGGCGACCTGACCGTGAACGGCGGCACGCTTCATACCACGGGTGATGTGGACAGCGCCCGCGACGTGACGCTGACCGGCAACAGCACGTTTGATACCGACACGAATACGAGTCTCACGTCCACGGGTGACGTGTCGGGTACCGGCATGCTGGTGAAGCAGGGCGGCGGAACCGCCGAGTTCGACGGCACGCTCTCGCAGGCGGGCGGTGTTTTCGTGTCCGACGGTACGCTTGTCCTCGGCGGCGACAACACCTTCACCGGCGGCGCGTCGGTGGTTGGCGGTGGCACCCTGCAGATCGACAACGACCACAACCTGGGCGATGCCTCGAACTTCGTGGTGCTGTCCGACGGTACGCTGCACACCACCGGCGACGTCGATACGTCGCGCGATGTGGTCCTTGCAGGAAATGGCACGCTCGATGTGGATGCGGGCACGACCCTCACGAGCACGGGTGGGGTGAACGGCTCCGGCGCCCTTGTGAAGGATGGCGAAGGCAAGGCCGACTTCGAAGGGACGCTGTCACACACCGGCGGCACCGTGGTTAACGACGGCACCCTGGTCCTCGGTGGGAACAACACCTACACCGGTGGCACCACCGTGAACACGGGCGGCACGCTGCAGATCGACAGCGACCACAACCTCGGCGATGCCTCGGGCAACGTCACGCTGAATGACGGCACCCTCCACACCACGGGCGATGTCGATACGGCGCGCGATCTGACGCTGACCGGCAACGGCACGCTCTCGACCGACAGGGGCACGACCCTCACGAGCACCGGCGATGTCTCCGGTGATGGCGCCCTTGTGAAAGACGGCGAAGGCACGGCCGACTTCAAAGGTACGCTGTCGCACACCGGTGGCACTGTGGTTAACGACGGCACCCTGGTGCTGGGCGGCAACAACACCTACACCGGCGGCACGTCGGTTAACGCCGGCGGCACGCTGCAGATCGATAACGACCACAACCTGGGTGATGCCTCGGGCAATGTCGCGCTGAATGACGGCATCCTGCATACGACGGGTGACGTCGACACCGCACGCGAGCTGACGTTGACCGGCAACGGCACGCTTAACACGGGCGCAGACACGACGCTTACGAGCACGGGCGATGTTGCGGGCACCGGCGCCCTCGTGAAGAACGGCGAAGGCACGGCCGATTTCGAAGGCACGCTGTCGCACACCGGCGGCACTGTCGTGAACGACGGCACGCTGGTCCTCGGCGGCAACAACACCTACACCGGCGGCACCACCGTGAACACGGGCGGCACGTTGCAGATCGACAACGACCACAACCTCGGCGATGCCTCGGGCAACGTCGCTCTGAACGACGGCACCCTCCACACCATGGGTGATGTCGATACCGCGCGCGAGCTGACGCTGACCGGCAACGGTACGCTCAACACCGACGCAGGTACGACGCTCGCTAGCACCGGCAATGTGGCGGGCAATGGCGCCCTCGTGAAGGACGGTGAAGGTACGGCCGACTTCGAAGGCACCCTGTCGCACACCGGCGGCACTGTCGTTAACGACGGCACCCTGGTCCTCGCTGGCAACAACACCTACACCGGCGGCACTGCAGTCAACGGCGGCACGCTGCAGATCGAAAACGACCACAACCTGGGCGATGCCTCGGGCAACGTCACGCTGAATGACGGCACCCTCCACACCACGGGCGATGTCGATACGGCGCGCGATCTGACGCTGACCGGCAACGGCACGCTCTCGACCGACGGGGGTACGACCCTCACGAGCACCGGCGATGTCTCGGGTAATGGCACCCTCGTCAAGAACGGCGAAGGCACGGCCGACTTCGAAGGCACCCTGTCGCACACCGGCGGCACCATCGTTAACGACGGTACGCTGGTCCTGGGTGGCAACAACACCTTCACCGGTGGCACCGCAATCAACGGCGGTACGCTGCAGATCAGTAATGACCACAACCTCGGCGATGCCTCAGGCAACATCTCGATCGCGAACGCCGTTCTCCACACCACGGGCAACGTCGACACGGCACGCGATATCTTGCTGGGCGGCTTCGGTGTGATCAGCACGGACGCCGACACGACTACCAGGAGCACGGGCACCGTCTCCGGTGCCGGTACGCTGGTGAAGGATGGCGCCGGTACGGCGGACTTCGAGGGCACGCTCTCGCACACGGGCGGCACCTTCGTCACCGAGGGCACGCTGGTCCTGGGCGGCAACAACACCTACACGGGCGGCACCGTGGCGGCCAATGGCGGCACCCTGCAGATCGCCAACGACCACAACCTCGGCGATGCGGCCAACGAGCTAGTGCTGGCGGACGGCAGCCTGCATACCACGGGTAACGTGGACACGGCCCGTGAACTGCTCGTGCTCGGTATCGGCACCGTGACCACCGACGGTGGCACGACGACGACAAGCACGGGCGACGTCTCGGGCAATGGCACGCTCGTGAAGGACGGTGCGGGCACGGCCGACTTCGAAGGCACGCTGTCGCACACCGGCGGCACCATCGTGAACGACGGTACGCTGGTCCTGGGTGGTAACAACACCTACACCGGCGGCACCGTGATCAATGGCGGCACGCTGCAGATCGGTAGCGACCAGAACCTCGGCGATGCTTCCGGCAACCTTGCGATCGGTAACGGCGTTCTCCACACCACCGGCAACGTCGACACGGCACGCAACATCGCCCTGGCCGGCGTCAGCGTGATCAGCACCGACACACACACGACCACCACGAGCACCGGCGCCATCTCGGGCACCGGTACGCTGGTGAAGGACGGCGAAGGCACGGCGGATCTGGAAGGCGTGCTCTCCCACACGGGCGGCACCCTGGTGAATGACGGCATCCTCGTCCTCGGGGGCGCCAACACCTACACCGGTAACACCGCGGTCAACGCGGGTGGAACGCTGCAGATCAGCCGCGACAGCAACCTCGGCGACGCCGCGAACAGCCTGGCGCTCAACGGCGGCACGCTGCACACGACCGCTGACGTGGCCACGGCACGTACCCTCACCCTGAACGGTGGCGGCGTGTTTGACACGGCCGTCGGCACCACGCTGGCCAGCACCGGCACGCTTTCCGGCACGGGTCCGCTGATCAAGAACGGCGCGGGCACGGCTGACTTCGAAGGCACCCTCTCGCATGCCGGCGGCACCGTGGTGAACGAGGGCCTCCTGATCCTGGGCGGCAACAACTCGTACACCGGTGGCACCCTCGTCAACGGCAGCACGCTGCGCATCGCCAGCGACGCGAACCTCGGTAACGTGGCAGGTGGCGTGACGCTCAACGGCGGCACGCTGTCGACCACGGCCAACGTGACCACGGAGCGCACCCTCACGCTGACCAGCGCCGGTGGCTCCATCGACACAGCCAGCGGCACGACGCTTGCGCAGAAGGGCGTCATCACCGGCACGGGCACGCTCACCAAGCTCGGCGGCGGCACCCTTGTCGTCAGCGGCGCCAATGACTTCACGGGCGGTACGTTCATCGACGGCGGCGTGATCCGTATCGACAACGGCTCCTCGCTGGGCTCAGGCAACATCATCCTGCGCGGCGGCACCCTGCAGACCTACGCCACGCTTGGCACGGGCCAGCAGGTGCTGGTCGGCGGCCAGTCCGGCGTCAACGTGCTCACCGGCACCAGCACGGTGCTCTCCGGCGACATCGTCACCGATGCGACGGCAGGCTGCTTCGTCAAGAGCGGTGGCGGTTCGCTCAGCCTCACCGGCCACGCCATGCTCGGCAACGGCACCTGCGTGCAGGACGGCACGCTACGCACCAATGGCGTGCTCGACAGCTCGTTCGTGTCGGTCGACCAGGGCGCCACGCTGCGTGGCATCGGCCTCGTGAACGGTCCGGTCAACGTCAGTGGCCGCCTGGCCCCGGGCAACTCGCCGGGCACGCTGACCGTCAACGGCACCGTGACGATGAGCGAAGGCAGCACCTTTGAAGCGGACATCGACGGCACCGCCACCGGCACCGGCCGCGGCAGCTACTCGCGTCTTCTCGTCGTCGGCGCCGGCCACCAGTTCATCGCCAATGGCACGCTGGAGCCGCTGCTGCGCGGTATCACGGGTGATGCCAGCAACACGTACACGCCGGCACTGGGCGACAACTACCGTGTGGTCACGGCCGAGGGCGGCATCGTCGGCCGCTTCGACAGCCTGACCCAGCCGGCCAGCGGCCTCGCCGCGAACACCCGGTTCCTGGCGCTGTACGACGTGAATGGCAGCCGCAGCATCGACCTGCGCGTTGTGCCGACCGCCTACGGCGATCTGCTCGGTGCGGGCGCGCGCGGCAACGCGGTATCCGTGGCGGGTGCGCTCGACCGCGCGGTGGACGCGCAAGTGGCAGGCACGGCGGACGGCCTCTCCGGCGTCGTGGGTGCCATCGGCACGCTCACGGCGGCGCAGATCCCGTCGGCGGTGAAGGCCATGGCCGGTGAAGTCCACGCGGACCAGGCGGCCTCGGCGCGTGGCATGGGCCTCTCGCTCAGCCGCGATGCGGTGGACCACCTCGGCACCGACAGCATCGGCGTGGCCAACCACGTGTGGGCCAACGTCACCCAGGATGGCCAGCGTTCGGTGGCCGATAACCAGGGCAGCGGCTTCAACACCAGCACCGGCCACATCACGGCAGGCGTCGACGTCTATGCGACCGAGGACACCGTGCTCGGCGTGGGCGCTTCGCACGGCGAGAGCAACGTGATCGCCAGCGGCGGCCAGGGCACCATCCGCAGCAATGCGGGCCTGGCCTATGCCCAGCAGAAGCTCGGTCGCGTGCTGGTGGATGGCGTGGTCGCTTACGGTTCGGACGACTGGTCGACCCGTCGTGCCGATCCGCTCGGTGCCGGTTCGATCGAGTCGCGCACCGACGGCCACAACACCACCGCCAGCCTCACCGCTCGCCTGCCCATCGATACGCAGGGCACGCGCATCGAGCCGTACGCCACCGTGGTCTGGCAGAAGGTGGAGCGTGATGCCGTGCAGGAAGGCGGTACGTCGGCGGCCGTGCTCAGCCTGGACCAGCTCTCGCAGACGGGCACCCGCGGGTTGCTCGGCGTCACCGCGGGCTCGCACGCCAATGATCCGCTCGCCAGCGAGCTGACCTGGCGCGTGGGCGTGGCGGCCGGCGTGGATAGCGGCAAGCTGCTTGATCCGACCGTGCACGCGCACCTGGCGGGCCAGTCGTTCGACACGCGCGCGCCGGATGCGGGCCGCGGCTTCGTTCAGGTGAACGCAAGCGGCACCATGCGCCTCAGCCACAGCACGTACCTCTACGGCGGCCTCAATGCCGAACAGGGTTCGGGCCGCTCGGCGTACGGCGTGACGGCCGGTGTACGCGTCGCGTTCTGATGCGGTAGCGATGTAAAAGGTCGTGTGACACCAGAAGGGGCGGCCAGATGGCCGCCCCTTCTGCATGTTCAGGCCGGCTGCACGAGTCGTTCGCGTGCCGCCCGGGCCACGGCCACCATGCCGGTGAGTGCCTCGCCCACTTCCTTCCAGCCGCGGGTTTTCAGGCCACAGTCGGGATTCACCCAGAGTTGCTCGGGCGCGAGCACCTGGAGCGCCCTTGCCAGCAGGTCGGCCATTTCGGCTTGGGCCGGAACGCGCGGGGAATGGATGTCGTAGACGCCTGGGCCAATCCCGTTCGGATACTGGAAGCGGGTGAACGCCTCCAGCAGCTCCATGCGCGAGCGGCTGGTCTCGATCGAGATCACGTCGGCGTCCATGGCGGCGACGGCTTCGATGATGTCGTTGAACTCCGAGTAGCACATGTGGGTATGCACCTGCGTGGCATCGCTGGTGCCACCGGCGGTGATCCGGAAGGCTTCGACCGCCCAGTCAAGGTAAGCGTCCCAATCAGCACGGCGTAGCGGCAGGCCTTCGCGCAGGGCGGGTTCATCGATCTGGACGATGCCGATGCCAGCGCGTTCCAGGTCGTGCACTTCGTCGCGCAAGGCCAGCGCGATCTGCCGGCACACGTCGGCCCGGGGCAGGTCGTCGCGGACGAAGGACCACTGCAGCATCGTCACCGGGCCGGTGAGCATGCCTTTCATGGGCTTCGTGGTGAGTGACTGCGCATAGCTGGACCAGGCGACGGTCATGGCGGCTGGGCGGGCCACGTCGCCGTAAATGATCGGCGGCTTCACGCAGCGCGAGCCGTAGCTCTGTACCCAGCCATACTTCGTGAACGCATAGCCTTCGAGCTGTTCGCCGAAGTACTCGACCATGTCGTTGCGCTCGGGCTCGCCGTGGACCAGGACGTCGATGCCCGCGTCTTCCTGGAAGCGCACCGCGCGGCGCACTTCGTCGCGGAGCACGGTGTCATAGGCAATCTCGTCGAGCTTTCCGGCGCGGAAGGCGGCGCGTGCCGTGCGCAGTTCTAGGGTCTGGGGGAACGAGCCGATCGTGGTGGTCGGGAGGGGCGGCAAACCGAAGCGGTCGCGCTGCACGGCGGCGCGGTGGGCATACCCCGAACGCCGCTGGCTGAACTGCGGGGTGAGACCACGGGCGCGAGCGCGGACGGCGCTGCGCACGACCTCTGGCGAAGCGAGGCGCCGGGCGACGATGTCGTTCTGGCGAACGAGTGCGTTTGCTGCTTCGGCGCTGCCGGCCGCCGCATCCGCATAAAGACGCAGCTCGCCGATCTTCTGGCGGGCGAACGACAACCACTGGTTGAGCTCGCCGGGGAGCTGTTTCTCATCTGAGGCGTCGATGGGCACGTGCAGCAGCGAGCACGAGGGCGCGATCCACAGGCGATCGGATGGCACGCGTTCCGTTAGCGCTTCCAGTCGCGGCAGGATCGCTTCCGGATCGCTGAGCCACACGTTGCGACCATCGACAAGACCCGCCGACAGCACGCGTCCGTCCGGCAGGGCATCGAGGACCGCATGCAGTTGCGCGGATGCGCGGGCGAGGTCGACGTGCAGTCCGGCGACGGGGAGCGAAGCCGCAAGGCCCAGGTTGCCGTCGAGCGCGCCGAAGTAGGTGGCTAGCAGGATCTTCGCGGACGAGCGAGCGGCCAGGGCGTCGTACACGCGGCGGAACGCATCGCGGGTGCCGACATCGAGGTCGAGCGCGAGGGCGGGTTCGTCGACCTGGATCCATGCCGTGCCTTCGGCCGCAAGCGCATCGACCAGATCTAGCCACGCGGGCAGCAACGCGTCCAGCAGGCCGAGCGGGTGACTGCCGTCCACCGTCTTCGATAACAGCAGGAAGGTCACCGGGCCGAGCAGCACCGGCCGCGCCGCGTGGCCGGCCGCCACCGCCTCGCGGTATTCCGCCACCGCCTTTTCGGGGCGCGCGCGGAACAGCTGGCCGGCGTGGAGTTCAGGGACGAGGTAGTGGTAGTTCGTATCGAACCACTTGGTCATCTCCAGTGCGCGCAGGTCGAACGTACCGTCCTGGTGGCCGCGGGCCATGGCGAAATAGGCGGCCAGGGGCGCCCTGTCGTGCAGGTCGCGATAGCGCGCCGGGATGGCGTCCACCGCCACCGCGGCGTCGAGCACGTGGTCATACAGGGAGAAGTCGTTAACGGGCACGCTGTCGGCGCCGGCCTCGCGGGCGAGTTGCCAGTGGCGCTGGCGCAGCGAGGCGGCGGTGGCGAGAAGGTCGCTGGCGCTGGTCTCGCCCTTCCAGTGGCTTTCGAGCGCGCGCTTGAGTTCGCGGCGCCGGCCGATACGGGGGAAACCGAGATAGGTAACGTGTGGCATGGATGGATTCCTCTTTGGACAAAAGAGGAGGGAAGGGCGGCGCACGCGGACGGCCGCGCCCCAACGCGAAGGCACGCGCTGGCGGGCTGGGCCGTCATGCAGGCTGACCGTCGACCTTCGCCCCCGCGGGCGAACCGCCGCCCCGCGCAAGGCGGTACGGCAGGTCGGACGACGCCTGCGCAGGCATGACCCCGCGCGGGCATCGGCTGGTGGCAGGTCTTCGGGCTCGTGGATGTGGCACCCGCGGGTGCCGCCTTCACCGTCGCTTCCCGGGCCCCATGGCCCAGTGCTTGTGACGGATGTCGTCTCCACATACCGCTGCGGGGCAGCGCCGGACTCTCACCGGCTTCCCTCTTAGCTTTATCTCTCCATCCGAATAGAGAGATATCGACCACGGGCGACGGCGAAATTAGCCGTCCGGACGGCCAAAGTCAAATGCGCGAGGATGGGTGACCGGGATGCGAGGAAGGCGGGCGTGACGGAACGGCACATCGTATTGGCGACGGTGGGATCGCAGGGCGACCTGTTTCCATTCCTGGCCGTGGGCCGGGAGCTGGTGGCGCGCGGGCACCGGGTGACCGTGGGTGCCCACGCGATCCACCGCGATGCCGTCCTCGATGCGGGGCTGGATTTCGTCATGGCCAGCGGCATCGCGGAGCCGGAGGACAAGGCGGCATTCGCTGCACGCGCGTTCCATCCCTGGCGCGGGCCCAGGTTCGTCGTGAGGGATCTCGCAGCCGCCGATGTGGCGGCGAGCTACCACGCGCTGAAAACCTTCTGCTCGGCCGCCGATGCGGTCGTGACGACCACGCTGGCCTTTGCAGGGCAGATGCTTGGCGAGACGTTACCGGTGGCATGGCTGTCGGCCGTGCTGTCGCCGTCGGTGTTCCTCTCCCCATTCGACCCACCGGCCACCGGCATCGCGCCACTGGACGCGTGGCTCAGGGCGTCGCCAGGGCGTGGCCGGCTGCTGGTGCGCAGTGTCGAGGGGCTGACCCGGCCGTGGACGGCCCCGGTACGCGACTTCCGCCGGCAGCTTGGGCTCGCTCCCGTCGGCGCGGGCGGCGATCCGTTCCACCGCGGGCAGCATGGCCGCGACGGCGTGCTGGCGCTCTATTCGCCGGTGCTGGGAGGCCTGCCGCCTGATGCGCCCGCCAACACCGTGCTGACCGGGCAGTGCCGTTACCTCCCGGGCGCCGATGCGCTGGAACCATCGCTGCGTTCGTGGCTCGACGCAGGCGCACCACCGATCGTGTTCACCCTAGGCTCTGCTGCCGTGCACGCCGGCGCGGATTTCCTGCGTGAAAGCATCGCCGCGGCGCGCCAACTGGGGCGGCGTGCTGTTGTTCTCACGGGCTCCCCCGCGCTGCGCGAACGCCTTGCGTTGCAAGGCGACGATATCCTGGCCGTGGACTACGCCTCACATGGCGCGCTCTTCGCCCGAGCGGCCGCCGTTGTTCACCACGGCGGCATTGGCACAACCCACGAGGCCCTGCGTGCCGGGCGGCCATCCCTCGTGGTGCCACATGGTTTCGATCAGCCGGACAATGCGGCACGCGTGCGCCGGCTTGGTGCGGGCGACGTGCTGCCTGCGACACGGTACCGCGCCGATCGCGCGACAGCGAAGCTCGCGGTCCTGTTGGAAAGCAGCACGATCAGGTCACGCACCGGCGATGTCGCGCGCCAGCTCCACGAAGAGCATGGCGCGCGGGTTGCCGCGGATACCATCGAGGCGGCTATCGAACGCCGGCGGCCTTAGTCGAAACCAGCGCTCGCGCGCGGGGTATAGGCCTGCTCCAGCGCCTTGATCTCTTCGTCAGAAAGGTTGAGCTGCAGTGCGGCGACGGCATCGTCGAGATGGTGCGGCTTGGACGCACCGACGATCGGTGCCGTGATGCCCGCGCGCTGCGCCACCCATGCCAGCGCCACCTGTGCACGCGGCACGCCGCGATCTTCAGCGACCTTCTTCACGGCGGCGACGATCGCCCGGTCCGCGTCTTCGGTCGCGTTGTACAGCGTGCCGCCGAATACATCCTTCTCCTGCCGCGTGCTGCTCTCTTCCCAGTCACGCGTCAGGCGGCCGCGGGCCAGCGGACTCCACGGAATCACCGCGATACCCTGGTCGATGCAGAACGGAATCATCTCGCGCTCTTCTTCGCGCTGGATGAGGTTGTAGTGGTCCTGCATGCTGACGAACTCCGTCCAGCCATGCAGGCGAGAGGTATAGACCATCTTCGCGAACTGCCACGCATGCATCGACGACGCGCCGATGTAGCGTGCCTTACCGGCTTTCACCACGTCGTGCAGCGCTTCCAGCGTCTCCTCGATCGGTACGCCGTGGTCGAAGCGATGGATCTGCAGCAGGTCGATGTAGTCGGTGCCAAGGCGCGCGAGCGAATCATTCACGGAATGGAAGATGGCCTTGCGCGAAAGGCCGCCGGCGTTCGGGCCCTTGTGCCAGTGGAAGAACGTCTTCGTGGCGATGACCACTTCGTCGCGCCTCGTAAAATCTTTCAGCGCGCGACCGACGATTTCCTCGGACGTGCCATCGGAATACGCGTTCGCCGTGTCGAAGGTATTGATGCCGAGGTCGAGCGCCTTGCGGATGAACGGCCGGCTCTGCTCCTCATCAAGCGTCCAGGCATGGTTGCCGCGCTTGGGGTCACCGTAGGTCATGCAGCCCAGGATCACGGGCGAGATCTCGAGTCCGGTCTTGCCCAGCTTTACGTATTGCATCGGGGAACTCCACGTAGGGGAAGCGAGGGTGCCTGGGTAGCGTACACGCGATGGCCGGGTCGCTGCCGTGATTCAGATTATTCGGGGCGGCGCGCACTGTCCCGATGTCAGCACTGCCCCTACACACCGCCTCGTGGAAAGCCTACAGCGATCGAGGACTTCTCTCTTAGCGCATCGACCTATACTTTGCGGACGAAAAGGAGGTTCCATGAGCAAGGTACGATCATTCAGGGCTGCTTACTCGGAGCGTGTTGCAAGGGAGCTCTTCGACGTCCCGGGGGCCACGTATGCCGTTATCGCGGAGAGCTTGCGGGCAGACGAAGAAGGCAGGGAGTCGTTTACGGTTAATGGGACGACCTATGGGCGGGTATCACCCCAACGCGACGCCCACCCATTTCGGCTGTTCAAGAAGAAATAAGCCGTGGGCTTGAGCTTATCGGTGCTCGTTGCCCTGGTCTTCCTGTTGCCGGGGCTGGCGTTTGTCTTCTCACTGCAGAGAGGCGTGATCTTCGCTAAGCAGTCGCCGCCGGATAGTCCAGTATCAGAGACGTTGGCCAGTGCGATTGCCGCTTCCATCGCACTAAACGCTGCTGGCTACTCGCTCTGTGTCTTCCTGTGTGATGCATGGGGCCTTCCGTCGCCTGACGCCGTTGCGTTCATCTCGATGATGAGTGGCGACTCGAAGGGCTTGCTTGCGTCCGAAGCGCTCGCCAGCGTTGCGCGATATCCCGTGCGCATATGCGCCTATTTCTGCGCGCTAACGATGGTGGGAAGCGCAAGCGGCTTCGCCGGACGTACGCTCCGCGCTCGACTCCGGGCCAATGACGGCGGTGCGCTGTGGGGGACACTGTTGTCACCGCGTGGGGTCAATCTTGTCCGGGTTACGCTTGAAGTCGAAATGGACGGAGTCGCATTTCTGTTCGCAGGCGCGCTGCGCGATTATGCGGTCGATCGAGATGGCTCTTTAGACCGCGTGGTGCTGGAGGGCGTTTCCCGCAGACCGCTGGCGAATCGCGCACCTGGAGATCGCCGAGGCCGCAACCGTCGTCCACGAGCACCGCATTCGAACGGCTGGACGCCAGTCCCGGGAAACTACGTCATCCTTAATGTGGGCGCGACGAAGTCCGTACGAGTCGACTACCTGGCCGAAAAGGCCCGTAGCGGCAGGCGTAGTCCTGGTTAAAGGGTGGCCCTTGAAACCGACCCGGCCGCCCCTACGTTATGTGCCAGCCGCTTGCCCACCCCCGTGGGCAGGCGTACGATCCGCCCCTCATCCACGAGACCTGACCATGTTTGCCTGCAAGCACGCATTGATCCACCTGCCAACGATCGCCCCATGGGCGCGTCGCGGGTGCGCGCGCGCCATGTCAGGCCCTACGCCGTAAGGCGCCCGGTCTCGAATGCCTGTCAAAAAGCACCCGCGAGGGTGTTTTTTTTTGCCTCGATTTCCGCCGATCCCCGATTTCTACAAGCCCACTACCGGAGCACCGTGCCATGAAGAACTGCCGCGAACCCTGATCCTGACCCGTCCCACCCACGCCAGGGGCGACGGGAAAGCTTCGGGGGCATGCCTCGCTCGTCACACGGACCGAGCCCCTGGCGTCCCGAATGGAACTGTTCAACCATGAGTACCCGCGATACCACTATTCCCGTCGGCCGTTGGCGCAACCTCGGCATCATCGCCCATGTCGACGCAGGCAAAACCACGCTCACCGAGCGCCTTCTCTACAAGACCGGCACGATCCATCGCACCGGTGAGGTGCACGATGGCGCGACCACCACCGACCATATGGAACTCGAGCGCGAGCGTGGCATCACGATCGGCGCCGCAGCCGTGCGCGCCAACTGGACGCCGGAAGGCGGCCTGCCGCATCGCCTCACGCTGATCGACACGCCCGGGCACATCGACTTCGCCATCGAGGTGGAGCGTTCGCTGCGCGTGCTCGACGGCGCGGTCGTGGTGTTCTCCGGCGTGGCCGGCGTGCAGCCGCAATCGGAAACCGTGTGGCACCAGGCGCGCCGCCATGGCGTGCCGCTGATGGCCTTCGTGAACAAGATGGACCGGCCCGGCGCGGATTTCGACGCGACGCTGGTGCAGATGCGCGAAAAGCTGGGTGCCAACCCCTGGGTCGTGGCGCAGCCGGTCATCGACGGTGAACACATCGTGGGCCTCGTGGACTTGGTGGCGGAGCGCACCTGGCTGTTCGACGAAAAGGGCACGCCCGTCATCACCCCGTGGAGCGCCGATGAGCGCGCCGCGCATGCGAATGCGCGCGCCGAGCTGATCGCCGCGATCGCGGACAAGGACGATGACCTGGCCGAACTGTGGCTGGCGGAAAAGCCCGTGGACGCCGAGGCGCTCACGGCGGCGCTGCGTCGTGGCACGCTGGCCGGCCTTGGCCAGCCGGTGCTGCCCGGCTCGGCCTTCCGTAACGTGGGCATCGAGCCGCTGCTTGACGCGTTCGTGGCGTACCTGCCGTCGCCGCTGGATCGTCCGTCCGTCGTTGGCCATACCGACCACGGCGACATCCAGGTTGCACCTGATGCCGCGGCGCCGCTGGCCGCCCTGGTCTTCAAGGTGGTGAACCAGTCGCATGGTCCGCTGGCCTTCGTGCGCGTGTACTCGGGCCGCCTGCATGTCGGCGATGCCGTGTGGCGCAGTGGCAGCGAGCGTACGCAGCGCGTCGGCCGTCTCGCCGTGGTGCGCGCTGACGACACCGAGGCGGTGGAGTCGGCCGAGGCGGGCGATATCGTCGCGATCATGGGCTGGAAGGATGTCGCCACCGGCGAAACGCTGGCCGATACGCATCACCACGTGCGGCTGGAAACCATCCAGGCGCAGCCGGCGGTGCTGTCGTGGCGGTTGTCACCGGAGCGCTCGGCCGACCTGCTGAAGCTCGGCAACGGGCTGGCGCGCCTGGCACAGGAGGATCCGTCCTTCCGTGTCAGCACGGACCCGGAAACCGGCGAAACCCTGGTCTGGGGCATGGGCGAACTCCACCTCGAAGTCATGGTGGAACGCCTGCGCCGCGAATGGGGCGTGCAGGTGCGCACGGGTTCGCCGCGGGTGGCCTACCAGGAAACGCCGGCCAGGCCGTCGGGCCCGGTGGAAGGCAAGCTCGCCAAGCAGACCGGTGGCAGCGGCCAGTTCGCGCGGGTCGTGTTGTCCGTGTCGCCCGTGGAAGGCGATGCGAACCGCTACGAAGACCGCACGACCGGCGGCGTCATCCCGAAGCAGTTCCAGTCGTCGGTGCAGAAGGGCGCGGAGCAGGCGCTGCTGGAAGGCCCGCGTGGCTACCCGGTGGTGGGTGCGGAGGTGCTGGTGCTCGATGGCCAGGCGCATGCCGTGGATTCGAACGAAGCCGCGTTCCATCGCGCCGCGCAGATCGCGGTGCGGTCGGCCCTCGAAGCCACGGGTACCGTGCTGCTTGAGCCGGTGATGCGTGTTTCGGTGTCCGCGCCGGGCGTGGCGGTGGGTGACGTGCTGGGCGACCTGCAGCGTCGCGGTGGCCAGATCGTGAACCTGACCGACAAGCAGGAGCGCACGGAGATCGAAGCCGACGTGCCGCTGGCCCAGCTCGACGGGTACAGCACCACCCTGCGCAGCCTGAGCCAGGGCCGTGCGTCCGCGACGGTGGCGTTCCATGCCTACCGGCCGGCCACGGTGCAGGAAGCCCGCAAGCAGGCCTGACAGCCCGCCGGTCGCGTGATCCCTGTACGCTTCGGGCATGCTCACGTATGCCGAAGCCCTAGCCACGTTAGTCCGTGAAGCCCACCCGCTCGGTACCGAGCGGGTGGGCCTTTCCGTGTCCGCGGGACGCCTTCTTGGCGCGGACATCACCAGTCCGCTTTCCCTGCCGTCGTTTGATAACGCCGCGATGGACGGGTTCGCCATCCGCTCCGGCGAGGGCGATCTACCCGCTGGTACGCGGTTCACCGTCGCGGGCATGCAAGCTGCCGGTGACGACACCGCCGCATGGCCCGGCAGCGATGCCTGCGAAATCGCCACCGGCGCGCGCGTGCCGGACGGGTTCGATACCGTGGTCCCGGTCGAACGTTGCGAGCGCAACGGCGACAGCGTGCAGTTGATGCAGGATGAAAAGCGCGGCCAGAACATTCGCCGCACAGGCGGCGACATCGCCGCGGGCGCCGTCGCGCTCCGTGCCGGCCGCCGCATCGACGCCGCGGCCATCATGCTCCTCGCCGCCCTCGGCATCGACGAGCTCACCGTGGTGCGCCGGCCGCGCGTGGCGATCATCAACACCGGTAGCGAGCTGCATGCCAGCGGGCCGCTTCCCGACGGTGGCATCCACGATTCCAATGGCCCGTTCCTCGAGGCGATGATGGCGTCATGGGGTGTCGAGGCACTCCCGCGCCGTCGTGTTCGCGATACGGGCGATGCCTTTCACCATGCCGTGGCGGATGCGCGGGCCGCCGGTGCTGACCTGATCCTCACGACCGGTGCCGTCTCGGCGGGCCGTTTCGACTTCGTGCCATCGGCCCTTGAAGCGATGGGCGCGCGCGAACTGTTCCATAAGGTCGCCATCCGTCCGGGCAAACCGATTCTCGCCGCCCGCTTCGACGATGGCCCCCTCGTGCTTGGCCTGCCGGGCAATCCCATCGCCGTTGCCGTCGGCCACCGCTTCTTCGTCGCACCTGTGTTGCGGGCGATGGCAGGCCTGCCGCCCGAACAGCCCCAGCGCGTACGCCTCGACGAAGCCTATGAGGCACGCCCGGGGCTGCAGCATTTCGCGCTGGGCCGGGTCGCGCCGGATGCCGAGGGGCGCCAGGTGGCGTGCGTCCAGCGTAACCAGGCGGCCTACCGGATCGTGCCGTTTACCCAGGCGAATGCATGGCTTGCCGCGGATAGCGCCTTTGGCGACGTCGTCGATGCGTGGCCGCTGGATCCGGCGGCCGCGCCATGATCGGCGTCATTCTCGCAGGTGGCCTTTCCTCACGCATGGGCGAAGACAAGGCCTTGCTTCGCATCGACGGCCGTACCTTGCTGGAGCGAACGCGAGACGTCCTGGTCGAGGCCGGGGCGGAGCGCATCGTGATCAGCGGCGCACGCGATGGCGGCATCCCCGACAGGTGGCCGGGCAAAGGCCCCATCGGCGGCATCGCCAGCGTGGCGGCGCAGCTGATGGATGGCGAACTGCTCATCGTGCCGGTGGACATGCCCGCGCTCGAAGTCGCCACGCTGGCGCGCCTGCGCGACGAGCAGCGCATGCGCGCCACACGCTGGGCGGGCCACCCGTTGCCGATGCGGCTGACGCTGGACGCGATCACGCGCGCGACCCTGGCCGAGATGCTGGGGCTGGAGGGACGCGACTGCTCCGTCTCCGCCTTGCAGGCCCGCGTAGGCGTGGCCACACTTTCGCTCGACGGCGTCGATACGCGGACGCTGGTGAACTGCAACACCCCCGACGACTGGCGCGAGGCGAACGCATGAGAGTGCAGCTGGAAAACGACACGATCCGCGTCCGCATCGACGAGGACGAGCTGGCCGAACTGCTCGACAACGTGGCCCTGATGGGTTCCACGGCCTTTGGCCGGGCCTTCACCATGCGCTACGCCATCGACGCCACCAATAGCCCGGCCTGCGTGCTTGATGGCAATGCGCACGAATGGCGCCTCGAAGTGCCCCTGGCGCACCTCGCGGAGCTGAAAGCCCGGCTACCGGCCAAAGAGGGCCTGGTCTACGACATCCCGGGCAACGACACCGTGGCCACCACGGTGGTGCTTGATGTGGACATCAAGGACAGCCTGAAACGCCGCCGTTAAAGGCCGGCGTCGCGGATCCGCTCCGGGCGGCTGTAGACGTTGAAGCGGCCCGGGCGGGCGAACCCCGCCAGGGTCATGCCGCAATCGGTGGCCAGTGCGACGGCCAGGGCCGTTGGCGCCGAAATGGCCACCAGCACGGTGATCCCCGCGACGGCCGCCTTGGTCACCATCTCGTAGCTGGCGCGGCTGGTGATCACGGCGAAGCCTTCGCGCGGGTCGATGCCGCGGCGGGTCATCGCGCCGATCAGCTTGTCCAGCGCGTTATGCCGGCCGACGTCTTCGCGCACCACCATGAGTGAGCCATCGGTGCGTGCCCACGCGGCGGCATGCACCGAGCCGGTGAACGCATTGATCGGCTGCTCGGCGCGCAGGGCTTCCAGCGCGCGCTCAATCGCGTCGGGCGTGACGGTGGTGCCGGCGGCGACGGGGCGTGGGCGACGGATCACGTCTTCAAGCTCGCGCGTGCCGCAGATGCCACAGCCGCTGCGCCCGGGGATGTTCCGTTCCGGCACCACCGGGGCATCGTTGGCGGCCGCCTGCGCCGTCACGACGTCGATGGAAATGCCTTCGAGGCCTTCATGGATCTCGATGGCAGTGATCTCGCGGACGTCGCTGACGCGGTTCTCCGTCAACGCGAAGCCGCGGGCGAAATCTTCCAGGTCCACGGGCGAGGCCATCATCACGGCGAACGGCTTGCCGTTGAAGTGAAGGGCCACCGGGATCTCTTCCGCCAGGCGGTCGTCATCCTGCGTGATGCGGCCACGCTCGTAGCGGGTGACCGGGCGGGAGGCGCTGCCGAGGGGTGTGGTGTGTTCAGGTCGCATGGGCGGTGTGCGGGCGGCGGGTTTTCGGGGCGGGTTCGGTGGAGGCGACGACGCGTACGGGCACTGACTTGTACGTGGGCGTGCCGGAGTGGCTGTCGTGGTTCTCCAGCGAGATGAGCGCGTTGCCTTCCGGGTAATACATGGCCACCGAGCCTTCGGCGATGTCGTAGGCCACGGCGGTGAAGCCGCGCACGGCGCGCTGCCGGCCATCGGCGATATTGCGGCCGGTGGCAAGGATATCGATGCGATCGCCGTGCTTCAGCCCCCGCGCAGCGAGGTCGCTGGCGTGCAGGAAGACGACATCGCGGCGGCCGGTCACGCCGCGGTAGCGATCGTTGAGGCCGTAAATCGTGGTGTTGTACTGGTCGTGCGAGCGAATCGTCGTCAGCATCAGGCCGCCTTCCTCGACCCGGTCGTCCTCGTCGAGCCCGCGTGCCAGCAGGAAGTGTGCGCGCTTCTCCGGCGTCGCCCAGTCGCGCTCGCTGGCGGCGACGCGGAGGCGGAAACCGCCCGGCACGTTCACCCGCTGGTTGAAGTCGTAGAAGATCGGAAACACTTTTTCGATGTCGTCGCGGATCAGGTTGTAGTCGCCGGCGAGGCGCTCCCAGTCCACCCGGGTGTGGGGCAGGGTGGCCTTCGCGATGCCGGCGACGATCCACGGTTCCGAGCGCAGGTGCTCCGAGGCCGGCTTCAGCGTGCCGGCCGACGCGTGCACCATCGACATGGAATCTTCCACCGTCACCGCTTGCGGCCCGGTCGCCTGCACATCGAGCTCCGTGCGGCCCAGGCAGGGCAGGATGATCGATTCCTTCGCCAGCAGCAGGTGCGAGCGATTGAGCTTGGTGGCGATGTGCACGGCCAGGTCGAGCTTGCGCATCGCCATGAAGGTTTCTTCGGTATCCGGCATGGCCACCGCGAGGTTGCCACCCAGTGCGATCATCGCTTTCGAACGGCCCTCGCGAATGGCGATGATCGAGGCCACCGCATCGTGCCCGTGCGCCACCGGCGGCTCGAAGCCGTAGGTGCGGCGGATGCCTTCGTTGAGCTCGGCGTTGGGCTTCTCGGTGATGCCCACCGTCCGGTCGCCCTGCACGTTGCTGTGGCCGCGCAGGGGGCAGATGCCCGCGCCTTCGCGGCCGATGTTGCCGCGCATCAGCAACAGGTTGGCGATCTGCTGGACGTTCTCGGTGCCGTGCTGGTGCTGGGTGATGCCCATGCCATAGCAGACGATCACGGCCTTCGCCTTCGCGTAGATCGATGCGGCGTATTCAATCTCGCTACGGGTCAGGCCGCTGCAGCGTTCGATGTCGGCCCAGTCGGTGTTCAGTACGTCCTGCACCAGGGCATCGAAGCCAAGCGTGTTCGCGGCGATGAACTCGTGGTCGAGCACCGGCGGAAGGCCAGCCTGTCGCGCGATGGCATCTTCTTCCACCAGGTAACGCATCATGCCCTTGAGCACGGCCACGTCGCCGCCGATCTTCACCTTGTAATAGGTGGAGGCAATGCGCACGGATTTGCCGGTGAGCATTTCCACCGGGTGCTGCGGTGAGGTGAAACGCTCCAGGCCGCGCTCGGGCATGGGGTTGATCACGACGATGGGCACGTTGCGCAGCGACGCCTCGCGCAGCGTGGAGAGCATGCGCGGGTGGTTCGTGCCCGGGTTGTGGCCGATGCAGAAAATGGCGTCGCAGTGGTCGAAGTCCTCGAGGGTCACCGTCCCCTTGCCCGAGCCCACCGACTTCGGCAGGCCGACGCTGGTGGCCTCGTGGCACATGTTCGAGCAGTCGGGGAAGTTGTTGGTGCCGTACTCACGGACGAACAGCTGGTAGAGGAAGGCCGCTTCGTTCGACGCGCGGCCCGAGGTGTAGAACTCGGCCATGTTCGGATCGGGCAGGGCGCGCAGCCCTTCGCCGATACGGCGGAACGCTTCGTCCCATGCCACGGGCTGGAACGTGTCGGTGCCCGGGTCGTAGGCCATCGGATGCGTCAGGCGGCCGAGGCCCTCCAGCGCGTAGTCGCTCAGCTTCCACAGGTCGGTCACCGTGTTCTTCGCGAAGAACTCCGGGCGCACACGCTTGGCCGTGGCTTCCCACGAAACGGCCTTGGCGCCGTTCTCGCAGAACTCGAACGACGACGTCTCCTTGGGATCGGGCCACGCGCAGCCGGGGCAGTCGAACCCTTCCGGCTGGTTCACCTTGTGCAGCGCGATGGATTCGCGGGCGAGCGCCATCTGCCCGCTCAATGCGCGTGCGACGGCGCCAAGCGCGCCCCAGCCACCGGCCGGGCTGTCGTACTCGTCGATACCGGGGACGCGCTCGTCGCTCATGGGCCTGGTTCGCAAGAAGTTCTGATGTCTTGCCATTCTACGCCGTGGCCCGCGCCGCGACTTAACCGCCCCATGCGGATACAACAAAAGTTTCACGTCGATTTGTCGCCTGCGCCCCCAACCTTCGCGCCGCTCGGCGTCCCTCCCCCGGCGCCAGGAACCGCCTTATGACCCTGCACCTGACCAGGCTCGCCGCCGTTGATGGCGCCGGCCCGGCACCGCTCGGCCTTGCCATTGGCGACACCCGTGGTGTCGGCCGCGTGGCCGCCGATGCGTCGCTCGCGTCGCTGGCCCTTGACCGGGCGGCAGGGGTGCTGCGCGCCTCAAGCGCCGGGTCGCCCCTGCTCGGCCTGGACCTCGACGGTGACGTCAGCTGGGTAGCCGCCTACGTCCCGGGCACCAACGTGCTCGAAACCGTGGGACACGCCGACGGCGTCGAACTGCGCGTGGCCGACTTCATGAGCGTGGCCGAAGGCCGCCCGGGCCAGCCGGAAGCGATGCCGGCCGGGCGCTTTATCCGGATCGTCAGCTGCACGGAAGGTTCGGCATCGTTCCGCCTCGTCTGCGCAGGGCGTGTTGTCCATGCCGACAAGCACGAAGCCACCACCGACGACGGCTGGTTCATGGCGTGCTCGCGGGCACTGGGCGCCGAGGCTGGCGCCGATTCGGTCGCCACGCACGTCCATCTCGCCGCCGGTGAAAGCGTGGCCTTCGTCATCGCGGATGCGCCGGTCCAGGGTGGTCCCGCGCTGGCCGCCGGGGCCTTGCACGCGCTCGGTGACACCATCCATTACTGGGCGTGGTGGAGCGATCGTTGCCGCTACAAGGGCGAGGATTTCGACGCGCGTCTGCGCGAGGCGCTGGAACTGAAGCTGTTGTGCAGCGAGGCTGGGCTGGTCGTCGACGAGCCCGGTTCGCTCGGATTCGTCCGCGCGCCGTGCATCCAGGCCACGCGTGCCGCAGCCGCTTTCCTCGACCTGGGCTACCGCGGCGAGTGCGTCTCGCTGCTCGCCCAGGTGGTCGAGCAGGCCGCGCAGGGGGCGGATCACGAGCGCTGGTCGTTCGACGATGCCTTTCTTCGCACCCTCGAAGCCTACGTGCTGCGCTACGGCACGCTGGGGCTACCCGAGGGTTTGCGGCAGGTGGCCGACGCCTCGGCGCCCGTGCTGCAATGCACAAAACGCATGGCGTAACGCAAGACATGCATAACGCGCATACCTGATAGGTTGCCCATCGCGTTGTTCCCAAGGCCCCCGGGCGGCGAGCATCGCCCCGCTTTCGCCGATTCAACGGCACCGGGGACCCATCGATGACGCTACGCCGCTTTACGTTCGCCCTCCTTGCCACGCTGGCCGCCACGGCCGCCAGCGCGCAGACCACGCCCGCCAAACCGAACGATGACGGCGGCCCGGTGGACCACCTGCGCGACATGGGCATCTCGTTGCGCTTCGTGTGGGCGAACGACTGGGCTGCCAGCGTCCGCGGCGGCGAGCGCCTGGGTGCCACCAACGGCGGTGGTGCGGTCGGCGGCGCCGACCTCGACATGGGCAAGCTCGCCGGCATCGAGGGCGGCAAGATCCACGTGACCTTTGCGCGCTACTACGGCCATAGCGTGGCAGCCGACGATATCGGCGTGCTGCAGAAGATCCAGGGCTACTGGTATCCGAAGCGCCAATGGGAACTCGCCCAGCTGAGCTGGGAACAGCAGTTCAAGGACAGCCACGTCAACCTGCTGGCCGGACGCCTGAACGCCACGTGGCAGTTCGCGCGTTCGACCTACGGCTGCCGTTTCGTCAGCGCGCCGGATTGCCCCTACCAGCTCACGAATACCTCCGGCGGCTTCAGCGGCTTCCCCTATGTGAACTGGGGTGCGCGCGTGAAGTACCAGCCGGATGCGCGTTACATCTCGGTCGGTGCGTTCGAAGTGAACCCCGATCGGCGCAACAACAACGGACTCAACTGGGGCCTCAACAACGCCACCGGCGTGATGATCCCGGTGGAAGTCGGTTACGAAACCAGCTTCGCGACCAACCCGTATCCGGAGCACCTGAAGATCGGCGGCTGGTACAACTCCGCGCCGTTCACCGACCCCGAACTCAACAGCAAGGGCCAGCATCGCGCCCTGCTCGGCGGCACGGCACGCAGCTACGACGGTGGCCGCTACGGCCTCTATGTGCTGGCCGACAAGGTGGTGTGGAAGCCCGATCCGAACACCAATACGCGCAACCTTGCCGTGTTCGGCTCGCTCACCGGCCCGCTGGATAACGCGGAAAACTACACGCTGCAATCCACCGCCGGGTTCCTGTGGACGGGTCTGTCGCGCAATCGGCCCACCGATTCCCTGGGCCTGCAGGCCACCTGGTTCCGCTTCAGCCGCAAGGCCGTGGGTTACGAAGACGACCTGATCACGAAGAACAAGGGCGATGGCCACTTCAAGCGCGACGAGCTGATGACCGAGCTCAACTACAGCTACAAGCTGTTCCCGGTGGTGAGCCTGGTGCCCAACCTGCAGTACATCGTCCATCCGGACGTGCTGGGCAACACCGTGGGCGTGCGCCGGGTGCCGGCCAATGCCATCGTCATCGGCCTGCGGGTCATGGTGAACATGGGCGGCCCGGGCAGCCAATGACGCGCAAGCGACCTCGCAGGGCACATAATCGGGCCATCGTCGGCTGCCGCGCGTCGTGACCTTGGACCTGAAACACCTGCAGAGCTTCATCCGCATCGTCGAATTCGGCAGCCTCACCCGTGCGGCCGCCACGCTCGATGTGTCGCAGTCGCTGCTCAGCCGCCAGGTGCGCCAGCTCGAAATCGAGCTGGGCAGCCACTTGCTCGAACGCAATGGCCGTGGCGTGGTGCCCACCGATGCGGGGCGTGAGCTGGTCGAGCACGGGCGCGGCATCCTGCGCCAGGTGGAAGTCGCCCGCCTGTCGCTGGGCCAGAGTCGCGGCGTCTACGCAGGCAAGCTCGCCATCGGCCTGCCGCCCAGCGTGGGCTCCACGCTCACGGTGGAACTGGTGATGCGCTTCCGCGAGCGCTACCCGCAGGCGCAGATCAGCGTCGTCGAAGCACTCAGTGCCAGCCTGCTCGAATGGCTGCAGCTGGGCCGGCTGGATTGCGCGCTGCTGTACAACCCGGCGGTGAACGCGAACATGCGCTTCCGCCACGTGCATTCCGAAGAACTGAACCTCATCGGCAACACCCGCGACGAGCGCGTGCTGCCGGATGCGGTGCCGCTGGCCACGCTGGGCCAGTACCCGCTGATCATTCCCTCGCCGCTGCATTCGGTGCGGCAGCTGATCGAAACCGATGCCGCGCGCTACGGCGTGGCGCTCGATATCCGCCTGGAAATCGATTCGGTGCGCTCGCTGCTGGACCTGGTGGAGCGCGGCGTCGGCTACGGCGTGCTTTCGCGCAACGCGTTGCTCGCCCGCCGTGGCGAGCAGAACCTGCGGGCGGTGCCCATCGTCATGCCGCAGATCACGACGCGCCTGGTGGTGGCCACGCCCACCCAGCGGCCGACCAGCCCGATCACCGAGAAGGCGCTGGAGATCGTCGACGAGCTCATCGCCGAGGGCCGGCTCGACGCCGACCGGTGAGTGTTGCGATGCAACATCTGCATGTGTTGAAGCGACCCATGCAAGGCGTGCATAGCAGATAAGCGGCATATCGCGTTGTTCGTCCCGGCCGGGGTGAGGACCATCGTCCAAACCGATCTAGCGCCGTGATGTAAACCGATGTCGCACGAAATCCCCTGCTGGTATATGCGCGGAGGCACCTCCAAGGGGCCGTTCTTCCGCGCATCCGACCTTCCTTCCGACATCGACACCCGCGACGCCGTGCTGCTGGCGGTCATGGGCTCCCCCGACGAGCGGCAGATCGACGGCCTCGGCGGCGCGAAGCCGCTCACCAGCAAGCTCGGCATCCTTTCGGTGCCGACCGACGGGGTGGCTGACCTGGATTTCCTGTTTGGCCAGGTGGGCATCGCCGAAGCCAAGGTCGACACCACGCCGAACTGCGGCAACATGCTTGCCGCTGCCCTGCCGGCCGCGATCGAAGCGGGCCTGCTGACGGCGGACGAAGGCACCACGACCCGCCGCGTGCGCACGATCAACACCGGCGTCATTGCCGAGATCACCATCCAGACGCCCGGACGCAAACCGCTTTACGACGGCGACGCGCGTATCGATGGCGTGCCGCGGCCGGCCGCGCCGGTCACCTGCGGCTTCCTCGACACCGAGGGCTCGCTGTCCGGCTCACTGCTGCCCACGGGCAACCTGCGCGACACCATCGATGGCGTGGCAGTGACGCTGATCGACAACGGCATGCCGGTGATGCTGATCGCCGCCGCCGACCTCGGCGTGAGCGGTGACGAGCGCCCGGACGACCTCGACGCGAACGGCGAACTCAAGGCGCGCATCGAAGCGCTGCGCCTGAAAGCCGGCCCGCTGATGAACCTCGGCGACGTCTCCGGCAAGCCCGTGCCGAAGATCACCCTGGTGTCGAAGCCGCGCCACGGCGGCGCGCTCGGGACCCGTACCTTCATCCCGCACGACTGCCACACGTCCATCGGCGTGCTTGGTGCCGTGACGGTCGCCACGGCGGCCGTCATGCCGGGCACCGTCGCCGCCGACCTCGCCGAGCCGGGGCAGGGCGACGCACGCAAGCTTTCGATTGAACACCCCACCGGCGAATTCAGCGTGGAACTCGGCCTCGAGAACGGCCGCGTCGTCCGCGCCGCGCTGCTGCGCACCGCCCGCCTGCTGATGCGCGGCAGCGTGCCCGTTTCTTCCTGATCCCTTCCCACGGAGACCCACCCATGTCCGAGACCAAGACCGCGTTGATCGTCAGCGCCCACTCCGCCGACTTCGTGTGGCGTGCGGGCGGCGCCATCGCCCTGCACGCTGAGCAGGGCTGGAAAGTGCATATCGTGTGCCTCTCGTTCGGCGAGCGCGGTGAGTCCGCCAAGCTCTGGCGCGTGCCCGGCATGACGATGGAGAAGGTGAAGACCGACCGCCGCCGCGAGGCGCAGGAAGCCGCCGCCATCCTTGGCGCGAGCGTGGAATTCCTCGACATCGGCGATTACCCGATGCGCGCCGACCTCGACGTCGTGTTCCACCTGGCGAAGATCTATCGCGAGCTGCGCCCGTCCTTCGTGCTCAGCCACTCGCTGAAGGATCCGTACAACTTCGACCATCCCCTCGCCACGCACGTGGCCCAGGAAGCACGCGTGGTGGCCCAGGCCCACGGCCACGAGCCGTCCGTGCCGGTGATCGGCGCGCCGCCGGTGTTCCTGTTCGAGCCGCACCAGCCGGAACAGTGCGAGTGGAAGCCGGAGCTGTTCCTGGACATCTCCTCGGTGTGGGAGAAGAAGCAGGCCGCCTTCGAAACCATGGCCGCGCAGGAACACCTGTGGGAGTACTACACCCGCGTGGGCCTGCAGCGAGGTGCCCAGGCCTCGCGCAATTCCGATTTCAAGATCAAGTACGCCGAGGCTTTCCAGCGCGTCTTCCCGCACGTCACCCAGGGAACGCTGGCATGATGGGCGTCGTGGTCCGCAATCGTCCCTCCATCACGCCCGAACAGGCCGAGACCCTCGCCTCGATGGGCGTGGCCACCGTGCATGAGGCCCAGGGCCGCGTCGGCCTGTTCCTGCCGCCGATCCAGCCGATCCAGCAGGATCGTGCGATCGCCGGATCCGCGGTGACCGTGCTGGCGCAGCCGGGCGATAACTGGATGCTCCACGTCGCGGTGGAACAATGCCGCCCGGGCGATGTGCTCGTGGTGGCCTGCACCACGGAAAACACCGACGGCATGTTCGGCGACCTGCTCGCCACCTCGCTGGTCGCCCGCGGCGTCGTCGGCCTCGTGATCGACGCCGGCGTCCGCGATAGCGCGGAACTGCGCCGCATGGGCTTCCCCGTGTGGGCGAAGGCCGTGCATGCGCGCGGCACGGTCAAGGCCACGCTCGGCTCGGTCAACGTGCCGGTGGTCATCGGCGGCCAGCTCGTGAAGGCGGGTGATGCCATCGTGGCCGACGACGACGGCGTGGTCGTGGTGCCGCACGCCAGCGTGGAGTCGGCCATCGCCGCATCGCGCAAGCGCGTGCTCAACGAAGAAGCCAAGCGCGAACGCCTTGCGGCGGGCGAGCTGGGCCTGGATATTTACGATATGCGCCCGCGCCTGGCGGAAGCCGGCCTGCGCTATGTGGACGACGTACCGAATGACTGATCCCCTGAAGAGCTGCCTGCCCCCCGATCCGAACCCGACGAAGCCGCTGCAGGCGATGCCCGCGAACGCGTGCGACGCGCACTGCCACGTTTTCGGGCCGGCCGACCGGTTCCCCTATGCACCGGACCGTAGCTACACGCCGCCCGATGCACCCTATGAACATCTCGTCGCCCTGCACGACTTCCTCGGTTTCGATCGTGGCGTGATCGTCCAGGCCAGCTGCCACGGCACCGACAACACCGCCATGCTCGACGCCATCGCGCGCGGCAACGGCCGTTACCGTGGCGTGGCCATCGTCGATGACGGCATCGACGAAGCCAGCCTTCGCGCGCTGGATGAAGGCGGCGTGCGCGCCGTCCGCTTCAACTTCGTGCAGCACCTGGGTGGCCGTCCGGACATGAAGGTGTTCTGGCGCGTGCTGGATCGCGTGGCCGAGATGGGCTGGCACGTGGTGCTGCACCTGGATGCGCAGGACATCGTCGAACTGCAGGACGTCCTGGCACACATCCGCGTTCCCTTCGTCATCGATCACATGGCCCGCGTCCAGGCGGCCAAAGGTGTGGCGCAGGAGCCGTTCCAGCTGCTTCTCGGCCTGATGCGCGACAACCCGCTCGCATGGGTGAAGGTCTGCGGTGCGGAGCGCGTCTCGGTGGGCAAGCGCCCGTTCGACGATGCCATCCCGTTCGCGCAGGCCCTGATCGAGGCCGCCCCCGACCGCGTGCTGTGGGGTACGGACTTCCCGCATCCGAATATCTCGAAGGACATGCCGAACGATGGTGGCCTGGTGGACCTGATGTTCCGCTTCTGCCCCGACGAAGACCTGCGCCATCGCCTGCTCGTGGCTAATCCCGCGCGCCTGTACGACTTCACCTGAAGAGCGTGACCATGCCCAACACCGCCACCCTCCCGCCAGCGCAGCCGCGCAAGCCGTTCTACCGCCAGCTTTACGTGCAGGTGCTGGTGGCGGTGATCCTGGGCGTCATCCTCGGTTACCTGTCGCCGCGCTACGCCGTGGCGATGAAGCCCTTCGGCGATGCGTTCATCGCACTGATCCGGATGGTGATCGGGCCGATCATCTTCTGCACCGTGGTCACCGGCATCGCCGGCATGCGCGACATGCGCAAGGTGGGCCGGGTCGGTGGCAAGGCGCTGCTCTACTTCGAAGTGATTTCCACGGTGGCGCTGTTCTTTGGCCTGGTCGCGGGGCATATCTTCCACCCTGGCACCGGCTTCAACGTCGACCCCACCACGCTGAAGGCCAACGAGGTGGCGTCGTTCGTCGCCCAGGGCCACAACATCGAGTCGATCGACTTCCTGCTGTCGATCATCCCCACGACCTTTGTCAACGCCTTCGCCCACGGCGACGTGCTGTCGATCCTGCTCATCTCGGTGCTTTTCGGTTGCGCGCTCGCTTCCATCGGTGAGCGTGGCAAGCCGGTGTACGACGTGATCGAGGCCGGTGCGCAGGTGTTCTTCAAGATCGTCCACTACATCACGGCGGTCTCGTCGATAGGTGCCTTCGGTGCCATCGCCTTCACCATCGGCAAGTACGGCGTGGTGGCCCTGGTGCCGCTGATGGAACTGATCGGCAGCTTCTACGTCGTCTGCATCATTTTCGTGGTGCTGATCCTTGGCATCGTCGGCCGCCTGTGCGGTTTCAGCATCCTGCGCTTCTGTGCGTACATCAAGGACGAGTTGCTGATCGTTCTCGGCACGAGCTCGTCGGAAGTGGTGCTGGCGCCGCTGATGCGCAAGATGGAAGTGGCCGGCTGCCCGAAGGAAACCGTTGGCCTTGTCGTGCCCACGGGTTACTCGTTCAACCTGGACGGCACCAACATCTACCTGACGATGTCGATCCTGTTCATCGCCCAGGCGCTGAACATCGACCTGACGCTCGAGCAGCAGATCACCGTCGCCATCGTCGGCATGCTCACCTCGAAGGGTGCCTCGGGCGTGGCCGGCGCCGCGCTGGTGATGCTTGCTTCCACGCTCAGCGTCGTCCCCGTGGTGCCGGTGGCCGGCATGGTGCTCATCCTCGGCATCCATCGTTTCCTCGGCACCGGCCTGGCGATGACCAACCTCGTCGGCAACGGCGTGGCCGCCATCGTGGTCTGCGCCTGGGAAAAGGAGCTGGACCGCACCAAGCTCGCCGCGGCGCTGAAGAAGGCCTGATTCCACCGCGCTCGCCAGCTTCGAACCGGCGGATCCTTCAAGACGACCACCCCCGCGCGCTGCCAGAGTAGCGCGCGGGTGTCGCACTGTTGCGCGCCGGGCAACGTGATGTGTACCGGCCCATCCCTACCGCGCACCGCATGCCCGCCGTAGCCTTTGCAGGGACAGGTCGTGGCGTCAGCGGAGGTGCCCCATGAACATCGTAGTGGTAGGCGGCAACGGCCTGGTCGGGCGCAGCATCGTCCGCAAGCTCCGTGAAGACGGCCACGACGTCCGGGTGGCCTCGCGTCGCACCGGCGTGGACATCATCAGCGGCGCGGGGCTGGAGGCGGCGCTCGCTGGCGCGGACGTCGTCGTCGACGCGACAAACGCCGTCGCACCGTACGGTGAGTCGTCGTACGAATTCTTCACGATCGGCACGGCCAACCTGCTGGCGGCGGAGAAGCGCGCCGGTGTTGGCCACCATGTCTCGATCTCCGTGGTCGGCACCGAGCGGCTGGCGGATAGCCCGTACTTTCGCGGCAAGGCGCATGCGGAGGCGATGATCCGGGATTCCGGCATCCCGTTCACCATCCTGCATGCGACGCAGTTCTACGAGTTCCTGCTGGCCATCGTCGAAGCCGCCGTCGCCAACCAGGCACTCCGGCTGTCCCCGGCCTATATCCAGCCCGTGGCGTCCACGGACGTGGCCGACGCGATGGCGCTGCTGGCGGAAGGCTCGCCGCTGAACGCGACCATCGAGATGGCCGGGCCGGAGCGCGAACGGATGTCGGAGATCGTGAAACGCTTCCTGGAAGACGTGGAGGCACCCTTCGAAGTGGTGACCGACGCGGCGGCGCTGTACTTTGGCGCCACGCTGGACGAAGGTTCGCTGGTGCCCTGCGAGGAAGCACGGCTGTGCCCGGTGGGCTTCACCACCTGGCTGCATGGCTCAGAATACGCTCGCGCCAGCTGGTAACGAGGGATCCATCGTGAAACGCATCCTCATGCAGTCCACCATCCCGTATGCCGAGGACGACTGGCACATCGGCCGTTTCGGCATGCTCCGCGACACCCTGGCGGGGATGCGCGGCGAGGACGGCGAGGTGCTGTTCGACGTCACCGCGCGCGACCGCGACCCGGTGGATGCACCGGACAGCGTCCTCTCGCAGCTGGATGCCTCCACCTACGACGAGCTTTGGCTGTTTGCTGTCGACGTCGGCGATGGGCTCACGTCGGAAGATTGCGAAGCCATCGGCCGGTTCCGTGAACGTGGCGGCGGCTTGCTGGTGGCCCGCGATCACATGGACCTGGGCAGCTCGGTGTGTACGCTCGGTGGGGTGGGGGCCGCGCACTACTTCCATACGAAGCACCTGGATCCCGATCCGTCGCGCCACCAGAACGACGACACGATCACCACCGATATCTCCTGGCCGAACTATCACTCGGGTGCCAATGGCGACTACCAGCGCATCGCGGCGCTGCTGCCGCTTCACCCGGTGCTGCAGGACGTGGCGTACCTCCCGTCGCACCCGCACGAAGGTGGCGTGGGCAAGCCGGCGGATGACGACTCCGCACGCGTCATCGCCACGGGTCGCAGCGCCATGAGCGGGCGGGCCTTCAACCTGGCGGTCGCCTTCGAGCCCTCCCCACGCATCGGCCCGGCCATCGCCCAGTCCACGTTCCACCATTTCGCCGATTACAACTGGGATCCGGGCACGGGCTCGCCCAGCTTCGTCAGTGAAGCCCCCGGCCACGCGCTGGCCGCGTCTCCCGAGGCGCAACGCTCCATCCGGCGGTACGCCGAGAACGTCGCGCTCTGGCTTGCCGGTTATCCCATCCCTGCGCGCGGGTAAGATCGGTTCGAAGCGTGGATGGTCGACTGGAAGCCCTGATGGGCGTGGGGGACATGATGAGCGTAGTGACGAGCCAGCCGGTGACGGCACGGCTGACCCAGGCGGCATTGTTCCTGGTCGTGGTGATGAACCCGGGTGGCGAGGCTGAGGATGCGGTGCGTTCCCTGTGCGGCGATATCGCCGGGATCGCGCGGGCGATTGGCTTCCGCCACCCCGAGCGCCGCCTATCGTGCGTGATGGGTTTTGGCTCCGCCGCGTGGGACCGACTCTTCCCCGGCCCGCGCCCGGCGGGCCTGCACCCGTTCCGTGAACTGCATGGCGTGCACCACGCGCCTTCGACGCCCGGCGACCTGCTCTTCCATATCCGCGCCACCCACATGGATCTGTGCTTCGAACTTGCCGCGCAGGTCATGGAGCGTATCGGCGCCCATGTGGGCACGGCGGACGAGGTGCACGGCTTTAAATACTTCGATGAACGCGACCTGCTCGGCTTCGTCGATGGCACCGAGAATCCGGTCGGCCCGGCGGCCGTCGACGCCACGACCGTAGGCGATGAGGATGCGGCCTTCGTCGGTGGCAGCTATGTCATCGTGCAGAAGTACCTGCACGACATGGCCGCGTGGAACGCGCTGACCGTGGAACGGCAGGAAACGATCATCGGGCGGCGCAAGCTGTCGGACGTCGAGTTCGAGGACAGCGCCAAGGCACCGTATGCCCACAACGTGCTGACCAACATCGAAGAGGATGGCGAGGAGGTGAAGATCGTCCGCGACAACATGCCCTTCGGCGAAGTCGGCAAGGGCGAGTTCGGCACCTACTTCATCGGGTATTCGCGCTCACCCTCGCGCATCGAACGCATGCTGGTGAACATGTTCATCGGCAACCCGCCGGGCAACTACGACCGCTTGCTCGATTTCAGTACGCCGGCGACGGGGACGCTGTTCTTCGCGCCATCCGCCAACTTCCTCGAGAAGGTTTAGGCGGCGAGCGAAACGCCGGCCTCGAGCGCGTCGAAGTATTCGCGCGTGAGGCGCAGCTGGGTGGCGGCATCTTCAGCGCGATTCACCACGTGGCGGAACGCGGTGTTTTCCGGGCGATCCTTGGCGTACCAGCCCAGGTGCTTGCGGGCGATGCGCACGCCCATCACTTCGCCGTAGAAGGCGTAGAGGTGTTCGAGGTGGCCGACGAGGATGTCGCGCACCTCGCCCGGGCCGGGCTCGGGCAGGTAGCCACCCGTTGCCAGGTGGTGGGCGATCTCGCGGAAGATCCACGGCCGGCCCTGCGCACCGCGACCGACCATGATGGCGTCGGCGCCGGTGGCGGCGAGCACCTCGCGGGCCTTGTCCGGCGTGGTGATGTCGCCGTTGGCCAGCACGGGAATCGACACGCTGGCCTTCACTGCCGCGATGGTCGCGTACTCGGCATCGCCTTCGTACTTGTCCGCACGGGTGCGGCCGTGCACGGCGAGCGCGGCGATGCCGGCGTCCTGCGCGATGCGGGCGATGGTGAGGGCGTTGCGGTTGTCGCGGTCCCAGCCGGTGCGGATTTTCAGCGTCACCGGGATATCCACCGACTTCACCACCGCCTCGAGGATGCGCCGGACCAGCGGCTCGTCCTGCAGCAGCGCCGACCCGGCCCACACGTTGCACACCTTCTTGGCCGGGCAACCCATGTTGATGTCGACGATCTGCGCGCCGTTATCGGCGTTGTAGCGGGCGGCGTCGGCCAGCATGCCCGGGTCGTAACCCGCGATCTGCACGCTCACCGGCTCCGGCTCGCCCTCGTGGTCCATCCGGCGCAGCGACTTGCGGGTATTCCACAGCCGCGGATCCGCGGTCGTCATCTCAGACACGGCGAGACCGGCCCCCATGCGCTTGCAGAGGAGGCGGAAGGGCTTGTCGGTCACGCCGGCCATGGGCGCGAGCACCACGGCGGGCGCGATGGAGTAGGGGCCGATGCGCATGGCGGGCATTTTACGCGATCCGGCCGGCCCGGGTGTTCAGCGCCTGACGAGGTCTTTTTTCGGCAGCGAACTGACCGCCGCGGCGGCATCCACCTGGACGAGGCCGTTTTCCGGCGCACTGGTGCGAAGGAGGATGTCGCGGACGGTGCCGGCGTCCAGGTTGGGGGCGATCGACAGCAGCAGGGCCACGATGCCGCTCACGTGTGCAGTGGCCATCGACGAGCCGGAGGTGAAGTCGTAGCCGCCGCCGGGCTGGGTGGTGAGGATGTCGTTGCCGGGTGCGCTGACGACGCCCGGTGGTGCCGGGCCGCTGGCCGTGGTGCGCACGACGATCACGCCGGGCGCGCTGTCCGGGAAACCACCCGGCTTGCCATCGGGTGGCAGGGCGGCGATGACGATGCGGCCTTGCGAGAGCAGTTGTTCGAGCAGCTTGCCGAGCAGCGGATCGGCCGGGCCGCCGAGGCTCAGGTTCACCACGCGTGCGTGGGTGTCGTTCACCGCCGCGAGTGCCTTGGCGAGCGTGAACGAATTGCAGCGCGCCCCGCTGGTGGCATCCGGATACCAGCAGGCCTTGTACACGCTGACCTTCGCCTTCGGCGCCATCCCCACCAGGCCCTGGTGGTTGTTGCCGACGGCGGCGATGATCCCGGCCACTTCGGTGCCGTGGCGATCGGTGGCGAAGGCGGGATCGTTGTCGGCCACTTCGTCGCGCGTATCGGCGATATGGCCCTTGAGGTCGGGGTGCGAGGTATCGACGCCCGTGTCGACGACGGCGACCTGCACGCCATCGCCTTGCGCCAGCTTGTGCGCTTCGGCGGCGTGGGTTTCCACGAAGCCGCGCTGGAGATCCGTGTAGGGGTCGTTGTACTGCTGCCCGTCCTGTTCGGAATACACCGAGTAATCCTGCAGCGGCTGCGCGAGTTCGACGCGGTGGTCCTTCGCCAGCGCGGCGACCAGCGCGTCGCGGTCGGTGCCTGCCGGCGGGCGCAGGACGATGCAATACACACCGAGCGCGCGGATCGGCCAGCCACCCACTTCGTTCCAGCCGTACTGGTGACGCAGGTCGGAAAGCAGGGAGCGCGCACGCTGGCCGGCGCCGTAGTTCGGCGCGGGTGCGTATCCGATCAGGCTGGAGCCGGCATGCGTCGCCGCGGGTTCCAGCGGGTTGGCGACGGCGAGCACGATATCGCGGGAACTATCCATGCCCGCCGCCGCGCCCGTATCGGCATGCGCCGATGGTGGCGTGGTGAGCGCGGCGCCGGAGGGGCGCGTGCTGGCACAGCCCGCAAGCGCGGCCAGTGCCACGGCCAGCAGGAACACGCTTTTTTTCATGGCGTGCTGGCGACCGGCTCCGCGAAGCGAATGCCCGACGTGCTGCGCAGCCGCTCGGAGGCCTGCTTCGCGTTCACCGCGGCATCTTCGGAGACGACGGTGAACGCACCGACCCCGTTCGGGCCGTCGACGACGCGCAGGTGCTGGGCCTGCAGCAAGGCATTCCACGCGTCCATGGTCATGGCCTTGTTCGGCACGACATGGATGGCGCCTTGCGGCGTGGCCGGCGCGGCATCGCTCAAGGTGCGATACGCGGCCGGCGCCGTGGCATCGGCGGACCACAGTTTCAGGCCCAGGGCGCCGAGGCCAACGGCCTGCAGCACCACGGCGGCGGCGAGCGAGCGCAACAGCCAGCCGCTGGTCGCGGGACGCGGCGCCGGCTCGGCCTGCGGGTCGTCCACATCGAGGCGGGCGAACAGGCGCTGCATGCCATGTTCCGGATCCAGCGCGACGTCGGCCGGGAGCTGCATGGCGCGCATCAGCTTGCGCTGCTGCTCGAATTCCACGCGGCAGTCGTCACAGGTGGCCAGGTGGCCGTCGAGCCAGGTGTCCTGCTCGGCGCTGGCCTTGCCCTGGAGGATCCAGGGCATGGCTTCCCAGGCACGGGCGCAGTCCCTGCCGGCTGGGGTGGGGCGGGTCATGTCAGTTTCTCCTTGGACGGGGCCGCTTCGCCGGCCAGGCCCGGTAGTACGTTGCGTAGCTTCACCCGCGCATGGAAGAGCCGGGCCTTCACCGTGCCGACGGGGCACTGCATGATCGCCGCCACGTCGTCGAGGGAATGGCCGATGCCGTAGACGAGTTCGACCACCACGCGCTGGTCGGCCGAGAGGCGCTCCATGCCGCGGCCGAGCCAGTCGCGCAGTTCGCGGTCCTCGTCGGGATCGTGCGAGGGAATACGATCCTCCGGGACGCTGTCTTCATCCACCGGCTCACTGCCGTGCTGGCGAAGGGATTTCAGGCCACAACGGTAGGCAATGCCCATGATCCACGTCGAAACGCGCGATTCGCCCTGGAAGCTGGCGGCCTTCTGCCAGACGATCCAGAAGCAGTCGTTGACCACTTCCTCGATGATGTCCGCACGGCGGGTCAGCCGCGACAGGAAGCGGGTCAGGCGGCCGTGGTAGGCGCGGTACATCACCGCGAGGGCGGCACGGTCGCCCGCGGACATGCGCTGCAGGAGCAGGCGGTCATTGGCGTCGGTATCGGCCTGGGTCATGGCGTGGCTCTGCGTGGGTTACCTTGGCCGTGAGTGCGTCCGGGGGCGCCAATGGTTGCCACGGCTATCAGAACGTCCGGGCCACGGTCGCGGTCCATGGGGAAACCCCCCGCTCGCCGTAGTTGCGCTCGCGGTTGGTGAACACGTGGATCAGCTCCACCCGCCACGGCCCGTTCTGCCAGACCAGGCCGCCATGGCCATAGCTGTAGCGGTCCGGCCGGGCGTAGGCATGGTAACGGTACGCCGGCCAGAGGTATTGCGCGAGGCCGAGGCCGCCGGTGGCCGAGACGTGCCAGCCCAGCGGCCAGCGGAAGCCGACATCGGCCGCGCCGCGCGGGCCGCCGCCACGGTGGGCCATCTGGATGGCGGAGACGCTCATGGTCAGGACATCGCGCCAGATGACGCTGGCGCCCAGTTCGGTCCGGTCGTAGTTGCGCGTGGCCTTCGGGCTGCCGGGGTACCGGTAGTCGAGCAGGCCGGCCTGCACCTGCCAGTCGTCGGACAGCGACCAGGACTTGGCCACCTGGGTAAGGGTTTCGGCCACCCGCCCGGGCGAGCGGGTCTGGTAGCTGGCCGACACGCCGAGCGACCAGCCATCGCGGGACATCCAGTTCACCGCACCCTGGACGATCGGCGCGGGCGGGGTCACCGCCACGCCCCGGTCCACCAGCTGCGAGCTGACCGCCACGCTGCCGCCCCAGTCGCCGGCGTGCGCCGCCGGGATGCCGAGCGCGAGCAACGCCGCACCCACGGCAAGCCGTCGCCGCGGCGCCAACGCGTCGAAGCGGGAGGTGCCCGGCCTGCCCGTGGTCAGGTGGTTCGCCATCAGTTCGTCAATACGCCTGCCTCAGTGCAGTGTGCCGAGATAAGACAGGAGATCGTCCAGGTCCTTCGCGTTGTCGAGGCCATCGTATTTCATCTTGGTGCCGGGATTCGCCTGCTTCGCCGGCTGCGATAGATACGTGTGTAACTGATCCGGGCTCCAGGTCCAGCCGATGTTCTTCAGGGCATCGGAGTAGTTGTAATCGGGCAGGCTGCCGGATTTCCGGCCGACGATGCCGAACAGGCTGGGGCCCTTTTTATTGCGACCCTGGGCCACGCTGTGGCATTCGGCACACTCAGACTTGAACACGTCCTGGCCTGCCTTGGCATCGCCGGCGACGGCGGGCAGGGGAGCCAGCAGCCATCCGGTGAGGAGGCCCGCGACGACGAGGCGCGCGGGCAGGGTGGGGAGGTTTGTGGGTGTCACGCGGGGTGGTCCTGTCGGGCTAGAAAGCGATGCTGGCGGAGAGCGAGAAGGCGTTCAGGTCGGACGCGTCCGTACTGGCGGCACCGGGTGGCGCGCCGAACACGTTGGAGCTGCGGCCGTTGAAGCGGCTGACGCGGAACCACGTGGCACCCAGTTTCAGGTTGCCCTTGGTGATCCAGCTGTCGTCCTTGCCGAACGGTGCCCAGAACACGGTGATCAGGTTGATCGTGCTGTCCGGGTTGCCGAAAGGCGGGTAGCGCGCGGCGCTCTGGCTGCCCGTGCTCTTGAGCCGGGAGAGCTGCAGGCCATAGGTCTGTCTGAAGGTGTAAGCCAGCGAGGTGACCTGGTCACGCGCCGAGCCGTTGTCCGATTCGAACGTGCCGGGCACGGCGGGATTCGGCAACGGCTGCCCGTAATCGCGGCGCTCGTAAATATTGACGTAGCTGGCCTGGACGATGTGCTCGCGGTTGCCGAGGTACTGGTACGTGAGGTCGTAGCCGAAGTCGTCGATGTCATCGCGCGTGGCGGCGCGTGGAAGCTGCCGTTTGGTCGTGAGCGCGACGACGCCTGCGGAGAAGAACTGCGTGCGCATGTCCTTCATGTAGGCGAAGCGGAAGTACCCGGTATTGCTGAGCTTGCCCGGATCACCGTTGCGGTTGTAACCGAGCTCGTCCTGCGTGCCCGGTGCCAGGGAGCGATAGCTTCCCGCTTCCGCATACCAGACCTTGTCGTACAGCGCGTACACCGTGGCGCCGATGACGCGGTTGGTCGGCGAGTTGGGCGCGGCCGGGTTGAGCAGCGTGGCCGTGGTGCCGCCAGGGGCGAGGAACGATGCATTCGGCAGCGCCGCGATCGGATCCTGGAAGCCCGGGCTGTTGTTCACGCTGACGCCGATCGTGGTGTCCTTGCCCGCGATCTTCAGCTCCTTCGCCACGTAGCGCAGGTCGACGTTGCTCAGGCGTGTGTTGTACGTGTTGTGGCCCGTATGGTCAGCTTCCACCTTGATATAGCCGCCGACGTTGTCGCTTACCCGGCCGGCGAGATACAGGTCGCCCTCGGTAAGGCTCGTGTCGCTGGGGCCGGTCTTCGGGTTGCTATGCGTTTCGGTCAGCTGCGCGGCCACCGGGATCTTCGTGCCCTGGCCGTCGGTATCGGTGTAGCCGTTGAGCTTGAAGCGCATGCCATAAGGCGTGAGCGCCGGCCCGTAAGCCCCTGCGTGGCAGTCCGCGCAGGCCGAGCCGGTCTGCCGTGCGTACGCCGGGATGGCCTGGGCGCTCTGGCTGGCCAGCGACAGCAGCAGAGCGAGCACGGCCCACATGCCGGCGTGGCCAGGTGTGCGCGGTCGACGTCGGAACGGTAAGGGCAACATGGGAACGGAACTCCTTGTGGGTAGGGGTGGCGCGGGGCTGCCTAGGCGCCCTTGCGCGGCCACATCCGGTGCAACAGGCCGTCACGTCGGCCGAAGTGGTGGAACAGGGCGGCGCCGATGTGCAGGCAGACCAGGGCGAGCAACACCCATGCGGCGTCGATGTGCAGGGCCTGCAGGCGATCGGCGAGGTCGTCGTCGGGGGCCACCAGCCGCGGCAGGGTCAGCCCGAAGAAATGCACGTCGTGGTCGCCCGCACTGCTCATCGCCCAGCCGACAAGGGGCATGCCCAGCAACAGCAGGTAAAGCGCGACATGCGTGGCCCCCGCGGCGAGGTGCATCACCCGCGGCATGGCGATGGGCGGCAGCCGGCCGGTGCGCAGGCGCAACACGACGCGGACGATGAAAAGCAGGAGGACCAGCAGGCCGAGGTGGCGGTGGCCCTCGAGCAGCCACATGCGCAGGCTGCGCCCGGAGACTTCCTCGCGCAGCAGGATAACCGCGGCGGCGCAGGTGACGAAGACGACCGTGAGCCAGTGCAGCACCCGCAGGGGGCGCGGCCAGGGTACCGGGCGTTCGTCTTGGGTGTTCCAGGCCATCCCGCTTCATCCCCATGGCGCCCGCCAGCCGGGCAACGCATGGCCATGAGTGCCGCCCACCGGCTTGAAAGGTTGCGGCGCGGCAACGGCAACCTTTCGTGAAAGGGCCTGCACTCATTCGAGACCACCGCGACACCCCGGGATACGCCATGGACATCGCACGCATACCCTTCCAGATCCACGGCGACAGCCGCGGCATGCTCGTGGCCCTCGAAGGCATGCGCGACGTGCCCTTCGACATCCGCCGGGTCTATTACATCTTCGCCACGTGCGAGTCGGTGCGGCGGGGGCAGCATGCGCACCGCACGCTCACCCAGCTCGCCGTCGCGGTACGCGGCTCGGTGACCTTCCTGCTGGATGACGGCAGCGGCCCGGCCGAGGTGACCCTGGACGACCCGGCCAGCGGGGTGCTGATCGGCCCGATGGTCTGGCGCGAGCTGCATCACTTTAGCGAGGACTGCGTCGTGATGGTGCTGGCGGACCAGCTGTACGACCCGAGCGACTACATCGCGGACTACGACCAGTTCCTGCGCGAGGCGCGTGCGCCGGCGTACCCGGAGGCCGTGGCGGTGGCGGCATGGCCCGGCCGCTGATCCTGATCGGTGCGGGCGAGCTGGCGCAGATCGCCCGCGAATACTTCACCCACGATGCCGGCCGCGACATCGCGGCTTTCGTCGTGGAGCGCGCGTGGCTCAGCGTCGACGCCATCGACGGCACGCCGGTGATCGCCTACGAGGACATCGAGGCGCTTTACCCGCCCGACGCGGTGGATGTGTTTGTCGCCATTCCGGCGAGCGGACTCAACCGCCTGCGCACGCGCTTCTACCGCGACCTGAAAGCGCGCGGGTACACCTTCGCCAGCTACATCAGTTCGCGCGCCTTCGTCTGGCGCAACGCCACCGTGGGCGAAAACAGCTTCATCTTCGAGAACAACGTGATCCAGCCGTTCGTGACCATCGGCAACAACTGCATCCTGTGGAGCGGCAACCACATCGGCCATCGCACCGTGGTCCACGACCACGTGTTCATGGCCTCGCACGCGGTGGTGTCGGGGTACTGCGAGATCGGTGAATCCAGCTTCATCGGCGTGAACACCACCTTCAACGACAAGGTGCGCATCGCGGCCGACAACATCATCGGTTCCGGCGCGCTCGTGGTGCGCGATACCGAGCCCGGCCTGGTCTACGTCGGCTCGCCCGCGAAGCCCTTGCCCGGCAAGCGCAGCCTGGACGTGGCGCTCTAGGAGGGCATGCATGACGGCATGGACCAAGCGTGGCCTCATCTTCGATACCCTGCGCCAGGGCGTGGGCGGCTGGATGCGCCACTCCGCCCTGACGCCCACGCCGTGGCGCATGAGCGACGGCGTCATCCGCGTGTACGCGAGTTTTCGCGATGACGACGGCGTCGGCCGCATTGGTTTCGTGGACCTTGATGCCGAGCGTCCCGATGAAGTGCTCGGCGTAAGCGCGCAGCCGGTGCTGGACGTCGGCCGTGGCGGGTGCTTCGACGATAACGGCATGATCCTTGGCGACATCGTCGAGGGCCCCGGCGGGCTGCACATGTTTTACGTGGGCTTCCAGCGCGTGGCGCGCGCGAAGTTCCTGGCCTTCTCCGGCCTGGCCTTGTCGACCGACGGCGGGCACACCTTTGCCCGTACGCAGGAAACCCCGGTGCTCGACCGCGGCCCCGGCCGCAGCAGCATCGCGGCCATCCACTCGGCGATGTACGAGGACGGCCGGTGGCGCCTCTGGTATGCCGCGGGCGATGGCTGGGAAACCATCGGCGGGCAACCGTATCCGCGCTACCACATCCGCTACACGGAAACGGAGCACCTGCACGGCGTGCCGACGCGGGACCACGTCTGCCTGATGCCGCAGGGCAACGAGTACCGCATCGGCCGGCCACGCGTGTACCGGCATGGCCAGGGTTACGTCATGTACTTCACGCGCGGCGACACGCGCGGCGGTTATTTCCCCGGCTGCGCGACCAGTACGGACGGCATCCATTGGGAACGGCACGACGAGCTGTTCGGGCTCGCGCTTTCCGAGCGGGGCTGGGATTCCCGCACCATCAGCTACCCGGCACTGCACGAGCAGGCCGGGCGCACGCTGATGTTCTACAACGGCAACGACATGGGCGTGGACGGCTTCGGCATGGCGGAGGCGCTGCATGCTTAGCGTCAGGGCCTATGTGCCCGCCGACGAAGCGCGCTGGGATGCTGTCGTTGCGCAGTCGCGCAACGGCACCTTCCTGCATCGCCGTGCCTACATGGACTACCACTCGCATCGTTATGTCGATGCGTCGCTGATGGTGGAAGACGACGGCGAGCCGGTGGCCGTGCTCCCCGCGAACCGCGAGGGCGATAGCGTGGCCAGCCATGCCGGCCTCACTTACGGCGGGCTGGTGGCCTCGCGCGGCCTCCGTGCCGAAGCCACGCTGGAGGCGTTCGAGCGGATTGGCGAACATTACCGCGGCGAGGGCATCCGCCGATTCGTCTACAAGCCGGTGCCGCACGTGTTCCACGCGGCCGCCGCGGAGGAAGACCTGTACGCGCTGCATCGCCTTGGCGCGTCACTGGTCCGTCGCGACCTGTCGTCGGTGCTCTCCCCGCGTGAACGGCCGGCCATGAACACGATGCGGCGCCGTGCCATTGCACGGGCGCGGGCCGCGGGCGTGGCCATGCGCGTCGGCACGGATATGGCGCCGTTCCACGCCCTCCTCGCCAGCGTGCTGGAGCGGCACGGCGCCGTGCCCACGCACAGCACCGCGGAGCTGACACTGCTGCGCTCGCATTTTCCCGGCCAGATCGTCCTGCACGAGGCGCACCGCGGCGATGAACTGCTGGCGGGTGTCGTCGTGTACGACTTCGGCCATACCGTGCACACCCAGTACCTGGCCGCGTCCGCTGCCGGCCGCGCCTGCGGCGCGCTGAGCCTGCTGCTTGCCGAGCTCGTCGGCGGTGTCTACGCACAGCGCCCGCATTTCAGCTTCGGCATTTCGACCGAGGACGAGGGCAGGGTGCTCAACCCTGGCCTGGTGGCGCAGAAGGAATCCTTCGGCGCGCGCGCCGTCGTGCACGATCGCTACGAGTGGGTGCTCTGATGGACGTTCCCTTCCTCAGCCTGCACGACGTCAACGCCCGCCTTGCCGATGAGCTGAAGGCCGCGGCGGCGCGGGTGATCGACTCGGGCTGGTACATCCTGGGCGAGGAGCTGGCCGGGTTCGAACGCGAGTTCGCCGCGTGGTGTGGCACCCGGCATGCGGTGGGCACCGGCAACGGCCTGGATGCGCTCTGCCTGGTGTTGCGCGCGTGGCGGGAGATGGGTGCGCTGGTAGAAGGCGACGAAGTGATCGTGCCCGCCAACACCTTTATCGCCAGCTTCCTTGCCATTACGGAGAACGGCCTGCGACCCGTGCCGGTCGAGCCGGATCCGCTGACGTTCAACATCGATCCGGCGCGCGTCGAGGCCGCCATCGGTCCACGGACGCGGGTGATCATGCCCGTGCACCTGTACGGCCAGCTGGCCGACATGGACGCGTTGGCCGAGATCGCCGGGCGGCGTGGCCTGCTCCTGCTGGAAGACGCCGCGCAAGCCCATGGCGCGATTCGCCACGGCAAGCGCGCAGGCAGCTTTGGCCACGCGGCAGCCTTCAGCTTCTTCCCCACCAAGAACCTCGGCGCGCTAGGCGACGGCGGCGCCGTGGTCACCGACGATGAGCGGCTGGCCGCCTGTGTGTCGGCGCTGCGCAACTACGGCTCGGAAGTGAAGTACCACCATCCGATGCGCGGCATCAATTCGCGCCTCGACGAGATCCAGGCCGCGATGCTGCGGGTGAAGCTGCGCTATCTGGATGCCGACACCGCGCGCCGGCGTGCCATCGCCGCGCAGTACCGCGACGGTATCGCGCACCCAGGGATCGTCCTGCCACACGTGCGCAACGAAGAAGCGCACGTGTGGCATCTCTTCGTCATCCGCTCCCCGTGGCGCGATGCGTTGCAGCGCTACCTGCGCACCCTCGGCGTGCAGACCCAGGTGCACTACCCGGTGCCGCCGCACCAGCAGGCCGCGTACCCGGAGCTGGCGGATCTTGCGTTGCCAATCACGGACCGGCTGCATGCCGAGGTACTCAGCCTGCCGATGAGCCCGACGCTCACGGACGCCCAGGTGCAGCGGGTGATCGCGGCATGCCGCTCCTTTGCGGAGGCCGCATGAATATCGTGCGCGCAGGCGCCTGGTCGGCGATCGGTACCGCCGCGCGGCTGGGCGCCGCGCTCGTGCTGGTCAAGCTCGTTGCGTGGCTCGCGGGCCCCGTGGGCGTGGGCCGGCTGGGCCAGTTCATGAGCCTGATGTCCTTGCTGGCGGTGTTGGCCGGCGGTGGCATCAGCGCCGGCGTGGTGAAATACGTCGCCGAGTACCGCGACGATCCCGAGCGCCTGTCGCGGCTGCTGGCGTCGGCGCTCGGCTACGCCATGGCCGCCTCATGCACCATGGCCTGCGCCGCGCTGCTGTTCGCCCGCCCGCTGGCCAGCTGGCTGCTCGGGGATGTCTCGTACGCCGGGCTCATCCGCGTGCTGGCGATCGCCCAGCTCGGTATCGCGCTGGTGAATTACGTGCTGGCGGTGATCAATGGCTTCATGGACGTGCGCCGGCTGGCGCTGGTCCAGGTGCTGGGCTCGCTGCTGAGCGTGGTGCTGGCGCTATGCCTCGCGCGCTGGTTCGCCTTGTACGGCGCGCTGCTGGCGGTGGTGCTCGGCCAGTTGTTCTGGCTGCTGGTCGGCCTGCCGGCGTGGTGGCGTAGCCCCTACTTCCAGCGCGGCATGCTGAGCATGCGCTTTGATCCGGAGATGACGCGGCGGCTGGCGGCGTTTTCGCTGATGAGCCTGTCCTCGGCATTACTGCCACCGCTGGTGAACATCGCCGTGCGCGACCACCTGGCCGGCGCGTTCGGCTGGGAGCAGGTGGGCTACTGGCAGGCGGTGACACGGGTATCGGATGCCTACCTGCTGTTCTTTACGACGGCCATCAACATCTACTACCTGCCGAAGCTCGCCTCGACGCGTGACCGTGCGGCGCTGGCTGCGGAGTTGCAGGCGGCCGCACGCGTGCTGCTTCCCGCCGTGGCGGTGAGTGCCGCGCTGGTCTATGTGCTGCGTGGCTGGGTGACCCGACTGCTTTTCAGCACCGACTTCGCGCCGGCGAACGACCTGTATGCCGCCCAGCTCGCGGGCGACGTGGTGAAGATCGCCGCGTTTATTCTTTCCTACCTGATGCTGGCCAAGGCCATGACCCGGCTCTTTGTCGTCTCCGAATGCGTCTTCGCGCTCAGCTATCTCGCGCTGGTTTACCTGTGCACCGAGCGCTTCGGGCTGCCCGGCGCCATGTTCGCCTTCGCCCTGAATTACCTCGCCTACCTCGTGTTCAACCTTGTCGTCGTCCGGCGCTACCTGGGGAGGCTGCCCGCATGAGTACGCCGCCGCTCGTCTCCATCCTGATCCCCGCGTATAACCACGAAGACTTCGTGGAGCGTTGCCTCGACAGCGTGCTGGAGGATCCGTATCCGTCCAAGGAAATCGTCATCATCGACGATGGCTCCACGGACAAGACCAGCGAGCGGATCCTTGCATGGATCGAGCGCCATGGGCACGAGGTGCCGGTGGAGTTTGCGCAGCGTGCCAACAAAGGCATCGCCGCGACGCTCAACGAACTGGCGGCACGGGCCCGGGGTGACTTCTACCGGCTCGGCGCGAGCGACGATTACCTGCTGCCCGGCGGCCTCGATGCGCAGGTGCAGTACCTGATGCGGCATCCACGCAAGGGCGCCGTCATCGGCGATTCCGTCGTGGTCGACCGGGAAGGGCGCTGCCTGCATGCCAGCGGCATGGCCGACCTGCACGGTGCGAACAAGCGGCTGTATGCGAGTGACCAGGGCATTCGCCGTGCGGTGATCACGCACTGGGCCGTTGGTGGCCCGGTGGCCCTGCTTCGGCGCAGCGCGCTGGAAACCGTCGCGCGCTGGACCGAGGGGCTGCGCATCGACGACTGGGACCTGTTCCTGCGGCTGGCCGCGCGCGATGCGCTGGGCTTCATCGACACGCCCGTGTGCGCGTATCGCCTGCACGGCGCCAACCTCAGCAAGACGCGGCACCGGGCGACGCGCATCGTGAACCTGGAAGAGTCACGCGAAGTGGCGATCCGCCGGCTTTGCCTGTTCGACGAACCCTGCCGGACGCTGCTGCGGGCGCAGGTGCACTACATCGGCGCCAAGGTGGCCTTCCTCCAGGCCAGGCCGGGCACGCTTGCCCTGCGCCTGGCGTGCTATGCGCTGCTGCGTGGATGGGCCGCCGTACGGCCGGGCGCCGCGCATCCGCATCCGGAAGAAGCGTGAGAGCCCTCCTGCGCATGCCGTCGACGTACATCGCGTGGCCGCTGCTGCTGGCCTGTGCGGTGACGGCGTCCATCTTCCATCTGCCGGACGGCTACCTCCCGGGGTTACTGTTGCTGGTGATGGGCGCCTTGCTGATCATCGCCGCGGACTTCCTCGGCCATGACCGCCTGCCGCCGTGGACCGCGTTGCGTTCGCGCGACTACGCGCACACCCGCGATGGCTTCCTTGGCCTGGCGTTCGCCGCCGGTGTGCTGCTGTTCTGCGTGCTCGATCTCGCCCTGTTCCCGGTGGCGCTCATCCACGATCCGTCCATGTACGCGACGATGGAAGGCGGGCACGAGCATATCCGCCGTATCTCGGACCTGTGCTGGATCCTGCCGGTGATCGGCATGCTCTGCACCCACCACCGTCCGTTGCGTTACACACTGGTCGCGGCAGGCCTGCTGTTTCCCGTCCTGGTAGTCGATCGCAACCGGATTTTTGCCGGCGTGGTTGCCCTGGCCCTGGTCACGATCTTCCGCCGCGACCCCGCGCGCGCGTTGCCCTGGCGAGCCGTGACGGGGCTTGGCGTGGTCGGCGCCACCGCGTTTTCGGTGCTCGGGATGCTGCGTTCCGGCTCGGTCGCGACCGTGGCGCTGCCGTTCGGCGCGTTCTACAACGCGATGCCCGCGGGTATCCAGTGGCTGTTGCTGTACGTCAGTGCCGGCCCCTACAACTTCGCCTCGCTGGTGGCGAAGGACTATCGCAACGCCGACTTCTTGCTCAACCAGCTCGTGCCTTTGCGCGGCTCCATCGTCACCGCGGGCACGGACATTCCGCTGGATGCCTCCAACGTGAATGTCGGCACGGAGTTCCTGCCGTTCCTGATGGCATGGGGCCCCGCCGGCGCGCTGCTGGCCATGCTGGCGCTCTATGCGCTGATGCGCTGGAGCGTGCGGCGGATGGCGGCGTCCACGTCGCTGTTCGCGCTGCTGATCTTCCTGCGCATGGCCTACGTCTGCCTCATGGCGCCCTTCGCACCGCAGGCCTTCATCTGGATGAACTTCGGTTTCATCGGCCTGTGCCTGGTGCTGCAACTCGTGGCGGCGTGGCTGCCACGCCGGCGCCTGATACTTTCCTCTCACTGATAGCGGTACTGACATGGAACATGACGAGGTCTATCTCATCGACATGTGGCGCCTGGTGCGCCGCCAACGCTGGTGGTTCGTTGGCGCGTTCGCCATCGTGCTGGCCCTGGTCGCCGGCTACCTGGCCACGGCGAAGCGCCAGTGGGAGGTGGATGCGTGGATCCAGATTGGCCAGGTGGGACCGACTCCCACGGGCCAGGATCCGAAGGTGGAGTCCCTGCTGCGCGTGATGGAGCGGTTGAAGACCGACGCGTTCAAGGATGAGGTGCTCAGCGGCCTTGGCCTGCCGCTAAAGGGGCCGGAAGCGAGCCTGTACCGGGGAAGCCTGAAGCTGGACCCGCAGCCGTACGCCAACCTGCTGCACATCACGGTGCGCGCCTATTCCCCCAACGATGCCCGCCAGCTCGCCCTGGCGACCGTGGACCGCCTGCACACGATCCACCGCGGCATTGGCGCCGCGCCGCTGCGCGCGGCGTACCAGCGCCTTGCGGAAATCGACAATGAACTGTCGTCGGCCCTGGCCGACCGGGCCCGCCTCCGTGAGGAAGCCGGCGCAGCGCATGCCGAGGGCGCGCTGGCCAGCTTCTCGCTCGCCGGCACCGACCAGGGCATCCGCGACCTGCAGCAGGCGCGCAACGAGATCAGCACGCGCCTGGAGGCCAACTACACCTTCGAGACGACGATGCCGTGGCCGGTGCATGTCTCGGAGAACCCGGTGGCGCCCATGGTGCCGCTCGTCGCCGGCCTGGGTGTGCTGGGCGGCCTGTTCCTGGGCGTGCTGGCCGCGATCGCGGCGGATGCGCGCCGGCGTTCAACCCGCGCGCCCGTAGTCGGCACTCACTGGGCAGGAAACCGGCACGGCGGAGAACACGATGAGTACACGGCACGACCTGGCAGCGCCGACGCCGCTTGATATCCGCCTGCGCGAGACGCAGGAAGCGTTCGACAGCGTGGCGGCCGACTATGACGGGCCGCGCGGCAACAACGAACTGATCCAGCGCATGCGGCACACGTTGTGGGCCACCGTGCGCGAGGAACTGCCGGCGGGCTCGCGCCTGCTCGACCTGGGCTGCGGCACGGGCATCGACGCGGTGGAGTTTGCCCGCAGCCGCTTCCAGGTCACGGCCAGCGACTGGTCGCCACGGATGGTGGAGCGCGCTCGCGACCGGGCCGAAGCGGCGGGCGTGGCGTCGCGCATGCAGGCCGTGCACGTCGGCGTGCAGGAGCTTGACCGGATCGAAGGTGAGTTCGACGGCATCTATTCGAACTTCGGGCCACTCAACTGCGCGCCGGATCTTCGCGAGGTGGCCGCGCAGTGCGCACGCCTGGTGCGTCCCGGTGGCACGCTGGTGTTTTCGGTGATGGGCCGGATCTGCCCGTGGGAGGTCGCGCACTACGCCGCCCGTGGCCGCTTCCGTCGCGCCCTGGTCCGTGGCGCGCGAGGTGTCACGCCGGTTGGCATGAACCGCCACACCATCTGGACCTATTACTACATGCCGCGCGAGTTCTATGCGGCGTTCGCCGAGCATTTCGCGCTCAGCCAGTACCGCGCGCTCAGCCTGTTCCTGCCGCCGCCGTACATGGTGGACCGCGTGCGCCGCCGGCCGGGCTTCTACGATCGGCTCGGCCGCATGGACGATCGCCTGGGCAAGCTTCCCCTGCTGCGTGACATGGGCGACCACTTCCTGATCGTGATGCACCGCCGATGAGCGGGCGGCATGCCACCGGGGCGGTGCTGCGCGGCGCGCTCGCGCTGACTTCGCGCGGCCTCGAACGGCATGCACCCGCGGTGCAGGGTGTCCATTTCGCGGCGCGCCCGCCGCGTGGCGCCGTGGAAGTGGATCTGCGCGGCCATATCGTGCTGCCTGGGTTGATCAATGCGCACGACCACCTGCAGGTGAATTGCGTGCCGCCGCTACCGGGTGGCCAGCACTTCGCGAACAGTTACGCGTGGATCGATGCGTTCCAGGCGCACTTCGAACACCCAGACGTGAAAGCGGCCCTGGCCGTGCCGAAGGCGGTGCGCCTGCGCCACGGCGCGCTGAAGAACCTGCTCGCCGGTGTCACCTGCGTCGCCCACCATGATCCCTGGGACGCAACGCTGGACGCCGACGATTTTCCCGTGGCGCTGCTGCGCGGGCATGGCTGGAGCTACGCGCTGGGTGGCCCGGCGTATGGGCCACCGGTACGCGAGAGCTTCGCGGCCACGCCCGCCGACAAGCCCTGGATCATCCACCTCGCGGAAGGCAGCGACGCCGTCGCGCGCGCTGAACTCGATGCCCTCGATACGCTGGGCTGCCTGGCGCCGAACAGCGTCCTGGTGCACGGCGTCGGCCTCAGCGAAGACGACATGGCGCGCGTGGTGGCGCGCGGTGCGGCCGTGGTCTGGTGCCCGGCCAGCAATCGCAACCTGCTGGGCACCACGCTGGATCCGCGCCCGCTGGCCGCAGCCGGCCGGCTCGCGCTCGGCAGCGACTCGCGGCTCTCCGGCGCGCGTGACCTGCTGGACGAACTGTGTGGCGTGCGCGAGCGCGACGAGTTTTCCTCCGCGGCCCTGCTCGCGCTGGCGACGTCGGATGCCGCGCGGATCCTGCGCCTGGCGGGCCACGGCACGCTGGATAGCGGCGCGCCGGCCAATTTCATCGTGGTGGCGGATCGTGGCCACGCGGGCCCCGCGGCGCTTGACGGCGTGCGCCGTGCGGATCTGCGCGCTGTCGTGCGTGACGGCCGCCCCTGCGTGGCCGACCCGGATTTCGCGCCCTGGTTCGCCGCGGCGGGTGTCGACACCGCGGCAATGACCCTCGACGGCCGGCCGAAGCTGGTGGATGCGCGCCTTGCCGACCCGGCGCTGATCGCGCTGGAGCCCGGTTTCGAGCGTCATCACCGCCGGGTGCATTGACCATGCACGCCGCACCCGTCCTCGATCCCGCGCCCGCGTATGCCTTGTGGGCCGCGTCGTATCCGGCGCACGCCCACAATCCGCTCATGCACGCCGAGGAGCGCGCCATGCTCGCGCTGATGCCGTCGCAGCTCGAAGGCCGGCGCGTGCTCGACGCCGGCTGCGGCAGCGGGCGCTACCTTCGCCATGCGCTGGCACGCGGGGCGACGTCGCTGGTGGGCGTGGACCTCTCCGGCCCGATGCTGGCCCGGGCGACGGCGTTGTTCGACGACGCGCCCGCGACGGCCCACATTGCGCTTGCCCAGGGCGACCTCACGGCGTTGCCGCTCCCCGACGACAGTGCCGACGTGCTGCTCTGTGGCCTCGCCGTGGGCCACGTCGACGACCTCGCCGCCGTGATCCAGGAGTTCGCCAGGGTGACGCGCCCGCACGCCACGCTGGTGGTGAGCGACTTCCATCCCGTGGGTGCGGCGCTCGGCTGGCAGCGTGATTTCCGCGCCGACGGCAAGCGTTACGCCGTGCATCACGCGATCCACTACTACAGCCACTGGCATGCCGCCTGCGCGCATGCCGGCCTGGTCATCGACGCCGTCGCCGAGCCCCGGCTCGACCGCGCGGACATTCCCCCGGGTGCGCGGTTCGATCCGGTCGCCCTTGATGTACCCGTGGCGCTGGTCATGCGCCTGCGCCACGCCACCACCTGACGGCACGCCATGTCCCACACCTTGCTGGTCAACCCCACGATCACCTCCCGCCAGGGCGCGCGCTTTCCGCTGGCGCTGCTCAACCTGTCGGCGGCGCTCGACCGCCGCGGCGAGAGCACGATCATCGACGGCAACGTGGACCGCGACATCGTCGACGCGACGCTGCGCGCCATCGCGGCGAAGCCGGTGGACGCGGTGGGCATCAGCGTCATGGGTGGCCCGCAGATGGAACCGTCCATCGCCGTGTCGAAAGCCGTCCGCGAGCACCACCCGCACCTGCCCATCATCTGGGGCGGCTATTTCCCGACGCTGTATACCGATACGGCCCTGTCCGCGCCGTACGTGGATTACGCCGTGCGCGGGCAGGGCGAGGAAACCATGCCCGACCTGATTGCCGCACTAGCGCGCCCGGATCGCGACGTATCACGCATCGCCGGCATGTCGTGGAAAGACGCCGACGGCCACGCCGTGCACAACCCCAATCGCAAGTTCCACCTGACCGATCCGGGCATCGTGCTGCCTTACGACAAGCTCGGCGACCCGCGCCAGTACCTTGCGCGCACCTTCCTTGGCCGCCGCACCGCCGCGCACCAGTCGGCGATCGGCTGCCGCTTCCGCTGCACGTTCTGCGGCGTGGCCGCGATGTTTGGCGGCACGACGCAGCTTCCTGCCGCCGCGCGACTGGAACGCGACCTCTCGTACCTCAAGCACCACCTGGGCGCGGATTCCATCCAGTACTTCGACCACAACTTCTTCGACCGCGAGCAGGACATGGTGCCGTTGCTCGAGGTGATGGCGAAGATGGAGCTGCCGTGGTGGTGCTATGCGCGATCGGACGCGCTGCTGAATCTCTCGGAAAGCACCTGGAAGCTGGTCCGCAAGAGCCGCCTGCGCATGGCGTACATCGGCGCGGAGTCGCCCAGCGGGGCGATGCTGAAGGAGATCCGCAAGGGCACCCGCCCGGACCAGACCCTGGAAGTGGCCGAGCTGTGCCGTCGCCACGGCGTGATTCCCGAGCTGTCCTTCATGGTGGCTCCGCCGGAAAACACCGAGGAAGAAACGCTGCACACCTTCGAGTTCATCCGCGAGCTGAAGAAGATCAACCCGGCGTCGGAAATCATCGTGTACATCTACACGCCGTTGCCGGAGAGCAGCAAGCACGAGAAGGACCGTGGCAAGCGCGCCTCGATGCCCTTGCATGATCTCAATGGCGAACCGGTGGTGTTCCCGTCGTCGCCGGAGGAATGGACCGAGAAACGCTGGGTGGACTACGCCTGCCACGCGGACGCACCGTGGCTCACCGATGACCTGCGCCGGCATATCCAGGATTTTGTCACCGTGTTGCGCTGCCGCTTTCCAACCGTGCAGGACATGCGCTCGCCGCCGTGGGCCAAGCGCAGCCTCAGCGCGCTGGCCGCGTGGCGCTACCAGCGCCGTCGCTACGACAAGCCGTGGGAACTCAACCTGGCCAACCGCCTGGTGAAGCTGCGCCTGCCGCAGGTCTCGGGCATCTAGGTGGGGCGAGCCATGCGCGTCGTCCAGCTCAACCTGCATCCGGCGCCGCAGGGCATGGCGCCCGAAGCGTTGTTCGCGCACTGGCCGACGCTGGCCGACCTGCCCGAGGCGGTCGCCGCCAGCGGCGTCGACGTCAGCGTGTTGCAGGCGGCGCACCATGCCACGCGATTCGCGCGCCATGGGGTGGATTACCGCTTCATGGATGTCCGCGGCATCGCCGCGCCGCGTGCCCGCGCGCGACGCGTGGTGGAAGCGCTGCGTGTCGGGATGCCCGACGTGCTGCACGTCCACAGCCTGGCCTGCGCCGAAGAGGCCTTTGCCATCGCCCAGGCGCTTCCGTCGCTACCCATCGTGCTGCAGGACCACGCGGATCGCGTGCCGAACTGGTGGCGTCGCAGCGCATGGCGGCGCTGGATGCGCAGCGTGGATGCGGTGGCCTTCACGGCTACGTCGCTCGCCCACCGCTTCGAAACGGCGGGCGTGTTCCCGCCCACGCTGCGCGTCGTGGCGATTCCCGAATCGAGCAGCCGGTTCACGCCCGGAAGCCGCGACGCGGCACGCCTGGCGACGGGGATCACCGGTGCGCCGGCCGTGCTTTGGGTAGGCCACCTCAATGACAACAAGGATCCGCTGACCGTGCTGGATGGCTTCGCGCGCATGGCGGTGAAGGTGCCGGAGGCTCGCCTGTACCTCGCTTACGGGACTGCGCCCCTGATGGATGCCGTGCGTCGGCGCATCGACGGTGACGGCCGGCTCACCGATCGCGTTCACCTGTTGGGCAACGTGCCGCACGCCGAGGTGGAGACCCTGATGCGCGCCGCCGATGTGTATGTCAGCGGCAGCCACGCGGAGAGCTGCGGGTTCGCCCTGCTGGAAGCGATGGCCTGCGGTATCGCGCCGGTCGTGACCGACATTCCGTCCTTTCGCGAGCTCACCGGCAACGGTGCCGTTGGCCGCCTCTATCCGGCGGGGGACGTGGCGGCGTGCGCCGAGGCCCTGCTCGGGGCCGCGCGCAACCGGCCGCCGCGTGAACTGGTGCGCGAACACTTCCAGGCCCGGCTGTCGTTCCCGGCGCTGGGGCGGCGCTGGGCTTCCGTGTACGCGCAGCTGCTCGATGCGCGGAGGCTGCGCGCATGAAGCTTGGGATCATCCTGCCGGGTGGCGTGGATCGTGGCGGCGAGGAGCGGGTGATTCCCGTGTTTCTCGCCCTGATCGAGCGGCTGGCGCGCGCGCACGATGTGCACGTGTTCGTCTTCCACCAGGAAGCGCGTGCGGCACGCTGGACGCTGCGCGGCGCGCAGATCCACAACATCGGCGACGGCCGGACGACGGCGCGGGCGGTGCTGGCGATTCGCCGCGAACATCGCGTGGCACCCTTCGATGCGTTGCAGGCCCTGTTCTCCGGCTCGTGTAGCCTGGTCGCGGCGCTGGCAGCGGTGCTGATCCGCGTGCCTTACGCCGTGCACATCGCCGGCGGCGAACTCGTGGCCCTCGACGACATCGACTACGGTGGCCGCCGTCGCTGGCGCAGCCGTCTGCGCGAAGCCGTGGTGCTACGCGCGGCGGCCAGCGTCACGGCAGCCAGCGCGCCGATCATGGACGCCTTGCGTGACCTTGGCATTCCCGCCGACCGCGTGCCGTTAGGCGTGGATCTCGATCGCTGGGCGCCACTGGCGCCGCGCGGCCGCACGCGCGCCACGCTGCGCCTGATCCACGTCGCCAGCCTCAACCGGGTCAAGGACCAAAGCACCTTGCTGATGGCCCTGGCGCTCGTGGCAAAGCAGGGCATCGCGTTTGACGTCGACATCGTGGGCGTCGATACGCTGGACGGGCGCATCGAAGGCATCTCCCGCGAGCTCGGCATCGACGACCGCGTGCGCTTCCTGGGCTTCCGTACGCAGGCGGCCTTGCGGCCTTTCCTCGCCGCCGCGGACCTGCTGGTGATGTCATCGCGCCACGAAGCCGGCCCGCTGGTGTTGCTGGAAGCGGCCGTGGTGGGGGTGCCGGCGGTGGGTACCGCTGTCGGCCATTTCGCGGAATGGGCGCCCGAGGCGACGCTGGCGGTTCCGGTGGGCGATGCCGCCGCACTCGCCAACGGGATCATCGCGCTGGCCAACGATGAAGCACGGCGCCTGCGTATCGCGACGGAAGCCCAGCGCCGCGCACTTGCCGAGGACGCCGATGCGACGGCACGCGCGTTCATGGCCCAGTACGAGGCCATGACGGGCGCCGGGCGGCGCCTAGGCCAGCTCGCCTAGCGCAGCGCGAACCACGTAGAGCGTATCCATGCGTGGGACCGGCCGGGTCAGGCCAGTGACCAGGCGTGCGACGTGACCACGGCGTACCCATGTCTGCCCTTGCAGCCAGACCTGCGTGCGCAGCATATCCGCGCGCTCCTCGCGGCTTTCCGTGGTGGGGCGTACGCGATTCACGAGCAGGCGGCTGATGTCGCCAGCCGTACGTGCCCACTCGGCACCCGGCAGCAGGTTCAGCCACAGGTTGGAGCACGACACGCGAGTGATCGTCTGCCGACGTGCGGCGAGCCGCAGCAGGCGCGGACAGTCGCGCCGGGTTCGCTCGAGCACCGCGCGTGGTACGCTGCCGGGGAAATAGCGCGCGACAAGGCGCAGCGGCGGCCATGCCCACCACGGTGGCTCCGTGCCTTCCCACAGCGTGTTCCATGCCTCGCGCGGCATGCGCCGGGCGAGCTGGGCGATATCGTGCAGATGGAGCAGGCGCAGGCTGCGGCCGCAGATGTTACCCGCCGCATGCAGCAGCAGGTGCGCCATCAGCGCGCCCGTGGAAGGGTAGGGCTGGATGCCGGGTGCGGCGTCCTCGGGCCAGACGCTATCGGTGATGTCGACTGTACGGATCGGCAGGCGTTCGTGGATCCGCGTGTGCACTTCGATGTTCACCGGCGTATCGCGGTGTTCCCCCAGCCCGCGCACGGCCATGCCGCCGTGGGGCTTGAACACGCGGTGCTTCCATTGACGGAAGGATTCCTCGTAGCCCATTTCTTCAAGCAAGGCCTGCACGACGGGCAGGTCACGCGGGCGCACCAGCAGGTCGATGTCGGCCATCGGCCGCTCACCCGCGATATAGAGCCCCAGCGCGTGCAGGGCGGATCCTTTCAGCGCGACGAGGGGCAGCGCCATGCGCCGCGCACGGGCGTCCATCTGCGCGAGGAGGCCGGCGATGCGTTGCTGGCGGATTTCCACGTGTTCGCGCTGGCTGGCCAGGAAATCCTGCCAGCCCGGCGGTGCCCACGTGGAGAATCCCGCAAGCAGCGGCGATACGCCATGGGCCACGGCGGCCGCACCGGCCAGCCGCCATTCCAGTTCACTCCATGCCGGCTGCGTCGTGCCGGAGGTGCCATGGGCGAGTTCCGTGGCCAGCGCCTCGGTGGTGAGTGCCAGGCCGCGTTTCAGTTCCGGCAGGGGCGGCAGCATGCTCATGCCCCGGTGGCGAGCCGCGCCCACGCAGCCTGCGTCGGCTCGGCATTGCGGTGCTGGTGTTCGCGCGCCACCAGCGCCGTCCAGTCCGCATCCAGCGCGTGGCCGGGTGCGGTGACTTCGCGATGCAGCAGGTCACGCACTTCGCGATAGAACGCCGTGTCGTAGGCGCCGCGGAACATCATCGCCAGGTCGTTGCTTTCATCCCAATGCGTCTTCTGGCCAAGCTGTGCACGCACTTCTTCAAAGAACTTCGTGCCCGGCAGCGGATACGACACGCTGACGCCGATATCGTCGGGCGCGGCGGCCTGCACCAGCGCCCGCGTGGCGAGTACATCGTCGAGCTCTTCGCCGAGGTAGCCGAGCTGGATGAAGAACCCAACGCGAATGCCCCGCGCACCCAGCCGCTCGCGCGCCGTGATCAGGTCGGGCACCTTGGTGCCCTTGGTCATGCGGTCCAGCACGCGCTGGCTGCCGCTCTCCGCGCCGATCCACGCTTCGACGCAGCCCGCCGCGGCCAAAGCCGTCGCCATGCGCTCGCTGGAAAGGTCCGCGCGGGTCTGGATCATGAAAGGCACCGAGCCGCCGTTGGCCTGCAGCTCGCTCGCCAGCGCGCTCACCCAGTCCACGTGGAAGCCGAAGATGTCGTCGGCCATCCAGATGTGGTCCGGCGCGTAGGTCTGTTTCAGGAAGCTCATCTCGGCCGCGACTTCCTGCGGTGGTCGCTGGTTGTAGTGATTGCCCCAGATGGGCTTCGCGCACCAGTTGCAGCGGAACGGGCAGCCCCGCGACGCGGCCATGTTCAGGCTGAAATAGCCGTGGCGCTCCATCCACACCGCGCGATAACGCGGCATGTCGACGAGGTCCCACGCGGGCAGGCCGGCAATGCGCGGATCGGGCGGCACGACGCCGAGGCGGGTGACCCGCGTGCCCACCGGTGAACGGGTGGCAATGCCCGGCAGGCCATCCGTCCACGCCTCCACGTCCATGTGTGGATCGCGGTCGAGGCGGTTGGCCAGTTCCATCAGCGCGGCGATGCCTTCGCCGGTGAGGACGGCATCGGCACCGGCGGCGAGGAACGCTTCCGGATGGTCGGAGGCATCCGAGCCGGCCACGAGCACGCGGGCGCCGGTGGCCTTCGCTTCGCTGATCATCCGGCACGCGGCCTCGCGCATGTTGCCCAGGCACATCTTGGTCAGGAAGTTGAAGTTGTCTTCGTAGAAGACGACCAGTTCGGGACGCTGCGCATGCAGCAGGGGCGCGAAATCCTCCACGCCCTCGGCCAGCATCGCATCGAACAGGCCCACGGCGTGGTCCATGCGCCGCAGCAATGCCGCAACCTGCAGGGTGGCCAGCGGCGGGTACGGCTTGCCGCGCTCCCACTGCTTGCGGTCGTAGCGCAGGAAGTAGGAGTGGCCGACCAGGATATTCAGCATGGGTGGAACGCCTTTCGCGTCATGCGGGTTAGCCGTGAGTGCCCCCCTGCCGGGGGCAGGTTGCGACCCCGGCAGGCACAACCTTCCGCCCTGGGCCGGGCACCTACGGCGGTTACCCCGGCGACCGCGACGATGGCCATGACCGACCTTTCCGCTGCACACGAGTTCGCCGCCGATCCCTTTGGCGAGCGGATGCGCCTGCCGTACGCGCGCAGCTGGCCGGTGCTTGGCGCCTCGTTCGTCTTCGCCAGCAACAGCGACGCGCTGCTCGCCCTGGCGGCGGCCGCGTACGACAACCTGCCGGCGCACCGCCTGGGCGCGGTGCCCCCGGTCTTCCAGGTCGAGTTGCGCCTCGTCCCCGCCGTGGGCGGCCCATCGGGTGAACCGCCACCGGTGCGCACCTCGTCGGGTGGCGGCCTGGTCATGGGCATGGTGGATGCGGCGAACCACGTCATCGTCTCGCCGGCGCAGCGACGCGCCGTGGTCACAGTGTCCGAAGACCGCCTGGCGTACCCCTACCACGTGCGTTACGAGCTGATCGAGTTCGCGGTGTACCTGCTCGCCGCACGCGGCCAGGAACTGGTGTCACTGCACGCGGCCTGCATCGGCGGTGAAGGCCGCGGCGTGCTGCTGCTGGGGCCGTCCGGCGCCGGCAAGTCCACGCTCACGTTGCAGGCGGCGCTGGACGGCTACGACGTGATGGCCGAAGACGGCGTCTTCGTCGATCCGAAGCGCATGCGTGCCACGGGCGTGCCGAACTACCTGCATGTGACGGAGCAGAGCCTGCCCTGGCTCGAACCCGCCGCGCGGCGAAGCGTCATGGCATCGCCGCGCATCCGCCGGCGCAGTGGCGTGGAGAAGTTCGAAATTGACCTGCGCAAGGAGGGCAGCGGCATGCGCCCCGCGCCGGAGCCCTTCGACATCGTGGCCACGGTGTTGCTGTCACCCCAGCGCAGCGATGGGCCCTTGCTTGAGCCGCTGACGCGCGACGAGGCCATCGTCCGCCTCGCCAGCGACCAACCCTACGCGGCACGCCAGCCCGGCTGGCGGCGCTTCATCGACAACGCGTTGCACCGAGGCGTGTGGGTGCTGCGACGCGGGGCCGATCCGCGTGCCACGCTGGATGCGCTGGCACCCTGGCTGACCCTGCAGGAAGCGGTGGGCTAGGCGTGCGCCTGCCATCGGCATGGCGTGACCTGCTGGCGCTGATGCCGCGCGCGGAGCGTGCGTCGCTGTTGCTCTATGCGTTGCTGTCCGTGGGCGCGGCGGTGAGTGGCAGTGTCTCGGCGGTGTTGCTCGTGCCCCTGGTGCAGCCGGGGCATGCGGTACCCCTGGCAAGCCATGACATCACGACGAACGCGGCGTGGTTTGCCCTTAGCGGCGTGGCCTTCGCGGTGCTGCGCTGGCAGGCCGCGCGACTCGGCGCCGCGCAGGTGGCGCGCTTCGCGGTGCGCGTGCGCGGTGACGTGCATGGCCACCTGCTCGACGTGCCGCTGGCGGCGCTGGCCGATGCCAGCTCGGCGGAAATCGCCAACGTGCTCACCTATAACGGCGAGATCCTCGTGCAGGGCTTCAGCGCCCTGCAGCAACTGGCGGTCGCCTTGCTGACCTCGCTGGTCAGCATCGCCTTCGCGTTCTGGATTTCGCCGGTGCTGATGCTCGCCATTCCCCTCCTGCTGTGCGCGATCGTCATCACCTCGCGCGTCACGGGGCGTGAGCAGGCCGAGGTCAGTCGTCGTTACGTCGCCGACATGACGGGCCTGTTCTGGCACAGCGAGGACTTTCCGCGCCGGCTTCGCCACGTGCGTTCGTTTGGGCGCGAAGCCGCGGAGCGCGCAAGTTACGGCGAGGTCTCCGAGCGGCTGGGCCAGGGCTATCGCCGCCAGCTCGAACTCGTGGCGTCCAGCCGCCTCGTGCTGGAAGCAGGCGCCGCGTTGGGTATCGCGGCGATGTTCCTTCTCGCCGACCGCTGGCGTGGCGTCGACGGCACGGCGCTCATCGCCGTGGGCTTGCTGCTCGGCCGGCTGCTGCCGTATCTCGTATCGACGCGGCAGGGCTTCCAGCAGCTGCGTTCCGCGCAGCCCGCCCTGGCCCTGTGGCAGCGCTATGTCGCGCTCGCCCCGGGCCCTCGTCCGCGTGTCGCGACCGCACCCCAGGGTGACGTACGGATTGAACACCTCCGCGTCCGTCCGCCGCGCGAGGGCATCACGCTGGAAGGGCTGCACCTGCGTCCCGGCGAACTGGTGCTCATCAGCGGCGAATCGGGCATCGGCAAGAGTAGCCTCGTCGATGTGCTGGCCGGCATGTCGACGCCCGAATCGTTCGTGGCCAGCGATGGCGGTGTACCGATGGATTTCCCGGCGTGGCGCGCCCGCGTGGCCCGCGGTGCCTACGTGAGCCAGGGCGTGCGCCCGTGGCAGCGTACGGTGCGCGAGGTGCTTGCCTGGGCCGACCCGGACGCCACCGAAGCGACGTTGCATGAAGCCCTGCGCAGCGTCGGCCTGGACCGGCGCGTGGACGCTTCGCCCCACGGCCTGGACCTGGCCGTGCACGGCGCCGACAGCCGCCTGTCCGGCGGCGAGCTGCAACGGCTGATGCTTGCCCAGGTGATCCTGCGCCGCCCGGTGCTGGCGGTGCTCGACGAAGCCACCAGTGCGCTGGATGCGGCCGCCGAGCTGGCGGTGCTGCAGGCCGTGAAGGCCAGCCTGCCGGGCGCGATGCTCGTGGTGGTCTCGCACCGCGACGCGGTGGCCACGCTGGCCGACGTCCGCGTGAAGGTGGAGGGGGATCGGGCGATGGTGGAGGTGTTCCCTCCCATTCGGACTATTGTTCCTTCGCGCTGGCAGGCCTAACGTCGATGCTGACGACAGCGGGGGGACCGCCGATATGCCAGCCAGGCGCACGATCCGACCATTCCTTGCCGGGCTTGCGCTCGCGGCGGCCTGTGCCAGCGCCGGTGGCACAGGCCAGCCCTCGTTCGAAAGCGTTGCAGCGCATCATCGCCCGGACCCCTGGCATAGCGACCCGTGTGGCCCGTACCGGCCTATCGCGGGGATCTGCCGCATGCTGCGCCCGGTTCGCGGTTAAGCCTCCTTCTGGGCTAGGCTAGGGCCCCGCCACCTGGGGAATCCTATGCGCTGCCTGTTTGCCGTCGCAACGCTGTCCATGCTTGCCGCTTCCCCCGTGTTCGCCAGCCGTGTCGCCATCGAGGTGGTGGACCCCGCGGGCAAACCGATCCCGGATGCCGTGGTGACGCTGGCGCCGAACGCGGGCACGCCATCGCGGACGACGGTGCCGGAAACGCGCTACGTCGACCAGAAAGACGAGACCTTCATCCCATATGTCACCGCCCTGCGCGTGGGCGATCGCGTGGTGTTTCGCAACAGCGACATCACGCGCCATCACGTCTACTCGTTCTCGGCGCTGGAAAAATTCGAATACATGCTGGCCCCGGGCGAAAGCTCGGCGCCGCTGGAAATGAAGCATGCCGGCAACGCGGCCGTGGGCTGCAACATCCACGACTACATGCTGACGTATCTCTACGTGACGAAGGATCCGGAGATGGCGGTGACCGACGCGAAGGGCAGGGCAACCCTCGATGGCCTCGCGGCGGGGCAATACACCGCGCATGCCTGGCATCCGCAGCTGCGGCCCGGCATCACGTTGCCGATCCAGGGCGTGACGCTGGTGGAAGGCACGCCGGGCACGCTTCGCTTTGTCCTCGCGCTGTTGCCCAATCCGCGCGGGCCGATGGATCGCGAGCACATCGGGTACTGAGCTGCCCATGCGCACGCCCGGCTTCCGCACGCGGCTGGCGCTGTTTTTCGTCGCCACGCTCATTGTCGTCCAGGGCATCACCGCCATCCTGGGCTACACCGTCGCGCGCCGCGAACTGGTCAAGGAGGGCGGACGCCAGCTCGCCGCCAATGCGCACGCCTTCGTCGCCCAGATGAACGACCTCTCGGCCAGCGTGGCCAGTGGCGTGCAGATCATGTCACTCGATTACGGCCTGCGTTCCGCCATCGCCGCCAGTGACCGTGACACGATCCTCTCCGTGCTACGCAACCACGGCCGCCGCGTCGGCGCCTCGCGCATGCAGTTGCTGCACCTGGATGGCAGCGTGCAGGTCGACACCGCCGGTACCAATGAAGGCCGGCCCTTCGCATGGCCCGACCTGCTGGCCCGCGCGTACGACGAGCGCACCGCAGCCGTCGCGGTGGCGGGCGGCAAGGCCTCGTGGGTCGTGGTGGTGCCGATCTATGCGCCGCAGCCGGTCGGCCTCGTGGTCGCCAGCATTCCCGTGGACGATGCGCTGATCGCGCACATGCAGCAGCTCTCCGCGCTGCCGCGTGACGTCGAGCTGGCGACGCCGGTGAAGGGCGGTTACGCGGTGATGGCGCGAGGCACGTCCCATTCCGAGCTCACGGCGCAGTTCCAGGGTGGCAACCCGCTGCCCTCCGAACCGCGGCTCACCCAGATCGCCGGGCGCGAATACCTCGTCCTGGCCCAGCCCCTCACCCAGCCGCGCGGTGGCGGCGCGGTGTATGCGGTGCTCGGCTACTCGCTCGACGACGCGTTGCAGCCGTTCCAGCCGGTGTGGAACGCGTGGCTGGCGCTGCTCCTGCTCGCCCTCGTCGCCGGTTTCCTGGTCGCGTGGCTGGTCGCCCGCGGTGTCTCCCGGCCGGTCGAGGCGCTGGCGGAATCGGCGCGACGCATCGCCGGCGGCGACTATCACGACGCCCCCGACGTGCGCCGCAACGATGAAATCGGCGAGCTGGCCAACGCCTTCCGCACCATGGGCGACGCGGTGCGCGAGCGCGAGCACCGAATCCGCCATCAGGCCCTGCACGACGAGGTCACCGGCCTGCCCAATCGCGCCGCGATGGAAGATGCCATCGACGGCGACCTTGCCGGTTCGCCGGGTGAACATGGTGCCTTGCTCATCGTCGGCGTCACGCGCCTTCCCGACATCGTGAAAACCGTGGGTCACGCGCTGGCCGACCGGCTCATGCGCGACGCCGGCCAGCGGCTGTGCCATGTCGCCGGCCAGCACTTCGTCGGCCGCGCGACGGACACCCAGTTCGCGGTGTGGCTGAGCGGTGCGGACCGTGCCGAGGCGATCGCCGCCGCCTTCCGCATGGTCGACGCGCTGGGCCACCCCTATCAGGAGGCTGACGTCAGCATGGACATGGGGGCGGCGGTCGGCATCGCCCTGGCGCCGGCGCATGGTGAGCGCGCCGCGCCGCTGCTGCGCCGCGCGGAGGTCGCCGAGTTCGCCGCGCTCAAGTCCACCCGTGGCGTCGACGTCTACGACCCGCAGTCCGACCCGCACCGTCCCGAGCGCCTGGCCCTGATGAGCGAGCTGCGCGCCGCCATCGACGCGGACGCGCTGGAATTGTGGTTCCAGCCCAAGCTGCACCTGGCCGACGGCCGCGTCCACGCCGCCGAGGCGCTGGTCCGCTGGCACCGTCCGGGCCGCGGCATGGTCCCGCCCGAGCAGTTCATCGCGGTGGCGGAAGAAACCGGCAACATCGGCCGGCTCACCCGCTGGGTGCTCGCCCACGGCATCGCCCATGCGGCGGAGCTGGCCCACGCCGGCTATGGCGTGCGGGTGTCGTTGAACCTCTCGGCCCGCGACATCGGCGATCCCGGCCTGCCCGACCGGGTGGCCGAGCTGCTGCAGGCGCACGGGGTGCCCGCGTCAGCGATTGCCCTGGAGGTGACCGAGAGCGCGGTGATCGGCGAACCGGAGGCTGCGCTTCAAGTCCTGCGCCGGCTAGCCGATATGGGTATTGAGATGGCGATCGATGATTTCGGCGTCGGCCAGACCTCGTTCGCTTACCTTCGCCGCCTTCCCGTCAAAGAACTGAAGATCGACAAGATGTTCGTCCAGCACCTCGCCCATGACCCCACCGACCGGACCATCGTGCGTTCGCTGGTGGAGCTCGGCCATCGCCTGGGTTACCGGGTGACCGCCGAAGGGGCGGAGGATGCGGAGACCGTGGCCTTCCTCGGCGACGTGGGCTGCGATGACGTCCAGGGCTACCACGTGGGCCGCCCGACGGACTTCGCGTCTTTCGTGGCGCACCTGAGTACGCGCGAATCGGGTGGGGCGTGACGCCGCGCCTGGTCGCCGGTTTTCTCCTTGCCAGCCTCGCCACGTCCTTCGCCGCCGCGCAGGACGTGAAGGTGCACGCGTTCGCGGACGCCCGGCTGGTCGACGCGCCTTCGGATGAAAGCTTCATGGACGGCGGCCCCGGGCGCACCCGCTACGGCGACGACGCCCACGGCGCCCGTTTCGGCGCGGCGGGCATCGTCGCGACGGCGCAGGTGACGCCGTCGATTTTCGCGCTCGCCGATGTGCAGCTGCAGCGCACCTACCGCAATGACTGGCAGGTGCCGGAGGCCTATGTGCGCTACCGGCCGGTGTCGCTGTCGGCATGGCGCCTCGCGGTGAAGGGCGGCATCTACTTCCTGCCCATCTCGCTGGAAAACGACGGCATCGGCTGGACCAGTCCCTGGACGATCACCCCATCGGCGATCAACAGCTGGGTGGGTGAAGAGCTCCGCGGCATCGGTGGCGACATCCGCGAGGAATGGCGCGGGGAAAGCGGCACGGCCACGTTCGGCGGTGGCCTCGTCAGGCACAACGACGTCGCCGGCCAGGCGCTCGCCGTGCGCGGCTGGTCGCTCAGCGACGTCACCATGGGCTACGGCGGACGCCTGCCCGAGCCGGATGACGAAGACCGCCACGAGCGCTATGCACCGTTCCAGTCCATCGGCGGCCGTACCGGCTGGTATGCCGATGGCGAATGGGCATCCCGGCAGGGCTTGCGGCTGCGCGTGCTCCATTTCGATAACCGCGCCGACCGCACGGCGTCGCGCATGTACCACGGCGATGATCATCTCTACGCGTGGCGGACCCGCTTCTGGTCGGCCGGAGCCGAGCTGGAGTCCGGCCCGGTGACCTGGATCGCCCAGGGCATGGACGGGGACACCGAGGCCTGCCCGCCAATCCGTTGCTTCCGCTACCGGTTCCAGAGCGCCTTCCTCCTCGCCGGCTGGAACCGCGGGGCATGGCGGCCCACGCTGCGCTACGAAACGTTCCGCACCTGGGTGGATGGCGAGCGCGGTCATGCGCTCACCGCGGCGCTGAACTGGCGGCCGCTGGACTGGCTGCGGCTCACCGCCGAGTGGCTGCACGTGGATGCCAGCCGCGCCGGCCGCTCCGATTTTGGCCTCGGCCCGCGCGAACAGGGCAACCAGGTGCAGTTGCTGGCCCGGTTGTTGTACTGACCACACACCATCTATCGTCACGTTAAACCTTGGGGCACCGCGTGGAGCAGCACGACATCTGGGAGCGTAAATACAACCTCGCCCTGGAGCGGATGGAGCGTGACGAGCGCGATTTCCGCGCCATCGAGGAAAGCCTGCGCCGGCTGGTGGTCAGGCTGGCGGCGCTTGCCCGTGGCCAGAGCGAGAAGGCCGACCGCCTCCTCGACCAGCTCAACGAAGGCCTGCGCCACGCCATCACCCCCGATGCGCTCGAACCCCTGCTGGATGGACTGGCCGAGGCCGTGGCGGCGCTGGACGCCCGCGTGCCGGACGAGGCCCTAGCGCCCGCACCCGATGCTCCGGAAGCTCCGGCGGAGCCTGTTGAAGCGGCCGACAGCGAAGCGGTGAAGTCCTTGCGCGCCGACGTGGCCAAGCTGCAGAGCCTGCTGGCCGAGGTGAGCGGGCGCCTCGGTGACATGACCCGCTACCTGATCGCCGAACTCGAAGACACGACGTCCGGCAGCGACCCCGGCCGCCTGCTTGGCGAGCAGGTGAGCGAAGAAATGCGCCTGCTCAGCGAACACACGCAGGAGGCCAGCGACGTGGCGTCGCTGCGCGAACAGGTCACCCGCCGACTGGCGATGATCGACCAGCACTTCCATGTCTATCGCGAGCGCGAGGACGCCAAGCTGGCCTCGTACCGCGAGCGCGCCGAGCGCATGCGCGACCGCGTGGAGGAGCTGGAAACCCAGGCCACCTCGCTGCAGGATTCCCTGCGCCGCGAACACGAGCTCGCCCTGACCGACCCGCTCACCACCCTGCCCAATCGCCTTGCCTACGAACGGCACATGGCCGAGCTGGAAACCGAGGTGCGCGAAGGCCGGGCCGTGGCCTGCCTGGGCGCCTTCGACATCGACCACTTCAAGACGATCAACGACAGCTTCGGCCACGCCGCCGGCGACGCCGTGCTGCGCATCGTCGGCCACGCGCTCGCCACCACGCTGGAAGGCCGCGCCTTCGTGGCACGCTACGGCGGCGAAGAGTTCGCCGTGGTCTTCGCCGGGTTCACTGCTGACGCGGCGCTGGTGCTGGCGCGCGAGCTGTGCGCCACCGTGGAAGGCCTGGCCTTCCACGCCAGCCAGAAGCCGGTGCGGGTGACCATGTCCGGCGGCCTCACCACCATGGGTGCGGGCGAACGCGCTGCCACGGCCTTCGACCGCGCCGACCGCGCCCTGTACGCCGCCAAGCGGGCGGGGCGTAACACCTGTGTGGTCCTGTAACACGGGGCCACGAAGCCGCTAACGATTCCCACACGGGGACGCGGCCATCATCCAGGCTGGAAAGCTGCAATCTCCCGGCGCCACGCCGCGGCCACACTCGGCGGCGCCGTGTTTTTCCTGAGCCCCCAGGAGCTTCGTCATGTCCGAATCCGCCGATAAGCCGTCCGGTCCCGACTTCACGCAGGGCGTGCCGGCCGGGTCCATCCCCACCGACGGCGTGCTGAAGGGCCACGTGGGCGATGACGCGGTGATCGTGGCACGGACGGCCGATGGCCTGGCGGCGATCACCGGCACCTGCAGCCACTACGGCGGTGACCTGGCGGAAGGCCTGCGCGTCGGCGATACCATCCACTGCCCGTTGCACCACGCCTGCTTCGACCTCGCCAGCGGCCGCGCGCTGCGTGCACCGGCCTTGTCACCGGTGGATCGCTGGAAGGTGGATGAGCGCGACGGCAAGGTGTTCGTGACGGAGAAGCTCGCCGCCCCCGGCCCCGCCGAGCCCACCGACACGCCCTCGCGCAAGATCGTCATCATCGGCGGTGGTGCCGCAGGCTTCGCGGCCGCCCAGCGGCTGCGCGACCTCGGCTTCGACGGCAGCATCATCCTGCTGAGCGACGACACGGATGCACCGTACGACCGCCCCAACGCCTCCAAGGATTTCCTCGCCGGCACGGCGCAGCCCGAGTGGATGCCGCTGAAGGACGAGGCGTTCTACAAGGACAACGACATTGATCTCCGCCTCGGTGTCGCGGTGGACCACGTCAACGCCGAACACTGCACGGTGACGCTGGATACCGGCGAGCGGCTCGATTACGACACGCTGCTGCTGTGTACCGGTGCCGAACCCATCCGTCCCGACGGACCCGGCTTCGACGGCCCGGACGTGTTCACCGTGCGCACGATGGCGGACGCGCAGGCGATCATCGATGCCGCGGAGGGTGGTGGCCCCATCGCGGTGGTGGGGAGCAGTTTCATCGGCCTGGAAGTGGCGGCTTCGCTGCGCGAGCGTGGCGTCGACGTGCATCTCATCGGCCCCGACGAGGTCCCGCTGAAGCGCGTGCTCGGCGACGCCATCGGCCAGATGATCCGCACGCTGCACGAAGCGCACGGCGTGAACTTCCACCTCGGCCGCAAGGCCACCGGTTATGTCGACGGCGCCGTGACGCTCGACGACGGCAGCTGCATCAAGGCAGCGAAGGTGGTGCTCGGCATCGGCGTTCGTCCGCGCATCGGCCTGGCCGAAGCGGCAGGCCTCGACCTCGACAACGGCGTCCTCGTCGACGCCACCATGCGCACGTCCAACGAAGACATCTACGCCGCCGGCGACATCGCCCGTTTCCCGGGCCTCGACGACTCGCGCCAGCGGGTAGAGCACTGGGTCGTCGCCGAACGCCAGGGCCAGGTCGCTGCCGCGGCCATGCTGGACATCGACGAGATCTACAACGAAGCACCGTTCTTCTGGAGCGTGCATTACGACACCAGCATTCGCTATGTCGGCCACGCCACCGAGTGGGATGATGTCGAAGTCGTCGGCTCCATCGCGGACAAGGACGCCGAGGTGCGCTTCAAAAAGAACGGCCGCGAACTCGCGGTGGCGACGATCAACCGGGACAAGGCGTCGCTTGAAGCGGCCGAGCGCCTGGCTAACGCGTAGGCCAGCCAGGTGACACGTAAGGTCAGATCGAACGAACGCGGAAGTTCCGGCCCTTGATCTTGCCTTCGCGCAAACGGTTGAGTGCCTTGTTGGCAAGGTCGCGCTTGATGGCGACGTACGCGCGGGTGGCGTAGACGTCGATCTTGCCGATGTCGCTGGCGTTGAGGCCGGCGTCACCGGTCAGGGCGCCAAGGATGTCGCCGGGGCGCAGCTTGTCCTTGCGGCCGGCGTCGATCACCAGCGTCTTCATCGGCGCGAGGTTGAGCACTTTGCGGCCGTCACCCGGCTTGGCGGGGTAGCGGGCGAGGGGTTTGCCGATGCGCTCTTCGATGGCGCGCAGCTTGTTGAGTTCGCGCGAGCTGGCCAGGGTGAGCGACAGGCCGGTGGCGCCTGCACGGCCGGTGCGGCCGCTGCGGTGGGTATGCGTGTCCGGGTCGTGGGCGACGTCGTAGCTGACCACCAGCGGCAGGCCTTCGATATCGAGGCCGCGCGCGGCGACGTCGGTGGCGACGAGGACATTGCAGCTGCGATTGGCGAAGCGCACGAGGGCTTCGTCGCGGTCGCGCTGTTCGAGGTCACCATGCAGGGCGATGGCGCTGAAGCCCAGGCGGTCGAGCGCGGCAGCGAGTTCGTCGGTATCCTTGCGCATGTTGCAGAACACCAGCGTCGACTCGGGCTTCTCGTGGTGCAGGATGCGCGCGAGCAGGTCGGTCTTCAGGCCCGGCTCCACTTCCACCACCCGCTGTTCGATCGTGGTTTCGGTGTGCGGCTCGTCGATGGTGACGATCACCGGGTCCTTCTGCACGCGGCCGCTGACAGCGCGGATTTCATCCGGATACGTTGCCGAGAACAGCAGCGTCTGGTGATGCTTCGAGATGCGCTTGACGATGTCGTCGATCGCTTCCTCGAAACCCATGTCTAGCATGCGGTCGGCTTCGTCGAGCACGAAGGTTTTCACGCCACCGGCGTGCAGGCTGCCGCGCTTGAGGTGCTCCTGCACGCGGCCGGGCGTACCGACGACGATGTGCGGATCGTGCTCGAGCGAGGCCAGCTGCGGGCCGAGCGGCATGCCGCCGCACAGGGTCAGCAGCTTGATGTTGGGGATGTTCGTGGCGAGGCGGCGGATGGCCTTGGCCACCTGGTCGGCCAGTTCGCGGGTAGGGCAGAGCACCAGCGCCTGCAGGCGGATTTCGGAGGGATCCAGCCGCTGCAGCAGGCCCAGGCCGAAGGCGGCCGTCTTGCCGCTGCCCGTCCGGGCCTCGGCCATCACGTCGCGGCCGGCGAGGATCGGCGGCAGGCTTTCGGCCTGCACCGGGGTCATCTCGGTGTAGCCGATAGTCTCGATGGCGGCGAGGAGGGCGGGCGAGAGGTCGAGCTGGTTGAAGGTGTTCATCCCCCATTTTCGCACGAACCCGCTCCCGGGGCGGGATTGTCAGCGCCCCTGGTGCGTTGCCTGGACCGCCGCGTGGGACGCCTGTTCCAGATGGGCGTAAAGCAGGCTGGCCACGTAGATGCCGACGGCGGCCGCGGTGAACCAGAGATAGCGTCGCGTTTTGTCCGAAAGATGGCGGGGCCGGCGCGGGGTGCCATGGTCGGCGTGAGGCCGCTCCGCGCGGGCGCGGCGGAAATGACCGAAACGGGCACGGCCAGACGCCGGGCGCTCCGGCTCTTGCGCGGCATGACGCGGGCTATCCATGATTTTTCCCCTGTGGTCCGTGGTGACGGACCCTGCGGATCGTAGGTTCCTTCAGGGCTCGGCGCCAGTGCCCGCCGGACGGGGTGGCGGTGCGAACGGAGGCGGTGCGGGCGCGGCCCCGGCATGCCGGTAAACGCGGTCGGTGCCGGCGACGTCGCCCTGGCTGGCACGGATGTCGTGGGCATCCCGGATGTACCAGGTATAGAGGGTGAGCATGGCCACCGCCAGCACCAGCATCGCGGCCACGGCGGCGATGCTGGCGGCCCGGCTGGCGGGTTCGCGACGGCCGGCTTGCGGCGTACTCGTCACCGGCGCCCAGATCGGGGAATCCGGCGGTGGCAGGCGGAAGGGACGCAGCTCCTCGACCGGACCGAGCAAGGCGCGCAGGGCCCGGCCATCCACGAGGCGGACATGGCGGAAGCGGGCGGCGGCGTCGATCGCCGTGCGGGTGAACTCGCCCGAGGTAATCAGCAGTCCGCTGGTCGCGCCGACCACCGGCATTTGCCCGAGCAGGCGATGCACGTCCTCGTGGGGCACCTGGAACGCCGACCAGTGCTTGCAGGTGACCACCACGGTTTCGTCGCCCCGGCGAAGGACCAGGTCGATGCCGCGGTCGGCATCGTTAGCCACGCCGGGTTGCTCAACCACGTAGCCCGCGCCTTCGAAGTGCACGGCGATGCGCCGCTGGAAGTCGCGCCACGAAAGGCGGCTAAGCGCGTCCTCATAGCGATGGCGCACGGGCCGGAAGGCAGTGCTCATGGCGATCCCCTGTGTACCGGACACCGACGCCCCCGCGGCGGATTCATCCGGACGTTGGAATCTAACGGGTTTCGCACAGGCTGGCTGTAGTCCGATTCCTACATCGCGCAGGAAATCGGGCGGTTTCCGCGAAGGGTTTGTGAAGATTGCGCCGCGACGTGCACACCTTCGTACAATGCGCCCGTTCGCCAGTGTCGGCGGAGAAGGAGTAGCGCGTGCGGAAGAGCAGGGCAGGGATGGGCGTGGTGCTCGCGATGCTGGCGCCCTGGGCGCACGGTGCGGGCTTTGATTGCACCAAGGCCGCCACGGGTGTGGAGAAGGCGATATGCACGTCGCCCCGCGTGTCGGCGCTGGATGGCCAGCTCGGCGACGCGTTCAGGACGGCGTTGAAGAACCATCCCGGTGATGCCGATGCGCTGAAGCTCGACCAGCGGCACTGGCTCGCTTCGCGTGATGCGACGCTGTCGGCGTATCGGTCGCTGAAAGAGGCCGAGCCGAGCGTGGTGTCGTATTACACGGCGCGCATCAATTTTCTCAAGGGACTCGACGCGACGACCTGGCCCAAGCCGTTCGACGCCTTGCGACCGGCGCTGGCGAAGCTTCCTGCCTCAGGCGTAAAAATCCCCGACGACTTCGCAAAGACCGGCGTCGATATCCACGTGGCCGAAGCCGTGCAGATGGAAACGCCGTCCGCCTTCCCCTGGCAAGCGGACGCCACCCTGCGCGATGCCCTGAAAGACCTCGAAAGCTACGCGGGTTACCGCAAGTTGCCGGGCTCGGACATCAGCTCGCTGTGGTCGATGGGTGGTACCGCGCACTGCTGGACCGAGACGACCTTCCGCATCCAGGGCAAGCAGGCCACGGCCGTCGACCTGCCCACGCTGTGGACAGGGGCCGATTGTATGACCGACCACGGCCTCGCCCGCATCGGCGGCAATACCGTGGCCTATACCGTCGGCGATGGCTCGGCCGACGAAGCCACCTTCGAAACCTCGGTGTGGAACGGCAAGGCCTTCGGCCCGGACGAGATGCTGCTGATGCGCTTCGACCATGTGCTGAAGTCCGAGGCGAGCGCGTGCGCTCCCGGCAAGGACGCCTGCGACGACTTCGCGAAGCTCGCGATGACGGCGGCCACGCGCTTTGATCGCAGCCCGCAGAAGGGCACGCTGGATACCGCGTTTGCGCCATTCGACAAAGCGGCCTACGCCGCGCTGCTCAAGGCAGCGCACGCCTCCAACGGCCCGCTCGACAAGGACGGCCAGCCGCCCGAACTCCCCCTGCTCGACGACGCGGGCGGGCACATGACCGGCTACAGCAGCGATGCCGAAGCCTTCCCGCTGGTGTTCCGCGGTGAAACGCTGCTGGCGCTCATCGACCACGGCCACGTGGGCTGGCGCGTCAACAATGACTGGATGGTGGCGGCGTGGCGCCTGAAGAACGGTGCGCTGGAACCGGTGGCCGCGGCGTACATCTCGGTCAACCGTGACAAACTGCTGCTTGCCGCTCCCGTTCCCGCGCCTCCGCCCGAGACCCACTGAGATCCCGCTCGCATGAAGACCTTCGCCACGACCATGTCGAACACCGTGCGCTGGATCGGCATCACCACCGTGGTGCTCGTGATCATGGCCATCGCCGTCGTGATGAGCCGCGACGCGCCGGCGACGCTGGGCGTGCCGCTGGCGGGCATCCTCACCCTGGCCCTGGCGCTCTCGTATGCGCTGTCGCCGTTGCGTTACGAGATGGGTGGCGGCCGCCTGGTGATCCGCCGGCAGGTGGGGCGCACCACGGTGGAACTGCGCGGGGCGATCATCCACGCTGACACGGACGCCTTCAACGGCCTGGTCCGCGTGTTCGGCAACGGCGGCTTCTTCGCCTTCGACGGCCTGTTCTATTCGCGCCGCCTCGGCATGGTCAAGGTCGCCTCCCGCCACCGTGACCATGGCGTGCTGATCCAGCCTCCGAGTGGCCGCAAGATCCTCGTGTCGCCGGATGACCCGGAGGCCTTTATCGCGGCCGCCGTGGGCGAAGGCGCCCTGCTGTCGAGCTAACGACGCCGCGTCACCACTTGATGGTGACGCTCACCCGCAGCGCCTGGTCTTTCGCACCGCCGCCGAACATGCCGCGATAGCTCGCGTCCACCGACGTGCCCTTGCTGGTGGCGAACGCGATGCCGAGGTCGGCAACGGCGGCGTTGCGCGGTGTCGGTACGCCGATGGCCTGGAACGGATCGCCCCCGTTCACCAGGCGCTGCATGTCGCTCGGGCGCACGTCGTCACCCCATGCGCGCTGGTAACCGATGCCCGCGTGGCCAACGACGCCGTCCTGGAATTGCATCGCGCCGCGGATGCCCAGCGTGCCGATGTCGACATGGCCGTGCGTCGCATCCGTGTGCAAGGCCGACGCGGCGTTGTTTTCGTTGATGGCGTCCTGGAACAGCTGCGCACGGGCGAGATTGACGAAGGGCGTCACCGACCCGCGCGCCGTGGCGATGCGATACCCGCCATCGGCCCAGCCCTGGGCGATGCCGCCGCTGTAACGGGCCGAGGCCACGCCCGGCAGCGTACGCCGGTGGCTGTCCATCTGGCTCCAGGTGTAGCTGACACCCCCTTGCCACTGCCAGTGGCCGCTTTCCGTGGCGACATAGGCGCCGAGGATCGACGACTGCGCCTGCACGTCGCCGCCGGCGGCGCGCGCGGTGAGGTTGCCCGCGCCGGCCATGGCGCCGATGTGCACCTCGCCCACGGCACGGTCCACGCCGCCGAGCACGCCACCGCCGTTGTTGCGCAGGCGGGCGGCGCTGGCGTTACCGTCGTGGTCGCCCCAGTGGCCCCAGGTGGATGTCCACATGCCATCGTCCTGGGCGCCCCCGGCGGCCTGGACGAGCGAGTGACGGAGTACCGACGCGCGGATCTGCCGGCTGTCGTCCAGCAGGGCGGTGCGACTGGAGACCAGCAGGGTGCCGTCATCCGTCGCGGCATGCGCGAGATGGGGAAGGAACAGGCCGACGCCGGCGCCCAAGGCGGCCACCAGGGTCAGTTTTGGCCGCGACGCGGCAGGGCACGGAGAGGTCAAGGGCGCTGGGTTCCCGGTCTGATGCGACGGGACGCCTACGTTGGCGTCCCTCCCCGGGAAGGCAGCAATGGCTATGCCACGGCGTGTGAAGGCCCGTGGCGGGCCTTCACCTTGGTGAAGCCGGGTGACCGGTCAGGCGCGCTTGCGGCGCACCAGGTACGCGATGCCGAGGATGGCGAACCACACCGGGCTGGCGATCAGGGCCTGGCGCGTATCCGCCTGCAGCGTGAGCAGCACCAGCACGAAAGCGAAGAAGGCCATGCACATCCAGCACATCAGCACGCCGCCGGGCATCTTGTACGAGGACACCGCATGCAGCTCCGGGCGCTTCTTCCGGTAGGCGATGTACGAGCACAGGATCAGCGACCACACGAACATGAAGAGGATGGCGGAGAGCGTCGTGACCAGGGTGAACGCCGTGACCAGGTTCGGTACGACGTAGACCAGCATGGCGCCGCCGAGCAGGCACAGGCAGGAGAACAGCAGGCCACGCGAGGGTACGGCCGCCTTTGACAGGCGCTTGAAGGTGGACGGCGCGTGGTCTTCCTCGGCCAGGCCGTAAAGCATGCGGCTGGTGGAGAAGATGCCGCTGTTGGCCGACGACGTCGCCGAGGTGAGCACCACGAAGTTGATAAGGCTTGCCGCGGCCGGGATGCCCGCCAGCACGAACAGCTCCACGAACGGGCTCTTCCCCGGCAACACCTGGCGCCACGGTGTCACCGACATGATGACCACCAGGGCCAGCACGTAAAAGATGATGATGCGCACGGGGATCGAGTTGATCGCCTTGGGCAGGTTGCGCTCCGGGTCGGCGGTTTCCGCCGCCGTGGTACCCACCAGTTCGATGCCGACGAAGGCGAACACCGCGATCTGGAAGCCGGCGAAGAAACCGCCCACGCCCATGGGGAACATGCCGCCGTCATTCCACAGGTTGGACAGCGAGGCCACGTGGCCATCGGGCGAATGGAACGCCCACGCCACCATGCCGAAGCCGACGACGATGAGCGCGCAGATGGCGATGATCTTGATCAGGGCGAACCAGAATTCGAGTTCGCCGAACAGGCGCACCGTCGTCAGGTTCAGCGCGAGCAGCAACAGCACGCACAGCACCGCCGGTATCCACGGTGCCAGCGTGGGCATCCAGAACTGCGCGTAGTTGGCGATGGCGATCACATCCGCGATGGCGGTGATGATCCAGCAGAACCAGTACGTCCACCCGCAGAAGAAACCCGCCCACGGCCCGAGCAGGTCGGTCGAGAAATCGATGAAGGACTTGTACTGCAGGTTGGAGAGCAGCAGTTCGCCCATCGCGCGCATCACGAAGAACAGCATCACGCCGATGATGAGGTAGACGAACAGGATGGACGGCCCCGCCAGGCTGATCGTCTTGCCCGAGCCCATGAACAGGCCTGTGCCGATGGCGCCACCGATCGCAATCAGCTGCAGGTGGCGGTTGGACAGGCTGCGCCTGAGATGCTCGGGGTTCGATTCCAGCGGGTGGGTCATCAGGCAGCTCGTGGCGGGACGGAAGCCTGCACCTTAAGGGGTTATGGCGACGCGGTACAGGTATCGGACACCCGCTGTACCTCCCAGCCGGCCATGTCCGCCTGCGTGCTCACGGCCATGCACGGCCCCAGTGCGCCGGGCGGCAGCTGCAGCAATTCACCGCGGACGACGTACCTGTCGACCAGCGGCGCGATGTCGCCGCCACCCGCCGCCTTGACCGCGGCGGCCAGCGCCGTGGCCGGATCCGCCGGCGAGGGATCCATCCGGCGCAGCACGTCGGCCATGCACGCCTTGCCGCCCGTGGCCTGGCGCAGGTTGGCGTCCAGCAGCCAGCCGAACAACAGGCCGCGCTGCAAGGGCACGGACTGGATATCGCGGGCGCGATCCCAATCGGATACCACCTGCGCATTGCTGGCACGGCGGAAGGGCGAGTTGCCGTATTGCCCGCTGAGGTTGTCCAGGTAGCTGGCGAGGTCGCTACGGCTCACCGTGCCGGTGGACAGCAGGTCGCTCACCACCAGGTAACTGCGCAGGCCCTGCGTGTACCACGCGGTGGCCGGGTCAACCGGCTTCGGCGCCAGCATGCCGGCGTAGTCACTGATGATGGGGCCGACGATGCGCGGCAGGATGGCATCGCGCGCCATCACCACGGCCATGAAATGTCCGGAACTCCATCCGGCACTATTGTCGCCAGGCAGGCCCGTGGGTGCGATGTACATCGGGTAGTCGGCATGCGCCGTGTTCCCGGGCCCACTGGTGTTGGCGACGACGGTGAGCGAACGGGCGGTAAGGTCGATCAGGGCAGAGGCGGCCTTTGCATCGGTGGTGTACGCGTGCAGCGTCCCCCTGTTACCGAGCCGACGGGTGACGTCGACTACGTCGCGGCCCATGAAACAGGCGGAGTTGCCCTGGTCCGAGCGGGTGACGGCACGTTCCGCGGGCACGGTGCTGAAGCCGCGCCAGTGCGCGGGCAGCTTCCAGTCGAGCTCGACGCGCCGCGGCACGGCATCGTCCGGCATGGCCAGCAACGTGGAACAGGGGCTCTGCATCCAGCCGGCGGCCATGTACGGCTCCACGTCCCACGAATCGAGTGTCGCGTCGCCGCGGCGCTCGTAGCTCAGGGTGACCTCGGCGTTGGGTGCGGCGCGCAGGGTGAGCTTGCCATCGCTGCCGGCGTCGACGCGGCCACTGGAGGACAGGTGCAACGGCTGGCCGCGCATGACGACCTCAAGCGCGCCGCTCGCATCCACGTGCGTACGCAGTTCCACCGCGACGGCGGTAAGGTCGCCGTGGGCCAGCACCGGCGTCACGGTGTAGTGCAGCACGGGTGGCTCGGCGGCCCGTGCCGCGGGCAATGCGAGGAAGGTGGCGAGAACGAACTTCCGTGGAACGTGTGCCATGCGTGGCGTCTCCGTGGGATCCGGTGGACGCCATTGCAAGGGACGGGCCAGCACGCTGTGATGCGGGCCGCAGCGCGCCGGCGGGTGTCCGCGGACACCCGCCGGACACCCTCGGTGACCGGGCATGGAACGCCAGGCCCACGACTTACGGGCTATCCAGCTACCACCTGCCGTTTCCGCCTGTACTATCGGGCGGTGTGACGTAAGCGCCGATGGAGACCGCCATGATCGACCCCGCACGCCGGCAACTGATCGAGATCTACCTCGATGCGTACAACCGCTTCGACATCGAACACATGCTTGCGGCGCTGACCGACGACGTGCGCTTCGAACATCACCAGGGCGGGGAACTCAGCGTCGCGACGGACGGCAAGGCGGATCTGGAGAAACTGGCGCGCGTAGGTGCGCAACTGTTCGCGGCGCGCGAGCAGTCCATCGTGAATATCGAAGAGCGCGACGGTGACGTCGTCGCCACCATTCATTTCCGCGGCGAGATCGCCGAAGACATCCCGGACGGCCCGCGCGCGGGCACCATCATCGAGATGGACGGTACCTCCGAATTCGGCTTCGTCGGTAACAAGATCAGCAAGGTGATCGACCGGGCCTTCGACCCGGCCTGAGGGCTCAGCCGGCCAGGCGCGCCACGGCCGCCAGCAGGGATTTCCGGTCGTACGGCTTGGCCAGGTATTCCATCCCCGGCGACAGCCAGTGGTGCTGTTCGCGCGCCTCGCCCGAGGTCACCAGGACGCGCATGTCCGTGTGTCGGGACGCCAGCTCCTGCCCGGACACCGTCCCGGGCATGCGGACGTCGGTAAACAGGATGTCGGCCGTGCCCGTGGCCAGCCAGTGCTCCGCCGCATCGCCATTCTCCGCGGTGTGCACGGTGATGCCCGCGCCTTCGAGGATCATGGCGGAGATTTCGCGGATGGCGTCGTCATCCTCGACAAGAAGGACAACCAGGGGATCGTGGGTCATGGCACCGGAACTGACAGGGAATCGACGAGGCAAATAGCGGGCGGGGCGTGAAGGCGGTGTCAACGAATACGCCTGACGTGCGCACTATTCCATTGCGTCTGCCCGCACAGCATCATAGCGTTTTTACACAGGGGATCCCCATGTCGGCATTCAGCCAGCGCACCATCGAAACGATCCGCAAGAACGAAGGGAAGCTGCTGGCCGACTGGTCGGCCAACCTGGATGCCACGGGCGCCTCCCGCGATTCGCGGATCAGCCACGCCGAGTTCGAAGCGCAGACCCGCGACTTCCTCCGCCTGCTCGTCGCAGGCTCGGCCACCGGCGATGCCGCGACCCTGGCCGGCAACGAGTGGAACGAAACCCGCGGCTTCCTCGAAAAGCTTTCACGCAGCCGTGCCGTCCAGGGCTTCGATGCGTCGAGCACCGCGAATTTCATCTTCTCCCTGAAGCGCCCGCTGTTCGACCAGCTGCAGGCCGAGTACACCGACAACGCGGCGGAACTCGCCACCCAGGTATGGGCCGTGTCCGAGTTGCTCGACGGCCTGGGCCTGCACACGATCAAGACCTTCCAGAAGTCCCGCGAAGAAGTGATTGCCCGCCAGCAGGAAGAACTGCTTGAACTCTCCACACCGGTGGTGAAGCTGTGGGATGGCGTGCTCGCCCTGCCGATGATCGGCACGCTGGATTCGCAGCGCACCCAGGTGGTGATGGAATCGCTGCTGCAGCGCATCGTCGATACCGGTTCGGAAATCGCCATCATCGATATCACCGGCGTCCCCACCGTGGATACGCTGGTGGCGCAGCACCTGCTGAAGACGGTGACCGCCATCCGCCTGATGGGCGCCGACGCCATCATCAGCGGCGTGCGCCCGCAGATTGCCCAGACCATCGTGCACCTTGGCCTGGACCTGCAGGGCATCGTGACCAAGGCCAACCTGGCCGACGCGCTCTCGCTGGCGCTCAAGCGCTCCGGGTTCCACGTATCGAAGGGGGCCTGAGCCCATGGAGCGGATCCCGATCCTGCGCATGGGCGAGTTCCTCCTCGTCACCATCCAGGTCGACATGCATGACCAGCTCGCGCTGACCCTGCAGGACGATCTTTCCACCATGATCAGCAAGACCGGCGCCAAGGGCGTGCTGATCGACATCTCCGCGCTCGATATCGTCGACTCCTTCATCGGCCGGATGATCGGCAACATTTCCGGGCTGTCGAAAATCATGGACGCGGCCACCGTGCTCGTGGGCATGCAGCCGGCCGTGGCGATTACGCTGGTGGAGCTGGGACTCACGCTGCCCGGCGTACTCACGGCCCTCAACGTGGAGCGCGGCATGGCCCTGCTGCGCCAACGCGTGCTGACGCAATGACCGCCATCCGCACCGGGACGCAGCCGGTCCGCATCGAGCAGGACGTGGTGCTCGCTCGCCAGGCCGTGCGCAAGCTCGCGGTGGAAACGGGCCTGCGCCTGGTCGACCAGACCAAGCTGATCACCGCGGCCAGCGAGCTGGCCCGCAACGCCGTGATCTACGGCGGTGGCGGCGACATGGATTGGGAGATGCTGGAAGAGGGCTCGCGCAAGGGCCTGCGGCTGGTCTTTCGCGACGAAGGCCCCGGCATCGCCGACATGAAGCTGGCCATGACCGATGGATGGACCTCAGGCAACGGCCTCGGCCTCGGCCTGACCGGCGCGCGCCGCCTCGTGGACGAGTTCTCCGTCGAGAGCGCGCCCGGGGCGGGAACGCGCGTGTCCATCTGCAAATGGACGTGATCTTCCCGGGGGACATAACCACCGTGATCCATGTCGAGGAATCCACGCAGATTGGCCAGGCGCGCCGCGCCGCGACGCTGGCTGCCTCGGCGTGCGGCTTCGATGAAGCCGACACGGGCCGCGTGGCCCTGGTGGTCACCGAACTGGCGACGAACCTGATCAAGCACGCGACGCGCGGCGACATCCACATTGCGCGTGTCCCCGGCAAGGGCACCTACGGGGTGGAAGTCATCGCCATCGACCGTGGCCCCGGATTCAACCTGGCCGACTGCCTCCCGGATGGCTTTTCCACCGGCGGCACGCGTGGCGAAGGCCTGGGTGCGGTACGCCGCCAGGCCCAGGTGATGGACATCCATGCCGATGAACGTGGCGCGGTGGTGCTGGCGCGGATGTACCCCAAGGGCTTTGCCGATGCGGATATTCGCTTCGGCGCTAGCCAGCACGCCCTGCACGACGAACCCGAATGCGGTGACGGCTGGGCCATGGCGTTTCACGATGGCGCGGTGAGCGTGGTGGTGGTGGATGGCCTCGGCCACGGCCCGGCGGCGCATGTCGCCGCGGAAGCCGGCATCGTCGAATGGCAGGCGGGGCCGTCGGCCGATCCGGTCGACCTCATGGCCTCGCTCAACGTGGCGATGACCGGCACCCGTGGCGGCGCCGTCGCGCTTGCCCGGTTCGACACCACCCGGGGCAGCCTGCGCTACGCGGGCATCGGCAACATCGCCGGCTACCTGCTGGCCCCGGAGAGCTCGCGCGGGCTCGCCTCGCATCCGGGCATCGTGGGGGCACGGGCCCGGCGCGCGCAGGCCTTCGATTTTCCCGAGGCTGCCGGACGGCTGCTGGTCCTGCACTCCGATGGCCTGCAATCGCGCTGGCATCTCGACGACTACCCCGGACTGGCCGGCCGCCATCCGGCGGTCATCACGGCGCTGCTGCACCGTGACTTCTCACGCGGCCGCGATGACGTCACCGTGTTCGCCATTCGCCTGGAGGCTTCCCGATGAACGCATCCGAGCTTGAACGGCTACAGGCGGAAAACGACGGGCTGCGCGCGGAGCTGGAAGAAACCAATACCGGCGTCCTCGCCCTGTATGCGGAGCTGGATAACCAGGCCGAGCAGCTGCGCCAGGCCTCCGAGCTGAAGAGCCGCTTCCTCAGCTACATGAGCCACGAGTTCCGCACGCCGCTGGGCTCCATCCGCAGCATCGCGCGCCTGCTCATCGACGAACTCGATGGGCCCTTGAACGGCGAGCAGCGCAAGCAGGTGGATTTCATCAGCGGCGCCGCGCGCGAACTGACCGACATGGTGGACGACCTGCTCGATCTAGCGAAGATCGAGGCCGGGCGCATCACCATTTCCCCGGCCTGGTTCGAGCTGATGGACCTGTTCGCCGCGCTGCGCGGCATGTTCCGGCCCATCGTCGATGGCACGGACGCGGACCTTGTGTTCGAAGATCCGGAGGGCCTGCCGCGGCTTTACACGGACGACAAGAAGGTGGCCCAGATCCTGCGCAACTTTATTTCCAACGCGCTGAAGTTCACCCCGCGCGGCGAAGTCCGCGTGTCGGCGACGCTCGAGGGTGATGACCGCGTGCGCTTCACCGTGCGTGACACCGGCATCGGCATCCCCGAGGAACTGCAGCACATCCTGTTTGAAGACTTCACCCAGGTCGATTCGCCCTTGCAGAAGCGCATGCGCGGCACCGGCCTTGGGTTGTCGCTGTGCCGCCAGTTCGCCCACCTGCTTGGTGGCGAGGTGGGGCTGAAGAGCGTGGTCGGGCAGGGTTCCGAGTTCTTCGTTACCCTGCCGCTTGCCTTGTCCACGGAGGGTAATGATGACGCGGCGTGACACCTTGCTGGTGGTGGATGACAACGCGCCCACGCGCTATGCGCTGCGGCGCACGCTGGAGCGGGGTGGTTACATCGTGCTCGAAGCCGGTACGGGTACGGAAGGCCTGATCGAGCTGCGCACGCAGGCCATCGATGCGCTTATCCTCGACGTCAACCTGCCCGACATGAGCGGCTTCGATATCGTGCGCGAACTGCGCATGTCGCCGGAGACGCAGCTGCTGCCCGTGGTGCACGTCTCCGCGGCGTCGATCGATACCACCGACCTGATCGCCGGCCTGGACAACGGCGCGGATGCCTACCTTCCGCATCCGGTGGATCCCGGCGTGCTGCTCGCCACCATCCGCACGCTGCTGCGCGTGCGCGATACCGAGCGCGCCCTGCGCGAATCGGAAGCCCGGGTGCGCGAGATCTTCACCACGATCGCCGCGCCCATGGCCGTCATCGACGGCGAGCTGCGCGTGCTGGAAAGCAACGAGGCGTTTGGCCGCCTGCTCGATGGCCGCCTCGGCGGCCAGCCGGTGGAAGACTGGTTCGAGCCCGGCCAGGAAGACATCATCGTCGCCATGCGCGGCGCACTGGGCGGCATGCAGCGCTGGCGCAGCGTACTGTGCATGCGCTCCACGCTGGGCATCCGTGAAACCGAATGGCGCGTCACGCCGTACCGCGACGGCGCGGGCATGGTGTTCGTGGACGACGTCACCGAGCAGCGCCGCCGCGAGCGCGAGCATCTGGAACAGATCGATACCGCGACCATGCAGCTCGCCGCTGAAATCGCAGTGCGCGAGCGCACCGAGTCGCAGCTGGTCCAGGCGCAGAAGATGGATGCGCTGGGCAAGCTCACCGGCGGCATCGCGCACGACTTCAACAACCTGCTCACCAGCATCATCACCGGCATCGACCTGATCAACCGCGCGGTGGAGTCCGGTCACCAGGCCGGCGTGCAGCGTTTTGCCGACGCGGCGCTGGGCTCCGCGCGCCGGGCCGCGGCACTGACCCATCGCCTGCTCGCCTTCGCCCGCCAGCAGCCGCTGGATACGAAAGCCATCGACGTGAACGAGCGCGTGCGCGGGATGGAAGAGATGCTGCGCCGGACGCTTGGCGAGTCGGTCACCCTGCGCGCGGAGCTGGCCTATGGCCGGATGGTCGCCAGCGTCGACGGCAACCAGCTCGACAACGCCATGCTGAACCTCGTGATCAATGCGCGCGACGCCATCGAGGGCGTCGGCACCATCACGATCTCCACGCGGCTGGAAAACGTGGGCACGGAAAGCGACCTGATGCCGGGTTCGTTCGTGGTGCTCACCGTGGCCGATACGGGCACCGGCATCGATCCGTCGCTGCTGGAGAAGGTGTTCGAGCCGTTCTTCACCACCAAGGCGATCGGCAAGGGCACCGGCCTTGGCCTGTCCATGATCTACGGCTTCGCCCGCCAGTCGCGGGGGCGCGTGCGCATTACCAGCGAAATAGGCAAGGGCACCCAGGTATCGTTGTGGCTGCCGGTGGACGAGGGCGAGATCGAGCCGGTGAAGCCGCGCCGCGCCGTTGTCGAGGGCGGCCACGGCGAGCATGTGCTCATCGTCGAGGACACGGACTCCCTGCGCCAGCTGGCCTGCGTGGCGCTGGAGACCGCCGGTTACCACTGTACGGCGACCGGCAACATCGAAGAGGCCTTGCAGCTGCTGCGCGGCGACCAGTCGCTGGACCTGCTGCTGACCGACGTCGGCATGCCCGACATGGATGGCCGCGAGCTGGCCCGGACGGCGCGTGCCTGGCGCCCCGACCTGCCGGTATTGTTCATGACCGGCTATGCGGAAAATGCGGTGGACCCTGCGCGCTTCCTTGAGCCCGGCATGGAAATGCTGCTCAAGCCCTTCGAGGTGGACACTCTGCTGGAACGGGTCCGCGACATCCTCGGCTGATCCGGCCCGGATCTATCCGAAATTGCCGATATCACAAAGCCCTGCAAGCACTTATGATGCGCCTACAACGACGACAGGCGTTTGCAGGGGAGCGGGATGTCGGAAGGCAGCAGGGGCGGCGCGCTCGGCGACCATCGGTTTGTCGCGGAGATGGATGCGTTGCAAAAATTCGGTCGTCTGGAGAAAGACGCCCAGCTAGGTGATGCCCAGGCGCAGTTCCGCGTCGGCGTCATGTATTTCGATGGCGACCACGTCACCCAGGACCGTTCCCGTTCCGCCCACTGGCTGCGCCGCGCGGCCGAGCAGGGCCATCTCGATGGGCAGTTCCGCCTGGCCGCGCAGTACGCGGAAGGCCAGGGCGTCATGCGCGATCCCACCGAGGCCGCCGAGTGGTACCGGCGTGCCGCCGATGCCGGCCACGCCGAGGCGCAGTGCGCGCTGGGCACCCTCTACGCCCGCGGCCATGGCCTGGCCGCCGATCGCCAGCAGGCCCTGCACTGGTGGGGCATGGCCGCCGACCAGGGCCACGCGCAGGCCTGCGTCAACCTGGGTGTCTCGCATTACTTCGGCCGCGGCGTGCCGCGCGACGCCGAGCTGGCCTTCGCGTTCTACAGCAAGGCCGTGGAGCGCGGCGACCCGACCAGCCGCGGCTACGCCGATGCGCTGTGCAGCATCGCGCACATGTATGTCGACGGCGTGGGCGTCACCGCCGATGCCGCCATGGGTGCACACCACTACCGCCGCGCCGCCGAACTGGGCAACAGCATCGCCCAGTTCACCCTCGGCAAGATGTACCTCGAAGCCAGTGGCCTGGCCGCCGACCGCGAGCAGGCCCGCTACTGGTTTGGCCGCGCCGCCGAGCAGGGCGACAGCGAGGCGAAGCAGCGGCTGGCCGAGCTCGAGATCGAGGCGGCCAGTCCGGACATCCCCTCGCGCCAGGCCTCGGCCGGGCCGCAGGACGCGGCCGCGCAGTACCAGCTGGGCATGCGCCTGGCCACGGGCGACGGCGTGGCCCGCAACGACCCGGATGCCGTGCGCTGGCTGGCGCTGGCCGCCGAGAAGGGCCATTCGCTGGCACAGCACGCGCTTGCCCGGATGATCGACGGCGGCCGCGGCGTGCCGCGCAATATCGAAGAGATCCTCCGCCTGCTCCGGCTGGCGGCGGGCCAGGGCCTGCCCGAGGCGCAGTACGAGCTCGGCCGCCTGCACGACCAGGGCGACGGGGTGCCGCGCAACGCCGCCATCGCCCGGGCCTGGTACCGAAAGGCCGCCTCGCGGGGCCATCTCAAGGCCCTGAAGAAGCTGGAGAAGCGGCGCTGGTGGCGGTTCTGGTAGGCCTCAGGGTGGCTCGCCGCAGTTTCTTGCGAACATGACTTCCGGCGCTATCTAAATCCCCGCCGTGGACGGACCATCCGACGGTCCATCCACAGGGGTTTACCCATGCGTAAAACACTCGTCAGCGCGATCGCCGTTGCGCTCGCCGGCCTTTCCACCGTTGCCGCCGCCGCTGACGCGACGCAGGCCCCGACCCAGCTGCCGCGTACCGTGCGCCCGTCGCACTACGACGTCTCGGTGGTGCCGCACGCGGACAAGCTCGCCTTCGATGGCAAGGTCGCCATCAGCATCGATGTGCTTGAGCCCACCACCACGATCACGCTGAACGCGATCGACATGACCTTCGCCAACGTCAAGCTTGTCCCGGCGAAGGGCAAGGCATTCGCCGCGCCGAAGGTGGCCGTGGATGCGGAAAACCAGACCGCGACCTTCACCTTCGACCACGCCGTGCCCGCGGGCAGCTACCGCCTGTCGATGGATTACACCGGCAAGATCGGCACCCAGGCCAACGGCCTGTTCGCCATCGATTACGACACCAAGGCCTCGGGCAAGAAGCGCGCGCTGTACACGCAGTTCGAAAACTCCGACGCCCGCCGCTTCATCCCGTCGTGGGATGAGCCGAACTACAAGGCCACCTTCACCCTCGACGCCACCGTGCCCTCCGCCGACATGGCGGTGAGCAACATGCCGGCCGCGTCGAAGAAGGACATCGGCAACGGCCTGGTGAAGTGGACCTTCGGCCAGTCGCCGAAGATGTCGACCTACCTGGTGTTCTTCGGTGCCGGCGAGTTCGACCGCATCACCACCAAGAGCGAAGGCGTCGAGATCGGCGTCATCACGCAGAAGGGCCTCACCACGCAGGCGCAGTTCACGCTCGACTCCGGCTCCGCCGTGCTGAAGGAATACAACGATTACTTCGGCGTGCCGTACCCGCTGCCGAAGCTCGACAACATCGCCAGCCCGGGCCAGAGCCAGTTCTTCTCGGCCATGGAAAACTGGGGCGCCATCTACACCTTCGAATACGCGCTGCTGCTCGACCCGAGCATCTCCACGCAGGGCGACAAGGAAGAAGTGTTCAACACCGCCGCGCATGAAATGGCGCACCAGTGGTTCGGCGACCTGGTCACCATGCAGTGGTGGGACGACCTGTGGCTCAACGAAGGCTTCGCCTCGTGGCTCGCCTCGCGCACCACCGAGCGCCTGCACCCGGAATGGCATACCAACCTCGATGCCGTCGGCACGCGCGAAGGCGCGATGAGCCGCGACGGCGTCGTCACCACCCACCCGGTGGTGCAGCACGTGGAGACGGTGGAGCAGGCCAGCCAGGCCTTCGACGCCATCACTTACGCGAAGGGTGAATCGGTCATCCGCATGCTCGAGGCCTACGTGGGCCCGGATGCATGGCGCAAGGGCGTGCAGGCGTACATCAAGGCCCACGCGTACAGCAACACCGTTTCCGATGACCTGTGGAAGGAAATCGACGCGGCCGCCGGCAAGCCGGTGACGCAGATCGCCCACGACTTCACGCTGCAACCGGGTATCCCGCAGGTGAAGGTGGACGCGGTGTCCTGCGCCAGCGGCTCGACGACGCTGCAGCTGTCGCAGGGTGAGTTCACCCGCGACCGCCCGGACAAGAAACCGCTGGCATGGCACGTGCCCGTCATCGCGAAGACGCTGGGTGGCACCACCGCCACCACGCTGCTCGACGGCAAAGGCACGCTCACCGTCGCCGGCTGCGGCCCGGTCATCGTGAACGCCGGCCAGACCGGTTACTACCGCACGCTGTACGCACCGGCGCAGTTCAAGCAGCTGCAGGGCGCGTTCACCAAGCTCGAGCCGATCGACCAGCTTGGCGTCATGGCCGACACCTGGGCGCAGGGCATGGTGGGCCAGCAGCCGACGTCCGACGTGCTCGACCTGATCAAGGCCACGCCGCTCGACGCTTCGCCGCAGCTGTGGGAAGAAGTGGCCGGCAACCTCGCCACGCTGGATACGTACTACCAGGGCGATGCGAAGCGCCAGGCCGTGTTCCGCAAGTACGCCATCAGCCGCCTCTCGCCCAAGCTCGACCAGGTGGGCTGGGAAGCGAAGCAGGGTGAAGACGCGCCGGTCGCCATCCTGCGTTCGTCGCTGATCAGCACGCTCGGCTTCCTGGGTGATGCCAAGGTCGTGGCCGAAGCACGCAGCCGTTTCGAGAAGAACAGCATGCCGCCGGAGCTGCGCAAGACGATCCTCGGCGTCGTCGCCACCAATGCCGACGCGGCCACGTGGGACAAGCTGCACGAGCAGGCCAAGGCGGAGAAGACCCCGCTGGTGAAGGACCGCCTGTACGGCATGCTCTCGGCCGCGCGTGACAACGCCCTGGCGCAGCGCGCGCTCGACCTCGCCCTCACCGACGAGCCAGGTGCCACCAACAGCGCCTCGCTCATCCGCGGCGTCTCGCGCCTGCACCCGGAGCTGGCATTCGACTTCGCCGTGGCCCACAAGGCGCAGATGGACAAGTTCATCGACTCGACCTCGACGTCGCGCTACTACCCCGCCATCGCCGGCATGTCGATGGACAAGGCGACGATCGACAAGGTGAAGGCGTTCTCGGCCAAGTACATCGCCGAAGGCTCGCGCCGCGACGCCGAAACCACCGTCACCACCATCCAGTACCGCATGATGGTCCGCGACCAGCGCCTGCCGGCGGTGGATGCCTGGCTGAAGAAGAACGGCTAAGGCGCAGACAGCCACAGGGAAGGTGGCTAAGGTACGAAGGTGGGCCGGTGCGAACCGGCCCACCTTTCTTATTTCCGCCATTCGAAAGAACCCGATGCTGAAACCGTCCGGCCTCCTTCTCCTCGCGCTTGCCGCGCTCGTGCCTCTCCACGCCTGCGCGAAGGACGCCGCGCCCGTGCGCGCCGTCAGCGTGGTGCACCGCTACCCGCACGACCCGAAAGCCTTCACCGAGGGCCTGTTCTACGACGACGGGTACCTCTACGAAGCCACCGGCGAATACGACGGCGCCGGCGTGCGCAAGGTGCGGCTGGAAACCGGCGAGATCGTCCAGCAGCGCCCGGTACCGCAGGGTTATTTTGGCGAGGGCATCATCTTCGCCGGCCCGTACCTGCTGCAGCTCACCTGGCAGCAGGGCACCGGCTTCCTCTACGATCGCAACACGTTCGAACTGAAGGGCACGCTGCGCTACCCCGGCGAAGGCTGGGCGCTGACGCGGGACGCCACGCACCTGTACATGAGCGACGGCACGCCGGTGATCCGCGTGCTCGATCCGGAGACGTTCAAGCCCACGGGCAGCATCACCGTCACCGACGGCGGCGTGCCGGTGCAGCAGGTGAATGAACTGGAGTGGGTGAAGGGCGTGATCTACGCCAACGTCTGGCAGACCAACCGCATCGCCCGCATTGATCCGAAAACCGGCCACGTCATCGACTGGCTCGACCTTTCGGCGCTGGCGGCGAAACAGCCGGTGGGCAACGACATCGATGCGGTGCTCAACGGCATCGCCTACGACGAAAAACACGACCGCCTGTTCGTCACCGGCAAGCGCTGGCCGAACCTTTACGAAATCAGGATCAAGCCCTGAAGCGTGGCCTAGACCGAGCGCTCACACGCGGCGGCGAGCGCATCGCGGAAGCTGCCGGGCAGGGTGAGGCGCGCGGCGAGCGTGCCCTTGAACGCGTCGCCATGGCCGCAGGCCGGCACGCGGTACACATCCGCGTGGTCGTCATGCCGGTCGGCGCCGTGCGAGACCAGGCAGCTCTTGTCCAGCGACACCACCACCGTCCCAGCGCATAGCCGGCGGGCGAGGGCGTTGATCGTGGTGTCATCCATGCCGGTCACCGCCTGCGCGGTGATCTCGATGGACAGGAAGCGCCCGCAGGCCTGGGCAAACTCGTGCAGCCCGAGCAGCAACACGTCGGTGCTGGCGAATTCGCGTACGGACAGGCCCGCCGGTAGCGGGCCCGGATCCAGGATGCGCAGCAGCCGCTTCGCGCCGGCAAATTCCAGCGCGGCCGCCACGGTGTCGATATTCGTCTCCGCCGACGCCAGCAGCACCGAGGCCTCGTCGAACAACTCGCCCTGCGCCGCGACGAAGGCCGCGCTCAGGTGATCGTTCGCGCCGGCGGAGAGCACGGCCAGGGTCTCGCCGCGCGTGTCTTCAAAGATGCCGGTACGCCCTGTCCGCACGCCGGGCACCACCTGCCAGCGCGCATCGACGAGGGGCGGTAATCCGGCCGGGTCGATGATGTCGTCGCCGATCGCGGCGATCAGGCCGGTGCCGGTGCCCGCATGGGCGGCGGCGGTGGCCTGGTGGAAGGCTTTTCCACCCGGCCGGCGTTCGAAGGTTTCCGCGTACGCCGGCTCGCCGGCGCGAGGCAGGCGCGGCACGCGCCAGCGCTCTTCCTCGCTATACCCGCCTACCACCAGCAGGCGGGTAGTGGCCATGGATCAGATGCGCTCCAGCACGCCGGCGATGGTCGCCGTCATGAAGGTGGCGATGGAGCCACCCAGCACGGCGCGCAGGCCAAGGCGGGCGAGGTCCGCGCGACGGTTCGGGGCCAGGCCGCCGATGCCGCCGATCTGGATGGCGATGGACGAGAAGTTGGCGAAACCGCACAGCGCATACGTGGCGATGAGGCGGCTTTCCGGCATCAGGTCGGGCAGGTGCTTGGCGAGGTCCGCATAGGCGACGAACTCGTTGATGACGACCTTCTCGCCGATGAAGCTGCCGACGATGGTGGCGTCATGCCAGGGCACGCCGATCAGCCAGGCCACCGGGGCCAGCACCCAGCCGAAGATGGTTTCGAGGCTGAAGACCACCGGATGGCCGGCGTTGGCCGACAGCCAGGCATTGATGCTGTGCTCACCGCCGAGCGTGCCGACCCACTGCACCGGGCCGTTGACCAGGGCGATCAGGGCGATGAACGCCAGCAGCATCGCGCCGACGTTCAGTGCCAGCTTCAGGCCATCGCCGGCGCCGGTGGCGGCCGCGTCGATGACATTGGCGGTGGTCTTCTCCACTTCCATCTTGACGGTGCCGCGGGTGAGCGGCTCCTGCGTCTCGGGGACGAGGATCTTGGCCAGCACCATGGTGGCCGGGGCGGCCATCACCGACGCGGTGAGCAGGTGCTTGGCGTAGAACATGCGCGAGGCCGGGTCGTCACCGCCCAGCATGGCCACGTAGGCCGCCATCACGGAGCCGGCGATATGCGCCATGCCGCCGATCATGACGGTCATGAGCTCTGCCTGGGTCATGCGCTCGATGTACGGCTTGATCGTCAGCGGGGCCTCGGTCTGGCCGATGAACACGCTGGCGCACACGCTGGTGGTTTCCGCACCCGACACGCGCATGACCTTGGTGATCACCCAGGCCATGCCCTTGACGATCTGCTGCATCACGCCGAGGTGGTACAGCACGCCGGTGAGGGCGGCAAAGAAAATGATGGTGGGCAGCACCTTCACGGCGAAGATGACGCCGAACTTGCTGGTATCGAGCAGGCTGCCAAAGATGAAGCGCGAGCCCACCTCGACGAAGTCGAGCAGGCGGACGAAGCCGGTGGCGATCGCGTCGAACACGTCCCGGCCCAGCGGCACCTTCAGCACGATGGCGGCGAAGATGATCTGCAGGGTGATGCCGGTGGCGACCAGCTTCCAGTCCACCGAGCGCTTGTTATTGGAGAAACAGAACGCGATGCCCACGAGCACCGCCAAACCAAACAGGCCAAACAGAACGTGGCCCAGCAGACCGAGCATGGTGACGTACCCCTTAGAAGGCCGGGGGTAGCCCCGTGACCGCTATAAAAAACGCGAGGTTACGTGAGGTGGACTTGTGGGGCAAGGGGCCAGCCCCTATACCCTTCACGACATGAATACCTTCCTCACCATCGCGATTGTCCAGCTCGTGGCCCTGGTCACGCCGGGCCCCGACTTCTTCTTTGTCAGCCAGCTGGCGGCCAGCCGCTCACGCCGCGAGGCGGCCGCGGGCGTGGTCGGCATCGCCCTGGGCGTGGCCGTGTGGGCCGCCCTGGCGCTGCTGGGCCTGCAGCTGCTGCTGCACCGCCTGGCCTGGCTGGAGCGGGGCATCGCCATCGCTGGCGGCGCCTACCTGTGCTGGATGGGCATCCAGATGCTCCGGGCATCGTGGAAGGCGAAGCCGGACGCGGCCCCGCCGGTGGTGGACGTGCGTGATTCCAGCCCCGGCCGGGCCCTGCTGCGCGGGTTGTTGACCAACCTGGCCAACCCCAAGGCCGCCATCTACTTCGCGTCGATCTTCTCGGCTTTCATCGGCGAGGGTGTCGACGCAGCCGCGCGCTGGGGCCTGTGGGCCATGGTCACGGCCGAGACCGCGCTGTGGTTCGGCGTCGTCGCTGCCATTTTTGCCCTGCCGGCCATGCGCCGTGGCTACGTCCGGGCGAGCCGCTGGATCGATGGCGGGGCCGGGGCGATCTTCACCCTGTTCGGCCTGCACCTGATCCTGGGCCGCCGCGCAGGTTAGTCGCGGTCGAGGTTCTTGCTGACCTGGGCGAGGCTTTCGGCCAGCACCATCAGGTGCGGGGCCCCCACCCCTTCCAGGGCCGCCCGGGCCACATCGGCGATCAGTGCGCGCACGCGTTCGGCCATGCGCTTGCCGGCCGGGGTGAGGCCGATGTCGACCAGCCGGCGGTCGTTGTCATTGCGCGTGCGCTTCATCAGCCCGCGCTCGATGCCGGCATCCACGGCGTGCGTCACCGTGCTGGCGTTGACGCCACAGGTGCTGGCCAGCTCGGTGGAGAACATGCTGCCGCGTGCGGCCAGCAGCAGGAGCATGTCGCCCTGCAGCGCGGTAATCCCGAACTCGCGCTGGGCGCGGCGGCCCACGGCGTCGCGCAGGCGTGAACCGGCGAGCATGAGGTCCCGGCCCAGGAGCAGGGGAGCGACGGGTGTGGTGGTCTCGCCGCTCATCGGGGTGCGGTTTCCGCGCTCATGGGTGGTTCCTGCCAGGGATAATATGGCGGCCATCATACGCAGCCAGCGCAAGAAGGGAATTGACTGAAAGCGGGTGGGTTTGGAAAAACCCCACGGCCTTTATGTTTTTTTACTCGGCCGCCCGTCGCCATGCCCCGGGCGGCATGCCGACCAGCCGGGCGAACACGCGGGTGAAGTGGCTTTGTTCGGCGAAGCCGCAGGCCAGGGCGATGTCGGCCAGCGACAGGCTGGTGGTCTGCAGCAGCTCGCGGGCCCGGGCAATGCGACGGTCCAGCAACCAGCGGTGCGGCGGCTTGCCCAGGCTGCGCCGGAACGCGCGCGAAAAATGGTTGACCGAGAGTCCGCAGGCGTCGGCCACGTCAGAGACGGGGAAGCTCTGGTCCAGCCGCTGCTCCATGAAGGCCAGAGCCCGGCGCTCCTGCCAGTGGGCCAGCCCGCCCCGGACCATGCCCGGGTCGTCGCGGACCGGCGCAGGGACGATCACCCGCAGGGCCATCGCCACGTGGGCCATCAGCGGCGCATTCGGTTCGTCGTTGCGCAGGGTGTCGAACAGCACCTGGGCCAGGCTGCGCACGGCGGGCGGGTGCACGATATCCGAGGCGCCAGGGGCGCGGCGGAACAGGATGGCACCGGCGCACGTGCCCGCCACGCCGACCGTGCGGTAGACGAGCAGGAGATCGTCGTCGGCGCCGTCGTCGGGGCCCAGCACGATTTCGGTCAGGGCGGACCGGTCACGTAACGCCTGCACGTGAGCCCCCTCGGAAGGGGATTCCAGGGCAGCCGAACGCTGCGCAAGATCGATGACAAGCGTGGGCGTGCGCGGAACGCTGACGGGGCAGGACATCTCGGCGCGGTACATGGCCGACCCTCACGGTATCGGATGAGGATCGAAGCATTGCGCACGCAAGGATCTACGACTACCCCCTAAAGGGGTAGAGGGTTCGTGAAATGTGCAATCGCTTGCATATTGTCCCGGGACATTTTCGCGCCTGACCGAATTTCGCAGATTCAGACACCGTCCACTTCCTTTCGATGCAGGATGTAGCCCAGGCCGCCCTCGCGAAACCATCGGTAGCCGTACGGCTCCAGCATGATCTGGTGATGGCCGTGCTCATCCGGCTTGCTGTGGTTGTCCGACAATACGTTGGTGAGCGGCGACGGCAGCACGAAGGCCACTTCCACGGGGGCATCCGCGAGGTTGTGCAGGAACACCACGGCATTGCCGCGCCACGTGTAGCGCACCATCAGCACCGCGTTGTCATCCAGCGGTAGCACTTCCACATCGCCCCAGGGGACCTCAAGGATCTCCTTGCGCATGCGCACCACGCGCTCCATCCAGTTCATGAAGGAACCCGGGTCGCGCCGCTGCTGGGCCACGTTGACGTGGGGGTAGCCGAACGGGCCGTCCTTGATCACCGGCGTGACCGGGCGCCTGGCGTCGGTAAAGCCGCCGTGCGGTTCCGTGGACCATTGCATGGGCGTGCGAGCGCACTCGCGTTCCGGCAGCGCGAGGTTATCGCCCATGCCGATCTCATCGCCGTAACGCAGTACCGGCGTGCCGGGCAGCGTGAGCATCAGGCTATAGGCCAGTTCCAGCCGGCGGCGGTCATTACGCAGCATCGGCGCCAGGCGCCGGCGGATGCCGCGGTCGTACAGCTGCATGTCCTTGTCCGGGCCAAACTCGGCAAACACGCGCTCGCGCTGCTTCGGGGTCAGGCGGCCCAGGTCCAGCTCGTCGTGGTTGCGCAGGAACAGGGCCCACTGGCCCGTCGCCGGCCGCGGCTTCGTTTTCAGCATCGCGGCCGCCAGCGGGCGCACGTCGCCGGAGGCCAGTGCGTAAAACAGGTTCTGGTTCACCTGGAAGTTGAACATCATCTGCAGGCGGTCGCCGTCTTCGCCGAAATATTCCAGGTCATCCTTCGGCAACACATTGGCCTCGGCCAGGATGATCGCGTCGCCGCGCCGCCACTGCAGCAGTTCGCGGAACGAGCGCAGCATGTCGAACTGCTCCTTCGGCTTGGGGACGTCCGCGCCCTTCGTGGCAATGACGAAGGGCACGGCATCCATGCGGAAGCCGGACACGCCCAGCTGGGTCCAGAAGCCCATGATCTTCAGGATTTCCGCCTGCACGTACGGGTTCGAGGTATCGAGATCCGGCTGGAAATCGTAGAAGCGATGGAAGTACCAGGCCTTCGCACGCTTCTCGTACGACCACGTGCTCTTCTGGACGCCAGGGAACACCATGCCTTCATCCGCGTTGGCCGGCCGCGTCTTCGACCACACGTACCAGTCGCGATACTTCGATGCCGGATCGCGACAGGCATCACGAAACCAGGGGTGCTGGTCCGAGGTATGGTTGACCACCAGGTCGATCAGCACGCGCATGCCACGCTGGTGCGCGGCATGCGTGAACTCCACGAAGTCACCCAGCGTGCCAAAGCGCGGATCGACATTGTAGTAATCGGAAATGTCATAACCGCCGTCGCGCCCCGGCGAGGTCTGGAAGGGCATCAGCCAAACGGCGGTGACGCCCAGGCCTTGCAGGTAATCCAGCCGGCGGCCGAGGCCCTGGAAGTCGCCCACACCGTCGCCGTTGGAATCCTGGAAGGTGGCGACGGAAAGGCAGTAGATGACGGCGTTCTTGTACCAGAGGTCGTTGATCATGACGGCAGCCGGTGCAGGGGTTGGGGCCAGCCTACCCGCGCCCGCGTGAAGGCGTTTCCTACACATGCCAGCGGTAAGGCTCGGGGAGTGACATGGCAGGGACAGGCGAGGAGGCAGCGTGAGCGAGCGTGTGTGGTGGCGCGATGGCGTGGTGTACCAGGTGTATCCGCGTTCGTTCGCCGATGCCAACGGCGACGGCATCGGCGACCTGGAGGGTATCCGCGGCAAGCTTTCCTACCTGGCGAGCCTGGGCGTCGATGCCTTGTGGATCTCGCCGGTCTATCCCTCGCCCATGGCGGATTTCGGCTACGACGTCAGCGATTATCGCGGCATCGATCCCCTGTTCGGCGACATCGAGGCCATGGATGCCCTGATCCACGATGCGCACGGCATGGGCCTGAAAGTGATCCTGGACTTCGTGCCGAACCACAGCTCCGACGAGCATCCGTGGTTCCGCGAAAGCCGGCGCTCGCGCGACAGCGCGTTTCGCGACTGGTACCTGTGGCGCGACCCGGCGCCCGATGGCGGGCCGCCGAACAACTGGCTGTCGAACTTCGGTGGCAGCGCCTGGACCTTCGACGCACCGACGGGGCAGTACTACCTGCACCTGTTCCTCGACAAGCAGCCCGACCTGAACTGGCGCAACCCGGTGGTCCGCGAGGCCATGTACGACGCGATGCGCTTCTGGCTGCGCCGTGGCGTGGATGGCTTCCGCGTGGACGTGATCTACCACGTGATGAAGGACGCCGGGTTCCGCGACAACCCACCCAACCCGGACTACCAGCCCGGCGTGGACGCCGAAGCCCACCGCCAGCTACCTGTCCACACCGCCGACCTTCCCGAAGTGCAGGGCGTGGTGGCGGCGATGCGCTCGGTGGTGGACGAATTCCCCGACCGGGTGCTGATCGGCGAAATCTACCTGCCGCTGGACCGCATCGTCGCGTACTACGGGCAGAACCTCGAAGGCGCCAACCTGCCCTTCAATTTCCTGCTGATTGGCGCCCCATGGGAAGCGCGCTTCATCGGCGGCCTGATCGAACGCTACGAGGCCGCCTTGCCGAAGGGCGGCTGGCCAAACTGGGTGCTGGGCAACCACGATAAGCCGCGCATCGCCTCGCGCGTGGGCGATGCACAGGCACGCGTGGCCGCCGTGCTGCTGCTCACGCTGCGCGGCACGCCAACGATGTACTACGGCGACGAGATCGGCATGCACGACGTCGCCATTCCGTTCGCCGATGTCCGCGATCCGTTCGAGCGCAACGAGCCCGGCAAGGGCCTGGGTCGCGACCCGCAGCGCACGCCGATGCGCTGGTTCCCGCGCGAGGGCGCAGGCTTTACCCGGGGCATCCCGTGGCTCCCGCTGGGCGATGCCGTCGCGACCATCAACGTCGACTCGCAGCAGCACGAACCCGATTCGTTGCTGACGCTATATCGCGCGTTGCTGGCGCTGCGCAGGGAGCACACCGCCCTGAGTCGCGGCGCGATCAAGGTGCTCGACTGCAACGATGCCGTGCTTGTCTACGAGCGTTTCGATGACACCGGGAGCTTCACCGTCGCGTTGAATTTCTCGGATAACGACGCGGCAATGCCGGTATCCCTTGCAGGCGAGCTCGTGCTCTCCACCTATGGCGAAGGCGATGCCCAAGCCACGACACTGCGTGCCAACGAAGCGCGCGTGCTCAGATCACCCAGCGCGCGATCGCCAGGACAACGATGACCACCACGGCGAAGACGATGATGTGGCGTGTGTACGCGCCGCCCGACACGCCGCCGTCGTAGCTCGCGTCGTCATAGTCGTGCGACGCGTCGCGCGGATGACGGATAAAGGGCAGGCGGAAACGGCGTTTTCGGGGCATGGCGCTCTACGGGGTGTCAGGTGGCGACGCGCGACGTGTTCTTCAGCTCTTCGAGGATATCCGGGCCGCGGACGTCGATATGGTCGAGATTATCAATGTAGAAGCGTACGAACGGCTTGTCCGCATCTTTCGGCATCCACGGTTTCGCCCACGTGAAAACGACGCAATACCCATCGTGTTCCGCGATGATCTTGTCCAGGCGCGCACGCAGCAGCTTGCGCACCGGGTAGGCATCGATGTCTTTGGCGGCCAGCGTCATCGTTGGCTTCAGTAGTTCGTCGCCATGCCGGAAGGGACGGGTAAAGCGCAGGTAATAGCCGCCATCCTTCGTCGCCCGCAGCGACGCCGTCCCCCACCACACGGCACGCGTTTGCCCATGGTCCGCCACCTTCTGCCGGTAGACGTTGCGAAACAGCACGTCGTAGGTGGTCGTCTCGCCGCCGATGGTGACCGTGGCCACATCGAGGTCTTTGTCGCGCCGGTGCTCCAGGAACTTCTGCACCAGCGACGAGAGACGGTAGTAGTGGCTGGGCCGGGGCGGGGAGGGCGCGGTGCCTGTCGCAGCGGCGCGTACCCGGGCAGGCGAAGCCGTACCGGAGGCCGACGTCCGCGCGGGTGCACGGTGGAAATGGCCGGCGGGGCGTTCGGCTTCGAATACATCCGGACCGCGCTCCTTTGGCTCACCGCCGCGGCCGTGGACGACTTCGCATGTGGCGGCGTGGTCTTCGAGCCGGTGTGAGCGGTAGTAGGGCCGGATGAGAAGGGTCTGTTCGGCTTTTTTGAGGCAGGCGCAGGTGAGCGGGGCGTGGCAGCCGGTACCGACACAGGTGAACCGCGGCTCGTCGCCGAGGAGTTCGGCCCAGTAGAGCTCGTAGGCGCGTTCGGCGCTTAGGGGTTCGTCGCGGTCGGGGAGCAGGGCTTCTTCGATGGACACGGGCGGTTGCCTTGCGAGGTATCCGGAGGATATCTCACTTGGGTGGCTCGCCTTCGGCATCGCGGGGGGGCCCGGACGTGGTCGCACGAGAGCCCTCGGCGCCCACCCTCGCTGCTCAGACAACGCTCTGCGTTCGAAAGGGAGAGCCGCTACGCGGCTGATTTTCTTATTGGCCTACGGCCGCGAACCGGTGGCTGGGCGGGGGTTTTCGACACGGCTTCCGGCGATCTCAGCTGGTCGATGCAACACCGTAGTCTGGTCAGGACGGAGGTGGGCATCATGAGCAGAACAGTTCGGCTATGGCGTCATTTGTCGACGGCGGATCGCGAGCGTATCTGGACAGATTGGCAAGCCGGGGTGTCTCCCAAGGCCATCGCCCGGCTGCTGGAGCGGGACGGCGCCCTCATCTATTACGTTTTGAGTCGGCGTGGAGGCTTTGCACCGCCACCGCGCAAGCGATCCGCTCGGACCCTTCAGCTGACTGAGCGTGAGGAGATCTCACGAGGCTTGTGCCAGGGCCATTCCCTGCGCCGTATCGCCCAGACGCTGGGGCGGGCGCCGTCCAGCATCTGTCGCGAGGTGGGGCGCAATGGCGGCCGTGACGGCTATCGCGCGGCGGAGGCCGATCAGCGCGCCTGGACGCATGCCCTGCGCCCCAAAGAGTGTCTGCTCGCTCGCCGCGGCGCACTTCGCCGTGTGGTCGCCAGCAAGCTGGCCCATCGTTGGGCACCACAACAGATCAGTGGGTGGCTTGCCCGGCGCTATCCGGACGACGACAGTATGCGGGTGTCCCACGAGACCATCTACCGCAGCCTGTTTATCCAGACACGGGGAGTGCTTAAAAAGCAGCTTCTGGCGCATCTTCGTACGCGCCGATCGGTGCGCTATCCGCTGGCCCAGGGACGCCACGGAAGGGCCCGCAAGGGTGGCCGTAGCCTGACCCCCGACGCCCTGAGGATCAGCGAGCGCCCCGCCGACGCGGACGATCGGGCGGTACCAGGGCACTGGGAGGGTGACCTGCTCGCTGGCACGCTCAGCTCGCATATCGTCACGCTCGTCGAGCGGCGATCACGCTTCGTAATGCTGATAAAAATTCCCGCGCGTGACAGCGAGACCGTGGTCGACGCCGTCGCGAAGCACATCCGCCGGCTACCGGCCCAGCTGAGGCGCTCGCTGACCTGGGATCGCGGCCCGGAGATGTCCCAGCACCAACGATTCAAGCTGGCAACCAACGTGCAGGTTTACTTTTGCGACCCGCACAGCCCGTGGCAGCGCGGATCCAACGAGAACACCAACGGCTTGCTTCGCCAGTACTTCCCGAAGGGGCAGGACCTGAGCCATTACACCCAGGCTCAGCTCAACGCCGTGGCCAAGGAGCTGAACCAGCGACCGCGGCAAACTCTGGACTTCCAGACCCCGGCAGAGGTACTAAATCAAACCGTTGCATCGACCAGCTGAGATCGCCGGAAGCCGTGTCGAAAACCCCCGCCCAGCCACCGGTTCGCGGCCGTAGGCCAATTAGGTAAACCAGCCGCGTAGCGGCTCTCCTTTTCGAACGCAGAGCGTTGTCTGAGCAGCGAGGGTGGGCACCCAGGGCTCCTCTGCGACAGAGTCAGAGCGCTAACGCGATGCCGAAGGCGAGCCCACCCAATGCGAAGGCGAAGCCGAGCCCAATCGCAGCACTAACTCAGAATGCTCCAAACCCATGCGAAGGCTCGAGCGCAAGATCCTCGCGAACACGTCGCAGGAAATCCAACACATCCGCATACCGACCCATCGCCACCAGTGTTTCAGCCGTGTAACGCTCCAGCGTCGCAATCGGCTCATCCCGATACCACGCAATACGAGCCGCCTCATCCGGCTCGATACGCGAAGCCTCGCGCAACACATGCCACGCATGCGCCTTGCTCGCAGGAGCCGGCAAGGCAGGGCGGAACTCGACGATCGGGGCGTACGACATACGGATAAACCTCGACGTAGTGGCGCCAGGGGCGGCATCCACACAAGACCTCGATGGCAAACTGCCTGCGTTCCCTGTCTAGACCCTTTCGAACAGGAGCGGTTCCCTGGCCAGGGGCTCATTCCCTACGAGTGACCTGTCGCCGCAGGCGCGCGCGACACAGGTACAAGCGTAGCCATCAAACGCGTGCCCGATCTTGTGCCGGAAGACACGGCACGGGCCGCGCCCACAGGCTGTTCGGTTAGTACTTACTCAAGCTTCCTGCCATTGCGAACGGCGCCAGTGGCTCGGGCTCTGGCCCACCAGGCGACGGAACAGGTTGCACAGGTGCGCCTGATCGGAAAGGCCGCAGGCGAGGGCAATCTGGCTGAGCGGCTCGCGGGTCTGCAGCATCAGCTGCTGGGCCCGCTCCACGCGCTTGCGCATGATGAAGGCATGCGGCGGCTCGCCGAAGGTGTCCTTGAACGCGCGGCAGAAGTAGCTGCTCGACAGCCCGGCCAGGGTGGACAGGTGGTCGATGGTGATGGCGAAGCCGAGGTTCTCGTCCACGTGGGCGGCCACGCGTCGTGCCTGCCACGGTGCCAGGCCCGCACCTACACGGCGGCGGATCGTGGCCGGGACGGAGGGGGCCGGCGCTTCGGCATGCTCGAGCAACGCGGCAACCCGGGCGACGCAGGCGCGGGTGGTGGCGAGGTCGGTTTCAACCGCCGTTAGCGCCTGCTCCAGCAGACGCGCTACCGTGGGCTCGTCGTGGGGGGTGGTCAGGGCGAACGTATTCAGGGCGTGCACCGTCTCGGCGGCAGGGCTGGGCGAGGCGTAGGCGTTCGATTCGTAGCGCATGGCGGGCTCCACTAAGGGGGCGGGGGCATGGGCACGTCGCCCATCGTTGCAGCCTATGCGCGAGAGGGGGGTGTACTGAATTCTACGTTGGGCTCTGGGGGCCCATACCTAAGGATGATTTGGAGGTTTGACACCTTTCTTGTAACGGTCGTGCCGTAACGGTCAAAAACCATCACCGGCGTGCAAGACTGCCATGACGGGTTTTAGACACGATTCTGGCCGAATCTGTATAAGCATGCGCCGCGAGCCAACGATGCCCCGAACGAACGCCCTGACCCACGCACACCGCGGGACCCTTATCGGTCCCCGTCGTGGTGCGTCCGCCTGGCTGTCCGTGGCGGGTACGTTACTTGCCGTGGCGGTATTCGTCGTGGATACCTTCACCCCGCTCCAGGGTGCCGTGGCGGTGGTGTATCTCGTGGTGGTGCTGCTGGTCGCGGCGGCGGGCGGGCGCACCTCCATCCTGGGTGCCGTGGCCAGTTGCTGCGTGCTGACGATTGCCTCGTACGTGCGCGGCCACGGCTGGCCCGAGCCCGATGCGGCCTTCCTGCGCTGCCTGGTGAGCCTCTCGGCGATCATCGTCACCGGCGTGCTGGCGATGCGCGCTCGCAAGCGCATGGCCACGATCATCCGCCAGGCCAGCCTGCTCGACCTCACTCACGATTCGATCTACGTGCGCGACACCGACGACGTCATCGTCGAGTGGAACGGGGGCGCCGAAGCGCTGTACGGCTGGACGGCAGGCGAGGCCATCGGCCGTCGCGCCAGTGAGCTGCTCGCCACCGCCTTCGCCGGCAACCGCGCGGACATGGACGCCGAGCTGTTTTCCGAGGGCCGCTGGGAAGGTGAACTGATCCAGCAGCATCGTGACGGCCGGATCGTCCTCGTCGAGGCGCGCTGTGCGCTGCTGCGCGACGCGGCCGGGCGCGCGCAGCAGATCCTCGAAGCCGGCACCGACATCACCGCCCGCCGTGCGGCGGACGCGGCGCTGGCCGAGAGCGAGCGCCGCTACCGGGCCATCTTCGAAAGCTCGCGTTTCGCCTTCTGGGAAGAGGACTACACGCTGGTGGTCGAGCGCATCCACGTGCTGCGTTCGCAGGGTGTCGTGGACCTCGCCGCGTATATCGAGAAGCACCCGTCGTTCGTGCGCGATGCGTGCGCGCTGACGATGGTGACGGACGTCAACGCCGCTACCGTGCGCATGCTGGGTGCGCGCCACCGCGATGACCTGATCGGCCCGCTGGACCGCTTCCTGCCGGGCAGCGACCGCACGTTCGGCCAGGTGCTGGTGACCCTGTTCGAGGGCTCCGGGACGGCCGAAGGCGAAACCCACCTGATCAACCTGAAAGGCGAGCGCCTCAACGTGCTGTTCGCCGTGAGCATGCCCGCGGGCCCTTCGCGCTATGACCGCGTGCTGGCCAGCGTCGTCGACATCACCGAACGCAAGCGCACCGAGCATGCGCTGATGGCCATGCAGTCCGAGCTGGCCCAGGCGGCGCGCGTGACGGCGCTGGGCGAGATGAGCGCCACCATCGCGCATGAAGTGAACCAGCCGCTGGCGGCCATCGTGACCCATGGCGAAGCGGCGTTGCGCTGGCTGCGTCGTGGCGAACCGGACCTGGGCGAAGCCTGCGATGGCATCGAGCGGCTGGTACGCGACGCGCGGCGGGCCAGCGACGTGGTCAACCGCGTGCGCAGCGTGGCCAGCAAGGAACCCCGCCAGCACGTCCGGTTTGACCTGCGTGCCCTGGTCGAAGAGTGCGCGCTGCTGCTGGATGGCGACATGGCCCGCCACCGGGTCGGCTTCACCATCGACATTGACCGGGCGGCGCCCATGCCGCGAGGCGACCGGGTGCAGCTGCAGCAGGTGGTGCTGAACCTGATGGGCAATGCCATCCGCGCCATGGGCACGGTACCGGGCCGTCGCGAGCTGACCCTGAGCGCCCGGGCCACCGGCGGCGAGAGCCTGCTCATCGAAGTGGAAGACACCGGCACCGGCATCCCGGACGACATCGCCGCCAGCCTGTTCGATGCGTTCGTATCCACCCGGGGCGGTGGCATGGGAATGGGGCTTGCCATCTGCCGCTCGACCGTGGAATCTCATGGCGGGCGCCTTTGGGCGACCAATCGCCCTGAGGGGGGAGCGACCTTCCATTTCACGCTGCCGGTAACGGTGGCCGAGGAGGCCCGCGCATGAATCGTCCGATGCCCGCCGTGGTCCAGGCGCCGATCGTCTGTGTCGTGGACGATGACCTGGCCGTGCGGGAGGCCCTGGCATCGCTGTTCCGCTCGGTCGGCCTCTCCGTGGCCACCTTTGGCAGCGCCGCCGATTTCCTTGCTCGCGAGGACGCCACGGCACCGGGCTGCCTGGTGCTCGATGTCCGCCTGCCGGGGGTGAGTGGCCTGGATTTCCAGGCGCAGCTCTCGGCGATGGCGAACCCGCTGCCCATCGTCTTCATGACCGGCCACGGCGACATCACCATGTCCGTCCGCGCGATGAAGGCCGGTGCGCTCGATTTCCTGGCCAAGCCCTTTCGCGACCAGGACATGCTCGATGCCGTGTCCGCCGCGATCGAGCGCGATGCCGCCGGGCGCCGCGATGCCGACGCGCTGTCCTCCGTCCGAACGGCCTACGCGTCGCTGACCCCGCGCGAGCGGGAAGTCATGCACCACGTGACGGCCGGCCTGATGAACAAGCAGGTGGGCGCGCTGCTCGGGCTTTCCGAGATCACGGTGAAAATCCATCGCGGTAACGTCATGCGCAAGATGGGCGTGCGTTCCCTCGCGGATCTCGTCCGCCAGGCCGAGGCCCTCGGCTCCCAAGCCTGAACGCCAGCCCGGACCGCACACTTCCGTATGATTCCCATCCGCCGACGGCGGGCGCACTGTACCCCGACACCGCTGTGGGCGCGTGACGAGGATCACAGGTTTGGCCGCGAACAGGATTGTGGCGATCGTTGACGATGATGACGCGGTGCGCCAGGCCACCGTGAGCCTTGTCCGGTCGCTGGGACACGAAGCACGGGGCTTTGCCTCCGCCGAAGACTTTCTCCGCCCGGGTTGCGACGAGGGCGTCGACTGCCTCGTCACCGACGTGCACATGCCAGGCATCGACGGCACGGCCCTGCAGCGCCGGCTGCTTGATCGGGGTCGCACCTATCCCATCGTCTTTGTGTCCGGGTTCCCGGACGATTCGGTGCGTAACAGCGTGATGGCGGCCGGCGCATTCTGCTACCTCGGCAAGCCCTTCGTCGGCGATGCCCTGGTGACCTGCCTGGAGCGCGCCTTGGGCGCTGGGGCATAGGTTTTGTTTTCATGGGGGTCTGATACGCTCCGGCCCCATGATCCTTATCCTGCTGCTCATCCTGGTTCTCATCGCGGCCCTGCTGGGCTGGCGTCGCCGCCGCCGGGCCGCTATCGGCATGTGCGTGCTCGCCGTGGCCTGGCTGTTCTTCGCCGGCTGCGGGCCACTGGCCGGCTGGCTGCTCGGCAGCCTGCAGTCGGGTTTCTCGCCGGAGGTGTCCGGGTGGGGGCAGCGCAACGCGATCATCCTGCTGGGCGCCGGTACCGTGCGCCCCGAGGCGGGCGTGGTCGAACCCAACCTGTATGCCGACGGCCGCATCCTTCGCGCCACCGAACTGTACCGGGCGTGCAAGGCCACGGGCGCGGACTGCAAGGTCGAAGTCAGCGGTGGTGACGCGGCGCATAACGGCCGTGCCGAAGCCGATACGTATGCCATCACCCTGGACAGGCTCGGTGTGCCGCGTGCGGACATGATTCTCGAATCGCGCAGCATGAACACGTTCCAGAATGCGCAGAACAGCCGCCCGCTGCTGATGACCTACGGCGCGGACAAGGTCGTGCTGGTGTCGTCCGCCATCCACCTCAAACGCGCGGTGCTGTACTTCGCCCACTTCGGCATGCGCGTCGAGCCCGTGCGCGGGGATTACGTGACGGCCCGCTACGACTGGCTCCCCGGCACCGAAAACCTTTTCTTCGCGGATTTTGCCCTGCATGAATACGTGGGCGTGTGGCGTTACCACGTCTATAACGCCCTGGGCTGGAACGCACCGCGGATTCCTGAAGAAAACGTGAGCACGCAGACACATAGCTAACATTTGGCCCTTTATGCTGGCTCACCGTCCAGCCACGGACCGCACCCAAGGAGATGCCTGTGAAGTCCCGTTACATTCTCGCCGCGCTGCTGGCCACCGCTTCGATCGCTCCCGTCACGTTTGCCCAGGAGGCCGCACCGCCTGCCGCTGGCAACCCGGCATCGCAGATTCCGCCGGCGGATCGCGCCGCGATCCAGAACTACAACCTCAATGACGACGTGTTCAACCGTCTCGTTGCGGTCTCGAAGGAAGCGAAGGCCCAGGGCATCAAGCCGAAGGATGCGCAGACGGATTTCTCGAAGATCCACTCGCTTGACGACCTGGCCAAGACGGTGACGGATTCCGATAAGCGCATCGGGCCCCTGATCCAGAAGAATGGTTTCACCCCCCGCGACTTCATGCTGGCCAACCTTGCGCTGACCAACGCGGCGATTGCCTCGGAAGCGAAGAAGAACCCGCAGATGGCCCAGTACGTGGACCAGTCGAAGGTGAACCAGAAGAACGTGGCGTTCTATGAGTCGCACAAGGCGCAGATCAACCAGCTGATGGCTGAAGACGACGCGCAGCCGGGCGCCCAATAATCGCCTGGTGATCGATGCACAAAAAAAGGGCGCGCTCCCGCGGGAGCGCGCCCTTTTTGCTTTCCTTAGTTCGTACCGTGCAGCGCGTGCTTCAGGTCACGCATCTGGTCATGGCCGCTCTTGACCGACACATACGCCTCGTTGATCAGCGAACGCGTGCCCGCGGTCACGTCCGTATCCTTCAGGGCGTCTTCGTACTTCGCCTTGATGTGATCTTCGCCGCGCTCGACTTCGTCGACCACCGCGGTGTCATCCTTCGAGCCGACCTTCGCACGCAGTTCAACGAACATGCGATGCGCCTTGGCCAGCACGGTGCCATCGTCTTCCGGGTTGCCACCCAGCGAACGCACCTGCTGCTGCAGGCGCTGCGTCACCTGGCGGCGCTCGGCCGCGCGCTGCTGGAACGATGCGGCATAACGGGTGTTGTGCGCATCCTTCGCGGCTTCGCCATAGCCTTCGGCACTGTCGATGGTCGTTTCAATAAGGTTATTAAGCACCTTGATGTCGTGTTCGGTCGTGGCTGTCATGGGCGTTGGCTCCTTGTTGGTGGGTGCCCAGCATCGCTTCCGGGTGTGGCTGCACGGTGTGAATGTCGCGTGGCCCGCGCAAACACGAAGTGCGTGCGTTCATGCTCGCGGCAGGCATACTCTTTCGTCACGCTATCTGCCCACAGGACACAGCCATGGCATCCAATCGCCGCGCACTCATCACGGGCGCATCCGCCGGCATCGGCGAAGCCTTCGCGCGTGAACTGGCCCGACGTGGCTTTGATGTCGTGCTCACCGCGCGCCGCACCGACCGGCTTGAATCGATTGCCGCGGAGTTGCGCGAGCGGCATGCCATCGAAGCCGTGGTCGCGCCGCTCGATCTCGCGCGTGCTGACGCCGCGGAGGCCCTGGTCGCCGCACTCGACGCGCAGGGCCTGCACATCGACGTGCTGGTGAACAACGCGGGTTACGGTCTCACCGGCTATCTCGACGAGCAGCCGTGGGAGGCGCATGCGGCGTTCATCCAGGTGCTGATGACGGCCCCCACCGAGCTCGCGTGGCGCCTGCTTCCCGGGATGAAGGCGCGTGGCTACGGCCGCATCATCAACGTGGCCTCGCTGGCCGGCCACGTGCCCGGTTCCGCCGGGCACACGCTGTATGCCGCCTCCAAGGCGTACCTCATCAAGTTCTCGCAATCACTGGCGCTTGAGACGAAGGGTACCGGGGTCCACGTCACCGCCCTGTGTCCCGGTTTCACCCTCTCCGAATTCCACGACGTGAACGGCTCGCGCCCCCTGGTCTCGAAAATGCCGGGCTTCATGTGGATGGACGCCCCGACGGTGGCCCGGGAGGGGATGGATGCCGTGGAGGCGGGCAAGGCCGTGTACGTGAACGGCCGGGTCAACCGGCTGATCAAGGGGCTGTTCAAGCTGCTGCCGGACGCCCTGGCCCTGAAGATGGTGGAGCGCCAGGGCGGCCGGTTCCGGGTGCATGGGGAGGGCGTGGGGCAACCGCCCGCCTGATCCATGACCTCTGGCATACGCCCGGCGCGGTGCCGGGGGCTAGCCTCGTCCGGTTCGCGGCGCCGTCGGTGCCGACACGTTCCGCCAAGGGGTTACCCATGTCCAAGCATTACCCGGCGCTGGCCGGTGCCGTCCTCCTCGGCCTCGCCGGGGCCGTTTCCGCCCAGACCGTCAGCGTCGACGACTATCGCCGTGCCGACTCGATGCTGGCGAACAACACCATGCCGCTGGTGGACCACTCGGTCCAGCGGGTGAAGTGGATCGACGACGGCCACTTCTGGTATCGCGACCACGACAAGGACGGCGACCAGTTCCTGACCGTCGACGCCGCCACCGGCCAGGCCACGCGCGCCTTCGACCGCGACAAGGTGGCCAAGGCCCTGTCCGAGGCCACCGGCAAGAAGGTGGATCCGGCAAAAATCCCGGCCACGGACTTCGTGGTCCGCCCGGATGACGGCCTGGACATCACCTCCGGCGGCAAGCACTACGTGTGCGACAAGGCGCTCGGCAAGTGCGAACTCGCCGCCGTGAAGAAAGACCCCAACGGCAAGCCCTACGGCGACGAGCCGGGCCTGAAGTCGCCGGACGGCAAGTCCGAAGCCTTCGTGCGCGACTGGAACCTGTGGGTGCGTGACGTCGCGTCGGGCGCTGAGACCCAGCTGACCACCGACGGCATCAAGGATTACGGTTACGCCACCGACAACGCCGGCTGGAAGCACACCGACGAAGCGATCGGCGTGTGGTCGCCGGACTCGAAGAAGTTCGCCACGTTCCAGCAGGACCAGCGCAAGACCGGTGAGATGACCCTGGTCAGCGTCAACGTCGGCCATCCGAAGGTGGATACGTGGAAGTACCCGCTGCCGGGCGACAAGGACGTGACCATGATCGAGCGCGTCGTCATCGACGTGCCGACGAAGAAGACCGTGCGCTTCAAGATGCAGCCGGACCAGCATCGCTCGACGATCTGCGACGACGTATCGTGCAGCCCGGGCCTGTGGGACGACGTGCGCTGGTCGGCCGATGGCAAGAGCATTGCCTTCGTTTCCACGGCACGCGACCACACGCAGGAATGGTTCCGCGTGGCCAACCCGGAATCCGGTGACGTGCGCACCGTGTTCGACGAAAAGGCGAAGACCTATTTCGAGGGCGGCAATGAAATGGCCAACTGGCAGTACGTGCCAGAGACCGACCAGGTGATCTGGTTCTCCGAGCGGAGCAACTGGGGCCATCTGTACATGTACAGCCTGAAGACCGGCAAGCTCGAAGAGCAGATCACCAAGGGCGACTGGAACGTCACCCAGGTGCTGCATATCGATGCGAAGACCAAGACGATCTGGTTCCGCGGCGTCGGCCGTGAGAAGGGCGTGGATCCGTACTACCAGCAGTTCTACAAGGTGGGCTTCGACGGCAAGGGCCTGACCCTGCTGACGCCGGAAAAGGCCGACCACACGGTGTCGATGTCGAAGGACGGCACGTACTTCTTCGATTCGTACTCCACGATCGACACGCCGCCGGTGGCCGTCGTCCGCCGCTCGGACACGGGCGCCACGGTGAAGGAAATCGCCCGTGCCGATATCTCGCGCCTGAAGGCCGCGGGCTGGGTTGCCCCCACCGCGTTCACGGTGAAGGCGCGCGACGGCAAGACGGACCTCTATGGCCAGATGTTCAAGCCGTCGAAGTTCGACCCGTCGAAGAAGTACCCGCTGGTCGTCTACATCTACCCGGGCCCGCAGGTGGGTTCGGTGCGTACGCGCAGCTTCGTGCCCTCGCACGGTGACAACCAGGCGCTGGCCGAGCTCGGCTTCGTCGTGGTGGCCGTGGATGGCATGGGCACGCCGCTGCGCTCGAAGGCGTTCCACGATGCGTACTTCCAGAACATCGGCGACAACACGCTGCCCGACCAGGTCGCGGCCGTGAAGCAGCTGGTGAAGCAGAACGCGTGGATCGATGGCGACAAGGTCGGCATCTGGGGCCATTCCGGCGGCGGCAACGCCACGGCGACGGCGATGTTCCGCTATGCCGATACCTTCAAGGTCGGTATCTCGGAGTCGGGCAACCACGACAACCGCAACTACGAAGACGACTGGGCCGAGAAGTGGCAGGGCCTGCTGGTCAAGGACAAGGACGGCAAGTCCAACTACGACGACCAGGCGAACCAGAAGTGGGTGGACGGCCTGAAGGGCCACCTGATGATGGCGCACGGCACGTCGGACGATAACGTCCCGCCGTACGAAACGCTGCTGGTGGTGGATGCGCTGATCAAGGCCAATAAGGATTTCGACCTGGTGCTGATCCCGAATGCCCACCACGGCTACGGCGCCGCCACGCAGTACATGACGCGCCGCCGCTGGGATTACTTCGTGCGTTACCTGAAGGGTGAAACGCCGCCGAAGGAATACAAGCTCGCACCGCTCGACGGCGCGCGGTAATCAGAAAAACCCGGCGTAGCGATACGCCGGGTTTTTTCGTCAGGAAAGGGTGATGTGCACGCCCGGCACGGGCACGAAGTGCATCGCCACCGCGTTCATGCAGTAACGCAGCCCGGTCGGATCCGGGCCGTCATCGAACACATGGCCCAGGTGCGAACCGCAACGGGCGCAGCTCACCGCCGTGCGGTCTTCCATCAGGCTACGGTCGTCGGTCTGCACGATGTTCCGCTTGGAAATTGGCTGCCAGAAACTCGGCCACCCTGTGCCGGAATCAAACTTCGTCGCCGAATCGAACAGGGCGGTATCGCAGCCGATGCAGCGGTAGAGCCCGTTGTCGTGGCGGTCCCAGCCTGGCCCGGTGTAGGGCGGCTCGGTGCCTTCGTGGCGGGTGACGTAATACGAACGCCCATCGAGCTTCGCCTTCCACTGCTCGTCGGTCAGCACCACGCGCGCCTCGACGCAGCTGCCCAGCGGCTTCTTGTCCGGGGCGAAGCAATCCAGCGTGACGTTGCCGCCCTGGGGCGGCTTGGGCGCATCCGCGGCCATGGCGGGCTGCGTTGCCTTGAAGATGAACGGCAGGGACACCGAGGCCGCCGCCGTAGCGGCAAACACGGCGAGGAAGCGGCGACGGTCTGGATCGGTGCGGCGCATGGTAGACCTCCGAAAGCGGGGAAGGGCGCCGTGGGGCGCCCTTCCTGACAGACCGGGTGTCGGGCCCGGACCTTACACCGGGTCAGTCATCCACGGTCAGTCATCCACCCAGTGACACTGGCGCTCCGTGTGGTACGAGGCGTTCTTGTCCTGGTGGTTCTTCTGTACCTGGTTGCCGACGTAGCCGCCGGCCACGGCGCCACCGACGGTGGCCAGGGTCTTGCCCTTGCCGCCGCCCACCTGGTGGCCCAGCAGGCCACCGGCCACGGCGCCGACGCCGGTGCCGATCAGGCGGTTGTCATCCTTGGAATTGATTTCCTTTACCTGGACATCGCGGCACACCTGATGACGGGCCATGGCGGGCGTCGCAGCGCCGAAGGCGAGGGCGAAGCCGGCCAGGGCGATGAGGGGCTTGTTCATGACGGGTCCTCGTTATCAACGGATTTCAGGGATACCGCCGGGGTCGTGATGGAGGGGTCAACAATGGCCGGATTTACCGGTCGGGTGGACATGGCGTATGGCCGCGGTTTAATTGGCGTGCCGCGCGCCTCGGCCACCGCCTCGGTCAGTTCCGCGCCCAGCAACAGGATCAGGGCGGAGTAATACACCCACACCAGCAGTACCACGACGCCGCCGGCGGGGCCGTACGGGCCGCCGACATTGCTGCGCGCCAGGTAAATGCCGATGGCGTATTTGCCCACCACGAAGAGCAGGGCGGTGAGCGAGGCGCCGATCACCGCGTCGCGCCACTCGATGATCGCGTCCGGCAGCACCTTGTAGATGGCACCGAAGATCAGGATGAAGACCCCGAACGAAATGATCATCTCCAGCGCCTGCCAGCCCGTCGTGCCGCCGCGGACAAACACGGCGATCAGGGCGCTGGCCGAGAACGAAATCACCAGGAGGAAGGCCAGGGAGAGGAGCAGGCCAAGGGCATGCAGGCGGGCGCGCAGCCAGCCGAGGATGGCGTGGCTGGTGGGGCCGGGGCGTGGCTGCAGGCTCCACACGCGGTTGAGGGCGCCCTGGAGCTGGGCAAACACGGCCGAGGCGCCGATCAGGGTGACGCCAAGGCCGATCAGGCCGGCCATGCTGCCCACGCTGGGGCGCTGCTTGGCGTTCTCGATCACCAGCTTCACGGCATCCGACGCCCGGGCGCCGACCAGGCCGTTCAGGCCGTCCACCAGCTGGTTCTGCCATTCGGGGCGCAGCGAAGCCACCACCCAGAGCAGCAACACCAGCAGCGGGGCGAAGGAGAGGGCGGAATAGAAGGCGAGGGCGGCCGCGCGGGTCATCAGCTCGTCGTCGCTGAAGCCCTTCGCGGTGGTCTTTACCACCTGCCAGCCGAGGTTGATCCTGCGATGCACCCGGGGGGTTCCTTTCGTTGGCTCAGCGACAGGGTGGGTGCTGGCGCGCGAAAAAAACGTGGACTGGGCGGCCTCAGGCCGCCACGTTCATCCGCTCGATGGCCGCCGGAATGGCCTCCGCGCCGCGTACCTCGATGACCCGGTCGGTCATGTTGAAGCCGGTGACCACCTCGTGGGCCCAGGTGCTGTGGTACGGCATGTAGACGCCCCAGCCGCCCAGTTCCACCACCGGGGCGATATCGGACTTGAGCGAATTGCCGACCATGGCGAAGCGGTCCGGCGTGACGTCGAACTCGCGGAACAGGCGCTCGTAGGCGGCCGGGTCCTTCTCCGAGACGATCTCAATCCGGTGGAAGACGTCGGCCAGGCCGCAGCGGGCCACCTTGTATTCCTGGTGGAAGAGGTCGCCCTTGGTGATCAGCACCACCCGGTGGGTTTCCGCCACGCGGTGCACGGCCTCGCGGATACCCGGGAGCAGTTCCACGGGGTGGGCGAGGACATCCTTGCCCAGGCGGACGATGCGGTGGATGTCACGGGCCTCGATCCGGCCATCGGTCAGCTCGATGGCCGACTCGATCATGGACAGGGCCATGCCCTTCGCGCCGTAGCCGAACAGCGCGATATTGCCGCGTTCGGTGGCCAGGAGGCTGTCGCGCAGGCCGCCGCTGTCCAGGTCGATGTACTTGCCGAGGATGGCCTCGAAGGCATCCTGGGCGCGGTCGTAGAACTCCTGGCTGTGCCAGAGGGTGTCATCGCCGTCAAAGCCGATCAGGTCGATCATGGGGGTATCTCTTGGAGCGCACCGCGCTAGGATAACGCCATGTACGAATTCACTGATATCTCCTGTCCCTATTGCGGGGAAACCATCGAAGTGGCCGTGGACATTTCCGGCGGCAGCCAGACCTATATCGAGGATTGCCAGGTGTGTTGCCGGCCCATCGTCATGCGGCTGGTGGTGGACGAGGGCGACGAAAGCTTCGACCTCACGGCCAGCGCCGAGAACGACGGGTAAGAAAAAGGCCCGGGGGGAACCGGGCCAGATTCTTTAGCGCTGAAGATGGCTTAGAACGCGACGCTGGTCTTCAGGCCCAGCACGAATGCATCGTCACGCTTGTTGCTGCCGCCCGGATCCTTGATGTACTGAAGGTTCGGACGGATGGCGATCGACGGGATCGGCGACCAGCTGTAGAACACTTCCGTCACTTTCTCGTAGCCGTCGTTGACGATGGCTGCGTTGTCCGGGTTCAGCTGGTTGATCAGGCGCTGGTTCTTCGCGGCGTAGCCATTGGCGTACGACGCACCAAACGCGGCACCGATGAAGTCGTTCGGGCGATCGAAGATGCCCTTGTACTCCATGCCGAGCGAGATCTGGTTGTTCGTCGCCGACGTGGCGTGATCCGCCGAGGTGACATTGAGGAACACCGTCGTACCCTTGCCACCGGCTTCGCCCGTGACCTGCTGCTGGAACGTGATCCACGCACCACGGCGCGAATCGTGCTGCAGCGGCGTGCCACCAAACTCGGCGAGCGGCTGGTGCTGCTCGTTGAGGTAGAGGTCGTTGCCGTTGGAGGTGTTGTACCAGACGCCGGCGCGGTACGAGCCGGGCAGGCCGTTGATCTTGGGCGTCCAGCCAAACTCAAGCGGAATCAGCGCACCGGTGGTACCGCTGGGAAAACCGGGCGTGAGGCCGTGATGCACCGCGTACGAATCATCCGCGTACTTCGGGTTCATCTGATACGCCGCCAGCTTCACGAAGGTGTCGCTGCTGGTGTTCAGCTTCAGCACCGTGGCCCACTGGCTGGTCGGCCAGTTGATCCAGTAGTCGCCGACGATGTTGCCGGGCTGAGCGCCGCAGAACGAAAGGTTCTGGAAGTCGCACGAGAACTGGTTGATGTCCTCGCCCACCGGCAGGCGGCCGATCTTCCACGAGAGCTTGTCATCGAAGAACTTCTGCTCGAGGGCGAAGATCGTCAGATGCCAGGTCTGGCCACGGCCATACACTTCCTGGATCAGCTGGTTGTTGCCGATGTTCGCATCCGCACCGATGTCGCGGCCGTTACGGTCGGTGACGACCATGGTGAACTTCGCACCTTCCCAGCCCCACAGTTTCTCCAGATCGAACGCGGTGCCGAACTTCCACTGGTCGGTGTACCGCGTGATGTTACGCGTACCGCCGGAGTAGTTATGCGCCGCTTCGAAGCCGTAGCCAAAGTCGAACGTGATGCCTTTGTCTGCAAGGCGCGTACGCTCGCCGCCCCAGTCACCAAACAGATACTTGCTGGTGGTCGCGTCGTCGGCATGGGCGGTGCCGGCGAACGCGACACCCGCCAGGATCACTCCTGCGAGGTACCACTTAGTCAGATTCGTGATCATGAACCCTTCTCCCTGAAAACAGAAAAAATTACGCTTTTTCGTACTTGGTTTTTGTTTATATCAGTTGCGGCGCACCATCTTTTCCGTGTCCACAACCGGCGAAGCATATACGTTTTGTCGTACTAATGCGTGGGCATCGCGAATTCTGCGCCAGCGCTTTCATCGTGGTTCAGCCAACGCTGGGTTACCGCCTTCTGCCGCGTGTAGAACCGCACGGACTCCGGGCCATGCGCGTGATGATCACCCATGAGACTCTTCTTCCATCCACCAAAGCTGTGGAAGGCCATCGGTACAGGAATAGGGACATTGATGCCGATCATGCCGACCTGGACCCGGTGCGCAAACTCGCGCGCGACCTGTCCATCTCGCGTGAAGATGGCCGTGCCGTTGCCGTATTCGTGCTCGTCAACGAGCTTCAGGGCGCTTGCAAAATCGGGAACGCGGACCACGCAGAGCACCGGTCCGAAGATCTCTTCCTTGTAGATTCGCATCGCCGGCGTGACGTGATCGAACAATGTGCCACCGACGAAGAAGCCTTGTTCGCAACCCGGCACCTGGTACCCGCGACCATCCACGACAAGCGTTGCGCCAGCGGCTTCGCCGTCGTCGATGTAGCCGGTGATGCGATCGCGATGCACCGCCGTCACCACCGGGCCCATCTCCACGGATTCGTCCAGGCCGTGGCCAACACGCAGCGATTCAACGCGCGGCTTCAGCGTCGCTACAAGGGTGTCGGCCGTCGCTTCACCCACGACGACGGCGACCGAGATGGCCATGCAACGCTCACCCGCCGCGCCATAGCCCGCGCCCATCAGTGCATCCGCCGTTTTGTCCAGGTCCGCATCGGGCATCACGATCATATGGTTCTTCGCCCCACCCAGGGCTTGTACGCGCTTGCCCTTGGCGGTGCCGCGGGCATAGATGTACTCGGCAATCGGCGTGGATCCGACAAAGCTGACGGCGCGCACCAGCGAATGATCGAGCAGGGCGTCCACGGCGGTCTTGTCGCCATGGACCACGTTGAACACGCCATCTGGCAAGCCGGCTTCCTTGAGAAGCATCGCAAGTTCAACCGCCAGTGACGGGTCGCGCTCGGAAGGCTTTAATACGAAGGTGTTACCGCAGGCGATGGCCATGGGGAACATCCACAGCGGCACCATCGCCGGGAAATTGAATGGCGTGATGCCGACGCACACACCGATGGCCTGACGCATCGTCCAGGCGTCGATGCCGTTGGCGATCTGCTCGGTGTACTCACCCTTGAGCAGCTCCGGGATGCCGCACGCATACTCCACCACTTCGAGGCCGCGGACGATTTCGCCCACCGCATCGGAAAGCACCTTGCCGTGTTCGTCCACGATGATGCGGGCGAGGCGGTCCAGGTCGCGTTCGATCAGGTTCTTCAAGCGGAACATCACGCGTGCGCGCTTGAGCGGCGGCGTCTCCGACCAGGCGCGGAAGGCGTGGTGGGCGCTCTGCACGGCGGCGTCCACGTCGGCGACGGAGGCGAGGTCCACCTCGGCGGCGACGCGGCCACTGGCGGGGTTGTAGACCGGCGCGGTGCCTGCAGGGGCGCCGGCATATGCCTTGCCGGCGATGTAGTGGCCAATGCGGTAGAGCGTGGTGGTGTCAGGCTGGGCGGACATGGTGGCTGCTTCTCCGGTGACGCGCGCTCAGCGCGCGATCATCCATTCGTGGGCGGGGTCGTTGTGGAAGTGCCATGCGCGGCGGGGGCCCGCCATGACATTGAGGTAGTAGCCGCGGTAGCCATGCGGCATCACCACCGGGTGGTAGCCGCGCGGCACCATCACCACGTCGTGGTCGCCCACGGCCATGGATTCATCGATGTCGCGCTCATCGGTATAGACGCGCTGGAACGCAAAACCTTGCGGTGGGTCGATGCGGTGGTAGTAGGTTTCCTCCAGCACGCTTTCGTCCGGCAGGTTGTCGGTGTCGTGCTTGTGCGGCGGGTAGCTGGAGGAATGGCCGGCCGGCGTGAGTACCTCGACCACCAGCAGGGACTCGGCGGGCTCGGTCTCGGGGAGGATGTCGCACACGTAGCGCGTGTTGGCGCCCGTGCCGCGCACCGAGCGCTTCATGCTCTCCGGCGCGATGAGCCGGACGTCAAACCGGCCTGTCGCCGGGGCCGAGGCGAGGGCGAGCTCGGCGTCGTCGTGCGCGGTGATGGTGAACGTCGATGCGGGTGGTGCGTAGATGGCGTGCGGCGAGCGATCGTCGAAGACGCTGGCGCGTCCGCCGAGCTGTTTCCATGCCTGCCCGGCCACGGCGACGTCCACGGTGCCGGTCAACACGACCAGGCAGCCCTCGCGATCGGTCGGAAGCGTGATCGTGGTGGTTTCGCCCGCGGCAAGGCGCCGCGCTTCGAAACCGACGTGTTTCCAGTGCGCGGATTCGGGCGTCACCGTGACGATGGCTTCGCCGCGCGGCGCGGATTTCACCAGGAGGCTCATGCGACCTCCTCCACCGGTGCGCGGTCGAGCAGCGTGCGCAGCGTCCGATAGCCCTTCTCGGCGTACTCGTAGCTTGGCGCCACGCTGGGATCCTGCTCGGCTTCCACCACCAGCCAGCCGCGGTAGTCGTGGGCCTTGAGCCGGGCGATGATCCCGGCGAAGTCGATCACGCCGTCGCCGGGCACGGTAAACGCGCCATTGAGCACGGATTCGAGGAAGGTCCAGTGGCGGTTGCGTGCCATGCGGACCACGCCGGGGCGCACGTCCTTGCAATGCACGTGGCAGATGCGCGCGATGTGCCTGTCGAGCACGGCGAGGGGATCGCCGCCGCCGAAATAGGTGTGTCCGCTGTCGAAGAGCAGGCCGACTTCCTCGCCGGTGTTGGCCATGAGCTGGTCGACATCGTCGGGGGATTCGACGTACGCGCCCATGTGGTGGTGATACGCGAGGCGCACGCCGTGGGAGAGCGTGAAGCGGGCGAATTCGGTGAGGTTTTCGCCGTAGCGCTTCCAGTCGTCCGCCGTACGGAAGCGCGGGCGCTTGTACAGCGGCTGCGGCTCACCCTGGATGGCGTTGGCCACCTCGCCGTAGACCATCACCTTGCAGCCGTGTTCGGCGAGCAGGCGCAGATGCTTGCCGACGGCAAGGTTTTCTTCCTTTGCCGGCCGGACGGCGGCGCGGCCGGAGTACCAGCCACTGACCACGTCCAGGCCATAGCCGGCCATCAGCTCGCGCAGCGCCTCGGGTTCCTTCGGGAATTTGTTGCCGAGCTCAAAGCCCTCGTAGCCGATGGCCTTGCCTTCGCTCAGCGCCGTGGACAACGGGGTTTCCCCGCCCAGCGAGGGCAGGTCGTCGTTGCTCCATGAGATCGGGTTGATGCCGATGCGGATGGGATCATTCTTCATGCTGGCGGGTTCCCGGCCTTGCGGCCCACGATGGCGGTTTCATAGCCTGCGCGCGCATCGCGCACGGCTTCCCGCGTGGAGACTTCCGGCACCGCCACTTCCCACCATACGCCGCCTTCTTCGGTGGTGCGCGTGTGGTCGGTGTCGATGCTGATCAGATAAGTACGGTCCGCGGCGCGGGCGCGTTCCATGGCGGCCTCGAGGCCGGCGATATCGGCGACGTGTTCGGCGATGGCGCCAAGGGAACGCGCATGCGCCGCGAAATCGATGTGCGGTACGCCGTGCCGGCCCTGCAGGCAGTCGTCGAGCATGTTGTTGAACGGCGCGCCACCGGTGGCCTGCTGCAGGCGGTTGATGCAGCCGTAGCCACGGTTATCCAGCAGCACGATGATCAGCTTGGCGTCGAGCATCACCGAGGTGGCGATCTCCGAGTTCATCATGAGGTAGCTGCCATCGCCGACCATCACGATGACCTCGCGGTCGGGCTGGGCCATCTTCACGCCGAGGCCGCCGGCGATCTCGTAGCCCATGCACGAGTAGCCGTATTCCATGTGGTAACCGCCCGCCGTTTCCGTGCGCCAGAGCTTTTCCAGCTCCGCCGGCAGGGTACCCGCGGCGCACACGACGATGTCGCTCATGGCGGAGGTGGTGGACGAGCGCTGCACGGCGCCGATGACTTCGCCGTCGTACGGCAGCCGGCCGGGCGGCGCGCTGCGCTGGCCGGTGATGTGGGCCACGGTATCCACCCAGGCGAGGGCCGCATCGCGCGCCCGATCGGTCCAGCTCTCCGGCGCCGCCCAGTCTTCCAGCGCGAAGCTGAGGTCGTCGAGCACCTGCGCCGCGTCGCCGATCACTTCCAGGCCGTTGGCCTTGAGCGCATCTAAACTGTTGACGTTCACCGAGAGGATCGGCACGTGGCGGAACAGCGCATTGGAGCCGGTGGTGAAGTCCTGCAGGCGCGTGCCTACCGCGATGATCAGATCGGCCTCGCGCAGCAGGGCATTGGCCGCGGTGGAACCGCAGACGCCGGCCGGGCCGAGCTGCAGCGGGTGGTTCCACGGCACGGCGCCCTTGCCGGCCTGGGTCTCGCACACCGGCACGCCGTGCTTGTCGGCAAAGGCGAGCAGCTCCGGCGTGGCTTTGGCATAGAGTGCGCCACCGCCGGCGATGATCACCGGACGCTCCGACGCCTCGATGGCGTCGAGGGCCACCATCAGTTCGTCATCGGTCGGTTGCGGGGCGCGAAAAACGATTTCACGGGGTTCGAAGAACGACAGGGGGAAGTCGTAGGCTTCGGTCTGTACATCCTGCGGCAGGGCGAGCGTCACCGGGCCGCACAAGGCGGGATCCGTGAGCACGCGGATGGCGCGGGGGAGCGCGGTGAGCAACTGCTCCGGCCGCATGATGCGGTCGAAATAGCGTGATACCGGGCGGAAGCAATCGTTGACCGACACCGTGCCGTCGCTGAAATCCTCCAGCTGTTGCAGCACCGGGTCCGGTGCGCGGGAGACAAACACGTCGCCGGGCAGAAGCAGCACCGGCAGGCGGTTCACGTGCGCCAGCGCCGCGGCGGTGACGAGGTTGGTGGCGCCGGGACCGATGGAGGTGGTCACCGCCATCATCTGCCGGCGCATGCTCGCCTTGGCATAGGCGATGGCGGCGTGCGCCATCGCCTGTTCGTTGTGCGCGCGGTAGGTGGGGAAGCTGTCCTGCACCTCGTGCAGTGCTTCGCCCAGCCCGGCCACGTTGCCGTGACCGAAGATGGCGAACACCCCCGCGAACAGCGGCTCGGCGTCGTCCGAGTCGGCATCGCGGGCGTACACGGCGGCAAGGTAGCGAACCAGCGCCTGGGCCGTGGTAAGGCGGATCGTCTCGCTCATGCGACTGCGCCTTCCTTCACCGGGCTGTGGGTATTCCGCCCCGCGCCTTGCTGCCAGGCCTGGATCATGGCCTCGAAGGCGGCACGCGCCTGGTCAACCAGCGCGGCGTCGTCGATCTGTCCGGCCAGCCAGGCTTTCGACGGCTCGCTGAACAAGGTGCGGCCTACCGCAAACCCGCGGCAGCTGCGGCTGCTGGCGGCATCGGCGAACCCCGCGGCCAGTGAAGCGGCCGGTGCGTTCAGACCCAGCAGCAACACGCCACGGCAGTACGGGTCGCGCTCTTCGATCAGTGCATCGATGGCGGCCCACGCGCCGCTTGCCGGTGGGCACAGCTTCCACCAGTCCGGGCGGATGCCCAGGTTGTAGATGCGCTTCATCGAGCGCAGCACCCGTTCGTCGCGCGCCTGGCCGGTACAACCCGGCGGGATGACTTCGAGCAGCAGTTCGTGGCCGCTGAGCTTTGCCGCGTCGTACAGGGCCAGGAGCTGGGTTTCCTGTTCCATGCGGTGCATGGGGTCGGCATCCGGGTCGTACTGCACCAGGCACTTGATCACATGCTCGCGCGGCCAGCTCACCAGCTGGCTGCCGATGGAGCGGCCACGTTCGAATTCGAGCGGGTTGGAGCCAGGCACCTCGACCGGCCGGCCGATCCACCAGCCGCGGCCGGTGGCGGCGTTCAGCGCGTCCTGGCCGTAGCGGTCGTCGAGCAGCAGGCCCACGTGGCCTTCGAGCCCGTTGGCGCGTTCGGTCGCGGCCACGGCTTCCACCAGCAGCGTCTTCAGCCGCGGCAGCCGTGATTCATCGGCGCCCACTTCGCGGGCCAGTTCGAAGAACGGCGTGCGATGGTCGAACGCGAAGACGTAAAGCTCGTTCCACGCCTTGCGCGGGATCGCCGTGCGGTGGAGGTGGGAGAGTTCCGCATCGAGGTCCGGACGGGCGATGCCGCCTTCGCGCGAGAGGAAGGCGTTGAGTTCGGCGCGGCCCGGCATGGCCGGCGCGCAGGCGTGGCGGGAGACCACGATGGCGCCGCAGGCGTTGGCCCAGGCACACGCGCGTTCGATGGTTTCGCCGCTCAGCCAGCCCGCGAGGAAGCCCGACAGGAACGCGTCGCCGGCGCCGAGGACGTTGAGGACTTCGACACGGGCGCCGCGATACGTGGGGGCATCGTCGATATGCGCCGGGATCGGGCCATCGATGACCGAGCAGCCCAGCGGCCCGCGCTTAACCACCAGCGTGGCCGCCGTCACGGCACGCACAGCGCGTAGCGCGGTGAGCAGGTCCTCGTCACCGCCGGCAATGTGGAACTCTTCTTCCGTGCCGACCACCAGGTCGAAGGACGGCAGGATCGCCTGCAGGTCGCGGGTGACGCGGTCCGCGGCGACGAAGCGCTGCTCGCCGTTGCCGCGGCCGGTAAGGCCCCACAGCACTGGGCGATAGTCGATGTCGAGGACGGTGCGCACCTCATGCTGGCGCGCCAGGGCGAGGGCGCGCTGGCTGGCGGCGAGGACGCCGGGCTGCGACAGGTGCGTGCCGGTGATCGCCAAAGCACGGCAGCGGGCGATGAAGGCCTCGTCGATATCGCTGGCATCGAGCGCCATGTCGGCGCAGTTTTCGCGATAGAACAACAGCGGGAAGGTGCTGCTGTCCTTGATGCCGAGGATGGCCAGCGCGGTCAGCCGGTCCGGATCGACCTTGACCTGGCTGACGTCGGCGCCTTCGCGCGCGAGGGTTTCCAGCAGGAAGGTGCCCATCTGGTCGTCGCCGACGCGGGAGAGCATGGCCGAATGCAGGCCGAGGCGCGCGGTGCCGAAGGCCACGTTGGCCGACGAGCCGCCCAGGTACTTGGCGAAGCTGGTGACGTCTTCCAGGCGGGCGCCGATCTGCTGCGCATAGAGATCCACCGCGAGCCGGCCGAGGCAGGCGACGTCGATGGGGCGGGAGGTGGAACGGGGCAGGGGACTACGCATAGGTATGTGTGTTCTTCAGGCCGCGCGGCCTTCCAGTTCATCGACCAGGCTCTGGATCTCGGTGCCGCCAGCCATCATGTCCAGCACTTCTTCCTTCGTGATATCGGTTTTGGCGAAGGTGCCCATGGACTGGCCGCGGTTGAGCAGCGTGAAGCTGTCCGCGATCGGGTAAGCGTGGTGCACGTTGTGCGTGATGAAGATGACGGAGATGCCGCGCTCGCGGGCCTTGTGGATCAGCTTCAGCACGTTGCAGCTCTGCTTCACGCCGAGCGCCGCGGTGGGCTCGTCGAGAATGAGCACCTTGGCGCCGAAATGGATGGCGCGGGCGATGGCCAGGCACTGCCGCTCACCGCCGGACATGGTGCCGACCGGCTGGCTGGCGTCGCGTACGTGGATGCCCATCTCGGCCAGCTTTTCGCGCGCGGTGTCGTTGGCGTACTTCATGTCCAGCACGTTGAGCACGCCCAGCACGCGACGGCGGGGCTCGCGGCCGGCGAAGAAGTTGCGCGCCACGCTCATCAGCGGCACGAGGGCCAGGTCCTGGTAGACGGTGGCGATGCCACGATCCAGCGCTTCGCGTGGCGAGTTGAAACGGACGGATTCGCCCTCCACCCGGTATTCGCCCTGGCTGGGCTGGTGCACGCCGGCCAGGGTCTTGATCAGGGTGGACTTGCCGGCGCCGTTATCGCCGAGAAGGCAGTGGACCTCACCGCGCTTCAGCCTCAGCGTGACGCCCTGCAGGGCGATCACCGTGCCGAAGAACTTGCTGACGTTGTCCAGTTCGAGGATGTAATCGCTAGCCATGGACGGATCCCTCACTTCGTGCTCGCAGCGCGGCTGCGGATGTAGTGGTTAAACAGCACGGCGATCAGCAACATGCCGCCAAGGAACACGCGGTACCAGTCGGAATCGATGTTGGTGTAAGAAATGCCGATCTGCACGACGCCAAAGATGAGGGCGCCGAAACAGGCACCGATCACCGAGCCGAAGCCGCCGGTGAGCAGCGTGCCGCCGATGACCACGGCGATGATGGCTTCGAACTCCTTCTGCAGGCCGCGATCCGATGCCGCGGAGCCGAACTCGGCCACCTGCAGCACGCCGAAGAGGCAGGCGCAGAACGCGGTGAGGACGAACAGCGAGATCTTCACCCGGCGGACCGGCACGCCAACGTTTTTTGCCGCGTTGGCGTCGCCACCGACGGTGTAGATCCAGTTGCCGAAGCGGGTGCGGGCGAGGACGAAACCGGCGACCACCGCCAGCACGATCCACCACAGCAGCACCTTGGGGATGCCGCCGACGACGGGTTCACCGTTGGGGAAAGATTCGATGATCCCGTGCGCACCGAGGAAGGTGAACAGGCCATGCAGGGTCGTGCCGGAGAACAGGGCGGAGACGACCGGGGATTCCTCGAACTTGCTGCCGACACCGCTGACGATCGTGCTGTTGGCGAACGTGGTGGAAAGCACGAGGGTGAGGCCGCGCAGCACGAACATGAAGGCGAGGGTGACGATGAACGACGGCAGCCTGGTGCGCATCACCAGGTAGCCGTTCAGCCAGCCCAGGGCCATGCATACCGCGAAGGCCGCGACCACCGAGGCCCAGAGTGGCCAGCCCAGGTACATCGGCGGGATGGCGACGACGACGCCGGCGAATCCGATCATGGAGCCGATGGAAAGATCGAACTCGCCCGCGATCATCAGCAGGCACGCGCCCACGGACAGGATGCCCAGGTACGCGGCCACCTTCGCCCAGTTGATGACGCCATCGAGCGCGAACATGCCCGAATCGCCCGCGGTAAAGGCGAAAAAGACGAAGACCAGCACGGTGCCGGCGATGGAGCCCAGTTCAGGCCGATCGAGCAATACGCGCCATGGTGAAATCTTCCGTACGCGTTCGTCCGCGGGTTTCTGGATCATGTGTGTAACGCTCTCGTTGATGGCGCTCATGGAGTTCTCCCGTCGGTCAGCGGTACTGGCCGGCGTACTTCTCGACCGTGGCGACGTTTTCCTTCGTGACAAAGGCCGGACCCGAACTCACCCCATTGGCGGTATAGATGGGCTTGAGGTCGTATTCCTTGAGGCGGGCCTGGAATTTCGGGTTGGCCTTGAGGGCGGCAATGATCGTGGCCGGGTCCTTGGTGTTCTTGTCATGCGCGATCACCAGCGCGGCGATGCCCATGTAGCCCTGCAGGTAAGGCTGCTGGTCAATCGCGTACTGGATCGTCCCCGACTTGATACCGGCGATGATCGCGGGCGAGAGATCGAACGTGCCAAAGTTGATGCTGCCCTTCAGGTGCAGGTCTTCCACCACCTTGATGGCCGGTTCGGCGGCATTCGGGCCGAGCGCGAGGATGGCCTGGGTCTTCGGATGCGCGCGCAGGTAGGCGGTGAGCTTGCCGGAGACCACGGTCGGGTCCATGCCGGTATCGATCATGGACGTCGAGCGCCAGTCCTTCACGCCGATGGCGTCCGCATAGCCCTGGCAACGCTCGAACGAGGCGTTGTTGGTGGCGTAGTGGTTCACGCAGACGAAGCTCTTGATGCCGGCCGCCTTCGCGCGTTCACCCGCGGCCTTGCCCGCGTCGTACTCACCCTGGCCGATATGCATGATGGCGCCGATCTTCGTGCTCTCGGCCGGCGTGCCCGAGTTGATCGTGACGATGGGGATGCCCTTGGCCGAGACCTTGGCGGCGGGATCTTTCAGCTGGTCGTAATTGGCGATGTCGAACGCCACGCCTTTGTAGTTGCGGGCGGCGGCGGACTCGAGCTGGCGGGCCATCTCGGCGAGGTCGCCGTTGCCGGAGCCGCGGTAGTCGACGGCGACGCCGAAGTCTTCACCGGCCTGCTTGATCGAGTTCTTGATGGTGTTCCACCAGGAATCGGAATCGGCGGCATGGGTCACGAGGACGTAACGGTCGCCGGGGGCCGCCTGGGAGGCGGGGGCGGCCAGCCCGAGGCCAAGGGCGAGGGCGGCGGCCAGCGTGGCATGGAACAGTTTGGATCGCATATTGCCTCCACGAATGACCGGCGCGGCCGGTCGGGATGGGTGAGGTGCGAAGCGATAACGGCCCGTGGGCCGCTGTTTTGCCTGAAAGCGCTCCGAGCATGGACCGCCAATTCCACGGTTGCAATTTGCATTGCAACATAGAAATAAATGGAAAATATGTTCCATGCCGTGTTTCAATCCCTCGGTACTCCCTGGAGCCAACGATGGCCAAGCGCAGTGAAGCCGATGCCCTGATGAAGCGCATCGCCGAGGAATTCGAAGCCCTCCCGCGGCAGTTGCAGGGGGTGGCCCGGTACCTTGAGGAACATCGCAGTTCGATCATGGTCCAGCGGGTCGGTGAGATTGCCGAAGGCGCCGGGGTGCATGCGTCGGCCGTGGTCCGCTTCGCCCAGCGCTTCGGCTATTCCGGTTTCAGCGAGATGCAGGCAGTGTTCCGGGATGCCTTCACGGCCCAAGCCTCGCCGTCGCGCAGTTACCAGCAGCGCATCCGCACGGTGATCGAGAACCGCGAAGGGGGCATGCAGGCGGGAGAGATCGCTTCGCGCTTTATCGACGCCAGCCGCATGGGCCTGGACGAGCTGGCCGCGGAGCTCGATGAAAGCCGCTTCCAGAAAGCGGTGGATACCCTGGCCGCGGCCGAAAATATTTACGTGATGGGCGTACGCCGGTCGTTCGCCATCGCCACGTACATCGCCTATGCGCTGCAGCACACGCAGAAGCGCGTGCACCTGGTGAGCGGGCTGGGCGGCATGTTCCGCGAGCAGCTGCGCAGCATCGGCAAGTCCGACGCGCTCATCGCCATCAGCTTCCCGCCGTTCGGCAAGGAAACTCTTTACGCCATGCGCGTCGCGCAGCAACACCACGCGAAGGTGCTGGCCATTACCGAAAGCGACCTGGGCCCGCTGTCACGCCATTCGGACGTGCTGCTGAAGGTGAAGGAGGGCAGCGCGTTCGCCTTCCGTGGCCTTACCAGCACCATGTGCCTGTGCCAGGCCCTGTTCGTCGCGCTCGCTTACAAACTCGAACTAACCGTCGAAGAAACAACGCTTCCCCGAGGAGAATACGATGATTGAAGTCGCGGTCTTTGGTGCCGGTCGCATCGGCAAGATCCACGCGGGCAATGTCGCCCGGCATCCCCAGGCGCGCCTGCGCTACGTGGTGGATGTGCACGAACCCTCGGCGAAGGAGCTGGCGCAGAAGCACGGCGCCACCGTGGCCAGCGTCGACGAGGCGCTGAACGATCCCGCCGTGGGCGCCGTGGTGATCGGTTCCAGCACCGACACCCATGCCGACCTGATCCATCGCGCCGCGGCGGCCGGCAAGGCCATCTTCTGCGAAAAGCCGGTGGACCTGGACGTCGAGCGCGCGCGCTCCTGCCGGGCCGCGGTGGAGAAGGCCGGCGTGGTCTGCATGATCGCGTTCCAGCGCCGTTTCGATCCGACCTTCTCGTCGCTGAAGAAGCGCCTTGATGACGGTGAGGTGGGCACGCCCGAAGTGCTGGTCGTCACCAGCCGTGATCCGGGCGCGCCGCCGGTGAATTACATCAAGAGCTCCGGTGGCGTGTTCAAGGACATGCTGATCCACGATTTCGACATCTTCCGCTGGATCCTCGGCGACGAAGCCGTGAGCGTGCATGCCGCCGGCAGCTGCCTGACCGATCCGGCGATCGAAGGGGCCGGCGATATCGACACCACGGCGGTCACCATCCGCACGAAGAGCGGCAAGCTGTGCCAGATCAACACCTCGCGCCGCGCCGCGTACGGCTACGACCAGCGCTTCGAGGTGCTCGGCAGCAAGGGCATGCTGCAGGCGGGCAACGTCACGCCGACCCAGGTGGTGTCACACACCGCCGCGCATATCGCGCACGACCTGCCGGAACACTTCTTCCTCGAGCGCTATCGCGAGGCGTACGCCGCGGAAATCGCGCACTTCTTCGACGCGCTGGCCTCCGGCTCGCCGGTGCGCACCACGATTGCCGACGGCATCAAGGCGCTGGAACTGGCCGAAGCCGCCGCGCGCTCGTGGCGTGAAGGCCAGGCCGTGGCCGTGAGCATCTGAGGACCGCAACGTCATGAGCAAACTTCGTATCGGCCTTGCCGGCCTCGGCCGGCTGGGCCAGCGTTACGCGGAAAACCTCGCCCGCGCCGTGCCCCGCGCGGAACTGGTGGCGGTGTGCAGCCCCGTGGAGAGCGAGCGCGCCTGGGCGCGGGATACCCTGGCCATCCCGACCATCCACGACACCTTCGAGGACATGCTCGCGGATCCGGGCATCGACGCCGTGGTGCTGGTGACGCCCACGTCGCTGCACGCTTCGCAGATCGAGCAGGCGCTCGATGCGGGCAAGCACGTGTTTTGCGAGAAGCCGCTGTCGCTGGAACTCGAGGACTGCCGCCGCGCCGCCGCACACGCGGCCAAGGCGTCGAAGCGCGCGATGGTCGGCTTCGTCCGGCGTTTTGACGAAAGCTATCGCAACGCGTTCATGCACATCGAAGCCGGTGGCATCGGCCGCCCGTTCCTCGTCTATTCGCAGACGACGGACCTGGCCGACCCGACCGGCGCGTTCCTGAAGTTCGCTCCCACCAGCGGCGGCATCTTCCTCGACTGCAGCGTGCACGACGTGGACCTCGCGCGCTGGCTGCTGGGCCGTCCGAAGGCGAAGAAGGTCTACGCCACCGGCACGGTGGCGATGTATCCGCCGCTGGAAGCGATCAAGGACGTGGACAACGGCATTGCCATCGTCGAGTTCGAGGGTGGGCAGATGGCGATGTTCTACGCCTCGCGCACGCAGGCCCACGGCCACGATACGCAGACCGATGTCACCGGTACCGGTGGCAAGGTCAGCGTCGGTCGCAACCCGCGTGCGGACCGGGTGGAGATCGCCGATGCCAACGGCGTGCGCAACAGCGTGCTGCCGTCGTTCTACGAGCGCTTCGCCCCGGCCTTCGTGACCCAGGCAAGGCATTTCGTCGACGCCATCCTCGATGACACGCCGTTCGACCTGACCATGGACGATGCGGTGGAAGCCACCCGCATCGCCGTGGCCCTGCGCGAATCCCAGCAGTCCGGCCAGCCGGTGCTGCTGGCCTAGCGCGACGAACGGGGGGAAGGGCAGGGCTGGATGAAAAAGCCTTCATGCGGCGTGATGCCGCATTGCAGCATCACCCTCTATAATGAGGACGCCATGTCTCTTCCTCCCCTCGTTCCCCATCGCGGGCGGCGCTTCGCCGTCACCGCGCGGATTCTTTCCGCAGTTGTCTTTTCCTTCCTGTGCTACCTGAGCATCGGCATTCCGCTGGCGGTGTTGCCGGGCTACGTGCACAACGACCTGGGCTATTCCACCGTGGTGGCTGGCCTGGCGGTAAGCGTGCAATATCTTGCGACGCTGATGAGCCGGCCCCACGCGGGACGCATGGCCGATGCCATGGGCCCGAAGCGCACGGTGATCGCCGGCCTGATCGTGCTGGCCCTGTCCGGGTTGTTTCTTGCCCTGGGCGCGCTGGCACCGGGCATGCCGGCGTTGTCGCTGGCGCTGATCCTGATGAGCCGCCTCGGCCTGGGCTTTGCCGAAAGCTGGGTGAGCACCGGTGCGATCACCTGGGGCATCGGCGGCATCGGCGGCGAGCACACCGCCCGGGTCATTTCCTGGAATGGGATCGCCACCTACGGCGGCATCGCGCTGGGGGCCCCGCTGGGCGTGGCGCTGTCGCAGCACTTCGGCCTAATCGCGCTGGGCGTGGTGGGCTTCCTGTTGGGTGCCATCGCCCTGCCGCTGGCGATGCTGAAAGCACGCGTGGCGCCGAGCCATGGCGAGCGACTGCCGTTCAAGAGCGTGCTCTCGCGCGTGTCGGCCTACGGCATCGGCCTGGCCCTGGGTTCCATCGGCTTCGGTTCGCTCTCCACCTTCGTGGCGCTGTACTACGCCAGCCGCGGCTGGACCGATGCCGCGCTGCTGCTGTCGTTGTTCGGTGGCTGCTTCATCGGCATCCGCCTGGTGTTCGGCAACGCCATCGACCGTTTCGGCGGCTACCGCGTCGCGATCATCTCGCTGGCCGTGGAATGCCTGGGCCTGCTGTTGATGTGGTTCGGCAGCACGCCGCACGAGGCACTCGCGGGCGCGGCGCTGACCGGTGCGGGCTTTGCGCTCGTGTTCCCGGCCCTGGGCGTGGAAGCGGTGAGCCGCGTGAGCAACCACAACCGTGGCGCGGCGCTGGGCGCGTATTCGGTGTTCCTCGATGTCGCCCTGGGCCTCACCGGCCCCGTGGGCGGCTGGATCGCGGGACTTTACGATTACCCGGCCATTTTCCTGCTGGCCAGCGCAGCCGCACTCGGTGGCGCGTTGCTGTCGTTTGCCCTGTATGTGCGCCACGGCCGCAGCCCGCGCACCGAAACCGCTGACGCGCGGGCATAATGCCCGCCTGATCCCTCACGAGTCCGCACCATGCCGTACGATCGCAGCTGGATGGGTTACGGCATGGAAGGTGCCCTGCAGGTCGGCGGCATCGCCCTGCTGGCGGGCATCGTGGTGTACCTGCTGGTGCGCCTGCTCGGCAAGGCCAATGGCTGGAGCCAGGGCATGCAGCTCACCGTGGCGGTGCTGCTCGCGTTCTTCCTCGCCGGCGGCGAGGACATCTGGAATTCGTTCTACTTCAACTTCGTGCCGATCCAGTCACCGCAGTTGCTGCGGGTGAAGCTGGCCGCGGTGCACGACCCGGATTCGATGGGCACGCGCGTGCTGTTCGAGATGCTCGGCGCCGTGATTGGCGCCGGCATCGGCTGGGCGGCGTTTTCGGGGAACCTGAAAGAGCTGGTCCACCACATCCGCCATTCGGGCGACTGACTCAGCGGGTGTGGGCGAACATCCAGGTCCATAGCGTGGGCTCGGCGTAGGCGCGCTGCCACGATCCGTGGTTCACGCCCGCGTACTCGCTGTACTTCACTTCGGCACCGCGCTTCACCAGCGCCGCGTTCATCTTCCGCGACTGTTCGGTGGGCACCGTGTGGTCGTCGCCGCCGTGGAAGATCCACACGGGCGTCTTGCCGATCTTCTGCGCCACCCACGTGAACGGGTCCGTGCCTTCCGGCGCGCCGTGGACGAACAACTGGCGGTCTTCGTCGTCGCCCAGGGTGGTGATGCCGCCGCAGATGATGGCGGCCGCGGCGAAGGTGTCCGGGTGGTCCGCCGCCAGCTGCCACGAACCGTAACCGCCCATCGACAGGCCGGTGAGATACAGGCGCTTACGGTCGCCGTTGAATTCCTTCACGCTCTTCTCGAGCGATGCCATGGCGTAGTCGGCGTCGGCAGGGTCGGTCCACTCCGTGTCATCCGGTGCCTGCGGGATCACCACCACGGCGGGGAAATCCATGTGTTCCTTCAGCCACGGCGGCAGACCCTGCGTCATCTGCTTCTGGTTGTCGCTGCCACGCTCGCCACTGCCGTGCAGGAACAGCACCACGGCCGGATGCTTTTTCACATCGGCCGGGATGAACACCTGGTAGCGATAGGTCTTGCCGTGCACGTCGACGGTGCGTTCGGCGAACCGTGCGGGCGCGGCGCTGGCGGTGCCGGCGACCATGGCCGCGGTGACAAAGGCGAGGGTACGAAGCATGGCGTGGGGTTCCATGGGGTGGTTCGGCCCAGTGGAACCCAGTAATCGCGTTACGGCAAGGCCGTTACAGCACGGGGTCGAACAGGCGGGCGACGTGGAGCGCCACCTGGCGCAGGTAGGGCAGGCGGCGGTAATCGTTGGGGTTTACTTCGTCGGCCTGGGCGAAGTCGTCCTTGAGCATGGCTTCCACCTCGCCGGCAAACGGTGCGTCCACGTTGAGCGCCGTGATCTCGAAGTTCAGGCGGAAGCTGCGGTTGTCGAGGTTCATGCTGCCGACGACCGCGGTGTCGTCGTCGATGAGCATCACCTTCTGGTGCACGAAGCCGGGCTGGTAACGGAACATGCGAATACCCGCGAGCGTGGCTTCGTGCGCGTACAGCGTGGTGGCCATGAACACCGTGCGATGGTCCGGCCGGCTTGGGATGAGGATGCGTACGTCCACGCCGCGATACACGGCCATGCGCAGCGCGCCGAACACCGCCTGGTCAGGCACGAAATACGGCGTGGTGATCCACACGCGCTTTTTTGCGGCCTGGATGGCCTGGGTGAAGAACAGTGAGCAGCTTTCCTGGCGATCGGCCGGGCCGGTGGCGACGATCATCGTGGTGGCCCGCCCGCAGCGTTCCGGCGGCGGCATGGAGGGTGGCCGTTCGCCGGTGACCCAGTACCAGTCTTCGGCGAACACGCGCTGCAGGTCCGCCACGGCGGGGCCTTCGATCTGCATGTGCGTGTCGCGCCACGGCGCCAGCGGCGGTTTCAGGCCGAGGTATTCGTCGCCCGCGTTGAGGCCGCCGACAAAACCGCGCTCGCCGTCGACCACGAGCACCTTGCGATGGTTACGGAAGTTCAGCTGGAAGCGGTTGCGGAAGCGCCGCGTGGCGAACGGGCGCACATCGACGCGTCCGGCGCGCAGCGTCTCGACATAGCTGTCGGGCAGGGCGTGGCTGCCGATGCTGTCGTACAGCAGGCACACCTGCACGTCGCGCGCGGCACAGGCCAGCAACGCATCGCGCAGGCGGCGGCCCAGGCCATCGTCGTGGATGATGAAAAACTGCACGAGCACGTAGTGCTCCGCGCGTTCGATGGCGGCGAACATCGCCTCGAACGCGGCGTCGCCATTGATGTGCAGGGAAAGGTTGTTGCCCCCGTGCATGGCCGTCTTCAGCATGTGGCCGATGGGGCTGTAGCGCTCGTCGTGCACCGGCTGCGGGTGGGGCGCCACGCCTGGGCGGGCCGGCGGTTCGGCCTCCGCGTGCAACATGAAGAAACGCGCCTGGCGCTGGCGGTGCAGGTCCACGTAGCCGCCGAAGTGGCTGGCGCCCAGGAACAGGTAGGGAATGAGGGTGACGTAGGGCACCAGCACCAGGCCGAGCACCCACGCAAAGGCGCCCTGGGCCGTCCGGGTGTTCATCACGGCATGCATGGCGGCCAGGACACCCGCGGCGTGCAGGGCCAGGGCCGCGATGGCGATAAACGTGGCGATCATGCCGCGGGCGCTCCGATATTCAAGTTTGCGGCAAGAGTCTTTGTCGTGCCGGGGCGTTTTTGCCGGAAGGGTAAGGCCCGAGAATGGCGCCATCCCTCCTTCTTCGAAGCCTATCCTATGGATTCGTCCCCCTCCCGTCTGCCCTTGCTTGCGCTGGCCATCGCCGCGTTCGCCATCGGCACTACCGAATTCGTGATCATGGGCCTGCTCCCGGAGGTCGCGGCCGACCTGCACGTGGGCATCCCCGCCGCCGGCATGCTGGTGTCGGGCTATGCGCTGGGCGTGGCCGTGGGCGCACCGCTGCTCGCCGCCCTCACCGCGAAGCTCGAGCGCAAGCGCGCGCTGCTCCTGCTCATGGGCCTGTTCATCCTCGGCAACGCCTTGTGTGCGGTGGCCTGGAGCTACGACGTGCTGATGGTGGCGCGCGTGGTCGCGGCGTTCTGCCATGGCTCGTTCTTTGGCATCGGCGCCGTGGTGGCCGCCCACCTCGTGCCGGCCAACCAGCGCGCCCGTGCCATCGCCCTGATGTTTGCGGGCCTGACGCTGGCCAACGTGCTGGGCGTGCCGTTCGGCACGTTCCTCGGCCAGTGGGCTGGCTGGCGCTCCACCTTCTGGGCGGTCACCGCGCTGGGCGTGGTCGCCGCGATGGCCTTGGCGCGCTTCGTCCCGGCCCTGCCGAACCTGAAGGCGCCGCACATGGCCACCGAGTTGCGGGTGCTCCGCGAGCCGCAGGTGCTGATCGCCCTGGGCATGACGGTGCTGGGCTTCGGTGGCGTGTTCACCGTGTTCACCTACATCGCGCCGATCCTGCAGGAGGTGTCGCACGTGAGCCCCCACTGGACGGGTGCCGTGCTCGTGCTGTTCGGCCTGGGCACCACCATCGGCAACATGCTTGGCGGCCGCCTGGCCGACTGGAAGCTGATGCCGTCGCTGATGGGCATCCTGGTGGTGCTGGCGCTGCTGATGGCTGCCTTCGCCTGGACCATGCATGACACCGTCGCCGCCATCGTCACCATCTTCGTCTGGGGTATCGCGTCGTTCGCCACGGTGGCGCCGTTGCAGTCCCGCGTGGTGCACGTGGCTGGCGATGCGCCGAACCTCGCCTCCACCCTGAATATCGCCGCGTTCAACCTGGGCAATGCCGGCGGTGCGTGGCTGGGTGGCGCGGTGATCGCGGCGGGTTATGGCATGCCGGTGGTGAGCCTGGCCGGCGCGGCTGTCACCGTGGCGGGGCTGGTTGCTACGATGGCCAGCGTGGCACTGGAGCGTCGTCGCCCCGCGCGACTCGCCGCCGAGTGCATCTGAATCCCTCGCACTGAATCCGTCCCCTGGAGCCGCCCATGAAAGCCGTCGCCTATCGCAAGTCGCTGCCCATCGACGATCCGCAGAGCCTGATCGACGTGGAATTGCCCGAACCGGAAGCGTCCGGCCGCGACCTGCTGGTGAAGGTCGACGCCATCTCGGTGAATCCGGTGGATGCGAAGGTGCGCCTGCGCGCCGATCCGAACGGCGCGGCCCATGTGCTGGGCTGGGACGTCGCCGGTACGGTGGTGGCGGTGGGCCCCGAGGTGCGGCGGTTCAAGCCCGGTGACGCCGTGTGGTACGCCGGTGACCGCAGCCGCCCCGGCGGCAACAGCGAACGGCACCTGGTCGACGAGCGCCTGGTCGGCCGCAAGCCGTCCACCCTCGGCATGGCCGAAGCCGCGGCCATGCCGCTCACCTCGATCACGGCGTGGGAACTCATGTTCGAGCGCCTGGGCATCCCGCACGGGACCCAGGGCCGCGCCGCGACGCTGCTGGTGGTGGGTGCGGCGGGTGGCGTGGGTTCCATGGCCGTGCAGTTGGCGCGGCGCCTCACGGGCCTGACCGTCATCGGCACTGCATCGCGCCCTGAGACGCGTGAATGGGTCAAGGCGATGGGCGCGCACCACGTGGTCGACCATTCGAAACCGCTCGATGCGGAAGTGCTGGCCGTGGCGCCGGAAGGCGTGGACTACGTGCTCAGCCTGTCCGCGACCGAGCAGCATTTCGCGACCTTCCCGAAGCTACTCAAGCCGATGGGCAAGATCGGCCTGATCGACGACCCGGCCGACGTCATCGACGTGCGCCTGCTCAAGACCAAGAGCCTCTCGCTGCACTGGGAACTGATGTTCACCCGCTCGGCGTTCCATACCGATGACATGGGCGAGCAGGGCCACATCCTCGACGAAGTGGCGAACCTGGTGGATGCCGGCGTGATCCGCAGCACCTTGCGAGAGAACCTGGGGCCGATCAACGCGGCCAACCTGCAGCGCGCGCACAAGGCGCTGGAGAGCGGCACCACCATCGGCAAGGTGGTGCTCGAAGGCTGGTCGTAACCGCTATTTGGCGGTGAGCATGTTGGCCACGGACTGGGCCTGCTTGCGGATTTCCGGGATCGCCGTGGATTCCCACAGCGCACCGCGCAGCAGGCTGCCGATGGCGAACAGGTTGCCGCGTGGCTTGCCGTTGCCGTCGAGCAGGTGGCCATCCGGCTGGGCGGCGAGGCCCAGGCCCATGCGGTCCGGCGTCACCAGGTCGTCGATGACCAGCTGGCGCATCAGCGTGTGCTCGGTGCGCAGCGTGTCGGTATTGAGGCCGACGGTCTGGATGACGATGTCGTAGGTCTCGCTGACCGTCGTGTCCTTGCCCGTTTCGCGGCGCACGACATCGAGGTCGCCGTCCATGCGCAGCGATACCGATTGCATGCGTCCACGCATGCGGGTGAGCTTGCACGCGGCTTCCAGCTTGCCGACGGCACGCGCCACCTGCGGCGGCATGCGATGGCGTGCGCGTTCCCACGCCCAGCGTGCGTGGCGAAGGAAGCGCGCACGTTCGCTGGCAGGCAGGTCGTTCCACAGGCCCTGGGTGTACGGACGCATGCCGTCGACCACCGTGCGCCAGTCGTCGGCGCTTTCCGCCGCTTCGCGCAGGCGATGCAGCCAGCCGCGGACATTGGGATCGTCGCGCATCGACTCGACCAGGTCCGTGCCGTCGTCACCGGGCGCGGAGGCCGCGGCGAGATGCGGTTCAGGCAGATGGCCGTGGCGGGAGAGGGCGGTGAAGTGGGCGTTCGGCCAGCGTGCCGAGAGGTCGAGCATCACATCGACGGCCGTCAGGCCCAGGCCGATGACGAGGACACGCAGCGGGCGGTCGTCGCTTTCGACGCCGGCCAGGTACGGCCACGGGTCGGTGACATAGCGGCCACTGGCGAGCGCGGCATCGGCCACGCCCGCGAGCGGGCGCGGCGGCAGCGAACCGATGGCCAGCACGGCGGCTTCCACGTGGGCTTCTTCGTCGCCATAGCCGACGGCCACGCCTTCGGGCGACGGCACGAGCGACTCGGCGGCGAACGGCATGACGTTGATGTCGTGGCCGAACTGGGGCGCGTTCTTGATGGCCGCGTCGACGCGCGACTGGAGGAAATCACCGTACAGGCGACGCGGCAGGAAATCCGACCCCTTCACGGTCGGATCCAGCGCCTGCGCGTACTCGAGGAACCCGCCGGGCTTGCTGACGAACATGCCCATGGACGCCGCGCGGACGTTGAGCAGGTGGCGTTCGGAGGGCGTGCCATAGGCCACGCCGCGGCCCGGCTGCGCGCTTCCCGCGAACCAGGTGAGATGGAGGGGCCTGGGCGTCCTGCGTTCAAGCAGTTCGCTCACCAGCGTCGCCGCTGCCGCGCCACCGCCGATGATGGCGACTTTCTGAAACATGTGTACTGGTCCTTCGCCCGATGGCTGGGGTGGAGGGCCGTGAGACCGTCAGGCCGTCAGGCGTCCCGCGATAAGTGATTGCCTCGGTCGTGCGATCCAGTGTCCCGAAGGACCGGGCTGCTCATACGCGAGGTACTGTGCCAGATCGCCACCGTACACGTGAAGCGTGAGCGCCGTGTCGTGCCGCGACAAATTGCGGCAGCGGTGCGCGTGATCGTCCACGCCTTCGAACCAGGTGGCATCGCCCGGGCCAAGCCAGGTGCGGCCCACGCTGCGCAGGGTTTCGGCCGTGCCGTCCTTGAGGAACGACTCAACCTCGAGCGCGCCGGCGATGGTGGCTTCGAGGCCCCACAAACCGCCGTGATCGTGCACCGGCGTGGCGTAGCCAGGCGGCCAGGCCATCACCAGCACGCTGGCAGCCGGCTTGCCGCGCTCGGCGAGCATCCAGCGTTCAAAGCCCCGGCGGCGCTCGCGCAGGGCGCCCAGGGCCTGGGTGACTTCGTCGTGCCGTGCGTGCAGCGCACTGCCGAGCTCCCGCCCCATGGCGGCGAGGTCCGGCACGGGCGCGTCCGAGTAATCGAACGCGATATCCCGCAAGGTTTTGATGATGGAAGAACGCTTACCCATGGATCGGGCGGCCCCGTAGATCGACTGGCGCCAGTGGATCATGGCACCTGTTAAACAGGCGTAACCCCGGTCTTTCGCCAACTGCTTTAAACGCTTTTCCGCGGCCCGGCATCCTAGCGTTCGTACCGCCCATGGAGGCGGCTGATGCACGGAGACGTACCCATGATCGTCCTGACCTCGCTTATCGTCCTGTTTGCCGGTTTCTGGCTGGCGTTCGCCATTGTCGGCGCCCTGCTGAAGCTGGTGTTCGGCATCATTGGCGGCGTGTTCCATGTGATCGCCAGCCTTGTCGGCGCCCTCGTCGGCGGCGTGCTGATGCTGGCCATCGCCCCCGTGGTCGCCCTGGCGCTGCTGCCGGTACTCATCCCGGTGGCCATCGTGGTCGGCCTGGTCTGGCTCATCGCCCGCGCCAGCCGCAAGCCGGACGTGGTGGTGATGCCCGCCCCCCGTTAAGCCCGACCTGCCGGTGGGCCTGGTTCCCCAGGCCCACCGTGCCATCGCTCAGAGGTTGTGCAGGTCAAACGTGACCGGGATGCGTGCCCAGGCCTTGACGTGCTGGCCGTTCTGCACCGCCGGCTGGAAGCGCCAGGCCGACAGCACCTGGTTGCGAGCCGCGTCATCCAGCACCTTGTGGCCACTGCTGCCCTCGATCACCACCTCGAGCGGCTTGCCGCTCTCGTCGACGAGGACCCTCAGCGTGACCGTCCCCGACATGCGCCCGCGGACCGCTTGCGTCGGGTACTTCGGCGCAGGCGCCGCCACGTAGGCCAGCGTGGTTTCCACGGGCGCCGCCTCCACGGCGGGTGCCGGGGTGGCGGGCGCTTCCACCATGGGGGCCGCCTGCATCGTGCCTTCGTCGGACGGCACGGCCGCGACCACCGGTGGTTCAGGTGCCACCACGCGTGGTTTCGGCGGGGTGGTGGGTGGCACCTTCGGCAACGCCTGCAGCTTGATGTCCGGCACCGGTAGCGGTTTTGGCGGCGTGGGGTGGTCGATCAGGATGATGCTGGGGGGCGTCGGTCTGAACGTGACGATCTCAGCCACCATCGGCCGCATGACGGCGATAAGCGCGGCGGCATTGAGGGCGATCGCCGCACTCATGGCGACAATGCGAACGGCATCCGGATGAAGTCCGGACAGGGCCTGCGGACGGGCGAACGACATGAGCCACCTCCTTCAATGTGGGTGAAGGTGTTGCGTGTGCTTGCGTGCTGCATGGTCGGGAACACGGCCGGTGGGGACCGGCGGGGATCGTGTTCAGGTCCGGTGCCAGATTAGGCAGGGCGTTAACGAACTTGCAATAGTTTCATCAGTGCGCAACGAGCATCGGGATATCCGACTGCATGAAGAGGAAGCGCGTCGTCCCGCCGAGCACCAGTTCGGAAAGACGCGAGCGGCCCCAGGCGCCCATCACGATCAGGTCCGCGCCGGTCTCGTGGGCCACCTTGAGCAGTTCCGGGCCGGGCGCCGACAGCGCTCCCTCACCGAGCTTGAGCACTTCGGCCTTCACCCCATGGGTATCCAGCCAGCCGCAGATGTCGGTATCGGGCAGGGCGCAGGTACCCAGTTCCTCGTCGCGGCTGCCGTCCACCACCGTGACCTTGCCGGCCTTGCGCAACAGCGGCAACGACGAGCGCACCGCCAGCGCCGATTCGCGGCTGCCGCTCCAGGCCACCAGCACGTTTTCGCCCAGGGTCTCCACCGGCGCGGTGTCGGGGACCACGAGCACCCCGCGGCTGGCCCCGAACACGGTGCGCGAGACCACGCCGAAGCCGACCGGTGCGTCACCGCGCATGGTCGACGAGCGTTCCATCACCACCAGGTCGTAACCCGCCGAGGCATGGGTGAGCAGGGTCACCGTATCGCCATTGCCCACGCGCCACTTGCCCTTGAGCCCGTTGGCGCCGAGCAGGTCGGCCCAGTCCCTCGCGACGGCCCGGGCGTCGGTGGCGCGCTGGCGCACCGCATCCAGCTGCATCGGCACCGCCTCCGGCACCGTGAAGGCGGCCGCCGGCATGTCCACCACATGGATGGCATCCAGCCGGGCATCGATGCGCGAGGCCATGGCCAGGGCGGCGCGCAGGCCGGCGCCCTGCAGGGGCAGGCGGGGGACGTTCAAGAGGAGTTCGAGGGTCATACCCGCATGGAACACCGCCCGTCGCGCGGTGGCAAGCCCCGCTATTGCGAATGTTTCGCATCGGGGCCCGCCATCGGGTACCCTCGGTAGCTACTTTGTGCAGCGCGGAAAAACCATGACCCTCGACAGCGCGCATCCGCGCTACGGTTTCGGCGAAGAGGTCGCGAGCAGCGTGATCCACGGGCTGGGCATCGTTCTCAGCATTGTCGGGCTGGTGGTGCTTGTCGCGTTTTCGGCCATGCATGGCGACACGCGTTCAGTGGTGGCCAGTTCTGTTTTCGGCAGCACGCTGATCCTGCTCTACACGGCGTCCACGCTGTATCACTCGGTGACCGGTGGCCCGGCCAAGCGCGTCTTGCGCACCCTCGACCACATCGCGATCTTCCTGCTGATTGCCGGCACCTATACGCCGTTTACGCTGCTCGCGTTGCCGGGCGCGTGGGGCTGGGGCCTGTTCGGCACCATCTGGGGCCTGGCCATCCTCGGCAGCGCCGCGGAGCTCGGCCTGCTCAAGCGTTACCGCAAGGCCGCGGTGGTGATGTACGTGCTGATGGGCTGGGCCGCCATCGTCGCGATCGAGCCGCTACGCGAGAACGTGCAGACCGGGGGCCTGGTGCTGCTGTTCGCCGGCGGTGTGGCGTACACCGCCGGCGTTCCCTTCTATGTCGCCCGGCGCATGCCCTACGGGCACGCTATCTGGCATTTCTTCGTGCTGGCGGGCAGCGTGCTGCATTACCTCGCGATCCTGCTTTACGTACTGCCCGACGCTGCCGGCCACTGACCGGCGATTATTTCTTCTTCAGCTGTTCCGGAATGAAGCGCGTGCGCACCGCGTCGGCCAGCAGGTCGGGCGGGAGCAGGCCCTGCGCGATCAGGAAATCATTGAAGGCCTTGCGGTCGAACTTGTCGCCGAGCTTCACCTGGGTTTCCGCACGCAGCTGCAGGATCCGCGTGTAGCCGTAGAAATAGGCCGTGGCCTGGCCCGGTGAGTTCAGCGTGTAGCGGTCCAGTTCCTGGCGCGCCATCGGCTCGGACAGGCCCACGTCGTGGACGAGGATGTCGTGTGCACGATCGCGCGATACCAGGCCGAGGTTGAGCATCGGGTCGAGGAAGGCACGCGCGGCGCGCAGCAAGCGGAACTGCAGGGCGATGAACTGGCCTGCCGGCGGCTCGTACGGCACCATCTCTGCTTCGGCGTACAGCGCCCAGCCTTCAACGTTCACGCTGTTGAAGGCGAACAGGCTGCGCGTGAGCGAGACGCCCTGTTCCACCATCGCGGCAAACTGCAGCTCGTGGCCCGGGCGGCCTTCGTGCGCGGTAAGCGTCCATGCGGCGGCTTCAAAGGTGAAGTCGTCGTACATCTGCGAGTTGTCGCCGTTGGCCGGCGGGTTGCCCGTGGTCAGCACGAACGTGCCGCGCTGCCCGGTGTTGTTGATGAACGGGGGCGGATCCATGTGCGGCGCGGGCGTGCGCGCGTTCTCGGCTTCGGAGGCGAGACGCATGGCCAGTTCGCGCTTGGGCAGTTCGACGATGCGCTGCTTGCGGATCGTGTCTTCGATCTTGCCGATCACGGCGTGATACGTCGGGACCACCTGGTCCTTCGCGAGCTGCTTCTTCTTCAGCGCCTTCAGCACGTCGCGGTAGTCGCCGTCGGGCAGGCCTTCGGCCTTCGCCACCACCGGCGCCAGCTGCTGCAGCGCATAGGAGGTTTCCATGAACTCCAGCTCGGCGCGGGCGATGAGATCACGCGGCGCGATGTCCAGGCCCACCTGCTCCAGGTTGTAGGCGTACATCGGTTCGGGCAGGCGGAAATCGGAACGCGAACGCGGCAGCACCGTCTTCGTCACCCAGGCGTTGTAGTCCTTCAGCTGCTTGTCGAGCTTGGCCATCGCCTCGTCGCTGCCGCTGATCTTCTTTTCGGCAAAGAGCTTGCGGATGCCATCGACGTAGCGCTGCGTATTTCCCAGCTTCTGTTCGACATCGGCTTTCACCGGGCCCAGCAGCTGCTTGTCGCCGAGCTTCTCGGTGGTGCGCGCCTTCGCCTGGTCCACGAGCGGCGTGCAGCCGGCGGTCATGCCGACATAGCACTTCAGGCGGCCCAGCGCCGAGGCGTTCTGCTCGGGCGTGCTCTCCGCATTCAGCAGGGAGAACTCGCCGCTGAAGATCATCTGCCCGGCGTCGAACCACGGCAGCATGTATTTGTCGTTGAGGTCGATGCCCTTGATGTTGCCGTCGATCTGCTTGAGCAGGATCTGCAGGTCCTGGTGGACGTTGGGATCCTTCTCTTCCGCCAGGCGCTTGTCGAGCTTGCCGCGCAGTTCCACCAGGGCGGCGCGCTGGCGCTTGTCGACATCCGGGCCGAGGTCGGCCGTTTTCTCGTCGTATCCCTTCACGCCGATATCGGTGGCCGATTCCGGGCTGAAGCGGGCGGTGAGGTCGAGCAGAAGCTGCGCATCGGTGTTGCTGCGGGCGATCCAGGCGGGCTGCGCGGCTTCAGCGTGCAGGCTGCCCACGGCAAAGGTGACCGCGGCAGCGAGAGCGAGTCGTCGGAACATGTGTGTCTCCCCAGTGAAGTACCCGGAGACTAGCCGGGACGTCGCGGGGCCGCCATGTGCCACCGGATGGGTCAGGCGAGCAGCAGCGCCACGCCGGCCATGCCGAGCATCAGGAAGGAGATGACCACCTTGGCCAGCATGCCCACCAGCATGCCGACCCAGGTGCTGACGCCCACGTGGGCGGAGCGCAGGATGCTCTTGCCCGAGCTCAGCTCACCCGCCACGGCGCCAGCGAAGGGGCCGATGATGAGCCCTGGGATGCCGAAAAACATGCCGACGGTGGTGCCGACACCCGCGCCCCACAATGCCCGTGGCGTGGCCCCGATCTTTTTGGCGCCGAGTGACGCCGAGACGAAATCCAGCGCCACGCCCACCGCGCCGATGATGCCGATGGCCACCAGCCAGCCCCAGCCGAGGTGCTGGTACTCGTCCACGGCCGCCGCCAGCCAGATGCCGCCGAAGATCATGGGAATACCGGGGAGCACGGGCAACACGGCACCCGCCACGCCGCCGACGATCAGTGCGGCGGCCAGCAGGTAAAGGGCGAGGTCCATCAGCGGAAGGCCTCGCGGTATTCCGGCTTCAGGTAGGAGAGAAAGGCCTGGCTGGGCACGTCCACGGCCTGGGGCCCGGCCACGTACGCCGCCACCTGGTACGGCGGGAAGATGAAGGTGAGGCCGTGCACCTTGTCGTCCGGCCCCGTAAGCAGGCTGAAGACACGGTAGTGATCCTTGCCGGGTGCCGTGCCTTCCTCGATCTGCTGCGTGTCGGAGGCCAGCGGCTCGTCCTGGTCGTCCAGCTGGGTGATCAGCTGGCGCCGGGCTTCCGAGGCAAAGACGGTTTCCGCCCCATCCGGGTCGGCAAACATCTCGCGGATACCGACCACGCGGCCCACTTCCTTGTCGAAGGTGAAGCTGTCCACGATGGGCGCCGGGTGCGCACCACCGGTGAAGGCCTGGCCATCCACCTGCACGTTGATGAAGCGGTCCGTGCGCGCCGAGACGGCGATATCCAGGTTCAGGTCCCACGGGATTTCACGGGCGCGATCTCGCGCACCGGGCGCGTCCAGGCTATCCAGGAAGGCGCGCTTCTGCCGGTCGACATAGCGATCAATCGCGTGGCGCAGGGCATCCGCCCGCGGCGGCAGGTCGGGCAGGGTCAATTCCATGGTGTAGAGGCCGTCCTCGCCGGAACGGGTATCCTTGTCGGCACTCGCCTGCGCGGGCGGGGCCGTATGTCCACCGTTCGTCCGGTCGGCGCCGTCGCGACAGGCGGCGAGCCCGGCGGTGGCGATGACCAGCGACAGGATGTGTCGCACCAGCATTTCGGCATTCTCTCCCTGCGAGGCTCGCATCTTAGCGTAGCCATCGTGTGGCGGAGAGGATGTCAACGAACTGAAGGAACCGTGTGCAGAACGCGATGACGGAATCCGTCACCCTGCTCAAGGCCGACGAGCTCGGCCGCATTGAACGCGTGGAGCGCGACGGCGTCGTACTCATTCGCCGTGATATCGCCGCGGCGCGCTGGTGGGCGCGCGGGTTTGCCCGCCGGGCCGCCGCGCGTGAAGCACGCGCGCTGAAGCGTCTGGATGGCATCGATGGCGTGCCGCGCCTGCTGGCCTGGAATGGCCGCGTGCTGGAGCGCAGCTACATGGCCGGCCAGCCCATGCAGCTGGGCCGCCCGCTGGATCCGGCGTATTACCGCGATGCCCTGCGCCTGCTGGCCGTGCTGCATCGCCGGGGCATCGTGCACAACGACCTGGCGAAAGAGCCGAACTGGCTGGTCCGCGAGGATGGCAGCCCCGGGCTGGTCGATTTCCAGATTGCGTGGACGCGTGGCCGCCGCGGATCGCTGTTCCGCCTGCTGGCGCGGGAAGACCTGCGCCATCTGCTCAAGCACAAGCGAACGTATGCGGCGGAACGGCTGAGTGCCCGCCAGCGCGGCATCCTCGCCCAGGCCGCCCCGCATTCGCGGCTGTGGCGGGCTACCGGCAAGCGCCTCTACAAGCTCATTGCAAGGCGCATTTTCGGCTACTGGGACAACGAAGGGCAGGGCCGGATTCGTAAATGAGCCGGGCCCGGCCGGGCCTTACTTTTCGACGAAGGCGCGCTCGATCACGTAATCACCCGGCTCACGGGTGCGCGGCGAGGCCTGGAAGCCTTCACCGTCCAGCAGCACGCAGATGTCTTCGAGCATCGACGGGCTGCCACACAGCATCACGCGGTCTTCCGCCGGGTTGATCTGCGGCAGGCCGGTGGCACGGGCCATCTCGCCGTCGGCGATGGCATCGGTGATGCGCCCGCGGTTGCGGAAGTCTTCACGGGTGACCGTCGGGTAGTAGACGAGCTTTTCGCGCACGAGGTCGCCGAGGTATTCGTGGTTCGGCAGCACGTTCTCGATGTAATCCGAATACGCGAGGTCTTCCACGCGGCGCACGCCGTGGGCGAGCACGATGGTGTCGAAGCGCTCGTACGTTTCCGGGTCGCGGATGATCGACAGGAACGGCGCCAGGCCCGTGCCGGTGCCCAGCAGGTACAGGCGCTTGCCCGGCTTCAGGTCATTCAGCACCAGGGTGCCGGTGGGCTTGCGGCTGACGATGACCGGATCGCCCGGCTTCAGGTGCTGCAGGCGCGAGGTGAGCGGGCCGTCCTGCACCTTGATGCTGAAGAACTCCAGGTGCTCTTCGTAGTGCGCGCTGGCGATGGAATAGGCGCGCATCAGCGGCCGCCCGTCCACTTCCAGGCCGATCATCACGAAGTGCCCGCTCTCGAAGCGGAACCCCGGGTCACGGGTGGTGCGGAAGCTGAAAAGCGAGTCGTTCCAGTGATGTACGTCGATGACGTGCTCGGTCGCCAGTGCCACCATGGTGTGCGTTGCCTCTGAACAAAGTGGGTCGATGCCGCCGCGCCCCGCGCGGCAAGCCTTGGAATCAGCTGGGGAAGCGGCCCATGGGCCGCGCTGCCTGGCGCGTGGCGCCGCACCCCGTGGGGTGAGTGCGGGCGAATGGCTATAAGGATACGGCATCCCGGGGCCTCTCGCCGCAGGTGGCCCCATCCGGTCTCGCCGTGGTCTAAGATCGGGCGTTCGTCCCCCCCTCAAGTGAAGGCACGCATGACGCGACTGGCATACACCCCGGGCCAGGCCTGGACCTACCGTACCCGCCCCGGTGAAGAAGACTCGCGGGTGGTCATCCGGAAAATGGATATCGAGCCGGAGGATGGCGAGGTCTTTCACGTCTCCATCCTGGGCGTAAAGCTGCGCAACCATAAGGTGCCGGGTGGCCTGCAGCCGGCCATGCATCACGCGGCGGTGCTTCGCGCCACGCTGGAAAAGAGCCTGCTCGAGCACGTCGGCGACGGCGATGCCGGCGAACAGTGGAAGGACGGCTACGCGGTCTGGCGCCAGGCCTACGACAACGGCGACGCCGGCGTCTTCGATCTGTCCGTCGCCGATATCCTGGGTTACATCGAGATGGTGGTCGCCGCCTCGGGCGAAGCCCGGTGACCCGCCGCCTCCTTGCGGGACTGCTACCCCTCCTGCTGACCGCGTGTGCGCACGAACCGCCCACTGCACCGCCGAAGCCCGCCGACCCACCACGCGACGGCAAGGTCAGCTACGAAATCATGCCCGCCGGTAAAGCGGGCGAATACCAGATGCAGGACGGCCAGACCTCGTTCGGCGCGCAGCCCGTCACCAACGATCCGCCGGCGTACCCGGCGTCTCTCATCGCGGAAAATCGTGCAGCGACGGTCGTGCATGCCAAGGTCATCGTGGACGGTGACGGCAAGGTCACCGACGTGCGCGACCTCGATGCGGGCGGTGACGCCAGCCACGCCGCGTACTTCGCGGCGACGCGCGAGGCCGCCCTGCGCTGGACGTATACGCCCATGACCCTCGTGCAGGAGCACGAAGGCAAGAACGGCGTGATCAGCGAAACCCGCAGCACGGCACCCTTCAGTCTCGATTACGCGTTCCGCTTCGAGCTGAAAGACGGCAAGCCGGTGGTGACCACGTCGCGATAAAAAAATGCGCCCGGTCCTTTCGTCACCGGCAGGGGAGGAGCCGATGACGAAAGGTGGGCGCAAGCGTCACACAGGGATTGGATCGGTGGTGCTGTTTAGAAGTCGTACGAGACCGACAGGCGGCCGTAACGCGGGTCCTGCGTGATCAGCGGCGCGCGATACAGCGGGTGCGGCGTGCCACGCGACTGCCATTCCGTCGGGTAACGGAACACGGCGCGCTGCTGGTTGGTCACGTTGAACACGTTGGCCGAGAACGCCAGGCGACCGTCGCCCCAGGTCGGACGGTAGGTCAGGCCCAGATCCCACTGGTAGGTCCACGGCAGGCGGCCCTTGTCACCCGGGGGCGACGGCTGGCCATCGCACCAGTGGTACGCGGAACCGTAGTGAGCGGGGTCGGTCTGGTCCGGGCCGTAGTAGCCCAGGCAGACTTCCGGGGCGCCAGAGGCGATCTGGAAGTTGCTCGAGAGCTGCCATTCCGGAGCGAACTGCCAGTAGCCGAACGCCTTGAAGACGTGCGGATGGTCGTTGCCGAGCGGGCCGTTGGCGTAATCCATCACATAGCTGTTGTCCCAGTCCATGCTGCCGGCGGCGCCGTTCTGGCGCGAGTCGGTACGCGACTGGCCTTCCGTGTTGCCGAACGAATGCGAGAACACGTAATCGAACTTGCCGTACCACGTGCCGTCGAACTGGTGCTCCATGTAGAGCTCAAGGCTGTAGTACTTACGCTTGGTCGCGGGCATGCCCATTTCCTTGCGCGACAGGTCCACCGTGAACGGGTTGCCGGACGGGTCGAGCAGGGTGAAGGTGTTGCCGTGGCCACCGTTGACCAGGTAGCAGCTGTTGGTCGAACCGACGGTGTGGCCTTCGGCCTCGGCCTTCGAGGTGACGAGGTCGATGTCGCAGAAATCGTCGATGACGGTATTGAGCTTGCGCCAGGTCGCCTTGGCGCCGTACGACCAGTTGTCACCCAGCAGCTTGTCGAAACCGAGGATGTATTCGTCCTGGTTCTCGGCCTTCAGGTTCTTGCCGGCGACGGTGCGCGGGTCAGGCGGGATACCGTACGAGTTGTTACCCGAGACGACACCGCTCATCTGGGTCAGGCCGGTCGGTGTACCGTCCGCGGCGATGCCCGAGTAGGTGTAGAACTGCTGCGTGGCGGTGTAACCGGCGGCGGCACCCGTGGCCGGGTTCAGCGGCAGGCCGAGGTAGTAACGGCCGGCGTTCGCGTACACCTTGAAGCTGCCGTCACCGTTCACGTCCCACGACGCACCCAGGCGCGGGGCCCACTGCGGACGCGTCTGCTTGATGAACGGCTGGCTGAACTGGTTGTAGTCGGTGAACTGGTCGTTACGCAGGCCTGCGGTCACGAGCCAGCGATCGCTGATCTGCCACTTGTCCTCGATGTACTGCGCCTTCTGGTCGGAACGCACGTTGACCAGGTTGTAGTTGACGTTCTTGCTGACGTAGTAACCGGTCTCGCCGTTCGGGAACAGCGCCGGCGCCGGCACGAAGTTACGTCCCGGGGTGTTGTCGATCGCTTCGGTCGGATCCTTCTGGAAACCGTAGCCCCAGCTGTAACCCGGGCCCGGGCTGAACGTGCCGAAGTCGAGCACCTGCGACTTGACGTTGTCGATACCGGCCGACAGCGTGTGGTCGCCGGCGACGTACTGCACGTCGAAGCGAAGGTTGTTCGACTTGTTGCCACGGCCCGGCGAGCTGATGTCCGCGACCTGGGTGTTCTTGATCGCGCTGCCGCCGTTGAGCGCCGGGTTCTGGCTGCCCGAGCTGTCGACGCGCGCCAGGTCCGGATCGTAGTTGCCGGCCTGGTCATAGTTCTTCACCGACATCTTGCCGTACTGGGCACTGATGGTCAGGTTGTCGGTGATGTAGCCCGTGTACTTCGCGTTCCAGAAATCGCCGCCGACCTTGGTGTTGTTCACCGGGCCGATGGTGTTGGTGCGCGACATGTCGACGTAGTTGTAGCCGTAGCGCGTGCCGCTACCGGAGCGCTTGTCGCCGACGTCGGTGAACTCAAGGATGTGGTTATCCGTGATGTTCCAGTCGAGCTTGGTGTACCAGCGCGGGTTCTCGAACGTGTTGGTCGACGCGGGCGTGCTGCTGTCGACGGCATTGACGTTGCGCTGGCCGTCCTTCTCGAACTCGGCCGCCACGAAGAAGAACAGCTTGTCCTTGATCAGCGGGCCGCCGGCGTAGGCGCTGACGGTGGTTGCCCACTTATCGTTCTGGCTCTTCGGCTGGTAGAGGTCACCGGCCGGTGCCGACGAAGGCGTGTTCACGTAATGGATGTTCGGGCCCGATGCGCGTGCCCAGTTCGGCTCCCACAGGATCTGTGCGCCGAAGTGCCATTCGTTCGTACCGCGCTTACCGACCTGGTTGATCACGCCGCCGTCGGAACGGCCGTACTTGGCGCTGTAGCCGCCGGTGTAGATTTCCTGCTGGTCGATCGCGCCGTACGGCAGCTGGATGCCGCCGGCCGCGTTGAGCGGATCGGTGGTGTTGAAGCCGTTGACGTAGTACGCATTTTCGTTGGACGCCGCACCGCCGAAGCTGGCGAGCGAGCGGCCGGTGTCGCTGGTGAAGCCGCCGCCGTTGTTCACGACGCCCGGCGCCAGGCGAGCCACGGCTTCGGCGCTGCGGCCGAGCGGGAGCTTGGCCAGCTGCTCGGAGGTGATGACGGTGCGCGAATCGACCGAGGTGACGTCGATCGGCGGGATCGAGGTACCGGTGACGGTCACGCCGCTCAGGGAGGTGGCATCGGCGGCCGTCGCGGCGGCCGGGGCGGCGAACGAGACATCGGTGCTGGCGCCGACGCGCAGCTGGATGTTCTTGCGCGTATCGACCACGGTGCCGTCGCGCATCAGCGTGACGTTGTAGGTGCCGAGCGGAAGCTGGGTGATGGAGTAGTGGCCACGCTCGTCAACGGCGACTTCGCGGTGCAGGCCGTTGGTGCTGTCGACAACGACGGTCTGGTTGCCGCCGGCCGGGACTGAGCCGTTGAGGTTACCGGTGGTGGACTGCGCGTATGCGCTACCGACGCCGCCTAGACAGGTGCCCAGCGCGAGTGCCATGGCAGTCCTGCGAAACAGAAAATGGGTCTTCATGCCTTCCCCGAATGGTCAATGCCTCAAAGAAACGGCAACACGGGGCCGTAGCAGCGGGTACGTGCCCGCCGCTTTCGTTTACTGGAGCTATGAAGAGCCCCTCCCCGCGCTCCGTCGCAAAACGTCCATTTGCCTCGATCCAAATGAACTAGTCCGCAGATGTACAACAGGGGCATGGCATTGTCCAGCGCCTTTCGGTAGCCGAGCCGTGGCCGTATAGCCGTCTGAACGCCTTGCTGCTATGCAGCAGTAAATAAGGTAAGTCTGGGTATTTGTGCGATTTCATGGTGGCGGGGATGGCCCCCGGGGGCGCCTGGTTACCACCCCGTGAAAAGCCGAAAAAAACTTTCGAATCGGGCCATGGAATAACGCCTTTCATTCATCTTTCCGCCCACATTGGATCGTGGCAAATCTCAATGAAAGTGCGACCCAGATTATTTAACCCGGGTGGAAATGTCGGCGCCGCAACCGAAAACTGCAAAAACTGGGTTGGCAATTCGGCCTGTCCGACGGAAAGGGGTAACTCCGAAAGCCCAACACAGGCAGAATAGATACAAATGAAACTTCCGGAAGGCTGGCGGAAGGGCCCGGGTGGGATGCGAAAGTTAACGCAACCAGTCACTTGCCAGCCCCGCTGTAGAAACTAGACTAGGCCGGTATTGGGGGAGCGGTGGAAGTCAGCCTGGCATGAAGATCGATCGCGGTAGCGGCAAGCGTGCCGGGCCGGTGATGCTCAGCGAGGTCGCCGAGCGGTTGCGCAATCCGCGCATCGACCGCATCGTGGCGAGCTTCCGCGAGCATCACGTGTCGCTCGTGCGCACCGTCCTGCTCGGCTTCATCGTGGTCTGGACAGCCGCCTGGCTGGATGGCCCCACGGCCATGGCCCGCGAGTCCCATCACGTCTTCCCGCTCGTCCTGGCCCTGTTCGTCAGCAGCACCTTCTGGATGCTGTTCGTCCGCGCCGGCTGGCTGAAGGTGACACCCAGGCTCGATGCGGTAGGCCAGGTGGCGAACTTCGCCATGGTGGCGATGCTCCTGCATCACGGCTTCATGCTGGTGATCACCGTCACGGCCGTGCTGCCGTTCCTGTCGGTGGCCGTGGGCATGCGCTATAGCCGGCGTGCCTTCGCGGCCAGCGTGGTCGCCTCCGTGGGCATCCTCCTCGTGGCCGCGCCCGACGGCTACTGGCTGAATCGCCCGGCTTATGCGCTCTACGCGCTGGCGCTGACGGTGGTGCTGCCAATGACGCTCTACCGCATGATCGACGCGCTGCGCGAAGTCTCGGCCGAGGCCATCGCCTCGCGCGAAGCCCAGCACCGTTTCATCTCGATGATGAGCCACGAGATGCGCACGCCGCTGAGCACGGTGATCCACGCCGCCTCGCTTATCGACACCGACATGATGAGCGACGACCAGCGCCGGCTCGTGGCGCTGCTGTCCACCAGTGCCAATGCGCTCCTGCACCGGGTCAACGCCGTGCTCGACGTGGCCTCGTTTGCGGGCGGCAACTTCAACCTGCGCCAGCAGCCGTTCGCCTTCGACGAAGTGCTTGCGACGGTGGGCGCGGTCTGCCGCCCGGCCGCCGCCGACCGCCGCATCGCCTTCAGCCTCTCGCGCGATGCGTCCGTGGAAGGTGTGTTCACTGGCGACCCGGGGCGGATCGAACAGGTCCTCTCCAACCTTGCCTCCAACGCGCTGAAGTTCACCCCGCCCGGTGGCACGGTGGACGTACGGGTGGAGTTGAGCGAAGGCGTGGGTGGCCGCGATCCGATCATCACCTGCACCGTCAGCGATACCGGCATCGGCATCGCCGATGACGACAAGCAACGCATTTTCGATCCGTTCCAGCAGGTGAGCGTGGGCGAGAGCCGCCGCCAGGAAGGCGTGGGCCTCGGGCTGTATATCGTGCGCAATGTGTCGGCGCAGATGGGGGGCCATCTGGAGGTCACCGACAATCCGCTGGGCGGTTCCGTCTTTACCTGGCGCTTCCCGCTGCCGCGTGCCGCGCGTGGGGCCCGCAGCCTCGCGGACGTGCCGCTGGTGGACCTGCTCGACGCGCACCGCGCGCGCGTGGCGCCGCAGTGCTGCCTGGTGGTGGACGACAACGCGGCCAACCGCGAAATCGTCGGCCGGATCCTCGAGCGCGCCGGCCACTATTGCGCCTTCAGTGCCAGCGGCGACGAAGCGCTGGCAAGGATGAACCAGGGCCGCTTCGACCTGATCTTCATGGACCTGCACATGCCGGGCAGTTCCGGCTGGGATGTGCTGGGCCGCATTGAAGTCCTGCGGCGCACGCAGGCCGTGCCGCCCATCGTCATGCTCAGCGCGGATTCCAGCCAGGATGCCGTGCGCATCGCCTTCAAGTCTGGCGCACGCGCGTACCTGACCAAGCCGATCGCCGCCCAGCGCCTGCTCGACATCATCGAGACGATCGCCTCGGAACGCTCGCTGGCGACCGCGGCACAGGCATGGCAGCCGGAGCTGCCGGGCATGGAACCGCGCCTGGCGGGGACGGCGCCGCTGGACGACATGCGTGCGTTGGCCAGCCCCACGGAGTTCGCCAGCTTCCTCGATCTCTGCGCCACGGCCTCCGACGGCCACGTGGATACGCTGCGTGACGCCATGCTGGCCGGCGACATCGCCGCCGCATCGGAATCGCTGCATGCCTTGCGCAACGTGCTGGGCAATCTCGGCGTGCCCGGTGCGAGCCGCGTCTGCGACGACCTCGGCGTGCTGATCGACGCGGGCGGCGACATGCGCTCGGCGGTGCTGGAGCTGGATGCGTTGTGCCGTTCCGTGGGCCACTACGTCACCTTGCAACGGCGCCAGGCGGGCGCGATGGCGAGCAGCCACGCGTGATCCCGCTCGACGCGCTGGCGCACGACATCGAGGAACGCGAACGCGCGATGCCGGGGCTGAAGCCCGATAACCAGGCACGCATCGTGTTCCTTGACGGCGCGGCGCACGAGCGCCTGCCGCTGTCCGTGGTTTACCTGCATGGCTTTTCCGCCAGCCAGGCCGAAGGCGACCCCGCCCATCGCACGATCGCCGCCGCCTGCGGCGCGCACCTGTATCTCAACCGCCTCCACGACCACGGCTCGGACGAGCCGATGGCCATGGCGGGCGCCACGGCGCAGCAGTGGCGCGACGACGCCAAAGCGGCGCTCGATGTGGGCCTCGCGTTGGGCGAGCGCGTCATCGTCGTGGCGACGTCCATGGGCGGCTCGCTGGCGCTCGACCTGGCTGCCGCGCACCCGGATGCGATCGCGGCGCTCATCCTGTGGTCGCCTGGCATCCGGGTGTTCGACGAACAACAGCTGCGCGCCGTGCTGCCCATGCAGGGCCCGCTGGTGCCACCGGGCGAGCGCACGGCGTACCAGCGCCAGTACTGGTCGTCCGTGGTGCATTCGGATGCCTACCGCGCCATCGCGCGGCTGTTCGCCGAGCGCATGCAGGCCGACAACCTGGGCCACGTGCGTTGCCCGGTGCTGATGGGGGCGTGGGATGGCGGGCCGGGCGACAGCGACACACTGACCTCGGTGGTGGCGATGCGCGAGGCCTTCCGATGGCTGGGGACGCCACCTGGCCAGCGTCGCTTCATCGCCTACCAGCACGCAGCCCACGTCCTCGCCAATCCGAACCGCTCGCCCGCCGCGGCCCGCGTGCTCGCGGATGCCCTGGCGTTCCTCAAGGCGCATCGGCCATAGGTCGCAGGGACTTGCCCCCACGTTACCGCTATCGTGGCTCCCTGGAGACGATGGGGTGGGGCGTGCGCGGCAACCAGGTGATCACCGCGATGCGGGCGGCAGCGCTGGCCCTGGCCGGCTGGCTGGCGTTCGTCGGTGCGGCGTGGTCCATGGACACGCGCGACCGCAGTATCGAGCAGTTCTATCACACCGCCTGGACGGTGCGCGAAGGCGCGCCCGGGCAGGTCACGGCGCTGGCCCAGACCGCGGACGGCTACCTGTGGCTGGGCACGCAAACGGGGCTGTACCGCTTCGATGGCGTGCATTTCGAGCGCTACCGGCCGCGCGCGGGCGGTGACTTCCCCGCGTCCACCGTCGCCTCGCTCTACGCGCCACCGGAAGGTGGCTTGTGGGTCGGCTTCCGCTACGGCTTCGCCAGCTTCATCGAGGGCGACAAGGCCACGCATTACGGGGCGGCGGCCGGCCTGCCCACGGCCACGATCTACGCGATCGCCGGTACGCCGGACGGGCGCATCTGGGGTGCCACGTTCAACGGCCTGGTGGAACTGCACGACGGCCACTGGCGGATGGTCGGGCCGGCGATGGGCCTGCCGGGCGAGCGTGCGCGCAACCTGTCCGTGGATCGCGAAGGCCGGTTGTGGGTCGCTTCGGATGTGGCGCTGGCGTGGCTACCGCCGGGAGCCGACCACTTCGTCGTCGCCACGCAAGACGTCGGCAAGATCAACCGTATTGGTGAATCCCCTGACGGCACGATCTGGGTCGCCGATGTCGACCGCGGCGTGATGCCGGCATGGCGCGGCACGCGCGATCCCGCCGCGGCCGGCCCAACATTGCGCCTGCCGACCGCGGGCCTGCTGTTCGACCGCGATGGCGCGCTTTGGGTGCCGACGCTGGGCGAAGGCCTGCGTCGCGTCCCGCACGCGGATGCACTCGCCGGCCAGGTGGTGAACGCCGATGGCCAGGCCGCGCAGCGTTTCGTCGAGCGCGACGGGCTCACCTCCGACTACATCAGCGCGATCATCCAGGACCGCGAAGGCAATATCTGGGTCGGTGGCAGCCGCGGCCTGGACCGGTTTCGCGCCAGCCGCCTCCTGCCCGCGCCGACACCGTCCGGCGCCACGGATTTCGCCATCGTCCCCGCGTCCGCGCACGGCATCTGGGTGGGTACGAAGAACCGCCCGCTCGTACGCGTCGACACCTCCGGCGAGACCGCGGTCGCGTTTCCCCAGGCGATCACGGCGGCCACGCGCGATGGGCAGGCCACGTGGCTAGGCGGCCCCAACGGGGTGTGGACGCTGGAAGGCGACACGCCGAAGGCCTTTGCCACGCTGCCCGTGGAAGACTTCACCGGCGTGCAGGCCCTCGTGGGCGATGGCCAGGGCGGTGTCTGGGTCTCGATCAACCGCCCGGGGGTCTACCACTACAGCCAGGGCGCATGGCATCGCGAGCGCCTGCCGGCCGTCGCCAACGATCCCTCGCCGCTGGTGCTCGTGCGCGATGCGGCGAGCCGCCTGTGGATGGGCTTTGCGCGCGACACGATCATCGTGCGTGACGCGGCGGGCCACGACACGGTGTTCGGCTCGCGCGACGGGCTCAACGTCGGCAACGTCACCGCGCTGCTTATCGATGGCGATGCCATGTGGGTCGGCGGCGAGCACGGCATCAACATCGTGGAAGGTGGCCGCGTGCGCACCTTGCTTTTACAGACCGAATTGCACGGTGTCTCGGGCATCGTTCGCGACAAGCAGGGCGACTACTGGGCCAACGCGTCACAAGGCGTCGTGCGCCTCGACGGCGACGACGTGGCGCGTGCGCGACGTGAGCCTGCGTTCCGCGTTCCCGTGGCCTTGTTCGATTCACTCGATGGCCTGCCCGGCACGCCCGCGCAATTCCGTCCACTGCCCACGGCGGTGGTCGCCGATGATGGCCGCCTGTGGTTTGCCACGACCAGCGGCGTGGTGTCGATCGACCCGGCTGACGTCCCGCGTAATGCACGGCCACCGCCGGTGATCATTCGTGGCGTGATGACCGACACGGGTTTCACCCAGGCCACCGGCCGCATGGTGCTCCCGGCGAAGACGGCGCGCCTGCGCATCGTCTACACCGCGACCAGCCTGAGCGTGCCCGAGCGCGTCAGGTTCCGTTACCGCATGGACGGCATCGATACCCACTGGCGGGATGCCGGTACCGAGCGCGAAGCGGTCTACACCGATCCGCCGCCGGGGCATTACCTGTTCCGCGTCTCCGCCGCCAATGAGGATGGCGTGTGGAACGAGCAGGGCGCGTCGCTGGCCATCGATGTCGCGCCGGCGTTCTACCAGACCACCTGGTTCGCGATCCTGGTGGCCGTGCTGTGCGCCGCCGTGGTGTGGATGCTGGTGCTGATGCGTATCCGCCGCATCGAGGCGCAGCTGCGCGAGCGCCTGCACGAGCGGCACGCCGAGCGCGAACGCATCGCACGTGAGCTGCACGACACCCTGCTGCAAAGCATCCAGGGCCTGATGATGCGATTCCAGGCCGTGGCCAATCGCGTGCCGCAAAACGACCCGTTGCGCACGTCGATGGAGACCGCGCTGGACCGGGCGGAGCAATCGCTGGTGGAGGCGCGCGACCGCGTGCGCGACCTGCGCGACCACATGGGCGACATCCTGGACCTTGACGTCGGCCTTGTAGAGCTTGCGCGCGCCTATGCGGGCGAACATGCGGTGCCCATCACCGTCGATGCGCAGTCCGTCTGGAAGGGGATGGATCCGCTGGCGCGCGACGAACTGTATGGCATCGCCCGCGAGGCCGTGCATAACGCCGTGGCGCACGCCGGGGCCAGCCGTATCGACGTGAGCCTGCACCGCGATGGCGGCGAGGTGGTGCTCGGTGTCTACGATGACGGTTGCGGCATCGACCCCGACGTTCTCGAGGCCGGGGGGCGGCCCGGCCATTGGGGCCTGCGTGGCATGCATGAGCGGGCCGCCGCGATCGGTGGCAAGGCCTTCATCACGTCCACGCCAGGCGGAGGCACGCACGTCGTCGTGCGCGCGCCGCTCGCCCAGGTGATGCCGGCGCGCGCCTGGTGGTGGCGCTGGCTAAGCGGACGTCAGCGATAGCAGCCGTAGGTGAACTGGCCCTTCGCGACCGGACACAGCATCGCGGCGAACCCGCCATTGGTCGGCACATCGAACGATAGCGTCGCATCCGCGGTGACGTTCTGCGTCGAACGCGCGACATCGCCGCGTCCGCTGCCATCGCGGATGATGTCCGCCCGCCACGGGCCCACGCCCAGCGAGGCCAGCGGTACGCTGAGGCGGCGCGCGGGGCCGGCCGAGATGGCACCGATGAACCAGCGGTCGCCACTGCGGCGCGCGAAGATCGCCTCCTGGCCGGGTATGCCGGCAATCAGCTTCGTCTCGTCCCACGTGGTGGGAATCTGGTCGAGGAATGCGAGCGCGTTCGGGCGGCGCTGGTACGCCTCCGGGCTATCCGCCAGGTGCGTCCAGCCGGATTCGAAGACGATGGGCAGCGCCACTTCGTGGGCGATGCTCGCCTCCTGGCGGCCGACATCGAGCGCGACCGGCGTGTAATCCATCGAGCCCACGACGTTGCGGGTAAACGGCTGGATGGTGTTGCCCACGGCCGGCGGATCGTTCTCGGCGCCACGCACGCCTTCCATCGACATCAGGTGCGGCCAGGTGCGGGCCAGGCCATGCGGAATGGTCGCGCCGTGGAAGTTCACCATGAGCTGCAGGCGTGCCGTGTCGGCCAGCGTCTGGTCATACCAGCGGTAGCGCGCCTGGCTGTCGGATTCCATGAAGTCGATCTTGACGCCCTTCACGCCCCAGCCCTTCACGCGAGTGAGCCATTCGTTGCGCTTTGCCGGTGTATCCAGCTTGGTCCACGGGAACCACAGCAGCACGTCCACGTGCTTCGCGTTGGCGTAGCGCACCAGTTCGGGCACCCACGTGTCGCTCCAGCCTTCGTCGACGAGCACGTAAGGCATGCGATTGGCCGCGGCGAAATCGACGAAGGCCTTCTGCCGTTCAAAGTTCTTCGGGCTGACGTGGTCGCTGATCCACGACCACGCAACGCGGCCCGGGCGGATCCAATGGGTATCGGTGAGCTTCGAGGGATCGGCCAGGTCGTCGACGAGCGTGGACTCGGTGACCGTGGCGAGATCGCCGGTGATAACGGTACGCCAGGGCGTGACGCCGGTGCTGTCGACGCGGGCATCGGCCAGCGTGAGGCCGTAGCGCGGCGAATTTGCCACGTGGGCGAGGCGGCTGCCGTCGTAGCGGCCATCCGCGTTCGCTTCCGTGATCAGGACGTAGCGCTCGCCGCTGCGAAACAGCGACGGGTTGCCGTAGTCGCCCGTCGGCGCGCCGACGGCCGTGGTCTGGATGCGTTCCTTCTCGTAGCTGGGCTCATAGGGCAGCAGCCAGGCCTGCGCATCGGTGGGCAGCATGTAGCTGGTGGCCTCACCGGTCACCGTGGCCTGCGTCGTGCCGGGCAGCTCGTAGCGGAAGGCGACGCCGTCGTTGGCCACGCGCACGACGACGTCGAGCTTCTCGCCCTTGTTGTTCTGCAGGGCGTAGCGCGTCTCCGCGAGGTTGGCGTCGCGCACGAGGCGCTTGCCCGTGGTCATCTGGTAGTGCTCGACCAGGTTACGTTGCGTCGTGCCGATCAGGTGCAGGTCGTGGGTGAGGTCGCTGCCGGCGGTGCGCAGGCCCAGCGTTGCATCGACCAGGGCCGCGCCCTGCGGGTCGGTGATGCTCAGCACGGGCCGGCCGCCGTCATGGAACACCAGCGTGGCCAGCGGCGGCGTGGCAAAGGCCGGCATGGCGACCAGGGCGGTGAGGGCGGCGAGACGGCGCGGCATGGTCATCAGGGACTCCTTGGGCAGGGTTGCCAGGCCGCCGAGCATTCCACAGGCGCGCATGGCCGCTCAAGCAAGACGCCTCGCGCGTGAGAACCACGTCAACGTAAGGGCCGCGTGTACCATGCCGCGCATGACCGACGGACCCGCCGCCTTCCTGGCCCTGCTCGACGACGATCCGACCTGGCGCGTGCCGGGCGCGTTTCGCTGGCGCGCCGATGCGGCCGACCAGCTGGACCTGTGGCTGGTATCGCTGGACGACCCTGCGCAGCGCCAGCGTGCCGAAGTGTTGCTCGATGCGATGGCCGCCGCCGATGACGTGTTGTTCGCCCAGGTGCGCGATGCGATCCGTGCTGGCGAGGGGAGGGCGGCGCTCTCGCCGTGGCTGGACGTCGGTGAACCGACCGGTGCGCACTACGACGCACTCGATGCACTGATCGCGGGCGTCTTCGCCCTTGCCGAACCCGTGCCCGACGATCCGCGGCCGCCGGCCGACATGGTCTTCTACCAGCCGACGCCGATGCGGCACATCGTGGACGCCGTGCAGCGCGCCGCGCTGTCGCCGGCGGACCACGTGCTCGACCTGGGCTCGGGGCTGGGACACGTGCCTCTGCTGGTGCACGTGTTGAGCGGCGCCGCGGTGTCGGGCGTCGAGCGTGAACCGGCCTACGTGGCGAGCGCGCGTGAGGCGGCCGTGTCCCTGGGCCTGCCCGAGGTGAGCTTTACCTGCGCGGATGCGCGCGAAGCGGATATCAGCCGCGCCAACGTGTTCTACCTGTTCACCCCGTTTATCGGGCCGGTGCTACGCGACGTCATCGCGCGGATCGAAGCCGAAGCCCGCACGCGCCCGCTACGCGTCGTCGCACTTGGCCCCTGCACCCGCACCTTCGCTCGTCAGGCCTGGTTGCATACCGACGCGCCCGACCCCGAAGCGGCCGACCGCATCGTCATCTTCCACAGCCGTCGCTAGCGCTTCGCCGCAGGGAGCTTGCCGATGAGCTTTGCGCGAAACACCGTCGCCAGCACGTGGAAGCCGGCTTCATTCGGGTGCATTTCGTCGTTCCACTGGTCATCGCTGGTGAGCCGCCCGCGCAGGTCCACGTAGTCGAACATGCCGTGGTACGCCGCCGTGGCTTTCAGCGGCTGCAGCACGCGCTCCACGAAGCCATCGATCAGCAGCTTCACGAAGGCCTGCCACGCGGGAAGCCCGCCCGGAATCACCGGCTCGATCGCCGGGCCGATCCATGGGCCAATGGATTTCTTCAGCAACGCCGCCGCGCCCAGGTTACCCAGGCCCAGCTTCGCGTCGACGCCGATGCGCCGCGGGTAGTCATAGGTGTGGGCCAGGATCGGCACGTTCGGCTTTGCCGCGAGGAAGGTGTCGAGGAACAGGCCATACGCCTTGCGCAGGTCGTCGAAGCGGCCGGTGGCGACGATCACGTCGAACGCCTGCTGCGGCGTGAGGTTCGCCTTCCCGGCCATGGTTTGCTTCAGCCAGGTATCCACGAAATCGTTGCCGCCGGCACTGAGTAGCACCGCATCGAAGTTGAAACGTCCGAACCAGCCGACGAGGTCGTCCACGTTGTCCCGCGTGAACATGGAGCGGCTGGGGTGTTCCGTCTGCGGAATGGCCTGGTCGCCGCTGTGTTCGGCGCGGAAGAACAGGCCGCCCTGGCCGAGCAGCGGCACGCCAAGCTCGTTGTCGTGCGGCGACGGCGAGACGATCCAGTCGAGCATGTTCATGTACAGCGGGTTGGAGAACCACGAATCACCCTCGCAGAGGATGACCGGGACCCGATCCAGCCGCTTCTGGCTCTTCAGGCCGTTGTACAGGGCGCGGAACTGGCCGCGCTGGGACAGGGACGACGCGGGAACGGACATGGGGGGGAGCCTCGCGCGGCGGGGGTGCCGCCGATGCTACCGCTGCCGGGCGTGTCGCGCTGGGACGTGCTTAGCGGTGGAAGTGGCCGGTGGCGCCGCCGACCGAGATGCTGACTCCGCCGGTGGGGTGCTCACAGCTGCCAAAGGCCTGGGAGAGGCTCACCGCGCCGCCCTGGTAGCTGCCGCTGCCGCCGTGGCTGGCGCTGACCACGCCGGTGGTCACGCTGCCGTGCATCTGCGGCTGGTTGTAGGTGGCGTCGTCGCAGTGGGGGCCGTCGTCGGCCACGTCCGTACCGGAAAGGCGGCCGCTGGTGTCGCCGTAGTAGGTGCCGGGCGGATCCTTCGGGTGCGCGGGGGTGACCGCCACGCTTTCCTTGCCATTCTTCGAGCCGGTGTCCACCACCGACGACGCCGGGGCCGTTGCCGCGGCCGTGGTGGACGCCGGCGCCGGCACGTAGTTCGGCGGCAGGTTCAGGTTGAGCGGCTGTTTGCCCGCGTCCTGCGCCATGGCGGCGCCGGCGAGCAGGGAGAGGGCGGTGAGGGCGAGGATGGACTTCATGGAGCGCTCCGGGGGACCTGCCATTAAACGCTTCAGGGAGCGTCTGGTGTACGGGGCTTGGAACGCCCCGACAGGAGGGAGTTCCCGGCCAGCCCCATCATGCCTCTTCGGGCGCGCTAAGGGGCGGTTCGCCGAGGCGGGCGCGCAGGGCGTCGATCTCACGGCGCAGGTTGCGGTTCTCCGCTTCCAGCTCCGCCACCTGGTCGCGCAGGGCCATCACGTCGCCCGAGGGCTTCTCGCGCGGCTTGCGCTTGGATTCGCGGACCCGCTTGGCGGCGTCTTTCAGCTCGCGGTCGCCGGCCGACGCGGCCGCGCGCTGTTCGTCCTCCGGCAGCGAGGCCACGGCCGCGCCGGCGCTGATCGACAGGGCGCCGGATTTCACCGCGGCGACCACCTCGGGGGCGGCTTCCTTGCGGATCTTTTCGATCATGCCCACCTGGTTGGCGCTGATCCGGGCCTCGCGGGCGATTTCCTTGCGGTCGTCCGCGGGGTTGGCGCGCGGCGCCTTGGGCCGGGCGGGCTCCGAACCCGTGGCGTCAAACGGCAGGTCGGGGCCGTCGGCCTTTGCCGGGTCGTCGGCCTGGCGGCGCGCGGCCAGGATCTCGCGCTTGCGCAGGGCCAGCACGCCGCGCTGGAAATCCGAAACGCTGCGCCGGCCGAGGTGGTGCTCGATCATCCACAGGTGCACGTCGTCCAGCGACTGGAAGCGCTCGTGCTGCACCGTCTTGAACGGAATATCGTGCTTGCGGCAGATGCCGTAGCGGTTGTGCCCGTCCACCAGGGTATCGCCCCACAGCACCAGCGCATCACGGCAGCCTTCGGCCAGCAGGCTACGTTCCAGGGCCTCATGCTCGTCCGGCGTCAGCGGGTCGATGTAGGCCTTGAGTTCTTCGTTGATAACGATGTGCATGAAGGGAGCAAGTCGGCAGCCAGCGGGGCGGGCATTCTAGTGCCTGCGGGTCTCACGTGCAGCGACCGGGCGCCAGGGCGGACGACGGCGGGCCTGTTCAGCGCCGAACGGGCTGGCTAGGCTTGGGCAGACGCCCTTTCCTTCGCCGACCCAGGGATGCGTTCTGGATGAACTTCGAGACGGTTGAGATCAAGGCCTTCGTGCCCGCCCGCGACTTCGCGCTATCCAAGGCGTTCTATACGGACCTCGGATTTGAGGTGGCCTATTCGTCGGATGACCTGGCCTATCTGAAGGCGGGAGAGTGCAGCTTCCTGCTCCAGGCCTTCTACGTGAAGGAGCACGCCGAGAACTTCATGATGCACATGCTGGTGACGGACGTGGACGCATGGTGGCAGCGCGTCGAGGCGTCGGCGCTGGCCGAGAAGTACGGCGTTCGCGCGTTGCCTCCTGAAGACCGCCCGTGGGCGATCCGGGATTTCGTGATCACCGACCCGACGGGCGTCCTGTGGCGGATTGGAACAAACATCGACCGGGCGCCGGAGGATGCACGATGAAAGCGGCATCGGAGGAGATCGATCAGCGCATCGCCGATCTTGGCGACTGGCGGGGCGATGTGCTGGCGCGGATGCGCAAGCTCATCCACGACGCGGTGCCGGACGTGGTCGAAACCTGGAAATGGCGTGGCACGCCCGTGTGGGAGCACAACGGCATCCTCTGCACGGGTGAGAGTTACAAGGACAAGATCAAACTGACCTTCGCGAAAGGCGCTTCGATTCCCGACCCGGGCAAGCTCTTCAACGCCAGCCTCGATGGGAATGCCCGCCGCGCCATCGACATCGGCGAGGGCGCCAAGATAGACGCCACGAAGTTCAAGGCCCTGGTCAAAGCCGCCGCTGCCCTCAACACCGCCAAAAAAGCCGCCCCAAAACGCCCCCTGTAAGAGCGCACCCTGTGCGCGATCACCCGCCCCCGGATCGCTCGGGACCCGCCGCACGCCGCATCGCAACCGCCAGTGCAACATTCCCGCTCCCCTCAACACCCCGCACAGCCCCCGCGAAATCCTCATCCGTCCGGTTCTGGCTCAGCTTCCGCTTCCCCTCCATCCGGGTGATGTCGATTTCCATCCCCACGATGTGGGCGAGTTCCTCGGCGAGATAGTCCGCCGGCGCATCGCTCATCTTCCACGGCGCCGGCAGGCGCCCCTCATGCTCGCGGGTGAGTCGTGCCACCGCGCCGCGCACGAACCGCTCACCGTCGATAACGCGGATGCGCCCGTGCACATGCACCACCTCGTAATTCCAGGTGGGAACATGTCGATGCGTTTCCTGCTTGCTGGGATACCAGTTGGGCGAGACGTAGCCATTCGCGCCACGAAACACCACCAGTACCTCGTCGCCGTCGGCCACCGCCTGCCACACCGGATTGGCGCGCGCGACATGCGCCAGCATCACGCCGGCCTCGCCGCGCGTTTCATCCAGCACGAAGGGCAGGTGATTCGCGTCGAGGCCACCGTTCGACCGCGTCACCAGCATGCCCAGCGGATGCTCGCGGATCAGGTCGAAGAGGGTAGCGGTATCGGTTTCGGTGAAGAGCGTCGGCATATACATGGCGGTGGGATCCGTGGGGACGCTCCATGGAACCACGCCACCGACCCGCCCCGCTAGCCGAAGGTGAAGGAATACGCCTGCGCGCCCGCGTCGATGAGTTCGATTTCAAAGACGTGGTCGGCAATCGGCAGGGGCTGGCGGATCAGCTGGTACATGCGCGGCTCGTCGATCACGCCGCGGCCGTCGCTGTCCACGTCCGTGCCATGGGCGGCGCCGGGTGGCTTGCCATCGATGGTGATGCGGAAGTGCACGGGCGTGCCAGAAAGCGACGGGCCGAGCACGAAGTGCAGGTCGCGGGCGTGGAAGCGGTAAGCGATCTTGCCGCCGGGTATGTCCGATACGGCGCTTTCCCGGCCGACCGTCCAGTGGCCTGCTAGAGCCCACTGGTTGAGCGTCAGGTTGCCGGGAATCTCATAAGCGTGGGTGCGGTCGCGCACGATGTCGCCCGGCGAGGCGAAGTTTTCGGTCCGCGCGTAGCCGGTGTACGTTTCGGGTGATCGCTCGTCGCGTTCGTCGGCGGGAGCTTCGGCGCCGGTGCCCGTCGCTGCGACCAGCGGGCCTTCAGCGGGCGCGTTGCCCGCTTCGGCCAGCAGCTGCCGGATCAGCAGCTCGGACTTGTCGTAGTTCCCCTCGCCAAACTCCGCGTGGCGCATCACGCCCTTGGCGTCGAAGAAATACAGCGCAGGCCAGTATTCGTTGTTGAACGCGTTCCATACGCCGTGATGGCTGTCGATGGCGACCGGGTAGTCCACGCCGTAATCCCGGATGGCCCACTTCACGTTGGCCGGATCGCGCTCAAAGCCAAATTCCGGGGAATGGACGCCGATAACGACGAGGCCCTGGCCTTTGTACTTCTGCGCCCACGCGCGCACGTAGGGCACCTGGCGGAGGGAGTTGATGCACGAGTACGTCCAGAAGTTGACCACCACGACCTTGCCGCGCAGGTCCGCCGGCGAAAGCGCCTTGCCATTGAGCCAGCCGGTGGCACCGTCCAGCGGTGGCAGCGAACTCGCCGCGGCGGGCAGGGCCGCCAAGGCGGCAAGCGCGATGGCAACGCGGGCAAAGGGTCGCAGGTGTTTCATGGCCGGTCTTCCTACAAAAAACGCATCAGGAGAGCCTGATTACAGCAAGGTGCTCGCGCATCCTATTGCACCAACCTATCGAGCCTAGGAAAACGGCCGCACCAGCAGCGTGATGCACAGCGCCAGCATGAAAAGCGCGATCGATGCATCCATGACGCGCCACGCGGTGGGGTTGCGAAACACCGGCGTCAGCAACCGCGCGCCGTAGCCCAGCGCCAGGAACCACGTGATGCTGGCCGCGCAGGCGCCGGCCGCGAACACCCAGCGCAGGGAACCGGCATACGCCGTGGATAGGCTGCCGAGCAGGATCATCGTGTCCAGGTAGACGTGCGGATTGAGGAAGGTAAACGCGAGGCAGGCGAGGGCGGCCTTGTACCAGGCGTGCTGGCGGCCATCGCCGACCGACAGGCCGCTGGTGCCCCGCCACGCACGCCAGCCTGCCATGAGCGCATACGCGCCCAGAAAGGCCGCGCCACCCACGCGCAAGGCCTGGAGCAGCCACGGCGCATGCTCGACCAGCGCGCCCATGCCGCCGACGCCGAGGAGGATCAGGGCCAGGTCGCTCGTCGCGCAAATGGCCACGACGACGCCGACGTGCATCTGCTGCAGGCCTTGCCTGAGGACGAACGCGTTCTGGGCGCCAATGGCCATGATGAGGCCGGCACTGGCGGCGAAGCCGGCAGCGGCTGTGGTGAGAATCATTGGAGGGGTCCAGCGGAGGGATGCGCCATGGTGACGGGGCGGGCGGGCTTAGACAAACTAAATGATCTTGGCGGCCATAAGAATTGCTAATCTCCATCCATGGACCTCCTCCACCCGCAGCTTTCCGCCTTTGCCGCCATCATCGAGGAAGGCAGCTTCGAGGCCGCCGCGCGCCGCCTGTCGGTGACGCCCTCCGCCGTCTCCCAGCGGATCAAGGCGCTGGAGGACCGGCTCGGCCAGGTGCTGGTGTTGCGCCAGGCCCCGTGCAAACCGACCGACGCCGGCCAGCGGCTGTTGCTACGCCTGCGACCCATGCAGGCCCTGGAAGTGGAGGCCATGGCCGATTTCCTTCCCGAGGAGGTGCGGCGGTCGCAGTCCCGTCCCATCGGCATCGCGGTCAATGACGACTCGCTGCACACCTGGGTGCTCCCGGCGCTGGCGACGCTTCACGAGCGGCACGGCTATTTCTTCGACGTGCGCGTGGACGACCAGGATCACACGCTCGGGCACCTGCGCGAGGGTGCGGTGCTGGGTGCCATCACCTCGGAGCGCAAGGCACTCCAGGGCTGCAACGTGTACCCACTGGGGCGTATGCGTTACCACGCCATCGCGTCGCCCGGTTTTGCCCGCCGGTATTTCCCGCAGGGCATGGATGCGGCCTCCCTCGCCCGTGCGCCGATGATCGTGTTCAACCGCAAGGACGACCTGCAGGCGCGTTACGTCCGGCGCATTACCCGCGCGCAACTGGCGCCTCCCGTGCACTACTTGCCGACCTCCACCGGCTTCGTGGAAGCCGCGGGCCTCGGGCTCGGCTGGTGCCTCGCACCCGACCTGCTGGTCCGCGCGGCGCGCGCGGCAGGCGAGGTCATCTTCGTAGACGAGGGCCGCACGATGGACGTCCCGCTTTACTGGCAATGCGTGAGCGTGCACTCGCGCACCCTGGAAGACATCGGCCGCGCGCTGCGCGACACGGCGGCTAACGCCTTGCGACCTTCGACGGGGGAGGCGTGAACAGCATGCCCAGGATGCCCGTCGACCAAGGCGTCGAGGGCCGAGCGGCAATGCTACCGTAGGCATCTCGATGTACCGTGCTCTCACCCCAGGCCTTCTGGGCCCCTAGCGTCGGAGGTTCCATGAAACGAGTCACCGGAATTGGCGGCATCTTCTTCAAGGCCAGGGACGCCGCGGCGTTGCAGGCCTGGTACAAAAAGCACCTGGGTATCGATGTGCAGGCCTGGGGCGGTACGGCCTTTTCCTGGGCCGACGGCGACGGCAAGCCGGTCGGCGGCACCACGGTCTGGTCCGTTTCCTCGTCCGAGAAGGAAGCCCAGTTCGAGCCGGGCAGCGCCCCCTTCATGATCAATTACCGGGTCGACGACCTGCACGCGCTGGTCAAGGCCCTGCGCGACGAAGGCTGCAACGTGCTCGACAAGGTCGACGACTCCGAATACGGCAAGTTTGGCTGGGTCATCGACCCGGAAGGCAATAAGGTCGAACTCTGGGAACCGCCTGCGGGCCAGTGATATCCAAGGGGGCAATATGAAGGTTCGTGCGAAAACCGCGCGCTACGCACTGTGCGTAGCGCTGTGCCTGGCATTTCCCGTTGTCCACGCCCAGGCTGCTGAGGCCAGGGCGTCGATGGAGACGATGCAGATCCCGAGCCATGGCTCGATGATGAACGCCCTTGTCTATGTCGCCGCTGGCGCCCAGCCGCACCCGACGGTGATCCTGCTCCACGGATTCCCGGGTAACGAGCGCAACCTCGACCTGGCGCAGGACATGCGCCGCGCCGGGTGGAACGTCGTGTACTTCAATTACCGCGGGTCGTGGGGTTCTTCAGGGGACTTCTCGTTCTCGCACGGCATCGAGGATGTCGCCTCGGCCCTGGCCTATCTGCGCAACCCCGACAACGCGAAGCGGCTGCGGCTCGATCCGTCGAAGATCGTCCTCGTCGGCCACAGCATGGGCGGCTTCATGGCCGTGCAGGCCGCCTCGGCGGACCCCGCCATCAAGGGCATCGCCATGATCTCCGGCGCCGACATGGCGGGCGCCCTGGTGCAGGTCCAGGGGCAGGGGTCGAATGCGGAGGGTGTGAAGAAAATGGCCGCCGGCCTCGCCAAGGAAGGCATGGCGCCGCTGGCGGGCTGCACGCCGGAAAGCCTGGCGCAGGAATTGTCCGACCGTGGCGCGGGGTGGGTGTTCCCGTCGAAGGTCGCCGCACTCAAGGGGCGTCCGGTGTTCGTCATTACCTCCGATGACGGACTGGCCCCCGCGGACAACGCGTTCGCCGAGGGCCTGAAGAAAGCTGGCGATACCCAGGTGACCACGCTGCACCTGCCCACCGACCACGCCTATTCCGATCAACGGACGGAACTGTCGCGGGCCGTGCTGCAGTGGCTGGCGACGTTCAAGTAAGCGCCGTTCGGCCGTGCCGTTTTCCGGATTGCCGTAGAATCGGCGGTTATCGTCCGTTCCGATGAACTCCAGGAAGCCCCATGAAGAAAGCCATTGTTACCGGTATCAGCGGCCAGGACGGGGCATACCTCGCGCAATTGCTTCTGGAAAAGGGCTATGAGGTGTACGGCACCTTCCGCCGCACCAGTTCGGTGAACTTCTGGCGCATGGAAGAGCTGGGCGTCGCGACGCACCCCAATCTTCGCCTCGTGGAGCACGACGTCACCGACCAGGGCGCGACCTTTGCGCTAGTGGCCCGGGTTCGCCCCCAGGAGATCTACAACCTCGCAGCGCAGAGCTTCGTGGGTGTGAGCTTCGAACAGCCCGCCACCACGGCCCAGATCACCGGCGTGGGCGCGCTGCACTTCCTGGAAGCCATTCGCCTGATCGACACCTCGATCCGCTTCTACCAGGCATCGACCTCGGAGATGTTCGGCAAGGTGCAGGCGATGCCGCAGACCGAAGACACGCCGTTCTATCCGCGCAGCCCCTACGGTGTCGCCAAGCTCTACGCGCACTGGATGACGGTGAACTATCGCGAAAGCTACGACATGTTCGCGTCCAGCGGCATCCTGTTCAATCACGAAAGCCCGCTGCGCGGCCGTGAGTTCGTGACGCGCAAGATCACCGACGCCGTGGCCAAGATCAAGCTCGGCCAGCTCGACGTGCTCGAACTGGGTAACCTCGATGCGAAGCGCGACTGGGGTTTTGCACGGGAATACGTCGAAGGCATGTGGCGCATGCTGCAGGCCGAGGTGGCGGATACCTTCGTCCTCGCCACGAACCGCACGGAGACCGTCCGTGACTTCGTGCGGATGGCCTTCAAGGGTGCTGGTATCGACGTCGAATTCCGCCACAAGGATCTCGAAGAGATCGCGGTCGATACCGCCAGCGGCAAGACCGTCATGCGTGTGAATCCGCGGTTCCATCGCCCGGCCGAAGTCGATCTGCTGATCGGCAATGCGGCCAAGGCGGAACGCATCCTTGGCTGGAAGCCGCAGACCACGCTGGAGCAGCTTTGCCAGATGATGGTGGATGCCGACCTCACGAGGAACGCACGTGGCGTCTCCTTCTAACCTCGCCGGCAAGCGCGTCCTCGTCACCGGGGCGCTCGGGTTCACCGGGCAGCATGTGATTCGCGTGCTCACCGAAGCCGGCTGCGACGTGCACGACCTGGGCAACGGTGCGGATGGCGCGCCAGTAAACCTGCTCGATCGCTCGACGCTGCAGGACGCCGTCTCGCGCATCGCCCCGCACTTCGTCGTGCACCTTGCCGCCATCTCGTTCGTGGCGCACGGCGATGCGGAAGAGATCTACAAGGTCAACATCGTCGGAACCCGGAACCTGCTCGAGGCGCTGGCGGCGCTTCCGGTTCCGCCTGAAAACGTCCTGCTGGCGAGCAGCGCCAATGTGTACGGCAACGTCGGCGGCGTGCTCGACGAGACGGCGCCCTTCGCTCCGCAAAACGACTACGCCGTCAGCAAGATGGCGATGGAAGCGATGGCCTCGCTGTGGAGCGAGCGCCTGCCGCTCACCCTCGTCCGCCCGTTCAATTACACCGGCGTCGGCCAGGACGAAAAATTCCTGATCCCGAAGATCGTGGCGCACTTCCGGAAGGGAGCCAGCGTCATCGAGCTCGGTAATACCGATGTATCGCGTGACTTCTACGACGTGCGTTGCGTGGCGGACGTCTACGCCCGGCTGCTGGCCGCTCCCGGAACGGGGCAGGCCTACAACGTCTGCTCCGGCGTGGAGCACTCGCTTCACGAGGTGGTCGACATGATGCGCCGCATCGCCGGTCGCGATATCGAAGTGCGGGTGAACCCCGCGTTCGTCCGGGCCAACGAGATCAAGTCGCTCCGCGGCGATAACGCCCGCCTGCGGCAGCGGATCGGGGAGCTGCCGGCATTTAGCCTGGAAGCCACGCTGCGGTGGATGTACGAAGCGAAGGGGTGAGCGGGTCGCCCATCAAGGCCCGGCTGATCGCTGAGATACCCGTGGAGCGTGTCGATTTCGCGTCCGGCGAGGGTGCAGCCTGGCCCGTCATTGGCGACATCGTTGAGCTCGATCAGGGATTTACGGGGCCGAACGGCCAACCCATGGGCATGGTGGTTTGCTTCAATGACGACCGAAGCGTCCGCTGGGCAGCCGACGTACTGGACTCGGAGATCGAGCTGCTCTCGTGACGGATGGCGCATCCGCCAAAGGACGAAGGTCCTTATTCATCGCGGGAAATGCCCTTTGCGTAGGAATTCACGGTTCGCCCACGCGGAAGGGTCTATCGGGATTCCGGGGGTAGTTAGACGCAGTTAGCTTGGAGGCTTCGTGATGAGGCATATGGTGGCTTTGAGTGCGTTGGCTCTGGCTCTTCAGCTCGGTGTTGCTCGCTCTCAGCCTGTCTCGGACGACACGGCTCCTGCTGGCGGCATTCCTCTGGTCAATGCGACTTGCCCCGGAAAAATTGAGGTCCACGCTGATAAGGGGGGACCCATATTCGTCAACGGCCGCGAAGGCAAGCTGAAGCGTTTCAGCGCCAACTATTTCGAGGCGCGGGATGCTTCATCGGGCGTCGTTATTTCCTTGTCAGTTAATCCGGACGGAACGCCGTTGGTTTCTTACACTGGCAAAGGACGAGCGAATGGCATCTGCGAGCTGCACTGAGTACGGTTTGATCCTGCCTCGCGATCGCTGGAGGAATCGTGTTTAGTGAGCTTCTGCTAGCCACCGGGCTCGTTGTATTTACCACTTTCCTACATTCCATCGGTCTCCTTGGATTAAGCAAGGCCGTTTCCCTGGTCGGCTTTAAAGCGGGGTCCATCGAACAGCCGCTTCCCGTCGCGCGGATCGAGGTTTCCGTTGTCCTGGTGCTGGGACTGATGGCGATTCATGGTGCCGAGATTTGGGTCTATGCGATCACCTTCCTGGGTATCGACGCCGTTGATAACCTTCGCTCGGCGGTTTATTTCTCCACGATCAGTTACGCGGCCATTGGCTACAGTGACGCCGATATCCGCCCGGAGTGGGCCCTCGTTGCCGCGATCGAGGGAATAAACGGGCTCATCATGCTGGGATGGTCAACCGCGTTTCTTGTCACGGTGATGGCGAGAGCGCGTCGCTGACTGCAGCGCACGTTTGAAGGCTGGTCGGAGCGTTGGAAGCGTCAGCTCTATTCGTCCGCCCTGAGGGCCATGAGGCGCAAGCGCGCCCCTTCAAGGGGTTATTGGTAAAATACCCCCCATGCAACCCACCGACCCCTCCGCCTTCCGCCTCACCGTCGCCCCCATGATGGACTGGACGGACAGGCACTGCCGCTTCTTCCACCGCCTGCTGTCGCCGCACGCCCGTCTCTATACCGAGATGGTCACCAGCGCCGCGCTGGTGCGTGGCGGGCAGATTCGCCTGCTGGAGCATAGCCACGAGGAGCACCCCGTGGCCTTGCAGCTGGGCGGCAGCGACCCGGACGAGCTGGCCCAGGCGGCCATCCTCGGCGCCCGGGCGGGGTATGACGAGATCAACCTCAATGTCGGCTGCCCGTCGGATCGGGTCCAGTCCGGCAAGTTCGGCGCCTGCCTGATGCGTGAGCCGGAGCTGGTGGGCGAGTGCGTCCGGGCCATGGCCGAGGTGGTGGACGTGCCGGTGACGGTGAAGTGCCGCATTGGCGTGGACAACCAGGACGAATACGCCGACCTCCAGCATTTCACCCAGGTGATGGTGCAGGCCGGGGTGAAGATCCTCGTGGTCCACGCCCGCAAGGCCTGGCTGGAAGGGCTCAGCCCGAAGGAAAACCGGGAGATCCCGCCGCTGGACTACGGTCGGGTCTACCGGCTGAAGCAGGAATTCCCCGACCTCACCATCGTCATCAACGGTGGCATCACCACCGTCGAGGCTGTCCAGGAACACCTGGCCCACGTCGATGGCGTGATGCTGGGCCGCGCGGCCTACCACGACCCCTTCGTGCTGGCCCAGCTGGAAACGGCGCTGTACGGGGCCCCGCTGGTGGACCGGGCCGATGTGCTGGAGCGGATGCGTATCTATATCGAGGCCGAGCTGGCTCGTGGCACGGCGCTGAAGCACATCACCCGGCACATCCTGGGCCTGTTCCAGGGCGAGCCCGGGGCCCGCGGGTTCCGCCGCCAGCTGTCGGAAGGAGCCCACCTGCCGGGAGCGGATTGGGGCCTCATCGCGTCGGCCATGGCCCCCCTGCGCCGGGCGGCCTAAGTTTCGTTCAGCTTCGGGCGGGGCACGGCTCGGCATGATCGGGCCGACCGGATGCCACCGCGCCAGACATGAAAATCACGTTCCGTCCGCTAATTTTTGCCGCCCTCTGTGCTGGCACGCCCTTCGCCGCCCTGGCTCAGCAGTCGCTGACGCTGGAGCAGGCGGTTGCCAAGGTGCAGAAAGATACCGGGGGAAAAGTGCTGTCAGCGGATACCCGCCTCGTTGAGCGCGGGCGCATCACCGAATACCGGGTCAAAGTCCTCACCCTTGATGGGCACGTAAAAGTCGTGCCTATTCGAACCGAAACCGCCAAGCCCCTGGACGCCAGCGCCGGGGACACGAAGGAGAAACATTAATGCGAATCCTGCTCGTTGAGGACGAGGCCCCGCTGCGCGAGACCCTCGCCGCGCGCCTGAAGCGCGACGGTTTCGCCGTCGATGCCGCCCAGGATGGCGAAGAAGGCCTCTACCTTGGCCGCGAAGTGCCGTTCGACCTCGCCATCATCGACCTGGGCCTGCCCAAGCTGTCGGGCATGGACCTGGTCAAGGCGCTGCGCGAGCACGGCCAGCGTTACCCGATCCTGATCCTCACTGCCCGCGGTAGCTGGCAGGACAAGGTCGAGGGCCTGAAGCACGGCGCCGACGATTACCTGGTCAAGCCGTTCCACGTCGAGGAACTGCTGGCCCGCATCAATGCGCTGGTGCGTCGCGCCAGCGGCTGGTCCAAGCCGGTGCTGGCCTGTGGCCCGATCAAGCTGGATACCACCGCCCAGACGGTCACCGTCGAAGGCCGCCAGGTGGACCTCACCAGCTACGAATACAAAGTGCTGGAATACCTGATGCTGCACGCGGGCGAGCTGGTCTCCAAGGCCGACCTCACCGAGCACATCTACCAGCAGGACTTCGACCGCGACTCCAACGTGCTGGAGGTCTTCATCGGCCGCCTGCGCCGCAAGCTCGATCCGGAGAGTGCGCTGAAGCCGATCGAAACCGTGCGTGGCCGCGGCTATCGTTTCGCCATCCCGCGTAACGAAGCGGACGAAGACTAAGCCCACCGTGGCGGCGTGGCGCGATGCCACGCCGCCGAGGCACTGCAAGAAGCATGGAAACCGCTTCACCGATCAAACGGCGACCCTTGTCGCTGGCCGCGCGCGCGGCGCTGGCCACCGGCTTCGCGCTGGCGGCCTTCCTTGGCCTGACCGGCCTGGCGCAGAACAAGGCGAACTACGCCTCCGAGCTGTCAGCCATGCACGACCGGCTGCACAACTACGCCATCGCCTATATCACCGGCACGGACATCACCCGTGGCGGCAAGGTCACCACGCCTGACAGCCAGCCGAACCCGGATTTCTCCCGGCCCAATTCGGGGCTGTACGCGATCATCATCGGCAACGACGGCTTTCGCTGGGAATCGTCCTCGGCGGTGACCTCCGCCATGGGGCGCGACTTCGACTTCGTGCGCATGCTCTCGCCGGGCGAAACCGCGTTCGAACCGGTGGAAACGCGTAGCGGCAAGCTTTACGTCTTCAGCTATGGCGTGACGCTGGACAGCACCGAGAAGCGCAGCGTGCCGCTGACCTTCGCCGTGGCGCAGACCGAAGACCAGTTCGAGCGCCAGGTGGCGACGTACCGGCGCACGCAGTTTCTGTGGCTGGCCATGCTCGGCATGATGCTCATGCTGCTGCAGCTGTTCCTGCTGCGCTGGAGCCTGTTGCCGCTGCGTCGCGTGTCGAGTGATCTGGCCCATATCGAACGCGGCACGCGCGACCATCTCGACGGGCCGTACCCGGTCGAGCTGACGGTGCTTACCCGGCGCCTCAATGCCTTCATCGACAGCGAGCGCGAACAACGCTCGCGTTACCGCGACACGCTGGCCGACCTGGCGCATAGCCTGAAGACGCCGCTCGCGGTGGTCCGTTCGCAGCTGGAAACCGACAGTGACGCGCGCAGCCTGCGTGGCGACATCCTCGACCAGGTGCGCAAGATGGATGAGATCGTCGCCTACCAGCTCTCGCGCGCCGCCACCTCGGGTCGGCGGACCATTGCCGCCGAGGAGCCGATCGCCGGCCATGCGGAAGACCTCGTGCAGAGCCTGGAGAAGGTCTACGCCGCAAAGAACGTGCTGTGCGAGTTCGAGCTCGAAGACGGCGTGACCTTCCCCGGCGAGCAGGGTGACCTGCTCGAGCTGATGGGTAACCTCGTCGAGAACGCCTTCAAGTGGGCCTCGCACCGCGTCCTGCTGACCGCGCGCGCCACCCGCCAGGGCAAGAGCGGGCGTAACGGCCTGGAGCTGATCGTGGAAGACGACGGCCCGGGCATCGCCGACGACAAGATCGAAAAGATCCTGCAGCGCGGCGTGCGTGGCGATGAAAAAGTGCAGGGCCACGGCATCGGCCTGTCGATCGTGCAGGACATCATCAAGGCCTACCAGGGCACGCTGCACGTGGACCAGTCCGAGGAGCTCGGCGGCGCACGCTTCCGTGTGAATATCCCGCCGGGTTAACCGCCGTCACGCGGCGGGCGACGGCCCGTAGAACGCTGCAAGAAGCTGCGCCACCTTCGGCTCGGCCTGGCGCAACAACGCCGGCTGCGAGAAGTGCAGCTCGCTGGTCACGGCGAAATATTCCTCGGGCGCTTCGGCCGCGTACGGATCGATCATCGTTTCGCGGCCACGCTCCACCTGCTTCACGATGCGATCGAACGCCGACTGCATCGTGGCGATCCATTCGCGCCGGTTCATGCCGGAAAGCAGGGGCGGCACGCCATTCGCGGGCGCGGCGAGCATGTCCAGCTTGTGGGCCATCTCGTGGATGACGACGTTGAAGCCATCCCACGGCGCTTCAATGTCCAGCTTCACGTCCGCCAGGGAGAGCACCATCGGCCCGCGGTCCCATGCCTCGCCGATCAGCGTGTCGTCGCGCTCGGTGACCACGCCACTGCGCGCATCGTGGTGGCTGCGCCGCACGTTGAACTCGCCGGGGTAGACCAGGACATTCGTCCAGCCCTTGAAGGCTTTCGGGCCGCGGGGGAGGGCGGGCAGGCTGGCCTGCATGGCGATGACCAGCGTCCAGAAATCATCGAGCTCCGCGCCACCGAGCGCGTGGAAGCGCTTGGTGTGCAGGAACAGGGCGGTGAGCTGGCGGAGGTAATGCAGCCGCGGGGCGTCAAGGGCGCGCGCCAACGGCACGCGTGCGACGGCCTGATTCCAGCGGGTGTCATCGATCGGTGGCACCGCGGCACGGAAACGCGCCAGGAACGACGGCCAACCGCGAAAAATCAGAGCATCGACCCCGGGAGCAGGGACTGCCAGCTGGGGGCGGGCACGCGGATGGGGGCGGAGCTGTCCCGGTTCGCGTCGTCGGCATCCACGGTGGGCGAGGCGGACGAGGCTGAGCTGCCACTGGCGTGGCTGGACGAGCTGCCCGGGCGGGTGGACATGACGTCGCCCCCGGTGCTGCTGTTGTCGTGGGGCGCGCTGCCCTGCGAACGGCCGGCGCTGCCTTCGAACGACGACGACGAGACCGCCCCGCTCATGGAGAGCAGGCCAGAGGTCGGGTCGATGTCATAAGCGGCGGCGGTGCCGGTGGCACCGACGAGGCACAGACATCCGAGGATGTACGGTCTGGCGTTCATCGGTAAACCCCAAAACCCTCGGACAAACCGGGGGGAAGACCGATCCTCGCAGATAATTACCGGAGGCGCCAGTGCGCTTGGTCGGGCCCGGGGCGGCTTGGGCCAGACCCGGGCGAAATTCGTCCGCCTGTCCTAGAATCGCGCTATGTCCCCGTTTCCCCCACTTCCGGCTCAGGCCGACTGACGGCCCGACGGCACTCATGCTTGCACGCGACCTCCTCGAAGCCCTTGCCGGCGGCGACGCCGTGTCCGGCGCCTCCCTGGCCCGCCAGGCGGGCGTCACGCGCGCCGCTGTCTGGAAACAGATGGAAGCCCTGCGCCTGAAGGGCGTGCCGGTGGAAGCCAAGGTGGGCGGCGGCTATCGCCTGCCATGGCCGACCCAGCTGCTGGAGGCCAAGGCCATCCGCGCGGCGTGTCCGCCCGCGATCGTGCCGCATATCGGCATGCTCGAGGTCCACTGGGACATCGATTCCACCTCCAGCGAGCTGGCCCGGCGCAACCCGGTGCTGGACGACCTCTCCTTCGTGCTGGCCGAAGCCCAGTCCGCGGGGCGCGGCCGGCGCGGGCGCACCTGGCTCTCACCGCCCGGCATGAATCTCTATCTCTCCGTGCTCAAGCGCTTCGACGGGGGCTTCGCCTCGCTGTCCGGCCTGTCGCTCGCGGTGGGCGTGATGATCCTGCGGGCGCTCGACGAGGTGGGCATCCGCACCGCCGGCCTGAAGTGGCCGAACGACGTGATGGCCGGCAACGCCAAGCTCGCCGGCATCCTGGTGGAGCTTTCGGGTGAGTACTCGGGCCCCTGCGCCGCGGTGATCGGCGTGGGCCTCAACATCCGTCTGCCGGATAGCCTGCACGAGCGCGCCGGCCAGCCGATTACCGACCTTGCCGCACTGACCGGCGGGCAGCCGCCCGATCGCAACCATGTCGCCGCGGCCGTCGTCAGTGCGCTGGCCGACGGCCTGCGTGCGTTCGAGCGCCAGGGCTTTGCAGCCTTCGCGAAGGAATACGCCGCGAGCGACCTGCTGGTGGGCGAGTCGCTGCGCGTCATCGATCCGCGCGGCGAATACGTCGCGACGGGCGAAGGCGTGGACGAGCGTGGTGCCCTGCGTGTGCGCCGCGCCGATGGCGAGGCCGTCACCGTCGATAGCGCTGAAGTCTCCGTGCGCAGGAGTGGCCCATGATCCTGTTGCTCGACCTCGGCAACACACGCCTGAAATTTGCGCTGCTCGATGGCGCGACGTTTACCCATCGCGGTGCGTTCGGCTGGGATGCGGACATCGCGCACGAACTGGCGACGCTGTGGGCGACGTGGCCGCGGCCTGAGCGCGTGGTGGGTGCGTCCGTCGTTGACGGTGCGCGCGAAACCGCCGTGGCCGTCGCCGCCGGCAGCGCCTTCGATCGCACTCCCCAGTGGGTGCGAACGCCGGCCGAAGCCTGTGGCGTACGCAACGCTTACGCCGAGCCGCAGCGTCTCGGTGTCGATCGTTTCCTCGCCCTGGTCGATGCCTTCGACGCGGGCAGGGCGCCATGCGTGCTGGCCAGCGTCGGCACCGCGCTGACGCTGGATGCGCTTGCCGCGGACGGCCAGCACCTGGGCGGCTGGATTGCCCCGGGCCCGCTGCTGATGCAGCAGTCCGTGCTTGGCGCCACCGTGCAGGTCCGCCCCACCCATGCGGGTGCCGTGCGCGACCTCGCCGACAACACCGCTGACGGCCTCGCCTCCGGCTGCTGGCAGGCCAGTGCCGCCCTGGTCGATCGCTTCGTTCGACGCGCCGCTCCGCAGCTGGGTGGCACCCCCTCGGTGACCCTTGGTGGGGGTGATGCCGAGCTGCTCGCCCCCCTGCTCGAGCACGAGGTGAACATCGTGCCCGACGCCGTCCTTCGTGGCCTCGCCGTATGGGCCCGGACGCACGCCGACGCCCCGGATATCTTTTAGAATCCCCTCGCTGCCGGTTCTTACAGGGGAACGCGCGCAGGCCCACTGACAAGACCAAGGCCACCATGCTGCTGCGTTTGCTGTTCGTACTGTTGATCGCCCTCAACATCGCGGTGGCCGCCTGGCTGCTGCTGGGTGAGAGCGGCACGCATGCGGTGGAGACGGCTGACAAGGGCGTGCCCGAGTTGAAGCTGCTGACCGAGCTGCCGGTCGCGGCTGCCACGGCGGCGCCCGTTGCAGCGACCACGGCCGCACCCGTCGTCCCTGCGCCGACCACCCCGGTAGCCCCTGCCGCCACGGCGCCGGCTCCGGTGCCCACGCCGCCGCCCGCACCGCCGCGCGAGGCAGAAAAGGTCGCCGCGGAAACCCCCGCGCCGCCGGCCACGGTGCCGACGAGCCCGAAGCGCAGCTACCGATGCCTCGCCGTCGGCCCGTTCGCCAACCAGGTGGACCTGCGCACCACGCGCACCGCGCTGGCCGCACGCACGGTGCGCAGCCGCCAGCGCCAGGAACAGACTACCGAATCGCACGGCTGGCGCGTCTTCCTCCCCGCGCAGGCCACGCGCGACGAAGCCCTCGCCCAGGCCAAGCGGCTGGAGGCAAAAGGGATCAAGGATTACTTCGTGGTCACCGCCCAGGGCGAGCTGCAGAACTCCGTGGCCTTGGGCCTGTTCCACGACCCGGCCAACGCCCGCAAGCGCCGCGACGAAGTCATCGCCGCCGGTTTCCCGGCCCGCATGAGCGAACGCACCGAAACCACGCCGGTCTGGTGGCTGGATGTCGTCGTCCCCGACGACGCCAGCAACGAGGTCCGCCGTGGCATCCGCGCCCCCGGCGCCACGGCTCGCCCCACCGGCTGCTTCTGATAAACTCCCCGCCTTCGCCGGCATAGCTCAGTTGGTAGAGCAACCGCCTTGTAAGCGGTAGGTCCCCAGTTCGAATCCGGGTGTCGGCACCAGTGAAACCAAAGGCCTGCAGTGATGCGGGCCTTTTTCTCTTCCAGTGAGTCAACTCTCAGGCAACAGGCGGCGGGGTGCTTGGATCGAAAGCGTCTGCAACGACCCGCCCACATGAGCCGCACTGCGCGTGCGCGGAACCGGGTGTGATCGGCACCAGATAGTGACCGCCGCCGCGAACGCACCGCCGCGTAAGCAGGTGTTGTTTCGCCCAGGCCTGCACCGGCATAAGGATGAATACTGCGAAAAACCCTGGAATCCCAACGATCAGGTCCGCCGTTTCGGCGTCGATAAGCCGCGCCAGTAGGAAAGAGGCTCCGCAAAGGGCGGAAGCGAGCGCCGTAAATAGCCCAAGGCTTATGGCCCACGCCGTTCGGTCAGTGTCTTTGTCGTCGTCCGGCAAAAATGAACCATTCATCCGTCGCTCTCCATGTCGTCCGGCGCGTGACCGCTGGGCATCCAGATCCTAAGCCGTGCGACCGGTGGGGCGCTACACTCCGCCCGGATAACGACCGAGGAGAAGTAAGGATGGCTTTTATGGGACCGTGGGTGTGCGATACATGCGGCAACTCGATCAACTCGGCCGGAGAAGGATGGGTCGAATGGCTTTCGCGGTTCGCGCGTAAGGGCGAAGGGGAAACCGTGCGAGAAGCGAAAGATCTTCGCCTGGTTCACGCCTTCCCTGCGTCGCCGCTGAAAGGTAAACATCGCTGCCAGCACGACGAAGATGAAGCGTTTAAATTCGGACGCTTCACCGTCAGCGACCTCTGCCTGGATCGGTTCGTTGGTCCGGAGGGGCTGTCCTATCTGCTGATGACCCTATCGGATGCCCCGGAATCAATGCGTGACGCCTGGTCGGAAATGATCCAGCGCATCCACGTACCAAACTTCGATCGTGCGCTGCCGCATATCACGGCCGCGATCGACGAAGGCGTTATCGACCCGACTTGGAAGCAAGGCTACTACCACGAGGATCAGCTTGCTGCGGTCGTGCAATACGCAGACGAGAAGGCGGCTGCACGCCGTCGATGAGTGGGTGAAGAAACGGCCCCGCCAGCACCCATGACAGGCTGACGGGGCCGGCCCACGCGAGGGGAGCGCGTGGGGTTTGGCAGCCTTTACGGGCCGCCGAACGCCGGGTAAAGGTCGGGCGTGCGGGACGGCAGGTCCTGCGTCGGCGCCCACCACGTGGTTTGATTCCGCTCCGCCATGCGGCGCTCCACGCGGTCACGGTAGCCCGGGGACAGGTTGTCCATCAGGTTGTTGTAGACCATGTGGTTGAACGCCGCCTTGAGGTACCAGAGGCGCGTGAGCGGCGCCGCATAGTTGCGACCGAAGCGCAGGGCCTGCGCGCCAAACTGATCGGGCGCCACGGTGGGCTCGCCATCCTCTGGGTCGACGCCAGCGGCGCCAGACGCCGCGCTCACGCCGTTGTGGAAGATGCTGATGGCGTCCTCCGCCATCGTCGCCCCTGGCCCCAGCAGCTTGGCCAGCGCACCGTTCTGGTGGTCGCCCTTGTCGCCGAAGAAGAAATCGCCGTACATGCCCAGGCCGCCCGACGCCACGAGGATCTTGCCAAGGCCTTTGCGCGTTGCCAAGTCTTCAGCATCCTGCCCGTTGGCGATGTTCTTCAGCTCCAGCCCGAGGGCGCCCAGCGCCGCGGAGCCGGCCATGAACTTCGCCCGGTATGCCCAAGCGGACTTCCAGTCGTCCAGGCCGTTGGGCACGTCGAACATGTGGGTTTTGAAAATGCCCAGCGGGGTCTGCTTAAGGAACAGGATCCACGACATAAGCTCGTGGAACAGCGTGCCGCGGCTGCTGGGATCGAGTCCAAGGCCGACTTGGTCCGCCACGCTCCCGCCAGCGCCGCCGCGCGCGCCCACCTGCACGTCGTGCAGCGCCGTGCCGATGAGGGTCTGGGCCGCCTCCGCCCGGAGATTACGGGTCTCGCGGGCCACCTCCTGGCCATAGCGATCCTGAAACGCGTCGTTGAGCTCACGCCGCTTTCCGGCGTTCTGCTGCATCTGCGCGCTGAATTCCTTGAGCGCCGTAAGGTGGTCGTCCAGGCGACGTGCAAACGCCTTGGATTTATCGTCGATTGCGCCCTGCCGCTCTTTGGCAGCCAGGTCGATGGACTTCTGCGCCGCATCGATGCGGGCCTCGGCTGCGGCCTGTTTACGGCCGAGAGCTTCGGCCTTGTCGGCGACCCCACGGCCGTATCGCTGGACGAGACGGTTCATCTTCTCGCCGACACCCGGCGTCACCGCGAAGTTCTCGACCACGGAATCCGATCGGTTGTCCGGGTGCGTCCGCTGCTTGATGGCGCTCCGCTCGATATCTGCACCTTCCTGCACCGCTTCGAGGAAGTCACGGGCGCGGATCTGCGTATCCGCCGTGGAAAGGTATCGCGCGATATCGGTGTGGACCTCGGCGCGCGCGACCTGTGCACGTACCTGCTCGGCCCGTGCGTCGAGCACGCCCTGCGCATGGCCGTCCTTCACCGATGCGCGCGCCTTCATGGCGTCGAGCGTGTCCTTTGTCTTCTGTTTAAGAGCGTCGAACTTGTCCGTCCGGCCTTTCACCCAGTCGATTTCCTGCTGGGTGCGCTCATCGCGCGCTGCCGCATCAGCCTCGAACTGCTTGTTGATGCCGGCGGTACGCTGCTCGGCCAACGGGCGCAACTTGGCGTCCGGGATGTCGTAGATCGCATCCGGAGTCAGCATCGTATGGTTGCCGCTTTCACCCTTGTCGATCTCGGCCAGCTTCCACGTGTTCCACACGTCATCGGTCACTCCCCGCTTCGCGAGGTAATCGGCCGTTGCGCGGTCGAGGCTCGCGTATTCGGTTTTGCTCACGTGGTCGCCCAGCATGTCCATGATGCTGGCGCTCACACCGTGCGCCATCCCTCGATCCCACATGCGCAGGCCCGACAGCACGTGCACCGCGTGGTTGAGGAATTTGATGCCCGTAGGGCCCAACTCCTCCCCGCCAAAGCGATTGGCGGCGGACTCAAGGCCGTCGACCACGATGCCGAGTCGCGACACTGCTTTGCGGCTTCCGGGGTTCAAACCCGTAGCAACGTTTCCAAGGATCTTCGACCGTGACAGGCCCAACAGTCGGCCGTAGCCCACGGCCATCTGGAGGTCGGGGATGGCGGCGAAGACAGAAGACCCGAGCAGGGTGGAGCCTGCGACGCCGCGAATGCCTTGGGACACCTTCACCCAGCCGGGCGTGGGGCCCGGGTGGTCGGGCTGGCGCATGGCCTGCCATTCCTTGAGGGTCCGGCGCTTCAGCCGCTCGAGCTTTTCGAGACCCCTGGCCCGCTTTTCGGGCGTGGTCCCTTCGGCGGCGGCAGCATCGTTCGCGAACGCCTTTTCCAGCAGCTGGGGGAAGAACGTATCCGCGTCCCGACCGAACGAGCGCGCGGCTGCGATGTCGCGTGCCACACCGTTGAGGTGGTGCAGCAGCATGGAGTGGACGTTGTTCGCGGAGCCGTACTTGTCCATCATCGATGTGTAGCTATCGGCGTCCTTGAAGAAGAGCTGACGCGGCGCATTCCGCGACGACCCTACGGTATGACCGAACCCGCCGCCATCCCCGGTAGCCCGCTTGTTTGCGCCGTTCGTCCCCAGCGTCTCGGCCGACTTGCGGACCAGCTGCTCGATCTCCGGGGCGGTCATCGGTGTACCGTCCTGCTTGATATACCGGTCGTGATCGATGGCATCCAATGCATCGCGCACGAACTGCTCGCGGTCCGCGCCGATCTTTTCCCACGCCCACGGCTGAGGGGTGTGCCAGTCGTCCAGGCGGTTGATATGGATGCCTGCGTCCTGCATGTTCTGCAATGCCTCGTCCAGCACCTGCCGGATGGTGCCGCCAGCGGCATCCACCTGCGGCTTGCCCGTGGGCTCGTTACGAATGGCCTTCACGAGCTCGCGCTGTTCAAGCGGATCCTGCGCCAGCCCCCAGAACTTTCCTTTGCCGCCCACATCGTCGAGACGGCGTGCGAAGTCCCGAAAAATGGCCTTGCGCTTGATTTCGACAGAGAGATCGCCGCCGCGGTTCTCTGCATCGAAAATCGCGCGTTGTCGGAGGGCTGCGAGCTGTCCCTGGCCCTTGGCCGTGCCTGGCGTAAACGACTCCAGCAGGCGGTGCTGGCCGGCTTTGATTTCCATGTCGCGGATCGTGTTCGCATGGGCGCGGGTGATGTCATCCAGGGTCTTCTGGCGTGCCAGCTTGGCCCCTTCCTGGAGTCGCTGGTCGCGGGAGAGCTGGCGCCAGCGGCCCGGATCCTTCGCCTGCAGTTCCAGCATGGACGAGAAAATGCGCGTCTCGATCGAATCCAGCTCACCCTTGTTGGGCTTGCGGCCGAGGATCTGCTCGACGACCTGCTCGCATTGCGGCTTCATGCGTGACCCCGCAGGTAAACGACGTTGCTGGCGCGAGCTCGCTTTTCGAAGGTATGAGAAGCCACCTTGGCGATCGCCTCGCGCGCCCGCATGAGATCAGCGAGAAGATCCGCCCCACGCTGGCGGACCTCCCGCACGTTAGGGGCGTCTCCAGGGCCGATTGCGCGCAGCTGACTGCGCACCTCGTCGATCCATTCGTCGTAGCTGGCAAGCTCTTGTTCCAAAGAGGTCGCCAGAGTGGCGTAGCGCGTGCCGAACCCTGCGTTCTTAATCATGTTCTTCCTTTACTCGTACACCACAACGGAAACGGAGCCCGGGTCGGTGTTGGTGCCCGCGGAGTTCGTGCACTGAATGGTCACTGCCGTGGCCGTTTCACTGAGAACCCAATTGAAGCCACCAATGTCGGTCGTGATGTTTACCGTGCGGCCACCGCCGATGGACGTATTGCTGTCGCGGAAGTTGATGGTGTACTGACCCGTCGTGCCGCGAGATACGGAAATGACGTTCTGCTGCCGCGTGATCGCTCCCGTTGAGCCAACGAAGCGCACACGCGCCAGGGGGTCGCACGACGGCTGCACCGGACGCTCGAGGTTGTCCGTGTACATGTTCCCGATGTCGCGAAAGATGATGGGCGTGGCGCCGGTCGTCGCGATGTACGGGCGGGCGGCGTTCGGCGTATAGGTTCCGTAGCGGCTGAATGCGCACCCCTCCACCGTCAGGTACACGCGAGCCGCCGTGTTCCCGTTGGTTTCAAGCAGCAGCGCGTTGGTGGAGATTTCTGCTGCCGTCAGGCGATTGAACGTGCAACCAGAAAAGAGGTAGGTACACGGGTTGTCGCCATTCACCATCCAGACATCGGCCGTGTTGCCATTGCGCTCGAAATAGGTGCCGTAAAACGCGCATGCCGCGCGGCCGTACACGCCGGCAAGGTTGATTTTCACGCCGAAGCGCTGGGCCCCGACACCGCCGGCTGTCGTCTCGACCGATCCGCCAACGAAGACCACGTTGCAACCCTTCTCGAACCAGGCGGCATACTCGACCTGGCCATAGAAGATGCAACCCACCAGCGTGATGGCGTTTGGCGTCGAACCGCTGGGGTCGACCTGTCCGGCGGCGAATAACCCGCGCGTGCAGAAGCGGAAGTGACTGGATACGAGGGTCATCAGCACGCAGTCGGTGAAGGTGAACCCGACGCTACAGGTGAGGAAAACCACATCGTTGAAGTAAACGCCGTAGCTCTTGGCGATGCGCATGCCGATGTCGCCCGTCCCGGCGCCCGTCTTCGTAATCGCGATACCCACGACCTTGAAGTACGAATAGAGGGCCGCGGTTGCCATGGTGCCAACCACGTCGAGCCCCACGTAATTCGTGCCGTTGACGATTACCGTGTTGCCCGATCCGGCGCCGTAAAGGTTCAGGCCCTTGCCGTCGACCTCCGACGAATGGGCCGTGAGGTCGATAGTCACCGTGGAGTTGATGAGATATCGGCCTTTCGGGAAATACACGCTGGCGCCGGCAGGAATCGCGGCGTTGATGGCAGCCTGGATGGCCGCCGCATCGTCGGTGGCGCCATCGCCCTTGGCGCCGAAGTCTTTCACGCTGTAGGTTTCACGCGCTTTGTCCTGCACGGTGCGAGCGACCGCGTTCACGCCGGACTGGATGAAGCCCACGGTGCTGGATCCGGACGGCCCCACGAGGATCGGAGCAGCGCCGCCGACGACCAGGGAGCGAACCTGCTGGAGGGTCGGGATGTCGCCGTCGTTCACGGCAGCACCGCTGTTGACCAGCGTGTTGTTCTTCAGGTCATAGGTTGTGCCCAGTGGGTCGGACACGAGGGCGCGTGCCAGCTGCGATTGCAGCTGTTGCAGGCTCATCGTGTCGCGGTCCAGCGCTTTCTCATGGGCGGCGGACGGGAACCGGTCGTTGGGCGGGTACGCCGTCTGCTGGACGAAGGGGATGTTTCGCTCGATGAAGAGCTTATCGTTCGCCGCCGGGGGCGCCAGCATCTGTAGGGAGCCGCCCGCCTGGTTGCCAGCGCCCATGAGCGTGTAATCGGAGTTCAGATTCAGGACCGTCGACGCGCCCGTGAGTACGGATTTCTTCGTTACTTTCAGGTCCGTGTCGAGAAGAAAATAGAACGGTACAGGGAATGCCGAGGTTGTCCCGTTCCCGGTGTACGAAGCGGTGGACACTGTGCTGTTGACGGTCATTCGCGGCTCCTTAGCCGTAGTACGAGACGTTGAGGAACGCGCCAGCACCTTCCGCGATGAACTGGATCGCGGAGAGGTTGCTGTCGTAGTCATAGATCGACCCGTTCGAGAGCAGACGCATGCCCGAGGCTGCAGTCGGCGCGCCGCCTGCATCGCGAAAGCGGATGTTCGCGCTCTCGGCCTGGAGGGCCGCGAGGCGGGCTCCCGCGGGCGGCGTCAGGCCGCTTGCTGCAACCGTGCTCACGGCCAGGCGCTGGTAACCCAGCGGCACGAGGGAGGCGGGCACTTCAGCGAGCTGCCGGGCGCGTTCGCCATTGGGGCGGGTGTCGTAGGCCATCAGGTGCGAAACCCGCGGGCTTTCATTTCGCGTTCGGCCGCCCGGCCGATCAGCGACTTGATCAGGTGCATGTCGTTGCCCAGGTTGGTACGTTCCAGGATGGCCCGCAGGTTCGGGTGGTCGCGGGACAGAAGGGTCACCTCGCGACGGGCGACCTCCATGTAACCATCGGCCTCATCGCCAAACTGGTCGATCATGGCCTGGTGCGTTTCCATCATCGACTGGCGCTGCGCTTCGGGCGTCATGGCCGGCTGCGACAGGGCCTTCTGAATACGGCCGCCGTAGAACTTGGCCAGAACGGGGTCCACGCCAGCGCTGATTGCAAAGGTCTCCGCTGCCTGCGCGGTGCGGTACGGATTCGCGTCGATCGCCTCTGCTGGACCTGGTGCCTCCTGTGTCGAATTCTCGCCGGTGCTCGGCGTGTCGACGGGCTGCCGGCCATCGAAGGTCACGGATTCGGTGTAGGGAACGTGCTCGGTGCCGCTCTGCTGCGCGAGCTCCACTCCGAGGGCGTTTGCCGCGCCCGCGCTGAGCGTCACGGAGACGCCGACGGGCATGCCGGTGGATTCGCTCATGCCGCGTCCTCCGTGGCGTGCGAGGCGCCGAACAGAGCCTCGTCGCGGGCCTGCATGATGCGGGCCGTAAATTCCGGGAAGCGGCCGGCGAACGAAGAAAGTTGCAGGCCCCACGGATTGCTGCCGCCCGGGAGCCCATGCAGCTCATATTCGCTGAGGGTCAGCGTGTTGATGTAGCCGCCGTCGATGCCGAAGCCATCGGTCCGGTGGGTCGGCCAGCCGGGCGGTACGGCCTGAAACACCTTCGCCGTGGCTGCGCGGAGCTGAGCGTGCAACTCGCCGGCCTTCTTCAGTGCAGCGGCGTAGGCAGCCGCCACCGGTTCCCGGGCCTTCGACGCTTCAATGCACCCGGTCCACGCGACAGCGGCGGTGCTGGCCTCCAATTCTCGCCGCGCGGCTTCCTCGCGACGCGTGCTGGCGTTCAGCGCGGCACGCGCGCGTTCCACGTTCATCTGATGTCCGACCATGGCCGCGTGCGCCTTGTCGGCGGCCGGCTGCTTCGTGGTGTCGTCCACCGCCGCGAGGGCCGCCTCCTGATACGCCGTCACGAGGCCGGACTCCTCCGACTCCAGCTGGGCGAGCTTGGCGCGCAGGGCATCGGGGGTGCTTTTTTCGCCGAAAATCGATTGCAGCATGGTCATGGGTCCTGTGAGAGGGGTGGCGCCTTTGGAAAATGGCTATAGAAAAATTTTTCAGATTCGGTCTCTAGCTGCCCCTGGGTGGAACTCGCGCGGGCTGCGGCTGCCCCCACCCCCACGCCGGCACCCCCACCCTCCTGAAAAGGGGACCCATGACCTGGCCAAGTCGGGTCAGTCATACATGCCGGCCTCGAAAAAGCTGCCGCCGTCGTCGCCGCGCGGACGGACCGTTGATTTCAAATCAATGGGTCCGTTGAGCTGCGGCGCATGTGCGCCAACAGATTCGGCATCGATCACGACGGGTAGGTCGCGCATGGGTCGCTGAAGGGCACGACTGCGTGCGTCGTCCAGGGCGGAACCGATGTCGATGTGGCTGGTGACGTTCACGTCCAGCTTGTCGCGCAGGAGGCCAAAGGCGCGCATCTTCAATTCGAGGAATTTGGCCACAGCGCCGAACTGCTTTGCGCCTTCGGCTGCGACGATTTTCCCGTCGATCTCCGCAACGGCCTTGTGCGCGTTGTAGTCCGCTTTCTGGCTCAGCGCCGCGGCGATGCGTGCCAGTTCCGCGCAAACCGCCTGGTTGTCGTGTGTGAGCTGGTAGGCAGCATTCTTGGCCGACTTCGCCGGGTACCCCGCAGCGATGGCCGCGTCTACACCAGTCTTGCCGGCGACGAGAGCAGCTACGAACTTCTGCTGTTTGGGGGTCAGGGCCTTCGGCATGTAACGAAATGTCGCCTTATGTTGCCTTATGCAACGTAATGTCACGGTGGGTAGAAGTCGGTAACCATCTATATGATAAGGGAAAAACGAGAATCGTCCACTCGAAGGACCTACCGCATATATGGCGGTTGGGCGGAGCCTCACGAGCCGCGTGTTCTACGTCGGCCGGGTATGAAAAAACCCCTCGCGCGCACGCGCACGCGAGGGGTCGGTAGTTAGCTGGCTGAGGTGGGCGGATCAGGGTGGTGCGGCTTGCGTCCCGATGGCGTTGCGGGCGGCGAATTCCTCCAACGCCTCGGACGAGTACAGGACGCGCGACCCGAACTTGACGAAGGCCGGTCCCTGACGGAGGTTCCTCCAGTTCTCCAAGGTGCGCGGTGAAACCTTCCACATCGCGGCCACCTCCTTGGTCGTGTAGAAGATCGCCTGGCTCATGCGGTCACCGGTGCGGGCGCCTGAAGGAACGCGAACGAAACATCCCCGGCCATAGGTGAGCACGAGAACGGTTCGAGCACCTGATCCAACAGACGCTGCAGGTCGTCAACATCGACGATCGCTTGTTCGCGCATCGTGGCCAGGGCCATGGTGGAAGCGCGTTCAAAGTCGCCGTTGTGCGTGAAGTTCCATTCGGCGACGAGAGTGGTGGTGAGTTGCACGCTTAGTTTCGGCACGGCGGTATCCCCGAGTACGCAGTGTGGTCTGCGAGTAGAAAACTACTGATGAGGTCGCGATGACTACAAGCCCGAAAAACGTCACCATTTTCACGTCGCCATCGAGGCGCACGATGAGTTTTCCTCACCGTTCGGTCTGGGGTGGCCTGGACCACAAACGACGACCCTAGACCGTTGAAAGCTCTGGCCGCCAGGTGATGGTCTAGGTGGTCTAGGTGGTCTAATTACTTCTTGAGTTAGTAATAGGATTCGGCATTGCACTGCGGCTCGCTAAATCGCGTGGCCTTTTCTTCGCATGCGCATCGCCGTCCGCCCCTGAATTCGCCGCAAAACACGGACCACCTAGACCACCCAGCCCACCGTTGCGCCCCATAGCCTGGCGGTCGCCGGGCGCTTAGCCCGCTTCTGGGACCACCTAGACCCGTTTCAGATTCGAAGGTGCTTTGAAAGGCAACGCGCTTTTGACGAAATGTGAGGTCGCCCTTATCCTATGCACGTCGCTGCTTCCCCAAACGGTTTAGCGTGGCGCGCGATTGAAGGTCCCCGGTGCGAGCCTAAAACGTTAGGGCTGTAGCGACACCGCCGGCTAAGACCAAGCAACTCGCCGCCTCGATCTATCAGCCATCCTGGCCGATACGTCGAGGCACATCTGCGCCTTCTGCGTGTCGGTCATCCATCAAGGTTCCCGATATGTCGACAGTGAAACCTTCCACTCCCGTCCACGATTACCCGGTCACACGCGAGGCATTGAAGCGCGACTGGAGCATCCCTTATTGCAACGCCCACCTTCTCCGGCTGGAACGCGAGGGGAAGTTCCCGCGGCGTATCTACCTTGGCGGGAGAACTGCCGCGTGGCTGACCAGCGAACTGGCCGCGTGGGTCGCGTCATTTGTTGCCGCGCGTGACGCGAAGGCGACGCGTTGATGCGTGCCGGGTCGAGCTACCAACTCGGCGACGCATTGTCGCCACCGGACGCGGCCGCAACGCGCGATCTGGTCAACCAGGTGATCCGCGGTCGTCTGCGCAACGGACTCGAGCATGGCCAGGTCGTGACCTTGCGGTCGCGCCATGACTTGGGCGAAGCAGCCGATGCGCCGGGCCACTCTCCCGGCCACCGTCACTTCGAAGTCGCGCTGCGCGTGTCTCACCCCGAGCCCATGGTCGCCTCTGTGATCCTCGGTGCCTATGAACCCGGGTCGGACTATGTCCGCGTGCCTGTTGGACAGCTGTTGGGCGCAGTGAGCGCGCTGGAAACGAACCTTGGCGTCATCGCTGACATAGCGAAGAGTATTTGCGCCGACGCGTCGCACGCGGAACGGCGCGAGTACCGGCGTTCGTTACGCGAAATCGAGCGCACGGAGAATGCACGCGCCGATGCCCTCCGCGCCCTGGCCGCGGATCCGCTCACGTGGCCCGAAATCTCCCCTCAGGCTTTCATCTACGGCCGCGTGCTTTCCGCGCAGCGTGAAAAGGAGGGCGCATGACGGACGTTTCCGAAGCCCTGTCGCTCGCACGCCAAGGGTTTCACCTCTTTCCGATCCGCCCGCTGACCAAGCTGCCGGCGATCGAGGCATTCCCGACCCGCGCCACGCGCGATCCCGAGCGCATCCAGCGTTGGGCCGATCGTTTCCCTGGGTGCAACTGGGGTATCAGCACATCAGCGTACGGTGACAGCGACGCGTTGGTGGTGGTGGATGTCGACGGCGCCGGCCATGGAAAGAACGGTCCGGGCGAGCTCGTGCGCCTCGAAATGGACGGCAAGGATTTTCCCCTGACGTGCGAGCACGTCACCCCATCCGGCGGACGCCACATCATCTACCGTGTGCCCGCAGCGTTGCGCCAGGGCGTGGATGTTCTCGCCAAGGGCCTCGATATCCGGTCCAAGGGTGGTTACGTCGTCGCTCCAGGGAGCCGCGTCGAGGCGGGCGAGTACTTCACCGACCGCCCCAGCGCGCCCACAGCGGCGCCGCAGTGGCTGGTCGATGCCTGCGGCCCTGCCCGTACCCGCAGCGCCAACCGTGAGGCCCTGCCGGGGATCGATCCGGTGCGCGCCGAGCAGCGGGTCATTGAGTATCTGAAAACCGCAGAGCGCTCGGTCAAGGGCGCGGGCGGTGACCAATGCGCGTACCGGGTAGCTGCACGGTGCATGGCGCTCGGCGCCACGCAGGCGCAAACCCTGGACCTCATGTTGTCCGAGCATTGGGACGAGGGATGTGGGTGGAGTCCCGACCGCTTGGCAGAAAAGGTGCGCCACGCCACAAAGTACATGCAGGACGCTCCTGGCGCCGAGGCCCCTGAAGCTCAGTTCGATCCGATCGACGAGGCCGACACGCCTGTCGCTGGCGCCAAGGGTCATCCGTTCGACGAGCTCAACAAGCAGTTCGCCGTTGTGCTCAACGATGGCGACGCACTCGTCTACCGCCAGCAGGACCTGCCCGGCGGGCAAGTGAAGTACACCCCGATGAGGAAGGGTGCATTCGAGCTTGTGCTCAAGGATCGCAGGCTACAGTTCGATGGAGCGTCCAAGCCGTTGGCAGAGGCGTGGCTGGGATCGCCGAGCCGGCGGTTCTACCGGAACGGCGTTGACTTCGCCCCCGAGCAGCGCGTGAGTGAGGGCGTCCTCAACCTGTGGGGTGGCTTTGCCGTCAGGCCAACACCTGGCGACTGGTCTATCTTCCGCGAACTCGTGCGCGATGTCGTGTGCGGCGGCGACGCTGTGGCTGACGCATACGTGATGGGGTGGCTTGCCCACATGGTGCAGCAGCCCTATGAGCCGGCGGGCGTAGCGCTCGTGCTGCGGGGTGGGCAGGGCACCGGCAAGAGCACCTTCGGCGAGACGATCGGTTCCATCTTCGGCGAGCACTTCGTGCATATCTACAGCCGCCAGCAGTTGACCGGCAATTTCAACAAGCACCTTGCCTGCAAGGTGATGGTCCTGGCGGACGAGGCGTTCTTCGCTGGAAACCGCCAGGATGCGCCTGTTCTCAAGGCGCTCCTCACCCAGGGGACCATGCTGATGGAGGCGAAGGGTGTGGACGTGGTGAAGGTCCGCAACTGCGCGCACGTGGTCATGGCAAGCAACGACGAATGGGTGGTGCCGGCGTCCGAAGACCAGCGCCGGTTCTGCGTGCTCGATGTCTCAGACTGCCGCCGCAATGACCGGACCTTCTTCGCCAGGCTGCGCGCACAGATGGCGGCCGGCGGCTTGGCCGGCATGCTTCACGACTTGCTCGCGTATGACCTTGCCGGGTTCAACATCGGGCAGTTCCCGGAAACGGCAGCGGGTCTCGACCAGAAGCTCGCGAGCCTGGAAGGCCCGTTACGCTGGCTGCATGGCGCGCTATCGAACGGCTGGGTCGCCGGCACGGAGTGGGCGGATGGCCCGGTGCAACTCGCCAAGGAAACGGCGTACAACGACTACACTTTGCAGTCGCGGGTCGATCGCGAATATCGACCCGTCCACAATGCGCTGTTCTGGAAAAAGCTGCGGGAGATTTTCGGTGCGGCATTGGGGACAGCGAAGCTGCGAGTCGGCGGGGAACGCCAATATGCGACGGTGCTGCCGCCTCTGGAGGACGCGCGGAAGATGTTTGAGCGGTTCCTCGGCGGGGTGCCCATCACCTGGGACGCCGGGTGATCTAGGTTTTCAGGATTCTCCCCAGCGCCGTCTCAAACTTCTGTAGGGCCTGGCGCTTCTCCGGCAGGTACAGCTCGGGATTGTTCCGGTAGTGGACATTCGTGATGCCGGAGACGCCATGGCTCTGTAGTCGGTCCGCCAGATCGTCGGGGATACCGGCCACCTTCATCAACTGAGTGCAGGTGCGCCGGAGGTCCCGGGGCGTGAACGGGGCCACGCGCTTGCCGTCGACGACGGCGAAGTCGGATTCCAGCCAGTAACGCACCGCGCCTGCGGGCGACGCGATGTCCACGTGCGACCGGCCGTTGGTCGCCCACGGGAATCGGAACGAGCCAGTGATCTTCTCGATCTTCGCCAGGATTGCCGCCATGCGCTTGGACATCGGGACCATGTGCGGACGAGGGGCGCCGCCGCGGCCCTTCCGATCTGTGAGCGTGACCGTGCCAGCACCGCGGTCGTAGACCGTCCATGGCTCACGTGCCAGCTGATGCGTGCGCTGCCCCCCGCTGGCGATTGTGAATCGCAACAGCTCGGCAAGGACCGGACCCACCTTAGGCGCCTTGTCGATCGTCAGGTAGAACTGTCGCAGCTCGGCGGCCGACAGCGCGCGCGTACCAGGCGTGCTGCGGGCTTCTCGGGGTACGGGATCCACCGGGTTGTGGACCAGACCGTAGACGGTCACCGCGCGACGGGCAACTGAATTCTCGGACGATAGCCCGTACGCGAACGCTGCGCGCAGGAAGGTGTGCACCTTGTCCGCGCTCCCCTGTGCTCCCGTTGCCGCGCGGCGGCCTGCGCTACCCCGGCCCTTCTTCGGCCGCGCAACCCCGTGATGAAAGATCGGGCGTAGCAGGGCGACAATATGCGAAGGCTCCACGTCTCGCGCCGTCATGGCAAGGACGTCGCCGGCGTCACGCTCGAGCTGCGCTTGGATCCGCCGCCATTCCCCCACTTGCCGGACCGTGGCCGCAGCCCGGCGCTCCGTTCCCTCCTCGCGGTGCGCGATGTATTCCGTGAGCAGGTCGGCGAACGATCCACGTTGCGCGTGGACGGCCGCCTGTTGGCGACGACTCCTGCGCTCCTTCGAGGGCGAGCGGCCAGCATTGATGAGCGCCAGCACCCGCGTCGCCTCCTCGCGTGCCTGCTTCAGCGACAGGGCCTGTAGCCCCGTCGGGAACTGATCGACCGGCGGTGGGGTGTGATCCCCGGGGTCGCCGGTGTAGTGCCCCAGGCGGATCCGCTTCACGCCCTCGTCCGGGATGCGTTTGACCAGCACCCAGGTACGCGCGCCTCCGGGTGAAACCCGAAGCGCCAGCCCGCGCACCGCGCCATCTGGGTAATCGACCTGCTTGTCGGTCGGCTTGATAGCGTTGAGGTGTTTCTGTGTGAGAGCGGGATGGGCGGCCACAGCAAGGCAACTCCAGGCAACAAAAGGTCGTGTCAGCCAATGTTACGCAATGTTATCTCGTGTAACTAGGGCATCGCCTAATCCGTTGGTGCAGCTAGCCTGAAGCCTGTTTTGTGTTGTGCAACGTTCCGATACTAAATGGCCACTCAACCGCCTTGTAAGCGGTAGGTCCCCAGTTCGAATCCGGGTGTCGGCACCAGCGAAACCAAAGGCCTGCAGTGATGCGGGCCTTTTTGTTTAACGCACGAAATGCATGCACCCGCTTTCCTATGATCCCCCGGCGCCTCCCATCGAGACCCGCCGGCATCGAGGAAAACGCCTTGGACATCATCAAAGACATACAGGTCTCCCGACGGGGGTTCCTGAAATTCAGCGCCGCGTCCGCCGCCGCTGTCGCCATGCCACCACTCCTCGCGGAGCCCGCCAGCGCTGACGCAGGCGCGGCGCCCGTCATGGCGCCGGTGGCCTTTGAGGTGAACGGCCACGCCCAATCCCTGCAGCTGGATACGCGCACGACCTTGCTTGATGCCTTGCGCGAGCACATGCACCTCACCGGAACAAAAAAAGGCTGCGACCACGGCCAGTGTGGCGCTTGCACCGTCATGGTCGATGGCCGGCGGATCAACAGCTGCCTGACCCTGGCGGTGATGCACCAGGGTGCAAAGATCACGACGATCGAAGGGCTTGGTGCGCCGGGTAATCTCCATGCGATGCAGGCCGCCTTCATCAAGCACGACGGCTACCAGTGCGGCTATTGCACGCCGGGCCAGATCTGCAGCGCGGTGACCGTGCTCGAGGAGATCAGGCAGGGCATCCCGAGCCATGTCACCAGTGACCTCACGGCAAAGACGACGTTTTCCACCGACGAACTCCGCGAGCGCATGAGCGGCAATATCTGTCGCTGCGGTGCCTACTCAAACATCGTCGAGGCCATCACCGACGTGGCGGAGGCCAAGGCATGAAACCTTTTACCTACGAGCGCGCCACCTCGCCCGCGCAGGCCGCGGCAGCCGTCGCGCGTAACCGGCAGGCCAAGTTCATCGCCGGTGGGACCAACCTGCTCGACCTCATGAAATCGGGTATCGAGGAGCCCACGCACCTGGTGGACGTCAACGGCCTCGACCTCGATGAGATCACCGAGACGCCGGAAGGTGGCCTCCGGATAGGCGCCCTGGTGCGCAACACCGACCTTGCGGCCGACGAACGCGTGCGGCGCGACTACGGACTCCTGTCCCGCGCCCTCCTGGCGGGTGCGTCCGGCCAGTTGCGCAACAAGGCGACGACCGCCGGCAACCTGCTCCAGCGCACGCGCTGCCCGTATTTCTACGACACGGCGCAGCCGTGCAACAAGCGCCTGCCCGGGAGCGGTTGCGCGGCGATCGACGGATTCAGCCGCTCGCACGCGGTGATCGGCGCCAGCCAGGCCTGTATCGCGGTACATCCCAGCGACATGGCCGTGGCGATGCGTGCCCTGGATGCCACGGTGGAGACGATGCATGGTGACGGCACCACCCGGCGGATCCCGATCGCGGATTTCTACACGCTGCCCGGTAAAACGCCGCAGGTAGAAAATGCGCTCAAGCCAGGCGAACTCATCGTGGCCGTCACGCTTCCGAAACCGGCCGGCGGGGTTCACATCTATCACAAGGTGCGCGACCGCGCGTCGTACGCCTTCGCCCTCGTCTCGGTGGCGGCCATTGTGCAGAAGGATGGGACGGGCGTTGTCGCGCTGGGCGGCGTGGCGCCCCGGCCCTGGCGCGTCGAGGCGGCCGATACGGCCATGCCGCAGGGCGCGCAGGCCGTGACGACGAAGCTCCTCGCGGGTGCAAAGCCCACGGCCATGAATGCCGCGAAGATTCCCCTGGTCGAGCGCACGCTGGGCTCTGTCCTCCTTCAGGCGAGGGCCAGCGCATGAAATTCGATACGCCTGCCACCGTCAATCCCATTGACCGCCTGAAGTACGTGGGCAAGGCCCACGACCGCATCGATGGGCCGCTGAAGACCACCGGTACGGCTCGCTATGCGTACGAGCGTCACGACGCGGTACCGAACCATGCCTACGGCTACATCGTGCCGGCCACGATTGCCAAGGGGCGCGTGCTTGGCATCGACACGCGTGCGGCGAAGCGATCGCCAGGGGTCATTGCAATCGTCACGGCAAAGGATGCCGGCAAGCTGGGCAAGGGCAAATACAACACGGCCTCACTCCTCGGTGGACCCGAGGTGCAGCACTATCACCAGGCGCTCGCGGTCGTCGTCGCGGAGACCTTTGAACAGGCACGCACCGCCGCGGCGCTTGTCCGCGTGGATTACGCCCGCGAGAACGGCCAGTTCAGCCTTGCTGCCGCGAAGCAGGGCGCGACGAAGCCCTCCGATGACGGTGCGCCTGTGGATACCTCTGTCGGTGACTTTGCAGGTGCCTACGCCAGCGCGCCGGTGAAACTCGATGCCACGTACACCACGCCCGACCAGTCACACGCCATGATGGAGCCGCACGCCTCGATCGCCGCGTGGGATGGCGACAAGGTGACCCTGTGGACATCGAACCAGATGCTCGCGTGGGGCAAGGGGGATGTTGCAAAAACGCTCGGCCTGCCGCCGGATAACGTCCGCCTCGTATCGCCGTACATTGGTGGCGGCTTCGGCGGAAAGCTGTTCGTGCGCAGCGATGCGCTGCTGGCTGCGATCGGCTCGCGTGCGGCGGGGCGGCCCGTGGCCGTCACGCTGCCGCGCCCCGTGGTGTTCAACAACACGACGCACCGCCCTGCGACCATCCAGCGCATCCGCATCGGCGCCACGGCGGAGGGCAAGATCACGGCGATGGGTCATGAAAGCTGGTCCGGCGACCTGCCCGGTGGTGGCCCGGAAACTGCCGTGATGCAGACACGCCTGCTCTACGCCGGCGAGAACCGCATGACCGCCATGCGCCTCGCCGTGCTGGACCTCCCCGAGGGCAACGCCATGCGCGCGCCGGGTGAAGCCTCGGGGCTGATGGCGCTCGAAATTGCCATGGACGAAATGGCCGAGAAGCTGAAGCTTGACCCGGTGGTTTTCCGCACGATGAACGACACGCAGGTCGATCCGGAAAAGCCGGCGCGACCGTTCTCCCAGCGCAGTCTCGTGCAGTGCCTGCACGATGGCGCTGAACGTTTCGGCTGGGACAAGCGCGATGCGAAGCCCGGTACGCGCCGTGATGGCCGCTGGCTGGTCGGTATGGGCATGGCGGCGGCGTTCCGGAACAACCTTACCTTGAAATCCGGCGCGCGCGTCCGGCTCGGAACAGACGGTAAGGTCACCGTCGAGACGGACATGACCGACATCGGCACCGGCAGCTATACGATCATTGCCCAGACCGCCGCCGAGATGCTGGGTGTGCCGATGGAGCAGGTGATCGTCACGCTGGGTGATTCGTCGTTCCCCGTGTCCTCCGGGTCGGGCGGCCAGTTCGGCGGCAACAGTTCCACCGCAGGGGTGTATGCCGCCTGCATGAAACTGCGCGAGGCGGTGGCGGCGAAGCTGGGTATGGATCCTGCCGAAGCCGTGTTCGAGGACGGCCACGTGAAAAGCAACGGGAAGACCGCCGCCTTGTCCGATGCGGCGAGGCAGGGGGAGCTGGTTGCCGAGGATTCGATCGAGTTTGGTGACCTGTCGAAGAAGTTCCAGCAGTCCACCTTCGGAAGCCATTTCGTGGAGGTGGGCGTCGACGCAGCCACCGGCGAAATCCGGGTACGGCGCATGCTCGCGGTGTGCGCGGCCGGCCGCATCCTCAACCCGACGTCGGCCCGCAGCCAGGTGATTGGTGCCATGACGATGGGTGTGGGTGCGGCGCTGATGGAAGAACTCTTCGTCGACAAGCGCCTCGGTTTCTTCGTCAACCACGACCTTGCCGGCTACGAAGTGCCGGTACACGCCGATATCCCGCATCAAGAAGTCGTCTTCCTCGACGAGACCGACCCCACGTCATCCCCGATGAAGGCCAAGGGTATCGGCGAACTGGGCCTTTGCGGCGTGGCGGCGGCCATTGCCAACGCGGTCTACAACGCCACCGGCGTTCGGGTGCGCGATTACCCGGTCACCTGGGACAAGCTGATCAAGGGGCTTCCGGCCGTTTCCTGATGAAATCGATAACGGAATTGCGTCATCTGGCATCGGCGCTGCGCGAGGCGCACCGCGCGCGGAGCCGTTGTGCGCTCGTCACGATTGTCGCGACGACGGGCTCTACGTTTCGGCGGGTGGGAGCGGCCATGCTTGTGCGTGAGGATGGCAGCGTGGTGAATGCGCTGTCGGGTGGTTGCCCCCAGCGCGATCTCGTGGAACGGGCGCAGCGCGTCATCTCGGGTGAGCGCTCGCACTACGTCGCGTACAACGCAGACCACGGCCTCGATCTGCTCCTTGAGATGGGCTGCGGTGGAACGCTGGAAGTGTTCATCGAGTCCGTCGGTGGCGATATCACCACGTTCATCGCCGCACTGGATGACGCCATCGCGTCTCGCGAGCCGTTCAGGATGAGGACGCACTTTCCAGCGGCCGACGCAGGACGCCCCGTCGTGCGTCGGATCAACGGAAGTACCGGTCTGTTGGGGGATAGTGACGAAGCCTGCTGCACCGAGGTGCCTGGCGGTGGTCGTGTCCTCGACGAATCGTTCCTCCCCCCGATCCGCCTGGTGATCGCCGGAGCCAGCCCCGAAGCGGCGGAACTCGCCCGTGCCGCGAGCCTCGTGGGGTGGCACGGTGTGGTCGTGGATGCCGCCCCGGAGCGGCTCGAACAGATCGTGCTTCCAGCGGAAGGTTGGGAATGCCAGGTGGCGCGGCCGGAGCACGTGGTTGCCTCGGCACGTATTGACGCCGGCACTGCCTTTGTCAGCATGACGCACAACCTGGAACGGGATATCGGCTACCTGCAGGCAGCACGCGACGGCCACGCGTTTTACCTGGGGGCACTGGGTTCCCGCGAACGTGCCGGTCTCATGGCGGGCGCCGTGGACTCGACCCGGTTGCACGTGCCGGCTGGCCTCGACGTCGGTTCCAACACCTCACCCGAAATTGCCCTGGCCGTCGTGGCCGAAGCCCTGGCCTACCGCCACCGGCGCGACGGACGCTCGCTTCGGCATCTGGATGGCGCCATACACTGAGGCGCCAGTCGATGGGGACTTCGGCCCCTGCGGCACTGCAACGTGGCTGAGACAGGCCGGGGTGTAAACTTGCGGGATGAGCCCAACCACCCGTTCGGTCGCCCTTGTTGGCGTCCCCACCGATATCGGCGCCGGCCACCGCGGCAGTTCCATGGGCCCCGAGGCCCTGCGTGTTGCCCGCCTGGCGGAGCGCCTGTCGAAGCGTGGCATGCACGTCATCGACCGTGGCAATGTCACCGGCCCACTGAACCCCTGGCTGCCGCCGACCAACGGCTATCGGCACCTCGACGAAGCCGTCGCCTGGAATACCGCCACCCATGAGGCGATCTACGGCGCGCTCAACGATGGCCACCTGCCGATCATGCTGGGCGGCGACCACTGCCTGGCCATCGGCTCCATCTCGGCCGTGGCCCGCTATTGCCGGGACAAGGGCAAGAAGCTCCGCGTGTTGTGGCTGGACGCCCATGCCGACTTCAACACCAGCAACATCACCCCCTCGGGCAACATCCACGGCATGCCCGTGGCCTGCCTGTGCGGCCATGGCCCGGAGGCGCTGACCGGCATCGGCGGCACCACGCCGGCGATCAGCCCGGACGTCATCCGCCAGATCGGCATCCGTTCGGTGGACGAGGGCGAAAAGCGCCTGGTCCACGAGGTGGGTATCGATATCTACGATATGCGCTATATCGACGAAATCGGCATCAAGGCGGCGATGGAAGAGGCGCTTGCCGGCGTGGACGATGACACCCACCTCCACGTCAGCTTCGACGTGGACTTCCTGGACCCCAGCATCGCCCCGGGCGTGGGCACCACCGTGCGCGGCGGCCCGAACTACCGCGAGGCGCAGCTGGTGATGGAGATGATCGCCGACACCGGGCGGGTGGGCTCGCTGGATATCGTGGAGTTGAACCCGGCGTTCGACAAGCGGAACCAGACGGCCAAGCTGGCCGTGGAACTGGTGGAGTCGCTGTTTGGAAAGTCGACCCTGATGCGTTGACCGGGCTACACTCAAACGGTTTCCATCCGTTTCGAATCAAGGCCCCCATGCGTACCCGCGTCCTCACTGGCATCACCACCACCGGCACGCCGCACCTCGGCAACTACGCCGGCGCGATCCGCCCGGCCATCGTCGCCAGCAGGGACCCCAACGTGGATGCCTTCTATTTCATGGCGGACTACCACGCCCTGATCAAGGCCGACGATGCCGACCGCGTCGCCGCGTCGCGCATGAAGATCACGGCCACCTGGCTGGCCGGCGGCCTGGACCCGAACACCGCCACGATCTACCGGCAGTCGGATATCCCGGAAGTGCCGGAGCTGATGTGGCTGCTGACCTGCGTCACCGGCAAGGGCCTGCTCAACCGAGCGCATGCATACAAGGCCGCGGTGGATCGCAATGTCGAGCAGCAGGAAGACCCGGACGCCGGCGTCACCGCCGGCCTGTACATGTACCCGGTGCTGATGGCCGCCGATATCCTGGCGTTCAACGCCAACAAGGTGCCGGTGGGCCGCGACCAGATCCAGCACATCGAAATGGCGCGCGACATCGCCCAGCGCTTCAACCACATCTACGGCCGCGAGTATTTCGTGCTGCCGGAAGTGCAGATTGAAGAGCAGGTGGCCACCTTGCCTGGCCTCGACGGCCGCAAGATGTCGAAGAGCTACGACAACACCATCCCGCTGTTCGACGGCGGCTCGAAGGCCTTGCGCGAGTCGATCATGAAGATCGTCACCGATTCGCGGGCGCCCGGCGAGCCGAAGGACACCGACGACTCCGCGCTGTTCACCATCTTCAAGGCGTTTGCGTCCCCGGCGGAAACCGCGGCGTTCGCCGATGCACTGCATGGCGGCATCGGTTGGGGCGAGGCGAAGCAGGTGCTGTTCGAGCGTATCGAAGCCGACGTGGCGCCGATGCGCGAGCGCTACGACTCGCTGATGGCACGGCCGGACGACATGGAGGACATCCTGCTCGCCGGCGCGGCCAAGGCGCGGGCGATTGCGGTGCCCCTGCTGGCGCAGCTGCGCGAGGCGGTGGGCCTGCGCACGTTCCGTCCGGCGACGAAGGCCGAGCCGGTGGTCGCGAAGGCCGTGACGAAGGCGAAGCCGCCGCGCTTTGCCAGCTTCCGCGAGACCGATGGCAGCTTCCGTTTCCGCCTGTTCGGCGCGGATGGCGAAGAGCTCCTGCTCTCCGCGCCGTTTGCCGACCCGAAGACCGCCGGGCAGATGAGCAAGGCGCTGTCGACGCTGGGCGGTTCGACGGCCGTCATCGAGTCGCAGGGCGACCATGTCGCGCTGTTGCTCGATGGTGCCGTCGTCGCCAACGGCCAGTCGTATCCGGATGAAGTCGCCCGCGCGGCGGCCATCCTCCGCCTTCGCGCCGCGCTCGACGCGCTGGCCGCCGCCCAGGACTAAGCCGATGCGCTACCTCGCACTGATGTTGCTGGCGCCCTGGCTCATCGTGCTTGGCTGGGCGTATTGGGCCTACCCGAAGTCGCTGCCGCGCGGTGTCGCGCGGCGCAGTTTCGATGTGCTGGCGTTGCTCGCCGCGGTGGTCGTGTCGATCCAGGCGGCGCTGATGGCGTATGACGCCGTCGAACTGCCGGCGGCCGACCAGTTCGGCCCGAAGAGCGGTGCCATCTGGCAGCAGGTGGTGCCGGCGCTCTACGGCTACGGCGCGTTCGTGGCGGTGCTGGCCGTGGCGTTGATTGTCCGCCACGTCATCTGGAAGGGTCGCGTGCTTACCCGCGAAGGCGGTTCGTCAGGCCCTTGAGGAAATTGCGCAGGAACTGATCGCCGCAGAGGCGGAAGTTGCTGTGCTTGGGCTGGCGGAAGAGGGCGTTCACTTCGCCCTTGGTCACGCGCATGCCTGCGTTGCCAAGCATGGCGACGATATCGTCTTCCTTCAGTTCGAAGGCGACGCGCAGCTTTTTCAGCACGGTGTTGTTGTTGATCCGGGTTTCGACCGGACGCTCGGGCTGGCTTTCATCACGGCCGCGGCGGTGGATGATCAGGCCGTCGAGGAAATGGGCCATCACCACGTCGGGCATGGCGACAAAGCCGGGCTCTTCTTCGTCTTTCTTCAGCCAGCCTTCCACGTCTTCACGGGTGGCGGTCTGGCCGGTCAGCGCGAGAATCTCGACGACGTGGACGTCGCCAAGGTCGAGCATGTAACGGATGCTGCGGAGGGTGTCGTTGTTAAGCATCTGCGTAGGATACCCCCAATTGCCCCACGCCAAGAAAAACGCCGCCCCGCAAATGCGGAGCGGCGCGGCGTTCGTGGCTTAATTCGGCAGACCCAGGTCGTCGATCATGGCCTTCAGGAAGCGCGCGGCTTCCCCGCCCGTGGCGGCGCGGTGGTCGAAGGTGAGCGACAGCGGCATGCGGCGGTGCACTTCGATACCGCCCATCACCGCCACGACGTCGTGGCTGAGCTTGCCGGCGCCGACGATGGCGACCGTCGGCGGCACGACCACCGGGGTGGCGTAGCGGCCGGCGAACATGCCGAAGTTGCTCAGGCTGATGGTGTAGCCGGAGAGCTCCGACGCCGGGATGCTGCGATCTTCCACCGAGGTACGCAGGCGCTTGATCGCGGCGCGGATGCCGGCGCCGTCGAGCACGTCGGCGTTGCGCAGGGCCGGCACGAACAGGCCGTCATCCGTGTCCACGGCAATGCCGATGTCCACGTGCGGATGCAGCGTGCGGGTGAGGTCCTTGCCATTGAACCAGGCGTTGAGCGCCGGCACGGCCTTGCAGGCGACAACCATCGCGCGGATGAGGCGCGCGGTGATGTCCTGCTTGCCGATCCAGGCGTGCAGGTCGGCGTCGTCCACGATCGAGGTCGGCACGACCTGGGCGTGGGCATCGGCCATGACGCGCGCCATGTTGCGGCGAACGCCCTTGAGCTGTTCCGGCTGGCCCATCGTTTCCTTGCCCGGGGGCGAGGTACGGACGGCCTTGCCGGCCAGCGACACCGGCGTACGCGTCGGTGCCGGGCCCGGCTCCGGAAGCGTCGGCGCGAGGTGCTGCGCGGCGGCCGGGCGTGCCGGGGCCGAACCCACGGCGGCGCTGCCGTTGGCGGCGGCGTTCTTCACGTCGGCCATGGTGATGACGCCACCGGCGCCGGTCGGCTGCACGCGGGTGAGGTCGATCTTCATCTTCTTGGCGAGGGCGCGCACGGCCGGCACGGCCTTCACGCCACCGGCGCTGGAGACCTGCTCGGTGTGCACGGCGTTGCCGCTGACCATGGCGCCGACGACGGTACCTTCGTCTTCGCGCTGGGCCGGGGCCGGGCCGTCGGCATCGATCTCGCCGCCGTCATCGGAAGCGATGACCTTGGACGCGTCGTCCGGGGCCTGGCTGCCCACGCCCTTCTTCGGGCCGTGGTGGTGGCCGGTGGATTCGGCTTCGGCACGCTGGCGCGCGTTCGGGTCGATTTCGAAATCGGCCAGCGAGGCGCCGGTTTCGATGATGTCACCCACGGCGCCGTGCAGCTTCTTCACGGTGCCGGAGTAGGGCGAGGGCACGTCGACGACGGCCTTCGCGGTTTCCATCGACACCAGCGGGGCGTCGAGCTTGATGGTGTCGCCTTCCTTGACGTGCCATTCCACGACGGTCGCGTCGGGGAGGCCTTCGCCGAGGTCCGGCAGGAAAAAGGTCTTGATGTCGGCCATTGCGATAGGTTCCTCAGGATGCCGCGAGCGTGCGCTCGGCGGCCTCGACGATGCGTTCGACGCTGGGCAGGTACTTCATTTCCAGGCGGAACAGCGGGATGTGGGTATCGAAACCGGTCACGCGCTCCACCGGGGCGAGCAGGCTGTACAGGCACTCCTCGGACAGGCGGGCGGCGATTTCCGCGCCGAAACCGGCGGTCTTCGGCGCTTCGTGGACGATGACGCAACGGCCGGTCTTGGTCACCGACTCGGCGATCGTGTCGAAGTCCAGCGGGGTGAGCGTGGCGACGTCGATGACTTCGGCGCTGATGCCCTTCTCGGCCAGCTCGTCGGCTGCCTCAAGGCATTCCTTCACCTGCGCGCCCCAGGTCACCAGGGTCACGTCGGTGCCGTCGCGCAGCACGAAGCAGACGTCCAGCGGCAGTGCCTCGCCGTCGTCGGGCACTTCTTCCTTGTACTGGCGATAGATGCGCTTGGGCTCGAAGAAGATCACCGGATCCGGATCGCGGATGGCGGCGAGCAGCAGGCCGTAGGCACGCGCCGGCGACGACGGCATGACCACGCGCAGGCCCGGGATGTTGGTGAACAGGTGCTCGTTCGCCTCGGAGTGATGCTCCGGTGCGCGGATGCCGCCGCCCCACGGGGCACGCCACACGGCGGGCACCGTCATGCGGCCGCGCGTGCGGTTGCGCATGCGGGCGGCGTGGCAGGCGATGTGCTCCATCATCGGGTAGATGAAGCCTTCGAACTGGGCTTCGGCCACCGGCTTCATGCCCTGCACGGCCAGGCCGATGGTGAGGCCGGCGATGGTGCCTTCGTCCAGCGGCGTGTCGATGACGCGCTCTTCGCCGAACTGTTCCTGCAGGCCCTGGGTGGCGCGGAACACGCCGCCGTTGACGCCAACGTCTTCGCCGAGCACCACGACGCTTTCGTCGTTGCGCATTTCGTAGGCGAGCGCCTGGGTCACCGCTTCAATAAGAGTGATTTGTGCCATGGGAAGGATTCCTTACGACTTGCGATCGAGGGAAGCGACCAGCTCGCGCTGGGCTTCGAGGTCGGCCGGGACTTCGGCATACAGGAAGTCGAACATCGCCGTTGCCGGCTGGTTCTTCGTTTCCAGGTATGCGTTCACTTCGTTGTCCATCCAGTCGTCGCACTCGGCCTTCCAGGCCTCTTCCTTCGCGTTATCCCACTTGCCCTTGCTCTCGAGCCACTTGCGCAGGCGCGGCACCGGGTCGCGTTCCCAGGCGTCCTTCACTTCCTGCTCGCCACGGTAGCGGCGGGCGTCGTCGGCGGTCGTGTGGTCGCCGAGGCGGTAGGTCACCGCTTCGATTACGCTGCCGCCCTGGCCGGAACGGGCGCGCTCCAGCGCGTCTTCCATGGCCTTGCGCACGGCGATGATGTCGTTGCCGTCCACCTGGATGCAGAACAGGCCGGCCGCGATGCCCTTCTGGGCCAGCGTGCCGGAGCCGCTCTGGATGCGACGCGGCACCGAGATGGCCCACTGGTTGTTCACGATGACGGCGACCAGCGGCAGCTGCTGCGCGCCGGCGACGTTGATGGCGCCGTAGAAGTCGCCCTTGGAGGAGCCGCCGTCACCGATGGTGCACACGGCCACGCGGGGTTCCTTGCGGATCTTGAAGGCCAGCGCAGAACCGGCGGCGTGCAGGCACTGCGTACCGATCGGCACGCACCAGGCGAAGTCGTGCGCCGGGGCGTCCTTAAAATCGTTGCCGCGCTCGTCGCCACCCCAGTAGGTGTAGACCTCGCGCGGCTTCACGCCGCGGTACAGCTGGGCGCCGTACTCGCGGTAGGACACGGCCAGCGAATCCTCGCGGCGCATGGCGCTGCCGATGCCGACGTGGGCGGCTTCGTGGCCCAGGCAGGAGGCATAGGTGCCGAGCTTGCCGGTGCGCTGCAGGGCGATGGACTTGGCGTCGAACACGCGGGTGGAAACCATCAGCTTGTAGAGCTCGACCATGTGGTCGAGATCCTTGGCGAATGCGGGCAGCTCCTTGCCGGTTTCCTTGCCATCCTGGTCAAGGTATTGCAGGTATTCGATTTCGAACTTGGCGGCGATGGACACGACTCGCTCCCAGGGGAAGTTTAGAAATGACACGCACGAGTGGGGAAGCGGACGGCCCATCCAGCGGGGCACATACGGCTTTTCTGATCTTGCGAGCCGGACTAGATATCAGGGGTATTATGGCCCGGCAAGGCACGCCGCAGCATGGCCCGGCACCGCGCACGCCCGGAAACGGCTTCGTGGCGCGGTTCGCATGCTCTCCACCCCCTATTGTGAAGACCCCCATGGCCCACCCGCAGCGAGACCTCGAGCCCGGTATCCGCACCGACCTGGACGGGCGGCTGACCTACGGCGAGTACCTCCGGCTGGACCAGGTGCTGTCGGCCCAGCACCCGTTGAGCCAGCCCGAGCACCACGACGAACTGCTGTTCATCGTCCAGCACCAGACCTCGGAGCTGTGGCTGAAGCTGATGATCCACGAGCTGGACGCGGCGCTGGCCCGCCTGCGCGCCGACGACCTGGGCGGCACCCAGAAAGTGCTTGCCCGGGTCAAGCAGATCCAGCGCCAGCTGTACGAGCAGTGGGGCGTGCTGGAAACCCTCACCCCGGCCGAATACCTGCAGTTCCGCGACGTGCTTGGGCCGTCGTCGGGGTTTCAGTCGCTGCAGTACCGGATGGTGGAATTCTTCCTCGGCAACAAGCACGGCGACATGCTGAAGGTGTTTGAGCACGACCCGGCGGCGCATGAGCGCTTGCGCGCGGTGTACGAAGCGCCTGGCCTGTACGACGAATACCTGCGCTTCCTGGCCCGACGTGGCCACCCGGTGCCGGTGGAGCTGCTGGAGCGCGATGTCACCCAGCCCTGGCGCAGCCAGCCGGCGCTGCTGCCCATTCTCAAGCGGATTTACGAGGACACCGCCGCGTACTGGTCTGAGTATCATCTCAGTGAGCTGCTGGTGGATATCGAGGAAAACTTCCAGCTGTGGCGCTTCCGCCACATGAAAACCGTGGAGCGGATCATCGGTTTCCGGCCCGGCACCGGCGGTTCCTCCGGCGTGGCCTTCCTGCGCAAGGCGCTGGAGCAGAGCTTCTTCCCCGAACTGATCGAAGTGCGGACGATCCTCGGCACGTAATATTTGACGTGTAGGGCCGGTCCGGCTAAACACGCTCATCGATTCACCGCCAAGGGAAGCCATGACTCCGACCGCCCCCAGCCAGGCACGGCCCGTGCCCGATTACGCACAGATCATGGGCCACCCGCGTCCGTTGTGGATGTTGTTCATGACGGAATTCTGGGAGCGCTTCGCCTTCTACGGCATGCGCTGGGCGCTGGCGCTATACATCGTGGCGGAGTTCTTCAACGGCGACGCCTCGGGGCAGGGCTACGCCAGCCGCACCTACGGTGCCTACCTCGCACTGGTCTACGCCTCGGCGATCTTCGGCGGCTACGTGGCCGATCGCGTGCTGGGCTACCAGCGCTCCATCCTGGTCGGCGCCGCGGTGATGGGCCTGGGCCTGTTCATGGTGATGGTGCCGCAACAGGATGTGTTCCTGGCGGGCCTGGCGACCGTCATTGTCGGCAACGGCCTGTTCAAGCCCAACATCTCCTCGCTGGTGGGGCAGATCTACCCGGTAGGCGATGAGCGCCGCGACCGCGGGTTCACCCTGTTCTACATGGGCATCAACCTGGGTGGCTTCCTCGCCCCGCTGGTCACCGGCTGGATCGCCTCGGTGATGACCGACACGCCGTTGCAGCAGAACTACCGCGCCGTCTTCGCTTCCACGGGCGTCGGCATGGTCATCTGCTTCATCTGGTTCCTTATCGGCCGCAAGCAGCTCAAGGGGGTTGGCGTGCCGCCGCCCGAGCGTCACGAAGGGAAGAGCCTGCTCGCGGTGATCATCGGCATCGTCGTCGCCGTGCCGCTGGTCTACCTGCTCATGGCCAAGGCGGGGGCTATCTTCATTGCCTGGCTGCTGGGCGCCCTGTTCGTCGGCGTGGCGGCCATGCTGGTGATCGAGGCCATGCGCCACGACACGATCCAGATCCACCGCGTCATCGCGATGCTGGTGCTGTTCGCGTTCAACGTGCTGTTCTGGATGTTCTTCGAGCAGGCCGGCAGCTCGTTCAACTTCCTGGCGCAGAACCTCGTCGATCGCGTGATGTTCCACTGGGAGTTCCCGGTCGGCTGGTTCCAGTCGGTGAACTCCGCGGCCATCCTCGTCTTCGCGCCGCCCGTGGCCATCGTCTGGGCGTGGCTGGCCTCGCGCCGCATCGAGCCGTCGATTCCGCGCAAGTTCGGCCTGGGCCTGATCTTCAACGCCCTTGGCTTCCTGGTGCTGATGTACGCGCTGAAGAGCCTGGTGGACGGCCGTGGCCTCATCCCGTTCTGGCCGCTGGCGGCCTGCTACGTGGCGCAGACCATCGGTGAGCTGTGCCTATCGCCGATCGGCCTGTCGATGGTGACCAAGCTGGCGCCGCTGCGCGTGGTCGGCCTGGCCATGGGCGGCTGGTTCCTCTCCACCGCCATCGGCAACAACCTGTCTGGCCTGCTGGCCGGCCACATCAGCGGCGAGAGCGGCATGACGGTGGCATCGGCGCTATCCGGCTTCAGCTTCAGCTTCGAGCTGCTGATCGGCGCCGGCATCGTGCTGTTCCTGATCGCCCCGCTGATCAACAAGCTGATGCACGGGATCAAATAATCCCCGGGTCCTCGACTAGCTCAGGAGCTTGTCGAGGATCCTGCCCAGCCAGAGCTTTTCGTCGTCGGAGAGTTTCTCCAGCAGCTCGCGCTCGTGCTCGCGGGCCATCGGGGCCACCTCGTCGTGGATAGCCCAGCCGGCCTCGGAGAGCTTGAGCACCGAGCGGCGCTTGTCGCCGTCGTAGGTGTCGCGGTCCACCCGGCCGGCCTCGACCAGCCGCGCCACGGCGCGGCTCACCGCCACCTTATCCATGCGGGTGCGCTCCACCACCTGGGTGGCCGAACTGGCCGGGAACCGGGCCAGCACCGTCATCACGCGCCATTCCGTCATGCTGAGCTGGAATCGGCTCTGGTACTCGTCGGCGATGCCCTGGCTGACGGTATTGGAGAGGATCGACAGCCGGTACGGCAGGAAGTGCTCGAGCTCCAGCGGGGCATGGGCGGGAAGGGGTACATGGGTCATGCTGCGCCGGTCCTTGCAAATGGTTACAAGTGAAACTATAAGGTTGCGGTAGACGGCGCAAGCCGACCCCGTAGCCAGGAGTATCGCTTATGAGCGCCCAGCCCAATATCGGTATGGAAGTCACCACCTTCGAAAACCCCCAGGGTGTCGATGGCTTCGAGTTCGTCGAGTTCGCCGCGCCGGACGCGGCACTGCTGCACAACCTGTTCCCCCGCCTCGGTTTTACCGCCGTGGCGAAGCACAAGGCCAAGGCCATCACCCTGTATCGCCAGGGTGACTGCAACTTCCTCGTCAACGAGGAGCCGAACTCCTTTGCGGCGGATTTCGCGGCGGCGCACGGCCCGAGCGCCTGCGGCTTCGCCATCCGCTTCACCCGCCCCGCGACCGACGTGCAGGCCACCGCGCTGTCGAACGGCGCGGAGAAGGTGACGCACAAGGCCGACACGCTGGCGCTGGACGTCCCGACCATCCAGGGCATCGGTGGCTGCGCGCTGTACCTGATCGACACCTACGGCGCCAAGGGCGACGTGTTCGACGCCGAGTTCGAGTGGCTGCCGGGCGTGGATCGTCACCCGAAGGGTTTTGGCCTGACCTTCATCGACCACCTGACCCACAACCTGCACTTCGGCAACATGCAGAAGTGGTCGGACTACTACGAGCGCCTGTTCAACTTCCGCGAAATCCGCTACTTCGACATCAAGGGCGCGAAGACCGGCCTGGTGTCCAAGGCGATGACCGCGCCGGACGGCATGGTCCGCATTCCGCTGAATGAATCGTCGGATGAGAAGTCGCAGATCAACGAATACATCCGCGAATACAACGGCGAAGGCATCCAGCACATCGCGCTGTTCACCGACAACATCTACGAGTCGGTGGAAGCCATGCGCGCTAAGGAAGTGGCCTTCCTGGAAACGCCGGATACGTACTACGAAGTGATCGACATCCGCGTGCCGGACCACGGCGAAGACCTTGCCCGCCTGCAGGCGAACAAGCTGCTGATCGACGCGGACGATGAGACCAAGAAGAAGCTGCTGCTGCAGATCTTCACGCAGAACAACATCGGCCCCATCTTCTTCGAGATCATCCAGCGCAAGGGCAACGAAGGTTTCGGCAACGGCAACTTCAAGGCGCTGTTCGAGTCGATCGAGCGCGACCAGATGCGCCGTGGCGTCCTCTGACGGGTAAGCATCGATCAAGGACCAGCGATGAGCCACACTGACGACACCCACGGTTATCAGACCGGTTTCGCCAACGAGTTCGCCACGGAAGCTGTGCCCGGCGTCCTGCCCACCGGGCAGAACTCGCCTCAGCGCGTCGGCAAGGGGCTTTACGCCGAGCAGCTCTCCGGTAGCGCGTTCACCGCACCGCGCCACCGCAACCTGCGCAGCTGGCTGTATCGCATTCGTCCGGCGGCGCAGCACTCGCCGTTCCACGAGCTGGCGCACGCGACGTTCCACAATCGTTTCAGCGAAGGCCCGGCCACGCCGAACCAGATGCGCTGGGATCCGCTTCCGATGCCGGCCGCGGGCACCGACTTCCTCGATGGCCTGTTCACCATGGGTGGCAACGGCGGGGCGGCGGAGCAGGGCGGGGTGGGTATCCACCAGTACCTGGCCAACCGCTCGATGGAAGGCCGTTACTTCTACAACGCCGACGGCGAGCTGCTGATCGTGCCGCAGCAGGGCCGCCTGCGCATCCGCACGGAGCTGGGCGTGCTCGACGTGGAGCCGCTGGAGATCGCGCTGGTGCCGCGAGGCATCCGCTTCCTGGTGGAACTGCCCGATGGCGAGGCACGCGGCTACGTGGCCGAGAATTTCGGCGCGCCGCTGCACCTGCCGGACCTTGGCCCCATCGGCGCCAATGGCCTGGCCCTGCCGCGTGATTTCCTCACACCCGTGGCGGCCTACGAAGACGTCGATGGCGATTTCGCCCTCGTCGCCAAGTTCCAGGGCACGCTGTGGCAAGCCGACATCGACCATTCGCCGCTGGACGTGGTGGCTTGGCACGGCAACTACGCGCCCTACAAGTACGACCTGCGCCGCTTCAACACCATCGGGTCCATCGCGGTGGACCATCCGGATCCGTCGATCTTTACCGTGCTGACCTCCGCCAGCGATACGCCGGGCGTGGCCAACATGGATTTCGTCATCTTCCCGCCGCGCTGGCTGGTGGCCGAGCACACGTTCCGCCCCCCGTATTTCCACCGCAACGTGGCCAGCGAGTTCATGGGCCTGATCACCGGCGCGTACGACGCGAAGGCCGGTGGTTTCGTGCCGGGCGGCTCCAGCCTGCACAACTGCATGAGCGGCCACGGCCCGGATAACGCCAGCTTCGAGAAGGCCTCCAGCGCCGACGTGACCAAACCGGACCACATCACCGGCACGATGGCCTTCATGTTTGAGACGCGCAAGGTCATCCGCCCGAGCCAGCAGGCGCTATCCTCCCCGGCGCTGCAGGGCAATTACTACGAATGCTGGCGCGGGCTGAAGAAGCACTTCGACCCGAACGCCAGCTGATATCGAAGGACACGCATGAAACTCGCTTCGCTGAAGGAAGGCGGCCGCGACGGCACCCTCGTGGTCGTCAGCCGCGATCTGTCCCGCGCCGTCAAGGCCACCGGCATCGCCGCCACGATGCAGGCCGCCCTGGATGACTGGCACGTTGTCGCGCCGCGCCTGAACGCGCTGGCCGAAGACCTCGCCGCTGGCAAGGCCGATGGCGCGTTCGCGCTGGAGATGGCCGCCCTGGCCGCACCGCTGCCGCGCGCGTACGAATTCGTCGACGGCAGCGCCTACCTGCCGCACGTGGAGCGCGTGCGTCGTGCCCGCGGCGCCGAAGTGCCGGCATCGTTCTACAGCGACCCCCTCATGTACCAGGCCACCAGCGCGGGCTTCCTCGGCCCACGCGAGCCGGTGGTGGTGCCGAGCGAGGAGTACGGCATCGACCTGGAAGCCGAGGTGGTGGTCATCACCGACGACGTGCCGATGGCATCGGACGCCAGCGTCGCCTCCGGCCACATCCAGCTTGTCGGCCTGGTCAACGATGTCTCGCTGCGGGGCCTGATCCCGGCCGAGCTGGCCAAGGGCTTTGGCTTCCTGCAGTCCAAGCCGCGCTCCGCGCTGTCGCCGGTGTTCGTGACGCCGGATGAACTGGACGGCGCATGGTACGACAACAAGCTGCACCTGCCCATGCGTACGTGGATCAACGGCCAGTGGTTCGGTGAAGCCGAATGCGGCGTGGACATGCAGTTCAGCTTTGCGCAGCTGGTGGCGCACGCGGCGAAAACGCGCCCGCTCACCGCCGGCACGATCATCGGCTCCGGCACCATCGCCAACGAGGACACGGGCAAGGGTGCGTCGTGCCTGGCCGAGCAGCGCACGGTGGAAACCCTGCGCGACGGCAAGCCGGCCACGCCCTTCCTGAAGTTCGGTGACCGCATCCGCATCGACGTCACCGACAAGGCCGGCGCCTCGATCTTCGGCTCGATCGAGCAGACCATCCAGAAAGCCTGACGTAACGCAGGCAAGAAAAAGGCCCGCGTCGTGAGACGCGGGCCTTTTTTTGTCACGCCTCGCCGCGGATTACTTCGCAGCCATCAGCGCCTTGGCCATGTCGAGCATGCGGTTCGAGAAGCCCCACTCGTTGTCGTACCACGAGAGGACCTTCACCAGGTTGCCGCCCATGACGCGGGTCTGCGTCGCGTCGTAGATCGACGAGTGCGGGTTGTGGTTGAAGTCGATCGACACCAGCGGCTTGGTGTTGACGCCGAGGATGCCCTTCAGCTTGCCGTTGGCCGCTTCGTTGATCGCGGCGTCGATCTCTTCCTTGGTCGTCTCGCGCGCGGCGGTGAAGACCAGGTCGACCACGGACACGTTGATGGTCGGCACGCGCATCGCGAAGCCGTCCAGCTTGCCGTTGAGTTCCGGCAGCACCAGGCCCACCGCGGCGGCAGCGCCGGTCTTGGTCGGGATCTGGCTGTGCGTGGCGCTACGGGCGCGGCGCAGGTCCGAATGGTAGACGTCCGTCAGCACCTGGTCGTTGGTGTAGGCGTGGATCGTCGTCATCAGGCCATGGACGATACCGATCTTGTCGTGCAGCACCTTGGCCAGCGGGGCCAGGCAGTTGGTGGTGCACGAGGCATTGGAGATGACTTCGAGGCCGGCATGCAGCTTGTCGTCGTTCACGCCGATGACGAAGGTGCCGTCCACGTCCTTGTCGCCCGGGGCCGAGATGATCACCTTCTTGGCGCCGGCGGCGATGTGCGCGCTGGCCTTGGCCTTGGAGGTGAAGAAGCCGGTGCACTCAAGCACCACGTCCACGTCCAGTTCGCCCCAGGGCAGCTTCGACGGGTCGCGCTCGGCGCAGACCTTGATGCGGTCGCCGTTGACGATGAGGTCGCCAGCATCCACCGAGACCTCGCCCGGGAAGCGGCCGTGGGCCGTGTCGTACTGGGTCAGGTGCGCGTTGGTCTCGGCATCGCCGAGATCGTTGACGGCGACGATCTGGATGTCCTGGCCATTCTTCTTCGACTCGTACAGCGAACGCAGGACATTGCGACCGATGCGGCCGTAACCGTTGATGGCGACCTTGATGGTCATTGCAAACCTCCGGGTAAAAGGGCGGGTGGAGCAGGGACGGAAAACGCAAACCCGGATCATAACGGATCACCGGAGGGGGCCGCTCGATCCTGCGGCGCCGTGCCTCGTCCGCTTCAGGCAAGGGCCAGCCGTGCTGCACCGCCGCGATTTTGTCATTCGTGCCTCAGCCCGGCTGTGGCACACTTCGCCCTTCGCCCGCGACGGAAACGTTTACTGTCCCATGAAGACGCCCCATAAGCGCCGCACCATCGCCATTCTCCTGGCCCTGACCCTTCCCGTCGTCGCCGGCACTGCCGCCGCCTGGGGCGATATTGGCCACCGCATCGTCGCCGAGCTGGCCTGGCGCCAGCTGGATCCCTCGGCCAGGGCCGAGGTGGAGCGCCTGCTCAAGGCCGACGGGGATGACTCCCTGCCCGACGTCGCCAGCTGGCCGGACCGCCTGCGCGACAACCCGGAGACCCGCGACCTGGGCAAGGCCACCGGCCCCCTGCATTACGCCGACTTCCACGACCCGAAGTGCCATTACAACCCGCCGGTGGACTGCGCCGACGGCAAGTGCGTGGTGGGCGGGCTTGAGAAGTACGTCGCCATCCTGGGCGACCGCCACAAGTCCGACGCCGAGCGCGCCGAGGCCCTGAAGTTCGTGGTCCACTTCGTCGGCGACGTGCACCAGCCCCTGCATGCGGGCAACCGCGATGACAAGGGCGGCAACGAGTACCAGGTGCAGTTCGACGGCAAGGGCACCAACCTGCACAGCGTGTGGGATTCGAAGCTGCTGTACACCCGCGACCTCAAGTGGGACGCCTACGCCGACCGCCTGGCCGCCCAGGGCCCGGTGACGCTGCCGCGCGCCATCCCGCCGCTGGACAACGCGTACGCCCAGTGGGCGGAAGAATCCTGCCAGGTGGTCGCCACGCCGGGCTTCTACCCCGACAGCCACAAGATCGACGACGCCTACGTGGCGAAGAACCTCCCGGTGGCCGAGCTGCGCCTGCGTGAAGCCGGCAAGCGCCTGGCCGACCTGCTGAACAAGACGCTGGACTGACCGGCTCGCACCCCATTCAAGAAACCCAGAGAAGGTAAGAAAAGATGACCGAAATCCAGGTACGCCGCACCAAGATCGTCGCCACCCTCGGCCCGGCCACCGATGTGCCCGGCATGCTCGAGAAGATCCTGGAGGAGGGCGTGGATATCGTTCGCCTGAATCTTTCCCACGGCACGCCGGACGACCATCGCGCCCGCGCCAATGCGGTGCGCGCCGCCGCCGACGCGGTGGGCCGCGAAGTCGGCATCCTCGCCGACCTGCAGGGCCCGAAGATCCGCATCGAGAAGTTCATCGACGGCCCGATCGACCTGATGCCCGGTGACAGCTTCGTCCTTGACTGTCGCCCGGATGCACCGGCCGGCGACCAGACCCGCGTCGGCGTCAGCTACTACGACCTGCCGCGCGACGTCGTCGCGGGCGACGTCCTGCTGCTGGATGACGGCCTCGTCGCATTGAACGTCATCGACGTCGTCGGCAGCGAGATCCACACCCGCGTCGCCATCGGCGGCCGCCTGTCCAACCGCAAGGGCCTCAACCGCCAGGGCGGTGGCCTCAGCGTCTCCGCGCTGTCGGACAAGGATCGCAACGACATCAAGCTGGCCGCCGAAATGGGCGCCGACTTCCTCGCCGTGTCCTTCGTCCGCTCGGCGGCCGACCTGCACGAGGCCCGCCGCCTCCTGCGCGAAGCCGGTGGCGATGCCGCCATCGTCTCGAAGATCGAGCGCGCCGACGCCATCCCCGTGCTTGGCGAAATCATCGACGCCTCCGACGTGGTGATGGTGGCGCGCGGCGACCTCGGCGTGGAAATCGGCGATGCCGAGCTCCCGGGCCTGCAGAAGAAGATCATCCGTGAATCGGTGATGCGTAACCGCTCGGTGATTACCGCCACGCAGATGCTGCAGTCGATGGTGCGTGCGCCGATCCCGACCCGCGCCGAAGTGCTGGACGTGGCCAACGCCGTCATCGACGGTACCGATGCCGTCATGCTCTCGGAAGAGAGCGCGGCCGGTGCCCACCCGGACAAGGCCGTGGCGGCCATGCGTCGTATCTGCCTCGGTGCCGAGCGCCAGTTCGAGCCGCGCGACGACCTGCGCCCGAGCGTCCAGTCGCTGGACCGCTCCGACCAGGCCATCGCCCTGGCCGCCATGCAGCTCGCCTCGCAGGTGGGCGTGCGCGCCATCGTCTCGCTGACCGAGTCCGGTGCTACCGCCCAGTGGCTGTCGCGCTACCGTTTCGCCGTGCCCATCTACGCGATGTCGCCGTCGGACGTGGCCCGCCGCCGCATGCTGATGCTCCGCGACGTGCAGCCGGTGGCCTTCGAAACCGGCAAGCTCGACCCGGCCCACACGGCCCGTGCCGCGCTCCAGCACCTGTTCTCGCTGGGCAAGCTGGGCAAGGGCGACCGCGTGATCCTGACCCACGGTGACCACATTGGCAGCCACGGCGGTACCAACACGCTGAAGCTGCTGGTCATCGGCGACGACGGCATCGCGGACAGCCTGCGCGACCTCTAAGCCGACCTTCGGCATAGGACGACGCCAGAGGGCGGGTTTCCCAGGGAACCCGCCCTCTGGCGTTTGACGGCAGGATTCCACACGCCCTGAATGCCAGAGGGAGGTAAACTCTCAGCCCTGGCAAACCACCGAGGGCGTCATGATCCGCACATTCCTCCCCGCCGGCGCTATCGCCGCCGCCGTCCTCCTGCTTGCCGCCGGCCCCGCCGCGGCGCAGAACACCCGCCGCGTCTCCCCGGATCGCCTTCCGGCGTACTGGACCCTGACCAATACCCAGGTCAACGCCGACGTGCCGAACACCGGCAAGAACCTCGACCAGCCCGGTTGCGTCGCCGTCACCTACCTCATCGGCTCCAACGGCTTGCCGCAGAACGTCACCGCGGCGAAGACCATCCCGGCCGGTGACCTGGCCCAGGTGGGCGTGAGCGCCGTGAAGGATTTCCGCTACGCCCCGTCCGGCGTAAACCGCACGGCCGAGCCGGTCGCCACCTACTACGTGGTGGGCTTCAACGTCCCCGAAGACCCCGCCCGCAAGGCCGCGCTGTACAAGCAGTGCGAGCTCCCGGGTTACCCGTCCGCCTGATCGCCTGACCGCGCCGCACAACGGCATTCGCGGGGTATGCCCCTATACTCCGCCGGTTTTTTGCATACCCCCACTTCCACGGAGTTGTCATGAGCATCGAAAACCTCGAAGAAATCGCGCAGGCGATGGTCGCCCCCGGCAAAGGCATCATTGCCGTCGACGAGTCGGCATCGACCATCAAGAAGCGCATCGAGGCCGTTGGCCTGGAGAACACCGAGGAGAACCGCCGCAAGTACCGTCAGTTGCTGCTGACCGCGCCGGGCCTGGGCCAGTACATCTCCGGCGCCATCCTCTTTGACGAAACCATCCGCCAGAAGACCGACGATGGCCGCAGCATGGTCGAAGCCATGAATGCCGCGGGCATCATCCCGGGCATCAAGGTGGACAAGGGCACGCACCCGCTCGCCGGCTTCCCGGATGAAGTGGTGACCGAAGGCCTCGACGGCCTGCGCGAGCGCCTGCAGGAATATGCCAAGCTGGGCGCCAAGTTCGCCAAGTGGCGCGCCGTGATCAAGATCACCGACGACACGCCGACCTCGGCCGCCGTCGAAGCCAACACCCATGCGCTGGCCCGTTATGCGGCGCTCTGCCAGGAAGCCGGCCTGGTGCCGATGGTCGAGCCGGAAATCCTGATGGACGATCCGTCCAGCGTGCAGGACCTGGACACCAGCTTCGCCGTGCACAAAGAAGTGCTGCAGAGCCTGTTCGCCCAGCTCGAGCTCAACAACGTCGAACTGCGCGCCCTGATCCTGAAGGTCAGCATGGTGATCCCGGGCAAGTTCGCGCCGAAAGAAGACCAGGCTGACGCCGAAGACATCGCCAATGCGACGGTTTCGGTGTTCCAGTACGCGGTGCCGGCCGCCGTGGCAGGCATCGTGTTCCTCTCGGGTGGCCAGTCCGACCTGCAGGCCACCCAGCACCTGAACGAGATCAACAAGCTCGGCCTCGATCATCCGCACCCGTGGCCGATCAGCTTCTCGTACGGTCGTGCACTGGTGTCGAAGGCCCTGGAAACCTGGGCCAAGGATCCGAAGGCCAACTACGAAGCCGCCCAGAAGACCGTGGTCGAGCGTGCGAAGGAAAACAGCGACGCCGCCCGCGGCGTCTGGAAGAAGTAATCCACAAAAAAACCGGGCGCCTTGCGGCGCCCGGTTTTTTTGTGCCTGTCACGTTGCTTAGAAGCGGTATTCCAGCGACACCGACGTCATGTTCGTCGTCAGGTCGAGGTTGTCCTTCTTCGCATCGTAATGGTCGTAGTTCAGGCCGAGGCTCCAGTTGTTGCTGAAGTCGTAGCCCACGCCGACGCCGGCGTACCAGCTGGTCTTGTCGAGGTTACGGCGCACGAGGTCGTCGTTGCTGGTGCCGTGGCCCTTCCACGCGTACAGGCCGGTGCGCGCGCTGATGTACCACTGCGGATCAATGTTGAACTTGCCATTGATGCCAGCGGTCCAGCCATGCAGCTCCGACTTGCGGCGATCCACCACGCGATCGTTGTTGAAGAAATTCTTAGCGTGGATGTTGCCCAGGTCGTTGTAGCCCACTTCCGCACCGATGGCCGCCCACGGGGTCACGCCCCAGCGATAGCCGCCATTGAGCGCATAACCCGTGTCGTGGCCGTTATAGCGGTCCTTGTCGACCGAGGTGCGGCCCACGTTGCCATTGACGAACCAGCCAGCGGCCGGGTTCACGTCCTGCGCGAAGGCGGGGGCGGCAACGGCGCCAGCAGCAACCAGGGCGAGGGCGATAAGGGTCTTCTTCATGGTGGAACTCTCCTGCTTTTTCTTTTTGTGCCGCACGGCGGGGATGTCGTGCGTCGAACACTGAGATGAGGCGGTAGCGGGTAGATTCAATACCGCTTAGTTCAGTATTAAGCCGATGTTAAGCCGCGGCAGACCGGCTGCCGCGGCTCAGGCGTTTCAGATCAAGGGCTTAGCTTAGAAGCGGTACTCGCCGGTCACCGAAGCGATACCGGTGGAGCGTTTCAGGCCCACCTGGGTTTCGCCGGTGGCGTTGTCGCGGATCTTGCCGGCGTTGGCATGGAAGTAGTCGTAGGCGACGCCGACACCGAAGTGTTCGTTGACGTCCCAACCCGTACCCAGGCCTGCGTAGAAGCTGCCACGGTTGCCGCGGCCGCCGTTGGAGAAGCCGAGATCCTGGCCCACCGAGTTGTTGTAATTGTTGTTGTTGTCGTTGGCGCGGAAGTAACCGCCGTGCATGCTGATGTACCACTGCGGCACGAGGTTGATCTTGCCGTTCACGCCAACCATCCAGCCACGAAGGGCGTTGTGAGTGCTCTTCTGGTCCACATCCTGGCCGGATTCGAAGACGTTCTTGACGCGGTAGTTGCCGAGGTCGGTGTAGCCGGCTTCAAGGCCGAGGCCCAGGTCCGGGCCTACCTTCCAGCGATAACCGCCGAGGAGGCCATAGCCCGTGCGACGGCCCTTTTCGCCGTGCAGGAAGTCGAAGCCGTCGGTGTTGCTGCCGAAGCCGCCGGTGTCGCTGCCGTTGGTACGGCCGACATTGGCGCCAATGAACCAGTTACCGCTACCGACGGCCTGGCTCGGCTGGTAGTTGCCAGAAATGGCCTGGTTGTCCTGTGCAAAGGCCGGAATAGCCGAAAGCGAGACGCAAGAAACCGCAAGGGCAAGAGCTGCCTTTTTCATGGGGATGTTCCTCTTATTTTGGGGCAGGCCACCCGCCATGGGGGAGGGGGAGTGCGTGTGGCCTGGTATGGATTAGAGCGGTGCGTACATGAAGGAATTCAAAAACCGGCTCAAAAAGATTAAGCCGAGGTTAACTTCCCGGCTGCGGCATGAACGTCCACGACAACGTGATACGCAATCAGCGACAATGAACGCTTTCACACGCCTTCTGAACTGGAGAACGCCGATGACGACACGCCGCGAACGCGCCAATGCGATCCGCGCCCTGGCCATGGATGCTGTGCAAGCTGCCAATTCGGGCCACCCGGGCATGCCCATGGGCATGGCCGATATCGCGGAGGTGCTGTGGGGTGATTTCCTGCACCACAACCCGACGAACCCGCATTGGCCCAACCGCGACCGGTTCATCCTCTCCAACGGCCACGGCTCGATGCTGCAGTACGCGCTGCTGCACCTCACCGGCTATGCGCTGCCGATCGAGGACATCAAGAACTTCCGCCAGCTCGACCATCACACGGCGGGCCATCCGGAGTTCGGCCACACGCCGGGCGTCGAGACCACCACCGGCCCGCTGGGCCAGGGCCTCGCCAACGCCGTCGGTTTCGCCATCGCCGAGAAGGTGCTCGCCGAGCGCTTCAACCGCCCGGGCCACGACGTGGTCGACCACCACACCTACGTCTTCGTCGGCGACGGCTGCCTCATGGAAGGCATCTCGCATGAAGTGTCCTCGCTCGCCGGTACGCTGAAGCTCGGCAAGCTCGTCGCCATCTACGACGACAACGGCATTTCCATCGACGGCGAAGTGCACGACTGGTTCACCGACAACACCGCCGAGCGCTTCCGCGCCTACGGCTGGAACGTCGTGGTCGGCGCTGACGACAAGCCGGTCGACGGCCATGATCCGGAGGCCATCAAGGCCGCGATCAACGCCGCCATCTCGCAGAGCGAAAAGCCGAGCCTGGTGATCTGCAAGACCGTCATCGGCTTCGGTTCGCCGAACAAGGAAGGCAAGGAAGAATCCCACGGCGCCGCCCTCGGCGTTGAGGAAGTGAAGCTCACCCGCGAGCGTCTTGGCTGGAACTACCCCGCCTTCGTCATCCCCGAAGAGATCTACAGCTCGTGGAACGCGAAGGACGACGGCGCCAGGAACGAGAAGGCCTGGAACGAGAAGTTCGACGCCTACGCCGCCGCCCACCCGGAACTCGCTGCCGAACTGAAGCGTCGCCTCTCCGGCGAGCTGCCGAAGAACTGGAAGGATGGCGCCGCGGCGTTCATCAACAAGCTGCAGGCCGATGGCCCGGTGGTCGCCTCGCGCAAGGCATCGCAGATGTCGCTGGATGCGTTCGGCCCGCTGCTGCCGGAACTGATCGGCGGCTCCGCTGACCTGGCGCCGTCCAACCTGACCATCTGGAAGGGTTCGAAGAACATTTCCACCGGTGGCGCGGAAGGCAACTACATCCATTACGGCGTGCGCGAGTTCGGCATGTCGGCCATCTCCAACGGTATCGCGCTGCACGGCGGTTTCGTGCCGTACGACGCGACCTTCCTGGTGTTCTCCGACTACGCCCGCAACGCGGTGCGCATGTCGTGCCTCATCCCGGCCCACGCGATCCACGTGTACACGCACGATTCGATCGGCCTGGGTGAAGACGGCCCGACGCATCAGCCGATCGAGCACCTCGGTTCGCTGCGCCTGATCCCGAACAACCGCGTGTGGCGCCCGGCCGATGCCGTGGAATCCGCCGTGTCGTGGAAGAAGGCCATCGAGCGCACGGGCAACCCGTCGTGCCTGATCTTCTCGCGCCAGAACCTCAAGCATAATCCGCGCACGGAAGAGCAGGTGGCGAACATCGAGAAGGGCGGCTACGTCCTGTTCGAGCCGGCCGAGAAGTTCAAGGCCATCATCATCTCCACCGGTTCGGAAGTGGGCATGGCCGTGGATGCCGCGAAGTCGCTGGGTGACCAGGGCATTCCGGTCCGCGTCGTCTCGATGCCCTGCACGGAAGAGTTCGACGCACAGCCGGTGGAATACCGCGAAGGCGTCCTGCCGTCGTGGTGCCGCGCCCGCGTCGCGGTGGAAGCCGCTTCGGTGGACTTCTGGTACAAGTACACCGGCCTCGACGGCAAGGTCATCGGCATGACGACCTTCGGCGCCTCGGCCCCGATCGACAAGCTGTATGAGCACTTCGGCATCACCACCACGGCGGTGATTGATGCGGTGAAGGGTGTGATCAAGTAAGCCAGAAGGCCCCCGAAAGGGGGCCTTCTTACATTACACGGTGTCGTTAGATCGGCCGCAACTGACGCTTCGATCGGCGCTCAGTAGGGCAGGAAGCTGGTGCGTGGCGTGTTCCACTCCATTTTCCCCCCGGCCGCACCAAGGCTGGCCGCTTCGGTAGCTTGCAGATACTTCGTTCGATTTTTCTTCGTTGGTTTCATCACAAACACGCGACCAGCAGGATCGACGCCAAAGACGCGGTCGGGTCCCCATGTGCCGGTCGACCACACGGGCTGACTCTGCGCGTTGTAGATGACAAAGTTGCCGTCGGTTTGCATCGATGCGATCACAGCGCCGGACCCTCGTGTGTTCGTCGCCCAGCTGATACGACCGTCATTTCGAACGAGCATCAGCCGGCCATCGTCGGTCAACGTCACAAAATGCAGGTTTCGATCAGTGTAAAGGCGTTGGTTAACGCTGATCGACTGGCCGGCGCGTAGTAACTCGGCATGCGCCACGTCGCCGTGAGCAAGCCCGGCGAGTGTAACGGCGCTGGCGAGCCCCGCCTTCAAATACGTTCTAGTCATAGTCGTCTCGTGTAAACACCATTCGTGGTGTCAACCAAAGGTATGTGCTCTCGTTCGGAGTCGATATCAGACTTGATGGCGATCTTAGTCAGGGTCCAGCGACGTATGTCGTGGGCAACCTGCCTGTCGGTGTAGGGCTTCCCTCACGGGCAAACATCAGCGCGACGAGGGAGAAACCGCACGTGACTTTCAGACTTCACTGATAGCGATCGGTACGAGCGCGTTGATAGTCTCATCGGCTTTCGACGGGATGACGAAAGAACGTGCTAAACGAACGGATGGATCGCATTGCCGCTATCGACGGTTTGCGTGGGCTGGCGGTGCTTGCGGTCGTGTGGTATCACCTTTCGCCTACAAGCTTGCCCGGAGGTTTTTCCGGCGTTGACGTCTTCCTAGTCGTATCTGGCTTCGTCGTCAGCGCGTCGGTATGTCGTCATGGCTTGGTCGAAGGCTGGGTGTGGGCGTTCTTTGCCCGCCGCGTGCGCAGGCTTCTTCCTGCGCTTGTCGTATGCCTGATCGCCACAGGTGTGGCGTGCATGCTTTGGGTGCCAGAGGCATGGCTAAGCGATCGCAACCACAAAACGGGTCGTATGGCGTTTTACGGTGCCAGTAACTGGCTTATGGCGTCGCGAGGCGATGACTATTTTTCGCCGTCCAACGACTTCAATCCGTACGTACACACGTGGTCCCTTGGTCTCGAGGAGCAGTTTTACCTTCTATTTCCCTTCGCGATTGCCGGCTGGCTGAAGGGTGGAGAATGGAGAACCGTGTCATTCCTGATTTGCTCAGGGATGCTGGTGACGTCACTTGCCTTTGGCCTGCTGCCGACGTCCGACGACTTTCGCGTTGCATTCCATCTAGTACCTGCTCGCGCCTGGGAATTTCTGACAGGCGTGGTCACGTGGCAAATTCTACAGAAGGGGCGACCCGCGCAGAGTAAGAAGGCTCTTCTGGTGCTCGGGACGTCGGGACTTATCGGTGTTCTCTATTCGTTGGGCTCTGCTTCGCCGCAACAGTTTCCGGTACCTGGCGCGATTCCGGCGGTGCTGGGAACGGGATGCCTGCTCTTCTCTTTGGCGCACCACGAACGGACGAGGCTTTCGTCGCTGCTGAGCTGGCTTCCTCTGGCGTCTGCCGGTCGCATGTCGTATTCGCTCTACTTGTGGCATTGGCCTGTATTCGTCCTATTTCGTTGGACGGTTGGCCTCGATGGCCCGATGCAGCGGGTCGCGGCGTTGGTTGTCGCGTCTGGGGTTGCCTATGCGTCCTGGCGATACATCGAGTCCCATGGCCTGCGCGCAACACGAGAGTGGCGCCCTTCCTTTGTTGTTGGTTCCGGCATAGCCACCATGGTAGTGGGCGCAGTTTTGCTTGACGCCATTCATCATCAGACGGGCCGCTGGTCTCGATCAACCGTCATGCGGCACGCGGAGGATTGGTTTCCGAAGACGAAGCCAGGTTCGTATCTCACATGTGGACGCGTAGATCGCGCCAACGCAGAGGTCGGTTCCGGTTGGGTTAAGACGATCAGCCGCAAAGGATGTCCTTCCGTTTCGAAGGCGCCTCGTGTCTTCGCCATAGGAGATTCTCATGCACTGGCGCTCGGACCGATGTATGCAGCTTACGTCGCAACGACTGGCGCTCCCGTCTTTCTCTACAACAATGGCGGTTGCCCGGTTCTGAGTCTGCAACTGGAACGGGAGTCGTCCGAGCACTGTAAGCGAAGCTTTCAGGCCGCAAGAAAGCACATGATGGCCGCGCTGCAGCCCGGTGATGTGGTGTTCCTTCCATCGCTACGCTTGGAGCGTCGGGTCGACCAGTGGGGCGGCAGTGTCGCGCCCAGGCATGCTATTCCAAGTGGTCTAGCTGAAGCTCGCAACATCCTTGGGGAGCTTCGGACGGTCGGCGCACATGTGGTCGTCTTAGCACCTAACCTCCTTTTAAATGTTCCGCTATTTCGCTGTGCGGACGGGTGGACTCAGTGGCAAGCTGTTTGTCGTCCAGGACATTTGGTTGAAAGGGCAGAGTTTGAGGCCCGGCGGCGGCCCGTTATGCTCGCGCTGGCGGACCTCGCGAAGGAACCTGATGTCCGTCTGTTTGATCCTCTTCCGATCCTTTGCCCTGAGGATGAGGTCGTTTGCTCCGGGTATCGGGGTGGCCGTCCTCTATTTTTTGATGCTGATCATCTAAGTGCCTATGGGAGCGAACTTTTGTTCCCTGCTTTCATGGATTTGGTTGTCAGCAGGCCATGGAAGGACGTCGGTGGCGACTGAAGATGTGACTCAGCTACGGGCGCGCCCTGCGACGCGTACGCTCCGATCGTGCCCTCTGCTCGGCTGCCTGAGCTTCCGCCTCCCGTTGTTGCTGCACCATCACCTTGAGTGTCGGTGACTGCCATTCCAGCCTCGCGCGCCGAGCCAACATCGCTTCGACGTGAGGCTCCGCTGCCTTGTCGCGAGGCTTCCACTTGCGGGCATTTATTACCATGGCCGTTCCACCGACGCCGACGCCAAACACACGATGGCGTCCGCGAGTTGGGGTTTGCCATACGGTCCGGCCCGTGTTGGTGGTGAGTACGAACTTGCCGTTCCGTTGCATAGTGGCTTTTACCGCGCCCCTGCCGTGCGTTCCGGTGGACCAGATGCGCCTTCCGTCTTTGTGCAGGATGACAAGGTCGCCATCCGGCTCGAGCGTGGCGTAGTAGTCTTTCGTACTGGCATATAGGCGCTCCCCTGTGAGCATCGAGCGACCGGGGCCAAGCACTTCCGCAGTCGTGGTGCCGCTGGCGAGAGCAAGGCCTGCGGCGAGGAACGCGCATTTCATACGTTGCTTTACTTTCATGAGTTGGGATTCGTCCTTGGCACAGGTCAGCGAATGACCAAGTTGACGTAAGTTCGAGGCGTGGTTAGTCAATCCGGAGTTATCCACATGCTTATGCAGCGTGTATCCACATACCCTGTGGATACTCGCGGACGCGGTGGTCAGTGAATGACCACGGTGAGCTAAGTGGTTGGCGTGAAAGTGCGAAGGGGAGTTATCCACACGCTTATGCAGCGTGTATCCACATTCGGTGTGGATAACGCGGTGGCTAGTGGCCCGTCCGTTGGCGACGGAGGCGTTTGCTCTTGGCCGCCTTCGCAGCGTCTTTCGCCCCTGCCTGTCCACGGCGTATGGCCGGGCTGTCGAACGCGGTCGACTGCCAGTCGAGTTTGCCGCGCCGCATCAGGATCTCGTCGACGAAGGGCTCCGCTTTCTTGTCGCGCGGTTTCCATTTACGCGCGTTGATCACCATCGCCGTGCCCCAGCTGCCGATGCCGAACAGGCGATGGCGTCCGCGGGTGGGTGTCGACCAGACGCGCTGGCCTGCCGCGTTGACGAGGGTGAACTTGCCATCGCGCTGCATGGTTGCCCTGACGGCGCCTGAGCCACGCGTCCCAGTGGACCACCCGCGCGTGCCGTTACTGCGATAGATCACGAAGTCGCCATCCGCATCAAGCGAGGCGTAGTAGTCGTGTGTCACCGAGTACAGCCGCTGGCCGACTTCCAGCGAGTACCCTGGACCGAGCACCTCGGCGGTGGCACTCCCACTGGCGAGACCCATCCCTGCGGCGATCAACACGCACGCCATCCTTTGACCTGTTTTCATGCACGTACCTCTTCCCTGGCACCGGATTGGTGGAGGGGAAGCGTATGCGTCCGTCGCTGAGGCTGTCAGAGGGTGTTGCGGACGATCCGTGTCGGCACCAGGCCAAAGATCGCGTAGGGCATTCCTTGCCGGAGCGTCGGCGACGGGCTGGTCAGTGAGTGACCAGCGTGACGTAAGTACATGGTGTGGCTGACCGAATGGGAGTTATCCACACCCTTATGCAGTACGTATCCACACGGCGTGTGGATAATCGGCGCGTTGCCGCGTCGAGGACGTCTCACGCGAACGGCCGATACTTACCTTGCCTTCGTTCGGGCTGCGCCCGACGGGTGCAGGCGCCTGGCCACGGGTAGGCTGGGTAAGTGCCTTCTGGGCGATTGCCTGTTTGCAGCGACGTACTAGGCGCCCGCGATATCGATGCCAGCGGCAAACAGGACGCACATCAATGTGAGCACGACAGACGAAAGCGCCAGCAGGCTCTGCCCGACGCGCGGGCTCCTTTCAGACCAGGCGGCAAAGGAAACGAAGAGGCCTGGCGCCACGCCCAGGTAGCGCGTCATCGAAGTCAGCGTGCCCGTGCATAGCGGCGCGAGCATCGTCAATGCTGTGAATAGCGCGATGTCGCGCCAGCCTCGCTTCCAGCAGGCCACTACGCTAGCGATGCCTGCTACCACGGAAAGGAAGTTAATCAGTCGCGGATTCCACGATACGGCGATCTTGGCCGGATGCCCGATGTAATCCGCGATGGCAGCCCACGGCGCAGCGAGTCCCCGTCCCCACGCCACCTGAATGTCCTTGAAGGCAAGCGCATTGCCGGTGATCGACCAAAGGTAAACGGCATACAGCGCGGTACCTGCAACCGCCACGGCTATCCACGGGAGGTGGTGTTTCCGACGATCGCTGCCGATCCATGCCGCCAGCAGCGACGGGATCAGGAACAGTCCATTGAAACGCGTGGCGGACGCAAGGGCGCCGGCGATCCCGGCGGCGGGAAAGGCACCCCGCCGCGCTGCAAGAAGCGAGAGGCACGCGAGGGTGAAGAACAGCGCCTCGGTGTGCGGAAGCGACATGAAATAGCTGGCGGGCCAGAGGCACGCGAAGACAACGCTGGCATCGGCCGTCTCACGCTTGCCGGTGAGATCGTAGGCGAGTCGCCAAAGGACACACAATCCGATGAGCATCAGCACATTGGCAAGTAGCACACCCGACCATATCCATTCATCGGTGATGGTCGCTACGGCGCGCCACAAAAGCGGATGAAGCGGGAAGAACGCCCAATTCGCCTGATGCGACGTATCGAACGGGCGCTTTTCGTAGCCGTCGTGGGCAATGGTGTAGTACCAGGCCGAGTCATTACCGATGGCGACCGCGCTCACGCCTTTCGCCAAGGTTGCTTTAGACAGGCGGATGGCGGTGCCGTCGTCGCTATTCCACTGACTGACCGATACGGCAGTCATGGCCGGCGTCACGCCGAAAATAAACAGAATAACGAGGCGAGTTAGCAGGAAGGGCACCAGTACCCGCCTGAAGGCAGCAATCGTCGCCGCGGGCCACGCGCGCGGCGGCGCAACCGGGATGGTTTTCTCCGCGGCAACCGAATTCATGTCCTGAGCCCCCGACAAACAGGGGCGCAGGATACTACGCGGGCAGGGCCGGTCCTACCGTTTCAAGCCAGCGACAGGATATCGGTGGGCTTGGCAGCGATGGCCCATGCACCCGCCGTCTCGAGCTCTTCGCGATCGCCAAAGCCCCAGAGCACGCCAATGCCGCGCACGCTGTTCGCCACGGCGCCTTCCATATCGTAACGGCGGTCGCCGATCATGAAGGTATCCGCTGGGTCGTGCCCGAAGTCGGCAACGGCCGCCGCCACCATTTCCGCTTTCTCGCTGCGCGCGCTGCTCGGGTCGGGCGCGTACAGCCGCTCGAACGTCGGGCCGAAGGGCAGGTGGTTGAGGATGCGCTCGGCGTGCTCGCGCGTCTTGCTGGTCACCACGGCGAGGCGATGGCCGCGGGCGGCGAGGGCGGCGATGAGCTCGGGGATGCCGTCGTACACGCGGTGCTCGGACCAGCCCACGTCGTGGAAGCGATCCGTGTAGGCAGCGACGGCCGCCTCAACGCGCTCGGCGTTGCCGTCCAGTACGCCGCCGAAGCTCACGCGCAGCGGCGGCCCGATCCACGAGCGCATCGTGGCGTCATCGGGTGCTTCCGCGCCGACCGCCGCCATGGAATGGCGGATGCCGGCGAAGATGCCCACTTCAGAATCGATCAGCGTGCCGTCAAGGTCGAAGAGAAACAACATTACTTCGCGTCCGCCCGTGCCTTGAGGGCCGCCACGGCGGGGAGTTCCTTGCCTTCGAGGAATTCGAGGAAGGCGCCGCCACCGGTGGAGATGTAGGACACGCCGTCCTCGATGCCGTACTTGTCGACGGCGGCCAGGGTGTCGCCACCACCGGCAATCGAGAACGCCTTCGAGGCGGCGATCGCGCGGGCGAGGGTCTCGGTGCCCTTGCCGAACGCGTCGAACTCGAACACGCCGACCGGGCCGTTCCACACCACCGTGCCGGCCTTCTCGATCAGCTCGGCGTAGCGCTTCGCGGTCTCGGGGCCGATGTCCAGGATCATCTCGTCGTCCGCGACGTCACCGACCGCCTTCACCGTGGCCTTGGCCGTGGCAGAGAATTCGGTGGCCACGACGACATCCGTCGGAACCGGGACTTCGGCGCCGCGCGCCTTGGCGTCGGCCATGATCTTCTTCGCGGTATCCAGCAGGTCGGCTTCGACCAGCGACTTGCCGACCTTATGGCCCTCGGCGAGGATGAAGGTGTTGGCGATGCCGCCACCCACGATCAGCTGCTCGACGCGGCCCACCAGGTTCTGCAGCAGCTCCAGCTTGGTCGAGACCTTGGAGCCGGCCACGATCGCGAGCAGCGGCTTGGCCGGATGCTCAAGCGCCTTGCCCAGTGCGTCCAGTTCCTTCGCCAGCAGCGGACCCGCGGCGGCCACCGGCGCGAAGCGGATCACGCCGTGGGTGGAGGCCTGCGCGCGGTGGGCGGTACCGAAGGCATCCATGACGAAGACGTCGCAGAGCGCGGCGTACTTCTTCGACAGCGCCTCGTCGTCCTTGCCCTCGCCGACGTTCATGCGGCAGTTTTCGAGCACCACCACTTCGCCGTCGGCCACGTCCACGCCATCCAGGTAATCGCGGACCAGGCGCACGTCCTTGCCCAGCTTCTGGCCAAGCCATTCGGCCACCGGCTTCAGCGAGGAGGCTTCATCGAACTCGCCTTCCTTCGGGCGGCCCAGGTGAGAGATGACCATGACCTTTGCGCCGGCGTCGCGGGCGGCGACGATCGTGGGCAGGGAGGCGTCGAGGCGCTGGGTGGAGGTGATCTTGCCGTTCTCGACCGGTACGTTCAGGTCTTCGCGGATCAGCACGCGCTTGCCGCGCAGGTCGAGGTCTTGCATGCGGATAACGGACACGATGAGCTCCAGCTTCGGGTGCGGGGAAACCCTGATTGTAACGTCCCCGCTAGAATCGGCCGACCACCGAAGGAATCGCCATGGCCCTCGCCCTGTACACCTATTGGCGCTCCAGCGCCGCCTACCGCATCCGTATCGCCCTGAATCTGAAGGGATTGGCCTACGAGGCCCGGCCCGTGCACCTGCTCAACGAGGGTGGGGAGCACCTGAAACCGGCATATCGGGAGGTATCGCCGCAGGGACAGCTGCCGACCCTGGTGGACGGCGATTTCGTGGTGCGCCAGTCCATGGCCATCCTTGAATACCTGGAAGAGACCCGGCCGACGCCGGCGCTGCTCCCCGCCGACCCCCGCCACCGCGCCCGCGTGCGTGAGCTGGCCCTGGCCGTGAGCACGGATATCCATCCGCTGGGCAACCTGCGGGTGCTCAAGGAGATCGAGGGGCGGTTCGGGGCGGACGCCGCGGCCAAGGCGGCGTGGAGCCGGCGCTGGATCGGCGGTGGTTTCGATGGGATCGAGGCCCTGCTGGCGCAGGGGCCGCGTGGCACGTTCAGCTGGGGCGACACCCCGACCCTTGCCGACGTCTGCCTGGTGCCGCAGTACTACAACGCCGTTCGCTGGGAGCTGGACCTCGGCCCGTACCCGCTGATCCGCCGCGTCGTCGAAAACTGCAACGCCCTGGAGGCCTTCCAGAAAGCCGCCCCCGAGTCCCAGCCCGACGCCCCGTAACCCCCAATAAAAAAATGCGCCCCTACATGCAAATGTAGGAGCGCACCCTGTGCGCGAAAAGCCAACAACGCGGTGTAGGCGCTAAACCCCAATCCCATAAGGATCGCTGGACGCAAACTCCGTCCCCGTCGCTCCTTCGGACAGGCGGATCTTCAGCGCCAGGCCATCGCGCGAGTCCGCCTTGTTCAGGCACTCGTCGAGGGTGATCTGGCCTTCGCGGTACAGGCGGTACAGCGACTGGTCGAAGGTCTGCATGCCTTCCTGCAGGCTGCGGTCCATGGCGTCCTTCACCTCGTGGATCTGGCCGCGGCGGATCATGTCGCGGATCAGCGGGGTGTTGAGCAGCACCTCGGTCGCCGGGATGCGGCGGCCTTCCTTGCCCAGCACCAGGCGCTGGCTGATGACCGCGCGCAGGTTCAGGGCCAGGTTCATCAGCACGTTCTTGTGTGCCGATTCCGGGAAGAAGTTGAGGATGCGCTCCAGCGTCTGGTCCGCGTTGTTGGAGTGCAGGGTAGCCAGGCAGAGATGGCCGGTTTCCGAGAACGAGATGGCGGCCTCCATGGTCTCGGTGTCGCGGATCTCGCCGATCATGATCACGTCCGGCGCCTCGCGCATCGCGTTCTTCAGCGCCTCGTGATAGCTGTGGGTATCAAGGCCCACCTCACGCTGGTTGACGATGGAGCGCTTGTGCCGGTGCAGGTATTCGATCGGGTCCTCGATGGTGAGGATATGGCCCGAGCTGTTGGTGTTGCGGTGGTCGAGCATGGCCGCCAGGGTGGTGGACTTGCCCGAACCGGTGGCACCGACGACCAGGATCAGGCCGCGCGGCTCCATGATCAGGTCGCGGAAGATCGACGGCAGGCGCAGCTCTTCCAGCGAGGGAATCTCGCTCTTGATGGCACGGATGACCATGCCGATCTCGCCACGCTGCTTGAACACGTTGATACGGAAGCGGCCCGCTTCCTTCACGGCCAGCGCCATGTTCAGCTCAAGGTCGCGCTCGAACTGGGGCACCTGGCCTTCGTCCATCAGGGAATAGGCGATCTTCTTGACCATGCCGCTGGGCAGGCCCGTGTTGCCAAGCGGGTAAAGCTTGCCTTCCACCTTGATGTTCACCGGGGCACCGGTCGTCAGGAACATGTCCGACGCGCCCTTGTCCACCATCAGTTTCAGGAAATAACCGATATCCACCTAAACCCCCGTTGGTTCGCATTACAATCGAGACGACGGTCTCCCGACCTTCTATATCGACAATATCCCGCAAAGCTGTATGAGGAACGAGTGATGGTGCACAACTTGCCGTCGAACGCCCTGCCGAAGGGCCGCCGGCGCCTTGGCCAGGCCGCCCTGGCCCTGGTTTTCGCCACCCTTGCGGGCTGCGCGAGCGTTCCCCCGCCGGATGGTTCCATGAACCAGGCCCTGGCCCAGTTGCAGGCTGCCCGCGATGCGGGTGCTGCCGATTATGATCCGGTTGACCTGGATTATGCCCAGAGCAAGTTCCGCCAGGCGCAGGCCGCCATGGCGGCCAAGAAGTACGACGAGGCGTCGGTGCTTGCCGACGAGTCGCGCGCGGACAGCGAGCTCGCCCGCGCCAAGGCCCGCCTGGGGGCCGCCCGCGCCCAGAACTCGGCCAAGAGCAAGGAAAACGCGCAGATGCGCGTCGAAATGATCGACAACCACCAGAACGACACGGTGCCGATCCCGAACAACGTGCAGGAAACCGAATCGGTCCTGCCCGAGGCGACGGACACCACGCCGCCCCCGGTCGGTGGCCAGACCCAGCCGCTGAATGACCAGGGCGGCTACGTGCAGCCGCAGAACGATCCGCAGCCCCAGCAGAACAACCAGGGAGGCCAGTAATGAACCGCTATACCGTCCTCCTCTCCGCCCTGGCGCTGGCTGTCTCGGCCGGCACGGCCATGGCCGCGACCGACGACCTCGACGTCCGCCGCCTGAACACCAGCCTGGATCAGCTCTCGACCGACCCCACCCTGGGCAACTACGCGCAGGCGGAGCAGGCCCGGGCGCGCGAGGCCATCAGCCAGATGGCCCAGTTCAAGCCGAAGGACAAGGAACACGCCCATTACCTGTACGTCGCCGAGCGCCGCGTGGACATCGCCAAGGCGATGGCGCAGCTGCAGGACGCCCAGGCCAAGAGCGCCCAGCTGGACCGCGAGCACGACGCCATCCTGCTCGAAGCCAGCCGCCTCGACACCGAAATGGCCCGCCGCCAGCTGGAGCAGCAGCGCCAGCAGAACCAGATGATCCAGGAAGAAGCCGCCCGCCTGCAGCAGCAGGGCGTGGAATATTCCCAGGCGCTGGAGCAGGCCAAGGCCGAGGGCGACAAGGCCCGCCAGGTCGCCGCGGCACAGGCCAAGGTGGCCAATGCCGCGAAGAAGCAGGCCGCGCTGGCCGAGGCCGCCGCACGCGCCATGCGTGACATGGGCTCGTCCGATGGCGGTGCCCCCGCCAACACCCCCGCCACCGGCTCCTCGTCGAAGAAGCGGTCTTCGGGCGGTAACTGAGCGCGACGGCGCAGCATGGGCGGCCGGGAAGCCCCGCCGCCCATGGCTGTGGCGTAAACCGTTGCTGATGCAACCGTTTTTCGCAGGATCTTTGAGGTTTTTCGCTCTTGCGACCCTCCGGACAGCGGAGTAGGTTGGACTTCCCGTCACTGAAAAAACACCTGACGGGGTTCTGCCGGAGCATGCCTCGCGCCTTCGCGTCCGCATGGCTCCCCTCACGACCGCCCCGCGTCGCGGGTCGGCCCCACCGCGAGGAGTACCGCAATGTTCGAAAACCAGCAGCGCGACGACGTTGAAAAATTTATCGGTGCCGACAAGGACACCCGTCGTCTCTACTTCCGACACCAGGAGCTCAACGACAAAGTCGAGGAAGCCAGCCGCGGCTGCCTTCCGCTTAGCGACATCGAGCTCCGCACGCTGAAACAGGAAAAGCTGCAGGCGAAAGAGAAGCTCGAACGAATGTGGGATACCTGGCAATCCACGCGGCAACACTGACGCCGCCATCGAGTACAGCAAAGGGCGCGCCTGTCGCGCCCTTTTTGTTGCGCCGCATTAAGGGAACCTGCCTGCCGAACCCGTGGTCTTGCCTACATCGTTTCGCCGTAGCCTTAACAGCGGGATTCGAACAGGCGCGGCACCCATTATCATGGGCGCCCAGAGAGTCATCTACGGAGTTCGAATGAAGGTTCAAGACAGCGTCCTCGATCTGATCGGCCGCACCCCCATGGTGCGGGCCCAGCACCTGGATACCGGCTGTTGCGAGCTCTTCCTCAAGCTGGAGAGCGCCAACCCGGGCGGTTCGGTGAAAGACCGCATCGGCAAATCGATGATCGAAGGCGCCGAGCGCGCCGGGAAGATCAAGCCCGGCGATACCCTGGTCGAGGGCACCGCCGGCAACACCGGCCTGGGCCTGGCCCTGGTCGCCCAGCAGAAGGGCTACCGCCTGATCCTGGTGGTGCCCGACAAGATGAGCCGGGAAAAGATCTTCAACCTGAAGGCGATGGGTGCCGAAGTGGTGCTCACACGTTCGGACGTGGCCAAGGGCCATCCGGAGTACTACCAGGACATGGCCGAGCGCATTGCGCGCGAGACCCCGGGTGCGTACTTCATCAACCAGTTCGGTAACCCGGACAACCCGCTGGCGCATGTCCAGACCACCGGCCCGGAAATCCTCGACCAGCTCGACGGCCACGTCGACGCCATCGTCGTCGGCTGCGGCTCGTCAGGCACCATGAGCGGCCTCACCGCTTATTTGCGCGAGCACTCGCCGAACACCGAGATCGTCCTGGCCGATCCGGTCGGCTCCATCCTGGCCGAGTACATCAACGAGGGCACGCTTTCGGAGAAGTCCGGCTCGTGGATGGTCGAAGGTATCGGCGAAGATTTCCTGCCGTCGATCAGCGATTTCTCCATGGTGAAGAAGGCCTACGCCATCACCGACAAGGAAAGCTTCCTGGCCGCGCGCGAGCTGCTGGCGAAGGAGGGCGTGTTGGGTGGTTCGTCCACGGGTACGCTGCTCTCGGCCGCGCTGAAGTACTGCCGCGAGCAGACCACGCCCAAGCGCGTCGTCACCCTCGTCTGCGACACGGGCAACAAGTACCTGTCGAAGATGTACAACGACTACTGGATGCTCGACAACGGCTTCATCGAGCGCGAGCACTACGGCGACCTGCGCGACCTGATCCTGCGTCCCTACGCCCGCCGTGACACGGTGGTGGTGAAGCCGGACGACATGCTGATCACCGCCTACAACCGGATGAAGCTGTACGACGTCTCGCAGCTGCCGGTGATGGAGGGCGACCGCATCGTCGGCATCCTCGACGAATCGGACGTCCTGCTGCACGTGCACGCGGATGAGTCGAAATTCCGCGACGTGGTGGCTACGGCGATGATTGCGTCGCCGGAGATGCTGCAAGTGACGTCGCCTATTGAATCCCTGCTGCAGGTATTTGAAAAAGGTCATGTGGCCATCGTGGTCGACGGAGAGCAATTCCTCGGCCTGATTACCCGCATCGATCTGCTCAATTACCTGCGCCGCAAAGTTAACTGATAAGGAAGACACGACCATGTGTGGAATCGTTGCCGCTGTAGCGCAGCGTGATATTGCTCCTATCCTGATCGCGGGCCTCAAGGCCCTCGAATACCGCGGCTACGATTCCGCGGGCATGGCCATCGCTGACGAGGGCGAAATTCGCCGCGTCCGTGCGAAGGGCAAGGTGCGCGAAATGGAAGCGCTGTACGACGCCGACCCGATTCCGGGTGGCACGGGCATCGCACACACGCGCTGGGCGACGCATGGCGTGCCCAGCGAAGTGAATGCGCACCCGCATGTGCAGGGCCGCATCGCCATCGTGCACAACGGCATCATCGAGAACTACGCCAGCCTGCGCGAAGGCCTCCAGGCGAAGGGCCGTACGTTCCATTCGCAGACCGACACCGAAGTGATGGGGGCGGTGATCGACGAGCACGTGCAAGCGGGTAAATCGCTGCGTGATGCCGTCACCGCCGCCGTGCGTCAGCTGGAAGGCGCGTACGCCATCGCGGTCATGAGCCTGGATGAGCCGGGCCGTATCGTCGGCGCCCGCCGCGGTTGCCCGCTGCTGGTCGGCATTGGCATCGGTGAGCACTTCCTTGGCTCCGATGCCCAGGCGCTCATCAAGGTCACCAACCGGATGATGTACCTGGAAGAAGACGACATCGTCGAGATCACTCGCGGCGGCGTCGAAGTCTTCGATATCGAAGGCAATCCGGTGGATCGCGCGGCACACGAGAGCGAGATCAGCGCTGACTCCGTCGAGCGTGGCGAGTACCGCCACTACATGCAGAAGGAGATCTTCGAACAGCCGCGTGCCGTGGCCGATACGCTGGAAGGGCGGATCGGTCCGCACGGTGTGTTGCCGAACATCTTTGGCATCGATGCCGATCCGATCCTCGACAAGACGCGCGGCATCCACATCGTCGCCTGCGGCACCAGCTATCACGCAGGCATGGTCGCCAAGTACTGGATCGAGGAGTTCGCGCGCATCCCGGTCGTGGTTGAAGTGGCCAGTGAGTATCGCTACCGCGACGTCGTCGTGCCCGACGACACGCTGTTCGTGGCCATCTCGCAGTCCGGCGAAACGGCCGACACCCTGGCGGCGATGCGCGAATCGCGCCGACGCGGCTATCTGGCCACGTTCGCCATCTGCAACGTGCCCGAGTCTTCGGTGGTGCGTGAATCGGATCTGCGCCTGATGACGCGCGCCGGCCCCGAGATCGGCGTGGCCTCCACCAAGGCGTTTACCACCCAGCTGGCCGCGTTTGCGCTGTTGGCCCTGGACCTGGGGCGTCGCCGTGGGCTGGATCACGCACAGTACCTGGCGCATTGCCAGGAGCTCCAGTCGCTTCCGCGCTACATCGAGAACGCGCTGAAGAGCGAAGGTGAGATCATCAAGATCGCGGATCACTTCATCACGAAGCAGCACGCCCTTTTCCTCGGGCGAGGCGCGCAGTATCCGGTTGCCCTGGAAGGGTCGCTGAAGCTTAAGGAGATCTCTTACATCCACGCCGAGGCGTACCCGGCTGGCGAGCTGAAGCACGGCCCGCTGGCGCTCGTGGACGAAAACATGCCTATCGTCGCCGTGGCGCCGAACGGTCCGCTGCTCGACAAGCTGAAATCCAACCTGCAGGAAGTGCGGGCACGCGGTGGCGAGCTGATCGTGTTCGCCGACGAGCGTGTTGAGATGGATACGGATACCGAGCGCCTTGCCACGGTTTTCGTGGATGGCGGCAGCGACCTGATCGCGCCCGCGGTCTTTACCGTGCCGATGCAGCTGCTCGCCTATCACGTTGCTGTCCAGCGCGGCACCGACGTTGACCAGCCGCGTAACCTGGCCAAGTCGGTGACGGTGGAATAAGCGTGAAGTGTTTCAAGGCGTATGACGTCCGCGGACGGGTTCCCGACGAGCTAAACGAAAGCGTGGCCTATCGACTAGGCCGCGCCTTCGCGCGAACCGTGGGCGAGGGCCCCGTCGTGGTGGGTTATGACATTCGCCGCGACAGCCCGGCCTTTGCGCAGGCCATTATCCGTGGCCTGAACGACGAAGGCCGCGATGCCATCGACATCGGGCTGTGTGGCACGGAAGAGGTGTATTTCCAGACCTTCCATCGCGGCGTCGCCGGCGGCGTGATGGTGACGGCCAGCCACAATCCCATCGACTACAACGGCATGAAGCTGGTGCGTGAAGGCGCGCGGCCCATCAGTGGCGACACGGGCCTGCGCGATATCGAGCGCCTGGTGGAGGCGGATGCCTTTGGTGCGCCCGTTGCCACCCGGGGCCGCGTCCTGGTGGATCACGACAAGTCGGCGTACATCGCGCACCTGCTCACCTACATCGACCCGGCGGCGCTCAAGCCGCTGAAGGTCGTGGCGAATGCAGGCAATGGCGGTGCCGGTGCGGTGATCGACCTGCTGGAAAAGCACCTGCCGATCGAGTTCATCCGCGTCAACCACGAACCCGACGGCAGCTTTCCGAACGGCATCCCCAACCCGCTGCTGCCCGAGAATCGTGCGGCGACCGCCGAGGCCGTGCGCGAACATGGCGCGGACTTCGGGATTGCCTGGGACGGCGACTTCGATCGCTGCTTCTTCTTCGATGCCGACGGCGCGTTCATCGAGGGCTACTACATCGTGGGACTTCTCGCAGCGCAGATCCTGGAGACGCATCGCGGCGCGAAGATCATCCATGACCCTCGCCTGACCTGGAACACCATTGATATGGTGAAAGCCGCAGGAGGCATACCGATCGAGAGCAAGACCGGCCATGCGTTTATCAAGGAAAGGATGCGTGCCGAGGATGCGGTCTACGGTGGCGAGATGAGCGCGCATCACTATTTCCGTGAGTTCGCGTATTGCGATTCGGGGATGATTCCGTGGTTGCTGTTGGCCGAGCGTGTCTCGGCAACGGGGCTGGGCCTGGCCGACATGCTAGCGGCGCGCATCGCCGCCTTCCCGTGCAGTGGGGAACTCAACTTCGTCGTGAATGACGCGGCTACCGCGGTGGCGCGCGTGATGGCGTTTTATGCGGGGCAATCGCCTAGCGTGGAGCGGGTAGATGGCGTGAGCGCGGATTTCGGCACATGGCGCTTTAACCTGCGCTCATCCAATACCGAGCCGTTATTGCGACTCAATGTCGAGTCGCGTGGCGATTCGGCGCTGATGCACGCGAAGGCCGACGAAATCGCACGCATTATCCAGGGAGCGGGTAGCGCGTGAAGCGACAGGCGATTCAGTTCGCGGCTGCGGGCGTGCTGGGCTTCCTCATAGACACTGGTGTCCTCTACGTCGCGTTGTGGGCAGGCCTTGGCTATTACGCGGGGCGCGCCGTTTCCTTCCTCTGCGCCGTATTTGCCACCTGGCAGGCCAATCGACGCTTTGCGTTTGCCGAGGGGCGCCGCGAGTCCGTGTGGCTTGAGTGGTGGCACTACCTGGCTGCGATGAGCCTGGGCGGGGTAGTGAACTATCTTGCCTATACGGTCGTCGTGCTCCGGGCGCCGTCGTCCCAGCTCACTCCCTTATTCGCGGTAGCGGCCGGGTCGCTGGCCGGCATGGTCGTCAATTTCATCAGCGCGCGGTTCTGGGTGTTCCGGGGGCGTTGAGCGGCCTCGAAATAGGCTGAGTTTTGGCTGTCTCTACTGAGTGGTGGCTTCAGTCGGCGCGACAATTGCCCGATCTCTCGCCGACTGGCTTTCTCGGGTGGCCCACTTACCGACGCGGTTTGCCAGGCGGATAGCGCCCTCATCGAAAATTCGGCGGAACGGCTCAGCAAGGATAAGCGTCAAGATCACTACAACGGCGATTGCCGACCAGGCTGCCGTGGAGTAGCTCGCATGGCGCGCGACGGCTTTGAACACGGCTGCTCCGGCCGACCCCAGGATCAGCGTGTGGATCAGGTACACAGTGAACGACACACGCCCGAGCCATGCCACCGGTCGCGCCGTAAGAATCGTGTGAGCCAACGGGCTTGCTACCACGCCCGCTACGAGGAGCCAGGCGCCGAGCAGTTCATATAGTGCCGGCCAGTTCCATGAAAGTCCGGCGTGCTCTTGTATCCAGTTTGCCAAGACGACGAGTGGCACGTAGAGAGGTGCGTTCGATTTGTAACTGGCGACAAAAATGCCTAAGGGAATTGCTATTGCCGCAAACCAGCGCGTGCGGAATAGGGCGGGCAACCTGCCGATGTAAGCGCCCACGATGAACATGGCAAAGTAGGTACCGGGATTGCTTGAGATGTGCCACAACAGCAAGGCTGCCGCTGCCGCAGCAAGGCCCGAGTAACGGAAACGACCGAACAGCGCGAGAAATGCGAATAGAAGCATGGAGCCATAGAACTCCAGCTGGATGGTCCACAACACGTAGTCGTAGCTGGTGTGGCCAAGTAGCAGCGAGCCGTAGACCGCTTCGTTGAGCGCCTGTACGAAGCTATGTGGGCCGCGATAGGAATCCCAGACGAAACTATGCGGCAACTCAGGTGACACCGTATGAAACGCATGCGCGGCCATGAGCAGGTAGCCGAACATGACAGCGGCAGCCACTGGAACGCCGAGGCGGAAATAACGCTTGATGGCCGAGCCGCGAAGGTAGTCGATATCTGCGCCTTCGAAAAAGCGCTTGGCGAGCACATAGCCGCTCAAGACGAAGAAGAGGCTCACGGCGAACCCGCCGGAGTACAGAATGTATAGCGGGCTATTGAAGAGGCCCGGTTCCCACGTCTCGCGAAGATCGGCGGCCGCACCCGTGTGCGTGAACGGGAAATACCCGAACATGGCATGGGAAAAGACCACGGCGAGCGCAGCGAGGCCGCGCAGGCCGTCAAGTCCCGTGTCCTTGCGGCGCGCCGGCATCTTTAGAGGTTCTACTTGCATGAAGACTGCCTTTCCTTGAGGCGATTTACGTTCCGCACCTTGCGGACATGGATGAGTCAGGCCCGGCCGTAAACGTCGTCGAAGCGGACGATATCGTCTTCGCCCAGGTAGCTCCCCGATTGAACCTCGATCAGTTCCACCGGCACCTTGCCCGGATTGCGCAGGCGATGCCGGCTGCCCAGTGGAAGATAGGTGCTCTGGTTCTCAGCGAGCAGGAACACCTTATCGTCGCAGGTGACCTCAGCGACGCCCTTGACCACGATCCAGTGCTCGGCGCGATGGTGGTGCATCTGCAGGCTGAGTGCCGCACCGGGCTTGACCACGATGCGTTTCACCTGGAAGCGGTCGCCTGATTCCAGAGAATCGTATGAGCCCCACGGGCGCCGCACGACGCGATGGAGGTCGTGCTCGGTGCGGCCAGCGGCTTTCAGCTGATCAACGATCTTCTTGACATCCTGCGAGCGGTCGCGCCGTGCCACGAGGGTGGCGTCGGGGGTAGTCACGATCACCACGTCATCGAGGCCGATGGTGGCCACGAGGTGGCGGTCATGGGAGCGAATGAGCGAGCCGCGCGTATCCAGCGCGATGACATCGCCTTCGAGGCGGTTGCCCTGGGCATCCTTGTCTGCCGCCATCCACAGCGCATCCCACGAGCCGATGTCCGACCAGCCGCAGGAGACCGGTACGACGGCGGCGTGCGCGGTCTTTTCCATGACGGCGTAGTCGATGGAGTCGTTCGTCGCGGCGGCGAATGCCTCGGCATCGAGCCGTATGAAGTCGAGATCCACATGCGCCTTCTCGAAGGCGGCTCGCGCTGCCTCCAGCATGGCAGGTGCGTGTTCCGCGAGCTCGTCGAGGTAGCGGTCGGCCCGAAACAGGAACATACCCGAGTTCCAGTCGTACTCACCGCTGTCGAGATAACGCTGGGCTACGTCCTGAGCGGGCTTTTCAACAAATTCAGCGACCCGGAACGTCGTAGCGTCTAGCGCGTCGCCCCGGCGTATGTAGCCGAAGCCTGTCTCGGGGCGGTCCGGGCGGATGCCGAAGGTGACCAGTGAACCGGCGATCGCAGCCGGTCGTGCCTGTGCGACAGCGTCGGAAAAACTGACTTCGTCGCCAATGAGGTGGTCGGCAGGAAGAACGAGCACGAGCGCATCGGCATCACGCTTAAGTGCTTGGAAGGCGCCGACGGCGATGGCGGGCGCGGTGTTGCGCGCCACTGGCTCCAGCAGAATGCTCGCTCCGTTGATGCCGAGTTCCTGAAGCTGTTCTGCCGCCAGGAAGCGGTGATCAGCGGCAGCGACCACGATGGGCGCTGCCACGTCATCCAGGGCCATCACCCGCGTGGCCGTTTGCTGGAACAGCGTCCGGTTGCCGGAAAGCGAGAGGAACTGCTTCGGAAGGTTACGCCGCGAAATCGGCCAAAGGCGCGTGCCGCTGCCGCCGCTTAGGATGAGTGGAATCAGCATCATGGCCTCACGATGCGCGAAGCGCGCGGATGGTATCGCGGAGGCCTTCGCGCCAGTCCGGCAAGGCGTGGCCGAACGCTTGCACGAAGGAACGATTGTTGAGGACGGAGTAGGCCGGCCGCCGGGCGGGCGTAGGGAATTGATCGGTGCTGATAGCGCGCACGACGGGTCGGCGCGCAAGGACGCCTGCTTCAACGGCATCATCGAACAGGGCGTCGGCAAAGCCGTGCCACGTCGTCTCGCCACTGGCGGTCAGGTGGTAGGTGCCGGTCAGCGCGCCATCGTTGGCGGCCGTGTAAGCATCCAGCGCGGCGAGCGTCCCGGCCACGATGAGCGCCGCGGTGGTCGGCGTTCCGTGCTGATCGGCGACGACGCTGAGTTCATCGCGCTCCGCGCCCAGGCGAAGCATGGTTTTCAGGAAGTTGTGCCCGACTGGTGAATACACCCACGCCGTACGAAACAGGAAGTGACGAGCGCCGCTTTCGCGCAGTGCGATCTCGCCGGCGAGCTTGCTCCGGCCGTAAGCGCCCTGAGGATCCGTTGCATCGTCGGCGGCGTAGGGCGTCGGCGAATCGCCGGCGAAGACGTAGTCTGTCGAAAAATGCACGACCAGTGCGCCATGCGCCGCAGCCCAGCGGCCGAGCACGCCGACGGCGTCACCATTGACCTGTGTCGCTAGCGCTTCGTCGCCCTCGGCCTTGTCCACGGCGGTATACGCCGCGGCGTTCACGATCACGTCAGGGCGCTCACTATGGAGAAGCGCTTCGAGGGCTGCGCTGTCGCTGAGGTCGGCAAGGGCGCCGCGTGCACCGGGCGCCGCCGTGCCTTCGCGGGACCCCGCGACCAGGTCACCGCGCGCAGCGAGGCCACCGTCACTGAGGAACGTCTGGCCAAGCTGGCCTTGCGCACCTAGCAGGAGGATCTTCAACCCACGTACTCCGGAAGGCGTTCAGCAGGCATGTCGGCCAGAAACACCGCCCTGGCATCCTTGTCCGAGAGTAACGGTGCCGATACCGGCCAGTCGATCCCAATAGCCGGATCGTCCCAGCGGATCGAGCCATCCGCCTTGGCGTCATACAGGTTCGTGCACTGGTACGAAAACGTCGCATGTTCCGAAACCACACAAAAACCGTGAGCGAAGCCCTCCGGGATCCAGAAGTGCCGGTGGTTCTCGGCCGTGAGCATCACACTGGCCGACTGCCCAAAGGTAGGCGAACCACGGCGGATGTCGACGGCTACGTCGAAGACCTCGCCCTCAAGCACGCTAACCAGCTTGCCCTGCGGGTTCGGCCACTGGAAATGCAGGCCGCGCAGGACGCCTCGGGCCGAGCGCGAGACGTTGGACTGCACAAAGCGGCAATCGATGCCGCCAGCACGGTACTTGTCTTCGTTGTAGCTCTCGTAAAAGAAACCGCGCGCGTCGCCGAACACCTGCGGCTCGATGACGATGCAGCCGGGCAACGATGTTTCGATAAACTTCATCCGACGTAGCCCTGCCTGGTCAGGTTCTGCAGATACTGGCCGTAGCCGGTCTTGGCAAGCGGCTCCGCAAGGCGAAGCAGTTGCTCGGCGTCGATCCACTTGTTGATGTATGCGATCTCTTCCGGGCAGCACACCTTGAGGCCCTGGCGATTCTCGATCGTCTGGATGTACTCACCGGCTTCCATCAGGGATTCATGCGTACCGGTATCCAGCCATGCGTAACCACGGCCGAGCTGCTCCAGATGCAGCGTATTGTCGTCCAGGTAGCACCGGTTCAGGTCCGTGATTTCCAGTTCGCCACGCGCCGAGGGACGTAGCGACCCGGCGAAATCCACGGCGCGGTTATCGTAGAAATACAGCCCTGTCACCGCGTAGTGCGACTTTGGTGTTTCGGGCTTTTCTTCGAGTCCGATCACTTTGCCATGGGCGTCGAACTCAGCGACGCCGTATCGCTCCGGATCACGCACCCAATAGCCGAAGACCGTAGCGCCGTGGTCCCTGGATGCGGCGCGTTTCATCCGCTCGGTCAGGCCCACGCCATAGAAAATATTGTCGCCCAGGACGAGGCAGCTGGGGTCTCCGCCAATGAAGTCCTTACCGATGACGAACGCCTGTGCGAGGCCATCGGGTGACGGCTGCACGGCGTACGTAATGTTGATGCCCCATTGGCTGCCATCGCCGAGAAGGCGCTGGAACAGGTGCTGCTCATGGGGCGTGTTGATGACCAGGACATCGCGGATCCCCGCGAGCATCAGGGTCGCCAACGGGTAGTAGATCATGGGCTTGTCGTAGACAGGCAGGAGCTGCTTGCTCACCGCCTGCGTGATCGGGTAGAGACGCGTTCCGGAACCGCCGGCAAGGATGATGCCCTTCGTCGTCATGCGCCAAGTCGCTCCAGTTGGTAGCTGCCATCGAGAATGCCGCGCACCCAGGCCTCGTTCGCGAGGTACCAGTCGACCGTCGCCCGAATGCCGGATTCAAAGGTGTGCGCTGGCGTCCAGCCCAGTTCATCCTTCAGCTTGCTGGCATCGATCGCATATCGACGATCGTGTCCGGGGCGGTCGCGCACATACGTGATGAGTGTTTCGTGCGGTTTGCCGCCATCGAGCGGGCGGAGCTCGTCGAGAATGGCGCAGATCGTCTTCACGACGGTGAGGTTGGTACGTTCCGAATTGCCGCCGACGTTATACGTCTCGCCCAGTCGGCCCCCTTCGAGCACGCGCGCGATGGCGCTGCAGTGATCTTCGACGTAAAGCCAGTCGCGGATATTCAGGCCGTCGCCGTAGATGGGCAACGCTTCGCCTGCCAGCGCCTTCTGGATAACCAGCGGGATCAGCTTTTCGGGGAACTGGAACGGGCCGTAGTTGTTCGAGCAGTTCGTGGTCAGCGTGGGCAGCCCGTACGTATGGTGAAACGCACGGACAAGATGGTCAGATGCTGCCTTGGACGCCGAGTACGGCGAGTTAGGCGCGAACGCCGTCGTCTCCGTGAAAAGGCCTTCCGCGCCCAGCGACCCGTACACTTCGTCAGTGGAGATGTGCAGGAAGCGGAACGCGTCGGCTGCTTCGCCCTCCAGGCCACGCCAGTAGTCGCGCGATACTTCGAGCAGGCCCAGGGTGCCGACGACGTTGGTCTCGATGAAAGCGGCGGGGCCATCGATCGAGCGGTCAACGTGCGACTCCGCGGCGAAATGCACCACGGCATCGGGGCGGTGCGCCGCGAGCAGGCCTGCGACAAGCGTCCGGTCGCCGATGTCGCCGTGGACGAAAACGTGGCGTGCATTACCTTCCAGCGAAGCGAGCGTGCGCAGGTTTCCTGCGTACGTGAGTTTGTCCAGGTTGACGACGGTATGGCCGGCCTTGATGGCCTGAAGGACGAAGTTCGCCCCAATGAAGCCGGCGCCGCCGGTGACGAGCAATGTCTTCATGGATCCTTTATGGGCAGGACTCGGACCTGTCATTGTGCCTGAGCCTGCGAAAGATCGGTAAATGGGTGCTTCCGGGACCCGCTGGGGGTCTCAGCGAGGTGAGTGGGGCTAATCGGCTAAACTAGCGAATTGGTGCGTCATCCGCTCTTCGCTGAGCCAACCTAACTTGTTGATAGACATGGCAAAAAAGCATATCGAGCCTCTTGGCCTGGGTACCAGGGCGATTCATGCGGGGCAACATCCGGATCCGTCGACGGGCGCGATCATGACCCCGATCTATGCCACGTCGACGTATGTCCAGGAAAGCCCAGGCAAGCACAAGGGCTATGAATACTCCCGCACCCAGAACCCCACCCGCATGGCTTACGAGCGCTGCGTGGCAGACCTCGAGGGCGGCGTGGCAGGTTTTGCCTTCGCGTCCGGCCTGGCCGCGGCGGCCACCGTGCTCGACATCCTCGACACTGGCAGCCATGTCATTGCCATGGATGACCTTTACGGCGGTAGCTACCGGCTTTTCGAGCGCGTGCGTCGCCGCTCGGCAGGCCTGGACTTCAGCTTTGTCGACCTCAACGACGAGCAGGCCCTCAAGGCGGCCCTGAAGCCGACCACCCGCATGCTTTGGGTCGAAACGCCGACCAATCCCATGCTGAAGCTGGTTGACCTGAAGAAAATGGGCGCCTTTGCACGCAAGCACGGGCTGATTTTTGTCGTCGACAATACGTTCTGCTCGCCCATGGTGCAGCGTCCGCTCGAGTACGGAGCCGACCTGGTGCTGCATTCGGCGACGAAGTACCTGAATGGCCATTCAGATATGGTGGGCGGGATCGTCGTCGCCGGTAACGACGACATGGCCGGCCAGATGGCGTTCCTGCAGAACAGCGTGGGCGCGGTCGGTGGTCCGTTCGACTCGTTCCTGGCCATGCGCGGCCTGAAGACCCTCCATTTGCGCATGCGCGCGCATTGCGAGGGCGCGCTGGACCTGGCCCGCTGGCTTGAACGCCACCCCGTGGTCGAGAACGTTATCTACCCCGGCCTGAAGAGCCATCCCCAGCATGCCCTGGCGCGCCGGCAGATGGATGGGTTCGGCGGCATCATTTCCATGCGCGTGAAGGGCGGCCTGCGTAAGGCGCGCCGCGTGCTGGAACGATGCGAACTTTTCGCTCTGGCGGAGTCGCTGGGCGGCGTCGAGAGCCTGATCGAACACCCGGCCATCATGACGCATGCGTCGATTCCGCCCGCGCAGCGCAAGCGCCTGGGCATTGACGACAATCTCATCCGCCTGTCCGTCGGTGTGGAAGACCTGGCCGATCTGCGCCGGGAACTGGACGCCGCCCTGTCGGCGTGACATCCACCCGTATCACTGGGTCTCCGCGCCACCACCGGTGGCCGGGTGCCGTGCCGATTCAGCACGGGTGCCGCACACTACCCGGTCGTTGTCGCCAGCCGGGTGCTGGCACGGTCCCCTCTCGATTTACCTAGGGTCTCATACATGTTGAAACTCGCCGCGACCGACCTGAAGCAGAGCCTCGCTTCCTGGCGGCTTTGGATGCTCCTTGGCTGGATTGAAATCCGGCAGCGCTACGCACGCTCGCGCGTCGGACCCTTCTGGTTGACCATCAGCATGGGCGTCATCATCACGTCCATCGGCGTGGTGTACGGCACGCTGTTCGGCCAGAAGATGAGTGAATACCTCCCTTACCTGGCCGCCAGCCTGGTCACGTGGGGCATGTTCGCGAGTACGGTGCAGGAGGGCAGTACGGCCTACATCGCGAACGCTGCCTATATTCGCCAGGCGGCAACGCCCAAGCTGATCTACGTGCTCCAGGTGCCTTGGCGCAACCTGCTGATCCTCGCGCATAACTTCGTCATCATCGTGTTGCTTCTGGCGATCTTCGGCGTGCCCAGCTGGGTCTCCCTGCCGCTTTTCGTCCCGGGGCTGGTCATCCTTGCGCTCAATGCGACGTGGATCGCGATGCTCACGGGCCTGTTCTCCGCCCGGTTCCGTGACCTCCCGCAGATCGTGGCCTCGCTGGTGCAGGTGGCATTCTACGTGACCCCGATCATGTACCGCCCCGAGGCGCTCACGCGCTTTTCGTTCCTGGTGCGCTGGAATCCTCTGGCGTACCTGCTGGACGTAGTACGGCAGCCGTTGCTCGGGCAGATTCCCAGCACCCATACCTATATGGTCACCATTGCGATGGCTATTGTCGGCTGGCTCTTCGCGCTTGCGGTTACCAATCGGTACCTGAAGCGCATCTCCTATTGGGTTTGAGGTACGTTCATGGCTTTCATCCAACTCACGGGCGTCACGCTCGACCTGCCGATCTACGAAGTGCACGGCCGCTCACTGAAGCGCCAGATGATGCGCCTCGGACGCAAGAACGCCATTGCCGAAGGCAATGATGGCGTCGTCGTGGTACGCGCGCTTTCCGATGTGACGGTCCGATTCGAGAGCGGCGATCGTATTGGTCTTATTGGCCACAACGGTGCCGGCAAGTCCACCATCCTTCGCGTGATGGCAGGCATCTATGCCCCGACGGTGGGCGAGGTTGCCCGGGAGGGCAAGGTCGTTCCCCTGCTCGACATCAGCCTGGGCATGGACGACAACTCGACGGGCTTGCAGAACATCCGTCTGCGCGGGCTGCTGCTCGGCATGACAGACAGCGAGATCAAGTCCAAACAGCAGGAGATCGCTGAGTTCTGCGAGCTGGGCGATTACCTCGACCTTCCGATCCGCACCTATTCGAGTGGCATGCGGGTTCGCCTCGCGTTTGCGATCTCCACGGCGGTGGACGCCGAGATCCTGCTCTTGGATGAAGTGATGGGCGTGGGCGACGCGTCGTTCATGCACAAGGCGCAGGCGCGCCTGGCTGACTTGCACCGCCGGTCGGAAATCGTGGTGCTGGCCATGCATTCGAACGCCGAAATCAGGCGTACGTGCAACAAGGTACTTTGGATGGATAACGGCGGCGTCAGGATGTTTGGGCCAACGGAAGAGGTCGTCTCGGCCTACGAGGCCTTCGTCAGTTCCTGAAGAAGCGACACGCAGCAGAGCGGATACAGCGGCACGGGCAGCCGACACAGCAGGGGGTACGCATATGTTTCCGAGTGACAGGGATTCTTTGAAGTTGGCCATGGACGGGGGGGCTCATCCTTTTCCCATGTGGCTTGTAGATCGCGTCAAGCCGGCGCTGATCGTGGACGTGGGCGAGCCGCTCGGCAGTGCGTACCTCGCGTGGTGTCGCGCTGTACAGCTGCTTGGCCTGCCGACGCACGTGTACTCGCTCGATATTGACGGGACGGGCGCGGCGTCCGAGCACGCCACCGCCGAGCACGAGATGCTCTACGCTGCGTTCTCGCACGCCATGCAGCTGCCGCTGGACCAGGCGCTCGAAGTGTTTCCCGAGGGTTCGATCGATCTGCTCATCGTGCCAGCGACCGGTGCACACACGCCGGCGAGTCTCCTTGATGCCTGGATGCCCAAGCTGTCCTCCAGTGCGGTCGTGATGATCCGTGGGCCCCTGGGTGAAGGATCCACGCGAGACGCGTGGGACACGATGCGCGACCGGTATCCCTCGACCGAAGGGGACGAGGGTCGCCATCGTCTACTCCTCGTCGGTGCCGACGCTCCTGCGCGCATCCACGACATCTTCGGTACGCAGGACCAGGGCCGTGCGATCGCCACCAGCCTGCGATCCTACGAGAACGAAGGAGACACCCAGGATACCGATGACGCGGGCCGGCAGATGGAAACCGTGGCGCGCCGCTTGTCCGCGCAGTCGTCCGAACTGGACGACGCGCGACGCGCCTTGGCGGAAAAAGAGCATCTGCTCCGCCAGGTGGAAGACTCGCGCATGTCGTACGAGCGGAAAATCAAGGCACTGACGAGAGCGCTGGAGAACGCGGACATCGCGTCTCAAGCCACGCTGGTCAACCTGCGCGAAGCCCGGGCCAAGGTCGACGAACTCCTTGGGTCGCGTTCGTGGACGATCACGGCGCCGTTGCGTGGCGTAACGACGGCGATTCGATTCACCCGGGACGTGGTGAAGGGCAGTCTCAGGGTCGCACTCTCCGGCCCCCGCCGGATCGCCGCACGTGGCTGGCGACAGACCATGCGTGATGCTGCGCAATCGCTGACTCATCCGCGTAGTGCGCTTAAGCGCCTGAGGGGCGACACCACCTTGGCGGGCGAGAAGCCGGTCTACACATTGTCGCCGCCCCCGCCGGCGACGACGCGGCTGCGCCAGCGTGTCCTTATCGTCGCGGAGATGAGTCTTGCGCAGTGCCTGAAATATCGCGTGCTGCAAAAGCAGCACATGATCCAGGACCTGGGTGTCGACTGCACCGTCGTACCGTGGCAGGACGTCGCCTCGGCGCGCGACTTCCTCCAGACCCACACCATGGTTATCTTCTACCGGGTTCCGGGCTTCCCACCTCAGTTGGAAACCATCCGGATGGCGAAGGAACTGGGCATGCCCACGTTCTGGGAAGTCGACGACCTGATCTTCGACGCCGAGCTGTACAAGACCAACTCAAACCTTGATGACCTGCACAAGAAGGTGCGCGAAGGCATCATGCGCGGCGTGCCCCTTTATCGGGCCGCCATGCTCGCGTGCGACGCATGCATCACGTCGACCGCCTCGCTGGCAGACGTGATGCGTTCGGCAGGTGTCGCGACGGTGCACATTGTTGAAAATGCCCTGGATGGTGAAACCATCCGCGTGGCGGAAGAAATCAATGTGTCACCGAAGAAGGCCGACGGCCTGATACGCATCGTCTACGGGTCAGGCTCCGCGTCGCACGACACGGATTTCCGCCAGGCGGCACCTGCCATCCTGAACCTCCTGCGCGCCCGATACGACGTGCGCCTGACCATCATCGGCTCCCTTAACCTTCCGGAAGCGTTCAGCGCATTCGACACGCAGATCGAACGGCTTCCTCCGTCCGATTACGCGACGTATATGAAGCGTCTCGGCAACTGCCATGTGAACATCGCCCCGCTTGAGCCGAGCGTGTTCAATGACGCCAAGTCGAATATCAAGTACCTCGAGGCCGCGATACTGAAGCTTCCCTCGATCTGTTCGTCGACCGCCGAGTTCGCGCGAACCATCGAGCATGGCCAGACGGGCTTTCTCGCGTCCACTCCCGCTGAGTGGGAAGAGGCGCTGTTCCGTCTCGTGGAAGATGCCGAGCTTCGCCGCCAGATTGGCCAGAAGGCTCATGATCACGTCGCAGCGCACTACACGCCGGAGACGATGGCGCGCGAGCGCGTGGAGCCTATCCTTGCGCCTTTCCGCCGCTTCCAGAAAGACCGCCTGCGCGTGCTTGGCGTCAATATCTTCTTCGAGCCGCGCAGCTTCGGCGGCGCCACGATCGTGGCAGAGCAGGTGGCCCGACGGATCAACGCGGGCAACGACATCGACTACGCCATGCTGACGTCGCTGCCAACGTCGGACGTGCACCCGTACAAGGTGGTGCGTTACCAGTCGTCGGCCGCCGAAGTGTTTGCGATGGGCCTGCCGTTTGAAGGGAATCCGGCATTCGATTTCGATAACCCGTACCCGACGATCGCCTTCCGCGAAATCCTTCGTGCATGGCAGCCGGACGTGGTGCACCTGCATTCGATCCAGGGTTTCGGTGTGCAGTTGGCGGAGGTCTGCCAGGCCGAAGGCATTCCCTTCGTCGTGACGGCCCACGACGCCTGGTGGATCTGTGCACGCCAGTTCATGATCACGCGTGAAGGCAAGTACTGCCACCAGCGCAAGGTGGACCTCAACGTGTGCGCCAAGTGCGTGGTGCACCCCGCGCTCAATCCCTATCGGCAGTTTCGTCTCCACGAGGTGCTGTCCGGCGCCGATCGCCTGATCGTACCCAGCCAGTTCTTCCGTGGGCTGTACGTTGACAACGGGTTCAATCCGGCAACGACCGTGGTGAACAAGAACGGCGTGGTCGCCCCGCGGCGCCGCGCCGAGCGAAGCGCGCCCAGCGGGCGGCCACTGCGGCTCGGTTTCGTGGGCGGCGAGGGGCCGGCGAAGGGCAGCGAGCTGATCAAGCAGGTACTCCGCGAGATGCCCGAACACACCAACTACGAGTTGCTCGTCGTCGACGGCGCGCTCAATCTTGGGCGCCGGGTGATCTTCGAATCCACCTGGAGTATCCCCGGTACGCTCCGCATCGTTCCCGCCTATACGCAGGATACGATCGATGACTTCTTCGAAGGCGTGGACGTGCTGCTATTTCCCACGCAGTGCAAGGAAAGCTTTGGCTTGTCCGTCCGTGAAGCGATGATCCGGGATGTCTGGGTTATCGCCACGGACGCAGGTGGTGCCGTTGAGGACATCGTGCCGGGGGAGAACGGTGACGTGGTGCCCCTCGAGGATGACGGCGCACGCTTCAAGGAAGCGCTGCGGCGTCTTCTGGATGATCCGGCAAGGCTGGACGGTTACCGTAACCAGCACGTCGACATGATCCGCGTGTTTGATGAGCAGGCGGCGGAGCTCTCCGCCATGTTGAAAGACGTGGCCGCGCGCAATCCAGTGGACCACGATCCCCTCGTGGAACGGGTGCCGTTGGACCTTCGGGGCGCCTGAGGCGCCCCGAAGGTGACATCAGGGCGCTGGGGCGGGGCAGCCCAGCGTCGTCAGCACGTGGCCTGCGTCGTCGAGGGTTCCAACGCAGCTCAACTGCACCGAGTCGCCAATACGTACCGTCCAGACACTGACGCCTTCACCCCCGCGCGATACGATCTCAGCGCCGATGTAGCGTTTCCCGCCAAGCGGGAAACGGTGGTAGCCGTTATCCGTGAGCGAAGCTAGCTGGAACGGGACGATGGTGGTATCGCCGTCACGCGTCCACACCCGGAGCTCGGCATCGCCTGGGTTGCTCCGGTTATAGGTGCCGAACATGACGTCCATGGACGACAGCGCGGCCGGTTCAGCGACCTGCGACGGGTTGAGTGACACCCCCAGCGCGTGATCGCGAGTGAGGACCGCCGTCGGCACCAGCGTCGTCTGGATGCGGCTGGCAACGGGGTCGTTCTCGGCGAAGTAGCGCATCGCGACGGTTTGCGGCGTCAGGTAGGCCGCCAGCAGCAGGATCAGGCCCGCCGCAGCGATGCCAATCCGGTGCGGCACGCTGGCGCGCGGGAGGTAGTCACCGCCGAAGGCAAAGGCGATGGCCAGGGCCGGAATCATGAAATAGCGGCCCTGCACGCCCTGGATGATGGGCGAATCGCCGATCGTCCACTGCACCAGCATGGCGAGGTACGTCATCAGCAGGGTGGCAATGGCGCAGAGCACCAGCACCCCGCGCGCGAGGCGATGCTCGACGATGGCGTCGCGCGAGAACGAGAACGCGAAGGCGATCAGGAAGAGGATGCCGAAGATCCTGTAACTCGCGACGGGCAACGAGGTGTCAAGCCACCCGAGCGCGCCGATGAACGAGCTGATGTAGTAGCCGCGGACGCCCGGATCCGCGAGTGTTGCATACAGGATGCTGAAGAATCTGCCGGGATGGATGATGTAAGAAGCCAGCCTGGCGGTGTGGTCGATGTGCCGCGCCCCTGGCGGATACACCGTGTATTTCATGGTGAACAGCGTCCAGCCGACCACGGCCACGCCCAGTGCGACGGCCACGGCGAGGCTGCGACGGTCACGCATGAACCACCACACGACGAACGGCAGCAGCAGGAACGGTGCGGCGTTGGCGCGGCAGGCGCCAACGAGCAGCAGCGCGACGGCAAACACCCAGAACACCCAGGACGGCGAGGCCTGCCGTTCCGTCGCCAGTCGCATGAAGGCCGCCAGGGCCACGGCCGCCGTTGCCGTGGTCATGCCATCCAGTGACGGGGAGGCAAACAGGAACAGGTTCATCGGCAGCACGAGCACCGCCATCACGGCCGGTGGCGGCGGGAAGATACGGCACGCAAAGGCCAGCAGGAGCAGGCACGTTACCAGCGCGAACAGGCGTGCCAGGCGGTACGACTTGTTGACGGAAAGCCCAAGGGCCTTACCGGTCGACAGGCCGATCGCTTGCGGCGCATACAGGGCGGGGAAGTAGTACGACGTACCCACCGGCGTAACGAAGCGATCCGTGCCGGTCCAGGCAATCGCCCCCGCGTGGTCGAGTTCGGCGCCGGAGATTTTCTGTGCGTTATGGCCAGGAAGTGCTCCGAACGCGTCCATGAAATCCACGAGGCCGCTGTCCACATAGCCGCCCGAGGGTGAGCCCGATTGCGAATGCAGCAGCAGTTGCCCTTGCCCGAACATGTAGGCGCGCTTGATGTGATCGAACTCGTCCGGTGCGCTGAAAGGAGGCATCAGCGCGCCAAGGATCAGTGACACGATGAATGTGACCAGAAGAAATGCCGGCCAGATGCGCGGAGCCGGGCGCGCGCTCAGCGTTGTGATCGTCATGCAGACCTCACGGCGACAACAATGCCGGCCATGATGAGGGCCACGCCCACGAAGTACTGCGGCTGGAACCGCTCACCAAAGATCAGGTGGCTGCCCAGTGGGACGATCACGAAGGCCAGGGCCATCAGTGGATACACCTTACCGAGGTCTGCCTTCTGCAGCACCCAGATCCACGCGATGGTCATGACTCCGTAGAGGGCGAACGAGCAGAACAGCAGCAGCATGGTCGACGGATCGAAGAAGCTGCCGGTCTTCTGCAGCGAGCTGGCGCTGAGCTTGAAAAGGATCTGGCCGCAGGCGATGCCGATCACACAGATAAGAGCGACGATGTAGGTCACGATTTGGCAGCCTTGTTCAGTGCGGAGCGACCCAGCTGGGAGTGGACGGCGCGGCGGGGTGTCGAGCTCACATCGTAGCCAATGAACGCAAGCACCAACTGCACACCGACGATGACCGGCATGGCTGCAAGCATGACCGTACCGCTGCTGGCGACAACGCCATGTTCGGCGGAGGAGGCCCAGTGTATGCCGCCGTAAATGACGCCGAAGAGCAGGAGCAACAAGCCCAGCGGGAGTTCGAACGACGCCAGTGACATGTCGCGCAGATAATAGTTATAGAAAATGCGCTTTACGAAATTCGCCAGATTCTTCCCAAGAAACTCGCTGAACACCTTGGTAATCTTGAGGTTGCTTACCTCATCGGCATACTTTGCGTGCATCGGTACGTCGACCGCTACGGCACGCAATGTCCCGAGGCGGAACAGCATGTCGGTTTCGAAGAAATAGCGCTTGCTGATCTTGTCGAATGGGAGATGCGATGCCACGTCGCGATGGATCGCCGTGAATCCGTTGGTGGGATCGAAAAGGTCCCAATACCCGGATGAGATCTTGGTGAGGAATGACAGGCCCGCATTGCCCACCAGGCGCGCCTTCGGCATGGCATGAATTTCTTCGAGGTCGAAGAACCGGTTACCTTTGGTGTAGTCCGCCTCGCCGGCCAGGATGGGCGCCACGAATTGCGGGATCAGGGCCGGCTCCATCTGGCCGTCACCGTCCACCTTCACAATGATATCGATGCCTTCGGCGATGGCGGCACGGTACCCCGTGAGGACGGCGCCGCCTACGCCCTGGTTCTGCTCGTGCCGTAGGACCACGACACGAGGATCCCGGCATTCACTTTCCACGAAATCGCCGCTTTTGTCGGGGCAGCAGTCGTCCACAACATATATGCGCTCCACCTCCGGGCCAATGCCGGCGACGACCTGGAGGATATGACTGCGTACCTTATAGCTGGGGATGACGACCCCAATGCGATTATTCATTGCGATTTTCCGTCTCGGGCCATGCCCGTAGTCGCCCCTTGAGAATTTGCGACATGATCGCATAGGCGGCGCAGGCCGGTATGCAGCCTTGGGCCAAAAAAAAAGCCTGCGGCGACGCCGCAGGCTAATAATCGTCGCGCTAATGTGAATTAGCCGAGTGCAGCCTCGAGCTCCGGCAGGATCTTAAACAGATCTCCCACCAGGCCAATATCAGCAATCTCAAAGATCGGCGCCTCGCCGTCCTTGTTGATCGCCACGATGGTACCCGCGTCCTTGATGCCGGTCAGATGCTGGATGGCGCCCGAGATACCCACGGCAATGTAGAGCTCGGGCGCGATGATCTTGCCCGTCTGGCCCACCTGCATTTCGTTCGGGACGTAACCGGCGTCGACGGCAGCGCGCGAGGCGCCCACCGCCGCACCGATCTTGTCGGCGAACTTATAGATGACCTCGAAGTTCTCCTTCGAGCCGACGCCTCGGCCACCGGACACCACCTTGCCGGCGCCCTGCAGGTCCGGGCGATCGCTCTTGCCCTGCTGCAGCTTCACGAAGCGGGTGTGGGAGGGCAGGGCGACGTCGAGCGACAGGGCTTCGACGGGTGCATTGCCGGTGCTGCCCGCCGCTGGCCAGGAGGCCGTACGGATGGTGGCGACCACCGGCGAACCGCCATCCACTTCCACGGTGACGATGGCGTTGCCGGCATAGATCGGGCGCTTGAAGCTGTGCGCGCCTTCCACGGTCATGACGTCGCTCACCTGCGACACGCCCAGGAGGGCGGCGACGCGCGGTGCGATGTCCTTGCCGAACGTGGTGGACGGTGCGAAGACATGGCTGTAGCCGGCCGCGGCCTTGGCCACCTGCGGCGCATAGATGGCCGCCAGGGCGTGGGCGTTCTCGGCGCGGGCGACGGTCAGCACCTTGCTGACGCCGTCGATCTTCGCCGCTTCGGCAGCCACGGCATCCGGGGCGTCGGACAGGACGATGACGTCAATCGCGTCCGGCTTCACGGCAGCGGCCGCGCTGACAGCGCGCGCGGTGGAAGCATTGAGCTTGCCGTCGAGGTGTTCTGCAATAACGAGGATCTTGCTCATGGTGTGTGCTCCTGTGCGGCTGCCTTACAGCAGGCCCTTCTGCTTGAGGGCCGCGACGAGTTCAGCGGCATCATTCACCATCACGCCCTTGCTGCGCTTGGCCGGGGCCGCGTAGTGCGTGGTCTTGACGTGGTCCGCGGCGTCGACGCCCAGCGAGCCCAGCTCGATCACGTCGATCGGCTTGGCCTTGGCCTTCATGATGTCCGGCAGCTTGATGAAGCGCGGCTCGTTCAGGCGCAGGTCGGTGGTGATGACCGCAGGCAGGTCGGCTTCAATGGTTTCCAGGCCGGCGTCCACTTCGCGGGTCACCGTGGCCTTGCCGTCTGCAATCTCTACCTTGCTGGCAAAGGTGGCCTGCGGACGATCCCACAGCGCGGCCAGCATCTGGCCGGTCTGGTTGGCATCGTCGTCGATCGCCTGCTTGCCGAGGATCACCAGGCCCGGCTGCTCCTTTTCGACCAGCTTGAGGAAGGTGCGCGCGGCGGTCAGGGCCGACACGGCCTCGGCGGTCTGCACGTGGATGGCGCGGTTGGCGCCCATGGCCAGGCCGTTGCGCAGGTGGGCGGTGAGGTCCGCCGGGCCGATGCCGACCACGATGACTTCCTCTGCCACACCCTTTTCACGGAGGCGCAGGGCCTCTTCCAGGGCGATATCGTCGAACGGGTTGGCGGAGAGCTTCACGCCGTCCGTGACGACGCCCGTGCCGTCAGGTTTGACCTGGATGCGGACGTTGTAGTCCACGACGCGCTTGTAGCCGACCAGAATCTTCATCGAAGGTCCTCTAGGGAATGGGGTATCGCGACCGTCCATTGTAGCCGGTCAGGCTGCGGCGGCCCATGTCGCGGCGCACCATGGGCCGCCCGTTGGGAGGGGGCTAGTGCCCCCGTGCGGCGTATCGGAAGTCGCCGCGAGCGGATTCGCCTAATACCTCGTGCGCTTCGCGGGTGCGCAGGCCGCGATGGGTCACGGCCATTGCCACCATCCGCTCCACCGCGTGGGCAAGGGTCCCGTCGACCTGACCCGCCTCTGGTTCAAACTCCCAGTCGCAGAGGTCCATCTCAAGCAAGGGGCGTAAAGCGTCGACGCGCGCCCAGAACATGCTGCCCGCTATAAATCGAGGCTCATGGGAGGCGTCCGTCCCCATTCGGTCCGCCAAAGCGGCGACGGCGGGACCGTTGGCCCCCATGAAATCGCTTCTGGCCACTGCGTGACCGTCCGGGGCGATCGCCCCGAGGGTCGGGTCCGTGGCGAACGCAGCCAGCAAGCGCCCGGCGCGCCCGTCTGCCAAGAGCGTATCCAGCAGGACGCGTCGCCAGTCGTCGCCATCGGCACGGTGCTCGGTTTTCTTCGTATGCAGTTTCAGGATGAGTTGCGTGCCATCCAGCGAAAGCCTCGCCAGCACCTTCAGGAAGGGCAGGATGTCCCGACCCTGGTTGGCGAAGATCATCACGTCGGCGGACACGCCAAGCCGGGCGAGCTCTGAGCTCACCGCGTCGGCGCGTTCCGGCGCCGTGGTCACGACGAGTCGCCACGGGATCAGGGTGGCCCTCAGTGCATTGACGATGTCCTCGATAAGCTCCGGATGCCAGGCATGGATGACGGCGCACGGCGCGGGTGTCGCCGGAAGTGGGGTCAGCGCTGAGCGTGTCGCTTCGAGCCAGGCGTGGCCGCGGAGGGCATCGGGCTCGAGCACGGCACCTTCAGCCCACTCGTTCCATGCATTTACAAAGACGATCGGCGCGTCCGGTGTGCACCGGTGGGCGAGGCCAATGGCGTCCCGCAACCACGAGGCGTAGCCAGCCGGGCTGGCGTTTACGTAAGTGCGGCCTGCGCCGCTCCGGCGCGCCTCGTTGTCCCAGCCGGGATTCACGGCGGGGTAGAGCCGGTAAATCGGTTCCCGCGCGGGCGGCGTGGCCAGTTGGCGCCAGTCGAATATCTGCCCACGGTATCCGGGGTTGAGCAGGGTTCGCCGGGACGTGACAGGTTCCAGGGAAGTGTTGTTCGGTGGGAATGACACGGCGGCATCGAAGCCGATATCCCGCGGGTCCACGTTATCGAAGCTCTGCACGTAGGCAAGGTGGATGTCGCCGATCCCCTGCTCATGGCACCAGCGCCGCCAACGCGCAGCCGTCGCCGCCGGATCGGGCAGCAGGCCGGGCCGGTAGACAAGCAGCATGGGCTTGCCTTCCACGCGGAGGTACCGCTCGTCACGCAGGTAGGGCGCAACATGGGCGATGAAGGCGATATCGTCTTCAGGGCTGTGGGCTTGCGCAATCAACACATGATCCTCGCGCCCGTCCCATCGGCGCGACCAGTTTTCATTGGCCCAGCAGAGGCAGATCGGAAGATCGAGCGAGGCATCGTTGAGCCATCCGCGCAATGGATCTTCCATCAGCGTCTTGCCGGCGAACCAGTAGAAATAAGTGCAGAACGCTGCGATTCCGTAGTGCTTCGCCAACGCCATCTGCTCACCCATGACGCCGGGTGTTCGCAGGTCATAGAAGCCCAGGTCGGCGGGGAGCCTGGGTTGCATGTGCCCTTCAAATTGCGGCACTGCGCGCGCTACGTTGCGCCATTCGGTAAAGCCCTTGCCCCACCACGCGTCATTCTCGGGAAACGCGTGGAACTGCGGAAGATAGAAGGCGATAAGCCTGGCGGCCGGCGGCCCCGCCATGCCTTTGTCGGAAGGCGGCAACCAATCGACGGCGCGATGCCCCGCGTGGTCAAGCGGACGGTGTGCGGTGGTGTGTCCCACGCGGCCACGCGGCCCCGTCGGTACAAGGTCCGCGTGGCGGGAGAGAAACCTCTGGCGCAGCCGGTCGCGGGTGCCTGTAGGCAGTGGGGCGAGACGGAAACCGAGCCTGAGGGTGCGGAAAAGGAGTGTCCTGATGAGCTCGCTGGCCATGATTCAGGATAGCGCCCGCCGCAAGGGATCGCGCGCGGCATCCGCTGAAAAGTGCCTGCGCACGTTGCCTAACGCGTTCTCAGACAGGGTCATCCAGAGCGCCGGGTCGTTTGCCAGGCGCTCGTAGGCCGTGGCGAAACCATCTGGCGTGTCGGCCACAAGCACGTCGTGGCCGTCAGAAAGATGCATGCCTTCCACGGCGACGGAGGTGCCGATGACCGGGAGGCCGTGGCTCATGGCCATGTTCACCTTGCCCTTGACGCCCGCGCCGAAGCGCAGGGGCGCAATGGATGCGAGGCACGATGCCATGAGCGGGGTAAGGTCTTCGACCCTGCCCAGCATGGTGAGCCCTGCGTCGGATAGTGCCTGGCGGTCGGCATCGGGTACGTCGCCGGCGACGAGGATGCGAACGCCAGGGCGACTCCTTCGCATGGCCGGCAGGATATCCGACGCCATCCAGCGCATCGCATCGGCATTCGGCGGATGGCCGAATCCGCCGACGAACAGCACATCCGACCGCCCTTCGGCATCCCGGGTACGGCCGTGCACTTCGTGGATATTCGAAACAATATCGACCCGTGCGTCCGGCACCAGCCGCCCGAGCATCTCCTGCTCGAAGGGGCTCACGACAAACGTGGTATCTGCCCGCGCGATGAGTGCAAGCTCCTGCTTCATCGTTGCCTGGGCGTGACGGGCAAGGGCGGCGCTGCCCGCTTGCTGGGCCGCCCGCTCCTCGCGGAGAAAGTGCAGGTCCACCGTATCGAAGACAAGTTTTGCCTGTGGCGCATGCCGGCGTACGAGCGGCGCGTACTGCGATGCCACGGTGTGTCGGCACAGGATCGCGGCCGTCAGGCTGCCGCCGTGCGCAGCTAGCCAACCCGGAATGCCAGGCGTCCACGGCTTCGCGAGTACTTCGATGCCCAGGGCGCCAAGCCGCTGTATAGCGTCGTCGTCCGCATACCCGTCGTCAGGCGCAAAGGCCACGTGCCAGCCGTCGGCAATGAGAAGGCGCATCATCGAAATCAGGCGCAGCGACCCGGAATCCCGTGATTCATCCGGGGTCGATACATCGGCAACCAGCACGGTGCCGCGGCGTCGATCCTGATCTATCGTGACCAGGGGCGTACCGGTGGACGGCTGGCGCGACAGCGCATCGGCCCAACGCTCGGCCAGTTTGTGCCGATTGACGGCCTGGAAACGCTTCATGCCGTCGTCTTCGGCGAGTGCCGAGCTGACGCCCTCGGTGTGTACCACCACGCTATCCGGTACGTATCGCACCTGTCGTCCGACTGCGCGCACGCCAAAGGCGAGGTCCGTATCCTCGTAATAGCCCGGCGCGTACCGGCTGTCGAATCCACCCACCGCCGTGAAGAGCGACCGGGGAATAGCCAGCGAAGCGCCTGACACGTAATCCACCGTCCGCGAATAGCGGAAAGCCGGGTCCTTGCGTGATGCAAACCGGCCGATGTTCCATGCCGACGCATCGGCGAATACCCATGCCCCCGCTTCCTGGAGACGACCATCCGGGTATACCAGCTGGCTGCCGGCGATGCCGGTGTCGGGGAATAGCTCGAAGCTGCGCTGCAAGGCATCGGCCCAGCCGCGCGTCACTTGCGTGTCGTTGTTCAGGAAGATCAAAAGAGAGCCTGTGGCGGCCGCTGCACCGGCATTGCAAGAGCCGACGAAGCCCAGATTCTGTACATTCCGCAACAACCGCAGGCCTTTGACCTGGGCCAGCACGGTGGTTGTGTTGTCGGGAGATGCGTCATCGACAACGATCACTTCGAAGGGCGATTGCGGCGGTGCCTCCGCGATGGAACGCAGACACGCGAGGGTGTATTCGACCTTGCCGTAGACCGGGATGATCACCGACAGGTATGGCGATGCCGACGTCGGCAACGTGAAGTGTGAATACACCGCTTCCTGCGGCAGCAGTTGCAGCGAATCATCTTCGGCAGGACGCTTCGCCAACCCCTGGCTGATTCGTGAGAGCGTCCCGCGCCAGCCGCGCAACGCAATGCTCGTCCGCATCCGCTGCGCCAGCGTTTGGAGCCGTCGATACCGCCAGGAAAGATGATTCGCCACGATGTACTTTAGAGGTTCTGGTAATTCGGCCCAGACCCGCCCTCAGGCGTGACCCAGGTAATGATCTGGTACGGATCCTTGATATCGCACGTCTTGCAATGCACGCAGTTGGCCGCATTGATCTGCAACCGCTTGCCGGCCTCGTCCTGCACGATTTCGTACACGCCCGCCGGGCAGAATCGCTGGCACGGGTTGCCGTACTCCGTGGTGCAACGATCAATACAGATTGACGTATCAGCCACCTTCAAATGAACCGGCTGGTCTTCATCGTGCTCGGTGGCGGCGAAATACACGCTGGCCAGGCGATCGCGCGGGGCGAGGGTGCGGTCGACGTAATCCTTCTTCGGCGCTTCGTACTGGCCCAGCTTCTCCAGCGACGACCAGTCGGCGTGGTTCTTCAGGGTCCACGGCGACGCGCCACGGGTAACGGTTTCCCACGCGGCGTTGATCAGCCCGCGCCATAGCCCCTTGTTGAAGCCCGGGCGGATGTTGCGCACCTTCTTCAGCTCGGCGACCACGGGGGAGGCACGCAGGGCGGCATCCCAGCCGGCGGGGTTCAGCTGCGTCGCCACGAGGTGCTCGGCGGCGAGCATGCCGGAGGCGATGGCCTGGTGCGTGCCCTTGATCTTCGGCACGTTGACGAGACCGGCGGAGTCGCCGATAAGGATCGCGCCGGGCATCTCCACCTTCGGCAGCGACTGCAGGCCGCCTTCGATAATGGCGCGCGCGCCGGCGGACACGATGGTGCCGCCTTCGAGCAAGCCCTTCACATTCGGGTGGTGCTTGAACTGCTGGAACGCTTCGAACGGCGAGAAGTTCGGGTCCGGGTAATCGAGGCCGACGACAAAGCCCACGGCCACGCGGTCGTTATCCAGGTGATAGAGGAAGCTGCCGCCGTAGGTGTCGTTGGCCAGCGGCCAGCCGGTGGTGTGCACCACCTTGCCGGCTTCGCCACGGCCCGGCGGAAGCTGCCAGAGCTCCTTGATGCCGATGCCATAGGTCTGCGGATCGCTGGCGGCATCGAGGTCGAACGCCTTGATCAGCGTCTTGCTGATGTGCCCGCGGCAGCCTTCGGCCAGCACGGTCACCTTTGCACGGATATCGATGCCTTCGGTGTAGCCAGGCTTGTGCGTGCCGTCGCGCGCGATGCCCATGTCGCCGATGCGCACGCCATTCACGGCGCCTGCCTCGTCAAACAGGGCTTCGGCGGCGGCATAGCCCGGGAACACGTCCACGCCCAGCGCCTCGGCCTGCGGGGCCAGCCACGCGCACAGCGCGCCCAGGCTGACGATGACATTGCCGTGGTTGTTCATTTGCGGCGGGGCGATCGGCGCCTTGATGCCCGACTGGTGGTCACGCAGCCACCAGAACTCGTCCTTCGTCACTGGCACGCAGATCGGCGGCGGCGCGCTGCGCCAATCCGGCAGGAGCCGATCGAGCGGTGCCGTTTCAATCACGGCGCCCGACAGGATCTGCGCACCAATGGTGGAGGCCTTCTCGATCACGCAGACGGTGATGTCCGGATTGAGCTGTTTCGTACGAATCGCGAACGCGAGGCCGGCGGGGCCTGCCCCGACGACGACGAGGTCGTATTCCATGGTTTCGCGTTCGCTCATCGCTGGCTCTCGAATAAGGCTGGCTGGATCAGTCGGCTATTGTCACGTTTCCCCCGAGACCGGGCAAATCGCCGTTTCAAACGGGCCACGGAGTTGCACGGTCTTCACAAACGGGGTTTATAGTCGTCTCCACGCGCAAGGAGATTCCATGAATACGATGTTGCCTGTCTCCGCCCAGGACATGCGCCGGGCCACGCTGTTGCAGATCATGCACTGGCTGGCTATCGGCCGGGCGCAACCGCAGGCCCTGTCGGATGTGTACCAGGACGCCATCGAGCGCCTGAATCCGGCCCTCAACGCTTACACCGACGTCAGCGTATCCCTTATCCAGGAGCAGGCGCTGGCCGCGGATCGTCGTCGGCGTGACGGTGTGATGGGCCGCCTCGACGGCCTGCCGATCGCGATCAAGGATAATTTCGACGTCGCCGGCGTGCCGACGCGCGCCGGCATGCGGCGGCGCACCGTGGTGCCCGAAGGCGATGCCCATGCCGTGGCGAGGTTGCGCGCGTCAGGCGCGGTGCTGCTGGGCAAGACCAACATGGACGAAGGCGCGCTGGGCCTCGTCACGAATAATCCGTTTTATGGCGCAACGCACAACCCGCATCGCCTCGGCTACACCGCCGGCGGATCGTCGGGCGGCGCGGCCGCGGCGGTGGCCGCCGGCATGGCGGTCGCCGCGATCGGTTCGGACACGCTGGGTTCCATCCGCGTGCCAGCGAGCTACTGCGGCGTCTACGCCCTGAAGCCCACCCACGGCGAAATTTCCGCGCGCGGCCTGGTACCCGCCGCGCGGCGCCTGGATGCCGTGGGCCTGCTGGCGCGTGGGGTGGACGACCTGACGGTGCTCCTGCAGACCCTGGCCGGATACGACGCCGACGACGCGCGTTCGCGCCGCCGCCGCGTGGCGTTCCAGCCGCCGGACTGGGAGCCGGGCAACCTGCGCACCGGATTCCTGCCGGATCTTGCCGCGGTCGGCGTCGAGCCGGACGTCATCGATGTGTTCAACAACGCCCTGTCGCTGCTCAAGGGCGAGCTCGGCGAACGCCGTGCCGTCGATTTCTCCGATTGGGATTTCGCCCGCACCCGCCGCGCCGGTTTGCTGCTGATGGAGGCGGAGATGCTGAATACCTTCGCCGATGAACTGGCGGACGAGGCCTATCCGGTATCGCCTGGCTTCCGCCAGATGGTGGATTTCGCCGCGAAGAAGTCGGCGGCCGACTACGTGGCCGCGGACCTCGTGCTGGATGCCGCCACGCTGAAGATGCGCCGCCTGTTCGCGCAGGTGGACGTGATGGTGTTGCCGACGACCTCGCAGGGCGCGTTCCCGCTGGACCAGCCCGCGCCCGCGTCGCAGGCGGACCTGTGCAGCTTCGCGAGCCTGGCCGGCTGCCCCGCGGTCAGCATCCCGATGGGTACGCTGGCCAACGGCATGCCCATCGGCATGCAGCTGGTGGGCGCGCGTGGTTCCGACCTGCGCCTGCTGGAACTGGCGGCGGTCTGTGCCTCTTCCCTGGACGCCGAGCCGGCGTACCCCGTCGAGCCGCCCCTGTAGTCAGTGGGCGGCGTCGTAGGTCCAGGTGACGACGTCGCGCGAGAGCTTGTCCATCGCCCGGCCAAACGCCTGGACCACCTGCGGCACCTCTTTCCCGTCGACCGGCTCGCGCACTTCAAAGCGCTGGCTGGCGACGATCTGGTGCTTGCGGGAGTTCGCCAGCATCGCGTCGAAGCGAATCACCACTTCGGGCTTGCCGTCGGCGTATTCGGTCTGGAAGTCGGCAAGGTTGCCGCCGAGCTCGTAGTCGGCGGCCAGGTTGCTGTCGTCCGTGCTCAGGCCGGTAATCCGTCCGCTGTCGCGGAAGGCATCGGCCAGGCGGTCGCGGAACAGATGCGGCGAGCTGTCGCTCCAGCGGGCCCCCGAGTAGACGGAAATCGTGTTGTTCGCCGGCACCACGGCGATCCGTGCGTTATCCAGGGCGCGGGCCGCGTTCGGCGTGGCCACGCGTAGCGCCCAGGGCACCGGCGTCGCGGCGCGGGGGCGGGCGCCCGGTGCGGCGGGAAGCGTATAGACGCTGGGCTGCTCCGCCTTCGGCAGGATCGAGCAGCCGGCGAGCGCCATGAAGGCAAAGGGAAGGGCGAACCGTGCACGGCTCATGGGGTGAACTCCTTGGTTTTCTCGCGCCCGAACAGGTAGCCGCTGGGGTTTTCGTCGAGGCGTCGCGTAATCGAGCGCAGCGACGACAGCGTGTCGCGCAGTTCGCGCAGCGCCGGGGCGAGGTCGCCCAGGCTGGCGGCGCCGCCGTTCAGTGCATCGCTGTTGTCGCTGATCAGGCGGTCCACCGAGGCCATGGAATGCTCCAGCGACGCCATGGCGCGTTGCGCGCTTTCCAGCGTCGCCTTGCCCTGGCCCTCGACCAGCCCGTTGGCGTTGTGCACCAGCGCCTTGCTCTCGGCCAGCGTGTCGTTGGCCTGCTGCGTTGCCACGGCGAGCTGTTTGATCAGCGAGCGGATGTCCTCGCGCTCATCCGCGATCACGCCCGTGGTTTTATCCAGATGATCCAGCGTCCGCTCGATGCGGTCCACGTTCTCGGGCGAAAGCAGTTCGCTGGCGTGGGCCGCCGCCTGGTTGATGTTGGTGATCAGGTCTTCGCTGTTGGATAACAGCTTGGCTAGTTGCGATGTATCCGCATTGATGATCGGCACTTCGCCGTCGTGCCCTACCAGCAGCGGGCTGCCGGGCGAGCCACCGGAGAGCTGGATGATCGCGACGCCGGTCACGCCGGTGAGCGCGAGCTTGGCGTGGGTGTCCTTGCGCAGCGGCGTGTCGCCACTCACGCGGATGCGTGCCAGCACGCGGCGCGGGTCGTTCGGGTCCAGCCGCAGCTGGTTGACGTCACCCAGGCGAATGCCGTTGTACTGCACCGCCGAGCCGCGCGAGAGGCCGGTCACCGCCTCGTTGAACACCACGTCGTAGTAGTTCCACTCCTGATCGGAGTGGGCCTTGGCCAGCCACACGCCGAAGAGCAGGCCGCCGATGACGATGATGACGGTGAACAGGCCGATGAGGATGTGGTGTGCTCGGGTTTCCATGGGTCAGTCCTTGCCTTGGCGGGCGGCGAAGGTGGCCGCGCGGCCGCGCGGTCCGTTGAAGTACGCCTGCACCCAGGGGTCGTCGGTGCGGGCCACTTCATCGATCGGGCCTACGGCCAGGACGCGGCGCTGGGACAGCACCGCCACGCGGTCGCAGGTGGAATAGAGCGTGTCCAGGTCGTGGGTGACCAGGAACACCGTGAGACCCAGCGCATCGCGCAGGGTGACGATCAGGCTGTCGAACGCGGCGGCGCTGATCGGGTCGAGGCCGGCGGTGGGTTCGTCGAGGAAAAGGATTTCCGGGTCCAGCGCCAGCGCGCGTGCCAATGCCGCACGCTTGATCATGCCGCCGGAAAGCTGCGACGGCGACTTGCGCCCCGCATCCACGGGCAGGCCGGAAAGCGCGAGCTTCACGCCGGCCAGGCGGGTGGCGTCGGCCCGGTCGAGCTTGGCGTGTTCCACCATCGGCAGGGCGACGTTCTCCGCCACGGTAAGCGACGAGAACAAGGCGCCGCTCTGGAACAGGACGCCGAAGCGACGCTCCACCAGCGAGCGCTTTTCTTCCGGCAGCGAGAGCAGGTTCTCCCCGAACACCCGCACTTCGCCGGCCACCGGCCGGACCAGGCCGATGATGGTCCGCAGCAGCACCGACTTGCCGGTACCGGAGCCGCCGACGATGCCGATGATCTCGCCACGGCGCACGTCGAGGTCGAGGTTTTCGTGCACGGTCTGGCTGCCGAAACGGTTCACCAGCCCGCGCACTTCGATCACGGTCTCGGCGGTCACCAGCCCATCTCCATATAGAAGAGGGCGGCCACGGCATCCAGGAGGATGACCACGAAGATGCACTGCACCACCGCCGAGGTGGTGTGCTCGCCGACGGACTGGGCGCTGCCGGACACCTTGAAGCCTTCCATGCAGCCGATCACCGAGATCATGAAGGCGAATACCGGCGCCTTCGCGATGCCCACCAGGAACTGACGCAGCTGCATGTCCGCCTGGAACATGGTGAGGAACATGGACGGCGACATCTTGAGTACCGCCAGGCAGACCACGCCGCCGCCGACGATGCCGGCGATCATGGCGACGAAGGTAAGCATGGGCAGCGCGATCAGCAGGGCGAGCACGCGCGGCAGCACCAGCAGTTCGATCGGGTCCAGGCCCAGGGTACGAATGGCGTCGATTTCCTCGCGCGCCTTCATCGAACCGATCTGCGCAGTGAAGGCGCTCGCGGTGCGCCCGGCCAGGAGGATGGCGGTGAGCAGCACGCCGAACTCGCGCAGGAAGGCGAAGCCGATCAGGTCCACCGTGAAGATGCTGGCGCCGTAGGCCTCCAGGGCGGTCGAGCCCAGGAAGGCGACGACGGCGCCGACCATGAAGGAGAGCAGGGCCAGGATCGGTACGGCATCGAGCCCGGTCTGCTCCAGATGGGACACCAGCGAGGTCACGCGCCAGCGGCGGGGCACGAGCGCCGTGCTGGCGAAACCCTGCAGGGTGATGCCCATGAAGCCCAGCAGCTTGAGGGTCTGCCGCCAGAACGCCGACACGGCCCGGCCGATGCGCTCCAGCATCACGACGAAGCCGGCGTCGCGCTTGCGCGGTACGCCCTTGCAGTAGGTGTCGATTGCATCCCCTACCGTCTTCAGCAGCGCGCGGCGCGGGGCGGGCAGGGCTTCGTCCTGGGCCAGCGCCTGGGTGCGCGTGCTGCCGAGCAGCTCGGCGACCACGAACGCGCCCGAGGTATCCATCGCGGCCACGTCGTGGAGGTCGATGATGACCCCGTTGCCGACGGAACCGGCCAGCTCGTTGGCCCGGGCCTGCAAGGCCACGTAGTGGGGCAGGGTCCAGTCGCCGCGCAGGACGAGACGCTCGCCGCCCGCGTCGCGGCTGAGGGTCACGGTACCTGGCAGGGAGGAAGTGGCCATGGAGCGGAAGGCTAGCAGGAACATGTTGCGGCGCGCTTGGACTTGGCGCTCGCTGCCGGGATAATGACGGGCTGCCCCCATGGCCCATCCCCCGAAAGGTAAGACGATGACCGACAAGACCGAACTCAACGCCACCCACCGCGAGCTCGGTGCCCGCATGGTCGACTTCGGTGGCTGGGACATGCCCATCGCCTACGGCTCGCAGATCGAAGAGCACCATGCGGTGCGCAACGACGCCGGCATGTTCGACGTCTCGCACATGACCGTGGTCGACCTGACCGGCCCCTCCACCCGCGAGTTCCTGCGCAAGCTGGTGGCCAACAACGTCGACAAGCTGGCCAAGCCGGGCAAGGCGCTCTACACCTGCATGCTGGACGAAACCGGCGGCGTCATCGACGACCTGATCGTCTACTTCCTGCGTGAGGATTTCTTCCGCCTGGTGGTGAACGCCGCCACCCGCGTGAAGGACCTGGCCTGGATCGAAAAGCAGGCCGCCGCCTTCGGCGTCAGCGTTCGCGAGCGCCCGGAATTCGGGATGATCGCGGTGCAGGGCCCGAACGCCCGCGAGAAGCTGATCGGCCTGCTCCCGGCGGATGTCCAGGAGAAGGCGCGCAAGCTCGGCAAGTTCGCCGCGCTGGAAACCGAAGGCCCCGATGGCATGCCGCTGTTCCTCGCCCGCACCGGCTACACCGGTGAAGACGGCTTCGAGGTGGTGGTCCCGAACACGCGCGTGGTGGAACTGTGGAAGCACCTGCACGCCGCGGGCGTCGCGCCGGCGGGCCTGGGCGCGCGTGACACCCTGCGCCTGGAAGCGGGCATGAACCTGTACGGCCAGGACATGGACGAGAGTGTGTCGCCGTGGGAAGCCGCGCTGGCCTGGACCATCTCCCTGGACGAAGGCCGCGACTTCATCGGCCGCGCCGCGCTGGAGCAGCACAAGGCCGACGGCGTGAAGCGCGTCATGGTGGGCCTGGTGATGGACGAGAAGGGCGTGCTGCGCCACGGCCAGAAGGTGCTGACCGCGAACGGCGAGGGCGAGATCCTTTCCGGCGGCTTCGCGCCGACGCTGGGCAAGTCCATCGCCTTCGCGCGCATCCCGGCGGGTGAGCCGGGCGATGTCCGCGTCGAGATCCGCGGCCGCGACATCCCGGTGCGCGTGGTGAAGTTCCCCTTCGTGCGTGACGGCAAGCCGATGGAAGGCATCGCCGGCTGATCGTCGGCGACACATACTTATATATAGGGCGAGGACGGCATGCTTCCGTGTCTCGCGTGGATGGGTACAATTACCCGGTCACCACCGCCCACTCCCTAGCGAGGCTAACCCCCATGAGCGATATCCCCGGCGATCTGCTTTTCCTTAAGTCCCACGAGTGGGTTCGCATCAACGATGACGGCACCGCCACGGTCGGCATTTCCGACCACGCACAGGAAGCGCTCGGCGACCTCGTCTATGTCGAGTTGCCGGAAGTGGGTAGCACCGTTGAAGCGGGCGAAGGCAAGGGTGTTGCCGTGGTCGAGTCCGTGAAGGCCGCGTCCGACATCTACTCCCCGCTCTCGGGCGAAGTGGTCGAGGTGAACGAGAAACTCTCGGATGCGCCGGAGACGATCAACAGCGACGCCTACGGCGACGGTTGGATCTTCAAGATCAAGTACTCCAACCTGGGCGAAAAGGACGATCTCCTTACCCCCGATGAGTACAGCGAAGTGGCCGAGAGCGACGACCACTAACGGTCGTTCGTCGTGCTTCAACCTGGTGCCGGTCGTCCTCGACCGGCATTTTTTTGTCCGCGACGCCCCTTTGGGGAAATTTTTTTTTCGCCCCCAGTCGCCTTCCGTTCATCCCCGCGAACGCCCCTCGAGACCGCTCGACGGAGCGTGGCGCGGCGACGCATCGGCGCGACGCGTCGCTAAACGCAAATCGAAAAACCGTTCACGAAATGCCTTTTTTTATGATGTTTTGTTAATGGGGTGATTGCAGTAAATCGTTTGGCGAGCAATCGGGAAAATGATTTGAGTGGGTCGATAACCCTCGCCCCGGTTATGTCCGATGGACCTCGGTCGCCGGGGGATGTGTCCGCAACGTCTTCAATTTAGAGCTAAAAATTATTGACAGCGGATTTGTTCAGGAATAGCTTTTGCGTCAATTGACGGGGAACCCGGAAATGGAAACTGATAACTTCATCCGACCGTATGTGGAGCACGGTTCAAAAGCGGGAGCGGTACGCAAGATCACGGTATCGATTCCGCTGCACATCCTCCGCCTGCTGTCTGATGAACGCACCCGCCGACAGGTCAACAATTTAAGGCACGCGACGAACAGCGATTTGCTGGTTGAAGCGTTCCTACATGCTTTTACTGGGCAACCACTGCCAACTGATGAGGAGCTGAGACGAACCATGGCCACTGCCAAGAAAGCCACTGCCAAGAAGTCGGCCGCCAAAAAGGCGACCAAGAAATCCACCGTGAAGCGCACGGCTGCCCGCAAGGCACCGGCGAAGAAGACGGCCACCCGCAAGTCGGCCGCCAAGAAGACCACCGCCCGCAAGTCGCCGGCGAAGAAGGCTGCAACCCGTAAGGTTGCGAAGAAGGCTTCGACCCGTAAGGTCGCTGCCAAGAAGGCCGTCAAGAAGGCCGTCCGCAAGGCTGCGCCGAAGAAGGCTGCAGTAAAGAAGACCGCTCGCAAGGCAGCCGTTAAGAAGGTTGCCCGCAAGGCCGCTCCGCGTAAGGCTGCTGCCAAGAAGGTAGCTGCCGCCAAGGTCGTTCGCGCGACCAAGGCCGCCAAGGCTCCGAAGGCCCCCAAGGCGCCCAAGGCTCCGAAGGCTTAAACCCAGCGTTACCTTCTAATAAGAAAGCTGTTTGCGAATTAGCTCCCCGCGGTGCCCAGCGCGGGGAGCCACTTCGAAACTTGACCCCGGCCTGTCCGGGGTTATTCATTTCCAGGGCCCGTACGTTCCTGCCCCGGAAAAGGTCCTAGGCCGGCAGACTGGATTCATGCCCGCATTGCGGTTACCTTTCCAGCCACGCGCTGCGTAGGACGGGGGGTCCTGCGCGTCAAGCCATCAGGGGGCGCGCGTTCATTCCGGAGTCCAGTCCCGCCGCCATGGATACCCGTCATCGATTCCCGATGCGCCGCCGCATGCGTGGTGCCATCAATCCCGTCACGCTCGCCGTCCTCATTATCGTGGTCGTGCTGGCTGTGGCTGCGTATTTCCTCATCATCAAGCCCTATCACGACGCCAACGAGGGCCTGGTGCAGCAGGGTGCGACCACGGCAGCCAAGCCGGGCGCATCGCGTGAGGCGCCCCCGGCGAACGTGGACGCGCTCAGCGTCGACCAGCTGCTGGCCGAGGCACGCACCGCGATGAACGACCAGCGCCTGGTGGCGCCGGCCGGTAACAACGCCTTTGAGTTCTATATGAAGGTGCTGCAGAAGCAGCCGGGCAACGCCGTCGCCGCCGATGCGCTGCGCGAGACGTTCTCCTACGGCGCGGCCGCCACCGAGCAGACGATCAACGCGCGTGACTTCAACGAAGCGCAGCGTGAAATCGACCTGCTCGCCAAGGCCGATCCGGCGAACTACACGCTGACCATCCTGCGCTCGAAGCTGGACGCGCAGCGCAAGACCCTCGACCGCGAGCAGCAGCAGGCCCAGGACGCGCAGAAGGCGCAGCTGGCCCAGCAGAACGCCGCGGCCACGGCGAAGGCGCAGGCGGAGCAGCAGGCGGCCGCCGCAGCGGCTGAGGCGCAACGCCAGCAGGCGGCGCGTGACCAGGCCGCCCGTGTCGCCCAGCAGCAGCCTGCCGCGGCCCAGCCGCAGGCACCGCGTGCCGCCGCGCCGGCACGCTCGGCCGCCGACGAGGCGATTACCGAGGCGGTGCTCGTGCGCCAGGTGAACCCGCGTTACCCGACCGCCGCCATGCGTGCGAACCAGGAAGGCTGGGTGGACGTGGAACTGACCGTGGGTGCCGACGGTGTCGTCAGCAATGTGAACGTCGTGGACGCGCAGCCCAAGCACATCTTCGATCGCTCGGCGGTCGATGCGGTGAGCAAGTGGGAGTTCAAGCCGGCGATGCGCAACGGCGAGCCCATGACGGTGACCCTGCGCCGACGGTTGCAGTTCAACCTCGGACGCTAACGAAATCGGCCCCTCGCGGGGCCGATTTTTTTTGTGCCGTTTTTCCTTGGCGTTATTTCTTCTTCTTCGCCGCCGGCTTCTTCTTTGCCGGGGCGGGCGCGGCCTTGGACTTCGTCCTGGCCTTCACCGGTGCGGCCTTGGGCGCCGGTGCGGCGTGCACGCTGCCTTCCACGCCCGCCCAGTCCACGTGCGGCAGGCCGAGCAGGTCGTCGAACACCATGGGCATCAGGCCGGCCGGGATGGGCGCAGCGGCGTTCCACATCGTCACCACGCCTGCGTGGTACTTCGGGAAGAAGCCGATCATCGTCCGGTACCCCGACACGGCGCCGGCGTGATAGACGAGGTCTTCGTTTGCGTAGGTGAAGACGCGCCAGCCCAGGGCGTAGTGCGCATCCGTCACGCGGGCACGGCGCCAGGGCTGCGAATGCTCTTCGGACGGCGTGGCCACGCCCGGGGCGTGCAGGACGTCGAGCAGCGGCGTCGGCAGCACGTCCGGCCGCCCGCCCATCTGCGCCATCAGCCACTGCTCCATGTCGCGCAGGCTGGCGTTGACGCCGGCCGCCGGCGCCACGCGGTAGTAGGCGTCGTTCGGCTCGTACGGAATCCAGTTGTGCGGGCCGCCGCGGTGCGGGCGCGCCCAGCTCTTGCTGGCTTCCAGGGCGTCGCGCCCGTAGCTGGCGTCGACCATGCCGAGCGGGGCGAAGATGCGTCGCTCCACCTGGCGAAAAAAGTAATCGCCCGTGGTGGCGTAGATCACGTCGCCGATCATGCTGAAGGCGACGTTCTGGTAGCCGTAGCAGGCGCCGACCTTGCAGGAGAGGTCTACCTCATCGAGCTTGCGCACCAGCTCCTCGTAGGGCGCGTCGGCTTCCAGCATCGCGTCGTAGGTGTTGCGCGGCAGGCCCAGGCGCTGGCCCAGGATGTCACGCACGGTGGCCTGCTGGGCCGCCTGGACGTCCTTGAGCTTGAAGTAGGGCAGGGTGTCGGTGAGCTTGGTATCCCAGTTCAGGAAGCCATCGCGCACGAGCACGGCGGTGACGCCGGTGGCGAACGCCTTGGACAGCGAGGCCAGGCGGAAGACCGTGTCGGGCGTCGCCGCTTCCTTCGTCTTCGCGTTGGCGTAGCCGATGGCGCGCTCGTACACCACCTTGTCGTCCACGATGATCGCGGTGACGATCGCGGGGGCGGCGTCGCGCGCCTCGGCGGCATCCAGCCAGCGCTTGTAGTCCTCCACCGTCTGCTTCACCCGCTCCGCGGGGAGCTTCGCGGCTTCCGGGTCCACGTGGACCACGGGCGGTTTCGGCGGCGGCGCCGCGTAGGCGAGCGGGGCGGAGAGGGCGGCGGCAAGGGCGCACGCGAGCAGGGAGGTGAGACGGAACGGCATGCTGATCTCGCGGCTTGGTGAATCGTACTGCGGGCAACTTCCCTGTCATTGTCGTGTACTTGCCCGGCATCCACAACGCGGGCGTGCGGCCCGCAAGAACAGCGGGTTTGCCGGAAAAGCCGTGCTAGGCTTTACGTGCCTCCACCGGAAATGCCGGCCAACGTGAACGCACGCCGACCCGCCATGGGTGAAGGCCTGACCCTCGCCCTTTCGGTCATCGCCTTTTTCTTCGTGATGACCTCGTACTACGTCCTCCGGCCCGTTCGCGACCAGCTCGTGGGCGCGGCGGGCTCGTCGTCCCTGCCTGGCTTCTACGCCATCGTCTTCGGCGTGATGCTGGGGCTGACCCCCGTGTTCGGCTGGCTCGTCGCGCGCTTCCCCCGCAAGCGCCTCATCGGCGTCAGCTATCTGTTTTTCATCGCCTGCCTGGTCGGCTTCGTGCCGGCGTTCGTCGCCCAGGACCGGATCGGGGCGGTGGCGCTGGGCACGGTGTTTTTCGTCTGGGTCAGCGTGTTCAACCTGTTCGTGGTCTCGCTGTTCTGGAGCTTCATGGCGGACATCTACCAGAGCCGGCAGGCCCGCCTGGTGTTTCCGTTCATCGCCTTCGGCGGCATGGGTGGCGCCCTGCTGGGGCCGCTGGTGACGCGCCTGCTCGTGCAGCGCGTCGGTGTCCCGTCGATGCTGGTGATTTCCGCGGTGGGCCTGCTGCTGGCGCTGGGCGCGTTGCTGGCGCTGTCTGCGCGGCCCGGGGACAACGCCGCGTCCTCGGGGGAGCCCGTGGGCGGCTCCATCCTTGAGGGCGCCAAGTCAGCCTTCTCACAGCCCTTCCTGCGCTACATGACGGTGCTGATGCTGCTCAGCGACGGCATCGCCACCCTGGCGTACGCGCTGGTGGCGGATTACGCCAAGCTGCACTTCCTCGATAACGCCGCGCGTACCGCGTTCTATGCCGACCTCGACCTGTGGGTGAACGGCATCGGCGCCGCGTTGCAGCTCACCCTGACGCCGCTGATCCTGCGTGGCCTGGGCGCGGTATGGGCCATGGTGTTGCCCACCCTGGCCAATTTCGTGCTGCTGGCCCTGCTGGCGTACTTCGGGCCGGTGGATTTCTCCCTCGTCGGCCACGCCGTCCCGCTGATCGCGCTGGTGATGATCGGCAGCCGCAGCATGACCTACGGGATGACCAAGCCCGCCTCGGATTCGCTGTATACGCGGATACCTCGCGAGGCGCGCTACAAGGGCAAGAACTTCATCGAAACCGCCGTGTGGCGCTTCGGCGACCTGGTGGTCACGACCTCGCTCAGCGCCGCGAAAGGTGCGGGCGTAGGCATCGCCACCATCGGCCTGGTCTGTGCGGGCCTGGCCGCGGTGGCGACCGAGGTGGCGCGTCGCGCCGCCACCTCGCCAGACCTGCTGCCGGAACAGCGCGACGACTAGCTCGTGATGTAGGTTTCGAGCTGGTTGATGGTTTCCCGCTGCTCGGAGATCGTGGCTTTCACCAGGTCACCGATGGAGACCACGCCGACCACCCGGCCGCCGTCCAGCACCGGCAGGTGGCGGAGCCGCCCGTCGGTGCACAGCCGCATGCACTCATCGACCGTCGCATCGGTGGCGACGGTGACGAGGCTCACCGTCATGATGTCGGCGACGGGCGTGTCACGCGACGAGCGATCCTTCAGGATCACCTTTCGTGCGTAGTCGCGTTCGGAAATGATGCCGACCAGTTCGCTGCCTTTCATGACCACCAGTGCGCCGACGTTCTTCTCGGCCATCTGCTGCACCGCCTCGTAGACGGAGGCATCGGGTGCCACGGCATATACGTCCTTGCCCTTCGCTCCCAGGAGATGCTTGACCTGCTGCATGCTCGACTCCCTGGCTGGACGCGGCGCGCATCGCCGCTGCGTACGAGTTTACGCCGGCCGGGGGCGGATGGGGGTCACGGCTCAGTGAAGGGGCGCGTTGCGCCGCGGCGGTCCTCGACGAAATACAGGGGGCGCCGCTTGGTCTCGGCGTACGTACGCCCGACGTACTCGCCGATGACGCCCAGGCCCATGAGTTGTGCGCCGCCCATGAACAGGATCACGACGAGCAGGGTGGGATAGCCGCGTACCGGATCGCCCCACACGGCTACCTTCAGGATCACCCACAGGCCGTACAGGAAGGCGAGCGACGCGGCGGAAAGGCCGAGCCAGGTGGCCACGCGCAGCGGCGCCACCGAAAACGACGTGATGCCTTCAATGGCGAGGTTGGTGAGGCGCCAGTAGTTCCACTTGGTGTCGCCGGCCAGGCGCGCATCGCGCTGGTAGCGCAGCGATACCTGGCGGTAGCCGATCCACGCGAACAGCCCCTTCATGAAGCGCTGGCGCTCGCGCAGTTCGCGCAGGGCGGCCACGGCGCGGCGCGAGAGCACGCGGAAATCGCCGGTGTCACGCGGCATCGGGTTGTCCGACACGCGCTCCATGACGCGATAGAACGCCGCGGACGTGAATTTCTTGAAACGGGTCTCGCCGGCGCGGTCGGCGCGGGTGGCGTACACCACGTCGTTGCCTTCGCGCAGGCGCGCGACCAGCTCGGGAATCAGCTCGGGCGGGTCCTGCAGGTCCGCATCGATCAGCACGACCGCGTCGGCATCGGCGGCGTCGAGGCCGGCCGTCATCGCGGCTTCCTTGCCGAAGTTGCGCGACAGCCGCAGGCCGGCCACGCGGGCATCCGCCTGGGCCAGCCGGTCGATGATCTGCCACGTATCGTCGGCGCTGCCGTCGTCCACGTAGATCACCGTTGCCCCGGCGTCCATGGTGTCCATGGTGTCCAGGACGGCGCCAAGCCGTGCATGGAAGCGTTCCAGCACCTCGGTTTCGTTATAGGCGGGGACGATGACGGCGAGCGAATAGGGCATGGCGGTACTCATCGGACGCGGCCTCGGGCGGGCGCGGGGCGGGTGAGGTAGGCGGGGCCGCCGAGCTGGCCCATCTGCTGCGCAATCCACGCGGTGCGGCGCTGCACATAGGCGCTGGGCGCATCGACGCGGAAACGCCGCGGGTTGGGCAGCACGGCGGCCAGGCGGGCCGCCTGGGTGACGCCAAGGCGCGACGGCGGCACGTGGAAGAAGGTATCGCTGGCCGCGCCGACGCCGTAGACACCGTCGCCGAGCTCGACGGTGTTCATGTACACCTCGAGGATGCGCTGCTTCGGCCAGAGCGCCTCGATCAGCACCGTGAAATACGCTTCAAGGCCCTTGCGGACGAAACTGCGGCCATTCCACAGGAAGAGGTTCTTCGCGGTCTGCTGGCTGATCGTGCTCGCGCCGCGCAGGCGCTTGCCCTCGTCCGCCGCGTCGATCGCGTCCTGGATCGCGTCAACATCGAAACCATGGTGGTAGGGGAATTTCTGATCTTCCCCGGCCACCATGGCGATGCCGACCTGGGGCGATATCTCGTCCCACGGCACCCAGCGATGGCGCAGCGTGAAATCCTTTTCGCCGGTGACGACGGCTTCCACATGGCGCTCCATCATGAAGGCGCTGGTCCACGGCGGCACGAAGCGCAGCACGAGCACCACGAGCACGGAGAGGGCCAGCCACGCCACGGCCAGGATGGCGACGAGGCGGACGATGCGGCGGGGCAGCGAGCGGGGCGTCGGGGGCATGGGGGCGCGATGACAAAGGATGGCGCAGTATAAGGGCCAATGGCGCCGGGCTTGTCGCCCCGCGGCGCTGCCCCCATCTTTCGTCGGATCACCAGGAGACCACTGTGACCGATTCCTTAGTCGAAACCCTCGTTGCCGACGACGTACTGCACCGCTTCATGCTGGAAAAAGCCGGCGTGCGCGGCGTGCTCGTGCGCCTGGGCCACAGCTGGCAGGACATCGCTTCGCGCGTCGAATACCCGGAGGCCCTGAGAAATACCCTCGGCCAGGCCGTGGCGGCCAGTGCGATGCTCACCGGCAACATCAAGTTCGAAGGCTCGCTCTCGCTGGAATTCAAGAGCGAAGGCGCCGTGCGCCTGCTCTTCGCCGAATGCACCGACCAGGGCCGCGTGCGCGGGCTGGCCCGTTTCGACGCGGACGCCGTCGGCAGCAAGGTGGACCTGGGCGCGCTCGACGAGGCCGTGCTGGCGATTACCGTGGGCCATGTCGAGAAGGGGCGCTACCAGAGCGCGGTGGACCTCGACGGCAGCATGTCGATCAGCAAGGGCCTGGAGGGTTACTTCGAGCGCTCCGAGCAGCTGCCGGCACGCATCCTGCTGGCTGCGAACGGTACGCACGCGGTGGGCCTGATGCTGCAGGCCATCCCCGGTGAAGGCGGCCACAGCGCGGCCGAGGCCGACGATGACGCGTGGAACCGGGTGGGCATGCTCACGGAAACGCTGAGCGACACCGAGATGCTGGCCACGTCGCCGGAGGAGCTGCTGTACCGCCTGTACCACGAGGAATCGGTGCGCCTTTATGACCCGCGCCCACTGGCGTTCGGCTGCACCTGCTCGCGTGAACGCGTCGAGGGCATGCTGCGGGCGCTGGGCCGCGAGGAAGTGGAAGCGGCGCTGGAAGACCGCGCGGGCGAGATCGAGGTGATCTGCGAGTTCTGCGCCACGCGCTACACGTTCGACCGCGTGGACGCGGAGCAGGCGCTGGCCGGGCCGGATACCCCGCCCGCGCCCAGCACCTTGCAGTAACTCACGCGTCCAGCGAAAGCGGTGCGCCGAGCCACTTGCTGGCCGGCGCCGGCTGGGCAAACAGGAAGCCCTGGCCGAAGCGGCAGCCGATGCGGCGCAGGGCGCGCATCTGCGACTCGGTTTCGATGCCTTCCGCGATCACCTGCATGCGCAGCGAGTTGGCCAGCGCCTGGATCGCGCGCACCACCGCCGTGCTGTGCCCTTCGCTTTCCTCGGCCGGCAGCTCGATGATGAACGAGCGGTCGATCTTCAGCGTCTCGATCGGGTACTGGTGCAGGTAGCTCAGCGACGAGTAGCCGGTGCCGAAGTCATCCAGCGCCACGCCCACGCCATGGTGGCGGAGGTTTTCGAGGATCCGCTTCACCTGCGCCGGGTTCTCGAGCAGCGCACGCTCGGTGACTTCCACGCGGATGCAGCGCGCGGGCACTTCGTGTTCGGCGAACAGGTCCAGCAGGCGCTGGTCCAGGTCCGGTGAGCGGAAATGGCTGCCCGAGACGTTGATGCTGATAAAGCCTTCGTCGCGCGTCAGCGCGCGAGCCTGGCGGGCCACCTGTTCGAAGATCTGCCAGTCGATGGCTTCGGCGCAGCCGGTGTCCTCGGCCACGACCAGGAATTCGGCCGGCGGGAGCAGGCCGCGTTCCGGATGGCGCCAGCGCAGCAGGGCTTCGTAGCCGACCACGCGCAGGTCTTCCAGGTCCACGATGGGCTGGAAGAACGGTACGAATTCGTTGCGCGCAATGGCGCGGCGCAGGTCGCCTTCCAGCTCCAGCAGGAGCAGGGCTTCGCGGCGCAGGCGGTCATCGAACACCGCGGCGCGATGCCGGCCTTCGGCCTTGGCCCGGTACATGGCCGAATCCGCATCACGCAGCAGTTCCTCCGGCCGGGTGTAATCGAGCGTCGGCAACGCGATACCGATGGAGGCGGAGGTGAAGATTTCCTTCGCGCCCAGGCGGAACGGGGTTTGCAACTGCGCGATGATGCGCTCGGCAATGTGCGTCGCCGCCTGCGGGTCCGTGATGCCTTCGACCAGCACGGCGAATTCGTCGCCGCCAAGGCGGGCCACGACGTCGCGGGTCTTCAGGCAGGCGCGCACGCGGCCGCCGACCTGGAACAGCAGGTCGTCGCCGACCAGGTGGCCGACGGAATCGTTGATCACCTTGAAGCGGTCGAGGTCGATGAACAGCACCGCGAAGAGGTCCGTGGGGCTCTCGCGATAGTGGTTCAACGCCTGCTCGAGGCGCTGCAGCAGCAGCGTGCGGTTAGGCAGGCCGGTGAGCGAATCGTGCAGCGTTTCGTACTTCAGGCGGCGCTCGACGCGCTCGCGTTCGGCGATCTGTTCACGCAGGTCGCGGTTGGCCAGGGCCAGCGCGCGCGTGCGTTCGGTCACCCGGCGCTCCAGGCTCGCATAGGCCTGTTTCAGCGACTCGGTGGTGTATTTGCGCTGCAACGCGTTGGCGATGTGGTAGCTCACGAAGGTGAGCAGTTCCTGGTCGCGCGCGCTGTACGTGTGTTCCGGCGTGTAGCTCTGCACCGCCAGGACGCCCATCGATTTCTCGTTCCAGATCAGCGGCACGCCCAGCCAGTGCAGGGAACGTGCGCCGCTGGTGGAGAGCACCTGGTCGCGGTTGAGCCGGTCGATTTCCTCGCGGTCGGCAAGGAGGGCCTTGCCATTGCGCAGCACGTACTCGGTGAGGCCGCGGCCGAGCTCGCGCGGTTCGCGCACGCCGTCCAGTTCGTCCACCGAATACGGGAAGGTAAGCTTGTTCTGGTCTTCGGTTAGCAGCGCGATATAGAAATTGCGCGCGTAGAGCAGGCCGCCGATGACGCGATGCACGGCGGCGTAGAAATTTTCGATGCTGTCGGACGTGTTGGCCAGTTCGGCGATGCGGAACAGCGCGGCCTGCAGGCGCTCGCCACGCTGACGCTGCAATACCTGCTGGCGCAGCACGCGGTTGGCTTCGCGCAACGCGGCGGTACGCGTGGTGACGCGGCGCTCGAGTTCCTCGTGCGCCTGGCGGCGTTCCAGAGCGGTCTGCACGTGCTGCGCCACGTAGGTCAGCAGTTCGCGATCGTTCTGGGTGTAGCGGGTGTCCGGACGGTAGCTCTGCACCACCAGCGCGCCCACCATGTCGTCGCCGCGCTTCATGGGCACGCCGAGCCAGTCGTCGCTGGGCGGGCCAATCGGCACGCGTGGGCCAGGCAGGTTCTTTTCGAGATCCGAACTGGCACCCATCATCGACTTGCCGCTCTTGAGCACATGCCAGGTCAGCGTGTTCTCAATGGCCTCGATGGGGCGGATGCCTTCCGGGTCCGGGATGTCCGGATCCACCGAATCGACGAAGTACGGGAAGCGCACCGTGCGGTTCTGTGCGTCGTACAGCACGATGAAGAAGTTCTCGGCGTACATGAGGCTGCCCACGATGGCGTGGAGCGCGCTCATCATGTCATTCATGTTGTGCTCGGCGCCGGCCTGCTCGGCAATGGCGTAGAGCGCACGCTGCAGCCGTTCGGCCAGCGCGAGGCGCGAGATCGCCTCGTAAAGGTTGGCGGTTTCAGCGAGCTGGCGCAGGCGCGCCGAGGCCAGCCGGGTCAGCCATCCGGTCATGTCCGCCCACGGCGCGGCGTCCTGCTCCGTGGTGTGCAGTTCCAGGATGCGCTCGGTCTGCGGGTCGTTGCCCAGCTCCACCACATGGCCGGCATGCGTCGGCTCGGCCAGGGCCTCGCGCCACGTGATGCGCGCCTCAGGCAGCAGGCAACGGGCGAAAGCCTCGCATTCGTTGCGAACGCTTTCGGCGTCGGCCGCCCTCAGCAGGCGCTCCACGGCATCGTGCAGCGTCTCGATCGGATACTGACCGGGTGCCTGCAACGCGGGGCTTTGGGATGGAGCGATGGTCATCGCCTGCATGGTTTCCGGTCGTGGTCGGTTCAGTCTATCTGCGTTCAAGCCGAGGTGCGACGGCCGCCCGCCACCGGTCTCATGCCGGCTGCGCCTGTGGTCGCTGGACCTCCCCCTACGGTCATAAACGGCAGGTAATCTTTTTTCTTAAGGTGGCCCCGCTGGGGTGTTAGTAAAAAGTAAAATGGGGTATGCTCGGCACATCCCGCCAGGGCTGGTGCGGGGGACGGGGAAAGCCAGCCACCTGACGATAACGGTCACCATGCGTAAGTCCTTACTCACCACGCTTTTGCTTATGCCGCTTGCAGCGGCCGGGCAGGTTGTGCCGGTGGGTGCGGATATGTCGCCGGCCCGCCTGCTGGCGGCGCCCGCCGAAGGTGACGGTGGCCAGAGTTCCGTGCCGCTGTGGCGTACCGAAGATGGCCGCACGCTGTCGGCCACCGCCGACGACCGTGCCGATCCCACCCGTGCCCTGGCCGTCCGGCCGGTGCAGTCGGGCCCGTTCCTCTCCAGTGGCCTGCAGTATGACCTCGGTCCGCGCGTTTCCGCGCACGCCAACGTCAGCGGCCAGTCCTGGATCAATTCGGCTGAATCGTGTGGTTCGGCTTCGGCGGCCGCCGTCAGTGGCGATCGTTGCAACACCCCCGGTGCGCCGCCGCGCATCGTCGGCAGTGAAGTAGGCGCCACCTACCGTGGTTCGGGCTACAGCCTGGGCATCGGCGTGGGTTCGTCGCGTCCGACCGGTTCGGGTGCGGCGCTGCCGCGCGTGCTGCCGGGCCTGACGACGGCCTCCGGCCTGCCGTACAGCGCACTGTCCTCCAGCACCGAACTGAACGCGCATGGCCGCCTCGACCTGGGTGCCCGCAGCGGCATCGACCTGGGTGCCAGCGTCGGCCGGGTCCGCCTGCAGCCGGGCAACCTGCTGGGGATCGGTGCGGTGGATCAGAAGTCCCTTAGCCTGGGTGTTGATCGCGGTCCGCTGTACGGTGCGATCACGGGTCGCAGCATGCAGCCGGAAGCCGGCGCGGTGAACGCACTCAATGGCGACCGTCGCTGGAACGCCATCGACCTGGGCGTCACCTGGCGCCTGCCGTGGCGTGGCGAGCTTTCCGTCGGCGCACAGAACGTGTGGTCGTCGGGCACGGGCCCCTCCGGTGGGCCGAGCATCCCCGAGCCGGATCAGTCGCGTACGCCGTACGTGCAGTACCACCAGGATCTGTAAAAAAAAGGCCGCGACATTCGCGGCCTTTTTTGTTCCCGGAGGGACGGCCTAGTTGCCGCCGCGCCGGATCTTCACGTCGCCGCTGAACGCTTCCACGTGGATGTGGCCGCTGCCACTGCCGATGGTGGTCTTCAGTTCCTTGCCCGGGCCGTCATCACCCTTGGTCGGGCTGCCGAAGTCAGTGCGCAGGTCGCCGCTGAAGGTGGATGCTTCCAGGCGGGCCGAGGTGTCGGCCGGCAGGCCGAGTTCCACGTCGCCGCTCATCGAATCCACGGTGAGCTTGCCGTCGCCGGTGATGCCGCCACGGATCTGCGTATCGCCGGACACGGTGCTGAAGTTCGCTTCCTTCCACGGGCCGCCACCGATGGTCATGCGGCCCGACACCGTCTGCGCTTCCACCCGGTCACGGATGGTCGGCGCGGTGATATCACCGGAGACGGTCTGCAGGTCGGCCTTGCCGGCGCTGCCAGCCAGGTCGATGGTACCGCTCACCGTTTGCATGCTGACTTCCGGGGCGCGGACATTGGCGCGGATGCGGCCGCTGACCGAATCCACCTCCACCTTGCCGCCGTCCAGGCCGTCGATGCTCACCGGCGCGCTCACCACGTTGACCTCGACCTTGACCGTCTTCGGCACGCGGACGTTGAGCACCGTGGGCTGCATGCGGGTGTCGTTGTTCCAGTTACCGAACCAGCCGTTCTTGCCGCCACCGGCTTCGACATGGATGTCGACGTTGTCGGCATCGCCGTCGAGTTCGAGCGGCTTCACGCCGTCGCCGAGGGTGCCGGTGACCTGTACCTGGTTCTTGTCCCAGGCCGTGACCGTGACTTCACCCTTGGTGTTGTCGATGGTGATCTTTGCCGTGGGCCGGATGTCTTTCGACAGGTTGATCGGTGTCGAGGCGTACGCCTGACCGATCGACAGCGCCAGCAGCAGGGGGGTGACATAGAGCGTTTTCATGGGGATGGATCCTGGCGGTTGTCGCGGTTTTAGCCGGCCTGCTTGTCGAAGGTGCGCAGGCGGTCGCGCTGGCGTTCGGTCTTCTGCAGTAAGCGTTGAAGGGCAGGGGACTGCGGGGAATCCTGCATCGCCTGGGTGAGTTCCATGCGGGCGGCATCCAGTTCCACCGCGGCACCGGTGAGGCGCGGGTCGGCCGGCTTCCAGTTCGTGTGCGCTTCGGCCACCGCATCGCTTCCGCCCGGCGCCAGGTGCAGGCCGATGCCGCCGCTGATGACGGCCACGGCGGCGATGGCGGCCGCCATCAGCCAGGGCTGGGCGCGTCGATGACGTGAGGGCTGCGCGGCGGGCACGACATCCAGGCGGGCTTCAATGCCGGCCCACAGGTCGCGCCGCGGGGCTACCGGGCGGTTGAGTGCGCGCGTCTGGCGCAGGTAATCGAGTTCGTTCATGACCTTTCTCCCAGCACGCGGCGGAGCAGGCCGCGGGCACGGTGTAACTGCGCTTTCGATGAGCCGACCGCCATGCCGAGTTCGATGGCGATCTCCTCGTGTTTCCAGCCTTCCACGTCATGCAGCACGAGGACGGCCCGGGCCCGCGGAGGTAAGCCCCCGATGGCCTTTTCCAGTTCGTCGCGCTCGATGGCGCGCACGGGATTGTCGATATCCGCGATGTCAGGCAGGTGTTCGTCGTCCACGATGCTGACCGGGTCGGCGTTGCGGGCGCGTATGGACATCAGCGCCACGTTCACCGCGAGGCGGTATACCCAGGTACCGAAGGCGCTCTCGAAGCGGAAGCTGTCCAGCTTCTGCCAGGCGCGAACAAAGGCTTCCTGGGTGAGGTCTTCCGCCCGTGCATGGTCGAAGGCGGCCAGGCGCAGGACGGCACCGTACACGCGGTCGGCATGGCGGCGGTAAAGGGTCTCGAACGCCTTGCGGTCGCCGGCGGCGGCGGCTCGCACGATGTCGTCGTCCGACGTCGTGACGGGCAGCTCAGGCTGCATGAAGGAAGTGGCGGCGAGGCATAGGGCGTTCATCTTGCCAGCTTGGATGCCGGCAAGGGAGAAACGGTTTAACCGCCATCGCAGCCTTTGCGGAGTGGCAGCCCGGCCAGATGGCCGGGCTTGTCCGGGTGGGTCAGGCGACCCGTGCCTCGCGCCGCTCGATGGCGGCTTCAAGGGCGTCGCTGACGCGCTGGCGTTCGGCCTTCAGCCGTTCGGGCATGCGCGGGCCGTAGGTGTCGAGGTACAGGCCGATGTGGTTGAGCTCTTCCACCCAGCCGTCGATATCGACGTGAAGCAGGTCGTCCACCGTGGCGGGTGCGATGGCCAAGCCGTCGGTGTTGAGCTCACCCGCGGCAGGCACGATGCCGATTGGGGTGTCCTCACCCTTGGCCAGGCCTTCCACGCGCTGGATCATCCAGTCGAGCACGCGCAGGTTTTCGCCGTAGCCCGGCCACATGAAGCGGCCGTCGGCATCCTTGCGGAACCAGTTGACGTGGAAGATCCGCGGCAGTTTCGCGCCGGGCTTGTCGAACGACAGCCAGTGGGCGAAGTAGTCGGCGAAGTTGTAGCCGCAGAACGGCTTCATCGCCATGGAATCGCGGCGCAGGACGCCGACGGCACCCGTGGCCGCGGCCGTGGTTTCCGAGCCCATGGCCGCGCCAACCAGCACGCCATGCGCCCAGTCCTTCGCCTCGAATACCAGCGGCACGAGCGACGGACGACGACCGCCGAAGACGATGGCCGAGATCGGTACGCCCGCGGCGTCTTCGGATTCCGGCGCCCAGCTCGGGCACTGCCTTGCCGAGACGGTGAAGCGCGAGTTCGGATGCGCGGCGGGGCCGTTGGCAGCGTCGAACGGACGGCCCTGCCAGTCGGTCTTCGGCTCGCCTTCGCCCAGGCCTTCCCACCATGGACGGCCGTCCGCGGTGACCGCCGTGTTGGTGAAAATGGCATCGTGCCCCAGCGTTTCCAGCGCAGCCGGGTTGGTGTTCGCACCGGTGCCCGGTGCCACGCCGAAGTAGCCGGCTTCCGGATTGATCGCCCACAGGCGGCCATCCTCACCCGGGGTCATCCAGCAGATGTCGTCGCCGACCGTCCACACCTTCCAGCCCGCTTCGCGGTAGCCCTCGGTGGGGATGAGCATGGCCAGGTTGGTCTTGCCGCAGGCGGACGGGAACGCGGCGGCGATGTAGTGCTTCTCGCCTTTCGGATTTTCGATGCCGACGATGAGCATGTGCTCGGCCAGCCAGCCTTCGCGACGCGCCTGGTGGCTGGCGATGCGCAGGGCGTGGCACTTCTTGCCGAGCAGCGCGTTGCCGCCGTAGCCCGAGCCGATCGACTTGATCGCGAGCTCGTCGGGGAAATGCATGATGAAGCGGCGTTCCGGGTCCAGGTCGCCCGTGGAGTGCAGGCCCTTCACGAAGCGGCCCTCGCGCTCGATGCGCGCCAGGGCGGGCGCACCCATGCGGGTCATGATGCGCATGTTGGCCACGACGTACGGGCTGTCGGTGATTTCGACGCCGCAACGGGCGATCGGCGAATCGATCGGGCCCATGCAGTAGGGAATCACGTACATGGTGCGGCCACGCATCGCACCCTCGAACAGGGCATCGATCTTGGCGTGGGCCTCGGCCGGCGCCATCCAGTGGTTGTTCGGGCCGGCGTCGTCCTGCTCCGGCGTGCACACGAAGGTGAGATGTTCCACGCGAGCCACATCCGACGGATGCGAGCGGTGCAGGTAGCTGCGGGGGTTGGTCTTCTCGTTGAGCGGGAGAAGATCACCGCTGGCCAGCATGGTTTCCACGAGCCGCGCATATTCCGCGTCCGACCCGTCGCACCACACGACGGAGGCGGGCTCCGTCAGGCGGGCGACATCGTCAACCCATCGATTCAATGCTTCCAACGAACTGCCTTGCGAACCCATCCGGTGTGGTCTCCAGGTAAATGCCTGTAGAGACAGTAGTTTGCGGATCGTGGTATTTACAAGGCACGGCGCAGCAATTTCGCGGCGCCGTTCAGTCAGGACTCGGGCTTGTCCGGCGTCAGCGTGGTGATCACGTGCTCCACGTACGCATCGAATTCGTCGTGGGAAAGCCGCGGCAGGCCCAGAGTGAAGTTCAGCTGGAGGAAGCCGACGTACGCCGCATAGGTTAGGCGTGCGCGGTGCAGGGCCACCACTGGCTCCAGTCCCGCCTCGCTATACATGCGCGTCAGGAAATCCATGCGCCGCTGGGACACGCGCGACATCACCGGGACCACCTGCGGATGGTCGAGGGCTTTCAGCAGGGCGGCATACACCCGGTGCGGCTGCAGCTCGTGCGCCACGCGGCGGAACAGCTCGGGCAGGCGCTTGCGCGGATCCGCAATGCGCTCGATCTCGGCCAGCACTTCGCGCTCGCCGTATTCTTCCCAGCGTTCCAGCGCGGCCTGGAGCAGCGCCTCGCGGGTGCGGAAATGCCAGTAAAAGCTACCTTTCGTCACGCCGAGGCGGCGGGCGAGGGCTTCTACGGCAAGCGCGCCCACGCCTTGCTCGGCGATCAACGCCAGGGCGCCGTCTTCCCAGTCTTCGGCGGAAAGGCGGACTCGTTCGGTCTTGGCACCATCGTTCATCCGCGCATGGTAGCCGGAATGGCCCCGTTTGCAATGCATTCGCTTCCGTACGTGCTGCGTAAGACCTTGACTTTCCGTGCGTTACGTGACCGTACGCATCCGTATTGACGCGGCGTTTCCGGCCCTACATACTCGGCCGTATGGTTGCCGAACCCACCACCGTCCTGTCGTCGCCCCTGCGCCTCACCGCGCTGGATGGCCTGCTGCTTGCCGGCGAGCGCTGGGAAGGCGCCCGCCAGCCCGGCCTCGTGTTTGCCCATGGCTTTGGCCAGACCCGCAACGCCTGGTCGGGCAGTGCCCGCGCCCTCGCCGGCCAGGGTTACCCGGTGGTGACCTTCGACGCCCGCGGCCATGGCGAAAGCGAACACGTGCCGCGCGGCGAATACCACATGGAACAGTTCGTGGCCGACCTGGGCACCGTGGCCGACGCCGCGACCCCGGCGGACGGCCCGCGTCCGGTCGTGGTCGGCGCCTCGATGGGCGGCCTGCTGGCGCTCGTCGCGGCCGGCGAGGCGGACGGCGAGTGCCCGTTCTCGGCACTCGTGCTGGTCGACATCACCCCGCGGTGGGAAACCCGCGGCGTGGAACGTATCCTCGGCTTCATGCGCGCCCACCCGCACGGATTCGCCAGCTACGACGAGGCCGCCTCCGCCATCGAGGCCTACCTGCCGCAGCGCCGTGAGCGCAAGACGGAAAGCCAGCTGAAGCCGCTGCTTCGCCAGGGCGACGACGGCCGCCTCCGCTGGCACTGGGATCCGGCCCTGCTCGATGGCCTGGTCGAAGAAAGCGAGCGCTACCAGCCGCGCCTGTTCGCCGCCGCGGCGAAGGTGCAGGTGCCGGTGCTGCTGCTTTCCGGCGCCCGCAGCGACGTGGTCTCCAGCCATACCGTCGACGAATTCCTCCGCCTGGTCCCACATGCGCGCCACGTATCGCTTGCCGATGCCACGCACATGGTGGCCGGCGATGCCAACGACGCATTCACGCGAGAAATCGCAGCGTTCATGCAAACCCTTTGAGCAACACCCCTTAAGCACTACGACGTTACGAGGTGATATCCATGTCTGCGATCCTGGTTGTACTGGCGGCACTGATTGCCTCTGGTGCATGTGCTTACCACCGCACGTCCCTGAAGACGTGGGCCATCGCCACGGCGGCCACCACCTTCGTCGTCGGGCTCCTCGCCCGTGCGCCGGTGACCACGGTTATCGTGCTGATCCTGCTGGCCGCGGTCGCCGTGCCGCTGCTGATGGTGGATTTCCGCCGCAAGAAGATCAGCGCGCCGCTGCTGTCGATGTTTGCCAAGGTGACGCCGAAGCTGTCGGAAACCGAGCAAACCGCCCTGGAAGCCGGCACCGTCGGTTTCGAAGGCGAGCTGTTCTCGGGCATGCCGCGCTGGTCCGTGCTGCTCAAGCAGCCGAAGCCGGAACTGTCGGTGGAGGAGCAGGCGTTCCTTGACGGCCCCGTGGAAGAACTCTGCGCCATGGTCGACGACTGGCAGATCACCCACGAGCTGGCGGACCTGCCGCCGAACGTGTGGGAGTTCATCAAGAAGAACAAGTTCTTCGGCATGATCATCCCGAAGAGCTACGGCGGCCTCGGCTTCTCCGCGCTGGCCCACTCGGCCGTGCTGCAGAAGCTCTCCAGCATGTCGCAGACGCTGGCCTCCACCGTGGCCGTGCCCAACTCGCTCGGACCGGGCGAGTTGCTGATGCACTACGGCAGCGACGAGCAGAAGAACCACTTCCTGCCGCGCCTGGCCGATGGCCGTGAAGTGCCGTGCTTCGCGCTGACCGGCCCCTACGCGGGTTCGGACGCCACCTCGATCCCGGATTTCGGCATCGTCACCAAGGGCACGTGGAATGGCGAAGAAACCGTCGGTATCCGCCTGACCTTCGACAAGCGCTACATCACCCTGGCCCCGGTCGCCACGATCGTCGGCCTCGCGTTCCGCATGTACGACCCGGACAAGCTGCTGGGTGACAAGGAAGACCTGGGCATCACGCTGGCGCTGCTGCCGCGCGAAACCCCGGGGATGGAAATCGGCCGTCGCCACTTCCCGCTGAATACGCCGTTCCAGAACGGCCCGATCCACGCGAAGGACATGTTCGTTCCGCTGTCCGTGCTGATCGGTGGCCCGCACATGGCCGGCCAGGGCTGGCGCATGCTGGTCGAATGCCTGTCGGTGGGTCGTGCCATCTCGCTGCCGTCAAACGCCACTGGCGCCTCGCGCATGGCCGTCGCCGCCACGGGTGCCTATGCCCGCATGCGCAAGCAGTTCGGCCTGGCCATCGGCCGCTTCGAGGGCGTGGAAGAAGCGCTGGCCCGCATCGGCGGCCTGACTTACGCCATGCAGGCGCTGTCGCGCTCGACCGCCGCCGCCGTGGACCGCGGTGAGAAGCCGGCCGTGCCCTCGGCGATCGCGAAGTACCACGCCACCGAATGGTGCCGCCAGATCGCCTCGGACGCGATGGACGTGCACGGCGGCAAGGGCGTGATCCTCGGCCCGAAGAATTACATGGGCCGCGGCTGGCAGAGCGTGCCCATCGCGATCACGGTGGAAGGCGCGAACATCATGACGCGCAGCCTGATGATCTTCGGCCAGGGTGCGATCCGCTGCCATCCTTATGTGCTGAAGGAAATGCAGGCCCTGGGCATCGCCGATTACCGCGAGCGCCTGAAGACCTTCGATTCGGCGCTGTTCGGCCATATCGGCTTCGGCTTCTCCAACGCCGTGCGCAGTTTCGTGCTGGGCCTCACGGCCGCCCGTATCGGTGACGCCCCGGGCGACGCCTATACCCGCCGCTACTACCGTAAGCTCAACCGCTACTCGGCCGCGCTGGCGCTCTGCGCCGACGTCTCGATGGGCGTGCTGGGCGGCAAGCTGAAGTTCAAGGAAAAGCTGTCGGCGCGCCTGGGCGATACCCTGTCGTTCCTGTACATCGCCAGCGCCATGCTGAAGCGTTACGAAGACACCGGCCGTCCGGAAGCGGACCGTCCGCTGCTGGCCTGGGCGTTCCACCAGTGCGTGTGGAACATGCAGATGGCGCTCGATGGCGTGATCCGTAACTTCCCGGTCCGTCCGGTGGCATGGCTGCTGCGTTTCCTCGTGTTCCCGTTCGGCCGCCGCGAAGTGCCGCCGTCGGATCGCCTCGGTCGTCGCGTCGCCGCGCTGATCACGGCGCCGAGCGAGGCCCGCGATCGCCTGACCACGTGGACGTACCTGACCCCGACCCCGAACAACGTCGTTGGCCAGATGAACGCGGTGCTGCCGGACGTCATCGCCGCCGAGCCGGTGGAGCGCAAGTTCCTCAAGGCGTTCAAGGGCGGCCAGCTGAAGGCGCACACGTACAACGAGCAGCTGGCGGAAGCCGAGAAGCTGGGCGCGATCACCGCGGCCGAGAGCGAGCTCCTGCAGCGTGTGCGTGATGCCGTCGCCGAGTTCATCTCGGTGGACGACTTCGATAGCGACGAGCTGAAGGCTGGCGTCGCCGCGAAGGCGGAGAAGATGGAAGCATCGCGGGCGGCTTGATCGGTTCGCGCTGCTGAATGAGAAGGGCCGGCCTTATCGCCGGCCCTTTTTTCTTGGGCTTGTGGGATGTCGAGGTCGGGGGCGGGCAAGGGCCTGCCCGCCCCCGAGTCCACACGGCACGTTTCGTGCCGCACAAGCCGGAGTATCCAAGCCCGTCTCTTTGTAAGAGCGCGCTTGCGCGCGACCAGCCAACAGGGCGGTCTCGCCACGCCAGTGTCCGTCCTCTCTGACCACCTACACACGATGTCTCTTCCACTTACAGACATCGGCGGATCACCTTGATACGGTCGCTTCCGTTGCCCGCACACGCGCTGACGTAAAGCGCGCGGGCAACCACCGCCTTGTGCGGGAATGAACAAGGGAGCGAGTGATGAATCTGGAAAACGATACCTGGCCCATGCGGCATGCGGGCGATAGCGCAACGTGCGATCCGTCGGTCCACGATCTGCTGAACGAGGCGACGCAATGGCTTCAGTACGCGCGTGGCGTAACCCGCTTGCTGGCCGACCTGATCCACGAAGCCGATGCGGTGGACTGCAAGCAGGTGGCTCTGTCGATGGAAGCGATCGCCGCCATGACGCGACTGGGCGCCGACCGCGTCGCCGAGGCGCACGGGGAATGGCATGCACGCTTCTTGTAGGAGCGCGTTTGCGCGCGAGACACGGGCGCGTGGTTTCAGATCCTCTGTTCGCCGCTGCGAGTCGTAGGTGATTGCCGCAACGTTCGTAGTTCACGCCACGCGCGCCCTCACAAGCGTCTATCGTGTGCGCTCGCAAGAGGAGCCAGCGATGGACGAAATGCTTAACTGTTGGAAAAAGAGCGTGTCTTCAATCGTCGCAGTCACATGCTTCGTCCTGGCTAACCCTGTCTTAGCCGAAGAGACGCCTCTCAGGACGCTCGCCATGATGGCGCCCGTAGAGCGTCAAGTCACGCTCGAAGCTATGCGGCAGCACGTGGATGCCGCGCTGGCTACGCATCGCGTCGAGGACTACCCATGGCCCATCGTCGCAGAACTGAGCATGGTTGAAGCGGAGAACGAGATTGTCGTCGACTTCGACAGCCGTCTGGCCGAATACGACATGCCCGATGACACGGGCGTATGTCATTACGCACATGACGAGATATTCACGGTCCTCGAGGTGATGGATGCGACTGCGGGGGGTGCGATGTCTTTTTGGAGGACGTGAACGCGAGTTCTAGGAGAGGCGACGGTTCCTGCGCGGCGCAATGGAGACCGTACGATCAAGTGGAAGCTTATGAGCTCGCACGCAATCAACCGTCTCGTGAAGACTTAGGTAGGGCTTCGCCTACGCACGTTGATTGAACTGGCCGTCGTGAACCTCTGGGCTCCGTCCAATTCGCGGGGGTGTTTCGAGACCTGATCATTCCTTCGTCGCGATCTGCGACGTTTATGGAATGTACTAATGAAGCGGAAGCAACATAGACGATGCCTGTCCATAGCGGTGTTTGGCACCTTGCTCGCGTTCACCGAGGTTGCAAGCTGCGAGGATGTTAGGCCGAAGACCGTCGCGTTGATGACGCCTGACGAGCGCCAGGTGATGGTGGCACAGATGCAAGTCACGCTGGACGAGGCGCTTTCGGGAAAGCAGCTCATCGAAGACTATCCGTGGCCGATTGTCGCCACGGTAAATCTGAGTGACGCCGACAACGTCATCGTCGTTGATCTGGATCGGCGAATTCTTGACTACACGTCGCTGTCCGAGAGTGAGGACATGGGTGACTACATCTTCAATCGGCTTTGGCCGTTTCTAGAGCGGATTGATGGGTCCACGGGTGTCCGGTTCTTGTACGGAGGTCACGAGGAAGAATACTGGTCGGGGAAGCCTGGGATCGACGCGATGCCGCGCACGACTTCAGGGCGCAAGAAGCGTAACGCCGATGACCGGCCGCTGGTCGTCGTGGCACCGGGGCACGGCGTCTACTTCCATAGAAAATTCAAGGACTGGCGCGCTCAACGGGAGCCTGTTAACGGGGTTTTGGAAGACGATATGACCACCGTCCTCTCGGGTCATCTCGAGTCCGCACTGCTTCGGGATGGCTTACGTGTCGATAAGTTGCGCCCAGGAGCGCCTACTGGCGTTCACGACGCGAGCGAGCAGCCTTGGTGGCGGCTTGCTGTGCGGTACCAGTTGGAAAGGCGATTTCCAGATCTTAAGGGCGTCTGGCAATCGTTGCCGACCAAACCCGTGACCGCAGACAAGAAGGGGCTCGAGGAACGCGACGAAGACATACGAAGCCGGCCGTTGTATGCGAATCATGTTGGGGCCGACGCGCTTATACACATTCACACAAATGCGGAATCTCCTGAAGTGAATGGACTTCGTGCCTACGTGACAGACAGGGCCGAGGATCGGGTTCTCGCTTCGCGCATTCTTTGCAGCGCGGAAGAGCTTCTTCGGACGAACCCGAAGTTTGACTCATTCAAGGTTGCGCCTTCGCCCCACGAACACACCAAGAAGGCGGAGAATAACTCGGCAACGATGCCGTCCGTCATCGTCGAGGTCGGTTTCCACACCAATCCTCAGGACGCCCAGTTCCTACAGGACAGAGCCTTCCAGACACTCTCGATGCGTGGCGTCGCCAAAGGCTACCGCCTGTACCGTAACAAACGACCCTGCGAGGAATTCGTCATCAATCCGGGAGAGGAAGTTGTGGGTCGAGTGGGCATTGATGTGCAAATGCCATTTAGCTTCAAGGGCAACCCGGTTTACCCGATCAGGGTCTGGTCGCGGGATAAGAAGTGCACGTACCGGGGATGCCATAACGTCGACAAGACGCTGTCTGGCCCGAGCGATCTTGAGAAGTTCAAGCTGAAGTATTTGTGCAAGCGCGAAGATCTCGAGCGGCCGCCTATTGAGGTGACGGTCGGCGCGAAGGATTTTGACGGGGTGCGCGCTGCGCCGGCCACTCTCAAGGTGGTTTGTAAAGCTGGGTGATGGTGTTTGGTTTGGCTTCGACGGGGATCGCGCGCAAGCGCGTTCCTACAAGGGCGTGTTGCTTGTTGTAGGAGTACGCTTGTGCGCGATCAGCAGCCGGACGAAACGCTAAGCCGCGCCCGCGCAACCGTCCTGCTTAGCCACCACCGCCAGCAAGCGCTGCTCGACCTCGTCGCGCGTATGCGCACGGAACAGGTGCGGCGCGGCGCGGCGCAGGGCGGCGCAGTCGAGGGTGGTCAGGCGGTCGCGGACCTGGAGCAGCTGGCCGGGGTGCATGGAGAATTCTTCCAGGCCCATGGCGAGCAGCAGCGCGGTGAACTGGATGTCGCCGGCGATTTCGCCGCAGAGGCTCACCGGCTTCTTGGCACGGCGGGCGGCGGCGATGACGTGGGCGATGAGGCGCAGGAAGGCCGGCTGTAGCGGGTCGTAAATACCTTCCAGCGCATCGTTGTTACGGTCGGCGGCCAGGGTGTACTGGGCGAGATCGTTGGTACCGATGGCGAGGAAGTCGGCCTTTTGCAGGATCGAGGCGACGCCGATGGCGGCGGCGGGTACTTCGATCATCGCGCCGACGTCCAGCCGCTCGGGCAGTTCATGCCCCTCGAGGGAGAGCTGCTCACGCGCCTTCTTCAGCAGGCGGCGTACTTCGGTCAGTTCGCCGAGGTGCGTGATCATCGGCACCAGCACGCGCACCGGGCCGTAGCAGGCGGCGCGCAGGATGGCGCGGAGCTGCACGAGGAAAATGTCCGGGTAGCGCAGCGACAGGCGGATGCCGCGGACGCCGAGTGCCGGGTTTTCTTCGCCGCGGATGGCCAGCCCGGCCGAGTCGGCCTTGTCGGCGCCAAGGTCCAGCGTGCGGATGGTGACCGGCAGGCCGCCCATGCCGAGGACGACATCGCGATACGCCGCGAACTGCTCGTCTTCGCTGGGCAGGCCACGCTGGCGCAGGAACAGGAATTCGGATCGGTACAGGCCCACGCCATCCGCGCCGCGCGCACGCGCCAGCGTGACATCGCCGGCGAGCTCCGCGTTGGCGAACAGGCGCACATGGGCGCCATCGCGGGTCAGCGTCGGGGCGGAGGCGAGGGCGGCGAGGCGGCGCCCTTCGGCGGCGGCCTGACGCTGCCACTGGCGGTAGCGGGCGAGGTCCTGCGCGGTGGGGTGGACGACGACGTCACCGTTCTCGGCGTCGATCAGGACGAGGTCGCCGTCGTTGATCGTTGCGAGGGCGTCCTTCGTGCCCACCAGCATCGGCAGGTTGAAGCTGCGGGCGAGGATGGCGCTGTGCGAATACACGCTGCCGGCGGTGGTGACCACGCCGAGCATGCCCTGGCCGGCCATGCTCGCCAGGTCGGCTGGGGCGACGGTGTCGCTGACAATGATTTCGCCGACGCGGGCGGCGAGCTTGCGCTCTTCGCGGCTGGAGCTCTGGAAGAGGGCGGACATGACCCGGCCGATGACCTGGTCGATGTCTTCGCCGCGGCTCTTCAGGTAGGGGTCGTTCATGGCGTCGAACACGGCCGCCAGGCGGTCGCGCTGCATTTTCAGCGCGGCACTGGCGGTGTAGTGACCGACGGAGACGAGTTCGTCGAGGCCACGCAGCAGCTCTTCGTCATCGAGCAGCAGGCTGTGCGCATCGATGAAGTCGCCAACTTCGCGGGCAAGGGCGCCGTGCAGCTTGCTGCGCAGTTCGCGCAGCTCGGCGCGGGCATGGTCGATGGCCTTGTGCAGGCGTGCGATCTCGGGGCCGACTTCGGCGTCCTCGAGCATGCGCATGTCCACGGTGAAGAGGCTGGGCTGGACCATGCGCGCCCGCCCGAGGGCCATGCCCCGGGATGCGGGTGTGCCGGTCAGCTGGTGCCTCATGCGTGTCTCGCCCCCCTGGCGCCCATGCTTATTGGCCTTCGTCGAACTTGTTGTTGAACAGTGCGATGACCGCGGCCAGGGCCGCTTCCTGGTCGTCGCCCTCGGCGCGGATCACGAGCGTGGTGCCCATGCCGGCCGCCAGCATCATGACGCCCATGATGCTCTGTGCGTTGACCTCGCGCCCCTTGCTTAGCAGGTGCACCGTGGATTTGAAGGTGGATACCAGCTGCACCAGCTTGGCGGACGCGCGGGCGTGCAGCCCAAGCCGGTTGGATACCGTGATTTCCTGTTCAAGCATGATCGATGAAGATCCCTCCGCGGCCCCCGCTGGCGGCGATTTCCGCCAGCTCGGACAACGATTTTTCCGAATAATTGAGAACGCGCAGCAGCATCGGCAGGTTGAGGCCCGAGACGCAGCGAATGTGCACGCCAAGCTCAGCCAGCGAAAGGCCGATGTTGCACGGCGTGGCACCGTAAAGGTCGGCCAGGATCAGCACGCCGGCGCCCGTGTCGAGGTCGCGCGCGTGCTTGGCGGTGAGCTGGCGCATCACGTCCGGGTCGGCACCGGGCGGCACTTCCACGGCATCCACCGTCAGCGGCAGCTTCGGCATGACGTGGCGCGCAGCCGACACCAGCGCCTTGCCGACGGCTTCGTGCGTCATGAGGAGCACGCCAACGCTCATGGCCGGCTCCTGCTGTGTGAGAGGGTGCATAGGGTGCTCATTCGAGCTCGCGGTGGAAAGTAAGGACGTTGCCGCGCTCCGTGCGGAAATGCTGCGCCAGGCGCTCCACCAGGTACACCGAGCGGTGGCGACCGCCCGTGCAACCGATGGAGACCGTGACGTAGCTGCGGTCCTCGCCTTCGAAGCGCGGAAGCCAGGTGTCCAGCCAGCGCGCCACGTCGGCATAGTACTCGCCCACGATGGGCTGCGCGTCCAGGTACTCGCGCACGGCCTGGTCGCGGCCGGAGAACGGGCGCAGGCGCGGGTCCCAATGGGGGTTGGGCAGGCAGCGCGCGTCGAAGACGAAGTCCGCGTCCGAGGGCAGGCCGCGGCGGTAGGCGAACGACTCGAACAGCAGGGTGGTGCCGTCACTGGCCGCGGCGTAGCCGGTGGCGAACAGGCGGCGCAGCTGGTGCACGTTGAGCTCGGAGGTGTCGATCACCTTCTCGGCGATGGCCACCAGCGGGCGCAGCAGGCGGCGCTCCTCGGCGATGGAGTCGGCGAGGGAACGGCGCTCGATGGCCAGCGGGTGGCGGCGGCGCGTTTCCGAGTAGCGCTTGATCAGGACGTCGTCGCGGCTGTCCAGGAACACCAGGTGCACGTGGACCCCGGCGCTGGAGAGCTCCGACAGCACGTGCGGCATGCGCTCCAGGTCCGAGCGGCGGTTGCGCACGTCCACGCCCACGGCGATGCGCCGGCGCGGGCCGTGCTCGCCCTGGCTCACGGCGGCGACCAGCTGCGGGATCAGTTCCGACGGCATGTTGTCGACGCAGTAGAACTCGAGGTCTTCCAGCGCGCGCAGGGCCACCGTCTTGCCGCCCCCGGACATGCCGGTGAGTACCACCAGGTGGAGGGCGTCGGCTTCGACAATGGGGCTCATGAGGGATTCGTCGTTCACCTGGGTCACCACGGGGAGAACCGGCGCATCTGGTGCGCCTGGCGGTCGATGAAGGTCTGGGCAGGGTCGATGCCCTTGCTCTTCAGTACGTGGTTGCGCACCGCCGCCTCCACAAGCACCGCCAGGTTGCGGCCGGGGGCGACGGGGATGGTGATCTTGGGCACGTCGACGTCCAGCACGTTGCGCCGGCTGACATCGCCGGTGAGACGGGTCATGGCGTCGGTTTCCTCGCCCTCGCGCATCGGCTTGAGGTGGATCACCAGGCGAAGGTACTTCGAGGGCTTCACGGCCGTGTGGCCGAACATCTCACGGATGTTGAGGACGCCCAGGCCGCGGACTTCGAGCAGGTCCTGCAGCAGTTCCGGGCAGGCGCCGTCGATGACATCCGGCGCGATCAGGGTGAATTCCGTGGCGTCGTCGGCCACCAGGCGGTGCCCGCGGCTGATCAGTTCCAGGGCCAGCTCGCTCTTGCCCGAGCCCGGCTCGCCGGTGATCAGCACGCCGATGGAGAACACCTCGAGGAACACGCCGTGCAAGGTCACCCGCGGCGCCAGGGTGCGCGCCAGGTGGTACTGCAGGTAGGTGAGCAGCTCGTGGCCGCGCTTGGTGCTCTGCCAGAGGGGGGTGTCGGTTTCCTCGGCCACCTCGCGAAGGTCCGGCGGGATCGCCTGGTCCTTCGTGACGATGAGCGCGGCCGGCTGGTAGGCGGCAATCTTGTGGATGGCCTCCCAGCGCTGGCGCGATTCCAGGCCGTCCAGGAAGTTGAGTTCCTCCGTACCGATGATCTGCACCTTGTTGGGGTAGATCACGTTGAGGTAGCCGACCAGGGACGGGCGGCGGCTCTGCTTGGTGTTCGGTTCCAGGACGCGGGCTTCGCCACGCATGCCCGCTACCCAGCGCAGGGCCATGCGTTCATGAACGCCGTCGAAGAGTTGTCTGGCGGTAAGCCGATCCACGAGAGGGTCCCTGTCAAGAAAAAAGCCGGCACACGGGTGTGCCGGCTTGCTTATATTGTGCCACAGGGGCGCTTTGGCGCTTTAGATCGCCGCGCGGGCCTCACGGACCTCGGCATTATGGTGATCCTTGAGCTTTTCCTTATGCTTGCGCAGCTGGTCGGCCAGTTTGGCGATCATGTCATCCACCGCGGCGTACATCCGGTCGTTCTTGCTGTCGTCCTGCACGCGGATATTGCTGTCGGCGTGCAACCGGGTGCCTGAACAATGGAGGGTGCCGCTGGCCTTGTGCTCGGCCTTATCCACCGAAAGCACGACGTCTAACGCAGTTATGTTGTCGAAAAGGCGTTCGAAGCGGCCGATTTGCTGTTCCACGCGCTCGCGCAGGGCAGGGGTAATGGCAATGTGCTGGCCGCTGATCTGGATTTGCATGACGCCTCCTTCTTACTGAGGGTGCCGCCGATGAGGGGCGGCGAGATGGGAATGGCCGGTTGCCACTCCTGAACCTTGAAACCGTGGGACCGTGATCCTCCGCGAGGGTTCCGCGTGCGGTTAGTTGGCGCGCACGCGTTCACTGGAACTTGGGATGCGCATCGCTTCCCGGTACTTGGCCACCGTACGTCGGGCCACCTGAATGCCGCGTCGATGAAGCTCCTCCGCGAGAGCCTGGTCGGACAGCGGGCGACGCGGGTCTTCCGCCGTGATCAGCTTGCGTAGCATGGCCTGGATGGCCGTTGCGGACGCGCTGCCGCCGTCTTCCGTGGCCACGCCGCTGGAAAAGAAATGTTTCAGCTCGAAGGTACCGCGCGGCGTGTGCATGTACTTGCGCGTGGTAACCCTGGAAATGGTCGATTCATGCATACCCACCTCTTCGGCCACCTCGCGCAGCACCAGCGGGTGCATGGCTTCGGGGCCGTAGTCGAGGAAGGCGCTCTGCCGGCGGACGATCACCTCGGCTACCTTGGTGAGTGTCTCGGCGCGCGACTGAAGGCTCTTCAGGAGCCAGCGGGCCTCCTGCAGCTGGCCCTTCATCCACGTGGCGTCGTCGCCCCGGGCGCGGGCTATCAGGTTGCAGTAATGCTGGTTGAGGCCCAGCCGGGGCTGGGCGTCGGCGTTCAGGCTCACCCGCCAGCGGCCATTCTCACGGCGGGCGTAGACGTCGGGCGCCACGTATTCCACCGGGGTGGCGTCCAGCGCGGCGCCGGGACGGGGGTCCAGGCTGCGGATGAGCGCGGCTGCCGTGGCCACGTCGGCCTCGCCGGCCTTGAGGCGGCGGGCGATCTTGGCGGTGTCATTGCGGGCCAGCAGCTCGATTTCTTCGGAAACGATGCGGATGGCCAGGTCGCGGTGCGGCGTGGTCTCGGCAAACTGGCCCAGCTGGCAAAGCAGGCAGTCGCGCAGGTCCAGGCTGGCAATCCCGGTCGGGTCGAAGCGCTGGACCCGCTGGCGCACCGCCTCGATCTCTTCCAGCCCGGCATGGAGGTCGTGCAGCGCCGGTAGGACGGCCTCGATGCCGTCGCGGAGGTAACCGTCTTCGTCCAGGGCGTGGATGATCGCCGTGGCGATGGCGTGGTCACGCGGGGTGAACTGGGACAGGTTGAGCTGCCACTCCAGATGCTGCTGGAGGCTTTCCGGCGCCGCATTCTGGGGTTCGAAGCCGTCTTCGTCGCCGCCCCCGTTACGTGACGGGGCGCCGGCGTAATCGCCCGCCTCGCCGTGGAAGCGGTCGTCGTCCCAGTCGGGGGCGAGCTCCTCGGAGGGGGAGGCGGTGGACTCTTCGTCCTCGCGGGCGGCCTTGGCCGGCACTTCGTCGCGGGTCCGGAAATCCATCGTTTCGTCAAAGGTGGCCGTTTCCTCGGTCGCCTCGGCTTCCGATTCAGCGTCTTCGGCGAACTCGAGCAGCGGGTTGCTCTCCGCTATCTGGCGAAGCTCGGCCTCAAGCTCCAGCTGCGACAGCTGGAGCAGGCGGATGGCCTGCTGGAGCTGTGGCGTCAGCGTGAGCTGCTGATGCAGGCGAAACTGAAGTCCGGGTTTCATTACCTTCGCAGGATCGGGTTACGAACGCATCGTAACCCTTCGCGGCCCCGCTAAACCAGCCGCCCGGCCAGCTAGGCCAGCTGGCCGATTTCGCATGTGCCTAAGTGGCAGATCAGATGCGGAATTCACGGCCCAGATACACCTCACGGACCTTCTCGTCGGCCAGGATGTGCTGCGGCGTGCCGCGGGCGAGCACTTCGCCGTCGTTGAGAATGTACGCGCGGTCGCAGATGCCGAGCGTTTCGCGGACGTTATGGTCGGTGATGAGCACGCCGATGCCGCGTTCCTTCAGGTGGCGGACGATGCGCTGGATCTCGCCCACCGAGATGGGATCCACGCCAGCGAACGGCTCGTCGAGCAGCATGTAGCGCGGGCGGGCGGCGAGGGCGCGCGCGATTTCCACGCGGCGACGCTCACCACCGGAAAGGCTGATGCCCTTCTGCTCGGCGATGTGCGAGATCTTCAGTTCGTCCAGCAGGCTTTCCAGTTCGACCTCGCGCTCCTTCTGCGTCATGTTCTCGCGCAGTTCCAGCACCGCGAGGATGTTGTCGGAGACGCTGAGGCGGCGGAATACCGAGGCTTCCTGCGGCAGGTAGCCGATGCCGAGCTTGGCGCGCGCATGCATCGGCAGGCCGGTGATGTCCTGCTGGTCGAGCTTGATCTGGCCCGCATCGGCCTGGATCAGGCCAACCACCATGTAGAAGCAGGTGGTCTTGCCGGCGCCGTTGGGGCCGAGCAGGCCAACCACCTCACCTTCGCGGATGGAGAAAGCGAAATCGCGAACCACCTGGCGGGCGCGGAACCGCTTCTGCAGGCCTTGGGCTGAAAGCATTGGGTCAGGGCTTCTTCGTGTTGGGTGCCGGAGCGGCGGGGGTCGCCGGTGCGGCAGGCTTGGCCGGCGCAGCCCCGGGCTGCGTCTTCGGCTGGAAGGTCATGTGCACGGTGGAGGCGCCATTGCTCTCGCCGGTCATCGTGCTGTCGTTCGTGTTGTAGGTGAGCTTGTCGCCATCGGCCGTGCCCTTGGTCGGCTGGTCGATATGCGCGTTGCCGGTGAGGATCGCGATGCCGGTATCGTTGTGATAATCGACATTGGCCGCGTGGCCGTGCATCCAGTTGCCGTCGTCGTCCTGCTGCTCGATCGTGGCCGGGCTGCCGACGATGACGGCGCGCGTCACCTGGTTCTGGTCGTCGAAATAGATGGTGGCCTTGACGCCGGTGACCTTCAGCGTGCCCTGCGTGATGACCACGCCCGTCGTATAGATGGCGATGCCTTGCGGCTGCTGGCTGCCATCGAAGGATTTTGCCTTGACGTCGACCACCTGCTGGCGGTCGGACTGCTTGGCCATGGCAGGCGACGCGGCGGCGAGCAGCGCCACGCCGCAGGCCGCGATCAGTGCCTTAGCGCTTGCGTGGCTGGTACGTGGTGTGGACTGCATCGAGGAGCTCCAGGTGCTTGGTGTCGAGGTTGGCGCGCATGCCTACGCCGTCCATTGTAGAGGTTCCCTGAACGATCCGCGCCGCCTCGGCGGTCTCCAGGCGGTTCTCTTTCGGCCACGCGGTGACCTCGGAGGTGTCGATGCTGGCGGGCGGATTGGTCTGGAAGGCGATGCGGTCCATGTGCACCAGGCCCTGGAGCTTGAGCATGGTGCCGTCCTTGTTCACCCATCCGTACTGCGAGTGTCCCGTCCACGGGGGCACGTCGGTTTCCTTGGTGGAGGGCAGCACGAAGTTGGGCGCATTGATGTACAGCGATTCGTCACCCTCGCGGCGCTCCAGGTGGGGCGCGATGAGCTTGAACGCGGGCTTGCCTTCCTCGTTGTACGAATCGAGGTCGAACGTGGTGAGCACGTAGCCCGAGCGCGGCGGCCCGATGAAGTCGTCCACCTTCTTCTCGGGAGCCACCCAGTAATAGAGCAGGACGCTGGCGCCGAGGGCGGCGAGCAGGATGCCCGCCATGCTTGCCGAGCTGCGGTCCTTGAACAGGTTCAGTGCGCTCACAGCCAGCGGTCCCGCTCGGCTTCGGCCTTGCCCTGGGCGGCGAGGATCATGTCCGCCACTTCGCGCGCCGCGCCGTAGCCGCCACCCAGGCGCGTGCGCCAGTGGGCACGCTCGGCCACCCACGGGTGGGCGTTGGCCACGGCCACGGCCAGGCCGCTGATGCCCATGGCCGGCAGGTCGGGCAGGTCGTCGCCGACGAAGGCGGCCTGTTCGGGCGCCAGGTTCAGGGCGTCGAGCAGCGCATTCAGCGTGGCGCGCTTGTCTTTCTGGCCCTGGTAGACGTGCTGGATGCCCAGTTCCTCGGCGCGCAGCGACACCGGGTGGCTGATCCGCGCGGTGATGATGGCCACCTTGATGCCGTTTTCCTGCAGCCGCTTCAGGCCCAGGCCGTCATGCACGTGGAAGACCTTGGTCTCGCGGCCGTCTTCGGCATACCACAGGCGGCCATCGGTGAGCGTGCCGTCCACGTCGAACACGATGACGCGGATGCGTGCGGCGCGCTCGAGGACGTCGGCGGGGATCTCGGAGTAATGCGTGTAGGCCATGATTCGCCGGGGTTCAGACGACGCGCGCGCGAAGCAGGTCGTGGATGTTGAGGGCGCCGACCACGCAACCGTCGGCGTCAGTGACCAGGAGCGCGTGGATCTGGTGCTTTTCCATGATCTGGGCGGCTTCGACGGCCAGCTTGTCCGAGCCAATGGTTTTCGGCCCACGGGTCATCAGCTGGGCCACGGTGGCGCCGCGGAGATCCACGCCATCGTCGTCCAGCGCGCGGCGCAGGTCGCCGTCGGTGAACACGCCGACGAGGCGGCCATCCGGCTCGACCACGGCGGTCATGCCCAGGTGCTTGCGGGTCATTTCCACCAGCGCCTCGCTGAGCGTGGCGGTTACCAGCACGCGGGGCACGTCGTCGCCGCTGTGCATGACGTCACCGATATGCAGGAGCAGGCGGCGGCCGAGGCTGCCGGCCGGATGCGAGCGGGCGAAGTCGTCGGAAGTGAAACCGCGGGCTTCCAGCAGGGCCACGGCCAGGGCATCGCCCAGGACCAGGGCCGCGGTGGTGCTGGCGGTGGGGGCCAGCCCGTGGGGGCAGGCCTCCGTGGCCACGTTGCCGTCGATATTGACGTCGGCCTGGCCGGCCAGCGACGAGTTCGGGTTGCCGGTGATCGAGATCAGGGCGATGCCCTGGCGCTTGATCGCCGGCAGGATGAACAGCAGCTCGTCGGTTTCGCCCGAATAGGAGATGGCCAGGACGATGTCGTCCGGCTGGATCATGCCCAGGTCGCCATGGCTGGCCTCGCCTGGATGGACGAAGAACGACGGGGTGCCGGTGGAGGCGAGGGTGGCCGCGATCTTCCGGGCGATATGCCCGGACTTGCCCATGCCCGAGACCACGACGCGCCCCTTGCAGGCAAGGATCATCTGGCAGGCACGGACGAAAGTGGCGTCCACGCGCCGTTCCAGCCCACGAATGGCGGCCGCTTCGGTGGCGATGACGGTACGCGCGCTACGCACGACGGTGTCCGCGTCGATGAGCAGGGGGGTGGCAGGCGGAGCGGTGCGGGCGTTCATGCGGCCTTGGGTCCGGGCGGAGGGCTGTCCCTGGGCAACCCGGAATGTCCATTTCTGCGACACCGGATTTCCATTACCATTACATATTCTCATTTTATCGTCGCTGCCATCGACCGGTGATTCAGGGTCCGTTTCGGAACCCCCGGCCCGCGGCGACCCCCTTCCCTACGGAGACCCCATGGACGCTGCCCGCATCCAGGCATTGATCGAAGCCGGTTTGCCCGGCGCCCGGGTGAACGTGCACGGTGACGACGGCGTTCATTTTGAAGCCGAGGTCGTTTCGGCACAGTTCGCCGGCAAGCTGCCGCTCGCCCGCCACCGCCTCGTCTACGCCACCCTTGGCGACCTGATGGGCGGCGCCATCCACGCGCTGGGCCTGAAAACCCTTACCCCGGAAGAAGCCGCCGGCCGCCCCTGACCCGCGCCGCGACCCATTCCGCTTTTCGAAGGTAAAAACGAACCCCATGGCCAAGATCCTTATCAGCGGCGGCCAGCCGCTCAACGGTGAGGTGAGCATCAGCGGCGCCAAGAACGCCGTGCTCCCCATCCTTGCTTCCTGCCTGCTCGCCGACGAGCCGGTAAGCATTGGCAACGTGCCGCACCTGCACGATGTCACCACCTTTATTGAACTGCTCGGCCGCATGGGTGTGCGTGTCGTCCTCGACGATCGCATGAAGATGCACATCGACCCGAGGCCGGAAAACTCCTGCGTCGCGCCGTACGAGCTGGTGCGCACCATGCGCGCGTCCATCCTCGTGCTCGGCCCGCTGGTCGCCCGCTACGGCAAGGCCGAAGTGTCGCTGCCCGGTGGCTGCGCCATCGGTTCGCGTCCGGTCGACCAGCACATCCGCGGCCTGCAGGCCCTGGGTGCCGAGATCACCGTCGAGAACGGCTTCATCAAGGCCAAGGCCAACCGCCTGAAAGGCGCCCGCATCGTCATGGATATGGTCACCGTCACCGGTACCGAAAACATCCTGATGGCGGCCACGCTGGCCTCGGGCACCACCATTATCGAAAACGCCGCCCAGGAGCCGGAGGTGGTCGATCTCGCCCACTGCCTCATGGCCATGGGCGCGAAGATCGACGGTATCGGCACCTCCACGCTGATCGTCGAAGGCGTGGAGCGCCTGCACGGCGCGCACTACGAAGTGCTGCCGGACCGCATCGAGACCGGCACCTTCCTGGTCGGCGCGGCGATGACCGGCGGCAAGGTGCGTGCGCGCGGCGCCCGTGCCGACACGCTGGACGCCGTGCTGCAGAAGCTCGAAGAGGCTGGCGCGCACATCAGCACCGGCAAGGACTGGATCGAGTTGGACATGCAGGGCCGCCGGCCGAAGGCCGTGAACCTGGTGACCGCGCCGTACCCGGCGTTCCCCACCGACATGCAGGCGCAGTTCACCGCGCTGAACTGCGTGGCCGAAGGCGTGGGCGTCATCACTGAGACGGTGTTCGAGAATCGCTTCATGCACGCGCTGGAACTGCAGCGCCTGGGTGCGGATATTCGCCTGGAAGGCAACACGGCCATCATCACCGGCGTGGCGAAGATGAGCGGTGCGCCGATCATGGCCACGGACCTGCGCGCCTCGGCGTGCCTGGTGCTGGCTGGCCTCGTGGCCGAGGGCGACACCACGGTAGATCGCGTGTACCACATCGATCGTGGCTACGAGAACATCGAAGAGAAACTCGGCGTGCTTGGCGCACGCATCCGGCGCCTGCCGGGCTAAACAAAAAACCCGCCTTCGCAGGCGGGTTTTTTTTGCCTTTTTCTGGGCGGCTTACTTGCCTTCGAACTTCACCAGTTCGAGGGTAAGGTCGCCGCCGTCTTTCTGGGCGAGCTTCACCGGTACCGGGTATTTGGCGGGCACGTACCAAGCGCTGAAGCCGCGGTCCTGGTCGGTACGATCCACGCGCGTCGCCTGGAAGGTGCCTGCCGGGACGGTGACCTTTTCATTGGCGGCCACCTTGAAGGACTGCGTCTCCACCGACTGCTTCACGCCGACGGGGAACGTTGCTTCCTTCGCGCCGCCGCTGAGTGCGACGCCGAGGGCCAGCGGCAGGGTGTTGCGCTCGACCATGCCGGCCGGTGCCGCGTAGGTGTACGTCTTGCTGCCGTTGTCGACGACGGTGGCGGTGTTGCCCGCGACGGTCAGGACGCGGGTCTTGCTCTTGAACGTCTGCTGGTCGAGCTTGTAGGAGACGGCCTGCGGCACCTTGCCGGCCCAGGCGAATCGCGACACTTCCGAGCTGTTGGCACCCAGCGCGGCGGCAAGCCCCGCGGTGCCCTTCGAGGTATTCGTGTACTCGAACTGGCCATTGCCCGCCGGCTTCAGCGTGAGCGTGGCGTTGCCCAGCGGCGAGCCGCCCTGCAGGACGTTATAGGTGGCGGTGAAGGACTGCGGCACGTCCGCGGCAAACGCGGCGGCGGGCAGGGCGAGGGCCAGGCCAAGGCCGGCGCGGAGGAGAGTGGTCTTCATGCGCCAAGTCTAAACCCGGCGGCTGAATGACGGATCACCGCGCCCCGAGACACCGCGACCCTACAGCTGGTTGAGATCGACCGGTGCGCTGAGCGGTGCGCCCTGGAACAGGGGCTCACCCCGCCAGGTAAGACGCCCATCGGCGATGGCGCGCACGACGGCGGGGAGGAGCTTGTGCTCTTCGACCAGGAGTCGTTCGGCCAGCGTGGCTTCGGTGTCCGAGGGGCCGACGGCGATACGCGCCTGCGCCACCACCGGACCACCATCCAGCTCGGCGGTCACGAAGTGCACGCTTGCGCCGTGTTCGCTATCGCAGGCTTCCAGGCAGCGGCGATGCGTATGCAGGCCCTGGTACTTGGGCAGCAGGGAAGGGTGGATGTTGATCGCGCGGCCTTCCCAGTCGGCGACCACCGAGGCATCGATGATGCGCATGTAGCCGGCGAGCACCAGCAAGTCCGGCTTCGCCGCGGCAACGGTGCCGAACAGCGCGCGATCAAACGCCACGCGGTCCGGGAAGTCCTTCGGGCTCATCGCCACCGTGGGGATGCCGGCATCACGCGCTACCTGCAGCGCACCGGCTTTCGCCTTGTCACTGCCGACAAGCACGTACTCCACCGGCAGGTGCGCGGCGAACAGCGCAGCGAGGTTGCTGCCGCGCCCGGAGGCGAGCGCGGCCACGCGCAGGGGGCGATCCACTACGGTTTTACTCAGCCGATGTGGACGCGCTCGTCGCCGCTGGCGGCAACGACCGAGCCGATGACCCAGCTCTGCAGGCCATGGGCGGCGAGGGCGGCCTTGGCCGCGTCCACCTGGCTCTTGTCGAGCAGCACGGTGAAGCCGATGCCGCAGTTGAAGGTGCGCCACATTTCTTCGCGGGCCACGTTGCCTTCGCGCTGCAGCCACTGGAACACCGGCGGCAGCTCCCACGACGAAGCGTCGATGGTGAGCCCCAGGCCATCGGGAACCACGCGGATGATGTTTTCGGTGAGGCCACCACCGGTGATGTGCGCCATGCCGTGCACGTCCACTTTCTGGATCAGCTCGAGGATGGGCTTCACGTAGATGGTGGTGGGCGCCATCAGGGCATCGACCAGCTTCACGCCGCCGATCTCGCTCTCCAGCGGCGAGCCCGCGCGCTCGAGGATGCGGCGGATCAGCGAGTAGCCGTTCGAATGCGGGCCCGACGAAGCGACGCCGAGGATCACGTCACCGGCCACCAGCTTCGAGCCGTCGTTCATCTGCGACTTTTCGACGGCACCCACGGTGAAACCGGCCAGGTCGTACTCGCCCGGCGGGTACATGTCGGGCATTTCGGCGGTTTCGCCACCGATGAGGGCACAGCCCGCCAGTTCGCAACCGCGGGCGATGCCGCCGACGACCGAGGCCGCGGTGTCGACATCGAGCTTGCCGGTGGCGAAGTAATCGAGGAAGAACAGCGGCTCGGCGCCCTGCACCAGCACGTCGTTGACGCACATGCCGACCAGGTCGATGCCGATGGTGTCGTGGCGGCCGAGCTGCTGGGCCAGCTTCAGCTTGGTGCCGACGCCGTCGGTCCCCGAGACCAGCACCGGCTCCTTGTAACGGCCGGAAAGGTCAAACAGGCCGCCAAAGCCGCCCAGCCCGCCCATGACTTCGGGGCGGAAGGTGCGCTTGACCATCGGCTTGATGCGCTCGACAAGGGCATTGCCGGCGTCGATATCGACACCCGCGTCGCGGTAGGTAAGTGAGCCCTGGTCGGAGGACATAACGGATTCCGGCGCTGATGGAAACGCGCAATGATAGCAGCAAGCCGGCCCCCGGGCCCGGTCGTGCACGCGCTCTGGATGGACGCCATGCCAAGGTTTGGGCAGACTTCCCGCCTCCCCAGCAGCGATGCCATGACTATGCGCGCAGCCCGCCCCCTCGCTTTCCTGATGCTTCTGCTGCTGGCAGCCATCGGGCCGGCGCTCGCCCAGACGGCCATGTATACGGTATCCGTACCGGTCGCTGACACCAGTGCGGCCGTCCGCGACCAGGCCTTCGCCAACGGTCTCACCCAGGTGCTGGCCCGTGCCACCAACGGTGCGGATCCCCGCGCCAAGGCGGGCTACGCCGACGCCATGAAGCAGCCGGGCGGCCTGGTGCAGCAGTACCAGTACCAGCGCACGGGGGGTGCCAACGGCGCCCCGCTGGCCCTGGAAATCACCTTTGACCCGGGCGCCATCCGCCGCGTGCTGGCGGTGGGCGACGCGGCCGCCGCGGCGCCCAAGCCGCCGGTGCTGGTCATCGCCCACGACCCTGCGGGCAAGGCGCTGGGCATGCAGGATCTCGCGCCCCTGGCGCAGATGGCCGATGCCCGCGGCTACCAGATCGTCACTCCGAAGGCCGATACGCCTGTCGACGCCAAGGCGCTGGCCGCCGGCGATACCTCAGCCGTGGCCGGCGCCGCCCGCCAGTACAACACCGCCACGGTGCTGGTCGGCACGGTGCGCGATGACGGCACCGAGTGGACGCTGGTGAACGCCGGGCGCGTGGCCAGCTGGCAGGACAGCGGCGAAGCCCGCGCGGCCCTGCTGAGCAATGCCGCGAACGCCATGGCCGACAAGCTGGATCGCTCGTATACCGCCGCCGCCGGCGGCAGCACCAGCGGCAAGGTGTGGGTGGCCGGCCTGCATTCGGCGGTGGATTACGCCGGCCTGCTGGCCACGTTCCAGAACGACCCGACGGTGAAGACCATCGTGCCGGTGGGCGCCACGGCCGATGGCGTCCTCTTCAGTGTCAACGCCAGCGCGCCGCTGGCACGCCTGGTGGCGGGCTATGCCACCGGTGGCCATGTGCTCGCGACGGACGCCCACGCGGGCGCTGACCTTGCCGTCCGCTGGGTCCCCTGACGCATGACTCAAGACACCTCGCGTCGCTGGCAGATGCTGGCACTGATCGGGATTATCGTTTTCCTGATCTGGTTGCTGGCACCGGTGCTGATGCCGTTTGCCCTCGCCGCCATGCTCGCCTACCTGGGTGACCCGCTTGCCGACCGCCTGCAGCGGCTGGGCATGGGCCGCACGCTGGCGGTGAGCATCGTCTTTACCGTCATCATCATCATCTTCATCGGCGTGCTGCTGTTGCTGGTGCCGCTGATCCAGCGCCAGGTCACCAACCTGATCGACAACCTGCCGCATTACGTGGAATGGCTGCGCAGCGTCGCCTTGCCGTGGGTGCAGCAGCGCCTGCACCTGGAAGCCGACACGTTCGACAGCGACAAGGTGCTCACGGCCATCAAGGAGCACATCGGCTCCATCGGCAGCATCGCCGCCAGCACGCTCGCCAAGGTGACGCAGTCCGGCATGGGGGTCATCACCTGGATGACCAACGCCGTGCTGATCCCGGTGGTGGCGTTCTACCTGCTGCGTGACTGGGACACCATGATCGCGCACATCCAGCGCCTCATTCCCCGCTCGGTCGAGCCCACCGTGGTCCGCCTCTCGCGCGAATCCGACCAGGTGCTCGGCGCCTTCGTGCGCGGCCAGCTGCTGGTGATGCTCGCCCTGGGCGTGTTTTACGGCCTGGGGCTCACCCTGGTCGGCATTTCGATCGGCCCGCTGATCGGCATGGTCGCCGGCCTGCTCAGCTTCGTGCCCTACCTCGGCTTCATGATCGGTTTCGTCGCGGCCCTGGTGGCGGCGCTGGTCCAGTATGGCGACTGGAACCACGTGATCCTGGTCGGCGTGGTGTTCACGATCGGCCAGTTGCTCGAAGGGTATGTGCTCGTGCCGCGCCTGGTGGGCGGAAAGATCGGCCTGCATCCGGTGGCGGTGATTTTCGCCGTGCTCGCCGGTGGTCACCTGTTTGGCTTCCTTGGCGTGCTGCTGGCGCTTCCGGCCGCCTCGGTGGTCGTGGTGTTGCTGCGCTATGTGTTCGCCCGTTACCGTGAGAGCAATCTTTATATGGAGCCCGCGGCCCCGGATGAGCGCGAGGCGGTGGATGTCGATGTGGACGTCGATGTCCGCGTCGATACGCATCCCAGCAAGCCGCGCCTCCCCGACGACGGTTCATGAGCAGTCAGCTTCCCCTTGCCCTGCGCTGGCCCCGTGGCCAGCGCTTTGAACATTTCCACGCCGGTGAGAACGCCGTCGCCGTGGAGGCCGTCCGCGCGGCGGCCGTGGATGCCTCGGCGCCCTGGGTGTTCGTTTCCGGCCCTCTGGGCAGTGGCCGCACGCATCTGTTGATCGCGGCCTGCCAGGAGGCGATCGACGCGGGGCGCAGTGCGCAGTACCTGCCGCTGGCCGGCCTGCGTGGCACGCGCGCCGCGGCGATCCGCGGCATGGCCGCCGGCGGCGACCTGCTGGCCATCGATGACGTGGATTCCATCACGGGTGATGCCGACAGCGAACACGCGCTGTTCGACACCTTCAACAGCTTCAAGGCGGACGGCGGCACGCTGCTGTTCGCGGGCAACGTGGGCCCGCTATCGCTGGAACTGGGGTTGCCGGACCTGCGTTCTCGCCTTGGCTCGCTCACCCAGGCCGTGCTGAAGCCGCTGGCGGATGCCGAGCGCCGGCAGGTGCTGCGCGAGCAGGCGGCGGGGCGGGGCATTGAACTGGACGAGATCGTGCTGGACTGGCTGTTCGCGCATCACGCGCGCGACCTGGGCGCGCTGCTGGACCTGCTCGATACGCTGGACCGCGCGACGCTGGCTGCCCAGCGTCGCGTGACCGTGCCGTTCCTGCGGAACCTGCTGAAGAACGATTAGATCGTTACGCCCAGCAGGCGCGGGGTGGCATTGGCGGTGACCACGGCGGTCATCGCGGCGGCCACCTTGTGGTTGCCGGCGATGATGTTGCCGCTCTCCGGCAGGCCTTCGCGGCCCGAGAAATCGTTGTAGACCCCACCGGCCTCGCGCACCAGCAGGGCGCCCGCGGCCATGTCCCACGGCTGCAGGCCCGGCTCGAAGTACCCATCGAGACGGCCGGCGGCGACGTACGCCAGGTCGAGCGCGGCCGAGCCCATGCGGCGGATGTCTTCCGCTTCCTGGAGCAGGGCGCTGGTGATGGCAAGCTGCGATTCGAGGTGGTTGCGCACGCGGTAGGGGTAGCCCGTGCCGAGCAGCGCACCGGTGAGGTTGTCGCGCTTGCCCACGCGGATGCGGCGGTCGTTGAGGTACGCGCCGTCGCCCTTGCTGGCGGTGAACAGCTCATCGCGCAGGGGGTCGAACACCACGCCGTACACCGGCTCGCCCTTGTCGAGCAGCGCAATGGAGACGGAGAAGTGCGGGATGCCGCGCAGGTAGTTGTGCGTGCCGTCCAGCGGATCGATCACCCAGACCAGGGTGCCTTTGCCGATCTGGCCCGATTCCTCGCCCACGATGGCGTGGGTGGGGTAGGCACGGCGCAGCTCTTTGATGATCTCGGCTTCGGCGAGGCGGTCCACCTCGGAGGCGAAATCCATCCGCTGCTTTTCGACGACCGCGAGGCCTTCGATGCGATTCATGTAGCGCAGGATGATGTTTCCTGCGGAGCGCGCGGCGCGCGCCGCGACGTTGACGGCGGGTCTTGGCATGGGATCGACTTGTCAAAAGAACAGGGGAAGCGGTCGGGGCCGCGTCGGTCGGGCAGTTTAGCACCCGGGGCGCGCCCGCCCAAGTCTATGGCCGGTGTAGACTTTCCGGTCCTGAAGAATTCGTGCTGTCGCCCATGGCCCTGCCGCCCCTAGATGCCTTCCGCTTCGTCCTCGTCCGTACCTCGCACTCGGGCAACATCGGCTCCGCCGCCCGGGCGATCCGCACCATGGGCTTCGAGCGGCTGACCCTGGTCGCCCCGCACCGCTTCCCGGACCCGGAGGCCACGGCCCTCGCCGCCGGTGCCGACGACGTGCTCGGCAACGCGGTCATCGCGGATGACCTCGTGGCCGGGCTGGCCGGCACCACCTTCGCCCTCGGCCTCTCGGCCCGCCGCCGCGGGGTGAACATCCCCGAACTGGACCCGCGCGAAGGCGCCGCCCAGGCCATCGCCGCCGTCCGCCGCGGCGAGCAGGTGGCCCTCGTGTTCGGCAACGAGCGCACCGGGCTGGAGAACGACGAGCTCTCGCGCTGCCACGCCATGGTCCGCATCCCCAGCGTCGACGATTTCAGCTCGCTCAACCTCTCGCAGGCCGTCCAGGTGGTGGCCTACGAGATCCGCATGGCCCTGCTGGGCGACGAGGCGAAGCCGGTGGAGACCGAGGCCGTCGACCCGGACGAAGTGCCCGCGGATGCCGAGCAAGTGGAGCGCTTCTTCACCCACTTGGGCGAAACGCTCGACGACATCGAGTTCCACAAGGGCCGCTCGCCCGTGACGATCATGCTCAAGCTGCGCAAGCTGTTCCTGCGCGCCCGGCCTGAGCTGCGCGAACTGCGCATCCTCCACGGGATCCTGGCGGATGCCCAGCGCATGGCCGAGATCGCCAAAAAGCGCGACTGACCCTCAAAAAAGGTCGCGGACGAAAGCGACCAGGGCGTGGCTGAAGGTCGCGGACAGGGCCGTGATGGCCACCGTCGTGCCCCATACGGCCAGCAACAGGGCGCCATCGCGCTCCACCAGCGCGAAGGCAAAGACGATCAGCATCCCGCCGAACAGGTAGTTGGTGAAGGGAATCGGCAGGGCCAGCAGGATGCCGATGAGGATCATGATCAGCCCCGAGGCCAGGGTGAAGGGGCGCTGGGTGAGTCGCTGCAGGCGTGGTTTGCAGGCCTTCTCCAGCCGCCGCGTCATCGGTTCGATGCGGTCGAGGAAGCGCAGCAGGCCCGCGCGCGACAGGGTCCGGCGCTTCAGGAAGCCGGGGATCCATGGATGTTCCAGCCCGATGAGCATCTCAAGGCCCAGTGCCACCACCAGCACGCCCATCACCCCGCCGATGCCTACCGGTACCGGGATGAAGTTGGGAATGGCCAGTAATAGCAGCAGGAAGCCGAACGCGCGTCGCTTCAGCGGCTCCAGCAGCTGTTCCACCGTCATCCGCTCGTCCGGCGCGGCCGTGGCGGCGGCCCGGAGCAGGGCGGCTGTCTTCTCTTCGCGGGGCTCGGCGGCAGTCATGCAGCCAGCGTCACCAGCCGGCCTTGAACCGATGATGAGCGCCGCTCAGGCCTCATCGTCGCCGGGGCGGGGTTCGACGGTGATCAGCACCTTGTCGATGCGGGCGCCGTCCATGTCCATCACCTCGAAGCGGATGCCCTGCCAGGTGAAGGCCTCGCCGGCATGTGGGATATGCCCGAAGCCGGTGGTGACCATGCCGGCCACCGTGCGGAAATCGTGCTCTTCCTCGTTGGGCAGGCGGTCCAGCTGGAGCAGTTCGCGCAGGTCGTCGGCCGGCAACGAGCCATCCACCAGCCAGCTGCCATCCTCCCGGCGCACGATGGGGCCGGCCTGGGTCGTGTCGTCCGACGCGGGCGCGGTGGCACCAACGACGGCCGAGAGGAGGTCGTTCAAGGTCACCAGGCCTTCGATGTCGCCGTACTCGTCCACGGCCAGGGCGAGCTGGGTATCTGCGTCGCGGAAGGCTTCCAGCAGGTCCAGGGCGCGGGCCGCGGCCGGCACGAACAGCGGCCGGGCCACGTGGGCGAACAGGTCCACTTCGCCGCTTTCGAGCGAACGGATCAGGGTCTTCACCTCGACCGTACCGATCACCTCGCTCTCGTCCCGGCGATACACCGGGTAGCGCGAGAACGGCGTCTGCCGGAGTACCTCGAGGTTGTCCTCGCGGGGCGCGGCGATATCCAGCCAGGCGATCTTCATGCGCGGGGTCATCACCGAGCCCACCGCCCGGTCGCCCAGGCGCAGCACCCGGTTCACCATGTTGCGCTCGTCGCTGTCGAGGATTCCCTGCTCGGCACTCTCGGCCACCAGCATGCGGATCTCTTCTTCCGTCGCCGCGCTGGCGCCCTTGCGATGCAGCTGCAGCACCCTGAGGATGCCGGTGGAAACATGGTTGAGCAGCCAGACCAGTGGCAGCGTGATCCGCGAGATCACCAGCATGGGCACGGCGATCTGGCTGGCGATCTTTTCCGGCGCGGTGAGGGCGGCGCGCTTGGGCACCAGCTCACCGACGATGATCTGCACCAGCGACATCAGCAGGAAGCCGGCCAGCCAGCCCAGCACCCGCATGTAGGGCTCCAGCCACGCCGGGCCGTCGCCGTGGATCAGCTCGGCAAAATGCTCGGCGAGCTTGTCGCCGGCCAGGGCGCCGGTGACCAGGATGATCAGGGTCATGCCCACCTGGACGGTGGACAGGAACTGCTCCGGGGCCTCGGCCAGCTGCAGGGCGACACGGGCCCGGCGACTGTCGCGGGCCATCTGCTTCAGGCGACTTTTCCGCGAGGCCACCACCGACATTTCGGACAGGGCAAAGAACGCGTTGGCCAGCGAGAGGACGAAAACGAGAAGTAGTTCGGTGAGCATGTGCGGGCTATATACCAGACACGGCAGCGAAGGTCTTGCGGCCCGTGTGCAGCAAGGGGAGGGTAAGGTCCGGTAACATAAGCGTCATATCCCCGACGATCCCCCAGGCAACTCCATGTTTTCACTCCAGACGATGTTCGGTAAGGGCGACAAGTTCTACGGCCTGCTCGAAGAGAGCGCCGAAGCCGCCCGCGAGAGCGCCAAGGCCATGCACGACCTGGTGACCCGCGCCGACCGCTCGCCGGTCATGGCCGCCTTCACCACCACCCGGGCGCGCGAGAAGGCGCTGCACGCCCAGATCGGCGAGGAACTGGTCAACACCTTCGTGACGGCCCTGGATCGTGAAGACATCGAGGCGCTGAACTCCGCGCTGTACAAGATCCCCAAAACCATCGAGAAATTCGCCGAACGCTACGTCATCGTCGCTGATCGCCTTGCCGGCGTCGACTTTGCCCAGCGCGCCGTGCTGCTCCAGCAGTCGGCGGATGTCGTCGTCCAGATGATCGCCCAGCTCCGCCAGGGCCTGAAGATCGGCCCGGTGAAGAAGCTGCGTGACCAGCTGCACGCGCTGGAAGCCGAGGCCGACCGCCTGCTGCTGGATCCCTACCGCACGCTCTACGCGGAGGCCTCGGACCCGCTGCGCGCCATCCTCGCCAAGGACCTCTTCGAGCTGATCGAGAAGGCCGTGGACAAGTGCCGCGACGTCGGCAACGTCGTCTACGCCATCGTGCTCAAGAACTCCTGACGGCGGGTTTCCCATGAGCATGGTTATCGCGGTCGTCCTGATCGCCCTCGCGTTTACCTACATCAATGGCTTCCACGACACGGCGAACTCGATTGCCACCGTCGTGGCGACCAAGGTGCTTACGCCGGGCCAGGCCGTCCTGCTGGCGGCAGTGACCAACCTGGCGGGCGCCCTCTGGGGCACGGCCGTGGCGGCCACGATTGCCTCGGGCCTGATTGATACCGGCGTGGTCGAGGTGGGGTCGCAGTTGCTGATCAGCGCCTTGCTCGGCGCGACGATCTGGAACCTGATCACCTGGTGGCTGGGCCTGCCGTCCAGCTCCAGCCACGCCCTGGTCGGCGGCCTGTGCGGTGCCGCCCTGGCCGCCTCTCAGGAAAACCTCCACTCGATCATCTGGTGGCAGGCGGGCGCGCACTGGTGGCTGGGCAAGGGCGTGGTGCCCAAGGTCATCGTGCCGATGATCATCTCGCCGCTGCTGGGCTTCGTCCTCGGCTTCCTGCTGATGGGCGCGCTCTACGCGCTGCTGGGCTTCTTCTCCGGGCAGAAGGGCTACCTGCACCGTTTCGGCCGCACGCCGTTCGTCAACAGCTTCTTCGGCAAGGCGCAGATCGTCTCGGCCAGCGCCATGGGCCTGTCGCACGGCATGAACGATGCGCAGAAGAGCATGGGCATCATCGCGCTGGCCCTGGCCGGCGCCACGGCGGCGGGCCAGTTCGACCACCTGCCGGCGTTCCTGTCCTTCCTGCGCATCCCGCATGACCCGGCCGCGGCCGGCGGTTTCCCGATCCCGGTTTGGGTGAAGGTGGTCTGCGCGCTGACCATGGCCGGCGGCACCGCGGGCGGTGGCTGGCGCATCATCAAGACGCTGGGCCACAAGATGGTCAAGCTGCACCCGATCAACGGCTTTGCCGCCGAAGGCAGCTCGGCCGCGGTGATCCTCACCGCCTCGATGATGGGCATCCCCGTGTCCACCACCCATAACGTCTCCGCCTCGATCATGGGCGTGGGCGCGGCCAAGCGTTTCAACGCCATCCGCTGGTCGGTGGTGGAGCGGATGGTGTGGGCGTGGATCCTTACCTTGCCGGTGACGGCGGCGTTGGGCTATGCCCTGGTGAAGCTGGGCCGCCTGTTCTTCTGAGCGGCGCCTACAGCGCGTCGGCTTCGCCGTTGACCACCTGTTCCAGCTGGTCTCCAGTGAGGCCAAGTTCCTCGATCAGCCGGGCCAGCTCGCGCTCGTCAAGGTAGTCGTAGGGCCGGTTCTCACACAGGTGCAGGAACGGCGAGCCATCCAGGTCGGCCTCGGCCAGGTAGCCCGTGCGCTGCTCCCAGTTGAAGCGCAGGCAGCGGCGGGCGTCCACGCCGGCCAGCGGGCCGATGGGCGTGGAGAGACGCAGGAAGCGCTGCCCCTCGCCGTCTTCCAGCTCAGCCAGGTAAATGCCCTGGTGCCGGCCATCCGGCAGCTCCAGGTCGAAGCTGATCAGGTAGGGCTCGTTCTGTCGGAGCTTGTGGATAGCCCCGACGTGGGAGCGGATCGCTTCGAAGTGACGCATGGGCTTGCCCTGGGCTCGATAGCAGACCCCCGATGGTACGCTCACCGTGTTTCGTTTGGCATGCAAGAAGCGCCCATGACTGATGAACTGGATGACGATGAAGCCCGTGCCCTGCGGGCGCAGCGGATTATCGAGGCCGTAGCCGCGATACCGCGTGGCCGGGTAGCCAGCTATGGCGCCATCGCCGCGCGCGCCGGCTACCCGGGCCGCGCCCGGCTGATCGGCCGGGTGCTCGGCGACGCTCCCGACCGGCTGAAACTGCCGTGGCACCGCGTCCTGCGGGCCGACGGGCGGATTGGCATCCCTGCCGGCACCGCGAGCTACCGCGAGCAATGCAAGCGCCTGAAGGCCGAGGGCGTGACCGTGAAGGACGGCCGCGTGCCGATGAGCGCGTTCGGCCTCGACCATGACCTGGACCGGGCGATCTGGGGCATGCCCGGGGCTTAGCGGTAGATGATGTCCACCACCCGCCAGCGGGCGGCGCGGTCACGTGTCAGCGCGTAGGCGAACAGCGGCACGCGGGCCATGACGTCGAGCCGGGCCGGGCGCGTTTCGGCGGGCGCAGGTCGTAGGCAGGCGGGCTGGGTGCCCGCCATCAGGCACGTCGGCTCGCGAATGACGCCGCTGAAGGTGATCGCACCGTCGGCGGCGAGGACCGGAGCGGCGCCGATGAAGGCGACGAAGGGCAGCAGTACGAACGCATTGCGCATGGCGGTAACCCCCTTGGTTGGCGGGCCGGTAGCCCGAGCTCATTACGCTCCTGCGGCCGTTTGGGGGACAAGCGCTGGCGGCTGAACATGGTGTAGGCCTACGCCGATTTGGGTGTCCCGCCGTTCAGGCCCGAGACCCCGGTTTGGTAGCATGGGCGCATGCAGTCTTCCGCGATCGACCTCCTTCATTCCGTTTTCGGCTATCCCGCGTTCCGGGGCCAACAGCAGGCCATCGTCGAGGAAGTCGCCGCGGGCGGTGACGCCCTGGTGCTCATGCCCACCGGCGGCGGCAAGTCATTGTGTTTCCAGATCCCCGCGCTCATGCGTTACGGCACCGGCATCGTCGTGTCGCCGCTGATCGCCCTGATGCAGGACCAGGTTGACGCGCTGGTCGAAGCCGGCGTGAAGGCGCGCTACCTCAATTCCAGCCTGGATGCGCTCACCCAGCGCGAGGTGGAAGAGCAATTGCTCGCCGGCGACCTGGACATGCTCTACGTGGCGCCCGAACGCCTGCTCACCCCGCGCTTCCTCGCGTTGCTCGACCGCATCCCCATCGCGCTGTTCGCCATCGACGAGGCGCACTGCGTCTCGCAGTGGGGCCACGATTTCCGCCCGGAATACCGCGAACTCACCCTGCTGCACGAGCGCTTCCCGGAAGTGCCACGCATCGCGCTGACCGCCACGGCGGACGACCGCACGCGCGAGGAAATCGTCGAGCGCCTCCGCCTCACCGAGGCCCGCCGTTTCGTTTCCAGCTTCGATCGCCCGAACATCCGCTACCGCGTCGCGCCGCGGCAGAACGCGCGCCGGCAGCTGCTGGATTTCCTCGATGCGCACCGTGGCGATGCGGGCATCGTGTATTGCCTGAGCCGACGCAAGGTGGACGAAACCGCCGCGTGGCTCGCCGAGGCGGGCGTGGATGCGCTGCCGTACCACGCGGGCCTCGACCCGGAAACGCGTACGCGCCACCAGCAGCGCTTCCTGCGCGAAGACGGCATCGTCATGGTGGCCACCGTCGCGTTTGGCATGGGCATCGACAAACCCGACGTGCGCTTCGTGGCGCATCTCGACCTGCCGCGCAGCATGGAAGGCTATTACCAGGAAACCGGCCGCGCCGGCCGCGATGGCCTGCCCGCGGAAGCGTGGATGGTCTACGGCCTGGGCGATGTCGTGACCATGAGCCAGATGATCGCGCAGTCCGAATCCGGCGACGATCGCAAACGCATCGAGCGCGCCAAGCTCGATAGCCTGCTCGGCTACGCGGAAGCGACCCGGTGCCGCCGGCAGCTGCTGCTCGAGGCGTTTGCCGAGCCACATGCAGGAAACTGCGCCAATTGCGACAACTGCCTGGTGCCGCCGAAAACCTGGGACGCGACGCTGGCCGCGCAAAAGGCGATGTCGGCCATCTACCGCAGTGGCCAGCGCTACGGTGCCGGCCACCTCATCGACATCCTCCGCGGTGACGTGGCGGAGCGCGTGCGCGAACTGGGCCACGACAAGCTCAGCGTGTTTGGTGTCGGCGCGGACATGGACGCCACCCAGTGGCGTTCGGTGTTCCGCCAGTTGCTGGCCGCAGGACTGGTCGAAGCCGACCCGGAAGGCTACGGCACGTTGCGCCTGTCATCGCAGAGCGGCCCCGTACTGAAGGGCGAGCGCAAGGTGGAACTGCGCGAGGACGCCCGCCCGGCCAAGGGCCGGCGCACGCGCAGCAGCGCACCGGCCGCGGGCGCCTCCCTCGGCATCGAGGCGACGGAAGAGCCGTTGTGGAACGACCTGCGCCGCGTGCGTGCCGAACTGGCGAAGGCCCAGGGCGTGCCCGCGTATGTCATCTTCCATGACGCGACGCTGCTGGCGATGCTGCGCGGACTCCCGCAGGATGAAGACGAACTGTCGGCGATCAGCGGCGTCGGCGAGAGCAAGCTCAAGCGTTACGGCAAGGATTTCCTGGCGGTGTTGACCGCGGCCGGGTAGTGCCCTCGATCGATATGAGGTTATTCTCAAGTCCGCGCCGCTATTGAAAAAATCGTGCCGTCGCGCTTGCATCGGACGGGACGCGTCCCCAACCCTTAGGGGCTGACCCAGGGAGCCGCCCATGCACGACGCTACGCCACTCATCGCCACCATTGTCGGTGGACTCGTCCTGGCCTTCATCTTCGGCGCCATCGCGAACCGCATCCGCCTGCCGGTCATTGCCGGGTACCTGGTCGCCGGCGTGGTGGCCGGGCCGTTCACCCCGGGCTACGTCGCCGATGCGCATATCGCACAGGAGCTCGCCGACCTCGGCGTCATCCTGCTGATGTTCGGCGTGGGCCTGCACTTCTCCCTGAAAGACCTCCTCTCGGTAAAGAACATTTCCATTCCCGGTGCCGCCGTGCAGATGGGCGTGGCAACGGGACTGGGCATGCTGCTGGGCTGGGGCCTCGGCTGGCCCATGGTGCAGGGCTTCGTCTTTGGCCTGGCGTTGTCCGTGGCCAGCACGGTGGTCCTGCTGCGCGCGATGGAAGAGCGCCGACTGCTCGACAGCGACCGCGGCCGCATCGCGGTCGGCTGGCTGATTGTCGAAGACCTTGCGATGGTGCTGGCGCTGGTGCTGCTACCGGCGCTGGCGGGGTTCCTCGGCGAAGGCAAATCCGGCCCCACGCCGGGCATGGGTGAGCTGGTGCAGACCGTCGCCATCACCATCGGCAAGGTGGTGTTGTTCGTCGCGGTGATGCTGATCATCGGCAAGCGCGCCATCCCCTGGATGCTCCAGGCCGTGTCCGGCACCGGTTCACGTGAACTGTTCCGCCTGGCCGTGCTCGCCATCGCGCTGGGCGTCGCCTTCGGCGCCGCGCACCTGTTCGATGTGTCCTTCGAGTTGGGCGCGTTCTTCGCCGGCATGATGATGGGTGAGTCGAAGCTCTCCCAGCAGGCCGCGGAAGAAACGCTGCCATTGCGCGATGCGTTTGCCGTGCTGTTCTTCGTCTCCATCGGCATGCTGTTCAATCCGCATGTGCTCGTGGCCCAGCCGTGGCTGGTGCTGGCGGCGTGCCTGATCATCATCGTCGGCAAGTCCGCGGCGGCGTTCGCCATCGTGCGCATGTTCGGCCGCCCGACGAAGACGGCACTCACCATTGCCACCAGCCTCGCGCAGATCGGCGAGTTCTCCTTCATCCTCGCCGGGCTGGGTGTCTCGCTGGGGCTGATCAGCGCAGAGGCGCGCGACATCCTGCTCGCCGCGGCCATCGTCTCCATCCTGGTCAATCCGCTGCTCTTCGTGGCGCTGGATAAATGGGTGGCGAAGCACGATGCGGACGCCCCGGACGAGCATCCGCAGATGCGTGGGCACACGGTGCTGGTCGGCTTTGGTCGCGTCGGTCGCCGCGTGTTCGCCGAGCTGCGTGCCACCGGCGCGCCGATCCTGGTGATCGAGACCGACGAAGATGCGGTACGCGAACTTCGTGAATCGGGCGGGGCGGATATCGTGATCGGCAATGCCGCGGCCGCGCCCGTGCTGGCCGAGGCCAACCTTGGCTCGGCGCGTGCGCTCATCGTGGCGGTGCCGGATCCTTTCGAGGGCGGCCAGGTGGTGCGCGCCGCCCGCGCCGCGCGGCCGGACCTGCCGATCGTCGCCCGCGCGCATTCGCCGGATTGCGTGAGCCATCTTGCCGGCCTGGGTGCCAGTGAAGTGATCTATGGCGAACAGGAGCTCGCCCGGAGCATGTTCGAGGCCTCGCTACCGAAGCCCTCGCACGCGGGGCACTGATCCGGGGCTGCCCGGGTCGCAAGATCCTGAAGCGGGTTTCACTCTCTGCGGCACGCCTGCCCAAGACACCGCCGGATACATCGCCCTAACGTTTCGCTGGCTAACGTGATCAGGTTAGCCACAGCGAAACGGAGAGACGATGGCATCCCGGATCGAAGATTACGCCATGCTCGGCAATTGCCGTAGCGCCGCCCTGGTCGCGCGAAACGGCTCGATTGACTGGCTGTGCCTGCCACGGTTCGACTCGGCCGCGTGTTTTGCCGCGCTGCTGGGCGATGAGAACAACGGACGCTGGGCGCTGGCCCCGGCCGACCCGGACGCCACCTGCACACGCCAGTACATCGACGGCAGCCTTGTGCTGGAAACAGAGTGGACCACGGCCACCGGCAAGGCCCGCGTCGTTGACTTCATGCCGTTCGCCGGCGAGCAAGTGGGGATCACCCGCATCGTCGAGGGCATCAGCGGGCGGGTGGACTTCGAAAGCCGGCTCACCGTCCGCTTCGACTACGGCAACACGCTGCCGTGGGTGACCTCGCGCGACGATGGCACCCTCTCGGCGGTGGCCGGCCCCGACATGATGGTGCTGCGGACCGCCGTGGAGATGGAAGGCGAGGGCATGGAGAGCGTGGGCCGCTTCAGCGTTGGCCCCGGCGATTCCGCCCCGTTCGTCATGGCCTGGGGCCCGTCGCACCTGCCGGTGCCCGAGCCGCTTGATCCAAAGCGGGCGCTGGACGACTCGCTTGCCTATTGGGAGGCCTGGTCCAACCGTTGCAATGACAGTGGTGAATGGAGCGACATCGTCCGCCGTTCGCTGATCGTGCTGAAAGGCCTGAGCTACGAACCCACCGGCGGCATCGTCGCCGCGCCCACCACCTCCCTGCCGGAACAGTTCGGCGGCGAGCGCAACTGGGATTACCGTTTCTGCTGGGCCCGCGATGCCACCTTCGTGCTGTCTGCGCTGGTAAACGCGGGTTACCACGATGAGGCCAGCGCCTGGCGCGACTGGGTGCGCCGCGCCGTGGCCGGATCGCCCGGCCAGCTGCAGGTGATGTATGGCCTGGCCGGTGAGCGCCGGCTCGAGGAGTACGAGCTCCCCTGGTTGAAGGGTTACGAAGGGGCGCGCCCGGTGCGCGTCGGTAACGCCGCCTCCAGCCAGTTCCAGCTGGATATCTTCGGTGAGCTGATCGGCGCGTTCTCGCATGCGATGAAGCACGGCGTGGTGCTCCACCCCGAGGCCGACAATGTGCAGGCCGTGTTCCTCGACCATCTCGCCGACATCTGGCGCCACCCGGACGAAGGCATCTGGGAGATCCGTGGCGAGCCGCGCCACTTCGTCCACTCCAAGGTCATGGCCTGGCTGGCGTTCGCCCGCGCCGCCGAGCAGAAGCGCGAAGGCCTGGATCCGCATTACGTCCGCCGCTGGCGCAGCATCGCCGACGAGATCAAGGCCGACATCCTGGCCAAGGGCGTGGACCCGGTCCGTGGCTGCTTCACCCAGTCGTACGGCTCCACCGAGCTGGATGCCAGCCTGTTGCTGGTGACACTCACCGATTTCCTGCCGCCGGATGATCCTCGCATCGTGGCCACCGTGCGCGCCATCGAGGAAGACCTGCTCGTGGCCGGCTTCGTTCGTCGCTATGACACCCGTTCCGGTGTCGACGGGCTGCCGCCGGGCGAGGGCGAATTCCTGCCGTGCAGCTTCTGGCTGGTGGAGAATTACGTGATGCTGGGCCGGATGGATGAAGCCCGTGCACTTTTCGAGCGACTCATCGGGCTCACGAACGACCTCGGCCTGCTCGCGGAGGAGTACGATCCCCGGACAAAACGCCTGTTGGGCAATTTCCCACAAGCCTTTTCGCACGTCGCGTTAGTAAATGCCGCCTTTAGCCTGGCGCATGGTTACAGTGCGACGGCTGACATCCACGCCACCCCCGAATCCACCGTTCCCCAAGGAGTCCGTGCATGAGCCCAGCCCAACCGAAGCGCGCTACATCCCGCGCTCACCCGGCCGACCCGTGTACCGTCGTGATCTTCGGCGCCGCCGGTGACCTCACCAGCCGCCTCGTCGTCCCCGCGCTATACAACATGCGCCGTACCGGCCTGCTGTCCGACAACTTTGCCATCGTGGGTTTCAACCACGGCAAGATGTCCGACAACGCCTGGAAGAACAACCTGCACAAATCGCTGGAGCGCTACGTCTCCGGCGCTGGCCAGCATCTCGATGAAGAGGCCTGGGGCTGGCTCGGCAGCCAGATGACCTACTTCCCGGGCGATTTCGATGATGCGTCGTCGTTCCAGGCCCTGGCGACGAAGCTGAAGGAGATCGACCGCAAGCGCGGCACCCAGGGCAACGTCCTGTTCTACCTCGCCACGCCCGAGCGTTTCTTCGGCGACGTGATCGAACAGCTGCGCGATGCCGGGCTGACCCAGGACGGCGGCGCAGATAGCGGCCACTGGCGCCGCGTCATCATCGAGAAGCCGTTCGGCCACGACCTGGCCTCGGCCAATGCCCTGAACGAGCGCATCCTGAAGGTGCTGCGCGAAGACCAGATCTACCGCATCGACCACTTCCTCGGTAAGGAAACGGTGCAGAACATCATGGCCTTCCGTTTCGCGAACGGCCTGTTCGAGCCGATCTGGAATCGCGACCGCATCGACCACGTGCAGATCACCGTGGCCGAAACCGTGGGCGTGGAGCGTCGTGGCTCGTTCTACGAGCAGACCGGCGCCATGCGCGACATGGTGCCCAACCACCTGTTCCAGCTGCTGGCCATGGTGGCCATGGAGCCGCCGACCTCGTTTGATGCCGAAGCCGTGCGCACGCGCAAGGCCGAAGTCATCGAGGCGATCCGGCCGATTTCCCCGGAGGATGCGGTGCGTGGCCAGTACGGCCCGGGCGCGGTGAACAGCGAGCTGGCCCGCGCCTACCGCGACGAGCCGGACGTGGCGCCGGACTCGGTCACGGAAACCTTCGTGGCCATGAAGCTCTCCATCGATACCTGGCGCTGGTCGGGCGTGCCGTTCTACCTGCGTACCGGCAAGCACATGGGCCGCCGCACCACCGAGATCGCCATCCGCTTCAAGAGCGCGCCCATGGCGCCGTTCCGTGGCACCGGCATGGATGCGTTCGGCCCCGACTGGCTGGTGCTGCAGATCCAGCCGGACGAGGGCATCTCGTTGCAGTTCGACGTGAAGCGTCCTGGCCCGCGGGTGGAGCTTGCCCCGGTGCGCATGGACTTCAAGTACGCCGACTGGTTCCGCGCCGAGCCGAACGTGGGCTACGAAACGCTGCTGTACGACTGCATGACCGGCGACGCGACGCTGTTCCAGCGCGCGGACATGGTCGAGGCGTGCTGGCGCGCCGTGCAGCCCGTGCTCGATGACTGGGCGCAGCGCACGCCGGCGGATTTCCCGAACTACGCCTCCGGCAGCGCGGGCCCGGCGTCGTCGGACACGTTGCTGGCCATGGGTGGCCGTTCGTGGCGTCCGCTGAATACCGGTACGGAACCGGCACGCCGTGCGGCTCGCCAGAAAGCGGAGTCGGGCACCGGCGTCCTGGCGACGAAGGAGCCGGCGCGTCCGTCGGCAGCGAAGCGTGCGGCGGCGAAGAAGTCGCTGCGTGCGGCCTCGGTGAAGAAGGCGTCGCCGGTTAAGAAGACGGCGGCGAAAAAAGCGACGGTGAAGAAGGCCGCCAAGAAGAAGGTGGCGGCGAAGAAGGCACCCGCGCGGAAGGCGGCACCGAAGAAGCGCGTGGCGGCGGCACGCAAGGCCGCCCCCGCGAAGCGTTCGCCGATAAAGTAATCACTCCACGACGCAACGAAAAAGCCGGCCCCCACAGGCCGGTTTTTTTTATGCGAGCTTTTTGTAGGAGCTCACCCTGTGAGCGACATCTTTCGCAACAACACCCAACTCAATGCGACGAAACAAACACCGCATCTTCAAATGCAGCCGGCAGCGCAAAGCTCTCCCGCATACGCCGCGCTTCCGCCGCAGGCGTCGCCCCAAAAAGCCGACGGAACTCCCTGCTGAATTGCGATGCGCTGCTGTATCCCACCGCGTGGCCCGCGCTTTCCGCCGTGAGACCCTCGCGCACCATCAGCAGGCGCGCCTGATGAAGCCGCGTCGACTTGACGTATTGCATCGGCGATACGCGAGTGATGGCCTTGAAGTGGCTGTAGAAGCTTGGAGCGCTCATCCCTGCTTCTTCGGCGAGTCGTGCGACGTCGAGTGCGGAGGCGTAGGCGGTATGGATCATCCGGACCGCGCGGCTGATCTTGCCGAACTGCCCGCGCGTGGCCAGCGCTTCACGCATCGATGCACCCTGCGGCCCCGTGAGTACGCGGTAATAGATCTCTCGCAACAATCCGGGCCCCAACACGGCCGCATCGAGCGGCTGCTGCAAGGCTTCCAGGAAGCGTTGCACCGAGATGTGCATGGTGTCGCTCATCGGCGTGGACATCATGCTTTGCGGTGCCTGCGCAGCGGTAGCGTGTCCAGTCTGGTCGATCTGCGCGGCGAGTTCGGCGGCGAGCGCGAAGTCGAGGTGCAGGTAGATGGCCAGTAGCGGGTGCTCGGCGGTGGCGTCGGTTTCCATGGTGAAGGGCACGGGGACCGATACAGCGAGGTAGTGGTGTTCGTCGTAGACGACCACCTGGTTACCGAAATAGCCGCGTTTGCGGCCCTGGCAGACGATGACGATGCCGGGATCGTAGAGGACAGGCGTGCGGGCGAGGGGGCGGTTGGAGCGGAGGATGCGAACGCCCGGTAGTGCGGTGAGGTTGTAGCCCTCCCGCGGGCCGAGCGCGTGCAACAGGGCTACCGTCCTGTTCGGGGCGACGGGAGCGGGTGGGTGCGGACTCATAGGTTTAGGCAAGAATCAAAGCGATTCATGGCTTATGGCCGGGTGAGGGTCGAGTCATTATGCACCCATCCCCATTCTCCCAAGGAGACCACCGATGGCTACGAAGAACATCCTGCTCATCACCGGCGTCAGCAGCGGCTTTGGCCGAGCGCTGGCACAGGAGGCCCTTTCTGCTGGTCATGCCGTGGTGGGTACCGTGCGGAGCGAGGAAGCGCGCACGGCGTTCGAGGCGCTGCACCCGGCAGCGACGGCGCGCCTGCTCGACGTCACGGACTTCGACGCCATCGACGGCGTGGTCGCCGAGGTGGAGACAACGGTTGGCCCGATCGACGTGCTGGTTAACAACGCCGGCTATGGCCACGAAGGCATCATGGAAGAATCGCCGCTGGCGGACCTGCGCCGGCAGTTTGATGTGAACGTGTTCGGGGCCGTGGCCATGATGAAGGCCGTGTTGCCTTATATGCGCCAGCGTCGCCGTGGTCACATCCTCAATATCACCTCAATGGGCGGGCACATCACGGTGCCCGGCATCACCTACTACTGTGGCAGCAAGTTCGCGCTCGAGGGCATCTCCGAAGCCCTGGGTAAAGAGGTGGCATCGCTTGGCATCAAGGTCACGGCCGTGGCACCCGGCTCGTTCCGTACCGACTGGGCGGGGCGTTCGATGGTCCGCACGGAGCGCTCGATCCACGACTACGATGCCGTCTTCGATCCGATCCGCAAGGCGCGCGAAGAGAAGAGCGGCAAGCAACTGGGCGACCCGGTGAAGGCCGCGCGCGCCATGCTTGAGGTGATCGCTTCCGCGAACCCGCCAGCGCACCTGCTTCTTGGCAGTGACGCGCTGATGCTCGTGCGGGACAACCTGGCGTCCTTCGACGCGTCGGTGAGCGAGTGGGAAGCGCTGACCCGCTCAACCGATGGATGACTCGTCGCATCCCCCGCCAGGGCGTCAGTTGTCGTGCTTTTTGTGATCGTCGTGGTGGGGCTGCTGCTGCGGGGCCGGCCGCGCCTGTTCGTGGTGCTGCTGCTGTGGCTGGGGGCGCGGCTCTTCGCGCGGCGGCTGCGGACGGGGCATCTCGCGGGGCATCTCGCGCGGCGCCTGCTGGAAGTGCTGCTGCGGCTCCGGCCTCGGGGCATCGCGCTGGGGCGCCTCGACACGGGCCTGCTCAGGCTGTCGCGGCTCGAAGCGCTGCGGCTGCGGGCGCGGCTGTTCCATGCGCTGCGGCTGCGCACGCTGCGGCTGCGGTTCCGCGCGCGGCGCCTGCGCTTGCTGCGGAGTGGCTCGCTGCGGCTCGTTGCGTACCGCGGGCGCTGCCGCGGGCGCAGGCATGGCATGGGCCTGCTGCGACTCACGGGGTGCGAACGGCTGCCCGCGCGGCGTATCAGCGCCAGGGCGCGAGAACGTCGGGGCGTGCGGCGTCGGGTGCGGCGCCGCGTTCGGATTGGTATGGGCGATGTCCATGCCCGGCCGCGGCCCTTGCTCGGGTCGTCCCTGCACCGGCGCCCCAGGAACGCCCGGTGCCCCGGCCTGCGCCGGATTGCGTCCCATCCCGTGGTCGCGTTGGAAGGCGGCCGCGCGCGGGTCATTGGCCTGCGGCGGCGGAAGCGCCGGCCGTGCATTCGGCGCCGTCGGGTGGGTCATCGCCGGCGCAAAGGTTGGCCGCTGCATATGCGCGAAGTCCGGCTGCGCAGGGCGAGGCGCAGCCGCCTCACGCGGTGGCGCACCCGGGCGCATGTTCACGTTATTGAAGTCATGGCGATTGTCGATGTGCACGGAGCGATCGACGAAGCGGTTGTTCACCACCGTGCGGTTCACGACATACGGGTGGTTGTCGTACACCACCGCCGGCCGGCCACCGTCGCGACGGCCGCCCCACGAGGTATGCCAGCTATCCCAGCCATAGGGACGGTCGTGGTGCTCGTGGTGCGCAAACAATTCACCGACCAGGATGCCCGCGCCGAAAGCGACGACGCCCGCGACGGCGGCGTCGCGATAGCCGTAGTCGGGCTCGACATAGCGGGTTTCGTACACCGTGGAATACACCGGGCCGCCATACACCTGGTCCGGGTCGTATTCCGGCACATAGACGACGCCCGAATCCGCCGGGGCGATTTCAATCGTCTGCGCCGGCGGCCCGACGATCTCGTCCTCTTCCACCACCGTCTGCGACACCGGTGCGCCGCGGTCGACCACCTGCACCGTCTGCTTGGCGTTGGTCTTCAGGTTGCCGTGCGCCTGGGCGCGCGAGCGCATCACCTGGATCGCGTTCATCACGTCCGACGGCTGGTTGGCATACGCCTGGCCCAGCGCGTCGGTCCACTCGCCGTTATTGGCCATCTGGTCGAGCACGGCGGGAAACGCCACCAACGACTTCACGCTGGGATCCCACGGCTGGGTGTCCGCGGCGTCGAGCAGGGCGCCACCAGTGAGGTCGCGATGGCCCTGGACAAACTGGCGTGCGTCGTCGACCTGGTCCGGATGCGTCGACGCGGCGAGCGTCTGCGCCACGAGGTTATCCGGGAAGAGGGCGATGGGCGCGACGAGGGCGTAGAGCTGGTCCGCGGTCGGACGCTGGTAGGGCGCGGCGGCGATCGCCGGTGCAGCGCTGGCCGCGGGCGCCGGTGTGTCGGCGGCCTGCGCCGGTGGCTCGCGGTTACAGGCGGCAAGCGCCGTGACGATGGCCATGGCCAGCAGCGTCTTGAATGAGACGTCGTAAAGCGCTCGCGACATCGGGTGCCTCTCCTGGGGTGCGTGGGATGAGCTTCACGCGATGCGCGTGACTCGGCGCTGTCTGCAACGCGTTTTTGACATGTGCGTTTACCTGCGCGTCGGACTTCGCAAAAGCCTGCGGGGGCACGCCGCTGGCCCGTCGCACGATGTCTTTTTTCGCTGCAATGCAGCAAAGCATCGCGCCTCGCTGGTCCTTCACTGGCAGCGCCCGGGTGAGCCCCGGTAAATCGTTTACGCATAGGGCCTTAGCGCACCCCGCACGACCGTTGCACGGCAGGTGGATCGATCCAAATGGACTTGAGGATTTTCCGCACTGCACGAAAGTGGTTTTTTCAACATATCGTTCTGAAACAGCTACTTACGGTGTAATGGTTGTCTTTAGATCGAGTTAAAAAAAGCGTTGACATCGTTGTCACCGGCCCCTAAAAATCGCCGCAGTAACACTGCTGCAACAGCGAGCAGGGCGACCCCACAACTCCGACGGACGAACGACGACGAACGCGGGCGCGAGCCCGTGCGGCTGCGTTCGCCTATCGAAACCCTTCCCCAAGGACATCGATAAATGACCCACCGCATCAGCGCCCTTTCCATGGCCATCATGGCCGGGCTATTCGCCACGGGCAGCGTGATGGCGCAGGACGCCACCACGCCGGCCCCGGCCACCACCACCGCCAACGCCCCCAAGAAGGCCGACGCCACCACGGACGCGAACGCCCAGGACGCCGCCAACCTGCAGGGCGTGACCGTCACCGGTATCCGCGCCAGCCTGCAGAAGTCGCTCGACCTCAAGCGCAACTCGGATTCGATCGTCGACGCCATCTCGGCCGAAGACGTGGGCAAGTTCCCGGACACCAACGTGGCCGAGTCGCTGTCGCACCTGCCGGGCCTTTCGGTGGACCGTAACTTCGGCGAAGGCGACAAGGTCAGCATCCTGGGTACCGACCCGGCGCTGAACCGCCTGATGCTCAACGGCCAGACCGTCGCGTCCACCAACTGGACGTCGGACCCAAACAACCCGGACAGCCGCTCGTTCAACTACAGCCTGCTCGCCTCGGAAATCATCGGTAACGCCCAGGTCTACAAGACCCCGCAGGCGAACATCGACGAGGGCTCGATCGGCGGTACCGTCATCGTCAACACCCGTCGCCCGCTCGACCTCCCGGCCAACACCCTCACCGGCAGCGTCAGCTACGGCTATAACGACAGCGCCGACAAGGGCAAGCCGAACGCGTCCGTGCTGTACAGCTGGAAGAACAAGGACAGCACCTTCGGTGTCATCGGCTCGCTGATGCATTCGGACCGGATCATCGACCGCCAGGGCACCGAGATCTTCGGTTACCAGCGCGTCAACGACCCGACCGATACCAACCCGGACCACCAGTTCAACCCGGCCGTCGTCCCGACGGACGCCAAGGGTGTGTACCCGACCGCGGTGAACACCGCGTGGTTCCAGCAGCGCCGCACCCGTGACGGCGTGTCCACCGGCCTGCAGTGGAAGCCGAACGAAGCGTTCGAGCTGAACTTCACCGGCCTGTACGTCACCGAGAAGTTCAACAACTTCAACCAGAGCCATTACGGCGAGTGGTCCGGTTCGGCCGCCAACGCCACGGCGCTGGGCTTCAACAACGGTGTCGCCACCAGCGGCAGCTACAACGCCAACACCTCGACCTACCTGGACGGCTACGAGCGCGACTCGACCGTGAACACCGGCGTGGCCCAGCTGCGCGCGGACTGGTTCGGTGATGGTTGGACGGCGTCGTCGCAGATTGGCTACACCGGTTCCACCGGCGGCTCGGACGGCATCTACAACATGCAGTTCCAGGGCTTCGGTGGTTTCAACTACAACCTCGACGGCCAGCACCCGCAGATCAACTACAACGCCGGTGACAACCCGTCGGCGATGCTGGCCCACGGCGCCGGCTACAGCTACGCGCCCAGCTACGATCGCGAGCGTTACTTCCAGGCGGATTTCTCGCACGACGTGGCCTGGGGCCCGCTGAACCAGATCGAAGTCGGCATCAAGGCCACCAACCACCTGGACGGCCAGGACGCCTACTCGGCGCAGCTGCCCACCCAGGACGGCAACGGCCTGTCGCTGGCTAACTTCGCCAATGGCGGCACGCCGGGTGGCTACCTCAACGGCCTGAACGCCGCCGGCAACATGGGCGACTGGACGACGATCGACCCGGGCCTGATGAAGGCGTACATCCAGAGCATCAAGGACGGCCACGTCTCGCTCGACCCGAAGGCCACCTACAGCGTCGCCGAGCAGAACCGCGCGTTCTACATCCAGGGTGATTTCTCCGGTGACGACTACCGCGGCAACCTCGGCGTGCGCTACTACCGCACCCGTGACACGGTGAACGGCTACCAGTTCGTCGGCGACAACCAGTACGACCCGATCAACAAGCGCAGCACGTACCACGACTGGCTGCCCTCGTTTAACATCGCTTACGACGCCACCGATGCCCTGACGCTGCGCTTCGCCGCCGCCCAGACCATGGCTCGCCCGCGCTACCAGCAGATGACCCCGTACGTGGCGCTGGACGACCGCACGCTCACCGGGTCGCGTGGCAACACCGACCTGGGTCCGTACAAGTCGACCAACTACGACGGCTCGGCCGAGTGGTACTTCTCGGAGAACAGCGTGCTGGCCGCGGAGCTCTTCTTCCGCCGCATCTCCGGCTACATCCTCAACACCAACGTGGCCGAGACCCACTACAACCTGACCAACCAGCGTGACGACGTGTACCAGATGCAGGTACCGATCAACGCCGGCGTGGCCAAGGTCAAGGGTGCGTCGATCAGCTACCAGCAGAACTTCCGCTACGGCTTCGGCATGCTGGCGAACTACACGTACTCCGACGCGACCACGAGCAACGACTTCCCGCTGCCGTACAACTCGAAGAACGCGTTCACCATTTCGCCGTTCTACGAGCAGGGCCCGTACAGCGCCCGCGTGACCTACAGCTGGCGTTCGTCGTACTTCACCTCGATCGCCCAGTTGCAGTCGCAGCAGATCACCGGCATCTTCCGTGAACTGGACGCGTCGCTGGGTTACCAGATCAATGACCACCTGCGTGTCTCGCTGGATGCCACCAACCTGCTGAACGAGACCTACTTCGTGTACAACAACACCCCGGCAGAACCGCTGAACGCATACAAGAACGGTCGCACCTACACCGTGACCCTGGGCTTCAAGCTGTGATGCCCCGCGCGTCGCTGGCCCTGGCGCTCTGGCTTGCCGCTGGAGCGGCCAGTGCCGCGACGCCGGCGGAGAAGGACCTTTCCGCCGGCTGGCGGTTCCGCCTCGCTCCCGGGGCGGCCGCCAGCGACGCGCACCCTGATGTCAAGGACTGGCAGCCGGCCCACGTGCCGGGTGCCGTCCAGACCGACCTGCTCGCGCTCGGACGGGTGCAGGACCCGTTCTGGCGTGACAACGAAGCCAGCCTGCAATGGATCGGGCTGGCGGACTGGGATTACCACCTGGACTTCGACGTGGACGCGGCCATGCTGGCGCGCGGCCACGTCGACCTCGTTTTCGACGGCCTCGATACCTTCGCGGACGTCTCCCTCAACGGGAAGAAGGTGCTCGCCGCGGACAACATGTTCCGGCAGTGGCGCCTCCCGGCGAAAACCGCCCTGAAGCAGGGCAAGAACGCCCTGGATGTCCATATCGCCTCGCCCGTCGGCAAGCTGCTGCCGTGGCTGATGAAGCAGCCGTACTCGCTGCCGGGCGAATTTGACTCCGCCTTCGGTGACGAGCCGAAGGGCAGGCAGACCTCCAACTACGTGCGCAAGGCCAACTACCAGTACGGCTGGGACTGGGGTCCGCGTTACCTCACCGCCGGCATCTGGCAGCCGGTGCGCCTGGAAGCCTGGGACACGCTGCGCCTGGCCGATTTCCATGTCGCCCAGGACCACGTCGACGCTGACAGCGCCACCCTCCAGGCGCAGTTCGACGTGCGAGCGGACAAGGGCGGCCCCGTCCAGCTCAACGTCGAGTGGACCGCGCCGGACGGCAGCAAGGGCCACGAGGCCCGCGATGTCACCCTGGCCAAGGGCGAAAACCACGTGGCCGTGCCTGTCACCATCGCGCATCCGCAGCTCTGGTGGCCGGTGGGCTATGGCGATGCCAACCTCTACCACTTCCATGCGGATGTGACCGCTGGTGGCGCCGCCGTGGCCTCCGCCGACAAGGACACCGGCCTGCGCAGCGTCGAGCTGCGCCGCGAGAAGGATCAGTGGGGCAGGGGCTTCGCCTTCGTCGTCAATGGCGTGCCGATCTTCGCCAAGGGCGCCAACCTGATTCCGTTCGACAGCTTCCCCACGCGCGTCACCACGGCGCGGATGGAAGCCATCCTGCAATCGGCGCGCGACGCCAACATGAACATGCTGCGCATGTGGGGCGGTGGCACCTACCAGCCAGACGCCTTCTACGCCCTGGCCGACCGCATGGGCATCATGGTCTGGCAGGATTTCATGTACGGCGGCGCGATCACCCCGTACGACAAGGCGTTCCAGGACAACGCCCGCATCGAGGCCATCGAGCAGGTGACCCGCCTGCGCGACCATCCGTCCATCGTGCTGTGGGCCGGCAACAACGAAGTGCAGACCGGCTGGGACGACTGGCCGGATCGCCAGGACTTCCGCAAGTTCGTCAACGCCGATGAAGTGAAGAAGATCGACGACGGCATGCGCGAGCTGTTCGGCAAGACCCTGCGCGGCGTGATCAAGGATCTCTCGCCCAGCGTGCCCTACTGGGCCAGCTCGCCCAGCACCGATTACGAAGGCCCGGCCAACGTCGAGTCCGACGGTGATTTCCATTACTGGAAAGTGTGGTCCGGTTCCGAGCCGATCTCGCATTACCTGGACATGACCCCGCGCTTCCAGTCCGAGTACGGCCTGCAGTCGTTCCCGGTGATGGCCACGATCAAGGCCTTCGCCGAAGCCGGCGACATGCAGCCCGAGTCGAAGGTCATGCGCGCGCACCAGAAGTTCGCCAACGGCGACGGCAACCAGCGCCTGCTGCTGTACATCCGTGCCGAGTACGGCGAGCCGAAGGACTTCCCCGCGTTCGTCTACCTCAGCCAGGTGATGCAGGCCGAAGGCATCGAGCTGGCCGCCGAGCACCTGCGCAGCGCCCGCCCGCGCAGCATGGGCTCGCTGTACTGGCAGCTCAACGACGTGTGGCCGGGTGCCTCCTGGGCCAGCGTGGATTACTTCAACCGCTGGAAGGCCCTGCAGTTCCACGCGAAGCGCTTCTACGCGCCGGTGGACGTGGTGCCGATCCGTCGTGACGGCCACACGGAAGTGTTCGCGGTGTCTGATCGGGTGAAGGCCTTCGATGCCACGCTGCGCACCCGCGTCTATGCGATGGACGGCAAGCTGCTGCGTGACAGCAGCCAGCCGGTGAACGCGGCGGCGCTGTCCAGCACCAGTGTGCTGAAGGCCGACGACGCGGCACTGCTGAAGGGTGCCGACCCGAAGCACACCGTGGTCGCCTTCGACCTCGTGGAGCAGGGCAAGCCCGTCGCCAGCCACCTGCTGTACTTCGGTGCGGCGAAGGACCTGGCGCTGCCGGCGAAGCCCGAACTTTCCACCAGCGTGCGTGACACCGCCGATGGCCTGGTGATCACCGTCACCGCGAAGCGCCTGGCGCGCGCGGTGTGGGTGGACACGGGCGACGTCGACGTGCGCCTCGTCGATAACGCGTTTGACCTGCTTCCCGGTGAAAGCCGTGATATTGCCGTGGCCGGCAAGGCCGACGCCGCGACGCTCCGTCATGCCCTGACGGTAACCTCGCTTGTTGATGCATTGAAGGAGACCCGATAAGTGAACCCGAGCCGCCGCAATATCATCAAGTGGATGTCCCTGGCGCCTGGCCTTGCCGTGGCCGGTGGGCTCAGCACCGCCGCCTTCGCCGCGCCGCGTTTTGAAAGCAAGCGCCCGCCGGTGGGCAAGCGCAAGTTCACCAGTGAATCGGTGGAGAAGCTGATCGCTTCGACCAAGAAGAAGATCGCCGACCCCGAACTGGCATGGCTGTTCGAGAACTGCTTCCCGAACACGCTGGATACCACGGTGGAAGTGGGCCGCCTCGACGGCCACGAAGACACCTTCGTGGTCACCGGCGACATCGACGCGATGTGGCTGCGCGACTCCTCCGCCCAGGTGTGGCCGTACCTGCCGCTGGTGGCGAAGGACGAGGCGCTGCGCAAGCTGTTCCGCGGCCTCATCCGCCGCCAGGCGCGCTGCATCAGCATCGACCCGTACGCCAACGCCTTCATGCCCGACCCGAAGGCCAAGAGCAACATGGACTGGTCGCAGCAGGACCAGACCGACATGAAGCCCGGCGTCGCCGAGCGCAAATGGGAAATCGACTCGCTGTGCTACCCGGTGCGCCTGGCGCACGGCTACTGGCAGGCCACGGGCGATCGCGAGCCGTTCGACGACAGCTGGCGCGCCGCGACCCAGCTCATCGTCAAGACGTTCAAGGAACAGCAGCGCAAGGACAACCTGGGCCCGTACCACTTCCAGCGCCCGGCCCTGAACCCCACCGACAGCCAGATGCTGCACGGCTTCGGCCCCCCGGGTAAGCCGGTGGGCATGATCGTCCAGGAATTCCGTCCGTCCGACGACGCCACCACGCTGCCGTTCAATATCCCCGGCAACCTGTTTGCCGTGGTGACCCTGCGCCGCCTCGCGCAGATGCACGGCACGTTCTATGGCGACCAGGGCTTTGTCGCCGAGTGCAATGCGCTGGCCGACGAAGTGGCCGCGGCGACGGAACAGTACGGCGTGATCCGCAACGGCCAGGACGAATACTGGGCCTACGAAGTGGACGGCTACGGCAACCAGCTGTTCATGGACGACGCCAACGTACCCAGCCTGCTTGCGCTGCCATACCTGGAGACCACCGCCTACAACGCCCGTTATGCGCGCACCCGCGAGCTGGCGTGGAGCAGCAAGAATCCGTACTTCTTCAAGGGCACGGCCGGCGAAGGCATCGGTGGACCGCACGAGGGCCTGCGCTACATCTGGCCCATGTCGATCATGATGAAAGCCTTCACCACCACCGACGTGGCCGAGCAGCGCCAGTGCATCCACATGCTGAAGACCACCCACGGTGGCACCGGCTTCATGCACGAGGCGTTCGACCAGGACGACCCGAAGAATTTCACGCGTGCATGGTTCGCGTGGGCCAATACGTTGTTCGGCGAGCTGGTGGTCCACCTCGCTGACAAACACCCCGATGCACTGCGTCGCGTCTGATCGCACCGATTTCAGGAGTTATTTCCATGGTTACCCGTCGACGTTTCATCCAGGGCATGGCCGCCGCCTCGGCACTTGGCCCGCTCGGTTCCCTCACCGCGCTGGCCAGTGGCGTAAAGCACGGCCTTGACGCGCCAGCTGCGGGCGGCGGCACCGCCCCGGATGGCGTCCTGGGTTACGTCGACGTTTTTGTCGGCACCGGCGGCCACGGTCACACCTACCCGGGTGCGACGCGGCCGTTCGGCATGGTCCAGCTCAGCCCGGATACGTACAACGCCGAGTGGGACGGTTCGTCCGGCTACCACCAGGGCGATGGTTCGATCATGGGCTTCTCGCACACCCACCTCTCGGGCACCGGCGCCGCCGACATGCTCGACTTCCTGGTGATGCCGTCGATGGGCCCGGTGCTGCTGCAGCCCGGCGACCGCGACTACGACGGCGTGAACTACGTCTCCCGCTTCGACGCGAAGAAGGTGAGCGGCGAGAAGGCCCCCAAGGGCTACAAGACCGACGTGAAGGGTTACCGCTCGCACTACACCGGCGAGCAGGCACACCCGGGCTATTACCGCGTGAAGCTGACCAACCACGACATCCTGGCCGAGCTGACGGCCACGCTGCGTGCCGGCATCCATCGCTACACCTTCGGCAAGGACGGCGACGCACACGTCGTGCTCGACCTCGCCCATGGCTACCAGGACAACCCGAAGGAAGCCTGCCGCGTCACCGATGCCGAAGTGCGCGTCGTGGGCAATGACACGATCGTCGGCGGCCGCCGCGTATGGCAGTGGGCCTCGGGCCGCGTCATCTACTTCGCGATGAAGCTGTCGCGCCCGGCGTCCTCGATCACGCTGTACAACGAAGACAAGGCGCTTCCGGCCGGCACGGCCGAGGCCAAGGGCAACCACCTCAAGGCCGCGATCCACCTGGACAAGGCCAGCAGCGAGCCGCTGTTGGTGAAGGTCGGCATTTCCGGCGTCGACATCGACGGCGCGATGCGCAACCTCGATGGCGAAATCCCGGCGTGGGACTTCGACGGCGTGCGCGCCTCGGCCGAAGCCGAGTGGGCGGGCGAGCTGGCGAAGATCCAGATCGACAGCACGTCGGACAAGATCAAGCGCACGTTCTACAGCTCGCTGTACCACACCATGCTCGCGCCGACGGTGTTCAGCGACATCGACGGCCGTTACCGCGGCATGGACAAGGCCGTGCACACGCTGCCGGCCAACCGCCACAACTACAGCACCTATTCGCTGTGGGACACCTACCGCGCCGCGCACCCGCTGTACACGCTGTACCAGCCGGACCGCGTGCCCGACCTCGTCGACGGCATCGTCCGCCTGGCGGTGGAGAGCCCCAGCGGCGCGCCGGTGTGGCCGCTGCAGGGTATCGAGACGGTGTGCATGATCGGCTACCACTCGGCGGTGGTCGTGGCGGAAGCGCAGGCCAAGGGCTTCACCGGCATCGATTACCAGAAGGGCTGGCCGGTGTTCCGTCGCCGCGCCATGCAGGACGATTACTTCGGCCTGGGCTATTACCGTGCCAAGGGCTTCATCCCCAGCGACAAGGAAGGCGAGGCGGTCAGCAAGACGCTGGAATACGCCTACGACGACTGGGCGGTGGCCAGCATGGCCGAGCACCTGGGCCATGCGGACGAAGCGAAGGCCCTGCGCGAGCGTTCGCGCAACTATCGCAACGTGTTCGACAAGGACACCCAGTTCATGCGCCCGAAGGGCGTGGACGGCGAATGGCTGCAGCCGTTCGACCCGATCGCCATTGGCCATTCGAAGAAGTGGCGCGACTTCACCGAGTCGAATGCCTGGCAGGCCACGTTCCTGAACCAGCACGACGTGCACCAGTACATGGACCTGTTCGGCGGCGTGGATGGCTTCGAGAAGAAGCTGGATGCCCTGTTCAATGCGAACCCGACGCTGCCCGACAATGCGCCGCCGGATATCGCCGGCATGGTGGGCCAGTGCGCGTTCGGCAACGAGCCGTGCCATCACATGCCCTACCTGTATGCGTACACCGGTTCGCACCACAAGACGGCCGCCAAGGTCCGCCTGATGCTCGACACCATGTACCTGCCCCAGCCGGATGGCCTGCCGGGTAACGAAGACTGCGGCCAGATGAGCGCGTGGTACGTGATGAGCGCCATGGGCCTGTATGCCGTGGACCCGGTCAGCGCCAACTACGTGTTCGGCAGCCCCATCCTCGACCGTGCCCAGGTCCAGGTCGGCGGTGGCAAGGTGCTCACCATCGAGACCACCGGCAATGGCGACGGCAAGCCGTACATCCAGTCGGTGACCTGGAACGGCCAGCCGTGGACGAAGAGCTGGATCAGCCACAAGGAGCTCGCCAGCGGCGGCACCCTCGTGTTCGCCATGGGCGCTACCCCGAACGAAGCCTTCGGCAAGGCCCCGGCGGATCGTCCGCCGAGCTTTGGCGAGTCGGCGAAGGCGTAACCCGGCGGCGCGTTCACGGCGGGTAGACCCTTGCCCGGACAACCTCTCTCCTTGCCGGGTGCGCCGGCAAGGGGAGGGGATTAGCCATGTCGTATGTGGGTCGCATGTATCTGCGCATGTTCATGCCGGGCCTGGTGGGCCTGGGCACGGGCGCGGTCGCCGCGGCGGCCATGCGGGCCGCGCAGGAATTTCCTGGCGAACTGGGCAACCTTTCCCTCTATATCCACCTGCCGCGCTGGCTGCTCGCCGCCGGGGTGCTCGTGGGGCTCGCCATCGTCGGCATCCAGGCGCTTCGCGTGCGCCTGTGGGAGCGCGGTGCGCTCGCCTCCTGTTATGTGTGTGGTTGCCTGCTGGCACCGGCCCGGAACGGGAGGGGCCTCGGTCGCGTGCGCCCCTGCCTGGGTTGCGGCAAGGTGCATGGCGTGAACCACCACCTGGCGCCCGGCATGGTGCCGCTGCAGGTCGCCGTGGCCGACGGTGCCGGCCCGGCCGGGATCAGGAACGCACGTTAGTCACGGTGATGCGGTGGCCCACGCGCTCGAGCAGGGCGCGCAGGGCCTCGGCGTCATCCACGCTTGCGGTGTCGTCCAGGGCCAGCCAGATCGTGTCGCCCGCCAGGCCATGGACCTTTTCGTTGAACGTGATCTCGACGGCGGCCTTGCCGTTCGGCTGAACGACGGAAACTTCGAAATTGCGTGCCTGCACGGCGTGGATCCCCTGACGACAAAAGACGATGGCGTGTGGCAAGTTTAGCCATGCCGTGACCAAAAAGGCGTGACCTGGGTTTCGTCCGGACTAAAGAGTCCGCAGGGCTGTGCCGATACACTGGGTGAATTCAAGCAGGCAGGGCGCGGCGATGGTCATGGGTTTCTGGGGTGGGCGTGACGCCCGCCAGGCGCAGTCGACGCTGGCTGCCCTTGGGCGGCGCTTTGCCACGGTGGAACTGGCCGCCGACGGCACCGTCCGGGCGGCCAACAAGGCGTTCCTGGCCGTGCTTGGCGCATCCGCCGACCAGGTGATTGGCCAGTCGTTCCAGGCCGTCTTCGCCGTGGACGACACCGAACACCTGTGGCGGGCCCTGTCCCGCGGCGAGGAAGTCGCCGATGTCGTCCGCCTGAAAGGCCCCGCCCGGGAGGGCTGGCTGCAGGCCGTGTACGTCCCGCGCATGGGCCGCGGCAACCAGCTGGCTTCCATCGTCGTGTACGGTGCGGACCTCACCGCCGAGCGCGGGCGTGCCGCCGACCTCGGCCAGCGCCAGCAGCAGGCCGATGACACCCAAGGCATCGTGGAGTTTTCCCTCGACGGGATGATCCTGTCGGCCAACGCCGTGTTCCTCAAGACCATGGGTTACCGGCTGGACGAAGTGCAGGGCAAGCACCACAGCCTCTTCGTGGACGAGCGCGAAAGCCGCTCCGACGCCTACATCGGTTTCTGGCGCCGGCTGCGCTCGGGCCTGCACGACGCGGGCCTCTACCGCCGGCTGGGGAAGGGCGAGTGCGTGGTGTGGATCCAGGCCACCTATAACCCGATCTTCGACGCCGACGGCCGGCCGGTGAAGATCGTGAAGTACGCCACGGAAATGAGTGCCGAGGCGCTGCAGGCGGTGCCGGCCGCGTCGCCGGTGGTCGCCTCCGCCAGTGCCAACGATGCCGCCGTGGCCGGCGTGCTCGACATGCTGGATAACGCGGCACTGCGCGCCAGCGCGTTGTCCATGGACGCCGCGATCCACGCCGCCCTGGCCGAACAGCGCGGGCAGGAAGAAGCCTGAGCTTTCGCGTGCCTTTCGGCGCGCGAAGGCAAAACGGATAGGCCGTCAGGCTGGCTAGCCGGGTTGCCCGCCAAGCCTCGATAGTGTTCCCGCGAGACGACCAGCGTGGCCGGCTCATCCCGGGGGAATCCATGGACAGCGTCGAAGCGGGCCGTATCCCGGCCATCGTGATGGGACGAGGTCCCACGGCCCTGGGCATCCTGCGCAGCCTGGTGATGGCCGGCATTCCCGCTTACGTGGCGTGCCCCGCCGACGACCTTGCCGCGCAATCGCGCTGGTACCGCCCCACACCCGGCACCCCTTGGGATGGCCGCCCCGGCCCCCAGGCACTGGATGCCCTCCGTGCCATGCCGCTGGAGCGGGCCGTGATCATCGCTGGCGCGGACGATGCCGCGATGTGGCTGGCCGACCTGCCGGCGACCGACCTGGGCGAGCGCTTCCTTACCTGTACCTCCACGCTCGCCACCCAGGCCCTGTTGCAGGACAAATCCGTCTTCGCCGGCTACGTGGCGGCGGCACGGGTACCGCACCCGCGCACCTTTCGGCTGGCCACGCTGGCCGATGTCGCCGAGGTGCCCATGGACGCGCTGGATCGCGTCTTTATCAAACCGGTGAACTCCCAGCGCTTCAGCGACGTGGTCGGTGCCAAGGGCGTGTGGGTGGATTCGCGCGAGGCGCTGCGTGATGCGTGGGCGCGCTTCCACGCGCAGGGCTTCTCGGTGATGGCCCAGGAATACGTGCCGGGGCCGGCGACCGAACACTTCTTCATCGACGGCTTCCGCAGTGCGGACGGTGCCTATGCCGGCATCTTTGCGCGCCGGCGCATGCGCATGTCGCCACCGGATTTCGGTAACAGCTCGTGCTCCTGCGCCATCCCGCTGCATGCCGTGCCGGAAGCCGTCGCGTACGTGCGCCGCGTGCTCGACGGCGTCGACTACCGCGGCATCTTCAGCGCCGAATTCAAGCGCGACCCGCGCGATGGCGAATACCGCATCATCGAGGTAAACACACGGGCATGGACCTACGTGGAGTTCGCCTCGCGACGCGGCGTGAATACCTGCGAGATGGCCTGGCTCGATGCGCAAGGTTTGCCGGTGCCGCGCGCGCCGCGCGAGTACCCGACGGGCCAGCTATGCGTGGATCTCTACCACGACATTTCCAACGTGCGGCTCACGCGCGGCCGCCGTCGCGAGTCGCTCGCCGCGATCATCGCGCAGTGGCTGCGCGCCGACCTGCATGTGTTCCGCCTGGATGATCCGAGGCCCGCCCTTCACGCGATCCGCTGCCTCGTCCGCAAGCGTTTCGGCCGCCCCGTGGACTTGCCGGTGACGACGGGCCAGGCGTCCAAATCCTAGGGCCTTGCCTTCCGCGGGAACGCGCTGATCAGTCCACGCGGCCCAGTGGCGTGGCGATGTCCTCGAGCGAGCGCCGCTCGGCGGCGATGCCAAGCCACCATGCCGCCGCCGCGCCGCCCAGCATCAGCGTCGCCCCCAGGCCATAGCCCCAGCCGATCGGCCCGCGCCCGCCGGTGCCGATCAGCGTGCCGAACAACCATGGGCCCGCCACGCCCCCAAGCGCCGTGCCAAACGCGTAGAACAGCGCGATGGCCAGGGCGCGTAATTCCAGCGGGAAACTCTCGCTCACCGTAAGGTAGGCGGAACTCGCGGCCGCCGAGGCGAAAAAGAACACCACGCTCCACGCCATGGTCTGGGTGCGCGCATCGAGCACGCCGCGGACGAACAGCCACGCCGTGGCGAATAACAGCAGGCCAGACATCGCATACGTGATGGCGATCATCGGGCGCCGGCCCACGGTGTCGAACAGGCGGCCGAGCAGCAGGGGGCCAAGGAAGTTGCCTGCGGCAAACGGCAGCAGGTACAGCCCGACATCGGCATCGGCTACGCCGTAGAAGCGGCCCAGCACCAGCGCATACGTGAAGAAAATGGCGTTGTAGAAGAAGGCCTGCGTCGCCATCAGCACAAGTCCAAGCAGGGTGCGTCGCGGATAGTCGCGGAACAGCGTACGCCCCACGTCGGCGAGGGTTGGTGCATGCGGGCGCAGGCGAAGGCGGGGGAGCGGATGCGTGGGCGCGCCGGCGCCCAGCCGCTGTTCGATGCTCGCGACGATCATCTCGGCTTCCGTGATGCGCCCGTGCAACATGAGCCAGCGTGGGCTCTCCGGAATCCACCGGCGCAGCAGAAGGATGCCCAGGCCAAGGATCGCGCCGATCCCGAAACTCAGCCGCCAGCCGAGTTCAGGCGAAAACAGCCCACTGTCGAGCAGGCCGACGGCGCCCAGTGCACCCAGCGCGGCACCCAGCCAGAAGCTGCCGTTGATGACGAGGTCGGTATGGCCGCGGTAGCGCGCGGGGATCAGCTCCTGGATCGCCGAGTTGATGGCGGCGTACTCGCCTCCGATGCCCGCACCTGTCAGCAGGCGGAACAGCGCGAAGACCGCGAAGCTGGGCGATAGCGCCGTGGCCGCGGTGGCCGCCAGGTAAAGGCCGAGTGTCAGCGTGAAAAGTTTCTTCCGGCCCAGCCTGTCGGTGAGCCAGCCGAAGAACAGCGCGCCGGAGACGGCGCCGACCAGGTAGATGCTGCCGGCCAGGCCCACCTGCATGTCGGTGAGGTGCAGCACCGGGCTCGATTTCAACGCACCGGCGACCGAACCCGTGATGGTGACCTCGAGCCCATCGAGCACCCATGTGATGCCCAGCGCGACGACCACCAGGGTGTGGAAGCGTCCCCACGTGAGGCGGTCGAGGCGGGCGGGGACATCGGTCTCGACGAGGGCGTCGCGGGAGCCAGTCATCCCCGGACCCTACGGGTCGGGAAGTCGTCGTTTTGTCTACCGGGGCACGCGCAGGCCGCCCGGCACGCCATGCGGCGACAGCGTGAGCTGCCAGAGCTGGTCGCGCCGGCTGCGGAAGACCCCGGCCGAGCAGCCGATGTAGTAGTGCCACATCCGCCGGAAGCGTTCGTCGTAGCGCCCGGCGAGTTGTGGCCACGCCGCTTCGAAATTCGCCAGCCATGCCACCAGGGTGCGGTCGTAGTCGGTGCCGAAGTTGTGCCAGTCCTCGACCACGAACAGGTTCTCCAGGGCGCTGGCCATCTGCGCCATCGACGGGATCATCGAGTTCGGGAAGATGTATTTTTCGATCCACGGATCCGGCCGGCCTGGCGCGCCGTTGCTGCCGATGCAATGCAGGAGCACCAGGCCATCGGGGCGCAGGCATCGGCGAGCGACCTCGAACCAGGGGCGGTAGTTCTTCCCGCCCACGTGCTCGAACATGCCTACCGAGAGGATGGCGTCGAAGCGCTCGTCCAGCTCGTGGTAGTCCTGCAGGCGGATCTCGATGGGCAGGCCCCGGCACAGCTCACGGGCGTACTCGGCCTGTTCCTTCGAGATGGTGATGCCGACGCCGCTGACGCCGTAGCGCTCGGCGGCGAACTTCAGCGCCTCGCCCCATCCGCAACCGATATCCAGGATCCGCTGGCCGGGCTGCAGCTGGAGCTTGCGACAGATGAGGTCGAGCTTGGCCTCCTGGGCGTCGTCCAGGTTCCAGGCCTCGGCCCAGTAGCCACAGGAGTACACCAGGCGCTTGCCGAGCATGGCTTCGAACAGGTCGTTGCCCAGGTCGTAATGCTGGCGGCCGACGTCCCATGCGTGGTCGCCGCGCTGCAGGTTGATGAAGCGCGCCTTGAGATGGGCGAGCAAGGTGTCCAGCGTGCGCAGGGATTCGTCGACGTGGGAGCTGAGCACCCGGGCCATGAAGCCGGGCAGGTCGGGACAGTCCCACCAGCCGTCCATGTAGGCCTCGCCGAGGCCGAGCGAGCCATGGGCGAACACCCGCGCGTACGTGCGTTCATCGTGGACGGTGAGGTCCGTCGGGCGCTGGCCGTTGATCGAAATGCCGGCCTGTTCAAGCAGGCCCTGGGCGCGTGCTTTCAACGAAGCTGTGTCGTGGCTCATCAAGGGGTTCCGGGTATCCCACTCGCCGCCCCGCGCGGCGTGGCGCTGCCTCCACGGCACGATTATTGGCACCAGCCGTGGGCCAAGGGCAAGCACGACTTACAGCTATACTGGAAGTCTTCCCCCGGTACAGATTGAAGGTCCATGACCTCCGCGACCCGCGACCCGCGGGGCCACCTCCCGTTGCTGCTTGCGGCGCTCAGCATGATCGGGCCGTTCTCGATCGATGCGATCTTCCCGGGCTTCCCGGACATCGGCCACACCTTCGGCGTGGGCGAGGTCGCCCTGCAGCAGCTGCTCAGCGTGTACCTGCTGGCCTACGCGGTGATGAGCCTGTTCCACGGTGCCATCTCGGATGCGTACGGCCGCAAGCCGGTGATCGTGGTGGCCATGGGCATTTACGCGCTGGCCTCCGCCGCCGCGGCGCTGGCCCCGGGCTTCGGCTTCCTGCTGGGCTGCCGCATCGTCCAGGGCCTGTGTGGCGGCGCGGGCATCGTGGTCGGCCGGGCGATCGTCCGCGACACCATGCATGGGGAAGAAGCCCAGCGGATGATGTCGAAGGTGATGATGATCTTCGGCATCGCCCCGGCCATCGCCCCTATCGTGGGCGCGTGGCTGCTGGGCATCGACGGCTGGCGCGGCATCTTCTGGGCGCTCACGGCGTTCACCGTGTTGCTGGTGCTCGGCATCACCCGGTTCCTCGTTGAGTCCCATCCGGTGGAAAAGCGCACGGTGTTCCGGCCGCGGCCCCTGCTGCGTGGCTACCTGGCGATTGCGCGTGACCTGCCGTTCTGGCCGCTGGCCATCGCCAGCTCGGTGAACTTCTCCGGCCTGTTTCTTTACATCGCCTCGGCCCCGCACCTGATCCGCGACGTGCTGCACCTGGGCGCGGACGGCTTCCCCTGGCTGTTCGTGCCAACGGTGACCGGCATGGTCACGGGCGCCTTCATTTCCGGGCGCGTGGCGGGGCGGGTGAGTGCGGCGAAGACGGTGGGCTGGGGTTATGCGGCGATGCTGTCGAGCTGCGCGCTGAGCCTGTTTTTCGCGCTGGCGCTGGATACGCCGCGCGTGCCGTGGTCGACGGTGCCGCTGGCGCTGTATGGCTGCGGCGTGCAGATGGCGTTCCCGACGATCACGATCCTGTTGCTGGATCGCTTCCCGAACCAGCGTGGCGGTGTGTCGTCGGTGCAGGCGTTCGGCAGCCTGATCACCACGGCGTTCGTGGCGGGCGTGCTGTCGCCGCTGCTGTCGTCGAATATGTTGTACCTGGCACTGGGCGCGACGACGCTGTGCGGGACCGGCCTGCTGGCGTGGCTGTGGTATGGCGCGATGGAGCGTCGCCGCCTTGCGAGGGCGACGGCGGGTGCGGCGTCAGAGGTCGTCTCCCAGCTCGAACGCAACGAGCCAGGTTAAGCGGTTCATTCGCGGAAGCGAATGCATGTTTTTTGCGGCTGACGCCGCTCAGCTCCTGTGGCGTATCGAGCGAGAGCCCTCGGCGCCCACCCTCGCTGCTCAGACAACGCTCTGCGTTCGAAAGGGAGAGCCGCTACGCGGCTGGTTTGTCTATTGGCCTACGGCCGCGAACCGGTGGCTGGGCGGGGGTATTCGACACGGCGTCCTGCCGTGACGAAAACGCGCGGCCCTCCATGGCCGCGCCCCTGCGGGCCTAATCCTTCCAGCCCCCTCGCTCCACTAAACTCGCCTCGAGGGTGGGCGCCGAGGGCTCTCTCCAGCACTGAGGGGTCGTGACGGAAAGCCACCGCAAGAGCTCAGGCCCTGTTGCGTTTGTGCGAAAGATGCCGCGCGCAAGCGCGCTCCTACAAAGCGGCGGTGAGGCTTGTGCGGCACTGAACCGGATGGGTGGTTGCGGGGGCGGGAAGGCTCCTGGGGGCGACGTAAGCAGAGGGCCGCGAGCCAACCGGGTTTTGTGGAGGCGAAGCTACGGCCCGCTCCGCAAGGACTGCGTCCGGCGGCACCAGGGGCCTTGCCGTCCACGCTCTCGCCAAGCCCACAAGAGCGAGGCGGCGTCAGCCGCTAATCACATGCATTCGCGACAGCGAATGAACCGATGAAAGAGCGCGCCGCGGGGTATCTCGTGTCAGCCGACAGGAAGCCCGCGCTCCACAAGAAACGCCTTCGCCTCAGGCGCATCCTGCTCAAACCACGCCCGCGTCGAACCCAGCCGGTACGTGTAACCCCACCGGTCCATGTCCTCCATCAGGCGGATCGAACCCACCGAAGGCAGGTGGCCGGCGAGGACGATCTGCAGGTAGCAGGTCGCGTCTTCCTCTTCGATCGAATCCGTCGCATCCGTATGCACGAGCGCGCGCTTGTCTTCCGGCAGAACCAGAAGGTGGCAGGCTTCGTGGAGGAGCGAATGCACCGGCGTGTCCGCGCGGGCGTAGACCGTCGTGCCGATGATGCCCGCCTCGGTGTCGCCCCAGAAACTGCCGGGGATCGCTTCGCCTTCAGCCACGGCGACCAGGGCCAGGCCGTGCTGGGCGAGCAGGGTGCGGGGTTCGTCGAAGCCGATGTCGCCGATGCGGAGCACCGCGTCGGCGGGATCGGGTGTGCTCATGCCGAGGCGGGCTTGCCGTCTGGCAGGGCCACGGAGAGTTCGAGCACTTCGTGGCCGCTGTCACGCTCGAGGTTGATGTTCACGGCCTCGACGTCGACGTTCACGTACTTGCGGATGACTTCCAGCAGCTCGTTGCGCAGCAGCGGCAGGTAGTCGGGGCCGCCGCGCGTGGAGCGCTCCTGGGCGACGATGATGCGCAGGCGCTCCCTGGCAACGCCAGCGCTCGGCTCGGGCTTACGCTTCAGGAAATCGAGGATACCCATGCTCAGCCTCCGAACACGCGCTTGAGGAAGCCCTTCTTCACCGGCTCGATGAAACGCAGCGGACGCTCTTCACCCAGGATGCGGGCGACGGTGTCCTTGTAGGCGTGGCCTGCGTTGGAGTTCTCGTCGAGGATGACGGGGACGCCGGCGTTGGACGCCGCGAGGACGTTTTCCGATTCCGGGATGACGCCCACGACGGAGATGCCGAGGATGTCCTCGACGTCCTTCACGCTGAGCATTTCGCCGGCTTCAACGCGATTCGGGTTGTAGCGGGTGAGCAGGAGGTGCTGCTTGATCGGGGCTTCGCCCTTTTCAGCGCGGCGCGTCTTGCTGGCGAGCAGGCCGAGGATGCGGTCGGAGTCGCGCACGGAGGAAACCTCCGGGTTGACGACGACGACGGCGTGGTCGGCGAAGTACATGGCCAGGTGCGCACCCTTTTCGATACCGGCGGGCGAATCGCAGACGACGAAGTCAAAGCCTTCCTTCGTCAGCTCTTCGAGCACCTTTTCGACGCCTTCCTGGGTGAGCGCGTCCTTGTCACGGGTCTGCGAGGCGGCCAGCACGTACAGGCTGTCGTGGCGCTTGTCCTTGATCAGGGCCTGCTTCAGCGTCGCCTCGCCGTGCACGACATTGACGAAGTCGTACACCACGCGGCGCTCACAGCCCATGATCAGGTCGAGGTTGCGCAGGCCGACGTCGAAGTCGATGACAGCGACCTTCTTGCCAACGATGGCGAGGCCAGTCGCGAGCGAGGCGCTGGACGTGGTTTTGCCGACTCCGCCCTTGCCGGAGGTGACGACGATGATTTCAGTCAAGAGATGTCTCCGCGTAAAACGGTTAGGACCGGCGTCAGAGGCGCGCGATCATGAGTTTTCCATTATCCAGCCAGCATTGCACGGCCTGGCCTTCGAATTCCTTGGGCATGTCCTCGAACACGCGATAGTGCCCGGCGATCGCGACCAGTTCGGCGCGGAAGTCGGAGCAGAAAATGCGGGCGGTCTCATCGCCCTGTGCGCCAGCCATGGCACGGCCGCGCAGGCTTCCGTACACATGGATGGAGCCGTCGGCGATCACTTCCGCGCCATTGGCCACGGCCGCGGCGACGACGAGGTCGCGCTCGCGGGCGTACACCTGCTGGCCGGAGCGCACGGCGCTGCCCGTGTGGTGCTGGGCGGTGATCGTGCTGCCGGTTTCCACGGATGCGGCCGGGGCGGATTCGGCGCGAAGCGCGGCCGGGGCCGGCGTCGGTGCCGCGGCGGTGTCGCCGTGGCCGGGCTCGTACTGCGCGCGGAACTTGGCGATCAGCGGCAGGCACATGCGCTCGGCCAGGGCCTCGGTCTCGCTGGTGCCGTAGGCCAGGCCGACCGGCAGCATGCCGGCGCTGCGGATGGCTTCGAGCAGGGCGTCGACCATGCCATCGTCCGGCAGGACCGAAAGATGGGAGAGGTCGAGCACGACGGCGGCCCGGGTGAACATCTGCGGGGCGGAGCGGACGCGGCGCTCCAGTTCTTCGGCAAGGGCGGCGGCATCGACGCGGCGCACGCGCACGCAGGCGATGCCTACCTGGCCGAAGCGCAGGTCGCAGGCGGCTTCGAGGGATTCGGCGCGGGCGCTCATGCGGACACCCCGCGCAGGTCGGCCGGGCGCTGGCGTTCGGCCAGCCAGGCGACGTCGGGGAGGCCGTCCTGCTCGAGATAGCGTTCGCGCACGAAGGGGAAGCTGGGCAGCTCGCGGGCGAGCAGGCTCACCTTCGGGCCGTCCTGGCCCATGGTCTGCTGGCCCACTTCCTGGAAACCCATGGTGCCGTGGAACAGCACCGTCTGGTCGTTACGGGGTTCAAGAAAGACTTCGCAGGTCAGGAGCGGCACGCGTACCTCGGCATAACTTTGCACATCACAATAGAAAATCCGGCCCAGGCCGTGGCCACGCATCGTCTGTTCGATCACGATGCGATCGATGTACACGAACGATTCGTAATGGGCCTGGAACCAGCGGAAGTTCGGGCTGTTGTAATCGGCTTCCTGCCGCATGGCGATGAGGAAGCCGACGATGCGGCCTTCCTGTTCGGCGACGCGGAAGTAGTGGGCGATCTCGTACAGATGGCGCAGTCGGGCGCGATCGGTGGCGAGGATGCCGGTGCCCGCTTCGTTGTTAAGCGCCAGCACGGCATCCAGGTCGTGCTCGCGCACGTCGCGGATGGCAAGGGCCATTCGTTGCTCCGCTAAAAAAGTGTTCAACCATGGGCAACCCCCGGGCCGCCCGATGCGCGGCATTATGGCACGGCCGGGCCGCCTCCGGGGCGCGATGCATGGATGTAAAACCGTTGTAAAGCCTGCGCTTTCCGCGAGCCCTCGCATGACTTCAGTCAGGTGGTGCGCGGGCCGCGAAGGCCTATGATGCGGGCATGTCCAAGGTCCAGTTCAACCACGTCCGCCTCCTCAGGTACGCCACGTACTTCGTGTTCCTGTGCGTGGGCCTGCCGCTGTCACTGCAGCGTGCCGGCTCCCAGCATGGCCAGATCCCGGACATGGCGCTGCTGGCCTGGACCGGCTGCTACCTCATCTTCGGCCTCGTCTACTGGCTGCTCACCCGCAGCCTGGGCTCCCGCGTCGACGGCCCCACCCGGGTCGCGGTGCTGGTGATCCTCACCGGGACGGCGCTGGCCATCGGCGTGCTGAGCAAGAGCGGCCTCTCGGCCCTGCTGCTGGTCATCGTGGCCGCGGTGGTGCCCTGGCTGGTCAGCCTGCCGGTGGGCATGGTCTGGATGGTGGTGGCGCACCTGGCCCTTATCCCGGTGCTGATGCAGCTGCCCGCCTTCGGGCTGATTTACTCGATCATGCAGGCCTGCCTGTACTTCGGCTTCTCGGCGCTGATGTTCATCACCTCGATGGTGGCCAGCCAGCAGGCCGACGAGCGCGAGGAACTGCGCCAGCTCAACTCCGAACTGCGCGCCACCCGGGCCCTGCTCGCCGAATCCACCCGCATCGCCGAGCGCATGCGCATCGCCCGCGACCTGCACGACCTCGTGGGCCACCATCTCACCGCGCTCAGCCTCAACCTCGAAGTGGCCAGCCACCTCACCAACGACACGGCGCGCGAGCACGTGCTGAAGGCCCAGAGCACGGCCAAGCAGCTGCTGTCCGATGTCCGCGAGGTGGTCAGCGAGCTGCGCCAGGACGATGCCATCGACCTGACCCAGGCCCTGCGCAGCCTGACCGAGGGCGTCCCTGGCCTGTCGGTGCACCTGGCCATCCCGCCGCGTTTCGGCGTGGAAGACCCGCGCCGGGCCCAGATGCTGCTGCGCTGCGTGCAGGAAATCCTGACCAATACCGTGCGCCACGCCAACGCCCGCAACCTGTGGCTGACCTTCCGCCATACCGGGCCCGACGAGCTGTGCCTCGACGCCCGCGACGACGGCCGTGGCCTCGGCGAGTCCAGCGCGCTGCGCCTGGGCAACGGCCTCAACGGCATGCGTGAGCGCCTGGCCGAGTTCGGCGGCAGCGTGGCCTTCCAGGATGCCCCCGGCGGCGGCTTCGCCCTGACCGCCCGTCTTCCGCTCGGCGAGGAGCCCGCGCTCGCCCATGCCCCCCAACGTCCGCTGCTGGCCGATAGCCCGCTGCCGCCTCCCCATGCCACCATCGCCGTTCCTTCCGAGGATCCTTCATGATCTCCGTCTGCCTCGTTGACGATCAGAACCTGGTTCGCCAGGGCATCCGCTCCCTGCTTGACCTCGCCGGCGATATCCGTGTGGTGGCCGAGTGCGCCGATGGCGCCCAGGCCGTGCAGACCATCCCGCAGGTCCGCCCGGACGTGGTGCTGCTGGACCTGCGCATGCCCAACATGAGCGGGCTGGAGGTGCTCCAGGCCCTGGGCGGCCGCAATGAACTGCCGCCGACCATCATCCTGACCACCTTCGACGACGACCAGCTGGTCCTGTCGGGCCTGAAGGCCGGCGCCCGGGGCTACCTGCTCAAGGACGTCTCCCTCGACCAGCTGGTGGAGGCCGTGCGCACGGTCTCGGCCGGCGGCTCGCTGGTGGCCCCGATGGTCACCCAGCGCCTGCTGGCGGGCGTGGGCCGCATCCAGAACCAGTTTTCCAGCCTGGAGCAGCCCGATCCGCTCACCGAGCGCGAAACCGAGATCCTCCGCCTGCTCTCGGGCGGCTACAGCAACAAGGAAATCGCCAATTCGCTGCGCGTGGCCGAGGGGACGGTGAAGAACCACGTTTCCAACATCCTCTCCAAGCTGGGCGTCCGTGATCGCACCCGGGCCGTCCTGAAGGCCCTGGAGCTGGGCATCGTCTGAGCCGGGGCCGCCGCAGGCGGCCTGCACCCCGACTTTTTCGGGTTGTGCCAGCTTGCGAAAAAGGGCAGGGGACCCAATGGCGCTCGGCGCCATGACCGGCTACCATCGGTTCTTTCGGCGCTGGCATACCCTTGTCACGGGCCGATTCTTCTGGGGCGGCCGCGCGGACTCCACAGCCGGGGGCCTGCCTGTTCAAAGACGTTCGGAGAACCGTGGAATGACGCGTCTGTTAGAATTGATTGTCGCTATCGTCATCGTCGCCGTCCTCGGCGTCGTGGTTGGCGTGGCCATGCCCTCGACGGGCCACGTCGAGCGCGAAATGCTGATCAGTAAGGATCTGCGCCAGGTTTACGACGTTTTCAGTAACTTCCGTCGTTTCCAGGACTACACCGTCCTGCGCACCTACGACTCGAAGATCCAGTTCGAACTTTCGGGCAAGGCTTACGGGCCGGGCGCGAAGATCTCCTGGAAGGCGTCGGATCCGAAGGTCGGTGACGGCTCGCTGGAAATCGCCTCGATCGATCCGGGCTTCGCCCAGGTCGGCGATGCCGGCAAGGGCACCGTGGTCTGGAACATCGCCAACAGCTGGCGTGGTCACGACAAGAAGTTCACGATCAACCTTGAGCGCACTGGCCGCAGCCAGAAGCTCGTGAAGGTGAACTGGGCTTACGACGTGAGCTACGGCTTCAACCTGGTCGATCGCTTCTCGAACCTCTACATCCACGGCGATCCGGACGCGCTGATCCAGTTCAGCCTGTCGAACCTGCAGAACCTGATGGCGTCGATCCCCAACATCGACTACAGCAAGATGGTTCCGTCGATCGTCGACCAGCCGGTGAAGCCGATCCTGCTTGTCTCCACCACGGCTCCGCGCACCCTCGACGACGTCGACACCGCGTCGGACAAGGCCATGGCCGAGATCCAGGCGGCAGCGAAGAAGCTGGGCGTGAACATCGTCAGCCCGCGCATCACGTTCACCACCAACTGGGGTGACCAGAACTACACGTTCGACGTGGCTGCCGAGATCGATTCCGCCACGCTGAAGATCAATGGCCAGGACGTCGAACTGACGGCTGCCCAGCGCCCGGCGCTCGACGCCGCCGCGCCGGCTGACGCCTCGACCGCCGCCGCTCCGGCCGCTCCGGCTGACGCGACGACCCCGGGCAGCAAGGACAAGTTCGGCCGCGTGATCGTCGATGGCGACGTGAAGGCCGTGCTCGCCTTCGGTGGCAAGGCCCTCAAGGCCGAGTGGAACGGCACCGGTGCCGGCCTGCCGCAGACCCGCCAGATGCTTGAGGCGTACTCGCAGACCCATGGCTACAAGTTCGATGACGTGAGCTTCCGCGCCTATGACATCCAGACGAAGGCGCCGGTGAATAACCACGGCACCATCGAGGGTTATGACGAGCAGAAGTTCGAGATCTACCTGCCGCTGCAGGGCGACAACCTCCCGGACCAGACCCCGGAGCAGGAAGCCGGCATGAAGCAGCCGGGCCTGGAAGATTCGGCTCCGGCCAGCTCGTCCTCGTCGGCCCCGGCCGCCGCGGGCACCGCCCCGGCCCCGGCCAGCACGGCTGCCGCTGCCCAGTAAGCGTCACGCTTATCGCGACACAAGAAACCCCGCCGGCAACGGCGGGGTTTTTTTTGTTCTGCGAAAGGGCTCGCCTTCGGCATCGCGTTGGCGCTCGGACGTGGTCGCAGTAGAGCCCTCGGCGCCCACCCTCGCTGCTCAGACATCGACTCCAGCGTTCGAAAAGGAGGGCCGCTACGCGGCCGGTTTTCCTATGGGCCTACGGCCGCGAACCGGGTGCTGGGCGGGGGTTTTCGACACGGCGTCCTGCCGTGACGAAAACGGCCGGTCATCCATGACCGTCCCCCTGCGGGCCTGATCCTTCCAACCCCCTCGCCTCCGCGAACTCGCCTCGAGGGTGGGCACCGAGGGCTCTTTTCATCGGTGCGGTTGCGTGACGGAGAGCCAACACCAGCAGCGTCCGAGTGAACGTTGCGCATTAGCGCGATGGCCCGCAACCCGCAGGCGGTTGCCTTCCGGGACGAAACGTCAGCGCTGGAAGGAGTCCTGGGTGCCCACCCTCGAGGCGAGTTTAGTGTCGCGAGGGGGCTGGAAGGATCAGGCCCGAAGGGGGTGGGCCATGGATGGCCCGCCGTTTTCGCCACGACAGGGAATGTCGTGTCGAAAACCCCCGCCCAGCCACCGGTTCGCGGCCGTAGGCCAATAGATAACCCAGCCGCGTAGCGGCTCTCCTTTTCGAACGCAGAGCGTTGTCTGAGCAGCGAGGGTGGGCACCCAGGGCTCCTTTCCGACCACGTCAGAGCGCTAAAGCGATGCCGAAGGCGAGCCCACCCAAGGTGAGCGCTATCGAAATCCCACCGGGGTGGATGCCGCTACGCCCCCCGTGCGTTAATTAGGGCAATGATCGAAACCGACCGACTCACCCGCTGCTACGGCCCGCTGATCGCGGTCGACTCCCTCAGCCTCCGCGCCGAGCCCGGCCAGGTACTCGGGCTGCTCGGCCCCAACGGCGCCGGCAAATCCACCGCCATGCGCATGATCGCCGGATTCCTCACGCCCACCTCCGGCACCGCCCGCGTCTGTGGCCATGACATCCGCCGGGAACCCCTCGCCGCCAAGCGCGCCCTGGGCTACCTGCCCGAAGGTGCGCCCAGCTACGCCGAGATGACCGTGCGCGAGTTCCTCACGTTCATGGCCCGGGTGCGCGAGCTCGACCGGGACATCGCCCTGCGCCGGTTTGACGAGGTCATCAGCCGCCTCGAACTCGAGGAAGTGCTCGACGTACCCATCGGCACGCTGTCCAAAGGCCTGCGCCGCCGCGTGGGCCTGGCCCAGGCCATTCTCCATGACCCGCCCGTGCTCATGCTCGATGAGCCCACGGACGGCCTCGACCCCAACCAGAAGCACTCCGTGCGCATGCTCATCGATGCCATGGCACGCGAACGGACGATCCTGATTTCCACCCACCTGCTCGAAGAAGTGCACGCGCTGTGCAATCGCGTGGCGATCATCGCCAACGGCAAGCTGCTGGCCGATGCCACGCCGGCGGAGCTGGAGGCGCGGTCGCGCTACCACGGCGCCGTGTCGTTCAGTGCGCAGGGCAGTGGTGTGTCGCGTGAGATGCTGGCGCGCATCCCGGGCGTCTCCATGGTGGAGGTCGATCCGCTCGACGGCCGTGTCACCGTGTTTCCGAAACCGGGCCAGCCCATCCTTGATGAGGTGCAGGCGCTGCTGCGTGAGCAGAACCTGCGGATCAACGAGATCCAGCTGGAACAGGGCCGCCTGGACGAAGTGTTCCGGCAGATCACCACGACGCCGCGCGGGGGTAACGCATGAGCGCCGTGTCCGCCATCGCACGGCGCGAGCTGCGCGCGTACTTCGTCACCCCCGTGGCCTATGTGTTCATGGTTATCTTCCTGGTGATGGCCGGGGTGCTCACGTTCTACACGGGCGATTTCTACGACCGCGGCCTGGCCGACCTGCAGCCGTTCTTTGACATGCATCCGTGGCTCTACCTGGTACTCGTGCCGGCGGTGACCATGTCGATGTGGGCGGAGGAGCGATCGTCGGGCACGCTGGAGCTGCTGTTCTCGCTGCCGGTGTCCATCTCGCAGGCGGTGTTGGGCAAGTTCCTCGCGGCGTGGGGATTCATCGGCATCTGCCTGATGCTGACGTTCCCGCTGTGGATCACGGTGAACTACCTGGGCGAGCCGGATAACGGCGTGGTGATGGCGGGGTACATCGGTAGCTGGCTGATGGCCGGTGCGTTCCTCGCCATCGGCGCGTGCATGTCCACGGCGACGCGCAGCCAGGTGATTGCCTTCGTCCTGACCTCGTCGCTGTGCTTCGTGCTGATCCTGATCGGACAGCCGCAGGTGCTGGATTTCTTCCAGGACTCGCTGCCGCCCAAGCTCATTGGCGCGATGGGCCAGCTGTCCATCGTGCGCCATGCCAACGCGATTGCGCGCGGCGTGCTCGACCTGCGTGACCTCATCTACTTCGGCGCGATGATCGTGGCCTGGCTGGGTGCGGCCGTGCTGGTGCTCGACCTGAAGAGGACGCGCTGATGAAGCGGCCCTCTTTCTCGTTGTCGCGCGCCAATGTGCTGCGCCTGGGCGTGGTCGCCATCGCCGTGCTGTTCCTGGCCGTGATCGGTCTCAGCTCGATGTCGTTGCGTACGGCACGCGTGGATCTCACCGAAGACCGCATCTACACGCTGACCCCCGGCACGCAGAGCATCGTGGATGGCCTGGGCCGGCCGCTGACGCTCACCCTGTATTTCTCCGACCACGCCACGCGCGAGCTGCCGCAGCTGCGCAGCTATGAGCAGCGCGTGCAGGAAATGCTCCGCGAGATCGCGGTGCGTGCGCATGGGCGCATCCGCTTCCGCGTGATCGACCCGGTGCCGTACTCCGACGACGAAGACGCGGCCGAAAGCTACGGCCTGACCCCGGCGGCCGGTGGCAGCAATGGCGAGCGCGTGTTCTTTGGCCTGGTCGGCACGACGGGCGCGCCCGATACGCCGGTTTCCCAGTCGATCCCGTTCTTTGATCCGGCCCGCGAAGCCTTCGTGGAATACGACATCGCCAAGCTGCTTTATGAACTCGCTGCGCCGCGCAAGCCGAAGGTGGGCGTGCTGAGCTCGCTGCCGGTCACCGGCAACATGGTGATCGGCGAGCAGCCGTGGACGGTGATGCGCCAGCTGGAACAGCTGGCCGACGTGACCAACCTGGCGCCGGAAGGCCTCACGCACATCGATCCGTCGATGAACGCGCTGCTGCTGATCCACCCGAAGAAGCTCCCCGAGGACGCGCAGTACGCGATTGACCAGTACGTGCTGCATGGCGGCCATCTTGTCGTGTTCGTGGATCCGGACGCGGAGATGGATACGTCGCCGCTGATCGATTCCAACGGCACGGTGGACGACCACGATTCCGACATCCGCCGGTTGTTCGAGGCCTGGGGCATCGTTTACGACCCGACCAAGGTGGTGCTGGACCGTTCGCAGGCGCTCACCATCGACCTCAACGGCAACACCGTGCCGCACCCGGCCATGCTTGGCCTCTCCGCGCAGGACCTGAACCACGACGACGTGGTGACGGCGAGCCTGCAGCGGATCAACGTCTCCACCGCCGGCTTCTTCGAGCTGGCGCCGGAGACGAAGGCGCGCATGTTGCCCCTGGTGCAGACCTCGGACGAGGCCATGGTGGTGCCGGCCCAGGGCGTGCGTGACGCCGCGGGCGATCCCTCCACGCTGCTGGCGAGCTACGAGCCCAGCCACGATCGTTTCGTGCTGGCCGCGCGGGTTCGCGACACGTTCCATAGCGCGTTCCCGGAGCGCAAGGACGCCGGCCACCTTGGCGTGGCGGCTGCGCCCGGCGAGGTGATTGTCGTCGCCGATACCGACCTGCTCACGGACCGCCTGTGGATCGATGTGCAGCCCTTGCTTGGCCAGCAGCAGCTCACGCCGTTTGCGAACAATGGCGACCTCATCGCCAACATCGTCGATAACCTCGGCGGTTCCACGGCGCTGCTCTCGATCCGCGGCCGCGCCAACCTGCAGCGTCCCTTCACCCGCGTGCGTGCCCTGCAGGCCGCGGCGGACCGGAAGTTCCTGGTGAAGAAGGGCGAGCTGGAAAACGAGCTCTACGACGCCCAGCGCCGCCTCGCCGAACTGCAGCCGACCAAGGGCGCCTCGACGCCGACGACCCTGTCGGCGCAGCAGCGCCGGGAAGTGGAGCAGTACCTGCAACGCAAGCTGGCCATCGGCAAGGAGCTGCGCGACGTGCAGCACCAGCTCAATGCCGAGATCGATGCGCTGGGCCTGCGCCTGAAGTTCATCAACATCATCCTGGTTCCGGCGCTGGTCGCCATCCTCGGCCTGATCTTCGGCTGGCGCCGGACGCATCGCGTTCGCCGGGAGATGTAGGCGTCGTGCTGGGGGAGCTGCTGAAGTGGATCGTGCCGTGGGAGTTCTCGTGGAGCTTCCTCGTGCTGTTCGTGGCCACGGCATGGCTGTATGTCGCCGGGTCGCGGCGCCTGAGCGTGCCCGCGGGGCGCCAGGCCGCATTCTGGACCGGCATGGTCATCGTGTACGTGTCGCTGCACACGTACCTGGATTACTTCTTCGAGCATGAGTTCTTCATGCATCGCATCCAGCAGATCCTGCTGCACCACCTGGCGCCGCTGTTCCTGATCGCGGCGTATCCGGGCACCGTGCTGCGCGCGGGCCTGCCGTTGGCCTGGCGCGTGCGCCTTCGCCGGGCCAGCCACAGCCTCGCGTGGCGCATCGCCAGTGCGGTGCTGCTCAACCCGGCGCTCGTCACCCTCGCGTTTATCGCCCTGATCCTGGTCTGGCTGATTCCGGACATGCAGACGCTGGCGATGCTGGACTGGCGCATCTACCGCTTCATGAACTGGTCGATGATGTTGTCGGGGCTGGCCTACTGGTGGCTCGTGCTCGACCACCGGCCGAAGCCGCCGGGACGCATGACGCCCGGCATCCGCGTGCTGTCGCCTGCGTTGACCATGACGCCGCAGATCGTGGCGGGCGCCATCGTGACCTTCTCGAAGGCGGACCTTTATCCGATCTTCGAGATCTGCGGCCGTGCCTTCACGATGAACGTCCTCACCGGCCAGCTCATCGGCGGCGTGATCATGTGGGTGCCGGCGGCGATCATCGAATCGATGGGCGGCTTGCTGGCCATGCGCCAGTGGCTGCGCCTGTCGCGAAGCGGGCGGCTGCCCAAGCGGCCGCCGTCCGTGCGCCGGGTCAGTAGACCTTCGGCACCTTCTTCGCCTTCCCGGTAACCCGTTCCTTCTGCGGCTTGCCCTTGAGTTTGGGCAGGTCGAACTCTTCGTCCGGGCAGAGCTTGTCGGGGATCTGGTCCAGCAGGTGGCGGATCAGGTCGAGGCGGCCGGTCTTCTGGTCGTTGAAGTCAGCCACGAACCAGGGCGCGTCGTCGGTATCCGTGTGCTGGATCATGACGTCGCGCAGGTCGCCCATCTCTTCGTATTTCTGCCGGCCCTTCAGGTCCACCGGCGAGAGCTTCCAGCGCTTGAGCGGATCTTCCGCGCGTTCGGCGAAGCGCTTCTCCTGTTCTTCCTGGTCCACCGCCAGCCAGTACTTGAGCAGGATGATGCCGTCGTCGGTGAGCAACTTCTCGAACGCCGGGCAGGCCTTCATGAAGGCGTCGTACTGGGCCTGGGTGCAGAAGCCCATGGCCGGTTCGACCACGGCGCGGTTGTACCAGCTGCGGTCGAACAGGACGAGTTCACCGGCGGCGGGCAACTGCGGTACGTAACGCTGGAAGTACCACTGGGTTTCTTCGCGCGAATCCGGCTTGCCCATCGCCACGACGCGCGCGGCGCGGGTGTCGAGCTTGTCGGTGATGGCCTTGATGGTGCCGCCCTTGCCGGCGGCGTCGCGGCCTTCGAGGATCACCACGAGGCGCTTGCCGGTGCGGCGCAGCCAGCGGGTGAGGCCGACCAGTTCGATCTGAAGTTCTTCGAGCGCGTCTTCGTACTTCTTGTTCTTCTTCTTGCCCATGCCACGGCTTCCTTGGGAACAGGGAGGCCATCATGCCCCAGCCGGCGTCACGGTGCCGTTGGCACTCAGGCGAGGCTTTGCAGCTCGTCGGCCTGGTTTTCGCGGGTGAGGGTGTCGACCAGTTCGTCCAGGTCGCCCTGCATCACCTCGGGAAGCCGGTAGAGGGTGAGGTTGATGCGGTGGTCGGTGATCCGGCCCTGCGGGAAGTTGTAGGTGCGGATGCGCTGGCTGCGGTCGCCGGAGCCCACCTGCAGGCGTCGCGATTCCGCCTGGGCCGCGCTTTGCTTGCTGCGCTCGGCGTCGAGCAGGCGGGCCTTGAGCAGGCTCATGGCGCGCGCGCGGTTCTTGTGCTGGCTGCGCTCGTCCTGGCATTCCACCACCGTGCCGGTGGGCAAGTGGGTGATGCGGATGGCCGAGTCGGTCTTGTTCACGTGCTGGCCGCCGGCACCCGACGCACGGAACGTGTCCACCTTCAGGTCGCCATCGCGGATCTCGATCTCGCCGACTTCGTCCTGTTCGGGAAGGATCGCCACGGTGGCAGCCGAGGTGTGGATGCGGCCCTGCGATTCCGTGTCCGGCACGCGCTGCACGCGATGCGTGCCCGACTCGAACTTCAGCCGCGAATAGGCGCCGCGTCCCTCCACGCGCGCCACGATTTCCTTGTAGCCGCCGTGCTCGCCTTCGTTGGCATTGAGGATTTCCACATGCCAGCGCTGGCGTTCGGCGTAGCGGGCGTACATGCGGAACAGGTCGCCGGCGAAGATCGCCGCTTCGTCGCCACCGGTGCCGGCGCGCACTTCGAGGAACAGGTTGCCCTCGTCGCGTGGATCCTTGGGCAGCAGGAGGATCTGAAGCTCGCCGTCCAGGGAAAGGAGGCGCTGCTCAATCCTCTCGATATCGTCGGCGGCCATCTCCCGCATGTCCGGGTCGTCGAGCATGGCCTTCGTGTCGGCGAGCTCGCGCTCGGCGTCGTCGTGCTCCTTCAGCGAGGCGGCCACGGGCTCCAGCTGGGCGTATTCGCGCGAGAGCTCGCGGAAGCGGTTGCTGTCGGCGAGCACGTCGGGCTGGGCCAGCAGCAGGCCGACCTCTTCGTGGCGCTCGGCGAGGGCTTCGAGTTTGCGGCGGATCGAGGGGGTCATCTAGGGCACGAAGAACGACTTGGAGCCGTACATCATGCGGAAACGTCGTCGTCCGGGTCCAGTCCATACAGCCGGCCGGCGGCGTGGAGCAGGTCCAGGTCGCCCGAAAGGGCGGCATCGCGGAGGCGGGCGCTGGGCGCGTGGAGCAGCTTGTTGGTCAGCGTATTGGCCAGGAAGGCCAGGGCTTCGTCGGCGCTGCGGCCCCTGGCCAGCATGGCCTGGGCCTTGGCCAGCACCTCATCGCGCTGGGCCTCCGCCGCCACGCGGATATCCACGGCCGGGTTGCGCAGGTTCAGGGCGCGGCGCCACGACATGTAGCGCTCCACCTGCAGGTCGATGATGGCATCGGCCTCGCGGGCCGCCAGTTCGCGGGAGCGGCGGTTCTCGTCGATCACCTGCTTCAGGTCGTCAATGCCGTACAGGTACACGTCGTCCAGCTGGGCCACGTCCGCCTCGATGTCACGCGGGACGGCGATGTCCACCATGAACATCGGCCGGCGGCGGCGCTGGGCGATCGCATCGGCCACCATCGCTTTGGTTACCACGGGCAGGCGCGAGGCGGTGGAGCTGATCACGATGTCGGCTTCCGCCAGGTGCCGGGGCAGGTCGGCCAGGGCGATGGCGTAGCCGCTGTAACGGCCGGCCAGCTCCTGGGCGTTTTCCAGCGTGCGGTTGGCGACGATGAGGCGGCGCACCTGCTTGTCGGCAAGGTGGCGGGCGGCCAGCTCAATGGTCTCGCCGGCGCCGATCAGCAGCACGCAGGCCTGGCGCAGGTCGGTGAACACCTGCTCGGCGAGGCGCACGGCGGTGTAGGCCACGGAAACGGTGTGGGCGCCGATCCGGGTATCGGTGCGCACGCGCTTGGCCACGGCAAACGTGTGCTGGAGCAGGCGCTCCATCGGTGCCTTCAGCGCGTTGGCACTGCGCGCCTGCTGGTAGGCGTCCTTCACCTGGCCAAGGATCTGCGGCTCGCCCAGCACCATGGAGTCCAGCCCCGTCGCCACGCGGAACATGTGGCGCACGGCTTCGTGCTCCTCGTGGCGATAGAGGAACTCATCCAACCGCTGCGGGGTCAATCGGTGTTGCCGGGAAAGCCATTGGCCCGGCACCGCCTGGAAGCCGTCCGCGACGCTCACGTAGAGCTCGGTGCGGTTGCAGGTGGAGAGGATCATCGCCTCTTCCACGCCGGGCTGGCGGGTGAGGTCGCCCAGCGCCTCGCCGGCCACCAGATCGTCGAACGCCACCTGCTCGCGCAGGCTGACCGGCGCGGTAAGGTGGTTAAGCCCGAGGGCGATCAATGGCATGTCGGCGGCTGCACTCGGCAGGGGTGGCGTCGGCTAAGCTAAGGGCGCATTGTGCGCTGACAAGGCCTCGGGCGCTTGCACGGGCCTGTCCGTAGCGGAAAAACAACGGAGAGTAGTGTGCTGACCGGTTGGCCCAAGTTCAAGCAAGTGCGGCATTTTGTGGTCCTCGTAGGTGTCGTTGCGGCCGTTGCCGGTTGTGCCACCACGCCGTCCACCGGGCAGCAGCCGAAGCAGGTTCGTACAGGGGTCCAGCCGCTGGACCGCCTGCACGTGGCCATCGTGCCGCCGGAGAACGACCTGGAGGCGCAGGTGATGGCGGGCGACTTCGCGATTGCCGCCAACGATCTCACCAAGGCCTCGGACGCCTACGGCCGCGCCGCCACCCTCAGCAACGACCCCAAGGTCGCCAGCCGCGCCGCCGAGCTGGCCCTGGCGATCCACGACCAGGACGCCGCACGCCGTGCCCTGGCCCGTTGGGCCGTGCTGGGCGCCACGCCGGTCGACCTGGCCGAGGGCCGGGCCCGTATCGCGCTGGACAGTGGTGACACCGCGGAAGCCCAGCGCCAGCTGGAGATCCTTGTCACCTCGGGCGGGGCGGAGGGTTGGCGCGCGTTTGGCCGGACCCTGGTCCAGGCCCGCGACGCCGCCCAGGCCGGCGTGCTGCTGGAGCGCATCGCTACGCCCGAGCGCCTGCCTAAGGATTCCACGGCCTGGCTGGCCATGGCCGAACTCGGCGAGAACCTCGGCCGCCACGATTACGCGCAGCGCATCGGCAGCGAGGCGCAGAAGCGTTTCCACGATGGCGCCACCTACGCGTGGGCAGCCCAGCAAAAATTCCGGGCGGGCGACAAGGACGGCGCGAAGAAGCTGTTCGCCAAGGCCGTCGCCGCGGATCCGAAGAACCCGCGCCTGCGCCTGGCCTACGCCACGGTGCTGGCCCAGGGGGGCGACGAAAAAGGGGCTGCGGCTACGCTGGCCCAGGGCAAGCAGGACGTCGACACCTACAGCATGCGCATGACCCTGGCCGCGCGCGCCGCCGACAAGGGGGCGCTGCGCCGCCTTTACGACGAGATCCGCCGCCAGTCGGATGACGTGCAGCAGGACAACGCCTTCACCCTCGGCCAGCTGGCCGAGCTGCTCGACAAGAAGGAAGACGCCCTCGACTGGTACGCCGCGGTGGGCGATGACGACCCGCGCGTGTTCGATGCCTCCGTGCGCAGCGCGGTGATCCTGCACCTGCAGGGCAATGACGATGACGCGCACCAGGTGGTGGCCGACCTGCAGACCTCCTACGCCGACCGCCCCGACCTGCTGGTGAAGGCGTTCGCCGTGGATGCCGAGCTGTACATGGACGCGCGGCACTTCGACGCCGCGGTCCAGTCGTACGACAAGGCGCTGCGGGTGAAGCCCGACGACACCGACATGATGTACGCCCGCGGCCTGGCCTACGCCGAGGCGGGGCGCGTCGACCAGGCCGTGGCTGATTTCCGCCGCGTGCTGGAGCTGAAGCCGGGCGACATCGAGGCCAGCAATGCGCTCGGTTACACCCTGGCCGACAACGACCGCGACCTGTCCGAGGCGCAGTCGCTGTTGCAGGCGGCACGCTCCGCTCGCCCGGACGACCCGTCCGTGGCCGATTCCTGGGGTTGGCTGAAGTTCCGCCAGGGCCAGCTCGACCAGGCCGAATCCACCCTGCGCGGCGCGTGGGCGAAGCAGAAGGATGGCGACATCGGCGTGCACCTGGCCGAGGTGCTCTGGCAGCGCGGCGAGCGCGACGAAGCCCGCAAGGTACTCAACGAAGTACGCCGCATCGACCCGAAAAACGCCTCTCTGCAGAAAACCGAAAAGAAGTTCACCCCGTGATCCGAACCCCCCTGTCCCTGCGCAGGGTCCTCGCGACCCTGCTGCCGCTCCTGTTGGCCGCCTGCGCCACCACCCGTCCCGCCGCCTATCACCCCGGTGATGCCGTCACCATGGGGCAGCAGGAAGGACGCGAACGCCAGCTTGGCGACACCAGCCACTGGACCCTGCAGGGCAAGCTCTCCGTCTCCGACGGCAACCAGTCCGGTTCGGGCGCGCTGACCTGGCACCAGGATGGCGAGCGCTACGACTTCACCGTGCGCGCGCCGGTGACCGGCCGCAGCTTCCGCCTCACCGGCGGCCCTGGCGGGGCTGACCTGGAAGGCCTCGACGGCGGTACCCGGCATGGCCCGGACGCCGAAACGCTCATGGCCCAGGCAGTGGGCTGGCAGATTCCCATGGCCGAGTTGAAGCGCTGGGTCCTCGGCCTGCGCGCGGACGGCGGCCCGGCCGACATCCGCTTCGGTGACGATCGCCTGCCGTCGCAGCTCATCCAGGATGGCTGGACGGTGGACTACAAGCAGTGGGATGCCACGCGCCAACCGGCGATGCCGAGCAAGGTCTTTGCCGAGAAAGCCCCGTTCAAGGTCCGCCTGGCCATCGAATCCTGGCAGCTGGGCCAATAAGCCCTGGGTCAATAAACCCCTCGGCCTTCGCCCCGGAAAACATCGCGCCGGTATAATTCCGCCCTTTGCCCGGGCCTCCTCGCGATGGTTTTCTCGATTACCCGTGCCCACCCCGACGATGCCGAGCGCCTGTGCGCCATCGAGCGTGCGGCGGTGGAGCTGTTCCGCGGGCACGAGGCGTGGCCGTCGTACTCGGGCATGGCGCTGCCGGTGGATGTCGTCCGCGCCCTGATCGTCCGTGGGCTGGCCTGGGTGGCGGTGGTGGAGGGCGAGGTGATCGGCTTCGTCTGCCTGGATACCGACGGTAACCCCGGCGCCATCGGCATCGCGGAAATCGACGTACTGCCCGCGTTCGGCCGCCGTGGCATCGGCGCGGCGCTGCTGGAGCACGCCTGCGGCTGGGCCCGCGACGCCGGCTATGCCCGGGTCGACCTGGGCACCCTGGCCGACGTACCGTGGAACGCGCCGTTCTACGCGAAGCATGGCTTTGCCGTCGTCGACAAGCGCGCCCCTGAATTCGCCGAAGCGCTGGCCCGCGATCGGGACAACGGGTTTCCCGATCACCTGCGGGTGTTCATGAGTCGCGCCCTGGCGCCGCTGGCCCGTGGCGACTGGACGGCCTGGCCGGCGCCCGCGAAGCTCAACCTGTTCCTACGCATCGTCGGCCGCCGCGCCGATGGCTACCACGAGCTGCAGACGGTGTTCCGGCTGCTCGACTGGGGCGACGAGGTGCGACTGCGGGTGCGCGAGGACGGTGTCATCACCCGGCCCAGGCCGGTGCCCGGCGTCCCCGAAGACACCGACCTGACGGTGCGTGCCGCCCGCCTCCTCGCCGAAACGACGGGCACCCCCCTGGGTGCCGAGATCGAGGTGACCAAGCGGATCCCGATGGGCGGGGGACTGGGCGGGGGCAGTTCGGACGCGGCCACGGTGCTGGTGGGTCTCAACGCGCTCTGGGACACAGGGCTGGACGAGGACGCCCTGGCGGCGCTGGGGCTGAAGCTGGGTGCCGACGTGCCGGTGTTCGTCCGTGGCCGCTCGGCCTGGGCGGAAGGGGTGGGTGAGCGGCTGGAAACCATCCGCCTGCCGCGCCGCTGGTACGTCGTCCTCGACCCGGCGGAACACGTGCCGACGCCGGCCCTGTTCGCCGCGCCCGAATTGACTCGAAATGCCCCGCAGGCGACAATTTCGTCCTTTGTTTCCGGGACTTCGGCGGAAAACGCCTTTGAGCCGGTAGTCCGTGCGCGCCACCCGCGGGTGGCCGCGGCGCTGGACTGGCTGGCAGGCTTCGGCCACGCCCGGCTTTCCGGCAGCGGTGGCTGCGTTTTCCTGGAAACGAGAACCTTCGAAGCGGCCCTCGCGGTCGCTTCGCGTTGCCCGGGGGCCTTCACGGCCCATGTGGCGGCGGGTGTCGATCCATCACCGCTGTTGCTGGCGCGTGCGCGGATCGGGGCTAGGGGCTTCATTTAAGGACGGGAAAGGGCCGCGGGCTGCGGCAAAGCACACGAATTGTTGGGGCGTCGCCAAGCTGGTTAAGGCACGGGATTTTGATTCCCGCATGCGCAGGTTCGAATCCTGCCGCCCCAGCCACCCCCCGGGGTGGCACTGCGCTGATTTCACCTAACTGTTCTCATTCAGGAGTCTCCGTGGACACGTCCACCCCGATGCTTTTCTCCGGCAACGCGCACCGCGCGCTCGCCGATGACGTCGCCGCACGCCTTGGCATTCCGCTGGGCAAGGCCCTTATCGGCCGCTTCAGCGATGGCGAGGCGCAGATCGAGATTGAGGAGAACGTCCGCAAGCAGGAAGTGTTCGTCATCCAGCCGACGGGCGCCCCCAGCGCGGAAAACCTGTTTGATTTGCTGGTGTTGGTGGATGCGCTCAAGCGTGCATCGGCCGGCACCGTGACCGCGGTGATGCCGTATTTCGGCTACGCCCGCCAGGATCGCCGCCCGCGCTCCGCGCGCGTACCGATCACGGCGAAGCTGGCGGCGAAGATGATCCAGACGGCCGGTGCGGATCGCGTGCTCACGATCGACCTGCACGCCGACCAGATCCAGGGCTTCTTCGACGTCCCGGTCGACAACGTGTACGCCTCGCCGGTGCTCCTGGCCGACATCTGGCGTCACCACAGCATGGACGACCTGATCGTGGTCAGCCCCGACGTCGGCGGCGTGGTGCGTGCGCGTGCGCTCGCCAAGCGCCTGGATGACGCGGACCTGGCCATCATCGACAAGCGCCGCCCGAAGGCGAACGTGGCCACGGTCATGAACATCATCGGCGACGTGGAAGGCAAGACCTGCGTGCTGGTGGACGACATCGTCGACACGGCCGGCACCCTGTGTGCCGCCGCGGCGGCGCTGAAGGAAAAGGGCGCCCAGAAGGTCGTCGCCTACTGCGTCCATCCGGTGCTCTCGGGCGCCGCCATCACCAACCTGGAGTCCTCCCAGCTCGACCAGCTGGTGGTCACCAATACCCTGCCGCTGCGCGATAACGCTCGTAACTGTGCGAAAATCCGTCAGTTGTCGGTCGCGGAACTGCTCGCGGAGACGATCCGCCGCATCGCCTATGGCGAATCGGTGAGCTCGCTCTACATCGACTGATCCACCTTTTTTCGGGCTCCCCTGGTCGCGGGGGAGTCCTTTACCTACCGCCGCGAGGCGGTTTTACTGAGGCAACACCATGGCTACCAATCATCAGCTCACGGCCACGAGCCGCAAGATCGAAGGGAAGGGTGCGAGCCGCCGTCTTCGTATTGCAGGCTACGTGCCGGCTATCGTTTACGGCGCGGGCGAAGCCCCGCAGGCGATCCAGGTCCTCCACAACGACATCCTGCTCGGCTCGCGTTTTGAGTCGTTCTACTCGTCGGTGCTGGAACTGACCGTCGACGGCAAGAAGCAGAAGGTCCTGATCAAGGACTGGCAGAAGCACCCGTTCAAGCAGCTCATGCTGCACATGGACTTCCAGCGCGTTAACGAGAACGAAGCCGTTCGCGTTGCCGTGCCGGTGCACTTCCTGAACCAGGAAAAGTCGCCCGCTGGCAAGACCGCCGGCCTGGTCATCTCGCACAACCTGACGGAAGTGACCGTCTCGTGCCTGCCGAAGGACCTGCCGGAGTTCATCGAGCTCGACCTCGCCAACCTGAAGGCCGGCGACATCGTTCACCTCTCGGACCTCAAGCTGCCGAAGGGCGTTGAAGTGCCGGAGCTGGGCCTGGGCAAGGAACACGACGTTGCCGTCGTCACCGTCGCCTCGATCCAGGAAGAAGTCGACCCGACGGCCGAAGGCGCCGAGGGCGCTGCTTCGGACGAAGGCAAGTAATCGGCTGGCCACCCGCGGCGCCTTGCGTCGCGGGTGGCCCGCTTACCTTGCATGGCGTCACTACGTCTTATCGTCGGCCTCGGTAACCCCGGGGCCGAATACGTCAGGACCCGGCACAATGCCGGGTTCTGGTGCGTGGATGCCCTGGCCATGGACCAGGGGGAGCGGTGGTCGTTCGATGGCAAGCTGCACGGCGAAACGTGCAAGGTGCGCATCGGCGGGGAAGCCGTCTGGCTGCTCAAGCCCGCCACGTTCATGAACAAGAGTGGCATCGCCGTGGTTTCGGCGCTGCGCTACTACAAGATCGAGCCGGAAGAGTGCCTCGTCGCCCACGACGAACTGGACCTCTCGCCCGGCACCATCCGCATGAAGTTCGATGGCGGCCACGGCGGCCAGAACGGATTGCGCGACATCATGGCCCACCTGGGCCACGGCAAATTCCATCGCCTGCGGGTTGGCATCGGCCACCCGGGGCACAAGGACAAGGTCACCCCATGGGTGCTCGGCCGCCCGAACGCGGCTGACGAAGACGCCATCATGCACGGCATCGGGCGCGCGTTCGACGTGCTGCCGCTGGCGCAGGAAGGCAAGTTCGAAGAGGCGATGAAACGCCTGCACACGGTCGCCTGACCCTCTCAAACACTTACCGGACACAGATTTCGCCATGGGTATCAAATGCGGCATCGTCGGCCTGCCTAACGTCGGCAAGTCCACCCTGTTCAATGCGCTGACCAAGGCGGGCATCGCGTCGGCCAATTTCCCGTTCTGCACCATCGAGCCGAACACCGGCATCGTGCCCGTGCCGGACCCGCGCCTGGACGCGCTCTCGGCGATCGTGAAGCCGCAGCGCATCATCCCGACCACCATGGAATTCGTGGACATCGCCGGCCTCGTCGCTGGTGCCTCGAAGGGTGAAGGCCTGGGCAACAAGTTCCTCGCGCATATCCGCGAAACCGATGCCATCGCGCATGTGGTGCGTTGCTTCGAAGACGGCAACATCATCCACGTCGCCAACAAGGTCGACCCGATCGCCGATATCGAAACCATCGATACCGAGCTGGCGCTGGCCGACCTGGAAGCGGTGCTGAAGGCCCTCGACCGCGCCACCCGTTCGGCCAAGGCCAACGACAAGGACGCGATGGCCCGCAAGCCGGTGCTCGAGAAGCTCGCCAAGGCACTGGACCAGGGCAAGAGCGCCCGCGCCGCCGGCCTCGATGCCGAGGAAAAGGCCCTCGTCCGCGACATGTTCCTGATCACCATGAAGCCGCTGATGTACATCGCCAACGTGGCGGAAGACGGCTTCGAGAACAACCCGCACCTCGACGCCGTGCGCGCCCGCGCCGTGGAAGAGGGTGCCGAGGTGGTGCCGGTGTGCGCCGCCATCGAGGAAGAGCTTTCGCAGATGGACGAGGCCGACCGCGTCGAGTTCCTCGAGAGCATGGGCTTCGACGAGCCGGGCCTGAATCGCGTTATCCGCGCGGGCTACAAGCTGCTTGGCCTGCAGACGTACTTCACCGCCGGCGAGAAGGAAGTCCGCGCCTGGCAGGTCCGCGCGGGCTCCACCGCCCCGCAGGCGGCCGGCGTCATCCACACCGATTTCGAGCGTGGCTTCATCCGCGCGGAGACCGTCGCCTACGACGACTTCATCAAGTACAAGGGCGAGCAGGGCGCGAAGGAAGCCGGCCGGCTCCGGCTGGAAGGCAAGGATTACCTTGTCAAGGAAGGCGATGTGCTGCACTTCCGCTTTAACGTCTGACCCAGAACCCCGCTTCGGCGGGGTTTCTTTTTCACAAGCGTCGCCTGATGATTGCCGCTACGGCACAGGGAGCGCATGTGTCATAACCGGTACGCTGTGTGAACCGCTGGTCGCCTGCCGTGCATGGTCTGGCGGCCTCGCCGAGCTTTGGAGATGTCATGCAGATCGAGTCGATCGCGGTGAAAAACTACCGCCTGTTTCGCGATGCAAAGCTTGAGAATATCCCGCGACTCTGTGTTCTTGTCGGCGCGAACGGCACCGGGAAGTCCACCTTGTTCGATGTCTTCTCGTTTCTGAAAGATGCTTTGTCGATGAATGTCGGGAAGGCTCTGGCTAAGCGTGGTGGATTCAAGGAAGTGGCTAGTCGCGGATTTGCGACAGAGTCGATCGAATTGACACTCCAGTTCCGAATGGAGATAACCGGCAAGGAGCGGCTGGTCACCTACCTCTTGGAAATATCTCCTGGCGTAAACGGCAAGCCGGTCGTCGAGCGAGAGGTCCTTCGCTACAAGCGTGGCGCGTACGGTGCACCTTTTCGTTTCTTGGACTTCACTCGAGGGAAGGGTTACGCCATCACGAACGAGGAGGACTTCTCGAAAACTGACGAAGAGCTCCGGCGCGAAGAGCAGGAGCTGGACGCGCCCGACATTCTCGCTATCAAAGGCCTCGGTCAGTTCGAGCGATTCAAGGCGGCGAGTGCCTTTCGTCTCATGATTGAGAACTGGCATGTCTCAGACTTCCACGTCTCCGAGGCTCGACCCAGTCAAGAGGAGGGATTCGCGGAGCACCTTTCGACTCGTGGTGAGAATTTGCCACTTGTCGCCAATTATTTGTTTGAACATCATCGCGATCGATTTGATCGCGTGTTGCGTGCGATGCGCCGTCGCGTCCCCGGCGTATCGGTGGTTGAACCTAAACAGACTGAAGACGGTAGGCTAGTCCTTCGCTTTCAGGATGGTAGCTTCCGGGACCCGTTTATTGCGCGGCACGTGTCTGACGGGACTATCAAGATGTTCGCCTACTTAGTCCTCTTGAATGATCCCAAGCCGTACCCCCTTCTTGCCGTGGAGGAGCCGGAAAATCAGCTTTACCCAGAATTGTTGCCCGAGCTCGCGGAAGAGTTTCGCGACTACGCTGAACGCGGTGGTCAGGTTTTTATCTCGACGCACTCGCCAGACTTTTTGAATGCCCTCTATCTCAACGAGATCTATTGCTTACGAAAGCAAAGCGGCTTCACGACCGTCTCTCGCGCTACCGATTCTGAGAACCTTCGGGCCTTGAATGATGCTGGCGACCTCCCTGGGTACCTGTGGAAGCAAGGGCTTTTTGAAGGTGTAAACAAGGAAGGTAACTGATGGAGGGGCGGATCGTCTTTCTCGTAGAGGAGCCATCCATGAAGATGCTACTGGATGGAATTCTTCCGCGCATTTTTCCAGGATGGGTAGACCGTGAGCACTTCCAGTGTGTGCCCCACGAGGGAAAATCGGATCTCGACCGAAGCATTCCAAGAAAGCTTGCGAATTGGCGGATTCCGGGTGACCGCTTCGTAATCGTTCGAGACAACGACAACGCCGACTGTCTTGCGGTGAAGGCTCGGTTGGTCGCCCAGTGCGTGAACGCCGGGCGGCCCGATTCGCTAGTCCGGCTCGTTTGTCAGGAGCTCGAAGGTTGGTATCTGGGTGATCTCCGCGCGATGGAGGTAGGGCTCGAATCTCCTGGGCTGGACACTGTGCGTCACAGGAAACGATTTTCTGATCCAGATTCGTGGCAAAAGCCGTCAGTTGAAGTTAAGAGACTGGTGCCTTCCTTTCAAAAGGGTGGGGGCGCTCGTGCGATGGCTGAACATCTCAGTCCTGATGGCAATACGTCGCGAAGTTTTAATGTGTTTGTCGCCGGGTTGCGGGCGTTGGCTCATGAGATGGGGTACGTCGTACCTGAGATGGCTGCATAGCGGAGAGCGCCTCCATGGCTGCTGGACAATGGTAGGGCGGAGGTGTTTGCGTGGGCGAAGTGAATGAAAGCTTCCTGCGGTGCGCCGCCATTGGGCGCGCAAGCGCGTCGTTCGTGTGCCGCCGGGTAAATGGAGCCGGCGAGCGGCGCAATTCGGTTGAGGCCCAGCTGCCATAAGGTTATGTGGACAACGAGATGCGCACAATTGAGTCGCTTGCAATTCAATTTTGCCGACCCTACATTGGGCCTATGAGTGACGATCCGCTTCCGATCGACCTGCAGCCCCCGCGAACCCTCGACGGGCAGCTCTGCTTCGCGCTTTACTCGGCCAACTTGGCAATGGGAAAGGTCTACCGTCAACTGCTGGCGGAGCTCGATCTAACGTATCCTCAGTACCTAGTAATGCTGGTGCTCTGGGAGCGCGATGGCATTACGGTTTCCGAGCTAGGGGAGCGGCTATTCCTCGATTCAGCCACGCTTACGCCCCTGCTTAAGCGCCTCCAGGCCGGTGGCCTCGTGGAACGCAATCGCAGCGCGAAGGATGAGCGACAGGTTATCGTGACGCTGAGCGGCGAGGGTAGGGCATTGCAAGCGAAGGCGAATGCCGTGCCGGCCGGGGTTTTCTGCGCCGCCGGTTGTGACATCGACACGCTGACAAGGCTCAAGGCGGAACTCGAATCTCTGCGCACCAGCCTCGCCGACAATGCAGGACGCTGATCCCCTGTAGGCACATCGTCGGAATTTCTACTTAGGCCAAATGTCTGGAGGCGTCGGTGCCTTCTCCAAGCGCATGATGCGCTTCGCGGCCGAGGGCCTATGCGAGGAAGCCGCACAGATGTCGTCGAAGTCAGCGAGTGCGTTGCGTGAGCGCCCGCTTGTGTCGCTGGCGCGTTTCGCCATCGTTATTTGAGGTTTTGCGGATCTCGTAAGGAGTCGTCATGCGCACTGCCTTCGCCCTACCTCCGGTCATTGCCGCTATTTTCTTGCTTGCCGCATGTTCCCCAGTGGTCACGTACAGGGCCCTCTCTCCGGGGCCGGGGCGGGACATCATTGCCGGCGCATCGGCGGGCACACTACCTAGCAGCGAGCACCTCGCTGATCCGTTGGATGGCGAGTTTGCGTTGGCGCTTCAGGCGTCGGCGATCATGTTTGCCGTTCCGACCAAGCCAGAGCCCGTGGGGGCGCGCCCTGAGGTCAGTGGCGCCGATTTGCTCACTCGCCTCGATGAGGCGGGCGCAACTGGGTGGCAATGTGATGCGCGCACCCCGGCAGCATCAGATGACGGTATGGATAGCTGGCCCTGGGGGCGTTGCTGGGATGGGCTCACGCCCGTAATAAAACCACACCCGGACTTGACTCAAATTTACACAGGGCGTGTCAACTCAGGGTTGAAGCTAGAGTTATCGGGTAGTGAACCCTTCGGCATCACTAGCGTAAAGTCGAGTTGGACGAACGCGGCGAAAGGTATATTTGGCCGTGTCGGCGGTGAGGCTGCAAGTGGGTTCGCGCTAGGTGGCCCCACAGGTGCCGTCATAGCAGTCCTGTTAGGGGAGGGATGGGCGGCCTCCGAACACACAATTTCTCTTTCCCTCAGTCCCGGAGTTCCACGGGCTCCGGCGCCTAACTTTGCCGATCTCGTGGCGACCGGATTCCTGTGCAGCGACGGTGCGGAAAAGCCCTTCCCGCGTGCAACGCCTCAGCTCTTACTCCCCGTTGCGCTTGACACGGATCATTCGTTGCCCGTAGACAGCCATTCAAATGGGGGGACAGTCATTGCTGGCGACACCTCAGCGTGCTGGCATCGATTTCCAAAGTCGGACAAGAAGTACTCAAACGGCGGCTGGCTTTTCAGGTTCGTGGAGCTCAATCCCGCTGTCGATACTTCGCCCCAAGGTTTTCAGCAAGTGGTTCCCCCTGTCTACCGGGGTGGCAGCTCTGAGAACGACAACAAATCGCTTGGGATCGTTGTCATGGGCCAGGGCGGACACTTCGACGGCGACTCCAAAACGGCTTTCTTTCCGGTTTCCGCCTGCCATGCAATGAAGTTACAAATCGTGTGGTGGACGGCGTTACTTGCAGATGCAAATGGCGGTCCGGCCAAGCTGGACTTGGCTGCGTCTAATGTCCGTTCGTTCGGCGTGGTTATCGCCGATCCGCACTACATACAAAAGATGCGCATCGACAAGGGTTCACGCACGATTCTAATCGGCGCGTGTGGCGCGGTCGCTTCGGGAACCGCGCAACTGCCCGCCGAGGACGACGCAGGAGCTGAACTAAGCAAGCAAGTCGAGGCTGTACGTGCTGCGCAAAAGAAATGGGCGGGTGGTGAATAGCGGGGGGTGTCACATCCCGTTATCCGCGCCAATGCTCAGTGCGTGACTCGTGCAGTGGTGTTGCTTAACCCTCGCCAGTCAAGGTAACGGGCCGCCGGCGACCTGCCGCTGGATATGGTCGAGGTACTGGTCGAGCTCGGCGACGTTCGCGAACACTTCCGCCACCGGCACGGCCTTCACGATCTCGAAGACTTTCTTGACCTGCGGCTGCGGGTTGAGCAATAGCGTGCGGGCACCGCGGTCATGCATGTTCCGGCGCAGGAGCGCCAGGCTGCGCAGGCCCGCGCTGCTGATGTAGTCGAGCTGCGAGAGGTCGAGCACCAGCGTGCCGTTGTTCTCGACCATCGGCGTGATATCGCGCAGTGCCTCGTCGAGGTCGGTGAAGGTATTCGCGTCCAGACGCCCTTCGAGCCAGACAGTGCTGCGCTCCGGTGTCGGGCTTTCGCTGCGGACGATGAGGGTCATGGGGAGGGCTCGCCGGACAGGGTGGGGTCAAAGCGGATGACGACACGGTTGCCGTGTGCGTCGCGTGCATACTCGAAATCGCTGGCGATGCTGCGTGCCAGGTGTAGCCCGAGGCCGCCGATATCGCGGTCGGCAAGGTCGCCCGGCAGGTCGGGCGGCTCATGCTCAAGGGGGTTGAACGGTCGGGCGTCGTCGCGAAGTTCAAGCCGCACGGCGTCGATGCGTGCCTCAAGCTTGATCTCGATCGTGCCATGGCGGCCATCGGGGTAGCCGTGCCGCACGGTATTGACCAGCAGCTCCTCCAGCACCAGCCGCACATCCGCGCGGCACGCGTCGTCGATGGACGCGAGATCGAGGGTGGTTTCGGCGTGCTCCAAAGCCTGGAACACGTCTTCCAGGCGATTAGGAATGCACAGCCGCATGGATCCGTGCTCCTTCAGCGTCCGTGTCGTGCCATGTCAGCGCGAGCAGGGCGATATCGTCGTAAGCGGGCGCGCCCGCGGTGTACGCGTCCACGTCTTCCAGCACGCGCTCGACGTACGCCTCCGGGTTGGCGCCGTCATCGACGCGCGCGACGCTGTCGAGCAGTGCGTGCGTGCCGTACAGGCGCTGATTGTCCGCATGGGCTTCGCTGACGCCGTCGGTATACATGAGCAGGGTGTCGCCCCCCAGCAACGTGAGTACGCGTACAGGGTAGCGCGCTTCGCGGTCCAGGCCGAGCGCAGGGCCTGTTTCCACGTCGACAAGGATGGCGCTGCCGCCGGCGTGGAGCACGGGCTGCTCGTGGCCTGCGCTGGCCAGCGAGAGCAGGCCACTTTCCGTTTCGATGACACCGCAGAGCAGGGTGACGAACATGCACGTGTCATTGCCCTTGCACAGCTCGCGGTTGAGCGTGCCGAGGATGTCACTGGGCGAACGCGCATGCGTGGCAATGGTGCGTGCGAGCGTAATGGTGCGGGCCATGAACAGCGCGGCGGGAATGCCTTTGTCCGACACATCGCCAACCATCACGCAGACGTGTTTCGCGCCCAGCGCGAAGTACATGTAGAGATCACCGCCCACGGCGCTGGCGGGACGAAGCGCCGCGTGTACTTCAAGGCGGCCGTCATCGGCCAGCCAGTGGGGATCGGGAATGAGCGCGAGCTGGATCTGCCGCGCGATCTCCAGCTCGCTGGCCATGCGGGCCTGGTCGCGGGCGATGCGCTGGCCGGTTTCGATGTGCCCGGCGAGCTGGCGGCGCATCTGGTCAAACGCGCGCGTGAGCCGGCCGACATCGTCGTTACGCCGGATATCGGGTAGTTCGAAATCGAGGTCGCCGCGTGAGACGTTCTCCGCGCGGTCGGCGAGCACGTTCAGTGGCGCCATGAGCCGGCGGGTGATCACCAGGGTGATGAGAGATACGCCCATCAGGGCGATCATGCCCAGCAGCACGTCCACCAGGTAGGTGCGACGCAGGTCCGCCAGCACCTCGCGCTCGGGCATCGACAGGCCAAAGGTCCAGTGGGTGCCCCTGATCGGCACGAAGTACACCCACACCGGCTCGCTGACCCGCCCGCCTTCCTCCGGGGTGATGCGCACCGGGCTCTGCTGGCGGCTGATCGCCGACAACAGCGGCTTGCTGCCGCGTGTGCCGATGTAGGATTTCCAGTCGTGGGCGAGGAAGTCGCCGTTGGCATCCGCCACGAAGGCGGAGGCGTGTTCCGGCTTGGCCAGTTCGCCCAGGAGCTGCTGCAGCCAGCCCAGGCTGATCGTGGCATCCGCGACGCCGATGACCGGCACGTCCTTGCCCGGGATGGCCACCGAGTAGCCGATCAGGGTCTCGTTGCGGGCCGCGGAGCGGAACGGCGGCTGCCAGCAGCCGTGGTCACAATTCAGCCCGCGGACGAACCAGGTGGTGCTCCAGTAGGGCTCCGGGTCGGAAAGGCGGGTGGTGGCGACAAGGAGGCCGCTGGCGTCGCGCCGGGCGACCGGGGCGTCTTCCGGCCGCAGGTGGTTCACGTCGCGCGGCACGAAGGCCGCGCTGACGTCGATCAGCTCGGGATTGACGGCCAGCACGTCGTGGATGAGCGCCGGGGCCTGGTCGCGACGGCTGCTGAGCAGGCCGGCAACCACCTGGCCCACCTTGGCCACGGAATCGATCCGGCGCTGGATGCGGGTCGCAGCGGCGTCTGAGACGGCGGCCGCCTCGCGCTCGGTCTGGCGCAACATCTGGTCGCGGGTGTGGTTGAGCAGGAGCCCGCCGGTGACGATCAGCACGATGGCCGAGCCCACCAGCACGCCCAGGGCCAGCCGCGAAGCGACGCTGCGAAGGACCATGGGTGGCTCCAGGGGAGGGTTAAGCCGAATTTATGCCTGCCGGGGCGCCGCGACAAGCGGGCAGGGCGCCATAATGTGCATTGATTCCCAGCAAGGTTAGGGCATGCCCGGCACCCAGCGAGACGTTGAATTCCGATTCCTGGCGCAACCCACCGATGTGAATTTCGGTGGCAAGGTCCACGGCGGCATGGTGATGAAGTGGATCGACCAGGCCGGCTACGCGTGTGCGGTGGGCTGGAGCGGGGCGTATTGCGTCACCGTTTCCGTGAGCGGCATCCAGTTCCTGGCGCCGATCCTGATTGGCGACCTGGTCACCGTGAGGGCGCGCCTGATCCACACCGGCACCTCCAGCATGCACCTCGCCGTGGACGTGCTGGCGCGCGATCTCCGCAGCGGTGAGCCGCGCCTGGCCACCAGCTGCGTCATGGTGTTCGTGGCGATGGACAAGCCCGATGGCGGCAAGCCCACGCCGGTGCCGCCGTGGCAGCCGGTGGAAGAGCGCGACCTGCGCCTGCAGGAATACGCACTCAAGCTCATGGAAATGTCCCGCGCGATGGAGCCGCTGGTGCAGAAAACCCGGGAAATTTAAGCGCAGAGGTTCACATTGGCCCAAGGGGCGTGTATGCTTCGCGGCCCCCTGCCAGCGACCCGTACTGGTGGGGTGTCCGGGCTCTCCAGGCCGCCATCGCATGTGTTTTCAGCGTGCGGAAGTTGTTGACAGTTTCTGGGGTGCTCGCGACAATAGGCGTTCTTTGTTGGAGGAATACCCAAGCGGCCAACGGGGGCAGACTGTAAATCTGCTGGCTTACGCCTTCGGTGGTTCGAATCCACCTTCCTCCACCATACGAGTTCCGCGTAGTGCGGGAGTAGTTCAATGGTAGAACTTCAGCCTTCCAAGCTGATTGTGCGGGTTCGATTCCCGTCTCCCGCTCCATTGAACCTCCGGACACTGCGTCAGTTGCTCATGTAGCTCAGTCGGTAGAGCACTTCCTTGGTAAGGAAGAGGTCGCTGGTTCGATTCCAGTCATGAGCACCATCCTCGTCGTTCGCGGCGGTTCCTTTTTTCTTTTTTATTTGACTCCAGCGGAGTTTAGGGCTCATGGCAAAGGGTAAGTTCGAGCGTAAGAAGCCGCACGTCAACGTCGGCACCATCGGTCACGTCGATCACGGCAAGACCACGCTGACTGCTGCGCTGACCAAGATCGGCGCCGAGCGTTTTGGTGGCGAGTTCAAGGACTACGGTTCGATCGACGCAGCGCCGGAAGAGAAGGCGCGCGGCATCACGATCTCGACCGCCCACGTGGAATATGAATCGCCGACCCGTCACTACGGTCACGTCGATTGCCCGGGCCATGCTGACTACGTCAAGAACATGATCACCGGTGCCGCCCAGATGGACGGCGCGATCCTGGTGTGCTCGGCCGCTGACGGCCCGATGCCGCAGACCCGCGAGCACATCCTGCTCTCGCGTCAGGTCGGCGTGCCGTACATCGTCGTGTTCCTGAACAAGGCCGACATGGTCGACGACGCCGAGCTCCTGGAGCTCGTCGAAATGGAAGTGCGCGAACTGCTCTCGAAGTACGAGTTCCCGGGCGACGACACCCCGATCATCGCGGGTTCGGCGCGTCTGGCCCTCGACGGCGACCAGTCGGACATCGGCGTGCCGGCGATCATCAAGCTGGTCGACGCGCTCGACAGCTGGATCCCGGAGCCGGAGCGTGACATCGACAAGCCGTTCCTGCTGCCGGTCGAAGACGTGTTCTCGATCTCGGGCCGCGGTACGGTCCTGACCGGTCGCGTTGAGCGCGGTATCGTCAAGGTCGGCGATCCGGCCGAAGTGGTTGGCCTGAAGGCCACCCAGAACACGACGGTCACCGGCGTGGAAATGTTCCGCAAGCTGCTCGACCAGGGTCAGGCCGGTGACAACGTCGGCGTGCTGGTCCGTGGCCTGAAGCGTGAAGACGTCGAGCGTGGCCAGGTCCTGGCCAAGCCGGGCACCGTGACCCCGCACACCGAGTTCGAAGGTGAGATCTACGTCCTGTCGAAGGACGAAGGCGGCCGTCACACCCCGTTCTTCAGCAACTACCGTCCGCAGTTCTACTTCCGTACCACGGACGTGACGGGCTCCATCAAGCTTCCGGAAGGCACCGAGATGGTGATGCCGGGCGACAACGTGAAGATCTCGGTGACCCTGGGCTTCCCGATCGCCATGGACGAAGGCCTGCGCTTTGCTATCCGCGAAGGTGGCCGCACCGTCGGCGCCGGCGTCGTGGCGAAGATCACCAAGTAAGATAAGTGATGCCGCCCCCTCTGGGGCGGCACCCTGTCGCGGGGCGGTCGGTCGCTGATCGTCCGCCCTCGCGGTTTAACCGGTTTACTGTACGCCAGTAGCTCAATTGGCAGAGCAGCGGTCTCCAAAACCGCAGGTTGGGGGTTCGAGTCCCTCCTGGCGTGCCACTTTCGAGCGCGCATGAACACGAAGGCACAAGACGCCAAGGGCGCGAGCCCGGCCGACATCGGTAAGCTGCTGCTTGCCTTCATCGTGCTCGCAGCCGGCATCGCCGGCTTCTACTATTTCGCCGATAACCCGAACGTGCCCTCTTTCGTGCGCGGGCTGGGTGTTATCGTCGCCGTGGCCGCGGCCATGGCGATCGGCGCCTTTACGGCTCCGGGCCGTAAACTGCGTGGTTTCCTGTCGGAATCGCAGTTCGAGTTGCGCAAGGTCGTTTGGCCGTCGCGCGACGAAACGCTGAAGACCACTGGTATCATCATCGTGGTCGTCATCATTCTTTCGCTGCTGATGGGCCTCATCGACTGGTTGCTTAAGTCGCTGGTGCTCGATTGGCTGCTAAAACTCGGACATTGAGGTAAGGCATGAGCAAGCGCTGGTACGTCGTTCACGCCTATTCGGGTTTCGAACAGCAGGTTCGCAAGGCCCTGACCGAGCGCGTTGTGCGCGAGGGCATGGAAGAGAAGTTCGGTGAGATCCTGGTTCCGACCGAGGAAGTCATCGAAATGCGCGGCGGCCAGAAGCGTCGCAGCGAGCGCAAGTTCTTCCCCGGTTACGTCCTGGTCCAGATCGAGACCGATACGAGCGGCAAGACCCCGCGTATCGACGACGAATGCTGGCATCTGGTCAAGGAAACCCCGAAGGTCATGGGTTTCATCGGCGGCACCGCCGACCGTCCGCATCCGATCCGCGATACCGAGGCCGAGGCCATCCTCAGCCGCGTGCGCGAGGGTGTCGAGAAGCCCCGCCCGAAGGTCCTTTTCGAGCCGGGCGAGATGGTCCGCGTCACCGACGGTCCGTTCAACGACTTCAACGGCGTCGTCGAGGAAGTGAACTACGAGAAGAGCCGCCTGCGCGTCGCGGTGCTCATCTTCGGTCGTTCCACCCCGGTTGAGCTGGAGTTCGGCCAGGTCGAAAAGGCTTAAGGGCGGCGGAAGCCACCCGCTGCGGCACGGGGTTTGCATAGCCCGCGTGACGCGCCTATAATGCCCGGTTCACGCTGGAGCCTTGTGCTCCGGCGTGCCCGCGTTTAAGGAGTTCGCAAGCGCGAACCTAACCACCCAGGGATGGCCAACAGCGAGGAGCCGCAAGGCGCCAGCACTCGCGAGGAAGTAAAAATGGCAAAGAAAGTAATTGGTTACATCAAATTGCAGGTGAAGGCCGGTCAGGCCAACCCGTCGCCGCCGGTGGGTCCCGCCCTCGGTCAGCGCGGCCTGAACATCATGGAGTTCTGCAAGGCGTTCAATGCCGCCACGCAGAAGCTCGAGCCGGGTCTCCCGATCCCGGTCGTGATCACGGCCTACTCGGACCGTACCTTCACCTTCATCACGAAGACCCCGCCGGCCTCGATCCTCCTCAAGAAGATCACGGGCGTGGCCAAGGGTTCGCCGAAGCCGAACACCGACAAGGTGGGCAAGGTCACCCGCGCCCAGCTCGAGGAAATCGCGAAGCAGAAGGAGCCGGATCTCACGGCTGCTGATCTCGATGCCGCCGTGCGTACCATCGCCGGCAGCGCGCGTTCCATGGGTCTGGTGGTAGAGGGTTAAGACATGGCAAAGATCACCAAGCGTATGAAGGCCGCTTCGGCCGCCGTCCAGCCGGGCAAGACCTACGGCCTCGACGAAGCCCTGAAGATCGTCAAGGACAACGCCAAGGCCAAGTTCGCCGAATCCGTGGACGTCTCCGTCCGCCTCGGCATCGACGCCAAGAAGTCCGACCAGGGTGTCCGCGGTTCCTCGCTGCTGCCGCACGGCACCGGCAAGACCGTTCGCGTCGCCGTGTTCGTGCCGCCGGGCGAAAAGGCTGACGCCGCGCTCGCCGCTGGCGCCGACGCCGTCGGTATGGACGACCTCGCCGAGAAGATGGCGGCGGGCGACCTGAACTACGGCCGCGTCATTGCGACCCCGGACGCCATGCGCGTCGTCGGTAAGCTCGGCCAGGTGCTCGGTCCCCGTGGCCTGATGCCGAACCCGAAGGACGGCTCGGTCACCGCTGACGTCGCCACGGCCGTGAAGAACGCCAAGGCTGGCCAGGTGAAGTTCCGTAACGACAAGGGCGGCATCATCCACGCCACCATCGGCAAGGCCAGCTTCGACGCTGCCCAGCTGGCGGACAACCTGAACACCCTGATCGGCGACCTGCTCAAGGCCAAGCCGTCGGCTGCGAAGGGTCAGTACATCCAGAAGGTGTCGCTGTCGAGCACCATGGGCGTGGGCGTGCCGGTCGATACCTCGACCGTGAACACCTCGGCCAAGTAATCAGTGTTACGACCCCCACCGGCTTGCCGGTGGGGGCACGTTTTTGAGGGCAGCCAGGTTGAAATGCCCGGCAGCCGTCAAAGACCGCAGGCGCGATCAGCGCGCGATGGCGACGAGCAGGGAGCTCGTGTTGGCAAGGAATCGCCGTCATCGTTAGCGGGTTCGCTTAATCGGGTCTCAAGGCCCAGCCGGCGTAGATGGTGCAGCCCCTTCTGGATTCGTTTCGAACCTGGAATGGCCACCACCCCCGGGACGTAGCCCGTCCCCGACGTCAGGATGATGTCGCCCAGGACCGCAAGCGGCAGGAGTCGTAAGCGGAATTTAATTGGAGGAGTGCAATGGCTCTCAATCTTTCTCAGAAGCAAGAAGTAGTCGCAGAGCTCGCTGAGGTTGCCGCGAAGGCACACTCCTTGGTTGCTGCCGAATACGCAGGCACCACGGTCTCTCAGATGACCGCGATGCGCAAGAAGGCCCGCGAGTCGGGCGTGTTCCTGAAAGTTGTCAAGAACACGCTTGCTGCCCGCGCTGTGGCTGGTACCGAATTCGAGGTCGTCGCTGACGCCCTGACCGGTCCGCTGCTTTACGCTTTCTCGACCGAGGAACCGGGCGCCGCTGGCCGCCTGATCAAGGAATTCGCGAAGACCAACGACAAGCTCAAGCCGAAGGTCGTTTCCATCGAAGGCAAGCTGTTCGACGCCAAGCACGTCGACGTGCTGGCCTCGCTGCCGACCCGCGAAGAAGCCCTGGCCATGCTGGCCCGCGTGCTTTCCGAGCCGGTCACGATGTTCGCGCGCGCCATCAAGGCCGTGGCGGACAAGCAGGGTGGTGGCGAAGAAGTTGCCGCCGAAGCCCCGGCTGAAGCCTGATCTCGCTGACTCTTTTCTCATCGAAACCCATTTCAGAAGGTAAGAAACAATGTCCACCCTGACCACCGAACAGATCGTTGAAGCCATCAAGGCCAAGTCCCTGACGGAAATCATGGAACTGGTGAAGTCGATCGAAGACACCTTCGGCGTCTCCGCTGCTGCCCCGGTTGCCGCTGCCGCTGCTGCCGGCCCGGCCGCTGCTGCTGAAGAGCAGACCGAGTTCGACGTCATCCTCAAGTCCGCCGGCGACAAGAAGGTCGACGTGATCAAGGCCGTCCGCGCCATCACCGGCCTGGGCCTGAAGGAAGCGAAGGACCTCACCGAAGCCGGTGGCGTCGTGAAGGAAGCTGCTTCGAAGGAAGACGCTGCGAAGTTCAAGAAGGACCTCGAAGCTGCCGGCGCCACGGTCGAACTCAAGTAATTGGCGCCTTGCGCGCAACGAGTTTGACTTAGCGTCAAGCCAGGCCTGGGGGCGTAAGCCCCCGGGCTTTGCCCGTTCCAGATGGTCCCGTTCCAAAGATCGTCCCCGTTCCACCCTGTCGGAAATGGGACATCGCGATTCGAGAGCCGCCTCCACCGGGCTCCGCGGTTCGAATCCCGATCTCCGATTTTCGATTCACCTTTAGCCGGCCCCAGAGCGCCGGCACTACCAAGACCGAGGCGGTAACACTCATGACCTACTCGTTTACCGAGAAGAAGCGCATCCGCAAGGACTTCGGCAAGCGGCCCCCCGTGCTGGGCGTGCCCAACCTGCTGACGATCCAGACCGACTCGTACAAGGAATTCCTCCAGGAGCACACCAACCCGAAGGCGCGTGAGGAAAAAGGCCTCCACGCTGCCCTCAAGTCGGTGTTCCCGATCTCCAGCTACTCCGGCAATGCCGCGCTGGAATACGTCGATTATCGCCTCGGCGAGCCGGCGTTCGACGAACGCGAGTGCCGCAACCGCGGCATGACCTTCGGTGCGCCGCTGCGCGCCACCGTGCGCCTGGTCATCTATGACAAGGACAGCCCGGCGTCGAAGAAGGCCGTGAAGTACGTGAAGGAGCAGGAAGTCTACATGGGCGAAATTCCGCTCATGACCGACACCGGCACCTTCATCATCAACGGTACCGAGCGCGTCATCGTCTCGCAGCTGCACCGTTCGCCGGGCGTGTTCTTCGACCACGACCGCGGCAAGACCCACAGCTCGGGCAAGCTGCTGTTCTCCGCGCGCGTCATTCCTTACCGTGGTTCGTGGCTCGATTTCGAGTTCGACCCGAAGGATGCGCTGTTCACGCGTATCGACCGTCGCCGCAAGCTGCCGGTGACCGTGCTCCTGCGCGCGCTGGGCTACAACAACGAAGAGATGCTCTCCATCTTCTTCGAGCACAACGTGTTCCACCTGGGCAAGAAGGGCACCGTCACGCTGGATCTCGTCGCCGAGCGCCTGCGTGGTGAAACCCTCTCGTTCGACCTGATGATCGACGGCAACGTGCTGGTGGAAGCCGGCAAGCGCATCACTGCGCGCCACGTTCGCCAGCTCGCCAACGAGAAGATCGCCACGCTCGAAGTGCCGGACGACTACCCGGTCGGCCGCATCGTCGCCATCGACATGATCGACAAGGACACCGGTGAAGTCATCGCCGCTGCCAATGACGAGCTGACGCTGGAACACCTCGAGCACTTCCGCAAGGCCGGTATCGAAACCGTGCCGACGCTGTACGTGAACGACCTCGACCGCGGTGCGTACATTTCCAACACGCTGCGCATCGACAACACGCGCACGCAGCTGGAAGCCCTGGTCGAAATCTACCGCATGATGCGTCCGGGCGAGCCGCCGACCAAGGATGCCGCGCAGAACCTGTTCTTCAACCTGTTCTTCACCTTCGACCGCTACGACCTGTCGGGCGTGGGCCGCATGAAGTTCAACCGCCGCGTCGGCCGCAAGGACGTCGTGGGCCCGGGCGTGCTCTACGATCACAAGTACTTCAGCGAGCGCAAGGAAGAAGAGTCGCAGCGCCTGGTCGCCCAGCAGGGTGAAACCTCGGACGTCCTCGACGTGCTGCGCGTGCTCATCGATATCCGCAACGGCATCGGAACGGTCGACGATATCGACCATCTCGGTAACCGTCGCGTGCGTTCGGTCGGCGAAATGGCGGAAAACACCTTCCGCATCGGTCTCGTCCGTGTCGAGCGCGCCGTGCGCGAGCGCCTGTCGCTGGCCGAGTCCGAGGGCCTGACCCCGCAGGAACTGATCAACGCCAAGCCGGTCGCGGCGGCGGTGAAGGAGTTCTTCGGTTCGTCGCAGCTCTCGCAGTTCATGGATCAGAACAACCCGCTGTCCGAAGTGACCCACAAGCGCCGCGTGTCGGCGCTCGGACCGGGCGGCCTGACCCGTGAGCGCGCTGGCTTCGAAGTCCGCGACGTGCACCCGACCCATTACGGCCGCGTCTGCACCATCGAAACGCCGGAAGGCCCGAACATCGGCCTGATCAACTCGCTGGCCGTGTACGCCCGCACCAACGCTTATGGCTTCCTCGAGACGCCGTACCGCAAGGTCGAGAACGGTAAGGTTACCGACAAGGTCGATTACCTCTCCGCCATCGAAGAGGGCGACCACGTCATCGCGCAGGCGAACTCGCCGCTGTCGAAGGAAGGCAAGTTCCTCGAAGACTTCGTGTCCTGCCGCTTCCGTGGTGAGTCCGAGCTGCGTCCGTCGCCCGAGATCAACTACATGGACGTTTCGCCCATGCAGACCGTCTCGGTCGCCGCCGCGCTCGTTCCGTTCCTGGAGCACGATGACGCGAACCGCGCACTCATGGGCGCGAACATGCAGCGCCAGGCCGTCCCGACGCTGCGCAGCCAGAAGCCGCTGGTGGGCACGGGCATCGAGCGCGCCGTGGCGCGTGACTCGGGCGTCACCGTGGCCGCCAAGCGCGGTGGTGTCATCGACCAGGTCGATGCCGCCCGTATCGTCGTGCGCGTCAACGAAGTCGAAGTCGGCGACGATGATGCCGGCGTCGATATCTACACGCTGACCAAGTACACCCGCTCCAACCAGAACACCAACCTCAACCAGCGTCCGCTGGTGAACGTCGGTGACGTGGTGGCCGTGGGCGACACGCTGGCCGACGGTTCGTCGACCGACCTGGGCGAGCTCGCGCTCGGCCAGAACATGCTCGTCGCCTTCATGCCGTGGAACGGCTACAACTTCGAAGACTCGATCCTCATCTCCGAGCGCGTCGTGCAGGAAGATCGTTACACCTCGATCCACATCGAGGAAATGACCTGCATCGCCCGTGACACGAAGCTGGGCGCCGAAGAAATCACCGCTGACATCCCGAACGTGGGTGAGTCGGCGCTGGCTCGCCTCGACGAGTCCGGCATCGTCTACATCGGTGCGGAAGTGAAGGCCGGCGACATCCTGGTGGGCAAGGTCACGCCGAAGGGCGAAAGCCAGCTCACCCCGGAAGAGAAGCTGCTTCGCGCCATCTTCGGCGAGAAGGCCTCGGACGTGAAGGACAGCTCGCTGCGCGTGCCCCCGGGCATGGACGGCAATGTCATCGACGTGCAGGTCTTCACCCGCGACGGCATCGAGAAGGACAAGCGCGCCAAGCAGATCGAAGAGACCGAACTGAAGCGTATCCGCAAGGATCTCGACGACCAGTTCCGCATCCTCGAAGGCGCCATCTACGCCCGTATGCGTTCGCAGCTGGTGGGCAAGACCGCGATGAGCGGTCCGGCCGGCCTCAAGCGTGGCGCGGTCATCGATGATGCTTACCTGGGCGGCCTGAAGAAGGACGACTGGTTCAAGATCAACGTCAAGGAAGAGGAAGTCTCCGAGTTCATCGAGCGCGCGGCCGAACAGGTCCGTCGCCACAAGGAGAACTTCGAGAAGCGCTTCAAGGAGAAGCAGGGCAAGATCACCCAGGGCGACGATCTCGCGCCGGGCGTGCTCAAGATGGTCAAGGTGTACCTGGCCGTCAAGCGCCGCATCCAGCCGGGCGACAAGATGGCAGGCCGCCACGGTAACAAGGGTGTGGTCTCCATGATCGTGCCGGTCGAGGACATGCCGTTCTCGGCGGACGGCCGTCCGGTCGACATCTGCCTGAACCCGCTGGGCGTGCCTTCGCGTATGAACATCGGTCAGATTCTCGAGGTCCATCTGGGCTGGGCCGCCAAGGGCCTGGGCCACAAGATCTCGGCCATGATCGAAGCCAACGAGAAGCCAGCCAAGCTGCGCGAGTTCCTCGACGAGGTCTACAACCACGGTAACGCCGGTGCGGAAGGTGCGGTGCGCCACGTCGACCTCAAGTCGATGTCGGATGCCGAGATCGTCCAGCTGGCCGACAACCTGCGCGACGGCGTCCCGATGGCCACCCCGGTCTTCGACGGTGCTGAAGAAACCGAAATCAAGCACATGCTGAAGCTCGCCGACCTGCCGGAATCCGGCCAGACGGTGCTCTTCGACGGCCGTACCGGCGAGGCGTTCGATCGCCCGGTCACCGTGGGCTACATGCACATGCTCAAGCTGAACCATCTCGTCGACGACAAGATGCATGCGCGTTCCACCGGTCCGTACTCGCTCGTTACCCAGCAGCCGCTGGGCGGCAAGGCGCAGTTCGGCGGCCAGCGCTTCGGCGAAATGGAAGTCTGGGCGCTGGAAGCTTACGGCGCGGCGTACACCCTGCAGGAAATGCTGACGGTCAAGTCGGATGACGTGCAGGGCCGCAACCAGATGTACAAGAACATCGTCGACGGCAACCACGAAATGGCTGCGGGCATGCCGGAATCCTTCAACGTTCTCGTGAAGGAAATCCGCTCGCTCGGTATCGACATCGAGCTCGAAGAGCTCCACAAGTGATCGTCGCGGCTATCGGAGATTACGCATGAAAGACCTGCTCAATCTGTTCAACCAGCAGCGACAGACGCTGGACTTCGACGCGATCAAGATCGCCCTGGCTTCGCCGGAGCTGATCCGCTCGTGGTCGTACGGCGAAGTGAAGAAGCCGGAAACGATCAACTACCGCACGTTCAAGCCTGAGCGTGACGGTCTGTTCTGCGCGGCCATCTTTGGCCCGATCAAGGACTACGAGTGCCTGTGCGGCAAGTACAAGCGCATGAAGCATCGTGGCGTCGTGTGCGAGAAGTGCGGTACCGAGGTCACCCTGGCCAAGGTCCGTCGCGAGCGCATGGGCCACATCGAGCTGGCCAGCCCGACCGCGCACATCTGGTTCCTGAAGTCGCTGCCGTCGCGCATCGGCCTCATGCTGGACATGACGCTGCGTGACATCGAGCGCATCCTGTACTTCGAAGCCTTCGTCGTGATCGATCCGGGCCTGACCGCGCTTGAGCGCGGCCAGCTGCTCAGCGAAGACCAGTACCTGGAAGCCACCGAAGAGCACGGCGACGAATTCGATGCCCGCATGGGTGCCGAGGCCGTCTACGAGCTGCTGAAGAGCCTCGACCTGCCGGGCGAAGTCATCCGCCTCAAGGAAGAGATCGCCTCGACCAATTCGGAAACCAAGCTCAAGCGCCTCACCAAGCGCGTCAAGCTGATCGAAGCGTTCCTGGAATCCGGCAACAAGCCGGAGTGGATGGTGCTGACCGTGCTTCCGGTGCTCCCGCCGGATCTGCGTCCGCTCGTCCCGCTGGACGGTGGCCGTTTCGCCACGTCCGACCTGAACGACCTGTACCGCCGCGTCATCAACCGTAACAACCGCCTGAAGCGCCTGCTCGAACTCGCTGCGCCGGACATCATCGTCCGCAACGAGAAGCGCATGCTCCAGGAATCGGTCGATGCGCTGCTCGACAACGGCCGCCGCGGCCGTGCCATCACCGGCACGAACAAGCGCGCGCTGAAGTCGCTGGCCGACATGATCAAGGGCAAGCAGGGCCGCTTCCGCCAGAACCTGCTCGGCAAGCGCGTCGACTACTCGGGCCGTTCGGTCATCGTGGTCGGCCCGACCCTGCGCCTGCACCAGTGCGGCCTGCCGAAGAAGATGGCGCTTGAGCTGTTCAAGCCCTTCATCTTCGCCAAGCTCCAGGCGCGTGGCGAAGCCACCACCATCAAGGCGGCCAAGAAGCTCGTCGAGCGCGAAGAGTCGCAGGTGTGGGACATCCTGGAAGAGGTGATCCGCGAACATCCGGTCATGCTCAACCGCGCGCCCACGCTGCATCGTCTCGGCATCCAGGCGTTCGAGCCGGTGCTGATCGAAGGCAAGGCCATCCAGCTGCATCCGCTCGTCTGTACGGCATTCAACGCCGACTTCGACGGTGACCAGATGGCTGTCCACGTGCCGCTGTCGATCGAAGCGCAGCTCGAAGCCCGCGCCCTGATGATGTCGTCGAACAACGTGCTGTCGCCGGCGAACGGCGAGCCGATCATCGTGCCGTCGCAGGACGTCGTGCTCGGCCTGTACTACATGACCCGCGAGCTGGTTAACGCCAAGGGCTCGGGCATGGTGTTCGCCAACATCGGTGAAGTGCGCCGCGCGTACGACAACCGTGCCGTCGAACTGCACGCCAAGGTCAAGGTCCGCGTCCGCGTGTTCGAACTCGCGGAAGACGGTACCCGTTCGGCAAGCACCCAGATCGTCGATACGACCGTGGGTCGCGCGCTGCTGGCCGAGATCATCCCGGAAGGCCTCCCGTTCGCCCTGGTGAACGTCGAGCTGACCAAGAAGAACATCTCGCGCCTGATCAACCAGAGCTACCGTCTGCTCGGCCTGAAGGAATCGGTCGTGTTCGCGGATAAGCTGATGTACACCGGCTTCCGTTTTGCGACGCGCGCCGGCATCTCCATCGGCATCGACGACATGAAGATCCCGGGCGAGAAGAAGGCGATCCTCGAGGAAGCCGAGAAGGAAGTCGTCGAGATCCAGGAGCAGTACCAGTCGGGCCTCGTCACCGCCGGTGAGCGTTACAACAAGGTCGTCGACATCTGGTCGCGCACGAACGAACTGGTGGCGAAGGCCATGATCGACGGTATCGGTACCGAGAAGGTCACCGATCTCGAAGGCAAGGTCGTCAACCAGAAGTCGATGAACTCGCTGTACATCATGGCCGACTCCGGCGCGCGTGGTAGCGCGGCGCAGATTCGCCAGCTGGCAGGTATGCGTGGCCTGATGGCCCGTCCGGATGGCTCGATCATCGAGACGCCGATCAAGGCGAACTTCCGTGAAGGCCTGAACGTCCTGCAGTACTTCAACTCCACCCACGGTGCTCGTAAGGGCCTGGCGGATACGGCGCTGAAGACCGCGAACTCGGGTTACCTGACCCGTCGTCTCGTCGACGTGGCCCAGGACGTGGTGATTACCCACCACGACTGCGGCACCGAAGACGGCGTGATGATGGCGCCGATCGTGGAAGGCGGTGACGTGGTCGAGCCGCTGCGCGAGCGCGTGCTGGGCCGCGTGGTGGTCGAAGACGTCTACGCCCCGGGCGAAGGCGACGAAGCGATCGTCACCCGCGATACGCTGCTTGACGAAGGCCTGGTCGACAAGCTCGACAAGGCCGGCGTGCAGCTGATCAAGGTGCGTTCGCCGATCACCTGCCGTGCCAGCCATGGCGTTTGCGCGCTGTGCTACGGCCGCGACCTGGCCCGTGGTCACCTCGTGAACATGGGTGAGGCCGTGGGCGTCGTCGCCGCACAGTCCATCGGTGAGCCGGGTACCCAGCTGACGATGCGTACGTTCCATATCGGTGGTGCGGCTTCCCGTGCCGCCGCCGTGGATAACGTCACCGTCCGCACCACGGGTTCGCTGAAGTTCAACAACCTGAAGTCGGTCGAGCATTCGGCGGGCCACCTGGTGGCCGTGTCGCGTTCGGGCGAAGTCAGCGTCATCGACGTGAACGGCCGCGAGCGCGAGCGCTACAAGGTGCCTTACGGTGCCACCATCGCAGTGAAGGACGGCGACCCGGTCAAGGCCGGCCAGACCGTCGCGAACTGGGATCCGCATACCCACCCGATCGTCACGGAAGTGGCTGGTGTGGTCCGCTTCATCGACTTCATCGATGGCGTGACCGTGCAGTCGCAGACGGACGACCTGACCGGCCTCGAGTCGGCGGTGGTGACCGATCCGAAGCGTCGCGGTACGCAGGCCAAGGATCTGCGCCCGATCGTCCGCCTGGAAGACAGCAAGGGCCGTGAGCTCAAGCTGCCGGGCACCGACATCGCGGCTCAGTACTTCCTGCCGGCCGGCGCCATCGTGTCGATCCAGAACGGCGCCGAAGTGGGCGTGGGTGACGTCGTCGCCCGTATCCCGCAGGAAACGTCGAAGACCCGTGACATCACCGGTGGTCTGCCCCGCGTGGCCGATCTGTTCGAAGCGCGCAAGCCCAAGGAGCCGGCGATCCTTGCCGAGCGCTCGGGTATCGTCAGCTTCGGCAAGGACACCAAGGGCAAGCAGCGTCTCATCATCAAGGACGTGGACGGCAACGAGCACGAAGAGCTGATTCCGAAGTGGCGTCAGGTCATCGTCTTCGAAGGCGAGCACGTGGAGAAGGGCGAAACCGTCGTCGACGGCGAGCCGAATCCGCATGACATCCTGCGCCTGCTGGGTGTCGAGCCGCTGGCCAGCTACCTGGTGAAGGAAATCCAGGACGTGTACCGCCTGCAGGGCGTGAAGATCAACGACAAGCACATCGAAGCGATCATTCGCCAGATGCTCCGCAAGGTCGAGATCACCGAGGCAGGGGACAGCACGTACCTGCGCGGTGAGCAGGTCGAGCGCGTCCGCATGAACGAGGAAAACGAGCGCGCTGAGAAGCGTGGCGAGCGTCCTGCCTCGTTCGAGTCGGTCCTGCTGGGCATCACCAAGGCCTCGCTGGCCACCGAGTCGTTCATCTCGGCGGCCTCGTTCCAGGAGACCACCCGCGTCCTCACCGAGGCAGCCGTCCGCGGCACCCGTGATACGTTGCGTGGCCTCAAGGAAAATGTTATTGTTGGGCGGCTAATCCCTGCGGGTACGGGTCTGGCTTACCACGCTTCGCGTCGTAGCCAGAGCGGCCTGACGGACTCGGATCTCCAGACCCTCCAGGGTTCGGGCTCCGCCGTCTCGTTCGAAGAGGCTCCCGCCGGGTCCAACGATAGCGCCGAGTGAGGCCCCGTACGGGCTTCGCCCGTACATACGAAATGAGGCGCATGGATGCGCCTCGTGTTCGGATTCAGGGACGATGGGTGCCGGTCGCTCAAGGCGGCGGCGCACGTCAAAATCGCTTATACGGCGGGCCGATCATTCGGTCTGCCTTTATGTTTCTCAGGAATAGCTTCGCATGACGACAGTCAACCAGTTGGTGCGCAAATCCCGCAGCCCGAAGGCTTACAAGAGCGCTTCGCCGGCCCTGCAGAGCAGCCCGCAGCGTCGCGGTGTTTGCACGCGCGTTTATACGACCACCCCGAAGAAGCCGAACTCGGCGCTGCGTAAGGTTGCCAAGGTGCGCCTCACCAACGGTTTCGAAGTCATCAGCTACATCGGTGGCGAAGGTCACAACCTCCAGGAGCATTCGGTGGTCCTGATCCGCGGCGGTCGCGTCAAGGATCTCCCGGGTGTGCGTTACCACACGGTTCGCGGCAGTCTCGACTGCGCCGGCGTGACCAAGCGTCGCAAGTCGCGCTCGAAGTACGGCGCCAAGCGCCCGAAGAGCTGAGTAAAGGACAAGAATTATGTCGCGTAAAGGTTCCCATCCCGCCCGTGTGGTCCTCCCGGACCCGAAGCACGGAAGCCAGCTGATCGCCCGCTTCATCAACATGGTGATGAAGTCCGGCAAGAAGTCGGTCGCTGAAGCCATCGTCTACGGTGCCCTCGAGGCTATCGGCGAGAAGCACGCAGAGCCGGTTCAGCTCGTTGAAAAGGCTCTCGGCAACATTGCCCCGGCCGTCGAAGTGAAGTCCCGCCGCGTCGGCGGTGCGACCTACCAGGTGCCGGTCGAAGTCCGTCCGGGCCGTCGTATGGCGCTTGCCATGCGCTGGGTCATCGATGCCGCCCGCAAGCGTGGCGAAACGTCGATGCCGCGCAAGCTGGCTGCTGAACTCCTCGAGGCTTCCGAGTCCCGTGGTGGCGCCGTCAAGAAGCGCGAAGAAACGCACCGCATGGCAGAGGCCAACAAAGCCTTCTCGCATTACCGCTGGTAATCCCCTCCAGCTTCAAGATCTGAGGAAAGACCGTGGCACGCACCACTCCCATCGAGCGCTACCGCAATTTCGGCATCATGGCCCACATCGATGCCGGCAAGACCACCACGACGGAGCGCATCCTGTTCTACACCGGTGTCAGTCATAAGATTGGCGAGGTGCATGACGGCGCTGCGACGATGGACTGGATGGAGCAGGAGCAGGAGCGCGGCATCACCATCACTTCCGCTGCCACGACGGCATTCTGGAAGGGCATGGATCGTTCGCTGCCCGAGCACCGCTTCAACATCATCGACACCCCGGGACACGTCGACTTCACCATCGAAGTGGAGCGTTCGCTCCGCGTGCTCGACGGTGCGGTGTTCGTGCTCTGTGCCGTGGGTGGTGTGCAGCCGCAGTCGGAAACCGTCTGGCGCCAGGCTAACCGCTACAAGGTGCCCCGCCTTGCGTTCGTCAACAAGATGGACCGCACCGGCGCGAACTTCTACAAGGTCGTCGAGCAGCTGAAGGCCCGCCTTGGTGCCAACCCGATCGAGATGCAGGTCCCGATCGGCGCGGAAGACCAGTTCGAAGGCGTGGTCGATCTCCTCAAGATGAAGGCGATCATCTGGGATATGGAATCCCAGGGCATGAAGTTCGAGTACCAGGACATCCCGGCGAACCTCCAGGAAAAGGCCGAGTCGGCCCGCGTGACCATGATCGAAGCCGCGGCGGAAGCCTCGGAAGAGATGATGGACAAGTACCTGGGCGGCGAAGAGCTGACCGAAGCCGAGATCATCGAAGGTCTTCGCCTGCGCACCCTGCGTAGCGAGATCATCCCGGTGTTCTGCGGCACGGCGTTCAAGAACAAGGGCGTCCAGGCGATGCTCGACGCGGTTGTCAACCTGCTCCCGTCGCCCATCGACCGTCCGCCGGTCGAAGGTGTGAACGAAGACGAGCAGCCGGATACCCGTCCGGCCAAGGACGACGCACCGTTCTCGGCGCTGGCGTTCAAGATCATGACCGACCCGTTCGTCGGCGCGCTGACGTTCTTCCGTGTCTATTCGGGCACGCTGAACGCCGGTGACCAGGTGTACAACCCGGTCAAGTCGAAGAAGGAACGCATCGGCCGCATCCTGCAGATGCATGCCAACGAGCGTCACGAACTGAAGGAAGTCCGCGCTGGCGATATCGCCGCTGCGGTGGGCCTGAAGGACGTCACGACCGGTGACACGCTCTGCGCGCAGGATCACATCATCACCCTGGAGCGCATGACGTTCCCGGAGCCGGTGATCTCGATGGCGGTTGAGCCGAAGACGAAGTCGGACCAGGAAAAGATGGGTATCGCCCTCGGCCGTCTGGCTGCGGAAGATCCGTCGTTCCGCGTCAAGACGGACGAAGAGTCGGGCCAGACGATCATCTCGGGCATGGGCGAGCTTCACCTGGACATCCTGGTGGACCGCATGCGCCGCGAGTTCAACGTCGAAGCCAACGTCGGCAAGCCGCAGGTGGCTTACCGCGAGACGATCCAGGCCGCTGACGTCAAGTCGGACTACAAGCACGCCAAGCAGTCGGGTGGTAAGGGTCAGTACGGTCACGTCGTGATCGAGCTGTCGCCCATCACCGACGCTGACCGCGCGGATCCGAAGATCGGGCCGTCCATCAAGGACGACTTCCTCTTCATCAACGACATCACCGGTGGCGTCATCCCGAAGGAATTCATCCCGTCGGTTGAGAAGGGCCTCCGTGAGACGATCACCAGCGGTCCGCTCGCGGGCTTCCCGGTCGTCAACGTCAAGGTGAAGCTCGTCTTCGGTTCGTACCATGACGTCGATTCGTCGGAAATGGCGTTCAAGCTCGCTTCGTCGATGGCCTTCAAGCAGGGCTTCGCCAAGGCGCAGCCGGTGCTGCTCGAGCCGATCATGAAGGTCGAGGTCGTGACGCCTGAAGATTACGTCGGTGACATCATGGGTGACCTCAGCCGCCGTCGTGGCATGCTGACCGGTCAGGACGACACGCCGTCGGGCAAGACCATCAACGCGATGGTTCCGCTGGGCGAGATGTTCGGCTACGCCACCACGATCCGCTCGCTGAGCCAGGGTCGCGCGATGTTCACGATGGAATTTGACCACTACGATCCGGCGCCGAAGAATGTCGCCGACGAGGTCATGAAGAAGTCCTGATAAGGGCTTCTTCTTCCCCCCATTCAACGATTTTTTAGAGGTTCCAAGTCATGGCAAAGGGTAAGTTCGAGCGTAAGAAGCCGCACGTCAACGTCGGCACCATCGGTCACGTCGACCACGGCAAGACCACGCTGACCGCCGCGCTGACCAAGATCGGCGCTGAGCGTTTCGGCGGCGAATTCAAGGACTACGGTTCGATCGACGCGGCTCCGGAAGAGAAGGCTCGTGGTATCACGATCTCGACCGCCCACGTGGAATATGAATCGCCGACCCGTCACTACGGTCACGTCGATTGCCCGGGCCATGCTGACTACGTCAAGAACATGATCACCGGTGCCGCCCAGATGGACGGCGCGATCCTGGTGTGCTCGGCCGCTGACGGCCCGATGCCGCAGACCCGCGAGCACATCCTGCTCTCGCGTCAGGTCGGCGTCCCGTACATCGTCGTGTTCCTGAACAAGGCCGACATGGTCGACGACGCCGAGCTCCTGGAGCTCGTCGAAATGGAAGTGCGCGAACTGCTCTCGAAGTACGAGTTCCCGGGCGACGACACCCCGATCATCGCGGGTTCGGCGCGTCTGGCCCTCGACGGCGACCAGTCGGACATCGGCGTGCCGGCGATCATCAAGCTGGTCGACGCGCTCGACAGCTGGATCCCGGAGCCGGAGCGTGACATCGACAAGCCGTTCCTGCTGCCGGTCGAAGACGTGTTCTCGATCTCGGGCCGCGGTACGGTGCTGACCGGTCGCGTTGAGCGCGGTATCGTCAAGGTCGGCGATCCGGCCGAAGTGGTTGGCCTGAAGGCCACCCAGAACACGACGGTTACCGGCGTGGAAATGTTCCGCAAGCTGCTCGACCAGGGTCAGGCCGGTGACAACGTCGGCGTGCTGGTCCGTGGCCTGAAGCGTGAAGACGTCGAGCGTGGCCAGGTCCTGGCCAAGCCGGGCACCGTGACCCCGCACACCGAGTTCGAAGGTGAGATCTACGTCCTGTCGAAGGACGAAGGCGGCCGTCACACCCCGTTCTTCAGCAACTACCGTCCGCAGTTCTACTTCCGTACCACGGACGTGACGGGCTCCATCAAGCTGCCGGAAGGCACCGAGATGGTGATGCCGGGCGACAACGTGAAGATCTCGGTGACCCTGGGCTTCCCGATCGCCATGGACGAAGGCCTGCGCTTTGCTATCCGCGAAGGTGGCCGCACCGTCGGCGCCGGCGTCGTGGCGAAGATCACCAAGTAAGAAAAGATCGCCAGGGCAGGGCAACCTGCCCGGTATCGAAGAAGCGGGGGCGAAAGCCCCCGTTTTTTTTTGCTTATTTTTTGACCAGGGGCTTCCATTCCCCTGGCGAACCAGCTATATTCGTCGAGTTATATCAGCCACATGCCCTCCGGGGCTGGGCTCACCGCGAAATGAGGCGCACGGAATGTGCTTCGAGTTCGCCGGCATGGACGCCGAATAGGATGCCAACGGGCAACGAGCGCAAGCTCTGTTGACCCATGTCGTTGCGTATTCTATACTTTTCTGTCTGGGCAGGCCGTTTATGCGGTCTGCCCGACTTTTTCGGGTCGTTTTGGACGGTGTCAAGCCGTACCGGGCGGCCCGTTGCGGTACCCGTAGTAAGTAGTAACTGGGTTGTGCGGGGTGGCGAGAAGCCATTCCGAATCACAAGAACGTTCTTTCGATAACAGGACACGGTTTTATGGCGAACCAAAAGATTCGCATTCGGCTCAAGGCCTTCGATCATCGCCTGATCGATCGTTCGGCCAGCGAAATCGTCGAGACGGCCAAGCGCACTGGCGCTACGGTTCTCGGCCCGATCCCGCTGCCGACCAAGATTGAGCGCTACACCATTCTGGTGTCGCCGCACGTCGACAAAGATGCCCGCGACCAGTACGAGACTCGTACGCACAAGCGCGTTCTGGACATCATTGATCCCAACGACAAGACCGTGGACGCGCTCATGAAGCTCGATCTTGCCGCTGGTGTCGATGTGCAGATCAAGCTGGGCTGAGCGGATAAAAGGATACGAAGATGAGTATCGGACTGGTTGGCCGCAAGTGCGGCATGAGCCGGCTCTTCACTGAAGATGGCCGCTCGATTCCGGTGACGCTGATTGAAGCGACCCCGAATCGTGTGACCCAGGTGAAGACGGTTGAAATCGACGGCTACGACGCCGTCCAGGTCACGGCTGGCGCCAAGCGCGCGTCGCTGCTGACGAACCCCGCCAAGGGTCACTACGCGAAGGCCAAGGTTGAGCCGGGTCGTGGTCTGTGGGAATTCCGCCTGAACGCGGACGAATCGGGCAAGTACGAAGTCGGTGCCGAGCTGACCGCGGAAGCGGTGTTCAGCGTAGGCCAGACCGTCGACGTCGCCGGCGTCTCGAAGGGTAAGGGCTTCCAGGGCACCATCAAGCGTCACCACTTCAAGATGGGCGACGCTACCCACGGTAACTCGCTGTCGCATCGCGCCCCCGGCTCGATCGGCCAGCGCCAGACCCCGGGTCGTGTGTTCCCTGGTAAGAAGATGTCGGGCCACATGGGTGCGGTCAATCGCACCGTGCAGGGCCTGGAAGTGGTCAAGGTCGACGCCGAACGTCATCTCATCGCGGTCAAGGGCGCAATCCCTGGCGCGCCGGGTGGCGACGTCGTGATCCGTCCGACGACCAAGGGTTGAGGAGAGACGCCATGGAACTTAACGTTATTGGCGCCAAGTCGCTCACTGTCTCGGACGAAGTGTTCGGCGGCGAGTACAAGAAGGCCCTCGTGCACCAGGTCGTCACTGCCTACCAGGCAGCCGGCCGCGCCGGCACCAAAGCGCAGCTTTCGCGCGGTGAGATGTCGGGTACCACGAAGAAGTTCAAGAAGCAGAAGGGCGGCGGCGCCCGCCACGGCGACTACCGTGCCCCGATCTTCGTGGGCGGTGGTGTGACGTTCGCAGCGAAGCCGCGCAGCTTTGAGCAGAAGGTCAACCGCAAGGCTTACCGCGTTGCGATTCGTTCGATCGTCGCCGAGCTGCACCGTCAGGATCGCCTGAAGGTCGTCTCCGAACTGTCGCTCGAGAAGGCCAGCACCAAGGCGATGATCGCCAAGCTTGCCGAGCTCGAAGTCAAGGGTCGTGTCCTGCTGGTGTCGGAAGACGCCACCGAGGCGCTGTACCTGTCCGCACGCAACATTCCGTACATCCACGTCGTCGACGTGCTGGCCCTGAACCCGGTCAGCCTCGTTGGTAGCGACTTCGTCATCATGACGGTGGACGCGGTCAAGAAGGTCGAGGAGTGGCTCGCATGAGCACCGAACGTACGCTCAACACGCTTCGCGCCCCGCACATTTCCGAAAAGGCTGCCCGCCTCGCTGAGCACAACCAGTATGTGTTCATCGTTGCGCCCGAGGCGACCAAGGCTGATGTTGCGGTCGCGGTTGAGGAACTCTTCGACGTCAAGGTCGTGGACGTGAACCTCGTGAATACCAAGGGCAAGGTGAAGTCGTTCCGCTTCCGCACTGGCAACCGCCAGGGCAAGCGCAAGGCTTACGTCCGCCTCGCCGATGGCCACACGATCGACGTGTCGGCCAAGGCCTGAGCCAGGAGTTGAATTGAGATGGCACTGATCACTCACAAGCCGACCTCCCCGGGCCGCCGCGACGCTGTCAGCGTGCGGACCGAAGGTCTGCACAAGGGCGCACCGTACGCGCCCCTGACCGAATCGCAGTCGAAGACGGGCGGACGCAACCACTACGGTCGCATCACCACGCGTCATCGCGGCGGCGGTCACAAGCAGGCTTACCGCATCATCGACTTCAAGCGCGACAAGGAAGGCATTGCCGCCGTTGTCGAGCGTCTTGAATACGACCCGAACCGCACCGCGCACATCGCGCTGCTGTGCTACGCCGACGGCGAGCGCCGCTACATCATCGCGCCGAAGGGCGTGGCGACTGGCGACCGTCTCGTGTCCGGTTCCGACTCCCCGATCAAGCCGGGCAACTGTCTGCCGCTTCGTTCGATCCCGGTCGGTTCCACGATCCACTGCATCGAGATGAAGCCTGGCAAGGGTGCGCAGATCGCGCGTTCCGCTGGTGCCTCGGTCCAGCTGGTCGCTCGCGAGCAGGGCTATGCCACGCTGCGTCTTCGCTCCGGCGAAATGCGCCGCGTCCCGGTTGAATGCCGCGCCACCATCGGTGAAGTCGGCAACTCCGAGCACAGCCTGCGCAAGCTCGGCAAGGCCGGTAAGAAGCGCTGGGCGGGTATCCGTCCGACCGTTCGCGGTGTCGTGATGAACCCGGTCGACCATCCGCACGGCGGTGGTGAGGGCAAGACCTCTGGCGGCCGTCATCCGGTCAGCCCGTGGGGTACCCCGACCAAGGGTTACAAGACGCGCAATAACAAGCGCACCCAGCAGTTCATCGTGCGTCGTCGCAAGTAATTAGGAAACGATCATGCCGCGCTCTCTAAAGAAAGGTCCGTTCGTTGACCTGCACCTCGTAAAGAAGGTGGAAGCCGCCGTTTCCGCCAATAACAAGCGTCCGATCAAGACCTGGTCGCGTCGCTCGATGATCCTGCCGGAGATGGTCGGTCTGACCATCGCCATCCACAACGGCCGCCAGCATGTGCCGGTGCTCATCAACGAGAACATGGTCGGGCATAAGCTCGGCGAGTTCGCGGTGACCCGCACCTACAAGGGGCACGCCGGCGACAAGAAGGGCAAGTGATGAGCACTGAAGCCAAAGCGATCCTGCGTGGCGCCCGCATTTCGGCGCAAAAGGCACGCCTGGTGGCAGACCTGGTCCGCGGCATGCCCGTCGGCCGGGCCAGCGACACGCTTGCCTTTACCAACAAGAAGGCCGCCCACCTTGTTCGCAAGGTGCTGCTGTCCGCCGTCGCCAACGCTGAGAACAATCTCGGCGCCGACGTGGACGAGCTGAAGGTCACGCGTATTTTCGTCGACGAAGGTCAGGCGATGAAGCGCATGTTCGCCCGGGCCAAAGGCCGCGGTTCGCGCATCCTGAAGCGCACCAGCCACATCACTGTGGTTGTTGGTAACTGACTGGGGTAAGAGACGATGGGTCATAAAGTACATCCCACCGGTATCCGCCTCGGCATTGCCAAGGACTGGAACTCGAAGTGGTACGCCAATAAGGGCGAATATGCGGTCTATCTCGCAGCTGACCTCAAGGTCCGCGAGATGCTCCGCAAGAAGCTCGCCGCCGCCGGTATCTCGAAGATCCAGATCGAGCGCCCGGCCAAGACCGCCCGCGTGACGATCCACACCGCCCGTCCGGGCGTGGTGATCGGCAAGAAGGGCGAGGACATCGAGAAGCTGCGTAAGGAAGTCACCGACATGATGGGCGTCCCGACGCACATCAACGTCAGCGAAGTCCGCAAGCCGGAACTCGACGCCCAGCTCGTTGCCGAGTCGATCGCGCAGCAGCTCGAGCGCCGCATCATGTTCCGTCGTGCCATGAAGCGCTCGGTTGGTAACGCCATGCGCCTCGGCGCCCTGGGCATCAAGATCAACGTCTCCGGCCGTCTGAACGGCGCCGAGATCGCGCGCTCCGAGTGGGCTCGTGAAGGTCGCGTGCCCCTCCACACCCTCCGCGCTGACATCGACTACGGCACCGCCGAAGCGAAGACCCAGTACGGCATCATCGGTGTGAAGGTGTGGGTCTATAAGGGCGAGATCTTCGACCTCGCGGCCGCCACGGCCGAGGCGTCGAAGGAAGATCAGCAGCCGCAGCAGTCGTCGCGTCGCGATGGTGGTGAAAACCGCCGTGAGCGTGGCGAGCGCTCTGCCAAGTAAGGAGCGTTGCCATGTTGCAACCGAAGCGTACCAAGTACCGCAAGATGCATAAGGGCCGTAACGACGGCCTGGCATTCAATTCCAACCTCGTGAGCTTTGGCGAGTACGGCCTCAAGGCGACGACGCATGGTCAGCTGACCGCGCGTCAGATCGAAGCGGCCCGTCGTTGCATCACGCGCTACGTCAAGCGTGGCGGCAAGTTGTGGATCCGCGTGTTCCCGGACAAGCCGATCACCCGCAAGCCCATCGAAGTTCGAATGGGTGCCGGTAAGGGTGGCGTCGAGTTCTGGGTTGCTCTGATCCAGCCGGGCCGCATGCTTTATGAAATCGAAGGCGTCGACGAAGCAACCGCACGTGAGGCCATGCGCCTTGCCGCTGCCAAGCTCTCGGTCCAGACCCAGTTCGTGTCCAGGGCGGTGATGTAATGGCCATCAAAGAAATCAAAGACAAGTCGGCGGAAGAGCTGAATCAGCATCTGCTGGACCTTCGCAAGGAGCAGTTCAATCTGCGCATGCAGAAGGGCTCCGGCCAGCTCAACCAGCCGCACCAGCTGCGCCGCGTTCGGCGCGACATCGCCCGCACGAAGTTCGTGCTCGGCGAGAAGAAGTAAGGGACGGCTGATATGAGCGATAACACGAAAACAGCGCGTACCCTTGTCGGTCGCGTCATTAGCAACAAGATGGCCAGCACTGTCACGGTCCTGATCGAGCGCCAGGTGCAGCATCCGCTGCTCGGCAAGATCATCCGCCGCTCCACCAAGCTCCACGCGCACGATGAAACCGGTGCGAATGAGGGCGACGTGGTGCGTATCGCAGAGTGCCGTCCGCTGTCGAAGACCAAGCATCACCGCGTGGTCGAAATCGTCACGCGCGCTGAAGTCTAAGGAGAGCTGCCATGATTCAGGTACAGAGCATGCTTTCCGCGGCTGATAACAGCGGCGCGAAGGAAATGATGTGCATCAAGGTGCTGGGCGGCTCGAAGCGCCGTTACGCCAGCGTCGGTGATGTGATCAAGGTGACGATCAAGGACGCGATCCCCCGCGGCAAGGTCAAGAAGGGCGAGGTGTACAACGCCGTGGTGGTTCGTACCGCCAAGGGTGTGCGCCGTCCGGATGGCTCGGTGATCCGTTTCGACGGTAACGCGGCCGTCATCCTCAACAATAAGCTCGAGCCGATCGGTACCCGTATCTTCGGGCCGGTTACCCGCGAGCTGCGCAGCGAGAAGTTCATGAAGATCGTCTCGCTCGCGCCTGAAGTGCTCTGAGCGGAGGCCAGACATGAACCGTATCCGCAAGGGTGACCACGTCGTCGTGCTCACCGGCAAGAACAAGGGCCAGCGCGGCGATGTGCTGCGTGTCGACGGCGACCGCGTGGTCGTCTCGAACGTCAACATCATCAAGCGTCACACCAAGCCGAACCCCCAGGCCAACCAGCCTGGCGGTATCGTCGAGCGTGAGGCCTCGATCCACATTTCCAATGTCCAGCTCTTCAACTCCGCCGCTAACAAGGGCGAGCGCGTGGGCACCAAGACGCTCGAAGACGGGCGCAAGGTGCGCGTGTTCGTCTCCGGCGAAGTCGTCGACGCGTAAGGAATCGAAGTCATGACCCGCCTTGAAACGTTTTACAAAGATTCGGTGATGCAGAAGCTCACCGAGCGCTTTGGCTACCAGAACGTCATGGAAGTCCCGCGCATTACGAAGATCACGCTCAACATGGGCGTCGGCGAAGCTGCCGGTAACAAGAAGATCCTCGACAATGCCGTGGCTGACATGACCAAGATCGCCGGCCAGAAGCCGGTCACCACGAAGGCTCGCGTCTCCGTCGCATCGTTCAAGATCCGCGACGGCTGGCCGATCGGTTGCAAGGTCACCCTGCGCCGTGCCCAGATGTGGGAGTTCCTGGACCGCCTGATCAACATCTCGCTGCCGCGTACGCGCGACTTCCGTGGTGTCTCGGGCCGTGCATTTGATGGCCGCGGTAACTACAACTTCGGCATCAAGGAACAGATCATCTTCCCGGAAATCGACTTCGACCAGGTCGACGCGCTGCGCGGTATGGATATCTCCATCACCACCACTGCGAAGTCCGACGAAGAAGCCAAGGCACTGTTGGAAGCCTTCAGCTTCCCGTTCCGCAACTGATTACCAGGTAGAACATGGCCAAGACCTCGATGATTGAGCGTGATGTCAAGCGCTCCAAGCTCGTCAAGAAGTACGCCGCCAAGCGCGCCGAACTGAAGGCGATTGTTCTGAGCGCCACCGCCTCGTATGACGAGAAGATGGAAGCCCAGACCAAGCTGCAGAAGCTGCCGCGTGACGCTTCGCCGTCGCGTCAGCGCAACCGCTGCGCCCTGACCGGCCGCCCGCGTGGCGTCTACAGCAAGTTCGGCCTCGGCCGCAACAAGCTGCGCGAAGCCACCATGCGTGGCGACGTGCCGGGCCTGCGCAAGGCAAGCTGGTAATACCTGGATCCGCCCCCTCGGGGGCGGGGCAGGGCACGGGCTGGGCAAAAGTTGCCCAATCCGCGACAGCCTGATATAGTCGTTGGTCTGCGCAATGCAGACCGACGTCTTGTCGGCTTTACAATTTAAAGATCTCCGGTAATTCGGATATCGGTGCACTCTCAAGGGTTTTTTCTATGAGCATGACTGATCCCATCGCCGATCTGTTTACGCGCATCCGCAATAGCCAGGCCACTGGCAAGTCGGTTGTCCGTATGCCGTCGTCGAAGATGAAGCTGGCCCTCGCCCAGCTCCTGCAGAACGAAGGCTATGTCCTTGACGCCCGCGTTGCCGAAGAAGACGGCAAGCCGGTCCTCGAGATCAAGCTGAAGTATTTCGAAGGCCGTCCGGCTATCGAAACCATCGCCCGTGTCAGCCGTTCGGGTCTCCGCGTTTACCGCGGCAAGGACGAGCTGCCGAAGGTTCTCGGCGGCCTGGGTATCTCGATCATCTCCACCTCCGCCGGTCTCCTGACCGATGCGCAGGCCCGTGCCAAGGGTCTGGGTGGCGAAGTCATTGGCCAGGTGGCGTAAGGAGTCCTGATATGTCACGTGTAGCCAAGAAGCCCATCACGCTCCCCAAGGGCGTTGAAATCTCGGTCGCCAACGGCACCGTCTCCGTCAAGGGCCCCAAGGGCACCCTGACCACCCACGAACTGCCGGGCATCTCGTTCGCGCAGGAAAATGGCGTGGCCACGGTTGTCGTTGCCGATGGCACTGACGACAAGTTCGGCGGTACCGCTCGCGCCATCGTCGCGAACATGGTCATCGGCGTGGCCAACGGCTTCGAAAAGAAGCTGGAACTGGTCGGCGTCGGTTACCGCGCGCAGATGCAGGGCAAGTCGATCAACCTTTCGCTCGGCTTCTCGCATCCGGTCGTCTTCGAGGCGCCGGAAGGCATCACCATCGAAACCCCGACGCAGACGGAAGTCCTGGTGAAGGGCGCCGACAAGCAGCTCGTCGGCCAGGTGGCTGCGAAGATCCGCGCATTCCGTTCGCCGGAACCCTACAAGGGTAAGGGCGTCCGCTATGCCGGCGAGAAGATCATCCTGAAGGAAGCCAAGAAGGCCTAATCGGCCTATCCGCTTTCTGGAGACGAGACGATGAACAAGAACGAATCCCGCCTGCGCCGCGCCAAGTCGACCCGCTCTCACATCCGTGAGCTCGCCGTCGCCCGCTTGAGCGTGCACCGCACTGGCCAGCACATCTACGCCCAGGTCTTTGCACCGAACGGCACCGTCGTGGCAGCTGCCTCGACCGTGCAGAGCTCGGTGGCCGAAGGCCTCAAGAGCAAGAAGAACGTCGAGGCCGCCACCACGGTGGGTCGCATCGTTGCCGAGCGCGCCAAGGCCGCCGGTATCGAAGCCGTCGCGTTCGACCGCTCGGGTTTCCGTTACCACGGTCGCATCAAGGCTCTCGCCGATGCGGCTCGTGAGGCCGGCCTCAAGTTCTAAGAGGCGTCAGGCCACGGCATCGGCCCCTCGGGGCCGGTGTCGCCCGATGTACCTACAACACCAAGCGGCGACCAAGCCGTAAACAGAAGTCCCGGCTAACTATCATTCCGGGCTATCAGGAAAAGAGATGTCCTCGACAGATCGCGAAAATTCGGACGGCATGCTTGAAAAGCTTATCGCCGTCAACCGCGTGGCCAAGACCGTCAAGGGTGGCCGCCAGATGAGCTTCACCGCGCTGACGGTTGTCGGCGATGGCGAAGGCCGCGTCGGTTTTGGTTATGGCAAGGCGCGTGAAGTGCCGGTCGCCATTTCCAAGGCCATGGAACGCGCCCGCCGCAACATGGTCACGATTGAACTGAACCAGGGCACCCTGTGGTACGCCATCAAGGCCAACCACGGCGCAGCCCGCGTTTACATGCAGCCCGCTTCCCAGGGTACCGGCGTCATCGCCGGCGGCGCCATGCGCGCTGTCCTCGAAGTGGTCGGCGTGAAGGACGTGCTGGCCAAGGCCGTCGGCTCGCGCAACCCGATCAACCTCGTCCGCGCGACGATCAAGGGTCTGCAGGCCGTCGCCTCGCCGAAGCGCATCGCCGCCAAGCGTGGCAAGACGATCGAAGAGGTGCTGGGCAATGGCTAAGAACACCGAAACCACCGGCACCGTCCGCGTGCGCCTCGTCAAGGGCCTGCGTGGTGTGCAGGGTCGTCATCGCCTGAGCGTCAAGGCCCTCGGCCTCGGCAAGCTCAACGATGTCCGTGAACTGAAGGATTCCCCGCAGGTCCGTGGCCTCATCAACACGGTCTACTACCTGGTCCGGGTTGAGGAGTAATAATCATGCGTCTTAATGATCTCCGCCCTGGTAAGGGCGCTCGCAAGACCCGCACCCGCGTCGCTCGCGGTATTGGTTCCGGCCTCGGCAAGACTGCCGGCCGTGGCCATAAGGGTCAGCACGCTCGTGCCGGTAACACGCACCGCGTCGGTTTCGAAGGCGGCCAGATGCCGCTGCAGCGTCGTCTCCCGAAGGTGGGCTTCCGCTCGCTGAAGAAGGCCGACACCGAACAGGTCATGCTCTATCAGCTGGCGGCTATCGAAGCCGACACCATCGATCCGATCGCTCTGCACGCCGCTGGCCTCGTGACCAGCCGCGCCAAGAAGATCAAGATCGTGCTGAAGGGCGAGATTACTCGCGCTGTGAAGCTCCAGGGTGTGCTCGCGACGGCCGGTGCCAAGGCCGCCATCGAAGCCGCCGGCGGCAGCGTGGAGTAATACAGTGGCTGGAGCGCAGGGCAATTCGCTCGGCTCGCTGGGCAAACTGACGGAACTGCGTCAGCGCATCTTTTTCCTGATTGGTGCGCTGATCGTCTTCCGCCTCGGCTCGTTCATTCCCGTTCCGGGCGTGAACCCCGAGGCGATGACGAGCCTGGTTGAGGGCGGCGGCGGCCTGCTGAACATGGTCAACATGTTCTCGGGTGGTTCGCTGTCCCGCTTCTCGGTCTTCGCACTGGGTGTCGTGCCTTATATCTCGGCTTCGATCGTGGTCCAGATGATGGGCTCGGTCATTCCTTCGCTGATGGCATTGCGCAAGGAAGGTGAGTCGGGTCGTCGCAAGATGACGATGTACACCCGCTTCGGCACGGTCGGCCTCGCGGCCTTCCAGGCCTTCGGCATCGCGGTCGCCCTGCAGAAGCAGGTCGCGGCAGGCGGTTCGCCGGTGGTGTACATGCCGGGTCCTGGTTTCATCATGGCTTCGGTCGTCGGCCTCACCGCCGGCACCATGTTCCTGATGTGGCTGGGCGAGCAGATCACCGAGCGCGGTATTGGCAACGGCATTTCGATGCTGATCTTCGCCGGTATCGTGGCTGGCCTGCCCGCTGCGGTGGCGCACACGCTGAGCATGGCGAACAACGGCGAGCTGTCGGTCCTGAAGCTGCTGCTGGTCACCGTGGTCATCCTGGGTGTCACGGCTTTCGTGGTGTTCATGGAGCGCGCCCAGCGGCGCATCACCGTGAACTACGCGAAGCAGGGCAACCAGCGTCAGTTCCAGCGCCAGACATCGCATCTGCCGCTGAAGATCAACATGGCGGGCGTCATTCCGCCGATCTTCGCGACCAGCCTGCTGTTGTTCCCGGCTACCGCGGCAACCTGGTTCGGCTCTGCCCACCAGTCGCGTTGGCTGCAGGCGGTGACCACGGCGCTGAGCCCGGGTGAGCCCATCCACGACATCGTGTTCGCGGTGCTGGTGATCGGTTTCGCCTTCTTCTATACGGCGATCGTGTTCAACTCGCAGGAAACGGCCGATAACCTCAAGCGTTCGGGCGCGCTGATTCCGGGCATCCGCCCGGGTCGGGCCACGGCGGACTACATCGATGGCGTCATGACCCGGCTTACCGGTGTTGGCGCGCTCTACATCGTCCTGGTCTGCCTGGTGCCCACGTTCCTTCAGAACGCCTGGCACGTACCGTTCTATTTCGGCGGCACTTCGCTGCTGATCGTGGTGGTGGTGGTGATGGACTTTACGGCCCAGGTCCAGGCCCATCTCGTCAGCCACCAGTACGAGAGTCTGCTTAAGAAGTCCAATCTCCGCCGCGGCTGAGATTGGACTGGAAGTCCCCGAGTAGGGGAGGCCGTGGCACCTGGTGCCGCTGGACTTCCCGTTTAGGTTAATTAAGGTTAGAATTGCGCGTTTACCGCGCTCGAAGCACATTGGAGACAGTACATCATGGCGCGCATCGCGGGTGTCAATTTGCCGGTCCAGAAGCATGTCTGGGTTGGCCTGCAGAGCATTTACGGAATCGGCCGTTCGCGGGCGAAGAAGGTCTGTGCCGACGCTGGCGTGGTTTCGACCACCCAGATCAAATCGTTGAGCGAAGGCGAGGTCGAGAAGATCCGCGCTGAAATCGCCAAGTACACGGTCGAAGGCGATCTTCGCCGCGAGATCGGTATGGCGGTCAAGCGTCTGATGGACCTGGGTTGCTATCGTGGCCTGCGCCATCGTCGCGGCCTGCCGGTGCGCGGCCAGCGCACGCGTACCAACGCCCGTACCCGCAAGGGTCCGCGTCGTCCGATCAAGAAGTAACGGATACCGATTATGGCTAAGCCGGTTAAGACCAAGAAGAAGATTAAGCGCGTTGTCACGGATGCCGTGGCCCACGTGCAGGCTTCGTTCAACAACACGATCGTCACGATCACCGATCGCCAGGGCAACGCCCTGTCGTGGGCGACTGCTGGTGGCGCGGGTTTCCGCGGTTCCCGTAAGTCGACCCCGTTCGCTGCCCAGGTTGCCGCCGAAAAGGCTGGCCGCGCTGCCGGCGACTACGGTGTGAAGACCGTGGAAGTTCGCATCAAGGGCCCCGGCCCGGGCCGTGAGTCGGCCGTGCGTTCCCTGAATGCGTTGGGCTACAAAGTGCTCAACATTATTGACGTCACGCCGATTCCGCATAACGGCTGCCGTCCCCCCAAGAAGCGTCGCGTCTAAGGAGCATACCCATGGCCCGTTATCGTGGAGCTACCTGCAAACTTGCGCGTCGTGAAGGTGCCGACCTCGGTCTGAAGAGCCCGGCCCGCGCGCTTGATTCCAAGTGCAAGCTCGAAAACAAGCCCGGTCAGCATGGCGCCAACAAGCGCGCCCGCCTGTCCGACTACGCAGTGCAGCTGCGTGAGAAGCAGAAGGTCAAGCGCATCTACGGTGTGCTTGAGCGTCAGTTCAGCAACTACTACACCAAGGCTTCGACCCAGAAGGGCAACACAGGTGAAAACCTGCTTCGCCTCCTGGAGAGCCGGCTCGACAACGTCGTCTACCGCATGGGTTTCGCGGTCACCCGCGCCCAGGCCCGCCAGCTCGTCGCCCATAAGTCGGTGACGGTCAACGGCAAGAAGGTCAACGTTCCCTCGTACCACGTCCGTCCGGGCGACGAGGTTTCGCTGACCGAGAAGGCCCGTACGCAGTTGCGTGTGCAGGAAGCGGCGACGATCTACGACACGATGGACCTCCGTCCGACGTGGGTCGAAGTCGACAGCAAGAAGTTCGCAGGCACGTTCAAGGCCGTCCCTGATCGTGGTGATCTGCCGGCCGATATCAACGAAGCCCTGATCGTCGAGCTTTACTCGAAGTAATCCACCGGAGCCTTGCATGGCAGTATCGTCAACTAGTGTGCTGCGGCCCCGCGGCCTCAGCGTCGAGCAGCTCGGAGCGAACCGCGCCAAGGTGGTGGTCGAGCCGCTCGAGCGTGGCTTTGGTCACACCCTGGGCAACGCGCTGCGCCGCGTGCTGCTCTCTTCGATTCCGGGCAGCGCCATCGTCGAAGTCGAAATCGACGGCGTGCTGCACGAGTACACCACCCTGGAAGGCCTTCAGGAAGACGTCATTGAGGTTCTCCTGAACCTCAAGGACGTTGCGATTCGCCAGCACAGCGGTGACGAAGTCACCCTGACGCTGTCGAAGAAAGGCAAGGGCGTGGTCACGGCGGGCGATATTGCCGTCGACCACACCGTTGAAATCGTCAACCCGGACCATGTGATCTGCCACCTCACCAAGGATGTGGCCCTGAACATGCGTTTGAAGGTTCGCAAGGGCGTCGGCTACCAGCCGGCCTCTGCTCGCCAGCATCCGGATGACGAGACGCGGCCGATCGGCCGTCTGCAGCTCGACGCGTCGTTTGCGCCGGTGTTGCGCGTGGCTTACGAAGTGGACGCCGCTCGTGTTGAGCAGCGCACCAACCTCGACAAGCTCGTGCTCGACATCGAGACGAACGGCACGATCGGCGCTGAAGACGCTGTCCGCAAGGCGGCTGAAATCATCAACGACCAGCTGTCGGTTTTCGGCGATTTCTCGCGCCGCGAGTCCGATTCGACCAAGGCGGAGAAGGGCGGTTTCGATCCGCTGCTGCTCCGTCCGATCGACGACCTCGAACTGACGGTTCGTTCGGCGAACTGCCTCAAGGCAGAGAGCATTTACTACATCGGCGACCTCGTGCAGAAGACGGAAGTCGAACTGCTCAAGACGCCGAACCTGGGCAAGAAGTCGCTGACCGAAATCAAGGATGTCCTTGGCGGTCGTGGCCTGGCCCTGGGCATGAAGCTCGAGAACTGGCCGCCGCCGGGTCTGTCCCACGGCATGCAGCTCGGCTGATGTTTTACGGGGCGATCGGTTTTCGATCGCCCCGGTTCCTTTTGCACGATCCGGCGGATGCCATGCGCACTTCCCCCGGCATATCAAAGCGGTCCATAGAGGCCGTGCTCTTATAACGGGGCGTTCTGACAGCCTCGAATAGCGGGAAACCGCGGAAAGTCGGCTCATCCTGGCCGGCCTTTCATAACAACAGACCTTAGAGAGTAAACGCCATGCGCCACCAGAAATCCGGTCGCAAGCTCAACCGCACGAGCAGCCACCGCGAAGCCATGTTCAAGAACATGGCCGCGTCGCTGATCAAGCACGAGCTTATCCGCACCACCCTTCCCAAGGCGAAGGAACTCCGTCGCGTTGCCGAGCCGCTCATCACGCTCGCCAAGACCGACGGCGTTGCCAACCGCCGCCTCGCTTTCGCGCGTCTGCGCGACAAGCAGGCTGTCGGCAAGCTGTTCGTCGAGCTCGGCCCGCGTTACCGCGAGCGTCCCGGCGGCTACCTGCGTATCCTCAAGTGCGGCTTCCGCCCGGGCGACAGCGCCCCGATGGCGTACGTCGAGCTGGTGGATCGCCCGAAGACCGATGCTGCCGACGCTGAGTAAGCGTTAGCGACATCCAGAGGTACCCAAACCCCGGCCGGGCAACCAGCCGGGGTTTTTTTCGCTAAGTCGTTGACTCAGTTACAAACGAAACTTCTGCGACCTGCTGACAAACCGGTGCACAAAGCGTTAACGTGGGTGTCCCCGCACCGCACCATCCCCGAATGAATCCTCTCGCCTGGTCGTACCGCTCCCGCTATCTCGCTGGTTTCCTTGTCTGCGCTGGCCTCATGGGCTTCGCGCTGTATGCCCAGTACGAGATGCACCTGGATCCGTGCCCGCTGTGCATCTTCCAGCGCATCGCGGTGTGCATCATGGGTCTGGTATTCCTCATCGGTGGCTTGCACGCGCCGGTGCGCAAGGGCGCTCGCGCCACCTACGCCATCCTGGCCACCCTGGGCGGCGCGTGGGGCATCGCGACGGCCGGCCGCCACCTGTGGCTGCAGACCCTTCCGGCCGACCAGGTGCCGGCGTGTGGGCCCGGGCTCGGCTACCTGTTTGACGCCTTCCCCTTCATGAAGATGCTGAAGCTTGCCTTCACCGGTTCCGGTGAGTGCGCCAAGGTAGAGCCCATCCTCGGCGTTCCCATGCCGGGCTGGACCTTGCTCTGGTTCATCATCCTCATCGCCTGGGCCTGGATGGCCCTGCGCAGCTCCGATCGTTCCCCGACTTCCCGCGCCGTTCAAAGCGCTACCACGTAGGCCCGCCGTTATGCCGCATTCCCTCAAAGCCGTTCCTTCCCCGTCCGCACCCTGGGCGCCGGATTCGTGGCGGACGCGGACTGCCCTGCAGCAGCCGACGTACGAGAACCTCGACGAACTCAACGAGGCCCTCGCCCAGCTGGGCGATCTCCCGCCGCTGGTGACCTCCTGGGAGATCCTGACCCTCAAGCAGCGCATCGCCGAAGCTCAGGAGGGCGAGCGTTTCCTCCTCCAGGGTGGCGACTGCGCCGAGAGCTTCGCCGATTGCAGCAGCCCGATCATTTCGAACCGGTTGAAGGTGCTGCTGCAGATGAGCCTGGTGCTCGTGCACGGGCTGAAGAAGCCGGTGCTTCGCGTGGGCCGTTTCGCCGGCCAGTACGCCAAGCCGCGCTCGGCTGACACGGAGACCCGTGACGGCGTCACCCTGCCGGCGTTCCGTGGCGACCTGGTCAACAGCCCCGCGTTCACACCCGAGGCCCGCCGCGCCGATCCGCTGCGCCTGATCAAGGCGCACGCACGTTCAGCGATGACGATGAACTTCGTCCGCGCGCTCATCGACGGTGGCTTCGCCGACCTGCATCACCCTGAGTACTGGGACCTCGCGTGGGTGGAGCATTCGCCGCTCGCCGCCGAGTACCGCCGCATGGTGGCCAGCATCGGTGACTCGCTGCGCTTCATGGAGACCCTGGCCGGCCAGTCGATTGCCAGCTACTCACGCGTGGATTTCTACACCTCGCACGAGGCCCTCCTGCTGCACTACGAGGAAGCGCTCACGCGCCAGGTGCCGCGCCAGGACGGCTGGTTCAACCTGTCCACGCACTTCCCGTGGATCGGCATGCGCACGGCGGCGCTCGATGGCGCCCACACGGAATACTTCCGCGGCATCCGCAACCCGATCGCCGTGAAAGTCGGCCCGACGGTGCAGCCGGACGACCTGCTGCGCCTGATCGACGTGCTGAACCCGAACGACGAGCCGGGCCGCCTGACCCTGATCCACCGCATGGGCAACGACAAGATCGGCACCCAGCTGCAGCCGCTGCTCGAGGCCGTGAAGGCTGACGGTCGTCGCGTGCTGTGGGTGGCGGATCCGATGCACGGCAACACCGAGAGCACCAGCAACGGCTACAAAACACGGCGCTTCACGAACATCGCCGGCGAGCTGGACCAGGCGTTTGATATCCACGCGGCCGCCGGCACGCGCCTTGGCGGCGTGCATCTGGAGCTGACGGGTGAGAACGTGACGGAGTGCCTTGGTGGTGCGCGTGGGCTGGTCGAGCAGGATCTGGACCGCGCTTATAAGTCGATGGTGGATCCACGCCTGAACTATGAGCAGTCGCTTGAGCTGGCGATGTTGATCGTCCGGAAATCGGGCGGCATGGTGTAACAAGAAAACCCCGCTTCGGCGGGGTTTTTTATGCGGTTCATTCGCTTCCGCGAATGCGTGTTTTTAGCGGCTGATGCCGCCTCGGCCCATGGGGGTCGGGGCGAAGAGCCCTCGGCGCCCACCCTCGCTGCTCAGACAACGCTCTGCGTTCGAAAAGGAGAGCCGCTACGCGGCTGGTTTTCTTATTGGCCTACGGCCGCGAACCGGTGGCTGGGCGGGGGTTTTCGACACGACATTCCCTGTCGTGGCGAAAACGGTGGGCCCTCCATGGCCCACCCCCTGCGGGCCTGATCCTTCCAGCCCCCTCGCGACACTAAACTCGCCTCGAGGGTGGGCACCGAGGGCTCTCGTCAACACTGAGGGGGTGTGACGAAAAGCCGCCGCCAGAGCTTGGGCCATGTGCCGTTTGTGCGAAAGATGTCGCACCCTGAAGGGCGTAAACGCACAAGGTGCGCTCCTACAAAGCGGCGGTGAAGCTTGTGTGGCACTGAACCGGATGGGTGGTTGTGGGGCCTTGCCGTCCCCACCCCGCGAAACCCGCAAGAGCAAGGCGGCGTCAGCCGCTAGTCACATGCATTCGCGAAGGCGAATGAACCGCCTTCAACCCAACATCGTTCCCGTATCCAGCCAACGCTGATGCCACGACAGCGCTTCCGGCAACAGATGCGGCGTGTGCTTGCCGTAGCTCACTCGCGACGCCCGATCAAAATAATCCTCCAGCTGCGCGCGATACGACGGATCCACGCAGTGGTCGAGGATTTGCCGCGCGCGGTGCCGCGGCGGCAGGCCACGAAGGTCCGCCAGGCCGTGCTCGGTCACGATGATCGACACATCGTGCTCCGTGTGATCCACGTGGCTCACCATCGGCACCAGTGCGGAAATGCTGCCGTTCTTCGCCGTGCTCGGGCTGAGGAAAATCGACAGGAAGCTATTGCGCGCGAAATCACCCGAGCCGCCGATGCCGTTCATGATGCGGCTGCCCATCACGTGCGTGGAGTTCACGTTGCCGTAGAGGTCTGCTTCGATCATGCCGTTCATGGCGATGCAGCCCAGGCGGCGGACGAGCTCCGGATGGTTGGATATCTCCTGCGTCCGCATGATGATGCGTTCGCGGTAGAACGCGATGTTGCGCTTGAACTCCTCGTTGGCGGCCGGACTCAGTGCGAAACCCGTGCACGAGGCCACGCGAAGGACGCCGTCGCGCAGCATGTCGAGCATGCCGTCCTGGATCACTTCGGTGAACGCGGAGAGGTCGCGGAAGCCGCTTTCGGCAAGGCCTGCGAGGACGGCATTCGGGATATTGCCCACGCCCGACTGCAGCGGCAGCAGGTTCTCCGGCAGCCTTCCCATCCTGACTTCGTGTTTCAGGAATTCGATCAGATGGCCAGCGATGCGCTTGCTCGTGTCATCCACGGCGGCGAAGGGGCTGTTGCGGTCGGGCCCGTGCGTGCGCACCACCGCCACCACCTTGTCCGGGTCGCAACGCAGGGACGTTTCGCCGATGCGGTCATCGGCCTGCACCAGCGGAATCGGCTTGCGATGCGGGGGCAAGGCGGTGCCGTAGTACACGTCGTGCATGCCGTCGATGCCATCGGGCTGCCAGTCGTTCACCTCGATGATCACTTTCTTGGCGAGGTCCAACCAGGTCTTGTTGTTGCCTACCGACGTCGACGGGATGAGCGATCCGTCTTCGCGGATGCCGGACACTTCGATCACCGCCGTATCGATCTCGCCGTAGAAGCCAAACCACACGTGTTGCGCCACGTGGCTGAGATGGATGTCGATGTAATCGAGCGTGCCCGCGTTGATGCGCTGGCGTGCGTCGGGGTCGGTCTGGAAGGGCATGCGCAGGGCGATGCCGTCGGCCTGCGCCAGCGCGCCATCCAGCTCCGGCGCGGTGGACGCACCGGTCATCAGGCGGATGCGGAATGCCTCGCCGGCGACGTGCGCATCGTCGATGCGGCGGGCGAGGGCAAGCGGCACGGCTTTCGGGTAGCCGGAGCCGGTGAAGCCGCTCATCGCCACGGTTTCGCCGGGCTGGATCAACGCGGCGGCGGCCTCGGCGCTGACCACGCGGTCGCGCAGGAGGGAGGAAAGGATGCGTTCGGAAGACATGCAGCGAGCCGGTGCAACGGGAGGGGAACGCCAATTATCCCGCCCGGTCGACGGGGCGGCCCATGCGACCATGGTGGTATGGCAACGTGCCGCAGGGCGTGTGGCCGGGCTAGCCGTTGTGGCGCGCCAGGGCCCACGCGACATGTTCCTGCACCACCGGCGAAGGGTCGTTCTCGCGGGCGCGCAGCGAGGTCACTACGTCCGTGCTGGTCGGCGCATTGCCCAGCCCCACGGCGAGGTTACGCAGCCAGCCCTCGTAGCCCGTGCGGCGGATGGCCATGCCCTCGGTGCGCGACAGGAATTCCTCTTCGGTCCACGCGAACAGTTCCACGAGCCGTGGCCCATCCAGGCTGTGCCGCGGCGCGAAGTCAGGTTCCGTCGCGTCCTGGGCAAACTTGTTCCACGGGCAGATCAGCTGGCAGTCGTCGCAACCGAAGACGCGGTTGCCCATCGGTGCGCGCAGTTCCTCGGGGATGCTGCCCTTGAGTTCGATGGTGAGATACGAGATGCAGCGTCGGGCGTCGAGGCGATACGGCGCCACGATCGCCTGGGTCGGGCAGATATCGATGCATTTGCGACAGCTGCCGCAGTGCGCGGAGGCGGGCGCATCCACCGGCAAGGGCAGGTTGGTGTAGAGCTCGCCGAGGAAGAAGTACGAGCCGGCGCGCTTGTTGATCAGCACGGTGTGCTTGCCGATCCAGCCCAGCCCGGCGTTGCGGGCGAGCGCTTTTTCCAGCACCGGTGCCGAGTCCACGTAGGCGCGGTAGGCGAAATCACCCACGCGTTCGGTAATGCGTGACGCCAGCTTCTGCAGGCGGTTGCGCATCACCTTGTGGTAATCGCGGCCCAGCGCATAGCGGGCGATATACGCCTTGTCGGTGTCGTGGATCACGTCCCACGCATTGGCGGTGCCGGGCGGGATGTAATCCATGCGGACGGAAATCACCCGAAGCGTGCCTGGCTCGAGTTCGGCGGGGCGGCTGCGGCGCGTGCCATGGCGTGCCATGTAATCCATCTCGCCGTGATGGCCGTCGGCCAGCCAGCGTTCGAGGTAGGCCTCGTCGTGGCCCAGGTCCGTGCCTGCGATGCCGGCGTCCGCGAAGCCAAGCTCGCCCGCCCAACGCTTGATGTCGTCGGCCAGTGCGGCGTAATCGATGTCGGTGGAAGCAGGCATACGCCCATTCTACTTGGCCCACCTATAATCATCCGGATGAGCGCTCCCCACCTCGATACCGCCCTCTTCACGTCCGCCCAGGCGCGCGCCATCGACCGGCGGGCGATCGACGAGCTGGGCATCCCCGGGTTCGAGCTGATGTCGCGCGCGGCCGCCGCTGCGTTCGCCCAGCTGCGGCGCCACTGGCCGGAAGCGAGGCGCCTGCGCATCGTCTGCGGCGCTGGCAATAACGGGGGCGACGGCTACCTGGTCGGGCGCGATGCCCTGGCCGCTGGCCTGCAGGTGGACCTGCTTGCGCTGGGAACGCCGGCCGAAGGCGGTGATGCCGCGGCAGCGCGCGAGGCCTTCCTGGCCGCCGGTGGCACGCTGTACGGGGTGGCGGACGACGATGCCCTGGCGACGCCGGATGTCATCGTCGACGCCATCTACGGCACCGGCCTCAACCGCGCGCCGGAAGGCGAGGCGAAAGACGCCATCGAGGCGATCAACGCCGCTGGCGTGCCCGTCCTCGCCCTCGACATCCCGTCGGGCCTCTCGGCCGACACCGGCTCGTGCCCGGGTGTCGCCGTGCGTGCCACGGCGACCGCCACCTTCATCGTCCACAAGCGCGGCTTGCATACCCATCTCGCCGAGCTCGCGGGCGAGATCGTGCTGCATGCGCTGGGCCTGCCGGCTTCCCTGCGTGAAACGCCCGATGCCACATTGCTGCGCCCGCAGGGCCTGCCGCCGCGTCCCCGTGACTCGCACAAGGGCAGCAATGGCCACGTACTGGCCATCGGTGGCGACCATGGCACCGGCGGCGCCGTACGTATGGCCGCCGAGGCCGCGGCGCGCACGGGCGCCGGGCTGGTCAGCGTCGCCACGCGCGAACAGAACGTGCTGGCGATGAACGCCGCGCGCCCGGAGCTGATGGCGCATGCCGTGGACGGCCCGCAATCCCTGCAGCCGATGCTCGACAAGGCCTCGGTCCTGGCCATCGGCCCCGGCCTCGGCCAGGCCGCGTGGGGCCACGCCCTGTGGGTAACCGCCCTGGATTCGGGCAAGCCGACGGTGCTCGACGCCGATGGTCTCAACCTGCTGCATGCCGAGCCGCGCGTGTTACCGGCCGCCATCGTGCTCACCCCGCACCCGGGCGAGGCCAGCCGCCTGCTCGGCATCCCCACGGCCGAGATCCAGGCCGACCGGTTCGCCGCCGTCCGGGCACTGGCTCGCCGCTTTGAAGCCGTGGTGGTGCTGAAGGGCAACGGCAGCCTCATCGGCGCACCCGATGGTCGCGTGGCCGTCTGCCCCTGGGGCAACCCGGGCATGGCCAGTGGCGGGATGGGTGACACGCTGACGGGCATCATCGCCGGCCTCCTTGGCCAGGGCTGCAACCCCTTCGAGGCGGCCTGCCTGGGCGTGGGCCTGCACGCCCGCGCCGCCGATGCGGCCGCCCGTGATGGCGAGCGTGGCCTCCTGGCCGGCGACCTGCTTGTACCGTTGCGCCGACTCATTAACGGCCTGGAGGCGTGAGATGGAACTGACCCTGGCCGATGAGGCCGCCACGATCGCCCTGGGCCGCCGCGTTGCCGCGGCGCTGCCCGGCGGCCTCGTCGCCTTCCTGCACGGCGACCTTGGCGCCGGCAAGACCACTTTCGCCCGCGCATTCCTGCAGGCGCTGGGCGTGGGTGAGCGGGTGAAAAGCCCGACGTACAGCCTGGTCGAAGGCTATGAGTTCGGCGACCGCCGCGCCTTCCATCTTGATCTTTACCGCATTGCCGACCCCGGCGAACTCGAATGGCTCGGCCTCGACAGCCTGGCCGAGCCGGGCGCCATCGTGCTGGTGGAATGGCCCGAGCGCGGCGCGGGCGCGCTGCCGCCCGTGGATCTCGAACTGAGCTTCCGCCACGAGGGCAGTGGCCGCAGCGTGGGCTTTGTCCCGCACTCCGAGGCAGGTCGCCGGCTGGTCGACGCGCTGTCCTGAGGCGCAACTCGTGCGCGATTGCAGCACATTCCTGTATGGCTGTTGACGAAGTGTTCGCAGGTCATGGATTAGCAAGGGAAAAAATCTTGCAATCCGCGGGCGCATGGAGTTCAATCCGGGCCATATGAGGGGAATCACTACCAAACTAAGGGTTCTTGCGTGCGTGACCGCCGTCGCGACGCTGGCCCCTGCCGCTTCGCAGGCGGCTGACGTGAAGGCGGCGCGCGTATGGGCAGGCCCCGAGTACACGCGCGTGGTCTTCGACCTTTCCGGTCCGGCCACCTACAAGATGTCCCAGGGCGACACCCCGGGCAGCGTGGTGCTGGATATCGCCGGCAGCGCCGTCGCGCCTGATTTCTCGGCGCCGGGCGGGCAGGGCCTGTTCAAGTCCATGAGCACCGGCAAGCAGGGCGGCACCGCGCGCCTGACCGCCACCGTGGACGCGAAGGCCAAGCCGAAGAGCTTCCTGCTCAAGCCGGCCGGCGACTACGGCTACCGCCTGGTCCTGGACCTGTACCCCGGCGGCCAGACCGACCCGGGCGACAACCCGGTAAGCGATGACGACACCCCGTCGGTGTCGAAAGCCATGGCTGACGCGCCGGCCGACGCCCCCGCCGCCACGGTGTCGAAGGGCCGCGGCAAGACCATCCCCGCGGGCGTGCCGCCCATGGCGGGCGGCCGCAAGGTCGTGGTGGCCATCGATGCCGGCCACGGCGGCGAAGATCCGGGCGCCAAGGGCGCCACGGGCCTGCGCGAGAAAGACGTCACCCTGATGGTGGCCCGCGAGCTGGCCGACCAGATCAACCGCCAGCCCGGCATGCAGGCCGTGCTGACCCGCAACGGCGATTACTTCATCCCGCTGAAGCGGCGCTACCAGATCGCCCGCGAGCACAACGCGGACATGTTCGTGTCGATCCACGCGGACGCGTTCAAGAACAGCGACGCCAAGGGCTCCTCGGTGTGGGTGCTGTCGCCGCGTGGCAAGACCTCCGAAGCCTCGCGCTGGCTGGCCGATCGCGAAAACCGCGCCGACCTGGTCGGTGGCGTGTCGCTGGATGACAAGGACGACTCGCTGGCCGCCGTGCTCCTCGACCTGCAGCAGGGCTATGCCATGCAGGCCTCCGAGCAGATCGCCGGCAACGTGCTGAAGGCGCTGGGCAGCCTTGGCCCGACCCATCGCGGCTACGTGGAGCGCGCCAACTTCGTGGTGCTGCGCTCGCCGGACGTGCCGTCGATCCTGGTGGAAACCGCGTTCATCACCAATCCCTCGGAAGAAACCCGCCTGCGTGACAGCGGGCACCGCCGCGAGCTGGCGAATGCCGTGCTGGGTGGCGTGCGCAACTATTTCGAATCCATGCCCCCGCCGGGCACGTGGTTCGCCGCCCAGGCGGCGCGCCGTAACGGCACCTACGTGGCGTCCACGCCGGCGCCTGTCGAGGCGGACGGCAGCGATGACGCGACGGATGCCAAGCCGGTGGCGAAGGCCCCCACCCGCGCCACGGCGAAGGCACCGGTGGTGTCGAAGCCCGCGAAAATGGTGGCCCAGGCCGATGCGCCGGCGAAGAAATCCGGTGGCAGCCGCGCGGACGACAATATCCGCGACCTGCACCGCGTCGGCCGTGGCGAAACCCTTACTGGCATCGCCCAGCAGTACGGTATTTCCGTGGGTTCGCTGAAGCTCGCGAACAAGATGAACGACAACACGGTGCGCGTCGGCACCGTGATGGTCATCCCCTCGGGCTGACCCGACGCGCCTCCATGGCGGGGCGCGTTCCGTTATTCTTCTGGCCTGAAGTTGCTGTCAGGTCACGCCCATGCCCATCCGTCCCCTTCCGCCCGAGCTGATCAACCAGATCGCCGCCGGTGAAGTCATCGAACGCCCCGCGTCGGTGGTGAAGGAACTCGTGGAAAACAGCATCGATGCCGGCGCCCGCCGCATCGATGTCGACATCGAGCAGGGCGGCGTGCGGCTCATCCGCGTCCGCGACGATGGCGGTGGCATTCCGCGTGAGGAACTGCCACTGGCCGTCGCCTCGCACGCCACCAGCAAGATCGCCAGCTTCGATGACCTCGAGCGCGTCGCCAGCATGGGCTTCCGCGGCGAAGCGCTGGCCTCGGTATCGTCGGTGGCGCGCTTCGCGCTCACCTCGCGCCATGCCGGTCACGACGAGGCCTGGCGTATCGAAGTGGATGGTGGCAAGTACACCGATGCGCGTCCGGCGCAGCATCCGCCTGGCACCACGATCGAAGTACGCGACCTGTTCTACAACGTGCCCGCCCGGCGCAAGTTCCTCCGCGCCGAACGCACCGAGTTCGCGCACATCGACGACCTGCTCAAGTCGCTGGCGCTCGCCCGCGAAGGCGTCGATATCCGGCTGACCCACAACGGCAAGCCGGTGCGCCTGTTGAAGCCCGCGCGCGACGAGCACGCGGCGCTCGCTCGCGTGGCCGAAGTGCTCGGCCCCGACTTCCCCGGCCAGGCGCTGCGTGTTGAACACGAAGCCGCTGGCATGCGCCTCTCCGGCTGGGTGGGCTTGCCCACCGCATCGCGCGGCCAGGCCGACCAGCAGTATTTCTACGTCAACGGGCGGCTGGTGCGCGATCGCATCGTGGCGCACGCCGTGCGCCAGGCCTATGCCGACGTCCTGTTCCACGGCCGTCATCCGGTGTTCGTGCTGTTCCTCGAGCTCGACCCCGCCGGCGTCGATGTGAACGTGCACCCGGCGAAGAGCGAAGTGCGCTTCCGCGAGCAGCGCCTGATCCACGACTTCCTGTTCCGCACGCTGCACGAAGCGCTGTCACAGACGCGCGCGGGCGCGGCGGCTCCGGAGTCACCGATGCCGGTGGCGGCCGCGGCGGGCAGCGCGTTCGAATCGCGCGCGTCGCAGCCGATGGCATCGATGCCCGCATGGCCGATGCCATCGAGCCAGTCACGCCTCAACCTGGGTGTGCGCGAAGAGCCGCTGGCCGACTACGCCACGTTACTGGGCGACACGCGCAACGCGCCCACGGCGTTTGCGCCGCGGCCGTCCACGGCGTGGTCGCCCACGCAGGCGCAGGACCCGGAGCAGGGCGATGACGTGCCCCCGCTGGGCTACGCCATCGCGCAGCTGAAGAACATCTACGTGCTCGCGGAAAACGCACATGGCCTCGTGCTGGTCGACATGCACGCGGCACACGAACGCATCACCTACGAGAAGCTCAAGAACGGCCGCGTCACCGCAAGCCTGCGTTCGCAGATGATGCTGGTGCCGCTGTCCATCGCCGTTAGCGCGAAGGAAGCCGCCGCCGCGGAAGAGCACGCCGACGCGCTGGCGGAGTGGGGCCTGGAGCTCTCACGCAGCGGCCCTTCTGGCGTGGTCGTGCGTCGTATTCCTTCCCTGCTGGAAGGCGCTGACGTGGGCCAGCTCACGCGCGATGTGCTCAGCGAGCTCGCGCAGCACGGCAGCTCACGCCGTCTGGAAGAACTCGAAAACGAACTGCTTTCCACGATGGCCTGCCACGGTTCGGTCCGTGCCGGGCGCCGTCTTGGCTTGCCAGAAATGAATGCTCTCCTGCGTGAAATGGAAGCCACCGAGCGCAGCGGCCAGTGCAACCACGGCCGCCCCACCTGGGTGCAGCTCTCGCTGTTCGAGCTGGACAAACTGTTCCTCCGCGGAAGATAAACCCCATGATTCGTACGCTCGCCCTCGCTTCCGTCGTGGCCATCGCCACCGGCAACGCCATCGCCTCCGACGACCTGACGGCCACGGTGCAGAAGGCTCGCGCCGACCGGCTTTCGGCGCTCACCGCGCCCGATGGCTGGCTGAGCCTGATCGGCCTGGAATGGCTGCAGCCCGGTGCCAACCGTATCGGCAGCGCTACGGACAACGACATCGTGCTGAAGGCCGGGCCCGCCCACCTCGGCACCATCACGCTGGACGACAGTGGCACGGCCACCATCGAGCTGGCGAAGAACAGCGGTGCGCTGGTCGACGGTCGCGAGGTGGAGCGCGCCACGCTGATGGACGATGCACCGGGCCACACGCCGACCGAAGTACGCTTCGGCACGGCGCACTTTTTCATCATCGCCCGCGATGGCCGCAAGGCCCTTCGCGTGAAGGATGAAAACGCCGAAACGCGCACGCACTTCGTGGGGCTCGATTACTTCGACATCGACCCGTCGTGGCGCGTGGTGGCCGACTGGGTGCCCTTCGATCCGCCGCATGAGCTGGAGATCGGCTCGGTGCTCGGCACCATCGACAAGGAGAAGGTGCCGGGCAAGGCGGTGTTCAAGCGTGACGGCCAGACCTTCGAGCTGTACCCGATCCAGGAAGAACCGGACTCGCTGTTCTTCGTGTTTGCCGACCGTACCAGCGGCAAGGAAACCTATGGCGCGGCGCGCTTCCTAGACACGCCGCTGGCGAAGGACGGCAAGCTGGTGCTGGATTTCAACCAGGCGCGCAACCCGCCGTGCGCGTTCACGCCGTACGCGACCTGCCCGCTGGCACCGCCGGAGAACCGGCTGGATGTGCGCATCACAGCCGGTGAGAAGAACTACCGGGGGTCACACCACTAAGCGTCAGGTGCCCTTGAACGCCGGCTTGCGGCGTTCGAGGAAGGCGCTGGTGCCTTCGCGCATGTCGTCGGTCGAGAAGGCGATGGCGAAGCCCTGCGTTTCAAACGCGAGGCCCTGGTCGATGGCGCACTCGCCGCCTTCGATCACCGCTTCGAGGATGCCCTTCAGCGCGAGCGGCGCCGCGGCGGCCAGCTGGTCGGCCATGGTGTCCACGCTGGCATCGAGTTCATCAGCGGCGACCACGCGGGTCACCACGCCCAGCTTCTCGGCGCGGGTGGCGTCGATCTGCTGGCCCAGCAGGCAGAGCTCCAGCGCGGCGCCACGGCCGGCAAGGCGGGTGAGTCGCTGCGTGCCACCAAAGCCCGGGATCAGCCCGAGGCCGATTTCCGGCTGGCCGAACTTCGCCTTCTCGCTGGCCACGCGCAGGTGGCAGGCCATGGCCAGTTCCATGCCGCCGCCCAGCGCGTAGCCCTGGATCTTCGCGATCACCGGCTTGCCAAGGCGCTCGATCGTCAGCATCAGTTCCTGCCCGGCGCGTGACGCGGCCTGGGCCTTCACCGGCGACCACGCGGTCATTTCCGAGATATCCGCACCTGCGACAAAGGCCTTTTCGCCGGCGCCGGCCAGCACCACCGCGCGCACCGCATCGTCCTGCTGGGCCTGGCGGAAGGCCAGGGTCAGCTCGCCGATGGTTTCGCGGTTCAGCGCGTTGAGCTTGTCCGGACGGTTGACGGTAATCGTGCGGACGGGGCCGCGGTCGGTGGTGATCAGGGTGCGGAAGGCCATGGTGAATTCCGGCGTGGGGAAAGATGGCGGATGGTAACAGGGGAACCTTTACCCCCCGAAAGCCGTCTGATGCCGTACGGGCACCGGGCGGCGCCAATGGACTATCCTCCACGCGTGCCCGGGAATCCGGGTCCACGGAGAACGGGATGTCACCCACGCGTCTGCTAGCCATCGTCCTAAGCCTTTGCTGTGGAACGGCCTTTGCCCAGGCGGCGCCCCAGGCGCCGGCCGCCGGCGCACCCGTCATCGACAAGACGAAGCTCTCGTACGCCATCGGCTACCAGATCGGCACGCAGTTCGCGAACAGCGCGCAGCCCGATGTGGATATCGCCATCCTGGTGAAGGCCCTGCAGGATGGCTACGCCAAGCGCGCGCCGGGCGTGCCCATCGACGTCATGCAGCAGCAGCTGGTGAATTTCGATGCCAAGGTGCAGCGCGACTCCGTGGTGGAATTCCGCCGCGTAGCCACCGCCAACGCCCAGCGAAGCACCGATTTCCTTGCCAAAAACAAGTCTCGCCAGGGTGTCATCACCCTGCCGTCGGGCATCCAGTACAACGTGCTGGAGCGTGGCCATGGCCCGCAGGCGCAGGTGACCAGCACCGTCGTCGTCAACTACCGCGGCGCGCTGATCGACGGCACCGAGTTCGACAGCTCCTACGCCCATGGCAAGCCGGTGACCTTTACCGTCAACCGGGTCATCCCCGGCTGGCAGGACGTGATCCCGCGCATGCACGTGGGCGACAAGTGGCGCGTGGTGATCCCGCCGCAGCTGGCCTATGGCGAGCGCGGTGAACTGCCGCGCATCGGCCCCAACGAGGCCCTGGTGTTCGAGATCGAACTGGTCGACATCCGCCAGTAGGCCGCAGGCGCTAGAATGGCCGGCGACATGGCCATCGCTCCTCCTCCTTCCGCCGCGCTTCCGCTGACTCCGTGTACCGGCGTCTGCCGGCTCGACGCGCGTGGCCTTTGCGAAGGCTGCCTGCGCACGGGCGGCGAAATCGCCGCATGGCGCACGCTCAGCGACGAGCAGAAGCTCTGGATCATGGATGAAGTGCTTCCGCATCGGCAGGGCAGCTGATGGACGACCTGCTGGCGCGGCTGCACGGTGCATTGCTTCCGCTGGAAGCGCCTCCCGGCCCGCACGGCTGGAACCACGATGACATGGTGCGCCTCATCGGCGACGTGCCCCGTCGGCGGGCCGCGGTGCTGATCGGCATCCGCGACGATCGCGAACAGAACGTGCTGTTTACCCTGCGCACCGACACCTTGCAGCAACACGCCGGCCAGGTCGCGTTTCCGGGTGGCCGCGTGGAAGCCAGCGACGCGGACGTCGTCGCCACGGCACTGCGCGAGAGCCGCGAGGAGATTGGCCTGGACGAGCGCTTCGTCACGCCGCTGGGTTACCTGGAAGCGATGGAAACCATCAGCGGTTTCAGCGTCACGCCGGTGGTCGCGCGCATCGCGGCCAACGCGCCGCTGAAGCCCGATCCGGGCGAAGTGGCGGAAGTCTTCGAAGTCCCGTTCGCCTTTTTTACCGACCCGGCCAACCTCCGCCGCTACCGGATGGATTTTCGCGGGCACAATCGCGAGATGGTGGAGTTCCTGCATGCGGGGTACCGCATCTGGGGCGCCACGGCGGCCATGCTGTTCAACCTGCTGAAGCGGATGGGCCACGTGCCATGCTGATTTCCCGCACCCTGATCGACGTGGCCACCGCCGCGGACCTTCCGCCGGCCGAAGTGCTGTTCGTCGACTGCCGCGTCGACCTCGCCGATCGGCAGAAAGGCGATCACGAATACGCGGCCTCGCACATTCCCGGCGCCGTGCGCGCCGACCTCGAGCGCGACCTCTCTGACATGGTGACCCCGGCCAACGGTCGCGGACGCCATCCCCTGCCGGAGCGTGCGCTGTTCGAGGCCTTCCTGGCGACCATCGGCTGGCGGCCGGATGTCCAGGTCGTTGCCTACGACAGCGCGGGCGGCGCGCTCGCCGCGGCACGGTTCTGGTGGCTGGCGCGACTGGCCGGGCTCGACAACGTGGCGGTGCTCGACGGGGGCTGGCCCGCGTGGCTGGCGGCGAATCGGCCCGTGGACAGCGTCGTGCCCGTGCGCGAACGGACCAGCGTCGAAGCCTGTTTCGACGAGGCCGGCACGGTCTCGGCCGCGGAACTCACGGCGGGCCTCGCCAGCGGGCACGTCGTGCTGCTGGATGCACGCGCGGCCCCACGCTATCGCGGCGACGTGGAGCCGCTGGATCCCGTGGCCGGGCATGTTCCCGGCGCGCGTAACCGGCCCTTCGCCGACAACCTGGACGCGCAGGGCCTGTTCCGTCGTCCGGAAGAACTGCGCAAGGCATTCGAAGGGCTGATCGGGCTGACCGAGCCCGAGAACGTGGTGCACATGTGTGGCTCGGGCGTCACCGCGTGCCACAACCTGCTGGCCATGGAATACGCGGGCCTGTGTGGTTCACGCCTGTACGCGCCGTCGTGGTCGGGCTGGGTCTCCGATCGCTCGCGGGACGTGGCGACCGGGGACCACTGACTCAGAGCGGGACGGTACGGCGTTCCCGCGCCGATACCTGCGCCGCTTCGATCACGCGGATAACGTCGCGCGCTTCGTGCGCCAGCACGGGCAGGTCGCCCTCGCCGCGAATCGCTGCGGCCACGCCGTCGTAATACGCGGTGTAACGGCCGGGCAGGGTGTCAATGGTGGTCCCGGTGCCATCCACATCGGTGAAGCGGCCGAAGTAGGCCGGATCATCCTCACCCCAGCCTGTGCCACCGGGACGCTTGCCTTCGCGCAGCGCCGCTTCCTGGCCGTCGATGCCGTACTTCACGAAGCTGCCGCCATCGCCGTGGACGAGGTAGCGCGGGCCGGGATCACGCACCAGCACGGACGCATGCAGCACGGCCCGGCGGTGGCCGTAGTCGAGCACGAGGTGGAAGTAATCGTCCGCCTTCGCCGCCGCACGCTGGCGGGTCACGTCGGCGGTCACCGCACGCGGCAGGCCGAACAGTACCAGCGCCTGGTCGATCAGGTGCGCGCCTAGGTCGTAGAGCAACCCTGAACCCGGCACCTCGGTCTCACGCCAGCCCTGCTTGATCTCGGGCCGGAAGCGGTCGAAATGCGCTTCGAAATACACGACCTCGCCGAGGCGCCCGTCTTCGACCAGGCGGCGCACGGTGAGGAAGTCGTTGTCCCAGCGGCGGTTCTGGAACACCGACAGCTGGCGCTGCTTCTCTGCGGCCAGCGCGATCAACGCCTCCGCCTCGGCCGCATTCAGCGTGAAGGGTTTATCGACGACGACGTGCTTGCCTGCGTCGAGCGCGGCGCGAGCCAGCGACGCGTGGGTGTCGTTGGGCGAGGCGATCACCACCAGCGCGATCCCGGGGTCGCGGATCAGGTCCTGCGGATCGGCGTAGGCGCGTGCCTCGGGGAAGTCGCGGGCAATCTCATCGGCGCGGCGGCTGCCGATGGCGGCCAGGCGGAGTCCTTCGGCGGCAGCGATCAGGGGTGCATGGAAGAAGGCGCCTGCGGTGCCGTAGCCGATCAGGCCGGTAGAAATGGGTTGCATGGGGGCTCCGGGCAAGAACAGGGCCCAAGCGTAGCGCGGCCGGCCTCAGGATTTCGTTTAGGATCGTGCTTATTCGTTTTCCGGGAGTGCGCCATGGTCCAGCCAAAACATGCCTCGCCCATGCCCGCCGCGGCCGCTGGCGAATGGCCTGGCAAGGTCGTGCTGGTGACCGGCGGCGCCCAGGGCGTCGGCAAGGGCATCGCCCAGGCCGTGCTCGATGCGGGTGGCAGCGTGGTCATCGGCGATCTGGACGCGGAAGCGGGCAAGGCCTGCCTCGACGAATGGAACGTGGGCGAGCGCGCGGCGTTCCACGGGCTCGATGTGTCGAAGGAGGCGAGCGTGAAGCGCTTCGTCGCCCAGGCGCTGCGCCGCTTCGGCCGCATCGATGGCCTGGTGAACAACGCCGGCATCGCGGATCCGCACAACGCCCCCATTGAAGACATGGACTGGGCGGACTGGAAGCACCGCCTCGAGACGAATCTCGGCGGCGTCTTCCTCTGCTGCAAGCACGCCTTGCCTGCGTTGAAAAAAGCCAACGGCGCCATCGTCAACATCTCGTCCACGCGCGCGCACCAGTCGGAGCCGTTCAGCGAAGCCTATGCGGCGAGCAAGGGCGGCATCGTGGCGTTTACCCACGCGCTCGCGATCAGCGCCGGGCCGGTTCGCGTGAACGCGATCAACCCCGGCTGGATCGTCGTGGATGACTGGAAGAAACCGTCGGCGCGAAAGAAGCCGAAGCTGTCGGCGGCCGACCACGCGCAGCATCCCGTCGGCCGTGCCGGCGTGCCACCGGATATCGGTGCGCTGGCCGTGTTCCTGCTGTCGTCGCAGGCCGGTTTCATCACCGGTGAAAACATCAGCGCCGATGGCGGCGTGGCCCGCAGGATGCACTACGTCTGACGGTAGCGATCCAGTGGGATCGTGGTCATGGGCCCGGCGCTGAACTGCTGCGCGCCCTCGTCGAAATTCCACTGCTCGACCAGACACACCGCGCGATCCGACGCGGTATCGTGGCGGATCACGTGTACCGAATTGCTGATGCCTTCGCGAATCCGCGTGGACGTCGCGGTCCCTGCCTGTACGGCCCATAGCTCGCTGGCGAGCTGGCGGGCGTCGTTGTTCAACGGACGCACGTAGGGCAGGTGGATGTGGCCGCCAAGCACGAGGTCCGCGCCTGCCGCCGCCCACGCGCGAATCGCCGCCTCGCGATTGATCAGCAGGTTGCCGACATCCTTCTCGCGGATAACGTGCACTGGTTGATGCGTGACGACGATGCGCAGCTGTGCCTCATCGGCATCGCGTAGCCGCGCGGACACACGTTCGATCTGCGCGTCCGACACGGCGCCGTTCTTGTGTCGTGCCGGGCGCACGGTGTTCACGCCGATCACCAGCGCGTCGGCGCTTGCGTGGACCGGTTCCAGATCGTTGCCGAACACGCGCCGGTAGCCGCCGAACGGATCGAAGGCCCGCGCGAAGACATTCAGCAGCGGCACGTCGTGATTGCCGGGGATGACCAGGGTGGGGCGGCCGTATCCGTCGATGAAACGCCGCGCCGCATCAAATTGCGCGCGGCGTGCCCGCTGCGTGACGTCACCCGAGAGGATGACCAGGGCGGGCGCCATGCGGGTGATCAGCCGGTGCAGGGCGTCGACCACTTCCGGCCTTTCGGTACCGAAATGCGGGTCGGATATCTGGACGATCACGCTCAACCCGGATCCTCCCCGGGCTGCCGCTCGCCATCGGTGATCAGGACCAGCGGGCGCGGTGCCGCGCGGAAGACCAGCGGTGGATCGAGCCATTCGATCTCGCCATCCACGGCGACCTTCATCTTCTCGCGGTGCCGTTTCGGCGTCACCGTGATCTCGCGAAACGCAAAGCTGATGGCGTTCTCCGCATCGCCGAGGCGACCCAGCGCGCCACGCAGGATGAGGCCGAGCATGGTGAGCCGGCCGATGGGTTTCAGCACCAGCCCGGCCAGCGTGCCGTCGTTGCGGAAGACGTCACTGGCTTCCGGCAAGCCGATGATCTCCATCTGCAGGGCGTTGTTGCCGACGAAGAGGGTGGGCGTGCGCAGCTGGCGCGTGCGCGTGCCGTCGCTCACGTCGATGCGCAACGAGCGGTAGCCGCGCATCATCGTCACCAGCCCCGACCACAGGGCCACCAGCCGATGCCGTCCCAGCCGCTGCTTCCACGCCTCGCGGTCTTCCAGCACCTGCGGGTAAAGCCCGAGGCTGCCGTTCACCAGGAACAGCCGGTCGTTCACCATCCCTGCCTGCACGTTGCGTGGCGTGCCGCGCAGGAGGCCTTCCGTCGCTTCGCGCGCATCGGCCGGGATGTTGTGCGACCGGCCGAAGAAGTTGAACGTGCCCTGCGGCAGCACCCCCAGCGGTAGCTGCTCGCGCCATGCGGCGCCCGCCACGCAGTTGATCGTGCCGTCGCCGCCCACCGCGACGACGGCACCCCCTTCATGCTTCGCATGGGCCACGGCGTCGGCGACCACCTCCGTGATCGGATGGTCGTCGTCGATCAGGAAGAACCGGTGCGGCCGGCCCGCGGCCTCCAGCGTGGCGCGGATGGTGTCGCGGGCGGCCGCGGCATCGCCGTGGCCGGAGCCGGCGTTCATGACAATGGCGAGGGGCAGATCGTTGGGCATGCGCCAAACACACCATCCCGCGCGTGTTGTCCGCATGAAATCACGAAGCGGCGCGGCGGCCCTCGCGCAGGCGCACGTATTCGGCGCTGCCGATGCACAGCATCAGCCAGGCCAGGCCGGTGGCGTAGCCCGCGAGCACGTCGCTGAAATAATGCACCTGGAGGAGGATACGGCTCACCCCGACCAGGGTGATCACCGCCACCGCGGCCACCACGATGCCGCGGTGCAGGCGGGGCGGGCAGAGCACCAGCAGCACATAGGCGAGCATGCCGTAGAACACCGTGCATCCCGACGCATGCCCGCTGGGAAAGCTGAAGCTGTGTTCCACCACGAAGCCGTGGTCGTGCAGGGGGCGCTCACGCTGGAACCACGCTTTCAGCGTGCTGTTGATCAGCGCGGTGCCCGCCAGCGAGCCCAGCCAGATGAGGGCGAGCTGCACGTGCCTGCGCACCAGCAGCGCGATCATCACCAGCCCCGTGACCACGGCCAGGCCGATCGGGTTGCCGAGCTGGGTCAGCCACGCGATGGCATGCAGCACGGGCCGCGGCATGTTGGCCCGCAGGTCCGTCGCCAGCGAGGCATCGAAGACGGTAAGGCCCGCGGCTTCGCGCACTTCCACCGCGACGACCGACGCCAGCACGAGCATCGCCACGATCACGGCAGCGGCGGTGGTGGGGCGCAGAAACGCCCGCGCTGAAGGATCCAGCCCTTCACGCCGGCGCACGGCACGCCGCCAGGCGACATCGGCGCCCAGCAGCGCGCAGGCAAGCAGGATGCCCCACAGGGAAAGCGCGTGATGGCTGATCCACTCCGCATTCATGTTTCCGGTCCTCGCTCGTCGCGCGTCCGACTATGGTGGCATGCCCTCCGGCATTTCCTTGCCCCGGGGCCGCATGGCAGGATCGGGCTGCCTGCCGCGCCGCGGCCCGAGAAAGGGAACACCGATGAAGCACACGTCCGTTCGCGCGGCCCTCGCCCTCGCCCTCGTGGCCTGCGGCGCTGCCGCGCATGCCGATAGCGCGCCGCTGGCGCACCGCATCGTCCGGGTCAGCCTGGACGGGGCCACGGACAAAGCCACGTCGGGCCGCCTCCTCGTTTTTGCCGCGCCCGCCGACAAGGCGAAGGCCGCGGCGAAGGACGGCAAGGTCGACGCCGTCGACACCAACCCGTTCCAGCCCAAGGCGGTGTCGGTCGCCGGCCGCGAGGTGAGCTGGATCGCGCCCGGGGAGTCGGTGGACCTCGACGCGGACGGCCAGGCGTTTCCCGCCGGCTTCTCGAGCCTGCCGCCCGGCGACTACCTGTTCCAGGCCGTGCTCGACGTCGGCCACGATTACAACTACAGCGGCCGCCACGCGGGCGACCTGATCAGCGAGGTGACCCCGGTGAAGATCACCGCCGGTGGCAGCCTGCCCACCCTGAAGCTGACGAAGACGGTACCCGAGCGTGACGCATGGCAGCTGCCTCCCAGCGTGCCGCAGGCCGTGCGTGATGCGCTGCCGGAAGCGCGCAAGCACGCGCACGCGGAAACCCTCGAGAGCAAGGTGCTCACCGCGTTCGCCGGGCGCCCGCAGTCCGTGCGCGCCTGGGTGCTGACGCCGCCCGGCTATGAGCTGGGCAAGGCGACCTACCCCGTCGTGTACGTGACCCACGGGTTCGGCGGCGGCTTCGACCGCTTCGCCGGCACCATCGCCAACCTGTGGAACGCGATGGCGACGAAGGAAATGCCACCCATGATCTGGGTGCTGCTCGACGAATCCGGCCCCACCGGCACGCATGAGTTTGCCGATTCGGTGAACAACGGCCCCTGGGGCCAGGCCCTCACCGGCGAGTACATCCCGTGGCTGGAGACCCGCTACCGCATGGACGGCAAGACCAGCGGTCGCTTCCTCAATGGCCACTCTTCCGGCGGCTGGGCCACGTTATGGCTGCAGACGCGCTACCCCCAGATCTTCGGCGGGACCTGGTCCACGTCGCCCGACCCGAGCGACTTCCACGACTTCACCGGCGTCGACCTCTACGCGGCGAACGCCAACGTGTACAAGCGTGCCGATGGCAGTGCCTACCCGCTGGTGCGCGACAAGGGCGAGGTGATCGCGTCGTTCGAAACCTTCGCCCGCCTGGAGCGGGTGCTCGGTGCCTACGGTGGCCAGCTCGCTTCGTTTGAATGGGTGTTTTCGCCGCGCGGGCAGGATGGCCGGCCGATGCCGATGTTCAACCGCGACACCGGTGCCGTGGACGCCAACGTCGTGGCCTACTGGCGCGACCACTACGACATCGCGCAGCGCCTGCGCACGCAGTGGCCGGCGCTGAAGCCGGACCTCGACGGCAAGATCCATGTCATCGTGGGTACGGCGGACACGTTCTACCTCGATGGTTCTGCGAAATTACTCAAAGAAACGCTCGACGGCCTGCATGCGAAGAGCGATATCCGCTTCCTGCCAGGCAAGACGCATTTCGACCTGTATGTGGAAGGCGACGACCGCCAGGCGCTGTTGAAGAAAATCGCGTGGGAGATGTATGGCCAGGCCCGTCCGGGGCAAGGCAAGCCGTAAACCACGGGAGGCATGGGCATGGGGTACGAAGAGGCCTGGCGTCGATCAGTCGATGAGCCGGAGGCGTTCTGGGGCGAACAGGCGTCGCTGATCGACTGGCAGACGCCACCCCAGCGCATCCTCGACGCATCGACGCCGCCGTTCCGACGCTGGTTTGTCGGCGGCATGACCAACCTCTGCCACAACGCCGTCGACCGGCACCTACAAGCCCGTGCCGACCAGAACGCGATCATCGCCGTCTCCACCGAGACGAACAGCACGCGGGAGATCACCTATCGCGAGCTGCACCGTGAAGTGAATGCGTTCGCCGCCACGCTGGTTGAACTGGGCGTGGGCAAGGGCGATCGCGTCATCATCTACCTGCCCAACATCGCGGAAGCCGTGTTCGCGATGCTGGCCTGCGCGCGCATCGGCGCCATCCATTCCGTCGTGTTCGGCGGCTTTGCCGCGCATAACCTGGCGTTGCGCATCGACGACGCCGAGCCCGCGCTGCTCATCTGCGCCGATGCCGGCATGCGCGGTGGCAAGGTCATCCCGTACAAGCCGCTGGTCGATGCCGCGCTGCGCGAAGCGACCTCGCCCCCGCCGCGCGTACTGGTCGTCAACCGCGGCCTCGACGCGGCCATGGCGTGGGTGGAAGGCCGCGATGTCGACTACGCCGAACGGCGCGCCGCGCACCTGGGCGAGACCGTGCCCATCACGTGGCTGGAATCCAACGAGCCGAGCTACCTGCTCTATACCTCGGGGACCACCGGCAAGCCGAAGGGGATACAGCGCGACGTCGGCGGCTACGCCGTGGCGCTCGCGCTGTCGATGACCACGATCTTCGACCTGCAGCCCGGACAGACGATCCTTTGCACGTCGGACGTGGGTTGGGCGGTGGGGCACTCGTACAACGTCTACGGTCCGCTGATCGGCGGTTGCACGGCCATCCTCTACGAAGGCATGCCGACGAACCCGGACCCCGGTATCTGGTGGAAACTGTGCGAGCAGTACGCGGTGCGCACACTGTTCTCGTCGCCCACCGGCATCCGCATCCTGAAAAAACAGGACGAGGCCTGGCTCCGCACCTACGACCTGTCGTCGCTGCAGTGGATCTTCCTCGCCGGCGAACCACTCGACCAGCCGACGTATGACTGGCTCACCCGCGGCACCGGCAAGACGGTGATCGACAACTACTGGCAGACGGAAACCGGATGGCCGGCGCTGTCGCTGATGCCCGGTCTTGACCTGAAGCCGGTGAAGCCCGGCTCGCCGGGGTTTCCTACGTTCGGCTACCGCATGCGCGTTATCGATGAAGCCACGGGCGAGGACAAGGCCGCGGGCGAGAAGGGCGTGCTGGTGATCGAGCCGCCATTGCCGCCCGGCTGCCTCACCACCATCTGGCGTGACGACGAGCGCTACCAGCGCAGCTACTTCGGGCACTTCAAGGCACTGCTTTACAGCTCGCTGGACTGGGCCGTCCGCGACGCGGAGGGTTACACCTTCATCCTCGGCCGCACCGACGACGTCATCAACGTCGCCGGGCATCGGCTGGGCACGCGCGAGATCGAGGAATCCGTGGCCACGCTGGGGGCTGTGGCCGAGGTGGCGGTCGTCGGTGTCGCCGATGAGCTGAAAGGCCAGCTGCCGGCGGTGTTCGCCACCCTGAAGCAGGGTGTGACGGACCACCCGGCCGATGTGGCCCAGGCGATGGAGCGGCGCGTGGTGGAGCTGCTGGGCGCGCTGGCGCGGCCGGGCTGCATCTACGTGGTGCCGGCCCTGCCCAAGACCCGCTCCGGCAAACTTCTGCGCCGCGCCCTGCAGGCCCTGATGCAGGACACCGACCCGGGCGATCTCTCCACCCTCGACGACCCCAACGCGCTCGATGAGATCCGCAAGGCCATCGCCCGTGGCCCGGATTGCGGGCAGCGCCGGGTGTAAGCCACCGCACCGCAACAATCCTTTACCGACGCGCCGCGCTAAAATGCCGGTCTTTACGCGGAGACTTTCCATGCCCTTGCCCCCCTCGGCCGGCAGCCGCTTCCGGGCCGCCCTCGCGGCCGAAAAGCCCCTGCAGGTCATCGGCGCGATCAACGCCAACCACGCCCTGCTGGCGCAGCGCGCCGGGTTCCGCGCCATCTACCTCTCGGGCGGCGGCGTGGCCGCGGGCTCGCTGGGCCTGCCGGACCTGGGCATCAACACGCTCGATGACGTGCTCACCGACGTCCGCCGCATCACCGACGTGTGCGACCTGCCGCTCATGGTCGATATCGACACCGGCTTCGGCCCCAGCGCGTTCAACATCGCGCGCACGGTGAAGAGCCTGATCAAGTTCGGCGCCGCCGCCTGCCACATCGAAGACCAGGTGGGCGCCAAGCGCTGCGGTCATCGCCCCGGCAAGGAAATCGTCACCGCCGGCGAGATGGTCGACCGCGTCAAGGCCGCCGCCGATGCCAAGACGGATCCGGACTTCTTCCTCATCGCCCGCACCGACGCCATCGCGGTGGACGGCGTGGACGCCGCCATCGAGCGCGCCATCGCCTGCGCCGAAGCCGGCGCCGATGCGATCTTCGCCGAGGCCGCTTACGACCTGCCGACGTACAAGCGCTTCACCGATGCGCTCAACGTGCCGGTGCTCGCCAATATCACCGAGTTCGGCCAGACCCCGCTGTTCAGCGTCGAGGAACTCGGCAGCGTCGGCGTGGGCATCGTGCTGTATCCGCTGTCCGCGTTCCGCGCCATGAACAAGGCCGCGGAAAACGTCTACACCGCCATCCGCCGCGACGGCCACCAGCGCAACGTCATCGACACGATGCAGACGCGCGAAGAGCTGTACGACCGCATCGGCTACCACGACTACGAGCGTCGCCTCGACGCACTGTTTTCGCAGAAAGGTTAAGGAGAGTCACGCATGAGCGACACCGCAACCACCACGGGCCCGAAGCCGAAGAAATCCGTCGCGCTCTCCGGCGTCACCGCCGGTAACACCGCGCTGTGCACGGTCGGCCGCAGTGGCAACGATCTGCACTACCGTGGTTACGACATCCACGACCTGGCCGCGAAGGGCTCGTTCGAGGAAGTGGCCTACCTGCTCGTCCACGGCGTGCTGCCCAACTGGATGGAGCTCAACGCCTACCGCGCCAAGCTGAAGCGCCTGCGCGGCCTGCCCGCGCCGGTGAAGAGCGCGCTGGAGCTGCTGCCGGCCGCCACGCACCCGATGGACGTGATGCGCACCGGCGCCTCCGTGCTCGGCACCGTGCTGCCGGAGAAGGACGACCACAACATCACCGGCGCCCGCGACATCGCCGACCGCCTGATGGCCAGCTTCGGCTCGATGCTGCTGTACTGGTACCACTTCAGCCACAACGGCAAGCGCGTCGAGACGGAAACCGACGACGATTCCATCGCCGCGCATTTCCTCCACGTGCTGCACGGCAAGAAGCCGAGTGACCTGCACGCGCATGCGCTGGATCGTTCGCTGGTGCTGTACGCCGAGCACGAATTCAATGCCAGCACGTTCACCGCCCGCGTCATCGCCGGCACCGGTTCGGACATGTACTCGTGCATCACCGGCGCCATCGGCGCGCTGCGCGGCCCCAAGCACGGCGGCGCGAACGAAGTGGCGATGGAAATCATCGCCCGCTACCGCGATACGGCCGAAGCAGAAGCCGACATCCGTGCCCGCGTGGAGCGCAAGGAAATCATCATCGGCTTTGGCCATCCGGTGTATACGGTGTCGGATCCGCGCAACGAGATCATCAAGGAAATCGCCCGCAAGCTGTGCACCGACGGCGGCAATCCGCGTCTGTTCGAGGTCTCGGAGAAGATCGAGAAGCTGATGTGGGAGCTGAAGAAGATGTTCCCGAACCTGGATTGGTACTCGGCATCGGCGTATCACATGATGGGCGTGCCGACGGCGATGTTCACGCCGTTGTTCGTGATTGCGCGTACGTCGGGCTGGAGTGCGCATGTGATCGAGCAGCGCCAGGATGGCAAGATTATCCGCCCGAGCGCGAATTACACGGGGCCGGAAGACCAGACGTACGTTCCGATCGAGAAGCGTTGATCGTTTTGGTTTGAAGGGCGCCGCACGGGTGTGCGGCGCCTTTTTTTGTGCGGTTCATTCGCTGAAGCGAATGCATGTTTTTAGCGGCTGACGCCGCCTGGCTTTTGTGGGGTTCGCGGGGCGGGGACGGCAAGGCCCCTGGTGCCGCCGGACGCAGTCCTTGCGGAGCGGGCCGTAGATCGGCTTTCGCGAAACCCGATCACTGAGCGGCCCTCTGCTTACGTCGGCCCCAGGGGCCTTGCCGCCCCCACAACCACCCATCCGGTTCAGTGCCGCACAAGCTTTACCGCCGCTTTGTAGCAACTGTGTGCGCGACATCTGCTGTCCGCGGACGAACGAGTGTCCGACCCAAGGTCAGCGGACTCGGTGTACCCGCTCTCCCCACACGCAACCTCAGCGATCGGGAGAGCCCTCGGTGCCCACCCTCGAGGCGAGTTTAGTGTCGCGAGGGGGCTGGAAGGATCAGGCCCGCAGGGGGTGGGCCATGGATGGCCCAGCGTTTTCGTCACGGCAGGGAATGTCGTGTCGAAAACCCCCGCCCAGCCACCGGTTCGCGGCCGTAGGCCAATAGATAAACCAGCCGCGTAGCGGCTCTCCTTTTCGAACGCAGAGCGTTGTCTGAGCAGCGAGGGTGGGCACCGAGGGCTCTGTGCCCCAAAGCATAACGGTGAGGCCTTACAGCGCAGCAGCCAAACGCGTCGCCTGGTCAATAGCTCGTTTCGCGTCGAGCTCGGCAGCCACGTCAGCACCACCGATTAAGCGCACATCGACGCCACGCGCCACCAGTCCGTCATGCAACGCACGGTTCGGCTCCTGGCCTGCGCAGACGATCACGTTGTCGACCGGAAGCACATGCTTTTGGCCGTCCATCGTCACGTGCAGGCCTTCGTCGTCGATGCGCTCGTACGACACGCCGCCGAACATCTGCACCTTCTTGTTCTTCAGCGTCGCCCGATGCACCCAGCCCGAGGTCTTGTTCAGGCGGCCGCCGGGGCGGCCGGCGGTGCGTTGCAGCAGCCATACCTGGCGTTCGGGTTTTTCCGGCTGCGCGGGCATCAGGCCGCCGGGGGTCGCCATGGTCATGTCCACGCCCCATTCCTTCGACCATCGTGTGACGTCGGTGGTGGGGGAGGGCGCGGCCTCGGTGAGGAATTCGGCGACGTCGAAGCCGATGCCACCGGCGCCGATGACGGCGACCTTCGCGCCGACCGGGCGGTTGCCGTGCAGTACGTCGAGGTAGGAGAGCACCTTCGGATGCTGCGCGCCTTCGATATCCAGGCCGCGCGGGCTCACGCCTGTCGCGAGGATGATCGTGTCGTAGGCGCCACTGGCGAGTGATTCGACGGTGGCGTCCGTGCCGAGGCGCTGGTCTACGCCGGTCGCGTCGAGGCGGTGGCCGAAGTAGCGCAGGGTCTCGTGGAATTCTTCCTTGCCAGGGATGCGCTTGGCCATGTTGAACTGGCCGCCGATTTCGTGGGCGCGATCGATCAGGGTGACGGCGTGGCCACGCTCGGCGAGCGTCGCCGCCGCGGCGAGGCCGGCGGGGCCCGCGCCGACGACGGCGACGCGCTTCTTCGTGGTCGTCGGGAGGATCGTCAGTTCGGTTTCGTGGCACGCGCGCGGGTTGACCAGGCACGAGGCACGGCGGTTGCCGAACACGTGGTCCAGGCAGGCCTGGTTGCAGGCGATGCAGGTGTTGATTGCGACGGCCTGGTTGGCCTTCGCCTTGTTCACCCACTGCGGATCCGCGAGCAGGGGGCGGGCCATGGAGACCATGTCCGCATCGCCGTTGGCGAGGATCTGTTCGGCGACGTCGGGCATGTTGATGCGGTTGGTGGTGACCAGCGGGATGCCCAGCTGGCCCTTCATGCGCCGGGTGACCCAGGTGAACGCGCCGCGGGGCACGCTGGTGACGATGGTCGGGACGCGCGCTTCATGCCAGCCGATACCGGTGTTGATCAGCGTCGCGCCGGCGGCTTCGATCTTCTTGCCCAGGGTGACGATGTCGTCCCACGGCTGGGCGTTGTCCACCAGGTCGAGCATGGACAGGCGATAGATGATGATGAAGTCCTTGCCCACGGCTTCGCGCATGCGCCGGACGATTTCGACGGGGAAACGCATGCGGTTTTCCGCGCTGCCGCCCCAGGCGTCCGTGCGCTGGTTGGTGCGCGTGGTGAGGAACTGGTTGATCAGGTAGCCCTCGGAGCCCATGACCTCCACGCCGTCGTAGCCCGCGTCGCGCGCGAGCTTCGCGCTGCGCACGAAGGCGTTGATGGTGCGCTCGACGCCGCCGGCGCTCAGGGCGCGGGGGCTGAACGGGGTGATGGGCGACTTGATCGCCGACGGGGCCACGGAAAGCGGGTGGTAGCCGTAGCGGCCGGCGTGCAGGATCTGCATGCAGATCTTGCCGCCCTCCGCGTGCACCGCCTGGGTCACCTTGCGGTGCCGGGCCACATGCCAGGGCATGGACATCGTCCCCGACATCGGCTTCAGCCAGCCGCGCAGGTTGGGCGCGATGCCACCGGTAACGATGAGGCCCACGCCGCCGGCGGCGCGTTCGGCGAAGTAGGCCGCCAGCTTGTCGTAGTCGGCCGCCTTGTCCTCCAGGCCCGTATGCATCGACCCCATGAGGACGCGATTGCGCAGGGTGGTGAATCCCAGGTCGAGGGGGGCGAGCAGGTGCGGGTAGGACACGGGCGGCGGCTCCGGTTCAAACGATCGTTCGAATGATCCCGGTTGAGCCGCCGGGAGGCAAGGGCTGGCGCAGCAAAGGCTGTCGCGACAAGGGGATTTCGTTGCGCCGCACTGGCGTTACGGCGTGTATCAGCCCCTTTACATGAGCAGCGAGCCATTCAGTTTGCGAAATCCGCGCAAACCGCGCTGCACCGCCGTCTCGCCCCCTGCGCGACGGAAGGCACGCAATTTGCTCCGCTCTTACACCCGGCGCGTTGGCAGGACGGTCCGGTCACCCCCGAAAAAACAGGGGTTCCACGTCGCTCGCTCACAGGAGACTCTCCCATGCGTAAGACCCTTATCGCTTCGGCGATCTGCCTCGCTATCGGATTCGCGCTGCCGGCCATGGCCGACGATACCCAGACCGGCGCCGCCGGTCCGACCGCCCAGCGTAAGTCGATCGCGGTGCAGTACACCGACAACTCGTCCTGGGCCGATAGCTCGACCCACACCAACACGACCACCAACACGAACTCGTTCAACACCACCAATGCCGTCGCCAACACGACGCTCAACGGTGCGGTGACCGACAACTCCACGTACAACTTCGGCAACATCGCTGCGAATACCGGCAACGCCAATGGCGCGCGCGGCGCATCGGGTGGCGATGCCTGGGGTGCCAGCGGCCGTGGCGGCAGCGGTGGCGACGGCGGCAATAGCGGACGCTCGACGGCCCGCGGCGCGGTCGGTGGCGACGCTTCCGAAGGCAGCGGCGGCGCTATGGGTGCCAGCCTTGCCTACGGTGGCGACACCAGCGGTGACGGCGGCAACGCGCACGGAAACGGTGGCGACGCCTCCGGTGACGGCGGCGCGGCACGTTCGCGCGGTGCAGGTGGCGGTGCCCCGACGGGTGGCTCAACGGCAAGCACGGGCGGCGGATCGGCCAGCACGGGTGGCGCATCGGCCAGCACGGGCGCCGCGCCGACCTCGGGTGACGCCTCGCCGACCAACACGGGCGGAACGGCCACGGCAGGTAACGGTGGCACCGCAACGGCGAACTCCGGTGCAGCCGGTGCGGCGGGTGCGGGTGGTGAAGGCACCGGTGGCACCAACAACGCTGGCGCGGGCGGGTCGGGTGGTACCGGCGGCTCCAACAGCGTCAACGCCGGTTCGTACGCCATGTCCAACGACATGTCCGGTGCGGGCGCCACGCTCGCTGGCGTGGGCAACTTCGCGATCAATTCGGGCGCGAACGGGCTCATCCAGCAGGGTGTCAGTGTCCAGGCAAGCATCAACATGCCAGCCGCCACGCCGTAACGGACAAGCACAGTGTAGCAATGGAGTCACGGGGCGCCTTCGCGGCGCCCCGTGATATTCGAAGGGGATCCCCAGCCTCAGGAGAACACCATGCGGATGTTCCGACCCCACAACGCTTGCGTGGCGCTGGTTGCGCTGGCCACGGCGTTTGCGGCCAATGCGGCGCTCGCGACACCACCGGGCAACGAGCCGCCACCTACGTTCGGTGCAGCCACGCCGACCGAGACGCTCCAGGATATGACGGGCGGTACCGATACCCACGAAAACAACACGGTGAACCAGGAAACCAACGGCACCGTGGGCAATAACTCCAACTTCAGCATCGGCAACGGTGCCAACAACATTGATGGCGGATCGTTCGGGAACGCGGCGGGTATCAATAGCGTTATCCAGAATTCCGGCAACAACGTCCTGATCCAGAACAGCACCAGCGTCATCGTAAGGATGAACTGATGAAGGCAGCCTGCGCCCTCGCCGTGATGCTGGCCCTGGCGGTATCGCCTGCCCTGGCCAACAAGGTGGAGGTGCAGACCAGCCCTGGCACGTCATACCCGATGAAGATGACGAGCCTGAAGGAAGCTCGCTTTCGCAACACGATTCGACAGAAATACGACTTCAGCTGCGGCTCCGCGGCGGTCGCCACCCTTTTGACCTACCAGTATGCGTACACCATCGATGAGCAGTCCGCGTTCGATGTGATGTACGCCAATGGGGACCGCCGGAAGATAAACCGCGAAGGATTCTCGCTGCTCGACATCAAGCGTTTTCTCGCCTCGCGGGGCTTCCAGGCCGACGGGTTCGATGTCCCGTTGGAGAAGCTTGATGAGGAGGGCATACCTGCCATCGTCCTGATCGATGAGCGCGGGTACCACCATTTCGTGGTGGTCAAGGGTTACAAGAACGATCGCGTACTCATAGGCGACCCCGCCCGAGGCACACGATCCATGTCAAAGCGACGCTTCGACGACATGTGGAAGAGCCACATCGTCTTCGTTATCCACAATGAACGCGACCGCGCCATTTTCAATAGTCCGCGCGACTGGGCTGTCGCGCCCGCGGCACCGATTTCCGAAGGCATTGAACGCAACGGCCTCGGACCCATCGTGATGCCTAAGCGTGGACCGGGGGATATATGAGTGCCCGACGATTCCTGATCGCGATAGCGATCCCCGTATGCGCGTGCGGCACCGTGCACGCTACAGACTTTCCCGTAAACCATGCCGTGCCGGATGCGCAGCTGGATACGATTCGCGGCGGCTTCGATGTCAGCGGCCTGCGCGTGTCGCTGGGCCTCGAACGAACAGTACTGATCAACGGCATCGAGGCGATCCGCCAGTCGGTGAATATCCCGGATGTTTCGCAGATGACGGCGGACCAGGCAACTGCCCTGAAGAGTGTCCTAGGTACCACGGTCGTCACCAACGGCGTGGGCGGCGTGACCACGGCGCAGATGGTGCCGGCGAGCAGCAACGCCTCAACGAACGCCGCCCAAGCCAGCCAGTCGATCACGCTGCCATCCAGCTTAGGCCTGCCTTCGGGCTCAGCCGCGGGGCTGGTGGTGCAGAACTCGCTGGACAACCAGGCCATTACGGCCACCACCACGATCGATGCATCCGTCAACACGGCGCACATGTTGCAAAACATAAGGGTCGATGAAGCCATCAAGGATGCGGTGATCCAGTTCCGGGGGAACTAACGCATGTATCGCAACGGCAGGGTGATGCAGGCAAAGAAATGCGTGGGCGCGTTGTCGCTCGCGGTGTTACCCATGTGGATCGGCGCGTGCCTGGCGCAGGAATCCGCAACCGTCGATCCCGCACTTCGCGAGAAGATTGAGTCGCAGGGGCGAAAGATCGACGCGATGCGTTCACGCATGGCGGAGCAGCTCGCCGAACTGGAGCAGATGAAGCGCGAGCTCGCTTCACAGGAACTCCAGTACAACGACCTGCGCAAAGCCGTTGGCATGACGGCATTGGAAGAAGCGCGCGCCACGGGTTCGCCCGGCGCCGGTTCTGGTACCGCCCAGGCCGTGGCCGCACCACAGGACCAGGTGCCAGCAGGTACGCCCGCACCTGGCGCCCCGGTGGCGCCGGTCTCGCAGCCAGTGGCGGCGACCCAACCCGTCGGCAAGCGACCCGAGCAGGACGAGCGTCCGCCGGAAGTGGCGCCCATCTTTGATCAGCCCGGCGTGCTGACACCACGCGGCAAGCTCATCATCGAGCCGTCGTACCAGTACGGGTATTCGTCGAGTGACCGCGTGGCCCTCGTCGGTTACACGGTGATCCCGGCCATCCTCATCGGCCTGGTCGATGTGCGCCAGGTGAAGCAGACCACGCAGACGGGCGCACTGGCCTTCCGCTACGGCCTCACCAATCGCATGGAACTGGAAGTGCGCGTCCCGTACGTGGATTCGCATACCGACACGATCAGCCGCGAGATCTTTACCGGCACGGCGCAGGACAACCTGTTCACCACGAGCGGCAAGGGTCTCGGCGACGTCGAAGCGACGCTGCGTTACCAGATCAACGACGGCGGCGCCGACAAGCCGTACTACATCGGCTGGTTCCGCGCGAAGTCACGCACCGGTGAGGATCCGTTCGAAGTCACCAGTGATTGCGTCACGCGTTGCGTCGAGAACTACACCGGCACCGGCCTGCCGCTGAAGAATCCCACCGGTTCGGGTTTCTACTCCGCGCAGCTCGGCATGACCTGGCTGTATCCGTCCGATCCGGTCGTCTTCTTTGGCAACTTCAGCTACCTGCACAACTTCGAACGCAAGAACGTCAGTCGTAACGTACTGGGTTCGGGCAAGCAGTTCCTGGGTGACATCAAGGCCGGCGACATCGCCGACATCAGCGTCGGCATGGGCTTGTCGCTCAATGAGAAGGCCTCCATCAGTATCGGTTACGACCAGGCGTTCGTTGGCCGCACGCAGCAAAACTCCCATCCGTTGTCTGGTTCCGCGCGTGCCACGCTCGGTTCGCTCCTTATCGGTGGTTCGTATCGCTACAACGACAAAGAGACGCTCAACATCACACTGGGCGTAGGTGTGACGCGCGACACACCGGATACCACCGTCACTGTGCGAGTGCCCATCACCTTGTAGGCAGAACATCGCCGACAGGGTCGACCCCACCAGGGGAGCATGCAGAAAGGCCAGGATCCTCGCATCCTGGCCTTTTTGTCTGGTGCGGCCGATCCTGTCGGCGATGCTCTTTCATGAACCGTATGGGAACGCGCGGGGGTTCCCGTGCACGCGATGCATACATAACGAATCGTTAAGCTTTCAAACGGGGGTTTCACTTTCGACAAAAATTGGCAGGGAGTTTTTCTTCATGGGTATCCAGCATCACCGTTTCCGAAAGGCCACCGCAGGCCTTGCTCTCGCATCCCTCGCTATCTTCGGCGCCGCCGCGCACGCGCAGGACAGCACGAAGAAGTCACAGTCCCCCGCACTCGACAACGTCAGCGTCTGGGTCGGCGGCTACTACACCAACAATGACACCACGCTGGGCGGCCAGACCCGCATCCTGAACAGCAATGGCGATGTCAATCTTGAGAAAGATCTCGACTTCAAGAAGCACAAGACCGTGCCGCGCGTGCGCCTGGACTTCCTCATCGGCGAGCACCAGGGCTTTGCGTTTGACTGGTATGAAGTGGATCGCTCGCATTCGAAGACGTTCAACGAATCGGTGAACGTGCTCGGCCAGCCGATCACGGCGTCGGCGTTCGCCAAGGGCGACCTGAAGTTCAGCTTCGGCAGCGCCGCGTACAAGTGGTGGTTCGGCACAGGCAACGACGTGTTCGGCGTGGGCCTGGGTGCGGCGTACTACAAGGTGCGCGGAAGCATCGATGCATCGGTGACGGCGCTGGGCCAGACCCAGTCGCAGAGCTCGTCCACCGATCTCGACGCCTGGGCACCCAACCTGCAGCTCGGCTGGCGCCATGCGTTCAACGACCAGTGGCGCATGTACGTGAACGCTTCGGGCGTGAAGAAGAATGGCGGCCAGCTCAACGGCCACATCTACGACACGGCCATTGGCCTGGAATGGTTCCCGTGGCAGAACGTGGGTTTTGGCGCCGAATACGCCTACACCCGGATCAAGCTGCACCAGGACAAAAGCCAGTACGATCTGGACCTGGACATGAAGCTCAACGGACCGGCCGCGTACGTGCGGTTCCGGTTCTAACCAGCCGGTTGGCGCCGGGCTTCGGCCGGGCGCCCTTGCCGGGGGGAATCCAAGGCCGCCTTCGGGCGGCCTTTTGTACGCGTGGCGCTCAGGGCGCGTTGACGCGCTTCCCGCCGCCGCGCTGGGCCAGCCAGCCCAGGACGAGCACGCCGGCCACCAGCACCACGTCCAGCGTCCACGGCGCCCACGGGCGCGCCTCGAACCAGCCGGCGATGAGGTTGTCATGGGCGATCATCCGCGCCGCCGTCCAGGCGATGGCGGCCGCACCGATGTAGATCACCGCCGGGAAGCGCTCGATCAGCTTCAGGATCAGGGTGGAGCCCCAGACCACCAGCGGCACGCTGATCGCCAGGCCGAGCACCACCAGCCCCATGTGCCCCTTGGCCGCCCCGGCGATCGCCAGGACGTTGTCCAGGCCCATCAGGGCATCGGCCACCACGATGGTCCGGATCGCCGCCCAGAAGCCCCTGGCGGGCGCGATATCCGGGTCGTGATCCTCGTGCTTGAGCAATTTCCACGCGATGGGGATCAGCAGCAGGCCGCCGGCGAGCATCAGTCCGGGCAGCTTGAGCAGCCAGATGACGGCGAAGGTCAGCAGGATGCGGATGGCCACGGCGCCGAACGTGCCCCAGAACACGGCCTTCTTTTGCAGGTCGCGGGGCAGGTTGCGCGCCGCCAGGGCAATGACGATGGCGTTGTCACCGGCCAGCACCAGGTCCAGCAGGATGATGGCGGCGAGGCCGGAGAAGAATTCGGGGGTGAGGAAATCCATGAAGTGGCCTTATGCGCGTGGGTCGGACCATTGCAGCGGCGACGGGTACGCGCGCCCGTCGTCACCGCAAAAGTCTCGTTCCTGGCGCGAAGCCACCGCGGCGACCGGGACGCTGTGGCGTCCGTATTGACGATCGGCGCGCACAGGGCAGGGTGCCCCGTGGAACTACTCCCTTTTGGGCTGTAGTGGGGCCATTGTCCGGGTTCAGCTGCGGCGCGGCAAGACTTCCATGGGGGGTGCACGGCTAAAATAGGCGGCTTTCCCCCTTCCCACCCTCACGAGCGAAGCCCATGAGCGCACACGACATCCGTTCCGCCACCCGTCCCGACCCGGACCAGCCGATGGTGGACATCGCCAACTACGTGGCCGACTACACGATCGACTCGAAGGAAGCCTACGACACGGCGCGCTACATGCTGCTGGATTCGCTGGCCTGCTCGGCGCTGGCCATGAAGTTCCCGGACTGCGTGAAGCACCTCGGCCCGATCGTGCCGGGCGCCTCCATGGAAGGCGGCGTGCGCGTGCCGTTTACCTCGCACGTGCTGGACCCGGTGCAGGCCGCGTTCGCCATCGGCACCCAGGTCCGCTACCTCGACTTCAACGATACCTGGCTGGCGGCCGAGTGGGGCCACCCGTCCGACAACCTCGGCGCCATCCTCTCGGTGGCCGATTACCTGTCGCGCAAGGCGGAGAAGGAAGGCGGCAAGGCCCTCACCGTCCGCGACGTGCTCGGCTACGCCATCAAGGCCCACGAGATCCAGGGCTGCTACGCCCTCAAGAACAGCTACAACCGCGTCGGCCAGGACCACGTGATCCTGGTGCGCCTCGCCTCCACGGCGGTCACCACGGCGATGCTGGGTGGCAACAAGGACCAGATCACCACCGCGGTCTCGCACAGCTGGATCGACAACGGCGCGCTGCGCACCTATCGCCACGCCCCGAACACCGGCCCGCGCAAGAGCTGGGCCGCCGGCGACGCCTGCCGCCGCGCCGTCACCCACGCCATCAACGCCGTCTACCGCAACGTGGTCGGGTACCCGTCGGCCCTGTCGGCCAAGACCTGGGGCTATTACGACGTGGCCTTCAAGGGCAACGCCTTTGAGTTCGAGCGTCCGTTCGGCAGCTACGTCATGGAAAACGTGCTGTTCAAGATCAGCTTCCCGGCCGAATTCCACGCCCAGACGGCCGTGGAGTGCGCCATGAAGCTGCACGCCGAGGTGGGTCCCCGGGTGGACGAGATCGAGAAGATCGTCATCGAAACCCAGGAAGCCGGCGTCCGCATCATCGACAAGACCGGCCCCCTGTCGAACTACGCCGATCGCGACCATTGCATCCAGTACATGGTCGCCGTACCCCTGATTTTTGGCCGTCTCACGGCCGATGATTACAACGACGATGTGGCCGCTGATCCGCGTATCGACGCGCTTCGCGAGAAAATGACCGTGGTCGAAAATCCGCAGTTCACCAAGGATTATTTCGACCCCGAAAAGCGTTATATCGGTAATTCGGTGCAGGTTTTCTTCAAGGACGGCACGAGCACGCAAAAAATCTCGATCGATTACCCGATCGGGCACCGTAACCGCCGGGCCGAGGGCATTCCGGTTCTCCTCAAAAAGTTTGAGGCAGCCCTCCGCGCCGAGTGGCCTGCGGAGCGGGTTGAGAAGGTTCTGAGCGTCACTTCCTCCCCCGAAAAGCTCGACGCGATGCCCATTCACGAGTTCATGACGCTCTTCACGGCTTGATAATGGCCGTGACTCAAGTATGAACGGCTGGCGGCAGCATGCGCTCAAATGTTGTTTTTTTGCTAAACTGCCGCCGCCCGTTGAAGGGGTAACAAAGCGAGGGACGGCTAAGTCCCCGGATTCGACAAAAGAGTTTTGACGCGCGATTTCCGTCTGGGGTGGAGCGCGGACGCGAATACCAATAATGAGGAGACACCGATGAAACGTAAGGGCTTGTTTTTGCTGATCGGCTTGGCCCTGGGCGGCGTGGGTGCCGTTCACGCGCAGGAATCCGCTGACACCGCGGGTAATGGCTATGACGGCCGCTGGTACATCGCCCCGACGGTTGGCGGTTACTACAACGACACCGACCGCAACACCAACAGCCGCCAGGTCTACTACGGCCTCGGCGTCGGCAAGTTCATCTCCAGCAACGCGTCGATCGACATCTTTGCTGATCGCACCAAGCGCGATAACGATGGCGTTGGCCACTGGTCGAACAACAGCTACGGCGTTGCCGCCCGCTTCTACGCTGGTGCGTGGGACAGCTGGCGTCCGTACCTGCTCGCTGGCGTGATGGGCTCGTACCACCACAATCCGGCCGACAACGGCTGGGCTCCGGCGGCTGAACTCGGCGTCGGCGTGTCGAAGACCATCACCGACAGCTCCGACTTCCGCGTGGAAGCCGGCTACCGCTACGATTGGGACGACAAGACCAACGACGGCGAGAACGGCTACGGCGACTGGTTCCTCGGCTTCTCGATCGTGTCGCGCTTCGGCGAGCCGCCGTCGGCTCCGGCTCCGGCCGCTGCCCCGGCCCCGGTTGCTCCGGATTGCTCCACCCTCGACAGCGATGGCGACGGCGTGAACGATTGCGACGACAAGTGCCCGGCCACCCCGGCTGGCACCATCGTCGGCCCGGATGGTTGCCCGCAGAAGGTCGTCATCGACCTGCGCGGCGTCAACTTCAAGTTCGATCGTCCGAAGAAGGGCGAGACGAACATTGGCCCGACCCTGCAGGAGCCGACCAGCGAATCGCTGGGCGTCCTCGACCAGGCTGTCGACACCCTGCAGCGTTACCCGCAGGTCAAGGTCACGGTCGCTGGTTACACGGATAGCGTTGGTAAGGATGCTTACAACCAGTCCCTGTCGGAGCGTCGCGCCAAGATCGTGTTCGATTACCTGACCTCGCACGGCATCGGTGCCGACCGCCTGGAAGGCCCGATCGGCCACGGTGAGAACAACCCGATCGACACGAACGACACGGCCGAAGGCCGTTCGCGCAACCGTCGTACGGAACTGCAGGTTCAGCAGTAATCCGTTCCTGATCGGTGTTACAAAAAAGGAGCCCGGCGAAAGCCGGGCTCCTTTTTTTGGGGCGCTTTACGCCGCTACCACGCGTAGCGGAGCCGGCCGTACCAGTACGCGCCGTTGGTGCCGATCGGCGAGATCACGTCGTACGGGAAGTTGCCCGCATAGGCGATGTCAGGGATGGAGCGGTTCGGGTACTGGTCGGTGATGTTCTGGCCACCCAGCGCGATCGACAGCCGTTCCGTCGCATGCCACTCGGCCTCCGCATCGATCTGCCAGCGTGCGCCGTACGTCTGCCTCGGCACGAAGCCGTCGCCAAAGTCGAAGACACGCGTCGTGGCGCCCTGGCGGGTGGCCCGACCTAGCAGCGACCAGCGTGGATGATCCCAGCGTGCCGTGAACGAGCCGCGCTGCCGTGGCGCGGCGTCGGTGAGCGTGTTGCGTTCCTCCAGCCCGAACAGCACGGCGTCCGCCCCCAGCGCGGCCAGCGCCTCCGGGGTGTCGCGCACCTTGCGGATCGAGGTGCGGTCGTAGCTGTACGTGGCCGTCAGCACCAGGTTGCCGCCGTAGGCCGGCTGGCGGTAGTTCGTCACCAGTTCGGCGCCGCGGGTGCGTGTGTCCACCGCATTGGTGAAGAACGCGATGCTCTGCACACCGGGTACGCCGAAGCGGGCGGCGATCAGGTCTTCCAGGCCGTCCGGGGCGATGGTTTCCGACAGGGTCACGCGGTGGTCCACGTCGGTGCGGAAGATATCCAGCGAGGCATCGAAGTGGTCACCGGCACGAGCGGTGAGGCCCAGGCTGATGTTTCGCGACTTTTCCGCCTTCAAGTCGGTGGCGCCGAGGCCGCGGGCGATCGGGTTGTTCACCGACAGCACCCGGCCCTGGACCAGTTCGCCATCGGCGCCATAGCCCGTGGACGTGGACTCGAAGCCGATCTGGCTGAGCGATGGCGCGCGGAGATTATTGGACACGGCGCCGCGCAGGGCGATGGCATCGTTGAACGCGTAGCGACCGCTGAGTTTGCCCGTCCAGGCGCCTCCGAAATCGTTGTAGTGCTCATAGCGGGCGGCCGCGTCGGCAAAGAATCGCTCCGTCACGTCGCCGGAAAAATCGATGTAGGTGGCGGCCACGTTCCGGTGCAGGTTGGCGGTGTCCTGCGGCGTAAGGCCCCCGCCGGCCTGGGCCCCCGTGGGCGCGCCGACGATGGGGCCGACGGCATACGACGCCGGGTCGCCGGCGAAGGTTTCGAAGCCTTCGTGACGGAACTCGGCGCCCGTAGCCAGGGTGAACAGCTGGCTGCCCAGGCCGACGGTGCGCGTGAGGTCGAGGTTGGCCGTGCCCTGCGAGTTTTCGTACTTGCCCACGTCGAAGTGCGTGAGGCTGGCCTCACCCAGCGACACATTCAGTGAGTCGCGCAGGTCGTAATCGAACGTATTGCGTCCCCACGTGAGGCTGCCGTCGATGTCCCATTCGCCCACGCGGCCGCGCGCGCCGGCGGTGAGGTTGATATCGGTGTTATAGCCGAGCGATTCGGGCCGGTAGCCTTCCGGATAAATCGACGGCACGTTGGCATCGCTGTCGGGGTAGCGGAAGTAGTTGTCACCCACGGTCCGACGCTTCGTGTAGGTACCGAACGCGTAGCCGCGTACGGTATCGCCGAGACCGAGTTCGCTGTTGAACCAGCCGCTGTAGTTCTCGTTGCGAGGATCGCCTGCGGCGTAGTTGCGCTTGCCCTGCAGCGCGAGGTTAGCGGGCGAGGCGTTCTCCCATGAGGGGATCTGGTCCGGGCCGGCCCGGTTGGTGGGCTCGCGGTTGTTGCCTTCGATACCGGCCCGGAAGAAGCCATCGGTTCCCAGCTTTGTACCTGCCTTGGCACTCACGTAGCCACTCTGGCCGTCGGTGATCGTCCGGTCACCCGGGCGGAAGTGGGTGTGGTAAGCGCCATAGGTGGCATCCACTTCGCCGCCTTCCGGCGCGTCGTCGAGGATGATGTTGACGACGCCCGCAATCGCATCCGAGCCGTACTGCGCGCCGGCGCCATCGCGCAGTATCTCGATGCGCTTGATCGCGCTGATCGGGATCGCATTGAAGTCCACCGGGGTGGTGCCGCGGCCGATCTTCGTATCGGTATTCACCAGCGCCGAGGTGTGGAAGCGCTTGCCGTTCACCAGTACCAGCACCTGGTCCGGGCTCATGCCGCGCAGCTGGGCTGCGCGGACATGGTCGGAGCCGCCCGAGTTGGATTGCCTCGGGAAGTTGAACGAGGGCAGCAGCGTCGCCAGGGCCTGGCCCAGCTCGCCGTTGACGGCACCCGCGGCGCGCAGGTCCTCAGGCGTGAGGACGTCGATCGGCACCGGTGAATCCAGCACCGTGCGGTCACGGGCGTGCGTGCCGGTGACGATCACCTGGTCGAGCGTGGTGGTCGCGGGCTTGTCGGCCTGCTGGGCCTGGGCGAGCGGGGCGGTGGTCGCGGCGAGCACGGCCGCGATGGCGAAGGGAAGGCGGGAACGACGCATGCGAAATCCTGGAAAAAGGCGCGCGCGGGGGTGCCCGCCAGCCTGGCGGGTGCGCGGGAAGCGAGAACGAGGGGCGGGTTCTAGCGGTGAGCCACGCGGCCGCGGCAACATCGCCCGCAAGCCGCGAAGCGGCCAGGCATGGCATGCTGCAAGGGAGGGGTGCGTGTCATCGGTGCCCTGGCTCCGCAGGAAGCTACGGAGAATGCGACATTTGTTGCATCGCAGTGTAGGCTGTGTCAATAGCACGGACGTCTGGCCGTATGGACGTCCATAACCACATCCTTTCCGGACGCCCCATGAAAACGATCGCAGGGTTCGCCTTCGTCGCCTCGCTGTTCCTCGCCGGCTGCGTGACCACGCCCACTGCGCACGGGCCTGCCACGACCACGGCCACGCTGGCGGGTGATGCCGCCCACCCCGGCACGACGGCGGGATGGGTACGCACCGAGCTGTACTTCGGGCTGGGTGTCGAAGGCACGAACACCGGCGTGGACGAAGCCGGCTGGCGCGCGTTCCTGGATCGCGAAGTGAGCTCGCGTTTTCCCGACGGCCTTTCCGTGGTGGACGTCTACGGCCAATGGCAGGGCAAGGGCCAGTCCCGGCCTGAGCGTCTTCGCTCGAAGCTGCTCCTGTTGCTTTACCCCGATACGCCGGCGCACCGCGCGGATGTCGAAGCGATCCGCGTGGCATGGAAGGCCAAAACGGGCGACCAGTCCGTCCTGCGCGTGACCCAGCCCGCGGACGTGTCGTTCTGATGGCCGCGCCCGTGGTGACAGGGCGCCGTCGCGCTTTCGGCGGCGGGGACCTCAACGGTGTCCTTGGCCTCGTCGTCGATAACCTGTCGATCCTGGCGTTCCTCGCCACGGCCCTGATCGGCATCTTTGGCATGCCGGCCGATATCGTCTACCGGCGGATGTTCCCCGGCACGGCGCTGGGCGTGTTGCTGGGCAACCTGGCCTACACCTGGATGGCCAGGCGGCTGGCCGCGAAGACGGGCAGGGCGGACGTCACCGCCATGCCGCTGGGCCTCGATGCCCCCACCAGCATCGCCATGGCGCTGCTGGTGCTCGGGCCCGCCTTCGCGGGCTATCGTGCCGGGGGCATGGACCCGCAAGCCGCAGGCGAGGCCACGTGGCGCCTCGGCATGGCATCCCTGGTGGTCATGGGCGTGCTGAAATTCGTTCTGTCGTTCTTCGGCGCGTGGGTGCAGCGCTCCGTACCGCGCGCCGGCCTGCTGGGATCCATCGCCGGCATCGCCCTGGTGCTGATGGGCTTCCTGCCCCTGGTCGAGATCATGCGCGTGCCGGTCGTGGGCTTTGCCGGGCTGGGGATCGTCCTCTACGCCCTCGTCGCGAAGCGCCGGTTGCCGTTCGGTACACCGGGCGTGCTTGGCGCGGGCATCGTTGCCGTCGCTCTCTACTACGGCCTGGGGCCGCTCGGCCTGCTGGGCACGGGTTACCACACCCCCGCGGCCTGGGAATGGCGCCTGGGCTTTCCCATGCCCTCGATGGGCTTCATCGAAGGCCTGCCCGCCACCGTGCCGTACCTGGCCCTGATCCTGCCCTTCGGCCTGCTGATGGTCGTCGGTGGCATCAACGTGACCGAAAGCGCTCGCGCGGCCGGAGACGATTACCCGACCCGCGACATCCTCCTCGTCGAAGCGCTGGCCACCCTCGTCGCGGGCATTTGCGGCGGCGTGGCGCAGACCACGCCGTACATCGGCCAGCCGGCTTACAAGGCGATGGGCGCACGCACCGGCTACACGCTGGTGACCGGCCTGGTCATTGGGCTGGGTGGCGTCTTCGGTTACCTCTCCAATCTCGTCGAACTGCTCCCGGTGGCCGTGCTGGCGCCGATCCTGGTCTTCGTCGCCATCGGTATCACGGTGCAGGCCTTCGAGGCCGTGCCGCTGCGTTACGCCGCGGCCGTGGTCTTCAGTTTCTTCCCGGCCATCGCGCGCATGCTGGCGATCAAGCTGGGCGATCCGTCCATCGTTGATCCGGCTCGTTTCGCCGCCCTATACGCCGATGGCTCGCATGGCCTCTCCGAGATGGCGGTCATCGTGATCCTCGGCAACGGCTTCATCATCACCTCGATGGTGTGGGCCAGCTTCGTGGTGGCGATGATCGATGGGTACGTGCGCAAGGCGGCGGCTATCGTCGCGCTGGGCGCGGTGCTCACGGCGTTCGGGGTGATTCACTCCGTGCAGCCGATCGGCGCGGTGTATCTGCCGTGGTTGCTTGAGCCGGCGATGCGCGCGCTGGTCTGGCAGTTTGTCGGTGCCTACGGCGCGCTGGCGGCGGTGCTTTTGCTGCTGTCGTTCCGGCAGGGCGGCGCCCGTGCTTCTGTGTAGGCGATTTGCTCGTTGGGTGTAGGGTGGCCGTTGGCGCGGTTGCAATGGCGTGGGGGGTGCAGTCACCCTTAGCCTTTGTCCCCCAAGAGACCCTCCCCATGTCCCTTTCCGATCTCACCTCGTTGCCGGGCGTCACCGCGACGCCGGATATCCCCACCCGGCGCTACGTGTTCAACCACACGATGATCCGCGTGCGCGACCTCACGGCCTCGCTGGATTTCTATACGCGCGTGCTGGGCTTCACCCCGGTGTACCAGCACATCTTCGAGGAGGCGGCGTTCACCATCGTCTACCTCGTGCTCGTCGGTGACCGCTCGGTCATCCCCGACGACGACGAGGCGCGCAAGCGCTGGGTACTGGGCCAGCCGGGTGTGCTTGAGCTCACGCACAACCACGGCACCGAGACGCTGGAAAAAACCCCGTACCACAACGGCAATACCGAGCCGCGCGGCTTCGGCCACCTGTGCGTCAGCGTGCCGGACGTGGGCGCGGCGTGCGCGCGCTTCGAGAGCCTGGGTGTTACCTTCCAGAAGCGCCTCAGCGAAGGTTGCATGAGCCACATCGCCTTCATCCGCGACCCGGATGACTACTGGATCGAAATCCTGCAGCCTACGCCGCTGCCGGCCGGCTGATCCGGTTCGCCACCCACGGAGCTTCCATGTCACCGCGCCTGCCACCGGTTACCCGCAACCTGCTGATCGCCAACGTCGTGCTCTTCGCCCTGCAGCTGCTGCTGGACGACGACAACACGATGGCGATCACGCGCTGGCTGGGGCTGTGGCCCTTCGGCCACGACATCGCGGTGGACATGGGCGACGGCACCATCGCCGGGCTCGGTTTCCGGCCCTGGCAGCTGGTGACGTACGCGTTCCTGCATGGCAGCGTCATGCACATCGTGCTGAACATGTACGCGCTGTACATGTTCGGCGGGTTGCTTGAACGGGTGATGGGTGCGCGCCGCTTCACCATTTACTACTTCGTCTGCCTGGTGGCGGCGGCCGTGGCGCAGCTGGCGGTGCTGTATTTCTTCCAGCCGGACAAGATGTACCCGACGGTCGGTGCCTCGGGTGCCATCTTCGGCTTGCTGGCGGCGTTCGCCATGCTGTTCCCGCGGGAGAAGCTGATGCTTATCCCGATCCCCGTCGGCATCCCGGCGTGGCTGTTCGTCACGCTGTACGGTGCCGCGGAGCTGTTCTTCGGCGTGACCGGCACGTTGTCCGGTATTGCCCACTTCGCCCACCTGGGCGGCCTGGTGGCCGGCCTGGCGTTGCTCTGGGCGTGGCGGGTCAGGCCGCCACGCCAGAGCTTCTGATCGGGCTCAACGCAGCGCGAGGAAGTCCGGGCTCACCACGAAGCGCACGGCATCGAGCCGCAGGCGAGCATCGGGCAGGGCAGCGAGCAGGTCGCTACGCTCCGCCGCCACCGCCTGGATCTCCGCCTCGGTGATCGACGGATTCACGCCGCGCAGCGCGAGCAGGCGGCTGAATTCGCCATCGAGCTCGGCCGTGGCGGCTTCCACGGCTTCAATCTTGAGCACTTCCGCGCGGCCTTCGGCCAGGTCCTTCGCATGCTCGAGCATGGGCGGCACCAGCTTGGACAGGAACTTGCGGTAGCGGGCCACGTCGATGTTGCGATCCGCGGCGCGGCGCATGGCGACGTCGCTGGGACGGAAGTTCGGCCGTTCGGTGAGCTTGGTATCCACCGAGATCATCAGCGGCGTCGTCGGCAGGAAACGCCCGGCGTCGAGGCTGCGATTGGCCACCACTTCCAGCACGAACACGGACTGCAGCAACGCCGTGCGCACCGGCAGGTTGTCGTCCACCAGGAACGCGGCGTTGCCGGTTTCACCGGAGACCAGCAGGTCCACGGCGGCCAGCACCATCGGGTGATCCATGCGCAGCAGCGGCAGCTCTTCGCGAGCCAGCGCGGTGTCACGCGAGAAGGTGATCGACAGCGGGCCGTCCGCGAAGCCCGGGAGGCCGTCGGTGGACAGGTACTGCGGATCGAGCATGATAATGTCTTTCGCCAGCTCTTCGGCGTGGACGCCGTACATCTCGAACAGGCGCTGGATGAAGGCATCGCGCGACGGGTCGTTGTCGTCGCGCGCGAAGCTGCCGGCCAGGTCGTCCGCATGGGGATCCCGGCTGGCGGCGAGTTCGAGCAGATGGTCACGGCCGGCGTGGATGAGCGCCGAGAGTTCCTCGTGCGCCCCACGGGTTTCGGCGATCAGCGCGTCCAGTTCCTGGTCGCGGTCGTCGTCTTCGCGCGCGTGTTCATCGGCCAGCGTGGCGAGCAGGCTGCCGAAGCGACGGAGCAGCTCGCGGCCGTCGGCGGGGCTGCTGCGGAACGCGTCCAGGCCTTCGTCGTACCAGCGCGCGAGGATGTGCTGCGCGCTCTGCGCCACGACGGGTACGTGGATGGCGATCTCGTGCTTCTGGCCAATGCGGTCGAGGCGGCCGATACGCTGTTCGAGCAGATCCGGGTCGAGCGGGAGATCCCACATGACCAGGCGATGGGCGAACTGGAAGTTGCGGCCTTCGGAGCCGATTTCCGAGCAGATCAGCAGGCGGGCGCCATCGCGCTGGGCGAAGAATGCCGCGTTGCGGTCGCGCTGCACGATGCCGAGGCCTTCGTGGAACCGCGCCACGCCCACGCCACTCTTCGTGCGCAGGGCGTCCTCGATGGCCATCACCTTGCCCTGGCTGCGGCACAGCAGGAGGAACTTGTCCTCGGGGTGTGCCTCAAGCAGGCCGATCAGCGCGGTGATGCGCGGGTCGTCGGAATAGTCGAACTCGAGCGGCGCCGGCGGCTGCTGGATATCCGAGCGGAACTCGGCCAGCAGGGATTCGCGACGGCCCGGGCCCAGGGTGTCCGGGTCAATGGTGATGAAGTCGGGCACGCGGCTCGGGAAGCCGCCGATACCGGCGCGGCGGTTGCGGAACATGGCGCGGCCGGTGCCATGGCGGTCGATCAGCGCGGCCAGCAGCGCGGCGCTGCTGTTCGGGCGGTCGAGCAGGGCGGCCATTTCACGGTCGCCCTTGAAGCGTTCGCTGATCAGCGCGCGCTGCGCGGCGTCCAGGGGCGTGCCCTCGGCCAGCGTGGTCGCCAGCTCCGACAACGGCGCGAAGTTGGCCGACTCGGCGAGATAGCTGTCCAGGTCGCTGTAGCGCTGCGGATCGAGCAGGCGCAGGCGGGCGAAGTGGCCTGCACGGCCCAGCTGCTCCGGCGTCGCGGTTAGCAGGATCACGCCGGGCGTGGCGACGGCGAGCTCTTCGACGAGGGTGTAGCGGGGGCTCGCGCCTTCCGGGGTCCACTCCAGATGGTGCGCTTCGTCGACGACGATCAGGTCCCAACCGGCCTCGACCAACTGGCGCGCACGCTTGGGCGCGCTTTCCAGGAAGGCGAAGTCGGCGATGACCAGCTGCTCGTCCTCGAACGGATTGCGGCCGTCGCTGGCCTGTTCGATGGCCTCGCAGCGCTCTTCGTCGAAGATGGAGAACGAAAGGTTGAAGCGGCGCAGCAGCTCCACGAACCACTGGTACACCAGGGTTTCCGGCAGCAGGAGCAGTACGCGGCTGGCGCGGCCGGCGGCGAGCTGGCGCGACAGGATCATGCCGGCCTCGATCGTCTTGCCCAGGCCGACTTCGTCGGCGAGCAGGACGCGGGGCGGACGGCGTGCGGCAGCGATGCCGGCGACGCGAAGCTGGTGCGGTACCAGGCCGATGCGGGCCGATTCCAGGCCCCACGAGGCCGCGCGGCGGGCTTCAGCGCGGCGGCGCAGGCCTTCCGCACGGAGGTCAAACTTGTCGTTGGTGTCGGTGCGGCCGCCGATCAGGCGGTCATCCGCCTGGGACATGGCCTGCTCGTCGTCCAGCTGGCCCTCTTCGAGCTCACGGCCTTCGCCGCGATAGACCAGCAGGCCTTCACGCTCGTCGACACGCTCGACGAGAAAGGCGAGGCCCTTGCCGGCCACGCGCTGGCCGGCGCGGAATTCCGCACGGACAAGCGGGGCGCTATCCACGGCGTAAGGACGTAATACGCCTGCCTTGGCAAACAGGACCTGCACACCGCGCCCTTCGACGCGAAGAATGGTGCCGAGGCCGAGTTCGGGTTCGGCAGTGGAGATCCAGCGTTGACCAGGTTGGAACATGCTATTCAAGGGCACACGACAGCAAAGGGGGCGGACGATTATCCCGCCCCGGGGCCCCCGTGCCTACCTTTAAATGGTTTCATGCAAAAACGGCGCCGATTCGCGGCTTTTCAGGTTTCCGCCCAGCGCCGCAGCAGATTGTGGTACACGCCGGTCAATTGCAGGATCGCGGCCTGGTCGGCGCCATCGCTGGTGAACTTGCGAATCGCCGTGTCCATTTCGAGCAGCATGCGCCGCGCGCTGTCATCACGGACGAGGCTCTGCACCCAGAAAAACGACGCGATACGGGCGCCACGCGTCACCGCCGTCACCCGATGCAGGCTGGAGGACGGGTAGACGATGGCATCGCCTGCCGGGAGCTTCACCTCGTGTTCGCCGTAGAGGTCGCTGACGATCAGCTCGCCGCCGTCGTACTCGTCCGGATCACTCAGGAACAGCGTGCAGGAGATATCGCTGCGGATGTGCGTTTCGCCGTCACCGGCGGACATCACCGCGCCGTCGATGTGGAAGCCGTACTCGCCGCCGCCTTCGTAGCGGTTGAAGCGCGGCGGCAGGGTGCGCAGCGGGAGCACCGCGGCATGGTAAAGCGGGTGGCGGCCCAGGGCCGCCACCACCTGGTCACCGAGCGCCTGGCGCAACGGTGACGCCTGCGGAAGCTGGAGATTCCGCTTGACCCTGGCGCCTTGCGGACCGACGGTTTCCCTGCCATCGGTCCACTCAGCACCGTCCATCTGCTTTCGCATCCCTGCGACCTCGCCTGAGGTGAGCACGTCGGGAATGTGCAGGAGCATGATGGATGACCCTCGGGGCGATCAGAAGCGGACGTTGGCGCTCAGCATCGCCGAGCGCGTGATGCCCGGAGTGTAGCGATATCCGCTCTTGTTGATCGCCGCCACGTATTTCTTGTCGGCAAGGTTGTAGACGTTGAGCTGCAGGTCGAAGTGGCGGTTGACCGGGTAGCTGGCCATGGCGTCGAACACCCAGTAGCCCTGCGTATGGTCCGGGGTGCCAATGGCGCCATCGGTGCCGCGCTTCATCTCGCCGTTGTAACGCGCGCCACCGCCGATCGTGAGGTCGAAGGGCAGGTGGTACGTCATCCAGGAGGTGAAGGCCTTCTTCGGGTTGTAGGCCAGGTCGGAGCTGCCGTCCTGCGAGACGTTGGTACCCGTCTCGACGGTGGCGTTCATCGTCGTGAAGCCCGCGCTGATCGCCCAGTCGTCGGTGAGCTTGCCGACGGCGTTGATCTCCACGCCCTGCACGCGCTTCTTGCCGATCTGGTAGTAGAGCAGGTCGGTCGGATCCTGCACGAGCTCGTTGGTCACCGTCGTGCGATACAGCGCGCCGGTCAGCAGCAGCTTTTCACCGAGCAGGTCCCACTTCGTGCCCACTTCCACCGTCTTCGCCTTCTGCGGGTCGAAGCTCGGGTTGTCGGCGCTGTTGGTCGCCGTGGAGAACGTGAGCGTGTTGCCGCCCGGCGGCTCCTGCGACTGGGCGAAGTTGGCGTAGATGCTGCCGTTGGCGGCGGGCTTGTACAGGATGCCGAGCTTGTAGTTCTTGAGGTTGTCGCTCTTGGTCGCGTCCACGCCCGGCACGACGCTGCCGGCCGGCAGCGTGCCGCACACCGGGCCGTTACGCGCGCCGCAGACGACCAGGCTGTTGAAGTCGGTCTTGTAATGGTCGAAGCGGACGCCGGCATTGATCTGCCAGGCCTCGCCGATCTTCACGGTGTCGAAGATGTAGGCCGCGGCGGTGTTCGTCTTGCCGTCGCTGCGCGTGCCGTTTTCACCGTACAGCAGGCCACCGACGTCGGAGTAGGGCTTGTACAGGTTCGCGGCGGGCCACGTGCTGCCGGCCAGCGCGGCCATGCCGATGGCGCGTGCCTTTTCCTGCGTGAGCTCGATGCCCGCGCTGATGTCCTGCTTCACATCGCCCGAATCGATCGACACCGTGACATTGGTCTGGTTGGTGGCGATACGGTTGGACTGGTGCTTGAACGTCGGCAGGTTGCGGGTGATGGTCCACGTCGACGGATCGGTGGGGTTAGGCGTCAGCAGGTTCGCCGTGGCACCCATGAACGAGGTGAGCAGGTAGTCCTGCTGCGTACGGCCCAGGCGGGTGGTGTTGTGCAGCGCGACCTGGTCGTTGAAATCGTGCTCGACGAGGACCGTGAAGAGATCCTGCGTGTTGTTGTCGTGGTCCTGGCGCGTGCCGTAGAAGTTGTCGGAATCGACCTTCGGCGCGTTGGCGAGGAAGGCGCGGCTGTCGGGCGCCATGTAGCCCGGCAGGCCGATGGTGGGGACGCCGCCGTCGGGCGTGTTGCGCTGCTTCACGTGCAGGTAGTCGAGATAGACGCGCGTGGGCGTACCCAGGCCGAAGGCGAGCGAGGGCGCGACGCCCCAGCGGTTCTGTTCCACCTGGTCGCGGCCGGCGACGCCGCTGTTCTGCTTCATCACGTTGAGGCGGAACGCGCCGGTATCGCCCATCTGGCGGTTGAGGTCGGCGGTGGCGCGCTCGCGGCCGGCGCTGCCGCCCTGGACGCTGCCGCTGACGCCGTTGCCGAGCACGGGCTGCTTGGTGACGAGGTTGATCGCACCGGTGGGTGCGGTGCGGCCGTACTCGGTGCCGTCCGGACCCTTGGTGACTTCGACCTGCTCGATGTTGAACACATCGCGCGAGACGGTGCCAAGATCGCGGACGCCGTCGACGAAAATGCTGCCCGAGGTATCGAAACCGCGCATGTAGATGGCGTCGCCGGTGCTGCTGGCGCCGTTTTCACCGACATAGAAGGTGCCCACGCCCGGGCTGTTGCGCAGCGCCTCGGTGAGGGTGGTGGCACCCTGTTGCTGGATCAGCTCCTTGCCGATGACCTGGATGCTCTGCGTGGTGTCGAGCAGGCTCTGGGTGAACTTGGGCGAGGAGACCTTGTCGACGCGGTAATCGGAAGAGCGGTCGGCCTCGACCTGCATGCCGGGAAGCGCCTGTGCGTCGTTCACCTTGGCCTGCTGCGGCGGCACGTCGGTGGCGGCGGCGCTGTGGGCGAGGCTGAGGAGGACGGCGGCGCCGACGGTGCGCGCGGCGGGGGCGGCGTGCTTGCGGCTTTTGATGTGGGCCATGGGCTTTCCTTGGAGGGCTTGGAAGGGCTTGGGCTGTCGCAGACACAAGCTCACCCGCGCGGGCGGGTGGCCCACGGTGGGAACGGCTCGGTTGTGTCCCTAGTTATGGCAGGGTGCGACACCTACTGAACGCCTATCGTAAAGAGAATGAGAACGAGTTGCAATTACTCCGTTGGGTGTGGCGGAGTCGGCGGCGGGCAGGCCCCTGGGGCCGCCAGACGCGGACCTTCGGACCGGGCCGTAGGCACCTTCATCGCGACAATCGACACGGTAAGCGGCCCTCCGCTTATGTCGGCCCCAGGGGCCTGCCCACCACCCAGTCCACGCGCCCCGTTTCGTGTCGCACGAGCCGCACACCATCCGTTATGGGGCGGCATTTGGGAGGCGACGGGTGTTACTGGAAGGTCCGCGTGTTCGTAGCCAGATTCCATGCGCCGAGGACGGCACCGCCCTGGCTGCCATCAATGTTTTGTTTCTGGTACTTCCATTGGATCGCCGAGTACCTGAGCGAGACCTCTTCTACCGGGAGCATGTTCTCGCTCGTGAGGGCTCGCACGCGCGAGACCAGAACATTCTTCAACTGGATCTCGAGGTATTTCACCCGCTTTCCGTCGCCTGCGTCCCTGTAGAAGTCGATCTGTGCCGATTTGAACGTGGTGCCACCCGCAACTGCCTGGTAGAGAAGCGGGCTGGATGTATCCATGTGCTTCATCACCAACATGTCTTCGTGCTCGGCACGGCCAATCGTATGGCCTCCCGATGTCGAGGCAACACGTGACGTCGGTTGAGCAATCTCCTGCACCCAGGAAAACAGTTCGATCCACTGGCTGTGCTCTCGATCAGAAGACTCCCCTGGAAGAGTCGGGTCAGCAAGTTTCAGGTAAATACTTTTCACGAAATTCCTCAACGATACGCAGCGAAGTGGGGTGACTTCAGAGCATGAAGAGCCCCGAAGTCGCATGGCGTTATACATACTTCAGCCATCAACGTAGAGCGCAACGCTGCATTCATCGCGCCGTGATTTCCCTTCGATTCACCTTGAGCGAAATCGCCTGCAAATATGCCGTCGCGATGTGGGACTATCCGGTCCCTTTCATCATCGGAGGTAGAACATGTTGAACTGTCGCTTTCGCCTCAATGGCCTGGATATGAGCGCAATCACCGTCGGCCAGACCAGCTTCCCTGCGTTCTCCGGAAACGGTCCACACGTCAATAAGTGGAGTGCGCAGTGCAAACCAGCATCCGGCCCTATTCCCGTCGGCACGTACTACATCGTGGATCGTCTTTCGGGAGGGCTTGCGGCGAAGCTTGATCCTTTGCTCAAGAAGGATCTTTGGTTTTCGCTGTATCCGGCTGACGAAGCCGTCGATGACGAAGCGTATTGCGACGGCGTGATGCGAGGGAACTTCAGACTCCTTCCCGCCGTTGGTTCAGGTCGCAGCATCGGATGCATCACGTTGCCGTTCCTCATGGATTTCCTGCATCTTCGGAAAATCATTCTCGATGCGAAGCCCCATGAGCTTCCCGGTACGGATGTGACGGTTTATGGACGAGTTGTCGTCTCTTGAGAAAAATGATCTTTCTGGTCGTCTCGACCATCTGGGTGTGTCTCGTCGGAGCTTCGCTGCTAGTGGTTCGTGAGATTCTCGGACCCTGGCCACCGCTTGAGAGCCCCGTCGTCGATGCCCTCTGCAACGCGATCGGGATTTCTGACACCTTCCTGAGAGCGGACATCAACCTTATCGTTTGGGCGCTCACCTGGACACTGTCGTTCCATATCGCGGCTTTCGCCGCATGGGCAGTCGCGAAGCGAACCGTCCTGCGATAACCATCTGCTTCGTTCGTGCCGCCCAGCGCTTTCGCGGCGTCGCGGAGGCTTTGCTCTCCGGCCACAACCCTCATGGCCGTCCAGAGAGTCCTGGGTGCCCACCCTCGAGGCGAGTTTAGTGTCGCGAGGGGGCTGGAAGGATCAGGCCCGCAGGGGGTGGGCCATGGAGGGCCCACCGTTTTCGCCACGACAGGGAATGTCGTGTCGAAAACCCCCGCCCAGCCACCGGTTCGCGGCCGTAGGCCAATAAGAAAGCCAGCCGCGTAGCGGCTCTCTCTTTCGAACGCAGAGCGTTGTCTGAGCAGCGAGGGTGGGCACCCAGGGCTCTCTCCGCGACCACGTCAGAGCGCTACCGCGATGCCGAAGGCGAGCCCTCCCAATGGCAATAAAAAAAGACGCCGCACGGTGAGTGCGGCGTCTTCGTCTATCGCAGTGATCGATAGGTAACGCGAGTTACCAGATCTTCACCTGCTTATCGCCCGAGCGGACCATGTTCGAGCCGGCCTTGCACTGGTAAGCGTTAGCAAACGCTTCCATGTTCGACGGCGCGCCGATGGCACGCAGCGATGCCGGTGCATGCGGATCCACGTTCAGGTACAGCATCGCCTGCTTCTCGCGGACGCTGCCGCGCCACACGCGGGCCCAGTTCAGGAAGAAGCGCTGGTCCTGGGTGTAGCCGTCGATCTTCGACTCCGCTTCCTGCGGGTTCTTCTTCAGTGCTTCCTGCAGGGCGTCGTACGCCACGTTCAGGCCGCCCAGGTCGGCGATGTTCTCGCCCAGGGTCAGCTTGCCGTTGACGTGCAGGTCCGGCTTGTCCTTGATCGGCGCGTAGTCGTTGAACTGCGCGACCAGGCGGCCCGTGCGCTCTTCGAACTTCTTCTTGTCCGCGTCGGTCCACCAGTTCTTGTTGTTGCCTTCGCCATCGAACTGGCTGCCTTCGTCATCGAAGCCGTGGCTGGCTTCGTGGCCGATCACCGCGCCGATACCGCCGTAGTTGATCGCGTCGTCGCCGTTGGCATCAAAGAACGGCGGCTGCAGGATCGCGGCCGGGAAGTTGATGGTGTTGTCGGTCGGGTTGTAATACGCGTTCACCGTCTGCGGGGTCATGCCCCAGTCAAGGCGGTCGGTCGGCTTGCCGATCTTGGCGATGTCGTAGTGGTAGTTGAACTTGCTGGCGGCTTCGACGTTGCCGAAGTAGTTATCGCCGGCCACTTCCAGGCCCGACCAGTCGCGCCACTTGTCCGGGTAGCCGATCTTCGGCAGGAAGGTGTTCCACTTGGCGATGGCCTTCTGCTTGGTCTCGTCGCTCATCCAGTCGAGCTTCTCGATGCGCGCCTTGAGGGCATTACGCACGTTGTCGACCAGCTCGTTGGCGCGCTGCTTCGCTTCCGGCTTGAACACCTTGGCGACGTACAGCTGGCCCAGCGCTTCGCCCATGGACGAATTGACGGTGCCGAGCACGCGCTTCCAGCGCGGCTTCTGCTGCGGCTGGCCGGCGAGGGTCTTGCCGTAGAAGTCGAACTTGTTGTCCTGGAACGACTTCGACAGGTACGGCGACGCGCTGTCGATGGCGTGGAAGCGCAGGTAGGCCTGCCAGGTGGCGACCGGGGTGCTGGCCAGCATCTTGTCGAACTGGCTGAAGAACTTCGGCTGCGAGAGCGAGAAGCCCTTGTCGATGGTCACGCCCTGGGCGGCGAAGAACTTCTCCCAGTTGAAGTGCGGGGTGATCTTGTCCGCTTCCTTCACCGAGACGAAGTGGTACTGGTTTTCCGGCGCACGCAGTTCGACCGGTGCCAGCGAGGCCGAGGCCAGCTGGGTTTCGAACTTCATGATGTCGTCGGCCTGCTTCTTCGCGTCGGCGTCGGACACGCCGGCGAGGGTCAGGGTCTTGGCGATGTAGTCGACGTAGGCCTTGCGGTTATCGGCCTGCTTCGGATCGGTGTAGTAATCCTTGGTCGGCAGGCCCAGGCCATCCTGCTGCGCGTAGCCGATCTGCACCTTGGCGTTCTGGAAGTCCGCGCCCGAGCCGAAGCCGAACACGTAGCCATTGCCGTCGTTGAAGCTGGCGTCGAGGAAGTCGGCGATGTCCTGCGGGGACTTCAGCGCGTCGATCTTGGCCAGTTCCGGCTTGAGCGGCTCGACGCCGGCCTTTTCGATCGCGGCTTCGTCCATGCCCGAGCGGTAGATCAGGCCGATCTTCTGCTCGATGGTGCCGGCCTTCGCGCTGTCGGCGCCCTTGTTCGCGGCGTCGACGATGTCGTGCTGCGTGTTCAGGCTGTTCTCGGCCAGTTGGTCGAACGCGCCCCAACGGGTGCGGTCGTCCGGGATCGGGTTGGCGGCCACCCACTTGCTGTTGACGAAGCCGTTGAAGTCGTCGCACGCGTTGATGCCGGTATCGAGCTCGGCCACATCGAAGGTCGGCTTGGCCGGGGCGGCGGCCACGGCCGGCGCGGTGCTGGCGGCGGCGGGCTGGCTGGCAGCCGGGGCGGCGGTATCGGCATCGTTGTGCTGGCTGCAGGCGGTGCCGACGAGCGCGACGCTCAGCGCCAGTGCGAGCGGCTTCAGGTACTGCTTGGTCATGGATATCCCTCAGTGGATGGTCACGGATCGGCACTCCCCGGCGCCGGCCCCGCCCGAGGATAGTCCTTGCGGAGGCGGGAAGGGGCCCACTGTGACGAAAGTCATGGTTTGAGGAAAAGCTCAAACATCGGCCATTTTGTCCCTTGGCTGTCACAACAGGTTCCTACGCTTCCCCTTACCGCATGACAGGGGATGCGGCCCATAGCTAGTCGGCGCATCCACCACCGAGGAGCCACTGTCATGCGCAAGATCCTGGCCGCGGGCATTGCCTGCGTGCTTTCCCTTTCGGCCGCCACCCTGGTCGTCGCCCAGCAGACCGCCCCGGCGGACGCGGCCTCCAGCGCCCTGAGTTTCGGCTTCGGCCACGGCGGTCACGGCAGCGACCCCCGCACGTCCACCCCCATCAAGCACATCGTGGTGATCTTTCAGGAGAACGTCTCCTTCGATCATTACTTCGGCACCTACCCCTTCGCGGGCAATGGCCGCGGCGAGCCGGCGTTCTACGCACGGCCCTTCACGCCGAACGTCAACGGGCTGGACCACAAGCTCCTGACCCGTAACCCGAACGCGACGAACACGGCCAACGCCGATGCGGCGATCAACCCGTTCCGGCTGACCCGGGCCCAGGCCGCCACCGCCGACCAGGACCACGGCTACACCTCGGAACAGCGCGCCTTCCATGGCGGCAAGATGGATCTGTTCCCGCTGTACACCGGCCACGGCGAGACCCTGCCGGGCGGCGACGCCTCGGAAGAGGGCAAGGGCCAGGTCATGGGCTATTACGACGGCAACACCGTCACGGCCTACTGGAACTACGCCCAGCATTTCGCGATGAGCGACAACAGCTACGGCACGGTGTTCGGCCCGTCGAGCCCGGGTGCGATCAACCTGATCTCCGGCCAGACCGCGGGCGTCATCGACACCCTCAACGGTACCGGCGCGGAAACCGACGACGGCCATGGCGGCCTGACGATGATCGGCGACCCGGATCCGATCGGCGACGTCTGCTCCTCGCCGACGTCCAACCAGGCCACCATGGGCGGACGCAACATCGGTGACCTGCTGAACGACCAGAAGGTGACCTGGGGCTGGTTCCAGGGCGGGTTTGACCTGACCCGCGCCAACCCCGATGGCAGCACCGGCTGCACGCGCCGCACGCTGTCGGCGGTGACCAACACCACGTCAAACGACTACAGCCCGCACCACCAGCCGTTCCAGTACTACCCCTCCACGGCGAACCCGACGCATGCGCGGCCGACCTCGGTGGCGAACATCGGCAAGACGGACGCTGCCAATCACCAGTACGACATCGAGGATTTCTACGATGCGCTGGACGCGGGCAACCTGCCGTCGGTGAGCTTCCTGAAGGCCCCGGCCTACCAGGACGGCCACGCGGGCTATTCCGATCCGCTGGATGAGCAGGCCTTCGTGGTGAAGGTGATGAACGCCCTGCAGAAGAGCGGTGAGTGGAACGACACGGCCGTGGTCATCGCGTATGACGACTCCGATGGCTGGTACGACCACCAGGATCCGCCGCACGTGCATGCCTCCACCGGCACCACCGACGCGCTTGACGGCGACGGCGTGTGCAAGGGCCGCACCGTGCTTCCGGGCATCGATGGCAAGACGCCGGCCATGGGCCGCTGCGGCTTTGGTCCGCGCCTGCCGCTGCTGGTGGTGTCACCGTGGGCTCGCGACAACTTCGTGGACCACAACGTCACCGACCAGAGCTCGATCACGCGCTTCATCGAAGACAACTGGCTGGAAGGCAAGCGCATCGGCGGCGGTTCCAGCGACGCCTCGGCGGGCCGGATCGACGGCATGTTCGACTTCTTCCTGCCGCGGTTCTTCGGCCGCACGCTGATCCTCGACGAGACGACGGGCCAGCCGAAGGGCCGTCCGTGGCCCGGTAACGGGCATGGTTGATCGCCGCCGTTTCCTTAAGGCGGTGGGTAGCGCGGCCGCGGCGGGATGGATCCCGTCGCGGCTGTTTGCGCACGACATGAAGCACATGGAGATGGCGCCGACCGGCAAGGTCGGAAACGACCTGTGCATGCACGCCATGGGCGATACCACGCGGATGCCGGGGCTGGTCGATCCGGCGAAGCTCGCCGCGTTCGTCGATCCGCTGCCGATCCCGACGGTGCTCCGGCCTGAACCGGGCAAGCTCCTGACGGTGCGCATGGCGGCGAGCCAGCAGAAGCTGCATCGCGACCTGCCGCCCACCGAGCTGTGGACGTACAACGGCAGCTATCCCGGCCCGACGATCGAAGCACGCAGCGGCCAGGCGTTTGATGTGTCCTGGGACAACGGCCTGCCGACCAAGCATTTCCTTCCCGTCGACCACAACATCTGTGGAGCGGAAGCGGACAAGCCGCTGGTGCGCGCCATCACCCATCTGCACGGTGCGAAGGTGCCGCGCAAGGACGACGGCTACCCGGAAGACTGGTACGTGCCGGGCAAGTCGCGCCGGCATCATTACCCGAACGCGCAGGACGCCGCCACGCTGTGGTACCACGACCACGCCATGGGCATTAACCGGCTGAACATGTACGCCGGGCTCATGGGCCTTTACCTGTTGCGCGACGAGCACGAGCTGTCGCTCGGCCTGCCGTCGGGCGACTTCGAGCTGCCGCTGGTCATCGCCGACCGCTGGCTGCGCGACGACGGCCGCCTGTATTACCCGGACTCCGGCGACGCGACGGCGCCGTGGGTCCCCGAAGTGTTTGGCAACCTTACGCTGGTGAACGGGGCGATCCTGCCGCGCGCCGACGTGCAGCCGCGCCGTTACCGGCTGCGCGTGGTGAACGCCGCGAACGGGCGCTTCTACCACCTTCGCTTCAAGGACGGCCGGCCGTTCCAGGTCATCGGTTCGGACCAGGGTCTGCTCGCCGCGCCCGCGACGATGCGCGCCATCTTTCTCGCGCCCGGCGAACGCGCCGACATCGTCGTGGACTTCGCCCCGTTGCGCGGTGGCACGGTGGAACTGATGAACGACGCACTGCCGCTGATGCGTTTCGCGGTGGGGCAGGGCGCGGTGCAGGACGACAGCCGTGTACCGGACGTGCTGCGCGACCTGCCGCGTGTCACCGAAGCCAGCGCGTCAAAGACCCGCGAGATGACTCTGGACGAGTACAGCGACTGCGTCGCCACGCCCATGCTCATGCTGCTCAACGGCAAGCGCTGGCACGATCCGGTGACGGAAACGATCAAGATCGGAAGCACGGAGATGTGGAACCTGGTGAACCTCACCGAGGACACGCATCCCGTGCACCTGCACCTGGTGCGTTTCCAGATCCTCGACCGGCGTCCGTACGACGTCGACGAGTACATGGAAAAGAAAACCATCCGCTACGTCGGCCTGGCCCAGCTCCCTCCACCGCACGAGCGTGGGTGGAAGGATGTGGTCCAGTCGTACCCAGGCATGGTGACGCGGATCGTTGCCACGTTCGACGGCTACGCCGGCCGCTATGCGTGGCATTGCCATCTCGCCGAGCACGAGGCCAACGAGATGATGCGTCCCTTCGAGGTGGTCGCCTGAGCTCAGTGCACCTGCTGCAGGGCGGTGCGGTCGAGGCGAAGCACGGGGTACGCCCCCACCTTCTGCGCGGTGTACCACGGGCTGCGTTCGAAGAAGAACGACAGGCGGGCGCGCGGGCTCGATGCGAAGGCCGGATCGGCGGCGACCTTCGCATCGAACTCGGCCTTCAGCGCCGGGTTCTCCGCGATCATCTTGCGAGCCAGGGCTTCCATCACGCGCGGCTCGCCGTATTCCTTCGGCTCGAAGATGGCGTCGAGGTAACCCCAGCGCAGCAGTGAATCCGGTGCGCGCGCATCGAGCAGGTTGGCGGCAAGCACGGCGTCGGCGTCATCACTGCGCACGATCACGGTGCCGGCCGGGAGCGTCACCGTGGCCTGCGCGGGGGTGATGGTGGCATCGCGCAGCAGGTGGTGGCCCTCGAAGGGCTTCTCGGCCCAGCTCGGGTTGGTCAGCATGTCCTGCGTGGCGCTGACGGTGACCGGTGCCTGCGTGGTCGTATACGGAATATGGTGCGCATCGAGGCGGCTGATGATCGCCGTCCACTGCGCCGGGATCACCCACGCGGCCGGCAACGGCGCGGCCACGTCCGGCTGCAGGTCGAGCCAGCTCTGGATCGCGTAGGTCTTCTTCCTGGTCGGGTCGTACTGGATCCAGGTGTCGCCGGAGATGTCGCTCTTCGTCTGCGTGAACGCGTAACCCTTCAGCGTGAATGGCTTCGATGTCGGGTCCGCTTTGAAGGTGACGGCCAGCGACGCGTCCGGTGCGGCGGAGAGCGCGGCGGCCCACGTGTCGGCATCCTTCGATGCTTTCAGTAGCGCCGCCGGGTCGCGATTCACGTGGTCGAGCACGGCACGCACGATGTCGTAGGTGCCGTGCACGCGCACCGCGTACGGCTTCAGCATGTGCGTTTCGATCAGCAGGCCGGCGCGGTTGCGGATCGCCGCGTAGCCCGTGGAGAAGCGCGGGCCGGAACCGAAGTTCTCGATGCCCTTGGTCGGGTCGCGGCCGTCCTTGAATTCCAGGTACGGCGAGGCGAGGTGGCCCATGGCCTCGTAATGCGGAATGGCATCACCGTCGATGGCGGCCTTCTGCCAGGCCGCCACGGAAGGCGCCAGCTTGTGCGCATCCTCGGTGTACCAGGTGAGGTCGTACTGGTAGTCAGCGCCATCGGTGGTGTGGATGTCGATCAGCAGGTCCGGCCGCCAGGTGTTCCACAGCTGCAGCCACGCGCGGGTTTCCGGCGCGTCGGCTTTCACGTAGTCGCGGTTGAGGTTGAGGTACTGGGCCTGGCCGCGAAAGCCCATCTGTTCCGGGCCGTTCTGGTTGATGCGGAAGTACGGGCCCGCGTTCTCGTGGCCATCCACGCTATACACCGGGATGAACACCAGCACGGCGTGGTCGAGCAGGTGGGCGAGCTTGCCAGTGACCGCGAAGTCGCGCAGCAGCATCAGGCCGGCATCCTTGCCCTCGATCTCGCCGGGGTGGATGCCCGCCTGCAGCAGCACCACGGGCTTGCCGGCGGCGCGTGCCTTCTCGGGTGTCAGGTCGCCGTCTTTCGCAGCAACCACTACCGTCATCGGCCGGCCTTCGGGCGTGGTGCCGAAGGTCTGCAGGCTCAGCGTGCCGTGCGAGGCATCTACCACGCGATGCAGGTAGGCCAGCGTGTCCGCATAGGATGGCGTGGTGCGGAAGCCCGAGGCCTCGGCCGGGGTGATCCAGGACTCGCTGGCATGGCTGGCGAACGGGGCGGCGGCGAGCAGGGCGAGGAAAAGGCGAGTGGCGCGCATGGAACCTACCGGCGAGGGGAATCCGGCCATTGTGTGATTTTTTGCCGCGCCGGGCGAATCATGGGGGAAAGAGGAGGGCACATGGCCGACGAGGAACGCCGACGACGCTGCGAAAGCCTGCTGCGTGAGCACCGCCGCATCGTGTTCAAGGTGGCCGCGGTGTATGCACGCAATGCCGAGGACCGGCAGGACCTGGCGCAGGATATTGCGCTGCAGGTGTGGCGCTCATTCGCCTCCTATGACCCGGCACGGCCGTTCACGACGTGGATGTATCGGGTGGCGCTCAACGTAGGGCTCTCGCATGCCCGCCGCGAGCGCGAACGGCCGCCCATGGAGGGCGCCGATGCACTGGATGCCTTGGAAGGCGGCATGCCCATCGTCGAGCCCGACGAACGGCTTGCTCACCTGGCCCGGGCGATCGAGGCCCTGGAGCCCCTCGAACGCGCCCTGGCCCTGCTTTACCTGGACGAGCTGCCCTACACCGAGATCGCGGGCGTGCTCGGCCTTTCCGAAACCAACGTGGGCACGCGCATCGCCCGCCTGAAGCAGCGCCTGCGCCGCCAACTCATTGGCACGCCTACCCCCTGAAGGAGACACGCATGGAACTCGACGAACTGAAAGCCAGCTGGGCCGAACTGGACCGCCGCGTGGCGAGGCTGGAAGTGGCCATGCCGACGGGCGGCGCGGCGCGGGGCGTGCGCGCCGAGCTGCGGCCGCTGCGCTGGGGGCAGTCGGTGCAGGCGTTGGCCGGGCTGTTGCTGGCCATGGCGGCGGGTTCGTTCTGGGTGGACCACCGCGACGCGGCCGGCCCCCTCGTGGCCGGCCTGCTCCTGCACCTCTACGGCATCGCCATGATCGTGGCGGCGGCCCGCAACCTGGTCCTGGCCGCGCGGGCCGTCGAGGACGTACCCGTGGTCGAACTGCAGCAACGCGTTGCGACGCTCCGCGCCTGGCGCATCCGCGAGGGCCGCTGGTTTGGCGTGGCCGGTTGCTTCATGTGGGTACCGATGGTGGTCTGTGCCTTCGCGCTGCTGGGCGTGGATATCGTGGCGGCCAACCCGGTATACATGGCCTTCAACCTGCTGGCGGGGGTCGTGTGCGCGGGCGTGTTCGTCCTCGTGTCGCGGCTCGACAAGGCGCCGGAGGGCGGGGCGGTGCGCCGCGCCCGGGAGCGGCTGGATGAAGTCATCCGCTTCACCCGCGGCGGGTAACCTAAGCCCGAGCTAAGCTGGGGCTCCTGATAATCCGCACGGTTCCCCACCCCCAAGGCCATGCCTGCGTGCACATCCTCCTCGTCGAAGACGACCCCCAGCTCGGCGATGCCATCCGCCGCGCGCTGGAGCGCCTCGCCCACACCATCACCTGGATCCGTGACGGCAACGAGGCCCTGGTGGCGCTGCGCGAGCTCGATGCCGACCTGGTGCTCCTCGATCTTGGCCTGCCCGGCATGGACGGCCTGGACGTGCTGACGGACGCGCGCCGCCTGCGGGTGACCACGCCGGTCATCGTCATGTCGGCCCGTGACCAGCTCGATGCGCGCATCCAGGTGCTGGATGCGGGTGCGGACGACTACATCGTCAAGCCGTTCCACCTGGACGAGCTGGCGGCACGAATCCGCTCGCTGTCGCGCCGTGTTCGTGGCGCCGCGGTGAATCGCCTCGAGGCCGGGGCGCTGAGCCTCGACCTGGGCACCTTCGACGTGGTGTGGCGAGGCGAGAAGGTGGACCTCACGCGGCGCGAGTTCGGCCTGCTGCAGGCGCTGATGGAACGGGCCGGCCGCATCGTCCGTCGCGAGGCGCTGGAGACCTCGCTCTATGGGCCTGGCAGCGACGTGAGCACGAGCGCGCTGGAGGTGCTGGTCCACTCGCTGCGGCGCAAGCTGAGCCCGGGCGCCATCCAGACGGTGCGCGGTTTCGGCTACATGGTGCCGCGGGAACCGACGTGAGGTCGCTCAGCCTGCGATCGCGCCTCCTCGTGCTTATCATCGGGGTGCTCGCCGCCGTGCTGTTGCCGCTGGGCGTGCTCAGCGCGCAGCGCACGCTGAACGAAGTGGATGAGCTCTCGGACGGCCGCCTGGCGCAGGCCGCACGCACGCTGGAAGTGCTGGTGAACCGGATTGGCGTGGACCAGCTGCGCGACCAGCGCACGGCCCGCCTGCTCGTGCCGAGCATCTCCAACCATCCCGCCGAACTCACGGTGGAAGGCCGCACCTACGAGTCCGAGGTCGGTTTCCAGGTGTTCGACCGCGACGGCACCCTGCTCATGGCCACAGAGAACCTGGCCGGTGTCCCCCGCACCTTCGTACCCGATGGCCAGTTCGAGGACGTCGACCACGGCCGGTACACCTGGCGGGTGTTCACCCTGATCATGGAGAAGGAAGGCATCACCATCCGCGCGGGCGAGCGCTACGACAGCCGCCACGAGATTACCCGCGCCCTGTGGGTGGAACATGGTCTGCCGACCCTGCTGGGCCTGCCGCTGCTGGCGCTGCTGGTGGGCTGGGCGATCCGTCGTGGCCTGGGCCCGCTGGAAGAGCTGGCGGGTGCCTTGTCCCGGCGCGAGCCGGGCAGCCGCGAACCGATCCACCTGAGCACCGCGCCGGAGGAACTGCAGCCGGTGCTGGCGGCGCTGAACGAGCAGATTTTCCGGCTGGAAAGCGCCCTGGAGCGTGAGCGCCGCTTCAGCGCCGACGTGGCGCACGAACTGCGCACGCCGCTGGCCTCGACCATGATCAACCTGGAAAGCGCCATGGCCTCGGCGCGCCCCGAAGAAGCCCAGGCCGCACTGGAAGCCGCGCGCGAATGCCTGGTGTCCCTGGCGCGGCGGACGGAGCAGCTGCTGGCGCTGGCGCGGCTGGAAGCGGGCGCCGCATCGGGCCCCCGCTCGCGGGTGGACCTGGGCGCACTGGCGCTGGATACGATCGACGAGTTGTCGCCGGTGATCGCGCGCGGCAACGTGGAACTCTCCATCGACCGCCTCGCCGAGGACCTCCACGTGGAGGGCTACGCCGTGGCGCTGGGCGCGCTGCTGCGCAATCTGCTGGACAACGCCTTCCGGCACGTACCCCCGGGCGGCCACGTCTCGCTGTCGGTGGACCGGCGCGACGGCCATCCGGTCATCGAAGTCGTGGACGACGGCCCGGGCATCCCCGCCGCCCGGCGAGCCGGCATGTTCAGCCGCTTTGCCCGTGGCGCGGATACGCAGGCGGAAGGCTATGGCCTCGGCCTCTCCATCGTCCAGCGGGCGGCCGAACTGCACGGCGCGACGGTGGAACTGCTGGACGGCCACGCCGGTCGCGGTCTCAGGGTGGTGGTGACTTTGCCAACCTGAGCCACCCGGCGCCTGATACGTTCGTGCAAGCTTTTGTAACGTGCGTCGGCGCATCCTCGGGAGCCCAAACCGGAGGAGCCCACGCAATGAAAAACACCGAAGCCGCCAAGACCCGCCGCAAGGCCGACCTGCACACGCCCAGCGGTCTCGGCGCGGATGCGACGCGCGACATTTCTGCCGAGCTGAATGCGTTGCTTGCCGACACCTTCGCGCTGTACCTGAAGACCAAGAACTTCCATTGGCACATGTCCGGTCCGCGCTTCCGCGACCTGCACCTGCTGCTGGACGAACAGTCGGAGCAGATTTTCGAGATCACCGACGATATCGCCGAGCGCGTGCGCAAGATCGGTGGTACGACGCTGCGCTCCATCGGCCACATCAGCCGCCTGCAGCGCCTCTCCGACAACGACGCCGATTTCGTCACCCCGCAGGACATGATCGCGGAGCTGCGCGAAGACAACATGCGCTTCATCGCGTCGCTGCGCGAAACGCATGGCGTGTGCGATGAATACGCCGACGTGGCCACGGCCAGCCTGATCGAAAACTGGATCGACCAGGCGGAGCGTCGCGCGTGGTTCCTGTTTGAGATTGCTCGCGAGAAGTAAGCGCCCTGGAGGGTTTCGCGACATCGCAACGGGGTTTGTTGCGATGTCGCGAAAGGGGCGTGTGTTTATTTCTTGGGGGTGGCAATGGCGCCGATCAGGTCCTTGCCTTCGCCGCGCACCAGGTGCGGGTACTTCAGGCCACCGTGGTAATCCACTTTCACGGTCTGGTAGTCATCGACGTTCTTCACCAGGAACTCGATCGGCGTGGTGGTCGCCTTGGCATCGGCCACGGCATCCTTGAGCACCTGCGCCGAGAAGTCCTTGCCGTTCACGGCGACGATGGTGACGCCCGGCACCAGGCCGGCCTTGGCCGCGGCACCTTCCCACTGCGCATCGCGCACTTCACCCTTGTCTGACACCTGGATGCCCAGCGAGTAGGCCAGGTTGATCGTCTTGCGCAGCTTTTCCTGGGTCTTCGCGATCGCCGACGGCTTGTCGTCGAAGGAAAGCTTCCAGCCGCCGCCTTCGATACCCTTTTCCGGCATCGTGTCGCCGGTGTAATCCAGGCGCGTGCGCAGGAAGGTCTTCCAGTCGTACGGCTGCACGTCGTTGAGCGTCTTCACCACGTCCTCGAACGTATAGGTCTTCGGCACGTAGCTGCCGTTGTCCATGCCGTAGAAGGCCTTGGCGAATTCATCCAGCGTGTGCTTGCCGCCGGAGAGGTCGCGGATCTTCGTATCCACGTCCAGCCAGAGCATCTGGCCTTCCGGGTAGTAATCCGAGCTGCGGCGCAGGTTGATCCAGCCCGACGCGCCGCGCGACGAAAGCGGGATGCCGTCGGCGGTGTCCTGCAGCGAGCGCCACTGGCGGCCGGTACGCGCGCCCATGTCGGCGGCGATGGAGGCCAGCGAATCGCGCCACTGGTCGGTCGTCCAGATGCCCGAGCGGGCGGTAAGCACGCCGGCCCAGTAGTCGGTGAGGCCTTCGTACACCCAGAGCAGGTCGTCCTGCATCGGCTCGGTGAACGTCGGGGTCCACAGATCCGCCGGGCGGCGGAACTTGCCGTTCCACGAGTGCACGTACTCGTGCGGCAGCAGCGTGCCGGCCGCCGTATGCACGTCGCCATCGGTGAGGAAGTTGGCGAACAGGCGGTCATCGCTGGACTGGTGGTGTTCCAGGCCGAAGTGGCCGGTGTGGTCGGAGACCACCAGCAGGAAGTCGTAATGGCCGTAGTGGTGCGCACCGAACAGCTTGTTGGCCTGCTCGATGAGGCTGCGCTGCGGCGCGGTCTGCTTGTCGGTGATCTTCACGCTCTCGGCGGTCTCGCCGACGATATCCAGGTGCACCGGGGTGGTCTGGCCCGGGGCGAGGTCCACGCGGTTGAAGAACTGGCCGGCGATCAGCGGCGAGTCGACGAAGTTTTCGTAGCTCACCGGCTTGAAGGTGACGGTGTCGCCGGACTGCGAGGCGGTCTCCAGCGCCGTGGCGAACTTCCAGCCGGCGGGCAGCTTCACCGTCGGTTCGATGGTGATGCGGCTGGTGTAGTAGCCGGCCGGGTAGAACGAGACCTCGTTGAATTCCAGCGGCACGTAGTGCGGCGTGGCGGAGGCGAGGTAATCGAAGCTCAGGTCGAGCTTGTCCACGCCTTCGGGGACGTCCACGTGGAAGGCGTACATTTCCTTGAGGTCACGGCGCCAGGGGATCTTCTTGCCGTTGGCGGTGACGATGAAGCCGGCGACGCTGGCCAGCGGGCCGGAGGGGCCGTGCTCGCCCGGGATCCACTTCGGGTAATAGAGGATCACGTGGCCGGGGGATACCGGGATGCTCTCGCGCACGTGGAACAGGTGCCGCGCCTCGTCGGTCAGGTCCACCGTGACGGCGAGGTTGCCCTTGTAGGGCTGGTCGACCGGCGCGGGGAGCTCCTGCGCAAAGGCGGCGGGAGCGAGGGTGGCCAGCGCGATGGCGCTGGCGAGCGAGGCACGACGGAGGGGCAGGCGCATGGGCAGTTCCCGGGGCGGCGGATGAATGCCCGATGGTGGAACCAGTCGGTGGCTGGTCGTATATGCCAGAGGTCACGCATGTTTCAAACGGGGGGCTTCGTCACGGCGCGCCGCGAGGCTACGATGGCCCCCATGAAAGCACCTACCCTCCGGCGTATCCTCAACGCCTGGCCCCCGTTCCTGTTCGCCGGGATCCGTGTCGTCACCTTCAGTGACTACCGCTACGCAAAGGTGAAACTGAAGCTCGCCTGGTACAACCGCAATTACGTGCGCACGCAGTTTGGCGGCAACCTGTTCTCCATGACCGATCCGTTCTGGATGATCATGGTGCTGAAAAGCCTGGGCAACGATTACATCGTCTGGGACCAGGCCGGCGAAATCCGCTTCGTGGCGCCTGGCCGTGAAGACGTCTATGCGGAATTCCGCGTGGAAGACGCCATGCTGGACGAGATCCGCGCCGAATGCGCGGATGGCCAGAAGCACCTGCGCTGGTTCGATACCGATATCCGCACCGCGTCCGGCGAGCTTATCGCCACCGTGCGCAAGCAGCTTTACGTGCGGCGGAAGAAGCCCAAGGGGTGACGTAGCGCGCGTCGCCTGCCAGTATCGACAGCCGGACCAGTACGGGGATGTCGATCCATGGGTGACACCGCAACGAGCCGCCGCGCCTTCCTGCGCGCTTCCGCCATGGGCACGCTGGCGTCCTTCGTGCCGCTCGCGGCCACGGCCGCCGCCGCGGCATCGGGTGGCAAGGCCGCCCCCGCCGCGCCGGCCTTCCCGCCCGCACCGCTTGCGCCGCAACCCCTGCAACTGCTGCCCGCGGGCGCCATCACCCCCACGGGCTGGCTGCGCCGCCAGTTGCAGATCCAGGCCGACGGCCTCGGCGGCCATGTCGACGAGACCTGGCCCGATCTCGGCCCGGAAAGTGGCTGGCTCGGTGGCAAGGGCGAATCGTGGGAGCGTGGCCCGTATTTCCTCGATGGCCTGCTACCGCTCGCGTGGCAGCTGGATTCGGCGCCGCTGAAGGCCAAGGCCCAGCGCTTCATCGACTGGACGCTGGCAAACCCTTGGCCCAATGGCATGTTCGGCCCGCGCAGCAATGACGACTGGTGGCCGCGCATGGTGATGCTCAAGGTGCTGGCCCAGTACCAGGAGCTCACCGGCGATGCGCGCGTCGTGCCCTTCATGACCGCGTACTTCCACTACCAGCTCACCGCGTTGCCCGAACGGCCGCTGCGCGACTGGGGCCGCATGCGCTGGCAGGACGAAGTGGCGGTGCTGGTGTGGCTGTACACACGCACGCAGGACCCTAAGCTGATCGAACTCGCCCATCTGCTCAAGAAGCAGGGCTATGACTGGCAGGGCATGTTCGCCAACTTCTCGTTCAAGGAGAAGGTGGACGTGAAGGCGCTGGAAGCGAAGATGCGCAACGGCGGGGGCGACGTTTTCATGGTGGACGATGGCCTGCAGGTGCACGGCGTGAACAACGCGCAGGCGCTGAAGGCTTCGCCGGTGTGGTCGCTGATCTCGCGCAGCGCCGATGACCGCGCGGCCATCCATCACCAGCTCGACATGCTCGATACGTACCACGGCCTGCCGAACGGCATGTTCTCCGCCGACGAACACCTGGCCGGCCGCAGCCCGTCGCAGGGCGTGGAGCTGTGCACCGTCGTCGAAGCGATGTATTCCCTGGAGATGGCGCTGGCGATCACCGGCGACGCCGCGCTCGGCGATCGCATCGAACGTATCGCGTACAACGCGCTGCCCGGCACGTTCACCGATGACATGTGGGCGCACCAGTACGACCAGCAGCCGAACCAGGTGGAAGTGAGCCTGCACCGGAGGCCGTGGACGACGAACGGCCCGGAGGCCAATATCTTCGGCCTCGATCCACACTTCGGCTGCTGCACGGCCAACTTCCACCAGGGCTGGCCGAAACTCACCGCCTCGCTGTGGATGGCAACGAGCGACCGCGGGCTGGCCGCCACGGTGTACGCGCCGTGCAACGTGTCGACGGTGGTGCGCGACGTCCCCGTCGCCATCGAACAGGCCACGGATTACCCGTTCCGTGGTGATATCGTCATCACCGTGAAGCCTGCACAGGCCGTCGCGTTCCCGCTGCGAGTGCGCATTCCTGCGTGGTGCAGGCATCCGGTACTCAAGGTCAACGGCACGGCCGTGGCGGTGAAGGCCGAAGCGGGCTTCCATACGATCGAGCGCACCTGGAAGCCGGGTGATCGTATCGCGCTGTCATTCCCCGCCGAGGTCGTTACCGAAAAGGGTTACAACAACGCGGTGACCTTCGTCCGCGGTCCGTTGGTGTTTTCGCTCCCCATTGGCGAATCGTGGGTGAAGTGGCGCCCGCGCGGTCTCACCAACGACTGGCAGATCTACCCGACCAGTGCGTGGAACTATGGCGTGGCACCCGAGGCGAAAGCCGAAGAACACCCCATCGGCGACCGGCCGTTCGCCGGCGCATCCCCCGCGGTGACGCTCAGCATCAAGGGCCAGCCCGTGGCCTGGAAGGCCGAAGAGGGCGCCGCCGACCCCGTGCCGGAGAAGGTCGTGGCAACCGGCGAGCCCGCCGTGACGCTGAAGCTGGTGCCGTATGCGGGTGCGAAGTTGCGCATCACGGCCTTCCCGGCGCTGTCGGGCACCCCCGTGGCCTAAGCAGAACTACTGCCCGGGGCCTGCACCTTCCTTCGGTGGTTCGGCCCTGGGCACGCGTCCATGCTCACCCGCATACCCTGCGGACCGGAGCGTGCGATGCCTGTCGAACACACCTACACGCTCGGCCTTGCCAAGGTCTTCCTGTTTTTCTTCATCATGCTGGGCCCCCTGAAGGTCATCGGCCCGTACGTGGCGATCACCCATGCCATGCCTGCCGAGGTCCGGCGCAGCATCCCCTGGAAGGTCACGGCCATTGCGATGATCGCGGTGCTCATCGGTGGCTATGTGGGCGCAGGCCTGATGCATAACTGGGCCATCTCGGCGTCGATCATGGAGCTGGCGGGTGGGATCGTGTTCTTCCTGGTCGCGTTGCGCATCGTGCTGGCTCAATACGCCGAGCCGGCCGCCGCATCGCCATCACCGACGCCGGCCACACCCGTCATGCGCCTGGTCTTTCCCGTGGTGGTCACGCCCTATGGCGTCGCCACGGTGATCACCCTGATGGCGGTGAGCGCGGACGCGTCGCGGACGTTGGGGATCGTGGCCATGGCCGTGCTGGTGATGGTGCTGAACCTCATCACGATGCAGTTTGCGCACCAGATCATGCGCTGGATCACGCCGTTGCCGCTGCAGATCCTCGGTGCGGTGCTGGGCATCCTCCAGGTGGCGCTGGCGTTGCAGATGATCGCCCAGGTGCTGTTCGCCATGTTCCACGGCGCGCACCTCACCCCTTGACGCTGTCGTCCGCCACGCAGCGAAAGCCGATGTGGCTGGTCGAGGTATCCACGGCGTGCGGGTAGCGCGCCGCGGGGCGATAGCGCTGGCAATAGTTAGGTGCGCACAGGTGTGAGCCACCCTTGAGGACCCGGCGCGGGATGTGCGCCGCGTCGCGGCCGTCGGCACTCTCTTCGCGGTTGCCGCCGCGCGGGTTGGTCGGCACGCAACAGGCTTTCTGTGCATTCGCCGGGTGGTGGTCGCGGTACCAGTCGGACGTCCATTCCCACGTGTTGCCGATCATGTCGACCAGCCCGTAGCCGTTCGCGGGGAAGTGCCCGACGGGGGACGTGCGGGCGAAGCCATCGTCCAGGGTGTTCTCCCACGGAAAGCGACCCTGCCAGTAGTTCGCCAGCACATGGCCCATGGGGGCGAGGAACTCGCCCCACGCGTAGTCCGCTCCATCGAGGCCGCCGCGTGCGGCGTATTCCCATTCGGCTTCGGTGGGCAGTCGCTTTCCCGCCCAGGCCGCATAGGCTTCGGCGTCGTCGGCCGCGACATGGACCACGGGATGGTCATCGAGTCCGTCGATGTCGCTGTCCGGGCCCAGCGGGTGGCGCCAGTCGGCACCAAAGACGAATTGCCACCAGTAGCCCAGCTCCATCGGCACCGGTCCCGGCGGCGGTGTGAACACCAGCGAGCCGGCGCGCAGCATGTGCGGCAGGGCTCCTGGGTAGTCCTCCGCACGCGGCGCCCGCTCGGCGACGGTGACATGCCCCGTCGCCGCCACGAAGCGCGCGAACTCGGCGTTGGTCACCGGCGTGCGGTCGATCCAGAAAGGATCCACCCGCACGTTATGCACGGGCTGCTCCTCCGGATAGTAGTGCGCCGAGCCCATGCGGAAGACGCCGCCGGGCAGGGCCACCATGCCCGGGTTCTCTGTCGTGACTTGCCGTGCAGGCTGCATGGGGTGGTTCCTGTGGATTCGGTGGGCCTGGGTGCCATCGTCGCCACGGGCTCGCTGGCCTGCGTCCGTGCAATTACGGCACCGCCTTCGGTAGTTTTACGGGGTATGCCAGTGCGACACGAAGGAATCGCCGCGCAGTGCCGCGTGCACGGCGTCCACGAGTTCGTCGCCGGCGGCCGTTTTCACGACGAAGCCCCTGCCGATTGCCAGCGCCCGGCGCACGATCTCGGGTTCGTCATGCACGCTGACGAAGACAATCGGGATCCCGGGCAACCAGCGCACCAGCCGGCTCGCCGCTTCAATCCCGTCCATGCCCGGCATGCCGATGTCCGTGACCACCACGTCCGGGCACAGGCGCGACGCCCAGGTCAGCAGCGCTTCGCCGTCGGTGACCACCGCCACGATCTCAAAATCGTCCTCGAGCAGTCGCGTCATTTCGCGAGACATCTGCGGATGGTCTTCCGCCAGCACCAGCGAAGGGCGGCGGGCAAGGACAGTCTGGGCTTCCATGCCCTGACTCTCACGGTTCACCGTGTATCGGGACAGCGTAAACGCACGCGTAAGAAAGTGCGTATATCTACTTCCGCTGCGTGCCTAGAAAAACAGGCCCAGCTCCTCGGAACGCCGCACCAGCTCCAGCGTGCTGTGCACGTCGAGGATCTGCATGATGGTGTACTTATGCGCCTCCACGGTGCGCACCGAGAGGCCCAGCTGCGCGGCAATCTGCTTGGAACGCAGGCCCGTGCCGACCAGGCGCAGCACTTCGCGTTGCTTCGGCGTGAGCTCGTGCAGGTCGCCCATGTGGCCGCGCAGATAACGCGCACCCAGTGACGGCGTGACGTAGCTGCGGCCATCCAGTACCTGCTGCAGGGCAACCAGCAATTCCTCGCCGGCCGAAAGTTTCAGCACGTAGCCGTTCGCGCCGGTACGCATCGCCGTGGCCGCCAGCGCGGGCTCGGCATGCATGGTCAGGAATACGAAGGGCACCGTATTGCCTTCCGAACGGAGGATCTTCAGCACGTCCAGGCCGTTGCAGCCGGGCATGTTGATGTCCGACAGGACCAGGTCGGGTGCCTCCTTGCGCACATGGGCGAGCAGGGCGTGCCCGTCCTGGGCCAGCGCGGCGAGCTCGTAGCGTCCATCCAGGAGGCGCGTGATGCCTTCGGCCACCATGCGGTGGTCATCGGCAAAGACCACGCGAGGACGCGTGGCACACATCACATCGGTGTCATCGTTGTCGTCGGTATCCGAATACATACGTCCACTCCCTTCCCAGGTGTACTGCAAATATCAAAGCTGCCCCCCAGCAGCTTCGCCCGTTCATGCATACTGGTGATGCCAATGCCCATGCGCGCGGATGCGCAGGGCGCCATGTCGAAGCCCTTGCCGTCGTCGAGGATGCGCAGCGTGGCGATGCCGTCGTCCACCGAGGCGTGCAGGGTGATGTCGCGGGCATCGGCATGGCGCACGGCGTTGGCGAGGGCCTCCTGCGCGACGCGGTAGAAACACAGCGCGATCTCCGGGGACAGGGTATCGATCGCCTCATCCGCCAACAGGTGCACGGTGGGCCATGCGTGGCCCTGCGGATGCCGGCAGAGTTTTTCCAGCGCACCGCGCAGGCCGGCATGCTGCAGGCAGCTGGGATGCAGCTGGTGCGATAGCTGGCGCACGTCGTCGCACAGGGCGACGACCCGATCCTGCACGCCGGTGACGTCGGCGCGGTATTCGGGCGCGAGGCGCTTGCGCAGGGTCGAAAGATCGATGCATGCGGCGGCGAGGCGCTGGTTGATGTCGTCATGGAGGTCGCGGGCCAGCCGGGCGCGTTCCTGCTCCTGCGTGGCGATCAGGCGCCCGGCCAATTCGTGCAGTTCACGGTGCGCGGCCACCAGCGAGCGGCGGCTGGCGAAGCGTTGTTCGACCACCACCGCGACGGCGAGGGCGGAGATCGCCGCAAGGAGGGTCCATACCTGCAGGGCCAGCGTCGTGCGCTCGGCCGACGCCAGGGTGAAGGGGCCGTGGCCATGCGAGGTCATGTGCGCGGCGATGACGGCGACGGTGAACATCGTCAACGAACTGCCCGGCATCTGCGCCCCGAGGATGGCCGCGATCACGATGGGCGTGGGCGCGAGGCAAAGCAGGGGCCGGTACTCGACGCGGTCGCCAAACGCGTACCAGAGGATGGTGAGGATCACGAGGGCCAGGACGAGGAGGATGGCGAAGCCGGTGTCCAGGCCGCCGCTGCTGCGCAAGGCGGACTCGCGGGCGCGCAGGCTGCACCACGCAGGCACATACAGCGCATAACCGAGCGCGTGCGCCGTGGTCAGGTTGGCCCATCCCGACAGCAGGCTCTCGTGCAGGCTGGTGAAGTGGCTGAGCCAAAGCGTGAGGGTGACAGACACGACAGGTAATGCGATGACGGCTAGTAGGGTGAACACCACCAGCATGTGGAAGTCCTGCAGCGCCGGCATGCGACGCGGCATCCGCCGCATGCACCACGCCGCGGCGGGAATCAGCGCCATGCTCGGAATGGCGACGAGGGCGACTTCACTGAGTGGGAGCCCGAAGGCGCTGATGGTCGCGACCACTCCGGCGTAGGCACAGGCGACGAGTGCGGGCCAGAGTGCACGTGACGTCGCCAGTAGCGCGCCCAGCAACACGGCGCCGGGGAACCAGACGACATGCGTGCCGTTCTGGTGATCCCACAGCAGCGTGGAGAGCAGCTGCGCAGCGACCACCCCGGCGCATGTCGCTGCGCACCAGGTTGCTGCCTGCCGCTGGTCGAATGCCCGATCCCTCATCAGGGTCGCTCCAGACACGCCCGGATGGCGCGCTTTCGTATGCATCGTGCGGTGCCGCCGACCCCCGCGGCGACAGACTCGATACTACGGGGACCGTAGCTGTTCGGAAAGGGCAAATACCGCTCTAACTCGCAGTTTTATCTAAGTAAATATGCGTAGTTTTGCTGGCCTGTTCTTCGCTGCCGCTCCCACCCCGCACAGCGGAGACTGCCGGGAACACCGGTATCGAGGCCACGCGCATGCGCAAGAGCTGGATAGCTGCCGCGGCGCTTTGCGCCTTCACGCCCGTGATGGCGCATGCGGCCCCCACGCAACCCTCGCCGTGCATCGGCCTGGTACTGGGTGGCGGCGGCGCGCGTGGCGCGGCCCATATCGGCGTACTCCAGGTACTGGAGCGCGAGCACATCCCCATCTGCAAGGTGGGCGGCACCAGCATGGGCTCGATCGTCGGCGGCCTCTACGCCGCGGGGTACTCGGCGGACGAGATGGAACACGTGATCGGCGCACTGGACTGGAAGGATCTGTTCTCCGACGACCCCGATCGCGCCGAAGAGCCCATGCACCGCAAGGACGCGGACTACCGCTACCTGCTGAACTTCGAGGTGGGCTACAAGAACGGGCACATCGTGACGCCAGCGGGCGTGGTGCAGGGCCAGAAGCTGTTGCTGCTGCTCCGCCGTCTGCTCATCTCCACGTGGGACGTCCATGACTTCAACGACCTGAACATCCCGTTCCGCGCCGTGGCCACCGATATCGTCGTCGGCAAGCCGGTGGTGTTCGCCAGCGGCGATCTTCCCCTGGCCATCCGTTCGAGCATGTCCGTGCCGGGGGCGTTCGCGCCCACCAACGTGGACGGCAAGCTGCTGGTGGATGGTGGCCTGATGGACAACGTGCCCATCGACGTCGTGCGGGCCATGGGCACGGACCGGCTGATCGTGGTTGACGTGGGCTCACCGCTGGCCGAAGAGTCGCAGCTCAGCAACCCCGTGGCCCTGCTCAACCAGATGGTCAGCGCGCTGATGGCGGAGAAGACCGATCGCCAGCTCAAGGACCTCGCCGACGACGACATCCTGATCCGGCCCGCGCTGGGCACACTCGGGGCAGGGGAGTTCAATCGCGCGCCCGAAGCCATCGCCATCGGCCGCGCGGCGGCCGAAGCGGCCCTGCCGAGGCTGCGCGCACTCACCGCGTCGCCCCAGGTCTGGCAGGCCTGGCAGGCCAACCATCGCCAGCGCGAGTTCGATCCCAAGCTGATCGCGTTCGTCGACGTCGATTCGAAGAAAACCTTCGCCGCGAAGTTCGCCGAAAAGCAGATGCAGCCGGAGATCGGCAAACCGTACAACGCCAAGGACGTCGAGGCGCGCATCGGCACCATCTACGGGCAGGGCGGCTACCAGCAGGTGGATTATCACCTTGAGGAGCGCGACGGTGAGCGCGGTATCCGCCTCACGCCGGTGGACAAGAGCTGGGGTCCGATCTACGGCAAGATGGGCTTCCAGCTGGATGACGACTTCAACGGGCGTAGCGAGTACCTGATCTCCGCCGAGCTTACCGCGACCAACCTCAACCAGAGCGGTGGCGAGTGGCGCAATACCTTCTGGAGCGGCCGCATTGGCGGCGTGCGCTCGGAGTTCTTCCAACCCTTCGGCCAGGGTTCCACCGTTTACGTGCAACCGACGCTGACGGCGCGTAACGAAGACGTCCCCGTGTTCGACGGCAAGGGTGACAAGCAGCTGGCCGAATACCGAATCCGCCGCCTGGGTGGTGGTATCGAGCTCGGCTGGACACCGGCCCCGTACTGGCGCATTTCCACGTCGATAGCGCGTGGACGCGACGATGGCGACCTGCGTGTCGGCACGCCCTCTGCTTACCCCAATGGCATTTCGGACTATGCCTCGCTGGGTCTCGGGCTGGACTGGGATAGCCTGGATAACGCGCAATTCCCGACGCGGGGTGCGCACATGAACCTCGATTACTCCAGCTACCGGACCTTCCTCGGCGGCAAGGTCAGCGGGGATGTCGTGCGGCTGGTGGCCGACTGGGTGCCTGACTGGGGGCTCAGTACCGGGCGCTATCACCTGTTGCTTGGCGTGCGTGCGGCGAGCTCGCTGGACAACACCAATTTCTTCGAATCGCAGAGCTTCATCGGCGGCTTCCTCAATCTCTCCGGCTACGGAGAGCGCTCGCTGTACGGCACGCAATCGGCGCTGGGCCGCGCGGTGCTGTACCGGCGCACAGGTAACCTCGATGCCATCTTCTCCACGCCCATCTTCATCGGCATGAGCCTGGAGGCGGGCAATACCTGGCGGGACAAGAGCGACGTGCGCCTGGATTCGCTGATCTACGCGGGAAGCATCTTCGCCGGCGTGCAGTCACCACTCGGCCCCGTGTTCCTCGGTGTCGGCCATGCCGCGGGTGGGCACACCGCCGTGTATCTCACCTTCGGATCGCTGCTGCGTCCCGGGCTTTAGGCGGTAGTTTTACCTACGTGGCTTGAGTGTAGTTTCGCTTAAACGCGGCGCCCGGTGCCTTCAGTGTAGGCAAGCCATCACGAGAACGGACGCCGCCATGAATCGTCGCATTGCGTTCGCCCTGTTGTGCGCCTGCCTTCCCGCCACCAGCCTGGCGACCGAGGGGGCCTTGGGGCGATCCATCACCGGTGCGCAGATCACGCCCTACGTCGGCATCATCCCGCCGGACCCCGGGCTGCACTTCTCGATCAGCTATATCAATTATTCCGGGAACATCGGTGCGAGCCGCGAGGTGCCGATCGGCGGCCTCGCCGCGGTCAACCTGCGCGCGAAGGTGGATCTGTACGCCGCCACGTTTGCCTATATCTGGGATACCGGCAAAGGCCGCTGGAATATCGCCAGCATGTTCACCATGCCGTACATCCGGCCTGCCGTCACCGCAGGACTCGTCATCGGCCAACGCCAGGGCCAGGTCAAGGACAGCGCGTCCGGCCCGTTCGATCTGTACTTCGCACCGGTGATCGCCAGTTACCACGTCAGCGAAGTCGAGCACTGGTCGTTTGGCGTTTACGTGTACGCACCGACGGCGCGCTATGACAAGGGGCGGCTCGCCAACCTCGGCATGAACACGTGGACGTTCACGCCGGGCGTGGGCTACACGCACCTGTTCGATCGTGGTTCGATCGAGCTGAGCGGCCTGGTCGGCGTGGACTTCTCGACGAAGAACAACGCCACGGATTACAGGAACGCCCCGGTGGCGCATCTGGACCTGCTGGCGATGAAGCGCACGCCCAGCGGCTGGGGTTTCGGCGCGGTGTTCGGCTGGATCCAGCAGACCAGCGACGACAAGGGGCCGACCGCAGACCGTCTCAACGGTTTCAAGGGGCGCGCACTGGGCGCCGGCCCTGCCATCGACTACAAGAAGTCCTTCAGCAAGGACAGCAGCATCGACTTCACGCTTCGCTACGTGAAGGAGTTTGACGTGAAGAACCGGATCAAGGGCGAACCGCTGGTTCTCAACGTCTCGTTTGCGCTGTAGCGCGCGTCATGCAGGACGCTGCAGGCACGGTGATGCCGATTGACGTGGTGGTGGCCGACCATCACCGAGTCGTCGCGGAAGGCGTGGGCGCGTTGCTCGCCCCAGCCGTACGCAGCGTGTCGCTGGTGCACTCGGCGGCCGCGCTGCTGGAACGGGTGGTGCCGGGCATGCTCGTGGTGGGCGACATCGACCTGCCGGACCTGCCCGGACTCGAGCCGCTCCGTCGGCTTGCCGCGCGTCGCGACGATACCCGTTTCATCGTGCTGTCCGGGCATGACGAGCCGCTGGTGGTCCAGGAGGCCATGCAGGCCGGTGCCTGGGCGTACGTACTGAAACACTCGCCACGCGGCGAACTGCTGGACGCCCTGCGTGATGTCACCGAAGGCCGTCGCTACGTGAGCCCCAGCCTGATGGCGGCACTGGTGAACGCGCCGGCGCCGGTGCACCGGCTGACCCGTCGCCAGCGCGAAGTGCTTGAGCGCATGGCACGTGGCCTGCGCGCCACCGATATCGCTGTCGAGCTCGGCATCTCGGTGCGCACCGTGGAAAGCCACCGCCAGGCCCTGCTGGAACTGTTCCGCGTGCACAGCGGCGTCGCCCTGGTGCGCGAGGCCATGCGCATGGGCCTGATCCGCGATCACGGTGGCCTGCCGTAGAACTACGTACCGACAGCCGGTAGCTCTTCGCTGTCCCCGGTATGCCGGTGTGCCCACAGTTTCCACTGACTTCGTCGAAGGAGCGTGCCGCCATGAAGCTTCGTCCCACCGTCATCGCACTCGTCGCCCTTGCCGGTTGCTCCACCGTCAGCATCACGAGCGAATGGAAGGATCCCGCATGGCGCGGGCCGCCGGCGTCCTCGGTGCTGGTGGTGGGCGTGGCCCGCAGCGACACCACGCGACGGCTGTTCGAAGACACCTTCGTTGGGCAGTTAAAGGCTGCCGGCATTCGCGCCGCGGCCAGTTACGACAGCATCCCGCCCGGGGAAGGTGGCTCGGCGAAGCTGGGTGACCTGGTGAAATCCACCGGCAGCCAGGCCGTGCTGGTGACGCGCGTGCAGCGCGTCGAGGACCGGATCAACGTGTCGCCTGGCCCCGGGGGCCCGTATGGCGGCGGCTTCTATGGCTGGTACGGCGGTGCCTGGGCATCCACGCCCGAGGTGACCCAGACCACCCTGGTGACGCTGGAGACCAGCGTGTGGGATGCGCGTGCGGACAAGCTGGTCTGGACGGTGAACACCCGCGGCGTGGCGACCACCGATATTCCCAAGGCCACCGAGACGCTCGCGAACACCCTGATCCCGAAACTCAAAGCCGACGGCGTACTGCGCTGAGCGAGGACATCCCATGAATCCGATTCGCATGGCCGTGCTCGGCCTTCTTATCAGCCTGCCGGGCGCGTCGTACGCCCAGCAGCCGGTGGCTTACCCGGCCAAGGGGCAGAGCACCGAGACGCAGGCGTCCGACGCGGCGTACTGCCGCAACTGGACGCAGTCGCAGACGGGCATCAGCCAGCAAATGGCGAACCAGCCGGCGGCCCAGCAGACCGGCCCTGCCGTCGGCGGGGGACAGCGCGTACGTGGCGCAGCGCGCGGCGCGGCGGCGGGTGCCGTCATTGGTGGCGTGGCCAACAACGACGCCGGGCATGGTGCTGGCGTGGGCGCCACGGCGGGTGTCGTCGCGGGTGGCATGCGGGCCCGGCAGGAGAAGCGGGCCAACAATGCCGCGGCGGTGAACCAGCAACAGAACACGCTCGCCACGTTCAACCAGGCCTATGGCTCATGCATGACCGGCCGGGGATACACCATCCGCTAGTGGAGCGGGCCGATGTCGCTGACCACGCTGACTACGGCGAAAATGCCGATGCCCAGCAGGGCCAGTGACACCAGCAGGGTCAGCGACACGGGGTAGGGCGAGGCCCCGTGGATGAGGCCTTCGCGGGTCATGGCGTCGCGTTCCAGCCGCAGGGTATGCATGTAGTACAGGTGATAGCTGATGCCCAGGAGGAGCATCACCACGCCCAGCCCGACCATGGCCAGGCCGAAATGCCGTGCGGCGCCGCTGCCCTCGGCGATGACCTTATTGGCGCGCAGCCGCTCGAAAAATTGCGCGATGGTGAAGCCGAAGCTGATCAACGATACCGACGTACGCATGATCGACATCAGCGTGCGGTCCGTGCTCATGCGCGTGCGCTGGAAGGACATGCCCGTGCGGCGCGCCGAGAGCTCCACCGCGGGGTCTGGCGAGGGTCCCATCAGTGCGGCGTTGACGTACTGGTACCTGTCGTCGTTCGAGGGCATGCGGTTCTCCACGGTGCGGGTGCCGTCACAGTGTCGGCGGCGCCGGGGTCGCGGCACAGCGCAAATGCTGTTGGGTGTGCTGGGTAGATTTACCTACAGGGCAATGGGCCGTACTACGCTTGGGTGGGTTCGTCTCACTACCGATGATCTAAGCCTGCATGTACTGAGGCGACGCCATGCTTAGCTATCGGTGGGAACTCCGGCATACCGTGGCATCCGTGGTGCTGTTCCTGGTGCTGGCCACATCGGGGCGGGCGCATTTCACCGCCGACAGCGACCCGTTGCCTTCGTGGAACGAGGGAGCGGCCCGCTCGGCCGTCATCAGCTTCGTCACGGATGCCGTGAAGGAGGGCGGTAGCGGTTACATCGCACCCGAGGATCGCGTCGCCGTGTTTGACATGGACGGCACGCTGGCGACGGAGAAGCCGTTTCCCGGTGCGGTCCTGCCGATCATCGCGGATGTGAAGACGGCGGTGGGCAAACACCCGGAGCTCGCGAACGAGCCCGGTATCGCCGCCCTGCTCAAGGGCGATATCGCTGCCGTCGAAGCCACCGGTGAGGCTGGCATCGCGCAGATTGCCGCGGCGGCGATCGACGGCCGTAGCGTCGACGAGGTCACTTCGGGCTATGTAAAGGAAGTCCGGACGCTGAAAAGCCCGCGCTACGGCGTGCCCTATACACAGCTGGCCTACCGGCCCATGCGTGAGTTGCTGGGCTACCTGGAGGCGAATGGCTTCCAGACCTGGATTTGCAGCGGCTCGCCGATCGCCTACACGCGCGCGTTGTCGAAAGAGGTGTTCGGTATCCCACCGGAGCGCGTCATCGGCACCAGCCTCGCCACCCGCGTGGAAGTGCGCGACGGCCGCGTCGTGCTGGCCTACACCGGCAAGGTGGACAAAGTGGTCGACCGCGACGGCAAACCCCCCGCGATCCACCTGGCCATTGGCCGCCGGCCCGTGTTCGTCGGCGGCAATGTCGGCGGCTTTGGCGACGTGGCGATGATGCGCTACGCCATGGACCGCGGCGGCCCCGCATTCGCGCTGTTGATCAACCACGACGATGCCGCCCGCGAGGCGGCCTATCCGGACAAGGGAGGCGATTCGCTCGCCGCCGCCTCGCGCTACCACTTCCGCGTCGTCAGCATGCGCGACGACTGGAAGAACGTATTCGACCCAACGGTGACCGCGCGTCCGCCGTCCCCCTGAAGACGCCACCGACCCACGTCAGGAGCCATCATGGCAACCAGCAAAAACGAAAAGAAGCCCGCGCCGGCCAAGGGCGGCGGCAAGGCGGGAAAGCGCCCGAACATCCTGGTGATCTGGGGTGACGACATCGGCATCAGCAACCTCAGCTGCTACACGCACGGCCTGATGGGCTACCAGACGCCGAACATCGATCGGCTCGCCCGCGAAGGCATGATGTTCACCGATTCCTACGGCGAGCAGTCGTGCACCGCAGGGCGTTCGTCGTTCATCACCGGACAGAGCGTCTATCGCACCGGCCTGTCGAAGGTTGGCGTGCCGGCCGCACCCATCGGCATGTCGGACAAGCTCATCACCATCGCCGCCGTGTTGAAGAACCAGGGTTATGCCACGGGGCAGTTCGGCAAGAACCACCTGGGTGACCTCAACAAGCATCTCCCCACGATGCACGGCTTCGACGAGTTTTTCGGCAACCTGTATCACCTCAATGCCGAGGAAGAGCCGGAGATGTACGACTATTTCCCGGAAAAGGATTTCCCGGACTTCGTCAAGGCGATTCGTCCGCGCGGTGTCATGCACTCCTGGGCAACCGACAAGGATGATCCCACGGAAGACCCGCGTTTTGGCCGGGTGGGCAAGCAGAAGGTGAAGGACACCGGTCCGCTCGATACCACGCGCATGGACACCTGCGACGACGAATTCGTGGCAGCGACCAAGGACTTCATCAAGCGCCAGGTGGATGACGACACCCCGTTCTTCGTGTGGTTGAACACGACCCACATGCACTTCATCACGCACACCAAGGAAGAGAGCCTCCGCCAGTCCGGTCGCTGGCAGTCGCCGTACCACGACACGATGATCGACCACGATCGCAACGTGGGTGAGGTGCTCGATTACCTCGACGAACTCGGTATCACCGAGGATACCTTCGTCATGTACTCCACCGACAACGGCCCGCACCGGAACAGCTGGCCGGATGCCGGTACCACGCCCTTCCGCAGCGAAAAGAACACCAACTGGGAAGGCGCGTTCCGCATTCCGCTGATTGTCCGCTGGCCGGGCAAGATCGAGGCGGGGCGGATCTCCAACGAAATCGTCCAGCACCACGACTGGCTGCCGACCTTCGCTGAGATCGCGGGTGCGCCGGGCGTCGTGGATGAACTGAAGAAGGGCTACAAGGCCATCGGCCGCACGTACAAGAACCACATCGACGGCTCGAGCCTGGTCAAGCACCTGACCGACGGCACGGCGCTCAGTCCGCGAAAGATGTTCGTCTATCTCAGTGACGATGGCGACGTGTTGGGTCTTCGCTACGACAACTGGAAGGTGACCTTCATGGAACAGCGCTGCAAGGGCACCATGCAGGTGTGGGCAGAACCGTTCACCCGGCTGCGCCTACCGAAGCTGTACAACCTGCGGACGGACCCTTACGAGTTCGCTGACGTCACGTCCAACTCGTACTGGGACTGGTTCATCCACCACGCGTACATCATCTTTGGTGCGTGGCGCCTGATGGATCAGTGGGCGGCGACGTTCAAGGACTTCCCGCCTGTCCAGCATCCGAACAGCTTCACCATTGATGATGCCCTGAAAGCCCTCAGTACCTCGGTGCGCGCGGACTGAGGCACGCAAACCTGCAGGAGCGCTGCGCTCCTGCAGGTGTCCGGCTAGCCGCCCCGGCGCAGTTCGCGGATCGCCTGGCGTGCCGCCGCCACGGCGTCGTCCTCGGCGGCTTCCACATAGGTATGCATGCGCTTGCCCGGCAGGCGGGCCACTTCGTCGCCCGCGGCGTTGCGCACGATGGCGTCGGCGGTGAAGCAGGTCACGTCGTTGTCGGCGACGTGATGCACCGTGACGATCTCGAAGGAATAGTCGGAAGGATGGCGGCGCACGGCAGCCTCCTAGCGCTCGCGCGAGAGGGTGAACGCGCCGATGGCCACGCCCAGGCCGATGCCTTCGCCGGCGCCGGCGAGCGACACGGAGACCTCGCCCTTGGTCATCACCTGGCCCGCGCCGTGCTTGACGATACCGCTATCCGCTTCGGCGGCCGCGTAGCTTCCCAGCGCATCGTTGATGGTGCGCAGGCCGGTGAAGTTGGCCTTGCCGTCCTTGATCTCCGACTTGCTCAGGGCCAGGCCACCGCCATTGGCGGTGATCTTTACCTTCATACTGCTGCCGTCCTTGCAGGTGATGGTGCCGTGGCCGGAGGCGTGTTTGTACAAAACGGCCCACGAGGAAAGGTTGAAACGCATGACGCACTCGACATAGGGCGCGGCATGGCCCGGCAGGGGCGCACACAACAGGGCAAGCAGGGCAACGGGGACGAGCGGACGCATGTTCATCGGTTCCTCCTTCGCAAGGCGCGGCAGGGTGCCGCTTCCAATCTATCCATTCGCTGCGACGACCGGGTCCGTAGTTGTACTGACGGCTACGCCGTATTCGCTCGGTAGCGGGTGGCTGCCGGCGGGGCGAGCATGCCTGCCATGAATGCATCGCATGCCAGCAAAGGTCACGATCTCAGCACGAGCAACGGGCTGGCGCTTCAGCGAACCCGCTTCGCCGGCGAGCGGACGCTCATGGCGTGGGTCCGTACCTCGTTCTCGATGATCACGTTCGGTTTCAGCCTGGTGAAGTTCTTCCAGTACCTGCGTACCGACCATCCGGACGGCGCCGACGCCGGCGTCCACTACCTGGGCCTGGTGATGATCCTGGTCGGCATCGGCGCGATCAGCGTGGGCATCTGGGAGCACTGGGGGTTGCTGAAGTCGCTCAACGCCGTGGATGAAAGCAAACGGACGACGCCCGCCCTCTACGTGGCCGGCGTCGTGGGCCTCCTGGGTATCTCCGCCCTGGTCACCGCCATGATCCGCACCCGCGGTTAGGTCAGCCAATGGTTGCGTCGTTTCCCCCCTGGGTCTTTAGCGTGTTCCTGCTGGCGGTCATGCTTATCGCCCGGGAGCTGGGCTACGCGCTGGAGCGGCGCCGCCGCCAGCGCGCCGACCCGGTCGACGACGGCACGAAGGCGGAGTTCGCGCTGAGTGCGGTGCTCGGCCTGCTGGCCCTGCTCATCGGCTTCACGTTCTCGCTCGCCCTTGCCCGTTACGAGACGCGACGCGAACTCGTCGTCTCCGAGGCCAATGCGATGGGGACCACCTGGCTCCGCTTCGACCTGCTCGCGCCGGACCAGCGCGACCGGGCCCGCGCGCTGATGAAGCAGTACGCGTCGGCGCGCCTGGCGTATGGGCTCGCCGCCAACATGGAGGACATGGTCGCGGCGTCGCACCGTGCCGATGACGTCCAGGCCCAGCTCTGGACCGAGATCGTCGCCTCGGTGAGCCCGTTGAAGAGCACGGCCTTCCCCCAGCTCTTGCTGGCCCCCGCGAACGAGATGATCGACATCGCGGGCGAGCGGACGGCCGCGGCCGAGGCGCACGTGCCTGCACGGCTGTTCGGGACGCTCGCCCTGTACGCCTTCGTGGCCGCCGGGCTCACCGGCTACCTGCGCGGGCGGTTCCGCACGGCGACATCGCTGGTCTTCATCCTCGTCGCGCTGGCCCTGGGGCTCGTCGCCGATCTGGACAATTCGAACAAGGGCCTGGTCCGCGTCCCGCAGGAGCCGATCGCCGCGTTCCTGCGCAGTACGGACGGCTCATGACTCATTGGAGCGCTCCATGACGACGACACGTGCTGCGTGGGCGTGCCTCTTCACCAGCGTGGCGATCTTCAGCGCGACGCCCGCCGTGGCGAGCGACCCGGATCCGTGGGGCGACGGTTGGCACAGCACCGTGTCGCTCTACGGCTGGCTGCCCGGTATTTCGCTGGATAGCCGGTTCCAGTTGCCACAGGGGACGGTCGTCGAGAACAAGTCCAATGGCGACATCTTCAGCAAATTGAGTGGCGCCTTCATGCTTGAGGCCACCGTGCGCCATGGCCGGTGGGGCCTCTATGGCGATGTCGACTGGGTGAAGTTCGACGACGAAAAAGGCCGCGTCGGCGCGATCGGCGGCCAACGCCTGGGCGCCGCGACACGGCTTGATACGCGATGGAACGCAAAAGGCGGCCTGGTCACCCTGGCCGGATCGTTCACCCTGGGCCACAACAGCCAGGGCTATGCGGATGTGCTGCTCGGGGCGCGGTACCTGTGGCTCAAGGGCAACATCGGGTGGAACTTCGGCATCACCGGCAACGGTGGGCGCCTGGATATCGCCGACGAAGGTCACCTGCACCGACAGACGCATGTGACGGACGGGATCATCGGTGTGCGCGGCCGCTGGACGCCATTCCCCAGCAAGGCGATCTTCATGCCGTATTACTTTGATATCGGGGCCGGCAGCTCGGACCGCACCCAGCAGTACGAAGGCGGCATCGGGTACATGTTCCACTGGGGCGATATCGCGCTCATTTATCGCGATGTCGAATACCACGAGCATGGTGCGGGCGCCTTCCTGAAGGACGTCCGCCTCAGCGGGCCCAGCCTCAACCTCACATGGGCATTCTGATCATGGAATCGGCGACCAACGCGCATAGCCTGATCGAAGTGTCCGCGCTCGGCATCGAGTTGCTCGCGACGGCCCTGATCATCGTGGCGATCATCGGTGCCACAGCGATCTACCTGGCCGGTCTCGTCCGCCAGGCGGCCCATCCGCGTGCACGCTACACGCAATACAAGCAGCGCCTGGGCCGGGCGCTGCTGCTTTGCCTGGAAATCCTCGTCGCCGCCGACATCGTGCGGACGATTGCGCTGGATAGCTCGGTGCAAAGCGTGCTTTCGCTGGGCCTGCTCGTGGTCATACGGACCTTCCTCAGCTGGTCGCTGATTCTTGAAGTGGAAGGCCGCTGGCCCTGGCAGCGCGAGGAGCCGGGGGCGCCCAGGGCCGCCGAGGCCGAGCACGAATCCGGCGGCGTCTACTGACTCAGTAGCGGTCGCGCCGGACGAAGTCGATATCGATGACTTCGGGCGTCCCGTCGACGGTCACGTCGATGCGCAGCGGCGTGCCCTGGCTGAGCACGTCCACCACCTTCCCTCGATCCGGCGCGGTCCAGTGCAGGTCCAGCGGCACGCTGCCGTCCACGGGCGCCGACGGATCGATCCGGCTGTACGGTGGCAGCGGCTGCCCGGCGACCGTCCATATGGCACCCACCAATCGCACCTCATGCCCCTTGCTGTGCATCGACACCGCGGGGTGCAAGGTCACGTCGGATTTGTTCACCACCATCATCGGCATCGATGCGACGAGATCATCCTTGCGCAGCTCGAAGGTGTCCTGTTCGGTGCGCTGCCAGCCCGACGGTACGTACACGGCCTGGCGGATGCCACAGCCGCTGAGAAGGGCGGCGGTAAGGAAGGCACACATGGCACGCGAGGTCGTCATGGGTGAAAGCGTACCCAGCGACGCGGCAACGCCGTTACGTAGTTATACGCAGCGCACGTCCGCACAACTGCGCTTCCTGCGCAGCCCTGCGCGACCGATGCTGGCAAGGAAACCCCATCAGGAGATCGTTCGTGAACCGGCAAAGGGTGTGGAAGACGATCCGCTTTATCTGCCTGGCAGGGTGCCTGGCCGCCGGGGCCGCGATGGCCCAGCAGCCTGCGCCATCGCCAGCATCGGCCGCCGCGGCACAGAAAACGTTCGATACCGGGCAGATCGACCAGTTCCTGGCGCCCGTGGCGCTGTACCCGGACGCGCTGCTGTCGCAGATCCTGATGGCTTCGACCTATCCCTCCGACGTCGCCGACGCGGTGGCCTGGTCGAAGGCGAACCCGAAGGCCACCGGTGACGCGGCGGTCAAGCAGGTGGGATCCCAGCCGTGGGACCCCAGTGTGCAATCGCTGGTGGCGTTCCCTGAGGTGCTGGCCCAGATGGGTGCGCATCCGGACTGGGTACGCAACCTGGGCGACGCCTTCCTCGCCCAGCCGGATGACGTGATGGCTTCCGTGCAGCGGCTACGTGCGCAGGCGCAGAAGGCTGGCAACCTCAAGACCACGGAGCAGCAGAAGGTCGTCGTGCAGCAGACGCAGCAGACGACGGTCATCCAGATCGAGCCCACGAATCCCGAAGTCGTCTACGTGCCCAGCTACAACCCCACCGTCGTTTACGGCACCTGGGCGTATCCCGCGTACCCACCCACGTACTGGCCTCCGCCGCCCGGGTACTACCACCCGGTGGCGACGGGACTTGCCGCGGGCCTCGCCTTCGGCACGGGTGTCGCCATCGCGAACTCGCTGTGGGGCGGTTTCGACTGGGGCCACAACGATGTGCATATCGATGTGAATCGCTACAACAACATCAACGTCCATAACCGCATTTCCGGTATCGGCAACGTCAACTGGAATCACAATGCCGCCAACCGGCGCGGCACGCCGTACCGCGATGCCGGCACGCGGCAGCGCTTCGATAACGGCGTGGGTGGCGCGCAGCAACGCCAGGCGTTCCGCGGCCACGATGCGGGCCAGGATGCCAATCGGCAGCGGGCGATGCAGAGCTTCGACAAACAGACGCACGGTGGTGCGGCCGCCTCGGCGCGGCGGCCGGGCGAGGCACCGATCGGTGCGAACCGCCCGGGTGGCGCAGGGGCGGGAACGCGCGATGGCGCGCTCGCTAACCGCGGTAATCGCGATGCCGGCAACCGCGTCGGTGCCAACGGCGCCGGGACACGCCGCGACAGCGGCGCCACGCGTTCCAACGCGTTCTCTGGCGTGCGCTCGCCGGACCATGCGGCCGTCCAACAGCGTGGCCAGAACAGCATGCGTAACGCCGGCGGCGGTGGCCAGCGCTTCAATGCCGGCGGTGGGCGTCCAGGTGGTGGCGCGGCGGCGCATCCCGTCAATCGGCCGGTGCCCTCGCGGGGCGGCGGCATGCGTCGTCGCTAGGAGCTGACATGAACATCCGCATCCCCAAGCATCTCGTGCTCGCGCTGCTGGTGACGTCCGCCCTGGCGACGACGTCACCGACCTGGGCCGCCGCAGCCACGTTCCCCACGCCGGAAGCGGCGGCCGATGCCTTCGTCGCTGCCCTGAAGGGCCCCGACCAGAAAGAGCTGGCCCGCATCCTCGGTGCCGACTGGCATACGTACATTCCCATCGACGGCGTGCAGCGTGACGACGTCGAGGCGTTCATCGCCGACTACGCCACCTCGCATACCATCGTGGCCGACGGTGCGAAGAGCCACCTCAGCGTCGGCAAGCAGGGCTGGACCTTGCCCATACCTCTCGTGCATGACGCGAAAGGCTGGTCGTTCGACACGCATGCCGGGCACGAGGAGATCCTCGTGCGCCAGGTAGGGCGTAACGAGACGTCCGTGGTCCAGGCCTTGCTCGCTTACTACGATGCCCAGCGCGAGTTCGCCGCCACGAACGCGGACAAGGCGGCCGAGCCGCATTACGCATCGCGGCTGGTGAGCACGCCGGGCAAACACGACGGCCTGTACTGGCCGCCGGAGGTGGATGTCCCCGAGAGCCCGCTGGGCATGGACTTCGTCGCGCCACCCAAGGGCGAGCCGTATCACGGGTATCGGTACCGCATCCTCACGGCGCAAGGCGCATCGGCACCGGGGGGTGCCTACAACTACATGGCGAATGGCGAGCTGGCCAATGGTTTCGCATTGCTCGCGTGGCCGGCGACCTACGGCGAAACCGGCGTGATGACCTTCGAGATCAGCCACGACGGCCAGGTGTTCGAGAAAGACTTCGGCAAGAACACACCGCAGGCCGTGACGGCGATCAAGACCTTTGATCCGGATTCGACCTGGAGCGAAGTGCCTTCCACCGTCAGCCCTTCGGAAAGATAAAGGTGACGACCGCACGGAATCCCCATCCGTGCGGTCCATTCTGCGTGGAGCTCAACCAGTAGCGCACGCCCGCGCCGAAGCTGACGGGCTGTTTGCCGAAACGGGTGACGTGCGAGATGTTGAGGTTCACCGGCACGGTGTACTCGTGCGAATGCCAGTCGTAGCTGGACTCGAGGTTGGCGCCATACGTCCACGCGGTCGGCGTGTTGTATGCGATGAAGGGCTGCAGGAAGGTCGCGCTGAGCGCGGGGCGGTTGTCGTAGCCATGGATGCTCGCGACGCCCCACAGGTGGTTCATCAGGAAACCGGTGGTCCAGCCGTGGCTCTGGCGCAGGATCAGCGCCGTCCAGCCCGCACCCCATTTCTTCGCGCCCAGGTTGGCGTCGCTTGCCGTCGGGATAAGGAAGGCGGGGCCAATGCCCCAGATCGCGCCGCCGGCCGTCGGGGCCTTGGGGGAGAAGAAGAAACTCTGGGTGATGTCGCCGAAGCCGGATTCGCTGCTGCCCGGCACCACGCCGGACTGGTCGGCAAAGGGCAGGATCGTACGGGAGATCAGGTTCCAGTCCTCATTCAGCGATACCGGGATCACCGGTTGCAGGTTGAGATAGGTTTTGTGGCCGCTGCCGCCTTGCCCGTAGCCCTGGTCGTAGTTGAACTGCAGCGGCACGCTGATCAGCGAGGCCACGGGGTTGGACAGCTTCTCCGCAAGGTCGGAATCGCCCGCAGGCTTCTCGCCAGCCGATTGCGCGGCGACGGCGAAAGGGCACAGCCATACGAGCAGGGCAGCGCAACGTTGCATGTTCATCGAAGGGAATCCTCGCCAGCAGATCACGCCGGACGGGCGCTCATGGGCAGGATCGGGGGCGGCCCCACAGGCCCGATAGCGCAGATAGGCGGAAGGTGGCTCCGCAAATTTACCTACCTTTGCCGCGTAGGCCTTCGCATGGCGAGCGGGCGCAAGCGCGCCATGCTGCGCCACATGCTTATCAATCCCCTGTTTGCCGAAGGCCTGCACGTGGCGCTGCTGCGGCGCATGCGGCTGATTCGCTCGGAAGACCGCGCGGAGGCGAGGCGACGTGTCGTGCTTGGCGTGAGCCTGGCCTGGCTGCCCCTCGCGGTACTGGCGACGTTGGCGTGGCTTGGGCTGGGTAACCCGGACGCCGCCGGCTTCTTCTCGGACATCACGGCACAGGCGCGCTACCTGCTGGCGGTGCCCTTGCTGATCGTGGCCGATTACATCGTGCTGCCGCGCCTGAAAGCCCTGGCCGGCTGCTTTGGCGGCTCGACCCTGCTGCCACCCTCCCGGCAGGACGCGTTCCTCGAACTGATGGCGTCCAGTCGTCGGCTCAGCGCGGGTCCGTGGCCGTCCACGATCGTTGCGCTACTGGCCTACGCCACCGTCATCAGCCTGGCCGCGGCCCTGCCTCCCGCGGAGTGGGCGGCATGGCAAAGCAATCCCGTGACGCACGCGCGAAGCCTGCCGGGTTGGTGGCACCTGCTGGTCAGCATGCCGATGGTGCTCGGCCTCACGCTCTCGTGGGTGTGGCGGTGGATGCTATGGGTGCGCGTCATGTGGCGGCTTTCGCGCATGGGCCCCGTGCTGGTCGCGTCGCACCCGGATCACGCGGGTGGGCTGGGCTTCCTCGCCGAATCGGCGCGTGCCTTTACGCCCGTGGTGCTGCCGCTGGCGGTGATCGTCGCCGCCACGATGGCGCATAACCTGGTGCTCACCGGGCAGACCGCCGTGGGTCACGAGGCCACGCCCGTGATCACGGCGGTGCTCGCCGTGGTGATCACGGCAAGCCCGCCGTTCCTGTTCATGCGTGTATTGCTCGCCGCCCGCCACCTGGGCTGGGAACGCTATGGCGAACTGGCGCGCAGCATGGGCCTCGTGTTCGAGGCCCGCTGGCTGGACGGGAAAACGCCGGTGGACGACACCACGCTGGAGCGGCCGGACTTCTCGGCCACCGTGGACCTGTACGGCATCGTCACCAATAGCTGCGACATGCGCCTGATGCTGTTCGACTACGCGACTATCGTGACCGTGGCGATCAGCGCGCTGTTGCCGTTCGCACCGCTGTGGATCGCCGCGGTGCCGTTCGACCAGCTGATGGACAAGCTGGTCGGCATGCTCGTCTGAGCCCGGCGCCGCTTAGAAGACCAGCGAGGCCATCTTGCGGCGGTAGGTGCCCACGAGTTCCGCGTCGTCCAGGGTGGCGAACGCGGCGAGCAGGCGCTTCTTCGCCTGGCCGTCGTTCCAGTCACGCTGGCGCTTGAGCACGTCGAGGAACTGGTCGAGGCCGGTCGGTACGTCACCTTCGATCAGCAGGCGAACGCCCAGCAGGTCGCGCGCTTCCCAATCGTCGCCGTTGGTCTCCACGCGCTGGCGCAGCTCGGCCAGCGACGGGGCGCCGGTCAGGGCACGGGCCAGGTCGAGCTGGCTGCGCAGGCGTACGGCGCGCGGGTCCGTGGCGAGGTTGGCGGGCAAGGCGTTGAGCTCGGCCTGGGCCGGGTCCACCTGGCCGGCGCGCATCAGGGCCAGGGCGAGGTCGAGCTTCAGCTCGGCGCGGCCCGGCTCGGCCGCGATGGCCTGCTGGATCCGGTTGATGGCGTCTTCGGCCGTTTCCGGCGCCGCCTCGGCCGCCGTCGCGCCGGCCTCGCCGTCGGCGGGCTGGATGCCGTTGCGGGCCAGGAATTCGCGCAGCTGGCCTTCCGGCACGGCGCCGGCGAAGCCATCGGCCATCTGCCCGTCCTTGATCAGGATGACGGTGGGGATGCTACGCACGCCAAACATGGCGGCCAGGTCCTTTTCGGCGTCCACGTCGATCTTGGCCAGGCGGAAGGCGCCGTTGTACTCGACGGCCAGCTTTTCCAGCATCGGGCCCAGGGTCTTGCAGGGGCCACACCATTCGGCCCAGAGGTCCACGAGGATCGGGGTTTCCAGGGAGGCCTGGATGACGTCGTTCTCGAACCCGGCCGTGGTGGCGTCGAAGACATGCTCGCTAGGGGTCTGGGCGCTGCTCACGGGAGGCTCCTGGGATAAGGGAAAGATGCCCCATAGGTCGGGGAAGTCGGCCAGCATATCAAGCCCGCGACGGCCCCCGGGCCCCGCCCGGGGCTCCGTCATGCGCCGTTTACCCGGATTTGCGATCATATCGGCATGGGCCATACCGGCCTCGACCGCCGGCGTGCATGCAAAAAACCCCTGACCTCATCATCTGCGAGCACTGCGACACCGTTTACCGGCGGCGCCACCTGGCACGGGGCGAAGTCGCCCAGTGCGTGCTCTGCGGCGCCGTGCTCGAGCGGCATCAATGGCTTGGGATCGACGCGCAGTTCGCGCTCATCGTCGCGGCGGCCATTGTTTTCGTGGTGGCCAACGTCACGCCCATCGTCACCCTGGGCTTCTCGGGCATGCTCGCCGATACCACCCTGTGGGGCGCGATCATCGCCATGTGGAACGACGGCGCCCAGATCGTGGCCGCCCTCACGGCGCTCACCCTGTTCTTCTTCCCGCTGGTGCAGATCGCCCTGTTCGGCTGGGTGCTGATGTTCGCCCGCCACGGGGACCGGGCGCCGGCGTTCGGGCTGGCCATGTCCACCCTGGTCCGGATCAAGCCGTGGAGCATGATCGAGGTGTTCATGCTGGGCGTGCTGGTGGCCGTGGTGAAGGCGCATACGTACTTCGACGTGGTGCCGGGGGCGGGCGTCTGGGCCTTCGGGTTCCTTACCGTGCTGGTCACGGTGTTCTCCAGCCACGACCCGCGCAACCTGTGGGACCTGACCCGGGAGGCGCGCCGATGAGCGAGCTCCCGCGCGCGCAGGACCTGGGCATCATGGGTTGCCATGTGTGCCGCCTGGTCACCACCTATAGCGAAAACCCCCACGCCCATTGCCCGCGGTGCCATAACCCGCTGCATCCGCGTAAACAGGGCAGCATCGCCCGCGCCTGGGCGCTGCTGGTGGCCGCCGCCATTTTCTACATCCCGGCCAACGTGTTCCCGATCATGCGGACGCAAAGCCTGTTCAGCAAAGACGACAACACGATCCTCAGCGGCGTGTTCGAGCTATGGCGGAACGGCTCGCCGGACCTTGCGATCATCGTCTTCACGGCGTCCATCGTGGTGCCCGTGCTGAAGTTCCTCATCATGGGCTACCTGCTGGTGTCCGTGCAGCGCGCCAGTGGCTACGGCCCGAGGCAGCGCGCCAAGCTATACCGTTTCGTCGAGCTGGTGGGCTACTGGTCCATGCTCGATGTGTTCGTGGTGGCGATCCTCTCCGCGCTGGTGCACTTCAAGGTGCTCTCGCGCGTGGAGCCGCTGCCTGGCGTGATCTATTTCGGCATTGTCGTCGTGCTGACGATGCTGGCGGCGATGAGTTTCGACCCTCGCCTGATCTGGGATAAAAGGAAATCGCAATGAGCGACACCCAAGAAGGAAAGACACCCGAAGGCGAAGACCTGCCGCATCCGGAGGTGCGCCGCTCGAAGATGGGCGTCTCGCTCATCTGGCTGGTGCCGATCATTGCCGCGCTCGTAGGCATCTCGCTGCTGGTGAACCACTACATCTCGGCCGGGCCGCAGGTGACGGTGACCTTCCTCACCGGCGAGGGCATTGAAACCGGCAAGACCCAGGTCAAGTACAAGAACGTGGTGATCGGCAAGGTCACCGCCATGCGCCTGTCCAAGGACCGCACCCATGTCCGGGTGGTCGTCGACCTGGAAAAGAACGCCTCCGAATTCGCCACCAAGGGCACCCGTTACTGGGTGGTGCGGCCGCGCATCGGCGCCGGCGGCGTCTCCGGCTTCGACACGCTGCTGTCGGGTGCCTTCATCGGTGCCGACACCGGCACGTCGGATGAGGACCAGAGCGACTTCACCGGCCTCGAAACCCCGCCGGCCGTGACCCACGGCGCGCCGGGCCGCCGCTTCCAGCTGCACACGGCCGACCTCGGCTCGCTGGATATCGGCTCGCCGGTGTACTTCCGCCGCATCCAGGTGGGCCGCATCGTCTCGTACGAACTGGACAAGGACGGCAAGGGCGTGTCGCTGCAGCTGTTCATCGACGGGCCGAACGATCGCTTCGTGACCAAGGACTCGCGCTTCTGGAATGCCAGCGGCGTCGACGTCTCGCTCGGTGCCGACGGCCTGAAGCTCAACACCCAGTCGCTGGCCACCGTGGTGGCGGGCGGCGTGGCCTTCCAGGACTCGCTGGGCCCGCACGACGAAACACCCGCACCCGAAATGAGCGAGTACACGCTGTTCGCCGACCAGGCGACGGCGCTGGCGCCGCCCGACGGCCAGCCACGCTACATCCGCATGCGCTTCGAACACTCGCTGCGCGGCCTCAACGTGGATGCGCCGGTGGAGCTCCTCGGGGTGAAGGTGGGCAAGGTGGTATCGGTCAACCTCGACTACGACCCGGCGTCGAAGACCTTCCCGGTCGTGGTGGGCGCACTGGTGTATCCGCAGCGCCTGGGCAAGGCCCACGACAAGCTGGCCGAAGTGCTCGGCGGCGACAAGGAAACCCTGTTCCCGCGGATCATGAAGGGGCTGGTGGAGAAGGGCGTGCGTGCGCAGGCGCGCTCGGGCAACCTGCTCACCGGCCAGCTCTATATCGCCATGGACTTCGACCCGAAGGCGCCCAAGGTGGCCTTCGATCCGAACGCGAAGCCGCTGCAGATCCCGACCATCGCGGGTGATTTTGACCACCTGCAGGAGCAGCTGTCGAGCATCGTGGACAAGGTGCAGAAGATTCCCTTCGACAGCATCGGCCAGAACCTCGACGGCAGCCTGAAGGAGCTGAAGGGCACGCTGCATTCGGTGAACACCGACCTGCTGCCGGAAGCGAAGAAAACCCTGCAGGGCGTGAACCGCACGGTGGGGACGGCCAACGACGCGCTGAGCGAGAACTCGCCGTTGCAGCAGAACATCGGCAACACGCTGGAAGAATTGCAGCGGACGGTGCGCTCGGTGCGCGCGTTCACTGATTACCTTGGCCGCCACCCGGAAGCGCTGCTGCGCGGCCGTGGCGCCGACGCACCGCCGCCGGCCGTCGCGCCGACGACTCCGAAGCAGGGCAAGGAAGGACAGCCATGATGACTCTCACCCGCCACGCCGCCACGGCGCTGATGGTCGCCGCGCTGGCCGCGTGTTCCTCGGCACCCGTGCATTTCCACACCCTGGTACCGCCCGCCGCCACCGTGGCGGCCCCGGCGGCCCCGTTCTCGATCGACCTGCTGGCGGTGGCCGTTCCCCCGCAGGTGGACCAGCCGGCGATGGTGCTGCGCTCGGGCAGCTCGTCGGTGAACGTGCTGGACGGCGAGCGCTGGGCCTCGCCGCTGGGCGACGAGATCCGTGCGGCCCTCTCGGCTGACCTGTCCTCGCGCCTGGGCACGCACGATGTGCATGGCCTGCCGCGGGCGAAGGATGCGAAGGTGGTGGCCATCCAGGTGGATGTGCGGCGCTTTGATTCGGAGCTGGGCGGTAGCGCGACGCTTGAGGCGGCGTGGTCGGTGCGTACGGGCGAGCAGTCGGCGAGTTGTGCGTCGCGCGTGGCGGAACCGTCGGGCGGCAGCTACGACACCCTCGTGGATGCCCACCAGCGCGCCCTTGGCCAGCTGGCGGACCAGATTGCGGCGGCGAGCCGGGCGGTGGCCGCGGGGCAGGGCGGCGCCTGCCGCTGAGGGCTCGCCTTTGGCGTCGCGCTGAGGAAGCGGTTCATTCGCTGAAGCGAATGCATGTGACTAGCGGCTGACGCCGCCTTGCTCTTGCGGGTTTCGCGGGGCGGGGACGGCAAGGCCCCTGGGGCCGCCGGACGCAGTCCTTGCGGAGCGGGCCGTAGATCGGTTTTCGCGAAACCCGATCACTGAGCGGCCCTCTGCTTACGTCGGCCCCAGGGGCCTTGCCGCCCCCACAACCACCCATCCGGTTCAGTGCCGCACAAGCTTCACCGCCGCTTTGTAGCAACTGTGTTCGCGATCAGGCGGTGGCCGACATGGCCATCGCCTCTCGCATCCGCGCGTTGAGGATGACGATCAGTTTGCGCATGACGGCGACCAAGGCGAGCTTCTTTGGTTTGCCACGACCGATGAGGCTTTCGTAAAACGGCTTCAGCAGGTGGTCGTAGCGGGCTGCCGTGACGGCCGACATGTACAGCGCCGAGCGCGGCCCGGCCCGACCACCCCACGTGGTGCGCCGGCCGGCGAAGAGCCCACTATCGCGGTTAAGTGGCGCCACGCCGACCAGCTTGGCGATGGCCTTGCGGTTGAGATGGCCCAGTTCGGGCAGTTCGCAGATCATCGTCGCGATCATGACGGGACCTACGCCCTTGATGGTCTGGGCGATCCGGGCCTGCGGGGTGTCCTTGATGAGGTCGGAAATGACCTGCTCGACGCGGTGCAGGGCTCGTTCCATGTATTCGATGTGTGCGTCCAGATCGGCGCGAAGCATCGGATCGATGAGCTGCCGCCGACGTTGCTTTTCCGTGGCGATGTTCTGCACCAGGTGGTCGCGTCGCGACTTGTATTGCCGCAGTTTGGCGGCGTCCGCATCAAGCGGCTGGAACGGCACGAGATCGATCACGCTGGCCACGTGGGCTAGCGTTTTGGCATCGATCCGGTCGGTCTTGGCCAATTGCCCCGTGGCCCGGGCAAAAAAGCGGGCCTGCCGCGGGTTGATCCGCCGCATGGGAAGGCCTGCATCATGTAGCGCGCCCAGGGCACGCTGCTCATAACCACCGGTGGCCTCCAGAACGACCTGGCCGGGCCCGTACGGCTTCAGCCACCTCACCAGCGCCCGCCAGCCAGCAGCACCGTTATCGAATCGCTTCACCTCGTTCCGCTGGAACACCGCCACGTCCAGATAGGCCTTGCTCACGTCCACGCCCGCGCCGATGCCGTTCATCTCGATCTCCGCTAGCCTAGGGATGTCGAGAGCCCTTCCCGCCGGGCCCAGCCTTATTTCCGAGCGCCTACTCGGGCAACTGTTCGGGCGTTTGGCGGGAAGATCCGGCGTGGCGACCTGGCTACAGGGCGATCGGTCGATCCAGGAGCGCAACGGTCGGCCACGCCGGCTCTCGACACCTACTTTGGACCGATCGGGACAAATAAGGAGCGCACCTTGTGCGCGAAATCTTCTGCGAAAACGCAAAGCCCCCCCCGATGTGACTTAGCGCGCTGCGGCAATGGCGTTAGCCGAAACGACCGGCGCATCAGTGGTCACCATGGCCCCCATGGTCAGGACGCAGGCCAGCACGGCAGCGGCGAAGAAGGTCTTCAGCAGGAAGGTTTCAGCGTTCATGGTCGTCTCCTTGAGGTTTTGGCAGATGGGCGTTTTTGCCCTTTGCCAGAGACGTTGCATCGGCCGTGCCAAACCTTCAGATGCCCCACGAACGGCGCTACCAAGCCATTTCCACTTTGGGTCTACCACGATCACAGGTTGTCCGCGGACGAACGAGTGTCCGACGCAGCTTCAACGGACGCGGTACACCCGCTCTCCCCACACGCAACCTCAGCGTTCGGGAGAGTCCTCGGTGCCCACCCTCGAGGCGAGTTTAGTGTCGCGAGGGGGCTGGAAGGATCAGGCCCGCAGGGGGTGGGCCATGGATGGCCCAGCGTTTTCGCCACGACAGGGAATGTCGTGTCGAAAACCCCCGCCCAGCCACCGGTTCGCGGCCGTAGGCCAATAAGAAAACCAGCCGCGTAGCGGCTCTCCTTTTCGAACGCAGAGCGTTGTCTGAGCAGCGAGGGTGGGCACCGAGGGCTCTGTGCCGAAGGCTCCAAAGGTTGCCCCCCAATACCCTCTGGGATAGTCTCCCGCGATTGACCGTCGCATTTTCCCGCGCGGCCACCCGCGCACCCCATCCGGTACCAGACACCATGCAGGACAGCCACGACCAGGCCACGCGCGAGCAGGGCGGTTACGCCCCCGACGCCGTAGAAACCGCCGCCCAGCGCTACTGGAGCGACACCCGTGCCTTCGAAGTCAGCGAAGACACCGGCAAGCCCAAGTACTACTGCCTGTCCATGCTCCCGTACCCGTCCGGTGCCCTCCACATGGGCCACGTACGCAACTACACCATCGGCGACGTCATCAGCCGCTTCCAGCGCCAGCAGGGCAAGAACGTCCTCCAGCCCATGGGCTGGGACGCCTTCGGCCTGCCCGCTGAAAACGCCGCGATCAAGAACAAGACCGCGCCGGCCAAGTGGACCTACAAGAACATCGAACACATGCGCGAGCAGCTCAAGCGCATGGGTTTCGCGTACGACTGGACCCGCGAAGTCACCACCTGCCGCCCCGAGTACTACCAGTGGGAGCAGCAGATGTTCACCCGGCTCATGAAAAAGGGCCTGGTGTACCGCAAGAACAGCGTCGTCAACTGGGATCCGGTGGACCAGACCGTGCTCGCCAACGAGCAGGTCATCGACGGCAAGGGCTGGCGCTCGGGTGCCGTGGTCGAGAAGCGCGAGATCCCGCAGTGGTTCCTGAAGATCACCGCGTACGCGCAGGAGCTGCTTGACGGGCTGGACACCCTGCCGGGCTGGCCGGATGCGGTGAAGACCATGCAGCGCAACTGGCTGGGCCGCTCCGAGGGCCTGGAAATCACCTTCGAGGTGGACGGCCAGGCCGAGCCGCTGAAGGTGTTCACCACGCGCCCGGACACCCTGATGGGCGTGTCGTACGTGGCCGTGGCCGCGGAACACCCGATTGCCACGCGCGCCGCCGAGGGCAACCCGGGGCTCGCCGAGTTCATCGAAAGCTGCAAGTCCGGTGGCGTCTCCGAAGCGGAACTGGAAACCCAGGAAAAGCGCGGTTACTACACCGGCGTGGATGCCGTGCACCCGATCACTGGCGAAAAGGTGCCGGTGTGGGTCGCCAACTTCGTGCTGATGGGCTACGGCACCGGCGCGGTCATGGCCGTGCCGGGCCACGACCAGCGCGACTGGGAGTTTGCCCAGAAGTATTCGCTGCCGATCAAGATGGTGGTGGTGAGCCGCGGCGTGGTCGACGCGCTGGCCGAGCTCAACCGCGACCTGGCCAAGGGCGACGGCGTGGTCGATGCCACCCAGCACGCCCTCGACGGCGGCAGCACCGACGCCTATGCGCCGTCGGCCGCCGTGGAAACCGTGAAGGCGTTTGAATACGCCATCCAGGAAAACGCGGCATTTACCGACGACGGTTACCTGGTGAATTCGGGTGAGTTCGACGGCCTGGACTTCGACGCGGCGTTCAACGCCATCGCAACAAAGCTCGAGGGCCTCGGCCGTGGCGAGCGCCGGGTGAACTGGCGCATCCGCGACTGGGGTGTCAGCCGCCAGCGTTACTGGGGCTGCCCGATTCCGGTCATCTACTGCCCGCAGTGCGAGGCGGTGCCGGTGCCGGAAGACCAGCTGCCGGTGGTGCTGCCGGAAGACGTGGAGTTCTCCGGCGTGCAGTCGCCGATCAAGGCCGACCCGGAATGGCGCAAGACCACCTGCCCGAACTGCGGTGGCCCGGCCGAGCGCGAGACCGACACGTTCGACACCTTCATGGAGTCGAGCTGGTACTACGCCCGCTACACCAGCCCCGGCGCGAACGCGCAGGTGGACGAGCGCGCGAAGTACTGGACGCCCGTGGACCAGTACATCGGCGGTATCGAGCACGCGATCCTGCACCTGCTGTATTTCCGCTTCTATCACAAGCTGATGCGCGACGAAGGCCTGGTGGCCAGCGACGAGCCGGCGACGAATCTCCTGTGCCAAGGCATGGTGATTGCCGAGACGTATTTCCGTAAGGAAGACGACGGCCAGTTCACCTGGTTCAACCCGGCCGACGTGGACGTGCAGCGCGACGAGCGCGCGCGCATCACCGGTGCCACGCTGCGTTCCGATGGCAAGCCGGTGGAAATCGGCGGCATCGAGAAGATGGCCAAGTCGAAGAACAACGGCGTTGACCCGCAGGCGATGATCGGCAAGTACGGCGCCGACACCGTGCGCCTGTTCTCGATGTTCGCGGCACCGCCGGACCAGTCGCTGGAATGGAACGAAGCGGGCGTGGAAGGCATGGCCCGCTTCCTGCGTCGCCTGTGGCGTGATGTCACCACGCATGCTGAAGGCGGCAAGGGGCAGGGCGCCAACGCCGCGGGCGAGGCGGCACGCAAGACGCTGCGCCGCCAGCTGCACGAAACCATCCAGAAGGTCACCGACGACATCGGCCGCCGCCAGTCCTTCAACACGGCCATCGCCGCGCTGATGGAATTGCTGAACGCGCTGAACAAGTTCGACGATGCCAGCGAGGAGGGCGTGGCCCTGCGCCAGGAGGCCTTCACGGCCGTGGTGCAGCTGATCAACCCGTTCACCCCGCATGTGTCGCATGCCTTGTGGCAGGCCCTCGGCCATGGCGAGGCGCTGGTCGAAGACGCCGGCTGGCCGGCCGTGGACCCGGCCGCCCTGGTCCGTGACAGCCTGACCTACGCGGTGCAGGTAAATGGCAAGCTTCGCGCTACCATCGACGTGCCGGCCAACGCCTCGAAGGACGAGGCAGAGGCCATGGCTCGCGCGGTGCCCCTCGTGGCCGCCCAGCTGGAAGGCCTTACCGTGCGCAAGGTGATCGTCGTGCCCGGCAAGATCGTCAACATCGTCGCAGGATAACCATGAGCCCCAACGCCTTCCGTGTCGCCCTGGTCGTCGCCGCCACCGCCCTGCTGGGAGGGTGCGGTTTTCATCTGCGCCAGTCGGCGGCCTTGCCGCAGGGCATGGATAAGGTGCATCTCACGGTAGTCGGGGGCGGGCGCCTGGAGCGCGAGTTGTCGCGCGCGATCGAAAACTCCAACGCCGTCGTCGTCGACAAGCCCGGCGCGGGGATTGCCGAGCTGGCCGTCACCTCCAACTCGTTCCGTACCGACTCGCTGACCGTGAGCGGTACGGCGCGCGTCACCGAATACGCGGTGCGTTACCACGTCGAGTTCAACGCCAAGGCCCCGGATGGCACCTTGCTCGTGGCGCCCCAGCAGGTCGATATGTCCCGTGAGTTCAGCTACGACGCGACCAACACCATCGGTACCGCGGCGCAGACCGAAGAGCTTCAGCGCAGTCTGATCAGCGACATGGTCCAGTCGATCCTGTTCCGCCTGCAGGCTGCCCGTAACCACCCGCCGGCGGCCGACGTCGCGCCGGCGCCCGCCGCACAGTAAGGGGCGCACGCGCGGTGCCCATGCAGCCCGCCTTCTGGCAGAAGCATCTCGCCGGCGACCGGATGGCGCCGGTGTACCTCCTGGTCGGCGAGGAGCTGCTGGTGCTCGAAGCCGCCGATGCGTTGCGCGCCATGGCGCGCCGCCTCGGCTACAGCGAGCGCGAAGTGCTCGAGGCCGACAGCCGTTTCGACTGGGACGACCTGGCCCGCTCGTCCGCGGGCCTTTCCCTGTTCGCCACCCAGCGCCTGCTCGACCTGCGCCTGGCCGGTGGCCGTGCGGGCAAGGACGGCGGTGCGGCGATTACCGCGTTCGTCCAGGACCCGCCGCCGGACACCACGCTGCTGATTTCCGCCACGGAGTGGAGCAGCAAGCACGAGGGTGCCTGGACGAAGGCCGTGGACCAGGGCGGCGTCCAGGTCGTCTTCAATGCACCGCGGCCCAACGAATGGGGCCAGTGGATCAGCCAGCGCATGGCGTCCCGTGGGCTCCAGGCGACGCCCGATGCCGTGGCGATGCTGGCCGAGCGGGTGGAAGGCAACCTGCTCGCCGCCGCGCAGGAAATCGACAAGCTGGTGGTCCTCGCCGGCGACCGCCGGCTGGACGCCGCCACGCTGGAAGGCCTGGTGGCCGACAGCGCCCGCTTTGACGCCTTCAAGCTGACCGACGCCGCCTTCGCCGGGGACGGCGGGCGCGCCCTGCGCATCCTTGCGGGGCTGCACGCGGAAGGCGAGGAACTCATCGCCCTGATGGGCTGGCTGGTGAACCAGCTACAGCTGGCCCTGCGCCTGGCCAATGCCCGGGACTTCGCCGCCCAGGCCAAGGTCGAGCGGCTGTGGCCTGCCCGCGAGCAGCTGTTCCGCAAGGCGCTGCGCCGCGCCCCGCGGGAACACTGGATGGCCTGCCTGGCACGCGCGGCCCGGATCGACCGCATGGCCAAGGGCCGCGAGCAGGGCGATCCGTGGCTGGAGGCCGAGCGCCTCGTCGCCGCGGTGGCCGAGCCGCGCGCCGCGGCGGCGTTCACATGAGCCATCCCCGGCCCCTCGCCATCCTGGGCGGCACCTTCGACCCGGTTCACCACGGCCACCTCCGGGCGGCCTGGGAAGCGGCCGAGGCGCTGGATGCGGATGTCCGGATGGTGCCCGCGCGCACCCCACCGCACCGGCCCCCGCCGATCGCGGATGCGGCCGGCCGCGTGGCGCTGCTGCGTGCCGCCCTCGAAGGGCAGGACCGCCTGGTGCTGGATACGCGCGAACTCGAACGCGACGGCCCGTCCTACACCGTCGACACCCTGGCCTCGCTGCGCGCCGAGCTGGGCCCCGAGCGCCCGCTGGTGCTGCTGGTGGGTGCGGACGCCTTTGCCGGCCTGTCCGCCTGGCACCTGTGGCGCGATCTGTTCGGGCTGGCGCATATCGGCGTGCTGACCCGGCCGGGCGGCGGCCACGCACTTCCGGCAGATCTCGAGGCTTTCGTCTCCGGGCGCCGGGCGGACCGGGTGCACGGGCCGGCCGGCAGCGTGGTGGATATCGCCATTACCCCGCTGGACATCGCCGCCACGGCGATCCGCGAGTCCTTCGCCGGCGGCGGCGAACCCCGCTACCTCATGCCCTCGGCCTGTTTCGACGATCCGGCCCTGCTGGAGCCTTACCGCGCCCTCGGCCGGTGATTTGACGCGTGGCCTCCCGGCGGGCGCTATACTGGCCCCGCACCGGCACTCCGCCGCACGAGGTTTTCGTATCTTGAGTTCGTCCGCATCCCGCAAGGCCAAGTCCGCCGCCAGCAACGAGCAACTCCGCAAGCGCGTGGTCGCCGCCCTCGAAGATCTCAAGGCCAAGGACGTTCGCGAAATCGACGTTCGTGGCAAGACCTCCATCGCCGACATCCTGTTTATCGCCTCCGGCACCTCCGCGCGCCACGTGAAGTCCATCGCTGATGAAGTGGTGAAGTTCGCGAAGGAAGCGGGCTTCATGCCGCTGGGCGTCGAAGGCCAGACCGAGGCCGAATGGGTGCTGGTTGACCTGGGCGACATCATCGTCCACGTCATGCTGCCGCGTATTCGCGAGTTCTACGGCCTCGAGCGCCTGTGGACGGTGGGCGACGACGCCCACGACGCCGCCGCCAACGACTGAGCGCGCCGTGAAGGCGCGCCTCATCGCGGTGGGCGAGCGCATGCCCGCATGGGTGGCCGAAGGGTTTGCCGAATACCGCAAGCGGCTCTCGCATGAGCTGCCGCTTGAACTGACCGAGATCAAGCCGGGCGTCCGCGGCAAGGGCCGAGACGATGCCCGTGCCATCGCCGATGAAGGCGTCGCCATCCTGGCGGCGCTTCCCCGGGATATCCATGTCGTGGCGCTCGACGGCCGGGGCAAACTCTGGTCCAGTGAAGAACTTGCCGCCCAGCTCGAACAGTGGCGCATGGGGGGCCGCGACATCGCTTTCCTGATTGGTGGCCCCGATGGCCACGCGCCGGACGTACTGGCCCGCGCCGACCAGCGCTGGTCGCTGGGCCCGCTGACCTTGCCGCACATGCTGGTGCGCCTGGTACTGGCTGAACAGTTGTATCGCGCCACCACCCTGGTGGCCGGCCATCCTTACCACCGCGCCTGAAGGACTGCCCGTGCTCTATCTGGCTTCGCAATCCCCGCGCCGTCGTGAACTCCTCGGCCAGATCGGCGAAGACCACCGCACGCTGGACGTCGACGTGGAAGAGATTCGCCAGCCCGGCGAAGCCGCTAAGGCATACGTAAGCCGCGTGGCGCGCGACAAGGCCCGCGCGGGGTTCGCGCGCGTGGCCGGTGAAGCCGGCGCGCGCGTGCTGGGTGCCGATACCGAGGTGATCCTCGGCGACGAGGTGTTCGGCAAGCCGCGCGACCACGACGATGCCGTTGCCATGCTGCGCCGCCTCGCCGGGCAGGAGCATCGTGTCCTGTCGGTCGTGTGGCTGGTGGAGCAGGGCGCCGAGCGCTGCGCCGTCTCCGAGTCCACGGTCCGCTTCGCGCGGCTTAGCGAGGCTGCCATAGGCGCCTACGTGGCCAGCGGCGAATGCATGGGCAAGGCCGGCGCATACGCGATCCAGGGCCGTGCCGCCACATTTATCGAGCATCTCGCCGGGAGTTATTCCGGCGTGATGGGTCTTCCTCTGTACGAAACTTCGCAGCTTCTGCAGGGTCAGTGACATGTGGTCTCAGCGCAGCTATAAAGCGCGATGACTTAAGGAAAAGGGGCGCCGGTGAGCGAGGAAATTCTGATTAATGTCACGCCGCGTGAGACGCGGGTGGCTATCGTCGAAAACGGCATGCTCCAGGAAGTGCACGTTGAGCGCGCAACCAAGCGCGGTTACGTGGGCAATGTCTACAAAGGCCGCGTCCAGCGCGTGATGCCCGGTATGCAGGCGGTCTTCGTGGAGATCGGCCTGGACCGTGCCGCGTTCCTGCACGCCTCGGATATCGTGCGCCCGTCGCTGCCGGCCACCGATGCCGCGGACGGCGGCAAGTCCAACGGCCACGGCCCGGTGCCGTCGATCAGCGAACTGGTGCATGAAGGCCAGGAAATCGTCGTCCAGGTGGTGAAGGACCCCATCGGCACCAAGGGTGCTCGGTTGTCCACGCATCTCTCCATCCCGTCGCGCTACCTCGTGCTGCTGCCGCATTCGAAGACCCTGGGCGTGTCCGTGCGCATCGAGGAAGAAGCGGAGCGGCAGCGCCTGAAGGACATCATCACGCCGCTCATTGGCGAGAATCACCTGGGCTACATCGTCCGCACCAACGCGGAAGGGCAGTCGGAGGAGTCGCTGGCGTTCGACGTCACCTACCTGGGCAAGGTCTGGCGCGTGGTGCAGGAAAACATCACCAAGGCCAAGGTGGGTGAGCGCGTGTACGAGGAGCTCTCCCTGCCGCTGCGCTCCCTGCGTGATTCGCTGAACGACGGGATCGAGAAGGTGCGCGTCGATTCGCGCGAGACCTTCGAGAAAACCGTCAAGTTCGTGCAGAAGTTCATGCCCGTGCTCTCCGATCGCATCGAGCACTATTCCGGTGAACGGCCGATCTTCGACCTGTACGGCGTGGAAGACGAAATCCAGCGCGCGCTGCGCAAGGAGGTGCCGCTGAAGTCCGGTGGCTACCTCATCGTCGACCAGACCGAAGCGATGACCACCATCGACGTGAACACCGGCGGTTACCTCGGCACGCGCAATCTCGAGGAAACGGTGTACCGCACCAACCTCGAGGCGGCGCAGGCCGCGGCACGGCAGCTGCGCCTGCGCAACCTGGGCGGCATCATCATCATCGACTTCATCGACATGGTGGATGACGAGCACAAGCGCCAGGTGCTGCGCATGCTGGAGAAGGGCCTCACGCGCGACCACGCGAAGACCACGGTCTATCCGATGTCGGCGCTTGGCCTGGTGGAAATGACCCGCAAGCGCACCACCGAAAGCCTGGAACGCCAGCTGTGCGAACCGTGCCCGGCGTGCAGCGGTCGTGGCGCGCTGAAAACGGCCGAAACCGTCATCTACGAAATCTTCCGCGAGATCACCCGCGCGGTGCGCCAGTTCAACGCGCAGAAGCTGCTCGTGATGGCCAGCCCGAAGGTCGTCGGTCGCATCCTCGAGGAAGAGTCCGCGGCGGTGGCGGAGCTGGAAGAATTCATCGCCAAGAGCATCCGCTTCCAGGCGGAAGAGCACTATTCGCAGGAACAGTTCGATGTTGTCTTGCTGTAAGCACCGGCTTCAGCAGCGGACCCGGCGGTGATGTCGGGTTGGCGCCACCGCGCCCGACGCCTGCGGTTCTTCGTGTTGGGCCTGGTTGCAAGCGTGCTGGTCGCGCTGGCGATCGTGATGGCGCTCAGCCAGCTGCTGCTGCCGCTGGCGGCGCATTACCCGGAGCGCGTTGCGGCGCTGCTCAGCGAAAAGCTGCACAAGCCCGTGCGTTTCGCATCGCTTGAAGGGTTCTGGCGGCCGTCAGGGCCGTTGTTCGTCATGCGTGACGTAACGATGGGCGGCGCTCCCGGCACGGCCCCGCTGCGCTTGCCGCAGGCGGCGGTAAAACTCGATTTCGGTGCGCTGGTGCTGCCGTCGCGCCACCTGATCAACCTGCACCTGCAGGACCTGCGCCTGGGCCTGCGACGCGGGCCGGACGGTCGCTGGAGCATCGATGGTTTCGCCGCCGGTGGCACGACGCAGAAACTGTCGTTCGGCAACATGTCGGTGGACCTGTGGCTCACCAATACGCACCTGGATATCGCTGACGAAACCACGCACCGCAACTACGGCCTGGTGGCAGACCAGCTCCGCCTGAGCCTGCAGGGCCAGTTGGTCCGCGTGGGCGGCACGCTGCGCCGTGAAAACGCCGCCGGCGTGCTGTCGGCGGCCGGCCGGTTTGCCGCGGATGGGTCCAGCGGGCAGGTGTACGTGAAGGGCGTGGATGTGGATTTCGCCGCGCTCAGCGGTGATTTCGAGGCGGGTGGTTACGCGCTTGCCGGCGGCAAGGGCCGGTTTGAACAATGGCTGGACTGGCGCGACGCGCGAGTGGTGCGCGGGATCGCCAGCATCGACCTGGACAACCTCGCCATACGTGGCCCGGCGCGCACCGTGCGCACGGCCGGGCTGCACGGTACCGTGGTGCTGCACCGGTTCGCCAACGGCCAGCGCATCGACTGGGCCGGGCGTGACGGCAGCGACGCCGCCATCGTGCTGCGCACGGTGGGCGATCACAGCGAAGGCACGCTCGTGGGCCGCAAGCTCGAACTCGCGCCGCTGGCGCCGTGGGCTGGCCTGCTGCCGCAGGTATCGCCCGCGCTGGCGCGCTGGCTGGGCGAAGGCAAGCCGCACGGCCGCTTCGATGAGCTGCGCGCGGACTGGAACACCGTGGATGGCCTGCGCTTCGCCCATGCCGCGTTTTCGGGCCTGGGCATCGACGCCAGCGGCAAGCTGCCGGGGCTATCCACGCTGGCGGGCGAACTGAACGGCGATAGCGAAGCGATCGCGCTGACGCTGCCGAAGCAAGCCACGACCATCGATGCCACGGGCGTCTTCCGCAAGCCGTTCGTGATGTCCGCGCTCGGCGGCGACATGGCCGTGTACAAGGACGACGACGGCTGGCACATCGGCATGGATTCGCTGGATTTCCGTGGCGAAGGCTTCGGTGGCCAGGCGCGCGGCGAACTGGTCCTGCCGCCCGGCGATGGCGGCGCCTTCATCGACATGTACGTGGCGCTGGGCGAGGGTGACGTGCCTGCCGCCAAGCTGTTCTGGCCGATCCATTCCATGTCGGAGAGCGCGCAGAACTGGCTCAATCGCGGCCTGGTCTCCGGCCATATCGAAGGCGGATCGGCCTTGATTCGCGGCAACCTGCGCGATTTCCCGTTCCGGAACCAGGAGGGGCGGTTCGAAGCGCGTGCGCTCATCGACGACCTGGTGCTCGACTACGGCACGGGCTGGCCGAAAGCCGAAGGGGTCACGGCCGTCGCCAACTTCATCGGCAACGGCATGTTCGTCGAAGCCAGCGAGGGCCATTCGCTCGGCACGGCCGTCAGCTCGGCGACGGCGGCGATTCCTGATTTCGCTGACGGCGTGCTCGACCTGCGCGTGAGTGGCGCGGGCACCGGCGGCAGCTTCCTGGACTTCATCAAGAGCAGCCCGATCGCCAGCAGCAGCCGCGAGGAGATCGACAAGATCAAGCTGGGCGGCACCGGCGAATTCGGCTTCAACATGCTGTTGCCGTTGAAGGACGCCCGGGAGTTCACGCTGGACGGCAAGGCCACGCTCAAGGACGCCGACCTCGTCGCCGATGCGTGGAAGCTGCGCCTGGACAAGATCAGCGGCCCCATGTCGTTCGACGGCAAGGGCTTCACCGCCACCGGCCTCACCACCCAGTTCCACGGCCAGCCGGCCAGCCTGGATCTCGCGATTGCCGGTGGCACCGGCGATCCGGCCAAGGTGCTGGGCGCCAGCGTCACCGGCGCGTTCACCGTGGAAGAAATGGTCGCCGACTATCCCGACCTGAAATGGCTGGCGGACATCGCCAAGGGGCGGGGCACGTTCCGCATCGGCTTCGACCTGGTGCACGCGGGTGTGAAGAACGACCTGACCCAGACACTCAGCGTCGATTCGGACCTGCGTGGGGTCGAAATGCTGATGCCGACGCCGGTGAAGAAGCCGGCAGCGCAGGCGTTGCCCTTGTCCGTCCGCCTCGGCTTGCCCGTGGACGGCGCGCGCCTGGACCTGGCGCTTGGCGACGTCGTGCGGGGCCGCCTGCGCCTGGCCAACGGCAACACGCCGCTGGCAGCCGCGTTCAACCTGGGTACCACGGTGCCTGACGTGATGCCGGCCCAGGGTTACCTGTTCAGTGGCCACGCCGCAAAGCTCGACGTCTCCGGTTGGGTCCAGTACGTCGTGGGCATGTCGACCGGGTCCAGCGGCCCGGGCCTGACCGGCCTGGACCTGACCACCGATGATGCGGAAGTCTTCGGCCAGCACTTCAGCAACATGCATATCGTCGCGCGCCCGGGCCCGCGCGAGCTCAGCCTGCGGGTGGATAGCGACGGCATGGCGGGCGCGATGACGGTGCCCAACGACGACCTGCGGAAGCGCGGCATCACCGCGCGCATGGAGAAGCTATGGTGGCCTGCCGCCGACGACGCGGCCGATGCCGCCGCGAAGGGCAGGGCCAGCGCGGGGCAGGCGGCGACGGCCGCCGTCACGGTGGCTCATGCGGAAGACGCGAAGGACGCGGGCGCGAAGAAGCCCGCGGCCACGAACGAAGCCGGTGTCGCCCCCTCCAGCCTGCCGCCGCTGCACCTGCAGGTGAGCGACATGCGCCTGGGCAAGGCGCGCCTGGGTGATGCGCGCCTGGAAACCTGGCCGACGGACGAAGGCCTGCATGTCGACCAGCTGCGTGCCCAGTCCAAGAACATCCAGGTCACCGCCACCGGCGACTGGAACGGCGACGAGAAGAACAGCCACACGCACCTGTCCATGGACTTCGCCTCCGAGGACGTCGCGCGCATGCTCGATGCGCTTGGCTTTGCGGGGATCATGTCCGGCGGGCGCACCGAGGCACGCCTCGATGCCACCTGGCCAGGCGGCCCGTCCGCGCTGGCGTTGGCCAACATGGACGGCACGCTCAACATCAATGTCGCCAACGGGCGCATCCTCGAAGTGCAGCCGGGCGTCGGCCGCCTGTTCGGGCTCGTATCCATCACCGAACTGCCGCGGCGCATGGCGCTCGATTTCGGCGACGTGCTGGGCAAGGGTTTCGCCTTCGATGCGATCACCGGCGATTTCCGCTTCTCGAACGGCAACGCGAGCACGCAGAACCTGAAGATCCGGGCGCCCGCGGCCGAGATTTCGATCACCGGCCGTGCCGGCCTGAAGGCGCGCGACTACGACCAGGAAGTGCTGGTGGTGCCGCACCTGGGCAACAGCCTGCCCGTGGTCGGCGCGCTGGCCGGCGGCCCCGTCGGCGCCGCCGCCGGCCTCGCCGTGCAGGGGCTTCTGGGCCATGGCCTCAACCAGGCCGCGCGCAAGCGCTACCACGTCACCGGCAGCTGGGATAAGCCGGTGTTCACGCCGCTGGACAAGGGACCGCCGTCCGCGGCGGCGCCCACACCGGCGCCAGCGGCCCCACCCCGGCGCTGACGACCGGCCACGCGGCGGCCGCATTAGGCTTGGCCGCCCCGGGGCTTTAAGCTGAACCCCCACGCCCCCACGTTTTGGGGTCTACGTCTCTTCTACCGGCAGCCTTGATGGATTCCCTGATCACCCTCGCCGAACGTCGCCTGCTCACCCCGGGCGGCCTGGCTTCCACCGACCTCGACCGCGTGTTCTCGCAGCTGATGGGCCCCTCCATCGACTTCGCGGACCTGTACTTCCAGCATTCGCGCAGCGAATCCTGGGTGCTGGAAGAGGGCATCGTGAAGGACGGCAGCCACTCCATCGAGCAGGGCGTGGGCGTGCGCGCCATCTCGGGTGAGAAAACCGGCTTCTCGTACTCGGACGACATCGTGCTGCCGCAGCTGCTCGAGGCCTCGCGCGCCGCGCGCGCCATCGCCCAGGGTGGTGCCGGCGCGGGCAAGCCGCTGGCCATCGCCACGGGCCGTGGCCTGTATCCGGCCATCGATCCGGTGGAAAGCCTGCCGAACGAAGAAAAGATCGGTCTCCTTCGCGAAGTGGACGCCTACGCCCGCTCGCGCGATCCGCGCGTCAAGCAGGTGGTGGTGAGCCTCGCCGCCACGATGGACACCATCCTGGTCGCCGCCTCCGACGGCACGCTGGCCGCCGACGTGCGCCCGCTGGTGCGCCTCAACGTGCAGGTGATCGCCGAGCAGGGCGGCCGTCGCGAGCAGGGTCACTCCGGTGGCGGTGGCCGCTACGGCTACCGCGAACTGCTGGAGAACGGCCGCGCGCACGCGTTCGCCGAGGAAGCCGTGCGCCAGGCGTTGGTCAACCTCGAAGCGGTGGATGCCCCTGCCGGCACGATGACCGTGGTGCTCGGGCCGGGCTGGCCGGGCGTGCTCCTGCACGAAGCGATCGGCCATGGCCTGGAAGGCGATTTCAACCGCAAGGGCAGCTCGGCCTTCGCCGGCCGCATCGGCCAGCGCGTGGCGGCGGAAGGCGTCACCGTGGTGGACGACGGCACCTTGCCGGGTCGCCGCGGTTCGCTGAGCATCGACGACGAAGGTACGCCGACCGAGTGCACCACGCTGATCGAGAACGGCATCCTGAAGGGCTACATGCAGGACAAGCTCAACGCACGGCTGATGGGCGTCAAGGCCACCGGCAATGGCCGCCGCGAATCGTTCGCGCAGTTGCCGATGCCGCGCATGACCAACACCTACATGCTCGCCGGTAACCGCGAACCGGAAGAAATCATCCGTTCGGTGAAGCGTGGCTTGTACGCCGTGAACTTCGGCGGCGGCCAGGTCGACATCACCAACGGCAAGTTCGTGTTCTCCGCCAGCGAGGCGTACCTCATCGAAGACGGCAAGGTCACGCGTCCGGTGAAGGGTGCCACGCTCGTCGGTGCGGGCCCGGAAGTGCTGACCCGCGTCTCGATGATCGGCAACGACCTCGCGCTCGACGAAGGCGTGGGTGTGTGCGGCAAGGATGGCCAGAGCGTACCGGTCGGCGTGGGCCAGCCAACGCTGCGTGTCGACGCGATGACGGTAGGCGGTACGGCGGCCTGATGCCGTCGTATCCGCGGCTGTCTTGACTGAATCCGCCATGCGTGTGACAAGCGCGACCTGTGTCACGGAACGCGTGCGTACGGTACGAAAAGCCTCAATTGGGGTGGATTTAGTATTGTGATCGTCATTGCTGCGGCGCGATGATCCGCCCGCAGACGGCGTATGGACGGCTAAATTTCTATGTGCCACGGGCCCCTGGCGCGCGGCGGGAAATTGACTATCCCCCAACATGAAACGACGAAGGACGGCTGGCGCATGCGCCGGCCGGCGCCGTCGTGCGTGCGCGGAGCGCTGCTGTTAACGAGCCAACCCACAGGGGATTTCCTCCATGACACTCCACCCCGCAGCACCCCCGGGGCATGCGAAACGAGCCAGGCTATCCGCCGTGCTCGCTGCGCTATGCCTGGGTGCGACCGTGACGGCGCATGCCGTGACACTCGCACCCTCCGACCGCGTGGATGTAAACCTCGGCGCGCAGCCGTGGAAGTACATCAAGCAGTACCAGAATCAGACAGGCCACGCCCAGGTTCCCAATGCGGACGACGGCGCCGCCGTGAACTTCGACGATTCGAAGTGGGAAACCGTCGGCATCCCGCACGCCGCCAACGACTTCACCACCTTCATCAACCAGGAATCCGGCGGTGGCCAGGGCAGCCTGGACGGTGAAACCAGCTGGTACCGCACCACGCTGAAGGACAGCGCGAGCTATGCGGGCCGCAAGGTGATGGTGGAGTTCGAAGGTGCGCACACGGGCGACCGCGTGTACATCAACGGCCGCTTCATTCCCGGTACGGGTGCGCTGAACCAGGCCGGCCAGGTCGACGCCAACGCGACGCACGTGATTGGCTTCATCCCGCACATCGTCGACCTCACGCCGTACCTGAAGTACGACGGCACCGACGTGATCGCGGTGAAGGTCAGCCGCAGCGGTGGTGGTTTCTTCCAGGATCCGGGTTTCTCCGGTTCGTTCCGCTTTGGCCAGGCCGAAGCGGGCCTGTTCCGCCCGGTGAAACTGCACGTCACCAACCTCGTGCACATCCCCGAGAACGTCTACGCCGGCCAGAACACCTGGGGCACGTACGTTGGTACCGAATCGCTCAGCGACGACCACAAGACGGCGGTCGTGCGCGTGCAGACGAACGTGGTCAACGAGCGTGATACGCCGGTCACCGCCACGCTGACAACGCAGATTGTCGACGCGGCCGGCACGGTCGTCGCCACCGACCAGCAGCAACAGGTGCTGGCGCCGCACGCGATTCCGTCCGACACCACGCCGGTGTTCGACGAACACCTGACGCTGACGAACCCGACGCTCTGGTATCCGAACAACAGCATCTACGGCAAGCCGTACATGTACAAGGTGCTGCACACCGTCAGCATCGATGGCGCGGTGGTGGATGCGAAGCAGAGCCCGCTCGGCGTACGCGTCATCACCTGGGACAAGGATTTCCCGTACGTCAACGGCAAGAAGCAATACACCTGGGGTGCTTCGGGTCGCTATGACTACCCGGCGCTCGGCTCGTCCGTGCCGGAAGAGCAGCAGTGGCGCGACCTGCAGCAGCTCGCTGCCGGCGGTGGCAACCTGTGGCGTCCCGGCCATTCGCCGTCCAGTCCGGAATTCGTCGAAGCGGCGGATGCCCTCGGCGTCTTCATCGTGCAGCCCAGCGGCGACGGTGAAAACGGCTTCGCCAACCGTTGCGCAGCGGGCGATACCGCCTGCGTCAACATGTGGAACATCAAGCGCGAACTGCATCGCGACCTGGTCATCCGCGACCGTAACCATCCGTCGATCCTCGCGTGGGAATCCGACAATGGCAAGATGGATACGAACTTCGCGAACGAGCTGCGCAACCTGGCCAAGGCATGGGACAGCATCGCTCCCCGCGCCGCCGCCGACCGCTCACCGGACCCCGCCAACGGCGACATCCTGAGCTGCAGCAAGGCCGGTTGCGAAGAAGGCGTGCACCAGCAGTTCCCGACCAAGCCCGCCTGGGGCGCGGAGTACTGGGGCATCGGATCGCAACGCCACGCGTTCGATTACGAGCTCTCGTACGCGCTGAATTACCTCGTGCCGTACTCGAAGGGCCGCAAGGCGGGCACCTTCGGCATGGCGCAGTGGTACTTCGCCGACACCCCGGGCGAAACCATCGAGTTCGACGAAGGCACCGAGGACGCCACGCACTTCACGATCGCCAAGGACACCGGCGAGAAGCAGTTCGTGCACAACGTGCGTTCGATCGGCAGCTCCATGGTCGACCAGAACCGCTTCCCCCGCATGATGTATTACATCTACCAGTCGGTGTGGACGCCGTTCGAAGTGAAGCCGGTGGTGAAGCTGGCGCATCACTGGAACCGCTCCGGCGATATCCAGGTGAACGCGTTCAGCAACTGCCCGGCCGTGCGCCTGCTGGTGAATGGCGTGCCGCAGGGTAGCGACCAGAAGCCCAACAACTGGGATTCGATCGACCAGGCCAGCTACGACGTCGAGAATGCGGGCAAGGATCCGGATACGGGCCACATCAAGGGCTCGGCACAGGCGCAGAAGACCACGGGTCTTCCGGGCCAGGTGCACTGGAACGTCACCTGGCAGGCCGGTACCGCGACGGCGCAGTGCATTGACGCACTGGGCGCCGTGGTGGACGACGCCAATGGTACGCCGGTGCAGGATACGTTGACGACCGCCGGCAAGGCCGACCACATTGCGCTGAGCGTGGTGCCGGAACTGGTGAAGCCGGATGGCACGGCGTTTGCCGTGACCGCCAATGGCTCGGATGCCGCCTTCATCGTCGCCCGCGTGGTCGACAAGGATGGCAACACCGTGCCGGAGGGCTCGGATGTCAACGTGACCTTTGAAGTCACCGGCGGCGCCTCGCTGGTCAACTACCAGGGCGGTACACAGCAGCTGGTGGACTGGGCGGGTGGCCACACCCTCAATGGCGATGGTTCCGAAGAGCCGATCCACGGCTACCACTCGCCGGGCGACCATGAACTGAAGTTCGAGGGCGGCCTGCAGAAGATCGCGCTGCGCACGAAGTTCGACACGGGTACGGTGACCGTCACCGCAACGGCCGCCGGCCTGTTGCCGGGCAGCGCATCGTTCAACATCTCGCCCGTGCCGAAGGCCTCGCAAGGTGCGTCGGGTCCGCCGTCCATCATCGCCAACCCGATCGAAGACGACGTGACCCAGGGCTTTGCCGGCCATTTCTCGGTGACCGCCACGGGTGAAGCCCCGCTGTCGTTCACCTGGAAGCGCAACGGCCAGGCGATCCCGGGCGCCAACGCCGCAAGCTACACCACGCCCGCAACGGCCATGGCCGATAGCGGTGCGGCTTACACGGTGGTCGTGCACAACGCGAAGGGTGACCAGGAATCCACGCCTGCGATCCTGAAGGTGTTCACGGCGCAGCCGGTGGTGATCAGCCAGCAGCCGGCGGCACAGAGCGTGGACGTGGGCCAGCAGGCGCACTTCGCCGTGGCCGCGACCGGTTCGCCCAAGGTGACCTACCAGTGGATGCGCGGCAACACCGCCATCGTCGGTGCGAATGGGAAGACGTATGACACGCCGGTGCTGACCGCCGCCGATGGCAACGTCGATTACGCCGTGGTGGTGTCCAATCCGCTGGGCGATACCCCGTCGACCCCGGCTCACCTCACCGTGAATGCAGCTCGCCAGCCGGTCATTACCGGCCAGCCGGGCAACGTCCGCGCCAATCCGGGCCAGAGCGCCCAGTTCACCGTGGCGGTCGCAGGGTCCTCGCCGTTCCACTACAAGTGGACGCACGATGGCCAGCCCGTGGGCGACGACAGCGCCACGCTCACCGTATCCAATGTGAGCCTGAGCGACGTGGGCAACTACGTCGTGGTGGTGACCAACATCCTCGGCGACACGGCTGCCGCGACCAGCAACACGGCCGTGCTGACCCTGGCCCCGCCGGGTGCGAACCTGGCACGCCAGAAGGTGACTTACGCCAGCGGCGTGGAGAACGTGCAGGGCACGCCGGCCGCCGGTGCGGTGGATGGCAATGACAAGGGCACGCGCTGGGCCTCGGAGCAGAAGAACGATGCGGCCTGGTTCACGGTGGACCTGGGTGCGGTGCGCTCGTTCAACCGCGTGGTGATCAAGTGGGAGAACGCCCACGCCGCGCAGTACAAGATCCAGTACTCGAACGACAAGGACACCGGCTACCAGGACTGGGTCGAGAACGACACCAGCCTCGGCGGCACGGAAGACATGACGGACAAGCGCGTTTCGGCCCGCTATGTGCGCATGCAGGGCATCAAGCGTGCCACCGACTACGGTTACTCGTTCTACGAGTTCGAAGTCTACGACTCGCCGACCTGCTGCCAGGACGGCAACCGCTACACCGTGCAGGACACCAACCACGTCGTGGACCACTTCAGTGGCCTGACCTGGGAGCGTGCCCAGCGTGGCCTGGCCGACCAGGGTGCGCAGTACAAGCAGTCCAATGCGATCGCGGACTGCAAGGCCGCCAGCGCCCGCCTGCCGACGATCGATGAAGCGCTGGCCGTGGCGGGTCAGAACCTGTCGACGAACGCGTTCCCGCAGGCGTGGACGATCTGGACCTCGACGAACGATCCGACCGATACGCAGTATGCGTACCAGGTCGCCTCGGATGGCACGACGTTCCGCCTGGTGGCGGAGAACAATCCGTCGCACGCGCTGTGTGTCACCGGTACCACCGTCGTGGCCCCGTCCATCACGGCAGACCCGGCGGGCCAGAAGGCTGGCGTGGGCCGTTCGGCCCACCTGGCCGTGACGGCGACCGGCGACGGCCCGCTGGCCTACAACTGGTATCGCCACCTGCCGCAGGGCGATGGCACGTTCGTGGACGAGCTCGCCTCGTCGACGACCGACAGCACCTATGCCACCCCGGCGCTTACGGCGGCGGATAGCGGCACGCAGTACATGGTGCGCGTGGTGAGTGCGAAGGGCCTCACGACCCAGAGCCGCTTCGCCACGGTCACCGTGGATAACTCCACCGACGGGTTCGATCCGCCGGCATGGCAGCAGGGCACGGCCACGCAGCCGGGCAATGGCGGCACGGATCCGGGCCAGCCGGATAACCCGGATGGCCCGGGTACGCCGGGTGACGGCCAGGGCGGCGTGAACGTCGCCGTGGGTGCGGGTGCGACCTCCAGTGGCAACGAAGACGACGGCTACCTTGGCCCGAAGGGCGCGGTGGACGGTGACTTCACGACGCGCTGGGGTTCCAAATTCACGCCGACGGCGTGGATCCGCCTGGACCTGGGTTCGCAGAAGACGTCCGACCACGTGCTCCTGCGTTGGGAGCGCGCCCATTCGACGTCGTACATCGTCGAAGTGTCCAACGATGACGTGAACTACACGGCGGTCACCCCGCAACCGGTCGCCGGCAAGGGTGGCGTCGAGCGCGTGGACTTCTCCGCGGTCACCGCGCAGTACGTGCGCATGACCAGCCTGGCGAAGAACACCGACTACGGCGTGTCGCTGTATGAGTTCGAGGTGTATGCGGCCGCCGTGCCGACGTTCGTCAGCCAGCCGCAGGCGCAGTCCGTGACCGCGGGCCAGCCGGTGACCTTCGCCGTCAGCGTCAAGGCCAACGGCAATGTCGGCTACCAGTGGCGTCGTAACGGTGCCGCCGTGGCGGGAGCCACCCAGGCCACGTACTCGTTCACCGCCTCGCTTGCCAATGCGGGTAACTACGACGTGGTCGTCTCCGATGCCGCAGGGCATAGCGTCACCAGCCAGCCGGCGACCCTCGCCGTGCAGCAGGCGGCGCAGACGACGCCTCCGCCGTCCTCAAGCACCAACCTGGCGCTGCACCAGCCGGCGCTCGCGTCGTCGTCGGAGAACCCGGTGGCGTTCAAGGCCGCCAACGTGACCGACGGCGATGCCGGTTCGCGCTGGTCGTCGGAGTTCACCAACGACGAGTGGGTCCGCGTGGACCTGGGCGCCGTGAAGACGGTGAACAAGGTGGTGCTCTCGTGGGAGAACGCGCATGCCGTGAACTACCTGCTCGAGGTATCCCTCGACGGCCAGTCCTGGCAGGTGGCCGATTCGCGCGTGGGTAGTAATGGCGGCGTGGAGACGCTGACCTTCACGCCGGTCTCGGCGCGCTACGTCCGCATGCACGGCCAGACCCGCAGCACGCAGTACGGCTATTCGTTGTGGGAAATGGAAGTGTATGGTCCGGCCGATGGTTCGGATCCGACCCAGCCGCAGCAGCCGGGTGGTAACGATCCGTCCACCGGCTTCGACTACACCACGTACCCGGGCTTCATCGGTACGACGCTGCGCAATGCGACCAACGGCAAGTGGCGCGACGACCAGGTGTACGTGGCCGTCATCGGCCGTGATCCGACCACCCAGGTGTTCTCGTGGGTGAAGCCGGATGGCACGCTGACCGCCGCGAAGGTGGAAGATAACGACGGTGCCGGTCATCTCACCAAAAATGGCCAGAACTACCCGAACTACTTCTTCACGCTGGCCCAGGCGAAGTTGCTGAAGCTGCCGAAGATGGATTCGGGCCGGATCTTCGTGTCCGTCGGTGAACCGATGTACATCAAGATCCTGAAGGCCGCCGACGATTCGATCGGTTTTGCGGGCCCCAACCCGTTGAACGCCACCGACCCGAACATCGGCGTGTACTACGACTGGTATGAGTTCACCTGGAACAACGACGCGATCTTCATCAACACCACGCAGGTCGACCAGTTCTCCATCCCGCTCTCGCTGGATGTCTATGGCGGCAACAAGACGCGCCATGTGAACTCGGGCATCACCCAGACCCGCGCGCAGATCTTCGCCGCGTATAACCAGGAAGTGCCGGCCGAGTTCCAGCTGGCGGAAGCCGACCCGATCCGCATCCTTGCCCCGGGCAAGGCCGCGTTCGACGTGGGCAAGCCGCAGGAGCATTACTTCGACGCGTACATCGACAGTGCCTGGGCGTATTACCAGACCCACGTGCTGGAGATGACCATCGGTGCCAAGCAGTTCGAAGGCAGCGTGGTGGATGGCGTGCTCACGTTCCGTCATGTGAACTATGCGGACACGCACGAAGCCAACGAGCCGGAAGGCATGCTGTTCAACGTGCAGAAGCCGACCACGCAGGACGTGCTGGAAGGCAAGGGCACGCTGGCCCGCTCGAACGACCCCTGGGGCGTGGAAGGCCAGCTCGAGGCGCAGATCTGCGCGGCGTTCAACCGCCACGTGATGGAAGATGCCTCGGAGTGGAAGGACAGCTCGTCGTACTACCAGCAGTCGCCGGCGAATTACTATTCGCGCTTCTGGCACCTGCATGGCGTGAACGGCAAGGCCTATGGCTTCGCCTACGACGATGTGTCCGACCAGAGCTCGACGCTGATTGAAGCGGAGCCGGAACATCTCGAACTCGGGATCGGCTGGTAAGGCCGTAAGTCAGTCAAACGAAAGGGCGGCGAGGGAAACCTCGCCGCCCTTTTTGTTTTCCGCCAGGGGCAGGTTAATCCTGCGAGGCTTCGAGCTCTTTCAGGATCCGGTAGATCTCGCGGAACGCGTGCAGCGGCTTGTTCGCCTCACGTTCCGCACGCGCCTGGCGCACCAGCGAACGCAGGTGCTGGCGATCCAGCTCCGGATGCTTGTCGAAGAGCTCGCCCAGCGGCGCGTCGCCGCCATCGAGCAGTCGCTCACGCGCGGCCTCCAGGCGATGCATGTGCGCGGCTTCCTGGCGCTGGCGGTCGCGATCCTCGCCCAGTGCGGCGCGTGCGTCGGTAAACGCCTCGTCGCCGTGCCGGCGCATCATCTTCGCCAGGTACGCCAGCTGGCGCTTGCGCGCGATATGCGCGGTCACCTTACGCGTGCGGGCGATCTCGTCGATGATGTCTTCAGGCAGGTTCAGCTTCGGAATCCGCGACGGCGGCAGTTCCACCAGCTGGTTGGCCAGCTTGAGCATATCCAGCGCGTTGCGCCGCTGTTCGCTGCGGCTGGGGCCGAGGTCTTCCTCGTCCTCGTCCTGCTTCGGGCGTTCGTCCCAGGGCCTCATGGCTGTGCCTCCTCACTTTCGAAGGCGAAGCGTGGCTGTACGCGGCCTTCGTGTTCAACGGTTTCGGCAAACATGCCGGCGGGGCGCACCCACAGGCCATGGTCGCCATAAAGAGCCTGGTACACCACCAGCTCCTCCATGGTTTCGCTATGCCGGGCGGTGCCCAGCACGCGGTAGGGCATGCCCTTGAAGTGGCGGTAGTAGCCGACACGGATGCTCATCAGGTTTCCATGGCACCATGGGCGGTGCGTTGCTTTGGATTCGGGCGGCGCGACCCCATTAATGGGTGATTGGCCGCCTGCGGCCTGCCATTCTAACCGCCAGCCCCCGGGAAGCCCACGTGAGCCAAGTTTCCACCCGTGACACCAGCCACCAGGACCTCGACCGCCTCGCCAGCCTGGCCGAGGATACGATCCGCCGGGCCCGCGCCGCAGGCGCGACCCAGGCCGACGTCTCGGCCAGCATCGACATCGGCCTGAACGTGAATGTGCGCCTGGGCGAGGTGGAAACGGTAGAGCACACCCGGGACCGTGGTTTCGCCCTCACGGTGTACTTCGGCCAGCGCAAGGGCTCGGCCAGCACGGCCGACCTGAACCCGGACTCGATCCAGGCCACGATCGACCAGGCCTGCGCCATCGCCCGTTTTACCGAGGAAGACCCGGCCGCCGGCCTGGCCGATGCCGACCGCATGGCCACGTCCTTCCCGGATCTTGACCTGTGGCACCCCTGGGACCTGGACGTGGATTCGGCCATCGCACTGGGCTGCGAGATCGAGGATGCGGGCCGCGCCCTGGCCGGCATCACCAATTCCGACGGTTCCAGCGTGAACGCCGGGCAGAGCCTCTCCGTCTACGCCAACTCGCACGGCTTCGTCGGGCGCGAGCGCGGCACGCGGCATTCCCTGTCGGTGGCCCTGATTGCCGGCGATGACGATGGCATGCAGCGCGACTACTGGTACGACAGCGTGCGTGACGCGCGGTCGTTCATGGATCCGGCCGAGATCGGCCGCAAGGCCGCCGAGCGCACCCTCGCCCGGATGGGCGCGCGCCGCCTCGGCACCCGCCAGTCCCCCGTGCTGTTCGCCCCCGAAGTGGCCCGCTCGCTGATCGGCCACCTCCTCGGTGCCGTCAGTGGCGGCTCGCTGTATCGCCGTTCGAGCTTCCTGCTCGACCACGTGGGCAAGCAGATCCTGCCGTCGTGGATGCGCATCGATGAAAAGCCGCTGATCCCACGCGGCCTGGGCTCGTCCGTGTTCGACGCCGAGGGCGTGACGGCCATGGACGCGCCGCTGATCGTTGACGGCGTGCTCTCCCGCTACATCCTGGGCAGCTATTCGGCCCGCAAGCTGGGTCTGTCGTCTACCGGCAATGCCGGTGGCGTGCATAACCTGCTGGTGAAGACCGGCGACGACGATTTTGCGGGAATGCTCAAGAAGCTCGGCACCGGGTTGCTGGTCACCGAAGTGATGGGGCAGGGCGTGTCGATCATCACGGGTGACTACTCCCGTGGCGCGTCGGGCTTCTGGGTCGAAAACGGCCAGATCGCCTACCCGGTGGAGGAGATCACCATCGCCGCCAACCTGCGCGACATGTACGCCAACCTCGTCGCCATCGGCGCGGACGTCGACCACCGGTCGCACATCCTCACCGGCTCGTGGCTGATCGAGAACATGACCATCGCGGGCGAGTAAGCCCGCGGCGGGGGTATGCCTGAAGTCGCGGTTGACAGGGGGCTCTGGCGAAGGGACAGTGGGGCCGACATCGCCCAGGGAGTTCCGTCATGAGTACCCCGTCCGATCAGGTTCCACCGCCGCCCGTCCCGCCGCCGTACGAGCCGGCTCCGCCGGTGATTAACACCGACGACAAGAACATCGCGATGCTGACGCACCTGTCAGGCATCCTCTTCAGCATCATCATGCCGCTGATCGTCTGGCTGATGCACAAGGACAGGTCCGACAAGGCCTACCTGGTGACGGAGGCGAAGGAAGCCCTGAACTTCCAGATCACGGTGCTGATTGGCTATGTGATCTGCTGGATCCTGACCTTCCTGCTGATCGGCGCGATCCTCACGCCGCTGCTGTGGCTGGCCAACCTGATCTTCTGCATCATCGCCGCCGTGAAGGTGAGCTCGGACGGAAGCTACCGCTATCCGTGGGCATTGCGCCTGGTGAGCTGAAGACCCCTACAGTGACGCAAAAAGAGCCCGCAGATGCGGGCTCTTTTTGTTGGCATTCGCCTACAGAACAACACGGGGCGCTCCTGCTTAAATGCAACGTCATTCGTCACGAAAGGTGCGTTGTGAGTCCCATCATTGAATCCATGCGCGAAAGCATGGTCGCCCTGCATCGGCAGGGTCTTATCAGCGACGTTGCCTTGGACGAGTTCACTGCGGCGTGCCCGCTGCCTGCGCGCGAATCCGGCGTGCGGGCGCTTAGTGTCCGCGAGCGGCCGAGTAGCGCGCCAGATCTGCGAGCCACTCGCCGCGCTCGCCCAGCGGCGCGATAGCCTCGAGCGCTTCGTCGACGAGCGCCGTGAGGCGCGCGCGGGATGCGTCGAGGCCGATGATCGAGGGGAAGGTAGGCTTGTCGGCAGCCGCGTCCTTGCCGGCGGTTTTGCCGATGACCGCGGATTCGCCTTCGATGTCGAGGATGTCGTCGCGGACCTGGAAGGCGAGGCCGACGGCATGGCCGTAGCGGTCCAGCCGTGCGAGCAGCGCGTCATCGTGGCAGCCGGCGGCAAGGGCGCCGAGGCGTACCGAGGCGCGGATCAGTGCGCCGGTTTTGTACGCGTGCATGCGCTCCAGTTCCTCGAGCGTGAGCTTGCGGCCGACGGCGGACAGATCGAAAGCCTGGCCGCCGGCCATGCCCTCGGCGCCGCAGGCGGCACCCAACGTGCGTAGCATGGCGATACGTTGGGTGGCGTCGTCACCGGCCGGTGACTCCGCCAGGATCTCGAAGGCCAGCGCCTGCAGGGCGTCGCCGGCGAGGATCGCCATCGCTTCCCCAAACACGATGTGGCACGTGGGACGGCCACGGCGCATGTCGTCGTCGTCCATGGCCGGGAGGTCGTCGTGGACCAGCGAATAGGCGTGGATGATCTCCACGGCGCTGGCGGGCGCATCGAGGATCGGACCGTCGGTGCCCAGCGCGTGGCCGGCGGCGTATACCAGCAGCGGGCGCAGGCGTTTGCCACCGCCCAGCACGGCGTAGCGCATGGCACGGTGCAGTTCGATCGGCGGGAGGGTGTCGCCGGGCAGCGCGCGCGCAAGCGCGTCGTCGGCCCGGCCGGCCAGCGCCTTCAGCGGCGCCGGCAGGTCAGTCGATGCGGGAGTCAAAGGGTTCGGCGGTATCGGGGGCTTCAGGGTCGAGCAGCAGGCGTACGCGCAGTTCCGCTTGTTCCAGCGCCGTCTGGCACTGTCGGTAGAGGCCGATGCCGCGCTCGAAGGAGGACAGTGACTCGTCCAGGCTCAGCTCACCGCCTTCCATGCGCGTGACCAGCTGTTCGAGTTCATCGAGCGAGTGCTCGAACTCGGCGATGGACGACACGGGAACGGGGGTGGCAGGGGACTTCGGCATGGCGGCAAAACTAGCTCACATGGGCCTTTCGATCAATCGCCGCGATGCCACAGGGGCGTCGCCCCGGCCTCGTCGAACAGGGGTTTGCCCGCCTCGCTGACCCAGCGGTCGGCCACGGCAAGCAGGGTATCGCCGGCGAGCACCAGGGGCATCCGCGGGCGCTCCCAGGGCGGCACGCCCGTCTGCTGGAACAGGTCGCGGAGCTCGCGGGTATGGCGGTCGCCGACGGGCCGCAGGGATTCACCGCCACGGCGATAGCGCACGATAACGGGCGTCGCCAGTCGGTGCCCCCCCAGCGACAACGAGCCACCCCCCGGCAGGGCAAGGGGCTCCCCATGCCACGGTGAGGACCATTCGCCGTCGAACCCGGGCCGGCGCGGCATGGACCAGAGCCGGCCGCGCCACACGCGCACCTCCGTATCCAGCCAGCCCACCAGCGGCAGGCGTTCGGCGGAGGCTTCACGGACCTGGCGTTCCAGCGTTTCGCGCTGGGCCGTGGTCGGCGCCGAAAGCCCGCTGCCGTGAAGCCAGTGGTCGAGCAGTGGCCCACGCCATGCGTCGGGCAGGGCGAGCCACTCCGGCGCATCCAGGCTGCCGTCCGCCGCCCGCAGCCGCGTGTAGGCCTCCAGCCAGCCATCGCGCAGGCAGCCCGCCGCCTCCCGGCACAGACGGGCGCTGTGGACGATGCTCTGCGCGGCGTGCGGCCAGTGTTCCTGCAGGGCGGGGACGACGGTGCTGCGCAGCCACGCGCGCGCCACGCGCGGATCGTCGTTCGAGGGGTCGTGGATAGTATCGAGGGCGTGCAGTGCCACGTGGTCCAGCAGCGCGTCGCGCGCCAGGCCAAGCAGCGGGCGCCACATCTCGCCGGCGCCCAGCGGGCGCAGGTCGCGCATGCCGGCCAGGCCATCGGGGCCGGCGCCCCGCAGCAGCTTCAGCAGGATCGTCTCGACCTGGTCGTCGCGATGGTGCGCCACGACCAGCCGTTCACCGGGACGCAGCGCAGCGGTAAACGCCGCGCGACGTGCCCGCCGTGCAGCGCCTTCGACGCCTTCGCCGCGGGTGAGGTCGACGCTGACCCGCACGGACTCGAACGGCACATCGAGCGATTCGCAGAAACGCCGGCAATGCATCGCCCACAAGCCGCTTTCGGCGTGCAAGCCATGATCGACGTGCAAGGCGCGAAGCGGCGGGCGCGGCGTCGCCGTGGCGAGCGCATGGAGCAGGGCGGTGGAATCCGGGCCGCCGCTGTAAGCGACGACGAGCGGCACGGCGTCGAGTTCCGCCAGGGCGGACGCGACATGGTCGGCAAGATCGATGCTCATTTACCCTTCGCGCGGAGCTTCACGTACACGTGCTTGGCATTGCCATGCTGGCGCTCCTCGATATCGAACAGGCCGATGCCGTGGATGAGGCCGCTCAGCTTGGCGTAGCCGTAGTTGCGTGAATCGAAATCGGGCATGCGTTTGTTGAGGATGCTGCCGACCCCGCCGAGCGCCGCCCACCCGTTCTCGTCGGAGGCATCCTTGATGGCGTTGCGCAGGCCATTCAACAGCTTCGTATCGCCGCGCAGTTCGGCGGCGGGCATGGGTGCCGATGTCGCTTTTTCCTCGTCTTCGTTCGCGCCCACCAGCACTTCGGTGTAGATGAACTTGTCGCACGCGGAGACAAAGGGCTTGGGTGTCTTTGTTTCGCCGAAGCCGTAGACGATGAGTCCCGCTTCGCGGATGCGCGAGGCGAGGCGCGTGAAATCGCTGTCGCTGGATACGATGCAGAAGCCGTCGAAGCGCTCGGAATACAGCAGGTCCATCGCGTCGATGATCATGGCCGAGTCGGTGGCGTTCTTGCCCGACGTGTAGGCGAACTGCTGGATCGGCTGGATGGAGTGATCGAGCAGGGCGCTCTTCCAGCCGTTGAGGTTGGGCCCGGTCCAGTCGCCGTAGATGCGCTTGACGTGCGCCGTGCCGTACTTGGCCACTTCCGCGAGGAGCCCGTCCACGATGGCCGGGCGGGCATTGTCCGCATCGATCAGCACGGCGAGCTTGTCGGTGACGTCGTTGGCCATGGCCGGCTCCTTAGTCGCGAGCGGCCATGGTAACGCGGGGGTGTTACTCGGTGAAGGCGCCGTAGCCGCGCAGGCGCTGGTAGCGTTTTTCCAGCAGCTGGTCGACCGAGAGCTTTTCCAGCGCGTCGAGTTCGTTCAGCAGCACGGCCTTGAGGCGCGTTGCCATCGACTGCGGATTGCGGTGTGCGCCGCCCAGCGGCTCGCGGACGATCTTGTCGATCAGGCCGTTTTCGAGGATGCGCGGGGCGGTGAGGCCCATGACTTCCGCGGCGTCCTTCGCCTTGTCCGCGCTCTTCCACAGGATGGAGGCGCAGCCCTCGGGCGTGATCACCGAATAGGTCGAATACTGCAGCATGATCGTGCGGTCGCCCACGCCGATGGCCAGGGCGCCGCCCGAGCCGCCTTCGCCGGTGACGGTGCAGATGATCGGCACGCGCAGCTCGGCCATCTCCAGCAGGTTGCGGGCGATGGCTTCGGACTGGCCGCGTTCTTCGGCGTTGATGCCCGGCCAGGCGCCGGCGGTGTCGATGAAGGTGAACACCGGGATCTTGAAGCGCTCGGCCAGCTTGAACAGGCGCAGCGCCTTACGATAACCCTCAGGACGCGGCATGCCGAAGTTACGCTTCACCTTGGTCTTGGTGTCGCGGCCCTTCTGGTGGCCCACGATCATGATGGACCGGCCGTTGATGCGGGCCAGGCCACCGACGATGGCCTGGTCGTCCGCGAACATGCGGTCGCCCTTCAGCTCGTGGAATTCCTCGCACATGCCCTGGATGTAGTCGAGCGTGTACGGGCGCGCCGGGTGGCGCGACACCTGGCTGACCTGCCACGGCGTGAGGTTGCGGAAGATCTCGGCCGTCTTGACCTTCAGCTTCTCGCGCAGGCGCGCCACTTCTTCATCGATGTTGAACGCCTGGCCACTGCTGGCATGGCGGAGTTCTTCGATCTTCGCTTCCAGTTCGGCGATGGGTTGTTCGAAATCGAGGAAGTTGGGATTCATGGAATACAGAGCATCCGGGCAAGACTGAGCATTATAGCTGGGCTGCGCGGTGGGTGGCGTGCGCTGACGTACGGTCGGGCGACCTCGTCTAACCTGCTGAATGAAAAGCCTTTGCCTCGGGTCAGGCTACCCTGCAAAGCCTGTAGGCATCCGCCGGCTCGTTTGTAGGCCCCGCCCAAACGCCGTGCGTCAGCCTGTAGAACGAGAGTCGGACGACGGCCAGTCGTCCGACTTCTCCACCGAACAAGGACCGTTCCATGAAAGCATGCATCTCCCTGGGCCTCCTGGCCCTGTCCCTCGCTGCGGCCGCCACGGCCACGGCCAGCAACAACCTGAACCCGCGCGGGATCCCGGCCTGTACGTCTGCCGGAAACGACGATGTCTGCCGGCTCCCTGTCCGCAACGGCCATTTCTCCACGGGGACCCTGGAGGGATGGGAGTCCGTGTCCGTGCCGGGCGTGGGCCGAGACATCGACGGCAATGCCTATGCCGTGACCCCGCCGGGTTCCGCGATTCGCCAGACCGTGGCCGTGAACACCCTCAACCTGACGGCCGACTCCACCTTCATCCTGCACTTCCGCGTGCTGGCCGAAAGCGGCGACGGCAGTATCGACGCGCGCCTGGCCCTGCGCGACGACACGGGCAAGCATCGTGTCGAGCTGGGCCGCACCACCGTCCATGCGCGCCGCGGCCAATGGTCGGTGGGTGAGCTGGTCGTCGCCGGCCAGCCCTTTGCCAACCCGGCGCACGTCGAAGTGACGCTGGCCAACGACAGCCTCGGCGGTACCCGTGTGCAGGTCGACGACGTCTACCTGCTGGAAAACGTCAACGCCGGCGCGTTCTGACCGCCCCCCAACCATGACAAGGAGTCACCCATGAATCGCACTATCGCCATCGCGGCGGCCGCTGCCGCCGCCGTGCTCGCGCTGCCCGTGTCCGCCGTTACCGCCCATGGCGACGAGGCACCCCTCTGTCCCGTGAGGGGCAGCCAGCCGGTGGAGTGCCGGCTGGCCATCGAGAATGCCGGCTTCGACGGCGAAGGTTCCCTGGTGAACTGGATGCCCCATCCGTTCCGGCCGAAGACGGTGCGCATCGAAGACGACGGCAACGCGAAACTCGTGCTCGCCCCGGGCGGCTCGGTGAGCCAGGTGGTCTCGCTGCCGGCGTCGTCGGAGGCCGTTGATGGTGCCCCGTATTTCGTTCCATCGATGTTCGTACGCGCAACAGGTGGCGACGCGGAGGTCGAGCTATCCGTGCAACTGGTGGGTCGTCAAGGTAGCTACGAGGCGTTTTCGCACGTCTATGCGGCGGGCGATGCCTGGTCGCGGCCTTCCGGCGGTTTCGACGCGTCGCGCGGACAGGCGACGTCGATGATCATCGGGATCACCCGCAAGGACAGCAACGCAGGTGCCACCGTGTACGTCGACGACGTGCAGGTCATTCGCCAGCGCTAGGCGACGGGTGCGCCCGGCGGTCAGTCCGCCGGGCGCACCATGCGCAGTTCCGTGCCGAGCACGCCGGGCAGGGTGCGCAGGGTGCGCATCAGGTCGGGCAGGGCGCGCACGCGCCAGTCGTCGCCGAGTTCGAGGCTGGCCTGGCCGACGCCGTTGCGATAGCCCGACAGCAGCAACGGGGTGCGGCCCCCGCGAAAACCCATCAGTGCGTGCTTGAGGTGGCGCGGGAAATCGCCGTCCACGCCGTTGAGCTTCAGCGTGAGCAGGCGGCCAAAGTGTTCCATCGCGTCGGAAAGCGAATACGCCTTGCGCGCGCGCAACTGGTAGCCGCCGGCGAAATCGTCGATGCGCAGGCCGCCTTCCACGACGATGATGTTCCCGCGCGTGAGCAGCGGTGCGGCATCGGTGAACACATCGCGGAAGAAGCTGGTTTCCAGCAGGCCGGTGGCGTCTTCGATCTGCACGAAGGCATCGCTCTCGCCACGCTTGCGCATGCCGACCACCATGCCCGCCACCGTCCACGGCGTTTCAGGACCACGACGGAAGCGACTGTTGTCCTCGTCGTCGTTGCGCCGCGGCTTCGGCGGCTGGTAACGCTGCGGAATCTCGCCGATGGGGCAGCTGGAGAGCTGCGCCAGTTCGGTTGTCCACGGGTCCGTCGGATGGCCCGAGAGATAATGGCCGAGGGTGTCGTGCTCGCCCTGCAGCAGCTGTTCCAGCGGCCACTCGGGCACCGAGCCGGAGAGCTCGATGATGCTGGGTGCTTCGGCATTACCGAACGCGTTGCCGAAGATGTCGACCTGCCCGGAGGCGCGGTTCTTCGCTTCCTGGTCGGCGGCACGCATGGCCTCGGGGATATGCATCACCAGCGTCGCGCGGTTTTCGCCCAGGCCGTCGAGCGCACCCGACTGCACCAGGGCTTCCATCACCCGCTTGTTGAGCTTGTTCGAACCGATGCGCTGGCAGAAGTCGACCAAGCCCTTGAACGGGCCACGTGCGGCGCGGTCGGCGGCGATTTCCTCGCAGATGCCCTGGCCCACGCCCTTGATCGCGCCCAGGCCGTAGCGGACCACGCGCGGCTCCACCGCCTCGAACATGTACGCGGACGCGTTGACATCCGGCGGCAGCACCTTGATGCCGATGGCCCGCGTCTCGTCGAGGAAGGTCACCGCCTTCTCGGTGTTGTCCATGTCCGACGAAATCGTCGCGGCCATGAACTCCGCCGGGTAATGCGCCTTCAGCCACGCCGTCTGGTACGAGACCAGGGCATACGCGGCCGCGTGGGATTTGTTGAAGCCGTAGCCGGCGAACTTCTCCATGAGGTCGAAGATCGCGTCGGCCTTGTCGCCTTCGATGCCATCCTTCGCGGCACCCTCGCGGAAGGTCGCGCGGTGCTTGACCATCTCCTCCGCTTTTTTCTTACCCATGGCGCGGCGAAGCAGATCGGCGCCGCCGAGGGTGTAACCCCCGACGATCTGCGCCATCTGCATCACCTGCTCCTGGTAGACCATGATGCCGTAGGTCTCTTTCAGGATGGGTTCGACGCGCGGGTCGGGATACTCGACGGCTTCCTTGCCGTGCTTACGCGCGCAGAAGCTCGGGATCAGGTCCATCGGGCCGGGGCGGTACAGTGCCACCAGCGCGATGATGTCTTCGAAGCGGTCGGCCTGGGCGTCTTTCAACATGCCCTGCATGCCGCGCGATTCCAGCTGGAACACCGCGACGGTCTGCGCTTTCTTCAGCAGCTCGTAGACTTTCGGATCGTCCAGCGGCAGCGATTCGATCACCAGCGGCTCGGTGCCTTCCTTCGCCCGGCGCGCATTGATCGCCTTCACCGCCCAGTCGATGATGGTGAGCGTGCGCAGGCCGAGGAAGTCGAACTTCACCAGGCCTACCGCTTCGACGTCGTCCTTGTCGTACTGGGTGACGACGCCTTCGCCGCTGGGTTCGCAGTAGAGCGGGGCGAAATCGGTGAGCGGCGTGGGCGCGATGACGACGCCACCGGCATGCTTGCCGGCGTTACGGGTGAGGCCTTCGAGGCTCAGCGCCAGGTCGATCAGCGCGCGCGGCTCTTCCTCGGTCTCGTAGACGTCACAGAATTCCTTGACGACGCGGTCCGTCTCTTTCTTCGACTTTTCGGTGCGGCCGAGCGCGTCGCCCAGCGTGAGGTCGAGCGGACGGTTCGGGATGAGCTTGGCGAGGCGGTCGACCTGGCCGTAGCCCATGCCAAGCACGCGGCCGGAATCGCGCAGCACCGCCTTCGCGGCCATGGAGCCGTAGGTGATGATCTGGCTGACGTGGTCGCGGCCGTATTTGCGCGCGACGTAGTCGATCACTTCGTCGCGGCGATCCATGCAGAAGTCGATGTCGAAGTCGGGCATCGACACGCGTTCGGGATTGAGGAAGCGCTCAAACAGCAGCTCGAACTGGAGCGGATCCAGGTCGGTGATCTTCAGCACCCACGCCACCAGCGAGCCGGCACCCGAACCACGGCCCGGACCCACCGGGATGCCGTTGTCCTTACCCCAGCCGATGAAGTCGGCCACGATCAGGAAGTAACCGGGGAAGCCCATGCCGATGATGACGTCCACCTCGCGATCGAGGCGCGCCTGGTAGTCGGCCAGTGTCTTGCCGGGCGCCAGCGGATGGTGGGCGAGGCGTTCGTCCAGGCCCTTCTGGGCCTGTTCGCGGATGTAGGTGTCGAGGGTGTGGCCCTCGGGCACCGGGAAGTCGGGCAGGTAGTACGTGCCAAAGGAGAGCTCGAGGTTGCAGCGCTTGGCCAGCTCAACCGTGTTTTCCAGCGCCTCGGGGATATCGGCGAACAGTTCGGCCATGTCGTCGGCCGATTTGAAGTACTGCTCTTCGCTGTAATAGCGCGGACGCTTGGGATCGGCGAGCACGCGGCCCTGGTTGATGCAGGTGCGCGCCTCGTGCGCGTCGTACCCGGAGCGCTCGAGGAAGCGGACGTCGTTGCTCGCGATCACCGGCAGGCCGTGTTCGCCGGCCAGCGCCATGGCGGCGCGCACCCAGGCCTCTTCGTTCTCACGGCCGGTGCGGGTGAGTTCGAGGTACAGGCGCTGCGGGAACAGGTGGCGCAGGAAGGCCAGCTTCGTCGAGGCGGCCGGCAAGCCTGAGCCCAGCGCGATGCGTGCCGTCTCGCTCTCGCGGCCGGCAATCGCGATCAGGCCCGAGACGGTGCCCGGGGTGAGCCAGCTGGCGTCGACCAGCGCACGGCCGGTGCCCTGGCCTTCGCGCCACGCGCGCGACACCAGGCGCGAGAGATTCAGGTAACCGTCGCGGTCCTGGCAGATCAGGGTGAGCCGCCAGGGGCGCGGATCATCCGGGCTGGACACCCAGATATCGCAGCCGCCGATGGGCTTGATGCCCGCCGCCGTGCACTGCTTGTAGAACTTCACCAGCCCGAACATGTTGTTCTCGTCGGTGAGTGCGACGGCCGGCATACCGGCGCGCACGCACGCGGCGATCAGCTGCTTGATGCGGATCGTCGAATCGACCAGCGAGTATTCGCTGTGCAGGTGGAGGTGGGTAAAACGGACGGACATGGAGGGTGCCGGTTCAGGCCATGGGAAAGGCTAACCGGGGGCGGGTGGCGGGGCAAGAATTGACTTGCGAAATTGCCCCGCCAGCAGCGGGTTAGCGCATGTGGGCTTCGGGGTGGTCGATGAACCACAGGCCGGCGAAGAGCTTGGCATCGATCGAGAACCCTTCGGCAGCCCGGTCGAACAGCCATTTGCCGGCCTCGGTGCGCGGTACTTCGTGGACGATGATGTTCTCGGTCTCGTCGCCGCCGCCCTTGCCGACCTTGGTCAGGTCCCAGGCGCGGGCGAAGGCGATCATCTCGGTGCTCATGCCCGAGGAGGACGGCCCCTCGTGGACGAATTCGATGCGGCCGCAGGCGTAGCCGGTTTCTTCCTCGAGCTCGCGTTCGGCCGCGAGCAGGACGTCTTCGTCCTCGGCGCCTTCCAGGTCACCGACGAGGCCCGCGGGCATCTCGATGGTGTTGGCCAGGATCGACACCCGGTACTGCTCAACGAAGATCACCTTGTCGTCCGGGGTCACCGCCAGGATGATCACCGCGCCACCGGGGTTGTTGCGTGCGACGTACTCCCAGCGGCCGCGCTTCTTCAGCGTCAGCCACTTGCCCTGGAACAGCGTCTCCTCGGGCGCGCTGGCGTCATCGGGGATGGGCGAGGCGTGGGGCAGCGGGCTGGTCTGCATGGCGGGCTCCTTGGACGATCCGCCGAGTATCGCCGATTGGCATCGCACCCGTGTGACGTTTACAGCAGGGCGCGAAGCCGGCTGCGCGTCATCGGGCCGAACCGGATGCGTTCGCACAGTTCATCCACGGCGCTGACATCGCCCTGGCGGCGGGCGAGGGCGTCGGCGGTTTCGGCCACGGCCACGTCCAGCGCGATACGGGTCAGGCGGCGGTAAAGCAGGGCCAGCTCCGCGTGCTCGCGCAGGCGTGCCGCGCAGGCCGCCGCGCCGCGGATGCGCAGGTACGGCACTTCGTCCACGCGCTCGAGCAGGTTATCCAGGCTGCCGAAGTGGGCGAGCAGGGCGGCCGCGGTTTTCGCGCCGATGCCGGGCACGCCCGGGATGTTGTCGACGGCGTCACCGCACAACGCCAGGTAGTCGGCCACCTGGTGCGGATGCACGCCGAGCTTGTCGAACACACCGGCCGGCCCCCAGCGCACGCCCTTGGCAAAATCCCACTGCTCGTCGTGTTCGCCGAGCAGCTGGCCGAAATCCTTGTCCGCCGAGACGATGACGCCACGGAAGCCATGGGCACGCAGGCCCCACAGCGCGCTGCCGATCAGGTCGTCGGCTTCGTACTGGTGGTCGTTCAGCACCGTCAGGCCCAGCGCCGCCGAAATCTCGCGGCACAGGCCGAACTGGCGCACCAGCTGCGGTGGGGGCAGCTCGCGATTCGCCTTGTAGGCCGGGTAGATCGTGTTGCGGAACGACGTGGTGAGCGACGCGTCGAACGCCACGGCGATATGCTCCGCGCGGCTGCGTTCCAGCAGCTCGCACAGGAAGCGGGTGAAGCCGTGCACGGCGTTCACCGGCTCGCCGTCGTGGTCGTGGAACTCGTCAGGCATGGAATGCCAGGCGCGGAACACGTACAGGCTGCCGTCCACCAGGTGGACGAGATCGGCGTTACTCACGGGGCCCACGCACTCACGATGTCGTCGTACGACGGACGGTCGCGTTCCGGCGCGTCCATCGACGGTGTGCCGATGTGGATGAAACCGATGACGTGTTCGTGCTTCTTCATGCCCAGCAGCTTCGCCACGTCGCGGTCGTACGCGGCCCAGCCGGTGAGCCACTGCGCGCCGAAGCCGAGTGCCTGCGCGCCGAGCAGCAGGTTGTAGGCCACGCAGCCGGCGGTGAGGTTCTGCTCCAGCTCGGGCACCTTGCTGTCGCCGTCGATCCGGGCGGAGACCACCAGCACCAGGGGCGCGTGCTCGTAGCGGCGCTGCTCTTTCTCGCGCTTGGCCTCGGAAAGGTCGGGGTTGGCTTCCACCGCCATGCGGGCCAGTTCGCGGCCAAACGCCTGCTTGGCGTTGCCCTGCAGGATGCGGATGCGGAAGGGTTCGAGCTTGCCGTGGTCGGGCACGCGTAGGGCCGCCTCGATGAGGTGGCGCAGCGTGGCGGGGTCGGGGCCGGGTTCGCCGAGCTGGCGCGAAGGCACGGAGCGGCGGGCGTTCAGGACATCCAGGGTGGGGTGCTTCATGCCCACCATTCTAGCCGACCGCTGGTTAGCGGTCGTGCGGCGGCGGGGGCGGCGGCAGCGCGTCGTTGGGGCCCAGGTGGTCCAGCGCCTGTTTGCGCTGCTCCGGCGTCTGGTTGCGCCACTGCTCCACCAGCGCGCGGCGCTGGTCCGGCGGCAGCTGGCGGAAGCGCTCGAAGGCGTCGTGCAGCTTCTGCCGCTGGTCCGGGGTCAGGTCGTTGAATTTCTGCTGGTTACGGCGCGCCTCGGCGCGCTCTTCCGGCGTCATCTGCTGCCAGTGGATGATCCGCGCACGGATCTCCGCGCGGCGGTCAGCCGGCAGTTTCTGCCAGCGCGCGGCCTTTTCCAGCATCCGCGACTGGCGCTGCGGCGGGAACGTGTCCCAGTCCTTTGCCAGCGGCGACAGGATGTCCTGCTCGTCTGGCGTGAGCTGGCGCCACGGACGCGGCGGCGGCAGCGGGCGGTCATCGCGGCCGTCCGGGCCGTGGCCGGCGGACGACGGCGGCGGTGGCGCGGACTGGGCCAGCGCGGCGAGCGGGGCGGCCAGGATCAGTGCGGTAGCAAGATGGAAAGCGAGGCGGCGCATGGAGGTCACTTGTTGTCCCGTGCCTGGCCGTCGTTGTACGCGAGCCAGCTGTAGAACTGCAGGTCCTGGTAGAGCGACGGATCGGTGACGTCCGCATCCGGCGGAAGATCGTTCGGGTCGCTGACGTCGACGGTCTGCACCGTGGCCGGCGCTTCGGCGGTGGGCCCGCCCAGGGGCTGCCATACCATCAGCGAGGCCAGGGCCACCACGGCGAAGGCGCTGGCCGGGATCAGGATCCGGCGGGCAGCGGAATGCGGGGTCGGGCCGGCCAGCGCGGTACGGCGGGCCGCACGCAGGCGGCCGGCGGTCACCGGGTCCACGTCGCGGCTGGCGCGCAGGTAAAGCTCCCGCGCCCGGCGTTCGAGTTCATGATCGTGATGGCTCATCGCCATGCCTCCAGTTGCCCGCGCAGCGCATGCATCGCGCGCGAAAGATGTGTCTTGACGCTACCGTCGGAGCAGCCCATCGCTGCCGCTGTTTCCGCCACGTCCAGGCCTTCCATGATGCGGAAGGTGAACGCTTCACGCTGGCGCCGGGGAAGGTTGCGTACCGCCTGCACGATGTCCGTGAATGCCTGGGAATCCTGCAGGCGCGCCGACGGGTCGGGTGCGTCGTCCGCGGGTTCCCACGCCGGCAGTTCCGCGCCGTCGTCGTCGTGTCCACCGCCAATCCAGCCCACCACGATCGAGCGCACCTTGCGGCGGCGCTGCAGATCGACGATGCGCCGGCGCAGGATGCCCCAGAACAGCGGGGTCCATTCCTGGGCGGGTTTGTCGCCGTAATGCCGGACCAGGCGCATCATCGCGTCCTGCACCGCGTCCAGCGCGTCGTCGCGGTTGCCGAGGTGGATCTCGGCCATCCGCCACGCCCGGCGCTCGATCGCCGCGAGGAAGGCATCCATGCTGGCAGGGACGTCGCGCAGGTCCTCAAGGGAGGCACTGTCGAGCGCGAGCGAGCCGCTCACGGCTTTCTCCGCGTCGTCGGTCTTGCCATCCTCGTGCTCCATACGGCCTGGTTTCACCCCGGTAAACGCGGTCGGCGACCGCTGGTTGACTCGCTGCCGTTGCGTATCTTCCCGCCGGGGCCTTTACCCGGTGTGAAGTTACCCACGGCGGCGGCCCAGCGGCCAGGCCACGAGGGCGGCCAGCACGGCGCCGGCGAGGTACAGGGCGAGGTCCGCCGGGCCCAGCGCCAGGTGGGCCAGGGACAGCAGCATGGCGGGGCCGGCGTCGGCAAGCGACTGGGCGAAGCCCACGCCCATCATCCCGGCGATGGTGGCGGCCGCCACCAGGCAGCCGACGTAGACGGAGGCCAGCAGGGTGGCGCCCGCGGCCAGCAGGGCACCCGGCACGCCCTCGAAGCGCAGCCAGCGGCGGACGACGTAGCCCAGGCCCCAGCCCACGGGCAGGGCCAGGGCGGGCAGGGCCCGGCCAAACATCATCGAGGGCACCATCCAGGTGGCGCCGGCGGCAAAGCCGAACAGCAGGGCGCCAAGCAGGCCGATGAAGAGGTTGGTGAGGCGGCGCAAGGGGCTAGCCGCCATGGCACGGATTCGGAAGACGCATGGGAGCCGGGGTGTGGGGAACGCCTGCATGATAGCGGGCCGTGCGCCTACGCGCTCTTGAGGGTTGGCCCGGTTGCCCAAACCTTCCGGGGTGGATGCTGACCGTCGGGACCCGACGGGCGCATAATTGACTACTTTGCGGCCCGCGGGCCGCCTCCACAGGACACCCATGAGCGGTTTCAGCCTCAGCAGCGAGCCCTTCACCCTCGAGCGCGACTGCGCGGCCGTCATGGTCCCGCAGGGCGAAACGGTGACGCTCCCGGCCGGCCAGGTCGGTTACATCACCCAGGCCCTGGGTGGCAGCTTCACCGTTTACGTGGAAGGCAACCTGTTCCGCATCGCCGGCAACGACGCCGACGCGCTCGGCAAGGAGCCGCCGCGCCCGATCGAACTGCCCGACGACGCGTCGGACGACGACGTCGAAAAGCTCGTGTGGCAGCAGCTGCGTACCTGCTTCGATCCGGAAATCCCGATCAACGTGGTGGAGCTCGGCCTCGTCTACGACGTGAGCCTGGAACACAGCGACGAAGGCAGCCGCAAGGCCTACGTGAAAATGACCCTGACCGCGCCGGGTTGCGGCATGGGCGACATCCTGGTGGACGATGTCCGCACCAAGCTGGAGCTCATTCCCACGGTGATGGAAGCCGATGTCGACCTGGTGTTCGATCCGCCCTGGAACCAGTCGATGATGTCGGACGCGGCGAAGCTCGAAACGGGCATGCTCTGAACGGGCGTGCCCTGATCGCTCAGAACTCACGCAGTTCCACGCTGCACGCCGCGTTGTAGGACGCCATCGCCGCGATGGTGGCTGGCGCCGCGTGCAGCACCGGCAGGTGGCCCGGCGCCACGCGCACGTCCAGGCACACATGCGCATCGAGCTCCAGCGCGCGGATCGCCTCGATGATGGCATCGCGCTGCGGCGCCAGGCGCAGCAGCAATTCGCTGATCGCCGTATCCACCGAGTAACTCCGCTGCGCTGGCAGCGTGACGCTCCAGCCGTAGGCGCGGCGGGTCTGCGCCTGGCCTTCTTCGGCGTCGCCCTTCTGCCAGCTCTGTGCCCCCTCGATGCCGAAGTCGCCGATGAAATGGTCGAGCAGGTGGCGTTCGGAAGTAAGCCGGAATGACGCGCTTACCAGCGGGGTGCGCTGGGCCAGGTCGGCGTCGATGTCGAGCATGCTGGTGGCCATTCCGTTCCCCTTTGCCGTTTCGTGCATAGCATCGCGTTTTTTCACGACCTAGGGAAACCCCTAGGTAGTCGACCGTGAATTCTTGCGATAGGTTGACAAGGACTTTCGGCTTCAGGGGGCCGCGAGTCACACGGGCATTCGCGCCACGGCGCGAAATCATCATCGTTCGGAATGTGGTCCACCACGGCCGCAATGGCTTCGTGTTGCCCATTCCCGGAGGAGGAACGTAATGGCACATCATGTTCACCTGAAACTCCTGGCGGCCGCTGTCGGTATCGCCGCCACCTCGGTTGCCTCGGCGGCCACCGAGCAGGCCTTGCGCGCACAGAACCTGGGGGCCGCGCCGGCCAGCCAGCTGGCCACGAAGCTGGGCCTTTCAGCCGACAACGCGTTTGTCGCGAAAAACGCGCTGCCCACCGTCACGGGCACGCAAACCGTACGCATGCAGCAGACCTTCAAGGGCGTGCCGGTGTACGGCCGCAGCCTCGCCGTGGAGCAGGATGCGCAGGGCAATGCGCTGGTCGCCAACGGTGTCGTCTCATCAGACCTCCAGGTTGACCTGGCGTCGGTGACGCCGAAGCTCGACCAGGCCGCGGCGGTCGCCCTGCTCGTACGCCAGGGCACTACCCTGCGCAGTGCGGCGGTGAAGCCGGAAAACCCCAAGGCCGATCTCTACGTGTACCCGGTGGACGGTGCGCCTGCGCGCCTGGTCTACCTCACCTCGTTCTTCAACGGCGGTGACCAGCCGACGCGCCCGACGGCGATCATCGACGCCAACACCGGCGAAGTGATCAAGCAGTGGGAAGGCCTGACCCACGTCGATGCCACCGGCCCCGGCGGCAACGGCAAGACCGGCCAGTACACCTGGGGTGCCAACGGCCTGCCGGCGTTGAACGTCACCCAGTCGGGCACCTCGTGTTCGATGCAGAACGCCAACGTCAAAACCTACAACATGAAGAAGGCGACCTCCGGCAGCGGCACGCTGTGGACGTTCACCTGCTTCAACTCCACCGGTGATGCGGTGAATGGCGGCTTTGGCCCGATCAACGATGCGCACCACTTCGGTGGCGTCGTGCATGACATGTACAACGCCTACACCGGTGCGCCGCCGCTGAACCAGGTGCTGGTGATGAAGGTGCATTACGGTTCCAGCTACGAGAACGCCTTCTGGGACGGCACCTCGATGACCTTCGGTGACGGTGCGAGCACCTTCTATCCGCTGGTCGCACTGGACGTCACCTCGCACGAAATCAGCCACGGCTTTACCGAACAGCACTCCAACCTGGAGTACGACGGCCAGTCGGGCGGCATGAACGAAGCCTATTCGGATATCGCCGGTGAAGCGGCCGAGTACTACGACCGCGGCACCAACGATTTCCTCGTGGGTGCGGATATCGTCAAGGCGAGTGCCGGCATCGGTACCGCGCTGCGCTACATGTGCAACCCGCCGCAGGATGGTGGTTCGATCGGTAACGCGTCGGACTACTACAACGGCCTCGACGTGCATTACTCCTCCGGTGTGTACAACAAGGCGTTCTGCCTGCTGGCGAAAACCAGCGGATGGGACACGGTGAAGGCGTTCAAGGCGTTCTCCCGCGCCGATGCCATCTACTGGACCGCGACGTCGACGTTCAACACCGGTTCGTGCGGTGTGGCCAGCGCGGCAACGGACCTCGGCTACTCGGCCACGGATGTCGCGGCTGCGTTTAGCCAGGTGGGCGTGACCTGCTCCACCGGCGGCGGTGGCGGCACCGGTGGTACTGCGCTGCAGAACGGCACGGCCAAGACCGGCCTCGCCGGCACCTCGGGCCAGGAGCTGAGCTACACCGTCACGGTGGCGGCTGGGGCGAAGAACCTTGTCATCGCTACCAGCGGTGGCACCGGTGATGCGGACCTGTACGTGAAGTTCGGTTCCGCGCCGACCACCTCCAGCTACAACTGCCGCCCGTACAAGACCGGCAACGCCGAGTCGTGCAGCTTCGCGACGACCCAGGCCGGTACGTACTACGTGAAGGTGCGCGGTTACTCCACGTTCTCGGGCGTTTCGCTCAAGGCCACCTGGACGCCGTAAACCTCGCTGCATCGTGTCACTCCCAGAGAAAGGGCCAGGCCAACACCTGGCCCTTTCTTTTGGTTCTTCGCGCATTACTTGCGCCGCCGCACGCCTTTCGCGCCGAGCGGGACATCGGCGTCGGGAGCGGGAAGACCCTTGTGTCCGCCAGACGCGGACCTTCGGACCGGGCCGTAGGTGCCCGTGTCGCAGAGATCATTACGTTACGCGGCCCTCCGCTTATGTCGGCCCCAAGGGCCTGACCACCCGCGACTTCCTGAACCCATCGGGCGTGTGGCGGCGAAGCCGCATGAGACACGCATTCGCCCTGCGAATGAACATGATCTATTGCCTGGCCTCCGATATTCCGCGATGACTTTCTTTTGTAGGGCGGACCCTGCGCGCGACGCCGTTCGCGATGACATCCCAAAGCGGGCGTGACCCACTACACCCGATTCGCATGCGCCCCTAGCGTGGACTTCTCCCTACCGGAAGGACGCGCACCATGCATCGACGCTACGTTTTCGCCTGCCTCGCCCTGCTCATCACCCTCCCCACGCAGGCCGCCACCCGCTTCATCGTCCGCTTCGCCGACGCCGCCTCCGCGCACGCGGCGACGCAACCCGACCCGGCGCCATCCCGGCGCAAGCGCGACGTCGACCCCGGCCAGCCACGCCATGTGGCCACGCTGGCTACCGGCGCTTCGGTGTTCGACGTCGACGACGGTAATCCCGCGCACTTCGTGCGCTTCCCGGGAGTCGTCAGCGTGGAGGAAGATCGCCTCGTGCGGCCGCTTGCCCTGCCTGATCCGCTGTACGGCAGGCAGTGGCACCTGCACGACGCGCGGGCGGGCATCGACGCCGAGAAGGCATGGCCCTACACGCAAGGCGAGGGCGCGGTGATCGCGGTGCTCGATTCGGGCAGCACGCCGCATCCCGAGCTGGATGGCCAGTTGCTGCCGGGCTACGACTTCGTCAGCGACGCGTCGCGTGCACGCGATGGTGACGGCCGTGACCCGGATCCGACCGACGAAGGCGACTGGGAGGATCCGGGTGATTGCGGTCGTCGTACCGGTTCGCGTTCCTCGTGGCATGGGACGCACGTGATGGCGCTGGCTGCCGCGCGGCGTGGAAACCGGTTGGGCGTGGTCGGCACGGCGCCGGCGGCCAAACTGCTCCCCGTGCGGGTGTTGGCGACGTGCGGTGGGTATCTGTCGGACGTCATCGATGCCGTGGCGTGGGCCTCGGGCGGTGAGGTGCAAGGGGTGCCGCCGGTCGCGCGCCGGGCCGACGTCATCAACCTGAGTCTCGGCGTTGCTGGCAGCTGCGGCGCCGCGCTGGGCGATGCCGTGGCGCAGGCGCGTTCACGCGGGGTCGTGGTGGTGGCGGCGGCAGGTAACGAAGGCGTGGCCGCGTCAGGCATGGCGCCCGCGAATTGCGCGGGCGTCATCAGCGTGGGGGCGCTGGACCGGCAGGGATGGCAGGCGTGGTACAGCAACCACGGTGGTGGCGTGACGCTGGCGGCACCGGGAGGCTCGCTGTCCGGCCTGCGCACGGATGACATGTTGTCTGCCGTTGACCAGGGCGCGCGTATTCGCTGGCGCAGTGTCTTCGGCTACCTGGCGGGTACATCGATGGCGGCGCCGCTGGTCAGCGGCGTCGTCGCGCTGATGCGCTCGGCCGATCCGCGCCTGAGCGCGGATGACGTCACGCGGCATCTCGTGGACAACGCACGCCCGGCGCGCTGCCCGCGCGGCTGCGGCGCGGGCTTGCTTGATGCCGGCGCCACGCTCGACGCCGTCGTCCAGGAGCGCGGGGGTGAAGCGCTTTAGACCGCTTCGAAGCGGTTGGCGTCGCGGTTCTTGCGGACGCTCTTCGGATCCCACACGCGGCCATTCATCGCGATATACACGCCATCGTCCAGCGTCTGCACCGCGCCCACGGCGCAGCCGACGTTGAACACGGCGTCGGAACCCTGGAAGCGCGCCGGGTTCAGCGCGCCGGTGAGGACGATGACCTTGCCCGGAATGCCTGCGAGGATGGCCGCGGTCTCGACCATCGTGTCCGTGCCGTGCGTGACCAGCACGTGGCGGTGGGGCTGGGCTTCGATGGTGCTGCGGACCAGGGCGCGGTCTTCGTCGGTGACGTGCAGGCTGTCCTTGCGCAGGATGGGGATCACGTCGAAACGGAACGCGACGCCCAGCTGGCCGAGGATCTCACCGATCTGCGGCGCGCCGATCTGGTAATCCGACTTGTCGTCGAAGTAGATCTTGTCGATGGTGCCGCCGGTGGTGACGATGGTGAGATGCTGCATGGACTGGCCTGGTGCGCGAGTGAAGCGGGGCGCCCATTCTAGCGCTGTGCGGCCAGCAGGGCATCGTCGTCGTTGGCGGGCAGCGCCAGGCGGTCCAGGCCGCGCGCCATGAAACGGCGACAGGCCGCCGCCGCGCGCGCATCGCCCGCGGCCGCGCCCCATCCCGCCGAGCGGACGAGCAGCGCCCCGGCCATGCAGCGGGCCAGGGTGAAGGCGATACCGCGGGCCGAGGCCTCCAGCGAGGTCCGGTCGCCCACCACGTCGCCGAGCAGGGCCTCGGTGGTATCCAGCGTGGCCTCGATGCCGGCCCGCTCCGGTGCGTCGGCCGGCACCAGCGATGCCACCGCGGCACGGATCGGTGCGAGGCCGCTACTGCCGAGGGCGCGCAGCATGTCGAGCGACAGGACGTTGGTGGTGCCTTCCCAGATCGCATACACCTGCGCATCGCGCAGGAGCTGGGGCAGGCCCGTGTCTTCGATGTAGCCGGCACCACCGAAGCACTCCAGCGCCTCGGAGGCTACGCGGATCGAGACTTTCGCCGTCCACAGCTTCGCCAGGGGCGTCAGCAGGCGCAGCAAGGCAGCGTCGTGGGCATCGCCCATGCCGTGCTCGGTGCGGCCGAGCAGTTCGGCCACGTAGAACGCGAGCGAGAACGCGCCTTCGAATTCGGCCTGCATGTTGGCCAGGGTGCGCGCGTGCAGCGGCTGGTCGACCAGGCGCGCGCCGAACGCACTGCGCCGCGTGGCGTAGTCACGGGCCAGCGCGATGGCGCGGGACATGGTCGCCACGGCACAGACGGCATTCCACGTGCGCGTGACATTGAGCATCGGCGCCACCTGGCGCACGCCATGCTCCAGCGCGCCGACCGGCGTGGCGGGCACGCCATCGAGGTGGACTTCCGCCGTGGGCAGCTCATGCGTGCCGAGTTTCTTCTTCAGGCGGTCGATGGTGAGCCCTTGCCACCGGCCTTCGTCGTCCCGGGTCTCGACATAGAACAGGGCGAGCGCCGAGGTGCCCGGGCCGGCGCCTTCGGGGCGTGCCAGGGCCAGCGCCGCTTCACCCACCACGGCCGAGCTGAACCACTTGCGCCCATACAGTCGCCACTGGCCTGTCTCGTCCTGTCGCGCCGTCGTTTCGGTGCGGCCGACGTCGGAGCCGCCGGGGGTCTCCGTCATCCACTGCCCGGAGAGCCATAGCGTGGCAGGGTCGCGGCTGAGGAAGTGCGGCAGCGCGCGGTCGATCAGGGCCTGGTTGCCCGAGGCTTTCAAGGCGGTCGCGGCACCGTCGGTCATCGCCAGCGGGCAGCAATAAAACTCGCTGGCCGGGTGATAGAGGTAAACGCGGGCGAACTCTTCCACGCGTGACCACGGCGATTCGCCATGGCCGGCCGCGAGCACGGCATGCCGCGTGGTGATCTGCGGGCCTTCCTCCCACGCAGGCGTCAGCGCGATACGGTCGACGCGCGCGCCCCAGGCATCCCATTGGGTGAGGACAGGCTCCGTGCGTGGCGTGAGCTGGTGCCGCTCGTAGGCTTCGAGCGCGTATTCGCCCAGCGCGTCGAGGTCAGGAGCGCAGGCCGCCAGCCGGTCTACCGGCAAGGTGTGGCCCAGCCACGCGTCGAGCACGCGGTCGTCGCGGAACGGATGCGCCAGGCGTGGCGCGTCCTGCAGAAAGCCCATGAGACATCCCTCTCCGTTGGCAGTCGCGTATAGGGTGCACCATCTGGCGCGTGCGCGGGTTAGCGGCGCCGCACACCCGCGCCCAGCGTGCCGATCAACACCAGGCACAGCACGAGCTCGATCCACGCCAGCCAGCGATCGCCGGTGGAGCTCCATGCCTCGGATACCCCGTGGCAAAAATAGAACAGCGCCAGCGTGCCCACCCAAAGCAGCGCGCGGGTGATGTTGCGCAGGGCCAGCGCCGGCAGCAGCAGGGGCGGGACGGTGATCAGCAGGGCGACCCATGCCGGCATGGAAACCGGCGGGTACAGCGTGTACCAGAGCAGCTGCACGGCGAGCAGCCCCGCCCACGCCCCCAGGCCGGCCTTCTGCAGGCCGGTGGCCGGTGCCCTCACGCGGGCGTGCCCAGGCGGCGGGCGATGTCCGCCAGGCGCTTGCCCAGGCTGCGGGCCAGTTCGCGCTCGTCCGCCGAGATGGCGTTATCGCCACGGTGTCCGGCCACGTGGCTTGCTCCGTAAGGCGTGCCGCCGGTGGTCGTGGTGCTCAACAGGGGCTCGGTGTACGGGATGCCGACAATCACCATGCCGTGGTGAAGCAGGGGCAGGGCCATGGAAATCAGCGTGGCTTCCTGGCCACCGTGCATGGTGCTCGTCGAGGTGAACATCGCGGCCGGCTTGCCGGCGAGGGCGCCCGACGCCCATTCGGCACCGGTGCTGTCGAGGAAATACTTCAGCGGCGCGGCCATGTTGCCAAAGCGGGTAGGGCTGCCCAGCGCCAGGCCCACGCATTCGACCAGGTCGGCGCGGGTGACGTAGGGCGCGCCATCCTCGGGCTCCGGCGGGGCGGCAACCTCGGTCACCGGTGCCACGGGCGGCACCTGGCGCAGGCGGGCGCGCATGCCGGGTACTTCCTCGATGCCGCGGGCGACGAAGCGGGCGAGCTGGGCCGTGTGGCCACTGCGGCTGTAGTAGAGTACGAGGATGTCGTGAGACATGGAGGGGCGCCTTTAAGAAGGCGCTAGTCTCGCAGAACTACGAGGACGTTCCCAATGGTCCGGGACACACGAAGGATGCCCATGCCGCGCTTCGACCGCGACCGCGCCCTGAGCTTTACCCGTTTTACCTGGCTGCGCTTTGTCGACGACAAGTGCTTCGAGACGGCCGGCGCGCTGTCCTACACCACCCTGGTATCGCTGGTGCCGCTGACGGTCGCGGTGTTCGCCATCCTCTCCGCGTTCCCCGTATTCGCCGAGTGGCGGGGCAGCCTGGCCAACTACGCCTTCCAGAATTTCGTGCCGGCCACCGGCATCAAGATCCAGGAATACATGCTGGCGTTCGCTGACAAGGCCAGCCAGCTCACTGGCATTTCCATCCTCGTGATGCTGTTCAGTGCGGTATCGATGATGGTCAGCATTGAGGATCGTCTCAACCGCATCTGGCGCGTACGCAAGCCACGGGGCTGGACGTCGCGCCTGCTTCTGTACTGGGCGGCCCTCACGCTCGGGCCCATCCTCGTCGTCGGCGGCCTGGTGCTGTCGTCGTACCTCACCGCGCTGCCGATGCTGCATGCGGCGGCGGACCAGCTTGTCAGCCAGGGCGGCCTGCTCAACCTGTTGCCCTTCGTGATCACCTTCGTGACGCTGGTGCTCATGTACACGATGGTGCCGAACCGGCGCATATCGTGGCGGCACGCGGCCATCGGCGCCTTGCTCGGCGCGCTGCTGTTCGAAATCGCCCGCTGGGGGTTCACCGAGTTCATCCGCAACGCGCCGACGTATGAAGAAATCTACGGTGCGCTGGCGGCCATCCCGATCTTCCTTCTGTGGATCTACCTGTCGTGGATCATCGTGATCCTCGGCGCCTCCATCGCCGCGTCCATTTCCGCGTTTGAATACACCCGCCCGCACGATGCGCTGCCCGAAGGCGCGGAGTTCATCGGCCTGCTGGTGGTGTTGCAGCATTTCGTCACCGCGCAACGCACGGGCGAAAGCGTGGACCCGGCCACCGTCCGGCTCAGCGACCCGTACCTGCCGTCCAACGCCATCGCGTGTTATTTCGAAGACCTGCAGAAGGCCGACATGATCCAGCGCTGCGAAACCGGCGGCTGGATGCTCAGCCGCAGCCTGGACGCCACGGAACTGCTTCGCGTGTACCGTTGCACCCATTACCGCCTTCCGCTGCACCCACGCGAGCAGGTCGCGCGGCTGGGCATCCGCCTGCCGGCCGACCTGCTGGTGCTGCTGGACCAGCTCGCCGTGGCGCTCGATGCCACGCTGGGTGCCCGGCTCGACCAGCTTTTTCCTCCGCCCACCGTCCCCCACGAGGATGCCACCGCATGATTTCCCGCTTCATCGCCGCCCTGGCGCTCGCCGTCGCCGTGCCCGCCATGGCCTCCACCACCACGCCCGAGCTGAAGGTCAAGACGCTCGACGGCAAGCCGTTCGACCTCGCCGCGCAGCGCGGCAAGTGGGTCGTCGTGAACTACTGGGCCACCTGGTGCGTGCCGTGCATCAAGGAGATGCCGGATATCTCGGCGTTCGTGACGTCGCGCAAGGACGTGGTCGCCATCGGCCTGGCCTTCGAGGACTCGGATCCGAACGACATCCGCGCGTTCGTCGCCAAGCACCCGGTGACGTATGCCATCGCCCAGGTGGATGTGATGGCGCCGCCGAAGGACTTTGATACGCCGAAGGGCCTGCCCACCACGTACCTCATCGCACCGGACGGCCACGTGGCCAAGCGCTTCGTGGGCCCGGTGGATGCCGCGAAACTCAACGAGGCTATCGCCAAGGGGAAATGAGATGAATGCCGCGCGATTCGTCGTCAGGGGAAGGGTGCAGGGCGTGTTCTTCCGTGCCTCGGCCCGCGAACAGGCGGTGCAGCTGAAGCTCACCGGGCACGCGCGCAACCTGCTGGATGGCAGCGTTGAAGTGGTGGCCTATGGCGACGCCGCGGCACTCAATCACCTGGAAACGTGGCTGCGCGACGGACCGCCCACGGCCGAGGTCACGGAGTTCTATCGCGAGGACATCGGCGCGCACGACGTGCCCGCCGATTTCCGCACGCTCTAGGCTGGCTCAGTCGGCGGGCCCGTTCGCGTTTGCCGGACGGGCCAGGAAGGTCACCGGCAGGGTGCTGCCGTCCGAAAGGGTAAAGGTCACCCGTACCTTGTCGCCCGGGTTCACCGGGTGCTTTGCCTGCATCAGCATCACGTGGTAACCACCCGGCGCGAAGGCGACGCTGCCCTTCGCGGGCACCGGCACCTTGTCCACCATTTCCATCCGGCCCATGCCGGTTTCCGTGCTGCTGCGGTGGATCATGGCGTCGCCGTAATCCGGGCTGGCGGCGCCGGTCACGGCCACGGCCTTGTCCGAGGTGTTCTGCAGCGTGACGTAGCCGCCCGCGGGCAGGCTGCCCGGCAGCACGCGGATCCATGCACCGCTGGCCGTCACGGTGGTCGTGTCAGCCGCCTGCGCGGCGCCGGTGGCGAGCAGGGCGGCGAGGAAGAGCGAGCGCATCATCACGGATCAGGGCTCCAGGGCGGTGAGCAGGTGCAGGTCATGGACGATATCGTCCTGCGACGCGGACGGCGTGGCGAGGAGGCGAGCCTTGCCCTTGCCGTCGAAAAGATAGATGGCCGAGCTATGGCTGACGTCGTAATTGCCGTCACCGCGGTCCGGTTCGCGGGTGAAGGCCGAGCGGTAGCGCTTGGCCAGCGCCTCGACATCGGCCTGCGAGCCGACGAGGCCCACGGCGCGCTTGTCGAAGGCATTGACGTAGGCGTGCATCACCGCCGGCGTATCGCGTGCCGGGTCCACGCTGACGAAGAGGATGCGGACCTGGTCGGCGGGCGCGCCGAGGCGGTCAAGCACCACGTGCAGCTGGGTGAGGGTAAGCGGGCAGACATCCGGACAATGCGTGTAGCCGAAATACATGATCGCGACCTTGCCGCGATAGTCCGCGGCGGTCACGGCCTTGCCGTTGTCGTCGGTGAGCTTGAAGTCGAGGTCGGGCAGGTGGCCGGCCACGTCGTTGAGCCGCCATGCCGGCTTCGCCTCGCGCTGGCAGGCGGCAAGCGGGAGCAGGATGGCGAGGGCAAGCAGGGCCAGGCACACCCGGCGGCACAGGGACGGCTTCATGCGACACTCCGTGAACAATCCGCCGAAGCATACGCCACCGCCGTGCGCCTCACGGCATGGCCCACCCCGGGAAGTACCTGAATGCGACAACCTGTCAGCACCGCCGCCGCGGTATCGGTGGGCCTGGCAGGCGCCAGTGCCGTGGCCTTCGGTGCGTTCGGCGCCCACGCCTTGCGCGGCACGCTGGATGCCGCCGGCCTCTCCGTGTGGCACACGGGTGTGGAGTACCACTTCTGGCATGCGCTGGCGCTGTTCGCCGCGGTGCTCGGTCTGCCTGCGGGACGGGCGCGGCAGGCTACGCTGCTGCTGTTCGGCGCAGGCATCGTGTTGTTCTCCGGGAGCCTCTACGCGCTGGCCCTGGGCGCACCGCGCTGGACGGGCGCGATCACGCCCCTGGGCGGCGTCGCCTTCATCGCTGGGTGGATCGCCGCGGCACTGTCGCTGCGCCGCACGCCCTAGGCGTCGTCCGTGTCATCCGGAGCGCCCGATTTCAGGCGCCCCGCGCGGCGCAGCGCATCGCGAAGGACGTATTCAATCTGCGCGTTCACCGAGCGCAGCTCGTCCTCGGACCACTTTTGCATGGCCTCGAGAACGGCCGCGCTGATGCGCAGCGGATAGGCTTTTTTCTCTGCCACGCGTCAGCTATACAACGACCCGGTGTTCACCACCGGCTGCGTGGAGCGGTCGCCGCAGAGCACGACCAGCAGGTTGGATACCATCGCCGCCTTGCGCTCTTCGTCCAGTTCCACCACGCCCTGCTCGCGCAGCTGTTCCAGCGCCAGGGCCACCATGCCGACCGCGCCTTCCACGATGCGGGTACGCGCCGCGACGATGGCGCTGGCCTGCTGGCGCTGCAGCATGGCCTGGGCGATTTCCTGCGCATACGCGAGGTGGCTGATGCGCGCCTCGACCACCTGCACGCCGGCCTTCACCAGGCGCGCTTCGATTTCGCGGCCGAGATGATTGTTCACTTCATCGCCGTGGCTGCGCAGGGAAGGGCGGCCGTCGTCATGCGTGTCGTACGCGTAGCTCTGCGCCATCTGGCGCAACGCCGATTCGCTCTGGATCTGCACGAAGTTCTCGTAGTCGTTGACGCAGAACACGGCTTCGGCGGTGTCCACCACCTGCCACACGACGATGGCGGCGATCTCGATAGGGTTGCCGTCGTTGTCGTTGACCTTCAGCCGGCTGCTTTCGAAGTTGCGCACGCGCAGGCTCACCGGGCGGCGCGAGTAGAACGGGTTGGTCCAGCGCAGGCCTTCGCGGCGCTCCGTGCCGCTATAGCGGCCGAACAGCTGCATCACCTGGCCCTGGTTGGGCTGGACCTGGAAGAAGCCCTTGGCCAGGAACGCGAGGAAGCCGAGCAGGATGGCGCCGGCGAACGGCATCAGGGGCTGGCCATGCATGTCCGCGCCCTTCAGGACGGTGCCGACAGCGATGAGTCCGATGAAAAACAGGACGACAAGCGACGGAATACCGGGCAGTGACGCGGCAGGACGTTCGTTCATGGTGGCAGGCCCCTGGGGATGTGGGGCGGATGATATCTAAATGATATCAGTTATTCAATGCCTCCCGCCGCGCCCTTGCCGCTGCCGCCACCGCCCACGAAGCTGTCGCTCATGCTTGGCGCCGGCATATCCATGAGCGACGAGGCCGCCGTGGCCCGCTCGATGCGGATGTTGCCGAGCACGCTCATGGCCTGGAAGAAGCGCCACGGGTCGCCGCTGCCGGTGCCCAGCGCGATGTGGGTGGCGTCGAAGCGGCGCTGGGCCGAATCGAAGCTCACCCAGCGGTTGCCGAGCCATGCCTGGGTCCAGGCGTGCGGCACGAACACGCGGGATGCGCCGCCAAAGCGGTCCACGTAGACGATGCCGGTGACCACCCGGGCCGGGATGCCCAGGGCCCGGGCCAGCGCGGTAAGCAGCACCGCGTGTTCGGTGCAATCGCCCTTGCGGCTGTGGATGGTTTCCAGCGCGGAGGCATAACCGACATCGAGGCCTTTTTCGTTGATGTAATCGGAGAGGAACGAGCGCAGGCGGCGCATGCGCTGCAGGTCGTTCGGGGCATCACCCACGACGCGCCTGGCCAGGGCGATGACCTCGGGCGATTCCGACTGCACCCAGGGATTGGGTGCCGTGTCGTCGGTGGTCGGGCCCGGTTCGCCGCTGCGCGGCACGGCCCAGCCGACGTCCACCTGGTAGAGGCCGTCGCCCATCACGTGCACATGCTGTTCGTCGGTTTCGATGAAGGGGCTGGGGTGGTTGCCGTGGATGCTGATCATGTAACGCACCGGGGCGGCGCGCAGGCTGGGTGTCATCGGCCGCGGCGCATCCACCATGGCGGCGCGTAGCAGGTCGACATCCTGGTCGGGCGCATTGGCGCAGGCCGCATCGCACGCAGCCATTTCCATGCGGAACCCGAGCAGCGGCGCGATGCCGCGGCGGACATCGCCCTGGTCGTTCACCCACATATCGACGAACTGGGTGTTGTTCGATCCCGCCAGGGTCTGGCGGATGTGATGCAGCGTTTCGCGGCTCTGCGGCAGGTCCACGACCTCGTCGCCAACCACCAGTACATCCACGGTGGCGACCTGCTGCTTCACCGGGTCGAAGTTGCGCGTCTGGTAGGTGGTGCCCGGGCGGAAGCCCATGCGCACCATGTTCAGCCGCTGGCCTTCGACGAGGGCGGCGCCGGTGGGCCAGATCAGCAGGTTCACCCGCGACTGGCCCCCCACCGTATTGGCCACCTGGAAGGCGCCGTCGTCGCGCACCTGGCCTTCTACCAGGTTCTCCTGCGAGGACATGGACGACTTCGCATAGAAGCCCAGCGGCTGGCCGTGGGTGGACTCCACCGAACGCAGCTCCGTGCGCAGGGCGAGCGGGGTCTTGATCCGCGTGAGTCGGAAGTCCAGCACCTGGGCGGTGGTGACCTGCTTGTCGGTGGCCTCGCGGTCGATCTTGAGCTTGCCGACCTTGCGACCGTCGAGCATCACGGTCATCCATGTTTCCGTCGCCAGCGCGTACGCCGGGGCCAGGCACAACAGTACGGCGAGAACTGCGCGTGAGCGTCTCATGGGCGTACTTCCGGATTGTCGGGGACGTCTGCATAACACCACGTTCATCGGCCGAGTCAAGTCCCCCATTCGTTGGGGGTCCCGCCCGGTAGAATAGGGGTTTCCCGCCTGGACCCCGCGCCCATGAAAACCTTTGGCACCCCCCACTCACACACCGCCCTGAAAGTGCTCCTGCTGGGCTCCGGTGAGCTGGGCAAGGAAGTGGCGATCGAGCTGCAGCGCTTCGCCGTCGAGGTGATCGCGGTGGACCGCTACGCCAATGCGCCGGCCATGCAGGTGGCGCACCGCAGCCATGTCATCGACATGCTCGATGGCGACGCGCTGCGCGCCGTGATCGAAGAAGAAAAGCCGCACCTGGTCGTGCCGGAAATCGAGGCCATCCACACGCCCACGCTGATCGCGATGGAGAAGGAAGGCCTGAAGGTGATCCCCACCGCGAAGGCGGCGTGGCTCACGATGGATCGCGAAGGCATCCGCCGGCTCGCGGCGGAAGAACTCGGCCTGCCGACCTCGCCGTACCGTTTCTGCGATACGCGCGAAGCCTTTGACGAGGCTATCGCCGCGCTGGGCACGCCCTGCGTCGTCAAGCCGGTGATGAGCTCGTCGGGCAAGGGCCAGAGCGTGGTGCGCACGCCCGCCGATGCGGGCGACGCGTGGGACTACGCACAGTCCGGTGGTCGCGCCGGCAAGGGCCGGGTCATCGTCGAAGGCTTCATCGATTTCGACTACGAGATCACCCTGCTGACGGTGCGCCATCGCGACGGCGTGTCGTTCTGCGCGCCCATCGGCCATCGCCAGGAAGATGGCGATTACCGTGAATCGTGGCAGCCGCAGCCGATGAGCGACGCCGCGCGTGCCGCCGCCGAGCAGCAGGCCGATGCGATCACCCAGGCGCTGGGTGGCTGGGGCGTCTTCGGCGTGGAGTTCTTCGTTCGCGGTGACGAGGTAATCTTCTCCGAGGTGAGCCCGCGCCCGCACGACACCGGCCTGGTCACGCTGATCTCGCAGGACCTGTCCGAATTTGCCTTGCACGCCCGCGCCATCCTCGGCCTGCCGGTGCCGGAGATCCATCAGTTCGCCCCGGCCGCCTCATGCGCGGTGCTGGTGGAGGGGGAGGGCCATGCGCCCACGTACCACGGCATCGCCGACGCGCTGGCCGAGACGGGCACCATGCTTCGCATCTTCGGCAAGCCGGAAGTGCGCGGTCGCCGGCGCATGGCGGTGACGCTGGCCCGGGCCGCTACCGTCGGGGAAGCGCTGGAAAAGGCCAAGCGGGCGGCCAGCCGGATCCGCGTGGAGCTCTAGCCCTACAACGTCCGTTCACGCCCGAATGTTAAGCTGCCCAGCTCCTAGGGACGATGCATGGCCATGAGCGGACGCCGAGACCCCCACGAACGCACCGAGCCCACGCTGGGTCGCCTCGACGACCTGGACAAGCCCGCGCCGCCGGTTGACGACGGCTTGCCCCACATCGTGGTGGACGAGCCGCGTCGTGGCCGTGGCGGGGCCGTGCCTCCGCCGCGCTCGCGCCGGCCGCAGCCGCCACGCAAGCGCGGCTGGCTCATCCCGCTGCTGGTGTTGCTGCTGATCGGCGTGGCGACCGCGCTGTACCTGCAGCAGGACCGCCTGCGTAACCTGGTGCCCAGCACCGAGCTCAACGACACCCTGTCCCAGGCCAACGCCGCGTTGGACGCGGGCAGGCTCGACGGCAGCAACGGCGACAGCGCGCGCGAGCTTTTTGAGAAGGCCCGCGACCAGCAGCCTGACAGCGACCAGGCCCGTGATGGCCTGCGCCGCGTCGGCCAGGCTGAAATCAGCCGTGCCGATGCCGCGCTGGGTGCGGGCCACCTGGACGAAGCCGAGGCGGCGCTCAACGTCGCCCGTGAACTGCTCGGTGGCGGCAACGACGTGGAGCAGTTGTCGCAGCGCCTCTCGCAGGCGCGCAATCCGCAGAAGCAGACCGAATCCCTGGTTGACCAGGCCCAGCAGGCACTGGCCGCCGGCAAGCTCGATGGCGACGATGGTGCCGGCCCGCTGTATCGCCGCGTGCTCGATGCCGACAAGAACAACGCCGTGGCCGCGCGCGGGCTCGACAAAGTGGGTGACGGCCTGGCCGCGCAGGCACGCCAGGCCATCGCCGACAACGACCGCGCGAAGGCCAACGCCATCGTCGACCGCATCGCCATCCTCGTGCCCGGCTACGGCGACCTGCCGTCGCTGCGCGCCGCGCTGGCAGAAACCCGCAAGCAGGATGACCAGGCGGTATCCGCCCTGATCCAGCAGGGTAACGACGCCATGCGCGCCGGCCGCTTCACGGGTGATGGCGACGACAACGCGCTGGCCCGTTTCCGCGCGGCACTCGCCGCCGACCCGGACAACGCCGACGCGAAGGCCGGCCTCGGCCAGGTGGCGCAGGCGCTGATCGTGCAGGCCAACGCCGCGATCGACAGCGAAGACGACGACCAGGCCACGCGGCTGCTCGACCAGGCCGCGAAGCTGGCGCCGAAGTCGGCCGAACTGGCTGCCGCCCGCGCGCGCATCGGCGGTGCGGGCAAGCCGGCATCGCCGTCGGCCGCCGGTGCCGGCAAGCTGCCCGTGGCCGGCGACGACGCTACCGCCCAGGCCTCGCTGGAAGTGAGCCCCGAGCAGAAGGCGCGGGTCACCGCCCTCGTGCGCCGTGCGCAACAGGCGGCGGCACGTGGCGACATCATGGATCCGCCCGGCGACAGCGCCTACGACCTCTATCGCAATGCACTGTCGATTGATGGCAACGATGCGAGTGCCCGCGCAGGCCTCCAGGCGCTGCCGTCGCAGGTCGAGACCCAGATGCAGCAGGCCGTGGCCAACGGCAACGTCAAGCGGGCCGAAGATCTCTACGCCACCCTCTCGGACCTGGCGCCGGGCGATGCGTCGCAGGGCGACCTGCGCCACAAGCTGGGTAGCGCGTGGATCGACAACGCCGTGCAGCGTGCCGCGCAGGGCGATCGCCAGGGCGCCTTCCAGGCGCTGGATCGCGCACGTCGCTATGCGCCGGACGATCCGCGCCTGCAAAGCACCTACGAACGCATTGCCACGGGCCGCTGAGAACGCATGACGGTATTGGTGATTGGCGCGTCCAGCCAGGTCGGGCGCTTCCTGCTTCCCCGCCTCGATGCCCTGGAATGCGACTGGATTGGCCTTAGCCGGCAAGCTCCGGCGGACGATCCCCGCTGGCTTCGGGGGCACCTGCCTGACGCCATGCCGACGCTGCCGCCGGTCACCGCGATCCTGTCCTCGGGCCCGCTCGACGGCCTGGCGTACTGGCTGACCGGCACCCGCCTCGAAGGCACGCCGCACATCATCGCTACCTCATCGATGAGTGCCGAAACCAAGCGCGATTCCGACGTGCCGACCGAGCGCGAGCTGTCGCTGCGCCTGCGCGATGCCGAAACCAAGCTCATCGCCACCTGTGCATCGCGCGGGATGCCGTGGACCCTGTTCCGTCCCACGCTGGTCTACGGGGCCGGCATGGACAAGAGCATCAGCCCGATCGTCCACGCCGCCCAGCGCCGTCGCGTGTTCCCGCTTCCCGCGGCGCGGGGCCAGCGGCAGCCGGTGCATGCCGACGACATCGCCGCGGCCTTCGTGGCCGCCCTGGTCACGGCCCGCGCCCGTGGCAAAACGTTCCCCATCGGCGGTGGCGAACGTCTTTCCGCGGCCGAGATGTTCCGTCGCGCCCGGCGTAGCGCGGGTGTCTTCACCCTTCCGGTGCCGCTCCCGCGGGCGGCGCTGGCGCTGGCGGGGCTTGCCTATCCGGGCCTGATCGGGCCCCTGCGGCGGCTTGATAGCGACCTGATCGCCGACAATAGCGAGCTGGAGGCGATTCTCGGGATCCATCCGCGGCCGTTCCGGCCGGACCCCGCCACCTGGGCGGTCCGGGTCTAGCCCTTCGCCCGCCACCTCCCGTTCAGATGTCCGCCGGGCACATGCCCCTATCATCCGGGAACACCTCTTTCCCCAGGATCTCCCCGCGTTGGCTTTCCTGCACCGTCTCGGTTCCCTCCTGCGCGCCAGCTGGCCCTGGCTTCGCATTCCCTTCTGGCTTGTCATGGGCCTGCTCTTCGGCTTCCTGCTGCCGTACACGTTGATCCTCAACGCCCGGTTGCAGGAGCGCTTCAGTGACCTGGTGTTCGCGGTGCCGACGCGCGTCTACGCGCGCCCGCTGCTGATCGAGCCGGGCCGGGCGATGTCGCCGGCCGCGCTGGAGCTGGAGCTGACCTTCGCCGGCTATACGCCGGATGGCGCGGGCAAGGTCCAGGGCAGCTACTCGAAGAATGGTTCGCGCTTCATCATCAACTCGCGCGGCTATGCGGGCCCGGACGGCGGCGAGCTCGCGCATCGCCTGCGCGTCGGCCTGTCCGACGGGCAGGTGGCCTCGGTGGTCGACGATGCCAGCGGCAAGCCGATCAAGGCGATCCACCTGGATCCCGCGCGTATTGCCACGCTCTACGGCGCAGACCAGGAAGAGCGCCGGATCGTGCGCCTGGAGAACGTGCCGCCGCTGCTGGTGCAGGGCCTGCAGGCCGTCGAAGACCGCGACTTCAACCACCACATCGGCCTGGATTTCACCGCCATCGCGCGCGCCATGTTCGCCAACCTGCGCGCGGGCCACACGGTGCAGGGTGGTTCCACGCTTACCCAGCAGCTCGTGCGCAACCTGTTCCTCGATCGCAGCCAGAACTACCTGCGCAAGGTGAACGAGGCCATCCTCTCGCTGCTGATGGAAGCGCATTACCCGAAGCACCGGATCCTCGAGGCGTATGTCAACGAGGTGTTCCTCGGCCAGCAGGGCAACCAGGCCGTGCACGGCTTCGCCGCCGGCGCCGAGTTCTTCTTCGGCCGGCGCCTGGAAGAACTGCGTCCGCAGGAAATCGCCCTGCTGATCGGCCTGGTGAAGGGCCCGAGTTACTACGACCCGCGCCGTTACCCGGACCGCGCGCTGTCGCGACGCAACCTGGTGCTGCAGCAGTTCAACGACACCGGCCTGCTTGACGAGGCCGCGATGAAGGCCGCCCAGGCCACGCCGCTGGGCATCGCCACCAACGCGCAGCTGCCGCACAACCGCTTCCCGGCGTTCATGCAGCTGGTGCGCTCGCAGATCCTCGCCGACTTCGACGAAGACGCCCTGCGCAACGGCAGCCTCAGCATTTTCACCACGCTGGACCCGGCCGCGCAGCTGTATACCGAGCAGGCGATCATCACCACCACCAAGGCATTGGGTAAGCGTGGCGCCGCCGCGCAGGCCGCCGCCGTGGTCACCGACACCACCGATGGCAGCGTCCTTGCCGTGGTCGGTTCGCGTGAGCCGGGCGAGCAGGGCTTCAACCGCGCGCTCGATGCGCGTCGTTCCATCGGCTCGCTGGTCAAGCCGTTCGTTTACCTGGTGGCGCTGTCGCAGCCGTCGAAGTGGTCGCTGGCCTCCACGCTGAGCGACACGCCGATCAGCATGCGCCAGCCGGATGGCACGATGTGGACGCCACAGAATGACGACCACGAGATCCACGGCGAGGTGCCGATGATGGATGCGCTGGTGCACTCGTGGAACCTTGCCACGGTGAACCTGGGCATGCAGGTGGGCTTGCCTCGCATCAAGGGCTTCCTTGAATCGTTTGGCCTGGAAGACGTGAACCCGAGCCCGTCGTTACTGCTGGGCGCGGTGGACCTCTCGCCGCTGCAGGTGGCGCAGATGTATGAGTACATCGCGGCGGATGGCCACGCGTTGCCGCTGGTCGCCGTGCGCGGCGTGATGGACAACAAGGGCCAGGCGATCAAGCGCTATGACGTCAAGGCGGGCGAGGGTGAATACCAGCAGCCGACGCGGCTGATCCGCTACGCCATGCAGCAGGTGGTCACCAGCGGCACGGCGGCGGCCATCGGCAATTCCAGCCTGGGCTCGCTGCATGCCGCCGGCAAGACCGGTACCAGCGACAGCCAGCGCGACAGCTGGTTTGCCGGCTTCACCGGCGAACACCTGGCGGTGGTGTGGATGGGCCGCGACGACAACAAGCCCACCGGCCTCTACGGCGCCACGGGCAGCATGCGCGTGTGGCAGGAGCTGTTCCGCAAGCTGCCCACCTCGCCGTTGTCCACGCAAGTGGGTGACGGGCTCGAAATGGCCTGGGTGAACCCGCAGAGCGGCAAGCGCACCGATCCCACCTGCGAGGGCGCCCGCCAGTTCCCATTTGTCAGCGGCTACGTGCCGGAACAGGAGCAGGGCTGTTTCTGGCAGCGATTCAAGGGTATGTTCGGCGGCGGTGACGATGGCCAGCAGCCGCCGGCCCCGTCGCCCGTTCCCAGTAATCCTACGGATTGACCATGCACTACCTTCGTTATTGCGCCATGGCCGCCGCGGTGCTCGTCACCGCCTGCAGCCAGCCTGCCCCGCCGCAGGCCACCCGTCCCACCCCGCCGACGTACGACATCGTGGCGCAGATCCGCGCCGCGGGTGAGCGTGAGAAGTCGGCCATCGAAGTGGCGCCGCTGCGCGATCCGGGCGTCCAGGGCCTTGAACACGCCGCGCAATCCGACGAGCGCGCCGGCAAGTACGACGACGCCGACGCCAAGCTCGTGCAGGCGCTGAAGCTGGCGCCCGAGGCACCGGAACTGATCCAGGATCGCGCGGAAATCGCCGTGCGCAAGCAGGACTACCCGGCGGCCGAGAAGCTGGCGAAGCAGTCCTTCGAGATGGGCCCGAAGTCGGGCAGCCTGTGCGCCCGCAACCAGCAGACGATTTACGAAATGCGCATGCAGGCAGGCGACCAGAACGGCGCCATGGCGGCCCGTACCGACCTGGGCAAGTGCCACATCGCCGGTCCGAACCGCTTCTGAGTGATCGCGGGGGCTCAGCCCCCGCGGATCTTCCGGCCGTGGGCGTGGACGGTGTCCACGAGCACCTTCACGTTTTCCGGGTCCACTTCCGGCGTGATGCCGTGGCCGAGGTTGAAGACGTGGCCGGGGTGGTTGCCGAAGGCATCCAGCACCGCACGGGCTTCGCGGGCCACGACTTCGGGCGAGGCGCGCAGCACGGCCGGGTCGAGGTTGCCCTGCAGGGCCACGTCCTTGCCGACGCGCTGGCGGGCTTCGCCGATATCCAGCGTCCAGTCCACGCCCAGCGCATCGCAGCCGGTGTCGGCCAGCGCTTCCAGCTGGCCACCCGCGCCCTTGGAGAACAGGATCACGGGGATGCCGTCGCAGGCCGGGTCGGCCTTCACCGCATCCACGACCTGGGCCATGTAATGCAGCGAGAACTCACGGAACGGGGCAGGGCCTAGCAGGCCACCCCAGGTGTCGAACACCATCAGCGCCTGGGCGCCCGCGCGCGCCTGCGCGATGAGGTACGCCGCGACGGACTGCGCCACGGTGTCGAGCAACTTGTGCGCGAGCGCCGGGTCGTTCCAGGCCATGGCCTTCACCCGTGCGAAATCGCGCGAGCCTTCGCCTTCCACCATGTAGCAGGCCAGCGTCCATGGGCTGCCCGAGAAGCCGATCAGCGGCACGCGGCCGTCGAGTTCCTTGCGAATCAGGCGCACGGCGTCCATCACGTAGCGCAGCTCGCCGTCCATGTCGGGCACGGCAAGGGCGTGGATCGACGCGGCGTCACGCAGCGGACGGGCGAAACGCGGTCCCTCACCGGCCTCGAACGACAGGCCCAGGCCCATCGCGTCAGGGATGGTGAGGATGTCAGAGAAGAGGATGGCCGCGTCCAGCTCGAAGCGCGCCAGTGGCTGCAACGTCACTTCGCAGGCGTATTCGGGGTTCGTGGCCAGGCCCATGAAGCTGCCGGCACGGCCGCGGGTTTCGCGGTATTCCGGCAGGTAGCGGCCGGCCTGGCGCATCACCCAGATGGGCGTGGTGTCGGTGGCCTCGCGGCGCAGTGCGCGCAGGAAACGGTCGTTGCGGAGCACGTCAGCGGCCATGCGCTGACTCCTGGCCCTGGCTGAACATCACTTTGAAACCCTTTTTGATCTGGGCGTCGCGCGCCTTTTCGAACGCGGCGAGCGCGGCATCGCGCTCCAGGTAGACATCGCGCTTCAGCGTCGCCTTGCCACCCTGCGTGCCGCTTTCACGGTACAGGGTCCAGCCGCCGAGCAGGTCCTGCTCGAGGGTGATCTGGACGTAGCGGGGCGCTTCAGCGCCCGTCGCCGGCATGGTTTGCATGTAGATCCGCATGGCACCGACCTGGGATGACGCAAGAACCGACCATTGTAGGGGATGTTTAGCCCAGCACCCCAAGCACGTCCGCATCGGCCACGCCCGCGACGATCTCGGCCCGGCCGACGCCGCGCCACAAAATCAGTCGCAGCGTGCCCGCGGTGTTTTTCTTGTCCAGCCGCATCAGGTCAAGCAGGCGGCTGGCCGCATGCAGGCGCGACGGCTCGGTGGGCAGGCCAAGGCGCTGCAACAGCGCCACCAGCCGGTCCGTATCCGCCGCCGGTGCCATGCCCAGGTTCGCGGAGAGGCGCGCCGCCAGCACCATGCCGATGGCGACGCCTTCGCCGTGCAGGATCTCGCTGTAGTTGCCTGCGGTTTCCAGCGCGTGGCCGAAGGTGTGGCCCAGGTTGAGCAGGGCACGTTCGCCCTGTTCGGTTTCATCGCGCGCGACCACGCCGGCCTTGTAGCGGCACTTGCGGGCGATGGCTTCCACCAGCACGCCGGGCTCGCGCGCGGCGAGTGCATCGGCGTTTGCTTCCAGCCAGGCGAAGAACGGTTCGTCACCAATGGCGGCGCCCTTGACGATTTCCGCGACGCCGGCGAGGAATTCGCGCTGCGGCAGCGAGCGCAGCACGTCGATATCGGCCACCACCGCGCGCGGCTGGTGGAACGCGCCAACGAGGTTCTTGCCCGCCGGCAGGTTCACGCCCGTTTTGCCGCCGACCGACGAATCCACCATCGCCAGCAGCGTGGTGGGCATCTGGATGAAGTCGATGCCGCGCATCCAGCAGGCCGCGGCAAAGCCGGCAAGATCGCCCACGACGCCGCCGCCCAGGGCGATGACGCAGGCATCGCGGGTGGCACCCAGCGCGGCCAGGGCATCGAGCACCTTGCCGACGTTGGCGAAGGTCTTGTGTGTTTCGCCATCGCCAAGCAGGTGCACGGACCAGTGCAGCCCTTCCAGGCCTTTTTCCAGCGCGCCGAGGTACAGCGGGGCGACCGTGGTGTTGCTGACGACCAGCACGTGGCGGCCGCGGATGCGCGCGCGCCAGCGCGCGCTGTCACCGATCAGGCCGGGGCCAATCCATACGGGGTAATCGCGGCCGGCCAGTTCGACGTCGACGGTTTCCATCAGGCGCGCCTCCAGTGGCGATCGAGCAGTGCCACGGCACGGGGCAGGGCGTCATCGGGGCCTTCATGGCGGCCGCGGAAGATCAGGTCGGCCACTTCTTCGTAGACGTGGTTGCGTGCATCGGCCAGCGCCTCGAGACGGCCGCGGCGATCACCGCCGGCGATCATCGGGCGGGCCGTATCGTGCTGCAGGCGATCGAGCTGTTCGTCCACTTCCACCGCCAGCATCAGCACCGCGCCGCGGGTCATCAGGATTTCCCGGTTCGCGCCAGCCATCACCGCGCCAGCGCCGGTGGCGAGCACGATGCCCTGGCGAAGGCTAAACTCGTCCAGGTGCGCGCTTTCCCGCGCGCGGAACGTGGCCTCGCCCTCGCGTTCGAACATGCTGGCGATCGACATGCCGTGGCGTTTTTCGATCTCCACGTCCAGATCGACGAAGGGCAGGCCGTAGTGCGCCGCGAGGCGCTGGCCGATCGTGGTCTTGCCGGCGCCCGTGGGGCCGACCAGGAACAGGTTGGGCGAAGGATTCATCGCTCCCATGCTAGCAACAAGCCAGACACCCATGCATGCCGGCGTGCTCATTGCCGGCGCCGGCGACGTCGGCATGCGCGCCGCGCGCCTGTTCGCGGCGCGCGGCCACGCCGTGTTCGCCCTGCGCCGGCACCCGCCCGCGGAGGCGCCGCCGGGCGTCACCTGGGTGCGCGGTGACCTCACCGATCCGTCGTCGCTGGCCGCCTTGCCAACCGTGGGCATCGTCGTGTTCGCGGCCACGCCCGACGCGCGGGAGGAGGCGGCCTATCGCGCGGTCTTCGTGGACGGCCTGCGCCACCTGATCGCCGCCTTGCCGGTGGCGCCGGCACGCACCGTGTTCGTGTCGTCCAGCGCCGTGCACGGCGAGCACGGCGGCGCCTGGGTGGACGAGGCCACGCCACCGGCCCCGCCAGGCTTCAATGGGCGGGTGTTGCTCGAGGCCGAGGACTGGCTGGCCCACGCCGGCGTGGGCGGCGTCTCGGTGCGCCTGGCGGGCCTCTACGGCCCGGGCCGCACCCAGCTGCTGGATCGCCTGCGCGAGGGCAAGGCCGCCGTGCCACGCGGGCAGGGCGTGTATGCCAACCGCATCCATGTCGACGATGCGGCGGCCGCGCTGGTCCACGTGGCATGGCTGGATGCGCCGGCACCGGTTTACCTCGGCGTGGACGACACGCCCCTGCCGATCGATGTGCTGTACGACCACCTGGCCTCGCTGGTCGGCGCACCGACGCCGCCGGACGGCCCCCCGCCCGCCGGGGTAGGCAGCAAGCGACTGAGCAACGCGCTGCTGCGCGCGAGTGGGTTTCGCTGCACCTGGCCCGATGCCCGCGAGGGTTACGCCGCCCTCTTACCGTGAGGTGCCGCGCTGCGCATCGAGGCGGATGAGCAGGTCGGCTTTGGCCGGCAGCGTAGCGAGCGCGTGGCGGCTGAGCCGCTCGTAGTGCTGGAGGAAGCGGGCTAGCGCCGAGGCGTCCATGGCCCGGGGTTCGCCGCGATCGCGCAGGGGCTGCTCCGCCTCATCCCGCCAGCGCGCCACCACGTCCCACGAGGGCGCTTCCAGCAGCACCAGGGCGTCGATCGCGCTCCATAACGGCTGGTACGCCGGCAGCTGCGCATTCACCCACCGGCGCCACGTGCCGTCGGGATCCTCGTCGCGCTCCAGCGCGTTCACCGGCGCCGCCAGCGCCGCCTCGTCCTGCGGACCGACGCCCAGGCACCAGCCTTCCAGCACCACCAGCGCAGGAACCTCGGGCTCGGCCGGCCAGAGGCGGGTGTCGTAGCGATCGTCCGCGCCCTTGTCGAAGCGCGGGATCGGTACCGGGCGCTCGGGCGAGGCCTTTTCCAGCGCGCTGAGTGTCGAGGCGAGCAAGGCGAGATCGTGGGTGCCCGGGACCCCGCGCGTGCGCAGCAACGGGTGCACCTGGCGGCCGAGGGCCTGGCGCTCGGCGTGGGTGAGGTAGGCGTCATCCAGCGAGAGGGTGACCGCACCGAGGCCACGCGCGGCGGCGGCCTGGATCAGCCCGGCGCCCAGCGTGCTCTTGCCGCTGCCCTGGAGCCCGGAGATGCCGAGGATAAACGGCCGCCCCGCCTGCGCGATGGCTGCGGCGAAACGTCCAAGGACCCCCTCGGCCAGCGTGCTAGCATCCGTCGATTCCATGGTGCACGAGCCTACCCCATCATCATGCTGAGCCAAGACATCCTCCAGACCTTCCGCGGCTTGCTCGACGAAGCAAAGACCGGCGGCGAACTCGAACCGACGGCGATGAATCTTGCCACGGTGGACGGTAACGGCCGCGTGCACTCGCGCATCGTTCTGCTCAAGGCCGTCGACGAACACGGCCTGCAGTTCTTCACCAACTACGAAAGCGACAAGGCCGCGCAGATCGCCGGGCATGACCAGGTTGCCCTGTGCTTCCACTGGAAGACCCTGCGCGAAGGCATCCAGGTGCGCTTCGAAGGCCGTGCGCGGAAGACCTCGTCCGAAGTGTCGGACGCGTACTTCGCCACGCGCCCGCGCGGCAGCCAGATCGGCGCGTGGGCCTCGAAGCAGAGCCAGGAACTGCCGGACCGGCAGACCTTTGAAGACCGCGTGGCCCATTTCGAGAAGGAGTTCGAGGGCCGCGACGTGCCGCGCCCGGCCCACTGGGGCGGCTACCTGGTGTCGCCGGACCGCATCGAGTTCTGGTACGGCGCCACCTTCCGCCTGCACGAACGCATCGTGCACACCGGCCACGGTACAAGCTGGAGCACCCGCCTGCTCTATCCGTGAGGTTGCCATGAGCCGTGCCCAGCCTGTGCAGCACATTGCCCAGACGACCTTCACCGTGCACACGCGCGGTCGTTCGCTCAGCGAGGTGACCCAGCGCATCGCCGAGGCCATCACGGCCAGCGGCGTGGGTACCGGGCTGGCCAACGTGTTCGTGCAGCACACCAGTGCGTCGCTGCTGATTGGCGAGAACGCCGATCCCACCGTGGTGGCCGATCTCGAACGATTCTTCGCCCGCCTCGTGCCCGACGGCGATCCGCTGTTCCGGCACCAGGACGAAGGCCCGGACGACATGCCGGCGCACGTGCGCTCGGTACTCACCGGCGTGTCGCTGTCGGTGCCCGTGCATAACGGCCGGCCGTTGCTCGGCACGTGGCAAGGGGTGTTCCTCTACGAACACCGCCACGAAGCGCACCAGCGGAAGATCACCGTGACCGTGACCGGTCACTGAGCGCAGTCAAAAAAGAAGCCCGCCCGCCGTGGTGGCCACCGGGGGTGGTGGTGGGCCAGGGTCATCCATAGCGCGGCGGGCGGGGTTAAACGCTCGCCACCATGCTCGCGCCATGGCGCACGCCGCGCATCAGTACATCTACGGGATGGCAAGGCCGTTAATCCGCCTAGAAGAGCAGGCCGAGGTCTTCCGCGCGGCGGACCAGTTCCAGCGTGGTGTGCACGTCAAGAATCTGCATGATCGTGTACTTGTGCGCCTCCACCGTGCGCACCGACAGGCCGAGCCGGTCCGCGATGTGCCGTGAGCGCATGCCGGCGCCCACGAGGCGCAGCACTTCCAGTTGCTTGGGCGTCAGCTCCTGCATGCCCAGCGTATCCGCATGCAGGTAATGCGTGCCGAGTGACGGCGTGACATACGTGGATCCGGCAAAGACGTGGCGCAGTGCCGTGAGCAGTTCTTCGCCCGCCGACACCTTCAGCACATAGCCATTCGCCCCGGCGCGCATCGCCGTGGCGGCCAGTGCCGGCTCCGCGTGCATGGTCAGGAAAACGAACGGCGTGCGGTCGCCTTCGGCACGCAGGGTCTTCAGCACATCCAGCCCGCTGCCGCCGGGCATGTTCACGTCGGAGAGAATCAGGTCGGGGCGCTTTTCGCGAATCGAATCGAGCAGGCCCGGTCCGTCCTGGGTAATGGCGACCAGTTCGCAGATGCCGTCGAGCAGGCGTTCAATGCCCTCGGCCACCATGCGGTGGTCGTCGGCGTAGACGACGCGGGGAAGGGTTTCGGAGGTCGTCACGACGGCTCCAGCGGTATATGCATCCATAAGTCCACGCCCTTGCCGGGTGCGCTGCGAAGCTCGAACCGGCCGCCGAGGAGCTTGGCGCGTTCGTTCATGCTGATCAAGCCCAGCCCGGGGCGCGCGTGTGCGCCCTCGACCGGATCGAATCCACGGCCGTTGTCGAAGATCCACAGCGAGGCGCCGTCGGCATCGACCGAGGCCTTGACGGTAAGTCGCGTGGCCGCCGCGTGGCGCAGCGCGTTGGCGATGGCCTCCTGCGTCACGCGGTAAAAACACAGGGCGATGTCGTTGGCCAGGCGATCCACGCCGCGGTCGGCGATGAGCACGATTTCCAGCGCGCAGGCACGCCGCGGTGCGTGGCACAGGGCCTCGAGCGCATCGCGCAGGCCGGCATGCTCCAGCACGCTCGGGTGCAACTGGCGGGATAGCTGGCGGACGTCCTCGGAGATCGACACGAGCAGTTCACGCAGGTGGTTCACGTCAGCATGCAGGGTGGGATCCACCCGCCGGCGCAAGGCGGAAAGACCGATCGACGACGCCGCGAGGCGCTGGTTGATATCGTCGTGCAGGTCGCGCGCCAGGCGGGCGCGTTCCTGTTCCTGGGTGGCGATGAGCCGCCCGGCCAGTTCGCGCAGGTCTTCGTGCGCGCGACCCAGGGCACGGCGGCTCGAATAGCGCTGCTCCACGACCACGGAAAGGATCATCGCGCACAGTGCCGCCAGCAGGCTCCACAACTGCACCGCCAGCGTGCTGTTCGGCGGGGTGTCGGCGAGGAACGGGCCATACCCATGCACGCTCAGGTGGGCCGCCATCAGGGCGATGATGAAGATGGTGATCGAGCTGCCGGTCATCTGCGCGCGCACGATGGCGAAGATCACGACGGGTGCGGGTGCGAGGCACATCACCGGCATCAGGGCAGGGCGGCCGCCCAGCGCATACCAGACCAGGCCCAGCACGATGAGGCAGGTTCCCATGAAGCCGACGTACAGCGGCGAAAGCGGGCCCGCATGGCGCACGGCGGCTTCCGGGTTGCGCAGGCTGAGCCACACCGGCAGGTAGAGCACATAGCCCAGGGAATGGGCCATGGCGATGTTCGCCCAGTCGCTGAGTACCGTCCCGCGGAACGCGGTGTAGAGGCTGGCGTGCTCGACCAGCATGGCGCTGACCGCAGGCAGGATGACGACGGCCACCAGGACCAGTCCGCCCAGCCGGGTGAAGTCGTCCAGGCGGGTCAGGGCGTCGGGCATCTGCCGCAACAGGGCGGCCGCGACGGGAACGAGCAGCAGGGCCGCGATGATCACCAGGGCGGTATCGACCAGGGGCAGCCCGAAGGCGACGCCGGTCGCGACCAGGCCCACGAAGGCACTGAAGAACAGGGCGGCCCAGCGTTGCCAGGCATTGGCGACCATGGCACCCAGCAGCACGGCGCCGGGAAACCACACGATGTGCGTGCCGTTCTGATGGTTCCACAAGGCCGCGGAGAGCACCTGGGCCAGGGAGACGCCCGCGAACACGCCGCCGCACCACACGGTGAGGCTCCGTGTCGAGACCGCCGGAATGTCCGCCACCGCTCCTCCCGCGACGCCGAAGCGCGCATGCCACGACGGCCTGTCATCGCGCCGGGGACTGCCCCCTCGGCATCCCGCGATGACTATACGGTGCGCTGCCTGCTCGCCACGGCCGACAAGTGTGATTCCTATCACACTTTCACAAAAGTGAACGCGCAAGTTGCCGATTACGCGTGGCGGGAAGCCCATCCGTGAATGATTCTGCGCAGTTCGCTTACGCCATCGGTCAGCGCAGCCGGGCCAGGCTGGAGGATCAGGGGCGATTTCACCTCGTGCAGTTCACCGTCGCGAATGGCCGGCACGGCCTCCCAGCCGGTGCGCGCCGCTACGTGCTCGGGGCGGAACCGCTTGCCGCACCACGAACCGATGATGATGTCCGGCGCCGTGGCGATCACCTCGGCCGGGTCGGCGATGATCCGGTGCTTCGCCAGCGACTGAGTCGCCCGATGGGGCAGCGCCTCGTTGCCGCCGGCGATGCCGATCAGCTCGGAAACCCAGCGGATGCCCGAGATCAGCGGCTCGTCCCATTCCTCGAAATACACCGTGGGCCGGCGCGAAAGCCGTGACGAGGCGTCGCGTACCTCGTCCAGCCCGCGGGCGAGGCTGTCGGCCAGGGCATCGGCTTTGGCGGCCACGCCTACCAGTGCGCCGAGCCGGCGGATGTAGTCGAGGATGCCTTCCACGCTGCGGTGATTGGAGATCCACACCTCCACGCCGGCCTTGATCAGCGCCTGGGCGATGTCGGCCTGGATATCGGAGAAGCCGATGGCGATGTCGGGCTCCAGCGCCAGGATGCGATCCACCTTGGCGCTGGTGAAGGCGCTGACCTTGGGCTTGTCCCGGCGCGCGGCAGGCGGGCGCACGGTGAACCCGCTGATGCCGACGATGCGCGCCTCTTCGCCGAGCAGGTACAGGGTTTCCGTGGGCTCTTCAGTGAGGCAGACGATGCGGCGCGGACCCATGGGTTTTCCAGCGAGGGCGGGGAAGCCGTCGATTGTCGCCGCTCAGGGCATTTCGATCCAACGGCCGTGCCGGCGCACTTCCAGCGGGTGGAAGCGTCGCTTGTAGTCCATCTTCGCGTGGCCGGCGATCCAGAAGCCCAGGTACACGTACGGAATGCCCCGGCGACGGGCCAGCTCCACCTGCTGCATGATCGCCCAGGTGCCCAGGCTGCGTGCCTTTTCGTCCGGGTCGTAAAACGTATAGACGGCCGAGACGCCGGCCAGCGCCACATCGGTGACCGCGACGCCGAGCAGCCGGTCGTCCTTGCGGAATTCCAGGAACAGGGTGGGGCTCCAGGGCGCCGCGAGGAAGCGCTGGAAGTCGTCGGCGTCCGCGGCGTCCATGCCGCCGCCGCTGTGCCGGGCGTGCAGGTAGCGCTTGTACAGCGCGTGCCGCTCATGGGTGAAGCCCGGCATGGCTTCGCTGACGGTGAGGTCCGCGTTGCGGGCCAGGCAGCGGCGCTGCGTCCGGTCCGGCGCGAAGCGGTCCGCGACGATGCGGCAGGGCACGCAGGCCTGGCACGCCGCGCACTGCGGCAGGTACAGGTGGCCGCCGGCGCGGCGGAAGCCCTTCGCCAGCGCGGGCCCATAGAGCTTGTCGAGGTTGGGCGCGCCCGGATCGACCACGAGGTTTTGCGCCGTCCGCTCGGCGAAATAGCCGCAGGCATGCGGCAGGGTCTGGAACAGGCGGACGCGGTCGGTCATGGAACCATGTTATAGCTCACGGACGCGACGACTGCTCCCCGGCACCCCGCAGGTTTTCCAGTTCCTGCTGGTAGTGCTTGCGCTCCATCATTTCGATCAGCACGCGAAGCCCGCGGGCGGATTCCAGGTGCTGGCGCGACCACGGCCGTGAGCGGCCACGCACGGTTTCCTGCCACGAGGCAAAGCTCTGCCGCGGCGAAAGGCGCGCGCCGGGAATGTTCTCCAGCTTGGCCAGCGCCGGGTTGCCCGCCCAGCGCACGTGGCGCACCTGCTCGGCACGCGTCCAGATCACCGCGTTATGCGCCCCGGCCTGCAGCGGCATGAAGATCACGCCCGCCGCCAGGGTGCTGTACGCCGGGTCGGCGAGATCCGGGAAGTCCTCGCTGATCTGGTCCGTCTGCACGACGCCCGCGATGCCCTCGGCGGACGGGATGGCTTCATGCGCGGCGACCACGTCGCGGATGCGCAGCAACTGTTCCGCATCCGGCAGGTTGCCGTGGCGCATCACGCGATCGCCCGCGAACACGGCGACGCCGTCGGCATCGACGACTTCGAGCAATTCGGGCGCCAGCGAGGCGAGCAGGTCCGCGTCGATGCGTTCGCTTTCGTTAAAGGCGGTGATCAGCTTCTCGCGCACCGTGAGCAGCGTGGACTCCACCTCGATCTTGGCCAGTTCCTCGATCGCCGACACGCGCGAAGCGAAACTGCGCGCCATCGCATCGGCCACCTGGCGCATCTGGTTGTCGGCGAAGAACGGGCTGTAATGGTGGCAGGAGATCAGGCCCCACAGGCGTCCGTTGGTGATGATGGAGACGACCAGGGTGCCGGTGACGCCCATGTAACCCAGGTACTCCAGATGCACCGGCGATACGCTGCGCAGCGAGACGTCGGAGAGGTCCGTCGCGTCGCCGGTGAGCGGATCCATCGCGGGCACGATGCGTGCCGGTACATATTTGCAGTCGCTGATCTGGCGCACGCGGTTGCGCAGGTACAGCGCACGCGCCTGCACCGGGATATCCGTCGCGGGGTAGTGCAGGCCGAGGTAAGCCTCGAGCTCGTCGGCGCGCGCCTCGCCCACCACTTCGCCATGCCAGTCGTGGTCGAAGCGATACACCATGACACGGTCGTAGCCGAGCAGGTTGCGCACCGTGCGCGCGAGCCGCTGCGAGGCGCGCTCCACGCTGGGGTCGAGGTCGAGCTTGTGCGAGAGGTCGTAGGCGACGCGGATGGGGTCGTCTTCGAAATACGCTTCGCGCGGCTCAATCTCCACCATCCAGCGGGTGTCGTAGGCATGCACGGAGGCGTGCCACTCGCCGGCCTTGTGACCCTGCGGCAGCGAAACCGCCGCCCAGGCGCTATGCGCCGGACGTTCGTCGTCGGTGAACAGGTTGGCCGGTAGCGTCACCACATCATGCAGCGATGTGCCAAGCAGCGCGTCGGTGTCGACGCCGAGCAGGTCCACCGCGTTCTCGCTGACCTGCAGGATGGTCTTCGTCGCCGCGTCGGCAACGATCAACACCCCGTGCGGCTGCACGGAGCCGGGGATATGGATGGGTTCGCGGTCGCAGGCAGTAAGGTCGGGCAGGTCAGACATGGTGGCCGGGATCCTGGAGCGTGCGTTGGAAGCGCGCGAACATGCGTTGCGCGCCGACGATGGCAAGGGATTGCGCGGTGCGATCGGGAAGCATGCGGTCCAGCACCTGCTGGAAACGCCGCCACTGGCCCGGGGCGCTTTCGCCCATGGCGTAATAGGCGTGGGGCAGGGCAGGGAATTGAGTGCGCAGCTGGCGCACGATCACCTGCCCGCCGAGGGTCGAGCCTTCGATGACGTAGAGCTCTCCCCAGAATTCGGGAGGTACGTCGACATGGGAAATAACGCGCGCCGGGAGGTTCCCGTGGAGCGACAGGTCGGTTTCGAGCAGGGGGATGCGCGACTGGTACGCCCAGGCATCCGCGGCGGCGGTGATCTCGCCTGCGCGCTCATGTTCCCATGCAACGAACAGCCGCAGCTGCGCCGCCAGCAAGCCGTGGTAGCCCGCCTCGTTCATCGCCCCTGACAGCAGCGCACGCATGCCGGCCGTGGCTTCGGCCGCATCGTGGGCGTCGCGGGTGTGTTCGCGAAGGAGGCGGTGGGCCGGTGCGATCGCGGCGTCGCCATCCATTCAGAGCACCTGGGTGGCCTTCAGCACCACCATCAGCATCACCCCGGCGACGATCGCCAGGATCATCAGCCGGTAACGCGCGGCGGTTCGCTGGGCGGGCGGGCGGCGGTCTGGCGTGCGGTGGATGCGCAATTCTTCCTGAAAGCGCACCACCGGCTCGACGCCGATGTCCTTCAGCAGCGTGCGGGCCTTGGTGAAATCGTCCGCGTGCTTCACCCACACCTGCGGCCACGCACTGCGGTCGCTGTTGCGCTCCGAGTAGCTGAAACGCTGGTAGGTCGGGCGGTTGAACGTCGACCGGTTGGTCACCGTCGTTTCGATCGCGTGCTCGGCGAGCATCGCGACGACCCGGTCGATGTTGTCCTGGCGGGGGGATGTATAGATCTGGCGCATGGCCCGATTCTACGTCAATCCCCCCTTGCCGGTGACGCTCAGGGCGAGATCAGCGCCGCCTTCACATCATCCAGGTGCCCGTCGTTGGGCAGCGGCGCCAGGCCCAGCAGGTGGGCCAGCAGCGGGTAGATGTCCACGTTCTGGAAAGGCGCTACCGTCGCGCCGCGGGCGAAGGCCGGGCCGTGGGCTACGAACAGGGCACGCATGGTCGGGTCCTGGTTGTCGTAGCCGTGCTCGCCGCGCGACATCGGGTCCTTGCGCCTGGCCAGGTCGGCGTGGCTGATGATCGACCAGCCCACGTCGGCCATGCACAGGTAAGGCGGCACGCGCGCGTTCCTGCCGTAATCCAGGCGGGCCGGGAGCTGCTCCTTGCGGTAGCAGTGCATGTGCTCGTGGGGCGCGAGCAGGCGGGCGATGGCCTGGGTCGCGTCGTGGCCCTCGCGCGGCGCGAACGAGGCCATCACGCCGTACGAGACGGTATCCAGGGCGTCCAGGTCGGTGGCCTCGTCGGAGAACACGATGTTGCCCTTTGGCACGTCGGCCATGCCGTGGTCGGACACCACCACGATGTTCATGTGCTCGTACAGGCCGCGCTGGCGCAGCTGTGCCACCAGGTAGGCCAGGGCGTCGTCCACTTCACGCAGGGCGGCGTCCACTTCCGGGGAATCCGGCCCGAATTCGTGGCCGGCGTGGTCCACCGCGTCGAAGTACAGCGTTTCGAACGACGGCTTCAGGCCCGGCTCGTCGATCCACGACAGCAGCTTGTCCACGCGTGCCTTCGAGCTCAGCGAATCGTCGAACGGGATCCAGCGATCCGGGCGCACGCCGTGGATCTCGGCCTCGGTACCCGGCCAGAACATCGTGGCCGTATGCAGGCCATGCTTCTGCGCCGTCACCCAGATCGGTTCGGCCTCGGCCCACCAGCGGCCATCGCTGGTCGCCGCGTGGTTGCCAGGCTGAAGCGGCCCAGTGCCGGGTCGCGCATCGTGTTGTTCACGATGCCGTTGCGGTCCGGCACGCGGCCGGTCACCAGCGTGTAGTGGTTGGGGAAGGTGAGCGAGGGGAACGACGGCCACATGTACGGCGCATGCGCGCCCTCATCCGACATCGCCTGCAGGGTCGGGGTCAGGTGGCGCTCGACGTAGTCGGCGCGGAACGCGTCAATCGACACCAGCAGTACCGGGTCGGGCGCTTTGGTGGTGGTCTGTGCGGGGTGGGTGGCACACCCGGCAAGGACGAGGAGGAAAAACGCCGTGAAAAGGCGTGGCAGGCGGGGAAACGTGGCATTCATGGGCGGACGCGTAGGCTCTGGTACTAAGCAATCCGCCCATGATGGACGAGTCACATGACCAACGCATCACGCAAGTTCATGCTCTCCCTTCTTGCCGTCGTACCCGTCCTTGCGTTCGCGCAGGCCGCGCCGCAGCCGGCCGCCGCGCCGAAGCCCGCGCCGCGCCCCAAGGTGTACACGCCGGTGCAGAGCCCCAGCCAGCGCTGGCAGCAGCAGTCCAGCCAGCAGCAGCTGATCAATCGGCAGAACCAGAACGCGGTGCAGGAGCAGCTGCGCCAGAACAACCTGAATAACCAGGCGAACAGTGCGACGGACCCGGCCATGCGCACACAGCTGAATAACGCCAACCAGTCGCAGCAACAGCAGTACCGCGCGCGCCAGGACGCCGCCGCCCGGCAGTACCAGGACAAGCAGACGGTCCAGCCGGCGCCGGCCACCACCCGATAAGGGCAAGGTGTACCAACGTGTTGCGACGCACATGGCCCGCAAGGGCCGGGCGGCTCATAATCGGGGATTCGCTTCCACACCCCTACGGAGCTTCCGATGACGGCCGCCACGCGCATCGACACCACTCGCCTTGTTCGCGCCCCGCGCGGTGCCGAACTCACCTGCAAGAGCTGGCTGACGGAAGCCCCCTTCCGCATGCTGCAGAACAACCTCGACCCGGAAGTGGCTGAAAACCCGGCCGAGCTCGTGGTCTATGGCGGCATCGGCCGCGCCGCGCGTAACTGGGAGTGCTTCGACGCCATCCTGCGCAGCCTGCGCGAGTTGCGCGACGACCAGACCCTGCTCATCCAGTCCGGCAAGCCCGTGGGCGTGTTCCCCTCGCACCCGGACGCGCCGCGCGTGCTGCTGGCCAACTCCAACCTGGTCCCGGCTTGGGCCAACTGGGAGCACTTCAACGAGCTCGATCGCAAGGGCCTGATGATGTACGGCCAGATGACGGCCGGCTCGTGGATTTACATCGGCTCGCAGGGCATCGTGCAGGGTACGTACGAAACCTTCGTGGAAATGGGCCGTCAGCATTACGGCGGCAGCCTGGCCGGCCGCTGGATTCTCACCGCGGGCCTGGGTGGCATGGGCGGCGCCCAGCCGCTGGCCGCCAGCCTCGCCGGGGCCAGCTCGCTGACCATCGAGTGCCAGCAGAGCCGCATCGATTTCCGCCTGAAAACCCGCTACGTCGACGAACAGGCGACTGACCTGGACGACGCGCTGGCCCGCCTGGAGCGCTACGGCAAGGAAGGTCGTGCCGTCTCCGTGGCCCTGCTCGGCAACGCGGCCGATGTCCTGCCCGAGCTGGTCCGCCGCGGCGTTCGCCCGGATGCGGTGACCGACCAGACCAGCGCCCACGACCCGGTGAACGGCTACCTGCCGTCCGGCTGGACGGTGGACGAGTGGTTCGAGCGTCGCAAGAGCGATCCGGCCGGTACCTCGAAGGCGGCCAAGGCCTCCATGCGCCGCCACGTGGAGGCCATGCTGGCCTTCCACGCCCAGGGCGTGCCGACCTTCGACTATGGCAACAACATCCGCCAGATGGCCAAGGACGAAGGCCTGGCCGAGGCATTTGCCTTCCCCGGATTCGTACCCGCCTTCGTCCGCCCGCTGTTCTGCCGTGGCGTGGGCCCGTTCCGTTGGGTGGCGCTCTCCGGCGACCCCGAAGACATCTACAAGACGGACGCCAAGGTGAAGGAGCTGATCCCCGACGACCCGCACCTGCACCGCTGGCTGGACATGGCCCGCGAGCGGATCAGCTTCCAGGGCCTGCCGGCGCGCATCTGCTGGGTGGGCCTCGGCCAGCGCCATCGCCTGGCGCTGGCGTTCAACGAGATGGTCCGCAACGGGGAGCTGAAGGCGCCCATCGTCATCGGCCGCGACCACCTGGACTCCGGCTCCGTGGCTAGCCCCAATCGCGAAACCGAAGCCATGCGCGACGGTAGCGACGCCGTCAGCGACTGGCCGCTGCTCAACGCCATGCTCAACGTGGCCGGTGGCGCCACGTGGGTCAGCCTGCACCACGGCGGTGGCGTCGGCATGGGTTACAGCCAGCACAGCGGCGTGGTGATCGTGGCCGACGGCACCGATGAAGCCGACAAGCGCCTGGGCCGCGTGCTGTGGAACGACCCGGGCACCGGCGTCATGCGCCATGCCGACGCCGGCTACGACGACGCCATTGCCTGCGCGAAGGAGCAGGGCCTTGACCTGCCCATGCTCCGCTAAGCGGCCTTAGCGGCCGTTGGCCCAGGTCGCCGTGTACATGTCGGGATAGATCCGCTCGAGGGCCAGCACCTTCGGGCGGTCGTTGAAGACGATGTACATGGCGTCCGGGTTCAGGTGCATGTAGTCCTGGTGCTCGCCCTCGGCCTGCCAGAAGCCCTTCAGCGGCACCACCTGGGTCACGATCGGGCTGCTGAAGGCGTGGGCCGCGCTCAGCTGGGCCACGTAGGCCTTCGCGACCTTCTCCTGCTCCGGCGTGGCGTAGAACACCGCCGAGCGGTACTGGGTGCCCATGTCCGGGCCCTGGCGGTTCAGGGTCGTCGGGTCCATGGCCACCGAGAAGAACACCTGCAGCAGCTGGCCGTAGCTCACCTGGCCTGGGTCGTACGTGACCCGCACGGACTCGGCGTGGCCGGTGTCGCCATCGCTGACGTCATCGTAGTTGGCATGGGCCGCGTCGCCGCCGGTATAGCCGGCGCGCACGCTTTTCACGCCCTTCACATGCTGGAAGACACCCTCCACGCCCCAGAAGCATCCGCCCGCGAACACGGCGGTGGCTTCGCCGGGCGCCCGGGTGGCGTCCACGGCGGGGGCTGGCAGCTTCAGGCCTTCGTCGCGGGCGGAGGCGGACGAGCAGGCGGCAAGGGCGGTGAACACAAGCGGGAACAGGATCGGGCGGCGCATGGCGGTTCTCCGAAGGGTACGTGCCAGTAGACCGGGGGCGGCATGGTTTTATTACAGCGCCCGCCCTACAGTACGCCGCCCCGCGGCCGATACATTCCGAACGACGGTGGGGTTCCCAGCGAGAGGAGGCACGGGAAGGTGGCGTACGACCTGGTAGAGCGACGTGTGGCCGTGATCGATCTGCAGATCGGCATGTTCGTCAGTCGCCTGGATTGCGAGTGGTCCGATACGCCGTTCCCGTTGCAGGGAGTGCCGGTCACGTCGCGCGAGGACATCGACAACCTCGCCAAATTCTGCAAGCACGTGTTCGTGGACACGCAGCGCCAGGTGGCGGCGTCGCGGCTGGCGCCGGCGTCCGTGGTCACGGGCGGCAGCGCGCGCCCGGCACCCGCGCGTCCCGCCGTGAACACCCGCCTGGTCACCCAGCACGCCTACACCGATACCGCCTCGTTCGACGACGAAATGCCCCGTGCGCGCGAAGCCTTCGACACCGTGTCGCACTTCGCCGAGCAGATGGTGGCCGACATCGAAGCGGGCAAGACGATTGATCCGCAGGCGCTCGAAGCGGCCGTGCGGCCGATGGTCGCCAGCGTCCTGCGCAGCGGCGATGCGTTTTTCTGGATTGAAAGCCTGCGCCGCCACGACAGTTACAGCTTCCGGCATGCCGTTGGCTGCAGCACCCTGGCGGCCTCGTTCGGCCGGCACATGGGCTTCAACGGTGAGGCCATCGTCAGCCTGGCGGCCGGCGGCCTGCTGATGGACGTGGGCAAGGCCCAGCTGCCCAAGGAGATGCTTGAGCGCCAGGGCCCATTGAATGACGCCGAATGGGATCTCGCCCGGCACCATGTGGAGGAGGGCGGCGCCATCCTCGATACCGCCGGGGTGACGGACCAGGAAGTGCGCGACATGGTGCTCACCCATCACGAGCGCTACGACGGCACGGGCTACCCCTCCGGGCTGGCCGGCACCGCCATTCCGCTGGCGGGACGCATGGCCGCCATCATCGACACCTACCACGCGATGTGCACGCCGCGCCCGTACCGGCCGGCGGTCTCCCAACACCTCGCCCTGCGCCAGCTGTACCAGGGCCGCGACCGTGAGTTCCAGGGCGAGCTGGTTGAACAGTTCCAGGCCTGCCTCGGCGTTTACCCCACCGGTACCCTGGTGGAGCTGAACACCGGCGAGGTGGCCGTGGTCATGGTGCAGAACCAGTCGCGGCGCCTGCAGCCGCGCGTGGCGATCATGACCAACGCCGAGAAGAGCCATCTCGACGACTTCCGCATCATCGACCTGATGCGCCAGGCCGAGGGCGTGCATCGCGAGATCCAGCGCACGCTCCCCGCGGGCAGCTACGACATCGACCCTTCCGAGTACTTCCTGGCATGAGTGAGCGCGCCCACATCCTGCCTGCGTTGCAGGGCAGCCTCGACCGCGCCCGGAACGAATCCGGCCTGTGCGCGTTGTTGGTGGTGCGCCTGCGCGGGATGCGCGAGGCGCAGCTGCGCTACGGCTACGCCTTCGGTGACGACATCATGCTGGCGGCGCGCGAACGCATCGCCTCGGTGCTGCGCCATTTCGATACCGTCTATCTGGCGGGCGACGACAGCTTCGTGGTGGTGCTTCCGAGCATCCGTAACCGCACGCACGCACTGCTGGCCGCCACCCGCATCGTCGGCTCGTTCGACGACACGCCACTGATCCACGGTGACCGTAACTGGCACGGCCGCGCCATCGTCGGCGTCGCCCTGTGCCCCGACCACGGCACCGCCGCCGAGCTGCTGTTTCGCCGGGCGGAACTGGCCCACGATGAGGCCCTGCGCGTCGGCGAACCGTTCGCCATCTACCAGCCGGAAGTGACCCCGGTGGAAATCCTCTACGGCGAGCTGCGCGACGATATCGCCGCCAACAAGCTCGACGTGGTGTTCCAGCCCCTGTACGACCTCCGCCGCGGCGAGATCGTCAGCGTGGAATCGCTGGCGCGCTGGACGACCAGCGCGTTTGGCGTGGTGCCGCCGTCCGATTTCGTGCCCTTCGCCGAACGCAGTGACCTCATCGTCCCGCTGACCCGCTGGAGCCTCAACGCCTCGCTGCGGCACGCCGCGGCGTTGCATCGCGGCGGCTGCCCCCTCGATGTCGCGATCAACCTTTCACCGCGCGTGTTCGCGGAGCAGGGCTTTGCCGAGCAGCTGCTCGGCGCGCTGGAAATCTGGGGCGTGCCGCCGGAAGCCACCATCGTCGAGATCACCGAGACCGCGCTGCTCACCGACATGGACATGAGCGTGCGCGTGCTTCGCCGCCTGCGTGATTGCGGCGTGCGCGTGGCCATCGACGATTTCGGCACCGGCTACGCTTCGTTCGCGTACCTGCGGCATTTCCCGGCCACCGAGCTGAAGATCGACCGCAGCTTCGTCGACGCCATCGTCAGTGACCGTCGCACCGAGCAGGTGGTGCGCGCCATGGTGGAAGTGGCCCACCGGCTGGGTCTGGAAGCCGTGGCCGAAGGCGTGGAGAACGAAGAGACCCTGCGCCGGCTGGTGGAGATGGACTGCGATATCGTCCAGGGCTACCACATCGGCCATCCGATGCCGGCCGAAGCATTCGTCGCCGAGCGCCTCGCCGCCGCCTCGATGGTCTGACGCTCGCTCGCCGTTAGCGGCTGAGTGCCAGGTAACGGTGGTGCATGCGTTGCACCTGCACCGCCAGCGCCGCCTCATCCCCCGCGTTCTCGATCACGTCATCCGCGATCGCCAGGCGCGCCTCGCGCGAGGCCTGCGCCGCGATCATCGTTCGCGCCAGCGCCTCGTCGATACCATCACGCTGCGTCAGTCGCGCGATACGTAGCTCTTCCGGCGCATCCACCACCAGCACGCGATCCACCCAGCGGTAATGCGCGTGGTTTTCCACCAGCAGCGGGATCGACAGGATGCAATACGGCCCGGTGTCGGCCGCCGCGGCATCGCGCAGCCAGGCGCGGATGCGCGGGTGGAGGATGCCTTCCAGGCGCGTGCGTGCCCCCGGGTCGGCGAACACCCGCTGGCGCATGGCGGCGCGATCCAGGCGGCCCTTGGCATCCAGCGCGTCCGCACCAAACGCGCGCGCCACTTCCGTCAGCGCATCGGAACCCGGCTCAACCACCGCGCGGGCCGCGACGTCGGCGTCGTAAGCCCGCACGCCCAGCCCCTCGAACTGCCGCTCCACCGCGCTCTTGCCCGCGGCGACGCCACCGGTGAGCGCGACGACGAAGCGGCTCATCGCAGGCCCGTCATCTGCAGGTAAGCCCCGAGGATCCGGTCACCCGCCATCAGCCAGACCCAGCCTGCCGCCGCGATATACGGGCCGAACGGGATGGGGACATCACGCTGGTGCTTGAAGAACAGCATCATCGAGCCGCCCACGATGGCGCCGATAAACGACGACAGCATGATGATCGGCAGCAGGGCGACTGGGCCCATCCACGCGCCGAGGGCCGCCAGCAGCTTGAAGTCGCCAAAGCCCATGCCCTCCTTGCCCGTGAGCAGGCGGAAGGCCTGGTACACCGACCAGAGGCTGAGGTAGCCGATGAGTGCGGCGAGGATGGCGGCCGGTGGCGACACGGGGAGCGGCTGCCAGCCCGGGATCAGGGTCAGGCCGAGGCCGATCCACAGCAGCGGGTAGTTCAGTTCATCCGGGAGCAGCTGCGTGCGTGCATCGATACCGGAGAGGGCGATAAGGAACCAGGTGAACACCAGCGCCGCGAGGGCGCCCGCGGTGGGGCCGAAGCGCCACACCACCGCCGCGCTGGCCAACCCCGAGAGCAGTTCCACCAGCGGATACTGCTTCGAAATGGGTTCGCGACAATAGCGGCAGCGGCCGCGCAGCAGCAGCCAGCCCAGCACCGGGATGTTGTCGTGCGCCGCCAGCGGATGCTTGCACTTCGGGCAATGCGAGCCTTCGACCACCACGCCCGGCGGCCGGACTTCGTCGACCTCCGGCAGGTCCAGCACCTCGCGCGCCTGGCGGCGCCAGTCGGCCTGCATGCGTGCGGGCACGCGCAGGATCACCACGTTGAGGAAGCTGCCGACGAGGAGGCCGAGGACGCCGGCGACGGCCACCCAGAGGGCGAGGGGCAAATCAGACATGGAAAATCCGTGATTCCAAGAAAAAACCCTTCGCCTGCGAAGGCGAAGGGTTCCTATTGTGCCTTGGGGCAGGGCGGTACGGTCAGACCGTGCCGGCCAGCTTGAAGATCGGCAGGTACAGCGAGATCACCATGCCGCCGACGAGGACGCCGAGGATTACCATGATGAACGGCTCGAGCAGGCTGCTCAGCGTGTCCACCGCGGTGTTGACCTCTTCCTCGTAGAACTCGGCCACCTTGAACAGCATGTGGTCGAGCGAGCCGGATTCCTCGCCGATGGCGGTCATCTGCACCACCATGTTGGGGAACAGGTTCACCTGGCGCATGGAGAGCTGGAGCTGGTGGCCGACGGAGATATCGTCGCGCATCTGCTTCACGGCTTCGCCGTAGACGATGCTGCCGGTGGCGCCCGCGACCGCATCCAGCGCTTCGACGAGGGGCACGCCCGCGTGGAAGGTGACACCGAGGGTACGGGCGAAGCGGGCGATGGCCGACTTGTGCAGGAGGTCACCGATCACCGGGATTTTCAGCGAGAAACGATCGAGGAAGTGGGCGAACTTCTGCGAGCGTTTCTTGAAGAAGATCAGGGCGAATACCGAGCCGACAATAATGCCAATGACCAGCCACCAGTACGACTGCATGAACTGCGACGCGGCCACGACAACCTGGGTGGGCGCCGGCAGCTCGGCCTTGGCTTCGGCGAAGGTCTGCTGGAACACCGGGACCACGAACAGCAGCAGGATCATCGAGACGAGCAGGGCAACGACGAGCACCATGATTGGGTAGAACAAGGCCTTCTTGATCTTGGACTTGATGCTCTCCATGCGCTCTTTATAGGTCGCGACAGTATCGAGCACCGTATCGAGCACACCGGCGGACTCGCCCGCATGGACGAGGTTACGGTAGAGCTCGTCGAACTGGACCGGATACTGGGCCAGCGCCTCGTGGAGTGCGGCGCCACCCTCGATGCTGGTTCTCACATCGACGAGGATGTTCTTGAACCGGACGTTCTTCTGGCCCTGGGCGATGATGTCAAACGCCTGCACCATGGGCACACCCGAGGCCATCATGGTGGCGATCTGGCGGCTGAAGATGGCGACGTCACGCGGTTTGACCGTGCTGCCCGCCGCGCCGAAAAGCGGCTTCGCGCGTTCACGCACCTGCTGCGGGTTCATCCCCTGGCGGCGCAGTTCGGCCTTGACGAGCGAGGCATTCTTTGCCTGCATCTCGCCCTTCATGCGCTTGCCGCGCTTGTCCAGCGCGGTCCAGTCGTACATCGTCAACTGGTTGACGGCAGCACGAGCGGCGCCGACGGCGCGCGCGTTCTTCGTAGCGGTGGCGGTAGCCATGACGCGGTGTTCCCCCCGGGTAAATTGCTGAGGAGCCCCGCCCCGCGGGCCCCCTGTCTCTTATTCTAGTGTGAAGCTTCGGTGAGCGCCTTTCTGCCGGATGGCGCACAGGATTCGTGCGCCGAAGGCCGCCAGGCGGCGTCAGTCCTTGGTGACTCGGTTGATTTCGGCGAGGCTGGTGACCCCGTTCCTGACCTTGAGCAGGGCCGACGCGCGAAGGTCGTTGACCCCCGCCTTCTTCGCCACTTCCGCGATCTGCATGGCGTTGCCCCCCTCCAGGACGATCTTCTGGATGTCTTCGAGCATAGGCATGACCTGGTAGATACCTAGGCGCCCCTTGTAGCCCTCGTTGCAGCTGTCGCAGCCGACGGCCTCATAGACCGTGATGCCGGCATCCACCTCTTCCTGGGTGAAGCCCTCGGCGAGCAGGGCGGCCGGCGGCAGGCTGATCTCGCGCTTGCAGTCGTGCAGGCGGCGGGCCAGGCGCTGGGCGATGATCAGGGTGACCGAGGAAATGATGTTGTAGGGCGCGATGCCCATGTTCATCAGTCGGGCGATGGTCTGCGGGGCGTCGTTGGTATGCAGGGTGGACAGGACCATATGGCCCGTCTGCGCCGCCTTGACCGCGATTTCGGCCGTTTCCAGGTCGCGGATTTCGCCGACCATGATCACGTCCGGATCCTGGCGCAGGAAGGAGCGCAGGGCGGCGGCGAAGGTCATGCCGCGCTTGACGTTCTGCTGGACCTGGTTGATGCCCTCGACGCGGATTTCGACCGGGTCTTCCACCGTGGAGATGTTGCGCCCCTCGGTATTCAGGATGTTCAGGGCCGTATACAGCGACACCGTCTTACCCGAGCCGGTGGGGCCGGTGACCAGCACCATGCCATAGGGCTTCTCGATGGCGTCGAGGTAGAGCTGCTTCTGGATCTCTTCGTAGCCGAGCTTGTCGATGCCCAGCTTGGCCGAGGAGCCATCCAGCACGCGCAGCACGATCTTTTCACCGAAAAGGGTGGGCAGGGTGCTGACGCGGAAGTCGATGGCGCGGGTCTTGGTCAGGTTGAGCTTGATGCGGCCATCCTGCGGCACGCGGCGCTCGGCGATATCCAGGCCGCTCATCACCTTCAGGCGCGAGGCGATGCGGGTGCCCAGCTTGATCGGTGCCGAGGCGACGATGCGCAGGATGCCGTCCATGCGCAGGCGGACGCGGTAGACGGTTTCAAAGGGCTCGAAATGGATATCCGAGGCGCCGCGCTTGATCGCGTCGACCAGGATCTTGTTGACGAACTTGACGATAGGCGCGTCGTCGTTGGCGTTCGCGTCGATGCCGGTGGTGCCGTCGCCCTCGTCGGGGCCCGCATCGAGGACAAGGTCGTCGAGGCCTCCACCGTCGAACGCGGGCACGTTGTTGTTGGCGGCGGCGAGCGCCGAATCAATGATGCGACGAAGCTGCCCGCGCTCGACCAGCACCGGCTCCACCATGTGGTTGGAGTGGAACTTGATCTCGTCCAGGGCGTGCGACTGCATCGGGTCGGCGATGCCGACGAACAGGCGCTTGCCACGCTTGAACAGGGGCAGCGCCTGATGCTTGGTGATGAGGGCTTCGGTGACCAGGTCCAGCGGCATGTTGGCGGGCAACATGTTGCCGATGTCCATCAGGGGCATGCCGAACTCGGCCGACGCCACCTGGGAGAGGCGGGGGCTATCAACCAGATGGTGGTCCACCAGCCATGCCGACAGCGACACGCGCTTCTCGGCGGAATCCTGCACGGCCTTGCGGACTTCCGCCTCGCCAAGGACGCCTTCGGTCACAAGACGCCTGGCCATGCCGGTCAGGCCCGCGAGCGTGGGCTGGTGCATCTGTGTCGCCATGGTCAGTCCGATCCCCGAGTATGGCCCTGAATCTACTCTAGAATGTGGTCTTGGTCACGTCGAATTCGTGAAATCTGCGGATTCGGGCACTGGCCCGTCCACGACGCGTGAACGATGTCTTATTATGCGTCGGCCAACGGGGACATACCTTGAGTCGTATCAGCATTATCCTGCCCGCCAAGAACGAGGCGGCCGCCCTTAAAGACCTCCTGCCACGCCTGACCGCCGCCCAGCCGGGTGCCGAGATCATCGTGGTCGACGATGGGTCCACCGACGACACCCGGGCCGTTTGCCTGGCGGCGGGGGTCCAGTGCCTGTCGTCGCCGTATTCCATGGGCAACGGAGCGGCTATCAAGCGTGGCGCCCGTGCGGCCAGCGGTGAGATTCTGGTGTTCATGGACGGAGACGGTCAGCACGACCCGGCGGATGTCGCCCGGCTGCTGGCCCGGCTGGACCAGGGCTACGACATGGTCGTGGGCGCGCGCGACTGGGAAAGCCAGGCCGGCGTCGGGCGTGGCGTCGCCAATACCGTCTACAACTGGCTGGCCAGCCGGATGACGGGGCAGGTGGTGGCGGACCTCACCTCGGGATTCCGGGTGACCCGTGCCGCCCGCTTTCGCGAGTTCCTGCACCTGCTGCCGAACGGTTTCTCGTACCCGACGACCAGCACGATGGCGTTTTTCCGCAGTGCCTATGGCGTGGCCTATGAGCCGATCAAGGCGGGGCAACGGGTAGGTAAAAGCCACATCAAGCCCCTGAAGGATGGCGTGCGCTTCCTGCTGATCATTTTCAAGATCGCGACGCTGTATTCGCCATTGAAGTTGTTTTTTCCGGCAAGTGCGCTGTTTTTCGCACTGGGGTGCGTGAACTATGCGCGCACCTTCCTTATCGAGGGACGCCTTACCAATGGTAGCGCCCTGATGTGGAGCGCCGCCGTGATCATTTTCCTTATCGGCCTCGTCTCCGAGCAGATCACGGCGCTGACGTACCGGCCGGTCGAATCGAGCGAAATGCGGAAATGACCAACTTCACACCGGAAGAGGAGCGGGATCTGGAAGTCATCCGGTCCTTCTATGACCAGGAATACTACGGAACCGACACGAGTAGTGCTCGCCTGCCGTGGCATTGCCGCTTGGCCGCAGCTGCCCTGTCTCGGGTAAACGGGGGCGACGTGCTGGATGTCGCGTGTGGGACCGGAGCGTGGTTGGGGCATTTTCGTCGGATGGGCGCACGAGGTATCAGCGGTATCGACCTGTCCGCGAAGGCTATCGATGCGGCTCGGCGCGTTTATCCGGGCGGCGACTTTCGCGTCGGTGCTGCCGAAGTCTTGCCATATGAAAGTGGCAGCTTTGACGTGGTGACATGCATGGGGTCGCTTGAACACTTTGTCGACAAGCCTGGCGCCTTACGCGAGATGATGCGGGTTGCCCGTCCAGAAGCGGAGTTTCTCCTGTTGGTGCCCAACGCGGGATTCCTTACTCGCCGGCTGGGCGCCTATGGCGGCACGCATCAGGTGAAGGTGAAGGAAGATGTCCTTTCGCTTGCAGCGTGGGAGAAGCTCTTCACATCAGTGGGACTCTCCGTCATCCGTCGCCGACGTGACCTGCATCCTCTGAGCGTTCGTTGGATCACGCATGATCGCTGGTACACATGGCCTGTCCGTGCGCTACAGGCTGTCCTTCTGGCCGTGTGGCCGCTCCAGTGGCAGTATCAGGTTTATCACTATGTCCGCCGCCAGGCCGACTGAGGCCGTCGAGCGGTCCACTCTGCTGGTGACGCGTAACCTGCCGCCTCTTCGAGGTGGCATGGAGCGTCTCAACCTTGAGTTGGCGCGAGCCCTGCAAGGGGATGGACTCGCCGTGGTCGGCCCGCGAGGTTGCGAGGCTGAGTTACCGCACGGCGTTCCAATCACGGCGTTGCCTTTGCAGCCACTGGCGGGATTTTTCGCCAGGGCGCTCGTTGCGTCCTTGCGTGGCGCCTTCCGGCATCGGCCACGCATGGTACTGGCGGGAAGTGGACTTTGTGCACCGTTCGCGTGGCTGGCGGCGCGGGCAACGGGGGCACGGTGTGCCGTGTACCTGCACGGGCTGGACATCATTGCCGACAGCTTCATCTATCGCCGCGCCTGGCTTCCTTTCATACGTCGCTGCGACGTATGTCTCACCAACAGTGCGAATACATCGGCGCTCGCTATCCGTGCGGGAATCGAGGCCCAGCGAATCCAAATCGTTCATCCTGGCGTCGATGCAGCATGCGATGTCCTTCACGCCGAAGACGCTGCAGCTTTCCGCAGTGCCCACGCGCTGGAGGGGCGTGTCGTCTTGTTGAGCGTAGGCAGACTCACGGAACGGAAGGGCCTATTACCCTTCGTCAACGACGTCTTGCCTGTTCTCGTCCGGACACATCCGCAGAGTATGCTCGTGGTCATAGGTAACGACGCACCGGATGCGCTCCGGCGGAGCGCGCATAGTGTGCGTGAGGCGGTCGAGGCCCGTGTGCTCGCTCTCGGCCTACAAGGCCATGTCATGTTCCTGGGCGAAGTCGATGACGCTGAACTAGCCAGGGCGTACGGTGCCGCCGACCTAGCCATTTTCCCCGTGCGGGCCATGCAGGGTGACGTGGAGGGATTTGGCATGGTAGCGATGGAGGCTGCGGCGCATGGGTTGCCAACGGTGGCTTACGCCGTCGGTGGCGTGCCTGATGCGGTAGCTGACGGCATTTCCGGCCGGCTGGTCGACGAAGGCGACGCCGTGGCGATGGCAGATGCCATCCGTGACGTAATTGACGCCGGGCGCCACGTCTGGAACAGCCGCTGTCGAGCGTTTGCCATGCAGTTCGACTGGTCAATCTTCGCTATTCGGGTGCGTCGGGCACTGGGTATCGGGGCGGCAACGTGATGCCTAAGCCCACTATGCTACGGCTCCAGGAACATGCCGCGGTCATCGTTACGTTTCATCCTGACATCGTCACGATTACGCGCCAGGTATCGCTGCTTGACGACCTCGCCCACGTAATTTTTGTCGATAACGGATCAGGCCAAGAGGCACTAAAGGCACTTCGCGGTCTGGCTGCCGGCAACGATCATGTCGAGGTCCTCGAGCTAGGCGGAAACGAGGGTCTCGCGGCAGCGCTGAATGCCGGCATCGAATGCGCTGCCGCTCGTGGCGCGCGTTCCGTCCTCCTGCTCGACCAGGACTCGCTGTTTGAGCCCTCTGCCCCCACTCGATTGCTCGACGGGCTTAATCGCGTTCAACAGGATACCGGGCGCTTGTGCTGCGCTGGTCCAGTGCTGCTGGACCCCGAGACCGGGATGAACCACGGTTTTCACTATGTCGCCAACGGCTGGCGTTGGGCTCGTGCATTTCCCCCTTCGTCCGCTGCTCCCATCGCCGTTGCAAACCTCAATGGAAGCGGCACAACCATGCCCATCGACCTGTTCAGGGTACTGGGCCCTCTGGACGCTTCCCTATTCATCGATCACGTCGACACGGATTGGTCGTTTCGTGTGCTCCACGGAGGATTCGGCCTGTTCGGGCTCCCTAGCGTGGCGTTCGACCATCGGATGGGGGAGCGGGGGCGCAGAATCTGGCTGCTTGGATGGCGTGTTTGGCCCGAGCGTAGCCCGTTGCGGCACTATTTCCTTTTTCGCAATACGGTGAGGTTGCTCGGCCGACAGCATGTTCCGAGCGTGTGGAAGGTCTGGGCGGTTGGAAAGATGGCAGTGTCAGTGGTCGTCGTTGGCTTGACCGATGCTCGCCGGGGCTCGCAGCTGGGCATGATGTGGAAGGGCATTCGCGAGGCGGTGCAGGAGCGACGGGCATGAGTGGCGAGATGACCAGTACCTGGTCGCGCGGTGGTCTCGTCGAGGTGCCGGCGTGTCCCATGTGCGACTCATCGCAGCGCACGTTCATCACGGAAACCCGCGATGCGATGACGGGCCGGACGGATCCATGGCGGCTCTGGTCTTGCGATTCCTGTCGCAGCGAATGGCTGGATCCACGCCCGGACGACGCGTCCCTCCCGTTTGCCTACGATTTCGACTATGTCACGCACCGGGACGTGTCCGCTCCGGTACGCGGTGGCCTTCTGCTGGCCGCGATCCAGGGTTACCTGAAGCGACGCCATGGATTCGACGGTTTGCCCGCCAGCGTTCCTGCGGGCTGGCTCTTGGGTTGCGTCCCTCCGCTGCGGCTGAAACTCGACTACTACGCGCGGCATCTTGGCGCGGGGCGCGGAAGGACGTTGCTCGACGTCGGCTGCGGCAACGGTGCTTTCCTCGACGTTGCGCGTCAGATGGGCTGGGATGCAGAGGGCGTTGACCCCGATCCGGCAGCGGTACGCGTGTGTCTCAACAAGGGATTAAAGGTAACCCAGGGCTTCATTGGCGATATCAGTGCGGATCGGCGCCGAGCTGGCTGGGATGCGATCACATTGAGCCATAGCCTTGAGCATGCGCCCCGGCCACGCGTCCTGCTGCATGAGGTAGCCGAGCTGCTGGTTCCGGGCGGGCGAGCATGGATCGGAATACCCAACCCGCAATCCCGGGGCGCACGGTTGTTCGGCGCAGCCTGGGAAAGCCACGATGCGCCAAGGCATCTGTGCCTGCCGTCCGCGGATGCCATGGAGAGTGCATGTCGTGGTGCAGGGTTCGCCGATGTGCGCTTTGCACGTCGCGGGGCACACTCTGGCCGGTTGTACCGCCGAAGTGCCGAAATAGAAAGCGAATCGGGCGTCACATTTCACCGCCGGATGGCATGGACAAATCGGCTGCAGGCGCTCGTAACCGACCTGCTCGCCACCGTGAGCGGGCGTGGCGGCGATGAGTTGGTAGTCATCGCGACGCTCGGCACCGGCGAGGCATCATGAGCGCTCTGGTCACGTCGACGTGGCGGGGAGGAGCGGCCGAGGCCGTGCGGTCGTGTCCGGCATGCGGCGCCGTTGAACGTTCTCCACACGCGGGTGCGGTATTCGATCATTTGCGGCCCGCCGACGATGATCTGTGGACCTTCTGGAAGTGCGACGCTTGCGCAAGCCTCTATCCGGACCCTCGGCCATCGATGGATTCCATTGGCGCCGCGTACTCGGACTATTACACCCACCATCCCCAGCATGCCGGTGGCTTGCCTGGATCGAATGGCACCGTATCGGTGCTGTCACGCTGCGTGGACGGGTATCTGAATGCTCGGTTCGGCTCAACGCTTCCAAACGCGATGCCGATAGGTCACCTCGTGTTCTCGATGATCGAGCCGCTGCGATTGAAGCTCGATTATCACGGGAGACATCTGTTCCTTGCACAGCGGACGCCTGGACGTGTGCTCGATGTAGGCTCCGGCAATGGTGATTTCCTCCTCCGGGCGCGTGCCATGGGTTGGGATGCGCGCGGAATCGACCCTGACCCAGCCGCGGTCGGCGCGTCGCGAGCGCAAGGTCTTGTCGTTTGCGTCGGCTTCGCCGATTGCCGCTCGCCCGAGCTGGGCGGTGCCTTCGATGTCGTGACGATGCGACATAGCATCGAGCACGTGGCCCATCCGGGAGACGATCTTCGCCATTGTCTCGGGCACCTGCGGCCGGGCGGTATGCTCTGGTTGGCGTGGCCGAACCCTCAAGGCGTGGGGGCGCGAATCTTTCGCTCCGCGTGGCGAGGGCTCGAAGCGCCGCGGCACCTTTGCATTCCCAGCGCTGAGGCCATGCGTGGGTTGTTGCTTGGCCTGGGCTTTGAGGCGCCGCGCCTCATCCGGCGCGGCCACCACGCACGCAGCATCGCCCGTGAGAGCGCCCGGATAGCCGAGCATCGACCTGGCTGGCTCAATAGGGTGCGCCGCCACCTCGGCGGCGTGGTGGCCTGGGCTGCGGATATGGCTGCGACGCTCTCATCGGGTGCTGGAGAAGAACTCGTTATGGTGGCCTTTGCGCCGGAGCGGAGGTGTGAGCGTGACTGACTGTATCGGAGTGGTCCTGCATTTCCGCGCTAGCGAGCTGACCGAGGCGTGCATCCGGTCCCTTGCGCAGGAAGGGTTGGGCGACGCGATCGTCGTAGACAACTCGGAAGACGGCGGGGCATCACTTGCCGATCTGCGAGCTCGGCTCGTCGACAGCTCCATGCGCCTCACATTCGTCGAGCCGGGCAGGAATCTTGGTTACGCGGCCGGGATCAACGCGGCACTTGCATCTCTTGGCGCGTCCCTTGGGTCCGCCCATGTATTGCTTATCAACAGCGACGCGACCCTGGCTCCGGGCACGCTTCGTCGGCTCGCAGACAGTGTGGCGGACGACGAAGCCGTGGTGGCAGCGCCGCTGATCGATGGACCGACCGGTCTCGTGCCAGCCCGTACTTACTATCGCCATTTTTCCGCGATGATCAATCCAGTCGGTCCTGGCATGCATGGTCATGCGCTATTGGGTGGCGCATGCCTGTTGATCAGTCGCCGGCTGCTTCGGCTTCCGCTTTTCGATGAAACCTTCTTCTTTTACGGAGACGATATCGAATTCGGTCATCGCGTCGTCCGTCAGGGCGGCGTGCTTCGGGATGTGCCGGAGGGTGTGGTGCGCCACCAGGGATCGGCAGCCAGTGGCAACGGCTCGCTGTTCTACGAGTATCACATGACCCGGGCGCACCTTCTTCTCGTGCAACGGCTCGACCAAGGGCGAGCATGTCGATGGGCCATGTACGCCGGGCGGGCGGTCCTTTTGCCTCTCCGTGCCTGCGTTCGGATGATGCGCTTCCGTTCGTTGACTGCCTGGCGAGCCTTGTTGATGGCCACAGCGGACGTTGCGTCAGGTCGCGTCCGCTCGCTAACGCCGCCCAGCGGTCCCCGGGCCTGAGCGCTGCGCCTGGTTCGGCCGGAGTTGGCGCTCCGCCGCGATGACCATCCACCATCCTGCCGCTGCCATGCAAAGTTCCGCGCACGCCAGGCCGAGCGCCATGCCGCGCGCTTGCGCATAATGTGCTCCAGCCACGAGCAACACCGCCATCAGGACCGCGCCAAGCAACTCGAATAGCATGCGATGAAGCGGGTGACCGAGCGCGACGAGGACGGTACCGGCGGATAGTCGGAGGGAAACGAATGGAGCGGCGAGCGCGACCCAGGGCATGATAGACGCAGCGTCGGCGTAAGCGGCGCCTAGGATCCAGGGGAGCAGCGGTGCACACAGGGTCGTGCCGGCGGCGCTGACGATGCCCCACGCACCAGCTAGCACGAACAACGTCCGTATCAGCCGGCGCCCTCCGGCGCCCGGATCCGACCCGTGGATGAAGAGGCGTTGCTGCGCGGCCAGCAGCATGCCAATGACCGGGATGACCACGGCATTCAGGATGCGCGATGTCGCGGCATAGATGCCTGCCGTATGCTCGCCCAGGAGACGGTTCGAGAGGATCTTATCCAACTCGGTAGGGTTGGCGGAGACGATGTGCATGGCGGCGTACGATGCGCCATCCTTCCATTCGTCGCGGGTTGGTTGCCGAGGTGACCAACGAAGAGGAATGTGCCGTGACGTGATAAGAATCGCGGCGAACAGTCCGGCCACGGCGAGAACTGCCTGCCAACAAACGAACGCATGGAAAGTAATCGCATCACCGGCTACCAGGCACGTACCCGCAAGGCAGCCCCTCAGCGCAAGGGGAATCCACTGGATTCCTTGCCCTGTCGCTACCTTGTGCCGTGCCTGCAATGCGCCGCTGAGCAGCAGGATGAGGGGCGTGGCCATCAGTTCGGTTGCGCCGATAAGCCACAGATCGACCCAGGTGAACCGACTATGCGTCGTGAGCTGGGCCACGGACGGGAACGACGCGGTTAACAGCGTTCCGAAGACCAGGCTGAGGACCCAACCGTACCGCATGACATCGATGCCTTCGCCTGGCATTCGTGCCTCGCGCGCCATGAGCACGTAAGCGGAGCCGAGGTTCGGGATAAGCGAGAGGACAATCGCGAGGGATGCGACGGCGATGTACTCGCCATAGCGGCCCGGTCCAAGCCACCGCGTGATGGCGACGAGCGTGACGGCCTGCGTCAGCAGGCGCAGGGCCAGCATTGCGGTGGTTCTAAAGCTGCTTCGGGCGAGGCCGTCGGGCATGGGACTAGGGCGACGTTAGTTTGTTGAGTTCGCTCAGCGTGCCATCCAGTGACCCGCCGATGTTCATGAGCTTGAGCTTTGCGAGTTCAGCGCGAGCATCACTCATGCGCCCTTGCACGGCTAGCATGCGGATGACGGTAATTCGGTAGGCGGGCTCGCTCGGCTTACCGTGCATGGCTTCAATACTCATTCGAAGGCCAAGGTCATGGTCGCCAAGGTTGTTCCAGGCGAAGTCGCCATACATGGCCAGAAGGCGAGCGCTCGGTGCGGGATGCGACACTGCGGCCAGAAAAGCCTCGGTCATGCGGCCGGTGGGGAGGTCGCACAGACCTTTGGACATGCAGCTCGTCAATGCACCCAGAGCGCTCTCGTCCTGAATAGTAACCTTCCGCGTCGCAAGCTTTCGGGTCATGGAGTCCCACCAGCCGTTCTCCACGGGACGATGCATGCGAGCATTGAGAAACATGAGTGCCTGTTCGGGAAGAATCGACGATCCCCGCAGTGCCATTGCCTTCTCAAGCGGGGCATACGCTTTGTCTGTGAACGGCGAAGCGGGATCGTATCCCGAAAGGATGATGTAAGTGCGGCCGAGTTCGTACTGGGCGCGCGGCGAATCAGGGGCTCGCTCGGCGAGTTCCTGTGCAAGAGTCAACGGGCTATCCCACGCTCGCGCCGTAATGTAAAGGACGGCCGTGGACTGAACGAGGAGAAGGGCCAACAAAGTCTTTCTTGCAAGGCCGCCGGGTATTGCGCTGTCGCGGGCAACGAGAATGGGTACGACGGCGATCAGCAGGCCCATGCTTGCAAAGTAGTTGCGGTGCTCGTACACCAGTTCCAATGGGAGAATGGTGCCGGTCAGCAAATGCGCACTAATGTATAACAGCAGCCCTAGTGTCACTAGCGGGAGCTTGCGTCTTGCTAGCCACGCAACGGTTCCGCTTGCGACAAGCCCAATGGCACCTGCGAGCGTCGTCCAGGGAGAGACGAGGCTAGTCGATATCGTCCAGTTATCGTGATAGAACGAAAGTGCGTCTGGTGTCGGAAACAAGGTCCAGAGCGCGTAGGCGGGCACGGCCCGAAGCTCAGAGAGCAGCCTCGTGCTCAGGGTAAAGTCGCGGGTCGCCCACCCGGTTGGCATGAGTAAGCCCGGCAGAAGCCAGCACAAGCCGGCGACGATCGGAAGGAACAGCAATAGCCCGTATGCGGCAACGATCTTTGTGTCTCGCTCGGCTAATCCTGATCGGGGCTTCACGGATCGAAAACGGAACACCGTCAACTCGATGACAAAGGCATACATCGGCAGCATCACCGCGGTTTCCTTTGCGAGAGCACCGAACGCCGTGCACACGACGACGCTCGAAACGGCATACAAAGGCCATCGCCGAAGTGCGGAAGACTGCATGCGCTCGCGCGCATGCACGTAGGCGATAAGGCCCAGTAAGACGAACAGGTTGGCGATACTCTCCATTCGTTGCACGACGTACAGCACGCTGGTGAGATTGATGGGGAGCAGGAGCCAGGTGCCAGCGATGAGAGCTGCTATGAGTTCGCGTCGATCATCGTTGCCCGCAGGCGCGGCCAGTCGTAGTAGCTTTTTTGCGAGAACGAATGTCGCCAGTCCATTCAGGATATGGATGAATAGGTTCGTGGCCTTCATGGCCGCTGGATCGTCACCAGAAACCAGGTAGTTCAGCGCAAACGTCAGTGAAGCGAGCGGCCGCTTGAATTCACTGGACGGCGAAGAAAGTGCGCTTCTGACCAGGCTTGCGACCGTGGCATCGGCGGGCTTGAGGCCCTCATTGTCCACGATGTTCGGGAAGTCATCGAAGATGTACCCACCCCGCAGACCCATGGCGTAGATCGCTGTGGCGAGGAGGGCCATGCCTGTAAAAAGCAACCACGCCCTGGTGTTGGGAGACCACGCTAAGTTCATGGGGTGTGGCGCCTGATCCGTACGCATTGAAGGGGGTGTTCCAGATTAGCTGCCGCTAGCGTAGTTCACCTTGGGGAGATGCAGCACGGGCGGCCGCTTCGAGAGCTTGTCGAAGGTGGCTCAGCTCGCTTGGCCAATAACCCTGTCGGTCGAGCACTCCCGCGTGTACCCATGCCATACCGTCTTGCCAGCGCGGCGCGGGCAATTTGGGCAGCTTTGCAAAAAAATCCAGATGAGCGACCCCGAGATCAGGTCGTCCTGCGGCGCCGAGCGCAGCGGCCTGGCTTAGGGCTGCGGCCGGAGACGGTTGGTCTGCGAGAGCCTCATCGAACCATCGAGCAGCTCCCTTGACGTCGCCATCAGCGAGCGCGAGTTGGCCTCGCACGTGGTTAAGGTCCTGGCGTCTGCCAGCAACGCCGCTTATCGCAGGATTGGCCATCGCGATATCCACCATGCTACTAAGGACGGCGGGCGTCAGTCGCGTACACCGCTCAGAGTGCGCAGCAGGAATTGCGCTCTCGAACCAGTTCAGGAGCATCCCGCCGGGATCGGTCGTGGTGGTCGCCAGGGCATCTTTAGCATAGGCAAGTCCCTCGGCAGTGAGTCCGCCATTCAGGCACTGTACGTCGATATTAACCAGGGCCACCTGAGGTTCGGCGCGAAACCGCCGTGTAGCCGCCGACATGATCTGACTAGCGACAGCGCGTTGCCCGTTTGCTTCGGCCACTTGTGCCGCGTATGCCTGGGATCGTGGGGATTGCGGGTTGGCGGCGGCCCACACCAACGACTGTCGATACACATCACCCCACAGGGTGGCGTTGTGCTGGGTCAGTGCGGCGCTGATGGCAACAACGGCAACGGCGGAGCCCGTCACGTAGAGGGGGCGACCGATCCGGGTTATCGCCAGGCCAAGGGGCCAGAAAAGCAGAAGGGCCGGGAGGTAGTTGCGGTGATCAAAATACAGTTCGAGCGGAATGGACGTCGATTCCATCACGTGGCCGGCGAAGAAGAACAGGATCGCCAAGGCGAGTGCTGGCAAGCGATGCCGCAAGAGTAAGGCGGAGCCGACCAGTGCGAGGCAACCAGTGATCGCTGCCACGGTGTACCAGGGACTGATGAGGCCTGTTGCCGCGCGCTCGCCGTCATGAAGCACGCTTGTGTCGGTAGGGACCAATAGCCCTAGCTGGGCGAGGTAGCGCACGAGAATCGTGGGCTCTGTCATGAGGCGTTGGCCAATGGTCCAACCACGAACGACCAGGGTGCCGTGCCCCGACGATGACACCGCCAGCCATGCGAGGCCCGCAAGAAGCGCGATGGACGGTGGCGCACACATCGCCACAACACGTCGACGAAAGCGGGAATCGTCTGGCGCGGGCAGCATCCATTCACAGACGAGTATCAGCAACGGAATGACCGCGCCGTTCGCCTTGCACAGTAGGGCCAGCAGCGTGCAGCCACCAGTACCCACGAACAGCCAGACGGTTGCGTGGGCAGGGCTAAGCGCGAAGCGCGATCGCGCGTGCAGCCAGGTTAAACCCGCAAGCAACATGAACGTCGCAGGTAGCATGGCCTCCCTTTGCACCACATAGAGCACGGTGGAGACGAGGAGGGGGCTGAGCATCCAAAGGGCGCTGGCGATGATGGCAGCGAGGCGTGCCCGGCCATCGGGAAGGGCCAGGGCCACCCCCAGTCTGGCAAGGAACCACGCAAGTAGCCCGCCGTTGATCAGGTGAATGATCAGATTGGTGCGCTTGAACGGGTAGGGCGAAGCCGGCCAGTCTTTGGCGTCGATCAGGAAGCTTGCGGTGGCGAGGGGGCGGCCTGTGGGATCTGCCTTTCCTGACGTCACATAACGCAGTGCGGAGGCCAGGTCATGAACGGGTCCGCCCGTACCGAGCGCCGGTAGGTTGCCAAAGTCATCGAACACGAACGGGCCGTGCAGGCCCGGCTTGTAAGCCATCCAGGTGACTAGCGTCAGAACGATGAGCAGGGACCACGTCCACGCGTGACGTGACGCTATGCGAAGAGGGGCTGCCATCGACATCCTGAAAAAAGAAAAGGGCCGAAGTCGGCCCTTTTCAATATTACACGTGCAAGTCGCTTATTAGCGGCAGGAGGTCGGCAGGAAGGCCGGCGAGATCGTCGTGCCGTTCTTGCAGCTCCACGCGATCGAGCCGCCCTTGTCGTAGGCCGACAGCACGAGCACGTCGCTGGAGATCTTCGTGTTGGATTCGTTGCCGAATACGGCCGTGATCTTGCCGCCGGTCGTCGTGACGCCCGTCACGTACTTGCCGGAGATCGAGCCGGTGCCTGCAGCGAGGCCTGCCGAGGCGTTCGTGGACGGCCAGCCACCCTTGTTGTTGTAGTACTCAGCCACGGCCGTCTTGGCGCCGTCAGCCAGGTTCATGCCTTCCGACACCTGGGTGCGGATGATGTAGTTCTGGTACTGCGGGATGGCGATAGCAGCCAGGATCGCGATGATGGCGACCACGATCATCAGTTCGATGAGCGTGAAGCCCTTCTGGACGTTCTTCATGGAAATTCCTCGTTTATGGGTACAGCTAACCGAAAAAAGTGATGCCCCCTGAGCCCTAGCACCTCCCCCTTGCCGAGCAAGAGGCAGGAATGCTCCCTCACTTGCTTTGGTCAGGAACGACCAGGAAGCTCGCCGCAAGACTTGCATCTACCGTGCCATGCCTTCGCGACCGACATATTCCCTCATATTTGCCGGTGCCGGGATTGTGCAGCCTGTCACGCTTGCGAATCAACCAGAAAATTTCGCGGATTCAGTGGATTGCGACACATTTTAGTGTGACGTATTTTGACAAGTTCTGACGCTCAGCGTCACTTCCGGCAGACGGTCGGAAGGTAGCGGTTGTCCAGGGTTGAGCTGCACGTCCACCCGATGCTCCCGGCGCCGTCGATGGGAGACAGTGTGAGTGTCTTTGGCCGAAGGATGGCGTTGGCGTCGGCGTTGTCGTACGCGATCAACACGGTACCGTTCCCTTGAATGGCCACTGAAGAAACGTATTTTCCCGAGATGGACGCCCCTCCCGGCAACCCGGCGGACTGGTTGGACTTAGGAAAGTAGCCCGTATTGTGGCGAAACTCCCAGATGGCTGCCTTGGCGCCTTCGGCGGTCATCAGGCCCTCGCTTGCCTGCGATCGAATCAGGTAATCCTTGTATTGCGGAATCGCAATAGCAGCCAGGATTGCGATGATCGCAACGACAATCATCAATTCAATAAGGGTGAAACCGGCGGTACCACGCCGATGAGGCGAGCGCATGAAGTTGGATCCCCTGATAGACACGCCATGGACAAGGCACAGTTCATGCCAGCGCCGTCCCGCCCAGATTGGTGTCGCCATTTTATGTGAGCGACGTCACTCTAATGTCGGGTCTCGACCCCGTGCGAGCCATTGTCGTCCCAGTGCCCCGGCCTTCCAGAGAGCGAAGCAGGCTAAGGTGATCTCTGCGCTCCGAAAGGGGATCGAGTATCGGGGGTCGGATTGCAGCACCCCGTAGACGACAGTGATCCAGGCTACGGTAAGAGCCAGCACCACGATGCTTATCGGAGGGCGCGCCACTAACAGGGAAAGTACCAGGCCGGCGAGCGCCAGGACTGCCAAAGCATCGTTGAGGACGAAAGCGACCGCCTCGACACCCCGCCATGCCGGGCTCGTGATGAAAGGCGAGCCGTGGGTGGGATAGATGTATATACCGCCCGCCCCAAGACCCACTTCCCAGCCCCATAACAGGGCCGGCTTGCTGGCGTACCAGGCAGCATAGGCGCCCGGCGCCCTTCCCATACGCTCCGCCAGCAAGGCGATGCCGGTGCGGGGATCTGCTTGCATGGCACCGATTTCGTCGTTTATTGCCCGAGATGCCTTTATCCCAAGTGGGTCGTGCCTGGCTTCGAGCTGGGTGGCAAGGTGATACGTAGGCCATGAGCCTTGTACGAGATTGACTTCCACGCGATATAGCGATGAGAGGCTCGCCGTTACCTGGCTGTTACGAAGTGCCCACGCCCCCACGGGCAATGCCAATGCGGCGAACAGTACGATCAGTTGGCGCGTCGACATAAGACGCTTCCAGGCCAGCACCAGCGCCAACGGGAAAACGAGTGGGGTGAGAACCGAATTCGTCAGGCTCGCTGCTGCTAGCGCGAGGCCCGCGGCTGCGGCGAGGGGCATGGATTTTCGGTCCACCGATTCACGTACGAGGAGGACGAAGAGCGCCCACATCGGCGCCGTCAGATTTTCGGAAAGGATGCACGCCGATATGACCACCGAGTGAGGCCACCACGCTGTGGCCGTGGCGACGGCGAATAATAACCACGTCGGAACGACCCCGCGCATCGCCAACACGATGCAGGCCACCGTGACGCCGCCGAGGAATGCGTGGCTGAGAACGACCGCCGAGTACCAGCCCTCGTATGAATCCGATACGGCCATGAACATGGCGAGGTAAAAAGGGTATCCCGGGTCGCGGAAGGTATCCGCCGCAGGATGCGGATCGTCAATATACCCGGACGAAAACAAGTGATGATGGAGAAGGTTCCAGGCGTACCGGTAATACTCGGCCGCGCCGCCGAAGCTGGTGTGTTCCTGGAGTGGCTGATAAACCTGCGCATGCGCGGCGAAATACCAGCGCACGGAGATGGCGAGGATGGCGCCAAGACCCGCGATAAGGAAAGGAATCCAGGGAGCGTCTTTCCAGCGGCCTATCCATGGCGACCGCTGCCAACGTGTGGGCTCCGCTTCAACGACCATTCGATCCCCTCTCCCCGGACAGTGAGCGAAGGATACGCCATTCCGCGCGATCGTCAGGGGGCGGTGGGCGAGGTCGCCTTACCCATTCAGCGATAGCCCATCCAGCGAGTGCGATTTCTGCACCGCGAAAAGGGATGGAGTAGCGCGGCTCTGACTGCAGTACGCCGTAAACTAATGTGACCCAAACTACCGTTGCTGCAATGAATACGACGGTTACGGGAACCGAGCGTCGCGAGATTGCAAGCACAAATCCCCCAAGGGATAGCGCCCCGAAGACCGGGTTGAGGACGTACGCGATGAGCTTCATGACCTTGAATGCCGGCTGTGTCTCGTACGGTGAGCTGCGCGTGGGGTAGACGTAAATATCGCCTTGGCCGATGCGGATGTCCCAGCCCCACAGAAGAGTCGGCTTCGAGGCATACCAGCCCAAAAACTGCCACGGATGTTGACGGATGCGTGACCCGATGGCGGCCAAGCCGCCGTACGGGTCGGCGTGGACAAGGTCGATCTCTGCATTGATAGCAGCAAGCGCTTGCGCGGCGCCCGGATCGCCGCTTTCGAGGCGGCGGTAGGCATCGTGATAAATCGGCCAGGAACCTTGCACAAGGTTTTGCGTGGCGCGGTAAGACGAGGAGGCATCCGTTGCGAGAGTGGTGTTGCGCACGCCCCACGCGGTCAGCGGAACCACCGCGGCTATCAGCACGATGACAAGAGGCCGGATTCGCATGCAGCGCTTCCAACGAAGGGTAATGACGGCCAGTACAACGAATGGTACCAAAACGGCATTCGTGAGACCCGCGCACGCAAAAAGTAACCCTGCAAGGATGCAGCGCGAGATCGATGGCTTCCTCGCGGCGCTGCTCACCGCCAACAACGTAGCGGCCCAGATCGCAGCAGTCAGGTTTTCCGAAAGCACGTAGGCTGTGATGCTTACGCCGTGGGGCCATGCAGCAACCAGCAGAGCAAGTCCAGCTAGGAACCCTGGGCGCAACGTGCTGCGAAAGGCCAGGCACAGGCAGGCCACCGTGATGCCGCCCAACAACACCTGGCTCAACAAGACGGCTGTGTACCAGTGTTCGTATACTGGAAACGCGGCCATCCACGCGGCAAGAAATAACGGATAGCCCGGATCGCGAAAGCTATCAGCAACAGGAGCGGTGGGGCCGGGTACGGCAGAAGAGAAAATGCCGTGGTGAACCATATTCCAGGCATAACGGTAGTAGTCAACCGCGTCGCCGCGAGAGGCCGGGCTGTCGAGGGGCTGGAGTACCTGCGCGTGGGTAACGAAGTACCAGCGCAGCACGATCGCCACTATCGCGCTGAGCGTCGCCACTATCCACGCGGCACGTGAGCTGGAGGTTCCGTCCGACGCGGGCGGCGCTACCGGCGTCAGTGCATCTGCGTCGTTTGGCACGAGCTTTCATCCGGCATGGTTCGGGCCTGCGAGAGTTTCATACTTCGTTCTCTGGTCTGGCGTGTAGTGCCGCGTGCCGCTGTCGCCGGTACCGTATGGCATTGACGACGAATCCGGCCGCCAATGCGAGCTCCGCTCCCCGGAATGGTATGGAATAGCGTGAATCCGACTGGAGGGCCCCGTAGACCAGGGTGACCCAGGTTACGGTGACTGCCAGGACCAGCAGGGATGGGTCGCATCCTCTCTGCCATAGGGCGACGCCCACGCCTCCGAGCGCGAGCAGTGCGATGACATAGTTTAGGGAGAATGCGACTGCCTCCATTCCACGCCAGAACGGTTGCGTGACGTAGGGCGAATTCCTCGTTGGTGCGACATAAATGTCCCCGGCGCCCAGTCCGACCTGCCAGCCCCACAGGAGGGCGGGTTTGCTCAGATACCATGCGAGATGCGTACCCGGCGACCGGCTTATGCGTTGCCACATCATTTGCCATCCCGCGGCGGGCGAGGCGTCAAATGCGGTGATCTCATTCCCTATCGCGCGCATCGTCGCCGTTCCCGCTTCAACGTGGCGTGCGTCGAGCTGGGCGGCCATATGGTAAGTTGGCCACGAGCCCTGCACGAGGTTCATGGCAATGCGGTGTGCCGACGAGGGCCCGGTCGTGACCGATGCGTTCCGTATCGCCCATGCTCCCATCGTGATGACGACCAGAATAACGAGGATCGCGACCAGGCGGGTGGGGAGCAGGCGCTTCCACCCCAACATCGCCGCCAGGGGGAGGACCAGGGGCGCGAGTACGGAGTTCGTGAGGCCTGCCGCTGCCAGCGCCAGCGCCGCGGCGATCGTCCAGGGTAATGAATTGCGTACCGATGCCTCGCGTATCGCCAGGACGGCGGCGGCCCAGAGCGGTGCCGAAAGGTTTTCCGTGAAAACGTAGGCAGTGATGCTAACGGAATGCGGCCACAGTGCCAGGCCTGCGCCGACGAGCGTGAGCATCCACCAAGGCAGGGTGCGTCGCAGTGCCAGGATGATGCAGGCAACTGTGATCCCGCCGAGAACTACGTGCGAGAGAAGCACGCTGGCATACCATTCCTCGAACGAGCCGGTAAGCGCCATGAAAAGCGCCAGGAAGACGGGATACCCTGGATCTCGGTAGCTATCGGCTATGACCGGGTGGAGGGCTCCGCCGAAATCCTGCGAAAATACCCCGTGGTGGACAAGATTCCAGGCGTACCAGTAGTACTCCTGGGCATCGCCCCAATAACCGGCGCGATCAAGCGGTTGATATACCTGCGCGTGGGTGACGAAATACCAGCGAGCGCCGATGGCTAGCAAGGCGGAAGCGACGGCAATGACCCAGGCCATGTGGTGACGTACCCAATCCCTGGATACATTGGTTTCATCAAGCATCCGGCGATCCGGAGCGTGTGTGACGCTCGAGCATACGTTCCCCTGATTGAGCTGCGGACGGCACATTGGGCGCCGAGCGGGACGTAGCATACGGCATGCCCATCCCTGTTCCCGCGCGGTGGTGCAAAGATTTTACACCCGGCCGACTGCCGCTTTCCGTGGCTTGCGCTAGACCGGCGCTCCCCGTACCGTCCCCGCAAAGCACAATCCCAAGGGAGCACCCATGAAACCGTTACTCGCCGCGCTGGCCCTCGCGCTGGCCTCCGGCCCCGTCCTGGCCGCCGATGCCGACAGCACCGCCGCGCACCCGTTTTCCATCCGCGACCTTGTCATGATGGACCGCGTAGGCGACCCCCAGCTCTCCCCGGACGGCCACTACGCCCTGTTTTCGCTGCGTTCCACCGATTACGCCGCCAATAAGGGGGTGACCTCCCTCTACGTGATGGATCTCGACAAGCCGCCCCAGGCGGTCAAGGTGGTCGAGAAGGGCTCCTCAGCGCGCTGGGCCCCGGATGGCAAGTCCATCTATTACGTGGCCCCCAAGGACGGCACCGCCCAGATTTTCCATCGCTCCTTCGATGCAGGCCAGGGCGGCAAGGGCCTGGCCCTGACGGTTGCCACCGGCGACGCCGTCACCGACGGCCCCCTGGACGTCAACGCCTACAAGCTCTCCCCGGATGGTTCGAAGCTGCTCCTTAGCTACGACGTGTTCACCGACTGCGCCGACCTCAGCTGCACCAAGGAGCGCCTGGACGGCCGCGAGAAGGACAAGTCCACCGGCACGGTGTACGACAAGCTCTTCGTGCGCCACTGGGACACCTGGGCTGACGGCCGCCGCGCCCAGCTTTTCATCGCCGATGCCAACGCCCCCTCGCAGCCCGTGCTGCTGAGCAAGGGCATCGACGGCGACGTGCCGAGCAAGCCGTTCGGCAGCGAAGACGAGTTCACCTTCTCGCCTGACGGCAAGACCGTGTTCTTCGATGCCCGCATCGCCGGCACCACCGAGCCCTGGTCCACCAACTTCGACCTTTACAGCGTGCCCGCCGACGGCTCGGTCAACCCGGCCAACCTCACGGCCGACAACAAGGCGTGGGATGCCAACCCGCTCGTGTCGCCGGATGGCAAGACGCTGTACTACACCGCCATGAAGGACCCGGGTTCCGAAGCTGACCGTTTCGGCATCTGGGCCCTGGACCTCGCCAGCGGCAGCAAGCGCGAGATCGATCCGTCGTGGGATCGTTCCGCGGGCACCCTGCAGATCTCCGCCGACGGCAAGACCCTCTACACCACCACCGACGACAACGGCAAGCACCCGCTGTTCGCCATCGACGTCGCCACCGGCAAGGTCACCACCCTGGTCACCGACGGCAACGTCGGCGCCTTCGCCCTGGGCGACAAGAAGATCCTGCTTTCGCGTGACGACCTGAAGCGCCCGGCCGATCTGTACACGGCCGACCTGAAGGGCAAGAGCCTCAAGCAGATCACCCACTACAACGCAAAGCGCATGAAGGCCGCCCAGGTGGGTGAGCCGGAGTTCTTCACCTTCAAGGGCTGGAACAACGAGACGGTGCAGGGCTACGTCGTGAAGCCGGTGGGCTACAAGAAGGGCAAGACCTATCCGGTCGCCTTCATCATCCACGGCGGCCCGCAGGGCGCCATGACCAACAGCTGGAGCTACCGCTGGAACGCCCAGACGTATGCCGGCCAGGGCTTCGCTGTCGTCACGGTCAACTTCCACGGGTCCACCGGCTACGGCCAGGCCTTCACCGATTCCATCTCCGGTGACTGGGGCGGTAAGCCGCTGGAAGACCTGAAGGCCGGCTGGAGCGCCGCCCTGCAGAAGTACAGCTTCCTCGACGGTAACCGTGCCTGCGCCCTCGGCGCCAGCTACGGCGGCTACATGGTCTACTGGATGGCCGGTAACTGGAACCAGCCGTGGAAGTGCCTGGTCGACCACGACGGCGTGTTCGACGCCCGCGCCATGTACTACGACACCGAAGAGCTGTGGTTCGAAGAGAAGGAGAACGGCGGCACGCAGTTCGACAACCCGCAGAACTACGAGCGGTTCAACCCGATCAACCACGTGAAGGACTGGCGCGTGCCGATGCTGGTCATCCACGGCGGGAAGGACTTCCGCATCCCGGAAACCCAGGGCATGGGTGCCTTCACCGCGCTCCAGCGCCGCGGCATCCCGAGCAAGTTCCTGCACTTCCCGGATGAGAACCACTGGGTGCTCAAGCCGCAGAACAGCGTGCAGTGGCATGAAACGGTGAATGCGTGGTTGAAGGAGTGGACGGCTCCCGAGGCCAGCGCCAAGTAAGCAAAGCTGTAAAAAGAACGGCGACCAAAGGGTCGCCGTTCTCATTTCAGGGATGGGTAACAGCGCGCCTGCGTAGCGTCACCAGCGTGTGCAGCGCCACGCCAGCGAGCATCCACTCGATGCCGCGGTAGGGCACCGCGTAACGTGCATCGCATTGCAGGGCCGTGAAGATGGCGGTGATCACGCACACGGCAAGCGCACCCAGCCACAGCGCGGGGGGCCATGCGCGGCGGCGCGTCAGCAGGATGATCAAGCCCACGGTGGCAAGGCCAAGCACTAACGGTGATGCGAAGAACATGATGTCCGTGGTGACGCGCAGGATGCCGTTACCCGACAACGGCGAGTTGTACGTGGGGAACACATAGATGTCGCCCATGCCAACGCCGATGCTCCATCCCCACAGTTCGACGGGTTTACCTGCGTACCAGGACATATAGCGCCACGGCTCACTTCTCATCCGTTGAGCCAAGGCGTCCAGCCCCTGGGGAAGGTCGCGCTTGACGAGCTGATACTCTGCATCCATGCGCTGGATCGTGGAGATCGACTTGGCGTCGCCTCGCTCCAGTGACGAGCGCCAGGCATCGTGATACTCGGGCCATGAACCTTGAATCAGGTTGATGGCGATGCGATCGCCCGCCGACTGTCCTGGTGGCAGCATGGCGCCGCGAACGCCCCATGCCGCCACCGGTAGAAGTGATGCGACAAGAAGAACCGCCCATGAGCGGCGTGATGGCAGGTCCTTCCACATCGCGACCCCCGCGAAGAGCAGCACGACCGGAGCGAATGTCGCGTTGGTCAGCGTGGCGAGGCCGAGCACGATCCCGGCGATCGCGAAGAGGACAGGTCGCCGCCGGTCTGTCGCGGCCTGTGTCAGCAAGAGGCCCGCTGCGACAAGGAAACCCATAAGCGTTTCGCTCAACACGTACCCTGCCAACGTGATGGCATGAGGCCACAACGCCAGCCCAATACCGACAAAAAGGGCGATGCCCATGCCGAGCCAGCGGCGGGCGAGAACTATGTAGATCAGGACCGTCAGCGCCGCGAGGCCAGCCTGGACATCAAGTGTGGCGGAATAAAAGGCCTGATGGCGACCGAAGCCCTTGATCAGCAGCGCGAGGAACACCGGATAGCCTGGGTCCCTGAAGCTATCGGGCGTGGGTACGGCGCCGGGCGGCACCAGGGAGAAAACGTGATGATCTATGAGATTCAGCGCGTAAGCGAAATACTGCAATGTGTCACCTCGCAGTGGATGATCCACCACGGCGGTATGCACATAAGCGATTCGTACGATTAGCGCGACAAGGGCGATGGCGGCCGCCGCGAGAATCTGTCGTTTGGTCCAGGGCAATGCCGTACTCCCCGTGGTCGGGCGATGATGCCCCGTGCGGCCGAATCCATTGGATCGGACATTCGTAGCTCCCGTGTGTCGCGCGGGCAGGCGCCACTATAGCCAAATGAAGGCATGTGGGCGCGAGCCATTAGAGACATTAGGGCCATCCGTGGCTAAGATTTGCGCACCCCGCCACGTTATGCTTGGTGGCCCTGGGGTCGGGGGCAGGGGGCGAGATCGGCGGCAAAGCGAGGCGGAAGGATTCAATGGACAGGCGCGTAGGGGTAGTCATACCCAGTTATAGGGTTCGCAAACACATTCTCGGAGTCCTCGCCGCCATCGGTCCCGAGGTCGAACGGATTTACGTGGTCGACGATTGCTGCCCAGAAAACAGCGGCGATCTCGTTGAAGCGTCGTGCAATGACCCGCGCGTTAGGGTGATTCGGCACGCTTCGAATCAGGGTGTGGGCGGGGCGGTGCTGACTGGATACCGCGCGGCCATTGCTGACAACGTCGAGGTAATTGTGAAGGTGGACGGCGACGGCCAGATGGACCCGTCACTCGTGCCGCGGTTCGTGGCGCCGATTCTTGCCGGGCAGGCCGATTACACCAAAGGGAACCGATTCTTCGACCTCGAGGAAATTCATGCCATGCCCAAGGCGCGCCTCTTTGGAAATGCCGGACTGTCGATTCTTACAAAGATCTCGTCGGGGTACTGGGACCTGTTCGATCCTACCAACGGCTTTACGGCGATACATCGCGATGTCGCTTCGCACCTGCCGTTCGAGAAGATAAGTAAGCGCTATTTTTTTGAGACGGATATGCTTTTTCGCCTTGGAACGCTGCGTGCAGTTGCCGTGGACGTGCCGATGCACGCGAAGTACGCCGACGAAATAAGTAACCTCAAGATATCGGCCGTTTTTAGCGAGTTCTTGAGCAAGAATATGATCAATTTCGTTAAGCGAATATTCTACAACTACTACCTGCGTGACATGTCGCTGGCTTCATTTGAGCTTCCGTTCGGTTTGCTGTCGATTGCCTTTGGCATCATTTACGGAGCCATTCAGTGGTCTTTGTCGGAAGCCACGGGTGTTGTTGCAAGTAGCGGTACAGTGATGCTTGCAGCCATGCCGATCATTCTTGGTGTTCAGTTGGTGCTTGCCTTCATTGGCTTTGACGTTAGCTCAACGCCAAAGCGGCCAATCCACGCACAACTTAGTCGTTCTGCACTTATCAAGACATTGCCGCCGTGACCTACCTCATTGCTCTCTTTTGCGTCGTCGGGATCGCCTGCGGTCAGATTCTCTTCAAGCTTAGCGCCGCTTCGCTTCAGAAAACTGGCAGCTGGTTTGACCCGTCCACCATGGTCGTCCTTTTCGCCTCCTTCGCCCTCTATGGTGTGATGACCGTGGCATGGATCTGGGTTTTGCAGAAGGCTGACCTAGGTAAGGTTTATCCTCTGATGGCACTGGCTTTCGTCATCGTGCCTTTGGGTAGTCATCTCGTCTTCGGTGAGCGTTTTCAGCCTCAGTATTTTGTAGGTGTGGCGCTCATCATTTCGGGCATCGTCATTGCAGTGAGGTCGGCATGACGGCGTCAAACACCGTTTCACGGCCAACGGCCGGGATCTGGCCTGGAATGTTGCTTGCACTATTCGTCATTTCGGCTGTCATCGCCGCGCTAACCCCGCCATTTAGCGCGCCCGACGAATTCGACCACATCCAGCGCGCCTACATGATTGGCCAGGGGCAACTCTTGCTTCATTCCGTGCACGGTTCGCCCTCCGGTGGTGCGGTCGACACCGGTATGCTCGAATTCATGGACGTATTTGGAGCTTTACCCCATCACAAGGACCAGAAAATCTCTGCCACTGAACTGGCCCGTGCGGGCGCAATCCGCTGGGCGGGCAAAGATACGTTCGTGGCCCCCGCACCGACGGCGTATTACTTTCCCGCCTTGTACGCGCCGGAGGCCGTCGCGCTATCGGTAAGCAAGGGATTGGGTTTGTCGGTCAGCAGTTCGTACCAACTGGCGCGGCTGGCCGCGTTGGTGAGCTGCATTCTGCTCCTGTCACTTGCGTGCCGAATTTACCCGCCGCCGGCGGCGATGCTGGCGATCCTCGCGCTTCCTATGAATCTGTTCCTCGTCGCATCGCCCACGCTCGACGGCATGGCGACTTCGGTGGCTGCTCTATGCCTGGCCACATTCATGCGGCTTTCCACCGAGCGGGGTGCTGCTCCGCGATGGGTGTTTTGGACCTTCGCCGCATCGCTCTTTCTGCTGGCCACCTGCCGTGCCAACGCCGCGCCGTTTCTCCTTCTCGCCTTCGCCGTGTGGTGGTTCCTGCGTGACCGACGGAGCATGGTAGTGGCGGTCGCGCTCAGCGTGCTGGTCGTCACCTGGACGCTGTTGACCATCAGGACGACGGTCTATCCGCCTGGGCCCCACAGTATTGACCATGGGATGAGGCTCGCGTCTTATCTGATTCATCCGTTTTCATTCTTTGAAAAGCTTTACGCAACGCTTGCGAATCCCGACATGCGCGGGTTTTATTTTTCCTCATTTATCGGGACGCTTGGCTGGCTGGATACCTCACTCTCGGCCTCGACTTACGCCATTTTCGGCGTTCTTCTTCTGATTGCGGCAGCGTTTTCGTTCTCGCCGGACGACAACCGCGAGCAGCGCACTGCTCGCGTCCTCCTCGTTATTTGCGCCATTGGCATGGTCCTCATGACCTACCTTGCCATGCTGGTGCAGTGGACCGCGGGTGATTCGCCGATTATCCGGGGTGTCCAGGGGCGCTACTTCACGATTCCCGCGCTTGCTCTGGCTTTTGCCATCGGCGCCGGTAGAACCGATCGTTTCAGCGCACTGAATCGAGTTGCAATTGGTGCCGCAGCCGTCATCTTGTTGATTGCTACGTTCGTAACCCCGCAGGCATTGGCGGCGCGCTACCTCACGCAAGACATGCCAGCAGGTGACGCGCTTCGCCCCGCGCTCGTCTTGACACCGCAGCTGAGCAAGGGTGGATCGCTCGCGGTCATGTTAAGCGCGGAGCAAGCAGCACAGCCAGCAGAGCTTTCCAGCATCGATGTTGGCTTTGGAAGGGGTGGCCTAATTCCTTCCGGTAATGCAGAGCTGCGTGCGTGGACGCGCGACGGGCAGGTGACTCTACGGCCGTTTGTTCTGTCGTCCCTGGCCGACAATCAGTACTATCACTTCGCACTCGAGGGCAAGCGATATGTAGGTATGGAGATTGTTTCGAGTGATGGCGATGGGGTGGGCATCTGGAATGTTCGCCTTGGGGATGCCGTGCAGATGGCTTGCGTCGTTGCCACGGATACTTCGGGACACACGACGACGACAACGGGCTGTCCGGCCGGGGTCGCGCGGTGACAGACTGCGATATACGACCGGTGAAGTGATGGCTGCTTTGCGAGAACAAGAGGTAGCTGCCGTTTGTTCGCTATCGGCGGATGAGCGCGTTGACTACTTCATTAAGAGAGCCGTGGGTTATGAAGAGGTCTGGGGCATAAAGGAAGACGGCTGGAAACTGTCGGAGAATTCATCCGGTCTGAAGGTTTTTCAGGTGTGGCCCTTTGACGATTACGCCCAGCTTTGCTGTGTCGGCGAATGGGCGAGATGCGTGCCCGCATCAATGCCTCTTGACCTGTTCCTGGACACCTTTATTCCGAATCTGAACGAGCAGCGGATGGCTGTAGGGGTGTTTTATACGCCTACGGACGCAGGCGTGCTGATGCCGCCCTATGATCTCGCAAAGCGACTGCGAGACTACGAAGATGAGTGGTACTAGCGTCGCGAAGGTCGCCGTAGTCGGCGGCGAGAGTTCGGCTTAGTCGTGCAAGCCGCTCCGCCACGAATGCGGCGTCCTCCCCGCAACCCGCTGGAACACCGTCGTAAAGTGCGCCTGCGTCCGAAAGCCCACCTCCATCGCAATATCAATCAGCGACCGGTTTCCCTCGGCCAGCAGGTCCTTCGCCCGCTCGATGCGACACAGCTGCAGGTAATCATGCGGCTTGTGCCCTGTATCAGGGGCGTGCCGGCGGGAAGCGGGCCTGCGTAGAGTGGCTGGCCACCACGTGCGCATCGATTGGGGTCGTCGCGCTGGGGCCGTCGATCGGTGGGGATGCCCAACGCGACGCCACCACGGGCTCGCTGCTCCCGGACGGCAAGCGCGGCACGTGCCAGGCCTGCTCTTGGTGCTCCATGAGATCCTCTGGTTCGCCAGCCAAATGGGGGGCGTCGCGTAGGCGAAGTCCTACAGACCAGTCACCGCCGGTTCGCTAAAATCTGCGAATCGCTCCGCGTTTCACGCGTCGGGCATGAAGGGTATGGCTCTCAGGGGGGAGTGGCTGTGACGGGTGGCATGACGAATATGGGCATTTCGGCGTATCGCTGGCTTATCGGCGTCATTGTGTTGGCTATTGGCCTGGCGGCCGTGATGACGTATCTCGCCTCGGTAAACGCACGCGCGTGGGCGAATCTGACGGGACTCGTGAACGCCGTGCCCGTCCCTGCACGCTTCCGGGCCACGGGCTCGGATTTTCCCGATCTCACGGCGATCTACTTCTTGTGGGCCTCCCCTGTTTTCCCGGCATCGCTAGCCGCGGTCGTGACGCACTTCTGGAGGCCGGACGATGGCGATACGCGCGCGCACCGTCCCGACGACTTCGAGGTGAAGATGGGCTTCGGCAGCCTTTTCATGATCGCCTTTGGGGGTGCCACGCTGTGGGCGATGGACGGGGAAGAAGTGTTGGGCATGCCCGTCGGCACGCAGTTACCCCAGCTCCTCGTGCTCGGCTGGATCCCCTTTGCCATCGGTGGTTGCCTGATGGGGATGGGCGTTATCGGCCTGCGCCGCGTTTTTGCGCCCCTCAGCTAACTGTGAGAAATATGGACGCCAATGAACGGATACAACCACATCAGGCAGTTAGCTTGACCACAAAAATCACCTGCATAAAGTGGTGCATGGCACTGTTCGTGCTCGTGGCGCTTGTCTCCGCCTCACTTACCTATATGGCATCCAACGACCGAGCACTCTGCGAAAGGCTGCTTACCTGGGTGCGTGCAATGTCATTTGTGCCTGCGCGTCGCTGGGCAAGTGAGTCAAGCTATCAGGAGCTTTCCGAGATCTACTATTTCTTCGTCTGCCCCGCGTTCATTGCGATGTTCGTGGCCGTGTGTCTTAAGTTCGGATTCCCTGTTGTTAACAAGTTCGGTTCCGACTTCACGGCTGCCAGGCGCGTCAAATCCGGCCTGGCGTCATTGTTCCTGCTGGGACTGTCCCTGCTTTTCCTGGCAAATGAACGCGGCGGCGATATTCGCGTTTTTCACTTTGGGACTTCCTTCCAAACACTTCTGCTCTTCGGCTGGATTATCTTTGCGCTCACGGGCATTCTCTCGGCGCTGGCTATCCTTGGGCTAATTGAGTGCGTCACCTTCCGCAAGAAAGTGGTATGAATCGATAGCAGCAATGGAAGTGCTGGCCGCGGACTGAGCCGCGCATTCGCGCGGGTCACGTCACCCTAATCCCGCAACTCCACCCGCCAAGAATGCGGCGTCCTCCCCGCAAACCGCTTGAACACCGTCGTGAAGTGCGCCTGCGTGCGGAACCCCACCTCCATCGCAATATCAATCAGCGACCGGTTTCCCTCGGCCAGCAGGTCCTTCGCCCTCTCAATGCGGCATAGCTGCAGGTAATCATGCGGCTTGTGCCCCGTGGCCGCGCGGAACTTCGCGGCGAAGTGCATGGGCGACAGGCCCGCGGCGCGAGCGATATCCGCCAGGGTGATCGGCTTGTCGAGATTGGCGTGGACGTAATGGCTCACCCGGGCGAGCCGCCAGTTCTGCAGGCTGACGCGTCGCTGTGCGCCACTCCATCGGGCGCCTTCCGTGCACAGGTGGCGCAGGCGCGCGACGATCGGTTTGCCAAGGGTCTCCGCGCACCCCGCCATGCAGCCGGCTTCGTGCGTGGCAAGCAAGGCACGCGCGAGCGTTTCGATGGCCTCATCGCGATACATACCCGCCAGCGCCGGTGCCGTGGCGATCTCGCCGGGAGCGATCCCGTGCGCCGCGACGAATCCGTTATGCATGGACAGGTGCAGGGTGTCGACCGGTTCCAGGAACGCGGCGGTGATTTCCTGCCTCGGCGTGGTCACCAGGGCCGTGCCGGCGGGAAGGGGGCCTGCGTAGAGCGGCTCGCCATCCACGTGAAGAACTCCGCGGGTGGGGCGAAGAAAGATGGCCACCACATGTGCATCGGGTGGGGTCATCGCGCTGAGGCCGTCGATCGCCGGGGATACCCATCGCGATGCCACGACCGGCTCGCTGCGCCCGGCCTGCAGGCGCGGCACACGCCAGGCCAGCTCCCGGTGTACCACGGGATTCCCTGGTTCCCCTGTCGCCATGATGCGAATCGACACGGCTGCTCTCCCGATGCAGAACCGGTGACCCCCTTTGGCGCTCCGCGCACTGCCTGAATACTAGGCACCGATTCGACGTATTCGCAATATTCCGTTGGCATTAGGGGGCCGGCCAGCGCAACCCCTGCCAGCAGGCGGCGTCCAGGCGGATGGTCGGGCCGCCCGGATTGATCAGCAGGCCCCAATCCCGGGGTAAACCGGCCACCAGCCACCACAGCTCGGTCTGCCAGGGCCAGTAGCCCCGGTGCTGGGCGGCGTCCTTGCGGGCCAGGGCCTGGGTGGAGAAGACGACCAGGCAGGAGGGCCCGCGCGCCGTCGACACCAGGGGCGTCGCCACCGTCGGGTGCGTGCCGTTGATCAGGATCAGGCCTTCGCTGGCATACAGCGTGCGCTGGAAATCCTCGACGGCCACGCGGCGAGCGCGTACGTCGAGGACAGCCCGGTGAAATGCCGTCAGGGCCCGGCGTGACGATGTCATCGGTGGCGCCGCAGCGGCAAGGCGTCAATGCGTGACCGACACGTAGTCGTCGTACTCCTTCTGGTTGAGCTTGCCATCGTGGTCCATGTCGGCTTCGTCCCAATGGCTCTTCAGGCCTTCCAGCTTCGGGTACTTCTTTTCGAGCGCAGGGGTGATGATGTCGCGATCAATCATCTTGCTGCTTCCGGCGAGGGACTTGAACGACGGATAGCTCTTGTCGCCGTCAGCCAGCGCAAGCGTGCTGAACGAGGCGGCGCCGACCAGCGCGAGGGTGAGCAGGGTGAGGCGCGGTGAGATGGACATGGGAGGCTCCTGTGCATGGATGGCAGCCGGCGCAGCCGGCCAGGGATGGCGCTAGCGATGCGCCTTCAGGGTGGCCGCGACGCGCGCGGCGACGTCCTGTTCGGGGACCTTGCGGCCGAAGTGGTCGAGCAGGGTGCCTTCGGGGCCGACGAGGTAAAGCACGGTGGAATGGTCCATGAGGTAACTGCCGTTCGCCGGCACCTTGTTGAAATACACGTGGTAGGCGTCAGTCACCTGCCGGATCTGGTCGGCCGATCCGGTCAGGCCGACGACGTCGGGGCCAAACGCGCGGACGTAAGCCTTCATCCGCGCCGCGGTATCACGCTCGGGATCGATCGTGACGAAGACGGGCGTGACGTCCACGCCCGTGGCCTCGCGCACGCTGCGCGCCACCTGCACGACCTTGGCCACGTCCACCGGGCAGATGTCCGGGCATGAGGTGTAGCCGAAGTACATCAGCAGCGGCTTGCCGCGATAGGTCCGGTCGCTGACAGCGTGGCCGTCCTGGTCCACCAGATGGAACGGGCCGCCGACATCCGGCGTGGCCGCCGGTGTATCCGGCATCGCCGCGAGAAGGCCGAGGAAGACGAGCCAGCGCGTCATCAGAAGGCCCCGTTCAGCACGACCTGCACGACAAGCAGGTTGGATGTTTCTCCCGCCTGCCTCGACCGGCCACCCGATAGACCGACATCGATAAGCCCGGTGAGGTGGTACACCACGCTCGCCTCGGTGAGGTACTCCGTGCTGCTCGGCGAGCCTGCCGGTGAGATATGCCGGTTGGTGTGGGTCAGGCCCCAGGCGAGGCGTCCGGTATCCAGCGTGAGTGAGGTGGTGAGGTAGGTCGTGTCGAATCCCGGCTGTCCGTTCTCGTTGTGCGTGCGGACGTATTCGACGAAGGGCACGATGTCGACGTAGCGCGCGGCCAGCGTCGGCAGAAGCTGCGTCGTGGGCTCGAAGGGAATCAGGTAACGCACGGACGCCGTGCGCGATTGTTCGTTCGCCGCCATGGGATTCGCGGCGTTGGTATCGCCCTTGTGGTTGGCCATGTAGCCCAGCTGCACCTCGATGTAGGGTAGCGACGCGGGTGCACGCCAGTTGAGCACGGCAGCCACGTTGTTCGGCTTGCCGGTATTCGTCGCGCCACCGTCGGAACGGCGCGCCTGCGTGGAAGGACGGAAATACGCCCGGCTCAGGACAGATGTATCCGCCGCGTACACGCTGATGCTCGGCGCCAGCGTACCCAGGGTGTACGAGGAGAATCGCCGCGCGTAGCTCGCTCCGATCACCCCGCCCAGCGCATAGGGCGCGACGAAATCGCCCGTATACAGGCCCGGCGCCGCACTCTGCGCACGCCCGAATGGCAGGTCAAGCTTGCCCAGCCGCCAGGTATCGAATTCATCCTGGTGGTACCAGTTGAGGTCGGCGACCTGAAGCCCACTTCCGCCGAGCCAGCGCCGCTCGCCCGGGCGGGCAGAGGTCACCGGGCTGATTTCCGTGCTCAGCCAGATCTCGTTGTTCGGGTTGAAGCGGAAATGCAGGTCGTTGGTGATGTCGAAGTAGCCGTCCGTCGTGACCTTGTTGGACTGGTCCTGCGCTTTCAGTCCGCTGAAGTCGTACTGTATGGCGGTACCGTAATCGATGCCGAAGCCGGGGTAGCGCCCGGACGAGGCCTGCGCAACCCCGCACGCACAGAGTGCGCAGGTCACCGCCAGCGCGTGGCGGGCCTTCACGGCGCGCCGCCCAGCGGCCGCGCATTCGCCGGCGCCGTCTTGTCGATGGCGTCGCGCCCCGTGTTACGCAGGTAGGCGCAGGTCTGGTTGTCGCCGTAGATGCCACCAAGCGGTTCCAGCTTCACGGCTTCAGCATAGTCCGCCGGGCGCACCACCTGGATCACCTGCATCATGCCGCCGTCTTCGTGCTCCATGATGTGACAGTGGTAGACGAACTTGCCGAGAATCACCGGATCCGTGAACGGAATCCGCAGCGTGATCGAGCCGAGTGCAGGGATGAAGACGTTGTCGCGGTAACCGATGAAGTCCACCGGCTTGCCGTTGATTTTCGTCACCTGGAAGTCGAGCTGGTGGATGTGGAACTGATGCAGTTCCTGGCTGGGATTGAACAGCGTCCACTCTTCGATATCGCCCAGCTTCACCGTGGTATCCACACGGCCCGGATCGAAACGACGGCCATTGATGTAGAACGTGTTGCCATCATCCTCGGCATCCTGGAAGACGAAGCGGCGGCTGGCGGCGATCGGATCCTGGCGCAGGTCATGAATCCTTGGGTAGGCGCTGGTGATGTGTACCGTCGGCACGGCCTCGCCGGCGGAGACGAGGGTGGCCAGCGTCTGCGCGGGATACGTGTCGCCCGCCGGGCCGGTGTTGGCGGAGCCCATCGTCATGGCGTAACGGCCGGCTGCGGGGCCGGTCACCAGGACGCTGATGCGTGCGGAGGGGCCGATAAGCATCTCGTCGGTGGTGACGTCTTTAACCACCGTATCCGCATCCTGCGAGATCACCTGGACGCGCAGGCCAGCGAGACGGATGCGAAAGTACTGGTTGGCGTCGACGTTGAAGAGGTGCCAGAGCTGCGTCTCGCCCGGCTTGATCGAAATGGTCGGTTGCAACTGCCCGTTGATGGTTCGGATGGATGGGGATCCGGTGACGATTTCGCTGGCGAGGCGGCCGGTGAACGTCTTCTGGAAATTGCGAAGCACCAGGATGCGTTCGCGCACGGCGCGCAGTTCCGGGAACTGATCGAGGAGGCCGTCAACGAGGATCGGGCCAGACAGGCCGCCCGACACCTGGCGCTCTGCGCCGCGATGAAAATGGCTGTGGTACCAGTACGGGCCCGGCGAGTGATCGTCCGGCAAGCGCAGTACGTACTCGCCCGTGGTATGCGGGGCGGTGTCGCGAAATATGCTGTCGCCATCGTCCAGCGGCGACACCTGCATGCCGTGGAAATGCAGGTTGGTCAGTTCGTCCATCTTGTTATCCAGCGTCAGCCGGATGGTGCCGCCCGGGCGGGTACGGATCAGCGGGGCGTCGTAGTCGCCGTTGAAGACGAGCGAGGTGTACGGCGTGTCGCCAACCATCACCCTCGTCTGCGCAGCCGTCAGCGTCAGCGTGGTGACGCCGTCGGCCCCATAGGTGAATTGCTTCGGCTCGCGCAGTTCGTCACCGGAGGGCGCACCGCGTACCGCGCTGGCCGCACAGGCGACCAGCACGATGCACAGGCACACGCGCCAGCGGTGATGCGCCGCCGTCGCCATGTCACCAGTTGCGGTTGTGTTCGTTGGCCACGTCCGCGGCGAGGCGTATCTCGGTATCCGCCTGGCTCAACAGATCCTTCGCCCGGGCCGCATGGCCGCCCAGTGCGTCGTTGTTCGCCTGCTGGCCGCGGCTTATGGCCTGCCATGCCGCGACGATGTGTTGCTGCGCGTCGCGCAGGTTGCCGTGGCGCTCGCCGATATCGACGAACGGACGCTCCTGCGCCACAGCGGCGCAGCCGACGGAGACCACCGCGCCGAACAGCGCGCCGGCGAGGAAGACGTTTGCTTTCATGATGTGCCCTTGACGATAGCCCCGGCCGAAGATGCCGGCAGGGCTATGGTCAGGGCGGGCGGGCCAGGGGTCTTTCCGGATCGCAGGGTTCGTTTCGGATTCGAACGCCCTTAGCGCAAGGCACCCATCCAGATGGCCACGGCCACGGCACCGCCATCGGCAATGCCCATGGCACGGTCGCCCAGGTACGCGGCGCGACCGGCACGGGCGTGCAGGGTGGCCGTGTCTTCGGCGCCGCGGGTGGCGGCGAGGTGCAGCGCCTCCAGCGCCTCGAACGGCGCGAGGTTCGCGTCGAGGGCGGCCTTATAGGCGTCGGCCGCCGGATACAACGCATCGAGCATGGTCCGGTCGCCGGCTTTCGCGCCGCCGAGATCGGCAATGGCATCCGCCGCCGCCTGCAGCGCCGCATGCCATTGGCGCGGTGTCGGCTCGGCCACGCCGGTGAGTTCGCGGGCGGCGCGCATGAGGCCGGTGGCGTAGAACGGCCCGGAGCTGCCGCCGATGGCCTGGCGCATCGCGTCGGCCATGCGGCGCAGCGCCGATTCCGGGGAATGCCATGCGTGGGCGGGCAGGGCGAGCACGGCCTCGGCACCGCGGCGCAGGCTGGCACCGAGGTCGCCATCGCCGGCTTTGGCATCGAGGTCGGTCAGCTCGTCTTCGGCGGCGAGGAGTGCCTGGGCGGCGGCGTGTGCTGCGCGGCGGACGGCCTCACCCGCCGGTGTGGACGAGGTGGTCACCGCCGCCTCGGCGGGCGCGTCCGCCACCTGGCGGATCGGTGCGTCGTTGAGCTGGCCACCGCCCGGCCAGGCCGGTGCGCTGGCCGGTGCGTCCAGCAGGCCGAGCAGCTCGTCGTCCACCTTCAGCAAGGACAGTGATGCGCCGGGCATATCCAGCGCGGTGAGAAAGTTGCCGCACCACGCGCGGGCCACGTTGATGCCTCGCCCGTGGAGCACGTGCAGGGCGCCGCGGAGCAGGATGTCCAGTTCCATGGGCGGCGTGGCGCCCAGCCCATTCACCAGCAAGGCCACGGTCTGGCCACGGGCGAGGGCGAGGTCGTCGATGATCGCGGAGAGCACCGTCTCGGCCAGGCCATCGGCGGGAGCGATGGGGCCCTTGCGCACGCCGGGCTCGCCGTGGATACCGAGTCCGTATTCGATCTCTGTATCGCCCAGCTTAAATCCCGGACGGCCGGCGGCAGGGACGGTACAGGCGCCGAGCGCCACGCCCATCGAGCCCAGGCCTGTCGCGGCACGGCGGCCGAGGGCGGCCACGTCGGTGACGGATCGGCCGGCGGCAGCCGCGGCGCCGATCACTTTATGGATAAGCACGGTACCGGCGATGCCGCGCCGCTTGTCCGCCGCGACGGTATCGCGCAGGGCTACATCGTCCGCCACGGTCACGATCTCGACGGGGATGCCTTCGCTACGCGCCATCTCCGCGGCCAGCCCGAAATTGAGCCGGTCGCCGGTGTAATTCTTCACGACAAGGACGGCGCCCGCGGTACCGCCAACGGTGCGAATGGCTGCAAGCACGGCGTCGACGCTCGGCGAGGTAAACACGTCGCCGGCGATCGCCGCTGCGAGCATGCCGTCACCGACGTAGCCCGCGTGCGCGGGTTCATGGCCGCTGCCACCGCCCGAGAGGATGGCGACGGTGGCGTTCCCGTCGTACGCCTTGCGTACCACCACGTTCTGGTTCGAGAGCAGCGCCTGTCCGGGCGAGCGGGATACCGATCCTTCAAGCATCTCGCGGACGACATGGCGCGGATCGTTGATGATCTTCTTCATGGTGTACCGGAGCCTTTGCGTAGCGACGCGTTATTTCAAAACCAGCGGTTCTTCTTCAGCATGATGAAGATGCCGCCGACGATGCAGGCCACGAGGCAGGTGATCGCGGGGTACGCCCAGGGCTTATCCAGCTCCGGCATGTGTGCGAAGTTCATGCCGTACCAGCTCGTGATCAAGGTAGGCGCCGCCAGCATGGCCGCCCAGCCCGCCAGCTTCTTCATCACTTCGTTCTGGCCGAAGGTGACGAGGGCGAGGTTCACGCCAATGGCCGCGCCGAGCATTTCGCGCATGGCGGAAATGGATTCGTTGACGCGGAACACGTGGTCATAAATGTCGCGGAAATAAGCGCGAAGCTCGTCGTGGATGAGGTGCGGGTGCAGGCGCACCAGCTGGGCGACGATGTCCTGCAGCGGTGCCACCGCCAGGCGTAGCGTCATCAGTTCGCGCTGCATGTCGTACAGCCGCTTGATGGTCTGGCGGTTGTAGGTTTCCGCGAAAATATCGTTCTCGAGCTCGTGCAGTTCCGTTCGGAAATCGCGAACGATCGGCAGGAAGTTGTCGACGATGAAATCGAGCACGGCATAGAGCGCATAGCTTGGCCCCATCGCCAGCAGCTCGGGCGTCTGCTCGCAGCTGCGGCGCGCCGGGGCATACGACAGCGAGGCGCCGTGGCGCACCGTCATGAAGTAGCGGCGGCCAAGGAAGATCTGCGTTTCACCGAAGGCGATATTGCCACCGACCAGCTGGGCCGTCTGCGCCACGATGAACAGCGAGTCGCCATAGGTTTCGATCTTGGTGCGCTGGTGGGCCAGCTGCGCATCCTCGATGGCCAGGTCGTGCAGGTCGAACTCTTCCTGCAGCTTCAGCAGCAGTGCCTCGTCCGGCTCATGCAGGCCCACCCACACGAAGGTATCCGGTTCCTTCAGCACATCGCTGATGGCGTCGATGGAGATATCGCCAATCCGCTTGCCATTCGTCCGGTAAGCGACGCAGTTGACGATCATGCCGCCGGACGAGCTGACGGTGGTGGGTTCGGGGATCAGGGGAAGGGTAGCCATGGTCGGGAATGATGCCGTGGGTAGGTCCATGCGGCAACGCCAGCTCAGGCAGGGCCTGATGAGCGTGGGCGGTGCCTCACGAAATGGCTAGGGAGTGGCCCGATGTGGGCCCCTGGCCCATTTTTATACCGTAGCAGGGCGTTGGTTTCGTGACGGGCAAGTTCTTGCGCCGCCCACGAGCCTCGCCCAAGGACCCCCACTTCAAGGAGCGAACCCCATGGCCACTACAGCGCTGCCGAAACTGCCCTTCACCTACGCCGTCTGGAAGAAGGACACCAACCTCACGATTTCCATCACCGACCCCACCGGCAAGGCGAAATTCGCCGTACTCGATAAAGCCGTCGACGCCTATATCAAGGCACCGACGCAGGCCGCCCTCACCACCCTGCGCAACGCCTTGCTCGACTGGACCAATCACAAGGACAAGAGCGGCGGTGCCGGCGCCTGGAAGAAGAGCGACCGCAACAGGAAGCTCACGCTGACGGCGCTCTACAGCGCTATCTGCGGCGAAGGCGATACCGACAAGGGGCAGGGCATCCCGGACTTCATGAGCGAGGGCATGGTCAACGCCCGGCTTGGCATCCTGTACCTCTTCGGCAACCTGGCGTGCGACGAGGGTAAGTACCGGATCATTACCAACGGCCTGCTCGATCTCAACGGCAAGGGCGCAGGCACCATCGGCAAGGCGGTGAAGCGCACGACCGAGGCAGCCCAGCTGCTCATGCCGCTGCCAGCATCGAACCCGGAGCGCGTCGCGCACCGCAACCGGGTGTCGAAGGCCTTGCAGGGCGTTGCCGGCGCGGTAACCGAGGCGGTGTTTACCCAGCTCGCCGCCGGTGAAGACGATGGCGAAGGCAGCAAGACCGAGGCGATCTGGAACGCGATTCCCGGCGGCCTGCAGATGGTCTGCGACCATATCGCCGAGAAGGTGATGGACCAGATGTCGCCCTTCCTCGCCAATGGCGTGGCGGCCGCGACGGGCCTGGTCAGTGCCCTCAGCGCGGGCTGCGACCGGTTCAGGGTCTACGCGCGCGGCAAGGGCGTGGTGCTGGTGCCTGGTGTTCCGACCAGCACCATCGATGGCATCAAGCGTGCGATGGACATCAGTCTGGCGGGCGAGGTGTACCAGGTGCTGAAGAGCGGTGCGGCGCTCACCCTGGAAGGGCTGACCGCGGGCCTTGCCGGCGCCATCGCGGGGATCGCCTTCTCGGCGATCGAGGCCCTCGTCGCCTTTGCGCAGAAGGCGCACGACTTCTACCGCATCCGCCTGTTCCTGATCGACGCGAAGGCCATGTGGGCACAGAAGGACAAGCCCAGCTCGCTGCATCGCCAGCCGTACGCATTCAATCGCTGGTACCGCAAAACGGCAATGCGCGTGCCGGTGATCCCGGTGCTCACCCTCAACAGCGGCATCTGCGGCGACAAGATGCGCATGCTTTGCCTGTTCAGCAACGAGGGCGAGGTGATCACCCAGAAGGCCTTCGATGCAGGCGTGGCCTACATCGACAGGATCAAGGCCTGGGGCGCCACATACCTGGCCGACGGTGGCTACACCTTCACCAGCACGGACAAGCTGGTGGCCGAACTGATCAAACCCGTGAAAGTGTGATCAGTCGTGCCGGCGGCACAGGCTGGCGAACAGCGCGGCCCAGCAGGGCAGTGCGAACAGCAGCCACGGCATGTTCCGTTGCGGGAAATCCGGCCACAGGTGCAGGAGCACGGCGATGACGCAGGCGGCAAAGGAGAGGCCGGTGACGCGTGACGCCAGGCGGCTCATCGGGCGGCCGGCACGACGCAGCCGCCAGATGCCCGGGATGACCAGTAACGCGAACGGCTGGTAGGCCAGGAGGTTGAAGTTACCCCAGGCCGAGCGGTGCAAGGTCAGCGTCCACAGGCCGAGCATGAACAGGCCGGCCACGCCCACGAAGACGGTGTAGAGCGTGCCCGCGGCGACAAACACGCCGCGGGCACCGCGGTGACGGGTGAACGCAGGCAGGGCCAGCGGCACGGCCAGCACCAGGCCGGCGATCAGCAGGGGCCAGCGCAGGTCCGGCGCCTTGTCCGGCGGCGGCACGAGGGTCGCGTCGGCCACGGCCTCGTTCTTCAGCACGAGCGGCTTGCCGTCCACCTGGGTCTTGTTGAGCAGGTCTTCCAGCTCCATCGGCAGGAAGGCTTCGCGCCAGCGGTTCATCGGCTGGTCCGCGAAGGGTCCCAGGCCGAGGTCCATGCCCAGCATCAGCCACGCCTGGTTGCTCATCAGCCGCGCGGTCTGTTCGCGATACGTCATGCCACCGGGCACCTCGGCCCACTGGTGGCTGATGGCACCGCCCAGCGCCGCATCCAGCGCATCGCGGACGCGCGTGGTGCAGTTGTCCACGTAGTAGTCGTAGTTGTAGCCGGCGTTTTCGGGGCGGATGTTCCACAGCAGGAACCGCCGCAGCGATTCCTTCTGCGCATCGTCCAGCGCCAGTACCTGGCGGTGCACGTAACGCCCTTCGCCCTTGTAGAAGTCAACGTCGGACGCGGTGGTCTCCGCGTCCATGCGGTAGGCCATGATGCCGCGCGCGAAATTCAGGATAAAACCATCCTGGTCGAAATCGAACACGCCGTAATTGAAGGCGATGGCCTCGCCACTGACGGTGTCACGCACTTCGAGCGCGTCGTGACCGAAGCGCTCCCAATAGATGTCGCCCGGCCCGTAGGTCAGCAGCGAGATCTCGATGTTCGAGGCCGGCGCATCCACGATCCCCGCGCGGGCGAGCGCGGGGAACAGGCACAGGGCCAGCAGGAAAAGCAGCGGATAACGCATCAGCCTTCGGAGCCCACCCGGCTGACGTGGAACTGCTGCACGCGACGGTCGTCCGCTTCGGTCACGCGGAACAGGAAGTCGCCCACGGTGATCTCTTCGCCCACGGTCGGCAGATGGCCGAACTCGGAGGTGACCATGCCACCGATGGTGTCGAACTCCTCGTCGGAGAAGTGCGCGCCGGTTTCGTCGTTGAAGTCCGAGATGGGTGCCAGCGCGCTGACGGTGAGGGCACCGTTGTCCAGCGGCAGCATCAGGATCGGGTCTTCCTCGTCGTCGTGCTCGTCGTCGATTTCGCCGACGATCTGCTCGAGGACGTCTTCGATGGTGATGAGGCCGGCGACGCCGCCGTATTCATCGACCACCAGCGCCATGTGGTTGCGCGTCAGGCGGAACTCCGCCAGCAGCACGTTCAGGCGCATGGATTCAGGGATGAGCACCGCGGGGCGGAGCAGGCCACGGATATCGCTGCACTCGGCCTTGCCGAAGTACTTCAGCAGATCCTTGGCGAGCAGGATGCCCAGCACCTCGTCCTTGTCTTCGCCATGCACCGGGAAGCGCGAATGGCCGGACTCGACGACGGCGGCAAGGATATCGGGAAGGGGGGCGTCGATCGGCAGGCTGACAATCTGGGCGCGAGGCACCATGACATCGTCGACACTGAGCTCGGTCACCTTGATCGCACCCTCGACCATGGTCAGGGTGTCGTTGGAGAGGAGGCCGTTGACCTGCGCGTTGCGCAGCTCCTCGATCAGTTCACCGCGGTTGCGCGGTTCGCTGGAAAACAGATGGCCCAGTCGGTCCCACCAGGATCGGTGAGCCGGGCCGTTGGTACTACCAGGGTCCTCGTTCATTACTCTTTGATGTGCAGCCCAGACCGGGCGGAAGGGTCAGTCTACTGGAATTTCCGTGACGGTTCAGGGCACGGTGTAGGGGTCGGCGATCCCGAGGCCGGCCAGGATCCGGGTCTCCAGGGCCTCCATCGCCTCGGCTTCGGCGTCCACGATGTGGTCGTAGCCGAGCAGGTGCAGGGTGCCGTGGACGGTCATGTGGGCCCAGTGCTCGGCCGGCTTCTTGCCCTGTTCGGCGGCCTCGCGGGCCACCACGGGGGCGCAGATCACCAGGTCGCCGATCAGCGGCAACACCACGCCGGGCGGGAGTTCCACCGGGAACGAGAGCACATTGGTCGCATAGTCGCGGCCCCGGTACTGCAGGTTCAGGGCCTGGCCTTCCTCGGCATCGACGATGCGGATGGACACCTCGGTGGCCTTGCGGCGGCGGGCACCCTTCAGGGCGGCCTCGACCCAGCGACGGAAGCTGGCCGATGCGGGAATACCCTTACGCGACGCGGTGGCATAGCCCACCGCCACATCGACCTGGCTCACTCGCCTTCGTCCTGCTTGTGCTCGAAGGCCTCGTAGGCGCGCACGATCTTCGCCACCAGCGGATGGCGGACCACGTCGCGCGAGGTGAAGAAGGTGAAGCTGATGCCATCCACGCCGCGCAGCACTTCCACGGCGTGGCGCAGGCCGGAGCGGATATGCCGGGGCAGGTCCACCTGGGAGACATCGCCGGTGATCACCGCCACCGAGCCGAAGCCGATGCGGGTGAGGAACATCTTCATCTGCTCGACCGTGGTGTTCTGGGCTTCGTCAAGGATGACGTAGGAATCATTGAGCGTGCGGCCGCGCATGTAGGCGAGCGGGGCGATCTCGATGACGTTGCGCTCGATCAGCTTGGCCACCTTCTCGAAGCCGACCATCTCGTACAGCGCGTCGTACAGCGGGCGCAGGTAGGGGTCGATCTTCTGGCTGAGGTCGCCGGGCAGGAAGCCGAGCTTCTCGCCCGCTTCCACCGCCGGGCGGACCAGCAGGATGCGCTGCACGCGGCTGGCCTCGAGGGCTTCCACGGCGCTGGCCACGGCGAGGTAGGTCTTGCCGGTACCGGCCGGGCCGACGCCGAAGTTGATGTCGTGGGTGGTGATCGCGTGCAGGTAGCGGGCCTGGTTGGGGCCGCGACCCTTGATCACGCCGCGCTTCACCTTGATGACCACTTCCTGGGCGGACTCGGCAGCCTGCTCGTTCAGTGCGTCCACGCCGGACTCGGCCAGGCGCACGTTGATCACCTGGCCGTTGAGCACTTCGGTCTCGGTCGCGTCGTAGAGGGCGCGGATGACCTGCTCGCCGGCTTTCGCCGAGGGCTCGTCGCCAATCACCCGGAACACGTTGCCGCGGTGGTCGATCTCGATGCCCAGGCGCAGCTCAATCTGGCGGATGTGCTCATCGAGCGGACCGCAGAGGTTGGCGAGGCGGGCGTTGTCTTCGGGGTCGAGGACGAAATCGCGCTGGGACAGCTGGCTCATGGTGTTCACGAAGCGAGGGCAACCTCATCGTCGAGGCGGACGCGGCCGCGCAGGGAGTTGGACATGGCCTCCGTGATCACGACATCGACGAACTGGCCGATCATGCGGGCATGGCCGGGGAAGTTCACGAAGCGCATGTTTTCGGTGCGGCCGGTCATTTCGTTGGGGTTCTTGCGGCTGGGCTTTTCCACGAGCACGCGCTGCATGGTGCCGACCATGGCCTCGTTGATCTTGCGCGCGTTCTCGTTGATGGCCGCCTGCAGGCGCATCAGGCGCGCGTGCTTTTCCTCGGCGCTGGTGTCGTCGGCGAGGTTGGCGGCCGGGGTGCCCGGGCGCGAGGAGAAGATGAAGGAGAAGCTCTGGTCGAAGCCGATGTCGTCGATCAGCTTCATGGTCTTCTGGAAATCGTCTTCGGTTTCGCCGGGGAAGCCGACGATGAAATCCGACGAGACGCAGATGTCCGGGCGCACGGCGCGCAGCTTGCGGATCTTCTGCTTGAATTCCAGCGCGGTGTAGCCGCGCTTCATGGCCGAGAGGATCCGGTCGGAACCCGCCTGCACGGGCAGGTGCAGGTAATTGGCCAGCTGCGGCACGTTGGCGTAGGCCTCGATCAGCGAGTCCGAGAACTCCAGCGGATGCGAGGTGGTGAAGCGGATGCGGCCGATGCCGTCGATCTGCGCGATGGCGTGGATCAGCACCGAAAGGTCAGCCACCGTGCCATCGTGCATCGGGCCACGGTACGCGTTGACGTTCTGGCCCAGCAGGTTGACCTCGCGCACGCCCTGTTCGGCAAGCTGCGCCACTTCGACGATGACGTCGTCGAACGGGCGGCTGATCTCTTCGCCACGCGTGTAGGGGACCACGCAGTACGAGCAGTACTTCGAGCAGCCTTCCATGATGGAGACGAAGGCGGTGGGGCCCTCGGCGCGCGGCTCCGGCAGGCGGTCGAACTTCTCGATTTCCGGGAAGCTGATGTCCACCTGCGCCTTGCCGCTGGCGCGGTTGGCTTCGATCATCTCGGGCAGGCGATGCAGGGTCTGTGGGCCGAAGACCAGGTCCACGTAGGGCGCGCGCTTGAGGATGGCATCGCCCTCCTGCGAGGCGACGCAGCCGCCCACGCCGATGAGCACGGGCTTGCCGTCCTTGTGCTTCTTCCACTTGCCGAGCTGGCTGAAGACCTTTTCCTGGGCCTTTTCGCGGATGGAGCAGGTGTTGACCAGGATGACGTCGGCCTCGGCCTCGTCCAGGGTCAGCTCCAGGCCGTGGGACGCGCGCAGCACGTCGGCCATCTTGGCCGAGTCGTACTCGTTCATCTGGCAACCGTGGGTCTTGATGAAAAGCTTGCCGCTCATGGGGCTTGGGTACCGTGTCGCATGGCCTATTACCGAACCGCGCAGTTTACGCCGGGCCCGGGGCGGGCGCCAGATGGCGGCGGTGGATCAATGACTTGCGTGAAGATCGTCACGTATTTCGCGCTTGCTGGCGGGGGTGGCGTGGAGGAGAATCCCGCCCATGGTTTTCGACGCGACGCCAGGGGAAAGCGCCGGCCATGCTGCCTGCCGTTTCCTTATCCCGGGGACGGCCCTGAAAAGGGCCGCGGCCCTCTGCGTCCTTTTGCTCGGCCTGCTGGCCGGGCCGGCCTTTGCCGGTGCCCTGTACCGCTGCACCGGGACCACGGGCGAAACCGTTTTTTCCGGCAGCACCTCGGGTTACAAGGACTGCAAGCGCATCGGCAGCACCCCGGCGGCACGCCCGGCGCGGGCGGCGGCCCTCCCCAAAGGCTCGGACCTGCCCCTGGCCTCGGCCACGCCGTCGGTCCCGGCCGACGCCGTGGCGACCCCGGCGCGGGTGTCGTTCAAGGGCGTTTCCGGCGGTGTCGTCGGCGCGGATGAGCCCGTGACCTCGCTGGTCGGCGTCACCGGTGGCGTCGTCACCGAGGCCGAGGCGAAGACCGAAGCCGCCAAGGCCGCCTTGCCGCCGATCACGGCGCCGAAGGGCAGATGGGACTACAAGGAATCGGCCTCCACTGATGTGGCCTCGGGCCCGGCACCGGAAGCACCCAAGGGCTCACGCGTGCTACGTGGCGCCGTCTACCGGATCACCCGGGCCGATGGCGGCGTGGAGTACACCAACATCCCGCAGGCCGAGGGGCAGGGCAGGAGCGTGAAGATGCTCTTTACCTATATCGCCACCTGCGTGGCCTGCGACGTGCATTCGAAGATCGACTTCAACAACGTGGCGCTGAACCTCACCTCGTTTGGCGACGTGATCCGCTCAGCCAGCCTGGAGTACCACGTGGACGAGGCGCTGCTGCGCGCCGTGATCCATGCGGAGAGCGCGTTCAACCCGCGGGCCCTCTCGATCGCGGGCGCCCAGGGCCTGATGCAGCTCATTCCCAGCACGGCGCGGGACATGGGCGTGCAGGACGTGTTCAACCCGGAGCAGAACATCCGTGGCGGCGCCCGCTACCTCGCGCTGCTGCTGCAGAACTTCAACGGCAACGAGCGCCTGGCGGCCGCGGCGTACAACGCCGGCCCCGGGGCCGTGCAACGCTACAATGGCGTGCCGCCGTATGACGAAACCCGCGTGTACGTCGAGCGCGTGGGCGTGCTGCGCAAGCGCTACACCGAGGGCCTGAAGCGGCCCGGCACCGGCGTGCCGCTGGCCGAGCGTGGATCCTGACGGGAGCTCCTGACGGGTCAGGGATTCTGCGTCTGCACCGGCGAGGTGGGCGGCCGCTGCACGGGGACGATCGACAGCGAGAAGGCCTGGCCGTTACGCAAGCCTGACAGGGTCACCGCCGTACCGGGCTTCAACGAGGCCTCGTGCCGGCGCAGGTCCGAGGCATCAAGAATGTCCTCATTGCCGATCTTGAGCAGCACGTCGCGCTGCTCCACGCCCGCCAGCGCGGCCGGGCCGCCCGGCGAGACATCGTTCACCACCACGCCCCGCGCCGCCGACGGAAGGCCGCTTTCGGCCGCCACGGGCACGGGGCCGTAGTCGGCACCGATCCAGCCGCGGACCACGTGCCCGCTCTTGATGATCTGCTCGAGCACGTCCTTCGCGCTCTGCACGGGGATAGCGAAGCCAATGCCCTCGGCGCCCACGGCCTGGCCGATGAGCGAGGTATTGATGCCCACCAGCTCGCCATGCGCATTGACCAGCGCACCGCCCGAGTTGCCGAAGTTGATGGCGGCGTCGGTCTGGATCAGGCTCTCCAGGCTGGAGAGGTTGAGCTGGCGGCCGATGGCGCTGACGATGCCCATGGTCACCGTCTGCCCGATGCCGAAGGGGTTGCCGATGGCCAGCACCACGTCGCCCACGCGGGGTCGGGTGTCGGCATCGGTCATCTTGATGGCCGGCAGGTTGCCCGCGTCCACCTTGAGCACGGCCAGGTCGGTTTCATCATCGGAGCCCACGACCTTGGCGCTGGCGACGCGGCCGTCGTACAGCAGTAGCTGGATGTCGTCCGCATTGGCGATGACGTGGTTGTTGGTCAAAACATAACCATCGTCGCTGACGATGACGCCCGAACCGAGGTTTTGCTGGCGCCGGGTACGCACCGGCCCGGTCGGCACGCTGAAGATGCGCTGCAGTACGGGGTCGGAGTAGAGCTGGCGCGGCTGCTCGGTCACCAGCTTGTTGGCGTAGATATTCACGACCGATGGCGCGGCCTTGGCCACCGCATCGGCATACGACACAGGGCCTTCCGACGCCGAAGCGCCCGCCGCGGCGGGGCTTTCGGCATGCCCGGCCAGGCGTTGCCGAAGGAGTGCACCACTGCCTGGCCAGAGCAGGCCAATGACGAAGGCAAGGGCAAGGCCAAGCACCACGAAGCGGGCGACGAAGGCAAACGTGCGGGCAGCTTGGTTCATGGGTGGCCGAATTTTCCGCGTCCTGGCGGGGAGTTAGCTGCCATGGCTTTACATCTGGCAGGCGTTTGTTCACTTTATTGTACGTGGCAAGTGCTGACGTTACACTGACGTAATTTTGCGGAAGCCGATTTCCTGAAAGCGGCGATGGGGCCCGCAATTCTCAATGGCAAAGTTCCGGAGAGCCTGATGGCGAACGAAGAAGTCGTCGATCACGGGCGCCGTCGCTTTCTCACCACAACGACCGTCGTGGTCGGTGGTGTGGGAGTGGTCGCGGCGATCGTGCCCTTCATCAAGTCGTGGGAACCATCGGCGAGGGCCAAGGCGGCGGGGGCGCCGGTCACGGTCGACATCAGCGCTATCGACGCAGGGCAGAAGGTCACCTTCGCCTGGCGTAGCCTTCCCGTTTTCGTGGTCAACCGCACGCCGGACCAGCTGGCCCAGCTAAAGGGCCTCGCGCCGCGCCTGCTCGACCCGACCTCGTCCGACGCCGGCCAGCAGCCGAAGTACGCGACGAACGAAACCCGTTCCATCAAGCCCGAGTGGCTGGTCGTCATCGGCCTGTGCACGCACCTTGGCTGCGTCCCCGATTTCGTCCCGGACATCAAGCCCGAGCCGTTCGATGCGAACTGGAAGGGTGGCTTCTACTGCCCTTGCCACAAGTCCCGCTACGACCTCTCCGGTCGCGTGTTCAGTGGCGTGCCGGCCCCGAAGAACCTTCCGGTGCCGCCGTACCACTTCATCGATGACACGCATATCCAGATCGGCGTGGATCCGGAGGGGAAGAGCTGATGGCCAGCACACTGTCGCGTCTTGGTAACTGGTTCAACGAGCGTGCCCCGGGCTTCATGCCGATGTACCGGAAGCACATGACCGAGTACTACGCACCGAAGAACTTCAATCTTTGGTACTACTTCGGCTCGCTCGCCCTGTTGGTGCTGGTCAACCAGATCATCACCGGCATCTTCCTCACCATGAACTACAAGACGAGTGCGGCGGAAGCCTTCAACTCGGTCGAGTACATCATGCGTGACGTGGAGTGGGGCTGGCTGATCCGCTACATGCATTCCACGGGCGCTTCGCTGTTCTTCGTCGTGGTGTTCCTGCACATGTTCCGCGGCATCATGTACGGCTCGTTCAAGAAGCCCCGCGAGCTGGTGTGGGTGCTGGGCATGCTGATCTTCCTGGCGCTGATGGCGGAAGCCTTCATGGGCTACGTGCTGCCCTGGGGCAACATGTCCTTCTGGGGCGCGAAGGTGATCATCTCGCTGTTCGGCACCATCCCCTTCATCGGCGACACGCTGGTGCAGTGGATCATGGGTGACTACCTGCCGGCGGATTCCACGCTCAACCGCTTCTTCGCGCTGCATGTCATCGCGCTGCCGCTGGTGCTCCTGTTGCTGGTGGTGTTGCACCTGGCGGCGCTGCACGAGGTGGGTTCGAACAACCCCGACGGCGTGGACGTGAAGCACGGCCCGAAGGGCAACCGCTGGTCGCCCGACAAGCCCACCGATGCGATTCCGTTCCACCCGTACTACACGGTGAAGGACTCGTTCGGCGTCGGCTTCTTCCTGATGATCGCGGCGTTCATCATCTTCTTCGCCCCGACGTTTGGCGGATGGTTCCTCGAGCACGACAACTTCACGCCGGCGAATAACCTGGTGACCCCGACGCACATCAAGCCGTCGTGGTACTTCACGCCGTTCTACGCGATCCTGCGCATGATCCCGTCCTTCCTCGGCACGGCGGTGTGGGGCGTGCTTGGCATGTTCGGCGCCATCCTGCTGCTGGGGCTGCTGCCGTGGATCGATCGCGGTGAAGTGCGCTCGGTGCGCTACCGCGGCCTGGGCTTCCGCATTGGCCTGGCCGTGCTGGTCATCTCCTTCCTGGCCCTGGGCCTGGTAGGTGCCGGTGTTACCGCCGAACTCATCCCGGTGTGGTTCCCGGGGGCGGACGTCACCACGGTAGAGAACGCGTTCGGGCGCCTCATGGTGCTGGGCTACTTTGGCTTCTTCGTGTTCCTCTTTATCTACACGCACTTTGGGTTCGAGAAGACCAAGCCGGTTCCGGAACGGGTGACGACGCATGATTAAGCGCTATCTCTCCTCCCTCGCCCTCGCGCTGGGCCTTGCGGTGGTCGCCGTGCCCGCCCTCGCGGCCGAAGGTGAAGACCTTCCGCCGTCGGGCGCCAACGTCTACGACCAGGCCTCACTGCAGCGCGGCGCCAAGCTGTTCTTCAACTATTGCGTGGGCTGCCACTCGCTGAAGTACGTGCGCTACTCGCGCCTGGCGACCGACCTGGGCCTGTCCGAAGAAGAGGTGATGACCCACCTCAACTTCACCGGCGCCAAGTTCGGCGAAACGGTGATCTCGCACATGCCGGCCGAGCAGGCCAAGGGCTGGTTCGGCAAGGAGCCGCCGGATCTCACCCTGGAAGCCCGGGCCAAGGGTTCGGACTTCATCTACAACTACCTGAACTCGTTCTACCTGGACCCGAGCCGCCCGGTGGGCTGGAACAACACGGTGTTCCCGAACGCCTCCATGCCCAACCCCCTGTGGGAGTTGCAGGGCCTGCAGGTGGCCGTGCATGCCGAGGGCAAGGCCGGGGCGGACGCCGCGGTGGAGAAGCTTGAACTGCACAGCCCGGGTTCGATGACCCCGGAACAGTTCCAGGCCGCCACCCGCGACCTCACCGCCTTCCTGGAGTACACCGCCGAGCCGGCCGCGCTGGAACGCCAGTCCGTGGGCATCTGGGTGCTGCTGTTCTTGGCCGGTCTCACCTTCCTGCTGTACCTTCTGAAGCATGAATACTGGAAGGACGTCCACGAGCATCACTGATTGATGTCCCCCGGGGCGGCCGCAGGGTCGCCCCGTTTCGTTCCGGCGCAGCAGGGAGGGAGATCGAAAGCATGGTCCAGAACGCACGTTCGCGCACGGCGCTCACGCTCTATACGAGTGCTGACGACATCCATTGCCATCGCACCCGCCTTGTCCTGGCGGCCAAGGGCGTGGCGTACGACAGGATCATCCTGAGGGCGGACCAGCCCACGCCGGACCTGCTCGAGCTCAATCCCTACGGCACCCTGCCGACCCTGGTAGACCGCGACCTGACGGTCTACGACACGCTGATCGTGGTCGAATTCCTCGATGAGCGGTACCCGCACCCCCCGCTGATGCCGATCGATCCGCTCTCCCGGGCGCGCCTGCGCCTGGCCACGTGGCGGATCGAGAACGACTGGCTGCCGGAAATCGAGGCGATCCAGGAGGGTGGCTCGGGCGCCGCGGCGGCCCGGCGCCGGCTCCGCGAGCACCTGCTGTTCTCCGTGGAGCTGTTCAAGGCCTCGCGATTCTTCCTGAACCCTGAGATGAGTCTCATCGACTGCCTCGTGGCGCCCATCGTCTGGCGCCTGCCCGCGCTCGGGGTGGACCTGGGCCCGGCGGGCAAGCCCATCGTCGATTACGGCGAACGCCTGTTCCACAGCCAGGGTTTCGCCCGCAGCCTCACCCAGGAAGAGCGGGACATGCGGCCCCATTTCGACTTCGCCCCGGCCGGTTAGCCCTCCGCGCCCGTATCCCGTAAACTCTCTTCTGGCCTTGCCCTGCCGGGGCGTTGGTGATTCCCGACCGACCGGCGGGTACGACGAGGACGCTGTTATGGATACGAACGAGAGCATGGGCATGACTTCCAATCGCCCCTACCTGCTGCGCGCCATCTACGACTGGATCAGCGATAACGGCCTGACCCCGTACGTGCTGGTGGACGCCGGCCAGCCGGGCGTGAAGGTGCCTGCCCACGTCGTGAAGAACGGCCAGGTGGTGCTGAACCTCGCCATGCGCGCCGTCGCCAACCTCGATCTCGGCAACGATCGCATCGCCTTCCAGGCGCGTTTCTCCGGCGTCAGCCAGAACATCGTTATTCCCGTCGCTGCCGTGCTGGCGCTTTACGCGCAGGAAAACGGCCAGGGCATGATGTTCCCGGCCGATGAAAACGACGAAATGGCCGCCCCGGTGGAAGCCGTGGACGACGCCACGTCGGAAGCGCCCGCTGCGGGCGGTGATGACGACCGGCCCAAGCGCGGTGCGCCGCACCTGCGGGTCGTCAAATAAGAAAGGCCGCCCTCGGGCGGCCTTTTTCGTTACAGCCAGTCAGTGAGCCCGGCGTCGGTCCGATAGTGAAATCACATTCGTGGGCAGGTCGGTTTCGCTGGCCACTACCGTTTCCAGTTCCGGATTGCCCGAATGCGGCAAGGCATAGCTCACCACGGCGTCGCCGGCCATCCAGATTTTCGCCGGCTGGCGGCTCTGGCCGTCTTCGCTGACTTCAAAGGCGTAGCAACGCTCCAGGCGCCGCCCGCCATCGACACCCTGCAGGCGGAAGGCGCGTAGCCCCACCGACTGGTCAAGCAGCTGCAACCCATGCCGGCGCGACAGCGCCGTGGCCGCGCGTACGGCCACTTCACGCGCGCGCGTCAGCCGATACCAGCTGGCGATCAGCGCCGCCAGGCCCAGCATCCAGAAAAGGTCGGAAAAGGAGTTCATGGGCTGAGTGTGTGGCCGGCAGGCGGCGGCCACAAGTCCCTTGATTCTGCCGTTTACAGATTTAGACGGAGCGAGAGGTCGATCGCGCGGATGTTCTTGGTCAGTGCGCCGCTGGAGATGAAGTCCACGCCGGTCTCGGCGATGGCACGGATCGTGTCGATTTCCACGTTGCCCGACACTTCCAGCGGCATGCGGCCGGCGGTGTAGGCGACGGCCTCGGCAAGCATCGCCGGCGTGAAGTTATCCAGCAGCGCGCGATCCGCGCCAGCGTCCAGCGCCTGGGCCAGTTCGTCCAGCGTCTCCACTTCCACGATCAGCGGCAGGGAAGGGTGGATGGCCCGGGCCTGGCGTACCGCGGCGGGGATCCCGCCGGCCGCGATGATGTGGTTTTCCTTCAGCATCATCGCGTCGAACAGGCCGATGCGATGGTTGGTGCCGCCGCCGCAACGCACCGCGTATTTTTGTGCACGGCGCAGGCCGGGAATCGTCTTGCGGGTATCCAGCACGCGGGTCGTCGTATCGGCGATCGCGTCGGCATAGCGCGCCGTCACCGTCGCGGTGGCGGACAGCAGCTGCAGGAAATTCAGCGCGGAACGTTCCGCGGTGACGAGCGCGCGGGCCTTGCCGGCAAGGCGGCAGATGGCCGAACCCGCCGGGATGCGGTCGCCATCGTTGGCCAGCCACTCGATCTGCACGGCCGGGTCGAGCTTGCGGAACGCGGCATCGAACCACGCGGTACCGCAGAGCACGGCGTCCTCGCGGCAGGTGAGCACCGCCGTGGCGGTGGCGTCCGGGTCGAGCAGGTCGGCCGTGGCATCGCCCGGGCCCACGTCTTCGGCGAAGGCGCGGTCGATGTCGGCAAGGATCTCGCTGGCCGGCGGCAACGCGTCGGCGAGGTGTGCGTCGGTCATGGGGCTCAGGGGTTTTCCGGCGTGCGCAGGCGCTCGACGATGGCGTCCATGGCGCGGTCGAACAGCAGCGTGGAATCGAGCACTCGCGCGGTGTCCTGCGCAAACGCCTGGGCCAGGCCGGCGAGGCTATGGTCGGCCACCTTGAGGCCACGGCGGTTGACGAACAGGAAGCGGCCGCTGATCGGGCTGACCCACGACAGCTTCGCGCGGTCGGTGGTGCCATCGTCGGCGGTGAACTCCAGCCACTGGCCCACCTTCAGCTCACGCGCCTGCGAGAGGTAGCGTTCGTCGAAGGCTTCGTCGGCGAGGGCTTCGGTCTCTTCGTCGATCTCCGGCTCGAGCACCGGCTCTTCGATGGCCTGGATGGCTTCCGGCAAAGGCATGACGCTGGACACGAGCGTGCCGCTTTCGCCCTCGGGCGCCACTTCGCCGAGCTGCTGCCGATAGAACGCGTGCAACTGGCCGAGTAGCTGCTCGGTATCGGCTTCCTGGAACGCCACGGAGGTAAGGCCGCGGCGCAGCGAGCGCTCGATGCCCGGGAGCAGGGCGCGCAGGTCGCGACGGCTGTTGACGTCGTGCACCGGCAACGCGCTGGCAATGAAGTGGTCGATGAAGCGCAGCGAGTCGGTGAACTCGGCGGAGTCTTCACCCTGGCGGAGCAGGGTAAGCACGACGTAGTTGGCCCAGGCGCGGGTCAGCACGCCATAGATCAGAGGCGGCAGGTTGGCGCCACCCACGCGGCTGACGATTTCCTGCGCGGCGCGGCGACGCGCCTGCTCGAGTTTTTCGCGGCCACGGGTGGACTCGGCGACGCGCTGCTCGGCGAGCTCGGCGCGCTTGCGCACCACGTCGAGGAAATCCTGCAGCTCGGCGGCGAGCCGGTCGAAGATGGCGATGTCGTCGTCGAACTCATGGAGCAGGCGCTCGACGATGGACTTCACCTTCTCGAACAGGCGGCCATCGCGGTCGCCCTCGGACGACCAGCCCTTCGCGGCGTCCGCCAGGGCATCCAGCAGCTGACGGGCCGGGTGCGTCTTGTGCGCGAACATCCGGCGGTCGAGCAGGGCCACCTTGAGGTAGGGAATCTGCAGGCGCGCAAGCAGCACCTGCATCTCAACCGGGAGGTTGCGGTCTTCGAGGATGAACTCGAAGAGCATGCCGACCAGGTCGATGGTGTCTTCATCCACGCCGGAAACGTGCGCGGTGTGCTGCCCACGCAGCTGGCCGATCTGGGTCAGCAGCTGTTCTTTCAGCTGGGCCACGTCACGGGCGATTTCCGCCTGATTCGATAGCTGCGCGGCGCTCACCGGCAGCACCGACATCTGGCTCTGCAGCAGGGTCAGTGCGCCAAGCAGTTCAGCGGCGCTGGGCAACGGGCCCGTTGGCATCGGCACGCCACCCGCATGCACGGGTCCTTCGCCAGCCGTACCCACGGGCATCGCGCCGCGGCGCGCCGAGAACAGCGCGTGCAGCGACTGCATGAACTCGGCGGCGGCCACATCCGTGACCGGCGCGGCGGCGTTGTGCACCACCGGCGTTGCCGTGGAATCCGGGCCGGTCGGCGCAGGCGCGTCGCTACGGCGGGTCGCGATCTCGTGGCGCAGCTGCGGCAGGACGCCGGCGGCGGCCAGTTCGTTATTGATGTCGTCGTACAGCTCGTCGATCCCCGCCAGCACGTAGCGGTCGAACAGCTTGTAGATGATCAGCTTGACACGCACCTCGACCAGCAGCTCGCGCAGGGCCTGGCGGAAGGCGTTCGCCAGCGAGGCCGGGCCGACCGGGTTGCTGGCATCGTCCATCTTGTTGCCGCCGCAGATCACCGACAGGCGCTGGTTCACGGCAAAGAGGGCGCGCGCGAGGCGCTGCTCGTTCTTGCCGACCATGGAGGTGACGGCCAGGGACTCTTCCAGCTCGTTCTCGCCGACCAGGCTAAGCTCGATGTTGGCGAGCGGGCGGGTATGGGTGTCGGTATCCGGGGCGCGCATGCGGCCCGCGGAAAAATCGGCCAGGTCGCGGGCGACCTGGCCGAGGAAGGTGCGCTCGACGATGGCGCGCTTTTTTCGCACCTCGCGCATGCCATCGAAGAACTGGGTCTGCGCCGCGTTGTTCTCGGCCTTCTCGGCCAGGTCGAACAGGGCGTCGTCGATGTTCTCGAACATGTTGCTGGCCAGCGCATGCAGGCGCTTGGTGGCCAGGCCGCGAACCGTTGCCAGAAGGGCGCCCACACGCTCGCTGCGCGGGTCCAGGCGCTGGCTAAGATCGACCACGTTGGACGGTTCGCTCGCGTTACTCATCGCGCATCCTGGAAAAACTGAGGCCCCCGCCTGAGGAAACCATTGTGCGGGAACCAGTGTCTCAAAGTGTGACTGGCGTCACGGATTGTGCGCGCGACTCGTATCTGCCGCAAACCCTGCCATCTGCGTGGTACCGATGCCGGATTCGGGCAGCATGACCGGGATGCCGTCTTCCACCCGGTAGACCACCTGGCCGTCCGTGGTGACCAGGCCCTCGGAGAGGGTTTCGGTCACTTTCTCGCCGGCGACGGTGTCGATCGCGCCGTCGCGGATGGCGCTATTAAGCTGGTCGCGTTCGCTGGCGGTAAGGGGGCGCAGGGGGCGCTTGCTGACCGGGCAGCAGAGGATGTCGATGAGACGCTTGTCCATGGATACCGGCCCTGGCGGGCCAACCTTATTAAAACGAATGTCCGTACAATAACGACTTTTGGGTGCTCCGGCCATGACTTCCAACAAGGGTAGCGAAGCCTCCGCACCGCGCATCGGCGTGGTAATGGGTTCGCGTTCGGACTGGGAAACGATGGAGCATGCCTCCACCACGCTGACCCGCCTGGGCATCGTGCACGAGGTGCGCGTCGTCTCCGCCCATCGCACCCCGGACCTGCTCTTCGACTATGCCGATGGCGCCCGTGGCCGCGGTATCCAGGTGATCATCGCCGGCGCTGGCGGCGCGGCCCACCTGCCGGGCATGCTGGCCGCCAAGACGGCGCTGCCGGTGTTTGGCGTGCCGGTGCAGTCCAAGGCCCTGAACGGCATGGATTCCCTGCTTTCCATCGCGCAGATGCCGGCGGGCATCCCCGTGGGCACACTCGCCATCGGTCGCGCCGGTGCCACCAATGCGGCCCTGCTGGCTGCCTCGGTGCTGGCCCTGCACGATCCGGCCGTGGCCGAGGCGCTGGACGCCTTCCGCGCCGAGCAGACCCGCACCGTCCTCGACAACGCGGACCCGCGCACGTGACCCGCAAGCTCCCCACCGTCGGCATCCTTGGTGGCGGGCAGCTGGCGCGCATGCTTGCCCTGGCAGCCTCCCCGCTGGGCATCCGCACCCTGGTGGTGGATGGCAGCGCCGACGCCTGCGCCGGCCAGGTGACCGAACTGGTCGTGGCCGACTGGTCCGATGAGGTCGCCCTGGACGCCTTCGCCGACCGCGTGGACGTGGTGACCTTCGATTTCGAAAACGTCCCGTCGGCCGTGGCCGAGCGCCTGGCCGCCAGGGTGGAGGTGTTCCCGAACCCCCGCGCCCTGGCCATGGCCCAGGACCGCCTCACCGAGAAAAACCTGTTCCGCGAATGCGGGCTGGGTACGCCGGACTTTGCCCCGGTCGATACGCGCGAGGACCTGATAGGCGCGGTGGAGCGGATTGGCCTGCCGGCCGTGCTGAAGACCCGCCGCCTGGGCTACGACGGCAAGGGCCAGTTCCGCCTGAAGACGCAGGACGACATCGATGCGGCCTGGGCCGCACTGGGTGAGGCCGCGGGGCAGGTGGGCCTGATCCTCGAAGCCTTCGTGCCGTTCGAGCGCGAGGTATCGGTGGTGGCCGTGCGTGGCCGCGACGGTACCTTCCGCAGCTGGCCGCTCACCCGCAACTGGCACGTCGATGGCGTGCTGTCGCTGAGCCTGGCCCCGGCGCCGGGCGCGACGGACGAGCTGGAGCGGGCGGCCAACGCGCACGCGCGCACGGTGGCCGAAGCGTTGGACTACGTGGGCGTGTTCGCCCTTGAGCTGTTCGTCTGCAACGGCAAGCTGCTCGGCAACGAGATGGCCCCGCGCGTGCATAACTCCGGCCACTGGACCATCGAAGGGGCCCACACCAGCCAGTTCGAGAACCACGTACGCGCCGTGCTGGGCCTGCCGCTCGGCGACACGGGCGTGCGCGGTGCCAGCGCCATGTTGAACTGGATTGGCGACATGCCCGACCCGGCCCCGGTGCTGACCACGGCCGACGGTCACTGGCACGATTACGGGAAGGAAGCCCGCGCGGGCCGCAAGGTGGGCCACGCCACGATCTGCGCCCCCGATGCCGGCAGCCTGCGCGAAAAGCTGGCCGCCGTGGGCAAGGGCCTGCATCGCGACGAGCAGGTACAGCCCGCGATCGACACGCTGGCCTGATCCCGTGCTGGCACCACAAAAAAAGGCCGGGCTGCGAAGCCCGGCCTTTTTTCATGCGTCGTGGAAAACTCAGGCCAGGTTCTTGGCCGCGAAGTCCCAGTTCACGATGGCCCAGAAGTTCTCAAGGTACTTCGGGCGGGCGTTGCGGTAGTCGATGTAGTACGCGTGCTCCCACACGTCGGCCGTGAACAGCGGCTTGTCGCTGCCGGTGATCGGGGTAGCGGCGTTGGAGGTGTTCACGATGGCCAGCGAACCGTCCGGGCGCTGCACGAGCCAGGTCCAGCCCGAGCCGAAGTTGCCGGTGGCCTGCTTGGTGAACTCTTCCTTGAACTTGTCGACGCCACCGAAGGCCTTGGTCAGCGCATCGGCCAGCTTCGCCGGCGGTTCGGCCTGCTGCGATGCCGGGCGCATCGAGTGCCAGTAGAACGTGTGGTTCCACACCTGTGCGGCGTTGTTGAAGATGCCGCCCGAGGAGGACTTCACGATGTCTTCGAGGCTCTTGCCCTCGAACTCGGTGCCCTTGACCAGGTTATTGAGGTTGGTGACGTAGGTCTGGTGGTGCTTGCCGTAGTGGAACTCGAGGGTCTCGGCCGAGATGTGCGGCTCCAGGGCATTCTTCTCATACGGAAGCGGGGGAAGTTCGAACGCCATTGTCTGGACTCCTTAGCGGTGGCTGGGGGGAAAGAGGTTGGAGCAGGGCACGGCCTGCGTGGCTGCTACACTATGAAACATCCAGCATTCTAATGATGAAACCCGACCTATGGACGTCGTAGACGAGATCAAGGCCATCGTGGCGGCCCATCCGATCGTGCTTTTCATGAAAGGCACGCCCGAATTCCCCACCTGTGGCTTCTCCGATCGCGCCGTCAAGGCGCTCGAAGCGGCGGGTGCGGTGTTCCATCCGGTGAACGTGCTGGCGGATCCGCGCATCCGCGCCGGCCTGCCGCATTACTCCAACTGGCCCACGTTCCCGCAGCTGTTCCTGCTAGGGGAGTTCATCGGCGGTTGCGACATCGTGGAAGACCTGCATGCAGCAGGTGAACTGAAGCGCATGGCGGCCGAGGTGGCCGGGGCGGATTCGTGAGCATGCTACCCACCGCCCGCCTGCCCGGAAGCTGGTCGCCCGCGCCGGGTGCCCTGGATGGCCGTGTGTTTGTCGTCACCGGCGCCACGGGCGGCCTGGGCGGTGAAACGGCCCGCGCCATCGTTCGCGCCGGCGGCACCGTGGTGATCACCGGCCGCAAGGTCCGGCTGCTCGAAAAACTCTACGACGAGCTCGTCGCCCTGGGCGGCGCCGAGCCGGTGATCCACCCGCTGGACCTGGAAAGTGCCACGCCGGCCGATTACGCCGCGCTGGCCGATGGCCTGGAGGCTGAGTTCGGCCGCCTCGACGGCGTGGTCCACGCCGCCGCGCATTTCAACGAACTCACCCCCATGGCCATGCACAAGCCGGACGACTGGCTGCGTGCCATGCAGGTGAACGTCTCCGCGCCGTTTGCCCTGACCCAGGCCTGCATGCCGCTGCTCAACCGCGGCGACGACAGTGCCGTGGTGTTCGTCCTCGACGACCCGGAGCTGGTGTCGCGCGCCCACTGGGGTGGCTACGGCGTCTCCAAGGCGGCCGTGGAGCGCATGACCGCCGTGCTCCATGCCGAGCACCGGGGTGGCGCCATGCGCGTGCATGCGCTGCTGCCCCCGCCGATGCGCACGGCCCTGCGCCGCGCCGCGTACTACGGCGAAAACACCCTCGAGAGGCCGCTGCCGACGGCCTCGGCCGAGGCCATCGTCTATCTGCTTTCCGGTGCCGGCGCCGACGCGCGCGGGGCCGTCCTGGATATTCGCCAGACCCACTGACTTACCGCTTTTAGGAGTACCTCCCCATGGAAACGCAGATGACGACGTTATCCGCGGGCATCCTGCTGTTCCTGATCATGGATCCGCTGGGCAATATCCCGTTGTTCCTTGCCCTGCTGAAGGACGTGCCCCCGCAGCGCCGCCGCAAGGTGATGGTGCGCGAGCTGCTGATCGCGCTGGCCGTGCTGGTCGCGTTCCTGCTCGGTGGCCAGTTCATCCTGAAGGTGCTGCAGCTGCGCCAGGAGTCGGTGAGCATCGGCGGCGGCATCGTGCTGTTCCTGATCGGCATCCGCATGGTCTTCCCGCCCGTGGAGGGCGGGGTGTTCGGCAAGCAGGGCGAGGGCGAGCCGTTCATCGTGCCCATGGCGATCCCCGGCGTGGCCGGCCCGTCGGCCATGGCCGCCCTGTTGCTGCTGACCAATTCCCAGCCCGGCCGCACGGTGGAGTGGGGCATCGCCCTGTTCCTGGCCTGGCTCACCACCTCGATCATCCTGCTCAGCTCCACCTTCCTCTTCAAATGGCTGGGCGAGAGCGTCCTGACGGCCATGGAGCGCCTGATGGGCATGCTGCTCATCGCCCTCTCGGTGCAGATGTTCCTCGGCGGCCTGTCCTCCTATCTGCACATTGCCGTATGAACATACGTAGCGGTAGGGTAGCTGTCATAATTGCCCGCGAGCATGGGCGGGGCCGGGACTGACCCGGCACCGGGCATGGCCAAAGCCCCAGGCAGGGGCCAAAAGGGTGTTGAAGGCGATATGACAAACCACGACTCCGCAACACGCCCGCACGGTCTGCACCGTCTGACGTCTAAGGGAGCCACCGCATGCTGAGCATCGACCGCGCCCTCCAGGAACGCATGCCATGGCTGGCCCAGCACCCGAAGCTGCGCAAGCCGCTGGCGGGCCTGCTCGGCAGCCTGGCGCACGAGCAGCGCTTCAACGGCGTACTGGACGCGCTACGCGATACCCAGGGCATCGAGTTCGCCGAGCGCGTGCTTGAGCACCTTGGGGTGAGCTGCAGCGTCACCGAACGCGAGCGCGAAAATATTCCCGTCGAAGGCCCGCTGGTGGTGGTGGCTAACCACCCCCTGGGCATGGTCGACGCCATGGCCCTGGTCCAGCTGATTGCCTCGGTGCGCCGTGATATCCGCGTGCTGGGCAATGAAGTGCTGTCGGCCGTGCCGCAGATGGCGCCGTTGCTGCTGCCCGTCGATATCTTCGGCAAGGGCGCCACCTCGCGCATGCGTGCCTTGTTCCGCAGCATCGAGGCAGGCGAAGTGCTGGTGATGTTCCCGGCCGGCGAAGTGTCCCGCGTGCGCGCCAGCGGCGTGCGCGACGGCAAATGGTCCGATGGTTTCGCACGCATCGCCGTGAAGGCCGGCATCCCGGTATTGCCGGTGCATATCAATGCGCGCAACTCCGTGGCGTTCTATGGCCTCTCGATGCTGGCCAAGCCGCTGAGCACCGCGATGCTCCCGCGCGAGGCCACCTCCGGCAAGCAGCGCCCGAGCATCCGCATCGGCAAGCTGGTGGAAGCCGAGGAACTGAAGCGGGTAAGCGAAGGCTCGTCCGAGCGCGCCGCCAAGCTGATGCGCCGCCACGTGTATCGCGTGGGCCAGCAGCGTGGCCTGGTGTTCGGTGGGCAGACCCCGCTGGCGCATCCGGAACCGATCGAACGCGTCGTCGCCGAGCTGGAAAAGGCCGAGGTGCTCGCTGAACTGGCCGACGGCAAGAAAGCGTTCCTCGTCCAGGGTTCCAGCGACAGCGCCGTGCTGCGCGAGATCGGCCGCCTGCGCGAACTGACCTTCCGGCGGGTGGGCGAGGGCACCGGCAAGCGCCGCGACCTCGACGCCTACGATCCGTACTACGAGCATCTCGTGCTGTGGGACGCGAAGGCGCTGCGCATCGTCGGTGCGTACCGCTTCGGCCACGGCGGCAAGCTGATCGCCGAACGCGGCATGTCGTCGCTGTATACCTCCAGCCTGTTCGATTATTCGCCGGCGCTGGAATCGCGCCTGGCGCAGGGCCTCGAGCTCGGCCGCAGCTTCATCGCCCCGGCGTACTGGCGCTGGTCGCGTGCGCTGGACCAGCTGTGGCAGGGCATTGGCCTGTACCTGCAGCGCCACCCGGACGTGCGCTACCTGTTTGGCCCGGTGAGCATGTCGGCGGCCATGCCGCGCGAGGCGCGTGAGTGGATCGCCGCGGCCCACCAGCATTTCTTCGGGGTGCAGGGGCTCGCTGCCGCACGCCAGCCGTTCGTGATTCCGCAGGAAACGATTGAATCGGTGCGCGCGGAACTGGAAGGCCTGGATGCCGCCGGTGGCCTGGGCAAGCTGAAGAATCGCCTGGATGCGCTGGGCGTGACGCTGCCGGTGCTCTATCGCCAGTACGTGGACCTGGTGGACCCGGAAGGCGTGCAGTTCCTGGCCTTCGGCGAGGATCCGGATTTCGCCGGCTGCGTGGATGGACTGGTGATGCTGGACCTGCTGAGCCTGAAGCCGGCGAAGCGCGCGCGTTACCTCGGCAAGTCCTGATCGTCGTTTGAAAAAGCCCGGCCAGCACCTCGCTGGCCGGGCTTTTTTGTGCCCGGTTGATTATTAGCCGGGCGTAGGAAAAGCCGAATCGTTCGTATAAAAAAAGCATGAACGTTTCGACAAATTGTCATTGTGTGATGCTAGCCTAGTGATTATCTCAGGGCAGGGACATCCCGCTGTAAACCAGGGTTGCCGCGGCGGGCGGCGCTAACAAGGGATTTTCGCGGCCGGTACTCGTACCGGCTGCTTCGCCGTGTCCGGAGAAACCGTTTTTTCTTGCGTGGGCGTAATAAAAAACGAGCGCCTGATAATACGCAATTAATTACGTCATTAGCAGTTTATTTCGATTTACCCGTTACCCATAACTACGCATCACATCAGGAAACCAGTCGATGAATCGCAATACCCTTTCGGCAGCGATCGCCATGACGCTGTGCCTCGTCGCCGGCGGCGCCGTGGCCCAGGACAGCCAGACGGAGCAGACCCCGGCCGCGACGACCACCACGCAGCGCTCGAACGTCTCGACCACGTCGAACACCACCAACGACAACGCCACGCGCCGCGCCGCGGAGCAGATGAGCGCCGTGAGCGTGCGTGCGGATTCGCTGTCGCTGGGTGGCGGCCTGATGTCCATCCAGGACGCGCCGAAGGCCGTGTCGACCATTTCCCGTGACGCCATCAAGCAGGCGGCGCCGGGTGCGACCTTCATCCAGGCCATTGATTCGATCCCGGGCGTCGTGTCGTCCACCGACGACGTCACCGGCACCAACGACGGCAACGTCACCATCCGTGGCTTTCCCATCGACGAAGTGGGCGTGACCGTCAACGGCGCCCCGATCAACGACAGCGGCAACTACAAGATCTACCCGACCGAGTACGGCGACACCGAGAACATGGGCGACATCACCGTCCAGCAGGGCTACCCGGACAACGACACGCCGATCGCCGGCGCGGCCGGTGGCTCCATCGCGTGGGTCACGGTCGATCCGTCGCACACCGCCGGCTTCGATTTCAGCCAGTCGCTTGGCCAGAACAGCTACCACCGCACCTTCGTCCGCCTGAACACCGGCGACACCGGCCCGGTCCGTTCCTGGCTGTCGTACTCGAACAACGAAACCGAGCTGTGGCGTGGCCGCGGCAAGGCGAAGATCACCAAGGTCGACGGCAAGTCGGTGTGGACGATCGACGACCGTAACTCGGTGACCTTCTCGGTGCAGTACAACCGCGAAGTGAAGACCAACTACGAAGGCCTGACCAAGGCCCAGGTGGCCCAGGAATACAAGCAGAGCTACGGCAGCGTCTACACGCCGGGCAGCACCAGCAGCAACTTCTACGCGCTGCACCAGAACCCGTTCCGTAACTACCTCGCCAGCGCCGACGGTGAGTTCACCTTCACCGACAGCCTGCGCCTGAGCGTGGTGCCGTACTTCCAGTACGGTTACGGCGGCGGCGGTTCCGGCAGCACGGTGACCGAGAACCCGCTGGCCACCAAGAACTACTACCACTCGGTGGATTACGACCTGGACGGCGACGGCAAGGTCAGCGGCACCAAGCTGGTCAACTCGTTCAGCAACTCCACCACGTATCGCCCGGGCGTCATCGCCAAGCTCAACCAGGACCTCACCGACAACAACAGCCTGGAATACGGCCTGTGGTGGGAGCGTCCGCGCCAGCAGCAGGACCAGGTGTTCGTGCAGGTGGACCCGGAAACGGGTGAGCCGGTCGACACGTGGGCGAAGAGCGGCCTGATCAAGTACCCGGACGGCCAGGTGCAGAAGTCGTACATCAACTACACGACGACGACCAACGAAAAGGCCTTCATCACCGACAACTGGACGCCGGACGACAAGTGGACGTTCACGGGCAGCCTGGCCTACGTCTGGTCCAAGCGTGATGGCTTCGTGGCGGAATACCCGGATTCGCTCGGCTCGATCAGCACGGCCGGCAAGGTCACGGCGACCAACAGCGCCTACGCCGCCAACCCGGACAAGACCTTCCACAAGTTCACCCCGACCGGCGGCATCAAGTACCAGCTGAACGACCAGAACCAGTTCTACTTCGGCATCGGCAAGACCTTCCGCGCACCGATCAACGGCGCCATCCTCTCCAACGCCCTGTACGGCAATGGCACGGCCCAGGCCAACCCGCTGCCGAACAAGCCGGAAACCTCGGTGACGGGTGATCTCGGCTGGCGCTTCTACGGTGACAGCGTCTCGGCCAGCGTCGACGCCTACGCATCCAACTTCAACAACAAGCAGGTGTCGGGCTACGACGAGGTCACCGGCCTCACGGTGTACACCCAGCTGCCGAAGGTGCACATGCGCGGCATGAATGCCGAGGGCAGCTACAAGTTCGACGAGAACTGGTCGCTCTACGCCAACTACAACTACACCCGCGCCATCATGCAGGCGAACCTGGATTCGCTGGGCGACGGCATCTACTACACCAAGGGCAAGACCCTGCTGAACGCGCCGTTGAACACCGGCTACATGGCGGTGAACTACAAGAACGGCCCGTTCTGGGCGTCGTTGAATGCCAAGTATCAGGGTGCGAGCTGGGGTGACTGGTCCAACACGCAGAAGATCGGCGGCTACACCACGCTGAACCTCAATGCGGGTTGGAACTTCCCGGACTTCTCGCCGTCGTTCCGCAGCCCGTACATCAAGATCAACCTGTTCAACCTGGCTGACCGCAAGGCGTTCACGTACGCCAGCAACGTCACCTCGTTCCTGGCCGCTAACCCGGACAAGATCAAGGACGCGAACGGCACCACCCTGTACGCCTCGGCGCCGTATTACTCGGTGCTGCAGGAACGCACCTTCATGGTCACCTTCGGCGCCTCGTTCTTCTAAGTCGCCCGTGCCATCGGCCCCGCCTGCGGTCTCCGCAGGTGGCGGCCTCCGCAAGACGCCCCTCGTCCCGAGGGGCGTTTTTTTTTTGCCCACCGGAAGGTGAATTCTTAACGTCGGGGTCTCATATGACATTGAGCCCTGCGAAGGGCGAAAGATCGTGACGCTTGCGCGTTCACGGATCACAAATATCGTAAAATCATATACTTATAAGTACTTTATCGATCTAAAGATAGTCGTTTTCGCGTGCTGGGTCGGACCTTTTCCTATCGCAACTTGTTACGGCGATGTAATAAACTTCATCTAGTCTTTACGGACCGCTGTCCTTCCGAGACCGCTGGGCGATGCCGCTCGGGTCAGGGGAAAACCGAAGAAATCGTTGTTGCCTTCCAGAGGACGGGCGTGTTGCGACGCCCCGTCTTTCCAGCTTTTTTTCTCGCGAAATTGTGAGGTTCGTTACATGCAGAAGCGTATCCGCGCCAAACTCCTGCCGTTGGCCATTGCGTCGCTTATCGCCGCGCCTGCCGCCTTCGCCCAGGAAACGTCGTCGACGATCAGCGGCCGTGTCCTTGATAGCGCCGGCCAGCCGGTCGCCAACGCCACCGTCGTCATCGTCCACGAGCCGTCGGGCACCACCAAGACGACGACCACGGACGCCAACGGCCGTTACGCGGCCCAGGGCCTGCGCGTCGGCGGTCCGTTCGACGTGACCGCGACCAAGGACGGCACGCCGTCTGCCCGCCAGGACAACGTCTACCTGCAGCTGGGTGCCGATACCTCGGTGAACCTGAGCGCCGGCGCCGCGGCCAATGCCGCTGATGCCACCGCGCTGGGCGCCGTGACGGTGTCCGCTGTGTCGGGCCAGTTCTCGTCGGAGAACAAGGGCCTGGGCACCAACATTTCGCAGGCGCAGCTGAAGGCCACGCCGACCCCCAGCGGCAACATCGCTGACATCGCCCGCCTCGACCCGCGCGTCAACGTCGACCACGGCACCGGCGCCATCTCGGCCAACGGCCAGAACGCCCGCATGAACACCATCAAGGTCGACGGCCTTGGCGTGGGCGACCCGTTCGGCCTGAACGGCACCGGCCTGCCGACCGTCGGCTCGCCGGTCTCGATGGACACGCTGGATTCGTTCAACATCTCGACCGCCAACTACGACGTCGGCTCCGACACCATCGGTGCGGACATCAACGCCGTCACCAAGTCGGGTACCAACGAGTTCCACGGCTCGGTGTACTACGGCTTCAAGAATGCCTCCAGCATGGTCGGCGAAGCCGGCTGGCTCAACAACGGCGCTGACCGCGACTACACCGAGTTCGACCGTAACTGGAAGGCCGGTGCCACCGTCGGCGGCCCGATCATCAAGGACAAGCTGTTCTTCTTCGCCGGTTACGAGAAGGAAGAAGTGACCGGCCTGAGCTCGGGCGCCGTCAACGGCCTCGACCCGTCGATCGCCACGTCGACCAACAACAAGGTCTCGTCGACCGACCTGCAGCGCACCATCGATGCCGCGCGCGGCCTCGGCCTGGTCCCGGGTACGCTGGGCGCGAATGGCGGCACGCTGAACGACAAGCGTTACATCGCCAAGCTCGACTGGAATATCACCGACGGCCACCGCATGAACCTTGCGTACCAGCGTACCAAGGAAGTGAAGCCCAACCCGCAGGGTAACGGCGCCTCGACGATCGGCCTGTCCAGCTACTGGTACACCGTCAACACCGACAACAAGAACTACACGCTGCAGTCGTTCGACGACTGGAACGACGTGTTCTCGTCGGAAGCCAAGGTCGGCTACAGCGATTACTCGCTGAACCGTTCGGTGGACACGCAGCAGCCGCAGATCGGCGTGCGCGTGAACAACAATGTCTTGAACACCGGCCCGACGATCAACCTGGGCGAAGACCAGTTCTCGCATTACAACGCGGCATCGGTGAAGACGCTGACCGCGATGTGGGCCGGCACGCTGTACCTCGACGACCACACCGTCAAGGGTGGCTTCGAGTGGGAGCGTAACCGCATCTACAACCTGTTCGGCCGCACCGAGTTCGGCGCGTACACCTTCGGCAACGGCATCAACAGCTTTGCCAATGGCCTGTACAGCAACTACTCGCTGTACCAGCCGGCACCGGGTTACAGCCTGAACGACATCGCTGCCCAGTGGGAGCTGCGTCGCCACACGTTCTTCCTGCAGGACACCTGGCAGCCGACCGAGAATCTCTCGGTGCAGTTCGGCTTCCGCGTCAACAAGTACCTCACTGACGACAAGCCGCTGTACAACGCGACGTTCGCGCAGCGTTATGGCTTCAGCAACGCCAATACCGTCAACGGTAGCCAGCTGGTCGAGCCGCGCCTGTCGTTCAACTACACCTTCGACAGCGATTACAAGACCCAGCTGCGTGGTGGCGTTGGCCTCTTCCAGTCCGATCCGCCGACCGTGTGGATGACGAACCCGTACCAGAACAACGGTATCAACATCGTCACCTACTCGTACGACCGCCAGCCGGACGGCGTCACCTGCAAGCTGGGCTCCCAGCTGCTGCCGTGCCCCGCGTTCAGCGCCGATCCGCTCAAGCAGAACACCAGCGGCCCGGGCACCATCCCGCAGCAGGCAGTGGATACCGTCGACAAGGACTTCAAGCTCCCGAGCGTGTGGAAGTCGTCGATCGCGTTTGATCGTGAGCTGCCGTGGCAGGGCATCATCGCCAGCATCGAGTACCAGCATCTCGACGTGCAGGACGGTATCTTCTACCAGAACCTGAATATCGGTAATCCGACCGGCCAGATGCCGGACGGTCGCTACACGTACTACGGCTGCATCGGCGGCTCGACCCCGCTGAACGGCGGCACCGGCGCAAACTGCACAGCCAATGCCAACCTGCGTAACGGCGGTGCCGTTAGCGGTAACACGGCCCGCCTTCGTGCCGATAACCGCTTTGCCCAGGGCGTCACCTACCTGACCAACACCTCGAAGGGTGGTGCGGACACGGTGACCCTGTCGTTCACCAAGCCGATGGAAAATGGCTGGTCGTGGAGCGTGTCGGCCACCGGCGGCCACGCCACCGAAGTGAACCCGGGCACCTCCAGCCAGGCAACCTCGAACTACTCGAACAGCGCGTGGCGGAACCCGAACGAAGACGTCGCTTCCACGTCCAACACCAACATCGCGCAGCGCCTGAACGCGTCGGTGACGTGGCAGCACAACTTCTTCGGCGACTACGCCACCACGATCAGCGCCTTCTACGACGGCCATTCGGGCGTGCCGTATAGCTGGGTGTTCGGTAACGACGCCAATGGTGACTCGTACTCGAAGGATCTGGCCTACATCCCGACCCGCAACGACGGCACGGTGTTCACCACCACGACCGGCGCGGCGGCTTCGCAGGCGCTCGTCAACCAGTTCTACGACTACATCCAGAACGACAGCAACCTGCGCAAGAACCAGGGCAAGGTGGCTCGCCGCAACGACGCGGTCTCGGCCTGGGTCAACCAGCTCGACCTCGGCCTGAGCCAGGAAATCCCGGGCATCTTCAAGGGCAACAAGGGCGAGATCCGTCTCGACATCTATAACTTCCTGAACCTGGTCAACAAGGACTGGGGCCAGCAGTCGTATGTTGGCTTCCCGTACACCCGCACGCTGGCCAACTTCGGTGGCGTGAACGCCCAGGGCGAGTACATCTACCAGCTGCCGACCGACTCGCAGGGCAATTACGCCCCGGGTTCGAAGGCTGTCTACGATGCCCCGACCGACAACAGCGCGACCAAGCTGAACCCGGTCTCGCGTTGGTCCGCCACGCTGACGGTGCGTTACACGTTCTAAGAAGGGCCCTGGCCTGACCTGGAACCGCAAACCGGCACCCGAAAGGGTGCCGGTTTTTTTGTACGTGCATGCCGTGGGGTTGACCACCGCCAGACCCCGCGTGATCCTAGGCAGTCCGCTCCCGTTCCGGAGTGGGGTTCGCCGCTAATTCGCGGTCAGAAGGACATGTAAGTCAATGAATGCTCAACATTTCGGGGAGCCGATCACCGGCAAGACGGTCAGCGCCCGGGTCTCGCCCGCTGGCGGCCTCGATATCCTTTCCCGTAACGAAGTGGCGCGCCTGCGTGATGCCAGCGGGTCGGGCCTGCACCAGCTCCTGCGCCGTTGCGCGCTGGCGGTGCTCACCTCGGGCAACCTTTCCGATGACCCGGGCTCGATGTTCGAGCAGTACCCGGATTTCGACATCCAGGTGCTGCAGGAAGACCGCGGCATCAAGATCGAACTGAAGAACGCGCCCGAGCAGGCCTTCGTCGACGGCCGCATCATCCGCGGCATCAACGAGCTGCTCGTGGCCGTGATGCGCGACATCGTCTACATCTCCACCCAGCTCGAATCCGGCGCCTTCGATCTCGACGACAGCGTGGGCATCACCCACAGCGTGTTCGAGATCCTGCGCAACTCACGCATCCTGCGCCCGCAGGTGGATCCCAACCTGGTCGTCTGCTGGGGTGGCCACTCGATCTCGCGCGACGAGTACGAGTACACCAAGCGCGTCGGTTACCAGCTGGGCCTGCGCAGCATGGACATCTGCACGGGCTGCGGCCCGGGTGCGATGAAGGGCCCGATGAAGGGCGCGACCATCGCGCACGCCAAGCAGCGTCGCAAGGGCAACCGCTACATCGGCGTGACCGAGCCGGGCATCATTGCGGCCGAGTCGCCCAACCCGATCGTGAACAACCTGGTGATCATGCCGGACATCGAGAAGCGCCTCGAGGCGTTCGTCCGTCTTGGCCACGGCATCATCGTGTTCCCGGGCGGCGTCGGTACGGCGGAAGAAATCCTCTACATGCTCGGCATCCTGCTGCTGCCGAAGAACAAGGGCATTCCGTTCCCGCTGATCTTCACCGGCCCGCGCAATTCCGCTGCGTACTTCGAGCAGATCGACCGCTTCCTGCGCCTGTGCCTGGGCGACTCGGTGGCCGAGCACTACAAGATCATCATCGACGATCCGGCCGCGGTCGCCCACGCGATGGTGGCGGGTGTCGACAAGGTCCGTAACCATCGCCTGGACAACAAGGACGCGTTCTTCTTCAACTGGGCCCTGGATATCCCGCTGCCGTTCCAGCAGCCGTTCCCGCCGACCCACAACGCCATGTCCGGGCTAGCCCTGCATCGCGACCGCCCGCGCCATGAGCTGGCGGCCGACCTGCGCCGTGCGTTCTCGGGCATCGTCGCCGGCAACGTCAAGCCGGAAGGCGTTCGCGCCATCGCCGAGCATGGCCCCTTCGTCATCGACGGTGAGCCGGAGATCATGCGGGCGTTGGACGACCTGCTGAAGGCCTTCGTGGCGCAGCACCGCATGAAGCTGCCGGGTGGCACCGCGTACGAACCCTGCTACGTCGTGCGTACCTGATCGACCGGGCAGGGCGGCCTCGCGCTGCCCTGCCGTTTCCTGAACGGGTGGTGCGGCCCCATGGGCCGCGTCACGGGGCCTAGACGGCCCCGGAGGCCACGATGCGTCACCCCCTCTGAGGAGACGCCCATGCTCGTCACCATCCTGCTCGTCATTCTTGTCCTCGCCCTTGTCGGCGGCCTGCCCACCTGGGGCTACTCGCGTTCGTGGGGTTACGGCCCCAGCGGCGGTATCGGCGTCATCCTCGCCATCATTCTTGTCTGCTGGCTGCTCGGCGTTTTCTAACGTCGTGCTCACGCCGCCGCGCATCCTTCAGTAGCATGGTGGGATGCGCGGCGCCCCCGTGGCGGCGCGAGGAGGAGACCCCATGCCCCGACCCCACCGCCCCGTACCCGATACCGACCGGTCACCGCCGGGGACCTCGCCACCGCCGTACGATCACGATCCGGTGGAACGCCCGGGTCCCGAGCCCGACACCGACGGCGAGGCGCCCGAGACGTGATGGCGCCACGACGTCGCCCCGCCTGGCCCGGCGAGATCCTTCCCCGTACGTTCTTCCATCGCGATGCCCGCATCGTCGGCCCCGAGCTGCTCAACAAGCTGCTTGCGAATGCCGATGGGCGCGTCGGCCGCATCGTCGAGGTCGAGGCGTATGTCGGCGCGATTGATCCGGCGGCGCATACGTTTCGCGGGAAGACCAAGCGCAACGAAGTCATGTTCGGGCCGCCTGGTCACATGTATGTGTACTTCACCTATGGGATGCACTGGTGTGCGAACACGGTGTGCGGTGACGTGGGCGAGGGTAACGGCGTGCTCATCCGTGCGCTGGAGCCGGTCGCCGGCGTCGAGCAGATGCGTGCGGCGCGGCCAAAGATCCGCGTGGATCGCGAACTGTGCAGCGGGCCTGCGCGCCTGACCCAGGCCATGGGCATCACCGGCGAACAGAACGGGATCGATCTCGTCCGCGCGCGCGATGGCTACACCGTGCTCGACGACGGCATGCCGCCGCCGGAAAACGTGCCGGGTTCGGCGCGCATCGGTATCCGTGAAGGCACGGACCTGCTGTGGCGGTGGTACGTGGCGGGCAACCGGAACGTCTCGAAGCCTTGATGCGTCATGGCCGGGTGCCGGCCTGTCTCTCCGCCGTCAGCGCGAGTTGCTTTAGCGCGCCTTCCGTCCCTTTGCACGTGTCGTTCGCCAGCAAGGCGAAGCCCGTATGTGATTGCGGAAAAAGCACGACATGACTGGATGCACCGAAGCTTCCACCCCCGTGCGAGATGACGGGCCGGCCGTCGATCTGTTCGAGGTGCCACGCCATGGCGATGCGTTCGTCCTTGCCGTCGGCCAAGGGCTGGTGCGAGAGGGCGACCACCGGATCCGTTTCGTCCAGCTGCCACCGCACGTACTTCGCCAGATCGGCCGGCGTTGACCATAAGCCCCACGCAGCGCCGGCATTGCTCGGATGATCAGGTGCGGGCTGGCCGAACATGTCATAGCCGATGACGCGCCGCGCCTGCTGGGCTGATGTGAGCGTGAGCGTCGTGGAGGTCATGTTTAAAGGGGTGAGGATGCGCTGTTGCAGCAGGTTTGCGTAGGGAACTTTGTACACGTGCTCCAGTGCCGCGCCGATCAGGATGAATCCGGCGTTGGAATAGGTTTCTTCCGTTCCGGGCGTGCTGCGCAAGCGGGTGTCGTGGAGAGCTTTGAGGAAACGCTTTTCGTCCTGCCCGCGCATCAGCGCCCGAAGTTGGGCGGGAAGGGTGTGCGGATCCTTCGCCGCGAAGATCGCGTCGGAGTCAGGGATGTCTCGGGGCATGCCGGAGCGATGGGTCAGCAACGTGGCAAGGGTGACAGGTCGGCCGCCGGCGATAAGGTTTGGGTAGCTTCCCGGAAGGTCTTTGCGAATATCGCCGTCGAGGGACAGTTTGCCGTCGTGGACGGCGGCCGCGGCCAGTGAGGCGGTGAAGCTCTTGGTGACCGAGGCGATTTCATACACGCTGTCCGGCATGGGCGGCGTACCTTTTTGCCGGTCGGCAAACCCGTAGTCGTAGATGTGCTCACCCGAGGCGGTGACGACGGCGATGGAAAGGCCCGCGTGGCAGCGGCTTTCGAAGAACGTTGCTGCCGCAGTATCCACCGCCCTGTCCATCGCCGTCTGCTTTGGGTTGTCGCTGCGGGTGCCCGAGGTTTCTGCACTCACAGCGGCGAAAGGGAGCGCAAAGGCGAGCAGTGAGAGCAGGCGGAGGCGGGGCATGGAAGGGGCCGCGTCGTTATCTGGGGCCTGAATGTCGCACCCCGGTGGTGCCTCTCGCAACTTGTGGGTGCGTATGCAGCGGCGCTAGGCTCGAGTCCACATGACAAGGAGATACGCATGAAGCGAGTCATCATCGGGCTGCTGCTGGCAGCCCTTGCTCTCCCTGCGCTTGCCTCGGAGACCTGGCGCGTCAACTCACAGGTGGTCAGTACAGGTGACAGTGAAGGCCGCCTGCGCAGCATCGCGGGCAAGCCCGATCGCGAAACCCCGATCGAGACCAGCAGGGGCGGCTTGCGCGGCTACCGCCTGGAGTACTTTCAGGGCAAGAAGAGCGTGCAGGTCGAAATCATCGACGGCAAGGTGTCTTCGATTACGCAGCTGGATAGCTGATCGGGGCACGACACGATCGCGGTGATCGCCTGCAGATTCTGAGGCTTTCTCTGACAGACGCCACAAGAGGCCATTCCTACGCTCGTTCGTTTGATTCTGACGAGCGAGGATTCAAGGATGGCCCTGACGTGCACCGCCATTCGGGCGCTGGCTCGCTATTGCCGCGAGGCGGTCGGGGACTGTGGACCCCCCAAAGCGACAGTCAGGGAAGCCGTCGAACTGACGTCACGCCAGCGGCTCGATCTGGCGGCCCACGTGTCGGCATTCTGGGGGCGGCCGATGGATTGCCCCTGCTCGCTCGACCTGAAACCCAGGCACGGTTATCAGAGCCGTATCGAAAAGGACGGATACAGTCACGAGCAGTGCATAGCGTGGCTAGCGGCGGGGTGCGCCGATCATGCTGATATTTCAGCGGATCAGATCGGCCGTCCCCATTTGCGCGCGGCGTGGCGTGGCGAGTGCGGCGAGAAGCTGTACGACATCATCGTTCCAATCCGGACGACGGCGGACGGAAAGGTTTACGTCGACGACGTGATCCCGAAAGGGTTGGCTCCGTTACGGCGGAACTAAAAAAACAGCCCTCTCGGCGATCCCCCGGACCGTCTTGCGACGCTGAACCATGGGGTGCTGTGGGGCTGCCCGAGAAGTCTCCAGCTCGTGCTTCTGTATGTCAATTCGGCCTCGGTGTGGCGCCGTTCGGCGTGCTCTTGCGCGTATTGCCGGCCTCCCTTTCTTGCGAAAGCGCTCAACCGTTGATCACACGGGCCCTCCTGCCGCATAGTCTGCCGACCTTTCAGGGGAGGGGTTCCGATGTTTGCAGTGATGTGGCTGGGCCTTGCGCTCGGCGGCAGTGTGCAGGGCAACGCCGTTGTCGCGGACGAGGTGACCAAGGGGCTCCTGCGCCGGGCCCAGTACGAGCAGGTGCAGATTTCTCCGGATGGCGCCTTGCTGGCCATTGCCCACCGGGAGGACGACAGCACCCGGGTCACGGTTGTCGACCGGAAGACGCTGGCGCCAGTCAGCCAGGTCAATCCCGGTGACCGTGCCGAAGTCCAGGCCGTGCGCTGGATCGGCTCGGATCAGCTGCTCATCTCGGCCAATCGTGCCAGCGGCAGCTACGCGATGCCGGTGGTGATGCCACAGCTCTACCTCCTGAATATCCACGAGACCCATCCGAAGCTGTTGCCGGACACGTACGTCGGCACGATCGAGGGCGACGACAAGCACGTGCTGGTCGAGGAAAGCACCTTGGTGGGCGGCAAATGGCACACCGACCTGCGCAAGCTCGACATCACCCACCTGACCGGTCGCGGCGAATCCGTGGCCGTGTCGCCACTGGAAGGTGCCGCGGAATTCCTGATCGACCACGCGGGCCAGCCCCGGCTGACCTGGGCCGTGGACGAGGAGGGTGAAGAGAAGCTCGACGTATGGCGTGCGGACGGGACATGGGCCTCGCTCAACGAAAGCAAGACGAGCCACATTTATATCGCCCCGGTTGGCATCAGCCGCGACAACCGTTACGCCTACCTGCTTTCCGAGCGCGCGCACGGCACCAATGTCGTCGAACGCTATGACCTGACCGATGGCTCGCGCCAGGTGATGCTGAGCGATCCGACGTCCGATCCGCTGTCGCTCGTCGCCAGCATGGATCAGCAGGAACCCATAGGCGCGACCTTCGGCCCCGGCCGCCCGGTGCAGCATTTCTTCGACCCGAAGCAGGACGACAGCCGTTGGCGCATGGCGCTGAACGCCGCATTTCCGGATAGCGCCGAGACGGTGGTCAGTGCGAGTGCCGATGGCAACCTGCTTGTGATTGCCACCGGCAGCGACCACGACCCCGGTGCGTTCTACCTTTTCGATAAGACGACGCGTAAAGCACAGCTGCTGTTTCGAAGCCATCCGTGGATCGACCCGGCGAAGCAGCTGACCACCACCGACTTCGCGTTCAAGGCCCGCGATGGCCTGCCACTGTCCGGTTTCCTGACGCTGCCTGCCGACGGCTCGTCACTGCCCCCGCTTGTGGTCATGGTGCACGGCGGCCCGTATTACACGCGCGATGACTGGGGCTACGATCGCGACGTGCAGCTGCTCGCACAGCATGGCTATGCCGTGCTCCGGGTGAACTTCCGTGGCTCAAGCGGGTTTGGCCTGGAATTCCAGGAGCGTGGCTATCGCCAGTGGGGCGGGGCGATGCAGGACGACGTCACGGACGCCACGCACTGGGCTATCGACAACCATCTGGTCGATGGGCGGCGCGTCTGCATCTTCGGTGGTAGCTACGGCGGTTACGCCGCCCTCATGGGCGCGGCCCGCGAGCCGGCGCTTTACCGCTGCGCCATCGGCGAGGCGGGGGTCTACGACCTGGGCAAGATGTACTCGTGGGGCGACACGCATCGCTACCACTACGGCATCGAATACCTGCACCGCGTGATCGGTACGGACAAGGCGGAGCTCGCCAGCCGCTCGCCGGTGCAGATGGCGTCGATGATCACCGTGCCGGTGATGCTTGCCCACGGCACGGCGGACGGCCGCGTGCCCATCGAACATGCGCGTGCCCTTCGCGATGCACTGAAGAAAGCCGGGCATCCGGCGGTGTACCTTGAATACCCGTACGAGGGCCACGGCATCATGGGCGAGGCGCACATGGAAGACTTCTACGCCCGCATGCTCCAGTTCCTCGATGCGAACATCGGGCCGGAAGCGCACGTGGCGGCGGTTGGGGGAGCGAAGGGCGCTACCCCCTAGGCGACGCCGGATTACAGGGTCGCGCTCTGGGTCGTAGCCGTTTTCCGCGCAATCGCTTCGCGCACGTGCCCCAGGGCAACCTCGGCCACGCGATCGGCCGGGGCCGAGGCGTCGACCTCGACGGAGTGGGGCAGGTCCAGGGCGCGGAAGATTTCGCGGCACTGGGCCAGGTTGTCGGCCGTCTCGAAGTGGTTGGGCTTGTCGCCGCGCGCACGAATGCGCGCCAGGCCCGCGGACGGCTCGATGTCGAGCAGCAGGAGCAGGTCCGGGCGGGGCGCGAACGCATTGGCGGTCATCAGGTGATCGACATCGATGCCGGCAGCCCCCTGGTAGGCGACGTTCGACGGGAAGTAGCGATCGAGGATGACGACTTCGCCGCGCGACAGGGCCGGACCGATCAGTGTCTCGACGTGCTCTCGCCGATCAAGGAGCAGGAGGCGCAGTTCCTCGTCCGGCGTAAGCCGGCCGCTGGCCGCTGAGTTGCGGACCTGCATGCCGTAGGTGCCCGTCGTGGGTTCTTTGCTCAGCGACACGCTGGCGCCTGTGCGCAGCAGTTCGTCGCGAATGGTGTGCGCGAGCGTCGTCTTGCCTGCGCCATCAATGCCTTCGATGGCAATCAGCAGGCCACCGGGAATGGGATGAGGTGCCATAGGGGCGAACTCTAACCTATTTGTCAGCAGGCAAAAGAAAAGGGCTTGCATCGCTGCAAGCCCTTTCAAATTCTGGCGCCCGAAGTTGGACTCGAACCAACGACCCCCTGATTAACAGTCAAGTGCTCTAACCGGCTGAGCTATTCGGGCGGGGAGCCACGTATTTTGTGGATGTTGCAGGGGGCTGTCAAGCATTCTTAACGACGAATTTCACGTGAGGCGGCGCAGGAGGCCCCATGGGCGGATTGGGCGGGGCCGCCGTGGATCCTGCCAACGCCTGAGACCACCGCCGAATGTCCCGTGCCCGGCCGGTTCCGGGCGCAGAAGGTGATCGTTGTATTGGTTCCCAAGGCGGTGCCGCCTGGCCCGAACCGAATCTGTGGCCGCCCGTCCGAGGCGTCGCTGGCCACGCGGCGAGGCAGGGCATCGTGCGCCGAGAGGACGACGCGGCCGTGCTGGATGATCCATCCGTGATGCCATGCGGCCCCCGGCGTGCAGCGGAGGCCGTCGCGGCTGGCGCAGGCGACCACGGGGCCGTCCCGGTCGATAGCGGCGCGCCGGGCCATTGCCAGGTCGTGCGCGAGGGTCCGCGAGGCGGTGCGCGCCTGTGCGGCGGCGATGGCGTGGCCCACCGCGGGCACGGCGATGACGGCGCCGGCGGCAACGATGAGGGCGACGATGGTCAGTTCGATGAGGGTGAAGGCGCGCTGGCGACGAGGCATGGCAGGGTCCTTGATGTACCCGGGAGGATGGCTCGCACGGCGGCCCGGATCTGTCAGGCTTCGACCTCACGCCGTGTAGGCGCAGTGCCTTTAAACTCACGGTTTTCGCCAGCATATGGTCGGGTATGACTGATCGCTTCCAGCTCGTCTCGCCTTACCAGCCCGCGGGTGACCAGCCCCTGGCCATCCAGCGCCTCACCGAAGGGTTTGAGTCGGGGCTCGCCTCGCAGACCCTGCTTGGTGTGACCGGTTCCGGCAAAACCTTCACCATCGCCAATGTGATCGACAAGATCCAGAAGCCGACCATTGTGCTGGCGCCCAACAAGACGCTGGCCGCGCAGCTCTATGGTGAGTTCAAGGAGTTCTTCCCGCATAACGCGGTGGAGTACTTCGTCAGCTACTACGACTACTACCAGCCCGAAGCGTACGTGGTGGCCTCGGATACCTTCATCGAGAAGGATTCGAGCATCAACGATCACATCGAGCAGATGCGCCTTGCCGCGACCAAGGCGCTGCTGTCGCGTCGCGATTCGCTGATCGTCGCTACCGTTTCGGCGATCTACGGTCTGGGTGACCCGGAGGATTACATGAGCCTCCGGCTGATCCTGTCGCGCGGCGACCACGTCGACCAGCGCGCCCTGATCCGCCAGCTCACCGAACTGCAGTATGTCCGCAACGAGATGGAACTGCGCCGCGGTACGTATCGCGTGCGCGGCGAAATCATCGACGTCTTCCCGGCGGAATCCGAGGCGGAAGCCCTGCGCATCGAGCTGTTCGACGGTGACGTGGAAAACCTTTCGGTATTCGACCCCCTGACCGGCGAAGTCCTGCGGAAAGTGCCCCGCTACACCGTGTATCCCAAGACGCATTACGCCACGACGCGGCAAAGCGTGCTCAATGCGATGGAGACCATCAAGGTCGAGCTTTCCGAGCGCCTGGAGCAGCTCTACAAGGACAATAAGCTGGTCGAGGCACAGCGACTGGAGCAGCGCACGCGCTTCGACCTGGAAATGATGGCCGAGGTGGGTTTCTGCCAGGGTATCGAGAACTATTCGCGGCACATGACCCGTCGCGGCCCCGGCGAGCCGCCGCCGACCCTGTTTGACTATCTGCCGCCGGATGCGCTGATGGTGGTCGACGAATCGCATGTGACCGTGCCGCAGCTCGGTGCGATGTATAAGGGCGACCGCTCGCGCAAGGAGACGCTGGTCGAGTTCGGATTCCGCCTCCCGTCGGCGATGGATAACCGCCCGCTGAAGTTCGACGAATGGGAGCGCCGTGCGCCGCGAGCCATTTACGTATCGGCCACGCCGGCAAAGTACGAGCTCGAGCATTCCGACGACAATATCGTTGAACTGGTCGTGCGCCCGACTGGCCTGATCGACCCCGAGGTCGAGGTGCGCCCGGTGCGCACCCAGGTGGACGATCTGCTGGGCGAGATTCGTAAGCGCATCGCCATGGGGGATCGCGTGCTCGTCACGACGCTCACCAAGCGCATGTCGGAGAATCTCACCGATTATCTGTCCGAGCACGACGTAAAGGTCCGCTACCTGCATTCCGATATCGAAACGGTGGAGCGCACGGAAATCATTCGCGACCTGCGCCTGGGCGAGTTTGACGTGCTGGTGGGCATTAACCTGCTCCGCGAGGGCCTGGACATGCCCGAGGTCTCCCTTGTCGCGATCCTGGATGCGGACAAGGAAGGCTTCCTGCGTTCCACGCGGTCCTTGATCCAGACCATCGGCCGCGCGGCACGTAACGTGCGCGGCAAGGCGATCTTGTACGCCGATGAGATCACCGGCTCCATGAAAGAGGCCATGGACGAAACGGCGCGCCGCCGCGAGAAGCAGATCGAATACAACACGGCCAACGGCATTACGCCGAAGACGGTGGTCCGGCGCATTGCCGACATCATGGAAGGTGCCCGTTCCGACCTGGGCTCGCGAGGGAAGGGCAAGAAGGGTAAGGATGCAAAGAAGGTGGCCGAGGTGGCGGAGGACTACAGCGCGCTGAGCACCGAGCAGGTCGGCTCGATGATCAAGAAGCTGGAGACGCGGATGTACAAGCACGCCCAGAACCTGGAGTTCGAGGAGGCGGGCAAGGTGCGCGACGAGATCCACCGGCTGCGCGAGCGGGCCCTGCGCTGACGAGGTGGGGGCATTCCCGTGGCACGGACCCCCTTGCATCGGCCTCCGGGCATCGGTAAACTGCGCAGCTCTTCGGGCGGTTAGCTCAGCGGTAGAGCACTACCTTGACATGGTAGGGGTCACAAGTTCGATCCTTGTACCGCCCACCATTTCCCTCTATCGGGAAATGGCATGAAGACGATGATGAAGGAGCCCTCGAGGCTCCTTTTTTCTTGCCTATAATCCCGACAGGACTCCCTGGCCCGCCTGATGACCGAACCCGAACCCGAACGCCTGGCCAAACGTGTCGCCGCACTGACCCAGTGCTCGCGCCGCGAAGCGGAAATGTATATCGAAGGCGGCTGGGTGCGCGTGGACGGGGTGACGGTGGAGCAGCCGCAGTTCAAGGTGCTCGGCCAGCGGGTCGAGATCGACCCGAATGCGCAGCTGACACCGCCGGAACCGGCATCGATGCTGTTCCACAAGCCGGCCGGGGCAACCGTCGAAGAGGCGCGGGCCATGATCCGCGCGGAAAGCCACGCTCCCTACGACATGTCGGGCGTGCGCTTGCTGCAGCGACACTTCAACCACCTCGAATCGCCGCTGCCGCTGCCGGACATGGCCAGTGGCCTGCTGGTATTTACCCAGGACTGGCGCGTGAAGCGCCGTCTGGTCGAGGATTTCGAACGCCTTGAGCAGGAGATGGTGGTGGAAGTGGAAGGCGCGCTCTCGGCGAGCGGCTTGGCAAAGCTCAACCACGGACTCGTTTTCGACAATTACGCCTTGCCGCCGATCAAGGTCAGCTGGCAGAACGAGCGCCATCTCCGCTTTGCCTTGAAGCGCATCGCGCCGGCGACGATCGAGCGGATGTGCGAGGCGGTTGGCCTGAAGGTGCTCGGGATGAAGCGCATCCGCGTCGGCCGGATTCCCATGTCGCGCATGGAGCCGGGGCAGTGGCGCTATATGGCAACCACCGACCGCTTCTGACGCCTTAAGCCAGGTCAGCTTTGCCTTACAGTTTTTGTTGAGCTTCGACGGATGGCGGCCTCGCGCCGTTCCATGGATTCTTTGGGCACCCTTTGTTTCGGAGCCTGTTCATGGTCAACCCTTCTTGCTCTCCCGAGGCCTCCCAGTCGCTGAGTCATTCTGGCCTGTCTCTCTCGGCCACGGAGTGGACGTGCCTGCATGAGCGCCTTGCCCGGTCTGATGCCCGGTTTGACGCATTCCTGGCCCGCTTCGATGAGCACGCGCGCCGTACGAATGAAGGCTTCCAGCGGGTCGATACCCGCCTGGACCGTCTCGACGCCCGCGTCGGAAACCTGGGGCAGGCGATGTCCGCGGTGGCTTCCGATGTCACCGTGATGCAGCACGACGTCCGGGAAGTCGATCGCCGGCTCCGTGGCACAGAGACCGACCTGCGCGACCTGCTTGGCTGCCGCCAGCGCTTGTGGGGCATGGCCACGGCGATTGCCACCCTTGGCGGTACGCTTGGCTTCGTGGGCGCACAGGCGCTCCAGCATCTCGCGCGCGTGCCGTGAGGCTACCTGTCGCAGTTCGCGGCGGGGTTCTCCGGGCTACACTCATGCCTTTCAAAGGGAGCGGCGCCCGTGGCCTATTTGCTGACCAAGTCCTTGCACATCGTCTTTGTCATCGCCTGGATGGCCACGGTCTTCTACCTGCCCCGCATCCTGGTGAATATCGCGGAAGCGACGGGTGAGCCACCCGCGGTCAAGGCGCGACTGGAGCTGATGGGGCGTCGACTCTACCGCTTCGGCCACACCATGTTCGGCATGGCGCTGATCTTTGGCCTGATTCTCTGGCTCTATTTCGGCATCGCCGGCGGGTGGCTGCATGCGAAGCTGGCCCTGGTCGCCCTGATGCTGGCTTACTTCATCTGGACGGGCCGAGCACTCAAGCGCAGCATCGCCGGCGGCCCGCTGCCTTCCGCGAAGGCCCTGCGGATGGGTAACGAATTGCCCGTGCTGGTGCTGCTGGCCATCGTCTACCTGGTGGTGGCCAAGCCTTTCTAAGGTCTCGGGGCGTGCGACCCATGTCGGCCATCATGGCCTCTGTTCCTCACTCCTCCGCCGGAGCTGATGCTTGAGCGATACGCATCCGATCGCGCCGGGCCTGATGGTCCTGCACGGTAACCGCCTCGAAGACCTCCGCGACATCCTCGTTCAGTGGCTGAAGCGTGCGCCCCTGCGCCCGCTGGAAGACGAGCGCATCCTCGTGCAGTCCAATGGCATCGCGCAGTGGTTCCGGCTGGCGCTGGCGCGGGCGGAAGGTGATGGCGGGCTCGGGATCGCGGCGTCGGTGAACGTGGAGCTGCCGGGCCGGTTCCTTTGGGATGCGTACCGTGCCGTGCTGGGTCGCGATGCGGTGCCTCCGGAATCGCCCTTCGATAAATCACGGCTGATCTGGCGCCTGATGCGCCTGCTGCCGGCGCTGGCGCGCGAGCCGGTTTTCGAGCCGCTCGCGGCGTTCCTGGGCGACGGCGAGGATGCGCGTAAATGCCATCAGCTGGCCGAGCGCCTGGCGGATCTCTACGACGGCTACCAGGTGTATCGTGCCGACTGGCTGGACGACTGGGCCGCCGGGCGCGACGTCATGCGCGATGCCCGCGGCGGCGAACCCGGCATGGGTGAAAGTGATCGCTGGCAGGCCGCGCTATGGCGACGCCTACTGGACGATGTGGGCCCCGACGACGCGCATGGGCATCGCGCGGCCGTGCATGCCCGATTCCTCCATGCGGCGTCCACCGCCACGGAAAGGCCCGCTGCCCTGGCCCGGCGCATTGTCGTGTTCGGCATGTCGTCGCTTCCCAGGCAGACCATCGAGGCGCTGTCCGCGTTGTCGCGCTGGTCGCAGGTCGTCCTCGTCGTCCTCAATCCATGCCGCCATTATTGGGCCGACATCGTCGACGACCGCGAGCTGCTGCGCGCGGAGCGTCGCCGCCAGGAGGCCAAGCCGGGTGTGCCCCCGATGCCCGACGAAGGTGACCTGCATCTGTACGCGAATCCGCTGCTCGCCGCATGGGGCAAGCAGGGGCGCGATTACATTCGCCTGCTCGATGAGTTCGATCATCCGGAAACGTATCGCGAGCGCTTCACCGCATGGGAACAGCGCATTGACGTGTTCGAGGAGCCGTCCAGCACGAGCCTGCTTGGCAAGGTGCAAGCGGCCATCCTGGACCTCGATCCGCTTCCGGCCCAGCCCGCGCCTCTCGCCGCCGGTGATGAGTCCATCGCGTTCCATGTCGCGCACGGCCCACAGCGCGAAGTCGAGATCCTGCACGATCAGCTGCTGGCGCGATTCGAGGCCTCGGCACGCGCAGGCGATCCGATCCTTCCGCGCGACGTGATCGTGATGGTGCCGGATATCGACACCTACGCGCCGCATATCGACGCCGTCTTCGGTCGCGTGACGCGCGATGACCGCCGCTACATCCCCTACAGCATTGCCGATCGCGCCTCGCGCGGGACGGTGCCGATGGTGATGGCGCTGGACATGCTGATGGGCATGACGGAGTCGCGGTTTGCCTCCGGTGACATGGCTGACCTGCTCGACGTCCCGGCGCTTCGCGAACGCTTTGGCCTCGGCGTGGACGACCTGCCGCTCGTGCATCGCTGGGTGGAGGGGGCCGGCATCCGTTGGGGCCTCGATGCCGAACAGCGCGCGGCGCTGGGTTTGCCTGCGCTCGAGCAGAACACGTGGTTGTTTGGTCTCCGTCGCATGTTGCTCGGCTATGCCGTGGGGCAGGGCGAGGCATGGGGAGAGATCGAGCCGTACGGCGAAGTGGGTGGCCTCGATGCCGGGCTGGTCGGTCCGCTGGCCGACCTGGTCGAGCGGCTGGGCAGCCACTGGCGCGCCATGGCGGTACCCGTGCCGGCGGCCGCGTGGGGCGAGCGGTTGCGCGCGTTGATGCGCGACTTCTTCGCACCGACCGATCCGGACGACCGCATGCGCGAGCAGCGCCTGCTGGATGCGCTGGATACCTGGGAGCGTGCCTGTGCCGAAGCGGATTTCGACGAGCCCGTGCCGGTGGACGTCGTGCGTGAGGCGTGGCTTGGCCAGCTGGACGATGGCGGCCTGTCCAAGCGCTTCCTGGCCGGCGCCGTGAGTTTCGGCACCCTGATGCCGATGCGCGCCATTCCGTTCCGCCTCGTCTGCCTGCTGGGCATGAACGACGGCGAGTATCCGCGTGCGCGACCGCCGATGGATTTTGACCTGATGGCACGCGCCGGCGCATGGCGTCCTGGCGACCGCTCGCGCCGTGAAGACGACCGTTACCTTTTTCTCGAGGCGCTTCTTTCCGCGCGGGATGGCTTGCACATTGGCTGGGTGGGTCGCAGCGCGCGCGACAACGCTGAGCGGGCGCCGTCCGTGCTGGTGGGCCAGTTGCGCGATTATCTCAGCGCCGCCTGGGCGGACGAGGAGGGCGGGGAGGTACTCAACCGCCTCACCGTGGTCCACGCGTTGCAACCCTTCAGTCCGGCGTATTTCAGGGCGGGCGATCCGCGCCTGTTTACCTACGCCAATGAGTGGCGCCACGTTCATGACGGCGGCACGGCGACGGAAGGTGACGGCCTTCCGCCCTGGTCCGTGGACCGCCCCATCGGCCTCGGCACGTTGCGGCGATTCCTGCGTCATCCCGTCCGCGAATTCTTCCAGGGCAGGCTGGGCGTCCGTTTCGAGCTGCCGGATGTCGCGAGCGAAGCGCTGGAGCCCTTCGCCCTGGGCGGGCTGGATCGCTTCACCATGACCGACACGGTACTGCGCGCGGCGCTCCGGGAGGAGCAGCCGTCACAACTCGCCATCAGTGGCGCGACGACACGCCTGCAGCGAAGTGGCAAGTTGCCCATGGGCGGCTTTGCCGCACCCATTCGCCGCGAGTTGGAAGAAGGTGCGGCTGCCGTGTACGGGCGCTACGTCGCCGAGCGCCGGCGCTGGCCGGTGGAAGCCGACAAGTTCGAAGTACGCGTGGCATGCGCGGGTGTGGTTATCGAAGACTGGCTGGCAGGGTTGCGGGCCAACGAAGCCGGCGATCTGGCGGCGCTGCTGGTGTCACCCTCGGGCGTCCTCGATGCCGAAGGGCGGCCGCTTGCGCACCGGGTAGTGATGCCGTGGGTCGACCACCTCGTGGCGCAGGCTGCCGGCCACGCCGTGGAAACCCGATACATCGGCCCTGACGGCACCATCGTCATGCGGCCACTCGCGACGGATCAGGCGCGCGCAGCGCTCGAGACCCTTGTGCGAGCCTGGCGCGAGGGCATGGCGACGCCGCTGCCGGTGGCCATGAAAGCGGCACTGGCCTGGATCGCCGCGGACGAACGTGATGCCGAGAGCGCAGCGCGGCGTGCGTATTCGCCCGCGGATGACTTTTCGCGCGGCGAGGTGGACGGCGACCCATACCTCGCGCGGGCATGGCCGGACTTCGACCGGATGCTGTCGGCTGGCTTCGCGCATCACCTCCAGCCTTATATGGATCTGTGCGCGGCCTTACGGGTGGAGCAGGCATGACGTTCGCCGTTGAACCACTGGAACCGCTGGCGCTCCCGCTCAATGGCGTGCGCCTGATCGAGGCGAGCGCCGGTACAGGCAAAACCTGGACCATCGCGGCACTGTACGTGCGTGCCGTGCTGGGTCACGGCGTCCCCCAGCCGCTGCTGCCGCCACAGATCCTCGTCGTGACATTTACCGAGGCAGCCACGCAGGAGCTGCGCGAGCGCATCCGCGCACGACTCGTCGCGTCGGCCATCGCGTTTCGCTCGGGCGAGTCCACTGAACCGTTGATGCGTGAGCTGATCGCCGCTTACGCACCGGAGCAGCGGTCCGCCTGCGCACGCCGGCTTGAACTGGCCGCGCAGTGGATGGATGAGGCCGCCATTTTCACCATTCACGGCTGGAGCCAGCGCATGCTCACCCAGCATGCGTTTGGTAGCGGCCATGCGTTCGCGCAGACCCTCGAACCCGATGAAAGCGAGTTGCTGGCCGAGTGCGTGCGCGATTACTGGCGGCAGACGTTCTATCCGCTGGATGAAGCGACACTGGCGGCCGTGCAGGCCGAGTGGCGCACGCCGGATGATCTGCTGCGCTCCCTGAAGCCGCTGCTGGGTGCGGGCGAGGCCACGTTGCGTGTGGATGGTGCCGTCCTTGGCCACGGGGATGGCCTGGACGCCGTGCTCGCCGAGCGAAAGGCGTGGGACGACGAAGATAGCCGCCGGATGGGCGATGCCGCGCGTGCCTGGCGGGATGACGCGGACGACCTCAGCGCGCTCCTTGTCGGCGCCGTCGCCAGCAAGACGCTGCACAACGGGTGGTACAAGCCGGACCGCATGCCCGCCGACATGGCCGCGATGCGGCGCTGGGCTCAATCCGCTGAGCCCGGCGGCTTCGATATCGCCCGTTACGCGACGAGTCGCCTCGCGAAAGCCACTGGCAAGGGAAAGGATCGACCCGAACATCCGGCCTTTGGCGCGCTGGAGCACTGGAACGAATGGCAGGCTTCGCGGGTGGCTGTACGCCATGTCATCCTTGCGGATGCCGTGGAGCGCGTTCGCGAACGCTTCGCCACGCAAAAGCGCCGACGCGCCCAGATCGGCTTCGACGACCTGCTGCTTCGCCTCGACCGCGCACTCACCGGCGCCTCCGGCGTGGATCTGGCCGCGACGATCCGACGCCAGTACCCGCTCGCGCTGATTGACGAGTTCCAGGATACCGATCCCCTCCAGTACCGCATCTTCCGGACCGTCTATGCCGCGGCACCGGATACCGCACTGCTGCTGATTGGTGATCCGAAGCAGGCGATCTACGCGTTCCGCGGTGCGGATATCCATACGTACCTGTCCGCGCGCGCCGAGGCGTCGCCGCCGCATTACAGCCTCGACACCAATTTCCGTTCCACCCAGGGCATGGTCGACGCGGTGAACGCGGTGTTCTCGCATGGCGAGCGCCACGCGTCGGGCGCCTTCCATTTCGAGGACCGTGGCCTGCCGTTCGCGCCGGTGCTGGCACATGGCCGCGCGGAGCACTTCGTGCGGCATGGGGAAACCCAGCCCGCGCTCCAGCTCTGGCTACTCGATGACGAGCAGCCGGTCGGCGTGCGCATCTATCGCAAGGAAATGGCTGCCGCGTGCGGTAGCGAGATCGTTCGTCTCCTGGGCGAGGCCGCCCGGGGCGAAGCGGGGTTCACACCGTCAGATGGGCCTGCCAGGCCCTTGCGCCCGGCCGACATTGCCGTCCTCGTGCGCAGCCATGCCGAGGCCGCGGAAGTACGCGCCGCGCTGGCCGAGCGCCGCGTGCGCAGCGTCTTTCTCTCCGACCGTGATTCGGTATGGGAGAGCGTCGAGGCGACCGATCTCCTGTTCTGGCTGCGCGCCGTGGCTGAGCCATCGTCTGACCTCGCCATGCGTGCGGCGCTCGCCACCCGCACCCTTCACCTCGGCTTTGGCGAGCTGGAACGCCTGAACGTGGAGGAGAGGCATTGGGAAGCGCGCGGCCAGCAGTTCATGGCGTTGCGCGATGTCTGGCGGCATGCCGGCGTGCTGGCCATGCTGCATCGCATGCTCCACGTCTTCGATCTCCCGGCGCGGCTCCTGTCGCTGGATGGCGGCGAGCGCGCCCTGACCAATGTGTTGCATCTGGCGGAGCTGCTCCAGCAGGCCGCTGCCACGCTGGATGGTGAGCAGGCGCTCATCCGTTATCTCTCCGAGCGCCTTGCCGATACAGCGAGCCATCACGGCGACGACCAGATCGTCCGGCTGGAAAGCGACGACGACCTCGTCAAGGTCATCACGATCCACAAATCGAAGGGCCTGGAATACCCGCTGGTCTTCCTGCCCTTCGTCTGCGCGTCCGGCAAGGCCCGGGCGGGGCAGGGCTACCGGTATCACGATGGCGAGGGCATGTCGCTCGAGCTGCTCAGTGAAAAGCAGGGCGGCGTCGCTGTCAGCGAAGCAAAGGAAGCCGCCGAGCGGGCCGCGCTGCAGGAAGACCTGCGCCTGCTCTACGTCGCCCTTACGCGTGCACGGCACGCGTGCTGGCTGGGCATCGCGCCGGTCGCCGCGGGTAATGCAAAGAAGCCCCAGGTGCACCGCAGCGCCTTCGGCCACCTGCTCACCGGCGGCGCAGAGATTGACAACGGTGCCATCGCGGGGCTGCTGGCCGCACTGGCGAAGGGCCAGCCGTCCATTGCCGTCGACTACATGCCGGCGCCCGATGACACCCGTTATGTCGCTCCGGTCCGTGACGATAAGCTCCTCCCGCCGCGCGAGCCGGAGATCGCGCGAGCCGAGCCGTGGCGCATCGCCAGTTACAGCGGCCTGCGCTACGCCGAGGCGGAAGAGGATGTGCCCGCGCCGGAAACGGCCATCGACGATGTCATCGTCGAGTACGCCACCGAGCCGGTGGCGACGGTCGCGGACCCCTCCAGCATCCACGGCTTCGAGCGCGGCGCCGAGGCCGGCACCTTCCTGCACGATCTTCTCGAATGGATCGCGGACGAGGGATTCGCGGCCATCGCCTGCGACCGGGCGCGCCTGCGCGACACCGTGGCGCGCCGTTGCGAACGGCGCGGGTGGGACGGGGCGATCGACCTGCTTACCGACTGGTTGCTGGTGCTCCTGGCCACGCCGATGACCTTGCCGGATGGCTCGACACTGGCGTTGGGTCAGCTCGATGACACCACGCGGTATCGCGCCGAGCTCGAGTTCCTCTTCGAAGCGCGCCGCGTGGACACACTGGCGCTCGACCGTATCGTGCGCGAACACACGCTCGGCGGTGCCACGCGTCCCGCGCTGACGAGCGACACGCTGAACGGCATGCTCAAGGGCTTCATCGACCTGATCATCGAGCACGAAGGCCGCTGGTACGTCGTCGACTACAAGTCGAACTGGCTGGGCGCTGACGAACACGCCTACACGCCCGACGCCATGCGCCTTTCCATCCTCGATTCCCGTTATGAGCTTCAGTACGCCCTTTACCTGCTGGCCCTGCATCGCCTGCTGCGCACCCGCCTCGGGCCTGCGTACGACTACGACACGCATGTCGGTGGCGCGGTGTATGTCTACCTGCGCGGCGTGGATGGCCGCGGTCATGGCGTGCACGTGGAACGTCCACCCCGGGCCATGATCGAGGCCATGGATCGCCTGTTCGAAGGAGCAACCGCATGATCGCCGACATCCACGCCTGGCTGGATGGAGCCGCCGCCGATGGGCGCCTGCGTGCGATGGATCGTGCGTTCGCTCGATTCCTGTTCACACTGGATCCGGCCGCCGACACGCGCGTCCTCGCGGCAGCGGCCCTGCTCAGCCGGGAACTGGCAGAAGGGCACATCTGCGTGGATGTCGGCGCGCTGGCCGAGCAGGAGCCCACCCTGGCTGATGCGTCGACATGGCTGGGCGCATCGGCGCTGGTCGCGCGTCCCGGTGGTGATGAGGCTGCGCCACTCGTCCTCGATGCGAACCTTCTTTACCTGCGGCGCTTCTGGCGCGACGAAGCACGCGTCGCGGCGGCGATCCTCGGGCGCCTTGCGCCCTTGCCCGATCCGCCCGGGCTGCGCGCCGAGCTCGATCGCCTGTTCCCTGCGGAAGGCGACGGTGTCGACTGGCAGAAGGTGGCTTGCGCCATCGCCTCGCGCAGCGCCTTCGCCGTGATCACCGGTGGCCCCGGCACAGGCAAGACCACGACGGTGGTCCGCCTCCTTGGCCTGCTGCAGACGCTGGCCTGGAAGCGCGGCGAGCCCCGCCTGCGCATCCGCCTGGCCGCGCCAACGGGCAAGGCGGCGGCGCGCCTCAACGCGTCCATTGCCGCCCAGGTAGCTCGGCTGGACGTTGACGCAGCGGTGCGCGAGGGCATTCCGGCCGAAGTGACGACCCTGCATCGCCTGCTAGGCAGCCGGCCCGACACACGCGCCTTCCAGCACAACGCCGACAATCCACTGCACGTCGACGTATTGGTGATCGACGAAGCCTCGATGATCGACCTGGAAATGATGGCCGCGACCCTGGACGCGTTGCCCGCAGGGGCGCGCATCGTGCTGCTCGGCGACAAGGACCAGCTCTCGTCCGTAGAAGCGGGCGCGGTGCTCGGCGACCTCTGCGCGCGCGCGGAGCCCGGCCACTATGACGACGCCACCGTGGCGTGGCTGCGCGACGCCGCCGGCGTCGACGTCAGCCCGTGGCGGGACGCCACCACGCCGTGGGCCCTCGACCAGCGGGTGACGATGCTTCGCCGCAGCCGCCGCTTCGGCACCGACAGCGGCATCGGCGCTCTCGCGAGCGCCATCAACGAAGGCAACGGAGCGGCCGTCGCACGCGTGTTCGAAGGCCGGTTTGACGACATTGCCCGCATGCCGGCCACGCCGGCCGCCGTGGCCGCGCTGGCGATCGATGGCCGCGCCCCCGCGCCCGGTTACCGCCACTATCTCGAATGGATCCAGGCCCACCGGCCGGCCGCCGGTGCCGACGAGGACACCTGGGCCGCATGGGGCCGCGGTGCCCTGGAGGCGCACCGCCGTTTCCAGCTGCTGTGCGCCACGAAGCGCGGCGACCACGGCGTGGACAGCCAGAACGAGCGCATCGCCCTGGCCCTGCTCAGCCGGGGCCTCGTTCGCGCGGCCACCGGCTGGTACGAAGGCCGGCCGGTGATGGTCGTGCGCAACGACTACGCGCTGGGCCTGATGAACGGCGATATCGGGGTGACGCTGGCGCTGCCTGACGGGCAGGGCGGCATCGCCCTCCGCGTGGCCTTCCTGGTCACCGACGGGGCCGGGGGCGAACGCGTCCGTTTCGTCGCACCGAGTCGCCTCTCGGCGGTGGATACCGTTTTTGCGATGACCGTGCACAAGTCGCAGGGCTCTGAATTCGAGCACACGGCGCTCGCCCTCCCGCCGGAGCCGTCACCGGTGCTGACCCGGGAACTGGTCTATACCGGGGTCACCCGTGCGCGACGCCACTTCACCCTGGTGGCGGCACCCGACATCCTCGCCTACGCCGTGGCACGCAAGACGCGACGCGCCTCGGGGCTGCTCGACCGGCTGCGCTGACGCCGTTGCGATTTGACACAAGACCGCGCCTGAACTAGCTTTCCCGTAGTAACCCAACGAAAAGGTGGCCCGCGGTAACGTCGGCCGAGTGTGTGACATGCGGACTACGCGCTTTTCAACCTGAGCCCCCCGCCACGTCTTCGTTGTAATCCGAAGGGCGCCTGGCGCCCTTTTTGTTTGTCCGGAATTCGTACCCATGATCCAGATCACGCTCCCCGACGGCAGCCAGCGTCCCTTCGAACACCCCGTTACCGTGCAGGATGTCGCCGCCTCGATCGGTGCCGGCCTGGCCAAGGCCACCCTGGCCGGCAAGGTGGACGGCAAGCTGGTGGACGCCAGCTTCAACATCGATCGCGACGCAAAGCTCGAGATCATCACCGAGAAGAGCCCCGAGGCGCTGGATATCCTGCGCCACTCCACGGCCCATCTTCTCGGCCAGGCCGTGCAGCGCCTTTTCCCCGGCGCGCAGGTCACGATCGGCCCGGTGGTCGATAACGGCTTCTATTACGACTTTGCCTACGAGCGTCCCTTCACGCCCGACGACCTGGACGCGATCCAGGCCGAGATGGAAAAGATCGTCAAGGAACAGATCCCGGTCACCCGCTCGGTGAAGAGCCGCGACGACGCCATTGCCTTCTTCCGCGGCATGGGCGAGGAGTACAAGGCGCAGATCATCGAGTCGATCCCGGCGAACGAAGAGCTCTCGCTCTACACGCAGGGTGAGTTCACCGATCTGTGCCGCGGCCCGCACGTCGGCAACACCGGCAAGCTGCGCGCGTTCAAGCTGATGAAGGTGGCCGGCGCCTACTGGCGCGGCGATTCCAACAACGAGATGCTGACCCGCATCTACGGCACCTCGTGGCTGAACGACAAGGACCTGAAGGCCTACCTGCACCAGCTGGAGGAAGCCGAAAAGCGCGACCACCGCCGCATCGGCAAGCAGCTCGACCTCTTCCACATGCAGGAAGAAGCGCCGGGCATGATCTTCTGGCACCCCAAGGGCTGGGCCATCTGGCAGGCCGTGGAGCAGTACGTCCGCGGCGTCTACAAGAAGAGCGGCTACCAGGAAGTGCGTGGCCCGCAGATCATGGACGTGAGCCTGTGGAAGAAGTCCGGCCACTGGGACAACTACCACGAGAACATGTTCTTCACCGAGTCGGAAAAGCGCACCTACGCGCTCAAGCCGATGAACTGCCCCGGCCACATCCAGATCTTCAACACCAACCTGCACAGCTATCGTGACCTGCCGATCCGTTATGGCGAGTTCGGCGGCTGCCATCGCAACGAGCCCTCGGGCGCGCTGCACGGCATCATGCGCGTGCGCGCCTTCACCCAGGACGACGGCCACATCTTCTGCACGCCGTCGCAGATCGAGGGTGAAGTGGCGGCGTTCCACGCCCAGGCCATGCAGGTGTACGCCGACTTCGGCTTCAACGACATCGCCATGAAGATCGCCCTGCGCCCGGAAAAGCGCATCGGCGCCGACGAGGTGTGGGACAAGGCCGAGAGCGCCCTGCGCAAGGCCCTGTCCGCCGCGGGCGTGGAATGGGAAGAGCTGCCGGGCGAAGGCGCCTTCTACGGCCCCAAGATCGAGTACCACATGAAGGACTCGATCGGCCGCGCCTGGCAGGTCGGCACCATGCAGGTGGACTTCATGATGCCGGAGCGCCTGGGCGCCGAATACGTGGACGAAGCGAGCCAGCGCCAGCACCCGGTGATGCTGCATCGGGCCATCGTGGGGTCGATGGAGCGCTTTATTGGTATCCTTATCGAGCATCACGCCGGGTTGCTTCCGACCTGGCTTGCCCCCATTCAGGCCGTAGTGTTCAGCATTACCGACGCTCAGGCCGATTACGTGCAAGACGTGACCCAAGGCCTTGTCGGACAACGTTTCAGGGTAAATGCTGATTTGCGCAACGAAAAGGTCGGATATAAAATCCGCGAGCACACGTTGCAGCGGGTCCCGTATCTGATCGTGGTCGGTGACCGCGAGAAGGAAACGGGTACCATCTCCGTACGTACCCGCGGCGGCGAGGACCTCGGCAGCATGACCGTGGCCCAGTTCGTCGAACGTTTGGACGCCGAGACCCGCCGCTAAGGCGCGGGTTCGGTAATTAGATCAATCCTCTGGAGGATAGCGGTATCGCTACGACCGATAACAAGGGCAATCGCAAGAACGCTGAGATCCGCGTCCCGCGGGTCCGGGTGCTGGGCGCCGAAGGCGAGCAGATGGGCATCATGGAAACCCGTGATGCCATCAAGGCAGCCGAAGAGCTAGGCATGGACCTCGTCGAAATCCAGCCGAACGGCGATCCGCCGGTCTGCAAGATCATGGATTACGGCAAGTTCAAGTTCGAAGCCCAGAAGAAGGCCTCGGCTGCCAAGAAGAAGCAGAAGCAGGTCGAGATCAAGGAAGTGAAGTTCCGCCCCGTCACCGACGAAGGCGATTACCAGATCAAGCTCCGCAAGATGCGTGAGTTCCTTGAGGAAGGTGACAAGGTCAAGGTCACCATTCGCTTCCGCGGTCGCGAAATGTCCCACCAGGACCTCGGGCAGAACCTTGCCCGCCGCGTCCAGACCGATATCGGCGAAGACGGCGTGGTGGAATCCTTCCCCCGCCTGGAAGGCCGCCAGATGGTCATGATGATCGGCCCGAAGAAGAAGGTCTGATCTCGGAAGGGCGCCCCAGGGCGCCCTTTTTCCTGTGCAGGCCCGCCCCTGGGCGCCTACACACGGCCTTAATTATCCTGTATCATCGCCGGCTCGGCCCGTATGGATGGGCCGTGAACCGTCCCCGGCAGGAAGGAAAGAGCAGGTCCCCAGGGCCCGCCGCCGGATCAGTCAGAAACCTGAAAAGGGAGCACTCCGATGCCCAAGATCAAGACCAACCGGGCGGCTGCGAAGCGTTTTCGCAAGACCGCATCCGGCAAGTTCAAAGCTGGTCACGCCTTCAAGTCGCACATCCTGACCAAGAAGTCGACCAAGCGTAAGCGCGGCCTGCGCGCTCCCAACCACGTCAAGCCGTGCGACACCAAGGGTGTGGCTCGGATGCTGCCGTATCTCTAAGGGAGACTAAGTCATGGCACGTGTAAAGCGCGGCGTAACCGCCCGTCGTCGTCACAAGAAGATCATCGGCCGCGCGAAGGGCTACTACAACGCCCGTCGCAAGGTCTTCCGCGTAGCTAACCAGGCTGTCATCAAGGCCGGCCAGTACGCGTACATCGGCCGTAAGCAGCGCAAGCGCCAGTTCCGCGCCCTGTGGATCGTCCGTATCAATGCTGCCGCACGTCAGTTCGGTCTCTCGTACAGCCGTCTCATCAACGGCCTGGCGAAGGCGAACATCTCGGTCGACCGCAAGGTCCTCGCCGACCTCGCCGTGCACGACATCAAGGCGTTTGGCGCTATCGCAGAGAAGGCCAAGGCCAGTCTGGCTGCGTAATCCGCTTTACCACGCGCGGTAGTCATATCGCGCGAAGATGGATGACGTGGGGAGAAGGCTTGCCTTCTCCCCATTTCTTTTTGCACTCCAGGAAAACCGATGGAATCGATCGAGAACGTCGACGCCTCCCTGCGCGATATCGAATCGGCAGCCTCGCTTGAGGCGCTGGATACCGTGCGTGTCGCCCTGCTGGGCAAGAACGGCGCCGTCACCGCCGCCCTCAAGGCCCTCGGCCAGCTCACCGGCGACGAGCGCAAGGCACGCGGCGCGGAAGTGAACCGGGTGAAGGAGCGTCTGACCGACGCCATTGCTGCCCGCAAGCAGGCGCTGGAACAGGCCGAGCTGGACCGCCGCCTGGCCTCCGAACGCATCGACGTGACCCTGCCGGGCCGCGATGGCGAATACGGTGGCATCCACCCCATTACCCGTGCCCTCGAGCGCATTTCCGACATCTTTGGCCGCCTGGGTTACCAGCGCGCCGATGGCCCGGAAATCGAAGACGACTGGCACAACTTCGAAGCACTGAACTTCCCGCCGCACCATCCGGCGCGCGCGATGCACGACACCTTCTATTTCGGTGACGGCCGCCTGCTGCGCACGCATACCTCGCCGGTGCAGATCCGTTCGATGCAGGGGCGCCAGCCGCCTATCCGCATCATCGCGCCGGGCAAGGTCTATCGCAGCGATTCGGACCAGACCCACTCGCCGATGTTCCACCAGATCGAAGGCCTGCTGGTGGACGAAACCTCCAGCTTCGCCGACCTGAAGGGCACGCTGGCTGAGTTCATCCGCGCGTTCTTCGAACGCGACTTCGAGATGCGCTTCCGTCCCAGCTATTTCCCCTTCACCGAGCCCTCGGCCGAAGTGGACATCCGCTGGGACGCCGAAGATGGCAGCACGCGTTGGCTTGAAGTGCTGGGCTGCGGCATGGTGCACCCCACCGTGCTGAAGAACTGCGGCATCGACCCGGAGCGTTACACCGGGTTCGCGTTCGGCCTGGGCGTGGAACGCTTTGCCATGCTGCGCTATGGCGTGAGCGACCTGCGCGCGTTCTTCGAGAACGACCTGCGCTTCCTGCGCCAGTTCGCCTGACCTTCGCCGCCCCCAACGCATACGAGTCGCTCCCATGAAATTCTCCGAAAACTGGCTGCGTGAACTGGTAGCCGTCGACGCGGACCGCGCGGCGCTGGTGCACGCGCTGACCATGTCGGGCCTGGAAGTTGAAGACGTCACTCCGCTGGGCGAGAGCCTGGGCGGCGTGGTCGTGGCCGAAATCATCGGCGCCGTGAAGCATCCCGAAGCGGATCGCCTGCAGGTCTGCACGGTGGACGCAGGGCAGGGCACGCCGCTGCAGATCGTCTGCGGCGCCCCGAACGCCCGCGTGGGCATCCGCGTGCCGCTCGCCACGGTCGGCGCGACGCTGCCCGGCGGTATCCAGATCAAGGCGGCGAAGCTGCGCGGCGTGGAATCCGCCGGCATGCTCTGTTCCGCGAAGGAACTGGGCATCGACGCCGATGCGTCCGGCCTGCTGGAACTGCCGGCCGATGCACCGGTGGGCCAGTCGCTTGCCGAGTACCTCGGCCTGCCCGATGCCAGCATCGAACTGAAGATCACCCCGAACCGCCCGGACGTGCTTGGCCTGAATGGCCTGGCCCACGACGTCGCCGCGCTGTTCGGCAGCCGCGTGCGCGCCTCGGGCGCCAGCACCGTGCCGGCCACCATCGGCAGCACGCGCAACGTGCGCCTGGACGCGGGTGCCGATGCGCCGCGTTACCTCGGCCGCATCATTGAAGGCGTGGACACCACGGCGGCCACCCCGCTGTGGATGGCCGAGCGCCTGCGCCGGTCGGGCCTGCGCCCGATCAGTCCGGTGGTGGATGTCACCAACTACGTGATGATGGAACTCGGCCAGCCGCTGCATGCGTTCGACAACGACCAGCTGAGCGGCAGCGTCGTCGTGCGCCACGCGGGCCAGGGCGAAACGCTGAAGCTGCTCGACGGCAGCGAAGCGAAGCTCGACCCGTCCTTCGTGGTGATCGCCGACGAAGCGAAGGCCCTCGCCGTGGCCGGCATCATGGGCGGCTTCGACTCGCGCGTGACCGACGCCACCCGCAATGTGTTCCTGGAGGCCGCGCACTTCGCGCCGGCCGCCATCATGGGCCGCGCCCGCAAGCTCGGCATGCACACCGACGCCTCGCATCGCTTCGAGCGCGGCGTGGATCCGGCGCTGCCGGCACGGGCCATCGAGCGCGCCACCGAACTGCTGATCCAGATCGCCGGCGGCAACGCGGGCCCGGTGACCGTCGCCGAGCGCGCCGAGGACCTGCGCGAGCATGTCCCCGTGCTGCTGCGCCACGCGCGCCTGCGCCGCATCCTCGGCATCGAAGTGGCCGGTGCCGAAGTCACCCGCATCTTCACCGCGCTCGGCATGGGCGTGGTCGAGATCGTCGATGGCTGGCAGGTCACCCCGCCAAGCAGCCGCTTCGATATCGAAACCGAAGAAGACCTGATCGAAGAAGTGGCCCGCATCCACGGCTACGAGCGCATCCCGACCACCACGCCCGCCGGTAAGATTGCCCTGGAACCCGTGGCCGAGGCGCGCCTGCCCGAGATGGCCCTGCGCGACCAGCTCGCCGCCCGCGGCTACTTCGAGGCGGTCACGCTGTCCTTCGTCAGCGCTGACCTGCTGAAGACCTGGCACCTCGACCACGCCTGGGTGCCGCTGGCCAATCCGCTGTCGGCGGACCTGGCCGTGATGCGTACTTCGCTGCTGCCGGGCCTGGTCGAGGCGCTGCGCCATAACCGCGCCCGCCAGCAGGAGCGCGTGCGCCTGTTCGAGGTGGCGCGCAGCTTCCACGCCACCGGCGGTGTCCCGGACGAAATCGGCCGCGTGGCCGTCGTCGCCTCGGGCAGTGTCCGGGCGGAGCAGTGGGGCGACGCCTCGCGCGCCGTCGACTTCTTCGACCTCAAGGGCGACCTCGATGCGCTGATCGCTCATACGGGCGAGGCCCAGCGCTGGTCCGTGGATGCCGACGGCCTGCCGGCATGGCTGCATCCGGGCCGTGCCGCCCGCGTGCTGCGCGACGGCCAGCCGGCCGGTTTCCTCGGTGCCCTGCACCCGGCCCTGGCGAAAGATCTTGACCTCGGCCCCGACGTCTACGTGATGGAACTGGCCCTCGAGCCGATCCTGTCGCGGCGGATGCCGAGCGCCTCCCGCGTGGCGCGCTTCCCGGCCGTGCGCCGGGATATCGCCATGGACCTGCCCGAAAACGTGGCCTGGGCCAGTGTGGAAGGCGCCGTGCGCGGAGTTCTGGGCGAGGTCCTCAAGGAGGTCCGCCTGTTCGACCGCTATGTCGGCAAGGGGGTCGAGGAAGGGCGAAAGAGTCTCGCTATGGGCTTGATTTTACAGGACGCTTCACGCACCCTTACCGACGACGATGCCGACGCTTGCGTGGCAGACGCGGTGAAGGCATTGGAGCAGACATGCAAGGCGAGATTGCGAGGATAAGATGGCGCTGACCAAGGCGGAAATGGCCGAGCGGCTTTTCCTCGACGTGGGCCTCAACAAGCGCGAGGCCAAGGAATTCGTAGACGCCTACTTTGAGGTCGTCCGCGAGGCCCTTGAACGAGGTGAACAGGTGAAATTGTCGGGTTTCGGCAACTTCGACCTGCGGCAGAAGAATCAGCGGCCCGGTCGCAATCCCAAGACCGGCGAAGAAATCCCCATCTCGGCCCGGCGGGTTGTCACCTTCCGTCCTGGCCAGAAACTCAAGGTAAGAGTCGAGGGCTATGCTGGATCCAGGGAATAACACCGAACTTCCGGCTATCCCGGCGAAGCGCTACTTCACCATTGGTGAAGTCAGCGAACTTTGCGGCGTCAAGCCGCACGTGCTTCGCTACTGGGAACAGGAATTTCCCGCCCTCAAGCCCGTCAAGCGCCGCGGCAACCGCCGCTATTACCAGCGCCATGACGTGCTCATGATTCGCCAGATCCGTTCGTTGCTGTACGACGAAGGCTTCACCATCACGGGCGCGCGCGCCCGTCTTGAGGGCCCCCAGGCCCGCATTGAAGCCACGATGTCGCACCAGATCGTGCGCCAGGTTCGCCTGGAACTGGAAGAGGTTCTCACGCTGCTGCGCCGCTGATCCTGCTTCCGCAGGGCAGGGCGAAGCTGCTACAATCGTTAGCTCGTCGGGGTGTAGCGCAGCCTGGTAGCGCACTACGCTGGGGGTGTAGTGGTCGCGAGTTCGAATCTCGCCACCCCGACCAATTATTCGAAAAGGCGTCCCGACAGGGGCGCCTTTTTCTTTGGCCGGCTTACGGCGCGGCACCCAGCTTGGGTGCTGCCGTCGCCGTGAATTCCCGCACGACCGACACCGTCTTCGAGCGCCGCTTGAACTCGGTCGTCACCACCAGGCGCGAGTGATCCGGCGCGATGGTGTAACGCTGCACGATGTCGCCGCGCTTGTCGTCGCCGTGGACGATCACCACCAGGTCGTCGCCGTCCCAGCCGGCTCGCGTCGTGTCCGCCTCGTTATTCGTCGGCGTCACCATCGGCACGCTTCGCGGGTGGCCATCGGGTGCGATGGACAGGTGACCCGGCTGGATGGCGATGTCCAGCGTGTTGGGCAGCAGGAGGGCACGACGCATCATCTCGCCGTTGCCGCCGCCACCGGTATTCGCGCCGCCTGCGGTGTTGCCGCCACCGGCACCTGCGCCACCGCCGCCACCATGTCGGCCGCCGCCGCCCATGCCTCCCATCCCGCCACCACCGCCACCCATGCCACCCCCACCATGCCCGTGGCCACCACTCATGCCGCCGCCACGCCCCGAACCGCTGGTGCCCGGCGAAGCGTCCGGGTCTTCACTGCGTGAGACGTCCACGACCCAGTGCCCGTCAAACCCACGCCCAGCGAGCACCTGCGGATGAAGCGGCGCCGACGTCAGCCTGACGCCATCGGTGGCGCAGGCGGCGAGCGCCACCAGGCAGGCGGCCGACACGACACGCAAGGGAAGGAAATGGAGCATCGAGGGTCGTCCTGATTAGGGTATGTCATGTCCAACGTGACGTAGCGCGTTACGTTGACCCGTGCGGTGATCAGACCGCTGACCCTCTGGCGTGAGGCCGTCCTTTGCCCCTAAAGTCGGCACCATCACGGAGAGGGGGAAAAGGAAATGGCACGCAGTTCCATTCGTTCGGACAACCGTTTCATTCCGGCTATCGGCAATCGTGCCGACGCACAGCAGGCTATGAAAGGTGGGGCATTCGCAGCGGGCTTCGTGGCCCTGGTCAACCTCGGTATCGGGGGCTATCTGCTCCTGTCAGGGGCAGGGCACTCCGCGTTGCTCGGCGTTTCGGGTTCGGTCGTCATCGACGGGACGATTTTCGCGGTCCTCGGCGTATTCCTGTGGCGGCAGTCCATCGTCGCGGCGTGGATCGGCCTGATCCTGTTTACGCTGGAAAAGGCGTGGCAGTGGACGACCCAGCCCAAGGCGCTTGTCGGCATCGTGTTGGCGGTGGTGCTCTGGCTGGCATTCCTCAATGCCCTGCGCGGCGCACTGGCCCTTCGCCAGTTCAACCGCGAAGCCAAGGCCATCCCGGCCATGCCCGACATGCCCTAGCAAGCGATACACAAGCAGAAACGAAGAAGCCCCCACGCGTGGGCGTGGAGGCTTCGAAGGACCAGGCCGACGGAAGCTTTCGCTTCGAGGCAATGGAACAGGTTAGGGGTGCTTGTCATCGCATCTCCGCCTGCTGCAGCTGCCGAACCCGAAGGCCCCTCGCTGCAGACTCGCAGGTCGATTGTTCCCGACGCGACGAATGCTAGGTAGTGGATTTCTTCGTGTCAAAGCAGAACTTTCGTAGTCACTGCCGAATGTCGCCATCGCCTCGTTTTCAGTACGCGTGAGTGACGTGCTGCGTGTGCTAAGTAGATTTTCTTAGGTCTCGCATCGTCGCACCGGGCGTATGATTCCGGCGGCGGGGGAGCTACTCGAGGGCACTACGATGGCCAAGAAAATGCGTAACGCATGGCTGGCTGCATGCGCAATCGCCCTGACGATCGGAGCTGCGCCGCTCGCATCAGACGCCTGCACTCGCGTCGTCTACCTCGGCAAGAACGACGACGTCATCACCGCCCGCTCGATGGACTGGAAAGTCGACGTGGGCACGAACCTGTGGGTCTTCCCGCGTGGCACGCACCACGTCGGGGAAGCGGGGCCGCACTCCATTACGTGGACCTCGAAATACGGCAGCGTCATCGCCAGCGGTTATGACGTCTCCACCACCGATGGTGCCAACGAAAAAGGCCTGATGGCCAACGTGCTGTGGCTCGTCGAGTCGTCGTACCCGAAGCCCAAAGCCGGCGACGCGACGCTGAGCATCGCCCTGTGGGCGCAGTACGTGCTGGATAACTTCGCCACCGTGGACGAAGCCGTCGCGGCGCTGGAGAAAGAGCCCTTCGTCGTGGTCACCGACGAGGTGCCGGGCGAGCCGCGCCTGGCGACGCTGCACCTGTCCATGTCCGACGCCAGCGGTGATAGCGCCATCGTGGAATACATCGGTGGCAAGCAGGTCATCCACCACGACCGCCGCTACCAGGTGATGACCAACTCACCCACGTTCGACGAGCAGCTGGCCTTGCAGTCGTACTGGCAGGAGATCGGTGGCACGGTGATGTTGCCGGGGACCAACCGCTCTGCGGATCGTTTCGCGCGCGCGTCGTTCTACGTCAACGCGATTCCAAAGAATGACGATCCCGACCTCGCCCTGGCGAGCGTGGTCTCGGTGATCCGCAATGCCTCCGTCCCGCTGGGGATCTCCACGCCCGACCAGCCGAACATCTCATCCACCCGCTGGCGCACGGTGTTCGATCACAAGCGGCGGCTGTACGTATTCGAATCGGCGATGACCCCGAATACCTTCTGGGTGGACCTGAAGAAGTTGGACTTCACCGAGGGCACGCCGGTACGCAAGCTCGACCTCGGGCCCGACCAGCGCCACACCTTTGCCGGCGAGGTCTCCGGCCAGTTCGTCCCGGCGAAGCCGTTCCGCTTCGCCGGGCTGCACTGAGGGCTAGTGCCCGCTGGCCGCGTTGGACTTATCGACGGCGCGCTTCAGCAGGAACTGCTGGATCTCCTTCTCCGACACCTTGCCCCGCTGCGTGGTATCGATCTCGGCGAAGTGGTCGGCCGTGGTCGGCATGTTGCCGGCCTTGGCCTCGGCCTGGGTCAGGAAGCCATCCTTGTCCTTGTCGGCACGCAGGAATTTCTGGTGCAGCTGCTGCTCGGCGTAGCGGGCGGCTGAGCCCGCTCCCGTCTGGGCAAGGGCCGCGAAGGGCAGGGTGAAGAGGGCGGCGGCACACAGTGCCAGGGCGCGTTTTTTCCCACTAGCCATGAGCTGTCTCTCCGTTGGGGCGGATCGTTGGGGCGCCTGCCGACGGTACCCGCTTGGCCCGACCTGCTCAAGGATTGACCAGCCGGGCCGATAAATCAGGGGTACACTCGGGCATGGCCGGGGGGCCATGGGGGTTAGATGATGACTGGAACGGAAGCACGGCAGCGAGCGCGTGAGGCGCTCGCGCAGGTGAAGGCCAGGGTGGCCAGTCACAAACAGGTGGACCCGTTTTTCCTGGACCTGTGCCTGGGCGAGGCGCCCGTGGGCGGCTGGGCCGCGGTCGGCCATGCCGTGACCCAGGTGGGTCGCGTCGATGCCGCCGGTGCCTATACGCCGTCGCCCTGCCAGCAGGCCCTGCAGGGCCGGGACGTCCCGAGCATCGTCACCCAGGTCTACCTCGGCCCCGCTGCCATGCGCGGCCGCTATGACTACCCCAGCCTCCACCGCGCCCTCCCCGAGACCGTCATGTGGCTCATGGAGAATGTCCGCGGGGAGAAGGGTGGCGCGCCGCGCATCTATATCCAGGTACCCGACGGCGTCGAGGCACTGGAGCACGCGCCGGATGACACCCTGGCTATCCTCGAATTGCTGGCCGGCCTGCCCCTCGAAGGCGTGGCGCTGGCCGAAGACCCCACCGAATCCCCGGACACCCCGCATGAGTCTTGACGACGCGATCCTTACCGAAGACCTCGGGGTGTACAAAACCCTGCTGGAATCCACCCGCGCCATTCCCTGGAAAATCGAGTGGGCCTCGCTGCGCTTCGCCTACATCGGCCCGCAGATCGAAGAGCTGCTGGGCTGGGCGCCGCAGTCGTGGCAGACAGTGCAGGACTGGGCCGATCGCATGCACCCGGAAGACCGCGAGTGGGTCTTCAATTTCTGCGTGGCGCAGTCGCAGGCGGGTATCGACCACGAAGCCGACTACCGCGCCCTGCGTAAGGACGGCGAGTTCGTCTGGATTCGCGACGTGGTCCACGTGGTCCGTAATGAGGACGGCACGCCGAACGCGCTGATCGGTTTCATGTTCGACATCTCCGAGCGCAAGCGCACCGAGGAAAAACTCCTCGACATGCAGCGCGAACTCGAAGAACTGTCCTTCAAGGACGGCCTCACCGGCGTGGCCAACCGCCGCCGCTTCGACATGGTGGTGGAAGCGCGCTGGCGCGATACCCGCCAGGCGCATCAGCCGCTGTCCGTCGTCGTGCTCGATATCGATTTTTTCAAGCAGTACAACGACCACTACGGCCACCTGGAAGGCGACGAGTGCCTCAAGCGCGTCGCCCAGGCGTTGGCCGGCATCGTCCGTGGCCCGGACGACCTGCTTTGTCGCTTCGGTGGCGAAGAGTTCGTGCTGCTGCTGCCGAACACCGACGAAGCCACCGCCATGGCCATGGCGTGGCGTTGCCTGGACCGCCTCGACAAGGCCCTGATCCCGCACGCGGGCGTGGGCCCGGACAAGCGCCTGACCCTGAGCGCCGGCGTCAACACCATCATCCCGAAGGAGGGCGATGAAGTGTTGCCCTTCATCGCCCGTGCCGATCGCCGTCTTTACCTGGCGAAGGAACGCGGCCGCCACCGCGTGGTGGCCGACGGCGCCTGAGCGGCGCCTTCAGTAGAGGACGCGCGCCCGCAGTGTGCCGTCGATGGCCGCCAGTTCGTCCTTCAATGCAGCGGCGTGTTCCTCGGTGGTGGTGACGTCGATCACCACGTAGCCGACCTGCGCCGAGGTCTGCAGGTACTGGCCGTCGATGTTCACGGCCGCGCGCGAGAACACCTCGTTCACCCGGGAAAGCACGCCGGGGATGTTGCGGTGGATATGCAACAGGCGGCGGCTGGTCGGGTGGCCGGGCAGGGACACCTCGGGGAAGTTGATGGCCGACAGCGTGCTGCCGTTATCGCTGTAGCGCACCAGCTTGGAGGCGACCTCGATGCCGATGTTTTCCTGCGCTTCGCCGGTGCTGCCGCCGACGTGCGGGGTAAGGATCACGTTGTCCATGCCGACCAGCGGCGACACGAACGGATCGTCGTTGCCCTTGGGCTCCACGGGGAAGACGTCGATGGCGGCGCCGGCAAGATGCTTCGAGCGCAACGCGGCAGCTAGCGCATCAATGTCGACGACGGTGCCGCGCGAGGCGTTCACCAGCATGCTGCCCGGGCGGAGCCGGGCGATTTCGGCCGCGCCGATCATCAGCTTGGTCTGGGCGGTTTCCGGCACGTGCAGGGTCACCACGTCGGCGCGCTCGAGCAGGTCGTCCAGGCTGGAGGCAGGGCGTGCATTGCCGAGCGAGAGTTTGGCTTCGATGTCGTGGAAGATCACCCGCATGCCCAGCGATTCGGCCAGCACGCCGACCTGGGTGCCGATGTGGCCATAGCCGACGATGCCGAGCACCTTGTCGCGCACCTCGAAGCTGCCCGCGGCCGACTTCGACCAGCCGCCGCGGTGGCATTCGGCGTTCTTCTCCGGGATGCGGCGCATCAGCATGATCGTTTCGGCGATGACCAGTTCGGCCACGCTGCGGGTGTTGGAGTAGGGCGCGTTGAAGACGGGGACGCCCAGCCGCTCGGCCTCGGCCGAATCCACCTGGTTGGTTCCGATGCAGAAGCAGCCCACGGCGATCAGGCGTCGGGCCTCGGCCAGCACCTCGGCGCTGAGGTGGGTACGTGAGCGGATGCCGACGATATGCGCATCGGCGATGCGTTCGCGCAGCTCGTCCTCGGGCAGCGACTTCTCGTGGAACTCGATCTGGGTGTAACCGGCCTGGCGGAAGGTATCCAGCGCACTGCGGCTGACGCCCTCCAGGAGCAGAACCTTGATGTCCTCTTTGGGGTACGACGTGCGCTTCATGACCAGCCCGGTTTGCTGCGGAACGAAGCCCCACTATGCCAGAACGTGACCGGGATGTTGCAGTGCAGTGGACGGCTGGCGGCGGCACTGGCACCCTCGGGTGGAACCCTTTGCGAGAGCCCCATGAGCGATCCGCGCCTGACTGAACTGGCCCGTCTGCTGCCCGGCCTGAAGCTATCCACCGACCCGGGCGACCTGGAGCACCACGGCCGCGACTGGACCCGGCGCTGGACCCCCGCGCCCATCGCCATCGCGTATCCGGCGGATACGACCGAGGTGCAGGGCATCGTGCGCTGGGCCAACGACCACCACGTGGCCATCGTGCCCTCCGGCGGCCGCACGGGCCTGTCCGGCGGTGCGGTCGCGGCGGCGGGTGAGCTGGTGGTGAGCCTGGACCGGATGAACAAGGTGCTCGACTTCAACGCCGTGGACCGCACGCTCACGGTGCAGCCCGGTATCGCCCTTGAGGCGGTGCACAACGCGGCCCGCGAGCACGGCCTCATCTATCCGGTGGACTTCGCCGCGCGAGGCTCCTGCCAGATCGGCGGCAACATCGCCACGAACGCGGGCGGCATCCGGGTGATCCGCTACGGCAACACCCGGCAGTGGATCGCCGGCCTGAAGGTGGTGACCGGCTCAGGCGAGCTGCTGGACCTCAACAAAGGCCTGGTGAAGAACGCCTCCGGCTATGACCTGCGCCACCTCATGATCGGTTCGGAAGGCACCCTGGGCATCGTCGTGGAAGCGACGCTGGCGCTTACGTCGCCGCCGCCGGCGTCGCAGGTGATGCTGCTCGCCGTGCCGGCGATGGATGCGCTGATGAAGGTATTTGCCGAAGCCCAGCACCGCCTGCGCCTGGAAGCCTTCGAGTTCTTCACCGACCGGGCGCTGGAACATGTGACGGCGCACGGGGCGCAGGCCCCGTTTGCCGAGGCGTACCCGTTCTACGTGGTCGCCGAATTCGATGCGGCGGACGAGAAGGCCGAGGCCGCCGCCCTGGCCTTCTTCGAGCAATGCATGGAGGAGGGCTGGGTCGTGGATGGCGTCATCTCGTCGTCCGACGCCCAGGCCGCCGCCTTGTGGCGGCTGCGCGAGGGCATCACCGAGAGCCTGGCGGCGTACAAGCCGTACAAGAACGATATTTCCGTGCGCATCTCGCGGGTCCCGGCGTTCATGGCCGAGATGCAGGCCCTGCTCGCCGAGGGCTATCCGGACTTCGATGTGGTCTGGTTCGGCCATATCGGCGACGGCAACCTGCACATCAACGTGCTCAAACCGGAGGGCCTGGACTACCCGGCGTTCGTCGCCCAGTGCGAGCAGGTGACGGCGCTGCTGGTGGACACCCTGGCCCGGCACGAGGGCAGCATCTCGGCCGAGCACGGCATCGGGCTGGTGAAAAAGCCCTGGCTAAGCAGCGTCCGCTCGCCTGCCGAGATCGCCCTGATGGCCGGGATCAAGAAGGTGCTGGACCCGAACGGCATCCTGAACCCCGGGAAGCTGCTTTGACGAAAAGCTGACACCTAACCCGGGGGCCACTACCCTTAACACCTCCCATTTCCCCAAGGCACGCCCCCATGGCCCCGGACGCCACCGACCTGTACCCCGCGATCGAGCCCTACGATGTCGGCTCGCTCAAGGTCTCCGACCTGCACACGCTGTACTACGAGCAGAGCGGCAACCCGAACGGCAAGCCGGTGGTGTTCCTGCACGGCGGCCCGGGCGGCGGCACCAACCCGCGCTGCCGCCGCTTCTTCGACCCGAAGAAGTACCGCATCGTCCTGTTCGACCAGCGCGGCTGTGGCAAGTCCACCCCGCACGCCGAGCTCACCGACAACACCACGTGGGATCTCGTCGAAGATATCGAGCGCCTGCGCAAGCACCTGGGCATCGATACCTGGCAGGTCTTCGGTGGCTCGTGGGGTTCCACGCTGGCGCTGGCCTACGCCCAGACCCACCCGAAGCAGGTGAGCGAACTGGTGCTGCGTGGCATCTTCATGCTCCGCCGCACCGAGCTGGAGTGGTTCTACCAGGGCGGTTGCGACCAGCTTTACCCGGATGCGTGGGAAACCTATCTCTCGGCCATCCCGCCGGCCGAGCATGGCGACCTGATCAGCGCCTACCATCGCCGCCTCACCAGCCCGGACGCCGCCACGCGCGTCGCCGCGGCGCGTGCATGGTCGGTGTGGGAAGCGGCGACGAGCTATCTCTACCAGGACGAAGGCCACATGGCCTCGAGTGGTGAAGACGAGTTCGCGCTCGCGTTTGCCCGCATCGAATGCCATTACTTCGTCAATGCCGGCTTCTTCGAAGTGGACGGCCAGCTGCTGCGTGACGTGCACAAGATCCGGCATATCCCGACGGTGATTGTGCAGGGCCGCTACGACGTGGTCTGCCCGGTGCGCAGTGCGTGGGACCTGCACCGTGCCTTCCCGGAAGCCGAGCTGCGCATCGTCCAGGACGCGGGCCATTCCGCGTTCGAGCCGGGCATCACCCGCGAGCTCGTCCGCGCCACCAACCAGTTCGCCAAATAACCCGGCGCACAAAAAAAGGGGCGCCCGGTGTTTGCCGGGCGCCCCTTTTTGCATCACGCGATCAGAGCAGGATCGACGGTAGCGTCAGCAGGTCCACCACGAAACCATCGTGGTCGGACGAACCCAGCGCCTTCTTCACGCCGGTTTCCTTGGCCGCATCATCCAGCGTCTGCACCGGGGCATCCAGGTTGCCGCGGCCGTATTCCATCTGCAGGAACAGACCACGGGCCACGGTGTTCAGCAGCGCGTGGTCCAGCACCTGGTGCGTCGGCACCGAGCGCGGGGCCTGGCCCTGGATGTTGCCGAAGTTCTCGGTGAACAGGAACGAGTAGCGATCCTGGGCGGGCACCGAATCCACGGCGTTCCACAGGGCCGGCTTCACGATGTTCTTGCCGAGCTTCAGCAGGTTCTGGCTATCGTCGTACTTGCCCGAGACCAGGCCCACCACGTCGGTGAAGCCATCGCTGAACTGGTACGAGTTGAAGTCACCCACCACCATGATCGGGGTGAGCAGGTTCTTCCGGTCGGTCTGCAGCGCCTGCACCTGTTTGGCCAGCGACTGGGCCTGGAGGAAGCGCTTCTGGCGGTCGCGATCCGCCGTGGTGCCCGTCTTGTCGACGTTCTGGCGGGCCTTCGGGTGCACCGAGATCACGTTGATGCGCATGCGGCCGATGATCGACGGCACATCCGCCGTGAGCAGCAGCGGCGGGTGGTCGTGCAGGAAGGACTGCGTGCCGCCATCGTCCCAGGTGGCATCGGCGTCGAGCTGGCGCACATCCACCACGCGGACGCGGTCGGTACGAACCAGGAAGCCGACGTTGATGCCGCTCGGGTCGTGGCCCGGCTGCAGGAACGCTTCGTACTGCGCCGGGTAGTCATCACCGAGCTGCTTGGCCAGGCCCTGGAGCACGGCGAGGCTCTTCACCTCTTCCACCGACAGGATATCCGGCAGCTTCAGCACGCTGCCGACATACGCGGACAGGCGCTGGGTCTTCAGCTTCACTTCGTCCGGCGTCGGCTCGGTGCTGCCACCGCTGCAGGTGAAGGTGGTGTTGAAGTCCGAATCGCAGAAGCGTTCCATGTTGAACGCGCCGACGCGCACGGCGTAGAACGGCTTGTTGTCGACCGGGCGCGGAAGCGGGTTGGCCTTGGTGATGGTGATCTTGCTGGGGATGAAGGTGTACGCGCCAAACGCGTACGAGATCACGCCTTCGGCCTTGAACGTGGTGCCGGCGTTGTACGGCGTGTTGACCGGCACGGCGCCGAAATCGGCCGTGTTCATCTTCAGCACTTCCGGGTTACCCGACCAGTTCGGCAGGTTCACGCCATCGGGCACCGGCACCGTGTAACGGACGCCCGGCTTGCGCAGCGAACGCTGGCCGTTGGCGGTGATGTACACCTCGGCGAACGGCTCGTTGCTGAAGCGCAGGTTGCCGGTGGTGATCATGCCGTTGTTGATCGTGACGCGCATGCCCACGAAGCACTGGTAGTTCGTCGTGCCGCAGGAGAGGGCGTTCGGATCGTTCGACGGCACCTTGTCGTTGAACACCACCGCGGTCGGCAGGCGCGCGCCGTGCAGGGTGGTGGTGATGGTGGCGTTCTTCAGTTCCGGCAGGTTGAAGTAGTTGTCGACGGTCGCTTCGACATTCACCTGGTCACCGGCCTTCACCGTCGGCGCCGTGCTGGTGAACACGTAGATGCCGTTGGAGGTGAGCGGATCGTTGTCGGCGCGGCTGTCCGGGGTCTGGATGGTGAAGCCGGCCGGGCCCACCGCGGTGACGATGTTGCCGGTGGTGGCCACGCGCTTGCCGAGCAGCGGCGACACCTGGCCCTGGCCAGTGATCTGCCAGATTTCGGCGGCGACCGGGATCTCGTTGAGGATGGCGCCCACGGCGGTGGGCTTGGCCAGGGCGACGCCGCCCGAGGCGTTGGTCAGGTTGACCTTGAACGCCTTGTCCGCGCCAGCGGCCTTGGCACCGTGCACGTTCACCGTCACGGTGGCCGTCGTCTGGCCCGCCGGGATGGTGAGGTCGGTGTTCACCGCGTCGTAGTCGCCCGCGGCGACGGTGGCCGTATCGTCGGCGGTCGCGGCATGCACCGTCACGTCCGCCGCGCCGGCCTGGCTCAGCGTCACGGTGAACGGCATCGGCACGTCATCGGCGTTGCGCAGGCTCACCGATGCATCGGCGATCGACAGGCTGGGGCCCTGCGCCACGCAGGTGCTGGCGCTGTTGTGCGGGGTGGTCGGTGCGACCTTCACCCAGTCGGCGGAGTTATCGCCGGTGGACTGCGGGAACCCGGCGGCGCTGGTCTTGCGGCCGTAGCCCTGGTCGGCGTTGGTGCTGCCCAGGCTCGCCAGCGGCGTGCCCAGCTTGTAGGCCGAGCCGGCGCTCAGGCCAACCTGGTCGATCACCGTGCCCGAGGCATCCAGCAGCGCGAGGCCGCCGTCATCGGTCACGCCGGTCGAATACTTCTGGTCGAACGCGACGCTGCCGGAGTAGCCGGAACTTGCCGTATTTGCCAGCAGGAGGTAGCAGCCCGGCGCGATGGTCACGCCAGCGGGGAAGGTGAAGCGGGTGCCCGTCGTGCCTGCGTTGTTGGACGCGTTGAGCTTGTAGCCCGACACATCCAGCGGGGCCGTGCCGCTGTTCTGGACTTCGACGAATTCGTCGTTGCCGCCAGCGGGGCCGCGGACGCGGAACTGGGTGATGGAAAGATCCGCCGCCTGGAGCGACGATGCGGCCATGAGGCCGGCGAGCGCCGCCCACAGGGCGCGCTGCTGTTTGGTCGAACGCATTCGAAAATCCCCTCGAGTCGTTGAGTTGTACGCGACCCAAGACGCCCGCAATCCCCTGCGGCGGCGCTCCCCCTGTCAGGCCCGCCGCAGGATTCTGCCGCAAGTTTGTGACAGCCGGTGTGACGGCGGACCCGGTAGGCGAGGGCGTTATTCCGCCTTTTGTTTCGTACCGAAGATCTTGTCGCCGGCGTCGCCCAGGCCCGGGAGGATGTAGCCCAGCTCGTTCAGGTGATCGTCGATCGAGGCTACGTAGATCTCGATATCCGGGTGGGCGGCCTCGATGCGCTTCAGGCCCTCCGGCGCGGCCACGAGGAACAGGCCCTTGATCCGCTTCGCGCCGGCCGCCTTCAGCATGTCCACCGTCGCGACCAGCGTGCCGGCCGTGGCGAGCATCGGGTCCACGATGATGGCGGTGCGCTCATCCATGCGGCCGCTGAGCTTCTCGTAGTACGCCACCGGCTGCAGGGTTTCTTCATCACGCTGCAGGCCGACCACGCTCACCTTGGCGGCGGGGATCATTTCCAGCACGCCGCTGAGCATGCCGAGGCCCGCGCGCAGGATCGGCACGATGGTGACCTTCTTGCCCTTGATGTGCGTGACCTCCACCGGGCCAGCCCAGCCCTGGATCATCTTGCACTCGGTTTCCATGTCCGCCGTGGCTTCGTACGTCAGCAAGGCGGCCACTTCGGAGGCCAGCTCACGGAATTCCTTCGTGCTGATGCCGGCGGCACGCATCAGGCCGAGCTTGTGCTGGATGAGGGGATGGCGGACTTCGACGATTTTCATGGGCAGGCGACGTAGCAGGGGCGATGCGCCCATTGTCGCACGCGACATCCACGCCGTCGTAGGAGCGCACGGCGTGCGCCCCTACGGCAACGGGTCAACCCTTCAGGCACGTGCTCATGAACGTCTTCCGCTCATCGCCCTTGAGGGTCTTGGCGGAGGCGTCGGCATTGCACTTCTTCATCTTGTCCTGCTGGGTCATCTTGGGCGCGGCCGCCGGCTGCTCGCCTTTAAGGCAGCTGGACATGAAGGCTTTGCGCTCGTCACCCTTTTTGCCGGTGGCCTGGGTGTTGCAGGTGGACATCCGCTGCTGCTGCGGTGTCAGGTCTTTCTTGGCCTGGGCCGCAAGCGCGGAACCGGCGAAAACGAAGAGGATGGAAACGATAACGACACGACACTGCGTACGCATGGCGAAACCCCCACGTGACGCCGGGAAGCCGGCGTCACGGAGCTTACGCTTTTTCTCAAGCGGGCGTTAAGCGGCCTTTTCGGCCGCGCGGCGCGGGCCTTCGCGGAGGGCGTGGCGCACCTCGTCGATGATCAGGTCCACCTCGGCGCTGGTGACGCGGAAGTGCGGGGTGAAGCGCAGGGAGTTGGCGCCGCCGTGGATCACGCCGATGCCGCGCTCGCGCATGTATTCCTCGGTGGAGCCTTCGCCGTAGCACTTGAACTCCGGGGCCAGCTCGCAGGAGAACAGCAGGCCGGTGCCCTGCACCTTGGTGATCAGGCCGCCGAGTTCGGACTTCAGGCCTTCAAGCTTCTGCAGGAATTCCTTGCCGCGCTCGCGGATGTTGGTGCGCACCTCGTCGGTGAGCTCGGCCATGGTCGCCACGGCCACATCCAGGGCGCGCGGGTTGGCGGTCATGGTGTTGCCGTAGATGCCCTTGCGGTACAGGCCGGCGACGCGCTCGGAGACGGCCAGCACGGAGAGCGGGTACTGGCCGGCGTTCAGCGCCTTGGAGAAGGTTTCCAGGTCCGGCGCGTCGAGTGTCTCGAAGCCCGGGTAATCGATGATCGACAGCACGCCATGCGCACGCAGGCCGGCCTGGATCGAATCGACCAGCAGCAGGGTGCCGTGCTCACGGGTGAGCTCGCGGGCGGCGGCGTAGAACTCCGGCGTCAGCGCGCGGCCCGGGTCGCCTTCGCCCATCACCGGCTCGAGGAACATGGCTTCGATGAACCAGCCGTTGCGGTCGGCTTCGGCGAAGGCGGCCTTCAGCGAAGCAACGTTGTACGGCTCCACCGTGATCAGCGTGTCTTCGTTACGGAAGCTGGCCAGGTGCTGCTGGTAATTGCGGCGCGACGAATCCGAGTAGATGGCCGGACGCTCGGTGCGGCCGTGGAAGGCGCCCTTCACCGCGAGCCGCTTGATGGTGCGGCCGGCGTGGCGTGCACCCGGGTCGGTCATCAGGCGCGCGTTGACGTCGGCGATGCGGCCGGCCAGCGTCACCGATTCCGAGCCGGAATTCAGGCACAGGAAATGCGAGTACGGGTTGCTGCCGCGCACATGGCCCAGCTCCTTGCGCAGGGCTTCGCACAAGCGCAGTTGCGAGACGTTGGCCGTCATGACGTTGGCCATCACCTGCGGGCGCGACATCGCTTCGAGGATGTGTTCCGGGTTGTGGCCGAAGCCGAGCATGCCGTAGCCGCCGTCGTCGTGGAGCACGGCGCCCTTCAGCGTGACGACCCAAGGGCCGAACGCCGCGGCCGGCACGTACGGGTTCACGCCGTCGTCCGGATAGAAGTTCACCAGGCCGCACTGCAGGTGCTGGATCTGGTCGGCTTCGTCCATGCGCAGGAAGGCGTCCATGTCGGCGCGCAGCGCCTTGTGATACACGGCGGCTTCTTCAATCGCACGGCGCAGGCTGGCGTCATGGGCCGCAAAGCGTTCGATGGTCGCGTCGGGCAGGCCGGTGGTGCGGGCCTTGCCGCCGAAGTCGCGCATCTCGCGCAGGGTACCAATGACGTTCATAACCTTCCTCGCCCAGATAAGTGCATGCCGAGAATCCCTTAATGTGCTTCTAACTATCTATCTTTAAAGGGATTATTGGCCGAGCATAGCATGCGGTTTTTGGCCCCGTAACCCCCGGGTGACGGTTGTCACATCCGCACAATGACGCAATCGACTGCCGCCAACGGGTTGCGCCGGTTTATGTTGCGTCGCAAGGGAGGACACCATGAACCAAGACACCTGCATCGCCCGCCTCGAAGGCGTCCACAAGCGGTACGGCGCGGTCACCGCGCTGGACGGCATCGACCTCACCATCCACCGCGGCGAGCTGCTCGCCCTGCTGGGCCCGAACGGGGCCGGCAAGACCACCAGCATCAGCCTCTTGCTTGGCCTGCACCGGGCGGACAGCGGCACCGTCAGCCTGTTCGGCCGTGACCCGCAGGACATCGACGCCCGCCGCCGGATCGGCGTCATGCTGCAGTCGGCCAACCTGCCGCCCACGTTGAAGGTGAAGGAACTGCTGCGCCTTACCGCCAGCTACTACCCCCAGCCGCGGTCCGTGGCCGAGTGCGCGGGCCTGGCCGGCATCACCGACCTGCTGGACCGCCGTTACGTCGCGCTGTCGGGCGGCCAGCAACGCCGGGTGCAGTTCGCCATGGCGCTGGCCGGCCATCCGGAACTGCTGTTCCTGGACGAGCCGACGGTCGGCATGGACATCACCTCGCGCCAGGCGCTGTGGGCGTCGATCCGCCAGCTGGTCGCCAGCGGCGCGTCGGTGGTGCTCACCACGCATTACCTGGAAGAAGCCGAAGCGCTGGCCGACCGGGTCTGCGTCATCGCCAAGGGCCGCGTCGTTTCCGAAGGCACCGTGGATGCCCTGCGCGCCCACGTCGCCGTGCGCCGCATCCGCTGCATCACCGCCACGCCCGCCGACACCGTCGCCGCGTGGCCGGAGGTCGACACCGTCTCGCTGCAGCAGGGGCGCCTGAATATCGCCACCACCCAGGCCGAAGCGGTCGTGCGTCGCCTGCTTGCCGTCGACGCCGACCTCAGCGAACTGGAAGTGCAGCGCGCCGGCCTGGCCGAAGCCTTTACCGAAATCACCCGCGACAGCGAAGCGGCCGATGCCGCGCAGGAGGCCGCATGAACGTCATCGATGGCACCGCTACCCCGGCGATGAGCACCGGCCAGCTGGTCAACGCGTACGTGCAGGAAGCGCGCGCGGAAATCATCCGCTACCTGCGCCTGCCCGGGTTCCTGCTGCCGACCATGCTCTTCCCGTCGGTGTTCTACCTCATGTTCGGCATCGTGCTCGCCGCACACAACTCGCCGGACGCTACGCGCTTCCTGCTGGCCTCGTACGGCACCTTCGGTGTGATGGCACCGGGCCTGTTCGGCTTCGGCGTGTCGCTGGCGATCGACCGCGAGCACGGCCTGCTGACCCTGAAACGCGCCTTGCCGATGCCGCCGGCCGCCTACCTCGTGGGCAAGATGTGCATGGCGATGATGATGGCCGCGGTGGTGAGCGTATTGATGCTATGCCTGGCCCATTTCGTTGGCGGCGTGCAGCTGGGTGCCGGCAATATCGCCGCGTTCTTCGTCACCGAGGTGCTCGGCGTGCTGCCGTTCTGCTCGCTGGGCCTGCTGGTCGGCACGCTGGCGAAGGGGCAGAGCGCCCCCGGCCTGGTCAACCTGATCTACCTGCCGATGGCGTTCCTGTCCGGCCTGTGGTTCCCGCTGTCGATGATGCCCAAGGTGCTGCAGGCGCTTGGCCCCATCTGGCCGGCCTACCACCTGGACCAGCTGGCGCTCTCGGCGATCGGCATGGGGCAAGGCGGGGAGTGGATCCACGTGCTCGTGCTGGTCGGCTTCACGGCGGTGTTCCTTAGCCTGGCCGCCCGTCGCCTGCGCCGCGTCGGTTGAAGTAGCATGGCTGAACGTCTTTCCCCGGATCCGCCCATGCTCCTGTCGTGGTTCAAGCCGGCCCCTGATTCGTTGTGGACCCGCCTTGAAGGCCGGGGCAAGGCGCGCACTGCCTCGCTGTTCAACCTGGTGTGGGTGGTCTGGGCGTTTGCCGACCTCGGCTTCGAGCGGACCCTCGACGCCAACTGGTGGTGGGTGACGGGGTGGTCGTTCCCCACCTTTCTCGCCCTGTACGCGCTGGCATATACGCGGCCGTGCCGTGACACGGTGTGGTACGGGCTGGCGATGGCGCTGCTCGGTTTTGTCACCATCAACGTCAACGGTTCCGCCGGCACCTCGTACGTGATCTTCGCCGGGTCGTTCATGGCGTTCACCGGCCGGCCGCTGGTGTGCCTGTTGCGCGTGGTGGGGATCCTCGCCGCTTACATCGCCGTTGCCACGCTGGTGCAGCGCTGGGGCTGGCAGCCGACGCTGATCCTCAGCCTGGTCTACTCGTTCGTCAGCGTCGCCAACCTGCTGTGGCGGGTAAACGGCCAGAAGGAATGGGAGCTCAAGCTCTCCCACGACGAAGTGCGCCGCCTGGCTGCCACCGCGGAGCGCGAGCGCATCGGCCGCGACCTGCACGACCTGCTTGGCCACACGCTGTCGTTGATCACGCTGAAGCTGGAGCTTTCCCGCCGCCTGCTGGATCGCGACGTGGACGCCGCCCGGCGTGAGATGGAAGACGCCGAGCGCGTCGCCCGCCACGCCCTGGCGGAAGTGCGCTCCGCGGTGACGGGCATCCGTGCCACGGGCGTGGCTGCCGAACTCGCATCGGCGCGCCTGCTGCTCGGCGCATCGTCCATCCGCTTCGATTACATCACCGAACTTCCCGCGCTCCCCGCGCGCATGGAGAACGAGCTGGCCCTGGTGCTGCGCGAGGCAGTGACCAATATCCACCGCCATGCCAAGGCCACCGTGGCCGAAGCGAAGGTGCAGGTGGTCGGCAAGGAGCTGGCGCTATGCATCGCCGACAACGGTTGCGGCGGCGTGAGTGCCGAAGGCAACGGCATCAGCGGTATCCGCGAGCGCGTGCGTGCACTGGGGGGCTCGGTGGCTTTCGAATCCGAGCGCGGCAAGGGCACGCGCGTGCAGATCCGCGTGCCGCTTATCGCGGCGGACCGGGCTGACCTCAACAGTGAACCGCGCAGGCTTGCGTCGTGAACTGGTGGAAGCATCCGCGCCCCGATTCGTTGATGGGGACGCTGAATTCGCCGATATACCTTCGCTGGACCTGCATCCTGCAGATGTTCTGGCTGTATGCGTTGATTTCGGCGCCGTGGGCCGTCAAGGGTGTGCACTGGGAGTGGATCCTCCCGTCCGTGCTGTCGATGGCTGTCTACGCCACCTGTTACCTGCGCGTCTTCTTCGGGCCGTTGCGCGACATGGTGTGGAACGCCGGCGCCATCATCGTGATGGGCTTCGCGCTGTGGATCGTGAATCCGGTGTCCATCGGCTACATCGTCATTGCGTTGTCGATGCTCGCCTTCGCCCCGAGCCCGCGTCCCTGGCTGATCGGTACATTGATCGCCAGCCTGGTGACGCCGCTGTGGGTCCATTGGTTCAACATCCCGACGGTGCAGGCGTACATCCTGCCCTTCGTCGGCATCATCACGGGCGTCGGTAATTACCTCTACGCCCGCGCCATCCGCCGGGATGTGCAACTGCGCCTCAGCCAGGCTGAAATCACCCGCCTGGCAACGCTGGCCGAGCGCGAACGCATCGGCCGCGACCTGCACGACCTGCTCGGCCACACCTTGTCGCTCATTACGCTGAAGTCCGAGCTGGCGCGGCGCGTGGCGCTGGTCGACCCGCCACGCGCGCAGCAGGAAATGGACGAGGTCGAGCGCGTGGCGCGGCACGCCCTCGCCGAGGTTCGCAATGCCGTGACCGGCATGCGCGCCGGGGACCTCGGTTGCGAACTGATCTCCGCGCGGCTGATGCTCGAAGCCTCCGGCATCGCGCTGGCGATCGAAAAGCCCGCCGAGCTCGCGTTGCCCGCACCGGCGGAAGCGGCGCTGTCGCTGGTGCTGCGCGAAGCGGTCACCAACATCCATCGTCATTCCCGTGCCACCGAGGCGCGGGTTGTCATTACCCAGGAAGGACAGGTCTTTTCGATGCGCATCACGGACAACGGTTGCGGCGGCCTCGCCGCGCATGGCAATGGGGTATCGGGCATGCGCGAGCGGGTGCGCCAGATCGGCGGCCGCCTGGCCATCGATTCGCCGGTGAAGCAGGGTACGGCGCTGGCCATTGAGCTGACGGCGCTTGCGGAGCGCATCGCATGATCCGCGTGCTGCTCGCCGAAGACCAGGCCATGGTGCGTGGCGCGCTGACGGCCTTGCTCAGCCTCGAATCCGACATCGAAGTGCTGGGCTCGGCAGCCGATGGCGAATCCGCCTGGCGCGAGCTGCAGCGGCTGAAGCCCGATGTACTGGTCACCGACATCGAGATGCCGGGCCTCACCGGCCTGGAAATCGCCCAGCGCGTGCATCGCCACGAACTGCCGATCAAGGTGGTCATCGTCACCACGTTTGCGCGCCCGGGCTTCCTGCGCCGCGCGCTGGACGCGGGCGTCAGCGGCTACCTGCTCAAGGACGCGCCGGCGGAGAACCTCGCCGAGTCGCTGCGCCTGGTCCACCGCGGGGGCAGGGCGATCGACCCGCAGCTAGCCCTTGAGGCGTGGTCCGAAGCGGACCCGCTGAACGATCGCGAGCGCCAGGTGCTGCGCCTGGCCGGGGAAGGGCAGTCGGCCAGCGACATCGGCACCCAGCTGAACCTGTCGCACGGCACCGTTCGCAACTATCTGTCCGAGGCGATCGGCAAGCTGGGCGCGGCGAACCGGATCGAGGCCTACCGGCTGGCCCGTCAGAAGGGCTGGCTTTAAGCTCGGGGGCGTGCCGACGCGGGGTCGCGGCACATGCCTACAGATCGGATGGCATGCGCGCTGCTAAAGTCCGCGACATCTCACGGGAGCCATCGGATTGGCGCGCACGCTGCACATCGTCATAGCCTGCTTCGTCGCCCTGGCGCTCGCCGGTTGCGGGCGGCCGGCCGTGCCGTTCACCCATGACGCCTACATCTGGCAGCGCCAGTGGACGCCCGCGTTGCGGGAGTCCGTGGCTGCGTCGCGCGATCTCGTCCACGCCTGGCGCGTGCTGCTCGCCCAGGTTGCCCGCGATGGGCGCCTGCAGGCGTTCGCGCCTGACCGGGAAGCGCTGGCCGCCAGCGGCCGGCCGGTGGTGCTCGTCGTGCGCATCGATGGCCGGCTGGATCGCTTCGACGGCGACGCGCTGCGCGAACGCATCGCGCAACTGGCCCGGCAATGGCCGGGCGCCGCGGGCATCGAGATCGACTACGACTGCCCGACGGCACGCCTTCCCGCGTACACCGCCTTCCTGGCGCAACTGAAACCCGCGCTGGGCGACACGCCGTTGTCGATCACCGCCTTGCCCACCTGGCTCGGCTCACCCGCGCTGGACGGCCTGCTGGCGGTCCCTGATGCATCGGTTGTGCAGGTGCATGCCGTGCAGGCGCCGCAGGCCGGCCTGTTCGATCCCGCCGTCGCGGCCGGTTGGGTGCGTCGATTCGCGAGCCATACGCGCAAGCCGTTCCGCGTCGCCTTGCCGACCTACGCCTCGCGGGTGAGCTGGAACGCGGATGGGTCGTTGCTGGCCGTCGAAAGCGAAAAGGCGGCGCTCGCCGGAGGAGCCGGTGCGTCGGAATTGTACGCGGCGCCCGGCACCGTCCTGGGCTTCGTGCGCGAGCTGCAGGCGGCACGCGTGCCCCACCTCGAAGGCATCGTCTGGTTCCGCTTGCCCACCGCCGACGACAGCCGCGCCTGGAGCCTGGCCACGTGGCGAGGCGTTGTTGCCGGGCATCTCGACGACGCGCCGCTGCGCCTGCGTTTGCGCGACGCGGGCGACGGCGCCCGCGACGTCGTGCTCGAGAACACGGCCGGCACCGATGCCACGGCACCGCTGCGCGTCGACCTGCCAGCGGGCTGCGCCCTCGCCGACGGCATCGACGGCTACCGCCTCGCGAAAGCCGGCGCCACGCTTTCCCTCGTCACTACACAAGCCCGCCCCGTGCCCAGCCACGCCACCCGTGCGATCGGCTGGGCGCGCTGCAGCGCCGGCACGCTGACCACCATGACCCTGCCCGGAATCCCTGTTTCCTGATGAAGCCCACGATGCTGAAGCACAACGCGCTCGCCGCCGGCCTGGTCCTGGCCACCCTCGGTGCCGTCGCCTGGGCCTGTGGCCCGGAATTTCCCACCCAGATGCTGGACGACCGCGCGACATCGCTGAAGGCGGCGCCGCAGAATACGTTCACCTTTGAAGTGCAGCACCTGCTCCCGGCCGCGGACGCGATGGACGCCGCCGAAACACCGCGATACGGCGATGCGCCCAAGCGCCAGGACCTGCCGGACGACCAGCAGGCGAAGGTGGCGTCGCTGATGGGCTCGGCGGATGGCGCGGCCGCTTACGCCGCGGGCGATGGCCTCCCGGACGACGTGCGCCAGTACGTCGCTGGTGCGGTCGACTACAACCGGGCGACCGCGTCTTGCCCGCCGGCCGAACAGAACGAGTACGGCGACGCGACGGCGCGGCCGCCGTGCACGACGTTCGATGCCTCGGCGCTGGATGCGGCGCAGGCCAGCTTCGAGAAGGTGCTGGCGTTGCCGGCGGAGCAGGCGAAGGCGCGTGGCGCATGGGCCGCGTACATGCTCGGCGAAGCGCATGCGTTGCGCGCGACGAAGGCCGCGGGGTCGCCGGCGTTCGGCGCCGAACGCGATGCGGCAGCCAGGGCTTTCCAGCAGGTGCGTGCGCGTGTGCTCGCCGGCGCGTCCGATGCGCAGGGCCTGGGCGTCGCGAGCTTCGGCGAAGAAGCGCGGCTCAGCCTGTTCGCCGGCAAGACGCCCTGCACGTGGAGCCACTTCGCCCACGTCGACGATTGCACGCGCGACATCGCCCCGGCCGATCTCAAGCACGCCATCGCGCTGTACGCCGCGCAGGCCGGGCACGGTTCGGGCAACGCAGTGGATTCGCTGGAGGCGATCGCCGCCGCCGTGCTCTCCAACGATGGCCAGGCGGCGTCGATCATCGATGGTCCGGTATCGCAGCGGCTGCTCGTGGCCTATGCACTCGCCCGCATCGAGCCGCAGAACTACAAGGGCCAGCCCTCGCCGGTGCTGGCGCCGCTGGTCGAGGCGATCATGGCTAACGGCGCGGACAAGGTGGCCTCCGCGGACCGCCTCGCCTCGCTGGCCTACGAGTCCGGGCGCTACGACGATGCCGAGAAGCTCGTCGGCAAGGCTGAGGGCCCGCTCGCCGCGTGGGTGCGCGCCAAGCTGGCGCTGCGCAAGGGCGACGGCAACGCCGCCACCGCGGCGTACGCGGAAGCCGCGAAAGCGTTCCCGGCCGCCGATGACCCCAAGGCCTCGCTGGCGCCGGGTAGCATCCACCGGCTGATGGGCGAGCGCGGCGTGCTTGCGCTGTCTCGCGGGGACTACATCGATGCGCTGACGCGCTTTTACGAAGCGGCCAGGGCGGTCGGTGGCGACGGCAACACCTACGACGAGCTGAGCAGCACCGGCATGGGCTACGGCAACGACGCCGCGTACGTCGCCGAGCGCGTGCTGACGGTGGAGGAGCTGAAGACCTTCGTCGACGACCATGCGAAGGCCTATTCGCCGGCACCCAAGGCCAGTGACGCCCAGGCGTCCTATGCGGGCACGACGATCGACGACCACCTGCGCTACCTGCTCGCGCGCCGGCTGATGCGCGCCGGCCGCTATGACGACGCGTACGCCTACCTGCCGGCCGCCGGCGACGAGCGCTTCGGCGATGTCGACCTCGTGGCGAAGGCCAAGGCCTATGCGCGAGCCGTGCACGAGGGCGACAGCGCCTGGTCCGACATCACCAAGGCCGAGGCCCGCTACCAGGCCGCGGTAATCGCCCGCGAGAACGGCATGGAGCTGCTCGGCTACGAGCAGGGCCCCGATTACTTCGACAATGGCGGCCTGTTCCAGGGCGGCAGCGGCCAGTCGGCCGTGTCGCTCAATGGCGAATACGTCACCGACGGCGAGCGCCAGCGCTTCAAGGGGAGCGCGCCCACGGTGGGCCACCGCCTGCATTACCGCTACGTCGCCGCCGACCGCGCCGTGTCGGCCGCCGACCTGCTGCCGCCGCGCTCGCAGGCGTTCGCCGCCACCCTGTGCCAGGCCACCCACTGGATGCTCGAGGGGCCGCCCGACTATGACGAGCTGCGCGACGGCGACCTGGGCCACCCGCTGAACGACCGCCAGCGCCGTGCGCAGGCCTACTACGCCCGCTACGTGAAGGAGGGACCGTACGTCGAATGGGCGTCCGATTTCGGCTGGTCCTGTGAAGAGCCGGACTTCGCGGCGGCCCGGGTGCTCAAGCGCGCGCAGCAGGTCCGGGCGGTGAAACACTTCGTCCGTCACTGGCTGCCGCTGGAGATCGGCGTGGCCGTGCTGGCCGTGGCCGGCCTGGGCTGGGCGGTGGTCCGCCGCCGTCGCCGCCGGATTGCGCCATAATCCCAGCCCCCCGTTCCCCCGGCCGCCGTACGTGAAGAAATCCGACTTCGACTTCGATCTCCCGCCCGACCTGATTGCCCAGATGCCGCTCGAGCGCCGCTCGGGGAGCCGGCTGCTGGTGCTGGACGTGGCCGGCCGGTCGAAGGCCAACCGGAAGTTCTACGACCTGCCGGACCTGGTCCAGCCAGGCGACCTGATGGTCTTCAACGACACCCGCGTGCTTCCGGCCCGCCTTTACGGCCGCAAGGACAGCGGCGGCGCCGTGGAGATCCTGATCGAGCGCGTCACCGGCGCGCACGAAGCCCGCGCCCAGCTGGGCGTGAGCAAGAAGCCGAAAGAAGGCGGCATCATCGAGCTGGCCGACGGTACCCGGATCACGGTGATGGGCCGCGACGGTGAGTTCTTCAACCTGCGCTTCGACATCGAGGAGCCGTTGGAGCGCCTGCTCAGCCGCCTCGGCGAAATGCCGCTGCCGCCGTACATCGAGCGCAGCGTCGACGACACCGACATGGAGCGCTACCAGACGGTGTTCGCCCGCGAGCCTGGTGCCGTGGCCGCACCCACCGCCGGCCTGCATTTCGATGAAGCCCTGCTGGAGAAGCTTCGCGCCAAGGGCGTGGATTTCGGCTACGTCACTCTGCACGTGGGCGCGGGCACCTTCCAGCCCATGCGTGCGGAGAACGTGCAGGACCACGTGATGCACCGCGAGTGGCTGAACGTCGGCGCCGAACTGGTCGAGAAAATCCGTGCCACCCGCGCGGCGGGCCATCGCGTCATCGCCGTGGGCACCACGGTGGTGCGCGCGCTGGAAAGCGCCACCGTTGAGGGCGTGCTGCGCCCGTTCGCCGGCGAAACCCAGATCTTCATCTTCCCGGGCTACAAGATCACCAGCGTCGATGCGCTGGTCACCAACTTCCACCTGCCGCAGTCCACCCTGCTGATGCTGGTCTCGGCACTCGCCGGTAAAGAGGTGATCCTGGATGCCTACCGCTACGCCGTGCTCCAGCGCTACCGCTTCTTCAGCTACGGCGACGCCATGCTGATCCTGCCGCCAAAGGCACCCTGAGCGAGCGCCGACGAAAACGCGGGAAGCACAAAAGGAGAGGGGAGCCATAGGCTCCCCTCAGAGTTTGAGCGCCGCCCGCGGTCGCCATACGGAGATGGCTGACCGACCCGGAAATCCGGATCCTCGCTCGAACTGGATGGACCTTTCGGCCTCAGGCTCCAGACCCCTAGTAGCTACCACGCCCTACAGCCTCTCGGGTGGGTAAATCGTCGGTGGGTTTGATATAAAAATTAGTGCTTACCCCATGGATTGTCAACGGAACCTCAGGGATGACTCAAATTCTCGCGCCCGGTGGCTTGGCCACGGCGCCAAGTCCGCATTTAAACGACAGATGGGAAGTGAACGGGTGTGCCGATCTCGGTTTCCTGGATACGAAAAATCTGTCTGGCGACTATCCGGCTGAGCACATGCCCATCCGACTCGCGCGCGGATTTCACGACCATGGAAGAAACGCCGGCTGGGGCGAAGTCCACATCATGGCTCGCCACGGCCGGTGGGTAGCGAGGGTAGCAAGGCAGATCAGGAAGGAGCCTCTATCCGTTGCAGAGCTCGCGTGGCTCAAGCTTCAGCAGACGGGCACGATCTACGAGGCCGAAAAGACGTCGAAGACCAAGCTGGCCCTGTCGGTCGGCCACGGCGCATTGATGGTTCTTCAGTATGTCAGCGTCGGATTTTTCTCCATCACCACGCTGTACGCGATGCCGTCGCAGATCGATGGCCGATCGGTTGGCCGCTACGTTGGCAGGAAGCACCGGGCGGAGCGGCCACTTTGCGAACTGGTGTCCTCCCAGACGGACGGGCGGCATGTGTTCTAGGTCGCATGCCCCTCGGTCTCGCTAAAGGTTTGCCCCCAAGGGCCGATAAGCCATCCGAACGACCCCCGGGCACGGCAGGACCATGGCAAAGAAATCGACTCAAAACGCGACCCAGGCGCCTCTCGCGCTGGAAGCGGACCTGCGCCTCACCGCCGCGCCGGCCCTGCGCGATACCCTGCTGGCGGCGCTCAACGCCGGTGCGGCCGTGCAGCTTGACGGCAGCGCGGTGGCCCAGGTGGACGCGGCCGCCCTGCAGGTGCTGGCGGCATTCAGCCGTGACGCCCGCGCCGCCAGCGTGCCGGTGGCCTGGACGGGCGCCAGCGATACCCTCCGCCGCGGTGTCGCGGTGCTGGGGCTTCATGCATTGATTGAACTGCCGGCCCACGCCGGCGTGAACTGAAGGTAGTGACCGATGGCTAAGATTCTTGCGGTAGACGACTCGGCCTCCATGCGCAGCATGGTGGCCTTCACCCTGCGTGGCGCGGGCCACGATGTCGAAGAGGCCGATAACGGCCGCGCGGCGCTCGACCAGGCCGGTGTGCACAAGTTCGACCTGGTGCTGGCCGACGTCAACATGCCGGTGATGGACGGCATCTCCATGGTCCGCGAGATGCGCACCATGTCCGGCTATGCCGGCGTGCCCATCCTCATGCTGACCACCGAGTCGGACACGAACAAGAAGATGGAAGGCAAGGCCGCCGGCGCCACCGGCTGGCTGGTGAAGCCGTTCGACCCCGACCAGCTGCTGGCGACTGTCGCCCGCGTGCTCGGTTAATCCACTGATCCAGACGTTCCGGTAATTCGAAGGCACCTCCATGTCCAAAGTCGATCTGGCGCAATTCCACAAGGCGTTCCACGAAGAGAGCCTCGACGGTCTCGACGCCATGGAGCAGGCGCTGCTTGCGCTGGACGAGGGTGCGGAGGATCCGGAACTGATCAACGTCGTGTTCCGCGCCGCCCATTCGATCAAGGGCGGCGCGGCCACGTTCGGTTTTGCCGACGTCGCCGCGTTCACCCACGTCGCTGAAAACCTGATGGACGAGGTCCGCAGCGGCCGCCGTCCGATGGAAAAGGCCGTGGTGGAGCTGCTGCTGCGCTCGGGCGACATCATCCGCGACATGCTGTCCCTGCAGATGGCCGGCCAGCCGGGCGCCACGGCGGAAAGCCAGGGCCTGCTCGCCGAACTGTCGGCCATGGTCTCGGGTGGTTCTGCCGCCCCGGCGGCCGCCGCGGCCAAGGCCGCTGCGCCGACTGAAACCATCGAAGGCTGGGACATCGCGTTCCGTCCGTTCGATTACCTGCTGAAAACCGGTAACGACCCGGCGCGCATGTTCCGCGAGCTCGAAGGCATGGGCCCGCTGACCGTCGCCGCCGACGCCTCCAAGCTGCCGTCGCTGGCGGACATGGATCCGTCGTCGTCGTACCTCGCTTACACGCTTCACCTGGCGGCCGGCGCGAAGCGCTCCGCGGTGGAAGGCGTGTTCGACTGGGTGGACGGTGATTGCGACCTCACGATTACCCCGCGTATCGCGGCGCCGGCCATCGAGGCTGTCGCGGTCGCTTCGCCGGCCCCCGCCGCGGCGCCCCGCGCCGTGCGTGACCCGGCCGCCAACAGCGAGGCCAGCTCGGTCCGCGTTGGCATTGAGAAAATCGACACCCTGATCAACCTCGTTGGCGAGCTGGTGATCACCCAGTCCATGCTCAGCCAGTTCCACGACGGCGTGCAGGAATCGCAGCTGGAAATGCTCCGCCAGGGCCTTGCCCAGCTGGGCCGCCACACGCGCGAGCTGCAGGAAAGCGTGATGAGCATCCGCATGCTGCCGATCAGCACGGTGTTCAACCGCTTCCCGCGCCTGGTCCGCGACCTGGCCCAGAAGCTGGACAAGAAAGTGGTGCTGGACATGCGTGGCGAAGGCACCGAGCTGGACAAGACGGTGCTGGAGAAGATCGGCGATCCGCTGGTCCATCTCGTGCGCAACGCGATCGACCATGGCCTGGAAGTGCCGGCGAAGCGCCTGGCCGCCGGCAAGGGCGATACCGGCACGCTGCGCATGGAGGCCTTCCATCGTGGCGGCTCCATCGTCGTGAAAGTCAGCGACGACGGCGCGGGCCTCAACCGCGACGCCATCGTGGCCAAGGCCGTCCAGCGCAACATCATCACCTCGGGCGACGGCATGACCGACGACCAGGTGGCCGACCTCATTTTCGAAGCGGGCTTCTCCACCGCCGCCGCCACCACCGACCTTTCGGGCCGTGGCGTGGGCATGGACGTGGTCCGTCGCAACGTCATGGACCTTGGTGGCACGGTGGCGATCAGCAGCCGCGCCGGCGAGGGCACCCGCTTCACCATCACCCTGCCGCTCACCCTGGCCATCATCGACGGCCTCACCGCCGCGGTGGGCGAGGAGACCTACATCGTGCCGCTGGTCTCCATCGTGGAGTCGGTGCAGGTGAAGGCCGACGCGGTGCGCAGCGTGGTCGGCGGCGGCGAGCTGTTCCGCTTCCGCGACGAATGGCTGCCCATCGTTCGCCTGTACGACGTGTTCGGCTGTGAAGGCGAGCGCCGCGCGGTCGACGCCGGCATCGTCATCGTGGTGGAAGGCGAGGGCACCCGCATTGGCCTGTTCGTCGATGAACTCATTGGCCAGCAGCAGGCCGTGGTGAAGTCCCTCGAAGCCAATTACCGCCGCGTGGCGGGCATTTCCGGTGCCACGATCCTGGCCGACGGCTCCGTCGCCCTGATCGCCGATATCGCGGGCCTCGTCCGCCTCCAGGGCCGCCGCAAAGCCGCCTGACCCGCTGGGTTTTGTCTCAAATTCCCCCTCAAGAATGGGGCGGGCTGGCCGATACCCCTTTGAGGGGTCCCGAACGCCGCCCCATCCGCAGTGGGAACAGAATGAACCAGCCAGCCAGCACCGCCACCGTGGCCGACGAAGCCGCGCAGTACCTCACCGTGAATCTCGGCAACGAGGAATACGGCGTCGATATCCTCGCCGTCCGTGAAATCCGTGGCTGGACACCGGTCACCCGTATTCCCCAGGCACCCAGCTACGTGCTCGGCGTGCTCAACCTGCGCGGCGCCATCGTCCCCGTGCTGGACCTGCGCCTGCGCTTCGGCCTGGCCCGCGAGGAATACACCGCCACCACCGTGTGCGTCATCGTCATGGTGGCCGGCCGCCAGTTCGGCGTGGTCGTGGACGCCGTCTCCGACGTGGTCGAAGTCGTCGCCTCGGGCATCCGCCCGGTGCCCGACATGGGCACCACCGTCGATACCGAATACCTGAAGGGCCTGACGTCTGCCGGCGAGCGCATGGTGCTCCTGCTCGACGTGGACCGCCTGCTGCAGCCGCAGGACGCCCAGATGCTGGAAGCCGCGCTGGCTTCTGCCGACACCAAAGCCGTTGCCTAAGCTCTCGAACTGGAATCGTAATGAAGAAGTTGAAGCTGAAGATCCCCGCCCTGACTGTTCGCGGGCGCCTGTACGGCGTGCTCGGCCTGCTCACGGCCATGCTGCTCGGTGGTGCCGCCGTCGGCCTGGGTGCCATGTACTTCCAGAACGAAGGCATGCGCCAGATCTATGAGGAAGAGCTCGCCCCGTCGGAAATGCTGAGCCGCGTGAACACCCGCGCCCTCATGGCCTTCGTCGTGCTCGGCGAAGCGGCCGCCAAGGTTGACCAGAAAGACCAGGTGAACCAAAAGCTCGCCGAGTTCGACAAGTACCAGGAAGAAATGACCAAGTTGAAGGCCGACTTCGTCAAGCTGCCGATGTCCGACGACATCAAGAAGCTCTACGACAAGTGGCAGGCGACGAACGACGACTACAACTCGGCCAAGGCCGACATGGTCGACGCCCTGAAGCAGGGCGACAACGGCGCCTCCGACGTGCTCGAGCTGCAGGTTCGCCCGCTGCTGATGGATCGCCAGGACAAGCTCAACAAGCTGATCGAAGCCAAGCGCATCGAAGCCGAGGGCATCTACGCGAAGGAAACCGCGCAGTACAAGACGATCCGCGCACTGTCGATCGGTTCGCTTTCCGTCGGCCTGTTCATCTGCCTGCTCATCGGCGTGCTGGTGGTGCGTTCGATCATCGCCACGCTCACGAAGACGGTGGCCGTCGCCCACGAGATTGCCGAAGGCAAGCTGGGCCACGACATCAAGGTGACCCGCAGCGACGAACTGGGCCAGCTCCAGTCCGCGTTCAAGACCATGGACGAGCGCCTCGCCGCCATCGTCTCCGAAGTGCGCCACGGCTCGGGTTCGGTCAGCACGGCCGCGCAGCAGATCTCGCGCGGTAACGACGACCTCTCGCAGCGCACGCAGGAACAGGCCTCGAGCCTGGAAGAAACCGCTTCGTCGATGGAGGAAATGACCTCCACCGTGAAGCAGAACGCCGAGAACGCCAGCCACGCCAACCAGCTGGCCCGTGGTGCACGCGAGCAGGCGGAGAAGGGCGGTGAAGTCGTCGCCCAGACCGTCATCGCCATGCGCGAAATCAGCAGCTCGTCGAAGAAGATCTCCGACATCGTCAGCCTCATCGACGAAATCGCCTTCCAGACCAACCTGCTGGCGCTCAATGCCGCGGTGGAAGCGGCGCGTGCGGGTGAGCAGGGCCGCGGCTTCGCCGTGGTGGCCACCGAGGTGCGCAACCTCTCCGGCCGCTCGGCCAATGCGGCCAAGGAAATCAAGGCGCTCATCAACGACAGCGCAAACAAGGTGCAGGCCGGTTCGCAGCTGGTCGACCAGTCCGGCAAGGCGCTGGCCGAAATCGTGGATAGCGTGAAGAAGGTCACCGATATCGTGGCCGAAATCGCCGCTGCCAGCTCCGAGCAGTCGGCCGGGATCGACCAGGTCAACCATGCCGTGCTGCAGATGGACGAAATGACCCAGCAGAACGCCGCGCTCGTGGAAGAGTCCGCCGCTGCCGCCCGTGCCATGCACGAGCAGGCCACGGAGCTCAGCCGCCAGGTGTCGTTCTTCAAGGTCAACGGCCAGGGCGGCACCGCGGCCAAGGCCGCGCGCAAGGACCCGACCAAGGAAGAGATGGAAACCGTGTTTGCCGCCGTGCGCAGCCAGCCGATCGCCCGTGCGCAGCGTCCCTCCGAGCCGGCGGCTGACGCCGGTGCATGGAAGGAATTCTGATCGATGAATGCGCTCGTCACTAACGGCGATGCCGCCGTACAGGCGGGCGTAGGCGGTCCGAGCCTCGGGGAGGCGGAATTCGCCTTCCTGCGTGAGTTCGTGCTGCAGCAATGCGGTATCTCGCTGGGCGACCACAAGCGCCAGCTCGTGCAGGGGCGCCTGTTGCGCCGCCTGCGCGCGCTGAACCTGCCGGGTTTCGCGGCGTACTGCGACCTGCTGCGCCGCGATCCGGACGCCGAGCTGGGCGAACTGGCCAGCTGCATCAGCACCAATGTCACCTCGTTCTTCCGCGAGATGCACCACTACGACATGCTCGTGGCGGACCTGCTCCCGCGCTGGCTCGAGGACAAGAAAAAGAACGGCGGCCGCCTGCGCATCTGGTCCGCCGGCTGCTCCACGGGTGAGGAGCCCTATGCGCTCGCCATGGTGCTGGCCGAGGCCATCGAGCGCACCGGTTCCACGGTGGACGCGAAGATCCTCGCCACCGACCTGTCGCCGCAGGCCCTGGAAGCCGCCCGCAAGGGTGTCTACCCGGTGGATCGCCTGGGTGGCGTGGATGACGCGCGCCGTCGCCGCTGGTTCATGCGCGGCGAAGGTGCTTACGACGGCTACGCCCAGGTGCACCCGCGCCTGCGCGAGCTGGTGACCATCCAGCCGCTCAACCTGCTCCATGAATGGCCCATGCAGGGCAAGTTCGACGCCATTTTCTGCCGCAACGTCGTTATCTATTTCGACAAACCGACGAAACAGCGCCTGTTCGCTAGATACGCCGGCATGCTGGAAAGCCGGGGTTACCTGTTCCTCGGTCACTCGGAATCCATGTACGGACTATCCGACGACTTTGATCTGATCGGTCGCACGGTCTACCGGAAACGTACATGAGCGACACGTTCGTCGCGCAGCCGCGCACTTTCGCCGGCTTCGATCCAAAGAGTGTCCTGCCGGGGTTTGAGCACGTCCGCCGGTTCTGGGATCCTGCCCTGGACGTGGTCACGGTGAAGATCCTGCCGGGCGAGTACTACGTCAGCACGCAGGAAGAAATGATCTCCACGGTGCTGGGTTCGTGCGTCTCCGCGTGCGTGCGCGATACGCGCCGCCGCATTGGCGGCATGAACCACTTCATGCTGCCGGAGCCGGCCAACAACGACCGCGATAGCTGGGGTTCCACCGTGGGCCGCGCCGCGCGCTACGGCAACGACGCGATGGAACAGCTGATCAACGCCATCCTCAAGGCCGGCGGCCGTCGCGACGACCTCGAAGTGAAAATCTTCGGTGGTGGGCGCGTGCTGGCCACCATGACCGATATCGGCCAGCGCAATATCGCCTTCGTGCAGCGCTATATCGCCACCGAAAAACTGAAGCTCTGCGCGGCCGATGTCGGCGATATCTACCCGCGCCACGTGCAGTTTTTCCCGGTCAGCGGCAAGGTCCGGGTGCGCCAGCTGCGCGCTGTCCACGACACCCAGCTCGCCGATCGTGAGAAGCGATACCTCAAGCGATTGGAAAACGATCCGATAAAGGGAGATGTCGAGCTTTTCTGACGCTTAGCGTCGAAGGGTTCCCCCGCCCGTTCCTGTCCCGCCGCCTCGCCGCTGCGGGACACCTTGCCACCCGAGTTCCCAGTGCCCATGCAGAAAGTACGCGTTCTCATCGTCGACGACTCGGCCCTGGTCCGTAAGGTGCTGACCGCCATGCTCGAGTCCGATCCGGGCATCGAGGTGGTGGGCACCGCGCCGGATCCGCTGATCGCGCGCGAGAAGATCAAGGCGCTGAACCCGGACGTGCTGACGCTGGACGTGGAAATGCCGCGCATGGACGGCCTCACGTTCCTCGAGAACCTGATGCGCCTGCGGCCGATGCCGGTGGTGATGGTCTCCACGCTGACCGAGCGCGGCGCGGACGTGACCCTGCGCGCGCTGGAACTGGGCGCGGTGGACTTTTTCACCAAGCCGGCCGCCGACCTCGCCAACACCTTCATGGAGCACGCGCCGGAAATCTGCGCGAAAGTGCGCCTGGCCGCCGGCGCGAACCCGCGCGAGCGCGCCACCGTCACCAAGATTGAAAAGCTCGACCTGTCGCTGTCGAAGCTGGACGTGGCCCCGCGCCTTTCCGCCGATGCCGTGCTGCCGCGCGCGCAGACCCCGGGCAGCCGTGGTGGCCAGCGCATCATCGCCATCGGTGCCTCCACGGGCGGTACCGAAGCCATCCGCGTGGTGCTCGAGGCGATGCCGCCGACCGCACCGCCGATCGTCATCACCCAGCATATTCCCGCCGCCTTCAGTGGTCCGTTCGCCGCCCGCATGGACGGTGTGTCGGCCATGAAGGTCTGCGAAGCGCGCGACGGCCAGCCGATCCAGGCCGGCCACGTCTACATTGCCCCCGGCAGCCAGCACCTGCTGGTGATGTGGGACGGTGCGCGCCACGTCTGCCGCCTGCACGACGGCCCTCCGGTGAACCGGCACAAGCCCGCCGTGGACGTGCTGTTCCGTTCCATGGCTGCCAGTGTCGGCGCCGCCACCGTGGGCTGCCTGCTCACCGGCATGGGCGACGACGGTGCGCGCGGCCTCGCCGAGCTGAAAGAGATCGGCGCCCATACCCTCGTGCAGGACGAAGCCAGCTCCGTGGTCTGGGGCATGCCTGGCGCCGCCTGGAAGGCTGGCGCGGCGGCCGAGATGCTGCCGCTGGACCAGATCGCCCTGCGCCTGCTCGCGCTTGCCCATACCCCCATCCCCGCCACCGTCGCACGCGTTGGCACCTGAAGGACGAAGAGACATCACCATGGTCATTCCGAAGAACGAACGCATCACCGGTATCGCGGTCAGCGCGGTGGCGCTGCTCCTCGTGCTGGTGTTCCACGCCGCGTGGGTCGCGCCGCTGGTGGTTGCGCTGCTCACCGCCACCTGGATCGCGATCGCCCTGCGCCCGCGCTTCGAGGAGCCGCTGGTGGAGCTGGTGGTGAATGACACCCTGCCGGCCGACGCACAGTCCGTGCGCGAAGCCATGGAAGACGTGCGCAGCGCCATCGTCGACGAACTGGGCCACGCCAGCCGTGAGCTGCACCAGGCCCTCGACCTCGTCCGCGACGCCGTGGCCGAGCTCGGCGGCGGCTTCAACGGCCTGTCGCAGAAGACCGGCAAGCAGCAGAAGCTGCTCAGCGAAATTATCGAAGGCGGCGGCAAGGGCATCTCGGTACAGGACTTCGCCGCTCGCACCGCCGGCCTGCTGGAGCACTTCGTCGGCCTGATCGTGCAGCTGTCGCGCGAAAGCCTGCGCATCGTCTACCGCATCGACGGCATGGCGAAGGAAATGGACGCCGTGTTCGCGCTGCTCAAGAACGTGAACACCATCGCCGAAGAAACCAACCTGCTGGCGCTCAACGCCGCCATCGAAGCCGCCCGCGCTGGTGAATCCGGCCGTGGCTTCGCCGTGGTGGCCGGTGAGATCCGCAACCTCGCCCAGCACAGCAACCAGTTCAACGAGAAGATCGGCACCCACGTGGAGCGTTCGCGCACCGCAATGGAGCAGCTGCGCGAGCTGGTCGGCCGCATGGCCTCGCAGGACATGAACGTGGCCCTGCAGGCGAAGGGCGACATCGACACGATGATGTCGACGATCACCGAGAGCAATGCGCGTACCAGCGCGGCTGCCGACGAAGCCGCCACGATCAACCGTGGCCTCGGCAACGACGTGTCCACCACCATCCGCTCGCTGCAGTTCGAAGACATCCTCAGCCAGCTGCTCCACCAGACCCGTTCGCGCCTGGTCGAGCTGCAGGAAATCACCGCTGACTGCACCCGCGACATCGAAGAGCTGGCCTGCGCGCCGGCCGACGCCGCCGAACTCAGCTCCCGCGCCCAGCGCGTGCGTGCCCGCCTGGCCGACCAGCGCGAGCGTGCCCGCCTGCGTTCGCGTGGCCCGGCGCTGCAGCAGTCCATGGCTGCCGGCGACATCGACCTGTTCTAAGGGGAAGCACCATGTCCATCACCATCCATAACGATACCGAACACGGCTGCCTCACCCTGCACCTGGGCGAGCGCTTCGACTTCTCCATCCACCGCGCCTTCCACGACGCCTGCCTGGGCGACGTGGCCCAGTCGCGCAGCTACGTGCTCGACCTGGAGCAGGTCACCGGCATGGACAGCTCCGCGCTGGGCATGCTGATGCTGCTGCGCGAGCACGCCGGCGGCGAGCGCGCGGAAATTCGCATCGTCAACGCCAGCGCGGACCTGCGCAACACCCTGCGCATCGCGGGCTTCGACAAGCTTTTCACCGTGCATTGAAAACGGCTTAGACCGGTTCGCTTCGCGGAACGCCTCCTTCGGGAGGCGTTTTTTTTGCTACATGCTCATGACGGGGCCGGATTGCTGCATGGCCATCTGTTGCTGCTGCATCTGGGCCTCCATCGCCTGCTGATCCACCTGCTGTGCCCGGGCAAGGCTCTGTTCCATGGGCGGGGCGGGGGAACTGAGGGTTACCTCGGCCCAGGGTCCGGCGTTAATGCGCTGGCAGATGATGGTGTTGTCGTAGAGGCCTATGTGTTCCATCTGGCGTGGCTCGCGAATGCCTGCATGCCGCGCCTGGAGCGCCACCTCGGCCACCTTGTCGTCCGATACGTCGAAGGGCAGTTGGCGACGCATGGCGGCGTAGAGAGGGTCTTCGCCGGCCCTGGGCAGGGAGCTACGTGGCCGCGCCTCGGCGAGCGGGTGGGGTGATGACACCAGCTGCCTGGGGTCGTCGGGGTGGAACGCCTTCCGCGCCTCGCCGCGTTCCATGCGCAGGTGATGCGTATCCTCAAGGCGGTCGCGCAGACCGGCGTCGTTCACGTCGCGCATCTGGTTGAACTGGACGCCGATGGTCGGCGACGCGTGATGCAGCTCCGCCCATTCGCCCTGACGGTCACGCATGTAGTAATGGTCCGATGTCCCGATGACATTGGGATTGTCGTTGGGACGCTGGTTGATCGCCGCAGTGTAGGCCTGGCCCATGTCGCGCGCGTACTCAAGGCGCTCCGCGACCGGCATGCCTTCCTGGGTGGCGAGTTGCAGGAGGGTGTCCTTGCCGCGGTACAGGCCCATCGCATCGTTGTTGAGCATGTTCGTCCAGACCCTCTCGGCCTCCGCTTCGCCGTGGGCGCGGGAAGCCTCGAGAAGCTTTCGGGGGGTCCAGGCGTTGGGGTCGACGTGGATCTTGTCGAACGCAGCATCGTGAGCGATCTGCACGTCTTTGGCCGGAAGATTCAGCGAGCGATCGCGACGACTGTCAGCCATGTGCTGCACCCGGGCCTGATAGTCTAGCTTGACGAGGTCGACACCAAACTGATCCCACTCGCGTTCCGTGAGTACTCGGCCGTTGTGGTCGCGCGCGTAGGCAGCCGCGTAGGCGTTGGCTGTTGCGCCTGGCATGTTGTCGTTACGCACCACACCCAGCGCAAGCCGGCCGTACCCATCATTGCCTGGGAGCTGGGCGAGGTAGTTCCAGTACAGCTCCCTGTTCTCCTGCTGCGCGTAGTAGCCCAGAATGCTGATGTCGGCGTCGGAGAGTCCCGCTGCGTTCATCATTCGGACACCTGCGCCTGGCGCAGCGTGTGCTTGACGAGGTCTTCAATACGGCGCCAGTCATGGAGGACAATGCGCTGATATCGAATTCTGACGATGGCCTTATAGTCGGGTAGCAGGAATACGTGCGAGCACGTTGCCCGGCGGCCGTTGACCGGCGCATCGACGATGCGGCCGCCCTCGAGGTACGTCCCGTTCGGGATCTCCCGCGGATCACACATGATGACCGTGAGCGGCTTGCCGTTGGCGTCCGTGCGTAGGTACCAGTCCTCGTTGAGGCCGCCGGGTTCTGCGGCAGGCGTCCCCGGGCCGTATAGCGATGCGTAGAACGCGCTTAGCCGCTCGAAGTCCATGAAGTACGGTGTGAGCCCGTGCACCGGGGCGCCCTTGATCCGCATGTTCAGATTCTCCGCCGGATTCTGCCGGAGGATCGGGTCGGAAAGATGCGGTTCGATGTACGCCTGCAAGCGATGTGCGTACTTCGCGTCGTCGAGCGCGTCAAGATGATGGACGCCCACCTTGATAGTCGAAATGAACATCGTCATGTCGTCGTGGTAGTTCACGCCCATCGGCAGCGGCTGGAGTTCGGGCCACGACCACGCCATCCATATCTCCGTCTTGCCGGGATTGAACCCGTTCTGCCCGTCAAAGAGATTCATCGGGAGGCGGAAACGGTGCGGTCCGAGGTTCACTACCTTCGTCGGAGTGGCTTGCTGTTCAGCGGGAGGCTCACGAGTGAACCAGCCACCAGCGGGCGCGGCCACGGCTTGCTCCACCGCGACAGCGGCAAACGAAGCGAGCAGGGCGGCAATCGGTTTGGGTACGGGCACGGACGTTCCTTGTGGGGTATCGGGAGCTTGGCGGCGCGTTTCGGCGTGAGCGGTGACGGGCTTGCAGCGGACGGGTCGATCCAGGCGGGGCGAGATCACGACTTGCTGGCCTGCACGCAGCCGACGGAAGGCGGCACGCGTGTCGTCGCCCGTGACGCGCTTGCCGTGCTGGCCGCGGGCGGTGAGGAATGTGGCGATGGCGTCGATCTCCTGATCCGCGCCGGCGCGTTCGCCGGGCCCTAGCCAAGTCAACAGAGCGAACCGTTGCGCGAAGGTGTCGGCATGGGGTGCGCAGGTGGCGAGCATTCGCTTCAACGACACGATCGTAGCGATCTGGCGCGCCATAAGAGGCGGTGACGGAAACAGGTCCAGGCCGTGCACGATCAGCAGTCGCTCCTGGCGAAGCTGGAGCCGTAGGGCGTCGTACAGGGGTGCAAGGTCAGCGCGGCGTGCGTACGGAACGTGCAGGAATACCGTTCCGTCGAGTGGCTGGAGCGGACCCCGCGTGTGTCGGTCGATCACGGGATCGAGGAAAAGAGTGAGGGGCGCACGCAGATGTTGCGCGACCTCGGCAAGCGTCGCCTCGTCGACGCTCAGCCACGCGTGTAATGCATCGAGCGTTTCTGGCCGGAGCCCCGGAATACGCGCAAGGCGATCGATGGTGGTGCGCGTGAGCGGAAGGTTTGCCAGGCGTGCGACGTCGCCCGGGGCGGGCCCCGCCACATCGCCCGCGTTGCGGAGAACGTCATCAGCCACGCCAAGGAGTGCCAGGAAGGCGTTTTCAACGAGACTGTGGATGAAGACGTCCACCTTGTCGGGCGCGTACCAGAGGGCGACCAGCTGGCGGGCATCGTCACGCTGGAGGCGGTGGTGCTGGCATAGGTGGGCGAGGGGATTCCAGGGTGTGCCACCGCCAAGCGGTGCGATTTGATGCACCGGGCAATGGGCCGCACGCCACGTCGCCGCCATGGCGTGCAACGCGCCGTCGATGTCGACGGCAAGCATCGGCTCGACATTATCGCGTAGGGCGGGAAGAAGCGCGGCAGCGGCCGCACCGTAGTCGGGTGCGACGATCAACAGCGACGCATCCGCGGGTAGGCGTGCGGGATGCGCCTTCGGCCATAGCTCGCGAAGCGCGGAGCGCGAAGCAAACGCCGGTGGTTTTTTTGGCGGCTGTAGGTGTCGGTCGCGCAACCATGGGCGGCCGATGACGATGACCCATGCGAGGGGCCCAAGCGCAAAGCCGATCCATCCCGCCCAGCGTATGCGCGTCGCATACCGCGCATACGCTGGAACATCCAGCGCGAGCCAGTACGACCACGCAAGGTCGAAACGTAGTAACTCCAGCGATAAACCGAGCGACAGCAAAATAGTCGTGCCGGCGAGATAAGGGGCGAGCAGCAGCGCGCCAAGGCCTCCCAGGCCTGCCCCAAAGCGCTTCCAATCAAGCGTCATGCCCGTTCCGTGAAGTCATCCGTTCGGCGGATGCTCGCACTACGCGGAACGCATTAAGTAGAGGCTCAAAGAAAACAGCTACTTCGACGCGGCGTCGTTATGGAAACGACGCGCTGAGCATGAGGAATTTCGCGAAAGCGGGCTTTTTGAGGCGTTTTTTGCCTGTTGTCCCTCTTTCTCAAAGACAACAACGAATCGTTTTGCTAACGTCGTTTTCGTTGCCTGCATTCACGTTGATTCGCACCGTGCAGGCAACCATCGCTCAAGGCGGTGAAAGTCGCGAGCCGGGCGTGGTGAGACACCCCCGACTCGCTAACCACATCCAACTAGAAAGGAGTTGAACAGTGGCTACCACTGATCATACGGTACTAGCTCGCCCGCCGAATCCCCCAGGCGGCATCTCAGCGGTCCACGGGCCGCCTGCATGACGCGCAGGCACGGTTGAAGCACCGCGACGCGTCCTCTCTTTGAGGCAATTCTTGATCGAATGAGGCAGGCGCCATGCCTGGTGCGCCTCACGGACGGACGTCGCCGCGAAAACGTCATCAATCAAGCCACCCGGTGTCCGGACACGGACAGCCGATGAACCCGCGAGTCCGATGGTCCGCGGCACGGCAGGTGCGTGATCTGTCGTGCCGCGTCAGGACGCGGTGTGGCGTTAGTAAAGGAGTAAGTCATGAAAAAGGTCCATGAGCCCTCGGCCGAGCAGCTGATGAATGAAGCGAAGGAATGGGTGCAGTGCGCGCGTAGCGTGTCGGAGTTTCTGGCCGACCTTATCCACGATGCGGACAGCGTGGAATGCAAGCAGGTGGCGCTCTCGCTTGAAGCGATCACAGGCATGACGCGGCAAGGCCTGCGTCGCATGGGCGAGGCGCATGCGGCTTTTCATCGCCAGATAGCTGCGATTCCTAGGGCATAACTAAGGTCCCATGACACGTCTGTGTTGTGCCTTTCTCGGTTCGTAAACAAGCGGCCGAAAACGCGCTACGTATGTTTACCTAGTGGCCTAATTTGCGTAAGCGGGTTTTTGTGATGGCCGTCTCATGGGTTCGCGACCTCCTCTGGCAGGGGGCACATTCCGAGGCATGAGGAGGGGAATCATGAACGAGCAGTCGATCGGCAAGGTCTTCACCCGCACGTTGCTGGCCAGCGCGGTATTCGCTGCGGCCATGTCCATGGCGGCGTGCAGCGGCCACGGTTCCACGCATTCCGGCGGCGGTTCCGGCAGCGTCGTTAACCCGGGCGGCGCGGGCGGTGGCAGCGACGCAGGCGGCGGTTCCGGCGGCACGGGCGGCAGCGGTGACAACGGTGGCGGCACCGGCACCGGCGGCGGCTCCGGCGGAGGTACAGGCGGTACTGGCGGTGGTTCGGGCGGCGGCACCGGCGGCACCGGCGGCACCGGTGGCACCGGTGGCGGCACCGGGGGTGGCGATGGCGGTGGCACCGGCGGCGGTAACGGTGGTGGTACGGGTGGCGGCACAGGCGGTGGTACCGGCGGCACCGGTGGCACCCCAGTGGCAGCCAGCAACGCCGTCGGGGCCGTGGCGACCGGCCTGGGCGGCATCATCGCCTCGGTAGGCACGACGGTCACCGGCGTCGGCGTGCAGGTGCCTGGCACGACGGTGCTCGGTGGCACCAACGGCCTCACCAACTCGGTGGGCGACGCCGTGCAGGATCTCGGCGGTGCGGTCACCACGCTTGGCAATGGCGTCACCAATGGCCTCGGCCAGACCGGTAACATCAGCGACCCGCTGGGCACCACGACCGGTACGCTCGGCAACGTGGTCACCCAGACCGGCTCGGCGGTGAATGACCTCGGCGGCGGCGTAGCCTCGGTCGGCGCGGGCTCGCCAATCACGCCGATCACCAGCACGCTCGGTACCGTCGTCTCGACGGCAGGCACCGGCGTGGAGCATCTCGGCACCCAGCTCGGCGGCGCGCTCAATACCAGCTCGGCCAACGCCCTCACGAAGGCCGTCAGCGATGTTGTCACGCCTGTCGTTGCCTCGCTGGGCACGGCGGCCACGCCGGATAGCTCGACTAACCTGGTCGCCGCGGTTGGCACCGGTGGTGGCGGGGTGGTCAAGGGCCTCGGTACCGGCGTCGGCTCGCTCGCCTCGACGGTGTCGTCCTCGCAGGCACCTGGCGCGGCAGGCGCCGTGGGCACCACGCTGGGTAACACGTTGAATGCCACCAGCGGCACGCTGAACACGCTGGGCAGCACGCTCGCCACCGGTGCAGGCAAGGCGCCCGATGCGAACCCGGTGGGCACGACCCTGGTGGGTACCGGCGCCACGGTCGCGTCAGTGGGTACGGTGGTCGGCAACGTGGGCACCGGTGCGCTCGCGCCGGTGGCTCCGGTCACCAACGCGGTCGCAACGACGGTCACGCAGGTGGGTAACGGAGTGAGCACCGTGGCATCGAGCGCACCGCTCGCGCCACTCACCAACAAGCTCAACACCGTCGTCAACGGCGTGGCCACGGCCACCTCGCTGAACAACACAACCGGTGGCAACAACGGCGCAGGGTCTACGGACCCGCTGGGCGGGCTGTTAGGCGGTGTGAAGGGACTCCTCCACCGCGACGCCGCCTCGCGGTGAGGCAGGGCGGGGGCGGCGCAACGCCGTCCTCGCATGCCTTCAGGGAACGGTGCCGGCGGCGCAACGCCGGCACCGGTCTTGCTCTGTCCATGTAAAGGAATTCCATGAACCGGTGGTTCGGTTGCCTGCTCGGCATGGCCGTCGTCAGCTCTATCCAGGCGCAGGTGCGCGCTCCCGCCAACCCCCTCCAGACCCTGCCGCGCACGGAAACCCCGAAACAGGCACCCGTGCAGGTCAGCGTGCAGGCCCCCACCGCGGCGCTGGAAGCTCTGCTCGCCACGCCGATCACCCCGTCGCGCTTTGACGTCGTCGGCGTGAAGTCGGTGCCCTTCGCCGACGTCGCCGCGTTGTTCGCGCCGATGCGCGGTAAAGCCGTCACGGTAGGCGACCTCGTCGCCGCTGCGAACAAGGTGACCGAACTCTACCGCCAGCACGGCTACGCGCTGTCGTTCGCCTTCGTACCGAGCCAGGACTTCGCCCAGGGCGTGGTTCGCGTCACCGTCGTCGAAGGCTACGTGGCCCAGGTGGACGTGCGTGGCGACGCCGGCAATATGACGAAGCGCATGCGTGACATCGCCGCGCATGTCGTCGGCGAGCGGCCCCTGCGGCAATCGACGTTCGAGCGCTACACGCAACTGCTCGGCCAGCTGCCCGGTGCGAAGGTGAGCGCGAGCGTGCCGTCGCCCACGACCACCGATGGCGCGACCACCCTGGTGCTCGATGTCACCCGCCAGCGTTACGACCTCAGCTACGGCCTCGACTTCAATCACCCGGGCACGCAAGGCATCTTCAGCCTGCTGGAAAACGGTGCCACGCCGCTGGGTGAGCAGCTCAGCGTATCCACGCTGTTTCCCAACGGCGGTGGCCAGCGTCTCTACACGGCCAGCTGGCTGGAACCGTTCGGTTCCGATGGCTGGCAGGGCCGGGTCGATGCGAGCCGTTATTGGGGGCGTCCCGATACCGACAACCAGTTGCCGTCGTATCTCGACCATCGGCTGGCGCAGGATCGGCTCGCGCTTTCGGCCGTCTATCCGTTGAAGCTGACCAACAGCGAACGCATGAACCTCACCCTCGGCGCGTATGCCTCGCGCCAGGACGATCGCTACCGCAACATCGACTCCGGCGCCATCATCGCCCTGCAATCCAGCGTGCGTGTCGCCAATGCGGAACTCAGCTGGGTGAAGGTGACCGGCAAGCGCACGCGGCAGTTCAGCATCGCGGTGGCGCACGGGTTCGATGCGCTGGGCGCGTACTCGCGCGCGGTCACCAATCTTCCCGTGCAGCTGCTGGTCGCCACGCCCGACGTGAAGTTCACCCGCTACACCATGAATCTCGCCATCGCCGATCCGTGGCCGCATGGCTTCGGCACGGTGTTCCGCGCCACCGGGCAATACAGCCACGATGCCTTGCCCTCCACCGAGCAGATCAACTTTGGTGGGCCGAGTTTTGCCTATGCCTACGACCCCGGCGACGCGGCCGGCGACAGTGGCTGGGCCGGCTCCGCCGAGCTCAATCGCGGTTTCACCGTGAGCTCGAAGTGGGTCACCGCGCTGACGCCCTATGTCGTCTACCAGGCCGCCCGCGTGTATCTCAACGGCGCGCGCCCGCTGATCGATCGGCTGGACTCCGCCGCGGTGGGCCTGCGTGCCTCGGACGGCAAGCACTACGCCGTCGACTTTGCCCTGGCCCGGCCCACGGGTGACAAGCCGCCGGAGACGAACAGCCGCCAGACCCGCTGGAACCTCACGTTCAGCTACAAGCTCATGTAACACCTCTGTTACGCCCGTTATTTTCTGCGCCTTCACGGCGTTGGCGCGACGATCGGAGGACACACCGTCCGGATGCCGCGCCATGCCCCTGTCCCTCTCCCCGCCGCCGTTGCGTTACCACGAGACGCTGGAGCAGATCGAGCCGGACGAAATGGAAACGGCGGAGGAGCTGATCGAGACGCTCACCGGCATCAACCAGACCACGCTTGAACACGAAGGCCACGCAGTGCGCTCGGTGCATGCGAAGAGCCACGCCTTGCTCATCGGTGAACTCATCGTCCCCGCCGATCTGCCGCGCGAACTGGGGCAGGGTATCTTCGCCAGGCCGGGAACCTACCCGGTGGTCATGCGCCTCTCCACCGTGCCGGGCGACATCCTCGACGACAGCGTGTCCACGCCGCGCGGCATGGCGATCAAGATCATCGGCGTGGAAGGCGAGCGCCTGCCCGGCAGCGAAGACGCGACCACGCAGGATTTCGTCATGGTCAACGGGCCCGCGTTCCAGGCGCCGAATGCGAAGAAATTTGCCAGCACGCTGAAACTCGCCGCCGCCACGACAGATCGGGCGGAGGGCGCGAAGAAAGCGCTGTCGGCCGTATTGCGCGGTACCGAGAAAGTGATCGAAGCCTTTGGCGGCAAGAGCACCACGCTGCTCGCGCTCGGCGGCCAGCCGGAGACCAATCCGCTCGGCGACACCTACTACAGCCAGGTGCCGATGCGCTTTGGCGATTACGTGGTGAAAGTGTCCGTCGCGCCGCGCTCGCCCAACCTCACCGCGCTCACCGATGCCACGCTCAACGTCAACGGCAAGCCCAACGGCCTGCGTGACGCGATGGTGGAGCACTTCGCCGCGGAAGGCGGCGAGTGGGACCTGCGCGTGCAGTTCTACACGGACGCGGACACCATGCCGATTGAAGACGCCTCGGTGCCGTGGCCGGAAGAGAAGAGCCCTTATCTGGAAGTCGCGCGACTGGTGCTGAAGCCGCAGCCAGCGTGGGATGACGCCCGCCGTGCGGCCATCGATGACGGCCTCGCCTTCAGCCCCTGGCATGGCGTGGTCGACCACCGACCATTGGGCTCGGTGATGCGTGCGCGCCGCGTCGCTTACAAGGTGATGGCCAAGTTCCGTGCCCACCACAATAAGGTGGTGATCAAGGAACCGGCCAGCCTGGACGACCTCAAGCTGTCGTAAAGGCGTGGCCGCTTACCAACCCATGTAATGGCCACCGTTGATGGCCAGGTTGGAGCCGGTGATCCAGCTGGATTCTTCCGCGGTGAGGAAGGCCACCGCATGCGCGATCTCTTCCGGGCGGCCGAGGCGACCGATCGGGATCTGCGCGATGATCTTCGAGCGCACGTCTTCGGGCACCGCCATGACCAGGTCGGTACCGACGTAGCCGGGCGAGACGGTATTCACCGTGATGCCGAAGCGGGCGTTTTCCTGCGCGAGCGAAATGGTGAAGCCATGCACGCCGGCCTTGGCCGCCGCGTAGTTGGCCTGGCCGTACTGGCCCTTCTGCCCGTTGATCGAGCTGATCTGGACAATGCGGCCCCACTGGCGCGAGCGCATGCCTTCGATCACCGGGCGCGTCACGTTGAACACCGCGTTGAGGTTGGTGTTCACCACCTCGGTCCACTGCTGGTAATCCATCTTGTGGAACGTGGTGTCGCGGGTGATGCCGGCGTTGTTCACCAGGATCTCCACCGGGCCGGCGAGTTCCTCGACGCCGCGGACCATGTTGGCCGCCGAGGTCGGGTCGGCGACGTCGCCGTGCACCATCACCACGTCGATCCCGTCGCGGATCATGTCTTCGCGCCACGCCGCGGCCTTGGCTTCGTCACGGTAGTTCGTGGCGACCCGGTGGCCTTGTTGGGCGAGGTAACGGACGATCGCCGTGCCGATGCCGCCGGTGCCGCCGGTGACCAGTGCCGTGCGTTGCGTCGTGCCGCTTTTCATGTCTCGCCAGGGTCCTGTAAGAGGGGTGGCCCGCCTTGCGGGCAATCGGGTTTTATAACGTCCCGATGGCGGTAAGACTACTGCGGCGAAGCGACGCAGGCTTGAATCCCCCCAGCGCTGCCGCCAGCGTGCCGGCCGAATCGGCGGCGTCGGGGGCCGCCACGCCCAGCCAGGCCAGGGCCTGGCGCAGGGCGGGCAAGGGCTGGGACGGGTCCACGGGCAGGGCCTGGTCCGATTTGGAGAGCTTGCGCCCGGTGGCATCCAGCACCAGGGGCAGGTGCAGGTAACCCGGCGTGGGCAGGCCGAGCAGTTCCTGCAGGTAGATCTGCCGGGCCGTGGATTCGAGCAGGTCCGCGCCGCGGACGACGTGGCTCACCCCCTGGAAGGCATCGTCGACCACGCAGGCCAGCTGGTAGGCCCAAAGGCCCTCGACGCGACGGATGACGAAGTCACCGGCCACCTCGCGCAGGTTTTCCGCTTGTGGGCCCTGCAGGTCGTCCACCCAGTGGATCGTGCGGTCCGGTGAGCGCAGGCGCCAGGCGGGCGGCCGGGTGGGGTCGGGCGGGGCGATGCAGTGGCCGTCGCGATGCAGGCCGCCATGGACGGCCAGGTCAGCACGGCTGCACCAGCAGGGGAACAGGTGCCCCGCGTCGCGCAGGCGCACGAAGGCGGCCTCGTAGGCGTCGTTCCGGGTGGACTGGAAAAGCACCGGCGCATCCGTCACCAGGCCGAACGCATCGAGGGTCGCCAGGATGCGTTCCGCCGAACCGGGAACCTCGCGCGGCGGATCGATGTCTTCCATGCGCAGCAGCCACTGCCCACCGTGGTACCGGGCCACCAGCCAGCTGGCCACGGCGGCCACCAGGGAGCCGAAGTGCAGGGCCCCGGTGGGTGAGGGGGCGAAGCGTCCGCGGTAGCTCATGCGAGGCAATCAGGCATGGGTTGAGACGTTTCTCACGGCGACAGGGAGAAGATCGCCACAGTGTAGGCGATCGCTACCCGGCGCCGCCCGCTTGCGGCGGGCGGTGCGGGTTGCCGGGATTGAATCATTCCCCATTCGCCCCGAAAACTTAGGGCAGGCGGCGCCCTACAGCCAGCCGCTTTTAGAGAGAGCAACCATGTTCAAACGCATTGTCCTGTTCGTCCTCACCAACCTCGCCGTCATCACGTTGCTCACCATCGTGTGCCGCCTGCTGGGTATCGACCAGTGGGCCGCCCAGCGCGGCATGGGCCTGGGTGGCCTGATTATCTTCGCCTCCGTCTTCGGCATGGGCGGTGCCTTTATCTCACTGGCCATCTCCAAATGGATGGCGAAGATGAGCACCGGCGCCAAGGTGATCACCGAGCCGGCGAACGAAACCGAGCGCTGGCTGCTGGCCACGGTGCGCCGCCACGCCGAGCAGGCGGGTATCGGCATGCCCGAGGTGGCGGTGTACGACGCGCCGGAAATGAATGCCTTCGCCACCGGTATGTCGCGCAATAACGCCCTGGTGGCGGTGAGCACCGGCCTGCTGCAGCAGATGGATCGTGAGCAGGTATCGGCCGTGCTCGGCCACGAGATCGGCCACGTCGCCAATGGCGACATGGTCACCCTGACCCTGATCCAGGGCGTGCTCAATACGCTGGTGATCGTGCTGGCCCGCGTGGTCGGCCGCCTGATCGACAGCTGGATGAGCGGCGGCCGCGAGCGCGAAGGCGAGGGCGGCATCGGCTATTTCGTCACCGTGATGGTGCTGCAGATCGTCTTTGGCCTGTTCGCCTCGATGATCGTCATGTGGTTCTCCCGCTGGCGCGAGTTCCGCGCCGATGCCGCCGGTGCGAACCTGGCCGGCCGTGCGTCGATGATCTCGGCCCTCCAGCGCCTGTCGGCCAACCACGGCGATACGTCGCTGCCCCAGACCATCCAGGCCTTCGGCATCTCCGGCCACCTGGCCTCGGGCGTGAAGCGGCTGTTCATGAGCCACCCGCCCATCGAGGAGCGGATCGCGGCGCTGCAGAACGCTCGCTGACCCAACCCAAGCCGCCCTTCGGGGCGGTTTTTTTATGGCCCGGCCGCCCCCATAATTCGGGGTCTTCCTACCTTGAAGGAACGGCACCGTGAGCCAGGAAACCCGCAAATTCGAAGCCGAGGTCGCCCAGGTCCTGCACCTGGTCACCCACTCCCTGTACTCGCACAAGGAAATCTTCCTCCGCGAGCTCATCTCCAACGCCTCCGACGCCTGCGACAAGCTCCGCTTCGAAGCCATCGCCAACCCCGGCCTGGTGACCGAAGACGCCGAGCTGCGCATCCAGGTCACCTGGGATCCGGACGCCCGCACCATCAGCGTGCGCGACAACGGCATCGGCATGACCCGTGAGGACGTGGTCGCCAATATCGGCACCATCGCCAGCTCGGGCACCCGTCGCTACCTGGAAGCCCTCTCGGGCGAGCAGAAGGCCGACTCGCGCCTCATCGGCCAGTTCGGCGTGGGTTTCTATTCCGCGTTCGTCGTGGCCGACAAGGTCACGGTGGTGACCCGCCGCGCCGGCCAGCCCACCGAATTCGGCGTGCGCTGGGAAAGCGATGGCAAGGGCGAATACCTGCTTGAGGACATGAACGTCGTCGAGCGCGGCACCACCGTGGTGCTGCACCTGAAGGCCGACGAGGACGAGTTCCTCAAGGCCTGGCAGCTGCGCCAGCTGGTCACCAAGTATTCCGACCACGTCGCCTTCCCGATCCGCATGCCGGAAGAGAAGGACGGCAAGCCGGATCCGACCGAATGGGTGACGGTGAACTCCGCCTCCGCGCTGTGGGCGCGTCCGAAGAGCGAGATCACCGACGAGGAGTACAAGAACTTCTACAAGGCCCTCGGCCACGACTTCAACGACCCGCTTGCGTGGACGCACAACCGCGTCGAAGGCAGCCAGAGCTTCACCACGCTGCTTTACGTGCCGGAACAGCCGCCGTTCGACCTGATGATGGGCGGCCGCGACGAGCGCAAGGGCCTGAAGCTGTACATCAAGCGCGTCTTCATCATGGACGCCGCGGAAGAGCTGCTGCCCAACTACCTGCGCTTCGTGCGCGGCGTGGTGGATGCCGACGACCTGCCGCTGAACGTGAGCCGCGAAATCCTCCAGCAGAACCGTCAGCTCGAGAAGATCAAGGCGGCGTGCACGAAGCGCGTGCTCGACCTGCTCGACAAGATCGCGCGCGACGAGCCGGAAAAATTCGCCACCTTCCTGGCCGGCTTCGGCAACACGCTGAAGGAAGGCATCGTGGAAGACGCGTCGAACCGCGAGCGCATCGCCAGGCTGCTGCGCTTCGCGTCGACCAAGGGCGAGGGCGCGGAGAAGACCGTGTCGCTGGACGACTACATCGGCCGCATGGCCGTCGGCCAGGATGCCATCTGGTACGTCACCGCCGATAGCTACATCGCCGCCGCCGGTAGCCCGCAGATCGAAGCGCTGAAGGCCAAGGGCATCGAAGTCCTGCTGATGTCCGACCGCATCGACGAATGGATGCTCGGCTACCTCACCGAGTACGAAGGCAAGCGCCTGCGCAACGTCGCCAAGGGTGACTTCCCGCTCGACGAAGCCGACAAGGCGAAGCAGGAAGCCGCCAACACGGAAGCGGCACCGCTGCTGGAACGCACCAAGGGCCTGCTCGGCGACAAGGTGAGCGACGTGCGCGTCTCCGCACGCCTCACCGATTCGCCGTCGTGCCTGGCGCTGGCCGACTTCGACCTCGCCCCGCACCTGGCCCGCCTGCTGCGCGAAGCCGGCCAGGACGTGCCCGAATCGAAGCCCGCCCTCGAGCTCAACCCCGAGCACCCGCTGGTAAAGCGCCTGGCCACCGAAGCCGACGACACCAAGGCCGGCGACCTCGCCAACCTGCTGCTTGAGCAGGCCGAGATCACGGCGGGTGCGCAGCTGGCGGATCCTGCCGGTTTCGTGCAGCGTGTGAATCGCGTGTTGCTGGGCTAACACTACTGTCCGCGCTGCTCATCCTCTTCGTCTGCCTTGCCCTCGGCATCCTCTGCCGGCGGTACGCCAACCTGCCTGACGGCATCGTCCCGGGCATTAACTGGTGGGTGTTGAACATCGCGTTGCCAGCCCTGGTGTTGGGGCTGGTACCGCATGTCACCGTGGATCCGCACCTGTGGTTTCCGGTGGCGGCGATGTGGATTACCTTCTTCGGCTCGTGGGCGCTGTTCGCCACGCTGGGCCGGCTGTTCCACTGGTCGGCGCAGCGCATTGGCTGCCTCACCCTGGTGTGCGGCCTCGGCAATACCTCCTTCATGGGTTACCCCATGATGGAGGCGCTGCACGGCAAGGCAGGCCTTTCAGTGGCGGTGATCGCCGACCAGCTGGGCTGCTTTCCGTTGCTTGCAGCTGGCGGGATCATCGTCGCCTCGATGTATTCGGGGAAGGGCGCGAGCGGCGCGATGATTGCGAAGCGCGTGCTGACGTTTCCGCCGTTCCTGTGCCTGGTGGTGGGCGTGATCGTCGGCGTGCTTGGCGGGTGGCCGGCGGCGGTGGACAAGCTGCTGATGCAGATCGGCCAGACCCTTACGCCATTGGCCCTGTTTTCCGTGGGCCTGCAGTTCAAGCTGCACCTGCAGAAGGACCAGATCGGCGCCCTCGTCGCCGGCCTTGGCTGGAAGCTGGTGCTGGCGCCGCTGATCGCGCTGGGCCTGGGCCTCGCGGCGGGCGTGGGTGGGGTGATCCTCACCGTGGGCGTGCTGCAGGCGGCGATGGCGCCGATGATTTCGGCGGCGATCCTCGCCGACCAGCACGGGCTGGAGCCGCGCCTGGCGAATACCGTGCTGGGCGCGGGTATCCTGCTGTCCCTGGTCACCATTCCACTCGGCAACCTGCTCCTGCCCGCCTGACGCTTGGGTTTCTCACCCGGCGACCGCACACTTCGCCCATGACCGATGCAACGACAAACACGGGCGTCCGCGCCGACGTATGGCTGTGGGCCGCGCGCTTCTTCAAGACCCGCAGCCTGGCCAAGGAAGCCATCGTCGGCGGCAAGGTGGAAGTGAACGGGACGACCTGCAAACCGGCCAAGACCGTGCAGGCCGGCGACGAGCTGCAGATTCGTCGTGGCGAGGAGCGGCTGGTATGCGAGGTGGTGGCGCTGGCGCAGAAGCGTGGACCGGCCCCCGAGGCGCAGAAGCTCTACCGGGAGACCGACGAGAGCATCGCCGAGCGGGCGCGCATGCGTGAGGATCGCCGGCTCACCGGCGGCGCGCTCCTGCGGCCTGACGCGCGCCCGACCAAGCGCGACCGCCGCCTGATCCAGGACCTCAAGAAGACCTTGTAATCGTCAGGCGGGGTGGGGTGCTACCGGTTTCATTTGGGCCTGAGATTTTGTAGCCTCGGGCATCCCGGTGAGTCCCCCACCGGCGGAGGGATTCGCATGGTTTCAGCGTCAGGCATCGCACCGGGCCGGCTCGTCAGTCGACATGGCCGGACGCGAGGGCATGCCGTCGTGTTGGGCGTGGCCGCGCTGTTGCTGGTGCTGGGCGTCGGCTTACCGCTGGCGGTGGCTGGCGGTGGCCAGCTCTCGGCCCACCCGACCATCACCACCGTGGGCGCGCTGCTGTGCGTCGCCGGCCTGCTGGCGGCGGTGGCGTGGAAGGCGATGGAGCCGCGCACGGTGCTGGCGCTGCACGATCGTGGCGTGGTGGTGCTGCACACGCGGACGAAGAAGCAGGACTTCGTGCCCTTCGCCGCCATGGGCGATCTGTATCTGTACCGCACCGGCCACCAGGGTGGCCTGATCAACGCGCTCGCCTTTCGCCGCGATGCGCTCGCACCGTGGGTGGACGTGCTCGACAACGTGGGCGATGCGTTCCGGTTGCGCGGCGCGATTATCGAAGGGCAGCTGCGCGAACGCGGCCCCCTGACGCTGCGCGCGCTTGAAGCGGGCGAGGGCATCGTTTTCCACACCGTCTCCGACGAAGAACGCCAGGCGCGGCGCGATGGACGCAGCGTACCGAACGTGGAAGCCAAGCCGTTCCTGCTGAGCCCACTGGGCGTCGAGTTTGAGGACCGCCTGATTCCCATCGCCGATATCGCGTCGGTGGACGAGGGAACGACGTCGGGCTCGCTGCGCCTGCTCGATGACAAGGGCAACACCTTGTGGGGCGTGCACTACCTGTCGCTGTTCAGCGCGGACCTGTTCATCGTGCTGATGCGGACGCTGATCGAGGCCCGGCAGTACGGCCTGGGCGGTGTCACCAGCAACAAGCCCTACTGAGGAGCGCCTCCCGCCCCGGCCCCCGGGCTGCTGAATTCACAGGGCGGGGCGGAAGGCATCACGGCACCGATGATGGAGAGTCGATGGATGCCGCGATGGAGGGACTATAGAACCGCCCCCGTCCATGGGGAATTTGATTGTTCGGATCGTTCCGATAGATCCGGTCAATCGCCTTAGCGCAGCATCTTCCGCAGCTTGTACAGCTGGTCCAGCGCCTCGCGCGGGCTGAGGTTGTCCGGGTCGACGCTGCGCAGCAGCTCTTCCACCGGGCTTGGCAAGGGCGGGGCGAACAGGCCCATCTGCGGCGCGGGCGTGGCCGGAGCGGCCACCGCGGCAGTCACCTCGTGACCCTGTTCCAGCGCCGAGAGGTAACGCCGCGCATCGGCAATCACCGTCTTCGGCAGGCCGGCCAGCGCGGCCACCTGCAAGCCGAAGCTGCGGTTGGCCGGGCCTTCCTTCACCGTGTGCATGAAGACCAGCTGGTCGCCGTATTCCACGGCGTCCAGGTGCACGTTGGCGATGGTGCGGTATTCGCCAGCGAGTTCGGTGAGCTCGAAATAATGCGTGGCGAACAGCGTGAAGGCGCAGCTCGTCGCCGCCAGGTGCACCGCCGCCGCACGGGCCAGCGACAGGCCGTCGTACGTGCTCGTGCCGCGGCCGACTTCGTCCATCAGCACCAGGCTGCACTCGGTCGCGTTGTGCAGGATATTCGCCGTCTCGCTCATCTCCACCATGAAGGTGGACTGCCCGCGCGACAGGTCGTCGCCCGCGCCGATGCGGGTGAAGATGCGATCGATCGGGCCGATCACCGCCGCCGATGCCGGCACGTAGCTGCCCACGTGGGCGAGCAGCACGATCAACGCGTTCTGGCGCATATAGGTGGATTTACCACCCATGTTCGGCCCGGTGATGACCAGCATGCGCCGGGTCTTCTCGAGCTTCAGGTCGTTCGGCTCGAAGGGCTCGTCGCGCACCTTCTCCACCACCGGGTGGCGGCCGCGTTCGATCTCGATACCCGGCACGTCGGTGAGCACCGGCTGCGCCCAGTCCAGCGTCTCGGCGCGTTCGGCCAGGTTGGCCAGGACGTCGAGATCGGCCATGGCCGAGGCGGCAATCTTCAAGGCCGGCAGCTGTTCGGTGAGCTTGTCGAGCAGCAACTCGTACAGCGCGCGCTCGCGCATCAGCGAGCGTTCCTTCGCCGACAGCACCTTGTCTTCGAACTGCTTCAGCTCTTCGGTGATGTAGCGCTCGGCGTTCTTCGTGGTCTGCCGGCGCGTGTAATGCGTCGGCGCCTTTTCGGCGTGCGCCTTGGTGATCTCGATGTAGTAGCCGTGCACGCGGTTGTAGCCGACCTTCAGGGTCGGGATGCCGCTGGCGGCCTTTTCGCGCTCTTCCATGTCGACCAGGAACTGGTCGGCGTTGGTGGAGAGGCGGCGCAGTTCGTCGAGGTCGTCGTCGTAGCCGTCGGCCAGCACGCCGCCATCGCGCAGCAGCACCGGCGGCTGCTCGATGATGGCGCGGGCGAGCAGGGCGGCGGTGTCGGCGTGGTCGCCGATGCGCTGCACCAGGTCGTGCAGCAGCGGGCTGTCGACGCCATTGATCTCTTCGCGCAGGCGCGGCGCGGCGGCCAGGCCATCGCGCAGGGTGGAGAGGTCACGCGGGCGCGCGGAGCGCAACGCCACGCGGGCCAGGATGCGCTCCAGGTCGCCGACGCCGCGCAGTTGTTCGCGCAGGCTGCCATGGCGGCGCGCATCGATGAGCGCACCGATCGCCTGGTGGCGACCGCGCAGCAGGGTGCGATCGCGCAGCGGACGGTTCAGCCAGCGGCGCAGCAGGCGGGCGCCCATGGGGGTGACGGTTTCATCGAGCACGCCGAGCAGCGTGTTGTCGACGTTGCCGCTCTGGTGCGTGTCGATTTCCAGGTTGCGGCGGGTGGCCGCGTCCATGGCGATCGTCTCGCTGGCGTTCTCCACGGCCATGCCGGTGAGGTGCGGCAGCGCGCTTTTCTGGGTTTCTTCCACGTAGCCGAGCAGGCAGCCCGCGGCGGCGACGGCCAGCGGGAGGCCATCCACGCCGAAGCCGCGCAGGTCGCGCGTCTTGAAGAAGCGGCACAGCTCGCGCGTGGCGGCATCGCCATCGAAGTGCCAGGGCTGGCGCTTGCGCACGCCGGGCAGGGTGGTGACCAGCTTCGGCCAGGCCACGTCCTCGCTGACCAGCGTTTCCGCCGGCTGCAGGCGCGCGAGTTCGGCGGCCAGGCCTTCGGCGCTGTTGGTTTCAGTGAGCAGGAAACGGCCGGTGGACAGGTCCACCCAGGCCATGCCGTAGCCCTTCGGGCCGGCGGCGATGGAGAGCAGCAGGTTGTCGCGGCGCTCTTCCATCAGCGCCGCATCGGTGACGGTGCCCGGCGTGACGATACGCACGACTTCGCGCTTCACCGGCCCCTTGGACAGGGCCGGATCACCGATCTGCTCGCACAGGGCGACGGATTCGCCGAGCTTGACCAGCCGCGCCAGATAGCCTTCCACGGCGTGATACGGCACGCCCGCCATGGGGATGGGCGCACCGGCCGACTGGCCGCGCTGGGTCAGCGTGATATCGAGCAGGCGGGCCGCCTTGCGGGCGTCGTCGTAGAACAGCTCGTAGAAGTCGCCCATCCGGAAAAACAGCAGGATGTCCGGGTGTTCTGCCTTGGCGCCCAGGTACTGGCGCATGAACGGCGTATGCCCTGCTGCCGAGCCGATGTCTTCTGCTAAAGCCATGATTTTCCGACGCTTAGTAACGATGGCGCGCCGCCCATGGCGCGCCGGCCGACCATGATACCGGGTCGACGCGCCGCCTGCGGCTTCCCGCCGCGCGCTAGCCGTGCGCGTAGGCAGGCTGGCGCGACGCAGCGTCGGCCGCCGGCGGAAGGGCGCGCCCCGCTGCAATGGCCAGCATCGCCGTGGGGGTAAGCCGCCCAGCCCACGCATGGAAGCGCGTCGTGCGATCGGCCAGCCCGTTGTAGCCACCATTGATCGCCTTCGTGGCGGCGCGGACGTCCCGGCGCGCTGTGGTGGGCACACGGGTGAGCCAGTACCAGATGGCGATGCACGCGGCCGTTTCCGATTCGGCGGCAAGGCAGGGGCGCTGTACGAGATCCACGTCCAGCGCCTTCGATGCGGCGCGATAGTTCGCCTTGCCAGTCAGCTGGATGTAGCCGCGGCCGTGGTACCGCCAGCCATCGCCTGGCGTGTCGTTGCCGAGGCGGCCGCCGTACATGAGTTCGGCCAGCATCTCAGGCTTTCCCTGCAGGGCGCGGAGGCGCGCTTCGTCCAGCAACTCGGGACCTTCGCGCCAGGCCGAGCGCACCGGGATCTGCTCGATGCCCCGTGTGTAGCGGAAGCTCTCGTCCAGCCGGGTGAGGCCGTTGGATTCGTGGCCGACCTGGGCCAGGAAGTTCGCCAGTTCCGTGGCGTGGGTCATGCCGGCCTTGTAGGCAAATATCGCCAGCTGCGATTCGCGATCCATCGTCATGTCGTGCTCCTGGGTGAGGGGTGGCTGGCCTCGTCGCCGGGCCGTCGCCACGGTACATCGCGCCAGGTCACCGGCGCCGTAGGCCTCGGCTGCGACGCATCTCGGGCAGGCCCCTACGGCCCTCAGGATTTCACCGAGGGAAGGAAGTGGCCGGATGGTCACGGAATCCTCAGCCCATGCTCTGCTACCCTCGCTCCTATAGTGATATTCGGGCATTTACAGGAGTTTTCATGCGCGTGCTCTCGCTTCTTGGTGCCACGGCACTTGCCACGGCCTTCGCCGCTTCCGCCGCACCGGCACCCCAGGAGGCGAACGCCGCCTACGACGCCCAGGACATCCGTCTGAACGCGGCCTACAAGAAGCTCTCGCAATCGCTCGATGACGCAGGCCGCAAGGCGCTGCGTAACGAGGAACGCCAGTGGATCATAGGCCGCGATACGGCGTGCAAGGTCTCGGCAGGCAATCTCGTCAAGAACGAGTGCACGACCACGCAAACCAGCTTCCGTGCTGATGAGCTCGAGAAGCGCCTGGGCGGCAGCACGTCCTTGGCCGGTGAGTGGGCTTACCGCAGCGATTGCGGTTTCGGCCATCACGCCGAGATGAGCCTGCGGACGACGGCGCCCCAGGTGGAAGGCACCTGGTCGGATGGCTCGCGGAAGGACGGCAGTCAGGGCCAGCTCAAGGGCCAATGGCGCGACGGCAAGCTCTTCGTCCGCTTTTGTACCGAAGACTCACCGGATGGCAGCTACCCTGCATGCCCAGCCTTCAGCGATGTATCAGGTTACCTGGTCCCTTATGGCGGCCAACTCGTCTGGTATCGCACATCCGGCATGCCGGCCGAAGGGAAATTCAACAAATACCTCGTTCTGGGTCGCAAGCCCAACGGCGGGGATGTCCCGAAGGATACGAAGTGCGACAGCGATCGCTAGTATCCAGGGGCATGGCGAAACACACGCATAGGGAGAGCTTTACGTGATCACATCTGTTCCTGGCATGGCGGCCTTCGCCACCGTGCTTCTCGCATTCAGCGCGCATGCTGCCGGTGCCGAAACCACCACTGATGATTCGAAGCCGTTCCGCCCGGCCTATTACGCTTGCGTCAAGGCATCCGGTGGCGTCACGGCGGCGCTGAACGACTGCATCGGCACCGAACACGATTATCAGGACAAGCGCCTCAATACGGCATACCAGGCCCTGCGCAAATCCATGACCGACGTGCAGCGAACGGCACTTCGGAACGAGGAGCGCGCGTGGATCACAAGCCGCGACACATCCTGCGCGCCCGACAAGGATGGCGGCACGGGATCGATGCTTGATTCGAACCAATGCGATCTTCGCGAAACGGCACAGCGTGCCGCCGCGCTCGAAGCCCGCATGACCCGTTAGAAAGCATCCGGCATGGTGCCGGATGCATAGGAAGAAGGAGTTACGCGAATGACGGACGATCTCGACGCGGCGCGGCGCACCGCGGAAAGCTGGCATCTTGGCCAGACCTCGGCGCGCTATGAATCAGGACCCTCGGGTGCGGGAACCATCTCCACCGGCAAGGGCGACCACGGCGGCGTTTCCTACGGCTCCTATCAGCTCTCAACCAAGATGGGCACGCTGAAGGAATACCTTGACCAGTCGCCGTATGGCCAGCAGTTCAAAGGCCTGACGCCGGCGACGCCCGAGTTTGACGCCAAATGGCGCGACCTGGCGAAGACAGATCCCGGCTTCGGCCGCGACCAGCACGACTTCATTGGGCGTTCGCACTATGGCGAACAAGAGGCGGCCCTTAAGGGCCGAGGCATCGATTTGTCGGGCCGTGGCATGGCTGTGCAGGACGCGCTCTGGAGCACGTCGGTGCAGTGCCGTGACCTCACGCCTGGCATCTTCGATAACGGAATGAAAGAGAAATTTGGCAGGGACTACGATCTTTCGAAGCTAAGCGATAAGGACATCGTAGACGCCGTTCAGGACTACAAGATTAATCACGTCAAGACGCTCTTCAGCAAGTCGCCCGAGTTGCACGACTCGCTGAAGGAGCGATTTGCGAATGAAAAAACCAGCCTGGACCGGCTGGCTGATGCGGATCGGGTACTGAAAGAGAATGGCGTCACCGTCGAGCACAAAGGGCGTGCGGCGCCAGGACCTGCCGGGGTCGATCACGTGCAGAGAGAGGGCACGCTGCGGCTGCATGATCATTCGCAAGAAGTGCGTGACATGCAGGGCAAGCTGGCAGCGCTGGGTTATCGAGGCGCCGACGGCAAGCCATTGGCGCCGGATGCGGGCTTCGGCGCAAATACGAAGCATGCCGTCGAGGCGTTCCAGCGCGATCACCATCTGACGGTGGATGGCATCGCCGGCCGGAACACGCTCAAGGCCATCGACCACGCGCAGGCGAAAGCGGCCACGTCGCTCGCTGACCCTGAGCATCCTGGTAACGCGATGTACCAGCAAGCCCTGAAGGGCGTGAGCGGATTGGACGCCAGGCACGGACGTGCGACGGATCAGCAAAGCCACAACCTCACAGGGGCGCTGGCCAATGCGGCCCACTCGAACGGGCTGACCCGGATCGATCACGTGATGCTCAGCGACGACGGCGCACGCGCCTACGCCGTGCAGGGCGACCTCAACTCACCCTTTAAGCAGATCGCGCAGGTCGATACCGCGCAGGCGGTCAAGCAGCCGCTGGAGCAGAGCGGGGCGAACTGGCAGCAGCCGGCCCAGGCCACGTCGCCATTGGCGCAGGAGCAGCAGCAACAGCAGAGCCAGCAGCAGAGTCAGCCGGCGGTATCGCGCTAACCAGCGCCTGCGCATGGACCAAGAAGGGCGGCGCACAGCCGCCCTTTTTTTATGTCAGTGGCCGTGAGGACGCTTGCCTGGCGTAGGTATCGGTGTCCTGTGTCATTTACGTGCCTCCCTGGCGCTGATGTCGATAGAGAATGCGTCGTCCGGCGACGCGAACCGGTTCAGGTTGTGGACGCCCGGAACGTCCATGGGTGTTGCAGCATCAAGATACGATTGCTTCTGAAAGTAAGTGGCGAACGAACCGCTACCAAGCAGCTCATCACCAGGCAGCATGGCCGAGAAGGTCCGTTTCAACCGTGTGCCCTTGACCGTGAGCGCGACCACACGCCAATGGCACACGCCGAGGCCGTAGTAGTCCTGATCTACGAAAGGATCGATCGGCATGGTCGCTTCGTATTGATGCGGGCCAGTCTGGCGCAACTCGACGGAGAGGCGCTCTCGCGGCCCCAGCTGCGCACCCGAGATAGGGCGAGTCGGCGCGCAGTCGATGTTTCCAACATCGTAGTAGGCGGTCGCGGCCATCGAATCGAACGGCCCCGGTGCATCCTTGATGGCGATGTCGACGTTCACCTGCCTGGGATTGGGGGTTGATGTGATTTGTGGCGTCGAATCGCGGCTTCCGCACGCAGAAAGTGCGGCGCACGAACAGAGCGCGAAAAGCAAGGCGACTCGCGTGGTCGTCAACGGCAATTTCCTGGTCGGCAGATTCATTCGGTAGGTGGGTATTCGTGTATTACACCGCCAGCTTCGGCACCTCAGCCTTATTCATCAGCCGGGACGTGAAGTACTTGTCCTGGTAGTACTTGATCTTCTCGCACATCACCGGGTGCGGGATGCCTTCATAGAAGAACACTTCCTTGTCTGTGCCCATGGCCTTCAGTTCCTGCGGGAGCATGAGGGCGCGCTTTTCTTCCGTCTTGCTGTGGGTGTCGCCGCCCTTGCTCTTGGTGACGTTCTTCTTGGTCACGGTGGTGTAGCCGAGCATCTCCGAGTAGTCGTTTGCATCCTGCTGTTCGCGCGGGGCGTAGACGATCTGCAGGGCGTGGTTGGTGATGACCGTGCGCGAGACGTCCTTACCGTAGACAGCGTCCAGCTGGGCCATGCTCTGGATGATCGGCAGCAGGCGGATGTTGTAGCCGGCCATGTACGACACTGCCGAGGCGATGATTTCCACCTTGCCGATGGAGGTGAATTCGTCCATCAGGAGCAGGCACTGGTGCTTCAGGGCAGGATTGTTCTGCGGCAGCTCTTTCGTGTTGAGGTTGATGAGCTGGCTAAAGAACAGGTTCACGATAAGCCGGCTTTCCGCCAGCTTGTTGGGCTGGATGCCGATGTAGATGGTCATCCGCTTCTTGCGCACATCGGTGAGCAGGAAGTCGTCTTCGCTGGTGGCCGCGTCGAGCACCGGGTTGATCCAGGCGTTCAACGGTTCCTTGAAGGTGCCGAGGATGGAGGCGAAGGTCTCGGCCGCCTGCGACAGAAGGTTGGCGAAGGCGGACTTCGCGTTGGCGCTGAGGAACGGCTTCTGCGACAGGGCGCTGTAGAGCTCACGCAGGTCGGTGCCGTCGCCGGACGAGAGGCGGTAGATCATGCCCAGCGTCGGCTTGTCGCGGAGCATGTCGGGCAGGCCGTTGGCCTCGTCGTGGTCCCACTTCTCACACAGGTACAGGGAGAAGGCCATGAAGGCGTTACGGGCCTGGCTCACCCAGAACTTCTGGTCGTCGGAGCCATCCGGGTAGAGCATCGAGCTGATGCTCATCAGGTCCGACACGCGGAAGGCGGGATCCTTGGAGACGTAGCTCAGCGGGTTCCAGCGGTGCGTGCGGCGATCTTCGGCAAACGGATTGAACAGGTAGATCTCCTGGCCCTGGCTGGCGCGCCAGCCACTCGTCAGGTCGAAGTTTTCCTGCTTGATATCCAGGACGACGATCGATTCCTGGTAGTCCAGCAGGTTGGGGATGACGACGCCCACGCCCTTGCCCGAGCGGGTGGGGGCGGCGAGGATCACGAACTGCTGGCCCGGCAGGCGGACGAGGTCGCCCTTGAAGCGGCCGACGAGGACGCCGTTGGGGGCCGGATCGAGCATCTTTTGCTTGCGCAGGTCACCGGCGCGGGCAAAGCGGGCGTCGCCGTGCATGGCCTGCTTCTTCTTCCTGAGAAGCAGCACCAGCACGACGAACCAGCAAAGCAGGGGAATGCCGAAACCGACGGCGCCGGCGGTCTTGATCTTCCATGCATACGGCGCCCACTGCGGCACGTCCAGCACGCGCAGGTGGGCAATGTACGTGGTGAAGCCGAGGGCGACATCCCTCGGCCCCAGGAACAGTAGCGTCAACCACCCCGCGAACAGCTCGCCTGACAACAGGGCCGCCACGAACACGCCAACGGCCCAATACCCCTTGGTTTTACTCATCTCTCTCTTCCGTATGAATTACATGCCGTGCGCGGGTGCCTGCGGCGGCACCTGCTGGTCCGTGCGCTGAGCCTGGCTTGTCGCCTGGGTCCGGCGCGCGATCTCTGCCTGTTGCTGCCAGGCCACGCTGCTCTGCTGGAGCGATGTCTGCGCGGCGGTGGCGGTGTTCACTTCGGTGACCTGCTTCAGCGGCGAGTCCACCGCACCCTGCACACCGTACAGGCGGCTAGCGTCATCGCTGAGTACAGCGCGGTCTACCCGCTCAAGGCCGTCACGGCGTGCCGATACCACCAGCGAGCCGGCGACCTGGTCGCTGGTCTTGTCGGGAGTGCGGCCGTGCGAGGCATCGAGTGTGTGTACCGCGCCCTGCGCCTGCTTGAACAGGGCATGGTCGGGGTGGTCCGGATGGTCCAGGGTCACCTTGGGTTTGTCGTGCTCGAACCATTCCTTGGGATGGGTGAGGGTATGCCACGCGCTGGAAGCTTTCTCCTCCACGGCGTGGATGCCTTCGCCGATCTCCTCCTTGAGATGTTCGAAGCCGTGCTCCACCGCGAGGATGCCCTTACCCGCCAGTTCGAAGGCCTCGTGTTCCAGGGTGTCCTTCAGCTCGCCGATGGCCTTGGGGATTTCCCACGGGGCCGAGATGCCCTTGCGGATATCGGCCACGTCATCGCGGTAGCGGTCGACCATGCCTTTGTGGGCGTCGTAGCGCGCCACGTTTTCCGGTGAGATGATCGACTGCCCGAGCAGCTTGCTGTTGGGCACGAAGTTATCGATGGCGTGGGCATCGAAATCCGTGGCCTTGATCGGGTTGCGCAGGCTGAGGATGCCGCTGTCATCGCGATAGCCGGCGTGTTGCAGCGTATCGATGTCCTGCTGCGCCGCGTAAACGCGCACCTGCCCGTAGTGCGGGCTGGCCGCGCTGACGAGATCGCCGGCACGGACGTGGTCGATCACCGTGTCGCCGCCTTCCGGGATGCCCTTGAGGCTGGCAGCGCCGTAGGCGTTGAAAGTTTCGCCATGGAGGCCGTATTTCGCGGCGTTGATCTCGGCGAGGGTGCCGCCGAGGGAATGGCCGGTGACGGTCACCTGCAGCGGGCGATGGTGAAGGTCAGCATCCAGCTTGGCCTTCTCCATGACGCGTGCGGTAAACAGTTCGGCTTCCGGGGCCTGGATATTGATTCCGGCCAGCACCATGCCTGCATCGACACCGCCATCCTGCACGGGTTCGCGATCGAACTCCGTCCCGCGGTATGCGATGACGACTTCACCGGTATCTGAGCGCCGGTAGGCCGTCGCCTGAAAGCCGGTGACGGGATCGTTTGCGGCATCGATGGCCTCGTACGTCACCCCGCCCAGGATCTTGGGCTTGTTGAGGACGGGATCCTGGTAGGCGTCTTGGGCGAGTAAAGCGTAGTCAGTGGAGGAGATCGTCACGGATGCATCTCCTCGGCATGGACAGTCACGGAGAACGTCGCGCTGGCTTCATCCTGGTACTGGGCACGGTTCTCTTCGCCCGTGTCCACGCGTTCCATCTGCGTGGTGGCGTAAGAACGGTTGGAGTACCAGCGGGTGACTGGCTTGCCCTTGAACAGCTCGTCCTTGAACAGCGGGGCGCTGAAGTCGACCTGCTTGACGAACAGGTTGGCGCTGGCGGCCACCACGGACCAATGGCACACGCCCTTGCCGAAATAATCTTCGTCCTGGAGCAGGTCCGCGAAGATCTCGCCCTTGTACAGGCCATTGCCGGCCGGCTGCAGCGTGATCGGCACGCGCTTCTCGGGTGCGACAGTGGCACCCACCACCGGGGTCAGGGGTACGCAGGCTTCGTTGGCGACGCGGTAATCCACGACACCTTCGATGCGATCGAACGGGCCCGGCGCGCCATCCACCTTCACGGTGAACTCGTAGCGCATGCGCGGGTTCGGGTTGAGCTTGACGTCAGGCTTGTTCATGGTGGCACCGGTAGCGGAAAAGGGCAGGGCAAGGAACAGGGAGGCGGTAGCGGCATGTCGCCGCCATCGGTTCAGGTTCAAGTCTTTCTCCTTTACAGACCCGGTGTGGGCTGCTGCTGGGGCGTCGCTTGCTGGTGTGGCGTCTGTGTCGTGGCCTGGGTCGCGGCCTGCTGGTCGGCCACCTGTTTCCACTGCACCGAGCTCTGTTCGACCGTGGTGTTGATCGCCTGCTGCGTGTTCACTTCGGCCAGCTGCTTGAACGGCGAGTTCATCTCACCCTGGACGACGTAGACCTTGCTGCCATCCTGGTTCAGGACGGCCGAGTCGACGCCGGTCATGCCTTCCCTGCGTGCGGCGACGACGGCCGCGGCCGACAGGCGGTCGCTGATGTGGTCCGGGGTGCGTCCCTGTTCGGCGTCCAGCTTGTGGACAGCCGCCTGGGTCTGGCGGAACAACGGGTGATCCGGATGCGCTTCCGAATCCAGTCGCGGGCCCTGGCGCTCCTGCGCGTGAATGGCGTCCATGGTCTTCTTGCCGACGATGCCGTCGGGTTCGAGGCCGTGGGCGCGCTGGAAGGTTTCTACGGCGGCTTTGGTGTGGGTGCCGAATTCGCCATCCGGGACGAGCTTGTGTCCGCGCTCGTCGCGATAGCCGAGGTGATTCAGCTGGGTCTGGATGGCTTTCACGTGCTCGCTGTTATCGCCGTGGCGCAGCGCGGCATGCGTTGCGGCTGCGTGCACCGGTTGCGCGTGGCCCGGGTGCGCCGGCGAACGGTGGCGCCAGAACTCTTCGGGATTTACTGCGTGCCCGTTGGCGTCTTTCATCTGGTAGTGGACGTGCTGCGCGTACTGCTCGGAGCCTTTCGGGCCGCGACCACCCATGTGGCCGATCTCGTCGCCTACCTCGATGTGCTGACCCACCTTTACCGACTGCGATTGGGTGTGCAGGATTTCATGGCTATTGCCATCGGCATCGCGGATCTTGATCGTGCCGTATTGGCCGCCGACGAAGGTGACCTCGCCGCTGATGGGCGAGTGGATGCCGGGGTGTTCAAGGTTTACGCCAGATTGGCCGCCGGCGTAGTTGAAGTCCGAGCCGCCGTGCGGGCCTTTCTGGCGCACTTCGCCGTAGTGGCCGGTGATGTGAGGTGCCGTCCGCCCATGGGCGGGTAGCATGGTGTCCATGACTTCCTGATATGACATGCGTGTAACTCCTGGTCAGAGTGAATCATCCTCGGTCCGATACAGCTGCCAGCAGCCGTCGGCCGATCGGAAGTGAAACGTCATCTGGTAATCGGTATCCGGCTTCGCGAGTTCGACTGCAAAACCGCCATCGCCCTCCGGCGATTGCTTCAACACCAGGCCATCCTTTTTCTGGCGAGCGGAGTCAGGCATCACGGGGAACGTGATCTGGGCCTTTGTCAGCATTTTTTTCACCGGCGCCGGTTCCGGTTCGGCGTTCGGGTCGATCGTGTCATTTTCGAGCGGATCGGCGGCGTAGCGTTCTTGCACCGAGACGTTGTGCATGAAGGCCGGGAGAAAACCGTCGAACGTGGGGGCCGGGCAGACGCCGGGCGCGTTCGTTGCTGTCGGATTCGCAACCGCGCTCGCCACGGTAGTCGGCGACGCGGGAGCGGCGGAAGGCGTCGGCGCCTCCGGTGACCGGCAGGCGGACAGGAGCGCCATGAGAGCGAGCGGGAAAAGTGCGACGCGTAGCGTACCGGGGAGTATTCGGCTCATGTGTAAGTCCTGTGTGTTCGTGTGCTTACTGAAGGCCCATCGAGAAGACTTCGATGCTGTCAGGGCTTACCCACCCCGCGGCGCATGCGCCGGTGAAATCACCCTCTTTGCCGACCCATTGGCATGGGCCTTCGGGCTTCGTGCCTACCCACGTCTGTTGGCGTTCCTGGCACAGATCGTTCTCCTTGCAGCCAGGTACGCGCTTCAACGGAAAGGCGATAACGTAGAAGCGGTCGGGGATCTGGTTGTTGCCTGCGGTGGCGGCCACACATACGAACTGGCGGCTGGCCAGGTGTACCGTGGGCTTTGCCTTGGCCTTATCGAACGCGGATTCCAGGGTCACGCCATCTTTTTCACTTACCTGGCCCCATGCGTAGTCGCCGGCGCACTCTGAAACACGGGTCCGTACCGTATCGACCAGGCAATCCAGGTTGCCGCTTTTGCCAACCGTGCAGGAGCTCGTCGAGCCCGGTGCCATCTTCGCGAGGCGCGCACCGGCGGACGCTGCCTGAGTGGGTGTGGCGGCCTGGGCCACGGCGGCCGAGAGCAGGGCTGCAGTCAGGACGAGTGCTGTCACGGCACGGCGGGCCTCCGAACGGCTCGTGAACTTGCCGGATTCCACGGTCATCTGACCCATGAAGTTGGCGGGTTCCGCAGTCATCGTCATATCTCCTTATTTCCTTGGCAGGCCGTGATTTGAGACTTCCTGATCGTCAGGCAAGCTTCGCGCAGCTTTGTAGACATCGTCCTTTTCGGTATTTGTCTTTCGGCCTGCCGCACACTCGCTGTCCTTGATGGGCTCCTTTTCGCCATCCTTGAGAACGATCACGCCGCCTTCGTCAATCTGGGTGCCGGAGATCGTGTAAACGATGTACTTGTAGCCGTTGCTGGAGAAGGCGAAGGCATCGCCGCCGGTCGCACCTGCATACGAGAGGTGAGAGAAGGTCAGGCCCGTGGTGGGCGTACCTGGCGCGGGCCAGCGCATTTCGGGCTTCGCACCTGCTTTCCCGTAGACGTAATAGAAGCTCTGGCCGCCCTTTGCACACATGGAGACGGTTTTTCCGCCCTTGGCCAGGGGGCACGACATAAAGGCGTCGTCGCCCTTTTCGCACAGCGAGGAATCGACGGAGGCCTGCGCACTTGGGAACGCCGCGAGCAATGCAAGACCTGCAATGGCGCGGTAGGTCGCCTGTCGACGCATGATGCATTCCTTGAGGGAGCGAGGCGAGTTCATTGGTCGACCCGGTTACCGGCCAGGCTGTTGCGTTTGTTGTTGCTGTTGGCTGGGTTCAGTCTGAGCGCGCACGGTGTTAGCCATGGCCGAGGCACTTTGCTCAAGCGGCGTGTTGACAGCCTGGGCGGTCTGCACCTCGGCCATCTTCTTGTGTGGCGAGTTCAGGTCGCCTTGCACCGCGTAGGCCTTGCTGCCGTCGTCGCTGAGAACAACATGGTCGATCTGGCTCAGGCCGTCTTTCTTCGCTTGTGCGGCAATGGCTGCCGACAGGTTGGCGCTGGCCTGGTCGGGTGTACGGTTCATCGCGGCGTCGATGGCGTGGACGCCCTTGCGGGCCTGCTCGAACATCGCGTTGTCGGGGTTGGCCGGGTTCGTCAGGGCCGCCTTGTCGAGCTTCTGGTTGTCGATGTGCTTCTGGGCAGCGATGGCCTCGCGGGTTTTCGGGCCGGCCACGCCGTCGGCGTCCAGCTTATGGTCGCGCTGGAAGGATTCGAGGGCGGCCTTCGTGCCGGGGCCGAACTTGCCGTCGGTATGCAGATCGTTGCCGTGGGCGTCCTTGTAACCGAGGCGGGCGAGGTCAGCCTGGAGCTTGCGGACGTCTTCGCCGTTCATGCCGTCCTTGAGCGCGCGATCGGCAGGCGGGGCGCTGGGAGTAGGAGTCGCATGGCCGACCTGGCCGCTGGCAAGGCGGTCCATCACCTCGGGGGTGAGGCGCTTTTGCCAGTCGGCGAAGCGCTGCTCGCGGTCTTCGAGGCCGTTGTATTTGCCGTTGACGGCCTTGGTGGCGGCCTTGACGTCATCGCGCGCCGCTTCCGGGACGCGGTTCTCCCAGTACCAGGTAGCGATTTTCGAGGCGTTCTGCGGTTCGGCGGCAAGCTCCGGGTGCTTGACCAGGTCGAGGTCGAGCGCCTTGCCGGCCGCGGCGTAGTTGTCCTTGCCGGTGAGCTGGATGTAGCCGCGGCCGTGGTACTTCCAGCCGTCGCCCGGCTCATCATTGCCGTTGCGGCCGCCGTACATGAGTTCGGCAAGTTTTTCCGGCTTGCCTTGCAGGGCTTCCTTGCGTGCGGCTTCAAGCGGCTCGGCGCCTTCGCGCCATGCCGATTGCACGGGAATCTGCTGGGTGTTGCGGGTGTAGCGGAAGCTTTCTTCGAGCCGGTTCAGCCCATTGGACTCATGGGTCACCTGGGCCATGAAGTTGGCCAGTTCCTTCGGGTCCCGGATACCGGCCGCATACGCGTCGGTAAGGACTTGTGTTTCACGATCAATCGCCATGTGGAGCTCCTGTTTTACTTACTAGGCGGCCCAGCCCTGGGCTTTCACACCGCCGGCCATGGCGGTGGTGGAACGGGTGGCATCAGGGCAGGGTAGCCTCCGGGAGATGGCTCGGATCGAAGTCCTTGAAGGAGACGTCGCCCAGGTCCTTTGCCGTGAGGTCCACGGTCTTTTCCTTCCCCGTGTCGCTATCGGTGACCTTACGCAGCACGTGGCTGGCCAGCCAGTCCTTGCGAGCCGCCGACCAGGTGAAGGTGTATTCGTCGGACCAGCGCTCGCGGCTGCCACCACCGTTGACGATGGTGAACTGGCCCTTGGTGATCTTTGTGTAGCCATAGGGATCGCCAGCGACGCCACCGCAGGTGGCGCAGGGGACGATGCGTGTGTTCGATGCGGCTTTCTGGAAATGCCCTGCGGTATCAGGGACCACCAGCACCACGTCGCGCGCCGGGCCTTCACCCAGCTTCGCGTTCTCGCCGCCCGGCGGATCGATGATCAGCACGGCACCCTGGCGCCCATCGCCGGTGAGGTCGCCCTTCGTCGATTCGAGGATCTTGGCGCCACCCGTCGCAAAGGACTTGAGGTCATCCATCTTGGTTCCTTTATCCTGGGGAGCGGACGGTGCGGCGACAGGTTTGGCGTAGGGGTTGGCGATTTGCGCGCAGGCCCAGGCTGGCATGGAGAGCAGGAGGAGGGCTGCCAGGCGGTGGCGTGTTCCGGAATTCATGGTGGTGATGGGCTCCGCTTGGCAGGGTGGACCTAGGTTAGATGAAGCGATGGATCGAGGCTGTGAGCCGTGTCGGGACTTCACAGCCTCTCACCTCACATGCCGGGCTGGGCAGGTTGCGGCTGCGGCGCGTCCGGCTGCTGCTGACCTTGCGTGTGCTGCGCCTGCGGTGCCTGCTGCAGGTACTGGTCCACCTGCTGCGTGCTCTGCGCCAGGGGCGTCTGCAGTCCTTGCAGCACATCCACGCTGGCCACCTGCTTGAAGGGGGAGTTGAGCTCACCCTGTATGGCAAATAGGCGCGTGGCCTGGTCGTCGAGCATCACGCTGTCGATGCGCTGCATGCCCGTGCAGATGGCCGTGGCCGCCACCGCGCCGGCAAGCTGGTGGCTGTCTGGGCCGGACGGACGGTGGTGCTCCGCGTCGATCTTCTGCACACCGGCCAGAGCATCGCGGAACACGGGGTGTCCTGCGTGCGCGGGATCGGCAAGGGACGCGGCTTTGTGCATCGCTTCCTGGGTGTTCTTGCCGACGATGCCGTCGTCCTTCAGGTGATGGTCGCGCTGGAACGCCTTTACCGCCTCCTCGGTGTGCTGGCCGAACTTGCCATCGGCGACGGTGCTGCCCAGCTGTTTGGCATACCCCGCGGCGATAAGTTCAGCCTGCATGTCGTGCACGCGATCGCCGTGGGCGCCTTGCTTGAGCGAGGTGCTCGTGGTGGCATGGGGCGCGGTGTGGCCGGCTTCCTGCACGTGGCCGGTGGCGAGCTCGATGCCGTGGCGCATGGTGCGGCCGGCGTAGATCGCGCGCATGTTGGTGGCGTAGTCGGGGTCCGTCGCGTAGCCGGCTTTCTTCAGCGCATCGGCTTCCTTCTCGAGGTTGCCGAGGGTGCCCGGGTCGAACAGGCCGGCCTTGCCGTAGCGCGGGTTCTCCTTGAGAAACTTCGCACGGTCGGCGATGGCTTCTTCATAGGAGCCGTACACACGAAAGTCCTGGTCCTTCCAGACCTTCTTGCCGTGTTCGATTTCCCAGACGTGGAAGGTCTTGGTCGGCCCGTGCCAGCTGGGGTCGGCCTTGATGTTGAACAGGTTGTGCGTGCCGGGGAGGATTTTCTCGCCCCAGCCGGTTTCGCCGGCGGCCTGCGCGAGCGTGAGCTCCACGGAGAGGCCGGTTTCCTTGCTTACCTTGAGCGCCGCCGGGTAAAGGTCGGCTATGAACTGTTCTTTGCTACCCATGATGTAACTCCTGGTGGATCGGTGGGTTTACTTGGCCAGCGGTATCTTCACCGTGACCTTGAAGTCGTGAGACGCGTCCGGTGCGTCGGTAAGGACATACTTGCCCGTGACTTCGATGGTTTCCGGGGTGGTGACCCGGAAATGACTGGCGTCGGTTTCCACCGACGCGCTGAAAGCACCCTTCACATCAGCCAGGTCCACGTACTCCATGGCCTGCACCTTGCCCGTTGTGGCATCAAGCTGCGCGACGTTCATCAGGGTCTGCGAAAGGGAAGGAGAGGTGTTGGTATCACCCTGTACCAGTACGTAGAGCGACTTGCCCGACTGCACGCAATGCGTGGCGCGCGCCTGCTCGGTGAATTCCGGCAGCTTCAGGGTGGTCGACCACGTGATGGATTTGCCATCCGTGACGTAGACCAGGCCCTTGGCGTGCATGCCATCGGCATCGGTGGCGATGCCGACTTTGCATTGGTGGCCACCGTCGATGGGGGCGGTGGCGTAGTCGCGGTGGTGGACGGGGAGGGTGGCCGCTGCCTGGGCAACGCCCGAGAGCGAGGCGACGGCGAAGCTGGCAGCGAGCGCGATATGTAGACGGTTCATCGATGACGTGCCTGGTGTGGTCTTTTATAGGGTTGCTGGGATGTCATTGATTTGGCTCTTCACATGTTGCGTCAATGGACGCATCGATATGACCACTTCTTGCGACAACAGGTGAACACTGAAAGCATGCCTGCTTCATCGAAGGATGGGAGCGACGCAAGCCGAATAGTAGAGGCTACAGTTGGTATCCGGGTTGCTGACACACGATTGGGTAGCCTTGTCCTCGGCTGCTTTCTTTGTGGGAGCCGATTCAGTCGCTAGTCGATGATCGCCAACAACCATTGCGACGCAGCCATTTTTTGCGGTTACGACAACATGGCAAGCGGTTCCACCTTGGGTCACGCAGTCGGACATGGCGCTCCCTTTCGCTGCATCTTCGGTCCTACTTTCGCTCGACTTACCCAGAAGCGCCTTCGCGTTGTCGGTTGCGAGGGCTATCCAGCGGGCCTCGTACGAAGGGCCGACAAATTCACTTGACGATCCACTTGGTGAAGCACTGCCAGATGGAACGCAAGCCATCCAACCGTTCCCTTGCTGTGGGACCTGTCCGGGTGGGCAGCCTCCCTCTGCGTACGTGCTACAGCTGACAATCAGCAGAATGAAAAAAGGAAGCCTTGCCAGCGAAAACATCACTCTCTCCGAACTAAGCTTTGGCCACCTCTTGCATCATGAATCGTCAGGATTGATTGGTGGTCAGTACTACTACTAAGAACGCTACGCTACCGGATGACGGGTTCTACGCACTTCGAGAAGTACACATAGCAATTGGTCGAATTCGACGCTGTGCAATTCTTCATGGCCTTCTCTTCAGCCGCTTTCTGCGTGGGTCCGCCGTCACCGAAGATGGCGGTGTCACTTGCGACCATTGTTACGCACGAGTTTTTTGATGTAGCAATGGCGTGGCAGGTTCGACCACCCTTCGAGGCGCACTCGGCCTCGGCGCTCTTTTGCGCCTCTCCTTCTGTCTTGCTCTCACCAGAGCTACCAAAGGCCCCATTCGTCGAATCCACGGCGAGCGACGCCCATCGGGCCTCGTAGTACGGTGTGACGAACTGATGACCTTGTGTCTCGGGTGGTCCTTGCGGCATAGGCACGCACGACTGCCAACCATTCCCTTGCTGCGGATATTGGCCGGGTGGGCAGCCTCCCTCTGCGTGTGCGACATGCGCGAAGAGGAACGAAAGCACAAGTAGTGCAAGGCGTTTCATCATCGATCCCGCATTACATATCAGTCGTCATCTATCACTGCAGTCTTTGGGCGTAACTACACTCAGAATAGTAAACGGAGCATGTTGAATCGCCTTTCCTCGTACAAACGGCCGCGGCCGACTTCTCCGCTTCGGATTTTGAGATTCCATAGCCCGTGGAGAGGACCGTCGTTCCGACGGACATGGCGATGCACCCGTTTGCGTATGAGATCGCGATGCGGCAATCAGTTCCGCCTTTTGACTTGCAGTCGGCCATCGCCGAATTTTCAGCATCACTCATCGATGACAAGTCTTTCGATGTCCCTAGGATCGCCTTAGTCGTGTCGGTCGCGATGGCCTGCCAACGTTCAGGCCAACGTACGGAAGCTTCATTCTTCTGACCACCTGATTGGCCCGGGATCGGGACGCAGCTCCTCCAGCCTTGCCCCTGCTGTGGGTACTGGCCAGGCGGACATCCGCCTTCGGCCCAACACGCAGATGAGCAACTTAGGAGCATGAGAAAGAGTAAAAGTTTCTTCATCGGCTAGAAACGGTATTGTGTGAGCGATTTTACTTGATTGGCCTAATTCGACAGATACGTTGGATGCAGTATCTGCGGCATATTTGTCACTCGTCTTGATCAGCGAAGAACCGGTTTCACGCAGCCGGAATATAGAATTTTGCAGTTCTTACTAGGGTATTTCGTGCATTCGTCGATGACTTTCGTGCTGGCTTCATCGGCCGTCCGGCCGCTGTCTGCCTCGAAACGTGTATCGCCTACCGCGATTGCAATACAGCCGTTCTTTGCGCTTGTCACCACCTTGCAGGAACGACCGCCTTGCGCGGTGCAATCAGCGATAGCACTTCGCACAGCCTCATCCTCGGTTCGGCTATCAGCTGAATGGCCCAATACACCTTCCGTCGTATCTGCTGTTAACGCTATCCATCGTGCTTCCCGGTACGGCTGCACGAACTGGCTATCGCTACCTTGCGGGGTTGAATTGCCGGCGGGAACGCAAGACCGCCATCCATTTCCTTGTTGCGGATATTGCCCCGACGGGCATCCGTCTTCGGCAAATGCTGGACGAATGAACCCGAAAGTGATGAGGATCGATAGAACTAGGAATTTCATGATAGGCCTGGCCTTTTTACTTGATCCGGCTGTGCCCCGACGGTGGTCGGTCCCATTGCGTGGTAGCCGAGTGCACCAGGGTTGCCACCATTGCGAGCTCCCGAATCATAGTCACTATCATTCTTGTGGTTCAGCGAATGCGACGACCACGTCCCAGCTGGCTGCCCATTCGTGCCAAATTCACCACCCGCACCCGAGAATGCCGAGTAGGTCAGGAAGCTACCAAGCGTGCCCTGGGAGAACATGACCACCATCGCGGGTACCGAGACGATCAGTGTGGTCAGCAGCGAGCCCATGCCGCTTCGATGCATCGCGAGGCTGCTTACGCTTCCCATGCCGATGTGGAGGATCTCGTTGACGACTCGTGCGCCCCAAGTGGCTTCCGCAATCATGACGGGCAATTCGAGGACGATGCTCCCAAGCACGCTGAGCAGAGCCATGGAGAGGATCGTGCCGATATCGTAATTGAGCGATCGTCCAAAGCGATTGCCGGCTCGGCCGCACATACGTAGAGCGAGCGGTGGCAATCGCCAATGATCACTGGACCCTTACGGCCATGCTACAAAGAGATTCAAGTGTGGCGCAATTTGTGTCGTCCTCTGAGCACTTAGTAATTGCTGCCTTCTCCGCCTCGTCTCTCGTCGCTCCGTGGCCTGTGACCAATACCTTGGTGCCCACAGCAAGCGACCCACAACCGTTAGACATTGAGAGCGCAATTTTACATGCCGTACCGCCCTTTGCTTTGCAGCTGTCCATGGCGGCTGACTCAGCGAGATTCATTGTAGACATGTTGATCGAGGTGCCGAGGATCCCCTGTCCTGTGTCCGTAGCGAAAGCCAGCCACCGATCACTCCACCGAGCTTGAGGTGCATCTACCGCTCCCGATTGTCCTGGAATAGGTATGCAGCTCTTCCATCCCTGCCCTTGTTGCGGATACTGCCCAGGTGGGCACCCACCCTCGGCGAAAGACAATGCCGAATACGCAAGCAGCAGAAATGCGAGAAAAAGGTTCTTCATAAAATCACACTCGGTACTGCGGAGGGGCGGACTTAACTTGGTCGAGTTGCGGCGGGGGCGCGTTACCACTGTGGCGATTTGCAAAAGCGCCAGCTGACTGTTTGCCGCCATCATTTCCGATCGTGGACGCAGGGTCTCTAGCAACCGAATGCGACGACCAAGACCCAGCCGGCTGCCCATTAGGCCCAAACGCGCCGCCTGCACCCGAGAATGCCGAGTAGGTCAGGAAGCTACCAAGCGTGCCCTGGAAGAACATGGCCGCCATCGGCGGGACCGACACGATCAGCGTGGTCAGAAGCAAGCCCATGCCGCCTTGCTGCATCGCGAGGCTGCTTAGGCCTTCGGTGTCCGTGCCGAGGATCTTGTTGACGATTCGCGCGCCCCAGGTGGCTTCCGCAATCTTGACGGAGAGTTCCAGGACGATGCTGCACACCACGCTGAGTAGAGCCATGGAGAAAATGGTGCCGATGCCGTACATGAGCCAGCGCCTGAAGAGGTCCTTTGTCTGATCGAATATCAGGCAGAGGATGAACAGGGGCCCAAGGCCGATGAACAGGGCCATGGCGAACTGATAGAGCAGGAGCATGGCACCGGCGGCCATCGGCGGGCTGGCGCTGCCGAACGTGGCGATCCAGGTGGTCCGTTCCTTGCTGGACAGCATTTCTGCGTCATTTGGAACGATTTGTACCTGGTCGATGGCGCTCAGGGCCAGCTGCGTCCACGCCAGGTTGGCGTCGATGGAGTCGGCGGTCGTCTTGTTGTCGTCACCGGTAAACAGACCATGAACCTCCTTGTCGAGGCCGATGGTGAGGTAGTCATGCAGCCCCTTGCCCGCGACCGACATGGTCGTGGCCGCGCCGACGATCACTGCGATGCGTCCCATGTTCAGGACGGTCGCCATCAGCGGCTCCTTCGACTGGCCGGTCAGAAGGCGGTATCCCTGGATCATGATCCAGAGCGTGACCAGGATCATGGCAATGCCAGCCGCCCACGTCATCATCCTCCCCATGAGATCAACACCAAAGTCGTTGATCTTCTTGTTGAGGTAGTCGTAGACCAGCCGAAAGTAAATGTAACCAGTGATATTTGGCATGCTGCCTTGTCCTGTGCCATCCCCTTAGGAGGGGGACGGCGATGAGTGCTTAGAGCTCGGGCTTTCCGTGCGCCAGGTTATTAGTCGAAGGCAGCCTTGAGTGCGCCGGCATTCACGATCGTCCCGATGACACTGGGCGAGCCTTTCAGTGCGCGTCGCGAGAGGTTTGCCTGCATGGTAAGCAGCATGTCGATCTGCATGTCGATCTGCTTCATGTTGGTTTCCCACTCGTTCTTCGACTGGTTTAGCGTCTGACCAAACTGACTGATCTGGCCGAGGAAGCCCGTCATGTTGCCCATCTTTCCGCCTGTGAGCGTTGCCAGGGACTGCGCGGCGGCCAGCTCCTGCCCCTTCGCCTGGATCGCGTTGAGATACTTGACGGTGTCGTTGTACTTCTGATTTTTCGCCTCGACGATCAGCACGCAGATATTCTGCTGCTGTTGCACCACATCGCCTTTCATGTCCGGGACAAGCACTGAAAGCGCCTTGTCAAGGACGCCTGCCACGCCACTTGATGCCACACGACCCGGGCACTCGACGTCAGCGCCGAAGTCGGGGTCGACTTCGGTGAACGTATGCTGCAGCTTGAACAGCGAGAAGTTGAGCTGCTGGAGCTTGTTGAACTGGGTGTCCCAGAAGGCAACCGTCTTTGCGTACTGGTCGATCGTCGCGGCGTAGTGCTGCGTGGTCTCGATCCATCGGCCGTACTGGTCGTAGTAGTTCTGCAGTGCATTCATGATCGCCGCGATGTCGACCACGGGCCAGCCCGATGCCTTCGCATCGTCGATGTGGGAGACGCTGCTTATCGTCAGCGCTGCGGCGAGCAGGCTCTTGGCGATGAAACGGCGGGAGGCGGATGAGGTTTTGGTCTTCATGTCTTGGATTCCATGGCGGGCCGGCAGGCGTTACGCAACGCGCTTGGACGTCGGGGTGGGGCGGGGCGAAGGCCTTCCCTTGCCGCTGCCCTTCCGGTTCTCGTAGAACAGGGACAGCCACTGCTCGGGGCGAAGGTCGTCCGGCGAGACGCCTTCGGACTCGGCCCGTGCATTGAGGACTTCGTGCATGATTTCGATGTTGTCGGTGGAGGCCGAGATGACGGCGAGGGCGTCATCCAGGCCGCGCAGGTTCAGCTGGCACACGGCCGAGGCGTGACCTTGCTTCACCAGGAAGCAGCGCGAGCGCTCGTCCAGGCTGACAACCACCTGGTACTCGGCTTCGGTGAGCTTCAGGCCTTCCACGTAATCTTCCCGGCTCGCATTCGGGTTGGGCAGCAGGATCATGGTGGCGGTCTGTTCGATCAGCGCGGCCGAGATATCGCTGGCCAGCGCGTCTTCCGGGCTCTGGGTGGCGAAGATGCCCATGCCGTTCTGCTTACGGATGGTCTTCTGCTTGTTCTTCGCGAACTCTTTCAGGCCACCCTTGCCGTCGAGGATCTTCCAGAACTCGTCCATGACGTAGATGAGCCGGCGCCCGTCGATGAGGGCTTCCAGCCTGTGCAGAAGATAGTTGATCACCGGAGCGCGGACTTCCGGGTTGTCGATGATATCCGTGTAGTCGAAACCGATGATGTTGGCGCGGGTAAGGTCGACCGTGTCGTGGGGGTTGTCGAACACCCAGCCCAGCGAGTTGCCTGCCGTCCACTTGCGCATGCGGATGAAGATGCCGTCGTCGCCCATGTTGGGCAGGCTCTTCTGGAAGTTCGTCATGCTGCGCAGGTGCATCGGCGTATCGAGCATGTTCTCGACGGCGCGGTAGACCTCTTCCTCTTCGCGCGAGCTGTAGACGCTCTTGCCCGCCAGCACCTTGATGAGGTCGACAAGGAAGTGGATGTTTTCTTCCGTGCGCTCACAGTGGAACGGGTTGAAGCCGGTCGGTTTCCCGTTCTCGAGGGCAAGATAATTGCCGCCACAGGCGCGCACGAAGATCTCGGCGCCGCGGTCCTTGTCGAAGAAGAAGATCGTCGGTGCCGGGTCCATCTTCTGCACCTGGCTCAACAGGAAATTGATGAGTGCGGTTTTACCCGTGCCCGACTTACCGATGACCATGGTGTTGGCGATGGCCTTTTCACCGAAGGAGTTCTCGGCGGGGTGGGTCGCATGGAAGTTGAAGAAGTATGGCTGGCCGTTGGTGGTCTGCAGCGTGGTGACGCAGGGGCCCCAGGGATTGTTGTCCTTCTTGCCGGTGGCGAAGTTGTGCAGGGGCGCCAGGCCAAGGAAGTTGAGCGAGCTGACGTTGGCCAGGCGCGTGCGGTACTTCCAGTTACCGGGGAACTGGGCGTAGAACGCTGCCGTGACGGCCAGGTCTTCCTTGACGGTGACGAAGCCCGCGTTGGACAGTTCGGCACGCGTCGCTGCCAGGTTCTGCGACAGCTGCTCCTGGCTCGCGGCGTAGACGGCCATCGTGAAGTGATACTCGCCAAGCACGAAGTTGCCCGAAGCCAGCTGGTCCATGGCGTGGTCGAGCTCGATGATCTGGCTGACAGCCTTGTCGCCCGACGAAATCATCATGCCCTTGGTCCGCTCCAGCGCCGAGAGCGCATTCTGGCGGCCCATGGGCGAGAACGAGTGGGTGATGACGTACTCGAAGTCGAGGTACTTCAGGCCATTGAGGATGCCGGGGTAGGTCCCCTCGACGTATTCCTTGAGGTTGAGGATCGCGCCGAAGTGGTTCTGGCCGCTGGGCGTGGTCAGAACGAAGTCGCCCGTCTTCGCCGAGAAGCGCTGCCGGCTCACGGGCAGGTAATCGTAGATCGGTGCCTTGAGTGCCGGCACCGGCTCGTCGGTACGATTCAGGACGTACGCGAAGTGCTCAAGGATCTCGGAGAACACGATGCCGTTCGACGCCTCGTACAAGCCGAGGCGGTAGGGCGCGTAGTCCTTGAGCACCGCCTCGACGTTGCCGGCCAGTTCGAGGATGGTCGAAATGGCCTGGGCCTGTTCCTGCTCGAGCCGTTCGATGTTGGCGCTCTTTTCCACCCAGCGCTTACCTTCCACGATGGGACGGTAGATCATGGTGACGTAAAGCTCGTTCTGCATGAGCTTCTGGCTGGTCAGCGACGCAAAGTACGCATCGGACAGGGTCTGGTTGAACTTCTGGCCGAACTTGGAGGCATCGCGGATGGGGCGCCGGCGGCGCACGTCGTGCACCCAGAACGCCAGGTTCGGGTAGTCCGGCGCACGCAATGTCTGAAGCATGCGATTGAACGAATTGTGGCGGTGCTCGATTTCCCACTCTTCCCGCCCAACGAACGGAAGGCCATCCATGCGCCATACCAACAGGTAGTCGCCGCCGGTCGTTTTTACGACCGTCGGGGAAACGTGGCTCGACAGGGTGATGTGCGTGGCGATCGGTGCGTCTGGCGTGAACATGGCGGCGGTACCGTGGGTGCTCGAAAAGGCCCTGGCAGGGTGTGCAGGGCGGGGGCCTACTTTTTGCGCTTTTCCTTCGCGCGGTCACGATAGTTGTTGGGCGTGAACACCCACATGCCATCGTGATCGGGGAGATTCCTGATTCGCGTCCTGAACTGCAGGCGCAGGCCAAGGAGACGGAAAATCATCTCGTCTCGCTTGGCCATCATCCGCATGATGAAGATCACCACGGGGATGAGCAGCAGGAAGAAGTAATTGAAGTACATGGCCATCAGCAGGCACGAACCCGCACCCATGAAAAATGGGACGTAGGGCACGCCCATGAACATGGGCGGGCGCGTGCAGCCGCGGAACAGTACGTTCTTATGCATGGATATGCAGGAAACTCAGGGCGACCTGGACGGCGTGCATCACCATGCCGACTTCCGGGCAGGAATCCGTCGTACCGGCATCGCTGTTGCCGACCACGGTCTTCGCGATCTGGGCGGCGGCGCCGATCAGCACGCCACCGATCAGGGCCGGAGTGACGTCCGAAATGCGTTTATGGGCAAATGCGATCTGGTAGCCGGAGAAGATCACGGCCACCGTCACCACGACGATCGACGCCGCATTCAGGATGGTCTTGATGCTGCCGAAGAACCCACAGACCTTGCCCCGGGTATCGTCCTGGGCGAATGCAAGCTCGGGGATGAAGCAGAGGGCTACCACGGCAAAGAGAAGCATCGTGTTCAGCAACGGATGCTTGGACTTTGCGATGGTGGTGCTGAGGTTGGTCAGGGGCATCTTTCAGTTCCTTTGTTACGGTTGCTAGGGGTTGGCTGCAAGCCGCGCAGCCAGCGGTGGAGTAGCTCCTAAAAAACGAACGCGTCGTCCTTGGTGCCATTGCGCAGATCGGCGTTGTCTCTCTGCGGTTGTGCGGGTGCCGCGGGCTGGGCCTGCGGCGGCGGATCGTTAGGGCCGGTAACCTGCGGTACGAACACCTCGTTGGCACCAGGAGCGGCCTGGTTGCCAGCGGGGGATGCAGCGGAGACGCCGATCTGCGACATGACGGCGGCCGTGCCCGGATCGGTTCGGATGCGCCCTGCGGTCGGCACGTTGCCCTGCGGCAGCTGCGCGCCCATCTGCTGCATCAACGCGGCAGTCCCCGGATCGGTCGGAATAGGGCCCGGGAGTGGCTGCGGCGTGTTGACCAGGGCGGGATTGGTGACCGGCATGGCGCCCGGGATGCCCTGGTTGGCCCCGTAAACAGCGGCCGGGTCGGTGGGCTGGTTGGCCACCTGGGCCACGGCCGGGCCGATCGCGGCAGCAAGCGTGGAATCCGCCACGCTGCGCATCGCGACCCGGTAAGCGTCATTCCCCGGCGAAACGGTTTTGACCTTGCCATCCGGCCCAAGCACTTTGAGTGGCTGGCTGGCCACCACCGGAATGGCGCGCGCGCTGGCGATCATGCCGCTCTTGGCCATGGACGCGAAGACGCGCTGCACGTAACCGTGCTGGTATCCGGTCGTGAAGTTGCCGGAGTAGTAGCAACTGAAGGCTTTGCCCCAATCCTTGCTGGCGCTGGCATAGCACTGGGCCAGGATCCTGGAGCCCGCCGAGAGGTTGGGGCACAGTGCGAATGCCTTCTCGGGCGTGTCCAGCCCGTACTTGCCCAGGTTCGACCGGTTTACCTGCGCGACGCCGAGCGAGTAGTTGTAGCCCTTGTCTTCGAGCATGCGCACGGTCGCTACCGCCTCAGGGAGATTCTGAGGCTGGCGCACGAGCTGGCCACCCACGACGCCGATGGCGTACGGGTTGCGGCTCGACTCCACGTTGACGACGTGCTGCATCACCTCAGCCGGTACGGCAAGGTTTTGGCAGCCCATCATTTCAAGTCCTGGTAGCACCTTTACAACTCCTGTCTCATGACCGATGTTTTTGAGTGTTACCCCCCGTCCGCGCTCAACGCGCGAGCCGGGTTGAAGTCGATGCCGGTGATATACCGCCGGCCTGCATGCGCCTTGATGTGCACCACGATGTCGATGGTGAGCATCAGGAGCCGTTTGATCGTGTTGAACTCCAGCCCCGCGCCCTCGGTCGATGCCTTGACCATCAGCGCGAGCTGGTCCCAGGTCTGTTCCACGCTGCCCGCATGGCAGCTTGTGATCGATCCCGGGTGGCCGGACGCGCAATTACGGATGAAATAGAACGATTCATCACCGCGAAGCTCGGCGAGGATGATCCTGTCCGGCTTCATGCGCAGGCAGGCTTCCATGCAGCTCTTGGCGGTGACATTGGCGGCGCTCTGGCCACCCTTGGAATAGAGCAGGTGGACGACATTGGGCTGGTCGATGAACAGCTCCCGCGCGTCCTCGATCGTGACGAGGCGCTCATCCGCCGGGATGTGATTCACCAGCGATTTCATGAACGTGGTCTTGCCGCTGCCGGTGGCGCCGGCTACGACGATGTTCTTCTTGTTGAGCACCGCGTGGCGGAAGAAATCCGCGTAACGGCGTTCCGCGCGCAGCTCCAGCAGTTCCTGGTCGGCCTGGCTGATGGTGTTGGCACCTTCCAGGATTTCATTGAAGAAGCCGTCGTCGCTGTACTGGGCAAGGGTTCGCGTCTGCTTCGAGGGCAGGCGGATGGTGATCGACACCCGGCCCGCCTCACACGCCGGCGGCACGACGAACTGCGCGCGCTGACCGGTGGGAAAGGTGAGTGACACGACCGGATCCACATCGGTGATGCGCTGGCCGGTGTTGCTCTCGTTCACCACGGCCGTGCAGAACTGCCGCGCCCGCTCAAACGTGAGCGACGGCACTTCCACGCGCTGCCAGCCACCCCGGCGTTCGAGGTACAGCTCGCCAGGGCGGTTGATGCAGATTTCCGTGACGTCCGGCTCGGCAAGGAAATCCTTCACGCCCAGTACTTCGTACTGGTACTCGAGGAAGTCGTTGCCGACGGCGGCCAGTGCGCTTTCCATTCCCTTCCTCAGTACCGCGCCACGACGCCGTTGAAATCCACATCCTTGGCCACGTAGATGGCAAGGACCGTGCCCTGGTTGATCGTGACCGTGGCAGGGCGGTTGGCAGCGCGCTGCACCGCCTGGTTCGCCAGCATCTGGATCGTCGCCGCGGTGTTGCTCTCAAACGGGGTCTGCGTCACCACGCCGTTGCTGATCGTCGTCTGGCTCGGGCCGTGTTCGGCGGCCTCGTACTTGAAGGCGTCGCTGAGCAGGCTGATGAGGAGGGCCGAGCCGATACGGCTGCCCCAGTGAGCGTTGTACTGGCCCGGATGGCCGGCACCGCCCAGTGTGTCGATACCCGGGCTGGCCATGTTCACGTCGATACCGGTGGGCGTGACGATGCGGTCCCAGATGACCGCGACACGCGGGCCATCGGGCTCCATCTCGTACTTGCCCAGCACCTTCGAACCCTTCGGCAGCAGCAGGCGCTTGCCGCTGAACGAGTACACCGGTTCCGTCACGACACACGAGGTGAAGCCGGGGATGTCGGTGATGATCCGGGTTTCGAGTACGCAGCGGATGAACGTGCCGCGCAGCATCAGGGTGTCCGGATGGGAGAGCGGCGATGCGCTCGAGGCGCCATCCAGGCCCTTCGCCGTGTAGGCGAGGTTGCCATTGCTGCTCATGCGCGGTGCGGTCGGCGCCGCCGCGTCGCTATTGGGCAGCATGTAGCCGGCCATCGGCGAACCGGGGGCGCCAAAGCCAGGCGGGCCACCGGCGCCACCGGCGCCGTCGCTGTTGCCCACGCCCGTGGTGCCCTGGCCGGCAGCGGCGATACGACGCTCAAGGAGCGTCGGGCCGCGCGGCGCCTCGGGCATCTGCTGCTTCGGCTCCGGCGGGAGCGGGGCAGGTGCAAGCTGGATGGCCTGGGCCGGCGGCGTGGCAGGCACCGGGGTTGGCGTCGGCATCGGCGGCGGCGCCATCGGTGCGTCCGGCACGGTGACGGTTTCGTCGCGCGGCTTCGGCTTTTCCTTGGTAGAACCCATGCCGCCGAACGCCCACACACCAATGACGATCAGCAGCAACGCGATGGCACCAAGGAGGCCCAACGCGCGACGGTTCATCCGCTGCATGTCGTTGGAGGTCAGGTGCGGGGCATTGCTGTCCAGGTCGGGTGCGGCGGACTGCCGGGTCTGCGATGCGTACGGATTACCGGCGAGCGGGTCATGCTGCTCGGCACGCTGATCCGCCGGCGGCACGTGGCCGTCGTTCGAATCGTCTTCCGGGTGGTAAGGATTGTTCGGGCTCACTTCTTCGTGTTCCTTCGCAGACCGACGGCGTTGTCACCGTGGCGAATAACCAGATACGGATACGTGCCGTGGACGACGATGGTGCTGCCCTCCACGGTGGTGTTCACCACCGAGTCCTCTCCGTGTTCCTTTTCGCGCATGTAGACCGTCGGGAAGTTGCCGGTAGGAAACTGCTTCAGGTCAGGCATCTTGATGTACGTGAAGCGGCCATCGTCGTAGACGTTGACGGGCACGAGCCACACGGCTGTCTTCCGCGTCTTCGAAAAGTCGTAGTCGAAGTTGTAGTCGCGGCCCTTGACCAGCTCGGTATCGAGCATCGGCGCGTCCGCCACCTTCTTCGTCTCCGCCATGAAGCTCGTATCGGCGGGGTAGGTGAAGACCACCTTGTACTGCACGCCGGCACGGCGGGCCTGGTCGAGCGTCTTCCAGTCCGTGGCGACGACCTTGAGTTCGAAGATGTACGAGTGCGTCGCGGTACGAATCATCATGTTCGTATCGACGTCGACGTTCTTCGGCTTCACGTAGAAGACGTTCTCGCGGCGCGTCAGGTCCCAGCCGCTGCTGAAACCCGTGCTGTAGTCGAGGATCTTCTCGTTGGGGCTGAGTTCGATCTGCGTCGCGATGCCCAGGCCAGTGCGGATCTGGAAGACGCGATCGGGAGCGTACTCATAGGTCGTGACGGCAGCGGGCTGCCCGACGACGGGCGGCGGCGGAAGAGGCGGCGCGGTTTCGGCGGCGGCGAACGGTGCCACGCACACAGCGATGGCCCCGGCGACGCGCTTGAGGCGCATAAGGCTGGATCGGTTCATCAACGGCGCCCTCCATTGGCGGCGCTTGGGGCAGTGGGACGGGCGACAGGCGCGGGCGCCGCCGGTTGGGCAACAGGCTGGGCCAGGGGAACGGCACCGGGGTAGGCAGCGCCGGCAGGCATGGGCGCCGGAGGGATGGCGCCGTTCTGCAGGACTTCCGGAGCGGGCGCCGGGGCACCCGTTGCGGGCATGTCATCGGGGTCGACGCCGGGCTCGCCAGGCGCGGGGGCGGCAGGCTGGGGCGCGGCAGCGGCCCCTTGCTGCGGGACCTCCGCAGGCACGCTTGTGCCGTAGTCGTTGTCCACCCTATACGTGGTCACCTGGAAGCCGAGCGGGTTCTCAACGCGGCTCTGGTCGTCCATCAGCAGGTTCGACTTATAGACGAACTCCATGGTGGCGATCTTGCTATCGAGCGGCACCGAGCCACCGGTGGACTTGTCGTACACCGTGCGCTGGAAGCGCACCGTGGCGCCCTTCGGTGTCGCGTTAACGCCGCCACCCACCAGCACGATGCTGAGGATCTTGACGCGGATCGCCTTGTTGGTCCCGTAGAGCTTGTAAGGACTATTCGGATTGCCCGGGGAATGCAGGGCTCGATACGGCGTGGCAACGTTCTTGGCCGCCATCGTCATCACGGTGGGCCAGTCGCGCAGGTTCGTCAGCGCGAGGTCGTACGATTCGCGTGCGAGGATGAAGTGCGCGATGTTGCTGCGGTTGACCGCCTCGCTGCTCGTGACCTGGCGGTTGAGCAGGTCGTCCGACAGGCGGGCCAGCTGGCTGGTACCCGAGTACGGGTCTGCGAGCACGATGTACGGCACCTTCTCCTTCAGCGGAAGGATGTAGAAGTAGCCGCCGATAAGGCACAACGAAACCACCAGCGAACACGACGCGACCATCCACGCGCGCTTTGCACTGCGCCTGGCTTCGTCGGCGATGGTGACTTCGAAGTTAACGCTGCTCGACACAACGTTATCGATCTTCGGAGAGTTCTTTTTCTTAAGCATGCCCCTGCCTCGTCACTTACTTACTTCGTATCCGCGTTAGCGGCGACGGGGTTCTGGGGAGCCGGCGCTGACGGTGCAGCAACGGGTGGCGGCGCCAGGGTGCTGATCTCGTCGACGACAAGGTCGGGGCCGTTGACGATCACCGCGACGCCCTGCGGCGCGTAGATCGAACTCAACTGCGACGCCGCATCACGCAGCTCCGAGGTATGGATCGCCGAAGCCGATTTCGTCAGCGTGAAATCCGAGCGCAGCTTGTACTGCAGCTTCATGCCGTTGTCGGTCGTCCACCGCGTCAGCATCGTCTTCAACGTACCGTCCATCGGCGCCGCGTAGTACGTGTACGGCACCGCAAGCGGGATCTCGGTCGTCTTGTCTTCGAAGTGGTTGATCGGCTTCCACGAACCGCCGAAATCGCGGGCAGGCGTTGTCCCGCAACCCGTAAGGGTTAACGAAATCACCAACATGGTGCCAATCAAAGCAAGGGAGGTCTGGCCTTTTTTCACGTTTCGCTCGTAACTTGTTGAAAAGCATTAACAACAGTCAAAAGACGGACACGACTATCCGTCCCGCGTCAGGCGCAGGGCCTGCCAGAATCAGTTAGTACGTAATCGGCAACGGAACGCCGAGAGCCGCACGAAAACGTGCATGCGTCGACCAGCGAGGCTCCGGTGAGGGCGGCGAAACGTCGAGCCTTGCCCCATGTTGTCCGTACATGTGCAGGGCATCAGCGCCCCGCACTTCGTGCAAGCTATCCATTCAAACTTCCTGTTCCGGGCGAGACTGCCGCCCTGCCAATCGATGTAGCGAAGTGGCTCCTGCACAACCCGTCGAGCACGAATGTCAGCGACATCGACTCGTCGTCCCTGGTTTGCAGGCGTTCCCCCTCATCGTTGCGAGCCGCAACTCGCGTCAAAAAAATAACTCATGAACGTGCAAATGGCGAGCACATTCGATACGCAATAAAGTGACCGCATTCACGGAAAAAACACTGAAAACATGGTTGCACTCGTAACCATGCGTCCGCGTACGTTAATTAGACCACAAAAGGTAAGACGGGAAGTTGACAGTAGTAATCGCTGCCGATGAAGCGTGGTGATCGAACATACGTGTGACTGATGTGATGGTGCATGGAAGCGGTTACGTCGAGCTGTATGACATCGCGCAGCGGCGCGCGAGGTCGCCGTGCATCGTCATGCGTTGCAGGTGCGGCGTTGTTTCTTGTGAGGTGCGTAAGGAGGCACCTGTTCGTTCATGCCGCGTACGACGATCCCGTCCATGTGGGTGTCTTTTGGTCCGTCGAGGGTTGCCCGCGCTTCGACCATGGCGGGCTGGCGACCCCGGGCCATTAGGCGAGCGAAACGTGCGATCGGAAAGTTTGTTACGCTCAAAAAGGTTGCGCAAGCCGGCGAACCCCGCGTCGTCGTGTAGGGAATCCCCTACACCGCATCGACAGACCCGGGCGGGCAGGGTAGAACCGTCGTCTTTCCCCGCAGGAACCCCTGATGGACTCCCACTCCTCCTTTAATGACGCCGCGCTGGGCGACCTGGCGCAGCAGGTGGCGGCCGCCGCCCTGGATAAGCGCGTGATGGTCGCGACGGCCGAGTCGTGCACCGGTGGCTGGATCTCCAAGGCGCTGACCGACCTGGCCGGGAGCTCGGCCTGGTTCGAGGCTGGCGTGGTCACCTATAGCTATAGCGCCAAGGAAAGCCTGCTCGGGGTGAACCCGCGGACGCTTGAGCGGACCGGCGCGGTCAGCGAGGAGACGGTGCTGGAGATGGTGTCCGGCGCCCTGGCCCGCTACGGCGCGGGCGTGGCCGTGGCGGTCACCGGGATTGCCGGTCCCTCCGGCGGCACCCAGGACAAGCCGGTGGGCACCGTATGGATCGGCTGGAAGCGCCGCGGGGGCTACGCCCACGCCAAAGTGTTCCACTTCGGTGGTGATCGCGAGGCGGTGCGCCGACAGACCGTCGCCGCCGCACTTGCTGGAATAGTCACCGAGCTGAACGGGTGATCCGTCCAGCTGTGCCAAAATGCGCGCTGACGGATCGCAGTCCCTGAGACCCCGGTCCGGCAAGATACCTACCTAACACAAGCGAACCGGATATCACGATGGACGACAATAAGCGCAAGGCGCTGGCGAGTGCCCTCGGCCAGATCGAAAAGCAGTTTGGCAAGGGTGCGGTCATGCGTCTTGGCGACCGCGTGGACGACCAGATCGACACCGTCTCCACCGGTTCGCTGGGCCTGGACATCGCCCTCGGCATCGGCGGCCTGCCGCGCGGCCGTGTCGTGGAAATCTACGGTCCGGAATCGTCGGGCAAGACCACGCTCACCCTGCAGGCCATCGCATCCTGCCAGCGCGCTGGCGGCACGGCGGCCTTCGTGGACGCCGAGCACGCGCTGGACCCGGGCTACGCCGAGAAGCTGGGCGTGAACGTGGCCGACCTGCTGGTCAGCCAGCCGGATACCGGCGAGCAGGCCCTCGAAATCGCCGACATGCTGGTGCGCTCCGGCGCCGTGGACATGGTGGTGGTCGACTCGGTCGCCGCGCTGACCCCGAAGGCGGAAATCGAAGGCGAGATGGGTGACTCCCACGTCGGCCTGCACGCCCGCCTGATGAGCCAGGCCCTGCGCAAGCTCACGGCCAACATTAAGAAGACGAACTGCCTGGTCATCTTCATCAACCAGATCCGCATGAAGATCGGCGTGATGTTCGGCAGCCCGGAAACCACCACGGGTGGTAACGCGCTGAAGTTCTACGCCTCGGTCCGCCTCGACATCCGCCGCATCGGCGCGGTGAAGAAGGGCGATGAAGTGATCGGCTCGGAAACCCGCGTCAAGGTCGTGAAGAACAAGGTGGCGCCGCCGTTCCGCCAGGCCGAGTTCGAGATCCTCTATGGCGAAGGCACCTCGCGCGAAGGCGAGATCATCGAGCTGGGCGTGCGCGAAAACCTCATCGACAAGTCGGGCGCCTGGTACAGCTACAAGGGTGACCGCATCGGCCAGGGCAAGGAAAACGTCCGCCAGTTCCTGCGCGACAACCCGGCCATCGCCAACGAAGTGGACACGGAACTGCGTGCCCGCCTGCTGGTGAAGGCTGGGCCGAGCGCTTCCGCGGCCAATGCTGAGCAGGATGAGGTCGAAGAAGCCTGATAACGGTGCGGGCCCGACCCGCACCGCGTACGACAAGGCGCTGGGCCTCCTGGCCCGGCGCGAACACTCCCGCCGCGAACTCCAGCAGAAGCTGGGGCGCGGTGGGTTTTCGCGTGACGATACGGCCACCGCCGTGGAGCGCCTGGGCGACCAGGGCTACCAGGACGATGGCCGTTTTGCCGAGGCCCTGCTGCGTAGCCGGGTAGGGCAGGGCTACGGGCCGGCCCGGATCCGGGCCGAGCTGCGCAGCCAGGGCATCCCGGACGCCACGGTCCGCGAACTGCTTGATTCCGCGGACGTCGACTGGCACGAACTGGCCGCGAACCAGCTCCGCCGACGCTACGGATCGCCCTCCGCTGACGCCGCTGAGCGGACTCGGCGGGCGCAATTCCTCTTGCGTCGAGGCTTCGCCGCCGCCACAGTACGTGTTCTTACCCACGCCGATGCGGAAGACCCCGACGACGACTGAAGGCAGTGAGCCTTGATTCCGGACTGGGCGCCTTTCGCGATCCTCGCAGCCCAAAGCCACGATCGCTCATGAAAACCGCCGACATCCGTTCGACCTTCCTGGACTTCTTCCGCGCCAAGGACCACACCATCGTGCCCTCGGCATCGCTGGTGCCCTCGAACGACCCGACGCTCCTGTTCACCAACTCGGGCATGGTCCCCTTCAAGAATGTGTTCCTCGGCAGCGAAAAGCCGGGTTACGTCCGTGCGGCCGACGTCCAGCGCTGCCTGCGCGCCGGCGGCAAGCACAACGACCTGGACCAGGTGGGCTACACCGCCCGCCACCACACCTTCTTCGAGATGCTGGGCAACTGGTCGTTCGGCGATTACTTCAAGCGCGACGCCATCCGCTACGCCTGGGAACTGCTGACCGAGGTCTACAAGCTCCCGGCCGAGCGCCTGTGGGTCACCGTCTACCACACGGACGACGAGGCCTACGATCTGTGGCACAAGGACATGGGTGTCCCCGCCGAGCGCATCATCCGCATCGGCGACAACAAGGGCGCCCCGTACGCGTCGGACAATTTCTGGCAGATGGCCGACACCGGCCCCTGCGGTCCGTGCACGGAAATCTTCTACGACCACGGCGCCGACGTGGCCGGTGGCCCGCCCGGTTCGCCGGATGAAGACGGCGACCGCTACATCGAAATCTGGAACCTCGTGTTCATGCAGTTCGACCGCGCCCCGGACGGCACGCTCAGCCCGCTGCCGGCGCCCTGCGTCGATACGGGCATGGGCCTGGAGCGCCTGGCGGCCGTGCTGCAGCACGTGCATTCCAACTACGAGATCGACCTGTTCGCCCACCTGATCCGCGAGGCCTCGCGCCTGACCGGCACGGCGGACCTGGGCAACAAGTCCCTGCGCGTCATCGCCGATCACATCCGCGCGGCGTCGTTCCTCATCGTCGATGGCGTGCTGCCGTCGAACGAGGGTCGTGGCTACGTGCTCCGCCGCATCATCCGCCGCGCGCTTCGCCATGGCTGGATGCTCGGCGTGCGCGGTGACTTCTTCTGGAAGATGGTTGCGCCGCTCGTCGAAGAGATGGGCGAGGCGTATCCGGATATCGTGACCAGGCAGGCCTTCGTCGAGCAGGCGCTGCGCGGCGAAGAAGAGCGCTTTGGCGAGACCCTCGAGCACGGCATGCGCCTGTTCGACGAGGTCGCCAGCAAGTCCGGCAAGATCATTCCGGGTGTGGACGCGTTCCGCCTGTACGACACCTACGGCTTCCCGGTTGACCTGACCGCCGACATCGCCCGCGAGCGCGACATGACGGTGGACATGGAAGGCTTCGAGCGCGCCATGGGCGAGCAGCGTGCGCGTGCGCGCGCCGCCAGCAACTTCGCCACCAAGGCGCAGCTGCCGGCCGAAGTGGCCAGCGCCGTGCAGCCGACGATCTTCACCGGTTACGAATCGCTCGACCTCGCCGACGCGAAGGTCGTGGCCATCGTCCGTGATGGCAAGCCGGTGGAACATCTCGCCGACGGCGAAGAGGGCTTCCTGCTGCTCGACCGCACGCCGTTCTACGCCGAATCCGGTGGCCAGGTCGGTGACACCGGCGTGATCCGCAACCCGTCCGGCGCGCTGGCCGTGCAGGACACCCAGAAGGTCGGCGGCGCGTTCTTTGCGCACTTCGGCACCTGGCAGGGTTCGGCTCCGCTGGCGAAGGGCGCGATCGTCGGTGCCTCGGTGGACGGTGCCCAGCGCCAGGCCACCGTGCTGAACCACTCGGCCACGCATCTGCTGCACGCGGCCCTGCGCACCGTGCTGGGCGACCACGTCACCCAGAAGGGCTCGCTGGTGGCGCCGGAGCGCCTGCGTTTCGACTTCTCCCACCTCAAGGCCGTTACGGCCGAGGAGCTGGCCGAAGTCGAGCGCATGGTCAATGACGAGGTGCGTCGCAACGCGGCCGCCGAAGTGCACAACATGGGCTACGACGAAGCCATCGAATTCGGCGCCATGGCGCTGTTCGGTGAAAAGTACGGCGCGGAAGTGCGCGTGCTGAAGATGGGCGATTTCTCCACCGAACTGTGCGGCGGCACCCACGTGGGTCGCACCGGTGACATCGGCCTGTTCAAGATCGTGTCCGAGTCGGGTGTCGCCTCGGGCGTCCGCCGCATCGAAGCGGTGACCGGCGCGGGCGCCATGGCGCGCGTGGCTGACGAAGAGCGGATCCTGGGCGAAGTCTCCAGCCTGCTTGCCGCGACGGGCGACGACGTGGTCGAGAAGCTGCGCCAGCTGTTCGACAAGCAGAAGAAACTCGAAAAAGAGGTCGAATCCTTCAAGGCCAAGGCCGCGAGCTCGGCGTCGGCTGATCTTGCCGAAACGGCGACCGACGTCGCCGGCATCAAGGTGGTCGCTGCCCGCCTGGAGGGCCTTGACGCCAAGTCCTTGCGAGACAGCCTGGACGTGCTGAAGCAGAAGCTGGGCGACTGCGCGATCATCCTGGCCGGTGCCGCGGATGGCCGTGTAGCGCTTGTGGCGGGCGTCGGCGGCACGGCCATGGGCCGCGTCAAGGCGGGCGACCTGGTGGCCGAGGTGGCCTCGAAGATCGAAGGAAAGGGCGGCGGCCGTCCGGACATGGCGCAGGGCGGCGGCATCGATAGCCCGGCGCTTCCGGGTATCCTTGCGGGCATTCCCGCCTGGATCGAAGGCAAGCTTCGCTGAACGAACCCACGCCGGCCATGCAAGAGGGTGCCGTAAAGGCGCCCCGGCAGGGCGCTTTTAGCCGCATCCGCGTTGCGCCACCCGGTTTGGCTCAGCTAGTATCATCTGAATGTCGAACGCATCATTCGACAGGTTCAGTCGGCTCGACGTAGGCAGGACAGCTGGTCTGCGACACACACACAATATAGCCGGGGAAGGCAGTTCGGCCTTCGATGGTCGAAAAGTCGATCCACCGGCGGCAAGACTCGGGGTGAGTTGTCGTTGGTGGGGAAGCCACTACCTGATTTTATGGAGTATCAATCATGCTGATTCTGACCCGCCGGGTCGGTGAAACCCTTATGATCGGCGACGAGGTGACGGTCACCGTTCTGGGTGTGAAAGGTAACCAGGTGCGTATCGGTATCAACGCACCGAAGAATGTCGCGGTCCACCGCGAAGAGATTTACCAGCGCATCAAGAACGAGCACGACCAGGATCCTGCCGGCCATTCCGGTGACGACCACCAGTAAAACGCTTTACGGCCGACGCAAGGATCAGTATCCTTGCTGGCTCGTTCGGGCACTAGCCATCGAACGATGAAAAATGGAGAGTTGCCCGAGAGGCCGAAGGGGCTCCCCTGCTAAGGGAGTATAGGGTCAAAAGCCTTATCGAGGGTTCGAATCCCTCACTCTCCGCCAGTTACGCAAAACGCCCCGAAAGGGGCGTTTTGCGTTTCCGCGCCTGCGTTTTTCCGATCACCGCACGCGCGGCATTTTTCGCGCGCACAAACAAAAACACCGGCCAGTGGCCGGTGTTTTCGATGAAACGATTGGTCGGGGAGACAGGATTCGAACCTGCGACTTCTACGTCCCGAACGTAGCGCTCTACCAGGCTGAGCTACACCCCGACGGGAGCCGCGTATATTAGCGACGACCGGGTTCCCTTGCAACAGGGCGGCGCACTTTTTTTACATTTTGCCCGCAGGGCCGTCCGTAGCCATCTGTTACTCTATGGGGCTGCCGCTTGGCGCCCTACGTACAGCCCGAAGAGGAATTGCATGGCACTCACCCCGGCCCGCACGATGCCTGGTGTCCTCGAGCTCCTGCCGCTCGACCAGATCGCCTTCCAGCGCATGCTCGACACCATCCGCCGCAACTACGAGCGGTTTGGTTTCCTGCCCATCGAAACGCCGGTGATCGAGCATAGCGACGTCCTGCTGACCAAGACCGGCGGCGAGACCGAGCGCCAGGTGTATTTCGTGCAGTCCACGGGCGCGCTCAATGCGGCCGAGAAAGACGGCGGCGTGCCCGAGCTGGCCCTGCGCTTCGACCTCACGGTGCCGCTCGCGCGCTACGTCGCCGAGCACGAGCACGACCTCAGCTTCCCGTTCCGTCGCTACCAGATGCAGCGCGTGTACCGCGGCGAGCGTGCCCAGCGCGGCCGCTTCCGCGAGTTCTACCAGTGCGACATCGACGTCATCGGCAAGGACAGCCTGTCGGTGCGCTACGACGCCGAGATTCCGGCGGTGATCTACAGCGTGTTCCGCGAGCTCAACATCGGCGCGTTCACCATCCAGCTCAACAACCGCAAGCTGATGCGCGGTTACTTCGAGAACCTGGGCATCGCCGACGCCGAACAGCAGATGCTCGTGCTGCGCGAAGTGGACAAGCTGGACAAACGCGGTGCGGACTACGTCCGCGAGACGCTCACTGGCGAAACCTTTGGCCTCGCCGCGGATGTCGCGGAAAAGATCCTCGCATTCGTGCAGGTGCGTTCCACCTCGGTGGCCGACGCCTTCGCCAAGCTCGATGCGCTCGGCACCGGTTCGGAAACCTTCGAACAGGGCAGGGCGGAACTGAAGGAAGTGCTGGCGCTGATCCGCGACTTCGGCGTGCCCGAAACGCATTTCGCGCTGAACCTCTCGATCGCCCGCGGCCTGGACTACTACACCGGCACCGTCTACGAGACGACGCTCAACGACCACCTGGGGATCGGTTCGATCTGCTCGGGTGGCCGCTACGAGAACCTCGCCGGCCAGTACACCAAGTCGCACCTGCCGGGCGTGGGCATTTCCATTGGCCTGACCCGCCTCTACTGGCAGCTGCGCGACGCGGGCCTGGTGTCCACGGCGCAGAGCACGGTGGATGTGCTGGTAACCCACATGGATGCTGCGCAGATGCCGGCTTACCTGGCCGTGGCCAACGAACTGCGCACCGCCGGCATCGCCACGGAAGTGGTGCTGGAAGGCGGCAAGCTCGGCAAGCAGTTCAAGTACGCCGACCGCGCCGGTATCCGTTTCGTGCTGGTGCTGGGCGAGGACGAGATCGCCAAGGGTGTCGTCACCGTCAAGGACCTGCGCCGCGAAGATCAGTTCGAAGTGGCGCGCGCCGACCTGGTGAAGACGCTGCGCGTTGAACTGGCCCAGGCCGAAATCGGCCGTTAAGCCGTACCCCATCCCACCCTAGCGCTCCGCACGGTAGTCCCCATGACCAGCCCCATCCTCCTCGACGGTCGCAGCCTCACCCGCGCCCAGGTTGTCGCCATTGCCCGCGAGGGCGCCAGCATCCGCCTCGACGAGGCCCAGCTGGTGAAGGTGAAGCGCGCCGCCGACTTCCTTGCGGAGAAGGTGGGTGGCGGTGAGCCGATCTACGGCGTCACCACCGGCTTCGGCAGCAATGCCGACAAGCTGCTGGGCGCGCATCGCGTGCGCGACGAACTGCCGGGCGGTAATCCGGAAGCGCGCGACGGCACGCTGATGGAGGAGCTGCAGCACAACCTGATCATCACCCACGCCGTGTGCGTGGGTAAGCCGTTTGGCGTGGACGTGGTGCGCGCGATGCTCGCCATCCGCGTGAATACGCTGATGCGCGGCCATTCCGGCATTCGCGTGGACACGCTGCGCGCGCTGGCGGAACTGCTCAACCGCAACGTCATCCCGGTGATCCCGGAAAAGGGTTCGGTGGGCGCCAGCGGCGATCTCGCCCCGCTTTCGCACCTGGCCATCGTGCTGCTGGGTGGTGGCGAAGCCTTCTACGAGGGTGAGCGCATCCCGGGTGCCGAGGCACTGAAGCGCGCGGGCCTAGAGCCGGTGCGTCTTTCGTTCAAGGAAGGCCTGGCGCTCAACAACGGCACCACGCAGATGCTGGCGACGGGCGTGCTCGCGCTGGCGACGATGGATACGCTGATCAAGACGGCTGACCTCGCCCTGGCGATGACGCTGGACGCCTTTGCGGGCCGCACCGGCGCTTACGCCGAGCAGGTGCATGCGCTGCGCCCGCATCCGGGCCAGGTGGCTGCCGCCGCTGAATTCCGTCGCCTGCTGGAGGGTTCCACGCTCGCCGACATCGCCTACCACATGGTGCCGCGCTTCCGTCCGTGGCTGGCCGATTCGTGGTCGGACCCGGCCGAGCAGGCCTATCGCTTCGACATCAGCTGGGACTGGGTGCCGGCGACGCAGCGCCACGGCAAAGAAGCGTTCTACTCGCGCTTCCTCCCGTTCAAAGGTGGCAAGAAGCACCAGCCGCAGGACGCGTACTGCCTGCGCTGCGCCCCGCAGGTGCATGGCGCCGTGCGCGATGCCTGGGAGCAGGCTTGCCGCGTGTTCGACGTCGAGCTCAATGCGGTCACCGATAACCCGCTGGTTTTCCCGGATGCCGAAGGCGCCATGGTCATCGAAGACCAGGTGATCTCGGCGGGCCACTTCCACGGCATGCCGCTCGCGCTGGCGATGAGCTACGTCAAGGCGGCCATCCCGGTGTTGGCCTCGATTTCCGAGCGCCGCACGGCGAAGCTGGTAGATCCGGCCAATAACGACGGCCTGCCGGCGTTCCTCATCGGTAACGAAGACGCGACCGATTCCGGCTTCATGATCGTCCAGTACACGGCGGCGGCGCTGGTCAACGACCTGGCGACGCGTGCGCATCCGGCGTCGGTTTATTCCGTGCCCACCAGTGCGAACGCCGAGGACCACGTTTCCATGGGCGCGAACGAAGCCCGCCACGTGCTGGAAATGACCGAAGACCTCGGCCATGTGCTGGCGATGGAGCTGTATACCGCGGCGCAGGCCCTGGAGTACCGCCAGGACATGCTCAACGCCGCCCGCACGCTGGCTCTTCGTGGCGACTGGCAGGCGCTGGCGTCGAAGATCGCTGGCGCGCCGCGTTCGGATTCGCCGCACTACGCGCGTTTCGAAGAAGAAGTGCGCGCACTGATGAACGCGCTCGCTTCGGCCGAGGATTTCCACGGTGGCACCGCGGTGCGCCAGGCCCTGGCGTCGCTGCGCGAGCACATCGCCTTCATGCAGCGCGACCGCGCGATGGATGGCGAAGTGCGCCTGATGTGCGAGCTCGTCGCCTCGGGCCGCCTGGTCGCCGGCGAGGCTTAACCGGAGACATTGAAGCAATCGACCAGGCCTGCCCGGACATTGGTCAGGTACTGGTAGAACTGCGCGTCGTTCTCCAGCCCGAGTTTGGCCATCGCCGAGCGTTTCTGCCGGCTGATGGTCTTTACGCTGCGCGCCATCTGCTGGCTGATATCGAGAAGCGAAAGCCCTTGCGAGTACGCGCGCAGCACGTCGAGCTCACGCCGCGTCAGCGCCACCTTCCTGTCACCCCGTGCACGGGCACGGTCCAGGGCGGCCAGCGCCCGGCGGATCGCCGGGCTGAGGAAGGCGCGCCCGACGCTGGCCGCATGCACCGCCAGGGGGATGTCGCGCATGCTGGCGCGCCGGTCGAACAGCGCCGACACGCCGGCATCCAGTAACAGGCGCAGCTCCGCAGGGTGCACCACGTGGGTCAGCACCACGATGCCGAGCTGCGGATGCGACTCGCGGATGTGCTGGATCAGGGCCAGTCCGTCGGGATGGTCGCCATCCGGCATCCACATGCCGGCCACCAGCACATCGCATTCCACCTCGGCCAGGGTGTGCACAAGGGTATCGGTGTCGTTGGTGCAGGCGACGACATGGAAGTTGTTTCGCAGAAGCACGGCCTCGAGGCCGGCGACGACGACGGGCTCGTCGTCGGCGATGACAATGGCGATCGTCATGCGTACGGCTCATGTCTCCAGGGGGCAGGGCACCATCTTGGCGACCGCCTGACGCCGGGTATATGGAAGAAAAGCGCAATCTTCTGTCGGCGGTTTCTGGGCTTGGTTGCCACGGTGTAGTTGTCGCCCTACAATGAGCTACCGTATTAACGCGTTAGTACACTATGAAGCGTCGTTCCCTTGATCCCGAGACCCCGGCCGACTCCGCGGAAACCAGCCTGTGCGAGGCCTTGCTGGGATTCTCAACGGTGGAAGAGATGCGTGCGTTCCTGCACGACCTCTGCACTCCTGCCGAGATCGAGGTGATGGTCGACCGCTGGCGCGTCGTGCCCTTCCTGCTCGAAGGGCGCTCCTACCGTGAAATCCACGAGCGCACCGCCGTCAGCATCACCACCATCGGCCGCGTGGCCCGCTACCTCAACCAGGGGGCAGGCGGTTACATGGCCGCTGCCGCCCGCCGCAACCAGGGGACGACCGCATGAAGCCGCGTGACCGACTGCGTATTGCCATGCAGAAGTCCGGCCGACTCACCGAGCCTGCCCAGGAACTGCTCGCCCGCTGTGGCCTCAAGTTCCGCCAGAGCCGCGACAAGCTGTTCTGCTTTGGTGAAGGTGAACCCGTGGACTTGTTGCTGGTCCGCGACGACGACATTCCCGGCCTGATCGCCGATGGCGTGTGCGACCTGGGCATCGTGGGCCGCAACGTGCTCAACGAATTCCAGTTCGCCAACCCGGAACCCGGTGCCGGCCTGGCGGAGCTGCGCTCCCTCGGCTTCGGCAGCTGCCGCCTTTCCATCGCCCTGCCGCAGGACGAGGCCTACGACGGCCCCGAACAGCTCAACGGCCAGCGCATCGCCACCTCCTACCCGGGCCTGCTGGGCGAGTGGCTGCGCGTGAACAACGTGGATGCCAAGGTCGTCTTCCTGGCCGGCTCGGTGGAGATCGCGCCTCGCCTCGGTACCGCCGATGCCATCTGCGACCTGGTCTCCAGCGGCGCCACCCTCGTCGCCAACCAGTTGCGCGAAACGGCCATCGTGGTGGAAAGCGAAGCCGTGCTCGCCGGCCACCGTGACCTGCCCAGCGACGAGCGCGGCGAGATTGCCGAGCTGCTCCTGCGCCGGCTGGATGGCGTGATCCAGGTACGTGATTCGCGCCTGATCCTGATGCAGGCCCCGCGCGACGCACTGGCTGCCATCACGCGCCTGCTTCCGGGGTTGCCCATCCCCACACTCACCGCCGTGGACGGCGCGCCGGACCAGGTAGTGTTGCAGGCGCTGTGCGCGGGCAGCGTGAGCTGGCGCCAGCTGGAAGACATGAAGCGTGCCGGCGCCCGCGACATGCTGGTGCTGCCGGTGGAGAAGATGCTGGCATGAAGCGGATTGACTGGAATCGACTCGATGACGCCGCACGCCGCGCCGCGCTGGCGCGGCCGGCGCAGTCGCGTTCCCCGGCGCTGCGCGAGGGCGTGGAAACCATCATCGCCGACGTCAGGGCACGCGGCGACGAGGCCTTGCGTGAACTGACCGCGCGCTACGACCACGCCACGCTGGACGCACTCGCCGTGACGGACGAGGAATTCGCCGAGGCCGAAGCGCGCCTCTCCCCCGAACTGAAAGCGGCCGTGCGTGAAGCGGCCGGGCGCATCGATCGTTTCCACCGCGCGGCAGCTCCCACGGCAGTGAGCATCGAAACCGCCCCCGGGGTGCGCGTGGAACGCGTGCTTCGCCCCATTCGGCGCGTGGGCCTGTACGTGCCCGCGGGAGGTGCGCCGTTGCCTTCCACCGCGATCATGCTGGGCGTGCCCGCGGCGATCGCCGGCTGCCGCGAGGTGGTGTTGTGTACCCCGCTGCAAGCGAATGGCCGCTGCGATGACGCGGTGTTGTTCGCGGCTCGCGCGACCGGCGTGCATAAGGTCTTCAAGCTCGGCGGCGCACAGGCCATCGCCGCCATGGCCTACGGCACGGAGAGCGTGCCTCGCTGCGACAAGCTGTTTGGCCCAGGTAACTCATGGGTCACCGAAGCCAAGCTTCAGGTCTCGGGCGACCCCGAAGGCGCCGCCATCGACATGCCCGCCGGCCCGTCGGAAGTGCTGGTGATTGCCGACGCCAACGCGAACCCGCGCTTCATCGCGGCCGACCTGCTCTCGCAGGCGGAGCACGGCCCCGATTCCCAGGTGCTGCTGGTGACGCCGTCAGACGCGCTGCTGGATGAAGTCGAAGCCGAGGTCGAGCGCCAGCGCCGCGAACTGCCTCGCGCCGACGTGGCCGCGGCCGCGCTCGGCGAAAGCCGGCTGGTGCGGGTGAGCGATCTCGAGCAGGCCCTGGACGTGAGCAACCGATACGCCCCCGAACACCTGATCATCCAGACCGCCGACCCGCGCGCGCTGCTCGACGGGGTGGCCGCCGCCGGCTCCGTGTTCCTCGGCGAGTGGACGCCGGAATCGCTGGGCGACTATTGCAGCGGTAGCAACCACGTGCTGCCCACCTACGGCTATGCACGCAGTTACAGCGGCGTCTCCGTGGCCAGCTTCCAGACCCAGGTGACGGTGCAGGAAGCGACCGCCGAAGGCCTGCGTACGATCGGCCCCTGCGCTGCGACGCTGGCCGCCGCCGAGCAGCTCGATGCCCACCGGCGTGCCGTCACGCTGCGGCTGGATGCGATGGGAGTGAGCGCATGAGCGTCCTCGACCTCGCACGTGCCGACATCCGCGCCCTGGCCGGGTATTCCAGTGCGCGCATGGAAGCATCGGGCGGCACCGTGCTGCTCAACGCCAATGAATCCGCCCGGCCGCCCAGCTTTCCCGGCGGCAATGGCCTGAATCGCTACCCGGACCCGCAGCCGCGCGCGCTGGTGGAGACGCTCGCCGAGCTCTACGGCAGCACGCCCGACCGCGTCCTGGTGACGCGCGGCAGCGACGAGGCCATCGACCTGCTGACCCGCGCGTTCTGCCGCGCGGGCCAGGACGGCATCGTCATCTCGCCGCCGACGTTCGGCATGTACGCGGTGTGCGCGCGCATCCAGGGCGCGGCGGTCGTGGAAGCGCCGCTGGGGGCGGACGGCTCGCTCGACGCGGACAAGCTCATCGCCGCGGTGACGCCAGCCACCCGGCTGGTCTACGTCTGCACACCGAACAATCCCACCGGCAACCTCGTCGCGCTCGACACGCTGGAGCGCATCGCGAAGGCGTTGCAGGGCAGGGCGCTGCTGGTGGTTGACGAGGCGTACGCCGAATTCGCCGGTGTCCACAGCGCCACCCAGCTGATCGATACCTACGACCACGTGGCCGTGCTGCGGACCTTGTCGAAGGCCTGGTCACTCGCGGGCGCCCGCGTCGGCACGCTGGTGGCCCATGCCGACGTGATCGGCCTGCTGCGCCGGATCATTCCGCCGTACCCATTGCCCTTGCCGTGCGTCGACGCCGCGCTGGCGGTCTTGTCGTACGAAGGCCGCCGCGTGCAGCGCCACCACGTGCACGAGGTGCTCAACGAGCGCGCGCGGATGTTCGCTGCGCTTGGCGCGTTGCCGGGCGTGCGCGCGGTGCTGCCCTCGCATGCCAACTTCTTCGCCGTGCGGTTCGACGATGCCGCCGGAACCTACAAGCGCCTGCTCGCGGCGGGCGTCGTGGTCCGCGACATCACGAAGTACCCGGGCCTGGCGGATGCGCTGCGCATCACCATCGGCACCGGCAACGAGAACGACCGCGTGCTCGCGGTCCTGCGTGCAGGGGCCGGTGCATGAGCCGCAAGATTCTTTTCGTCGACCGTGATGGTTGCCTGATTGAAGAACCTGCCGACGAGCAGATCGACAGCTTCGAAAAGCTGGCGCTCCTGCCGGGCGTGATCGCCGCGCTGCAGCGTTTCGTCGGTGCGGGCTACGAGCTGGTGATGGTGACCAACCAGGACGGGCTCGGCACGCCGTCGTTCCCGCAGGCGAGCTTCGACGGCCCGCACAACCTGTTGCTGCGCATCCTCTCCTCGCAGGGCATCACGTTCCGCGAGCAGCTGATCGACCGCAGCTTCGCCCACGAGAACCTCGACACCCGCAAGCCGAATACCGGCCTCGCACGCCACTGGCTGGCGGACGACAGCTGGAGCCGCGCGCAATCGGCCATGGTCGGCGACCGCGACAGCGATATCGCGTTCGCCGCGAACATCGGCGTCCGCGGCTTTCGTGTCGGCGAGCAGGGCCAGCCCTGGTCCGACGTGGCGCACGCGATACTCGATGCGCCGCGCGTGGCCGAGGTCGTCCGCAAGACAAAAGAAACCGCCATCCGCGTGAACGTGGACCTCGACCGCGTGGCCGAGCCGCAGGTGCACACCGGCCTCGGCTTCTTCGACCACATGCTCGAGCAGATCGGCAAGCATGGCGGGTTTGCGCTGAGCCTCACCTGCGACGGCGACACGCACATCGACGAACACCACACCATCGAAGACTGCGCGCTGGCGCTCGGCCAGGCGTTGCGCCAGGCCCTGGGTGACAAGCGCGGCATCGGCCGCTACGGTTTTGCCCTGCCCATGGACGAAAGCGCGGCGCGGGCCGAGCTTGATCTGTCCGGGCGGCCGTATTTCGTCTTTGAAGGCACCTTCCCGCGCGAACGCGTGGGCGACATCCCCACCGAGCTGGTGCCGCATTTCTTCCGTTCGCTGTGCGAGACGCTCGGCGCTAACCTGCACCTCACCGTGCACGGCGAGAACGCACATCACATGGTGGAAGGCTGCTTCAAGGTCGTCGCGCGGACATTGCGCCAGGCCATCCGCCGCGAGGGCGCCGAGCTGCCCAGCACCAAGGGAAGCCTGTGATGCGGGTCGTCCTCGTCGACGCAGGCGGTACCAATATCGGTTCGGTGCGTTACGCGCTGCAGCGCCTGGGCACCGACGCCGAGCTCACCGCGGATCCTGCGCGCATCCGTTCGGCGTCACACGTGATCCTGCCCGGCGTGGGCGCCGCCGCGCCCGGCATGCGCCGGCTGCGTGAGGCCGGTCTCGTGGATGTGCTGCGTGGCCTCACCCAGCCCGTGCTCGGCGTATGCCTCGGCATGCAGCTGCTGTGCGAAGGCTCCGAGGAGGGCGACACCGAATGCCTCGGCGTCGTGCCGGGCCGCGTGCGACGCATGCCCGACTCGCCCGGGCTGCGCGTGCCGCACATGGGCTGGAACACGCTGCAGGCCAGCGCGCACCACCCGCTGACCGAAGGCCTGCGCGAGGGCGATACCGCGTATTTCGTGCATAGCTATGCGGTGCCGGTGGGTGATTACACCCTCGTCGCCAGCCGCCACGGCGAGGCGTTTTCCGCCGCGGTGGGCGCTGGCAACTTCATGGGCATGCAGTTCCACCCCGAGCGCTCCGCGGCCGTCGGCGCGCTCCTGCTTCGGAATTTCCTCTCGCTATGACCTTACCCATTCCCGCCATCGATCTGCGCGACGGCAAGGTCGTGCGCCTGTTCAAAGGCGACTACGACCAGCAGACCACGTTTGCCGTCGATCCGGTGGACCTTGCCCGGCGCTATGCCTCGGACGGCGCAACCTGGCTGCACGTGGTGGACCTCGACGGTGCGCGCTCGGGGCGTTTCGAGAACCTCCCCACGCTGACCGCGATCGCCGCGTCGGCCGCCCTCAACGTGCAGGCCGGCGGTGGTGTCCGCGACGAGCAGGGCGTGCGTCGCCTGCTCGATGCAGGCGTCAGCCGCGTCGTGCTCGGCAGCGTGGCCATTCGCGACCCGGAAGCCGTCGCGGCGTGGATCGGTCGTTACGGTGCCGAGCGCATCGTGCTGGCGCTGGATACGCGCTTCCGCGACGGCCAGTGGCGGCTGCCCAGCGCCGGTTGGACAGCCGAGGAAGACCGCACGCTGGGTGACCTGCTGCCGTTCTACGAAGCCGCCGGCGCGCGCCACCTGCTGTGTACCGACATCGACCGCGACGGCACCATGACCGGCCCGAACACCGCGTTGTACCGACACATCGCCCGCGTGGCGCCCAGCTTCGACGTGCAGGCCTCCGGCGGCGTCCGTTCACTGGACGACGTGACGGCGCTGACCTTGCAGGGCGTGGCCGGCGTGATCCTCGGCCGCGCGCTGTTGCAGGGTGAGTTCACCATGGCCGAAGCGCTCGCGGCCAGCGCAAAGGCGGATTCGACATGCTGAGCCGGCGCATCATCCCGTGCCTGGACGTGCGCGACGGACAGGTGGTGAAGGGCGTGCGCTTTCGCGACCACGTGGTGGTCGGCGAGATCGTCGAACTGGCCCTTCGCTATCGCGACGAGGGCGCCGACGAGCTGGTGTTCTACGACATCACGGCGAGCCCCGAAGGCCGGCGCGTGGATCGCGACTGGGTCGAGCGCGTGGCGCGCGAAATCGATATTCCGTTCTGCGTGGCGGGCGGCATCCGTTCGGTCGAGGACGCGCGCGAGGTGCTGCATGCCGGTGCCGACAAGATCTCGATCAATTCGCCCGCGCTTGAGCGGCCCGAACTGGTCAGTGAGATTGCCGAGGCCTTCGGCGTGCAATGCGTGGTGGTCGGCGTGGACAGCCTGCGCGATGACGACGGCGAATGGCGCGTGCGCCAGTACACCGGTGATCCGTCGCGGACGAAGGCCTTGCGCCGCCGCACGCTGGACTGGATTGCCGACGTGCAAGCGCTCGGCGCCGGCGAAATCGTGCTGAACTGCATGGGCACGGACGGCGTGCGCCGTGGCTACGACATCGAACAGCTGCGCGCGGCGCGCGAGATTACCCGCGTGCCGCTCGTCGCCTCCGGCGGTGCAGGCACGCCGGCGCATTTCGCCGACGTGTTCCGCGATGCGGACGTCGATGCCGCGCTGGCCGCCAGCGTGTTCCATTCCGGCGATATCGCCATTCCCGCCCTGAAGCGCGAACTGCGCGCCCAAGGCATCGAGGTACGCGTATGACTCCCGATTTCGCCAAGGGTGATGGCCTCGTGCCAGCCATCGTCCAGCACGCCCGCACCGGCGAGGTACTGATGCTGGGTTACATGGACGAGGCGGCACTCGCAAAAACCCAGGCCACCGGCCTGGTGACGTTCTTCAGCCGCAGCAAGCAACGCCTGTGGACCAAGGGCGAGACCTCGGGCGACACGCTCGCACTGGTCGACGTGGCCATCGACTGCGATGCGGATACGTTGCTGGTGCGCGCGCTGCCCGCTGGCCCGACGTGCCATAACGGTACGTCGAGTTGCTTCGGTAACGAGGTGGTGCCGGCGCTGGGGTTCCTCGCCGAACTCGATGCGCTGGTGGCTTCGCGCCATGCCGAACGTCCGGCAGGCAGCTACACCACGTCGCTGTTCGAGGGTGGCATCCGGCGCATGGCGCAGAAGGTGGGCGAGGAGGGCGTGGAAACCGCGCTGGCCGCGGTCGCCGAAGACGACGACGCGCTGATCGGCGAAGCCGCCGACCTGGTCTTCCATCTGATGGTGGTGCTGCGCGCGCGCAACATCGGGTTCGGGCAGGTCGCCGCGAAACTCGCCTCCCGCCACCGCTAGGGTGCCGGGAGGGGGATCTCAGAGAATGGCGAGGACCGCTTCCGGGGGGCGGCCGATGGCCGCCCTGGTGCCGTTGAGGAACACCGGGCGCTCAATCAGCTTCGGGTGTTCCACCATGTAGTTCACCAGCTCGGCGTGGCTGGCCTGCGCCGGCACGCCGGCGTAGTCGTCCTCGCCCTTGCGCATGAGTGCGCGCGGCTCGAGGCCAAGCAGGCCGAGCACCCGCTCCAGCTCCACCGCGGACGGCGGTGCCTTCAGGTACTCGACGATGACCGGCTCGATGCCGTGCTGCTGGAGCAGCGCCAGGGTCTCCCGCGATTTGGAGCATCGCGGGTTATGCCAAAGCGTCGGTGCGCTCACGGGGGCGTGGGTCAGAAGTTGCCGCCGCGGTTACCACCGCGGTTGCCGCCACCACCACCGCCGCTGCGCGGTCCGCGATTACCGCCGCCCTGGCCGCCACGGTTACCACCGCCACCGCCACCCGGGCCGCGCGGGCCACGGTTGCCGCCCGCGCCGCCACCGGCATTGCCGGAGCCGCGGTTGCCGCCAGCGCGGCTCGGGCCGCCCTGGCCGCCCATGGCGCGATTACCACCGCCCTGGCCGCCACCAGCGGCGCGGTTGCCGCCACCCTGGCCGCCGAAGGAACGGTTACCACCGCCCTGGCCACCGGCAGCGCGATTGCCGCCGCCCTGGCCACCGGGGCCCGAACGCGGGCCGCGATTGCCGCCACCACGGTTGCCATCGACATTGCCGTTGGCGTTGCCGCCATGGCCGCCACCGGTGCGGCTGTCGCCAGCGAACCAGGTGCGCATCGCGGGCAGTTCCTGGCCCGGCGCCACGCGGCGCGAGGAGGGCTTGCGCGGCTTGGACGAACGATCCGGACGATCGACGTTGCCGTTGACTTCGCGGCCACCGCCACCGGGGCCACGGCCACGGCCGCCCTTGCCGCCACGGCCCGGCGTGTCGTCACGCAGGCGATCGAACGCGGTGAGTTCACGCGCTTCATCGTGGCGTGCCGAGCTCCAGGCGCCGGTGGTGCCCTTGTCGGGGCGGTATTCGGTGACGTGGCGCGGTGCGCGGCGCTGGTGCACCACGGCGCTCAGCGTGAGCACCGGGGCCGGTGCGCCGAGGCCGGCGCGTTCGCGCAGGGCCTTGATCGCGGTTTCGTCCAGCGACTCGCAGTCGCCACGGCGCAGGGCGCGCGGCAGTTCCACGGTGCCGTAGCGGATGCGCTTGAGGCGGCTGACCAGGAAGCCCTGCGAATCCCACAGGCGGCGGACTTCGCGGTTGCGGCCTTCGCGGATGGTGACGCGGAACCAGCTGTGGCTGCCGCCGCGGCTGATCGTGGCGATTTCGTCGAAGCGGGCGGGGCCATCTTCCAGCTCCACGCCGGCCTTGAGGCGCTCGATCATTTCGTCGGGCACTTCGCCGTGCACGCGGCAGAGGTATTCACGCTCCAGGCCGCTCTTCGGATGCATCAGCGCGTTGGCGAGTTCGCCATCGGTGGTGAGCAGGAGCAGGCCGGTGGTGTTGATATCGAGGCGGCCCACGGCGACCCAGCGCGCACCCTTCAGGCGCGGCAGCTGTTCGAACACGGTGGGGCGGCCTTCGGTGTCGTCGCGGGTGGTCACCACGCCTTCGGGCTTGTGGTAGACGAGCACTTCGGCGTCGTCGCGGCTATCGGTGGCAACGACAAACTGCTTGCCGTCCAGGACGACGCGGTCGCCGGCGTGGACGCTGGCACCGATGGTGGCGACGGTGCCGTTGACTTCGACATCGCCCGCCTGGATGCGCTGCTCGAGCATCCGGCGCGAGCCGAGCCCGGCGTTGGCCAGCACCTTGTGCAGGCGTTCTTCGAGCTGGGCGCCGTCGTCGGCGCGGGTTTCATTGCGCTTGAGGCTTAGTACGGAACGTTGTGGCGCATTCATGCGCGTGACTCCTCGGGGTTCTGCTCGGCGCCGTCACTGTCGGTGGCGCCGTCGGGGTTCTCTGCCTCATCGGCAGTGTGGGAAGCCGCGGCGATGTCGTCATCGCCGGCGGGCGGTTCGTTGGCGGGCTGGTCGGTATCGTCGCCCTCGTTGCCCTCATCGGGCAGGGCGGCACGGGCCGGCACGCTTGCCGCATCGCCTTCAAAGCGCATCTGCGGGTTGAGCTCTTCAAGGTCGCGGATCTCCGACAAAGGCGGAAGGTTGTCCAGCGACTTGAGGTTGAAGTAATCCAGGAACATGCGGGTGGTGCCGAACAGCGCCGGGCGGCCCGGCACGTCGCGGTAACCCACCACGCGGATCCATTCGCGTTCCTCGAGCGTCTTGATGATGTTCGAGGAGACCACCACGCCGCGGATCTGTTCAATCTCCGGGCGGGTAATCGGCTGGCGGTAGGCAATCAGCGCCAGCGTTTCGAGCAGTGCGCGTGAGTAGCGGCTGGGCTTTTCCGCCCACATCCGCGATACCCAGCCGTGGACGTCGCGCTTGACCTGGTAGCGCCACCCGGAGGCGACCTCCAGCAGTTCCACGCCGCGGCCGTCGCAATCGGCGGCCAGTGCCTCCAGCGCCGCCTTGAGCTCGTCCGTGCCGACTTCCTCGTCCTCGCCGAAAATCGCCTTGAGCTGGAGGATGGTCATCGGCTGGGTGGACGCCAGCAGCGCCGCTTCCACGATGGGTTTGAGTTGTTCGGGTTGCATAGGCCTTGGGATGTGCCGTGCCCCTGGGGCGCGGTGGGTTCGTACGCGGGAGTGGCCCGTCTGGGCCGTCAGGCGAGCGCCTCTTCGGGCTCGGCCTCCGTCTGTACCTTGGTCTTCAGGTAGATCGGGCCCAGGGCTTCTTCCTGGACGATCTCGACGAGCATTTCCTTGGCGAGCTCCAGCATGGCCAGGAAGGTGACCACGACACCGAGCCGGCCTTCGCTGACGTCGAACAGCGTTTCGAACCGGTGGAAACCGCCGGTGCCCAGCGAGCTGAGCAGGTCGCCCATGCGCTGGCGGACGCTGAGCGGCTCACGCTGGATCGCATGGTGCGTGAACAGGTCGGCGCGCTTCAGCACATCCTTGAGCGCGAGCAACATCTCCTTGAGGTCCAGCGGGGGCGGCACGCGCACCACGTTGTGTTCGCCGATGAAGGCATGCACCACGGTGGTATCGCGTTCCAGGCGCGGCAACTCTTCGATATCCAGCGCGGCCTTCTTGAACCGTTCGTACTCCTGCAGGCGGCGCACCAGCTCCGCACGCGGGTCGTCTTCCAGGCCTTCCTCGGCCGGCGGGCGGGGCAGCAGCAACCTGGATTTGATCTCCGCCAGGATGGCGGCCATCAGCAGGTATTCCGCCGCGAGCTCCAGCCGCATCACCTCGCGCATCATGTCGATGTAGTCCATGTACTGCCGGGTGATCTCGGCGACAGGGATGTCGAGGATGTCCAGGTTTTGCCTGCGGATCAGGTAAAGCAAAAGGTCCAGCGGGCCTTCAAACGATTCGAGGATGACTTCCAGCGCGTCGGGCGGGATGTACAGATCCTGTGGCATCTGCAGCACAGGCTGCCCGCGTACGAGCGCGAGTGGCATTTCCTGCTGCTGGGGAACACCGGCAAAGGCATTCCGCTCGGTTTCGACCACCTGGACTTCGGTTGTCTCGTTAGTCATCGGCACACGTCAGAAGGGCCGCCTTCAAGCGACCAGGAACGCAAGCAACAAATCGATGCCGTCCGGCGGCTCCACCGCCACCTCGCCGGGCATGCCGCGTATCGTCGCCGACGAACGGAAGGCATGGCCGCTGGACACCCCAGGAGGGTCACCGTCTGTGAGAAATCGCCGGGAGCAGGCCAACGACGGCCCAAACTGCAGGCCGGGAGGGCGGGACGCCCGAATAAGTTCACCCGATTGACGCACAGGGTATAGCGTGTGCCAGCGCAAGTCCAGCGGGCGGCCCCTCACGGGCCGTGATCCGGCAGAATACGCGCATGCCTCCCGCACCGCGCGCCATCATCCACGTCGACATGGATGCGTTCTACGCCTCCGTGGAGGAGCTGGACGACCCCTCGCTGGTCGGCAAGCCCGTGATCATCGGCGGCCTGGGCCGGCGCGGCGTGGTCTCCACGGCCAACTACGTGGCCCGGACGTTCGGCGTGCGCTCGGCCATGCCCACCTCGGAGGCCCGGCGCCTGTGCCCCCAGGCGGTGTACATCCACCCGCGCCACGACCGCTACGCGGCCATCTCCGCCGTAGTGTTCGAAATCTTCGCCGAGGTCACCCCGATGATCGAAGGCCTCTCGCTGGACGAGGCCTTCCTCGATGTGACCGGCAGTCTGCGGCTTTTCTCATCCATCGAGGCGATGGGTCGCAAGGTGAAGGAGACGATCAAGGCGCGGACGGGCCTGAACGCCTCCGTGGGCATGGCCCATAACAAGCTGCTGGCCAAGCTGGGCAGCGAACTGTCCAAGCCGAATGGCTTCCTGCATATCCAGCCGGACGAGGTGCGTGGCTACCTGGACCCGCTGCCCGTCGGCCGGATGTGGACGGTGGGCAAGGTGGCCGAAGAGGCCCTGCACGCAGTGGGCATCCGCACCATCGGCGACCTGCTGCGGGCCGACGCCTGGCGGCTGAACAAGGCGGTGGGCGAGCGCCACGCCGCCCAGCTGCGCACGCTGTGCCTCGGCGAGGACCACCGCCCGGTAGTCACGGATGCCCCGGAAGTCTCCATCGGCTCGGAGTGGACCTTCGACCTGGACGTGGACGACCTGGCGATCGCCGAGGCCTGGCTGCTGCGCCAGTGCGAGCGGGTAGGGGCCCGGGCACGCGGGCGCGAGATCAAGGCGCGCACGGTGTCGGTGAAGCTGCGCGAGCCGCCCTTCGTCACCCACAGCCGGCAGGCGCAACTGCCCGTTCCCGGCAACGCCACGCCCGACATTTATGCCGTGGCACGGCGCTTGCTACACGTCTGGTGGCACCAGCAACCGCGGCCGCGGCTTCGCCTGCTGGGTGTCACGCTTTCAGGCTTTGACGCGCGTCACGGTGACGAACAACAGGATATGTTTGCCGCCCCGGCCGCGGAAATACGCTCTGACGGCGTGCAGGACCGCATCAACGAGCGCTTCGGAGCCGGAGCACTGGTGAGGGCGGGCGTACTAAAAACGCGCGGGCGGGAGTGACCGGACTGCGCTAATGTGTCCGTTTGTGACACGGAAGGTAAGTTTCGTGGAGTGCGGTCATGCCGACCGTAGTCGTAAACCGCCAGAAGGCAGGATGGGTAGAAAAGGCCATGGCTGACAAGGAAGGCCCGAACGTGCGTTATCGCCATGCAAGGATGAAGGTGCAGACCGCGGTGCTGATGAGCCGCGGCGGTGAAGCACACCCGACCGACCTGGTGGACATTTCAGCCACCGGTGCCCTGCTGCGCCGCCCGTCGGGCTGGCGTGGCGAACCAGGCCAGACCTGGATCCTCGACATGGTGTTTGGCCATGACCTGCACATCAATGTGGAGGCCAGGGTCGTGCGCGTTGGCGCGCGGCAGATCGGGATGGAGTATTCCCTTATCCCCGAGCACAAGCAGGCTCCGCTGTGGGAGCTGCTTGGCGGTTACGCCGATACGCTCGAGGCCTGGACGGACGAGTAACGTTCGTCAGGCTTGCGCGGCTTTTCGCTTTGCGCGGTCTTCGTCGCGCAGTTCGCGGCGGAGGATCTTGCCCACGTTCGTCTTCGGCAGCGAATCGCGGAATTCGATCTGCTTGGGGCGCTTGTAGCCGGTGAGCTTCTCGCGGCAGAACTCCTTCAGCGCCTCTTCCGTCAGCGAAGGATCCTTCCTGACGACGAACAGCTTCACCACCTCGCCCGAATGCTCGTCATCGATGCCCACGGCAGCGACTTCGGCCACGCCGGGGTGGCTCATGACGATGTCTTCGATCTCGTTCGGGTACACGTTGAAACCCGATACCAGGATCATGTCCTTCTTGCGATCGACGATGTAGAGGTAGCCGTTGGCGTCCATCTTCGCGATGTCGCCGGTGCGCAGCCAGCCGTTGGCGTCGAGCACCTTGGCCGTCTCGTCGGGCTTGTTCCAGTAGCCCTTCATCACCTGCGGGCCCTTGATGCACAGCTCGCCCACTTCGCCCACCGGCAGCGGGATGCCGTCGTCGGACCAGATCTGCACGTAGGTCGACGGAATGGGCAGGCCGATGGAGCCGTTGTATTCCTTCAGGTCCAGCGGATTGATGCAGGCCGCCGGCGAGGTTTCGGTCAGCCCGTACGCCTCGGCCAGGGTCACGCCGGTGGTCTTCTTCCAGCGCTCGGCCACGGCGCGCTGCACGGCCATGCCGCCGCCGAGTGACAGGTGCAGGCGCGAGAAATCGAGCTCGGCGAAACCCGGGGTGTTCAGCAGGCCATTGAACAGCGTGTTGACGCCGGTGATCGCCGTGAACTTCTCCTTGGAGAGTTCCTTGACGAACCCCTTCATGTCGCGCGGGTTGGTGATCAGCAGGTTCATCGCACCCATGCGGGTGAAGACCAGGCCGTTCGCCGTCAGCGAGAAGATGTGATACAGCGGCAGCGCGGTGACGATGATCTCTTCGCCCATTTTCGCCGAGCCGCTGATCCAGGCGTCCGCCTGCAGCATGTTCGCGATCATGTTGCGGTGGGTGAGCATGGCGCCCTTGGCCACGCCCGTGGTGCCGCCGGTGTACTGCAGGAACGCGATGTCATCGTGGCTCACGTCCACGTTGGGCAGGGGGTGGGCCTTGCCGCGCGAGAGGGCATCGCTGAAACGGGTGTTCTTCGGCAGGTGGAACGCCGGCACTTCCTTGCGGACGTGCTTGACCACGAAGTTGATGATGCTGCCCTTGGGGAAGCCCACCAGGTCGCCCACCGCGGTGGTGACGACGTGCTCGATCGCGGTGCCGGGCAGGGCTTCCTGCACGGTGTGCGCGAAGTTGTCGAGGACGACCAGCGCCTTGGCGCCGGAGTCGGCCAGCTGGTGGTGCAGCTCGCGGGCCGTGTAGAGCGGATTGGTGTTGACCACCGTCAGGCCCAGGCGCAGCGCGCCGAACAGGGCCACGGGGTACTGCAGGAGGTTCGGGAGCATGATGGCGAGGCGATCGCCCTTCTTCAGCCCGAGCTCCCCGGAGAGGAAGCCGGCGAAGGCGGCCGAGAGTTCGTCGATCTGCCCGTAGGTCAGGACCTTCCCGAAATTCTTGAACGCAGGGCGCTCACGAAATTTCTGAAATGATTCTTCGAACACCGCCGCAACGGAGCGGTACGCGTTGACGTCGATGTCGGCGGGGATCCCGGCCGGGTAGTGGTCAAGCCACGGGCGCTCGTTGCTCATGTACGGGACAAACTCCAGGAAAGTGGCGCTCGTACGGCAGGCCCGTCGTACGATAGGCAGGATTGGAGCATACGCTCGCGTATAGCGGCAAGCCGCATCGCAGCGAGGCGAGGAGACGGAAAACATGCAGCGACGCACGGCCCTGGTCACCTTACTCCTGATCGCCCTCATGGGGCTGGTCGGATGCCATCGCACGCCGGACGACGAGCAGGTACGCAAGGCGATTGCCGCGGCCGCCCAAGGGGCCGAGGCGGGCAGTGGCAGCGACACCGTGGCGGCCCTTGCGGACGACTTCGACGGCAATACCGGCGAGTTCAACCGGCAGGCGGTGGCCAACCTCGTGCGGGTGTTCGCGCTACGCGGGCAGAAGGTGCACGTGCTGCTGGGCCCGGTATCGGTGGACAAGCGTGGCGAACGGCAGGTGGCCACGTTCACGGTGACCCTGGCGGCGGGGTCGGGCGTGCTGCCCGACAACGCGGGGGCGTACCAGGTGGAGACCGGCTGGCGAAAGGACGGCAGCGAGTGGCGGTGCTTTACCGCCACATGGAAGCGCGCCCTGTAAAAGCGACCCCAAAAAAGAAGGCCCGGTTTCCCGGGCCTTCGTTCCTTACGCGGCCTTCGCCAGCTGGCGAAGCACGTACTGCAGGATGCCGCCGTGGCGGAAGAACTCGCGCTCCTTCGGGGTCAGCAGGAGCACCTTCACGGTGAACTCCTTGGTCGAACCGTCCGGACGCGTGGCCTTCACCGTCGCCGTCTTCGACTCGCCGCCGTTGAGGCCGGTGATGTCGAACACTTCGTCGCCCTTCAGGCCGAGCGTCTGCGCGTTCTCGCCGTCCTGGAACTGGCAGGGCAGCACGCCCATGCCGACCAGGTTGGAGCGGTGGATGCGCTCGAAGCTCTCGGTGATCACGGCCTTGACGCCGAGCAGCAGGGTGCCCTTGGCGGCCCAGTCACGCGACGAACCGGTGCCGTATTCCTTGCCGGCCAGCACGACCAGCGGGGTGCCGTCGGCCTTGTACTTCATGGCGGCGTCGTAGATCGCCATTTCTTCGCCGGTCGGGATGTACTTGGTGAAGCCACCCTCGACGCCGTCGAGCATCAGGTTCTTGATGCGGATGTTGGCGAAGGTACCGCGCACCATCACGTCGTCGTTGCCACGACGCGAACCGTAGGAGTTGAAGTCCTTCGGCTCGACGCCACGCGAGATCAGGAAGCGACCCGCCGGGCTGTCCTTCTTGATCGAGCCGGCCGGCGAGATGTGGTCGGTGGTGATCGAGTCACCGAAGATGCCCATGGCGCGCGCACCGTGGATGTCTTCGATGGTGCCGGCTTCGGCGGACATGCCGTCGAAGTAGGGCGGGTTCTTGATGTAGGTGGAATCGTCCCACGCGTACGTCTGGCCATCCGGCGAGGCGATCTGGTTCCAGCGGCTGTCGCCCTTGAAGACGTCGGCGTAGCTGTCCTTGAACATCTGCGGGTTGATGGCGCCGGCGATGGCGTCGGAGATTTCCTGGTTGCTCGGCCAGATGTCCTTGAGGAACACCGGCTGGCCGTCGCTGCCGTTGGCGATCGGGTCCTTGGTCAGGTCGATGTTCAGCGTGCCGGCAAGCGCGTAGGCCACCACCAGCGGCGGCGAGGCCAGGTAGTTCATCTTCACTTCCGGATGCACGCGGCCTTCGAAGTTGCGGTTACCCGACAACACCGATGCCACGGCCAGGTCGCCCTCGGCGATGCCCTTGCTGATTTCAGCCGGCAGCGGGCCGGAGTTACCGATGCAGGTGGTGCAGCCGTAACCGACGACGAAGAAGTTCACCTTCTCCAGCTCTTCGAGCAGGCCGGTCTTCTTCAGGTACTCGGTGACCACGAGCGAGCCCGGGCCGAGCGAGGGCTTGACCCACGGCTTGGAGGTGAGGCCACGCGCGGCGGCCTTCTTGGCGACCAGGCCGGCGGCAAGCATCACGGCCGGGTTGGACGTGTTGGTGCACGAGGTGATCGCGGCGATGACGACCGAGCCGTCGTTGATGCGGAAGTTGGCGCCGTCCTTGTGGACCAGCACGCCTTCTTCGTTGATGCCGTTGGCTTCGTTGCCGATGGCCGTGCCGCCGCCTTCATTGCTGAAGCGCGAGGTGTCGCCATTCTTGGTCTTGCGGTTGGCCGTGAGCGGGCCGACCACGTCGAGGAAGCTCTGCTGCACGCCTTCCAGCAGCACGCGGTCCTGCGGACGCTTCGGGCCGGCCATGGACGGGCGCACGTCGGCGAGGTCGAGCTCGAGCACGGTGGTGAACTCGGCTTCCGGCGTGTTCGCGTCGTGCCACAGGTTCTGTGCCTTGGCGTAGGTCTCGACCAGCGCGATCTGCGCTTCGTCGCGGCCCGACAGGCGCATGTAGTTCAGTGCTTCCTGGTCGATCGGGAAGATGCCGCAGGTGGCGCCGTATTCCGGGGCCATGTTGGCGATGGTGGCGCGATCGGCCAGCGGCAGGTTCTGCAGGCCGTTGCCGAAGAACTCGACGAACTTGCCGACGACGCCGAGCTTGCGCAGCATCTGGGTCACGGTGAGGACGAGGTCGGTGGCGGTGACGCCTTCCGGCAGCTTGCCCTTCAGGCGGAAACCGACCACCTGCGGGATCAGCATGGACGACGGCTGGCCGAGCATCGCGGCTTCGGCCTCGATACCGCCCACGCCCCAGCCCAGCACGCCGATGCCGTTGATCATCGTGGTGTGCGAATCGGTACCGAACACGGTATCCGGGTAGGCGAACGACTCGCCGTCCACTTCATTGGTGAAGACGACGCGGGCGAGGTTCTCCAGGTTCACCTGGTGCACGATGCCCGTGCGCGGCGGCACGACCTTGAAGTTGTTGAAGGCCTTCTGGCCCCAGCGCAGGAACGAGTAACGCTCCTGGTTGCGCTCGAACTCGATGGCGACGTTCTCTTCCAGCGCGGCTTCCGAACCAAACGCGTCGACCTGCACCGAGTGGTCGATGACCAGTTCGGCGGGCGCCAGCGGGTTGATCTTGTCGGGGTTGCCGCCGAGCTTGGCGACGGCGTCGCGCATCGCGGCCAGGTCGACCACGCAGGGCACGCCGGTGAAGTCCTGCAGGACGACGCGGGCGGGCATGAAGGAGATCTCGGTATCCGGCTCGGCCTTCGCGTCCCACTTGGCGACGGCTTCAATTTCCTTCGCCGTGACGTTCACGCCGTCTTCCTGGCGGAGGAGGTTCTCCAGCAGGATCTTCATGGAGTACGGCAGGCGCTTGATGTCGTGCTGCGCGCCGAACTTGGCCAGGCTGGCGATGGTGTGGCGCTTGCCGTTGACTTCGATGGTGTCTCGTACCGAGAACGAGTCTTTCATGCTGTACTCCTGGCGTGGCTTGCTTAGCTGGGGAGGCCTGGCGGCCCGTGGGGGCGCGCCAAAGCGTCGATTATCGCGCAGTCTGGTGTCCGTATGCGACCGCCGTGAGACCTTCGGTCCGTTAGAATGGCCCGCTCGTGGCGCTGGCCGCGCGATTTCGGCGGTCAAAAGGATGAGGGCGGCGGTGGATGGGCACAAACGCATTTGATGGCACGCAGCGTTCGATGATTTCGATGGCCCTGTCATCGGTGTCGCTGCGTGACCTTGCCCTGGTCCAGGCCGTGGCCCGTGAAGGCAGCTTCACCAGCGCAGCCCGCGCCATGTACATCAGCCCCTCGGGCCTCTCGCACCAGGTGCAGAAGGTGGAGCAGGCGCTGGGCATGCCCCTGTTCGAGCGCGGCGGCCGCCGCGTGGCGCCGACCGCCGGCGGGCAGCGATTGCTGGGCTATATCGAAGCCGTGCTGGGCGCGGCGGAGCATCTCGAGCACGCGGCACGGGCCGGGGATATCGCCTTCGGCGGTGAGCTGCGGCTGGGCGTGCCCTCCACGCTGGGTCCGTACCTGCTGCCCCATGTGATTGAGCCATTCCCGCAGCGCTTTCCCGAAGCGCGCCTGACGATTTCCGAGGGCAAGCCGCGCGGCCTGCTGCGCCGGCTGGCCGAAGGTGAGCTGGATGCGGTGCTGGCGCCGCCCAGCGCGACCGTGAACGGGCTGGATTCGACGGCCCTGTTCTTCGAGCCCTACGAACTGATGCTGCACAAGGCGCACCCGCTGGCGGGCCAGCACCAGGTGGCCCTGACCGACCTGGACGCCTCGGATGCCACCCTGATGGCGGAAAGCCACGGCAATGGGGTGTCCGACCTGGGCATGCCGGGTGCGGCGCGGCCGGAGCGCATCCAGGATCTTTCGATCGAAAGCCTGGCCACGCTGGTGGCGCTGCGTGGCGGCTATACCCTGGTGCCGATCCTGGCCCACGATCGCCTGCAGTCGATTCCGAACGTGGTGCTGGCCGGCGTGGAGGGTGCCCGCCCGGGCCGGCATATCGCCCTTTACTGGCGCAGTGCCTCGCCCTGGCGCGACGACCTGACGGGCTTTGCGGCGTTGCTGCGCACGCTGGCCGGCACGATTCCGGGCCTGGACGCGGCGACCTGAGCTAGTCGAGCTGACTAAAACCCGTTGTCGAGGGTGGACCCGGTGAGCAGGCCACGCGCCAGCATGGCGCACTGCTTGCCCTGGAACAGCATGTGCCACTGGCGGCCACCCAGCTGGTGCCACAGCACCGCCGAGCGCACCGAGGCCAGCAGGCACGCGCGGACCCGGTCCACGTTGGCCTTCTGCTGCAACTGGGTCGGGTTGCCGGTGACCATCACGCGTGGCTTCAGCGTGGACAGCGTGGTGGCGTAGAGCTCGGCCAGCCGCGCGGCGACGTTGGGGTGGTTGAGGCCGAAATGCTCCACCTGGCGCTGGGCGGCGACGATGCCCTCATGCAGCCGGTCGAGCAGGGCGCGGTTGCGCGAGAGCGAGCGCTCCAGGCGGAGCACCGTCACGCCCATGCGCATGACCGCCACGTCGCGGGTCTTCTCTTCAAACTGGTTCACCAGCGTGCGCAAGCCACGGCGCACGCCGGCCACGTTGCCGTACACGCCGGCCACCGAATCGGCATCGATGCGGAACACGCTGGCGAGGCTGGCCTCGTAGGCCGCGTCGTCGCAGCGGCCTCCGTTGGCCAGCTGCTGGGCCAGGGCAACACCCTGGAAGACCCCGGCCAGGGCCAGGACGCGCTCTTCATTCATGGATACAGCTCGGGGGTAAGGGGGTCATGCAAGGCCGCCATAGGCCGCGTCGGTGCTGGCGATCACGGCGCCGCCAAGGCAGGCCTCGCCGTCGTACAGCACCACGGACTGGCCGGGGGTGACGGCGCGCTGGGGGTCGTCGAAGGTGATATGCAGGGTATCGCCGCGGACCTCCACCGCGCAGGCCTGGTCGGCCTGGCGATAGCGGGTCTTCGCGGTGCAGCGGAACGACAGGGCCGGGGGCTCGCCCGCCACCCAGGTGGCATCGGTGGCGACCAGCCGGGTGGACTGCAGCCAGCGGTTCTCGCCGCCCTGCGCCACCACCAGGGTGTTCGAGGCCACGTCCTTGCCCACCACGTACCACGGCTCGTTGGGCGCATCCGCCCGGCCGCCAATGCCCAGGCCGTTGCGCTGGCCCAGCGTGTAATACATCACGCCCTGGTGCTCGCCGACGGCGCGGCCGTCGGGATCGACCATGCGACCGGGCTTCGCCGGGAGGTACTGGGCCAGGAAGGCGCGGAAATCGCGCTCGCCGATGAAGCAGATGCCGGTGGAGTCCTTCTTGGCCGCCGTGGGCAGGGCGGCCTCGCGGGCCATCTCGCGCACGGCCGGCTTCTCGATCTCACCCACCGGGAACAGCGTGGCCGAGAGCTGTCGCTGGCCCAGGGCGTGCAGGAAGTAGGTCTGGTCCTTCGCCGCATCCACGGCCCGGAGCAGGCGGTAGCGCCCCTCGTGGAAATCCACCCGTGCGTAGTGGCCCGTCGCGATCTTCTCCGCGCCGAGGGCCTGGGCATGGTCCAGGAAGGTCTTGAACTTGATTTCGCGGTTGCACAGCACGTCCGGGTTCGGCGTGCGGCCCGCCGCGTATTCGGCCAGGAAGTGGGCGAACACGCCGTCCCAGTACTCGCCGGCGAAGTTGCGGGCGTGGAACGGGATGCCCAGGCGGCCGCAGACCGCCACGGCGTCGCGGCGGTCGTCGTCGGTGGTGCAGGGGCCGGAGCGGTCGTCCTCCTCCCAGTTCTGCATGAACATGCCTTCCACCTCGTGGCCGGCCTGCTGCAGGAGGATGGCGGCGACCGAGGAGTCCACGCCGCCGGAGACGCCGAGGATCACTTTCATACCGCAGGAACCTGCGGCAGGAGGCTGGCGACGGCGTCCAGGGGATAGCGGCGACCATCCAGCCAGGCGTCGATGGCGTCCAGGATCAGCGGGCTGCGCAGGCGCGCGCCCAGGGCCTCGATCTCGTCGCGGCGCAGCCACAGGGCCCGGCGGATGCCGGTATCCAGCCCGCGGGCGGCATCATGGGCCACGGAGTGGCCGCTGAAGGCGAAGCGCAGCACCTGCTCGCCGTGCTCGTGGCTCGTCCATTGCCAGACGCCGAGGAAGGCGTCGAGCACCACGGTGTGTCCGGTTTCCTCCAGCGCCTCGCGTACGGCGGCCGCCTGCAGGGTCTCACCCGGGTCCAGGTGGCCGGCCGGCTGGTTGTACGCCAGCTCGCCAAAAACCTCTTCTTCGACCATGAGGTAGCGGTCGCCGGCCGCGACGACGCATGCCACGGTCACACGGGGGCACCACACGTTTTCGGCCGGGGCGTCGGTCTGGGTCATCTGACAAATGGGAGGGGTGGCTCTGGAAAAAGACATATTGTGCCATCACCTGTGGAAATCGACCCCGAAAGGGCTCGAAATCCGGTGTATATAATCGAATCGCGTACCGAAGGTTCTTAATTAATGTCCCAGGAACACGAACACGATCAGGAAAGCGAGCGCGGACACGGCCTGGCGATCGAAACGGCTCGGCCGGAAACGGCGAAGCCGCCCCTGTTCCAGGTTGTCCTGCTGAACGACGACTTCACACCGATGGATTTTGTGGTTGAGGTATTGCGTAGCTTCTTTGGCATGGATCAGGAGAGGGCGGTCCAGGTGATGCTCCACGTACACACAAGGGGGAAGGGCGTCTGCGGCGTGTTCACCCGCGAGGTGGCAGAAACGAAGGTGACCCAGGTAAACGAATACTCACGGTCCCATCAGCACCCGCTGTTGTGCACTATGGAAAAGATGTAGCCGATGCCCCATCTGGAGTTCATGCGGCACTAACAAGGGCAATGACCCCGCCGCCCACAGCTATCGGAGACGGTCCGTATGTTCAGCAAGGATCTCGAAGTCACCATTGGGCACTGCTATAAGCAGGCCCGGGAGCAGCGCCACGAGTTCATGACCGTGGAGCATCTCCTGCTCGCCCTGACGGAAAACAGCTCTGCCCTCGCCGCCCTGCGGGCCTGCGGCGTGGATTTGCCCCGCCTCGCGGCGGATCTCCAGCGGATCATCGCGGAGACGGTACCGGTGCTCCCGGCCGGTGACGAGCGCGACACCCAGCCCACGCTGGGCTTCCAGCGCGTGCTCCAGCGCGCCGTGTACCACGTGCAGTCCTCCGGCCGGAAGGAAGTCACCGGGGCCAACGTCCTGGTCGCCATCTTCGGCGAAAAGGACAGCCACGCCGTGTATTTCCTGCACCAGCAGGAGATCACCCGCCTGGACGTGGTGAACTACATCTCGCACGGCATCGCCAAGATCTCCGACGAGTCCGCCGCGGCGCCCTCCAGCGCCGAGCGTGACGGCGAGGACGGTGGCGAAGGCAAGGGCAACCCGCTCAGCGAATACGCCAGCAACCTCAACGAACTGGCTGTCCAGGGCAAGATCGACCCCCTGATCGGCCGCCAGGACGAAGTGGAGCGCACCATCCAGGTGCTCTGCCGCCGGCGCAAGAACAACCCGCTCTACGTCGGTGAGGCCGGCGTGGGCAAGACGGCCCTGGCCGAGGGCCTGGCCAAGCGCATCGTCGAGGGCGAGGTGCCCGAGGTGCTCGAAGACTGCACCATCTGGTCGCTCGACCTGGGTGCCCTCGTGGCCGGCACGAAGTACCGTGGCGACTTCGAAAAGCGCCTGAAGGCGGTGATTGGCCAGCTCAAGAAGCAGCCCAATGCCATCCTGTTCATCGACGAGATCCACACCATCATCGGTGCGGGCTCGGCGTCGGGCGGCACCATGGACGCCTCGAACCTGATCAAGCCCATGCTGGCCTCCGGCGAGCTGCGCTGCATCGGTTCCACCACGTTCCAGGAATTCCGCGGCATCTTCGAGAAGGACCGTGCCCTGGCGCGTCGCTTCCAGAAGATCGACGTGGTCGAGCCCACCGTGGCCGATTCCATCGAGATCCTGAAGGGCCTGAAGTCGCGCTTCGAAGAGCATCACTCGGTGGAATACACCGGTGAAGCCTTGCGGGCGGCGGTGGACCTGTCGGTCAAGCACATCCCCGACCGCCTGCTGCCGGACAAGGCCATCGACGTGATCGACGAGGCCGGCGCCCGCCAGCGCCTGCTGCCGGAAGACGAGCGGACCGGCAAGGTCGACGTCGCCGAAATCGAATACATCGTGGCCAAGATGGCACGCATCCCGGCCAAGCAGGTGTCGGCGTCGGATCGCGACGTCCTGCGTAACCTGGAGCGCAACCTCAAGATGGTGGTGTTCGGCCAGGACGGTGCGATCGAAGCACTGGCCTCGTCGATCAAGATGGCCCGTTCCGGCCTGGGCGATCCGTCCAAGCCGATCGGCAGCTTCCTGCTCGCCGGCCCCACGGGCGTCGGCAAGACGGAAGTGACCCGCCAGCTTGCCATGCAGCTGGGTATCGAGATGGTCCGCTTCGACATGTCCGAGTACATGGAAGCGCATTCGGTCTCGCGCCTGGTCGGTGCACCCCCGGGCTACGTCGGCTTCGACCAGGGTGGCCTGCTCACCGAGCAGATCACCAAGCACCCGCACTGCGTGCTGTTGCTGGATGAAATCGAGAAGGCGCATCCGGATGTGTACAACATCCTGCTGCAGGTGATGGACCGCGGCGTGCTGACCGATACCAACGGCCGCGAGGCGAACTTCAAGAACGTCATCGTGGTCATGACGACGAACGCTGGCGCCCAGCTGGCGTCGCGTCGCGGCATCGGCTTCGTGAAGCAGAACCACTCGCCGGACGCCATGGAAACCATCCGTCGGATGTTCACCCCGGAGTTCCGCAACCGTCTGGACGCGGTCATCCAGTTCAACGCGCTGGACTTCGAGCACATCCTGCGCGTAGTCGACAAGTTCCTCATCGAGCTGGAAGCCCAGCTCGCGGAGAAGAAGGTCAGCGTGGATGTCACGCCGGAGGCCCGCCGCTGGTTGGCCGAGCACGGGTTCGACCCGCAGATGGGTGCGCGTCCGATGGCTCGCGTCATCCAGGACAAGGTCAAGCGCGCCCTGGCCGACGAGCTGCTGTTCGGCAAGCTCGCCGAAGGCGGCAAGGTCACCCTGTCGGTGGCTGGCGACGAGCTCCACGTGGAAACCGAGTCGGCTGAGCCGGCCACGGTCGAGGCCTGATCAAGGCACGGCCCACCTTCGGGTGGGCCGGTGTTCCACCAGATCGTACGCAACAAAAAAGCCGCGGATATCCGCGGCTTTTCTTTTACCGGTGGAGCAGCGCAGCGTGCGCTTACTTCATGCGGTAGGTGATACGGCCCTTGGTCAGGTCGTACGGGGTCATCTCGACCTTCACCTTGTCACCGGTGAGGATGCGGATGTAATGCTTGCGCATACGGCCGGAGATGTGGGCAGTAATGACGTGCCCGTTCTCGAGCTGCACGCGGAACATGGTATTGGGCAGGGTCTCCTGGACCGTGCCTTCCATTTCGATGACGTCGTCTTTTGCCATGTGTTCCGGGTCGGATAAGTGGCCGGCGTGGCCGCAATAGTCCCCTATTATGCCATGCCGGGCCTCTCAAGGCCACCCGGGGCCGGTCAGGCGAAATACTTGTCCAGCTTCCCGCGGATCTCGTCTTGGATCTTGCCCTTGAACGCCGACAGCAGCATGCCGAGCTCGGCGGTCACGTGGACATCGCGGTCGGTGACCGCAATCGCGCCTTTCACGCCCGAGCCGGAGAAGGCATACGCATCACCCTGCCAGGCGCCCTTGGTGCCGAACTTCTCGGCCATGCCCGCGGCCACCTTGTCCACGACGGCACGCGCCTCGGCGGCGGTCTTGCCGTGTTCCCGGCGGATATCGATCTTGGCCATGAGGTACTCCCTGGGATGAAAGAGGGGGAGTCTACCAGCGGAGCCCGCTGAACCGCTCCGATGTCTTTGCGTTCAATGTGATACCGCACTCTGCTAAAGTCGCGTCGTCATCTGTCCGGTCCCTCCATGCGCATCGAATTCGTCAGCTCGGCTCGCGGTGATTTCCACTGGTCCCGACCCGTGCTCACGATTGGCCGGGCCGAGGACAACGACCTCGTGGTTTCCGAGGTTCAGGTGGCGCCGCGCCACGTCACCATCCATCGCGATCGCCGCGGGATGGTGCTGGAGGTGGCGGCCGGCGTCGGCCGCGTGTACGTCAATGCGCGCCCCGTCCGCGAGAAGGCGCTGCTGCGCCCGGGCGACAGCCTGTCGCTGGGCGACTGCCGGATGCTCATCCGCGACGACGATGACCTTGAGGCCCGCGAACTGCTCGAGCCCACGGATGCGCGCTGCATCGCCGCGCTGCGCCCGGTGGCCGGCCCGCTTTCCGGCCGCCTCGTCGCCATCGGCGACCGTCTCGAGCTCGGCGCCACCCATGGTGCGCTACCGCTGGAGCTGCCGGGCAACGATGCGGCCCTGCTCACCCTCGTGTGGGACGCCGACGAACTGATCCTCGATGCGTCGCGCGTGCCGGCCAGGCATGCCGTGCGGGTGAACGGCGTGCGCACGGTGCGCGCGGCGTTGCAGCCCGGCGACCAGATCGGCCTCGCCACGCATCGCTTCATCCTCGAGGCACCCGGCTGGTCGGCGGAGCCCGTGGTGGTCGCACCCGAGCCGGAGCCGGAACCCGAGCCGGAAGACGCCAACGCCCCTCGCGGCGACGTCTGGTGGCTGATCGTCACCGCCGCGCTTCTCGCGCTCGGCATTGCCGTGGTGCTGTTCGCGCCGTTCTGAGCCCCCGTTTCGCCCGCATGCGGCGGCATAATGCCGGTTCACCCATGCGAGAGGACGACCCGTGAGCAGAGCCTGGAATTTCAGCGCAGGACCCGCGGCGCTGCCGGAAGCGGTACTGAAACGCGCTCAGGCTGAGCTGCTCGACTGGAACGGCTCCGGTGCCTCGGTGATGGAACTCTCCCATCGCGGCAAGCCGTTCATGGCCCTGGCCGCCGCGGCGGAGCAACGCCTGCGCGGGCTGATGGGGATTCCGGCGAACTACAAGGTGCTGTTCCTGCAGGGCGGGGCCACCCAGCACTTCGCGCAGATCCCGATGAATCTTGCCGGCCCCGACGCGCACGCGGATTACATCGTCACCGGCCACTGGGGCGAGAAGGCCGTGCGCGAGGCGGCGCCATATATCGACGCGCGCGTGGCGGCGACATCCGTTGCCGCCAACTATCTTTCCCTGCCGCCGCGCGACACCTGGCAGCTCAGCAAGGGTGCGGCGTACGTGCACTACACGCCGAACGAAACCATCCACGGCGTGGAATTCCATGACGTGCCGGACGTGGGCGACACGCCGCTGGTGGCCGACATGTCGTCGAACATCCTGAGCGAGCCGGTGGACGTGTCGCGCTTTGGCCTGATCTACGCGGGCGCGCAGAAAAACATCGGGCCCTCGGGCCTGGTGATCATGGTGATCCGTGATGACCTGCTGGCCCGCGCGGGCCGGCCGATGGCGAACATCTTCCGCTACGCCGAGCACGCGGCGAACGATTCCATGTTGAACACGCCGAACACGTGGGGCTGGTACCTCGCCGGCCTGACGTTCGAGTGGCTGGAAGAGCAGGGCGGCCTTGCCGGCATGGGCGAGCGCAATGCGGCCAAGGCCACGGCGCTGTACGACGCGATCGATGGCTCGTCGGGCTTTTACCGCAGCCCCGTCGAGGTCAGTGCGCGCTCGCGCATGAACGTGCCGTTCACCTTGCACGATAGCGCGCTGGATGCCGTTTTCCTCAAGGAATCCGAAGCCGCGGGCCTGCTGGCGCTCAAGGGCCACAAGGCCGTCGGCGGCATGCGCGCATCGCTCTACAACGCCGTGTCACTCGAGGCCGTCGGCGTGCTTGTGAATTTCATGCGGGACTTTGCAACGCGGCACGGTTAAAGTCGGGGATCACCGCAATGCAGCATGCGTTTGCGGTGATAACTGTTTCATTTGCAACCACTTAGCCGCCTGGACGTCCATGAGTAAGAGTAGTTCCACCGATAAGCAAGCCACGCTGACCGAGGCGCGCCAGCGCATCGACAGCATCGACCAGCAACTGCAGTCGCTCATCAGCGAGCGCGCCCGTTGGGCACAGCAGGTCGGCCGGGCCAAGGGCCCGTTGAAGGCAGCGGTGGAGTATTACCGACCCGAGCGTGAGGCCCAGGTGCTGCGTGGTGTCATCGACCGCAACGACGGCCCGCTGCCCCATGCGGAGCTGGTGCGTCTGTTCCGCGAAATCATGTCGTCGTGCCTGTCGCAGCAGCAGCCGTTGAAGATCGGTTACCTCGGCCCCGAGGGCACTTTCAGCGAGCAGGCCGTGCGCAAGCAGTTCGGCCATGCCGCCTACGGCCTGCCGCTGGGCAGCATCGAGGAAGTGTTCCAGGAAGTGGCTGCGGGCAATGCCGATTTCGGCGTGGTGCCGGTGGAGAATTCCGGGCAGGGCATGATCCAGATGACCCTGGACATGTTCCTGACGTCCAAGGCCACCATCTGTGGCGAAGTGGAGCTGCGCGTCCACCAGAACCTGCTGTCGCTCACGGGCGACATGAAGGACATCAAGCGCATCTACTCGCATCCGCAGTCGCTGCAGCAATGCCAGGCGTGGTTGCGCGTGAATCTGCCGAACGTCGAGCGCATCGCCGTGTCCAGCAATGCCGAGGCCGCGCGCATGGCCAGGCTGTCGACGGAATCCGCCGCGATCGCCGGCGAATCCGCCGCGCGCGTGTACGGCCTGAAGATCATCGCCGGTCCCATCGAGGATCGCAGCGACAACACCACGCGCTTCCTCGTCATCGGCCGCACGATCTTCCCGCCGTCGGGTAACGATCGCACCTCGCTGCTGGTATCGGTGCGCGATAAGCCCGGCGCGCTGTTCGATGTATTGAAGCCGCTGGCCGACCACGGCATCAGCATGAACCGCATCGAGTCACGCCCGGCGCATACGGGCAAGTGGCAGTACGCGTTCTTCATCGATGTCTCCGGCCACGTGGACGACGCGGCCCTGCAGGCCGCGCTCGACGAGATGAAGCCAGCCGCCGCGGATGTGCGCGTGCTCGGCGCTTACCCCGTCGCGCTGCCATGACCGCCGTGTTCGATGCGGCCACGCTCGCCAACCGGGCGACGTCGGCGCTGCGTGCCTACGATCCCGGTCATGACCTTCCCGCGCTGCGCCTGCGTTTTGGCAACGTGCTCTCGGAGCTGGGTTCGAATGAGAACCCGCTCGGCCCGAGCCCGCAGGCCACGCGAGCCGCCACGCGCGTGCTTGAAGACATCTGGCGCTATCCCGATCCGCTCGGCGCCTCGCTGAAGCAGCGCCTGTCCGGCGAGCTCGGCCTGCCCGTGGCCAGCATCACGCTGGGCAACGGTTCGCACGAACTGCTCATGCTGCTGGCGCAGTGCTTCGCCGATGCGGAGCATCCGGTGGTGCATTCGCAGTACGGCTTCGCGGTGTTCCCGATTGCCGCGGCGGCGGCGGGCGCACGCGCCATCGCCGTGCGGGCGTTGCCGGCGAACCATGCCACGGCACCGTATGGCCACGACCTCGACGCGATCGCCACTGCGGTGACGCCCGCCACGCGCATCGTCTACCTGGCGAATCCGAACAACCCCACGGGTACCTGGTTCACCGACGCCGAGCTGGAACGCTTCCTCGCACGCGTGCCGGCGGAAACGCTGGTGGTGGTCGACGAGGCGTACCACGAGTACGTCGATGCGCCGGGGCTGAGCACCGCACTGCACCTGCTGGGCCGCTTCCCCAACCTGATCGTGACGCGCACGTTCTCCAAGGCCTACGCCCTGGCCGGCCTGCGCATCGGTTACATGCTCAGCCACCCGTCGGTGGCCGCCGTGGCCGAGCGGCTGCGCGAGTCGTTCAACGTCAACGGCGTGGCGCTCGCCGCGGCCGAAGCCGCGCTGGGCGACCACGAGCACCGTGCCCGGGTGCGCGAGACCAACCATCGCGATCGTGCGTGGTTCGCTGAAGAGCTCACCGCGCGCGGCCTGCGCGTCCTGCCGTCGCAAACCAATTTCCTGCTCGTCGACCTGGGCCAGGACGCCGCCGCCTTCGAAAAGCATCTGTTCGAACGCGGTGTCATCGTCCGTCCCATGGGCGGCTACGGCCTGCCGCACACCGTGCGTATCAGTGTGGGTAGCCGCGCCGAGCTGCAACGTCTCCTGGAGAACCTGCCATGACCCGGCTGGATTGGGTAAGCCGTGCGGGAGGGCCGCTGCAAGGCGACCTCGTCGTGCCCGGCGACAAGTCTGTTTCGCACCGTGCCCTGATGTTCGGCGCCATTGCCGAAGGCACCACGCACATCCGTGGCTTCCTTGAAGGCGAGGACACGCGCGCCACCGCCGCCATCCTCGGCAAGCTGGGCGTGCGCTTCGATACACCTGCGCCCGGTGAGCGCGTCGTCCATGGCGTGGGCCTGCACGGCCTGCGCGGCAGCACGGACGATCTCGACTGCGGCAACGCCGGTACCGGCATGCGCCTGCTCGCCGGCTTGATGGCGGGGCAGGGCTTCGACAGCACGCTGGTGGGCGATGCGTCGCTCTCCGGCCGCCCGATGCGCCGCGTGACCGACCCGCTGTCCACGATGGGCGCGGAGATCGACACGAACGATGGCAAGCCACCGTTGCGCATCCGCGGTGGGCGCAAGCTCAAGGGCATCACCTACCACTCGCCCGTGGCGAGCGCGCAGATCAAATCCGCACTGCTGCTGGCGGGCCTGTATGCCGAAGGCAGCACGGAAGTGATCGAGCCCCATCCCACGCGTGACTACACCGAAAGCATGCTCAAGGCCTTCGGCTGGCCGATCGAGTATTCGCCGGGGCGCGCGAAAGTGGAGGGCGGCCACGTGCTGCGCGCCGTCGACGTGGACGTGCCGGCGGACTTTTCCTCGGCCGCGTTCTTCATCGTCGCCGCATGCATCGTCCCTGGCTCGCATCTTCGCCTGAAGGGCGTGGGCCTCAACCCGCGCCGCACCGGCCTGCTTGCGGCACTGGAGCTGATGGGTGCCGACATCACAGTGGAGAACGAGCGCCACAGCGGCGGCGAAGCGATCGCCGACCTCGTGGTGCGCCAGCGTCCGCTGCACGGCGTGGCGCTGCCGCTCGACATCGTGCCCGACATGATCGACGAGTTCCCCGCCTTGTTCGTGGCGGCGGCCTGCGCCGAGGGCATGACGACCATCCGTGGCGCCGCGGAGCTGCGCGTCAAGGAATCCGACCGCATCGCCACCATGGCCGTGGGCCTGAAAGCGTGCGGCGTGATGATCGATGAGCTGCCGGACGGCGCGATGATCCGTGGTGGCCCGATCGGCGGCGGCAGCGTGGACAGCCACGGCGACCATCGCATCGCCATGAGCTTCGCCATCGCCGGCCTCGTCGCCACGGCGCCGATCACGATTGGTGATTGCGCCAACGTCGCCACCTCGTTCCCCGGTTTCATCGAGCTGGCCAACGGCGTGGGGTTTAACCTGGCGGCATAATGCGTTCCTGACCCACGTCCGGACCGCCCCATGCCCGCCAAGACACCCCCCTACGTCGTCGTCGTCCCCGCCCGGTATGCGTCCACGCGCCTGCCGGGCAAGCCGCTGCTGAAGATTGGTGGCCTGTCGATGATCCGCCGGGTGGCCGCGCGTGCCGCCCAGGCCGGTGCGGCCCAGGTGGTGGTGGCCACGGATGACGACCGCGTCGCCGCCGAGATGCGCGGCTGCGGGGGCGACATCCTTGTCTGCATGACCCGCGAAGACCACGCCTCCGGCACCGACCGCATCGCCGAGGTGGCCAGCCACTTCGGCTGGCCCGACGACACCGTGGTCGTGAACCTGCAGGGCGATGAGCCCTTCGCCCCGGCCGCGGGCATCCGGGCGGTGGTCGATACCCTGGCCGGCGACGACGCGCCGATGGCCACCCTGGCCACCCCGATCACCGACGCGGAAGAACTGTTCGATCCCAACGTGGTGAAGGTGGTGCGCGGTGGCAACGGCCGGGCCCTCTACTTCACCCGGGCGCCCGCGCCATGGGCCCGCGACGCCTTCGCGGTGGATCGCCATGCGCTGCCGGCCGCGGTGCCGTTCCTGCGCCACATCGGCATCTATGCCTACCGGGCGGGCTTCCTGCGCCGGGTCGCGGCCCTGCCGCGCACGCCGCTGGAGCAGGCCGAGTCGCTGGAGCAGTTGCGCGCCCTGGAGCACGGCTACGCCATCTCGGTGAGCCTGACCCCGGAACCGTTCCCGCCGGGCATCGATACCCCGGAGGATCTGGGCCGGGCGGAGGCCTGGCTGAAGAAACAGGGCGATTTGTAGGGGATCACCCACAACCGGCTGCGGGCGGCGCCGACAAGGTCAGCCGGTCTTCGCCGGGCGCGCCCCGGCGGACACCACCGTAATCTATCCCTGTCGCCGGAACACAAGGACGAAGGCGACTCCCCCCAAGGAAGGTCGCGCCGGCATGGTCCCCCTCCATGCCGGCGTTTTTCATTCCCGGTTGCCCCGGACCCGGTAAAATGCCCCGATGGAGCACACCGAGTCGCACCCGTTCGACGGCAAGGCCTTTGTCCGCCACCTCACCACGTCTCCCGGCGTTTACCGGTATTTCGATGCGGAAGGTGAGCTGCTGTACGTCGGCAAGGCCGCCAACCTCAAAAAGCGCGTCAGCAATTATTTCCTGAAGCCGCCGATGGATCCGCGCATCGCCTCGATGGTGTCGCAGATCGACCGTGCCGAGGTCACGCTGACGCGTACCGCTGGCGAAGCCCTGCTGCTCGAATCGCAGCTGATCAAATCGCTTAAGCCGCGCTACAACATCGTCCTGCGCGACGATAAGAGCTATCCCTACATCTATCTGTCGGGCGGGGAGAACTACCCGCGGCTGGCGTTTCATCGTGGCGCCAAGACCGGCTCGGGGCGTTACTTCGGCCCGTACCCCAGCACCTTTGCCGTGCGCGAAAGCCTGGGCCTGATGCAGAAGCTGTTCAAGGTGCGCCAGTGCGAGGACAGCTATTTCAAGAATCGCTCGCGGCCCTGCCTGCAGCACCAGATCGGCCGCTGCAGCGCGCCGTGCGTGGAGCTGATCAGCGTGGACGACTATCGCAATGACGTACGCCACGCGGAGATGTTTCTCGAGGGCCGTAGCAGTGCGGTGATCGACGAGCTGGCCAGGTCGATGGAGGAGGCCAGCATGGCACTGAACTTCGAGCGCGCCGCCACGCTGCGCGACCAGGTCGCCGCCCTGCGCAAGCTGCAGGCGCAGCACTTCGTCCAGGGGGCCAGCGCCGACATGGACGTCATCGCCTGCTGCCTCGAAGGCGGCATGGCCTGTGTCAGCGTGCTGTTCTTCCGCAACGGCGTCAGCCTGGGCTCGCGCGACTTCTTCCCGCGCCTGCCCACGGATGCCTCGGTCTCCGACGTCCTCGGCCAGTTCATCGCCCAGTACTACCTCGACCGCCAGGTGCCGCGCGAGCTCGTGCTGAGCGACCCGGTGGAAGACATCGAGGTGCTCACCGACGTCCTCTCCCAGCACGCCGGCTACAACGTCCAGCTGAAGCCCAGCGTGCGTGGTGAACGGGCCCGTTTCCTCGAAATGGCCCAGCGCAATGCGAGTGCCGCGCTCACCTCGCGCCTGGCCAGCCGGCACACGCTGCTGGCGCGTTTCGACGACTTGCAGAAGGTGCTTGACCTGACCGAGCAGCCGCGCCGCATCGAGTGCTTCGACATCAGCCACACGCGTGGCGAGGCCACGGTGGCCTCCTGCGTGGTCTTCGGCCCGGAAGGCCCGGAGAAGTCGCACTACCGGCGGTTCAATATCACAGGCATCACGCCGGGCGACGACTACGCCGCCATGCACCAGGCGCTTACCCGGCGCTTCAAGAAAGTGGTGGAGGGCGGGGCGAAGCCGGACATCCTGCTGATCGACGGTGGCGCGGGGCAGGTGGCCCAGGCGGTGGACGTGCTGGGCGAACTCGGCGTGGAAGGCATCCGCGTGGTGGGCGTGGCCAAGGGCCCCGGCCGCCGTGCCGGCGAAGAAACGCTGGTGCTGGCCGAAAGCGGGAAGACCCTGCACCCCGGTACCTCGTCGCCCGCGCTGCACCTGGTGGCCGCCGTCCGTGACGAGGCGCACCGTTTTGCGATCAGCGGCCACCGCCGCAAGCGCGAGGCGGCGCGCGAACGCAGTACGCTTGAGGATGTGGCGGGTGTCGGCGCGCGCCGACGCGCGGCACTGTTGAAGGCCTTCGGCGGCCTGTCGGGCGTGGAAGCGGCGGGCGTGGAAGAACTGATGAGCGTGAAGGGTATTGATCGCGGCCTCGCCGAACGCATCTATGCCATGCTGCACCCCTGATCGAACGGAAGCGCCAGCCACCGCGACGCTTCCCGCAACCGGCTGAATCGATGCGTATTAACCTGCCTACCTGGCTTACCCTTTTCCGTGTGCTGCTTCTGCCGGTCATGGTGGTCGTCTTCTACCTGCCGTTCCGTGGCGCCAGCCTCGTCGCGGCCATGGTGTTCGTGCTGGCCGGTTTCACCGACTGGCTTGACGGCTACCTGGCCCGCCGCCTCGACATGACGTCGGCCTTCGGCGCCTTCCTAGACCCGGTGGCCGACAAGCTCATGGTCGCCGTGACGCTGTTCCTGCTGGTGCAGTCGGCCCCCACGGGCTGGCCGGGCATCCTGTTGGCCGTCACCGCCGCGGTCATCGTGGGGCGCGAGATCAGCGTCTCGGCGCTACGTGAGTGGATGGCCGAGATCGGCGCCCGCTCGAAGGTCAAGGTGGCCTTCCTCGGCAAGCTGAAGACCATGATGCAGATGGTGGCGCTGGTGGTGCTCCTGCTCCAGCACGACGCCGAGACGCTGCGCCTGTACCACATCGGCGAGGCCCTGCTGGTCATCGCGGGCATCCTTACGATCTGGTCCGGCCTCGACTACCTGCGCGCCGCATGGCCTGCATTACGCGGTGACAAAAACAGTTGACACATCGCCCCAGTTCCCTAAAATAGCCGGACTACGACGCGGGAATAGCTCAGTTGGTAGAGCACGACCTTGCCAAGGTCGGGGTCGCGAGTTCGAGTCTCGTTTCCCGCTCCAGGATTCCACAAAGCCTCGGGTAACCGAGGTTTTGTTTTTTAAGCGCCATGCGGCTACTCTCCGCGTGCGCAAGCGATGGCCGGGTGGCAGAGTGGTCATGCAGCGGACTGCAAATCCGCGTACGCCGGTTCGATTCCGACCTCGGCCTCCATCGCATTCCAAAGGCGCAACGCTCACGCGGTGCGCCTTTTTTCTTTTCAGCCCGGATGGCGAAATCGGTAGACGCAAGGGACTTAAAATCCCTCATCCGTAAGGGTATGTGGGTTCGAGTCCCACTCCGGGCACCACCTGTCTATCGCATCGCTCGTGGGCTTCAGGAACGACCAATTGCGAGATAAACGGTAAGCGCTATACCTAGCACCACAAACGCCGCAATCGGCCAAAAGACGCGAATCGCTTTCGCTCTTCCTTCGTGCTTGACGGTATCAAGGAAGAAGAACACGTAGAAGACAATGAGAATCGCGACCTCGAGGCCCGAGTTCCATGCGATGCACCAGGACGAGCGGCATGCACTAAACCGCGCGAGCGCGCAGGCTCCCATCGCGAGAAGCCCCGAATCGTCCATGGTCCGTTCTCCCTTCCCCTGATAAGTAATCCTAGGCGAATTCCTACAGACGCCGCTAGCCGACTGGGTGCAGAATGCCGTCGCGCCCACTACCGGATGCCGACATGCGCCTGATGACCGCCGTGGTTCTTCTGCTCTGCACCGCTCTCACCGGGTGCATCACCCCGCATACCTGGGCGGACGACCGGCCCACGACGGGCGTGCAGGGGCCCAAGCCGTTTTGCTCGTCCGGCTCGAATGGCAAGACGGCTAATTGCGCGGCGACCATCGGAGTGAATGCCGCGATCCAGGCCGCCCAAAAGAACTGACGTCCCGCCCGGATCGTGGCCCTCATCGTGCGGGTGCCGGAACCATTCCAATGGTTTCCATCCACGTTTCCGCCAGCTCCGTCCAGCGCGTAATCGGGTTAGCGGTTTTTCGAACCCCGAAGGCGTGGCCGCCTTTTGCATACAGGTGCATTTCGACCGGCACATTCGCCTTCTGCAGCGCCAGGTAGTAGGTGAGTGATTCACGGATATCGTCCGTGGCGTCGTCCTCAGCCTGCGCAATGAAAGTCGGCGGCCCACGGGGATCGATTTTCACTTCGCGGGTCAGCATGATGCCGGGTTCCGTCCACAGGTGGCCCGGATAAAGCGCCATGGCGAAGTCGGGGCGGCTACTCTGGCGATCGGCCGCGTCGATGGGCTTGTAGGTGCGCTTCGTTGTATTGCTGATGTCGGCCACCATCCGGCCGCCCGCCGAGAAACCCACCACGCCAATCCGGTGCGGATCGATACCGAGCGTTGAAGCGCGTTCGCGCAACAAGCCCATCGCACGCTGCGCATCCTGCAAGGCCATCGGCTCGCTTGGGGTGCGTCGGCAGTTGCACTCGTTGTTCCAATAAGGACCCGAGCCCGGCACGCGATACTTCAACACAACGCACGTGATGCCTTTCGCCGTAAGCCAGTCGCAGATCTCGGTACCCTCGAGGTCGATGGCGAGGACGCGATAGCCACCGCCGGGGAAGACCAGCATGGCAGCACCGGTGTTCTTTCCCCTGGCCGGAAAGATGCTCATGGTCGGCCGGGAGACATGCTCGATCATCGTGATGGGCTTGCCGGCAATGGACCCCGTGCCCTGTCCATACACCTCGTCACCCGGGTAAGCGGGGGCGGCGATGTGGAGTTCCTTGGGCCAGAGCAGTATCTGCTCAGCCGGTGCCTCGGGCTGCCAGGGCTTGTTCTGCGGGTTCACCAGCGGCTCGGAGCCGGTGGTGGCTGCCCATGCAGCAACGGGCATCAGCAAGGCGGCCAGCAGGCCGATCCATCGTGCAGTGGTCATGTCGCCTCTCCCTACGGCGAAGGTTGAAGGGTCAGTCTGATGCCCAGTGCGGGCATTCTCATGGCTAAGGCATGGCTCGGGTGCGCTATGCATAGGATGTGCGCGGGCTAGGGTCGGCTAAAGCCCATCTGAACGGCAGAGTTTTGTAGGCCTTCGCCTACAGAATCGCGTGAAGGCGCCGTCTATGATCCTCGCGCCTTCACAAGGAACGGGGATTCCAATAAATGACGAAGTACGTAACGGCGACGCTTGCCTTGGTGGCCGCCCTTGGCTTTTCGGTGGCCCACGCGGACGGGCAGGGCGCGTTCGTCCAGGCGGATGCCGGACATGCCTCGACGCATCACACGGGCACGACCTGGGGCGTGAGCGGCGGCTACCGGTGGACGGCAGCCCAGTCGCTGTACGTGGGTGTTGAGGGCGGCTACCAGGACCTCGGAACCAGCAAGTTCCACACCGTGGCCGGCCCGACGTCCCTTACGGATATCACCGGCCCGCACACCATCACTGCCGATACGCATGGCCGCAATGGCGCAAAGGCAGCGACGCTCGGATTGAATGCGCGGTGGGACTTCTCCGACCGCACCTACGCGGTGATTCGTGGCGGCATCGCCCGTTACCGGAATCGAGCACGCTTTCACAACACCAGCATCATCGACGATAACCCGCCGGTCAGCTCCACCTACGGCTACACGTTGTACGACACGCGCTGGTACGCCGGGGCCGGCTTTGGATTCGACTTCACCCCGAAGCTCAGCCTTCAGTTCACGTATGACCACTACCCGCAGCACTATTCGGTGTACGGATACCACTTCACGCAAAACACGGATGTGTGGGGCACTGGCGTCGAGTTCCGTTTTTAACGGTTGACGCTAAGCGATGAGCTCCCGGTGATCCGGCGCGTCCTGCGCCGGATCACCGACAACCGGGATCACCGTGGTCACCGGCACGCGGGTCAGGAGCCGCCTGGGCAACGCCGGCGGCAAGTTGCATGGCCGGTCCAGCCATCCACGCCGCACGCCGAACGCATGCTCCACGCCGCGGGCGAACATCGACGGCACATCGGCGCCGAGCGGCATGCGCGTCAGCTTGCGTGCGGTAACGATGTTTCCGAGAGCGTTAGCCTGCGCCTGGGGCGTGTCAAAGCCAGCAAGTTCGAGGACAGAAAGGATCAGGGAGAGGTTATTTCGGCGAATGCGCTGGCGGATCATTTAACGGCTACGTGAGGGGAGCCGGCTTTATACCGAAGCGGGAGGGCCGGGTAATGCCGCAACGGTATGAAAGTTCGGCACAACGTGAAGGCCGTTCGTAAATTGTCGCGAAATAGAAACAATCTGTGCCGGTATAAGGAAAAACAATGCGTTACGTCACTCGACGTGGCTAAAGCCCGGGCAAACCGTGCCGTTAACGTCTAGGAATTTTTCCTAGGGCAGTACGGGCAGCATGACAATCAGGTGGCGCATCATTTTGACCATGGCGGCGGCATTGCTGGCCGCCATCGTTATCGGGACAACCGGGCTCTACGCGCTGGACCAGACCCAGGCGGGGCTGGAGGGCATGTATCGCACGTCGCTCATGCCTATCGTCGACGTCAGCGAGGTGCGTGCCGCCCTGATGGATCAGCGCAATGCGGCCAACCGCGCGATCGTTCGCGGTACGCCCGAGGCGCTTGCGGACGCGAAGCAGGCCATCGCCAAGGCCCAGGTGCGCCTGACCACATCCTGGGCGGCGTACTACCCGGCCCTTGTCACCAGCGAAGAAGAGCGCACGGCCGCGAAGGCTTTCGTTGCCGCGCGCGAACGTTCCGACGATCGCCTGGCGGCCCTGGTCGGCAAGCTCGAGCATGGCGACAAGGATGCCGTGCCGTTGCTGATCAAGGACGTCGGCCCGGCGATGGATGAAGCGACGGCACAGATCTCGCAGATCATCACGGTCAATGAGCAGCAGGCCGACCAGGACTACAAGGCCGCCGCCGCCCGTGAGCACCGCACGGTGTACGTCACGCTTGGCGTGCTGCTGGCGTCGGCACTCCTCGTAGCGGTGCTTGGTTTCCTGCTGGCACGCGCCGTGATGCGGCCGTTGCTGCGTGCCCGTGATCTCGCGGCGCGCATCAGCCAGGGTGAACTGAACCACCATCTGCAGGTGGACGGCAGTGACGAACTGAGTGAAACGCTGCGTGCGCTTGGCACGATGGATGAGCAGCTCACCCGCATCGTCAGCCAGGTGCGCAGCAACGCGCAGCAGGTGACGTATGCCGCGCGCGATATCTCCGCCGGAACGGATGACCTCTCCAGCCGTACGCAGGAGCAGGCTTCATCGCTCGAAGAAACCGCCGCCTCGATGGAAGAAATGACGGCGACGGTTCGCGAGAACTCCGAGGGCGCCGACATGGCCCGTGACCTGACGACCACGTTGCACGGCGACGCGGTGTCCGGCCAGACGGTCGCGCAGGAGGCCGTCGTGGCGATGGCCGAAATCACTCGCAGCAGCCGTAGTGTCGGCGAAATCGCGGTACTGATCGACGAAATCGCCTTCCAGACCAACCTGCTGGCGCTCAATGCCGCCGTCGAAGCCGCCCGCGCCGGTGAACAGGGCAGGGGTTTCGCCGTGGTGGCCAGTGAAGTCCGTTCGCTGGCGCAGCGCAGTGCCACGGCGGCGCGTGACATCAAGAAGCTGATCGCCGATGCGTCCGAACGCGTGGAAACGGGCGCCGTGCTGGTCGGCCGCACGGGTGAAGCGCTCGCGCTGATCGGCTCCGGGGCGACCCGTGTGTCCGGCATCGTCGGCAATATCGCGGCCGCGTCGCTTCAGCAGTCGGCCGGCATCGAGCAGGTAAACGGTGCCGTGACGGCGCTGGACGAAGTCACCCAGCAGAACGCAGCGCTGGTGGAAGAGGCCAGCGCGGCGAGCAAGCAGATGCTCGAGCTGTCCGAAGAACTGATGCGCCAGGTGGCGTTCTTCAGCATCGCCGGCGAAGAGCCCGCCGATACCGCGCGGCCTTCGCGAAGCGAGCCCGTGGCGCCGGCTGCGCCGGTGATCATTGCCCGGCCGCCTCGCCAGGCAGTGGCCCAGGACGAGCTCTGGACCGAGTTCTGACCCCACGCGCCGGAACCTGCGAACGGGCAGGTTCCGGCGGTTGCAGGTGCAACCACCTTGCCACGCCGCGGGCTGGCTAATACCGTGTGGACGTCCCGATAAGGAGCGACCCACCTTGAAGCCGGTGTCAGCACGCAACCTGCACAGCCAGGTAGTCCAGCAGCTGGGCCAGCTGATCGTGGGTGGCAAACTGGCGCCAGGCGAGGGTTTGCCGCGTGAGGACATCCTTGCGGAAAAGCTCAATGTAAGCCGCACTGCGCTGCGCGAGGCCATGAAGGTCCTCGTGGCCAAGGGCCTGATCGAATCGCGCCAGCGCACGGGTGCCCGCGTCCGCGAGGCGGTCCACTGGAAGCAGCTGGACCAGGATGTGCTGGCGTGGCGTTGCGCGCTCATGCCCACGGACGATTTCGTCGACAAGCTCGTGGAAATGCGTGAACTCATCGAGCCCGGCGCCGCGGCAGCGGCGGCGAAACGGCGCACCACCGCGCAGCTGGCGGCGCTCAAGGGCGCCTATGCCGCCATGGAAGCAGCGGAAGACCTGGACGCCTGGGCCGAGGCGGACCTCATGTTCCACGAAACCATGCTGCAGGCCACGAACAACGAGCTGATGGTGTCGCTGTTCACCGTGATCGAGACCGCGCTGGGCCAGTACTTCCTGTTGTCGGCGAGCAAGGCCGTCGACTTCAAGGCCGCGCTTCCACAGCACGAAAAAGTGCTGGATGCGATTCGCCACAAGCAGCCCGAGGTGGCGCGCGCAGCCATGTTCTCGATGGTGGATGCGTCGCGACGGAACATCCAGCGCCGTCGCTAGACCCCGTGCCGTGAGGCGATGCTGCGCCGCAGCTTGCCGACATATAATTATAAAATACTACAATTGCCCTATCGCGCCGTGGGGAGGCGCTTCGTGGGGTAGCGGCATGCGCTGGAATGTCCCGGGGTCACCCTGACGTGCTCTCACTGGCCAACGACCGGTTGAGCCTTACCCTGCTGCCCGAGGTCGGCGGCGGTGTGGCGCGGTTTGACTGGCGGGGCAGCGGGGGCACCGTGGCGCTGATGCGCCCGTGCGACCACGTGCCACTGTCCGCCACGGGCGAGCACGAACCGAACGGGCTGGCGTGTTATCCGCTGGTGCCATGGAGCAACCGCATCACCGCGGGCGGCTTCGAGCACGCTGGCACGCGCGTGGGCTTGGCGCAGAACCGGGTCGACGACGACTATCCCATCCACGGCACGGGCTGGCAGCGCGCCTGGGACGTCGAGCGGCACGATGCACAGGAAGCCGCGCTGGTGCTCCACGACGTGGTCGACGGTGCCTATGACTACCGCGCGCGCCTGGTGTACCGCCTCGACGGCGAGACGCTCAGCGTGCAGCTCGCAGTGACCAACCACGGCCAGGCTCCGCTGCCGTTCGGGCTGGGCCTGCACCCTTTCTTTTCCCTCCACGGTAGCGTGCACCTGCACGCCCCGGCAGGCGCGGTGTGGCGCAATGACGAGCGGAACCTCATACCGCTCGCCCGCGACTCGGTGCCGCCGGCGTGGGATTTTTCTTCTGGTAAAGCCCTCCCCGCGGGTGGGCTCAACAACGCCTTCCAGGGCTGGAACGGTGTCGCGCGGATCACCTGGCCGAAGGCCGGGCTGCGCATGGACATCGCCGCCGACGTGGATACGTACGTGCTCTACGTGCCCGAGGGCGAGACGTTTTTCTGCTTTGAGCCCGTCGACCATCCGGTGAACGCGGTGCACCTCCCCGGTGGCCCCGTCGCGAATGGCATGACGGTGCTGGCGCCGGGTGAGGTCCTGGCGCGATCGTTCGCATTCCGCGTTTCTGAAGAGGGGCAAGCCTGTTGAACCCGTTCGCTACGACTGCTCGACTCACGCTCGCGTTGACCGCAGCGCTGGCCACGCCACTGGCCGCCGCGCCGGCGCCGCGCGATGCGACGCCCCGCTACGATGCCTCCACCCATGTGTTCCGGATCGATGCGGACAAGGTCACGTATGCCATGGGCGTGGACCCTGACGGCCGCCTGCAGACGCTGTACTGGGGCGCGCGCCTCGCGAAGGACGATCCCCTCGGCCCCGCCACGCCGGCACCGGAGCGCTCGTCGTTCGATCCCAAGGGAGCCCTGTCGCGCCAGGAATACGCCGGCTGGGGCGGCAATATCACCGCCATGCCCGCGCTGAAGGTGCGCTTCGACGACGGCAACCGCGACCTCATCCTGCGCTACGAGAGCTACCGCATCGACCACGGCGCGCTGGTGGTCGTGATGCGCGATGCGCAGGCCGGTGTCGATGTCAGCTTGCGCTACAGCGCGGATGAAGCCACCGGGATCATCGGGCGCTCCGCGCACATCGAGAACACCGGCAAGCAAGCCCTGACGATCGACAGCGCGGCGGCGGCGACGTGGAGCCTGCCGTCCGGCAGCGATTACTCGCTGCGCTACCTCACGGGCACCTGGGCCGGTGAGTGGCATCTGCAGACGCGCGCCATCACGCCCGGCGCGACGGTGCTGGAAAGCCGTCGCGGTTCCACGAGCGACGAGAACAATCCCTGGTTCGCGATCAACCGCGGTGGGCAGTGGGGCGAGACGCATGGCGATGTCTGGTTTGGCGCGCTGGCGTGGAGCGGCTCGTGGAGCATCCGCGTGGACGAGGACATCCTCGGCCAGGTGCGCGTCACGGGTGGCTTCAACCCGTTCGATTTCGCCTATCGGCTGAAGCCGGGCGAAGCGCTGGACACGCCGGTGTTCTACGGTGGTTACACGGGTGATGGCATGGGCGAAGCCTCGCGCCTGCTGCATCGCTTCGAGCGCGGCCGCATCCTGCCGGGCGGCGAGAGCGCGAAGCTCCGTCCCGTGCTCTACAACTCGTGGGAAGCCACGGAATTCAAGGTGGACGAAGCGGGCCAGGAGTCGCTGGCCGAGAAGGCCGCGGCGCTGGGTGTCGAGCGTTTCGTCGTTGACGATGGCTGGTTTGGCGCGCGCAACAACGACCACGCCGGCCTGGGTGACTGGACCGTCAATCGCACCAAGTTCCCCAACGGCCTGAAGCCGCTGATCGACAAGGTGCATGGGCTGGGCATGAGTTTCGGCTTGTGGGTCGAGCCCGAGATGGTCAATCGCGACAGCGACCTGTATCGCGCGCATCCGGATTGGGTACTCAACTTCACCGACCGCCAGCGCAGCGAAGGCCGCAACCAGCTGGTGCTCAACCTCGCGCGCGAGGACGTGAAGGCGCACCTGTTCGAGGTACTCGACCGCCTGGTCAGCGAGAACGACATCCAGTTCCTTAAGTGGGATTACAACCGCAACTGGTCCGAGCCGGGCTGGCCGCAGATGGCGCCGGAAGAGCAGCAAAAGGTCTACGTGACCTATGTGCGCAACCTCTACAACATCCTGCGCCGCCTGCGCGAAAAGCATCCGGGCCTTGAGATTGAATCGTGCTCGGGTGGCGGTGCGCGCGTGGACCTTGGCGTGATGGCGCTGACGGACGAGGTCTGGCCCTCGGACAACACGGATCCGTCGGATCGTCTCTCGATCCAGGACGGCTTCAGCCAGGCGTATGCGCCCGCCACCATGATGGCGTGGGTCACCGGTTCGCCGCACTGGGCCAACAAGCGCGCGACCTCGCTGGATTTCCGCTTCCTCTCGTCCATGCAGGGTGGCCTCGGCATCGGCGCGAACCTCCTTGAATGGACTGACGCGGACAAGGCGACGGCACGTCAGTACATCGCCGCCTACAAAACCATTCGTGCCACGGTGCAGCGCGGTGCGCTTTACCGCCTGCTTTCGCCGCAGGATCGCGCCCCGTGGTCGGCCACCTCGTCGGTCTCGGCGGATCGTCGCCAGGCCGTGTTGTTCGCCTTCCAGCGCGAAGGCCAGGAGGCGAGGGCGTATCCGACGCTGCGCCTGCAAGGCCTTGATCCCGATGCGCGCTACGGCATGCGCTTCATCCACGGCAGCGCGGCGCCCGGCACACCCGAGGTGGCGAGTGGCGCGTACTGGATGGAACACGGCATCGACCTGCTGATCAAGGGCGACTTCGACGCCGCAGGCGTGGTGTTCGACAAGCGCTAGGTATTCCCCCCGCAAGGAGTCGCGCCGTGCCTGTACGTCATGTTCCGACCTTGTCCCGCCTCGTCCTGGCCTGTGGCTTGACCGCCCTGGCCAGCACTGCCACCGCCCAGGTCAATGGGGTGGCGCACCGGCCCTACCTGGGCTGGAGCAGCTTCAGCCAGCAAACGCTCGATCCCGCGTTCCTTACCCAGGCCAACATGCTCAAGCAGTCCGACGCGCTGGCCGCGTCGGGCCTGCAAGCGCATGGTTACACGTACATCAACCTCGATTCGGGGTGGATGGGTGGCTTCGATGCGAATGGCCGGCCCATCCCCGATGCCACGACGTTCCCTGACATCAAGGCCCTGATCGATCACATCCACGCCAACGGACAGAAGGCCGGCATCTACTGGATTCCCGGCGTGGAAGAGCCCGCGGTGCAGGCGAATTCGCCGATCCTCGGCAGCGATCAACATATCCAGGACATCCTCGCGTTGCCGCATCGCGCCGGCAACGCGTTCGGCGGGCCCGGTGAATCGCCGTACCACTACAAGATCGATTTCTCGAAGGCTGGCGCGCAGGCGTACATGGATTCCGTCGTCGCGCTGTTCGCGTCGTGGGGCGTGGATTTCATCAAGCTCGATGGCGTGACCCCCGGCTCGTATAGCGATGACCTCAGCATCGATAACCGCGAAGACGTCGTGGCGTGGTCCAGGGCCATCGCGAAGAGCGGACGGCCGATGTGGTTCACCGTCTCCTGGCAGCTCGACAAGGATCACAACGACATCTGGTCGACATGGGCCAATGCGCGACGCATCGACGACGACGTGGAGTGCGAGGGCCGCTGCGCCACGCTGACCAACTGGCCGCGCATCGAGAAGCGCTTTCGCGACCTGCCTTCATGGCAGGACGCCGCAGGCCCGACCAAGGGCTGGAACGATCTCGATACGCTGGATATCACCGACGGGGAACTCGACGGCCTCAGCCTCGACGAGAAGCGCTCGGCGATGACGATCTGGTCGATGGCCAATGCGCCGCTGTACCTCGGCGGCGACCTGACCAAGCTCGATCCGGAGGGGCTGCGCATCGCCACCAACGACGAGGTGCTCGCCGTGGATCAGTCGGGCCATCCGGCGCGCCAGCTCGTCGGTGGCGATCACCAGGTCTGGGTGAGCGATCTGGGTGATGGCCGCTACTACGTCGCGCTGTTCAACATGAATGCGGCGCCGGCCACGGTGAGCGTGCCCTGGCGCTTGCTGGGGATCCCCGGTGCGCTGCGCGTGCGCGACCTGTGGACGCACAAGGAACTGGGCCCGTCCGTGGCCCGTCACGATGTGCTGCTGCCAGCTCACGCCACGCAGTTGCTGCTGGTCCAGCGGTTACCCGGCCAGGTGCTGGCGCCACCTTCGAAAGCCTATGAGGCCGAAGCGGCGACGCTGGCGGGCACCGCGCAGGTCTTCGCGTGCAACGGCTGCTCCGGCGGCAGCAAGGTCGGCGGTCTTGGCCTGGGCACGAGCAACACGGTGAGCTTCAATGAGGTGACCGTGCCGCGTGATGGCGTGTACCTGATGCAGGTGGATTCGCTCACGCTGGGCCTGCGTTCCTACCTCTACCGCGTGAACGATGGCCCGTACCACACGTTCAACTCCGGTGGCGGCAGTTTCCAGCTGCCCTCGTCGAGCGCGTTACCGATATGCCTGCATGCGGGCACGAACCGCATCCGCTTTGGCAATGACGTGAGCTATCCGCCCGACCTGGACCGCATCGTCATTCGCGATGGCATGGGGCTGCCGGCACCGTCGGTGGATGTGTACGAAGCCGAGGCCGCCACACTGGGTGGCACGGTGACGGCGGGTTTCAGCAACTACTTCTCGGGCCTGGCGAAGGCCGGCAATATCGGTGGCGGCGCGGCGAATGCGGTCACCTTCAACCAGGTCACCGTGCCGCGGGCCGGGGTGTACCAGCTGGAGATTGACTACGCGACCAAGGGCCCGCGTTCGCTGGTGATGACCGTGAACGGCGGGAATGCGCGGCAGCTGGATCTCGATGGCAGCAGCTTTGACGATCCCGTCGCCCGCGTGGTCGATGTGACGCTCCAGGCGGGAAACAATACGGTGGTGCTCGGCAATCCCTCGGGATTCGGCCCCGACCTCGACCGCATCGTCGTGAGTGCCCGCTCAGGCGCGCCTGTCACCGGCTGCCCCTGAGTGCGTGGAAGCCCGTGCCGCACGCCGGCACGGGCTTCGCGCTGCGTCACACCAGCATGCCGCCGGATACCTCGATACGCTGGGCATTCACCCAGCCGTTGTCGTCGGAGAGCAGCGACGCGATCATCGGGCCGATATCGTCGGGAAGACCGACGCGGCCAAGCGCCGTGATCTCGGCGACGCGCCGGTTGACGTCCGGATTATCGCGAACCATGCCACCGCTGAAGTCGGTGGCGACGGCGCCGGGCGCCACGCAATTGGCCGTGATCCCGCGGGCGCCGAACTCCTTGGCGAAGTAGCGCGTCAGCACTTCGATCGCGCCCTTCATCGCGGCATACGGTGCGCTGCCCGGCATCGCCACGCGCGTCAGCCCGCTGGAGACGTTGATGATGCGGCCGCCGTCATTCATCAGCGGCAGGAGTTTCTGGGTGAGGAAGAACACGCCCTTGAAATGCACGTTGTACAACGCATCCACCTGCGCTTCGCTGGTGTCCGCGATCGGCGTGTGGTGCGACGTGCCGGCGTTGTTCACGAGATAGTCGAAGCGTTCGGCGCCAAGCGTGGCGAGGGCAGGGCGAAGCTGTTCGACGAAGGCATCGAACGACCCCGCGTTGCCGACATCCAGGGGCAGGGCGATCGCGCGGGCACCTTCCGCGGCGACAGCGTCGACCGTGTTGCGTGCTTCCGCTTCATTCGAGACGTAAGTGAAGATGCTATCCACGCCACGACGGGCGAGATGGACGACGGTGTTGCGGCCGAGGCCGCGGCTGCCACCGGTCACGATGGCGAGGCGGCGCGGGGGAGTCAGTGGGGTGGACATGGCAAGTGCTCCAGGGGGAAGGGACGCTGGCAAAGGTAGGGCGCCCGGCGCCTTGGGCGAATGCCGGAAGCCAGCGCCTTCTTGCCTGATCCTGCTCGCGTCGGCCCGCTGGCGGCGTAGGCTGGGTACCATCGGGGTGACCCCTTTGCGAGGCGTTTCCCATGCCGCAGGCCCTTGTCGACATCGTCCGCCGCTATACGGACACGCACCCCGGCGAGAACCCGTGGATGACCGCCATCGACGGCGTGGGCATCCTGCGCTCGGACCTTCCGCGGAATGCGGCGCCCCTGCTGTTCCAGCCGTGTCTGTGCGTGGTGGCGCAGGGCAGCAAGCTGAGCACCTTTGGCAACCGCCGGTATGAGTACGGTGCGGGGCAGGCCCTGGTGGTCAGCGTGGAAATGCCCGCGTTCAGTCGTGTCGCCGCGGCCAGCCCGGAGGAGCCCTTCCTCGGCGTGGTTATCGGCCTGGATCCGAAGCTGATGACCGAGGTGATGGAGACGGTACCGACGTCGGTGCATGTATCAGCGCATGTCCCGCGGGGTGTGTTCGTCACCGATTACGACGGCCCGCTGGCGGATTGCGTGGTGCGCCTGCTGCGCCTGCTGGATACGCCCGATGCCATTCCGTTCGTCGCGCCGCTGGTGCTGCGCGAGATTGCCTATTGGTTGCTGACCGGGCCGCATGCCGCGGACGTGGCGAAGGTGGCCCTGGCCGACAGCCGTACCCATCGCGTGCTGAGCGCGGTGCAGGCGTTGCGCGTTCATTTTGCCGAGGCCATCCGGATCGACGAGCTCGCGGCGATTGCCCAGCTCAGTCCCTCGGCCTTCCATCGCCAGTTCAAGGCGCTCACCTCGCTGACGCCGGTGCAGTTCCAGAAGCAACTCCGCCTCCACGAGGCCCGCTTGCTGCTTGCAACCGGCACCGTGAATGCGGAGACGGCCGCCTGGCGCGTCGGCTACGAGAGCGCATCGCAGTTCAGCCGGGAATACGCCCGCCTGTTTGGTGCCCCGCCACGGCGAGACATCGCGGCCCTGCGCGACACATTGCCGGGATGACCGCATCCGTGTGACGCTGCTGCGTACCACCACGCAGGAAAGCGTCCATGGTCAGTCGTCGTGAGTTCCTCCAGGCCGTGCCGATCGGTGCCTTGTCCCTGGCCGCCGCAGCCCATCCGCTGGCGCTGGCGGCCGCGCCCGCCCCCGCCGAGAAGCCCCTCGCCGTCGAGAAGATCGTGGCACTGGTGGGCGACGATGTGCCGGTGCGCTCCATGTATCTTCCGCAGCGGCTCGAAGCGGCGATCGCCGGGAATGCCGAGGTAGGCGACCTCTACCTGCATGACGGCGCCGTGGGCGCGCTGGAGAAACGCTTCGCTGAGTTGCTTGGCAAGGAGGATGCCGCCTTCATGCCGACGGGCACGATGGCCAACCAGATAGCCGTCCGTATCCTCTGCGGCGATCGCCGTCATTTGCTGCTGCAGAAGGAGAGCCACGTCTACCGTGACGAGGAAGACGCGACGCCCGTGCTCAGCGGCATCAATCCGGTACCGATCGACGGTGGAACCAGCGAGGCCCTCGTGGCTTCCGTGCAGGCGGCCTTCAACCAGCGCTCGAAGGATCCGTATCCGATGGAGGTGGGTGCCATTTCGCTGGAAAGCCCGGTGCGCCGCCTGGATGGGTCCACCACCGCCCTCGATACCATCCTGCGTATCGCCGACATCGCGAAGAAGAACGGCACCGGCATGCATCTGGATGGCGCGCGGCTGTTGTTGATGTCAGGGATGGAAGGGTTTGATCCGAAAACCTACGCGGTGCCGTTCGATACGGTCTACGTGTCGTTGTACAAGTACCTGGGCGCGCCGTTCGGCGCGATCCTCGCGGGCGACAAGGCGCGCATCGACCGCGCGCGGCATGTGCGCCACATCTTTGGCGGCACGATCTTCCGCGGCTATCCGGCTGCCGCCCTGGCCTTGCATGGCCTGGACCATTTCGGCGAGCGGTTCGCACGCGTGCGTGCGGCGGGTGAGGCCTTGCTGGCGAAACTCGCGGGCATGCCCGGTATCCGCATCGAACGCGTGGATCGTGGGAGCAATATCGCCATCGCCATCCTTGATGCCAAGGTGGCCGATGGCTTGCGCGAGCGCGCACGGAGCGCGGACATCGTCGTCGGCAAGCCGGACAACGGGCGTCTGCACCTCACGTTCAACGAGACATTGCTGCGCAAGCCCACCGCTACCATTGCTAAAGTGTTCGCTGCGGATGGTGTGGGGTAGTCGTGGGTTATTTACTGGTCTTCATCGGCGGTGGCCTGGGCTCCGTGATCCGCTACGCGCTAAGCGTGCTCGGCATGCGCCTGCTGGGGCAGGGCTTTCCCTGGGCCACTTTGTTCATCAACATCCTGGGTTCGGCGATGATGGGCGCGCTGACCGGTTGGCTGGTGGTGCAGGGCAGCGCGCCGGCGTCGCTTCGCCTCTTCGTCGCCACGGGCCTGCTCGGCGGCTTCACCACGTTCTCGACGTTCTCGCTGGAAACCGTGCTGCTGTACGAGCGCGGCCAGCTCGGCCTGGCCGTGGCCTACGTGGCCGCCTCCGTCGTGATCGGGGTAGGGGCGCTGGTGCTGGCCATGAAACTGGCCCGCGGCATGGCGTAAACGGGGGCTTGACCATCGGCTCGCAATCCCTATAATGGCCGGCTCACGACGCGGGAATAGCTCAGTTGGTAGAGCACGACCTTGCCAAGGTCGGGGTCGCGAGTTCGAGTCTCGTTTCCCGCTCCAGTTTTCGACAAAGCCCTGGCCTTGCGCCGGGGCTTTGTTTTTGCGCCCGGAGCCGGTCACGCCTGCGAAGGGTGCCTAGCCGCCGGCTTCACATCGACCCAATGCGAGCGCGGCGACGCTGGCCCCATCGGCATACGATGGGGAGAGGGGTCATGGGTACGGCGCAGACGACCAGCCACGCAAGCACCATTGGCGCCATGGCGGCCGGCAAGTTGCTGGCGAAGGCGACGGGCGGGCATTTATGGCCCACCATCCTCATTCTTGCGGCCGTGGTGCTGGTACAGCGTGGCATCGCCGCCCGTACGGCACGAAAGCACGCCGCGATGGCGACGCTTCCGGGCGCAGAGTGAGAAGGGTCTCAGGTTAGATCAGTGAAGCGAGCGACCCGACCGCTTGTCCGGCGTGGTCAGCGCAGCGCTGGCCTGGGTGGTTAGCAAAGGTGTCACGATCGCGAGCCATCCTTCCGCAAAAGCCCTGATATCAGGCGGGCGGCGCGCCGGCGCGTAGCGCGCCATCGCCTCGCAGAGGGCTACCGCGAGCACGCTCGGCTCGGGATGGGTCGAAATCGCGGCTTCCAGTGCGGACTCAAGCGCGGCAAGCTTGCCGAGCAGGTATGTACGATCATCCATGATGCTTCCTATGCCTACATGCTTTCGCGCCGGACGATGACACGAACATCAGGTGGTGTCACCTCACATCAGGCGGCAAGAGCCGCTACAGCAGGAAGAGGGCGCGCCCGATGATAGGGCTGCGCTGGTTGTCTCGCCTGCACATCTGGCATTGTATGCATCCGCAGGCCGCGCGCAGTGGGCGCGCAAAGAAGTACTGTCGGCCCAGGGAGGGCAATGAATGATTAGTGTTGTTTTGGTCGACGACCATGAACTGGTCAGGACCGGCTTCCGGATGATCCTGCAACAGCAGGCTGACTTCCGGATCAGGGGAGAGGCGGGCACCGCGGAGGAGGGCCTGCGCCTCATCCGTGCGCAGTCGCCGGATATCGCGCTGGTGGACGTGCACATGCCGGGAATGAGCGGCGTGGAACTCACGGAGCGCGTGATCAGAGCCAAGTTACGCACGAACATCGTGATACTCACGGTGGTGGATGACGCACGCTTTCCCAAGCGCCTGCTCGATGCCGGCGCGCTCGGTTACCTGACCAAGGGGTGTTCGGCGGACGAGTTGCTGACCGCCGTCCGTTCCGTGGCGGGTGGGCGTCGCTACCTCGCGCCTACCGTGGCGCAGCAGCTGGCCCTGGCGACGCTGGATGGCTCGGAGTCACCGTTCGATTCACTTTCCACCCGCGAAATGGAAGTGTCCATGATGCTGGTGCGCGGCATGCCGCTCACCTCCATCGGTGAGCGCCTGAACCTGAGTCCGAAAACGGTATCTACCTACAAGCAGCGCCTCATGGAGAAGCTGCACGTGGACCATGTGGTCGGGCTGGCCCACCTCATGACCGTCCACGGCCTGCTGGACACCCACAACCACCAGGTGGGTAACTAGTCGGCAACGGATTCAGGTTCCAGGGGTGCTAAACGAAACGGGGAGGCCATTGGCCTCCCCGTTTCGTTGTGCTTACTGCTGGCCTTCCTGCGGCTCGTGACGCGGTCGCGTCAGCAAGTCACCCTGGGCGGGCGGCGTCCAGGCCGGCTGGTCCGGCGTCGCGGCCGGCGTGTGCGAGACGTTAGATACGTTCGACGCTTCCGGCGACTTCGGCGTGACCGGCTCTGCCGGGGCCGTCGCCACGGGTGCCGGCGTAGGCGCGACGGCCGGGGTCGGGGCCGGTGTAGGGGCCGGCGCCGGTGCGGGCTTTACCGCCTCGACGACGGGCGTGGCGGCGACGGCCGGCTTCTCAGCCTCAACCTCAACCTCTGCCTTGGCGTCGACGGTTTCGTCGGCCGTGACAGTCACCGGCGTCGGCGTTGCTACTGGCGCAGCAGCAACCGGGGCGACCGGGGCAACCACGTCAGCTTCCGGCAGCAGGCCACGGGCCGGCGCGTCGAGCACCGATTCCACCGGGGCGGCGACCTGCGCCTTGGGCGCTTCCACGTCGGGCTCGGCGGCGGCCGGGACCGGGGTGTGCGACGACTCGACGGGTGCGGTCTTCAGCGGGGCATCCGATTCCGTCTGGCGACGCTCGCTGGTGCGAACCTCGACCGAGTCGGCCGGGATGACCGCTTCATGCGCCACCACCGCGACGGCAGCCGTGGCGGCCGTACCCGGGACGGGCGGCAGCTTGGGCAGCGACGGCAGGGTAAGGGCCGAGGGCACGTGCTCATCGTCGCCGGGTTCGGCAGGACGCGTCGCTTCGGTGCGCGGCGGCTCGATCGCCACGGCATTCGCCGCGGCTTCCGGGGTATCGAGGATCGGCGGCACGCTGTCGCTGTCGCGACCGGTACCGACGTCGTCATCACCGTCTTCATCATCCAGATCGTTGCCATCGACGGCACCGGCCTGCGTACCGTCTTCCTGGCGACGACGGCGACGGCCACCACGACGACCGCGGCGGCGGCGCTGGCCACCTTCGCCGGCGTCACGGGTGCCATCGGCGGCGCCATCGGTGGTGTCGCCAGCGGCGGCGACCTCACCCTCGACCAGCGGAAGCTCGGCAGCCGTGGTCAGCAGCGTCTCGTCGACCACCGCCGCGGCGACCGGCGCGGCCACCTTGTCGGCTGGCGCGCGGGACGGCTGTGCCTGGGCATTGGCGGCCTTGTCGATCTTCTCGGCCTTCTCCACCTTCTCGCCCTGCGGCTGGCGCTCGTTGCGCGGCTGCTGCTGGCGGCGGTTCTCGTTCGGCTGGGCCTTGTCCTGGTCCTGGCGCGGCTGGCGGCCGCCCTGGGCCTGGCCGTCCTTCTGGCGGCCCTTGTCATCGGCCTGGCGCGGCTGCTGCTGGCCCTTTTCCTGGCGGGCCTTCGGCTGCTGCTGGGCCTGGCGGCCCTGCTGGGTGTTGTCCTTGTCCTTGCGCTGGCCCTGGCCCTGGCGCGACTCGCCCTTGCCACGACCTTCGCCGCGGCGCTCGTCGCGGCGGTTGCCGTTGCGCTCGCTGCGATCGTTAGGGCCACCCGGGCGCGATTCCTCGCGACGGGCGGGCGCCGGAGCGGCCGCCGCCGGTGCCGGCTGGGCGCCGCCACCGAACAGGCTGCTGAACAGGCGCGAGAAGAAGCCACCGGTCGGTGCTGCCGGAGCAGCCGGTGCACGTGCCGCGCGGGCAGGGGCCTCGACGGCTTCCGGCTCTTCGTCACGGATGGGGGCGGGCGAGGACGGGACCACGCCGGTCACCAGCGGCTGTTCGCCACTGCCCGGAACCTGGCCCATCTTCGGCAGCGCCGTGGCGACCACCGGGGTGGTGCGCTCGTAGCTCGGCTTGCTGTGCTCGCCCATGTCCGCTTCGCGGATGCGGGAGATCTCAAGGTGCGGGGTTTCCAGCTTGTCGTCAGCGACGATCACCACGTGCACGCTGTGGCGCAGTTCGATCTCGACGACGCTGGCACGCTTCTCGTTGAGCAGGAAGTTGGCGACCGCGGGCGGCGCCTGCACCAGGACCTGCCCGGTGTTTTCCTTCATCGCGTGCTCTTCGATCAGGCGCAGGGTGGACAGCGCGAGCGATTCGACGCTGCGGATGTGGCCATGGCCTTCGCAGCGCGGGCAAACGATCTGGGTGGCTTCGCCGAGGCTGGGGCGCAGGCGCTGGCGCGACATCTCGAGCAGGCCGAAGCGGCTGATGCGGCCGATCTGGACGCGGGCGCGGTCCGCCTTGAGGGCGTCCTTCAGGCGCTCTTCCACCTCGCGCTGGTGGCGCGGGCTGTCCATGTCGATGAAGTCGATGACGATCAGGCCGCCGGCGTCGCGGATGCGCAGCTGGCGGGCGATTTCGGTCGCCGCTTCCAGGTTCGTGTTGAACGCCGTCTCTTCGATGTCGCTGCCCTTGGTGGCCTTCGACGAGTTGATGTCGACGGCGGTCAGGGCTTCGGTCTGGTCGATAACGATGGAACCGCCCGAGGGAAGGCGGACATTGCGCTCGAAGATCGATTCAATCTGGGTTTCGATCTGGTAGCGCGAGAACAGCGGGGTCGGATCCTGGTACAGCTTCAGCTTGCGCAGGTTGTTCGGCATCACCTGCTGGACGAAATCGCGGGCGTCCTTGAACAGCGACTCCTCGTCGATGAGGATTTCGCCGATATCGTTACGCAGGTAATCGCGCAGGGCGCGGATGAACAGTTTCGATTCCTGGTAGATCAGGAACGGGGCCTTCTGCGAGTTGGCAGCGCCCGAAATCGACTTCCACAGCTGGAGCAGGTAGTCGAGATCCCACTGGAGCTCTTCGGCATCGCGGCCCATGCCGGCGGTGCGCACGATCAGGCCCATGTCGTCGGGCACCGAGAGGTGCTCCATCGCTTCCTTCAGGGCCTGGCGGTCTTCGCCCTCGATGCGACGCGAAACACCACCCGCACGCGGGTTGTTCGGCATCAGCACCATGTAGCGGCCGGCAAGGCTGATAAACGTGGTGAGGGCGGCGCCCTTGTTACCGCGTTCTTCCTTTTCGACCTGGACGATGATCTCCTGGCCTTCTTTCAGGAGCTCGCGGATGTTCGACTTACCTTCCGCATTCGGATTGAAGTAATCGCGGGAGATTTCCTTCAGCGGCAGGAAGCCGTGGCGTTCGGCGCCGTAATCGACGAAGCAGGCTTCGAGGGACGGTTCGACGCGGGTGATGCGGCCTTTGTAAATATTGGCCTTTTTCTGTTCCCGGGACGGGATTTCGATGTCGAGGTCGTAGAGATTCTGTCCGTCGACGATGGCCACGCGCAACTCTTCGCGCTGAGTCGCGTTGATCAACATACGCTTCATTGTAGTTTCCTCGGCCCTGCCGCGCGGCCGCGCGCCGCGGTGGCGCCAATGGGGCGGCCTGCCGGGGATCGCGCCGCTGCGGTTAGGCTTTAAGCGGCTTGGTATCCGGGGCCGATGCCTGGTCCCGGCGTGATTCGTTAATAAGCGCCTTGCAACCGGCCCGTTCCTTACAGATAACCGGACAACTGCAACCCGAACCGCTACGATATAGGGTGTCTTTCGCCTCCCAACCCCTCGGATGGGATGGCGCGACACTCGCCTTACGCGACGGAACCGGCACCCCGCTACGGATTAAGTCTTAAGCGGAGCCTGGCGCTCAGCGAGTATCCTATCAATTTCGAGTTTTATCAATGCAGACGGTAACTTCCCTCGACGGCGGCCAAGGTGTGCGGCTGGTCGAAATCGGCCCCGAGAGGGACGGCCAGCGCGTGGATAACGCCCTGATCACCCTGTGCAAGGGCATTCCCCGCAGCCTGGTCTACCGGATCCTGAGAACGGGCCAGGTGCGTATTAATGGCAAGCGCGCCAAGCCGGATACCCGGCTGGTGGCCGGGGATATGTTGCGCATCCCGCCGATGCGCATCGCAGAGCGGGATGAGACCGTCGCACCGGCCGGGATGGTCAAGTCCGTGGTCGATGCCGTCATTTTCGAGGACAAACACTTCCTCGTTATCGACAAACCCGTCGGCATTGCCGCCCATGGCGGCAGCGGCGTCAGCCACGGGGCCATCGAGCTGCTCCGTGCCGCGCGCCCCAACGAACACCTGGAACTGGTCCACCGGCTGGACCGCGACACCAGCGGCGTCCTCGTCCTGGCCAAGAGCCGCTCCGGCCTGACCGGCCTGCAGGCTCTGATCCGCGAGAACCAGGTGGTGAAGCAGTACCTCTGCCTGATGACCGGCACCCCGCGGAAGGCGAAGTTCGACGTGAACGCGCCGCTGCTCAAGTCCGTGATGCACGGCGGTGAGCGCATGGTGCGGGTCGACGATGCCGGCAAGCCCTCGCTGACCTTCTTCCAGGAAGTGGAGCAGTACCCGGGCTGCCGCCTCATGCTCGCCACCCTCGGGACCGGCCGCACGCACCAGATCCGCGTGCATGCCCAGTACGCCGGCCATCCGCTCGCGGGTGACCCGAAGTACGGCGACGAGGAGGCCAACAAGCGTCTGCGCGCCAAGGGCCTGAAGCGGATGTTCCTGCACGCCACCCGGATGAGCTTCGACCTGGATGGCCGGAACTACGACTTTTCCGTGCCGTTGCCCGACGATCTCAAGGCGTTCCTCGACAATCTGCGCAGCTAAGCCATTTCCGTCGGCGCTATGACAGGAACCGGGCGCTCACTTCAAGGGAGCGCAGGATCCCGCCAGCCATGCAGGCCTGCATGAGGACGGCGCACGTCGCGTGGGCGATGGCCACCGGAAGCAGGGCGCGGTGGTGCAGATACCACCACGCCCAGGCCAGTTCAGCCACGAAGCACAGCTGCATCAACAGGCCGTTCGGGGTGTGCAGCAGGGCAAAGGCCAGCGCCGTGAGCAACACGGCGGCGGGACGGGGCAGGGCCCGGGCAAGCAGGCTGGCCACGACGGCGAGCATCAGCCACTGCTGGAAGAACGCCCAGCCGATATAAAGCAGTGCCCGGGCCACCGACGGCCACGCCGGGGCGTGCCCGGCAACCACCGCGATGCCGAGGGCCACCGGGATGGCCAGCAGCGGCCAGCCCGCCATCCGCCATCCGCCGCGCCAGTGCCAGGCCGGCAGGGCTCGACTCAGGGTGAGGAACAGCCCGTAAGCGACCCCGGCGGCGAACATCACGACCCCTGCCAGGTCAGGGTGCGGGCCGAGACCGAGTCCGGCGATGAGCCAGAGCGGGCCGAGCAGGATGAGCCCGGCGTCGAGCAGGTCCGAGGTGCGCGTTGCGCTCCCGCGCCGCCGCTGCGCCGCGACCACACCACCCGCGAGAAGCAGGAGGTAGGCAGTCGCGGGCACCCATGCCCACCCGGCGGCCCGGGCGACGGGCGCTGGCCTGGCGCCAAACGTGACCAGCGGATCCACTACACGCTGGCGGTCGCGCCAGTGCAGCAGCCCCTCTGCCGTGAGGCCGGAAGGCACCGGCATGCCCGTACCGGGCGTGAGCCCGCCAGACCGGGCCAGCCCGGCCCCGTGCAGGGTCAGGGTGGTTCCGGGCGGTAGTGTGAAGGCCAGCCGCAGCATCGCGGCCCGTTCGGGCGGCGCGACATCGTGACCCACGCTGTCATGCCAGGCCAGCCGGTCCAGCGGGATCGGGCCATCGAGCGAGGTGAGGCTGGCCTTGACCAGCGGGCTGGCGAGGGTCGGCCGCACGCTCAGGCCGAAGGCGCCGGCGGGCGCCGTGGCGCTGATCCGCAGGAGATTCAGCCGGCGCAGGTCCGCCTGGCGCGTCAGCGGAAAGCCGATTTCGCCCCGGCCGTCACCCTCCGCGACGACGTCCAGTCCGTGCGCGCCCGCGACCAGCCGTCCGCCGCCGAACGCCTTACCCGCCACCACGTCGTCGTCGCTGCGAAAGCGCCAGGACCACGGCGAGGCGCCGCTCTCGTACGCCGCGCGGTCGTCGGCCCCGGCGGTTTCCAGGGCGCCACGCACCACCCGGGCGGCCAGGAGCGGCAACACGAAGAACGCGGCGATGGCCAGGGCGGCCATCGCCAGCGCGATCAGGCGGTAGCGGCGCGAGGGCACGTCAGCGGTCGAGCAGGGCCTCGACGCGCGCCGCGCAGATGAAGTCGTTCAGCGAGAGGCCGCCCACGTCATGGGTGGACCACAGGATGTGGCAATGGCCGTAGCCCGCTTCCAGGTCCGGATGGTGGTCTTCCTGGTTGGCCATGAAACCCACGGCATTGATGAAGCCAAGGGTGTGGTGGAAGTCCTTGAACGGGAAGTCCTTCACGATGGCCTTGCCGTCCTCGCTCACCGTCCAGCCCGGCAGGTCCTTGAGATAGCCGTCGATGGTCGCGCGGTCCAGCGCATGGTCGGCGCCCTTGCGCGGCTGGCAGTGCTGGGTGGCGAGCGGGGAAAGGGTCATGGCGGGCAGCCTGTCGGGGGGAAAGGACGGAAGCGTCCGTGGTCGCGGTTGAATTGTCAAAAGGGCGCGCCCAGATGGAAACCGTACTAAAATGGTCTTGTTTCCCGGCGATCCCCGCGCCGGCATGTCTTCCCGGAGCCACCATGATCGATATCTCGGAACGCGCCCAGGCGCACTTCCAGCGGCTGATCGCCCAGCAGGGCGATGACGGCCTCGGCGTCCGCCTGCGCGTGGTCTCGGCCGGTACGCCGGCGGCGCAGTGCGAGCTGGAGTTCTGCACGCCCGCGGAACTCACCGGCGACGAGTGGACCATCGAGTGCCAGGGATTCAACCTGTACGTCGACGGCGACAGCATGGCCTGGCTGGACCCGGCCAACATCGATTACGAAATGACCCCGACGGGCAGTCAGCTCAACATCCGCGCCCCGCGGATCAAGGGCGAGGCGCCGGGCGAGGGCGCTGGCCTGGTCGAGCGCGTGAAGTACGTGCTGGACACCGAAGTCGCCCCGGGCATTGCCTCGCACGGCGGGCGCATCTCGCTGGTGGAAGTCACCGCGGAAGGCGTGGTGGTGCTGCGCTTCGGCGGCGGCTGCCATGGCTGCGGCATGGTCGATGTCACGCTGAAGAACGGCGTGGAGAAGACCCTGCGCGAGCGCATTCCCGAGGTGACCGAAGTACGCGACGTCACGGACCACGAAACGGGCGAGAAGCCCTACTTCGAGCGCAAGGCGAGTTAGTCGCCTTGCACGTGGCCTTCGAGGCCGCTGAGCTTCGTCGGCATCGTGTGGAAGTAGGCCGAGATGTCTTCGATGTCCTGGTCGGACAGCGTGGCGGCGAAGCCCTTCATCACCAGGTTATCGCGCTGGCCGGTCTTGTACTCGTGCAGGGCCTGGGCCATGTAGTCGGCGTACTGGCCGGCGAGGCGCGGGTACTGCGGATCCACCGAGTTGCCGTCCTTGCCGTGGCAGGCCACGCAGGTGGCGATTTTCTTGGCACCGGCGGCGGGATCGCCGTTGGCCATGGAGGTGGTTGCGGTCAGCGCCAGCGCGGCGCCGAGGAGAGTCAGGGTGAACCCACGGATCATCATGCGTCCTCAGCGGCTTACTTGGCGAGACTGGAGAGATAGGCGGCGATATCGGCGATGTCGCGGTCGGACAGGCTTTCGGCCTGCGCGCCCATCGTCGGATGCCTGCGGCCCGTACCAGGCGCGGCGAAGCCCTTCTGGTAATCCTTCAACGCATTAACGATGTACTGCTCGTTCTGGCCGGCAATGTGCGGCACGTGGTACGACGGGTAGACGTTGGAATAGCCCGGCACGCCGTGGCAACCCTGGCAGGTATAGACGAGCTGGCGTCCCCTGGTTTTGTCCCCTTCGGCGTGAGCCGTGGTGGCGCACATAGCTACAGCGATCAGACCGTACAGATACAGACGCTTCATCAATGGTTCCCTGGGTGCCGGGCGGGGCCGGGGGTGAAAGCAGCCGTTGGAGTATAGAGGCGGCTTCCGGCGGCCGACAACCGGTGGGGTCCCGCGCGTCAGAACAGGCTGCGGATGATGTGGATGCCGGCGATGTACTCGCCCACGATCGTGCCAAGGCAAACCAGGAAGAAGTTCAGCAGGGTGCGGGCCACGCGGTTCTTCCACCAGCCCGTCCAGTGCGTGATGTCGTCGCGCAGCTGTTCGAAGTCCACGACGCGCGGCTTGCGGATCCACGCCTCGACCATCGCGCTCACCGCACCCGACGGAATGCCGGGGCGGAACGGCTTCACCGGGCCGGCGACAAACGCCGCGATGATGCTCAGCGGATGCCCGCCCGCGATCAGTGCGCCCAGGGCGGAAAGGCCACCGGTGAGCAGTACCCAGTTCAGCAGCGCATCCTTGCCCAGGCTCGGGTTGCGGTAGAACGCGTAGCCAATGACGGCGAAGATCGCCAGCACGATGCCGACGGCCAGGAATTTTGGCCACTTCGCCGCGGGCGGCGTCACGGCGAGCTCGTCGGCGATGCCGCGGGCGTCACCGTCCTGGCTCGCGAGCTCGGCGCTCATCCCCTTCAGGTGGCCGGCGCCGATCACCACAAGCACCTTGCGGCTAGGGGCGGCGGGGTCCATCTGGTGGCCGTTCTCGCGCAGCTTCGCCGCCATGAATTCGTCGCGCTCGGCAATCAGCGCGCGGTACAGCGGTGCCGAGTCCTTCGCGAAATCGCTGAAGGCGCTTTCCAGCAGGTCGGACTGCTTCAGCTTTTCGATGTCGGCTTCGGCGATGTCCTCGCGTTCGAACACGCTGCCGAGCATGCCGGCCATCAGGCCAAAGCGCTGGAAGAAGCCGACGCTGCGCCAGGCGCGCTTGAGCGTGGTGCCCACCTCGCGATCCACCAGCCACACGGGAATGCCGCGGGCATCAGCGCCGTCCATCGCGGCCTTCATCTCCGCGCCCGGCTCGATGCCGTACTGCGCGGCCAGGCGTTTCTGGAAGGAACCGAGCACGAGGCTCGCCGCCACCATGCCGGCCTTGCCCTGGCGGATGACCTGGAACAGGTCCATCTGCTTGAATGCTTCCGGGTCGCGGATGCCGTGCGCGCGGCTGGCGCACAGCTCCACGGCGACGGCATCGAAGTGCTCGGTGGCGAGCAGCGTGTTCACCGCCTCGACGCTCACCCGCGAGACATGCGCGGTGCCAAGGATGACGTAATCGACCCCGTCACGCGTCATGCGCTCGATGGGCTGGCCTTCCAGGGCCTGGGGAAGTGCGGCGTCGTGCTCGGCAGGCTGCATGCGCGTGGGGTGTCCTTGGGGGTTAGTCGCGGTAACGCTTGGTGAGGTCGCCGTAGGCGTCGATGCGGCGGTCGCGCAGGAACGGCCAGATGCGGCGCACGTGCTCGCTGCGCTCCATGTCGACATCCACGATGAGCAGCTCGCGGCCATCGGTGCCGGCCTGGGCCAGGAACTCACCCTGCGGCCCGGCGACGAAGCTGGAACCCCAGAACTGGATGCCGCTGCCGACGTTGGACGGATCGGCCTCGTAACCGGTGCGGTTGCACGACAGCAGGGGCAGGCCGTTGGCTACGGCGTGGCCGCGCTGCACGGTAATCCATGCCTCGCGCTGGCGAGCCTTCTCGGCGTCGTCGTCGTTCGGGTCCCAGCCAATCGCCGTCGGGTAGAACAGCAGGTCCGCGCCGGCCAGCGCCATCAGGCGCGCGGCTTCCGGGTACCACTGGTCCCAGCAGACGAGCACGCCGAGCTTGCCGACCGAGGTCTGGATCGGATCGAAGCCCAGGTCGCCAGGGGTGAAATAGAACTTCTCGTAGAACGCTGGATCGTCCGGGATGTGCATCTTGCGGTACTTGCCCGCGATGACGGCGGAACGGTCAAAGACCACGGCGGTGTTGTGGTACAGGCCGGTGGCGCGCTTTTCGAAGATGGACGCGATGACGACGAGCTTCAGCTCCTCGGCCAGCTTGCCGATGCGGTCCGTGCCCGGGCCCGGGATGGTTTCCGCCAGGTCGAACACGTCGACGCTTTCGCGCTGGCAGAAGTACGGGCCGTTGTGCAGCTCCTGCAGGAGCACCAGCTCGGCACCGGCCTTGGCGGCCTCGCGCAGGCCCGCCTCGATCGCATCGAGGTTGGCGTCGCGGCTGCCACGGTCGGTTTCCTGGAGGAGGGCGACCTTGAGGGTCTTGCGGGTCATGGTGGGCTTTCCTCGAACGTTACTTGGCGATGTCGGCGGGCAACTGCATGGTGATGCAGTGCAGGCTGCCGTTCTGCCAGATGAGCGGACGGCACGGCACCTGCACCACTTCGCGGCCCGGGTGGGCCAGCCCGATGATCCGGGCCGCTTCCGCGTCGACGCGGTCGCCATACGCCGGCACCAGCACCGCGCCGTTGACGATCAGGTAGTTCGCGTAGGAGGCCGCGAGGCGGCGTCCTTCGTCGACGATCGGCTGGGCCCAGGGCAAGGGGTGCAACGGGTACGGCTTGCCTTCCGGCGAACGCAGTTCGGCAAGTTCCGCGGCCATCTGGCCCAGTTCCTCGAAATGCAGGTCGCTGGCGTCGTCGCAGGCCTGGTAGACGATGCCGCCGTCCGGGCTGAAGCGCGCGAGCGTATCGATATGGGCGTCGGTGTCGTCGCCTTCAAGGTAACCGTGCTCCAGCCACAGCACGCGGTCCGCGTGCAGCGTGGAGGCCAGGATGTCGGTCATGGATTCGCGCGAGAGGTCCGGGTGGCGCTGGACCAGGCACTTCCACGTGGTGAGGATGGTGCCCTTGCCGTCGCTTTCGATACCGCCGCCTTCCAGCGCCCAGTCGATGCGCTTGTGCGGCAGGCCCGAGAGCACGCCGCGCTGGAGCAGGCCGGCGATGATCGCGTCGTCCTGCTCGGCGCCGAACTTGCCGCCCCAGCCGGTGAAGCGGTAATCGTTGAGGAGCACGCCGTCCGGGCCGGTCAGGGTGATCGGGCCGGAGTCGCGCAGCCAGGTGTCGTCGTAGGGCAGTTCGATGAAGTGCACGCGCGCCATGTCGGCGCCGGCCTCTTCGATGGCCAGGCGCGCACGCTCGCGCAGCTCGCCGTCGGCCACGATGATGTGCAGCGGTTCAAAGCGGGTGACCGCCGCCGCCAGCGCCACGTACGTGGTCTCCACCGCGGCCAGGCGGTCGGCCCAGTCGGTGTCCGCGTGCGGCCAGGCGATAAGGACGCCGGCTTGCGGCTCCCATTCGGCGGGAAGACGGTAAGAAACGGTGTGGGTCATGGCGGGCAGGGAAGTCCGGGGAAGCCCTCTATTGTAGGGCTTCCCGATGACCGTTGCCCGACCGGCTTACTTCGGGCTTTGCGGGTTGGTGTTGTTGCCCGCCGGCGTATTGAGCACCGTGTGGATCACGTGGCTGCGCTCGAAGTAGACGATGTAGCCCGGATACATCCAGCGATTGATCACCGGCTGCTTCGCGCTACCGCCCCCGCGGGAGTCCAGTTTGGAGGTGGGTGCACCGAAACGGCGCTCCACGTCGGCCATGCTCATGCCCTTCTGGGGCAGGCTCATGGCCTTTTCCTGCTGCACGCGCTGCATCAGGAGGGTGTCGCCCGCGCGGGCGGCCGGGGCCACGGCCACGGACACGATGGCCAGGGCGATCGCGGTGAAAACAGGCTTGAAGGTGTTCATGATGGCTCCGTCGCGCTCCCCATGCGGCGCAGGACAGCGTTTTAACAGATCGCCCGACAAGGCGCCATGGGCGGGGCGTGGCGGCCTTCACGGCTGTGCCCCACGTCGCATTCGGGCGACGCGGGAGGGGCGGGGCAGCTATCATGTGCAGTCGCCTTTCGCCTTCTCTGGCCCGCCATGATCTCGTTTCGTCGTCTCGCCCTGCGCCGGGGCACCCGTACCCTGCTCGATAACATGGACCTCACCATCCAGACCGGATGGAGCCTGGCCGTCATCGGCCGCAACGGCTGTGGCAAATCCACCCTGTTCGCCGCGCTCAAGGGCGAGCTGGAGCCCGAGAAGGGCGACCTCGACATGCCGTCGAAGGTACGCATGGCCTCGGTGGCCCAGGAAACCCCGGCGCTGCCCGATGCCGCGATCGACTACGTGCTGGGCGGGGACGTGGAAGTGGCCGCGGCCCTGAAAGCCGAGCAGGATGCGTATGACTCCGGGGATCTCGAAGCCGTGGCCATGGCCCACCTGCGCATCGAAGAGGTCAACGGGTACGACGGCCGCGCCCGCGCTGGCCGCCTGCTGCACGGCCTGGGTTTCTCGCCGGATACCCACGAGCAAGCCGTGGCCTCGTTCTCCGGTGGCTGGCGCGTGCGCCTGAACCTGGCTCGCGCGCTGATGGCGCCGTCCGACCTGCTGCTGCTCGATGAGCCTACCAACCATCTCGACCTCGATGCCGTGCTCTGGCTGGAAGAATGGCTGCGCCGCTACCAGGGCACGCTGCTGATCATTTCGCATGACCGCGAGTTCCTCGACGCGGTCACCACGCACACGATGCACCTGCACGACGGCACCGCGAAGCTGTACACCGGCAACTACTCGCAGTTCGAGCGCCAGCGTGCCGAACACCTGCGCCAGCAGCAGATCGCGCACGTGCGCGAACAGGCGGAGCGTGCGCACCTGCAGTCCTTCATCGACCGCTTCAAGGCCAAGGCCAGCAAGGCCAAGCAGGCGCAGTCGCGCATGAAACGCCTGGAAAAGATGAGCGGGACCGAGGCCGTCCGCGCCGAGCGTCCCTTCAGCTTCAGCTTCCCCAAGCCGGACCGCCTGCCCACGTCCATGCTGCGCCTGGACCACGTGGATGCCGGTTATGGCGATCGCGTGGTGCTGAAGGACATCGCCTTCGGCCTGGAAACCGGCGATCGCATCGGCCTGCTCGGCCCGAACGGCGCGGGTAAGTCCACCATGGTGAAGTCGCTGGTGGGTGAGCTTGAGCCGATGGCCGGCGAGCGCGCGTTCCACAAGGACACGAAGATCGGCTACTTCGCCCAGCACACGGTGGAGAGCCTGCACGACGGCTGGAGCGCGTTCGACCACCTGCAGGAAAAGGCGCCGAACGCCGGCCAGCAGGTGCTGCGTGACTACCTGGGCACGTGGAATTTCCCCGCCGACCGCGTGTTCGAGCATGTCGATGCGTTCTCTGGCGGCGAGCGCGCGCGCCTGGCGCTGGCGCTGATCGCGTGGGACAAGCCGAACCTCCTGCTGCTCGACGAGCCGACCAACCATCTTGACCTGGACATGCGCGAAGCGCTGGCCGATGCGCTGTCGGACTTCGACGGCGCGCTCGTCCTCGTCTCGCATGACCGCCACCTGCTCGGCATGGTCTGCGACGAGTTCTGGCGCGTGGCCGATGGCGACGTCAGCCCGTTCGACGGCGACCTCGACGACTACGCCAAGTGGCTGCGCACGCGCGCCACCACGCGCAAGACCGCCGCCGTCGCGTCGGCGCCGCAGGATGCGCCGGTAAAGGAGAACAACGCGAAGGAGAAGCGCAAGCTCTCCAACGAGGATCGCGAGAAGGAGAAAGTGGTGCGTGCCCGCGTGAAGAAAATCGAATCGCTGGTCGAGGGCATGGACAAGGAACTGCAGGGCATCGAGTCGAAGCTCGCCGATCCGGCCGTCTATGGCGGTCCTACCGCCGAGCTGGCACGCCTTGGCCAGCGCCAGGCCGAACTGCGCGGCGAGAAGGAATCGCTCGAGTTCGAATGGATGGAACTGCTCGAGCAGATCGAGGCCTGAGCATGGCCACCGTGCTGAATGTGCTGCTGCCCGGACGCGACAAGCTCAGCTTTGTCGAGGCGTTCAACCAGTGGATGGCCCGCGGCACCGCGTTGCCCACGGCGACGCCCGGCTACCTGCACGCGCTCTCGGAATGCTTCCGCTGGCCGGACGGCCCGCTGCCCGCCGCCGCGCTGATTCGCCAGAGCGTTGCCGGTGATGCGGGCGATGGGCAGTGGGTTTGCGCGGACCCCGCATGGGTGCAACCCGAACTCAGCGGTGCGCGGTTGCTCGGCTGCGGCAACCTTGCCGTCAGCAGTGCCGACGCGGCCAGCATGGTCGATGCGCTGCGCGAGACGTTCGCGGAAGAGGGCATGAACCTCTTCGTGGGCGACCCGCAGCACTGGCAGCTCAAGGTACCGAGCTACGTGCAGGTGCCCGCCTTCCCCGAACCGGAGGAAGCGCTGGGCGCGGACCTGTTCGAGCAATTGCCGAAGGGTGACGAGGGTCGCCGCTGGCGCGCCCTGATCAACGAAGCGCAGGTGGTACTGCATAACCACCCCGCCAATGCGGCGCGCCAGCGTGACGGCCTGCCGCCGGTGAACAGCGTCTGGCTGTGGGGCGCGGGCGCGTTGCCGGAGTGGGTGGAATGCGGCCAGTCGCGCATCTACAGCGACGACCTGCTGGTCTGGGCCCTGGGCCATAAAGCTGGCGTCGACGTACAGAGCCGCCGCGTGCTTGCCGGCGCGCACCCGGCGCACGAATCCAAACACGCCGAACTCCTCGACTTGCAGGATGTTCAACCGCACGACTTCGACCGCACCTGGTGGCCCTTCCTTCAGGCACGCCTCGAAGCCGGTACCGAACTCCGCCTCGCCTTCGCCGACGGCCGCCGCCATGTCGTGCGCAAGGCGCATCGCCTGCGCTTCTGGCGCAAGGCCGGGGCATGAAAAGCTGGCGCCAGCGCCGGGTCGATGTCGCTCCCAACGGTTGGCCGGCGCACATCCACCCGGTGATCCAGCGCCTCTACGCCGCCCGCGGCGTGAGCACGCCGGACGGCGCCGAACACCGCCTCGCCCGTCTGCATTCGCCCGCGCTCTTGGGCGGCATGGATCGCGCCGTCGCCTTGCTGATCGACGCCATCGACCGCCACCAGCGCATCGTCATTGCCGGTGATTACGACTGCGATGGCGCCACCGGCGCGGCCGTGGCCGAGCGCGGCCTTCGACTGCTTGGCGCAACGCACGTCAGCCACGTGGTGCCCAACCGCTTCGTCCATGGCTATGGCCTGAGTGAAGCGCTGGTGGCGTCGCTCGATCCGACGCCCGATCTCATCGTTACCGTGGATAACGGCGTGGCCAGCGTCGCTGGCGTGGCCGCCGCGCGTGCGCGTGGCGTGCGCGTGCTGATCACCGACCATCATCTGCCCGGCGATACGCTGCCCGAGGCGGATGCGATGGTGAACCCCAACCTCCATGGCGACGGCTTCCCCAGCAAGGCGCTGGCGGGCGTGGGCGTCATGTTCTACCTGCTGCTGGCCGTGCGCGCTGCGATGCGCGACGCCGGACGCTTCCCGGATGGCGAACCGGACCTCAGTGCACTGCTTGATCTCGTCGCGCTGGGCACCGTCGCGGACCTGGTGCCGCTGGATTACAACAATCGTGTTCTCGTCGATGCGGGCCTGAAACGCATGCGCGCCGGCAAGGCGTGTGCCGGCATCACGGCGCTCATCGAAGCGAGCAACCGCTCGGTATCGACGGTGACGGCCACCGACCTCGCCTTCGCCATCGGCCCGCGCCTCAACGCCGCCGGCCGGCTCGAAGACATGGCCCTCGGCGTCGCCTGCCTGCTTACCGACGACACCGCCATCGCGCGTCGTTACGCCGAGCAGCTCAGCGCCATCAACCAGGAACGCCGCGAGATGCAGGCGGGCATGGTGGACGAGGCGGAATCCATGGTGGCGCGCGCCGCGCACGTGGATGCCGTGGGCGTGGCCCTGTTCGATCCGGGCTGGCATCCGGGCATCGTTGGCCTGGTCGCGTCAAAGCTGAAAGAGAAGCTGCATCGTCCGGTGATGGCCTTCGCGCCGGCGGGTGATGAGTCCGACGAGCTGCGCGGTTCCGCGCGTTCGATTCCCGGCTTCCATATCCGCGATGCGCTGGCGGAAATCGACGCGAAGCATCCTGGCCTGATCCTGCGTTTCGGCGGCCACGCGATGGCCGCGGGCCTGAGCATGCAGGCCGCCGAGTTCCCGCGCTTCGCCGCGATCTTCGACGCCATCGCCCGCGCGCACCTCGACGACGAACGCCTCCAGGCCCTCATCCAGACCGACGGTGAACTCGACTACCGCGACCATACCCTCGACCTGGCCAGGCAGCTTCGCTTCGCCGGCCCGTGGGGCCAGGCATTTCCCGCGCCGCTGTTCGAGAACATCTTCGAATGCGCGTCGTGGAAGCCGATGGGCACGAAGCATCTCCGCTTCCAGCTGCGCCACACCCAGGGCGGCGCACCACTGGATGCCGTGATGTTCAGCTGCTACGACGGCACGCCCCCGCCGCCACGGTTCCGCGCGGCGTACGAGCTGACGGTGAATGACTGGCAGGGCAGGGAAAGCGTGCGGTTGTTGATTACGCACCTCGAAGCGGTGTAAGCCCCGGTCGGCATGCCCCGAAGGACAGGCCGCATGGCCAATACCCTTGGCCGTCGATATCCGGCTAGAGTCGGCCGACTTGTCCTCGGGAATGGGCCATGCATTCGCTTATCCGGATCGTTGTTGTCTCCATGGCGCTCCTGCCATGCTTCGCCATGGCCGATTCCGCCGAGCAGGAAGTCACCCGGCTTGAGGACGCGTGGCGCACGGCGCGCATCCATGGCGACACGGCCTTTCTCGAACGCGTCTACGCCAGGGATCTGGAGATAGGCACGATGGATGGCAATGCGGTGCCCCGCGACCAGGACATTGCGTTGTTCGCGAGTGGCGATATCAAGCCGAAATTCATTGACCATGGACCTCTGCGAATCCAGGTCAGCGGCGACACGGCGGTGGTTTCAGGCGTTGATCATCTCGGTGGTACGTACAAGGGCCACTACGGCGAAATGTCGATCCGGTTTACCAACGTATGGCTACGTCATGCGGGCCAATGGCAGCTCATCGCGTCCCAGAACACGCGCGTGCAGGAAAAGCCGCACTAAGGCAGGCGACCCGCCCGCTCCCCGGCGGAATCAGTCGCTTGCCCCGACCTCCTGAGAAACCTCGCGCACACTGTCCACATATCTGAGACGGCGCCTGCGTAACGTTGCCGCCATGGCGATGATCCACTGGGTGCAAATGGGGGAAAGGCAGTACGCGATCCTGGAAGGGACGACGCGCGCCTTTGCCCGCGTCAGTCCGGAAGGCGACCGCTGGGTGGTGCGCTGGCGTTACGGCCCGCGGGCCGGGCAGGGCACAGCCTTGCGTGGCGTCTCACTGATCCAGCGAATGGTCATGCGCTGGGCGGAACACAACGAGGCCGCCCTGCGCCAGCGGATTCCCGCCGCCAGCCGGCCGTACGAGCCGCCGACGGCCCAGGAACGGTACTTTTACGACGCCGTCTGGCCGGGCTACGTGCCGGCCTCCCGGCAGCCACGCCGAATGGCGCGTGAAAACCACTGATTCGGGGGAGATTGAGTCCGCGCCGGGCGGCTCCATCTAAGGGACATCCCCTACCCTGGTAACACCCCCATGAATGCCGAACGATTCGTTCAGGCCCTGCAGGATGCCGTAGTTCGCGACAACCTCGCGGTCTACGCGGACCTGTTCAGGATGACCCCCGAGCAAGCCGTGGACCCGCACTGGGTGCGCGCGCTGTCGCTGTTCCAGAACCTTGACGCCGAAGGCAAGGCCACCCTGATGGACATCGTCTGCCAGGTGATGGTCGAAACCACCGCGAACCTGCTGGGTATCGCCGATGGCTGCTGCCCGGTGGCGGGGGTGAAGGGCTCGGTGGGCCTGGTGGTGAATGGCCGGCCGATTGGTGGCGAGTTGCAGGAGCTGTTCCTGGAGCTCAACGAAGCGGGCTGACGAACGCCCGGCGTGGCTGGCATAGTCGGGGTTCGTTTTCCCCGCAAGGCCTCCCATGCGTTCCACCGCCCTGAAGGCCGTGGCGATCGCGCTGCTGTCGGCGCTGTTCTTCACGCTCACCTATGTGCTCAACCGCGCCGTCGTCAGTGGTGGCGGCCACTGGCAGTGGGCGGTGGTCCTCCGTTACCTGTTCACGCTGCCCCTGTTGGCGGTGGTGCTGCCTTTCCAGGGTGGCCTGGGCCGGTTGCCTGCGGAGATGCGCGCGCACCCGCGTGCGTGGCTCGGGTGGAGTTCGGTCGGCTTCGTGCTGTTCGGTGTTCCGCTGACGTGGGCGGCAAGCAGCGGGCCGTCGTGGCTCATCGCCGGCAGCTTCCAGATGACCGTGCTGGCGGGGCCGGTGATGGCGCCGTTTATCTACCGCGACGAGCGCGCCCGCTGGCACGGCGGCGCGTTGGGTATCGGCGCGCTGATCGTGGCCGGCGTGATGCTGCTGCAGTTCGGCAACGCGCACGGCTCGCTTGATGCGTCCGCATGGCTTGCCGCGGGTGCGGTGGTGCTGGCGGCGTTTGCGTATCCCCTGGGCAACCGGAAGATCCTCCTCCACCTGGAGCGCACGGGCACGAAGCTGGGCCCGGTGCAGCGCGTGTTCGGGATGACCCTGGCGAGCTGGCCGCTGTGGCTCGTGTTCGCGGCGGTGACGTGGGCGACCATCGGGCCGCCGACGATGCATGAGGCGCTGCTCGCCGGTGGCGTGGCGCTGTCGTCCGGCGTCATTGCCACCGTGCTGTTCTTCCACGCCACCGAGCTCGTTGGCCGGCAGCCAACGGCGCTGGCCGCGGTGGAAGCGATGCAGGCGGCGGAGTTGCTGTTTGCCACGGTGATCGGGGTCACCTTCCTGCATGAATCCCTGCCGGGCGTGCTATCGGGCGTGGGCGCGCTGGTGATCGTCGTCGGCATCTTGCTGTTCGCCTGGGTGAGCGGGCGGGAAGGGCACACCGACGACCTGGGCGATCGCGGCGCTTGACGCCACGCCAACAGGTAGGCCGCGTACGCTGGCGCCGCTAACGGAGCCTTTGCCATGAAAACCGCCGTCTTCCTCCTTCTCCTCGCACTGCCCCTGGCAGGCCACGCCGAGCCGCCCCCGGGCACCCACGGGCAGAAAGCGCCGGCCGCCGAGCCGATGAAACGCTTCCAGTGGCGTGACGAAGCTGCGGGGTACACCTTCGTCGCACCGCCGCGCTGGGCGGAGAAAGTGCGGGCCGTGCCGCTGACGTCGGCGGAGCTGGCTCGGTCCGGCGCGACGAGCGGGGTGAAGTTCGTGGCCGGGTCGAAGACCTTGCTGGTGCTGCTGTCGTCGGATGACGAGCGGGCGAAGGCGGTGACGGATGCGGGGAATCGTGAGCTGTCGCGGCATGAGGGGCATATTGTGGCGGTGCATGCCGAGAGTGATTCGGGGGAGCTGGCTTTGACCGATGAAGAACTCGGCAACGCCGTGCAGTGGGACGGAGTCGGCGCAACTTCGCTGCGATAGGCGAAATCAGCTACAAGCAGCGTCGGAAATCGCTGACATCCAGCCCGACGCCGAACAACTACTGTCGCTACTGTCCCGCTGACCTCGAGACCCGGTGTCTTGAACAGCGCGTGGACGACTATGGAGTGATTGCTAACGCTGGCTAGAGCCAACTTACATGGAGAAGGCACATGGCAGGACCGCCGAGGAAAAGGAATTCGCCCGATCACATCGATCCGCCGGTAGATCTACCCGCAGTTCCGGTGAGGGAAAACCGGCCGCGTGATCCCGCGCCGCGCCCGCCCGCACCGCGCCCACCTGCACCGCCAGGGCACATTGGCCCTGTCCCGGGTATGGGTTCGAGCCCGGGCGCACGTTTAACGCCATACCAGCGTGGTGCTTACAAATTCACCACGCCGGGTGGCCGCCGCTACAGCCTTCAAATGCGCCTTGGACCCTCACAAGAGGCGTTACTGAACCAGATCATCGACTACGGGTTCGGACTGGCTGTTTCGGAAGAGACGATGAGTATCGTCGCGGTCACTGCATTTCAGGAAAGCTCCTTCGGGATCAAGAATACGAACCCTGAATCAAGTGCCTTTGGCGTGTTCCAGTTCACGAGAGGTACCTGGTCTGATCACTACAAACATCTGAATCGAGAGAGCACGTCCGACCAGGTCTCGGCCATGTATGACCGAGTTGAGTATTTTCGTCATCGGTACACACAGCACCTTGCTGAGGGAAAGATCTCCAGATCCATGACCTTCCCCGAATATGCCTACGCCAATCACAAGCAGGGGCAATCAAGGCCGCAGACTTTCGAAACGAACGGCGAGACTCAGGAGGCTCTGGCCTCGTTTCGAGACAAGTGGCTGATCCTGTCGCTCCACGCTGAATAAGCACGCATGAAAAAATCTTCCTCTCTCGTCGTCCTTGCGATTCTCTGCGCGTTCGTTGACGACTGCCTGGGATGCCGGCTCGGGGACGCTCGCTATCGGTATACGGCCTCTAAAGGCCCGAGCGTTGCTCGATTCGTTGCTCGTAAGGGCGCCGAGAGGGGGGATGCTGCAATCGCTCTTCGGATCGACGTGTCGAAGACGACGCGCTTGGATCGGAGAGCTCGGGATCAGTACCTAACCGTGTTGTATGGCCTCTCGGAAGGAAAAAGTCAGCACATCAACCTGCAGAAGCTGGATGACCCCCATGGTTCCCCTCGACCAAAGCAACGCTTGCAGGAGCGTGATGTAGACCTTAGCCAGGTAGGCAAACTCTATGTGTGGAACCTGGCGCATCAGTCGAGCGCCGAGGTTCCAGTGTGGGGCGGTTCGGCTCCCGCGTATCTCTTCCTGCCTAGTCTTGCCACGGCGCTGAGCAACGTTGACGACGTGTCGTTTGGTGAGGGAGTGTTTGAGCTTAGCGGTTGTGAAAAAAACTAATTATCTCCCCATCCATCGGGTTCGACATCGATCCGTTCGAATATTTGCAGGCGCGTCGGTCCTGCTTTTAACGTGGGTGGAAGGTATTTTCGCTTGCCCCGTCGAGAAAGCACACTATCGCTACACGGTGCCCATCTATGAGGCGACGGCGTCGTTTGTGGATGTCGAAAGTCCTTTGGGCCCCTCGAAGAGACGGCGCGCGGCGCTTCACCTCCGGATACCGTTTTTTCCATCGAACGAAAGTGCGGCCTTTCTTGAGGACTGGTTCCTGTTCGATCAGGGGTCGAGCAGGCGCATTTATCTGATGGAAAGCACGAGCAGGTCTACCCCGTCCTGGTCCCTATGGGAGGTGCCGCATGCTGACGGACCGCTTCAAGCGCTTGAGAACTACTTTGCCTGGGACGAGAATCATGTGCTGATTCAGGATTATCCTGTGCCAGGCGACAGGGCGCCTCATTACATTTTTCTCCCGCAAATGGGGACGTATCTGCCGGGTCCCGGGTCGGGAAGGACTGATGTTGGCATGTTCGCTTTCGAGAGCTGCGATAGCGAATGATTGAGACGTTTTAGGTATTGAACGAAACGTCCAGCGGTATCGATTCGTCTCAATTCAGGGTCTAGCCTAGGCACACTGGCTCATTCCCTGGAGGTCCCTCGTGGACGGCTCGTCACCCGCTACGCCGGCGGTGCTCGATCGGCGTATTCGCCACGGCACGCCGGCGTTCCGGCGCACCAATCTCGCCTTGTTCTCCTCGGGTTTCGCGACATTCGGCCTGCTGTATTGCGTGCAGCCGCTGATGCCGGCGCTGTCTCGCGACTTTGGCGTGGATGCGGCCACCAGTTCGCTGTCACTGTCGCTGACCACGGCGGTGATGGCGGTGGGCATGCTGTTCGCCGGCGTCATCTCCGACGCGTTCGGTCGCAAGCCCATCATGCTGGCATCGCTGCTGGCCTCGTCGCTGCTGGTGCTGCTGACGGCGGTGTCGCCGAGCTGGACCTTGCTGCTTGCGGCGCGCGCCTTGCTCGGCGTGACGCTGGCGGGCCTACCTGCGGTGGCGATGACCTACCTCAGCGAAGAAGTGCACGGGGAATCGCTAGGTTTCGCGATGGGCCTCTACATCGGCGGCAACGCGATTGGCGGCATGAGCGGCCGGCTGATTTCAGGCTTCACCGCTGACCATGCGTCGTGGCGCGTTGCCGTCGCCGTCATTGGCGCGCTTGGCCTGCTTGCCGCGTTCCTCGTCGCCAAGGGCCTTCCGCCGTCCCTGCACTTTGAGAAACGCCGTGCCCAGCCGCGCGCGTTGCTGCCCGTCTTCGGCACCCTGCTGAAGGACAAGGGGCTGCCCTGGCTGTTCGCCGAAGGGTTCCTGCTGATGGGTGCGTTCGTCACCATCTACAACTACGTGTCGTATCGCCTGCTGGCGCCGCCGTTTTCACTGTCGCAATCACACGTCGGTGCCATTTTCATGGTGTACCTGATCGGCGTCGGCGCATCGGCGTGGATGGGATCGCTGGCTGGCAAGCTCGGTCGTGGCAAGGTGATGTGGACGGCACTGGTGTTGATGCTCGCCGGCGTGGCGCTTACGGCCAGCACATCACTGCCGGCCATCGTGGCAGGCATCGCGCTGATCACGTTCGGCTTCTTCGGCGGCCACTCCATCGCCAGCGGCTGGGTGGGCCTGCGCGCGAACGGCGCCAAGGCGCATGCCTCGTCGATGTACCTGTTCTCGTACTACATGGGCTCCAGCATTGCGGGCTCGGTGGGCGGCCTGGCCTGGACGCACTTCAGCTGGGCGGGCGTGGCGACGTACGTGGCAGCGTTGGTCATCGCCGGCTTCGCGATCTCGCTCAAGCTGCGCTTACTGAAGCCCCAGAAATGACGAGGCCCCGGGGATTAGCCCGGGGCCCTGGCTAGGATTGAAGGCTCGTCAGCGCCTTCGTTCCTGCTGCAATTGCCACCTTCAAGAGGTCTGACTGCAGACTTGGAGGTCGTATGTTTCCGACAGGGTGGAATCTATGGGCAAGCGGATTCGCTGTCAAACCATGCGGCTAGACGCTAGTCAGCGCTGACCGTGTTTGGTGCATCGCTGCTCGCTACGGCGCCAGTTGCCCTGTCATCTGTCTGGATTACTTCAGTGGAAGCAGGGCGGAAGAGGCTTGCGTCAATATTGAGAACAGTCGCAAGCGCCTTCTTCACCGCAACGTACGTCGCCATGTCTGTGCGACCGTCCTGAAAGACCCGTCGGCCACTCCTCATCGGCGCCTCGTAGCGATTGAGGCGTCCCCAGCCTACGGTTGAGATCATGTCGCACTTTGCCCAACGTTCACCGCTGCGGTGTTGCGCCGCCGCCGGCAGGCACTCGACGGGTACACGGACATGCCAGGGCATGACCTGCTCTGGCGCCGTCATGCTTATCGGCACTACGTTGACGAGCTTGCCTCGTCCCTGCAGCGGCTTGTTCATGACGATGACGAGGCGATCTTTCGTCATTTCGCCGTCGACGAGTTCGCTTTGATCCGTGGGGAAATGACAGATGAGAATCTCACCCGGCTTAGGTTTGTTGCTGATCGGCATGCGAAGCGTCCTTGCTTCGTTGTAGGTGGCCGGCAAGTATATCTATCCAACATGAAGCGACGCCTCAAGCCCTCAGCATCAACTGCATAAAGGCCTTCACCAGCGGCGATGTATCAGAGCGGCGGTGCACGAGGTGCAAGGCGCTTGCCGCATCCGGCGAATCGATCGGGACGTAGGTGACGCCTTCGACATGCAGCAGGCGCATGGATTCCGGCAGCACGGCGACGCCGAGGCCGGCGGCGACGAGGCCGACCATGGTGGCGGATTCGCCGGCTTCCTGCGCGATGCGCGGGGCGAAGCCGGCGTTGCGGCACATGAGCTGTACCTGGGCGGCGACGCCGGTGCCCGCGTTGCGGCTGAAGACGACGAAGGGTTCGGCGGCGAGTTGCTCGACACGCACGCGCGGACGGCGGCCCTTCGCCAGCGGATGATCCGCGCGCAACACCGCCACCAGCGGATCGTCGACGAGCTTGCGTGCCACGAGGGGCGGCGGAAGCTCCGTGCCGCGGATGAGTCCCACCTGCTGCGTGCCTTCGAGAAGGCGCTCAATCTGCTGCAGGGTGTTGTGTTCCTTCAACACCAGGCGCACGGCAGGGTAGGCCTCGCGGAACGCACGCACGGCCCGCGGGAACCGCGCGATCAACGGCGTGCTCTGGGTGAAGCCGACATGCAGTTCGCCGATCTCGCCGCGTTCGGCGCGGCGTGCCATGTCGCCGGCGTTTTCCACGCGCTCGATGATGTCGCGCGCGGCATCGAGGTAAACGCGGCCGGCATCGGTCAGTTCGACGCGCCGGTTGGTCCGGCGTAGCAAGCGCAGCCCGAGCTGCGCTTCGAGGTCACGGATCTGCTGGCTGAGCGGCGGCTGGGAGATCCCCAGCCGCTCGGCGGCACGGCTGAAATGCAGCTCGTCGGCGACGGCGATGAAATAACGCAGGTGCCGTAGCTCGATGACCATGCCGTTTAGCCGGGCCGGACCCGGATCAGGCCTTCCTGCGCGGTGCTGGCCACCAGCTGGCCGTCACGCGAATAGATCATGCCGCGGGCGAGGCCGCGGCCGCCCTGCGAGGTGGGGCTGTCGAACGAGTACAGCAGCCACTCGTCGATGCGGAACGGCCGGTGGAACCACAGGGCGTGGTCCAGGCTGGCCATCTGCATGTTGCGGGTGAGGTAGGAGATGCCATGCGGCAACGTGGCCGTGCCGATCAGGTGGAAGTCGGACGCGTAGGCAAGCAGCGCCTGGTGCAGCGCCAGGGTGTCTTCGATCGGCGCCGTCAGGCGGAACCAGATGTGCTGGTACGGCGGGCGCTTGGCGGGGCGCAGTTCATCGCGCGGCCACACGTGGCGGAACTCGAACGGGCCATCCTTGCCGAGCCAGCGCTGGGTTTTCTCCGGCAGGCGCGATAGCTGTTCCAGCGAAAGGGCTGGCATGGCTTCGACGTCTTCCGGTGCGGGCACCTCAGGCATCGACATCTGGTGTTCGTAGCCGGTCTCCGGCACCTGGAACGAGATGGAGCCGTTGAGGATGGGCTGGCCGTGCTGGATGGCGACGACACGGCGGGCCGAGAACGACCCACCGTCACGGGTGCGCTCCACGCTGTAGACGATGGGCGCGTCGATGTCGCCGGCGCGCAGGAAGTACGCGTGCAGCGAATGGGCAACGCGGTCGTCCGGCACGGTGCGCTGGGCGGCGGAGAGCGCCTGGCCCAGTACCTGGCCGCCGAACACGAACTTGGTGCCGATGTCCCGGCTCTGCCCGCGGAACAGGTTGTCTTCGAGGCGTTCGAGTTCGAGCAGGTCGACAAGCTCGCCGACGTGGTTGTCGTGCATGGGGGTCCCTTGGACGGTGCGCGGTAGGCGCTGATTATAGGGAATCAGGCCTTGATCCGGCCCAGCCGGCCGTCGTCGTACGCGCGCGCCCAGGGGAATTGCGGGCCCGGGTCGCGCTTGCGGGGCACTTCGTTCTCCGGGTCGTCGCTGGACGGGACCATGGCGGTGTCCAGGTCCTCGTGGCCGGCGATGTGGCGCAGGGACGGGAAGCGTTCCACGAGGTGGTCGAGCAGCGCACGCAGGGCGGTGATCTGCGCCGCGGGGTAGGGCTCGGTCATTTCCTGTTTGGCCGAGTGGAACCAGTCCGGGTAGCGGCCGAGGTTCACTAGCTCGATGCCGATGGAACGCGGGTTGTAGCCACGGGTGTGGTTGGCCACCCGGTTCGGGTCCACGTAGCAGAGGATCGAACCGTCGCGGTCGATGTAGTAATGCCCGCTGGCGCCCGTGCCGCGGTCTTCGTAGAGCACGCGCTCGCCGTACTCCCGGGCCAGGGCCAGGTCGGGCAGCTCGGTGCAGTGGATGACCACGAGGTCGACGGTGTCGCCGGCGCGCTCGGGCAGGCGATCTTCGTAGGGCAGGGGGGCGTGAAGGATGTCGATCATGCCGCTTTGATAACATAGGCAGTCGATCCGCGTACGGAGACCGCCATGCGCGGCTACATCATTCTTTCCCACGGGTCCGATTCCGGTCCCGATGCCACCAAGGTGAGCGCCCTGGCGGCGCTGGCCGAGTCCCTCGGCTGGGCCACCCTCCGCCCCGATTACCGCGAAGATGACCTCAAGGGCCACGCCGGCTCGGTGGATCCGCGCCTGGCGCGGCTGGCCGCGGCGATCGCCGCCGCGCCGGTGCCGCCGGTGCTGGTGGGCTCGAGCATGGGTGCCTTCGCCTCGGGCCTGGCTTCCCTCGACGCCGAGGTGGCGGGGTTGTTCCTGCTCGCCCTGCCGGCCGGCATCCCCGGCTACCCGCGCCCGTTCGCCGCGGCGAGGGGCGTGCCCACCTTCCTTATCCACGGCTACGCCGACGACGTCTGCCCCGTGGAAGGCGCCTTCGCCTTTGCGCGCAGCCAGGGTGCTCCCCTGCTGCTGGTCCAGGACGACCATCGCCTTAGCGACACCCTGACCGATATCGAGGCGGCGTTCCGCCGCTTCCTGGAAACCCTGGCATGAACTTCTTCGCCACCTGCCCCAAGGGCCTCGAATACCTCCTCAAGGACGAACTGGTCGCCATCGGCGCCGAGGACGTGAAGGAGGCCCTGGCCGGCGTCTCGTTCTCCGGTGGCCTGGATACCGCCTACCGCGCCTGCCTATGGTCGCGCATGGCCAGCCGCGTGCTGCTGCCGCTGGCGGAGTTCGATGCCGCCACGCCGGAAGACCTCTACCAGGGCGTGCAGTCCATCACCTGGTCGGAGCACCTGGCCGCCCACGGCACCCTCGCCGTGGACGCCAACACGGCGCTCAGCAAGCTCACGCACAGCCAGTTCATCGCGCTGAAGACCAAGGACGCCATCGTCGACCAGTTCCGCGAGGCCAGCGGCTCCCGCCCGGACGTGGAAACCGAAGAGCCGGATGTGCAGATCAACGTCCGCGTGCGCCGCGACCGCGCCACGCTGTCCATCGACCTCTCGGGTTCGCCGTTGCATCGCCGCGGCTGGCGCGAGCGCCAGGGCGAGGCCCCGCTGAAGGAAAACCTCGCCGCCGCCATGCTCGTCCGCGCCCAGTGGCCGCGGATCTACGCCGAGGGCGGGGCACTGGTGGACCCGATGTGTGGCTCCGGCACGCTGCTGATCGAAGGCGCCCTGATGGCGGCTGGTGCGGCGCCGGGCCTGCGCCGGGGCTACTTCGGCTTCCTGGGCTGGCTCAAGCACGACTACGCGCTGTGGAAGCAGTTGTGGGAAGAAGCCAAGGCCAGCACCGACGAAGGCCTGCGCCAGCTGCGCCCGGTGTTCTTCGGCAGCGATTCGGATCCGAACATGGTCCAGACCGCCAAGCGCAACGCGCAGACGGCCGGCGTGGCGGGTTTCGTGCACCTCGACCGTCGTGACGCGGTCCACGTCGAGCCGCCGCCGGAGACCCCGCTTGGCCTGGTCATCACCAACCCGCCGTACGGCGAGCGCCTGGGTGACCGCGCCGAGCTGCCGCACCTGTACCGCCAGTTCGGCCAGGCCCTGAAGGATCGCTTCCCGGGCTGGCGCGCCGCCGTGCTGGCCGGCGACGAGGAGCTGGGCCGTGCCCTGAGGCTCTCGCCGGACAAGCGCTACGCGCTGTACAACGGCGCGCTGGAAACCCCGCTGCTCACCTTCAGCCTGCGCGCCGCGGGCGAAGCCCCGCGCGAGCAGAAGCCGTTGTCCGACGGCGCCCAGATGCTGAAGAACCGCCTGGAGAAGAACGTCCGCCACCTGCGCAAGCGGCTGGCCCGCGAAGGCATCACCTGCTGGCGTGCGTACGATCAGGATCTGCCCGAGTACGCGGCGGCCATCGACGTCTACGAAGACTGGCTGCACATCCAGGAGTACAAGGCGCCGCAGGACATCCCCGTGGACGTGGCGCGCAACCGCCTGCGCGAAGTGGTGCGGGTGGCGTCCGAGGTTCTTGAGATTCCCCGTGACCGCATCGCGGTGAAAACCCGTGAGCGCGGCAAGGGCGGTTCCAAGTACGGCCAGATGGACCAGCAGGGCCAGTTCGTCGAGGTGCACGAAGCCGGGCTGTCGTTCCTGATCAACCCCACGGACTACCTGGATACCGGCCTGTTCCTTGACCACCGCCTGGTCCGCGCCAAGATCCGGGAACTTGCCGCCGGCAAGCATTTCCTCAACCTGTTCGCTTACACCGGTTCGGCCAGCGTCTACGCGGCCGCCGGCGGCGCGCGTGACACCACCAGCGTGGATCTGTCCGCGACCTACCTGGACTGGGCCTCGAAGAACATGGCCCTGAACGGCTTCACGGGCAGCCGCCACCGCCTGGTCCAGGAGGACGCCGTGTCGTTCCTGGAGAAGCGCTCGATGCAGTACGGCGTCATCTACGTCGACCCGCCGACCTTCTCCAACTCGAAGAAGGCGGACGACTTCGACGTCCAGCGCGACCACGTGAAGCTGCTGCTGCAGTGCGCCGACCGTCTGCTGCCTGAAGGGGTGATTGTTTTCTCAAACAATTTCCGCCGCTTCCAGCTTGATCGGGCCGCCCTCGAACCCCATCTTTCCATTGAAGACTGGAGCGCACCGAGCATCCCGTTCGACTTCGCACGGCGCCACGATATCCACGGTTGCTGGCTGCTTCGGAAGCCGTTCGTGAATCCATGGAAAACGTGAACGCCGGGTGCAGAAAACTTCAGTTCGGATTCAGTGGCCGGGCGCGAATCTGCGCTCACCTGAGGAGGTAACTGTCATGAAAGCCAAGTTCGTCAAGTCCGCCGTTGCCCTCGCTGCCGTGGGTCTCATGGCGTTCGCACCAGCCTCGTTCGCGGGCGGCTGGGGCCATGGCGGTTATTACCGGGGCGGCTACCACGGTGGCTATTACGGCGGTGGCTATCACCGCGGTGGTGGCTACTACGATCACAGCGGCCGCTGGATCGCTGGCGCGATTGTCGCCGGCACCGTAGGCGCCCTGGTTTACAACGCCACGCAGCCGCGTACCACGGTGGTTTACGGTGGCGCGCCGGTGTACTACAGCCAGCCGCGCACGGTGGTGTATGACGACGCTCCTGTCGTCACCCGCCGCGTCACGACCACGACCACCACGTACGACGACGGCTATTCGACCCGTTACGTTCGCGACGATGGCGGCTACTGATCCGCGCCTGACGTGAGGCACAAAAAAACCCGGCTCATCGCCGGGTTTTTTTTGTGCCTCAAGGACGCCCGCGGTAGCGCTCAGTGCGCCGGGCCGCTGATCCCCGGGCCCGAGGCCCCGTGCTTCTTCTCGAGCTGCTTGTAGGTCGCCTTGTCGATCTTCTCCACGGACTGGATCTGGCAGGGCGGATCGTCCCGGCGCACGATCTGCTCGTTGATGCTGCCGCATATGGCGAACGACTGGACCGCCTTGATGTTGGCGGACGACTTGAAGCGAACGCCGCCGCCCAGGCCCATGCGCGGGCAGTCCACGTCGGTGGTGACCTTGAAGAAATCCGGGCCGTTGGCGACGATCACCGTACGGTCGTCGACCACGCTGTAGTTGCTGATGCGGTCCGTGCGCATGCACTCATTGACCGGGAGCTCGTGGCGGGCCGGCGGCGGGTCGCCCGCGGCGATGGCCGCAACGGGGGCGAGGACCAGGCAGGCGGCAATCAGATAGCGGGCGTTCATGGTGAATCCCTCGTTGCAGTGGGAATACCACGTTAAGCCGGATCGCAGAGAAAAACGAGAGGGGGCAGGGCGTTGGTCCACCTTCCGTTAAGGCCGGGAACGCAACCACTCACACCCATTGAACGTTTCCTAGGGCAAGGTCATGCGTCATGGCTGACGAGTGTTGGCTGACCGTGGAAGCACCCGCATGACCGCATCATCGCTCGGCCTCGCCCCTGCCACGCGCCCCAACGCGGCGCTTGCCGAACGCTTCCTTCGCATCCGTTACCGCACGCGCGAACTCGCCGCCCGGCTGCAGCCCGAAGACACCGTGATCCAGTCCATGCCGGATGCCAGTCCGACGAAGTGGCACCTGGCGCATACCACGTGGTTCTTCGAACAGTTCATCCTGGGTCGCGACGAGCGATACGTGTCGCCCAATCCTGAATGGCATTACCTCTTCAACAGCTACTACCAGTCCGTCGGGCCGATGCATGCACGGCCGCGTCGCGGCATGCTGACGCGCCCGTCGCTCAGTGACGTGCTCGCTTACCGTGCGCGCATCGACGACGCCATCGCGGAGCGCATCGAACGCGGCGATGACGAGGCACTGCCGATGCTCGTTGAGCTCGGCGTGCAGCACGAGCAGCAACACCAGGAACTGTTGCTCACCGATATCAAGCATGCGTTTGCGCAAAATCCGCTCGAACCCACGTATGCGCCGGATGCACCGCGCGCGTTGTCAGTTGCCGCTCCCGCGTTGCAGTTCGTGTCGTTTGACGAGGGTGTCGTTGAGATCGGTTACGCCGGCGACGGTTTTCATTTCGACAACGAAGGCCCGCGGCATCGCACGTATCGGCAGGCGGGTTCCATCGCCAATCGTCCTGTCACGAACGCGGAGTACCGTGCGTTTGTCGATGACGGCGGTTATCGCACGCCCACCCTGTGGCTCTCCGATGGCTGGGCCACGGTGCAGGCGGAAGGCTGGCAGCGTCCGCTGTACTGGGACGAGGCCTGCGAGACGGAGTTCACCCTGCAAGGCCGGCATGCCATCGACCCGCATGCGCCGGTGTGTCACGTGAGTTACTTCGAGGCGGACGCCTTTGCCCGCTGGGCCGGTGCCCGCCTGCCGACGGAGGTGGAATGGGAAACCATGGCCGCCGCGCTCCCCGTAAAGGGGAACCTTCAGGACAGCGGGGTGTTCCAACCTCGTGCCATCACCTTCGAGACGGAACTCGGGCAAATGTACGGCGACTGTTGGGAATGGACGATGAGCCCCTATGTCAGTTATCCCGGGTTTCGTCCGCTTGACGGCGCGCTGGGTGAGTACAACGGAAAATTCATGAATGGGCAGTGGATCCTTCGCGGAGGCTCGTGTGCGACGCCCGCCGATCATGTCCGTTCGACGTACCGGAATTTCTTCCCGCCCCACGCCCGTTGGCAGTTTTCGGGGCTACGACTTGGAAACGATCGATGAGCGCTCAACCGAAAGATATCCGCCTGGACGACCGCCATCCGGATGTCGATGACACCCTGGACACCGTGCGCCGTGGGCTCGCCGCGAAACAGAAGAAGCTGCCGTCGCGGCTGTTCTACGACGAACGCGGCTCCGCCCTGTTCGAAGCGATTTGCGAACAACCCGAGTACTACCTCACCCGCACCGAGATCGCGATCATGCGCGACCATGCGGGTGATATCGCCGACACACTCGGCCATGACGTACGCCTGGTGGAGTACGGCAGTGGCAGCGGCATCAAGACGCGCATGCTGCTCGAGCACCTTGAGACGCCGGTGGCCTACGTGCCCGTGGAGATCTCACGCACGGCGCTGATGGAAAGCGTGGCGGAACTGGCGACGCGTTTCCCCGATGTGCCGATGCAGCCGGTGTGCGCCGACTTCACCCAGCCGCTGCGCCTGCCCGTGGCATCGCGCTCGCCGCGGCGCACGGTGATCTACTTCCCGGGATCCACCATCGGCAACTTCGAGACGAAGGAAGCGATCAGGATCCTGCGCCAGATGCGCACGGAGATGAGCGTCGGTGGCGGCATCATCGTCGGCGTGGACCTGAAGAAGGACCCGGCCGCCATCGAAGCGGCCTACAACGACGCCGCCGGCGTCACGCGCGAGTTCACCCTCAACATGCTGGTGCGGCTGAACCGCGAAATCGGTACCGATTTCGACGTGGAGGCGTTCCGCCACCGCGCCCGCTATAACGCGCTGGCCGGGCGCATTGAAACGGCGCTGGTCAGCACGAAGCGCCAGGACGTCCACGTCGGCCACGATGTCTTCGCTTTCCGCGAGGACGAGGCGATGCAGGTGGAATACAGCTGCAAGTACTCGCTGGAGGACTTCGCGCAGATGGCCAGCAAGGCCGGCCTCGCCGTGGAGAAGGTCTGGATGGACGCCGACCAGAAATTCAGCGTCCAGTATCTGGTCCGTTCCGCTCCCGCGGCCTGACCTCAGGACGGGCGACGCGCGCCCAGTGACACCAGGGTTTCCTGCGCAGCGCGGATGCGTTCCGCGCTGCCGGGAAGCTCCATGATCACCCGCAGCTTGTCCTGGCCATCCAGCTTGAACACGCGCGGCTGCTGCTGGATCAGCTTGATCAGCAGCACCGGGTCGACGTCGGGCTTTTCGCGGAAGGTGATGCGTCCGCCGCTCGGCCCGAAATCGACCTTGCGAATACCCAGCGGCGTCGCCATCAGCTTCAGCTGGGCCACCGCGAACAGACACTTGGCCTGGTCCGGAAGCAGGCCGAAGCGATCGATCATTTCCACCTGGAGCTCGCGCAGGCCTTCGTCGTCGCGCGCGCTGGCGATGCGCTTGTACAGCGTCAGGCGCGTATGCACGTCGGGCAGGTAGTCGTCCGGGATGAGCGCCGCGAGGTGTAGCTCGACCTCGGTCTCGTGTTCCGAAGTGAGGTCGAAGTCCGGGATCTTGCCCGAACGCAGCGCGCGCACGGCGCGGTCCAGCAGTTCGGTATACAGGCCGAAGCCGATTTCCTGGATCTGGCCCGACTGTTCCTCGCCGAGCATTTCGCCGGCGCCGCGGATCTCCAGGTCGTGCGTGGCCAGCGTGAAGCCGGCGCCAAGCTCTTCCAGCGATGCCAGGGCTTCCAGGCGCTTCTCGGCGTCCGCCGTCATCGCCTTGCGGTCCGGCACGATCAGGTAGGCGTACGCGCGGTGATGCGAACGACCGACGCGGCCGCGCAGCTGGTGCAGCTGGGCCAGGCCGAAGCGATCCGCGCGGTTCACGACGATGGTATTGGCGGTCGGGATATCGATGCCCGACTCAATGATCGTGGTCGAGACCAGCACGTTGAAGCGCTGGCGGTGGAAGTCCGCCATCACCTGTTCGAGTTCGCGCTCGGGCATCTGGCCGTGGGCCACGCGGATGCGTGCCTCGGGAATCAGTTCGCCCAGCTCGCGCGCCATGCGCTCGATCGAGTCGACCTCGTTGTGCAGGAAATACACCTGGCCGCCACGGGCCAGCTCACGCTGGATCGCTTCGCGGATGAGCGCGGGTTGCCACGTCGAGATGAGGGTGCGCACCGCGGTACGGTGGGCGGGCGGGGTGGCGATGATCGACAGGTCGCGCAGGCCGCTCATCGCCATGTTCAACGTACGCGGGATCGGCGTGGCCGTCAGGGTGAGCAGGTCCACGGCGGCGCGCAGCTTCTTCAGCTGTTCCTTCTGGCGCACGCCGAAGCGCTGTTCCTCGTCGACGATCACCAGCCCGAGGTTCTTGAAGCGGATATCCGGCTGCAGGAGTTTGTGCGTGCCGACCATGACGTCCACCTGGCCGTCGGCGAGGCGCTCCAGCGCGTTATCCACTTCCTTCTTCGACTTGAAGCGCGACAGCACTTCCACGCGCACCGGCCAGTCAGCGAAGCGATCGGCGAAGTTGCGGTAGTGCTGCTGGGCGAGCAGGGTGGTCGGCACCAGCACGGCCACCTGTTTGCCGGCCGTGGCTGCGGCGAAGGCAGCGCGCAGCGCTACTTCGGTCTTGCCGAAGCCGACGTCACCGCAGACCACGCGGTCCATGGCGCGCGGCGCGGCCAGGTCGACGATCACGGCGTCGATGGCGCGCTGCTGGTCCAGGGTTTCTTCGAAGGGGAAGGTGGCGGCGAATTCTTCGATCATCTGCCGGTCCACCGATAGGGCCTCGCCGACCTTGGCCTCGCGCTGCGCGTAGATCGCCAGCAGCTCGGCGGCCACGTCGCGCACCTTCTCCGCGGCCTTCTTGCGCGCACGTTCCCAGGCGTCTCCGCCGAGGGAGTGCAGCGGCGCGAGTTCGGGTGCCGTGCCGGTGTAACGGCTGACGAGGCCGAGCTGGGCCACGGGCACGTAGAGCTTGTCGCCCTTGGCGTACTCGATGGTGAGGAACTCGCCGGGCATGTCGCCGACGTCCAGGGTCAGCAGGCCCTGGTAGCGGCCCACGCCGTGGTCGATATGGACGATGGGCGAGCCGATCTGCAGCTCGGTCAGGTCCTTGATGATGCTTTCAGGGTCGCGCGCGGCGCCGACGCGCTTGCGGCGCTCCGTGCGCACGCGCTCGCCGAACAGCTCGCGCTCGGTGAGCACCGTCAGCGCGGGCTCGTTCAGGGCGAAGCCCTGTTCCAGCGAGGCCACGGTGATGGCAAAGCGCTCGTCGCTGGCGAGGAAGGCCTTCCAGCTATCCGACAGCGTCGGCTTCATGCCCGCGCCCGCCAGCTGCTCGATGAGCGCCTCGCGACGGCCGGCGGAGTCGGCGGCGACCAGCGTGCGGCCGGGGTAGTGGGCGAGGAAATGGCGCAGCGCCGTGCCGGGCTCTTCGCCCTTGCGGTTCAGCGGCAGCTCGGGCGCCGGCTGGGTGCCGAGGTCGACGGCATGCTCGTGGCCCTTTTCGACCACGTCGATGCGCACCTGCTTGTTCAACTGCTCGCGCAGCTGTTCCGGCGGCAGGTAGATCTCGGCCGGCGGCAGCACCGGGCGCTCGATGTCGTGGGCGCGCTGGTCGTAGCGGTCGCCCACCTGCTGCCAGAACGCCGCCGAGGATTCGAGCACGCCTTCGCCGAGGACGAACAGCGCATCGCCGGCGATGTAGTCGAACAGCGTTTCGGTTTTCGCGAAGAACAGCGGCAGGTAGTACTCGATGCCGCCCGGCGTCACGCCTTCCTTCATGTCCTGGTACAGCGGGCAGCGGCGCACGTCGATCGGGAAACGGTCGCGCAGGGCGGTGCGGAAGGCCTTGGCAGCGTCCTCCGTGACCGGGAATTCGCGGGCGGGGAGCAGGTCCACGCCGTCCACCTGCTGCTGCGAGCGCTGCGATTCGGGGTCGAACGTGCGGATCGACTCGATCTCGTCGTCGAACAGCTCGATGCGGTAGGGCTCGCGCGAGCCCATGGCGAAGATGTCGATCAGGGCACCGCGCACGGCGAAGTCGCCGGGTTCGGCCACCTGCGGCACGTTGCGATAGCCCGCCGCTTCGAGGCGGCGCTGCTCGGCGCTGATGTCGAGTTTCTGGCCCTTGCGCAGCACAAGGCCGGCGCCGGTGATGTGGGTGCGCGGGGCGATGCGCTGCATCAGCGTGGCCACCGGCACCACCAGCACGCCGCGTTTGACCGACGGCAGCCGGTAGAGCGTGGCGATACGCTGCGACACCACTTCCGGGTGCGGGCTGAAGACGTCGTAGGGCAGCGTTTCCCAGTCGGGGAAATGCAGCACCGGCAGCTCGCCGGCGAAGACGCCCAGCTCGCTTTCCAGGTTATCCGCGCTGCGCGTATCGCGTACCACGACCACCAGCAGGCCGTCGTGGGCACGGGCCGCCTCGGCCACTTCGAGGGCCCAGGACGAGCCATGCGGTACCGCCCAGTAGCGGCGGGTCTTGGCGTTCGCGGGAAGCGGCGGGCGGGGAAGCGCTACGGGCATCGTTCGGCAGGTTCGCTGGCAGACAAGCCATCCATTGTACAGCCCGGGTGTCTACGGGCCGGTTAATCGGTGTAGTCGGGCTCGAAGAAGCTCCAGCGGACGTCCTTGAAGCGGGCCTTGAAATCCGCCTCGACGGTGTTGATGGCCTCGATCATGGCCCGCGGGGTGGGCGTCGCGGCCATCTTCGCCTTGGTCGCCACCATCACGTCCGTGCCCATCTGCAGGGTGAGCAGGTTGTAGACCTGGTCGATCTCGGGACGGGCTTCGAGGAAGGCGACCATTTCCGCCTTGCGCCGGGGTTCCACGCCCTGGCCAATCAGCAGGGCCTTGACCTCGCGGGCCACCAGCACGGCCACGACGATGAGCAGGACGCCGATGCAGATCGTGCCGATGGCGTCGTACACGAGGTTGCCGGTGAGCATGGTGAGCAGCACGGCGGCCAGGGCCAGGCACAGGCCGATCAGCGCGGCCAGGTCTTCGCCAAAGATCACCAGCAGTTCGCTGGCGCGCGTCTCGCGGAACCATTCCCACAGCGACTGCTCGCCGCGGGCCTTGTTCACTTCCTGCATGCAGCCATGCATCGACACGCCTTCGGTGACGATGGAGAAGGCCAGCACGCCGACGGCGAGCCATGGCCAGCTCAGCGGCTCGGCGTGGGTGAGCTTGTGCACGCCCTCGTACACCGAGAACATGCCGCCCACGCTGAACAGCAGGATCGCCACCAGGAACGACCAGAAATACAGGGCGCGGCCCCAGCCCAGCGGGTAATCCGGCGAGGGCGGCCGCCTGGCCTGGCGCATGCCCAGGAGCAGCAGGCCCTGGTTGCCGCAGTCGGCCAGCGAGTGCACGGCCTCGGCCATCATCGCGCCGGAGCCAGTGAAGATGGCGGCGACCAGCTTGGCGATGAAGATGGCGAAGTTGGCACCGAGCGCGAGGAAGATCGCGCGCTTTGAATCAGCGTGGCCTGACATGGGGGTTCCTGTCCCTTGGGAATCGCAAGATCTTACCGGATGACGCCCACGCCCACGCCGAAGCTGATGTTGGGATGGCCGCCCTGCATCTCCTTGGCCGTCCACACGTGCGACTGGTTCACCGACACCAGCGGGAAGGTGTAGCTGGCCTGGCCGACGTTACCGGTGCGCGTGCCGTTGAGCCGGCCCGATACGGTCAGCAGCGAGCCGGCGGGGAAGTCCAGGCTTTCGACGTAGCCCGGCATGGCGGCGATAAAGCGACCCGTGCCGGTGTCGTCCGCCTTCGGCCGCTGCGAGCTATCCAGCGGGTAGGCCAGCACTTCGACTTCGCTGTGGTCGGCAAAGTTGCGTACCTGCACGATCCGTCCACCCCAGATCACGTCGGAGCTGCCGTAGCGCTCCGGCTCGCGGGCCACCTGGCTGGGCGGCACCGCGGCGTTGTTCGAGGTGGCCTTGTAGATCGGTGCCGGGGCACAGCCGGCGAGGGCGACGGTTAGCAGGGCTGCAGGGACGGCGAGACGGACGAGTGACGGGCGCATGGGTCGGCTCCTGGCGTGTAGCGTGACTTTACCTTTACCGCCTTGGTAGCGAACGCATTGGATGCGCGACGTGTACGGGCGTTGGATCCTTGCCTTCTTCCACCAGCCAGGTCAGCCGGTATTCGGCTTCGCCCGGCTCGCCGAGCAGCTTGGGCAGCATCTTCAGGCCGTCGCGGAGCGCATCATCGAGCTTCCACGGCGCGTTGACGATGACCATCCCGGTGCCATTGAGGCGCAGCGGGGAGTCGTCCTTGTGCAGGAGCAGTTCGGCGGCCAGCACGCGCTTGGCGCCGCTCTTGGCCAGCCAGCGGTGGAACGGCTGGACGTGGCTGCGCACCTTGATCGGGTACCACACGGCGAAGATGCCGGTGGGCCAGCGTTCCATGGCGGCTTTGAGAGCTTTCTCAATCGTGCGGAATTCGGCGTCCTGCTGCTCGAACGGCGGGTCGATGAGGACGAGGCCGCGCTTTTCCTTCGGCGGCACCAGGGCCTTCATCGCCTCGTAGCCATCGCGGTTGTGCACGTGGATGCGCGCGTCGTGGTGGAACAGCTGGCGCAGCTTGCCTGCCTCTTCGGTGTGCAGTTCGCACAGCTGGGCGCTGTCGGTCGGGCGCATCAGGTGCGCGGCGATCCAGGGCGAGCCGGGGTAGTAGCGGAATGCTTCGTCGCCCTCGTTGCAGGCGCGCACCACGTCCAGCCACTTCCACAGCAGGGGCGGCAGGCCGGTGGCCGTTTTCAGGCGGGCGACGCCGTCATCGGCCTCGGCGGTTTTCCGGGCGTGGACGCTACGCAGGTCGTAGCGGCCGCTGCCGGCATGGGTCTCGATGTAGCAAAAGGGGGTGGCTTTCTGCTTCATGGCATCGAGGAGAGCCACGAGCACCATGTGCTTCATGACATCGGCAAAGTTGCCGGCGTGGTAGGCGTGGCGGTAATTCATCGCGGGAGTATACCTGCCCCCCGCGATGGCCCCGTCGTCAGTAGGCGAGGGTGATCCGCTTGCGGGCGGCATCGCCCTTTTCCAGGTGGTCGAGCAGGCCGACGGCGTAGTCGGCCTGGGAGATGTGGCTCTTGCCGCTGGCGTCGACCAGCAGCTGGTCGCCACCGGTGCGGTAGGTGCCGGTGCGCGGGCCGGGGGCGATCTCGGCGGCCGGGCTGATGAAGGTCCAGTCGATATCGGCCTTGCTGGCGCGGAACACCTCAAGCGCCTTGACCATGCCCATGGCGGACGGCTTCCACGCGGGCGGGAAGTGCGGGTCGTCGATCACGCGGACGCCGGGCGCCACTTCCAGCGAGCCAGCCCCGCCGACCCAGGCAAAGCGCTTGATGCCGGCCTTCGAGAGGGCCTGCAGCAGGGTCTCGGCCTGCTTCGGCACGTTATCCGGGTTGGGGTCGTTGACGCTGGCGATGGCCGCGTCGGCGCCCTTCAGGGCCGCTTCGTACGTGGCCGGGTGGAGCAGGTCACCCTGGGCCACGACGAGCTGGGGGTTCGACGTGGTGACCCTGGCCGGGTCGCGGACGATGGCGGTGACGTGGTGGCCGCGGGCCAGGGCTTCGTCGAGGATGACCTTGCCGATGTTGCCGGTAGCGCCGAAGAGCACGATGTTCATGAGCGAATCCTTTAAGGCGTGGGGTGGGATGGGAGTAAGGATGCGCCTTTGATCGTTGCGTAAAAATGCCCTTCCGGGTAATTCATCGTAAAGTATCGCTTTACGATCACGCGGGCATCCGCCATGGCCACCGACATCAACCTCAACCGGCTCGCCGTGTTCGTGACCCTGGTCCAGGCGGGGTCGTTCACGGCCGCCGCGGAGCAGCTGGGCACCTCCAAGGCCATGGTGAGCCAGCACCTGGCGAAGCTGGAAGAGGAGCTGGGCATGCCGCTGGTGCTGCGCAGTACGCGGCGGATGTCCCTCACCGACGCGGGGCAGCGTTTTTACGACGACTGCGCGCGGGTGGTGGCCGATGCCGAGGCGGCCGTGATGCGGCTGGGGGAATGCCGGGATACGCCCATGGGCAGCCTGCGCATCGCAGCAGGGGGGGACCATGGGCCGCTTATCGTGGCGCCGGCGCTCGCGGCGTACGTGCAGCGCTACCCGCAGGTGCGGCCGGAGCTGGTGGTGAGCGATGCGCTGGTGGATCTCATCGCCGATCGCTTCGATGTGGCCATTCGCGTTGGCTCGTTGCGTGACTCGACGCTCCGCTCGTCAAGGCTGGCCGATATGCGCGAATGCCTGGTGGCCACGCCGGCCTATCTCGGGGCACACGGCACGCCGTCTGTGCCAGAGGAGCTTGGCGCGCACCGGTGGGTGGCGCTTACCGTGTTGCCGTCACCCACCCGCTGGACGTTTACCGATGCGGCTGGCGCGAAAACCGTGGTGCAGGTGCATGCGACGGCCAGCGCCAACAGCGCGCTGGCGGTGCATGCCCTGGTGATGGAGGGCATGGGCCTCTCGGTGCTGCCCGATTACATGGCCCGGCGTGATCTCGCGGCCGGGCGCCTGGTCCATGTCCTGCCGGAACACGCCTTGCCACTCGGTGGCATCTACGCTGTTTACGCGGGGCAGCCCACCGTCAAGGTGCGCTCCTTCATCGATCTGCTGAAGGAGCGCATGGCGGCGGCCTGACCACCCGGCCGTCTTACATCACCTGGTTGCCGAGGCGCAGGTTCACGCCGAGGGCCGTGGCCACCATGCGCATGGATTCGTCGTCACGCGACGAGGTGATCCAGCCGGCGTAGGTGTCGTCCTCGTCCGCCTCGCGCGCCCACAGCGTGTAGCCCTTCGAATTCAGGTCATCGAACGCGCGCGAGAACAGCTCCGGGCCGTCGACCTCTTCGTGGAAGTCGTCGTCGTGGATGTCGCCACCCCAATCGATCTCGAGATTCCAGCGGCCGACCAGTTCGGTGATGGCCTCGATGAACTCGCGCGTGTCGTCGGCATCCACGACGAAGCTGGAGCGCCAGTCGGTCACCGTGGCGACGATGCGCACCGGATCCTCGTCGCCTTCTTCGTCAGCGGTGGCGCGGTACAGCTCGAACTGCTGCGCGGCCGCTTCTTCGTCACCGGGATTGATCAGGAGCAGCAACTGCCAGACGCGTTTTTCGACGCTTTCCTCGTCGTCGTCATCGTCGTCGTGCTCACGTTCGTAGTCGTAATCGTCGTCGTAGTCGCTCATGGGGATGGGCCTGTCCGGGGGGCTGGAATGATGACATACGCGGTGTGTCACGTTTTGTGCAGGCATGCCGCGGTTGACAAATGAACTGTGCGGTGCAACAAATGTCATGCGGTCTCGTTGCTCCACGACCGCGGCCCACTGCCAACCGCCGCCCTCGGGCGGCAACCAGCCAAGGCGATCCAAGCCCCAGTGAACGCAAACAACGCCAACACGCCGAACCTCCCGATGACGTCCGCGGCCATGCCGCGATGTTTCGTGGTGCGTGCGTGTTGTTGTTGCCTGGGCTGATCCCCGCGCACGTTCCGCGCACCTGACACGCTGACGCCTCACTGACCGCGGGTTCGCCCGCGGCGCGCGTCGCCGTCCCTTTCGTTCGTCCTGTCGCACCGCAGGTGGCGCTTTTGCGTCGCCGCGGGCGGCCGTTGCCCTCGTTTATCCATTCCCAGGGGAATTGCACCTCATGCATCACCGTTCCATTCGCCGTCGCGCACCGCTGTTCCTGGCTGTCTCGCTTGCCCTCGCTACCACCGGTGCCGCGGTGCACGCGCAGGACGCCGCCAAGGCAAGCAACCTCGATACCGTGATCGTCACGGGCACCCGTAGCACCGAGCGCACCGTCTCCAGCTCGCTGCAGCCGATTGATGTCATCACGTCCCAGCAGCTGCAGCAGACCGGCGCCACGCAGCTGACGGCCGCGCTGGCACGCCTCGTGCCCTCGCTGAATTTCCCGCAGCCGACCACCATCAGCGGTGCCGAAGTCGCGCGCCCGGTGACCCTGCGCGGCCTCAGCCCCGACCAGGTGCTGGTGCTGATCGACGGCAAGCGCCAGCACGCCGGTGCCTTCCTCAACCTGGGCGGTGCCATCGGCCGTGGCTCCAACCCGGTGGATCTGAACGCCATCCCGATCGGCGCGATCGAGCGCATTGAGGTACTGCGTGACGGGCAGTCCGCCCGCTACGGCTCCGACGCCATCGGTGGCGTGATCAACGTGATCCTGAAGAAGGGCGGGGAGGGCGGCCAGGTCACCGCCAAGTTCGGCGGCTACGACGCCGGCGATGGCCTGCAACGCCTGCTCAGCGCCGACACCGGTTTCAAGCTGGGCGACAAGGGCTCCATCCATGTGGCCCTCGAAACGCAGAACAACGACGGTACCAACCGCGCGGGTCGTGACTACAGCAGCGCGGCGGTGGGCACCACGTACGGCAAGAAGGTGTACTGGCTGGGCGACCCCGCCGTGCAGTCGAACAAGGTCTCGCTCACCGGCCAATATGAATTCAGCAAGGCCGCGGCGGTGTACTTCACCGCGATCTATCGCCGGGACCGCGATGAAACAGCCAGCCTGTACCGCCACCGTGGCGATTCGACCAACGTGGCGTCGATCTACCCGCAGGGCTACCTGCCGGTCAGCATCCCCATCGTCAACGACACCACGCTCACCGCGGGCTTGCGCGGCGAGCTTGGCGATGGCTGGCATTACGACGTATCGGCCACGCACGGCTCCAACGAATACGACCAGCGCAGCCACGCCATCAACGCGGACTGGTACAAGGCCTACGGCTACACGCCGTTCTTCATCCAGGGTGCGGATTACAAAACGCAGCAGCAGACCGGCAACGTCGACATCAGCAAGGAGTTCACGCCCTCGTGGCTGCCGAATGCGGTGAGCGTCTCGTTCGGCCTTGAGTACCTGCGCCAGGCCTACAAGGTGACGCCCGGCGATGCCGTGTCGCAGTACGGCGCCAACGGCGGCATCACCGGTGACCTGCAAGGTAACTGGCAGCGCCACGATGTCTCCGAATACATCGACCTGGAAACCAACCTGACCGATCGCTTCGCCGTGTCCCTGGCCGGCCGCCACGAGCACTACAGCGATTTTGGCGGCACGACGTCGGGCTCGCTGTCGGGACGTTTCGACTTCACCCCGCGTGTCGCGGTGCGCGGCAGCGTCGGCACGGGCTTCCGCGCGCCGACCCTGGTGCAGCAGCACTACGCCGACATCTCCTCGCAGCTGCAGGACCTTGGCCAGGGCCAGGTGATCGTGCAGTCCGGCACCTTCCCCGTGGATGCGGCAGCCGCCAGCCTGCTCGGTGCGCAGACGCTGAAGCCTGAAAAATCACGTAGCGCCACCGTTGGCCTGGTGCTTGAGCCGGTGAACGGCTGGAACGTGAGCGTGGATGCGTACTGGATCAAGATCGCCAACCGCATCAACCTGTCGTCGAACATCCCGGTGAATACAGCCGCGGTCAGCGATTACCTCGCCGCCAACGGCGTGGACGCCAACTACCAGTCGATCCGCTATTTCACCAACGCGGTGGACACGCGCACGCGGGGCCTGGATGTCGTCAGCCAGTACGGCTTCGACTTCAGCAACGGCGACCGCCTGAACACGACGCTGGGCTGGGCATACAACGAAAACAAGGTGACCAGGGTGAAGGACAACCCGGCCATCCTGGATGAGCTCGGCGTCGCCGTGCAGCGCGTGGAGCGCCGCGAGCGCCTGGGCCTGCTTGGCGACACCAACCCGCGCACCAAGCTCGACCTCGGCCTGGATTACCTGCACGAACGCTGGGGTGCGCATGCCAATGTGCAGCGCTATGGCAGCTACACCGTGTACAGCAACAGCGGCGCGGCGCTCGACCAGGACTTCGACCATCGCTGGACGCTGGATCTCTCCGCCGATTACACGCTCGACAACTGGACCTTCACCGCCGGTGCGGACAATGTCACCAACGCCCGTCCGGAGCAGGTGAAATACGCCAACTCGACCAGCGGGAACTTCAAATACAGCCTGTTCTCGCCCTTGAGCTGGAACGGGCGCTACTACTACGCCAGCGTGACGTACCGTTGGAAATGATGGCTATGCGCGCTTTTATCACCACGGTTCTTTTGACGGCTGCCGCGGCGGCGTCCGCGCAGGACGCATCCCTTACCGGCTTCGGCCCGGCATCGTCCGCTGCCGAGCGAGGCATCGAACAGCGGGTCGATGCGTCCATCGGGAGCGCCGACCTCGACGGCTGGCTCAGGCGGCTGACCTCGGCGCCCAACCAGGTCGGCTCCGCGCACAACAAGGAAAACGCCGACTTCATCGCCGCCAGCCTGCGCCAATGGGGCTGGGACGTGACGGTGGAACCGGTGCGCGTGCTGGTCGCGTATCCCACCACGCAAACGCTCTCGCTGAGCGGCGGGGACCACTACGCCGCGGACTTCAGCGAGCCGGCGGTCGCAGGGGATCCGGACACCACGCGCAAGGACGGCGTGCTGCCAGGCATGGAAGCGTATAGCCCCGATGGCCGCGTCGATGCACCGCTGGTCTTCGTCAACGAAGGCCTGGCGCGTGACTACGACGAGCTGGCGCAACTGGGTGAGTCGGTGAAGGGCAAGGTGGTCCTGGTGAAATCCAGCGGCGCGGGCCGGTGGGTGAAGCCGCGCCTCGCCCAGGAACACGGCGCGGTCGGCGTGGTGATCTATTCCGACCCGGAGGCCGACGGATTCCCCAAGGGCGAGGTCTACCCGGGTGGGGCGTGGCGCACGGATCGCACCGTCCAGCGCGGCACGCTGGGCATCGACAGCGTGCTGGACGCCAAGGGCGCGAAGACGCTGCAAGCCGAGCATCGCACGGGTGACCTCGCGATTCCCGTGGTCACCATCGGCTACGGCGATGCCGAACACTTCCTGCGTGCACTGGCTGGCAAGCCCGTGCCGTTGCGCTGGCAGGGCGGCTTGCCGCTCGCCTACCACGTGGGTGGCGATGCCGGCGTCCACCTCGAAGTCCGTTCCCCGTGGGAGTGGCGCACGCTCTACAACGTGGTCGCCACCCTCCGCGGCAGCACATGGCCGGATGAGTGGGTGATTCGCGGGGTGCACCACGACGCATGGGTTTACGGTGCGTGGGATCCGCTTGCCGGCACGACGGCGCTGCTGGCCGAAGCCAAAGCGCTCGGCGAACAGGCACGCGCCGGCCAGCGGCCGAAGCGCACGGTGGTCTTCGCCAGCTGGGACGGCGAGGAGCTCGGCATCCTCGGCTCGAAGGCGTGGGCCGAACGCCATGCTTCCGAGCTGGCGAAACACGCGGTGTTTTACCTCAATAACGACACCACCGGTCGCGGTTTCCTTGCGGCTGGTGGTGATCCGTCCCTCGCTGCGCTCGTCGATGGCGTGGCGGCCGACCTGAAGGATCCGGAGACCGGAGCCAGCGTGCAGGCCCGTCGCCTGGCCAAGCGCGCCGTGGACGCGGCAGGGAAGGGCAAGGATGCCAGTGGCGACCTCATCCCCGAGCGCCTCGGTACCGGCTCGGACTACCTGCCGTTCGCGCATCGTTTCGGCGTGCCTTCGCTGCATGTCCGGTACGGCTACGACCGCAACGGCGATGATGAAAGCGTGCCGGTGTACCACTCGCTCTACGACACGTACACGCATTACCAGCGCTTCGGTGATCCCGGCCTGGCCTACGTGAGCCTGCTGGCGAAAACCAATGCGCGCCTGGTCCTGCGCACGGCCAATGCAGACGTGCTGCCATGGCGCTACACCGCCTTCGCCGAATCCCTCGGCAAGGACATCGACCGCGTGCAGGCAGGGGCGGAAGCCACGCATCGCGAGGCGCAGCGACACAATGCCCTCGTCGCCACCGACGCGTACCGGCTCGCCTCGGTCAGCTACCGGCAGTGGAAGGCACCGGCTGCCGTCGACGATGCGTGGGAGCCGGTGGACCTGACGACGTTGCGTGCCGCGCAACAGGACCTGCTTGCCGCGGCGCGTACCTACGACGAGGCCGCGGCATCGGCGGGAGATCTTCCGGCGTCCAGGGCCGCAAAGGTGAATGCCGCGCTGCGCACGTTTGCGTCCGCCTGGCTGCAGCCCTCGGGCCTCCCGCAGCGTTCGTGGTATCGCCACCTGCTGCAAGCCCCCGGCCGCAAGGAAGGGGAAGACGTGGCGCCGCTGCCCGGCATCGGCGACGCGCTGGGTGCGAAGGACTGGGCACAGGCACGGCAAGAACTTGCGCTCACGACGCAGGCGACGCGCAAGGCCGCCGCCAGCCTCCGTGCAGCGACCGCTGCGTTGTAGAGGCTCGCTGCGGTTATAGTCCGCGCATGAACCCACCTGCACGCAAGCACTGGTGGGGCCGTCGCTATTTCCAGGCGCGGCCCCGCTTCCTCATCGGCGGCGCCATCGCCGTCGCGGCCATGGGGCTCCTGCAGTTCACGGGGATGCCGCATACGCTGGCCTTCATGCTCGGCTTCGACCTGGGTGCGGTGATCTACCTGTCGCTCATCCTGCGCATCTTCCTCCGCGCCAATGAGTCGGACATGCGCGAAGAGGCGCGCAAGCAGGATGTCGGCCGCTGGACCACGTTGCTGGCGGGCGTGGTGCTCTCTGCCGCCGTGCTGGCGGCGGTAAGCACGGAGCTGGAGTCGTCGCAGAAGGGCGGGGTGATGGCCATCGCCATCGCGGCAAGCACCATCATCCTCGCGTGGTCGTTCATGAATACGCTGTTCGCGCTGCACTACGCGCACGGCTTCTACGGCAATTTCGGCGAACAGCACAAAGGGCTGGAGTTTCCCGGTGATGAAGATCCGGATTACTGGGACTTCGCCTATTTCTCCTTCACCATCGGCATGACCTTCCAGGTCTCCGATGTGCAGATCAGCACGCGCTACCTGCGCCGCATCGCGCTGATGCACAGTGCCATCGCGTTCTTCTTCAACGTGTTCATCATCGCCATCAGCGTGAACATCGCCGCCGGCAAGGCCTGACCACGCCTACCGGCGATGGGCGTGCAGGCAGGTGACGACGCTCAGGCCCACGCAGGCCATGGCGATCCATTCCGCCACCGAAGGCATGCGCCATTCCCACAGGAAGCCGTAGACCAGCGCGAACAGGGTTTCGAACAGGATCATCTGTCCGACCAGGGTCAGCGGCAGCAGGCGGCTCATCCGGTTCCACAGGCCATTGCCGAGGATGGACGCGAACACCGCCATGCCGGCGCTGATCGCCGCGAACCGCGTCCAGGCGCCTGCGCTGTGCGTGGCCGTGTCGAAATACAGGGCGGCCGGCACCAGCAGAAGGGAAAGGGCGCCCGTGACCACGCCGGTCAGCAGGTTCCAGTCATGCGCTGAAACTTGGGGCAACCGGTGCAGCCAGCGGGCATTGCGCAGCGCGTAGATCGTCCACGAGACCAGGGCCACCACCGCGCACAGGAAACCTGCCGCGCGGCGCCATTCGAAGGCACCCCCGCCGGTCAGGGCCTGGCCGCCGATGCAGACGATGGCGATGGCGCTGAAGAGCAGGGAGGGCGCCAGGCGCGGCAGCGGCACGGCCCCGGCCGCCCGGCTGCCGACGACGGTCACCGCCACGGGCAGGAATCCGATGACCAGGGAGGCCATGGCGACACCGCCCCATTGCACGGCCGTGGCCAGCGCCACGTAGTAGATGATGTTGGCGAGGAGGCTCAGGCCGACCAGGGCCCGCCGGTGGGTGCCTTCCATCCAGCCGCGCAGCTGGGGCCAGCGTGGTACCAGCAGCAGGGCGGAGACCAGGCCGTAGACCAGGTAGCGCCCCGCCGCCAGCTGCAGGCCGGTGAAATCGCTGCCCAGCGCGGGCGCCACGAAGACGGTGCCCCAGAGGGCGCCCGCCGCGGCGCCGTACAGGATGCCCAGGGGGGTATTGGCCTTGCCGTCCACGCCACTGCCTCGCACGGGTAAACGCCCATCATGGCAAATCGGCAGGGCCCGTGCCGACGACTGCCCATTTTTCTTATTGACGCGCTGCGGCAAGCGCGCGATCTTCCGTTCAGCCGTCCATACGGCAGGGCCTTACCGGCCCGTACAACGGGGGAATCAGCATGAATGTGCCAACCTTCATCCGGGCGACGGGGGTCGTCCTGGGTCTCGCATGCGTCACCAGCCCGGCCATGGCCCGCGGCGACGAGACGCCACCAGACAGCATCTGCACCGTGCTTGGCACGGCGGCCCGCTATGTCGGGACCACGGTCACCGTCCGCGGCGTCGCCACCAGCGAAGGCAAGGTCACCACACTGGCCGATGCGCAGTGCAAGTCGGGCGTGGCGCTCAGCATCGACGAGGGCAATAGCCACAAGCGCGACGTGTCCAGCTTCCGGCGAGTGATCTCCGGGAAAAACGCACGCGCCGACGCCACGGTGTTCGGCCGCTTCAAGTCCACCGGCGACGCCACCGCGCCCTACGTCATCGACGTGTACAGCGTCCGCGACGTGGTCGAAGTGCCCGCCGACGGTACCTGAGGGCGGGCTTAAACCAGCTGCACTTCCACTCCCTGCTCGCGCAGGGAGTGCACGGCCTCTTTAGGCGCGCTGGTATCGGTGATGACCACGTTGATCCCGGTGATCGGCGTGATCACCGCGAGGCTGCGCTGGCCGATCTTGCTGGCGTCGAGCACGGCGACGACTTCGCGCGAGCACTTCACCATCATGGCGTTGAGGCTGGCTTCCTGCGGGTCCGGGGTGGTGACGCCTACCCGCGTATCGAGGCCGTCCACGCCGAGGAACAGGCGGTCGGCGGAGAGCCGGGAGAGGGCGCGTTCGGCGTCCACGCCCACCAGCGAGTACGAGGTCTGGCGCAGCATGCCGCCCAGCATCATCACCCGCACGGTGGGCAGGCCGCTGAGCTCCAGCGCGATGTTCAGCGCATTGGTGATCACCGTGAGCGAGGTCCACTTGCGCTGGCGGATGCAGCGCGCGATCTCCACGGTGGTAGAGCCCGAATCGAGGATGATGGTGTCGCCATCGGCCACCATGCGCGCGGCGGCATCGCCGATCCGGCGCTTCTCGGCAAGGCGACGGGTTTCCTTGATCGGCAGGGGCACGTCCTGCGGCGAGGGATCGGCCGGCACGGCACCGCCGTGCGAGCGCTTCGCACTGCCGGCCAGTTCCAGGGCTTCGAGATCCCCACGGACGGTGACCGCCGAGACGCCATAGCGCTTCACCAGGTCGTCGACGGTGACCCGGCCCTCGGCGCGGAGGAGGTCGACCATGGCGCGCCGGCGTTCCTCGATCAGCAGTTTCTTCGGCGGCGCTTTCCCGCGTCGTTCGCTCATGGCTTCGCTTTTCTAGTCCAGGCGCAGCAGGCGTGCCGCATTGTCATGGTAGATCTTGCGCAGGATAGCCGAAGACAGGCCCAGGCCGTAGATGGACCACCGGCCCTGCGGCGGGGTCTCCGCCGGGGCGTAGTCGAAGTATTCGTCCTCGGTTTCGAGGAAGCGGTAGTAGATCTCGTACAGCTCGTCGCACAGGAGCTGCTGGGGCACGGCGTTGCCGTACGGCGGCGGCACGGCGTCGGTGCCGAACAGCACGCGGTCCTGGAAGCGCTCGATGAAGGCGCGGCTGCGGCGCGGCTGGCGCCCCAGCTCGCCGATCCGTGCGCTGATGTCGATCAGGGTGTTGGGGAAACGGGCCAGCGTCGTCGCCAGGTCGTCCAGCCGCTCACCCTGGTTGCCCACGTGCAGCAGCACGAAGGTGGTGGCCGGATGCTTCGCGATGACGCGATCGCGCGCGGCCATCAGCGCCGCGTGCGTGGGGTAGTCGCGGCCGTAGAACGACCAGTCCGGATGCTGGGCCAGTTCCTCGTAGCGCTCGTTGTGGCGATCGGTGGGTTCGAAGAACGCCAGCGGATCGGCCGTATGCAGGAACACAGGCAGGCCATGCGCCGCGCAGGTTTCCCACATCGGGTCGAAGCGTGGGTCGTCCAGGCCCACCAGCGCGCCCGTGTCGATGCCTTCGCGCAGGTACAGCCCCAGCGTCTTCAGCAGCTTCAGGCCGCGGGCACCCGCGCGCGCCGCCTCGGCGAGCGCCTCGGCCTGCAGGGCAGGGAAACTGGCTTCACCGAACAGATGGAACGACGGCTCGGTGAGGGTAAGGAACCGCCCCGGCGCAGCCCGGTCGAACCGGGCAATCGAATCTTCGAGGCCCCGGCCGACGCCACCGGTGAGATTCACCATGCAGCGGATGCCCTTGCGGTCCATCAGCGGCAGCAGGTCGCGCGGCGTGGCGAACTGCACCATCTCCTCGCCCAGCGACACGCCGCCGCGCGTGCGTTTCATCCACGTCAGGTGGGTATGCATGTCGATGACCGGAAAGCGCGGCGTCTCGATCCGGGTGCCCGTGGCCGCGAGCATGCTGCGCGGCGCGAAGTCCACCAGGCGCAGGCTGGCATCGACCGGTGCGGTTTCCAGCGGGTTCTTGCTCGTTGCCCCGCCGCCCGAGGCGCGGGCGGCAGGCGGCGAGCAGCACAGGCAGCCAGCCCAGGCCTCGTCGTGGCGGTCGTCGGTCATCGGCAGGCCTTTCAGCGCGGATAGCGCTTCATGATCTCATGCACCTGGCGGGTGAGCGCCACGGCCTGCTCGAACGGGCGCAGCCACATGTTGCGGCCGAACATCACGCCCGTCGCGCCCTGCTGCATGTAGAACTCCACCTTGCGCAGCACGGCCTCGTCGTCGTCGTTCTTTTCGCCGCCCGAGAACAGCACGATGGTGCGGCCTGCGGAACGCACCACGCGCGACGTGCGACCGGCGGCGTCTTCGTCGAGCGAGGCGTAAGGGCCCGGCACGCCGTCGCGACGGTCATCCGGCTCGTGGAGCTTGACGATGTCCGCACCCACTTCCAGGGCCACGCGGGCGGCGTAATCCTGCGCGTACAGCGAGCCCTTGCCGCCGCGTGCATCAATGGCCGCGCCACGCGGGTAGGACCACAGCACCAGCGGCATGCCGAAGCGGTCGCAGTCTTCGCGCACCTTGCGCAGCTGGCGGATTTCATCGTGCTGGCGCGGCGAGCCCACGTACAGCGTGTAGCCGACGGCATCCGCACCGAGTCGCACGGCATCTTCCACCGAGGCGAACTGCGGCGAGGTGGCGTCGCCATCGTCGGGTATGTTGGTCTTGCCGTTGAGCTTCAGGATCAGCGGCACGCGGCCGGCGTACTGGCCGATGTACTTCTGCGCCAGGCCGATGCCCAGGGCGATGGCGGAAAAGCCGCCGGCCTCGGCCAGCCGGAACTGGTAGCTCGGGTCCAGCGCGGGCGGGTGGGGGAAGAAATCGGTGGGGCCGTGTTCCAGGCCCTGGTCCAGCGGCAGCACCAGCAGCGTGCCATTCCCCGGGCCATGCCCGTAAAGCATGCGCTGCAGGCGCGTACGCTTGCCGGGAGGGAGATCGAGGGTGGCGAGTGTGGGCGATTCGTTCGTCGGGGCTTGCATGTCGTGATTCCTCGGGATTACCCTGCAATCGAAAGTTTCGTTATCTTTCGTTTTCAACCCTACCAAAGTCAAGCCCCACGATGACCGTCCCTTCCAACGAATCTGTCCCGACCCTTGCCGGCCTGCGCGGTTTGCCCGACGCCCGCCAGCAGGCGCTGGGCTATGCGGACACGCTGCGGGAAATCCTCCAGCAGCCCGCCACCTGGCGTGCCACGGCGGGCTCGCAGGGCGCCGCCTTCCGTGCCGTGTTTGACCGGACCATGGCTGCGCGCCCGGCCCAGCTGGCGATCACCGGCTCGGGCAGCTCAGTGTATGTCGGCGAGGCGCTCGCGCCGGTGTTGCAGGCCGAATGCTGGATCCCGGCCCGCGCCATCCCCGCTGGCGACCTGCTTACCCACCGCGCCGGCGCCCTGCCGGGCCCGAACGGCCTGCTCATCTCGATCGCCCGCTCGGGGGACAGCCCCGAGAGCGTCGGCGCCGTGGATGCCGTCCTGGCCCATGCGCCCGGCTGGCGCCACCTGGTCATCACCTGCAACGCCAACGGCCGCCTGGCCACGCGCTACGCCAACGAGCCGCGGGTGGATGTCGTCGTTCTCGACCCACGGACCAACGACCGCAGCCTGGTGATGACCAGCAGCTTCACGAACATGTTGCTGGCCGGCAGTGCGCTGGGCACGACGAGCCCGGCCGATGGTGCGGCGGCGCTCGTCGAGCGCGTGTTCGACGTGTACGCCGATGCCCTGGCCGCGCTTGCCGCCAGCGAGCGCGACACCGCGGTGTACCTCGGTAGCGCCGGTGCCTACGGCGCGGCGCGCGAGTCGGCGCTGAAGATGCTGGAGATGAGCGGTGGTGACACCGTCACCCTCGCCGAGACCTTCCTTGGGTTTCGCCACGGGCCGATGGCCTGGCTGAACCGGGGTGGCGTCCTCGTCGCCTACCTGTCCGGCGATGCCGGTGTGCGCGCCTACGAAACCGACCTGCTGCGCGAACTCAACGGCAAGGATCTCGCCCCTGTCCGCATCGTCGTGGGCGAGGACATCGACCCGGCGCTCGTCGGTACGCGCGGGCTCGCGCTGGACCTGCCCGGCCTCTACGCGCTGCCCTCGGCGCAGCAGCTGCTCGTGCACACGGTGGTCGGCCAGCTGTTCGCGTTCTTCCGCTGCCTGCAGCTCGGCCACCGGCCGGATACGCCCTCGGAAGGCGTGCTGACCCGCGTGGTTGGTGAGTTCACCCTGCACGGGGGCGACGCTGCATGAGCACGGTGGTCGTCGCCGGCGAGATCAATGTCGACCTGATCCTGTCAGGCATCGACCCGCTGCCCGCGTTCGGCACGGAGACCCTCGCCAGCGGCGCGCGCCAGGTGCCGGGCAGTTCGTCGATGATCTGCGCGTTCGGCCTGGCCCGCCTGGGCGATACCGTGCGTTTCGTCGGCCGTGCGGGTGACGACGAGCGCGGCCGCTTCTGCGTCGCCGCGATGCGCGATGCCGGCATCGACACGCGCGGCGTCCTCATCGATGCCGCCCATGAAACCGGCCTCACCGTGGCGCTGTCCGGCGCGACCGATCGCGCGCTGGTGACGTTTCCCGGCGCCATCGCCGAGCTACGCGGCGCGGACGTCACGGACGCGGCGTTGCAGGGTGCGGCGCACCTGCACATCTCGTCGTACTTCCTGCAAACCGGCCTGCAGGGCGACATCGTTCGCCTCATCGAGCGGGCTCGCGGTGCGGGCCTCAGCGTATCGCTCGACCCGGGATTCGATCCGGCCGGGACATGGGACGCAGGCCTGCGCGAGGTGCTGCGCAGGGTCGACGTGTTCCTGCCCAATGCGGTGGAAGCCTGTGCGCTGGCGGGTACGGATGATATCGACGAGGCACTGCGCCGGCTTTCTGCGCAGGGACCCACCGTGGTCATCAAGCATGGCCGCGAGGGTTGCCTCGCCCTGCACGGTGACGAGGTGATGCGCATGCCGACGTATGCGGTGGATGCCGTCGACACCACGGGCGCGGGCGACAACTTCAACGCCGGTTTCCTGCATGCGTGGCTGGCGCGCCGGCCGCTGGATGCGTGCCTGCGCTGGGCCGCCGCCTGTGGCGCGCTGTCAACGCGCGGCCTGGGCGGCACGCTGACCCAGGCGTCCGCGGCGGACGTCGCGGTTCTGATCGGGCCCGCCGCATGATCACCGTGGCCGGCTTCAACAGCGCCATCGATCGTCTCGTGGACGTGGGTGCGCTGCGACCGGGCACCGTGCATCGCGCGGGCGGTGCCGATGAACGGCCGGGCGGCAAGGGCGTGCACGTGGCGCAGACCATCGCGGCGCTGGGCATGCCGGTGACCCTCGTCGGCCTGTGCGACGACGCGCACGCCGCGGAATTCAGCCAGCGCCTGAAGCTGCGCGGCGTCGACTTCCGTGCGGTGCGCTCACCCGTGCCCCTGCGCCAGTGCCTGGCGATTCGCGAGGCCAGTGGCCGGATCACCGAGATTCTTGAACGCAGCGAAGACCCGGGCGCCGATACGCGCATGGTCCTCGACCAGGTGATGCGCCACTGGGCCATGGAAAGTGACGCGCTGGTCTGCACGGGCAGCCTGCCGCCTGGCTTTGATGCGGGCTATTACGCACGCGTGAGTGCGGAGACATCGCTGCCGTGCGCGATCGACGCCAGCGGTGACGCGCTGCGCGCCGCGGCCGATGGCTCGCCGTGGCTGCTCAAACCCAACGCCGCCGAAGCGGCCGACCTGCTCGGCGCACCCGTCGCCTCACTCGAGGATGCCGCAGGCGTGGCGCGTGCGCTGCATGCACGCGGCGTGCGCCACGCGGTGCTGACGCTGGGCGGGGAGGGCGCGGTCGCCGTCGACGAACACGGCGCGTGGCAGGCGTCGCTGCATGTGGACGGCGTACGCAACACCGTCGGCTCGGGCGATTGCTTCCTCGGTGGCCTGATGGTGGCGCTGATGAGGCGCGAGTCGATGGGCGACGCGCTGCGCCTCGCCGTCGCCTGTGGCGCGGCCAACGCGCTGGGTGAAGAAACCGGATTTGTACGGCTCGACACGGTGGACGGCCTTCGGCCGCTGGTCCGCGTCGTGCCGCTGGACGTGTAGTCAATGCTTGGGAGAGAGTGGATGGGGAAGGCAGGATGGCGGACGCGCGCGCTGGTAGCGGCCTGTGCGATGACTCTGGCACCGTTGGCCGTGGCCGACGACTTCGGCAAGGACGCGATGACCCTGGCCTTCAAGGTGGCCGATGGCAAGCTCAGCGACGTGGTCGTCACTGACCACATCAACCAGCGCGAGCTGCCCATCACGGTGCCTTTCCAGATCACGATGGCCGATGGCAGCGTGCTTGGGCCGAACGACTTCCATCTCGACGGCAAACTGCGCCAGGAAACGCTGAAAGCCGATCCGAAGGCCTCGCGTGGCGCCGAGCGCGTGCCGGGCAAGGTGCTGCACGCGCGCTTCAGCGATGCGGCCCAGCGTTTCCGCGTGGACGTCAGCTGGGTCCAGCGCGACGGCTCGGACTACCTGCGCGAAGTCGTCACCATCAGTGCGCTGACAGCGGACGAGCCGGTGCACCGCGTCGACCTGCTGTCGACGAAGCTCCCGGATTCGGAAGTGGTGGGGAGCGTCGACGGATCGCCGGTGATCTCCGGCCGCGACTGGCTCGGCTTCGAAAATCCCCTCTCAAAAAGCATGGTGGCCGGCGGCGCGAAGGTGCAGCTGTGGGTCGAGCGGGAGCTCCCCTTGCGCAAGGGCACGTCGGTCACGTACTCGGCGGCGATCGGCGCGACGCACGACAACCAGCTGCGCCGCGATTTCCTCACCTATATCGAACGCGAGCGCGCCCATCCGTATCGTACCTTCCTGCATTACAACTCCTGGTACGACATCGGTTACTTCACGCCGTACACCGAGCAGCAGGCGCTGGAGCGCATCCATCATGTGGGCGAGGAACTGGCCACCAAGCGTGGCGTGACCCTCGATTCCTTCCTCTTTGACGATGGCTGGGACGACTACAGCGGCACCTGGGCCTTCAGCAAGGATTTCCCGCACGGCTTCAAGCCGCTCGCCGAGGCCGCGAAAGCCTATGGGGCCGCGCCGGGCATGTGGCTATCGCCATGGGGTGGTTACGGGCCGCCGTCGAAGGAGCGCGCCAAGCGTGCCGGCGAGGCGGGCTACGAGATCGTCGAAAAGGGCATGGCCCTGTCCGGGCCGAAGTATTACCAGCGGTTCCACGACGTGACCATGGCGCTGGTCAAGGAGAACGGCGTCAACCAGTTCAAGTTCGATGGCACGGGCAACGCGAACAAGGTATTCCCGGGCAGCGTGTTCGACAGCGATTTCGACGCCGCCATCCATCTGATCGACGACCTGCGTACCGCCAAGCCCGACCTCTTCATCAACCTGACCACCGGCACGCTCGCGTCGCCGTACTGGCTGATGTATGCCGACTCCATCTGGCGCGATGGCGAGGACGACGAGCTGGTGGGCGTGGGCAGCAAGCGCGAACGCTGGATCACCTACCGCGACCGCGAGACGTACCACAACATCGTGGAGAAGGGGCCACTGTTCCCGCTGAACTCGCTGATGTTGCACGGGATCATCTACGCCCGCGAGAACCGCAAGCTCAATACCGATCCGGGCCACGACTTCGCCAACGAGGTGCATTCGTACTTCGGCAGCGGCACGGCCTTGCAGGAGCTGTACATCACGCCGGAGCTGCTCTCCACCGACGACTGGGACACCCTGGCGGAAGCCGCGCGCTGGTCGCGCAGCAACGCCGGTGTCCTGCGCGATACCCACTGGGTGGGAGGTGATCCGGGGCGCCTCGACGTGTACGGCTGGGCGTCGTGGACACCGGCCAAGGCAATCCTGACCTTGCGCAATCCGTCCGACAAGCCGCAGGCCATCGTGGTTGACCTGGACCGCCAGCTGGAGCTGCCACCCGGCGCGAAGCGCGTGTTCCAGGCGAAGAGCCCGTGGAAGGCCGATGCCGGCAAGCCCGCGCAGACGCTCGATGCGGACAAACCCACGGCCATGACGCTGCAGCCGTTCCAGGTCGTGACCCTTGAACTGACGCCATAACCCACCTGCGCCCCCGCACCACGGGGGCGCCACCATTGCCTGTTCCAAGCGAACGCGGGGGCTTCGTCGCGAGGGAGAGGTGTTGCCTATTGATCGGGGAGAGCAGGGCATGAAGTATCGCAAGCGCGTTCTGGCCGCGGTGATCGCGGCGGGCCTGGCCAGCGGTGGAACGCTGGCGCAATCGACTACCGGCGCCATTAGCGGCCAGGTGGCGGCGGGTACCGGCGACATGGTGCATATCGAAAGTGCGACGGGCTTCCAGCGCGACGTGCCGGTGGACGGGCGCGGACGTTATGCGCTCGCGCAGCTGCCGCTCGGCACGTACACGGTGTCGTTGCGCAAGGAGGGAGCGACCGTACAGACGCGCGCCGACATTGCCCTGCGCGTGGGCGTCGCGACCGATGTCTCCTTTGCCGCACCCGTCGCGGCATCGGACACGCAGAACCTCGAAGGCGTCTCGGTGTCGGCCAACACGCTGCCGCCCATCGATGTCACCAGCGTCGATTCGCGCACCGTCATTACGGCGCAGCAGCTGGCCAAGCTGCCGCTGGGCTTCAATGCGGAGGCGGCCGCGCGGCTTGCACCGGGCGTGGTGGGCAATGCGGGCGGCTTCACCGGACCCACCGGGCAGTCGCTGATCAGCTTCGGTGGCTCCGCGGCCAACGAGAACGCGTATTACATCAACGGCTTCAACACCACGGATCCGCTGCAGGCCGCCGGTGGGCTCACCCTGCCGTACGGCTCGATCGATCAGCAGGAGGTTTACACCGGTGGCTACAGCGCTCAGTACGGCCGCTCCGATGGTGGCGTGCTGAACATGGTCGGCAAGCGCGGCACCAATGACTGGCACTTCGGCGGCAAGCTCAGCTGGGACCCGGCATCGCTGCGTGCGTCGTACGACAACACGTACTACCAGAACGGGCTGCCGCCCGTACCCGTGGCCGGCAACCTCTACGTTCCTCGAAGCCAGATGCACAACTGGAACACGGTCTACGACGCCTATGTGGGCGGCCCGCTGATCAAGGACAAGCTGTTCTTCTTCGCCTCCGGTGAGTGGGCAAAAAGCGAGGGAAGCCGCGTTGGTGCGGTGACCTCGACGAGTCCTTACACGACGTACGACTATCGCATGCCGAAGTGGTACAGCAAGCTGGACTGGAACATCAATGACAGCAATATCCTCGAGGTCACGGGTGCCTCCAATACCCGCGAGACCAGCGGCGACATCTACAAGTACGACTTCAACGCGCTGCAGCGGGGTGCACCGATCGGCCATGCCGACACCATCAAGACCGGTGGCAACCTGTGGACCACCAAGTACACGGGCTACCTCACCGATACGCTCACGCTGAGCGCCCAGTACGGAAAGATGCACACGCAGAACTTTGAAGCGCCCGTGGGCTACAACGACGCGCTCACCTATGTCACCGGCACGGAGAACCAGAATCCCGGCGTCACGGGCGGGTCACCGCGTACGGCCGGGCAGACCGTCTCCAGCATCTACGACCCGAACCAGGGCAACCGCTCGAGCAACCTGCGCGTCAGCCTGGCCTGGCAGCTGGGCGACCACACGATTACCGCGGGTATCGACAACCTCGTGGCACGGGCCGAGGACCAGGGGGCACGCACGTCGGGGCCAGGCTATTCGTGGTCGTACGGCTACACCACCTTGCCCGGCAACAGCCCGGCGCCGAGCCTGGGCGTGGCGGCCCCGGGTAGCACGCCTGATGGCGCGGGCGGCTACTACGTGATGAAGAACGTGTCGTCGGCCGTCGCCACGGTGCGTACCACCGAGCGCGCGCAGTACCTCGAAGACCAGTGGCAGGTATCCGACCGGCTCCTGCTGTCGCTGGGCCTGCGCAACGACCAGTTCACCAACTACAACAGCGACAGCCAGCCCTATATCGCGCAGACGAAGCCGCAGTGGGCACCGCGACTGGGCTTCAGCTGGGATGTGAATGGCGATGCGTCGTTCAAGGTCTACGGCAACGCGGGGCGCTATTACCTGGGATCGCCCCTGGCTCCCGCGCTGAGCGCCGCGGCAGGCTATACGAGCACCACCCAGTACTTCACCTATTCGGGGATCGCGAACGACGGCACGCCGACCGGCCTGACGGCCTTGTCCGGACCGGTATCGGCGAACAATGCGTTCGGCGTGCCGCCCGATTCGCGCACCGTCACCGCCAAGGGGCTGAAGTCCGAGTACCAGGATGAGTACATGCTGGGCTTCAGCAAGAGCATCGACAACCGCTGGGTCTACGGCGCCAAGGTATCGCGTCGCGTACTGCGCACCGGCATCGATGACTTCTGCGATGTCGACAGGATCAGCAACGCGGCCGCCGCGCAAGGCATCGCGGCGGCCTCCGTCAATAGCTGTTATCTGATTAATCCGGGCAAGGCGAACACCTTCGTGGTGATCGACGATGCAGGCAATGGCCACGACGTGACCCTGAGCAACAAGGAAATGGGCTTTCCGAAGATCAAGCGCAACTACTACGCGCTGGATACCTTCCTGGAGCATCCGTTCGATGGCACCTGGTACGGCCGCTTCGATTACACCTACTCACGCAGCTACGGCAACACCGAAGGGCTCACCCAGTCCAACGTGCAGTCCGATGGCCCGCAGCAGTCGGAAGACTGGGATTTCCCGGCGCTGATGGTCTATAGCAACGGCTTGCAGGGCAATAACCACAAGCATCAGCTCAAGCTATACGGGTACTGGCAGATCACTCCCGAATGGATGGTGTCCGGCAACCTGTCGCTGATCTCCGGGAGCCCGTCCACCTGCCTGGGCCTGTTCGGCAACGACAACAGTGACCCGGCCGGCTACAACTCCAATTATCACTTCTGCGACGGCCGCCCGGCGCCCCCGGGTTCCACGGGCAATATGCCCTGGCAGCGCCAGCTCGACCTCGGCCTGCACTGGACCCCGGCCTTCGCCGATCACAAGCTCGGCCTGAACCTGGACGTGTTCAACGTGACCAACAGCCAGGCCACCCTGAGTCTCAACCCGCACTACTACCTCGACGCGACGGGCACGGCCAACCCGCTGTACCGCACGCCGCTGGTGCTGCAAGACCCGCGTTATGTGCGGTTCTCGCTTACCTACGACTATTGAAAGGGTTTGGAGTGGGGATGGCCGGAAATGGTGGCCATCCCATCTCAATACTCAGTCGACCATGCCGATGATGTCGAGAAACACCGTTTGAAATAGTGACTGATCGACGTGCCCCATTCGGCTTCCCGTTGCCGTGTGTACGAGTTGCCAGGACGCGTCGCGCCACGACTCTGACGTACGATGGTCCGTATCAGCGATCAGCTCGAACATGGCTGTGCCGCCGGGAGCCTCCAGTTCGACGCGACCAAAGGCGTACGCCACAAACGTTCCAACGGGCACGATGCTGACCTTTTCCTTGCCCAGTCCAATGTCAACCTGGGTGGCCGAATAGCTTCCCATCGTGCCTTCGTCGATGGTGATCGCTCGTCGCGAGAAGCTGATGGTCCCGTCACTGATGACCGGCGCCAGCCAACGCTCAATGGCATCTGCAAGCTCATCGACTTTCCCTACCCACCACTCACGTCGTGGCGTCCAGTCGAACTCGGGGTCATCGGCGCGGCAGGAAACGTAGGCGCGGATATAGTCGCTGAAGTCGTTATACGGCAATTCTGAAAGGTCCATTTCGCTCTGTCCGGTCGCCAAGTTTACGTCGTGACGAAGCTTAGGGACGGCTTCCGGGGGCAGGTAGTCGGCGCAGCCCGCCGAACGTTGTAGGCGTCCTGCAGCCACCGAGCGTGGTTCCGTTCCGTCAGGATGTTGCAGAATAGATCCGGACCCACTGGCGGAGACCTCAAATGAACATCATCGTGGTCGAAGACGACGAACGGCTGGGCGCGGCGATCAAGCGTGCGCTGGAGCAGCTGACGCATGCGGTGATGTGGCTGCGCACGGGCAATGAGGCGCTGGAAGCCCTTCGCCAGGAGAACGTGGACCTGGTGCTGCTGGACCTGGGCCTGCCGAACAAGGATGGCGTGCAGGTGCTGCGCGAGGCCCGCCGGGCGGGCATCCTCACGCCGGTGCTGGTGATGACCGCCCGCGACAGCATCGAATCGCGGGTAGAGGGGCTGGATGCCGGCGCCGACGATTACCTGGTGAAGCCTTTCCACCTGGATGAACTGGCGGCGCGGATCCGTTCCCTGGCCCGTCGCGCGCAGGGCCTTGCGGATAATCTCATCGAGGCGGGCCGCCTGCGACTCGACGTCGGGCGCATGGAGATGGCCGTGGACGGCGAGCGCGTCGAGCTCACCCGTCGCGAATTCGCGTTGATCCACGTGCTGATGGAGCGGGCAGGGCGCATCGTCCGCCGCGACACCATCGAGCGCTCCGTCTACGGCACGGAATCCGATGTGGGCCCCAATGCGCTCGAAGTGCTGGTCCACGCATTACGGCGAAAGCTGGGCACGGACAGCATCCGCACCGTACGCGGATTCGGCTACATGGTGCCGCTGGACCCCGCGTGACGGGTGATTCGCTCCAGCGTCGCCTGCGCCGCCGCGTGGCCCTGGCCGTGCTGGCCGTGCTGCTGCCGCTGGGCCTGCTGGCCGCGCTGCGGACCATCTCCGAACTCAACGAACTCTCCGACGTCCGCCTCAGGCAGACCGCCGAGACGCTGGACGCCTTGCTGCGCCAGACCGGCGTCACCGCCTTTCCGAACAGCCGGAAGCTGGAGGGCCTGCCGGCCGTGCCGGTCATCGCGAACGGGTTCGGTCCGGCGTCAACCTACGAAGCCGAAGTGGGCTACCGGGTCACCGGCAGCGACGGCGACATCCTGCTCGTCACGGACAACATGCACGAGCTGCCGCGCAACCTCGCCACGGACGGCCGGATTGTTTCGCTGCAGGTGCACCGTCGCCGCTGGCACGTCTATACGCGTACCGATCCGACCCTGGGCGTGACGATCAGCGTGGCCGAACGCCATGACTCGCGCCGTGATGTCACCAACGCGGTGGCGATGGAACGGACGCTGCCCATCCTCATCGGCCTTCCGCTGATGTTTCTCGCCCTGCGCTGGGCCGTGAAGCGTGGCCTGCGTCCGCTCGATAAACTGGCCGGGGTCCTCGCGACGCGCCACGCTGGCACGCGCGAGCCGATCGTGATTCCCGATTCACCACGCGAGATCACCCCGATCGTCGATGCGCTCAATGCACAGATCCAGCGCATCGAAACAGCCCTGGAACGCGAACGACGCTATAGCGCCGATGTCGCGCACGAGCTCCGCACGCCGATCGCCGCGACCATGATCAACCTCGACAGCGCGCACGCATTTGCTGCCGACGACGTCGCCGCGGCGTCCTTGCCCGAAGCACTGGAAAGCCTGCGCATGCTCGACCGGCGCACCGACCAGCTGCTGGTGCTTGCCCGCCTGGACGATCATGCCCATATCCCGCTGGACCGCGTGGACCTGGCCCGGCTCGTGCGCGATGTCGTGGCGGAGTGGTCCCCCACGGTCGATTGCTCGCGCTTCGCACTGGAGCTCGCGTTACCGCCTGACACCGTGGTCGTACCGGGCTATCCCACCGCGCTGTCGGCGATGGTGCGCAATCTCCTGGAAAACGCGGCGCGCCATGCGCCTGTGCAAGGCCATGTGCGCATCGCCATCCACGTCGATCGGGGCGAAGCGGTGCTGGATGTCGTCGATGACGGTCCGGGCATTCCTGCCACGCAGCGCACGGCCGTCTTTACACGCTTCCACCGCGAATCCGCCGGCCTCGCCGACGGCTTTGGCGTGGGCCTGTCGATCGTGCAACGCGTGGCGCAACTGCACCGCGCCTCGGTCACCCTCGAAGACGCGCCGTGGGGGCGGGGGTTGCAGGTGCGTGTGCGCCTGCCGCTGAGGGCTTAGCCGCCGAGCAAGGCAGCGACGCGTGCGGCCGTGCGCTCGGGGCAGCCGTCTTCGCACGTCACGCCCGCATTGCCGTGGCCATACGGCGCATAGCGCTTCGGATCGGTGCGACTGAACAGGCCGATCGTGGTGGCTTGGGTCGCGGCCGCGAGGTGCATCACCCCGCAGTCCGCACTGATGTACGACCCCGCGGCGTCGATGAACGCGGCGAGCTTGCGCGGGTCGCTGGTGAAGTACGTGGGATACGCGTTGTCCAGCCGCGAGATGCCGTCGGCAGCGACGAGCTCGACCACGCGGCGCTCGCCGATGCGTGCGAACAACGCGCCAAGGAACGCTTGCCACCACGCCGTGTCCTGGCGCTTGGCGCCGGTGGCGTTGGGAAAAATGGCCATCACCGGGGCATCGCTGCCCTGGGCGGCGTTCAGCACGCGGGCGAGACGCTCCGCGCCCTTCGCTCGTTCCGCGTCGCTCAGCCGGAGATCCAGCGGCGGCGTCACACCGCTGGTATCGCCCAGCGCCACGCGTAGCGCGTGCACCGGGCGCGCGGCAAAGTGCACGGGCGCGTCTGGCGTGCCTTCCACGCTCACCTGGAAGCGCGCCTGCGCCATGCCGGCGGCCAGCCGCCCCGATGACGAGCCGGAGGCGGCGTCGATCACCAGGTCATAGCGCTTCGAACGAAGCCGGCGCAGCGTGTTCACGGTGGCGATGGGGTGGCGCAGCGCGCGCCGCTCGAGAAGGAAGAACTCGCCGATGGAGGCGTAGCCGGCGAAGACGCCGCGCGTGGCGCCGCCGGAACCCAGCACGTCCACCTCCGCGCCCGGGAAACGTGCTTCCAGTTCGGCAAGCAGCGGGGTCACCATCAGCGTATTGCCCAGCCGGTGGTTGGGTCGGCATACGAGAATGCGCTGGATGCCCGCACGTGGCAGCTCGCCCGGCGGCACGCGGTTCGACGCGCCAGGCAGGGCGCGACGCACCAGCCAGGCCACGGCCCGGCGGCGGAATGCCTGCAGGCGACCATGCATGGGGGCGCGCTTCGCATCCGTGGAAGCCGTGGTGCGTTGGGCAGCGACGATCGAGGACATGCGCATTCCGTGGAACGCCCGCTCGGGCGGGCAGTGCGCACACCTTGCCAAGTGCAGCTTAGGGCGTCCTGTCAGTGAGATGACAGGACGCTTACGCGCGCGCCTGCGAGTCTTAGTTCGAGCTTAGCGCCTGGTCATGCGCCTGTGTCTTGAGCAACGGCAGCAGGTCACGCTGGGTATCGTGATGCGACGGGGTATCGATGTCGTCGATCAGCTGGGCGACCATGTATGTGCGCACGCGGGTGTCCTGGCTCGACGCCTGCGACGTGGTGGCGGAGATCAGTTCGCCCTTCGCATAGGCGATGGACGTGGACGACGTCGCCGAGTCGTCGATCTCCGTGTACTTGTAGTTTTGCGAACCGGGCTTGTCGGTCAGGTTGAGGTGGCCACCCGGCCAGGGCGATTCGTGGAAGCTTGCTTTGAGATGACTGGTCTGCGACTGATCGATGTGGCGATCGCGCGCGTTGCGGCCGCTGAGGCGGGTGGACTGTGAGACGTCGTAGTTGAACGTATCCAGCTCGTCGCCACGCATCGGGTTGGGTGCATGGGTGGCCTGGGAGATCGACGCATCGAAGTCCGCCAGGCCGGTGAGCACGCTATGGTCAGTAGCAGAGAGGTCGCGTACCGAGCCGCGTACCGATGCGCTCGTCGGCGTGGGCGGGTAGTGGCTGTTGAGCTGGCTGAAGCCGTCCTTGAACATCGCCACGAGCGAGGCGTCGGCATGGCCGCGAATGGCGGCGGCGCCAACCTTGCCGAGGTAGGCGGCAACGGATGCGTCGCGCTGCGCGCGGCTGCCCCAGGTGGCGGGTTGGGTCATGTCGAGGTTCAGGGCAAGCGATCCTGCGGCGCCGTCGACTTTCAGCGAGCGCGCATCGCTTCCGACGTGAAGCGCGACGGCCTCGTGGACGCCCGGCGCGGTGGCCACCGACGCATGCAGGTCGACGCTGCCCAAGACCGACGTATCGGCACCCATCAAGCCATCGAGCGAAAGCACGGGCGGCACCTTGCCGAGGCCGTCGACGGCATCCTGGAAGCCGCGGGCGAGGCTGGCGATCGCCGTCCGTTCGCTGTCGCTGAGCGTGCGATCGGATGTGAGGCTGACGGAAAGGCCACTCTGCGTGCCGCTGAGCGACAGGCTCACCGTCGCACCGCTGGCGGTGCGGATACCGAGGCTGATGGCCGCGTCGGCCGCGCTCGTGCTGACGACGTCGGAAACGAAGTTGGCGCCATCGGTGGCGAAGCGGCCGAGCAGGGCCTGGCCAAGGCCGGCGAACAGGCTGCCGCTGTCAGCGGACGCGGCGTTGCGCTGCATGCGCGCTGCCAGTGCATCGTCCGACGACGGGTCGACGACGGGCTTGCTCGGGTCGCCATAGGTGACATCCGTCGGCGGCGTCGCCGAGCCGTCCAGCACGGTGGGCTTTGGCGCCACCGTCGCGGGTGCGGATGCCGATACACGCGTGGCGCTCGCGTACAGACGGTCCTGCCACGCCGTGGCAGCCGTCGATGCAGCGCTGTTGATGAGGAGGGGATTCACAACGATCCTTCGTCAGTCTCTCCCTCGGCGTAACGGCGGGTGGCCGCAAAGCTTGAGGCCACCCGCAGGGCTGTCAGTCAGCGACTTCCAGCAGCACTTCCAGTTCTACCGGCACGCCCAGCGGAAGGCTGGCCATGCCGAGCACCACGCGCGGTGCCAGTTTGTCGTCACCGAACACCGCGGCCATCAGTTCCGATGCGCCATCGGCGATGGCCGGATGCTCGCGAAAATCACCGACGGTAGCGATGTAGATGCCCAGCTTCGCCACGGCGGTGACCCGGTCAAGCGAACCGAGGAACGCTTTCGCAGCAGCGAGGGCACTCAGCGCGGCCATCTCGGCGGCCTTGCGGCCCTCCGCCACGTTCAGTGCCTCGCCAACGCGTCCGAGCAGGGGCAGGTCGTGGCCCACGGCGGGGAGCATCCCGCTGAAGTAGACCATGTTGCCGACGCGCACCGCCTCGACGTACTTGCCGAAGGGCGACGGCGGCGGAGGCAGGGAAATGCCCAGCGCCACCAGCCGCGCCTCGGCGCCCGCCGCATTCGCCAGCGGGCCGCCCATCACCACTTACCCAGGTGGGCGCCGCCATCCACGCGGAGCGCTTCGCCGGTAACGCGCGGTGCTTCGGTGAGGAAGAGCACGGCGTCAGCTACTTCCTGCACGCTGGAGATGCCGTTGATCGGCGACAGCGTGGCGAGGACGTCCTTCGGGCCATTGGCGTGCATCGGCGTATCGACGATGCCCGGGCCGACGGTGTTCACGCGGATGCCCTGCTGCGCGTATTCCATCGCGAGGTTCAGCGACGCCGACTCGATGCCGCCCTTGGTGATCATCGCGACGGCTGCCGGAACGCCAGCAATCGGGTGGTCCGCCAGCGGCGAGGTGATGCTGGTGATGCTGCCGCCGGTGCCCTGGGCCAGGAGCTGCTTGATTACGCTCTGCGTCATGTAGACGAAGCCATCGAGGTTGATCGCCATCAGCTGGCGGTAATCGTCCTGCGTGGTCTCGGTAAACGGCTTGGCGATGAAGATGCCGGCGTTGTTGACCAGGCCGTCCACGGTGCCGAACGCCTTGACCGCGGCCTGCACGACAGCTTCGGCCGTGGCGGCGTCCGCCACGTCGCCGTCAACGCGCACGAGGCGGTCGGAGACGGGGAGCTCGGTGGACTGGCTTACCTTGCGGGACGTGGCGACCACGTTATAACCGCGGTCGAGGAAGGTTTTGACGATGCCGGCGCCGATGCCCTGCGAAGCGCCAGTGACGATGATGGTTTTAGCGTTCATGAGTGACTCCGATACGGTGAGAGGGGTGTCTTGCTGAGGGATATGCTCCGCCGATCGGCATTACTTGATTAGACGGGAAAATCTGGAATCTCTTTTCCATCTGTGCAAAAGTCCGCCCATGCTCGACCTCAACGACATCGCCGTCTTCGTCCGGGTGGCCCAGCTGGGCAGCTTCAGCCGCGCCGCGCAGGCGCTGGGCATGCCGGTCTCCACGGTAAGCCGGCGGGTCACGGCGCTGGAGGAGGAACTGGGGGCCACGCTGCTGCAGCGCTCCACGCGCAAACTCAGCCTGACGGCGCAGGGCAGGGCGTACTACGAGCAGTGCAGCGAGCCCCTGCATGAACTGCAGGACGCCGAGCGCGCGGTCACCCAGACGCAGAAGGCACCCGAAGGACTGCTGCGCGTTTCCGTGCCGGTCATCCTCGGCCAGGCGCCGTTCTTCGAGTTCGTATCCGATTTCATGCGAGCGTACCCGCGCATCCGCGTGGATCTGTACATCACCAACGCGTTCATCGATTTGATCGGTGAGAACCTGGACGTCGCGATTCGCTATGGCGATCTGCACGATTCCGCGCTGGTCGCGCGGCGGTTGGGCACCAGCGAGCGCTACATCGTCGCTACCCCGGGTTACCTCGAAGGCCGTCCAAAGCCTCGCATCCCCGCGGACCTGGCGAGCCACGAGTGCGTCATGATCAACGGCCGCAACAACGAAGCCGAATGGGTGCTGGTGAAGGGAAAGCAGTCCGAGCGCGTGCACATCAGCGGCCCGCTATCGAGTCGCGATTTCAATTCCGTGAGTTCGTTTGTCTATCGCGGCCATGGGATCGGCTTTCTGCCGTCGGCGTATTGCGATGAGAAGCTCGCCGCGGGCGAGCTGGTCCGGCTGCTGCCGGAATGGACGTCACCGGAGTTCCCGGTGCACGCCGTCTATCCCACCCGGCGCTTCACACCCCAACGACTGCAGGTATTCCTGGAGGCGTTGGTGGCATGGCAAAGCCCGTCGTGGCGACGGGCCTGACGCTTAGCGGCGGCGGCGCGGCTCGTCGCGCTTGATTACAATGCGTACCGGTCGCGGCTTGCGCATGAGCTTGATCCAGAAGGCCGCTTCGAAGAGCGCACCGGCGGCGAACAGGGAGATGGCGCCGGTGGCAAAACCCGCCACATAGAGGGTGGCTGCCAGGCCAAGGATCGCTGCGAGGATCATGTAACGCTTCATTGCTGCTCCCGTCGGGGCTGACTCGTGATAAGTCAGACGTGGGGCCAGCATGGCACGAAAGCCAGCCGGGCGGCTGAACATGCCGGAAAGGCGCTTCAGGGGCTCGCTGGCGGACCGTGAGACGATCGCGCCAGAAGTCGAGATGCCAGAGTCTTACCGTCTCGCCGGGGGCGGCGGAGCATAGGCACCAGCCGGGCAGCACTGCCCTCGAACCCTGGAGCTGACATGAATACCGCCTTCCGTTCCCTGTTGGAACGCTTCGTCCGCCTTGAATCGGTTGGACCGCACCTCATCCGCATCGCGATCGCCCTGGTCTTCATCTGGATCGGCGCGCTGAAGTTTGTGCCCTATGAAGCCGACAGCATCACGCCGTTTGTCGCGAACAGCCCGGTGATGTCGTTCTTCTACGACCACCCGCAGGAATACAAACCGCACCTTACACACGAAGGCCAGCTGGTTCCCGAGTAGCGGGCGTGGCAGGAGCAGAACAACACGTACGGCTTCTCCCGCGGGCTGGGCATGGTTGAGCTGACGATCGCGTTCCTCGTCCTGTCGTTCCCGTTCTCGCGCAAGCTCGGCTTGTTGGGCGCTTTCCTTGCCTTCGGTACGACCGTCGTCACGCTGTCGTTCCTGGTCACGACGCCGGAGGCATGGGTTCCCGCGTTGGGCGATGCGCAGCATGGCTTCCCGTACCTTTCCGGTGCCGGCCGCCTGGTGCTGAAGGACACCCTGATGATGGCCGGTGCGTGGGTCATCGGCGTGGACGCGGCCAAACGGCTGCTTGCCGAGAAGCGCTAAACCGTCCCCCGCGTCGACGTGTCTCCCTCCACGTCGACGCAGGCGGCGGCGCGATCCGCGGCCAGGCCATGGATCCCTCAGGGTGCTGCATGGGTTTGGAAGGCCAGGCACGTCGCTACCTGGCTTCCTCGGTAACGATGCCGGTCCGCAGGCTGCGAACGCTAGTCGGTCAAAAGGCATACGTGGAACTTCGGTAACTCGTTCTTCAACCGATGGTTGGATCACTTGAACAGCGAGGCGTGGCGTGCGATCGATCACGCGCCATCAGCATGACTCGGCTCAGAAAGCGAAAACCATGCACAGCGAATCTTTCCTTCAACATTACCTGGCGCCCGTCGCACCCTGGTTGTACGTCGATTCCAGTATGTGGACCGGCGTCGGTCTTGCGGGCGGCTTTCTTTTCAGTAGCCGATTCATCATTCAGTGGATTCACTCGGAACGTAAGGGATGCATCGTGGTGCCCCCTGCGTTCTGGCACCTCAGCTTTTGGGGAAGCCTGATCTCACTTTTCTATGCGGTTCATCTCGACAAGCTGCCCATCATCCTCAGTTACGCGTTTCTCCCCGCGCTTTACGGGAGGAATCTCTGGCTCCTGAAGTCGGGGCGTGCCCGATAGCCCATGGCTCGTTATTTCGCCCGGGTGTAATACCGCATAGTGTGATGTACATCACGTTTTTTGGTGCTAGCGTAAGATCTCGCGTGTCCGGCCGGGCCGGGCAGGCGCGTGCCTTGTCCCAAGGGGGTGGATGGGGTGTCCTCGGCTTATGTCGTGGGGAGAGCACGCGTGGTTGCGCATGGGACGACGGCGGCGGGGTATCGCTATCGCGCCTTCATCAGCTACAGCCACCGGGATAAAGCCTGGGCGGCGTGGCTTCACCGTGCGCTCGAAACCTACGCCATCCCGCGTCGCCTTGTCGGGCGCGTGACCGACTTCGGTGCCGTGCCCGCGCGGCTGGTGCCGATCTTCCGTGACAGCGACGAACTCGCCACGGCCCGTGACCTCGGCCAGAAAGTGGCCGAAGCCCTGGAGCAATCCGCCTGCCTGCTGGTCATCTGCTCGCCGGACGCCGCGATCTCGCGCTGGGTTGACGAAGAGGTACGAACCTACCAACGCCTCGGCGGCGCCGAGCGCATTTTCTGCCTCGTCGTCGCCGGAGAGCCGAACGCCAGCCGTATCGCCGGGCGGGGTGCGGAGGAATGTTTCCCGCCAGCGCTGCGCCAGCGCTACGACGCGGAAGGGAACCTCACCAACGTCGCCATCGAGCCTTTGGCGGCCGACGTTCGCCCGGGCGGTGATGGCAAGGCCGACGCGCGCATCAAGCTGATTGCCGGCATGCTCGGGCTCGACCTCGATGCGCTCAAACGACGCGACCTGCAACGTCGCGCACGACGGGCGATGGCCTTGTCGGCCGTGGCGGTCGCGATGATGCTCGTGACCACCTTCCTTGCCATCAACGCCACGCTCGCGCGTCGCGAAGCGGTGGCCGCGAGCGAGGTGGCCGAGCGCCGGCAAAAGGATGCCGAAGACCTGGTGGCCTTCATGCTCGGCGACCTCAACGACAAGCTGGCCGAGGTGTCTCGCCTCGACATCATGGAAGCCGTGGACGACCGCGCCATGGCGTATTTCCAGGCCCAGCCCACCCACGAAGTGAGCGACCGTGCGTTGCTGCAGCGAGCCACCGCGCTGGAGAAGATCGGCAGTGTTCGCCTGGACCAGGGCCGGCTTGACGCGGCGCTCGCCTCGTACGACGCCGCGCGCACCGTCGCGGCGCGGCTGGCCACGGAACAGCCCGGCGACACAGCGCGACAGGTACTGCTCGCCGAAACCCTGTCCTTCATCGGCATGGTGCACTGGCGACTGGGTCGTCTCGACGAGGCCCAGCGCAGTTTTGCCGACGCGCAGTCCGTGCTCGATCGGGCGGAGCCCGCGGCTGCCGGCGATCGCGAGCTGCATTTCCAACAGGCCATGCTCGACAACAATATGGGACGCGTGCTGGAAGCGCGCGGCAGCCTGGACGATGCAGGCAAGCAATACCGCAGCATGCTCGAGCGCATGCAGCACCTCACCGCCGCTGAACCGGATAACGCCGACTGGGCTGAATGGCTCGGCTCGGCGTACGTCAACCTGGGCAAGCTGGCCCTCATGCGCGGCGAACTCGCCGCGGCCATCGCCCATTTCGCCGCCGACGAGGCCATCCAGGCAAAGCGTTATCGCGACGACCCCAAGGACGTGAACCGGCGTGATGCCTTGCTTACTGTGCACGCCATCCTTGGTCGCACGCAGGCGCTCGCTGGTGACGTAAAGGCGGGTACCGATCGTCTCCAGCAGGCGGTGGACATGGCCGTGGCGCTCGTTCCGGTGGATCCGACCAACACCGATGCGCAGGAGCATGTCGCGTTGTTCGCCACGCAGCTGGCGCGCCTGCGCCGCCTTACCGGCGAGACCGCAGCTGCGCGCGCGATGCTCGACAAGGCCTTGCCGATCTTCGCCTCGCTGCAAAAAAAGGACGCACGCAATGCAGGCTGGCAGCGCGAATACGCCGAAGCGCGGACGGAAGAGTCCAGCCAGCTGGCCCTGCGCGGCGATGGCATCGCGGCGCTCGCGGCGGCGGACGACGCGATGCGCACGCTCGCACCGCTGCGCTCGGCGCAGCCGGACGACCGTTCCACGCTGCTGGCGATGCTCGGTGCGCGCCTTGCAGCGGCCGACGTCACGGTCGACAGCAAAGAGGCGCGAGGCCTTCGCGAAACGGTGCTGCATGAAGCGGGCACCGTGAAAAGCGGGCAGGGCGATCCTCGTCTCGTCGCGCTGCAGGTCGACGCGCTGTTGTCGCTGGGTCGGCGCAGCGACGCCGAACCCGCCATCCGCCAGCTGTGGACCGCGGGCTATCGCGACATCGCCCTCGTCCAGCGCCTGCGTCGCAACACCATCGAGTATCCCGTCAACGAGGCTTTCCAGCGCGAGCTGGTGGCAGCGACGGCGGGAGGTAGCCGGTAGCAGGGCCGTGTGTGATCCACCACCGCAGTGGGAGAACGACATGAGCAACAACGGTAGTGACAATCCGTCCGACGACGACCGCCAGGACTTCCGCGATAACAACCAGGAAGGCGCGGATACGCCGGCGCAGCCGTTAAAGGATGCGACAGCCGCGGCGACGAAGAAGTCGGGCATCAAGCCAAGCTGATTGCGCTGGCGCGTTTCGGCAGGCGTCCCGGGGGATCGCAGGGCCCCCGTGGCGTTGTGCATCCCGGCGTCCCACCTCACTGGAGCACCTTCCATGATCCCTCTTGTTGTGGGTGTCACCAGCCACCGGGACATCGCCGCCGGCGATCTCGAGGCCGTACGCCAGAAGGTGCGAGCCTTCTTCGCCCAGCTCCGCGAGGCCTACCCGGACCTGCCGCTGCTGCTCCTGTCCGCGCTGGCCGAAGGAGGCGACCAGCTCGTGGCGGAGGAGGCGCTGGCCATCGGTGCGCGGCTGGTCGCGCCGCTGCCACTTCCGCCAGACCTTTACGTGGATGACTTCGACGACGTCGGCGTGCGCGCCACCTTCGAATCCCTCAGCAAGCGCGCGGAAGTCGTCCTGCTTCCACGGCTGATGGAAATGCCCCGCCACGTGGTCGGAGCCCCGGGCGCCGCGCGCGATCGCCAGTACGCCAAGGCCGGCGTCTACATCGCGAGCCACTGCCACGTGCTGCTGGCCTTGTGGGACGGCAACGAAGCCAACGGCGTCGGCGGCACGGCGCAGATCGTCCATTACCACCTGACCGGCAGCCTCCCGGGCCCGGCCCTGCACCACAAGCGGATCCGCCACATCCTTGCCGGGGGTGACGAGAGCCTGCTCTATCACGTGGTCTGTCCACGCGCGGGTGAACCGGTGGCCGACGGGTTGCAGGCCTTTACGTCCGGCTGGCGCAGCGTGGACGACATGTCGTTCCAGCACACGCTGCCGGCGGATTTCCAGCTGATGTTCGAGCGCATGGCCGAGTTCAACGATGACGCGGCACGCCACGCCGACGAGATCAGTGCTGCGCCGCGGGGCCTGCACGGCAGCCCCTGCGGTGCCACCGCCACCATCGAGAAGGTGTTCCATGAAGCGGACTGGCTGGCGGTGCACTTCCGGCGGCGCGTGGTGATGGCCTTGCGCGCCACGTACACGGTGGCGGCATTGATGGGTATCGCGTTTACCTTCTACGCGCACCTGCCAGGCAACAACTCGCTCATCTACGGCTTCCTCTTCCTGTTCGCCACCGGCGGCTTCGTGGCGATGATGGCCGGGCGGCGCGGCTGGCATCGCAAGTACCTGGACTACCGCGCTTTGGCCGAAGGGCTCCGCATCCAGTCGTGCTGGCGCCGAGCCGGCATCGCCGTGAACGCGGACCATGAGTTCGCCCACGACAACTTCCTGCAGAAGCAGAACATCGAGCTTGGCTGGATCCGTAACGTCATGCGTGCCGCCAGCCTTTATCCCTCGACGCACCCGGAAGAGCCGGATGAGGCCAGCCTGCACGAGGTGATCGCGGAATGGGTGGGCAACTCAGGGCAGTCCGGGCAGCTGCACTACTACGAAACCAAGACGGCCGAGCGCAAGGGCTTCCACCACATCACCGAAACCGTGGGCCGGGTGAGCCTTTGGGGTGGCATCGCCATCAGCGTGTTCCTCGCGGTGTTCGCCCTGCGCCTGCACGAGGAAACCAAGGTCACGCTGGTCACCCTGATGGCCGTGCTCTCCATCGTGGCGGCCGTGCGCGAGGCCTATGCGTACCGCAAGGCCGACCGCGAACTGATGCGGCAGTATTTCTTCATGCAACGGATTTTCACCACGGCCCGCGCCGCACTCGACGGCACGCATGAACCGGCACAGCAACGCGCCATCCTGCTGGCGCTCGGTGAAGCCGCGCTCACCGAACACGCCGAGTGGACCCTGATGCAGCGGGAACGACAGGTGGAGCACAGCAAGCTTTGACGACCCCGCCGTGGCGCCTTATGCCCGGCGTGTGCGCAGTCCATCCAGGCTCCACGCGCCGGCACCCCAGATCGCGAACTGGACGAGGCCGCCCGCGATCGAAAGGTTTTTCAGGAAGTGGACCTGCTGGTTCGGGTCGTTGAAATGGGCGTGGAAGGTAAAGGCCGTGGCGAGGGTGAACAAGGCCATGAGGGCCGCCACCCATTTTGTCTTGAAGCCCAGGAGTAACAGCGTTCCGAGCCCAAGCTCCACGGCGACGGCCGCGAGGTAGGCAAGGTCGGGCAGGGGAAGGCCGGCGGAGACAATGTAGGCCTTCGTCGCCCCCGGCGCGGCCACCTTGCCGATGCCCGAGACGATAAACAGGCTGCACATCAGGACGCGCCCGATCAGTGAGAACAGGGGAAGGCGGTCGTGATTCATCGCAGTGGTTCTCCATCGCGTGTACGTTCAACCCACTCGGCGCGCCAGTCGGGCGCGTCGAAGGGGTCGGAAAAGTATTGGGTTTCGTGCACGACCTTGCCGTCGCGGAAGGTCATGATGCTGACGGTGTAGGCCTGCTTGCCCTCGTAGTGGATCATGTACTCGGTCACCCACACCGCGCCTTCGCCGGTGATACGCCGCACCGTGAAACCCGACGGCTTGCCAGGGTGGTGGCCGCGCAGCGCCTGCAGGTTCCTCCGGCCATGGATCACCTCGCCGGACTGCGGGTACTCACAGATCGCATCGTCGTGGTAGATGGCGTGTTCCGCCAGCAGGTCGCCTGCGGCGGAGGCGGCCCAGTGGTGGTCGAGGGCGGCGCGGATGGCCTTGTCGTTCATCCGACCGTTTTTAGCGGGCATCGCGCCCCCGGTCTTGGAAACGCTTGCGCCGTCAGAGCGCCGGGAGCAGGTCGGTCAGGTCGATGCCGTTCTTGGCGCGGGTCATGACGTCGTCGGGCGTCGGGCCGACACGGGTGAGGTCCACCATGTCCTGGTTGAGCGCGACATAGGGGCGCATGCGTTCTTCGTAGCCGTGCAACGCCGCGTCGAGGTTGCCACCGCTCGTGGCCAGTGCGCGCCCAAGGACGAAGGCGCCGACCAGGGCCAGGCTGGTGCCCTGGCCGGAAAACGGTGATGCACAGTGGGCGGCATCGCCGGCGAGGACGACGCGTCCCTTCGACCACGCCGGCATGCGAATCTGCGCCAGCTCGTTGTAGTAGAACTCCGGCGTCTCCTGTGACACGGCGAACAGGGCTGGGAAGAGACCGCCCAGGTGAGCACCATGGGCGGCTACCTGTTCGCGCTGGGCGGCGACGTCGCCACGCGGCAGGGTGGTGCCGTTCGTGGCGAAGCCCACGCCGACACGCAGTTCCTTCTTGTCCAGGCTCGGGTAGATGATGACCCCGACGCCATTGGCGCGATGGCCCAGCTGCCAGTCGATGAGGTTCATGTCGTTGGGTGCGGTGAACAGGGCGAGCACCATGCCGAGCGATTTCACGACGGTGCTTTCGTTGTCGAACACAACGCGGCGCGTCTTCGAATACACACCGTCGGCGCCCACGACGAGATCAAAGGCGCGCGCGCCGCCGTTTTCGAAGGTCACCCCCACGGAGGCGCCGCTGTCGTCGATCGTGCGGATACTGTCGCCATAGCGCATCTCGACGCCGTGGCCGAGGGCGCCGATCAACAGCCCGCACAGGTCATCCCGGAAGATCTCGATGTCGTCGCTGTCCAGCCGGCCCGCGCTGAAGGTGCGTTCCGTGGTCCGGCTGACTTCCGCGCCGTTGGCATCCAGCATGGCCATGCCTTTCAGCTGCGTGCGCAGCCCGCGAGCCTGCTCCAGGAGGCCCATGGCCCTGGCGACATCGAGCGCCACGCCACGGATATCCACGGCCTGGCCACCGCGGCGGAAGGCGGGCGTCCGTTCAACGAGGGTGACGTGGATCCCCGCGCGATCCAGCCAGTAGGCGAGGGCGAGGCCGGCCACGCCGGCACCTGAGATGAGCACGTCCATGGGGAGTCCTTTGAGGGAGGGCCGGGAGTCTTATCTTGTCATCGTCAGGCTGGCTTGGCGCGGCCCCTGGCCCGGCGTAAGGGCTGGTGTCCTTGTCGAGGCCACCGGGCGCCGCTATCGTGGTGCGGACGACACCGGGGGAACGGGGTATGCAGCGCGAAAATGAAGCCCGGCGCGGCAGTATCGCCTGCGTCGGCATGGGTATGACCCTGGGTTCGCACCTGACGCCGCTGGCACGTAGCCATATCGAGACCGCCGACGTCGTGTTCGCGGCCCTTTCCGACCACGTGGTGCAGCTGTGGCTGGAACGGATGAACCCGGACGTGCGCAGCCTGCAGCCGTATTACCGGCCGGGCAAGTCGCGGATGAAGACGTATCGCGAATGGGTTGGCGTCATGATGGCCGAGGTCCGTGCGGGCAAACGTGTCTGCGCCGTTTTTTATGGCCATCCCGGCATCTTCGCCTGGTCGCCGCACAAGGTGATCGAGCTGGCTCGCGCCGAAGGCTACCCGGCGCACATGGAGCCCGGCATTTCCGCCGAAGACTGCCTGTACGCCGACCTGGGCATTGATCCGGGTCGTGTCGGTTGCCAGCACCTGGAGGCGAGCCAGCTGCTCTTCTTTGAGCGCAAGCTCGATACGCTCGGCCACGTCATCCTGTGGCAGCTCGGTGTGGTCGGCGATCGTTCGCTCGGCCGTTTCCGGACGCCCGATGCCTACCGGGAACTGCTGACGGAGCGTTTGCTGGAGGACTATCCGGCCGACCACCCCGTGGCGCTCTATCGCGCGCCGACACTGCCGATCCATGCACCGCACATCCAGCGCGTTGCGCTACGTGATTTTACCAAGGCCGAGTACACCGGGCAGGAGACGCTGGTGCTTCCGCCCGCCCACGCCCTGACGCCGAATGCCATCTGGCGCGCGCGGCTTGATGCGCTGGATGCCGTGCATGGCACGGGCGCCGAGCCGGCGGTACCGGCCTGACCACCTAAAGAAATGGCGCGGCTTGCCGCTAAAGCCAGATCGGGATACGGGGAAAACGATGCGCGATACCGTAGATTTACTGGAGGCCATCGGCCGTGACGCCACCCTGCGGCACGCGTCTGCTGACGAACTGGCACGCGCCCTCGACGCCGCCGGTGCCTCCCCTGGGCTACGCGAGCTCGCGGCCCACGGCGACAGCACGAAGCTGACGGAAGAGCTGGGCCTGCAACATATGCACGTTGAGCATATGAGCCAGACGGGCGGGCACGAGGGTGACGGCCACGACGACCATCACCATCACCATCCGGACGACGATGGCGACGGCAAGAAGGACGAGCCGAAGACGCCTGACGATCCCGACGACGCGCCGCCGACCTGACGACATAGCGCAGGATGGCCTCCCGTCGACGTCGCAGCATGCGTGCCTGGCCGGTCCTGGTGGGGATCGCGCTGTGGACGCAGGCTGCCTGCGGCCAGGCCGACGGCGACCGCGTGGCCAAGCTGGACGCGATCCGCACCACCCAGCACGCGCGTTTCGTTGAACAGCTGGACGCGCTGCACCGTGATGTCGACACCCTCAGCGCGCCCGACAAGCGTTACCTGCGTTTCCTCGATGGCTGGGAAGCCAACTACGAAGGTCGCTATCCGGATGCCGAGGGAATCTTCCGCGACGTGATCGCCTCGACGGAGGATGATGCGCTGGGAACGCGCGCGACAGCGTCGCTCATGAACAACCTGAATCAGCAGGGCAGGTACGCGGAAGCGTATGCCATGGCCACACGCGCCGGTGATGCGTTGCCCGGCGTGACCGATCCGCTGGCGCGCTTCGTGCTGCTGGCCAACCTGTCGCAGATGCTCACGTTTGCCGGCCAGCCCGAAGCAGGGCTGGACTATGCCGAGCAGATGCTGAAGGCGACGCCCGCCGGCCAGTCGCCGTGCCAGGCGATGGTGCAGAAGGTGACGGCCCTGGAAGGTGCCCGCCGGCTGACGTCGCACAGCGCCGAGCTTCTGCAGACGATCGAAAGCTGCAGCGCGGACAAGCAACCGATTTTTGCCGACACCATGTCGCTCATCCTGGTCGATCGCCTGCTTGAGGAGGGCAAGCTTGACGATGCCCGGGCCGCCATCGATCGCCTTGCGCCCGTGGTCCAGGCCAGCCAGTACTACCCCCACCTGATTGACCTTGCCGCCCAGCGAGCCCGGCTTTTCGACCTGCAGGGCAATGTCGCGGAAGCGCGCAAGGCCGCGCTCGCCACCATCGCCATTGGCCACGCCGGGGATGTGAACGAGGCGCTGCGCTTTGCGTACCGGATCCTGTATGCGATTGAGAAGAAACAGGGCGACACGGCCAGCGCACTGGATGCCTACGAGCACTACGTGATCCAGGACCAGGGCTACCTGCGTGACGCGAATGTCCGCAACGCGGCCTATGAGGCGGCACGCGAACACTTCCATGCGGAGAAGCTCGAATCCGAAGGGCTAAGCAAGGAAAACCACATCCTGCGCCTGCAGAAGGCGCTGGACAGCAAGGCGGTGGAGACCAGCCGGCTGTACATCACGGTGATGGCGCTGGCGTTGCTGTCCATCGTGTTCTGGCTGGTGCGCACCAAGCGCTCGCAGTTGCGCTTCAAGTGGCTCTCGTCCTGCGATGGCCTCACCGGCATCTACCATCACCAGCACTTCATGAGCGAAGCGGAGCGCGAGCTGCGCCTGCTGGAAAAGCGCTCCGGTGATAGCTGCCTGGTGTTCCTGGACCTGGACCATTTCAAGCAGGTCAACGATACCCATGGCCACGCGGTGGGCGATGCGGTGCTGAAGCACGCGGTGGCCATCTTCAAGGGCCAGCTGCGCACCGCCGACCTGCTCGGTCGTCTTGGCGGGGAAGAGTTCGGCATGCTGCTGATGGACACGCCACGACTGCAGGGCAGCGTCGTCGCCGAGCGCATCCGCGTGGCGCTCGCCGGCGCACCGCTGGTGATCGACGGCGCAGTGGTCTCGTTCTCGGTCAGCATCGGGCTGGCCTGCACGGACATCACCGGCTACGACCTGCCACGCCTGTGCCGCGCCGCGGACGCCGCGCTGTACCGGGCCAAGCACATGGGCCGTAACCGGGTCATCCTGGACGGCGACGGCTTTGATTCGGCGAGCCTGCACCGGGCTTGACTCTTGACCTCGCTCAAGGGTCTAGACTTGGCCCATGACGACTCAAACCTCCCTGACCATCGGCCGCATCGCGCAGAGCGCGGGCGTCGCCATCGACACCATCCGGTTCTACGAGCGGGAAGGGCTGTTGCCCGAGCCGCGCCGGCGGCCCTCGGGCTACCGGGAATACGATGCCTCGGCCGTCTCGCGGCTGCGCTTCATCCGCCGCGCCAAGGACCTGGGCTTCACCCTGGATGAGATTCGTGAGCTTCTGGCGCTGTCGGCCGACCGCCACGGCGGCGTCGAAGGCGTACGCGAGCGTGCCGCCGCGCGGCTGAAGGCGATTGACGACCGGATTGCGGAGCTGCAGCGCGTCCGCGATGGGCTGGCCGAGCTCGTGGATGCCTGCCCGGGGCATGGTTCCCCCGACGATTGCCCGATCCTGAAGGCCCTGGCGGAGCCGCTCGCATGAGCCACGCATGCTGCTCGCACGGCGCGGCCGCCGAGGCCTCGCCCGTGGTGACACCCGTGCCGCCGATGCCCGCCGGCACCGTCTACACCTGCCCGATGCATCCGGAGATCCGTCAGGAGGGCCCCGGCTCATGCCCGAAGTGCGGCATGGCGCTGGAACCGGCGATGCCGTCACTGGACGAGGACGATGGCGAAGTGGAAGCGATGGCGCGCCGCTTCGGCCTGCTGCTGGCGCTGACGCTGCCTGTTTTCGTCGTCGCGATGGGCCCGCACCTGTTCGGCTGGATGTGGCCCTCACCATGGGATGCCGTCGCCCGCTGGGGCGAGGCGCTGCTCGCTTCGGTCGTGGTGCTGTGGGGCGGTGCGCCGTTCTTCGCCCGTGGCTGGCGCTCGCTGAAGCCGTGGTCCCCCAACATGTACACGCTGATCGCGCTGGGCACCGGCGTGGCGTGGCTATACAGCGTGGTGGCGCTGCTGCTGCCGCAGGCGTTCCCGCCGTCAATGCGAAACATGCACGGCCAGGTAGACGTCTATTTCGAATCCGCGGCCGTGATCGTCACGCTGGTGACGCTGGGCGACTTCCTCGAACTGCGGGCGCGTCGGCGCACGGGTGCGGCGCTGCGTGGCCTGCTTGGCCTGGTACCGAAGACCGCGCGCCGCGTGGGCGCCGATGGCCGTGAAGACGATATGCCGCTCGACCAGTTGCACGTGGGCGACCACCTGCGCGTGCGTCCCGGTGAAAAGGTCCCCGCCGACGGCACGGTGATCGACGGCGAAAGCCACGTCGACGAAGCGATGCTCACGGGCGAAGCCACGCCCGTGGCCAAGCGCGCGCACGACCGCCTCACCGGCGGCACCCAGAACCAGCACGGTGCGCTGACCATGCGCGTGGACCACGTGGGCGCCGATACCGTGCTCTCGCGCATCGTCATGATGGTGGCGGAAGCCCAGCGCTCGCGCGCTCCGTCGCAGCGGATCGCCGACAAGGTGGCCGCGTGGTTCGTCCCAGGCGTGGTGCTGGTCGCTGCACTGGCCTTCGTGGCGTGGTGGTCGTTCGGCCCGCAGCCGGTGTTCGCGCATGCGCTGGTCGCGGCGGTGTCCGTGCTGATCATCGCGTGCCCCTGCGCCCTGGGCCTGGCGACGCCGATGTCGATCATGGTGGCCAGTGGCCGCGGTGCACAGGCGGGTGTGTTGTTCCGCGATGCCGCCGCGATCGAAACGCTGCGTGATATCGACACCCTGGTCTTCGACAAGACGGGCACGCTCACCGAGGGCAAGCCCGCGCTGGCGGACGTGCGCACGTTCGGCCGTGAGCGTGCCGAGGTCCTCGCGTATGCCGCCGCCGTGGAGCGGCCCAGCGAACATCCGCTCGCCGCCGCCATCGTCGCCGCGGCCGAGACCGAAGGCCTTGCCATCCCGCCGGTGGCCGGCTTCCGCGTCATGGTCGGACGGGGCGTGGCGGGGCGCGTTGATGGCCACGATGTCGCCGTCGGCAACGGCCGCCTGATGGAAGACGAACGCGTCGACGCCGCGGCTGGACGCGACGTCGCGGAGAAGTGGCGCGCGAAAGGCGCCACCGCCATGTACGTCGCCATCGACGGCCGCCTCGCCGCGACGCTGTCGCTGGCCGACCCGGTGAAGGCATCGACCCGTCCCGCGCTGGATGCCCTGCACGAGGCAGGCGTGCACCTGGTGATGTTGACGGGCGATAACGCCGCGACGGCCAAGGCTGTCGCGGCCAGCCTGCCCATCGACGACGTGCACGCAGGTGCCTCGCCGGAGGACAAGGCGAATATCGTGGCCCAGCTGAAAGCCGAAGGGCGCAAGGTGGCGATGGCAGGCGATGGCGTCAACGATGCGCCGGCGCTGGCGAAAGCCGACATCGGCATCGGCATGGGCAATGGCAGCGATATCGCCATCGAGAGCGCGTCGGTCACCCTGCTGAAAGGCGACCTCGCCGGCATCGCGCGGGCAAGGTCGCTCTCGGCGGCCACAGTGAAGAACATCCGCCAGAACCTGTTCTTCGCGTTCGTCTACAACGCGGTCGGCGTGCCGCTGGCCGCCGGCGCGCTGTATCCGGTGCTGGGCCTCACTCTGTCACCGATGGTGGCAGCGCTGGCGATGAGCCTGAGTTCGGTTTCGGTGGTAGGCAACGCCTTGCGCCTGCGCACCGAAACCATCACCTGATCATTTGCTGTCAAACGACGGCGGGGCGTCCTTCACCTTGCTGGCCCATGCCTTGTTCGGCTTGTCGGAGAGGTCGAACTCGAGCGTGCCACCCTTCGTGGCGAAGGATTCCGGCAGCCACGAGCGCTCGCTCACCTTGCCGTCCACCTTCAGCGCGTTGACGTACGGCTTGCCGGCGCCGGCATTCGGCGCAAGGATCGTCACGTCGCCGCCTTCGCGATGGATGACCGCCCTGGTGAAGATCGGGCTGCCCACGATGAACTCGGCGCGGCCCGGGATGTTCGGGTAGATGCCCAGCGCGGCGAACACGTACCACGAGGACATTTCGCCCAGGTCATCGTTACCCGGGATGCCATTCGGCGCGTTCACCCAGAGCGTGTCGAGCACGCGGCGCACGAGTTCCTGGGTCTTCCACGGCATGCCGGCGTAGTTGTACAGCCACGGGCCACCGATGGACGGCTCGTTGTCCAGCTCCGCATGCAACGGGCCCGACTTGGTGACCGCGAACTTCCCATCCGGCTGGTAGAAGTAGTTGTCCAGACGCTTGCGGGCCTTCTCCATGCCGCCCATCGCTTCAAACAGGCCGTGCACGTTGAACGGCACCATCCACACGTATTGCGCGGCACTGCCTTCCACAAAGCCGTCTTCGGTCGACGGGACGAAGGCGTGGGCCTCCTTGTCGTCGTCATCCTTCACCTGGGCCCAGCTGCCATCGGCGTTGCGGTTGCGGATGTAGCCACCGTCCGGTGCGGCCTTCGGGTCGAACAGGTTGCGCCAGTACTGGGCGCGATCGAGGAAACGTGCTGCCGTGGGCTTGTCGCCGAGGCGATCGGACAGGGCGCTCAGCGCAAACTCCGCGGCCACCAGTTCCAGCGTATCGGCGGCGGGGCCCCACGACGGTGCGCCCACGGGTACGTAGTGCAGCTTCAGCCACTGGTCCAGGCCAGGGCGCTGGCCGACGCACTCCACCGGGCAGCCGTCCATCGAGGTATCCAGCGCGGTCGGGTGATCGGCGGCGTGGATCAGCGAGGCCAGGGCACCCTTCACATCGAAGTCGTGACCGCCGAAGGCATAAATGCCAGCGATCGACGGCGCGGCCGGATCACCGTTCATGACGTGCGTGGCGCCGTTGTTATGCGTCCAGCGGTCCCACACGCCCTTGTTCTGCTGCGCCTGGTTATACAGACTCTGCGCGATATCGCTACCGATCTTCGGCTCCAGCCAGGTCAGCAGCGGCAGCTGCGAACGGTACACGTCCCAGCCGGAGAAGTTCGCGTACTGCGCCTTCTGCGTGCCGCTAACCGTGTGCACCTGGTTGTCGAAGCCGGTGTACTGGCCGTTCACGTCGCTGTAGACGTTCGGCGTCATCGACGCGTGGTACAGCGCGGTGTAGAACACCGTCTGCTGGTCGGGCGTGCCGCCTTGCACCTCGATATGCGAGAGCTGCTTGTTCCATGCAGCGACGGCCTTGTCGCGCACGCTGTCGAACGTGCTGCCCTTCGGCACTTCCGCGTCGAGGTTGGCCTGCGCGTTCGCCGCGCTGACGTACGAGATGCCGACACGCACGTTCACTTCCTTCGTGCCCGGCGCGAAACCTACCCAGCCGCCGGAGCCAGTGCCTTCCTTCGGGAAACCCTTCTCGCCGTAGCCGGTGCCGCCTTCGCTCTTCGTGCCGCCCTTGCTGACCGTGCCATCCTTCCAGGTGCCGGTGCTGGCAAACGGCTGGTCGAACTCGATGACGTAGTGCACGGTGTAGTAGCTGCGGCGGTCGGCTTCATTGATGTAGCCGCAGAAGTTGCCGCTGGTCACTTCACCGCTGATGCGATGGTTGGCCTTGTCGATCGCCACCGACGCTTTCTCGGAACCGACTTCCGAATCCGAGGCGCGGACCAGCACGTTCACCGGCTTGCCGGCAGGGAAGGCGAAACGGCCGGCGCCGCTGTGCAGCGCGGCGGTAAGGTCGGCGGTGACGCCGTTCTCCAGCGTGACCTGGTAGTGGCCGGCCTTCGTCTTTTCCTTGGCATGGCTGAACTTCGACGCATAGGCGTGGCGGTAATCGCTGCTCGGCGACGTGGTCACGTCTTCCGTTATGGGCATCACCGGTACATCGCCCGACCCACCGGCGCAGCCCCAGCCTTCGACATTGGTGAAGGCGAAACCACGGATCGCGTCAGCGCGGTATTCGTAGCCACCGGGCGCGGCGATCGGCGATTTCTTGCCCGGTAGCGGCGAGGCTTCCGGGGTGAACTGGAACATGCCGAACGGCACCACGGCGCCGGGGAAGACATTGCCCCCGTTGGTGGTGCCGATCAGCGGATTGACGAGATCCGCAGGCGTGGAGGTCGCGCCGGCCAGGGCGGGGATAAGGGCGGCGGCAAGAGCGATCGGCTGGAACGCGCGCAAGGGGATACCTCCACAAAAACGGGATTTGTATCGATTGAAATGCACTGGCGAACGGGTGTCGCGTGCCATGGGTCATGCGTGCAGTGCAGCATGGCGGCGCGGGGCGCCTAGAGCAGGATGCCGTCGTCGGCCTGGAGGGGCGTGAGGCCGTGGGCTTCGCCAAGCATGTCGCGCAGGTCGATCTCGATGGCGCGGGTCAGCGTGCTCATGGGCACGTCGTCGTCCATGTTCTCGAACGGGTTCTGCATGTCGTTGCCGATCTGCAGCAGCGCGAGGAACAGGAAGCCGGCCACCGTGGAACCCAGGGGCGTCCACAGGCCGAGGGTCTCGACGAGGCTTACCGGCAGCAACAGGCAGAAGCCGTGCGTGAAGATGGCCGGGTAGGTGGCGTACTGCTGCGGCAGTGGCGTGTTCTTGATGCGCTCCATGCCGCCCTGGGCATTGGAGATATCCGCCATGGTGCGCGCGAAACCGGGCATCAGCACCGCCTCGGGCCTGGCCGCGGCGATCAGTTCGGCCGTGTGGCTGTGGATGGCGTTCGGCACGTTGAGCACGCCGCGAAGCCGGTCCAGCTCATCCGCGGGGAGGCGGCCCGCCAGGTCGTCCCACGGCGCCTGCCGGCGCAGGTGCAGGCGAAGCGCATGCACGTAGGCGATCTGCCGGTGGATCACCACGACGGCCTGCTCGCGCAACGGCAGCATCGCCAGCGCCTCGCGGGCGAGGCTGCGCGAGGTGTTCACCATGGCGCCCCACAGGGTGCGTGCCTCCCACCAGCGGGCGTAGCTGGTGGTGTTCCGGAAGCTCAGGTACACCGCGATGGCCGAGCCGAGCAGGGTGATCGGCAGGGCCGGGAACTCGGCCGTCCAGCGTGGGTGGCCGTAATACCAGAACGCGGTCACCGCCACGTCCCACGCAAACAGCAGGGCCAGCGGCCTGCCGACGTAACGCAGGATGTGGCCGATATGCGCGCGTCCCGGAAGGATCACGCCTTGTGCTCGCGCTGGATCGCCTCCGCGAGCGGGATGAAGGTATCGGTCGTCTGGTCCAGCACCGAGACGGTGCCGTCGCCAATGCCGTACACCCAGCCCTGCAGGGTGATGGCCTTGTTGGCCAGCGCGGCGGTCACCGCCGGGTGCGTGCGCAGGTGCGCCAGCTGCAGGCGCACGTTTTCCTGGGTCACCGCCTGGAGCAGCTCGGGGCCCTCGACCTTGCGGGCGAACACGGCGCTCTTCGCCGCGGCGGCGTTACGCAGCCAGGCCTCGACCGTGGGCAGGCTCTTGGTGGAATCGGGGTTGAGCAGGCCCTTCATGGCGCCGCAGTCGCTATGGCCGCAGATGACCACGTGGCGAACATGCAGGACGGCGACGGCAAATTCGACCACAGCGGACACGCCGCCGAGCATCTCGCCGTAGCCCGGCACGATGTTGCCGATGTTGCGGCAGACGAACAGGTCGCCCGGCTGGGTCTGGGTGATCATCTCCGGCACCACGCGGGAATCCGCGCAGGTGATGAAGAGGGTATGCGGGCTCTGGCCTTCGGCCAGTTCGCTGAACAGTTCCTGGGTCTCGGGGAAGACGTTGGCGCTGAAATCTTCGACGCCCCGGAGCAGGCCAAGCAGGCTGTCGTCGCGTGGGGTTTCCTGGGTCATGGGCTTGCCTTGGAAAAGTGCGCCGCGCAGGAGGGGCGGCAGCCAGGTTTCCAGTTTAAGACAAACCTCAGCCCAGCGGATTCGCCCGGGTATGGAGGGGGCGAATCCGCGGGACCGGGCCGGGGTCCTTAGACCTCGGCATCTTCCTTGTAGGCGTCGATCGGGATGCAGGCACACATCACGTTCTTGTCGCCGTAGACGTTGTCCACGCGGGACACCGGCGGCCAGTACTTGCTGAGCTTGAGCGACGGCAGCGGGAAGGCCGCCAGTTCACGCGGGTAGGCGTGGGTCCACTCGCTGCCCGTCACCATGGTCGCGGTGTGCGGGGCATTGCGCAGCGGATTGTCCTCGCGGTCCAGGCGGCCATCTTCCACGGCGCGGATTTCGTCGCGGATCTGGATCATGGCGTCGATGAAGCGGTCCAGCTCGTGCTGCGATTCGCTTTCCGTCGGCTCGACCATCAGCGTGCCGGCCACCGGGAACGACAGGGTCGGGGCGTGGAAGCCGAAGTCGATCAGGCGCTTGGCGACGTCTTCGGCGCCAACGCCGGTGGCGTCCTTGAGCGGGCGCAGGTCGAGGATGCACTCATGGGCCACCAGGCCGTTACGGCCCGTGTACAGCGTCTTGTAGTGCGGGGCGAGGCGCTTTGCGATGTAGTTGGCGTTGAGTAGGGCCACCTGGGTCGCCTTGCGCAGACCTTCGGTACCCATCAGCGTGATGTACATCCACGAGATCGGCAGGATCGAGGCCGAACCAAACGACGCGGCGCTGACCATGCCGACGTCACCTTCGCCGCCGAACGTGCGCGGCAGGAACGGGGCCAGGTGCGACTTGACCGCGCACGGGCCGACGCCCGGGCCGCCACCGCCGTGGGGGATGCAGAAGGTCTTGTGCAGGTTGAGGTGGGAAACGTCCGAACCCCACTTGCCCGGCTTGGCCACGCCGACCAGCGCGTTCATGTTCGCGCCGTCGGTGTACACCTGGCCGCCGTGCTTGTGCACGATCTCGCAGATGGCCACCACGTCTTCCTCGAACACGCCGTGCGTAGAGGGGTAGGTGATCATGATGGCGGCGAGGCGGTCCGAATACTTCTCGGCCATCTCACGGATGTGCTCGACGTCGACGTTGCCATTGGCGTCGCAGCGCGTGACCACCACCTGCATGCCGCACATCTGTGCCGAGGCCGGGTTCGTGCCGTGGGCCGATTCCGGGATCAGGCAGATGTCGCGGTGGCCTTCGTTGCGCGAGCGGTGGTACGCGCGGATGGCGAGCAGGCCGGCGTATTCACCCTGGGCGCCGGAGTTCGGCTGCAGGCTGACGGCGTCGTAGCCGGTGCACTCCACCAGCATGGCTTCCAGCTCGTCGATCAGCTGCTTGTAGCCCTGCGCCTGGCTGGCCGGGGCCAGCGGGTGGATGTTGGCGAACTCCGGCCACGTCACCGGGATCATCTCGGCGGTGGCGTTGAGCTTCATGGTGCACGAGCCCAGCGGGATCATCGTACGGTCGAGCGCGAGGTCCTTGTCGGCGAGGCCACGCAGGTAGCGCAGCAGCTCGTGCTCGCTGTGGTGCGTGTTGAACACCGGGTGCTGCAGGAAGTCGACATCGCGGACGAGGGCCTTCGGCAGGGCATCGTGCACCTCGGCGTCGATCGCATCGATGTCCACGCTGGCGCCGAACACGCCCGCCAGCGCGACGATGTCGGCGCGCGTGGTGGTTTCGTCGAGGCTGATGCCGACGCTGCCGGCATCGATGGCGCGCAGGTTGATGCTGGCGGCGGCTGCCTTCGCATGGAGCGCCTTCGCATCCACGCCGGTGACATGCAGCGTGTCGAAGAAGTCATCGCCCACGGCCACGCCGGCGCGACGCAGCGCGACGGTGAGGATGGTGGCCATGCGATGCACGCGGCGAGCGATGCGGACCAGGCCTTCCGGCCCGTGGTACACGGCGTACATGCTGGCCATGACGGCAAGCAGCACCTGCGCGGTACAGATGTTGGAGGTGGCCTTCTCGCGGCGGATGTGCTGCTCGCGGGTCTGCAGCGTGAGGCGGTAGGCCGGCTTGCCTTCGGTGTCGATCGACACACCGATCAGGCGGCCCGGCATGGAGCGCTTGTAGGCGTCGCGGCAGGCCAGGTAGGCGGCATGCGGGCCACCGAAACCGTAGGGCACGCCAAAGCGCTGCGTGTTGCCCACGACGATGTCCGCGCCCCAGCTGCCCGGCGAAGCGATCACCGTCAGCGCGAGCAGGTCGGTCGCCACGCAGACGATGCCGCCGCGGGCGTGCGTCGCATCGGCGATGGCCTGGTAGTTGTTGATGCGGCCAAAGGTGTTCGGGTACTGCAGCAGCACGCCGAAGCTGTCGACGCTGCCGGCGTCGGCGTCATCGCCCACGTGCACTTCGATGTCCACGCCGTCGGCGCGGGTGCGCAACACTTCGATGGTCTGCGGGTGCACGTCCTTCGACACGAAGAACACCTTCGACTTCGACTTGGCCGAGCGCTTGGCCAGCGTCATCGCTTCGGCGGCCGCGGTGGCCTCGTCCAGCAGCGACGCATTGGAAATGTCCATCCCGGTCAGGTCGGTGACCATGGTCTGGAAGTTGATCAGCGCCTCCATGCGGCCCTGCGAGATCTCCGCCTGGTACGGCGTATACGCCGTGTACCACGCCGGGTTCTCAAGCACGTTGCGCAGGATGACGTTGGGGGTCAGGGTGCCGTAGTAGCCCTGGCCGATGAAGCTGCGGAACACCTGGTTGCGGTCGGCCACCTTGCGGATCTTGGCCAGCGCCTCTTCCTCGGTCACCGCCCTGGGCAGGGCGAGCGGGGCGGGCGACTTGATCGAGCCGGGGACGATCGCGTCGGTCAGCGCGTCGAGCGAGCCGTGGCCGACGACGGTGAGCATCTCGGCGATTTCGGCGTCATTCGGGCCGATGTGGCGCTCGATGAACGCGCCGTGGTTCTCGAGATCGCGCAGCGAGGGGGAGGTTTTCATGGCGTAGGGGCGTCCGGAAATACGTGCCGTGCCGGCACGTGGGGCGCCCCTCTGTCCTTTTGCCTGAGAGTTTGGGGGCATGAACCCCTTGCACCTTCGGCGCCGGATTGAACCGGTCTCTCCAGAGTGTTTTCTCGCGCGGTGGTATGGGGGCCTGAGCGATTACGGGCGTTGCGCCTTCGGCAGCGGGTCCATCCGCTTCTCCCACCGTACGGTAAGTCGCCGATTATACAGGGCCGGGGCGGGGGATGAAGCCTTTCCGTCCCGGCCTTTGCGCCGCCCTAAGTCGTTGTTTTGTGACGACAGCGCCCGGGAGGCATTACCAGGGCTGGGGGCCATCCTTGTTCGTGAAGGTGGCCGTGCCGCCATCGCCGGCCAGCAGGGCGAGCCGGACGATTTCCTCCGCGCCTTCCTCCACCGACTGGTGCCCGCTGTTGCCGTTGAGGTCCGTGGCCGTGTAGCCCGGGTCGACGGTGTGCACCTGGATGCCGCTCTCCCTGAGCTCGCCGGCGAGGATCACGGTGAACATGTTCAGCGCGGCCTTGGAGGCGTTATAGCCAATGAGCTTCACCGCCGCGTAGTCCCACTCAGGGTCCGCGTTGAGGGTGATGGAGCCGAGGCCGCTGGAGACATTGATGACGCGCCCCGCCTGCGATTTCTGTACCAGCGGAAGGAGTGCCTGGGTGGCGGCGACGGTGCCAAAGTAATTCGTATCGAAGGTACGCCGCACGGCGTCCAGGTCCGCGCTGCTGGTCGGGCCGTCGCCCTGGAGGAACACACCGGCGTTATTGATGAGGACATCGATCCGGCCTTCCTTCGCCGCGATATCGGCGGCAGCCGTGGCCAGGGAGGCGCTGTCAGAGAGGTCGAGGGGAATGAAACGTACGTCGAAGCCCTCGCCGCGGAGGGCATCCGCCGCCGCCTGGCCGCGGCCGGCGTCGCGGGCACCCAGCAGCACGCGGTGCCCGGCGCGGCCCAGCTGGCGGGCGACTTCAAGGCCAATGCCCTTGTTGGCACCGGTGACGAGGGAGATACGTTGTGGCTGAGTCATGGCGATTCCTCGTTGAATAAGTAATGGGTAGCCCCATGACTAGATCTGGGAACTCTCTTTCGGGATTTACATTCGCATATGCCGGTTGCCCCGTCAGACGAGCTAAAGCCCCGTAAAACGCCGCGCCAGGCCCGTTCTGCGGCCACGGTGGAGGCGATTTTCGAGGCGACGATTCAGGTTTTGCTGGTCGACGGCTACGCAGGCCTGACCACCACGCGGGTGGCCAGCCGGGCCGGCGTGTCCGTCGGCACGATGTACCAGTACTTCCCGCACAAGGAGGCACTGCTTTATGCGGTGCTGGAGGATTACCTGGAGGATGTCGTCGTCGCGCTCGAAAGTGCCGCCCAGCGCCACCATGGTGCCCGGTTGTGCGAGATGTCGGATGGCCTGAGTCGCGCGTACCTCGAGGCGAAGATGCGCCGGATGCCCGGCTCACGCGCGCGGTACGTGGTTGCCGCCGAACTGGATTCAGCGCCGCTCATTGCCGATATTGTCCGGCGCGCCGACGAGATCATCGCCGGCCTCCTGGCCAGCGCACCGGATGCAGGCTTCGACGACATCGACAACGTGACGTTCGCGCTGCGCACCATGCTCACGGGCACCGTACGCGCGGTGCTTGAGAACGATGCCTCACCGGAGTCGCTGGCCATGCTGCGCACCGAGCTTCCCGTGATGTGTCGGGCGTATCTGGTGGCGGTATCGCGTCGTCGCGCCTGAGCGCGACATTTCCTACGCGGTCAGGAAGTCGAGCGGGCAGTGGACCTGCTCGTAGTCGTAGATGGCATCAAAAAGAAGGCGATAAAGCGGTCGATGCGCGCTGCCTTCCTGTGTCGCGCCGTGGTCACCCAGGTACTCCAGCACGGACGTGGCGAAGGCGTGATCCGCTTCGCCCGTGATCGGCGGCATGGTGGTGCGTGGGACGATCTCGGGCCACCCCGAGCCAAGCGAGTCTTTGACGGCGGTGTGCTTCATCCATTTTCTCCTGTCGTATGCAGCATGCGTGAGTATTGCCTTGACGTGGCAAACCCGGTCAGCGAAACCCACTTGCGCAATAAGCCGGTAGCGGTTGCCTCGAATATTGAAAACGATGCACTGTCCGACGACGTCAGCACTCCCGAACGCGTTGCGGAGTTCCGCAAAATTGCCGATGGGCTGTGAACGAATATGCCCGGCCCAGTCAGATAGCGATCTGGCGGCGTCCGGATATCGACGAGCGAAGTCGTTCAGCAGCGGGTGGCCAATGATCCTCACGGCGGGCTTCCAGAACCAAGGCACAGCATTCTGACAACTCGCCAGGGACCTTCGTATCGGCGTTCATCGCCACGGTGCGTAGGCACCCACTTACTGGCCAGCTCAGCCAAAGGGATGGTAGCGTTCCTCATAGGCGTGCACCGCGCAGAGGAGGCGCCCAAGCAGGGCGTTTTGCGCATGGGTGTTGGCCGCAGCCCCGCGTTTGCCAAGCCGGGTCAGCGCCGCGAGCGCTGCATCGTAGTCCACTTCATCCTGCAGAGGCGTGATCGTGCCAAGGTGCTCGGTCGGTGCCCAGTAGTGATGCTCCATCCAGTGCTTCCTGTCGTACTGGGCATGGGTGAGGATCGTTTCGACGTGGCACGTCTGGCTCATGAAGTCCACGGTTGCGATGAGCCGATACGTCGTGCCGTGAACGGCGAAGAGGGTCCACGGACCAACGATGTCGACATGACGAAACATGCCGCGAATATCGGCGACGTTATAGAAGCGCCGGGACGTCAGTTGCGACTTCCATGCGGCGAGCGGCCGCTCCGCGTCGGGGTACTGCTTTGCGAACTCATTCATTAGGCGTTTTCCTGTGACCCGCATGGCCCCTTCCGCTAACTGGGCAGGTGCAACGCTGGCGTGGCAAGGCAATTCAGAAGAGGGCTCGGAAGCCCGGGCAAGTGACGACGAAGCGAGTGCGGAATAGGTCATGGTGTGGGTGGTGGCCGATCGGGCCGGTGCTGTCGTCGATGGTTTCGACAGGTACCACTCTGACACCCGCGCCGTCGGCAGCGCAGACGGCGGAGCCCACTGTGATCTGTAAGCTTCAGCCGACATCCGTTGAGCGTGTCGGCTCATGCCTAAAGTTGTGTGCGAGAAACCCTACTAATAATCGGCACGTGAGCGACAACGACGGCCAGCATCGGAGATCGTCGGCTTACCGTCGCTAACCAGCCGCGACGTGCGCGCGCGGCGTGAGAACCATCTCACGATTTTCGTCTTCCGGCGCTCTACGGTGATGGCGGGCTCACCACAACAAGGAGACGTAATGAAGTCCGTCACACACTCGCTGCATTCCCTGACAGCAGCCATCGCCATGGCCCTCATCGCGCACGCACCTTCCGCCGTAGCGTCAGATGTCGGCGGCATGATTGAGACGAACGCCAGCCAGCTCAACCAACCCGGTGAGGCGCACGCACGGCTGGCGGCGCAATTTGACGCAGGCGTACCCATTCTCGTCCATATGGATACCGACGACCGCACCGCGGTAGCGCGCTTCTTTGGCATCACGCCACGCCTTGGCGATGCCATTTTCCAGCGCGGCGGGGATGGTGCTATCTCGGTGATCCATCCAGGCGAGCCGTCTTCGCGCTGGTCGCCGAGCTGGACGCCGCGTCTGGCCGGCGCATTGGCAAGTTTCCAGGCGCAGCAATCCGCGGTGGAAGAAGACGACAGCCCTGAGACGGGCGCTAACGTCCAGCTGTTGCCCATGCAGCGGTTCCACGAAGGCGTCTTCGATACGGGTAGCGAGGAGATCACCGGCCGTGCCACGATTTCGGTGTTTCGCAGCGCTTCGCGCGTTGACGACGACAAGGAAATCCATGTGGTGAGCTGGTTTGACATCACGCCCGCGCAGGCAGGTATCGACCTGGGCCATGCCAAACAGCGCAACATCTCCGCGGCCTACCTCCCGGTGCGCTATGAGGTAGCCCATGAGGTGAACGTTCCTGGCGAGGCGACGACGGTTCAGAAATGGTTCCCGGTGAGCGACGGACGCACCTCCATCCAGTACACGAAGACCGACGAGACTGAGATTAGTGTCGGTGTGAACCTGGGGAATGGGGCGTCGGAGGATGGTCAGGCAAACGTAAGCCTTGCAGCAAAGATCCCGTTCAATGCCACGTTCGGATACACGCACAAGGAGAGCCAGTCGCTGTCGTATGCGTTCCAGGATTACTCGCTCGCAGCGCGCACCGTGAACGGCGGGCGCCGGATGATGTGGGAAGCCCCGATCAGTCCGCGACTGACGAATGTCCTGATCGATGGCGTGCGCGCCGACTCGGTGGACCTGACCGAAAAGCGGATGACGCCGATGATGCGCACGGCACATATGCCGGCGTGGTCGGTGTGGGAGGTTAACGGTGCGAGCGAAGCCACGGCGCGGGTCACCGTGACGGGCGGCTACACCCTCCAGGAGCACAAGTGGTGGTGGAATGGCCCGGAGTGGGTCTCCAGTGGCCCGGACGAACGCCGCGTCACCGCCGAGGCGTCGTTCGATCTGGACCTGTCCAGCCCTTATCTCACGCGCGAGATCACGGTGCTCCTGCGCTCTTCGGCAGACGGCGGCCAATGCATCGCCCAGCGCGGCAGCGATGCCGTCATGGCCACGTGCGATCCGCGCGACCGCGCACAGATGTGGGGCCTCACGCCCGAGCGGAACTACGTCAATCGTTCCACGGGTGACTGCCTTGAAGCGGATATCGGGAAGCGTCGCGTCGGCGTCAGCGCGTGCTCGTTCCGCACGGCCCACGGATGGCAATGGCGCGCGGATCGCATCCACAGTGAGGAGGGCGAGAGCCGCCATCGCCTCTACGTGGAGGACGGCGAACTCAAGGTGGTGGTGGAGCCTGGCCAGTTCGACGACATCCCCGAGAATCCGCATAACCCGTTGCTGAAGCCGTGGGCGGGCTACCCCCGTGCACCCTTAGAGGGCGAGCTCCAGCCGGCGCCGTTCCGAACCCAGGCTGGCACGATCCCCGCGGGATGGGCAGGCATCTACGGCGCGACGAGTGCCAGCCAGCGCTGGACACCCATCGTCCTGCGCGTCGGCCTTGGCGAGGAAGGCTAGCCAGCGTTACCCGGCATCGGCACGAGCCATTCGGAACTCGTGCCGATGCCGGCGTGCCGGTAGGATGCAGGGCACTCCAAGGAAAGCGAGGTGCGACATGCCGTTTCGTGTCCTGATCATCGGCGGTACCGGCCAGGTGGGTGCCGCGGTGATCCGCGCCCTCGTGGCCGAGCCTGCGTGCCGTGAAGTGGTCATGGTGAACCGGCGGGAGGCGCCCCAGCTCGCTGACCCGCGGGTGCGCCAGGTCGTCATGGATACGGCATCCGCCCGCTTCCCTGACGACGTGGCCCGGCTCGCCGAGAGCCTCGTCGCCCAGGGGGACCCCGTCTACGCGGCGTCCTGCGTGGGCGTGGGTTCCGGGAGCATGAAGTGGAGCGAAGCCGAGCTCCTGGCGCTTGAAGTGGGCGTGGTGGGCGGCTTCGCCCACGGCTGCCATGTGGCGGGTATCACCCACTTCGCACTGCTCTCCGCCGTGGGGAGCACGTCGAAAAGCCGCTTCCGCTATGTGCGGGTCATGGGCATGAAGGAAGAAGCCGTGGACGCGATCGGCTTCCAGCGACTTGCGGTCTTTCGTCCCGGCATCATCGCGGGCAATGCGCACACGCCGGGCTACGTCGCGGCGCTTGGTCGGCTCGTCCCGGGCCGCTTTGGTGTCATCGAGCAGGACGACATCGGCCGGGCCTTTGTCGCCGAGTTCGTCAAAGGGCGGGATGATAGCGGCACCGTTTATCTGGAGAACGGCGACATGAGAAAGCTTGCGCGGTGACAACTCGCAGGAAATCGTGGCATCGTTCGCGCCATCTCACAGGGGATCAGGGAATGACACGCTGGATGATCTTGGCCGTAGCGCTGGCCTTTGGCGCAGCAGGGTGTTCGAAGAAGGAAGTCGTCGGGCCACCCGCGCCGCTCGCCGGCCAGAAGGCGAAGGCGGATGCGATGCTCGCCTACTCGCATCAGATGGATGTCGACCTTCCGCTGGCGGACATCGCGCCGCGCATCGCCGCCATCCAGCAGGCCTGCACCAAGGGCACCTACGGCGCCTGCAACGTCCTCACGGTGGAGCAGGGCAGTTCCGGCGGTTCGGTTGCGGTCCGCGTCGTGCCCGAAGGTGTCGAGCCGCTCACCGGCATCGCTTCACGAGGTGGCAAGGTGTCATCGCGCCGCACCAGCGCCGAGGACATCAGCCAGGCCGTCCACGACACGCAGCGTGATCGCGATCAACTCGAGGCCTATGCGAAGCGCCTTGATGAGATCGCTGCACGCAAGGATCTCGGCGTATCCGACCTCATCACCGTCAGCCGCGAGCAGGCCGAGGTCGCGGAAAAGCGCCGCACGCTGATGACCGCCTCAGCCGACCAGCAGCACCGCCTCGACACCAACTACCTTCGTATCAGCTTCACTGACCCGCATGCCCGGGCCGGCCGCCGCGATTTCGGCGAGATCGGTGACGACATGCTGGACAGCGCCTCCGAAGGCATCGGCGATGCGCTGCGGCTCCTGGCCGGCGGGCTTCCGTTCCTGGTGATCGCCTTCCCGCTGGCCTTGCTGTGGTGGGCGCTGTGGCGTCGGGCGACGAAGCGCTGGCGCCGACAGGACTAAGCGTCGCCCACGTTCCGCTTGATCCAATCGAGCACGAACGCCTCCAGTGACACCTTCGGCGGCACTATCAACCCGGCGGCCTGCACGAACCCCTGCGCCGCGCGCAGGAACGACTGCTTCGCCCGCGCGGAATCGATCCGCGCGGTGGCCTGGCTTTGCCGAAGCTGCACGATGTGGGGCGAGGGCTGGCCGGGGCGGGAAAACTTGGCGTAACGCCTCAGTTCGTCGGCCACGGTGGTCGTGTCGCGTGCGGCCTTGTCCATCGCGGCGCGGGCCGTGATGGCCTGGGTGAGGAGGGCCGAGGCTTCCGGGGAAAGGTGACTGCTCATGCGATACGAACCCCAGAAAAAACAAAGCCCCGCATCGCTGCGAGGCTTTGTTCTACAATTGGTGCCCAAGAGAGGACTCGAACCTCCACGGTTTTACCCGCTAGTACCTGAAACTAGTGCGTCTACCAATTCCGCCACCTGGGCAGGTGTCTCGGTAACAGCAGTTGCTGCCCCGTGAGCCGCGTAGATTAGGCAGGTCAGATACACTTGTCAACGATTTTCCAAAACGGAAGGACGAAAATGTCACTTCCCCCTCTTAAGGTCCCTACGTGACGAAGAAAAACAAAGGTTCCGGTGCCCCGCAAGGGCCTCGTAAACCCAAGGCCAGCCGCCCCGGAAAGGCGCTGGACAAGTACCGCGACCGCCAGCCGGGCGCCGTGGTAACCGATCCCCATGCCGCGCGCGAAGCGCAGCGCTACGACACCCCCATCCCCAGCCGCGAGGCCATCCTGGCCCTGCTGGAAGAGCGCGGCGAGCTGATGATCGCCGAAGACATCGCCCGCGCCCTGCGCCTTTTCACCGATTACGAGATCAACGCGCTCGACAAGCGCCTTGGCGCGATGGTCCGCGACGGGCAGCTGCTGCGTAACCGCCGTAACGGCTATGCCCCCGCACAGAAGCTCAGCCTGATCCCCGGCCGCGTCATCGCCAACGCCGAGGGCTACGGCTTCCTGCGCCCGGACGAGGGCGGTGAAGACCTGTACCTGTCGCCCTCGCAGATGCGCACCGTCCTCCACGGTGACCGCGTGCTCGCCAGCGTCGTCGGCATCGATCGCCGCGGCCGTCGCCAGGGCGCCATCGTGGAAGTGCTCGAGCGTCGCTCGCCGCGCCTCGTTGGCCGCGTCGTCGTCGAAAACGGCGTGATGCTTGTCGAGCCGGACGATCGCCGCCTGCACCAGAACATCATGATCCCGGCCGGCCGCGATGCCGGTGCCCATTCGGGCGAGATCGTAGTCGTCGAGATCACCGAGCCGCCGACACCGCACCGTGGCCCGCTGGGCACCATCCGTGCCGTGCTGGGTGCGCGCCTGCAGCCGTCGCTCGTGGTCGAAATGGCCATCGCCAGCCACGACCTGCCCAACGAATGGCCGCCGCAGGTCATCCGCCAGGCCGAGGAAGTGGAACCGAAGGTCACCGCCGCCGAGCGCAAGGGCAAGGTCGACATCCGCGACCTGCCGCTGGTGACGATCGATGGCGAAGACGCGCGCGACTTCGACGATGCCGTTTACGCCGAACAGCTCAAGAACGGTGGCTTCCGCCTCATCGTCGCCATCGCCGACGTCTCGCATTACGTGCCGGTGGGTACGGTGCTCGACGCCGAGGCCTATGAGCGCAGCACGTCCACCTATTTCCCGGGCTTCGTCGTGCCGATGCTGCCGGAGACGCTCTCGAACGGCATCTGCTCGCTGAATCCCCGCGTGGACCGCCTCTGCATGGTCTGCGACATGGAAGTGGACGCCGAAGGCGAAGTCACCCATTCGAAGTTCTACGAAGCGGTGATGTATTCGCACGCGCGCCTTACCTACAACAAGGTGTGGCAGGCCGTGGGCGAACGCAACGCCGATGTCCGCCAGGAAATCGCCGACGTGCTGCCGCAGGTGGAAACCCTGCACCGCCTGTACAAGGCCATGGCGAAGGCACGCAAGCGTCGCGGCGCCATCGATTTCGAAACGCCGGAGGTGAAGTTCCGCCTCACGCCGTCGGGCGACGTGGTGTCCATGGGCGCCAGCGATCGCAACGATGCGCACAAGCTGATCGAAGAATGCATGATCGCCGCCAACGTGCAGGCCGCGAAGTTCCTTTCCAAGCGCAAGATCCCGGCGCTGTATCGCGTGCATGCGCCGCCGCCGGTCGAGAAGTACGAAGACCTGCTGCAGTTCCTGCGCGAGTTCAAGCTGAAGTTGCCGCCGGCCGATGAAGTCACCCCGGCCGATTTCTCCGCGCTGCTGAAGAAGGTCCATGACCGTCCGGAAGCGGAGCTGATCCAGTCCGTGCTGCTGCGTGCGCAGAGCATGGCGGTGTACCTGCCGTCCAACGACGGCCACTTCGGCCTGGCGCTGGACGCGTATGCGCACTTCACCTCGCCGATCCGTCGTTATCCGGACCTGCTCGTCCATCGTGCCATCCGCTATGCGCTGACCAAGGGCAAGCCGGCCGATTACGAGTACACCGAGGCGCAGATGGCTGCCATGGGCGTGCACTGCTCGCAGCGCGAGCGCCGTGCCGAGGAAGCCGAGCGCGATGTCGACGAGCGCTTCAAGTGCGCGTGGATGGAAAAGCACGTGGGCGAAGAGTTCGCCGGCACCATCACCGGCGTCACTTCGTTTGGCCTGTTCGTGGAACTGGCCGCGTCGCGTGTGTCGGGCCTGGTGCATGTCTCGCAGCTGCCGAACGACTATTACAAGTTCGATCCGGTACGGCACCTGCTCGCCGGCGAGCGCTCCGGCGCGAGCTATCGCCTGGGTGACTACGTGAGCGTGCAGGTGCTGCGCGCGAGCATGGAAGACCGCAAGATCGACTTCCGCCTCGTCTCCCGCCTGCAGTCCCTGCCGAAGCCGACGCCGCTGCCGCCCGCCCCGTTGCCGCCGGTGAAGCCGGTGGGCACCGTCGCCCAGGTCGGCAAGGCCTTCGGCCGCGCCGTGCGCAAGGTGGCTGACACGCTCACCGGCAAGAAGTCGAAGAAGGCGGTTGCAGCACCGGCGCCGGTCGTGGAACATGCGCTGCCTTCGCTGCCGCCCGTGCCGGGTGCACGCAAGGCCGCCGACAAGCGTCCTGCCTCGCGCAAGCCCGTGGTCGAGCAGGCCCCGCCGCCGAAGGCACCGTCGAAGCGGGGCGGCCCGCGCCAGCCCACGCCGAAGCAGGCGCCCGCGGCCAGCGCGCCGGCGAAGAGGGCACCCGTGAAGCAGGCCGCCGCGAAACAGGCGCCGACGAAACAGGCGCCCGCGAAGCAGGCCCCCACCAAGCAAGCCGCGGCCAAGAAAGCTGCGCCGCGCAACCCCAGGAGCAAGTCGTAAGTCATGACTGAGACGTGGATCGTTGGTATCAATCCGGTCGAAGGCGCCCTCGCCAACGACCCGGAGCGTATCCGTGAATTGCTGGTTGAACAGAACTCGAAGAACGCACGCCTGAACGAGATCATTGCCGTGGCGCGCAAGCGCGGCATCCAGGTGCGCACCATGGGCAAGGAGCAGCTCGAGAAGACCAGCGGCGAATCGCGCCACCAGGGCGTGGTCGCGCGGTATGAAACCCCGCCCATGCTGGGCGAGAACGACCTGGAAGGCCTCATCGAGGCCGCCGGCCACGATGCGCTGGTGCTGGTGCTCGACGGCGTGACCGACCCGCATAACCTCGGCGCGTGCCTGCGCAGCGCCGCGGCGGCAAAGGTCACCGCCGTGGTCGTGCCCAAGGATCGTGCCGTGGGCCTCACGCCCACGGTGCGCCGTGCCTCGGCCGGCGGCGCGGACCTCGTGCCGATGGTCGCGGTGACCAACCTGGCCCGCGCCCTCCGCACGCTGAAGGACGCTGGCGTGTGGATCACCGGGCTGGATGGGGAAACCGAGAAGACCATCTACCAGGTGGACTTCAAGGGCCCGGTCGCGCTGGTCCTCGGCAGTGAAGGCGACGGCATGCGCCGCCTCACCGTCGACACCTGCGATTTCGTGGCAAAGATCCCGATGCCGGGCCGGATGGAGAGCCTCAATGTTTCCGTGGCCACCGGCATCGTCCTGTTCGAGGTGCTGCGCCAGCGAGGTGTGAAATGACGAGTTTGCTCTGGCATGACTGGTGCGGCCTGGTCGGCGTCGCGCTGGTGCTGGTGGCGTTCTTCCTGCTCCAGGCACACAAGCTCTCGGGGCAGGGCTACCCGTACCAGGTGATGAACCTGCTGGGCGCCTTCGGCATTTTGCTGTCGCTGATTTTCGGCACCTTCAACCTGCCGGCCTTCCTGCAGGAAATGGCCTGGTTCCTGATCAGCGTCTACGGCATCGTCCGTGGCGTCAGGGCCCGCAAAGCCGCCACCATCGTTCCCTGACCGCCGGTCGGGGTTACGTGGGGGTCAGGCTGGCCAGGTAAACTACGCATCGAACCCGCGCAATGCGGGTTCCCGTTGGGGGACGACCCCCTTCCGGCGCATGACTCCGCGGGGACGACCCCGCACTTGCGGAGCCACACCCATGTACTGGGGCATCCTCGTTATTGCCGGTCTTTTCGAGATCGCGTGGGCCATTGGCCTGAAATACACCGAAGGCTTCACCAGGCTGATGCCGAGCGTGCTGACCGCCGGCGCCATGGTGATCAGCATCGTGCTACTGGCGTTGGCCACGAAGAAGCTGCCGCTGGGCACCGCCTATGCCGTGTGGACGGGCATTGGCGCCGTGGGCGCGGTGACGTTGGGTATCGTGCTGTTTGGCGAATCGGCGCAGCCGTTGCGGCTGCTGTGTGTCGCACTGATCGTGGCCGGCATTATCGGCCTCAAGCTCACCGCCGCCTGACCGGCGGCGGTGAGTCGTTGATTACGGCTGCTTGACGCTGAAGTCCGGGCTGGCGGTGTCGTCGCGCTTGGTGCGCGGCGCCACCAGCGGCTCGCCGTGGACGACGAACCAGACGTTTTCCGCGATGTTCGTGGCGTGGTCACCGATGCGCTCGATGTTCTTGGCCATGAACAGCAGGTGCGTGCACGGGGTGATGTTGCGCGGGTCTTCCATCATGTAGGTGAGGAGGGCGCGGAACACCACGGTGTACGCTTCGTCGAGGTCCGCGTCGGACTTCCACACTTCGTAGGCCGCCTCGGCGTCCTGGTCGCGGTAGGCGATCAGCACGTTGCGCAGCTGTTCGGCGGCGAGCTCGGCCAGGTTGGCCAGGCCACCGGCCACGGGGATCGGCGCGACGCGGCTCAGCGGGATGGAGCGCTTGGCCACGTTGGCGGCGTAGTCGCCGATGCGCTCGATGTCGGCCGCGATGCGCAGGGCCGCAAAGACGTTGCGCAGGTCGCCGGCGATCGGCGCGCGCAGGGCAAGCAGGCGGACCACGTCCTGGCTGATGTCATGCTCGAGCGTGTCGAGGGCGTCGTCGTTGTCGACGATGCGCTGGGCGGCGCGCTCGTCACGGCGCTGCACGACGTCGATCGCGGCTTCGAGCTGCGTCACGGCGAGCTCGCCCATCCTCACGATTTCGCCGGTCAGGCGCTTCAGCTCGTCGTCGTAGCTTTTGATGATGTGCTGGTGCGGGGTGTTCATCGCGTGCCTCGGAAAGGGGGTGGCTTAGCCGAAACGGCCGGTGATGTAATCTTCGGTCTGCTTCTTGTCCGGCTTCGTGAAGATCTTCTCGGTCTTATCGAACTCGATCAGCTCGCCCATGTACATGAAGGCGGTCATATCCGAGCAACGCGCAGCCTGCTGCATGTTGTGGGTAACGATGACAATCGTAAAGTCTTTCTTCAGCTCTTCCACCAGCTGCTCGATGCGGCTGGTGGCGATCGGATCCAGCGCCGAGGTCGGCTCGTCGAGCAGCAGCACTTCTGGCTTCAGCGCGATGCCACGCGCGATGCACAGGCGCTGCTGCTGGCCGCCGGAGAGGCCGAGCGCGCTCTGCTTGAGCTTGTCCTTCACCTCGTCCCACAGGGCCGCGCCGCGCAGGGCCTGTTCCACGCGCTCTTCCATCTGCGTGCGGCCAAGGCGCTCGTGGTGGCGGATGCCGTAGGCGACGTTTTCGAAAATCGTCATCGGGAACGGCACGGGCTTCTGGAACACCATGCCCACCTTGCTGCGCAGGCGGTTCATGGAGTACTTCGGATCGAGGATGTTCTCGCCATCCAGGACGATCTGGCCTTCCGCGCGCAGGCTCGGGTAGATCGCATAGATGCGGTTGAAGATGCGCAGCAGGGTGGACTTGCCGCAGCCGGACGGGCCGATGATGGCCGTCACCTTCTTCTCCGGCACGTCCATGCCGATGCTCTTCAGCGCGTGGAAATCGCCGTAGTAGAAGTTCAGGTCGCGCACCGTCATCTTCGGCGGCACCTGGCCCAGGTCCACGCCTGCGTGCTGCGGCGACGTGCCGAAGCCAGGCTGGGAAGCGACTTGGTTCATGTTAGTCATGGGACACCTTGGAGCGCGAGAAGACGAAACGGGCGACGAGGCTGAGTGCGAGCACGAACATGGTCAGCACGAAGGCACCGGCCCAGGCCAGCACGTTGATATCCGGGCTGGGGTCCTTGGTGTATTCGTAGATGACCTGCGGCAGGCTCGGCATCTTGTCGAGGGGGTTGAACGTCATGAAGTTGTTGCCGAAGGCCGTGAACAGCAGCGGGGCGGTTTCGCCGCTGATGCGGGCCAGGGCCAGCAGGATGCCGGTGATGATGCCCGAGCGCGCCGAGCGCACCAGGATCTGCATCGTGAGCTTCCACTGCGGCACGCCCAGGGAGAGGGCGGCTTCGCGGATGGTGCCCGGCACCAGGCGCAGCATTTCGTCCGTGGTGCGGACGATGACGGGCAGGGCGATCAGCGCCAGCGCGATACCGCCTGCGAGGCCCGAGAAGGTGATGTCGCCGCCGCTGAGGTACTTGGACGGCAGCACCACGATGGTGTAGACGAACAGGCCCAGCACGATCGACGGCGCCGACAGGAGGATGTCGTTGAGGAAGCGGATGGTGGGACCCAGCTTCGAGCGCATCGAGTATTCGGCCAGCCACGCGCCGGCGGCCACGCCGATCGGGGTGGCGATGACGATGCCGAGGATGTTGAGGATGAGGCTGCCGACCATGGCATTGGCCAGGCCGCCTTCTTCGCGGTAGGCGGTGATCTTGGTGAACAGCTGCGGCTTCAGGCCGGCCAGGCCCTGGCTCAGGGTTTCCCAGAGGATCCAGGCCAGGAAGAACAGGCCGATCGCCGTGGCGAGCAGGCTGAAGGACATCGCCAGGACATTCTTGACCCGGCGCTTGGTGTAGAGCGAAGCAGACATTACTTGCCCTCCCGGGTCTTCAGGCGGCGCAGCATGAGGCGTGCGATCAGCAGCACGATGAAGGTCACCACGAAGAGCAGGAAGGCCAGCGCCATCAGTGCGGAGCGCTGCAGGCCCTGCGCTTCGCCAAATTGGTTGGCGATGGTCGAGGCGATGGAGCTGCCGGTTTCGAGGAACGACAGCGAGAACTTGAAGGTGTTGCCCAGCACGAAGGCCACGGCCATCGTCTCACCCAGGGCGCGGCCCAGGCCGAGGAAGATGCCGCCGATCACGGCCGTGCGGGTGTAGGGCACGACGATGTCCCAGACGACTTCCCACGTGCTGGAACCCAGCGCGTAGGCCGATTCCTTAAGGCGGGTGGGGACGGTCTGGAACACTTCGCGCATCACCGAGGAGATGAACGGGATGATCATCACCGCCAGCACCAGGCCCGCGGTGAACACGCCGGCGCCGAAGAACGGGTATTCGCTGGAGAAGAACTTGCCGATGCCCGGCACGTGCTGGACCAGGAACGACACCTTGCCGTCCGGCGGATCCGCGCTGAAGTTGTTCATCAGCCACGGCTTGATGTGCTCGGCGACGAACGGGGCGAAGATGAAGAGGCCCCACATGCCGTAGATGATCGAGGGGATGCCCGCGAGCAGTTCGATGGCGGAGCTGACCGGACCGCGCAGCCACTGCGGGGCGATCTCGGTGAGGAAGAGGGCGATGCCGAAGCTGACCGGCACGGCAAACAGCAGCGCGATGAACGCGGTGCCGACGGTACCCATGACCGGCACGAGCGCACCGTACTGGTCGTTCGAAGGGTCCCAGGTGGCGCTGGTGAGGAAGCCGAAGCCGAACGTGCGGAACGCGTCCGAACCCAGCCAGAGCGTGGATCCCGCGGCGCCCACCAGGGCGAGCAGGACGATCAGGGCGCAGCCCTTCAGGACCCAGCCAAAGATTCGGTCGTCGCGCGTGTCCTTCGCATTACGCGCCGCTTCGGCGGTGCGTTCAGCGCTGGGAACGGCGGTGCTGGCGGAAGCATGCATGTGGGTGCGGTTTCCCTGGGCCTGATCAAACGGGTGGGCCGCCGCCCCGGCCGGGGCGGCGACCCGATTTTGCACACTACCTTGGCCGGCTACTGTGTCAGCCGGATGGCGGTAGCTTCCGATTACTTGAAGTCGGAGCCCCAGTAGGCTTCGATCTGCTTGACCAGCGTGTCCGGCAGGGCCACGTAATCGAGCGAAGCGGCCTGGCTCTGGCCCTTCTCAAGCGACCACTTGAAGAAGTCGAAGGCGACCTTGGTGTGCGAGGCGTTCTTGGCCTTCTTGTACATGATGACCCACGTGGTGGCGGTGATCGGCCACGCGTTGGCGCCCGGGGCGTTGGTCATGATGACGTTGAAGTCCTTGGCGGACTTCCAGTCAGCGGTGGCGGCAGCGGCAGCGAAGGTCTCGGCGGTCGGCTGGACGTAGGCGCCCGTCGCGTTCTGCAGCTGGGTGTAGGCGATGCTGTTCTTCTTGGCGTAGGCGTATTCGACGTAGCCGATCGAGCCCGGGATCTGGCGCACGTACTGCGAGACGCCTTCGTTACCCTTGCCGCCCACGCCAGCCGGCCACTCGACGGCCGTGCCGAACTTCACCTTGGATGCCCACTCCGGGCTCACCTTGGAGAGGTAGTTGGTGAAGTTGAACGAGGTGCCCGAACCGTCCGAACGATGGACGACGGTGACCTTGACGTCGGGGATCTTCACGCCCGGGTTCAGGGCGGCGATGGCCGGATCGCTCCAGCGGGCGATCTTGCCCAGGTAGATGTCGGCGAGCACCTTGCCGTCCAGCTTCAGCTGGCCAGCGGCAACACCCTGCAGGTTGACGATCGGCACGATGCCGCCAACGACGACCGGGAACTGGCCCAGGCCGAACTTGGTGAGGTCTTCGCCGCTCATCGGGGCGTCGGAGGCGCCGAAGTCGATGGTGCCTTCCTTGATCTGGGCGATACCGGCGCCCGAACCGACCGACTGGTAGTTCAGCTTGTTACCCGTGCTTTCGGCGTACGTCGCCGACCACTTCGACAGGACGGGGTAGACGAAGCTCGAGCCAGCACCGGTGATATCGGTGGCCTGGGCGGCGCCCATGCCGAACAGGGAAGCAGCCACCAGGGCGGCGATGCGGAGTTTGCGTGTGAACACGGAGTAATCCTCGAAGATGAGTGTCAGGCGTAGCCCGCCCGGGGCCGTATTCCAGCCCCGCCGTGTTGCAATGAAATGTGCCGAATGTTTCAGGCTTATGACAGGGACCGATTTGCTGTCATATTCAAAAGCTTACGAAATCACTCAAACTGCGATCGGCGTCACGGCATCGCGCTCGGCGAGCTCCAGTCGACGCCAGCGGTTCACGATTTCGCAAAAAAGCTCCGCGGTGCGTTCCGCATCATAGATAGCCGAATGGGCTTCGCGGCTGTCGAAGCTGAGCCCCGCCGCGATCACTGCCTTGCTGAGCACCGTCTGCCCATAGGCGAGGCCGCCCAGGGTGGCGGTATCGAAGCAGCTGAAGGGGTGGAACGGGTTGCGCTTGTGCGCCACCCGGCGCACGGCCGCATTAAGGAAGGCCAGGTCAAAGGCGGCGTTATGGCCGACCAGCACGGCGCGCTGGCACTCCGCGGCCTTCACCGCATCGCGCACGGCGCCAAAGACATGGTCCAGCGCCTGACGCTCGGGCAGGGCACCGCGAAAGGGGTGGTCCGGGTCGATGCCGGTCACTTCCAGGGAGCGCGGGTCGATGTTGGCGCCGGGAAACGGCTCGACGTTGGCTGCGACGGCCGGCTCGGGCACCAGCAGGCCCGACGGGTCCATCCGGATGACGACCACGGCGATTTCCAGCAGGGCATCGCGCTCGGCGTCGAACCCGCCGGTTTCGACATCCACGATGACCGGGAGAAAGCCCCGGAACCGCCCGGCCATGCTCGAAGCGGTGCTGTTACTGGTCGTATCCATGCCGGAAAGGATACCAGTCCGGGCTCGGGGCGGCACCAGACGTTAAGCGGATGTGCTCGTGTAGTCATCTTGTCACAAAAAAACCATCGAACCGTAAAACCCGTCGCCCATCCTTCGCGCCGTTGGACCCGGATTGAGAAGTTTCGGACAGAAATTACTCAAGTCGGGGACACAGGGGTCCACACACACATTCCATACCTAGCGGAGAAATCCCATGCGTTCCAAGTTGCTCACGGTGGCCATCGCTGCCGGTCTGGGCGTGACGAGCCTCTCGGCGATGGCTGCAACCAAGCAGCAGCCGGCTCGCGTCACGGTCGACGCCGCCACCCTTCAGCAGCTCCAGGCTCAGCTGGCTGCCCTGCAGGCCCAGGTCGCCGACCTCCAGGCCAAGCAGGAAGCCCAGGCCGACGCACAGATCGAAACGGCCAAGACCGTTAACGACGTGCAGGTGGCCGCTGCCAAGCCGACCGACGAACTGGCGAAGAAGCTCGACGCCCTGAACAAGCTCGTCGACAACACCAAGATCGGCGGCACGATGTTCTTCGACGTGACCAACCAGGATCACACGGAGAAGGGCGTCACCGGTCCGAGCACCAAGAAGGACGGCCACGGTTCCACCAACGGCACCGGCTTCGACGTCAAGCGCTTCTACCTGACCGTCGACCACAAGTTCGATGACACCTGGTCGGCCAACCTGACCACCGACTTCAGCTACCAGTCGTCGCTGTCGTCCACCAGCCTCTTCGTCAAGAAGGCCTACGTGCAGGGCAAGTTCGATCCGCTCTTCACCGTGCGCTTCGGTGCGGCCGACATGCCGTGGATCCCGTTCGTCGAGAAGTGGTACGGCTACCGCTACGTCGAGAACACCATCACCGACCGTTCGTTTGAAGGTGGCCGCTCGGGCGGCACCGCGACGGCTGGCGGCGTGGGCGCCTTCGGCAACTCGTCCGACTGGGGTATCCACGCCCTGGGCGCGACGACCGGTGACAACTCGGTCAACTACCAGCTGTCGGTCGTCAACGGTCGCGGCTACCGCAACCTGAGCCGCTCGAAGTCGGTGGATACGGAAGGCCGCTTCGGCTACTCGCCGATCGAGCAGATGGTCGTCGCCGTCGGCGGTTACAGCGGCAAGCGCGGCAACGACGTCGAGGCCGGCGCCGACACCCGCACCGCGACCCGTGGCGACGCGCTCATCGCGTGGCGCGACAAGACCTGGGGCGCGGGCGTGGAATACTTCCACACCGAGAACTGGGACGACATCCTGAAGTACATCGGCGGCACGGCCGGCCCGGGCGCGGCCAACAACACCAAGAAGGACAAGGCTGACGGCTACTCGCTGTGGGCTGACTGGAAGTTCGTTGACCAGTGGGCGGTCTTCGCTCGTTACGACAACGTGGACTACAAGTACACGAACCTGTCGGACATCCAGGAAAAGATCAAGGACAAGTACTACAACGCGGGCGTCTCCTACGACGTCCTGAAGAACCTGAAGCTGGCGCTCGTCTACAAGCACAACAAGCTGGACGGCCCGAGCATCGCTCCCTACGGCTACAAGACGAACGAAGTGGGCGTCTGGGGCATGCTGAGCTTCTAAGCGGTATCGGAACGGAGTTCTACTCAGGGACGAACCAAACGGCGGGCGAAAGCCCGCCGTTTTTTTTGCGCGTGCTCCGAATCGTCTCACGAGGGCGAGCAGGATAAAGACGTCCAAATGCTGAACGAAACGGCTCGCCGTTGGCGCGAGGATCCTTCGCAAGTGACTGTCCCATAGCGTTTTTCATGCCCGACGACGCGAAATCCTGAATCTGCTGCGCCGCGCCACTTGCAACTGTCATAAGCGCTGGCTAGGTTCGCCTGCATGGGCCACTTCCTCGCCAGATTCATGCGCCGCGCCGCCTGCACGTCCCTCGTGCTGTTTGCGCTGTTCCTCGCATGCGTCCCTGCGCAGGCCACGCCTTGTGCACCGTGCGGCAACGCCGACACGGTGCAGGAGCACATCGTCCATGCCGCGCTTGCGGCGGACGACCACACCGGGAATGACGACATCGACCCGACGCCTTCGATCGAGGACAACACTGTCAGCCTCGACGATACGTTCGATGTCCCACCCGATCATGCGCTTCCCCCCGTCCGCACCGGCGCCATCCGCCCGGCAGCGTTGATGCTGGCGCCGCACGCGCACCACCACAGCTTCGAGCTGCGCCCTCCGATCGCCTGATCCCGCCGTTGCTCCGGGCGCACGCCGTGCGCCCGCGCAGACTTGCGCCTCCCGATCCTCCCCACTGAATTCATGTGCTTTCAACGGCACAGCAGCGGGCGTGTGCGCCCGCGATCCCCCTATCCGAGAAGAGAGAAACCATCATGGACCGTCTTATCCAGGGCTTCGACCAGTTCCGTCGTGAAATGACCGCCGAGCAGCGCGAAGACTTCCTGCGCCTGGCTACCGGCCAGACGCCGCACACCATGTTCATCACCTGCGCCGACTCGCGCATCATGCCGGAGCTGATCTTCAACACCCGGCCGGGCGACCTGTTCGTCTACCGCAACGTCGGCAACATCGTGCCGCCGTATGCGCAGCATGTCAGCGGCGTCGTCGCCGCCATCGAGTACGCCGTCACCGCGCTGAAGGTGCAGCACATCGTCATCTGCGGCCATTCCGACTGCGGTGCCATGAAGGCACTGCAGAACCCGGCGGCGCTCAAGGGCAAACCCTCGGTGGAGCAGTGGCTGAAACACGCCGATGTCGCGCGCTATGTCGTGGCCGAAAACCGCCCGACCATCCTGGGCGAAGAAGGCCTGCGTTACCTCACTGAAGAAAACGTCGTGGGCCAGCTGGAGCACCTGCGCACCCTGCCTGCCGTGGCCGCCGCCATGGCCAACGGCAGCGTGCGTATCCACGGCTGGATCTACGACATCGCGAAGACGGAGATCACCGCCTTCGATCCGCTGGAAGGCCGTTTCCGTCCGCTCGCGACGGACCCGGCCGACGTTCGCGACGCCACCCCGCACGCCCGGTTCTCGACGCCGCTGGCGGTGGCCTCGGCCGCTTAAAGGAAGTTCCTCATGCGTAACTATTTCTCGCAGGGCCTGTTTGGCCGCGACCTCCTCGGCTCGGTGGTCGTTTTTCTTGTCGCACTGCCGTTATGCATGGGTATCGCCATTGCATCAGGCCTGCCACCCAGCGCAGGCCTGATCACCGGCATCGTGGGTGGCCTCGTCGTGGGCGCCATCGCCGGCTCGCCGCTGCAGGTCAGCGGGCCGGCGGCGGGCCTCGCCGTGCTGGTCTTCGAGCTGGTGCGCGAGCACGGCGTGCTGGCCCTCGGGCCGGTGGTGCTGCTTGCTGGCCTGATCCAGGTGGTGGCCGGCCTGTGCAAGGTGGGCGTGTGGTTCCGCATGACCTCGCCGGCGGTCGTGGCGGGCATGCTGTCGGGCATCGGCATCCTTATCGTCGCCTCGCAGTCGCACGTGCTGATGGATGCCATCCCCATGGCCCGCGGCCTGGAGAACTTCGCTGCACTTCCCGGGGCCGCGTTTGAAGCGGTGACCGGTGCGGGTGAAGGGCAGGGCGTGACGGCGCTGCTGATCGGCCTGGGCACCATCGCCATCATGCTCGGGTGGGAGAAGCTTCGCCCGGCGAAGCTGCGCTTTGTCCCGGGCGCCCTGCTGGCCGTGGTGGCGATGACCCTCACCGCGCAGCTCGGCGCGCTCGACGTCAAGCGCGTGGATGTGCCCGCCAACCTGTTCTCGGCGGTGAGCCTGCCGAGCATGGGCAGCCTGTTCGGCCTGTTCGACAGCAGCCTGCTGATCGCCGCGGCCACTTTCGCCTTCATCGCCAGTGCGGAAACGCTGCTGTCGGCGGCGGCGGTGGATCGCATGCACGACGGCGTCCGCACCAACTACGACCGTGAGCTGACGGCGCAGGGCGTGGGCAACATGATCTGCGGCTTCCTCGGCGCGCTGCCGATGACGGGCGTGATCGTGCGTAGCGCGGCCAACGTGCAGGCGGGCTCCGCCACGCGCATGGCGACCATCCTGCATGGTGGCTGGCTGCTTGCCTTCGTGATGCTGCTGCCGTGGCTGATGCGCATGACCCCGGTCTCGTGCCTCGCGGGCATCCTGGTGTTTACCGGCGTGAAGATGGTGAACCCGAAGCAGATCAAGGATCTGGCCGCTTACGGCAAGGGCACCGCGGCCGTGTATGTCGCCACCACCGTGGCCATCGTCGCCACCGACCTGCTCACGGGTGTGATCGTCGGCTTCGGCCTGTCGCTGTTCCGCCTGGCCCTGCTGTCGTCGAAGCTGACGATGGACGTCAAGCACCACGACGAACCCGGCCACGCCACGCTGCACCTCGAGGGTTCGGCAACGTTCCTGAAGGTGCCGACCATGGCGCGTACGCTCGCCCTTGTGCCGCCGAATACGCGTTTGAACGTGGCCATGGATCGCCTGCAGCACGTGGACCAGGCATCGCTGGAACTGCTGCGCGAATGGAGCAGGAATGCGTCGAAGCGAGGGTGCGAACTGGTCGTCGACTGGCACGAGCTCGGCCGCCGCGTGGAAGGCAACCGCCAGGCCGCTTAGCCGGTTAGTCGGTGGCTTTGGTCTTCTGCTTGTAAGCGCAGAGATCGGCAATCGCGCAAGTCGGGCATTCCGGCTTGCGCGCCTTGCACACGTAACGGCCATGCAGGATCAGCCAGTGATGCGCGTCCTGGAGGAACTCCTTCGGGATCACCTTCTCCAGCTTGTCTTCCACCTTGCGCACGTCCGCACCCGGCGCCAGGCCCGTGCGGTTGGCGACGCGGAAGATATGCGTATCCACCGCGATGGTGGGCTGGCCGAACGCGGTGTTGAGCACGACGTTGGCCGTCTTGCGGCCCACCCCGGGCAGGGATTCCAGCGCTTCGCGTGATTCAGGCACCTCGCCGCCGTACTGGTCGACGAGGATCTGGCTCATGGCGATGAGGTTCTTCGCCTTGTTGTTATAGAGGCCAATCGTGCTGATGTAGCTCTTCAGCTTTTCCAGCCCCAGTGCCAGCATCTTCTTTGGTGTATTGGCGACGGGAAACAGCCGGCGCGTCGCCTTGTTCACGCCCACGTCCGTCGACTGGGCCGACAGCGCCACCGCTGCGAGCAGCTCAAACGGCGTGGTGTATTCAAGTTCGGTTTTCGGGTGCGGATTCAGTTCCCGCAACCGGCTGAACATCTCGACGATGTTGGCCTTTTTCACGGCGCGTCCTTTTTCTTCGCCTTCGCGCGCGCCAGCGCCTCTAGCACGGCATTGCGTGCGGCGGGCACGCCGACCTCCACCTTGCTCGCGGCCAGCTGCTGCTCGCGCACGGCGCGCTCACGGGCCAGGCGCGCCTCGCGGCGCTGGAAGTGCGCGCGGGCGGCATCGGCATGGGCACGGTCGTCGGCCTGGGCCAGTGGCATCGGGTCGAGCGTGATGCAGTCCACCGGGCAGGCCGGCACGCATAGCTCGCAGCCGGTGCACAGGTCGCTCACGACCGTATGCATCACCTTCGCCGCGCCGAGGATCGCGTCCACCGGGCAGGCCTGGATGCATTTGGTGCAGCCGATGCAATCCGCCTCGATCACCCGCGCCAGCGTGCGCGGTTTTTCGATGCCGTGCGTGGTGTCCAGCGGTATTAGCGGCTGGTCGAGCAGGGCGGCCAGCCGCTCGATGCCCAGCGCGCCACCCGGCGGGCAGCGGTTGATCGTCGCCTCGCCGAGGGCGATGGCCTCGGCATACGGGCGGCAGCCATGGAACCCGCATTGCTCGCATTGCGTCTGCGGCAGCAGGTCATCGATGCGGTCGGCAAGCGTTGGCGTCATGGCTGGCGCAAAAGCCGAGGGGGATTAGCGGACGGTGGCGCCCGGCGCCGCGCCCTGGTCGGCGTCGAGCAGGAACAGGTCCGCACCACCGTCGCCGGCGGAGAGGATCATGCCCTCGGACAGGCCGAAGCGCATCTTGCGCGGAGCGAGGTTGGCGATGAACACCACGTTGCGGCCCACCAGCGTCTCCGGCTCGCCGTATGCGGCGCGGATGCCCGAGAAGATCTGGCGCTTGCCCAGCGTGCCGGCGTCCAGCTCGAAGCGCAGCAGCTTGTCCGAGCCCTCGACGAACTCACAGGCGAGCACCTTGCCAATGCGCAGGTCGAGCTTCGCAAAGTCGTCGATGGAGATGGTGGCGGCGGTGTCGGTGCTGGTCGCGGTATCGGTCATGGCTTTCGGTGCTTCTTTGGGCTTGGCTTTCTTGACGTCCGCCTTGGCGGCCTCGCGGGCCTGCTCAGCGGGACTAAGGGATTCTTTCGAGGCGTCGACCATGGCCTCGATCTTCTTCGGATCGAGGCGGCCGAACAGCGGCGAGAAGGCGTTTACGGTGTGGCCGAACAGTTCGCGGCGCGCATCGGCAAACGTGGCGATCGGCGCGCCAAGGAACTGCTCGGCGGCGGCGACCGTCACCGGGATGATCGGCTTGAGCAGGCCCGAAAGCAGGCGGAACGCATTCAGCGCGAACGTGCAGACTTGCTGCAGCTCCTCGCGGCGCGTTTCGTCCTTGGCGATGACCCACGGCGCCTTCGCCGCGATGTAGCCGTTCACCGCATCGGACATCGCCACGAAGCGGCGGGTGACCTCGGCGTACTCATCGTTTTCGTACAGGGCTTCGATGCCCTCGTACTGGGCCAGCAGGTCGCGCCACAGGGCGCTGGCCTCGTCGTCGAAGCGATCGGCCAGGGTGCCGGCGAAGTGGGTGTGGACGAAGCCGGCGGTGCGGCTGGCGATGTTCGCCCACTTGCCGACCAGGTGCGAGTTCACCCGCTCCTCGAACGACTTCAGGTCCAGGTCCACGTCCACCGGGGTGGGGCCGAGCATGGTGGCGAAGTAGTAGCGCAGCGCTTCCGGGTCCAGGCCCGAGTCCAGGTACGTGCGGGCCTTGATGAAGGTGCCGCGCGACTTCGACATCTTCGCGCCGTTCACCGTCAGGTAGCCGTTCACGTGCAGCGCCGTCGGCACGCGCAGGCCCGCGCCGTGCAGCATGGCCGGCCAGAACAGGCCGTGGAAATTGATGATGTCCTTGCCGATGAAATGGTGCATCTCGGCGGTGCTGTCCTTGCCGAGGAAATCATCGAACTGCAGGCCCGTGCGCTCGCACAGGGCCTTGAACGAGGCGAGGTAGCCGACGGGCGCGTCCAGCCACACGTAGAAGAACTTGCCCGGCGCGTCCGGGATCGGGAAGCCGAAGTAGGGCGCGTCGCGGGAGATGTCCCAGTCGCGCAGGCCACCGTCGATCCACTCCGCGAGCTTGGCGACCACGCTGCTGTCGGCCGTCGGCTTGCCGTCGGTGAACTTGCCGGCGAACCAGTCGCGCAGCAGCTGCTCGAACTTGCCCAGCTCGAAGAAGTAATGCTCGGAATCGCGAAGGACCGGCGTGGCGCCGGACATCACCGAATACGGGTTGAGCAGTTCGGTGGGCGCGTAGGTGGCGCCGCAGTTCTCGCAGTTGTCGCCGTACTGGTCCGGCGTGCCGCACACCGGGCAGGTGCCCTTGATGTAGCGGTCCGGCAGGAACATGTCGCGCGAGGGGTCATACAGCTGCTGGATATCGCGGCGGGCGATATAGCCGCCTTCGCGTAACTTCAGGTAGATCGCCGTGGCGATGTCCTGGTTCTCCGGCGAATGCGTGGTGTGGTACTGGTCGTAGCTGAAGTGGAACTCGGTGAAGTCCGCCTCGTGGCCAGCGCGGATATCCGCGATGTAGGCCTCGGGGGTGAGGCCGGCTTTCTCGGCGGCCAGCATGATCGGCGTGCCGTGGGCGTCTTCGCCGGCCACGTACCACACCTCGTTGCCCTGCATGCGCTGCGCGCGCGCCCAGACGTCGGCTTCGATATAGCCGAGCATGTGGCCCAGGTGCAGGGGGCCGTTGGCGTAGGGGAGGGCGTTGGTGACGAGTATGCGGCGGGCCATGATTTGCACGGTCGGCAGTAGGACCGGGGATTATGGCATGGCCCGCCGGGGCTTTATTCGGCGCGGACCCATTCCTGGCTGCGACCGATCAGCGAGAAGCCGATGTAGCCATGGACGTCGAGCTTCTTGCCGCCGTCTTCCAGCTTCAGGGTGACCTTGTAGATCTTGCCCTTGGCCGGGTCGAGGATCTGGCCGCCGGACCACTGGTCGCCGTCCTTCTTCAGGCCCCACATGATGGTCATGCCTTCGATGGGCTTGTTCTTCCGGTCGCCATCGCACTCCTTGCAGAGCGGGTGCGGGCCCTCGTCGGACTTCAGCACCTCGAGCACCTTGCCCTCGAGCAGGCCGTTGTGATCGGTGATCTCGACGATGGACTTCACCTCGTGGGTCTTGTCGTCGATGGTCTTCCACTTGCCCACCGGGGTATCGGTGGCGGCAAGGGCGGGGAGGGCGGCGGTCGCGAAGGCGAGGGCGGCGGCGGTGCGGATCAGGTGCTTCATGGACTGGTTGGCTCCCCATACGGTCAGGTACGGCCGGAGACTGACGAAAGCCGGGTCTCACCGTCAAGCTGCATCGCGCCAAGGGGCGGCCGGGAGCGGGGCGGGGCCGGCGTGGCATAATGAGGTCATCTTAGGTTTTCCTCATCTCCCCATGTCCCCAGCCAGCGAAACCCTCGTGCGCGGCGTGCTCGACCGCGTCGTCGACCCCTATTCTGGGCAGCCGCTCGGCGCCGCCGTGCGCGCCGTCGGCGTGGATGGCGACCGCGTCTCGGTCGATATCCAGCTGGGCTACCCGGCCGAGGGCTACGTGGCCCAGGCCGCGGCCGACGCGAAAGCCGCCCTGGAAGCCGAGCCGGGCATCGCCCAGGCCGCCGTATCGGTCACCTGGCGGGTCCATGCCCATAAGGTGCAGGGCCAGCTGGCCCCGATGCCGGGCGTGAAGAACATCATCGCCGTGGCCTCGGGCAAGGGCGGCGTGGGTAAATCCACCGTCTCCGTGAACCTGGCGCTGGCCCTGGCCGCCGAGGGGGCCCGCGTCGGCCTGCTCGATGCCGACATCTACGGCCCCAGCCAGCAGCGCATGCTGGGCCTGTCCGGCAAGCCGGTGTCGCCCGACGGCAAGAGCATCGAGCCGATGCGCGCCCATGGGCTGCAGGCCATGTCCATCGGCGTGCTGATCGAAGAAGACACGCCGATGATCTGGCGCGGCCCGATGGTCACCCAGGCCCTGATGCAGCTGCTCAACGACACCCGCTGGGAAGAGCTCGATTACCTGATCATCGACCTGCCGCCGGGCACGGGCGATATCCAGCTCACCCTGTCGCAGAAGGTGCCGGTATCGGGCGCCGTCATTGTCACCACCCCGCAGGACATCGCCCTGCTGGACGCCCGCAAGGCCCTGGGCATGTTCCGCAAGGTGGAAGTGCCGGTGCTGGGCGTGGTCGAGAACATGGCCACCCACCTGTGCTCGAACTGCGGCCACGAAGAGCACATCTTCGGCCACGGCGGCGGCGCGCGCATGGCCGAAGAGGCCGGGATCGCCTTCCTGGGCGAGCTGCCGCTGGATATCCGCATCCGCCAGCAGGCCGACGAGGGCAAGCCCACCGTGGTCGCCATCCCGGACTCCGACCTGGCCCAGCGCTACCGGGCCATCGCCCGTTCCACGGCCGCGAAGCTGTCGCTGCAGGCCCGGAACAAGGCCATCACGTTCCCGAAGATCGTCATCCAGAACACCTGATTGGTGGCGTGTTCGCCGCCGTTCCGATACCTTTCCCGCTTCAGCGAGGGAGACCGTTAGTGAGCATCAAGTCCGACAAGTGGATCCGCCGCATGGCCGAGCAGCACGGCATGATCGAGCCGTATGAGCCGGGCCAGGTCAGGGAGCGCGACGGCCACCGCCTGGTGTCGTACGGCACGTCCAGCTATGGCTACGACGTTCGCTGCGCCGACGAGTTCAAGGTGTTCACCAACATCAACTCCACCATCGTCGACCCCAAGGCCTTCGACAAGGGCAGCTTCGTCGACATCAAGTCGGACGTGTGCATCATCCCGCCCAATTCGTTCGCGCTGGCCCGCACGGTCGAGTACTTCCGCATCCCGCGCAACGTGCTCACCATCTGCCTGGGCAAGAGCACCTATGCCCGCTGCGGCATCATCGTGAACGTGACCCCGCTCGAGCCGGAGTGGGAAGGCCACGTCACGCTGGAGTTCTCGAACACCACGCCGCTGCCCGCAAAAATCTACGCCAACGAAGGCGTGGCGCAGATGCTTTTCCTCGAATCCGACGAGGTTTGCGAAGTGTCCTACGCCGATCGCGGTGGCAAGTACCAGGGCCAGCGCGGCGTCACCCTGCCGAGCACCTGAACGCCTTCGCGGTCGCATCCGCGCCCGACATCCGGGCGCGGTAGACTCCCCATTTCCGCCCGTTGCCCACGATCCACGGAGACACGCATGACCCGAGTTCCCACCCTGATGGCCCGCATCGGCGCGGCACTGATCCTTGCCAGCCTGCTGGTCCTGGCCGGCTGCCACAGCGGCGCGACCAAGGGCGACGCCATTGCAACCTCGGCCGAACGCGGCAAGTTCGATTACACGCTGAAGGCGTACAAGAGCGGCCAGTTCATGACCGAAGACGGCGCCGTGCTCTCGGCCGCCGATGCCGGCAGCCACTTCGCCTACATGAAGGACACCGGTAAGCTGCCGAAGACGGTGCTGCTGCTGCCCAGCGACGATTCGAAGATTCGCGACAACCACCTGGGCTTCATGGCCCGCATGGCGCTGGACTACAACTTCGCCGTGTACTACGACAAGAAGGGCGAGCTAGTCCGCCTGAATGCCGTGGAAAGCGAAGCCCGCCAGCTGGAAGACACCCCGCACAAGGCGGACCTGCCGGATCGCATGAAGGGTAAGGAAGCGTCCAGCGGCGCTTACGACCCGCAGCAACAGCAGTAAGACGTACGACACCCCGAAAAAAGCCGGCGAAAGCCGGCTTTTTTCGTGTCACGGGAAAAGCGCCTGGCGTAGCTGTTCCACAAGCGGCTCGGGGTTGGCATGCGGTTCGGCCTTGCCCGAACCCCACACCGGCCCGGGCCATGCCGCATCGCCTTCCACGCGGGCCACGACATGCACATGCAGCTGGCGCACGATGTTGCCCAGTGCGCCGATGTTGAGCTTGTCGCACGGGGCCACGGCGCGTAGCGCCGCACCGGCCTGGTCCACCTCGCGCCACAACGCCGCGCGGTCCGCCTCAGCGAGATCGGCCACCTCGGCGAGTCCCGTCTGGCGCGGCACCAGCACCAGCCACGCGAAGCGGCTGTCACGCATCAGCAGCACCCGGCACAGCGGCAGGTCGCCGACGACGAGCGTGTCGCCGGCAAGCCGCGCATCCAGTTCGAACGCCGCGCTCACGCCAGTTCGCGGGCGAAGAAGGCGAGCGTGCGCTCCCAGGCCAGCTTGGCGCTGGGCTCGTCGTAGCTGGCGCGCACATCGCAGTTGAAGCCGTGGTCGGCGGGGTAAACCCAGGTGTCCATCTCCGGCTTCAGTTCGCGGTGCTTCTCGACCATCTCCGGCGGGATGGAATGATCGCGCTCGCCGAAGTGGAAGATCACGTTGGCTTTCGCCGGCTCGCTCAGGAACGGCACGTCGCGCGAGCCGTAGTAGCTCGAGGAGGGCAGGCCGAGGCGCAGGGCGGCGAGGAAGGCCACGGTGCCGCCCCAGCAATAACCGACGGTACCGACCTTCACCTTGTAGGTGTCGGCCAGGTAGGCGGCAGCGAGGCCCACGTCCTGCTGCGGACGCAGGAGGCCCAGCTCCGCGACCATCTTCACACCCCTCGTCATGCCTTCCTGGTCGTAGCCGGTCTCCACGCCCTTTTCGACCGGGTCGAACAACGCCGGGGCCAGGGCCACGTAGCCCTCGGCCGCAAATCGGTCAGCCACGCTGCGGATGTGCGCATTGACGCCAAAAATCTCCTGGATCACCACCACGCCGCCCTTCGGCGTTCCCGTGGGCTCGGCCAGGTAGGCGTCCATGCTTTCGTGCGGGCGGGATGTATCGAGGATCAGGGTGCGACCCATGGGGGAATCTCCGGGTGGGGTGAGAGCAATCCGCGAAGAGTAACCGGGCAGCCGTCCAGAAGTCGTGGGGGTCGTGACCCGCTATGCTGCCTGTTCGCCTCACCGAGCATCTGCGGCATGTCACCCAGTGAAGGAAGTGGGCGTTGAACGATGGGCAGCGCAACAACTTCGATGCGTTGCGATTGATCGGCGCCTTCCTGGTGCTGATCAGCCATCAGTTCGCGCTGTCCGGACGCCTCGAACCCAACGTCGTCGGGGATCATTCGTTCGGCAACCTTGGCGTGCTCATCTTCTTTTCGATCAGCGGCTATCTGGTCACGGCCAGCTGGCTGAAAGACCCGCATATCCTGCGCTTTACCGCCCGTCGCGCCCTGCGCATGGCGCCGGCCCTTTGCGTGTCCATCCCGCTATCCCTGGCCGTCATCGCTGCGCTGGGCCTGACGGGATTCCCTCAGAACCCCAGGCACCTCACCAACGGATCGCTTTGGACCATTCCGTATGAGGTTTACTGTTACGGACTGCTGCTCGTTGCCGGCGTCGCTACGCGGCGCCCTTCCATCGTGTTGGCGGTGGGCATCCTTGGCTATTTCGTGGTTTCAGGCCTGCAGTCAGGCGGAGCGTTCCTGGCGTATTTCGGATTGTTCTTCGCCGCAGGAAGCCTCCTGAGAGCGTACCCGTATCTCCGCACAACCCTGCCGACACTCGTGTTTTTCGTTACGGGCTTCGCGCTCATACACATGGGTCAAACCAAGTTCGGGCTCGCATTCGTCGTTCCATCACTGACCATCGCGATCGGCGTGCGGTCGTGGCCTGGGCTGCGGGACATCTCGAAGATCGGCGACCTCTCCTACGGCATCTACATCTACGCCTGGCCCGTGCAGCAGATAGGGGTGGCCCTGCTGGGGCGGCAGACGCCATACCTTGCATTACTGGCCGTCACCGTTCCGGTGACCGTCGCCCTGGCGGCCGTCTCCTGGCATCTCGTCGAAAAGAACGCCCTGCGCTTCAAGCCGCGGCAGCGATGGGAGGCCAGGTCGGCCGCGAACCCGCAGACCAATCTCCGGGTTGAGTGAGAACCGTCGCGAGGACCAGCCTGGCGGCCACACAGGCGTCGTGGGGGCCACGACCCGGTATACTGCCGGGTTTCCTCCCCCCGGTACCCACGGCATATGTCCCAGGCCGCCCAGACCCAGAAGATCGGTTTCGTCAGCCTTGGCTGCCCGAAGGCGCTCGTCGATTCCGAACGCATCCTCACCCAGCTCAAGGTTGAGGGCTACGAGATCGTGCCCAGCTACAACGCGGCCGACGCCGTGGTCGTCAATACCTGCGGCTTCATCGATTCCGCCGTGCAGGAATCGCTCGACGCCATCGGCGAGGCGCTGCACGAGAACGGCAAGGTGATCGTCACCGGTTGCCTGGGCAAGCGCTCGGAGCTGATTCGCGAGAGCTACCCGGAAGTGCTGTCGATCAGCGGCCCGGCGGACTATGCCTCGGTGATGACGGCGGTGCACACCGCGTTGCCGCCGGCGCGCAACAAGTTCCTCGACCTGGTGCCGGATACCGGTATCAAGCTGACGCCGAAGCACTACGCCTACCTGAAGATTTCCGAAGGCTGCAACCACCGTTGCAGCTTCTGCATCATCCCGTCGATGCGTGGCGACCTCGTCAGCCGCCCGGTGGACCAGGTGCTGATGGAAGCGGAAAAGCTGGTGCGCGGCGGCGTGAAGGAGTTGCTCGTGATCTCGCAGGACACCAGTGCCTACGGCGTGGATGTCCGCTACGCGGAGCACGAGTGGCGCGGCAAGGCTTACCGCACGCGCATGACCGACCTGTGCGAAGGCCTCTCGGAGCTCGGCGTGTGGACGCGCCTGCACTACGTGTATCCGTACCCGCACGTGGACGAGATCATGCCGCTGATGGCGGCAGGCAAGATTCTTCCGTACCTCGATATTCCGTTCCAGCACGCCAGCCCGCGCATCCTCAAGCTGATGAAGCGCCCGGGTAACGTCGACAAGACGCTGGAGCGCATCCAGAACTGGCGCCGCCAGGTGCCGGACCTGACCATTCGCAGCACGTTCATCGTCGGCTTCCCCGGCGAGACCGATGCGGAGTTCAACGAGCTGCTCGACTTCCTGCGCGAAGCCGAGCTGGATCGCGTCGGTGCGTTCGCCTACTCGCCGGTGGACGGTGCGAAGGCCAACGACCTGCCGGGCCAGATCGACGAAGAGCTGAAGGAAGACCGCCTCGAGCAGTTCATGGCGGTGCAGGCCGAGATTTCGGCCGCCAAGCTGCAGCGCAAGGTCGGCACGACGATCAAGGTACTCGTCGACGAGATCGACGCGGACGGTGCCTGGGGTCGTTCCAGCGCCGATGCACCGGAAATCGACGGCGCCGTGCGCATCGACGACGGCCAGCTGCTCAAGCCGGGCCAGTTCGTCGACGTGGTGGTCGAAGAAGCCGACGCGCACGACCTGTACGGTCGTCTCGCCTAAGCCGTATGCGTTACGTGGCGCCCACACGCGAGGCGTTTGATCGCCGTGTGCTGGCGTCACCGCCGCTCCTTGACTGGGCGGCCTACGCGCACTTCATCGACAGCGATGCCTGGCCGGACACGGCCGGGCTGAACGCGCTGCTTCCGGCGGATACCGCCGTGCGCTTCGTGACGCAAGAGCCCGCCCTGCTGGCCGACGGCCTGCACTACGAAGAACGCATTGCCCGGGGCGCCATCGCCACCCGGCCGGCGAACTGGCACGACCTGTTCAATGCCCTGGTCTGGCTTCGCTATCCCACGCTGAAGCACGCACTCAATGCCCGCCAGGTCGCTGAGATCGAGCGCATGGGGCCACGCGAGCGATCCCGTGCCCAGTGCGCGCTCACGCATTTCGACGAGGCGGGCATCATCGTCACGCTGCGCGACGCCGACATGCTCGCCGCGTGGGACCGGCATGACTGGCAGACGTTGTTCTGGACGCACCGCGACGCGTGGCTGCGCGGCGAAGCGCGTGCGGAAGTCTTCGGCCACGCGCTGCTCGAACATGCCCTGACGCCCGACAAGTTGCTGGTGGGCAAGGCCGTCGTGCTGATGGATGTCGATGACGCCGCGGCGGTATGCGCCAAGGCGATCGCCCGTGGCGAGATCCTCAACGATCCGCAGGAACTGCGGCCGCTGCCGCTGTCCGGGCTGCCTGGCTGGCACGAGGGCACGGCGCATGCCGCGTTTTACACGACGGCGCCGTGCTTCCAGCCAGTGAGGGAAGGGCGGGTGTACCCGCCCGCCCTGGGGTCAGCTCACGCGAGTCCGTGATCGCGGACGTAGTCGCCGAGCAGGCTGTCGTGATCGACGCCGAGCTTGCGCATCGCATCGCGCTTCTGCCGGCTGATGGTTTTCACCGACTTGCCTTCGCGGTCCGCGATCTGCTGCAGCGACATGCCGTTGACGAAGGCGCGGATCACCTCTTTTTCGCGCGGCGACAGCGGCGTGCCTGGCATCGGCGTGCCCGGCATCGGTTCCGAGCCGTCGTCGGCTTCGTTGAGGATGTCGAGCAGGGTCTCGCTCAGGTACGTCTCGCCGTCGTGCACGGCCCGGGCCGCGACCGCGAGCTCATCCATGGGTGCGCGCTTGTCGACGATGCCGCGGGCGCCACGGGCGAGCATGGACTGCATCGCGGCGGGGCGATTGATCATCGTGAGGACGATGATGGCGAGGTCGGGATAGGTGCTCGCGATGGTCTCGAGCAGGGCGAATCCGTCATCCTGCCGATCACTCGGCATGAGAAAATCCGTAATCACGACATCGCAATCCCGGTCCGCCAGCATGGCTAGCAACTCGTCCGCGGCCTTGGCTTCACCCACCACGTCGATGTGCGCGTTGCGCAGCGCAAGCGCCCCGCCGACGAGTACCAGGGGGTGGTCGTCTGCCAGAATGACTTTCAGTGGCATGCTTCTATTTCTCCTTCCTACCTAGCGACGCCGTGTGGTTCGATCCGATTATGCCCATGATGGCTCCCATGACGAAGTCCGCCGAGTGACCCGATACCTGCTGCCGTTTATGCTCGTCGTCATGTCAGCCGTCGCCTACGCGGCGCCCGACGTGCCGCTGAGCGCCCAGGATGCCGCCTGGCTGCGCCAGCATCCGGTGCTGACGGTGGGCGCCTACCGCGAGGGCTACCCGCCGTTCGAGGAGCTCCGCGACGGCCAGCTGGAGGGCCTTGGCCCAGACTACCTGCACGAGGTGGCCGGCGAACTGGGAGTCACGTTCCAGACCCGCAGCTTCGACACCTGGCCCCACCTGCTGGCGGCGCTCGCCCGCGGTGAGATTGACGTCGCCACCAGCGTCACCCCGCTGGAGCAGGGCATGCCCGGCATCCGTGTCGGCGCCACCTATTTCGAGTCCTTGCCCGCCCTGGTCCAGCGCAACGACGCCGCCATCATCCACCGCACCAGTGAGCTGGGCGGCAAGCGGCTGGCCGTGCACGCCGGGTACTTCGACATGACGGCCCTGCGCCGGGAATTGCCCGACACCACCCTGGTCGAGGTGGGCTCCACCGCCGAGGCGCTGCAGCGCGTCCGCATGGGCGAGGTCGCCGCCTATATCGACAACCCGTACTCCGCCCGCGAATTCGTCGCCCGGCTGGGCATGGAGCACGAGCTGCACGTGGGCGATCCGCTGGCGCTGCCGATCAGCGCGCTGTCGTTCGCCGTACCCGTCGCGGAGGCGCCGCTGGGGCGGGCGATCGACCATGCCCTGGCCGAGCTCACCGCGGCCGACCACGGCCGCCTGCGTGCGCCCTGGGTGGGTCGCGACATCGCTCCCCGGCCCCGCCAGTTCGCCATTCCGCTCAGTGAGCGGGAAAAGGCCTGGCTGCACGACCTGCCGCCGCTGCGGCTGGGGGTGGACCCGAGCTACGCCCCCTTCAGCCTGATCACCGGGCAGGGCCAGGCCGAGGGCCTGGCGCTGGACTATGTCCGCGAGATCGCCGCCGAGCTGGGCCTTCGCTTCACCCAGGTGCCCAGCGAGAACTGGACCGGCACCGTCGCCAGCGTGAAGCGTGGCGAGGTTGATGTCGTCGCCGCGATCAACCCGCAGAGCGCGACCTGGCCCTACCTCGAGCCGACCACGTCCTACCTCGACTTCCCGATCATGATCGTCACCCGCGAGGGCTCCCCGGTAATCGTCGGTCGCGACGACCTGGCGGGGAAGCGGGTGCTCGGCAACACCACGCGCGAGCCGATCCGACGCCTGCTGGGGCGTATCCCGGGCGTCAACGTGCTGCCGGCGGCCACCGAGGCCGAGGGTTTGCGTCGCCTCGCGGCAGGCGAGGGCGATGCCTTCGTCGGCAACCTCGCCTCGGTCGATTACCTGATTCGTGAGCAGTTCCTCGGCCAGCTCAAGGTGGCCGCGCCCACCGGTGATAACGAAGCGATCGCCATGGGCGTGCGCCGCGAGCTGGCGCCGCTGATTCCGCTGATCAATCGCGTGCTGGTGAACCTGCCCACGCATCGCCAGCAGGAAATCCGCAACACCTGGTTCGCCTCGCATTACGTCGTCGGCCCCACGTGGCGCGAGATCGCCAGCCGCGTGCTGCCTTTCGTCGCGGTGTTGCTGGCCTCGCTTATCGCCATCAGCTACGCCTACCTCAACCTGCGCCGCGAAACGCGACGGCGCGAACGCACCGAGCGACGCCTGGCCGAGGTCACCGCGCATGTGCCCGCGGTGGTGTATGAAGCCGTGCGCGATACGGAGGGCCAGTACAGCATGGCCTACGTCGGTGGCGATCCGCAGACCCTGCTGGGGATGGAGCCGGGTGAGCTGCTGGCCGGCGGCGACAGCCTGCTTGCCCCGGTGGCACCGGAAGATCGCGACGCCCTGCGCGATGCGTTCGAGCGCTCGGCGCGCGATACCTCACCCCTGCACGTCACCGTGCGCGCGCAGGTCGGCGGCCGCGTGCGCTACCTCAGCTCCGATGCCGTGCCGCTCGCCGCGGCCGACGGCAACGTGCGCTGGAACGGCTACTGGGTGGATGTGACGACGCAGGAGCTGGCCTCGCGCGGCGTGGCGAAAGCGCGCGATGAAGCCGAGGCCGCGACGCGGGCGAAGAGTGATTTCCTTGCCACCATCAGCCACGAGATCCGCACGCCGATGAATGGCGTGATCGGCCTGCTCGACGTGCTGGAGCGCACGCCGCTGGATGGTGAGCAGCGCCGCATGGTGGCCACCATCGAGCACTCGGCTGAAGCGCTCATGCACATCCTCGACGACGTGCTCGACTTCTCGAAGATCGAAGCCGGCCACCTCGCCCTGGATCCGCGCCCGACCGATCCGCGCGCGCTGGTGGACGATGCGGTCGCCATCATGGCGGCCCAGGCGGAGGCCAAGGGCCTGGCGCTTGAAGCCCACCTCGACGCCGCCCTCGCGCCTGCCGTGCTGGTCGACGATGGCCGCCTGCGCCAGGTGCTCCTGAACCTCATCGGCAATGCCATCAAGTTCACGGCCGCCGGGCACATCCGCGTGGATGTGCACGTGGACGAACAGCATGCCGGCCGGCAGCGCGTGCGCTTCGTGGTCACCGATACGGGTATCGGTATCCACGCCGCCAAACTGCGCCACGTCTTTGCACCCTTCAGCCAGGCCGAGTCATCCACGACGCGCCGCTTCGGTGGCACGGGCCTTGGCCTGAGCATCTCGCGCCGCCTGATCGAGCGCATGGGCGGCCATATCGTGATCCAGAGCGAGCCCGGCAAGGGCACGGTGGTGACGGCGACGGTGGAGTTGCCGATGGTTGATCCATCGTCGATCGTCCCGCCAGCGACCGCCGACACCGCACCCGCGCAGTCGCCCCGTTTGCGGCCCGCGCGGATCCTCGTGGCCGAGGACCATCCGGTGAACCAGCAGCTGGTGCGCGCGCAACTGCAGATGCACGGGCTGACCTGCGACATCGTCGACGATGGCGAAGCCGCGGTGGCGGCACTCGACGAGGCCGACTACGACCTGCTGCTGGTGGACTGCCACATGCCGCGCATGGATGGTTACGCCGTGGCCCGCGAAGTGCGCCGCCGCGAAGAGGGCACCTCGCGGCACCTGCCCATCGTCGCGATGACCGCCGATGCGCGCGCCGACCAGCGCGAGCGTTGCCTCGCGGCGGGCATGGACGACCTGTTGCGCAAGCCCATCCGCCTGGAGGCCTTCCATGCGGCGGTGTCGCGCTGGCTGGGCGTGGCGGAGCTCGCCGCGCCGCCGGTGGACATGGAACGCCTGCGCCGCGCGTTCGGCTCCGATGCCAACGTGGCGACCGTGATCCGCGCGGGGGTGGACACCACGCGCGACGCGCTGGCCCGGTTCGACGAGGTGATCGCCACCGAGGATCCTGAGCGCGTGGCCGGCTGGATCCACCATGTATTGGGCGGCGTGAATGTCTTCGGCGAATCCGCCGTGGCTCGTGATGGTGAGGCGCTGGAGCTGGCGCTGCGCGAGGGTGCGCCGCTCGATGCGCAGGCCGTGCGCGCCTTCGCAGCCGATGTCGAGGCTTTCACCCAGCACCTCGCCGCGACCGCGCCCTAGAGGTAGCTCACCGCCGTGACGGCGAAGCGGGTCATGCCGCCAGGCAGGGCGGCTTCGAACTCGTCGTCGACGCGCTTTTTCAGCACGGCGCGGGCGAGCGGCGAATCAATGCTGATCCAGCCTTTCTTCGCATCCGTCTCATCCGGCCCGACGATGCGGTAGCGCACCGTCTCGCCGGTTTCCACGTTCTCGATCTCGATGGTCGCCCCGAAAAACACGGCGTCCATCTGCGTCGACGCCGCTTCCACCACCTTCAGCACGGGGATGCGCTTGCTCAGGTAGCGCGCGCGCCGGTCGATTTCACCGAGCTGCTTCTTGCGGTAGATGTATTCCGCATTCTCCGAACGGTCGCCTTCAGCGGCTGCCGCCGCGAGGGCCTTGACGACCTCCGGCCGCACCGTATGCCACAGGTGGTCCAGCTCGGCCTTCATCCGCTCGAAGCCATCGCGGGTGATGATCGCGGTGGAGGAGGGCGACGGCGGACGCCAGCGGCTCATGGGGTCACCCGGCGGGAGGGGTCAAGCGTGTCGAGCATGTCGATCAGGTCCTGCGAGATGGGGTGGCCGGCGTAGGTGTGCAACAGCGAACGGGCCAGCGTCGCCGCCTCCGCGCGCTCTTCCAGCTGGAAGTGCATGCGCACAGCCAGCAGGCCGTAGCTGGGCGCGCCCATGTCGCCCGGCCACAGGCGCAGGTAGCCCAGGGCGAGCTGCAGGGCGAGCCGCGGCATGCCGCCATGCGCGGCGGTGTCGGCGAGCGGGCCGCAGGTGGCCGTGGCGTCCGGAAGAAACGCCGGATCGATGCCCAGGCAATCCTGCACCACGCCGAGCGCACGGCGCGTTTCACCGCCGGCCACGAGGGCGGCGATCCAGATCTGGCCGTGCACGAGCAACTCGGGCGTGCGTTCCTGCGCGCGCAGCAACGCCCGGTAGCGGACATGCATCGGTGCCGGCGCAATGCCCTCGCGCAGGCGCTCGGTGAGGATGTCGGTCGCTGCCGCCACGTCATCACGGGCGATCAGGTTGGCGTGTTCCAGCAGCGCGACATCGTCCTCGGGATTTGCCGCTTCGGCGATGGCATCCGCCTCGGGGCGGTAGCCGAGCCGCTCGTGGTGATGGTGGATCAGCGCGCCCATCAGGTGGAAGTTGTAGATGGCGAGGTAGTTGGAAACGAGGTAGTAGGCGGCGGTGCCGAAGAACAGCGGGCCACGTTGCTGCATCGCGTACTGCGCGCCCGCCTGCAGCAGGCTTGTCGCCAGCACGACGGCAAACAGCTTGAAATAGTCGATGCCGATGCGGCTGATAGCCGCCACCCAGGTCAGCGGGTTGAGCGCGGCACCGACGCCGTCGAAGGTCAGCGACATCGTCATCACCGGCAGCACGAAGGCCACCGCCAGCGACACCAGCAGGCCCGAGATCCCGAAGAACAACGGGGCCAGGATAGCGAGTGCATTACCCGTCAGCTGGATGATGATGAGGGCAACCGCCGCCTTGTTTTCCGAGTTCAATGCGTGCTCGGGCGGGTTCTCGAACCCATCGGCCGTATGGCGCAGGCAGGCGAACGCGTACGTATACAACGCGACCCATCCCAGTCCGACGACGAGCAGGCGCAGCCCGATCATCGGGACGTAGGCGATCAGGTCGAACGCTGCGATCGCCCCGATCGTTACCGGCGCCGCACCATGCAGCGGGTAACGAAAGCCGGTGATGATCCGCTGCCCGAACGGCACCGAGGCATCGGCAAGCGCGATACGCGGCATGGTCAGCGCTTTCCGCCGAAGATGCTGCCGAGGATGCCGCGCACGATCTGCTGCCCCGCGCGCGAACCCGCGGTACGCACCATCGACTTGGCCATCGTTTCCAGCATGCCCTGCCGACGCTTGGTGCCGAGCACGGCGTCGCGTACGGCACTACCCCAGCCGCTGCCTTCGTCCTCGCCCTTGCTCGCGTTCTTCACGGGCGGCGCCTCGTCATCGTTCTTCGCGGTGGCCCGCGCGGCCAGCATCTCCTCGGCGGATTCGCGATTCACCGTCGTGTCGTATTTCGAGCCCACCGGCGAGCGTGACCGGACCATCGTGCGTTCTTCCACGGTGATCGCGCCGATGCGGCATGCCGGCGTCGCCACCAGCACTTTCTGGACGGGCGACGGCACGCCACCGTCGCCGAGCGTGGATGCCAGCGCTTCGCCGGTGCCCAGCGTACCGATGGTTTCGACCACGTCGAGCGAAGGGTTTTTCGCGAACGTTTCGGCGGCGGCCTTCACCGCTTTCTGGTCGCGCGGCGTATACGCACGCAGGGCATGCTGCACGCGGTTGCCCAGCTGGCCGAGGATGTCGCCGGGGACGTCGTCGGGGTTCTGCGAGCAGAAATACACGCCGACGCCCTTGGAACGGATCAGCCGGACAACCTGTTCCACGCGCTGGCGCAACGCCGGCGGCGCATCGTCGAAGAGCAGGTGTGCCTCGTCGAAGAAGAACACCATCTTCGGGACATCGAGGTCGCCGACTTCGGGCAGGTGCTCGAACAGCTCGGACAACAACCAGAGCAGGAAGGTGGAATACAGGCGCGGCTTGAGGATCAGGGTGTCGGCGGCGAGCACGTTGACCACGCCACGGCCGCTCATGTCCTGGCGCATCAGGTCGGCCAGCTCCAGCGCGGGCTCACCAAAAAAGTTATCCGCGCCGTCCTGTTCCAGCTTCAGCAGGGCGCGCTGGATGGCCGCCACGCTCTGCGCGCTGATCAGGCCGTAGCGTGCCGAGATGTCCTTGGCGTGCTCCGCCGCAAAACCGAGCATCGAGCGCAGGTCGCCGAGGTCGAGCAGGAGCAGGCCTTCGTCATCGGCCACCCGGAACACCACTTCGAGCACGCCTTCCTGGGTGTCGTTGAGTTCAAGGATGCGGGACAGCAGGGTGGGGCCCATTTCCGAGACCGTGGCACGCACCGGGTGGCCGAGCTTGCCGTAGATGTCCCAGAACACCACCGGGTTGGCCTGCGGGGTCCATCCGCTCAGGCCGAGTTTCGCCAGGCGGTCCTTCAGCTTGTCGGACGGGGCGCCCGCGGCCTGGGAGAGCCCGGCCAGGTCGCCCTTCGCGTCGGCAAGGAAGCAGGGCACGCCCAGGCGCGAGAAACCTTCGGCCAGCAGCATCAGGGTCACCGACTTACCCGTGCCCGTGGCACCGGCGATCATCCCGTGGCGGTTGCCGTATCGCGGGTCGAGTTCGACGGCGGCCGTGTCGTTACGACCGATGAGGATGCCTGGCATGGTCCCACTCCTTATGGATGTCCTGAACAAGTCTACGCAAGGATGCGCCGTTACGGAGAATTTTCCCGCCGGACGCTTGAGTCACGTAGGCTTCCGGCGTAACGTTGCGGGCATTGTCCGACCTGGTCCCACGCATGCCGCTGCACGCCCGTTACGCCCTTCTCCTGCTGCCCCTGGCGATCCTCGCGGGTTGCGCTTCCGGTGGTGCTCCCCGGGCCGGCAAGGCGACACCGCAGGTCAATGCGTTGTACGACCGGATGAACCAGGCAAGCAAGGGCTATGAGGCGGCCATCGACCAGGCCCGCCGTGGCGACACCGCCCAGGCCGCCGCCACGCGCAAGCAGGCCCTGGACCAGCTGAAGGATGCATCGGCCCGTTGCGGCCTGACCCCGGGCTGCGATCCGCAGCGCTTCGCCGCCGTGTTCGATCGCCTGCTGCGCCTGAAGGACGGCAGCTTCATCGAAGGCGAGGACGCGGATGACACCGAGCAGAGCGCGGAAGTCGGCGCCCAGCCGGGCGATGCCGCCGGCTCGGTGGTGCTCGGCGCGCTGCCCGAAGCCCAGCGCAGCGTCACGCTGCTGAAGGGCCAGAAATTCAGCGACATGATGGTGATGAACGGCCCGGTGAAAGCCGCGCTGGAGATGTGGCTCACCCAGCTGCGCCCGAACCTCATGGACGCCTACGTCAACTACCAGATGATGCGCTACAAGATGTGGCCGGCCTACCAGAAGGCCGACCTGCCCGAGGCGCTGCTGTTCGGCATCATGGCCAAGGAATCCGGCGGCAAGGTGCACGCGGTCTCGCGTTCCGGCGCTTCCGGCCCGTTGCAGTTCATGTACGCCACCGGCCTGCGCTTCGGCCTCTCCGCCGATGGCGGCTTCGACGAGCGCTTCGACCCCGGCCTCTCCGCGCAGGCCAATGCCGAGTACGTCAACGAGCAGCTCGGCGCGTTCAACAACAACCTCGAAATGACCCTCGCCGCCTACAACGGTGGTGAAGGCCGCATGCGCCGCATTGCCGCCAGCAGCCCGGGCGCCGGCTTCTACGACCCCGCCATCTACGGCCAGATGTCCGCGGAAACGCGCGACTACGTGCCGATGGTGCTGGCCGCCGCGTGGCTGTTCCTGCACGCCGACAGCTACCACCTGAAGTGGCCGAAGGTGGACGGCGCGGCCGGCCAGATCACGCTGACCCGCCCGGCGTCGCTGACCGAACTCACGGTATGCCTGGGCTCGTCGGATGACATGCCCAACGGCTGGTTCCGCACGCTGCGCAACCTCAACCCGCGGCTGGACCCGCAGGTGAGCCAGCAGGCCGGCACGCGGCTCGACGTGCCCAAGCAGCTGGAGAAGGCGTATATCGCCAGCTGCGCCGATGGTCCGTGGCCGATCCTCGCCAGCGACCTGCACAACGCGGTGAAGATCGCCGCGCCGCCGCCGCCCGCGGCGACATCGGCCGCCCTGGCCAATGGTGGCGCGAATGGCCCGAACGGCCCCGGCCCGCAGTACCAGTACGGCAGCGGTTCGTCGTCGGCATCGTCGTCGAAGGGCTCGGCGGGGGCGAAGAGCTACACCGTGCGCAAGGGCGATACGCTCGTGAGCATCGCGCGCAAGAGCAGCTGCGCGGACGTGGAAGACATCGCCAGGATGAATGGCCTGAAGAGCCACGCCCTGAAGGTCGGGCAGTCCCTGCGCGTTCCGGCCTGCCGCTAAACCGCGGCAGGAAGGGTCAGGCGAGGGCGGAGGGTTCCATCCACTCGGCGCCGAAGTCACGGCGGTTCGGTGCCGACAGCTCCTTGATCTGGCGCATCAGGCGCAGCACCTGGCGGTGCAGTTCTTCCATGCCCGGACGGCGCGAATCGAGGGTCTCGTGGTACACCGCTGCGAGCCACAGGGCCACGCCACGGGTGGCGATCAGCGGGTTGTCGGAACGCGCCTTGCCCAGGCCCAGGTCCGGGCCATGCCCATACGTGCTGTAGCGCTCTTCGGGCGGCGTGCCGTACAGGTGCGGGAAATCACAGGCGGCGGCCTGTTCCATCTCACGGCGAACAAGTTGCTGCAGGTCCGCATGGGTGCGGACGGGCAGGGCGAGAACCACGCGCTCGATGTCCGCCAGTTGGCGGCGAAGGCGGATTTCGCGATTAACGGCAATGAGATGTGTGACCAGACGCATGACGACTTCCCCTATACGGCGCTGCGTGTCCGGACCTCCACCCCCTACTGCCCCATGGTGTCCGAGGGGTGTGAGCATACCCCGCCGTTGCGTCAAATGTAAGACGTTTTCGTCACATTGTGACGCATAGGGTCAATCAGTTTCTCGCGGGGCCACGCCATTGGCCGATTTTCTGCCCAACCGTAACTTGTTGTTGCGGCTGGAGATTATCGAACTCGTAGCCCTCCGGCAGCAGCAGGATCACCGTCGAGCCCATGTTGAAGCGGGCCATTTCGGCAAAACGTTCCAGCTTGATCCCGCGGCCGCTGCAGTCCGTCCGGATGATGTCCGAGGCGTACGGCGGGATGGCCAGGCCGTCCCACACGGTGGCCACGCTGGAGACCAGGATGGCGCCGACCATCACCGAGACGAACGGGCCGTGCTCGCCATCGAAATGGCAGACGAGGCGTTCGTTGCGTGCGAACAGACGCGGGATGGCTTCCACCGCGAACGGGGCCACGCTGAAGATGCGGCCGGGGACGTGCGTGGTGCCGGTGAGCGTGCCTTCCAGCGGCATGTGCACGCGGTGGTAGTCACGCGGTGACAGGTAGATCGTCGCAAAGCTGCCGTTGCGGAACGGCAGCGCGGCGGCCTCGTCGCCCAGCAGTTCGGCCGCGGTGTATTCCTGGCCCTTGGCCTGGAAGATGCGCCCGTCGCGGATACGCCCCAGCTGGCTGATCCGGCCATCGGCCGGCGACAGGATCGCCTGCGGGTCCGGGTCGGCAACGCGCGCACCCGGTTTCAGCTTGCGGGTGAAGAACGCATTGAAGTGCGGATAGGCCAGCGGGTCGGGCTGGGCCGCCTGCGCCATGTCCACGTTGTAGTTCCGCACGATCGTGGAAATGAGGAAATTCTTCCATGCTGTCCATTCCCAGCGTGTCGCCTGGTAGACGATCCGGGAGAGGAAGCGGTGCGGGAGGATGTACTGCAACAGGACGCTGGGTTTCATCGCGGGGAGTATAGGGGAGTCAGGCCGATGCACCAGCACCCGTTTCGGCGCCCCAGCGGGCGACCTATGCACGTTTTCTTCATCGAAAGGCACCTATAGACAACCCCGGAGGCGAATCGCAACGGTAACGTGCGGTCCGCCGCTCTGCACGGTCGGCCGGGATGGCCTGGGGGTGGGAGCGGGGGAAGGGGGCCTTTGCAGTACCCGGGAATCTCCTGGTGACCCGTGCGCCACGCTGCTCCGGACGGCGGCGCAAACGGGGTAAGCAACCATGACAACCTGTGATGCGCTCCACCGCCGCCCGCTGCCGGGTGGTGCGAACGGCGCCGTGCTCGCCTTTGCCATTGCCGTCGCGTTGCTCGGCGCACCCGCGACAGGCCGCGCGCAAACGGTGCCGGTCGCCCCTTACGACCCCGTCGACAACGATCAGGAAGTCGGCCGGATCGACGTGGCAGCCGGCGGCAATGTCACCATCAACGGGCCGCAGCAGTTCCAGGCCGGCCAGACCGGTACCGAAGACACCACGCTGCAGGCGCTGAAAGACCAGAACCGGATCACCTCGGGCGAGAACTGGATCGGCGTGCCGCGGCTGAATCCCGGGAGCCAGAATTTCGGCATCACGGTAAAAGACCCGATCACCGGCAGCAACCGGGTCGTCTCGGTCTACAACACCAACAACCTCTACGCCCTCCCGCCGGTCACCTATGCCACGACCGTCCCCAACCTGGTGAACGTGGGCGATAACCAGTACATCGATGCACGCGTGGGCCAGGTCGGTGCCGGCGGCGGGACGCTCACGGTGGCCATCGGCACCGGTGCCAACAGCCAGGCCGCGACCAACATGTGGTCGATGGCCGCCAAGCAGACCAACCTGTTCTACGCGGACGGCACGGGCGGCGCGGCGAGCAACCTTGCGTGGGCCGGGCAGAACCGCATCACCTTCAATGGCGAAGTGGCCGATCCCAACCAGCCACGCAGCTACGGCGTCACCTATGTGTCGGCCTTTGGCGGCACGTTCAATGTCACGACGGCGGACGGCACCACCTCGCACACGGTGACCAACGACGCGCAGCTGCGCGACTACAACGCCTTCCTGATCGCACAGATCCAGGCGGGGAAACTCGATCCGGCCCAGTACGTCACCCTGTTCGCGCTGGGCTACACGTACACGACGCAGCAGATCGTCTACGGCATCAGCGCGAACAACCCGCCCGACGACGTGGCCCAGCCCATTGGCGACCGCATCGTGATGCGCCTGGTCGGGGCGAATGCGCACGGCACGATCAACCCGGGTGCCGTACTGGAAGTGGTCAACGCCAACGGCGGCGCGGTGCGTGCCGACGGCGGCGCCACCTTCGTCAACAACGGCTCGCTAGGGGTGCAGCACAGCAGTGGCGACGGATCGGCGCTGGTGCTCACGCAAGCCAGCCGGGGTACCAACGCCGGCATCATCAATGGCAACTTCTTCCCCAATGCCGATGGCGGCATCTCCAGTGGGGCGTCTGGCGCGAACATCGTTGACGTGCAATCGGGCAGTACGTTCAACAACGCGGCGGGCGGCATCATCAATCTCGCCCTGGGCACCACCAATGGCGCGGGTAAGTCCACGGGCATCCGCGTGGGCGCGAATGCGACGGCGACCAACGACGGCTTCGTCAATGTCGGTGTCACCGGCTCGCGGTCCAACGGGTCGGTCGATGGTATCTATCTCAACGACGCCACCGGATCGTTCACCAATGGCGCCAGCGGCATGATCTACATCGGTCGCGGCCCGCAGTACACGCCGGGCGCGGTGCCCGCCGACGTGGCGATCAACCAGGCCACGATCACGACGGGGATCAACGTGCCCACCGCGGCCACGGTGAACAACCTCGGTACGATAACGATCGGCACGGGCACGCAGAATGCGGCTGGCATCCTTGTCACCGCGGCCGCCGCGAACGTGACCAATGCCGGCACCATCAACGTCAGCGGCCGCGCCGCCGCGATCCCGCGCGAGAACATTGGCCTGTCGGTGGTCAATGCCGGCGCGACCGGGCCCGGCATTTCGAACACGGGCACGATCAACGTCACCGGCGTCAATGGCACCGCCCTGAAAGCGGTTTCCACGGCCGGCACGGCCTCGCTGGTGCATTCCACCGGCACGATCAACGTGGCCGGTGGGGCGGATCCCGCGAGTGGGACGCGCAATTACGGCGCGTGGATCGAGGGCCAGGGATCCGCGACGGCGACGGGCGACATCAGGGGTGCAGTGAACCTGGAGGGCGACGGCGCCATCGGCATCCACGCCCGTGGCCGCGCAACGGTGAACGTCGCCGCCGGCGCAGCGCCCAGCTTCCAGTCCGGAAGCAAGCAAATCGGCCTGTTCGCCTTCGGCGATAACGCAAAGATCAACGTCGGCGCGGGCGCGGTGCTCGATGTATCGACACCGCAATCGACGCTGTTCCGCCTGGACAGCGGCGCGGACTTTGACGGCACCGGGCTGACGGTGTCGGTATCCGGCGCGCAGGCGACCGGCGTGCTCGGTTCCGGCAGTGGGTCCGTCCTCAATACGCGTAACGCGGTGATCAATGTGACCGGTACCGGCGCGCAGGGTGTCGTGGCCGAAGGGGGTTCGAAGGCGACCATCGACGCGGCGACGACCATGTCGCTGACGGGCGCGGGCGCTATCGCCGGCGTGGCGGACGGCCAGAAGCACGACCTGACCGGCGCTGCCACGGGTGCGCTCTCCACCGCGACATCGGTGAACAGCCTGGCGACGCTGAACTCGTCGTCGGATGGTGTGACCGGCCTGATCGCGCGTAATCGGGCGACGCTCACTAACGCGGGCGCACTGAATTTCAGCGGCGCGAACACCACCGGCCTGGTCGTGGAAACCAATGCCGTCGCCACCAACAGCGGCACGGTGAACCTGGGCGGCCCGGAAGCCACGGGCGCGATCCTGCGTTCAGGCGGGACCCTGGCCAATAACGGCAGCATCACCGTGGCCAGCGGGACCGGCGTGCGCATCGAGGGCACCGGGACGCAGCGGCTGAATCCCGCGGGGACGATTACCGTCAACGACGGCCACGCGGGAGTGCAACTCACGACAGGTACGGGGCTGGTGCTCGGTAGCGGGGATTCGGCGATCACCACGCGGGGTTCCGCGCATGGCGTGCTGCTGGATACGGGCGCGGTATCGCTGGTGGCCAACGGCACCACGATCACGACGCTGGGGACGGGTAACGCGATCGAGAATGCGGCGGAGACGGGTGCCATCACACTCACCGCCGCCACGCTGCATTCGGGCAGTGGTGCCGGGCTACGGACCGCCACGGCGATTGACCCGGCGTCCACCGCGACCTTCGAGGTGGATGGGCCGGGCGTCGGCTACGCCTTCCGCCAGGCGGATGGTTCGGCGACAACAGGTGACCTGTCACTGGGCGAGGGCTTCACCATCCATGGCAACGCCGCCGGCAGCGTGGGCATCCAGGCCCTCACGAGCGGTGCCGTGAGCACCGCCGCCAGCGTCAGCATGCTCGACCCCGCGAGCGGCCCCGCGCTGCTCGCGGGCACGGCGTCCTCGGTCGCCAACAGCGGTGCCCTGTCGTCCGCGAGCACGGTGTCGCCAGTGGTCGACCTGGCCAACGGCACGGGTACGTCGTTCACGAACACGGGCGGCATCCTTGCCGCATCGGTCGGTGCCACGGCCCTTCGGGGTAGCGCGGGCAGCGACGCCATCACCTTGTCCGCCGGTAGCGTGCGTGGTGAGGTTGCGACGGGTGAGGGCGGTGACACGTTCGACTGGATGGGCGGCGCACTCGAGGGCGGCCTGACCATGGGCAGCGCGGGCAATACCGCCACGCTGGGTGCGGTGGATACGTCGTCGACGTATCACCTCGCGGCTGGCACGGGTGGCGGAAACACGCTGAATTTCGCAGGAACGGTGGCACGCGGTGGCACCTTCGATGCGGATGACCTCGCCCGTGGCATCAACCTGCATGGCTGGAACACGTTCAACCTCACGCAGGCCTCGGCGTTCACCCTGACCGCGAACCTGGTGCTCGCCGGCAGCGACGTCACGATCGACGGCACCTCCACCTTGCTGGCCGGCGACAACGTCCACCCGGTGATTTCCGCTGCGACTCCGGGTGCCGCGAATGTCACCAACACGGGCATCATCGACCTGACCAACGGCGCAGGCTCGCCCGGCAACACGTTGACCATCGATGGCAACTACACCGGCAATGCGGGAACGGTAAAGCTGGTGACCACGCTGGACGCGGGAGGCCCACTGGGTGCCCAAAGCACCGACCGCCTGCTGGTGCAGGGTGATGCGAGTGGTGAAACGATCCTGTCGATCACGCCCTCGTCCATGAGCACCGGCGCCCTGACTGATCTCAATCGCGACGGTTACGTGGGCCCGGACGAAGGCATCTCCGTCGTCCAGGTGGCCGGCAACGCTACGGGTGGGGCGTTCCGCGTCAATGGCGGCTACCTGGCGTTTGGCGCTTACCAGTATGGCCTCTATGCGTTCCAGCCGGGGTCGAGCAGCGCGGGCCAGCGCGTCGTCGGGGGTGCGACCAGCGGCGATACGTTCTGGGATTACCGGTTGGCCAACGTGCTGGCCTGTAACGGCCCCTGTCCGGCGCCGACGACCGATTCACCCGCGCCCACGCCGCCACCGGGGCAGGCGTACATCGCGCCGCCACCCGCCACCGGGCCGCTGGCCGTGGCCGATGCGCGGCCCGCGGTGGTCCCACAGGTACCGGCGGCCATCGTTTCGCCGTCGGCGCTCGCCTTCTTCGGCTATCGCGCCATCGATAACCTGCATCGCCGGCTCGGTGAAGTGCGAAACATGGATGACCTGGGCGAAGGCCTCGGCGGCGAAACGTTCGTCCGCTACTTCGGTGGCGATTACCATTACTCGACCAACCGCTCGTTCCGTGATTACGGCTACGACTACGACCTCGACATGCGGGCCGTCCAGGTCGGCACCAACGTGTTCGCGCTGGACGCCGACCGCTCCACGTTGCGCGCGGGCGTGGCGTACACGCACGGCACCACGCAGCTCGACCCGAAGGCGGCGGATGGCTACAGCCACGCCAAGCTCTACACCAACACCATCGCGATGTTCGTCACCTGGCAGCACGCGAGCGGCTTTTACATCGACGCGATCGCTTCCGGAGACCGCCACGTGGGCGACATCGATACGGCACGCATCAAGGGTGCGGCGCGGGTGCACGGCAGCGGCTGGGAAGGTTCCGTGGAAGCCGGCTACCCGTGGCGTTTCGACAGTGGCTGGGAACTAGAGCCACAACTGCAGCTGGTGCGCCAGCACATCGGCCTGCGTGACCAGGTCGACACCGACAGCGTGACCACGCGCTACCAGGCGTTCGAACAGACGGTGGGCCGTGCGGGCCTGCGCTTCGACCGGACCTGGACGACGGATGCGGGCAGCCGCTTCACGCCCTATGCCAGGGCGAACTACATCAAGGGCTGGGGCGGGGTGTCGAAAGTGGATATCGGCGCGGAGGGGTTCGACATGTCACAGCCGTTCGCAGGCGGGAAGTTCGGGCAGATGGTGGAGCTGGGGCTCGGCGGCACCTGGGCGTGGCGGAACCGGATCTCGGTGTACGGGGAGGGTGACTGGCAGGATAACGTTGGGGTGGCGGGGGTGCGGGGGTGGTCGGCGAATTTGGGGGTGAGGTGGGATTTTTGATCTTGTCGCGAAAGGCGTCGCCCACAGGGTGGGCTCCTACGGAGCGTGATCGTAGGAGCCCACCCTGTGGGCGACATCTTTCGCCTCAACGCGCGACAGGCAACTCGACGTACGTCCCGTTCTCCCCATCCCGAACCACCTTCTGCGTGGCCTTGATGTAATCCGCCGGCTTCGCGTTAAAGATGTTCGGCACGAAGGTTTGCGGGTTCCGGTCGTACAGCGGGAACCAGCTCGACTGGATCTGCACCATCACCCGGTGTCCCGGCTGGAACACGTGGTTTACCGTCGGCAGCGGGAAGCTGTAGGGCAGCGCTTTGCCAGCTTCCAGCGCCTTCGGCTTGTCGTAGCCTTCGCGGTAGCGGCCGCGGAAAATCTCCATCGCCACCGGCAGCTGGTAGCCGCCCATCGACGGTTTTTCTTCCACTTCGTCCGGGTACACGTCGATCAGCTTCACCACCCAGTCGCTGTCGGTTCCGGTGGTGGAGGCCAGCAGGTGCACCAGCGGCTCGCCGGACACGCCCATGGGCTTGTCCAGCACCGGCGAGACGTAGGTCAGCACATCGGTGCGCGTGGCGAACTGCCGCTGGTCATCGACGAGCCATTCCGGCCAGGAATCCTCGCGGTCAGCCACGCCGTGCGACCACGACTGGATCGGGCGCACGCGATACGGCACCGGCTTGGCCGGGTCCGATACGTACTCGTCATCGCCGCTGGACGGCACGGTCGTCGCGAGGGCGCCGTTCGGCTCCGCGTACCAGCGCTGTGCCGAGGGCTTGCATCCCGTGCGGCACGACGAGGGCCACGTGTCCAGCTGGCGCCAGGCGTTCTCGCCGGTGACGAAGGCATTGACCGGCGCGACATTCGCCTTCGGCGCGCCATCCTTCAGGTACTGCGCCAGGAAGGGACGCAGCATGGTCTGGCGGAACGTCTTGCCGGTGTCGCTGCCAAGCTCGATCGCGCCAATGGTGCTCGCGTTTTCCCACGTCTTCGCATGGCGCCACGGGCCCAGCACCAGCCAGAGCTTTTGATGCGAGGGATCGCGTGGGGCGAGCGCGCGGTACACGGCCATGTCGCCGTAGTTATCTTCCTGGTCCCACAGGCTGTGCACCAGCATGGTGGGCACCGTCATCGGCTCCTTCGCGGCGATCTTGTCCAGCGCCTGCTCCGACCAGAAGCTGTCGTACGCCGGATGGGCGAGCACCTTCTGCCAGAAGCCCAGCGCCTCCATGCCGTACGCGCGGCCGATGTCGCCGGCCGAGCCGCCACGCAGGTAAAGGTCGTAGTCGTCGCGGTAGCCGGTGGTCCAGCCGATGTTGCTCTTGCGCGAGTTCACCATGCCGTAGATGTAGGGAATCATCTGCTGGCGAAAGGCGCCGCGGTGGAACCAGTCGTCGCCCATCCAGCCGTCGATCATGGGATTGATCGGCACGGCCACTTTAAGGGCGGGATGCGGATGGATCGTGGCGATCATCGCCTCGAAGCCATCGTAGGAAATGCCGATGATGCCGACCTTGCCGTTCGATTCGGGCACGTGCTTCACGAGCCAGTCGATGCTGTCGTAGATGTCGGTGGATTCATCGATGGCCGTGGGGTTGCCATGGCCGACCGGCGGGCGGTTCATCACGAAGTCGCCTTCGGAACCGTTCTTGCCGCGGATGTCCTGGATCACGCGGATATAGCCATCCTGGACGATGATGTCGGCCGGGTTGTCATAGCCGCGCAGCGTCGGCCCGAGGTGCGGGCTGTCGCCACGATGGCCCATGCCATCCGCACCATACGGCGTGCGGGTGAGCAGGATGCCGGCGTGCGTGGCGCCTTTGGGCACGAGGATCACGGTGTGCAGCGTCACGCCATCGCGCATCGGGATGTCGACGGTGCGCCGCTCGTAATCAAAGCCCGCGTTGACCGGCTTGAAGTCGGCCGGGATCTCGGTGGGCAGCTCTTTGTAGGTCGTTTCGCCGCCGACCGCCGGGGTCGCGAGGACCCCGGCGGCAAGCGCGACGATACCCAGTCGCAGGAGTGGATGCATGGACGTTCCGTCAGAAGTCGTAGGTGACGCCGAAACGAGCGTAGCGCGGCTGGGTGTAGCTGATCACCTGCTGGTAACCATCGTTCACCGAGTTCGTGCTGCCCGAGACCGGGTTGGTCCGCTGCGAACGCTGCTGGTTGAGGATGTTGAACACCGAGACGGAGAAGGCCAGCTTCTTGTCGGCCCACAGCGGGCGGTATTCGGTGCTCACGTCCACCAGCTCTTCCCACGGCTCGCGGCCCTTGGCGCCGTAGGCGGAAGGCACGCCGAAGCAGAAGTGGTAGTAGCTGCCGTAACCCGACGGGTCACCCTCGTCCGCGCCATAGCGGCCCAGGCAGGACTTCGGCAGGCCCGACTGGATCAGGATATTGGCCGAGACCAGCCATTCCGGGGCGATCTGGTAGGAGCCGTACAGCTTCAGCTGGTGACGACGGTCGTTGCCGAGGTCACCGTTGGCGTAGTTCATCAGCGTGGCGTAATCCCAGTCACGCGATGCCGCCACCGAGCCCTGGCCCACGTCCGAACGCACCTGGCCTTCGGTGTTGCCGTAGCTGTGCGAGATCAGGTAATCGATCTTGCCCGACCACTTGCCATCGAACGGATGCGACAGGTACAGGTCCAGCCCGTAGTAGTTGCGCTTGAGGTGCGGGAAGCCGAAGTCGGCATTGGTCACCGTGACGTTGGTGTAGCCGCCGTTCGCGTTGGCCAGCTGGTACACGTTGGCCCGGCCCGGGTTCGACAGGTAGCAGCTACCCACCGTCACGGCATCGATGTCGGCACCCTGGGCGATGGCGGCACGGGTGATCGCACCGTTATCGCAGACGTCGTCCAGCGCGTTGCGCAGTTTGCGCGCGGTGGCCTTCGCACCGGCCACCCAGTCGGCGTTGATCTGCTTGTCCAGGCCGAGGATGTACTCGTCCTGGTACTCCGACTTGATGTTCTTCGAGCTGACCGTCTTCGGGTCGGGCGGCTGGCCGTATTCGCCGTTGGGAGACACGGCGCCACCGGTGGCCGAGTTGATGAAGGTCACGCCGGTCGGCAGGCCGCTGCCATCGATGCCGGTGTAGGTGAAGTACTGGTTCGTCGCGAGCGAACCGGCCGAGGTACGCAGGGCCACCGAGGCCGGCATGGCGAGGAAGTAGCGGCCGGCGTTGCCGTACACCTTCATCGTCGAATCGCCGTTCACGTCCCAGCTGAAGCCCAGGCGCGGCGCCCACTGCGGGGTGGTGAGCTTCAGGTAGGGCTGGCCGGCCGGGTTGTAGTTGGTGAACTGGTCGTTGCGGATGCCGAGCGAGAGCATCAGGCGGTCGGTCACCTGCCAGTCGTCCATGATGTACTGCGCGCGCTGCTTCACGCGCACCGAGGCCAGCGTGTTGTAGTGGCGGTAGTAGCCGTAATAGCCGGTCTGGCCACCCGGGTAGTTGGCCGGCTTGTCGACGAACGGGCTGTCGCTGATGTTGAGGTTCGGATCCTGCTTGCCGTACCACAGCTCGTAGCCCACGCCGCCGATGGTCGTGCCATCGTCGATGTCGTGCGAGTCCTGGTTGTCGATACCCGCGGTGATCGAATGGGTGCCGATCTTGTAGTTCAGGTCGAGGCGCAGGTTGCGGTTGGTCGAGGTGTGGTCCGGGTTGTCCACGGTATCCAGCGTCTGGCCGTTGCTGATCGGCGTGCCGCCGTTCAGTGCCGGGTTCTGGCCGCTGACGTTACCGATGAACGGGCCGACGATGCCGGTATCCGGCGCTTCGTTGTAGTAGGTCAGCTTGGACTTGCCGTACAGCGCGGTCAGCGTCAGGTCGTCGGTGATGTAGCTGGTGAACTTCGCCACGTAGACCATGGCCTTGGTCTTGTACGTGGTGTCCTGGCTGACATAGTCGCCAACGGTGTTGGTGTCGTAGTCGTAGGCGTATTTATTGCCGTTGGAACGGTGCGTCTGGTTGACGCCGGTCACCTCGAGGATGTTGTTGTCGGTGATGTTCCAGTCGAGCTTGCCGTACCACTTCGGGTCTTTGTACGTGTACTTGGTGTCGTAGGCGTGGTTCACGTCGCCAACGCTGTTGCCTTCGCTGCGCTCCATTTCCACGGCGGCGAACGCGTACAGCTTGTCCTTGATCAGCGGGCCACCGGCGTAAGCGCTGATCGTCGAGGTCCACTCGTGGTTACGGTCGTTGCGCTGGTTGATCGTGCCCGGGGGCGCCGGGTTGTCGTGGCCGTAGGTGATGTTGCGGGCGCTGGCGCGCGCGAAATCTGGCTCCCACAGCACCTGTGCACCGAAGTGCCACTCATTGGTGCCGCGCTTGCCCACCTGGCTGATCACGCCGCCGTCGGAGCGGCCGTACATGGCCGAATAGCCACCGCTCAGGATTTCCTGCTGGTCCACAGCGCCATAGGGCAGGGTGACACCGCCGAAGCCGCTGAGCGGATCCGTCGTGTTCATGCCGTTGATGTAGTACGCGTTCTCGGAAACCGCGCTGCCGGCGAAGCTCACCAGGCTGCCGCCAAAGGCGTTCTTGAAGCCGGTGTAGCCCGGCGACGCGCCCGGGGCGAGCAGCGCCACGCCTTCGGCCGAACGCACCAGCGGCAGGCGCGCCATGTCGGCGGCCGTGATCACCGTGCTCGAGGCCACCGTGGCGACGTCGATCTTCGGCAGCTGGTTGGCGGAGACGGTCACTTCGCCGAGGTTCTGCGCTTCACCCGCCGCGGCGGCCGCGAAGGAGACGTCGGTCGCGGCGCCGACGCGCAGCGTGATGTTGTCGCGCGTGTCGACGACGTTGCCGTTGGCCTTGAGGCTGACCTTGTAGGTGGCCAGCGGCAGGGAATCGGCGCTGTAGTGGCCGCGGTCATCCACCGCGACTTCGCGGGTGATGCCGTTGCTGCCTTCGATCAACACGGTTTCGCCGGCGGTGGCCGGCGCCGAGCCGGCGATGCGGCCGGTGGTGGCCTGGCCGTAAGCCAGGCCGCTGAACGTCGCGGCGACCGCGGCGCAAAGCAGGGTACGTCGGAGGGCGGGAAGGGGAATCATCGAAGTGCTCCGGAAGGGCTTGGTCTGTGACAGTGAGATTTCAATCGATTTAAATAACGGGCAAAGCACGGCCTTCCTGGCACGATCTTGTCGGTGGATCAGGCGAGTGCGACCTCGCCGACGGCCTTGCGGACAGCGGCGAACGCGCGCGATTTTTCGGACTTGCGGTCGGTGACAAGGACATCGATGCGCTCGGCATCGCACCAGCTGGCACGGCTGCGCACGCCGATCTTCGAGTGGTCGGCGGCGAGGATCACGCGGCGTGCGTTGGAGCACATCGCGCGGGCCACCTCCACTTCATCCAGCTCAAAACTGCTGGCGCCGGCCTTCGCATCCACGCCCACCGGGGAGAGGATGGCGACGTGGGCCTGGTAACGGTGGATCTCGGCGATGGTGGCGGCGCCGTTCGTGCAGCCGATCTGCCCGTTGAAGCGTCCACCGAGCAGATGCACCTCGTTGCCGGGGCGCGCCGCGAAGCGTGCCGCGACGTCCATCGCATTGGTGATGATGGTGAGGCCGCTACGCGTGGCCAGTGCTTCGGCCACGAGGTTCATGGTGCTGCCCGCATCCATGAAAATGGTCTGGTTGCTTTCGACCAGGCTGGCGACCACCTTGGCGATGGCGCGCTTCTCGCGCACGCGGGTCGCGTGGCGCACGTCGATCGGCGGCTCGTCCGAGGTAAGCACGGCACCGCCGTGCACGCGGCGGATCTCGCCGCGCTCGGCCAGCTCGACCAGGTCGCGGCGGATGGTTTCGCGCGACACGCCCAGTTCGGTGACGATCCGTTCCACGGACACCTGGCCGCTGGCGCGCAGCAGGTCGCGGATACGGGTATGTCGTTCTTCATGCCACATGGCGTCGTTCCTTGAGGATGTGCAAAAGAAGGCGCATGGCGCCCAGGGCGAGGGCGCCCGCCACCACGACGCACATGGCGTACGCGGCGGCCTGGGCCAGGAAGCCGTTTTCGTCCAGGCGCATGACGCTGACCGAGGCCAGGCTGGTGTCGGCGGTGACCAGGAAGATCACGCCCGAGAGCGTCACCATCGAGCGCATGAACAGGTAAAAGAAGGTGGAAATCGCCGCCGGCGCGGTGAATGGCAACACGGCATCGCGCAGCACCTCGCGCGTGCTTCCGCCAAACGCCGCCACGGCGTCTTCCAGCGCATCCGGCACCTGGCGCATGCCGGTCTGCATCGTGAGGAAGGCCTGAGCGTGATAGTGGTAGAGGCTGCACGCGGCGATGATCAGCAGGCTGCCGTGCAGCCAGCCCGACCACGGGCCGTGGTTGAAGGCCATGACATAACCCAGGCCGATGACCATGCCCGGCACCGCGGCAGGTAGCGAGGCGATGAACTGCACCGGGCGCGCGACGGCCGCCGGCGCCTTGCGCAGGCCGGCGCACAGGGCGAACACCAGCAAGGTACCCGCGGCGGCGGCGATAAAAGCCATGCTGAGCGAGGTGCCCACCGGGCCGAAGCCTTCAGTCAGGCCGGTGTAGTTCGCCAGTGTCAGGGCCTGCTGGTAGGGCCACAGCTTCACGAACGAGACGTAAGCGACGGTGCCGACGACCGCCACCATGGGCAGCAGGGCCAGCAGTGCCACCAGCGCGAGGACGACATCGCGGCCGGTGTGATGGGCCGGTACGAGGGCGCGGCCCGGGCTGGCGTCGCCACTGTCCTGGCGGCGTTTCGCCATCCGGCCCAGCCATACGGAGAACAGGGCAGGCAGCAGCAGGAACATGCCCAGCGTCGCGCCCATCGCAAAATCGAGCTGGCCGACCACTTCGCTGTAGATCTCCATGGCGAGCACGCGGTAGTTACCACCGACGATGACCGCGCTGCCGAAGTCCGTCAGCGTTTCGGTGAACACCAGGAAGGCGGCGGCGATCAGCGCGAAGCGCAGGCGCGGCAGGGTCACGTCGATGAACTGCCGCCACGCGGTCGCGCCCATGGAAGCTGCGGCGTCGTAGTGGCGTGCCGGCGTGCGGGCCAGTGCGGCTGAAACGATCAGCACTACCTGCGGCAGGCCATACAGGGTGTTGGCGATGACCAGGCCAGTGAACCCGTAGATATCCGTGGGCAGGCCGGTGAGGCGATGCACCAGGCCGTTGCGCCCAAGCAGCAGGACGAGGCCAAGGCCCAGGACGAGTGACGGGGCGAGCATCGGCAGCAGCAGGGCCGCGCGGATCAGTGCCTTGCCCGGCAGGCGCGAGCGATGCAGCGCCATGGCCAGGCCAAGGCCGAGCAGCATCGTGCAGAACGTCGTCGCCAGCCCGGTCTCCAGGCTGTGCAGCGCAGCGCGCGGCAGGCCCGGATCGTCGAACAGCCGGGCGTAGTTGCCCAGGGTGAAGGCACCCGACGCATCCGTCAGGCTGCGCCAGGCGACGGTCGCCAGCGGATAGAGGAAGAACGCGAGCAGCCCGAGGCACGGCACGGCCAGCAGCAGCCACGCGAGCGAGCGCGTGTGCGGCACTGTGCGTGGGGCGGCGACGGCGTTCACGCACACACCCAGGCGCCGCGCAGGGCATCGATGGAGACGGATTCGCCGGAGACCAGCGTGCTGCGCCCGTGCAGTTCCGCCGTGAGGCGCTGGCCACGCCAGGCGATGCCGGCGCGGGCGACATTGCCGAGGAAGGTGACATCGGCCACCACGGCATCACCGCGCGGATTCGCTTCCACCACGAGGTCTTCGGGCCGCAGGCAGAGCTCCCACGTCGCATCCGCACCCGGCGGGCGGCGCTCGAGGAAGCCGGGCATCACTTCGCGAACGAAGGCGGTAGGCAACAGGTTGGCGCGGCCGATGAAATCCGCCACGAAGCGCGAAGCCGGGCGCTCGTACAGGTCGCGCGGCGAGCCGATCTGTTCGATGCGGCCGGCCTTCATGCAGACGATGGTGTCGGCCAGGGCGAGGGCTTCGTCCTGGTCGTGCGTCACCATGATGGTGGGGATGCCGAGCGAACGCTGCAGCGAGCGAATCTCACCGCGCAGCTGGCTGCGGATGGCCGGATCCAGCGCGGATAGGGGCTCGTCGAGCAACAGCAAGGCCGGTTCGGCGGCGAGCGCACGGGCCAGTGCCACGCGCTGCTGCTGGCCCCCGGAAAGCTCGTCCGGGAAGCGCCCGCCAAACCCACCGAGCCCCACCTTCGCCAGCAACTCCGTGCTGCGGGTGGCAATGGTGGATGCCGGCACGCCGCGCAGGCGCATGGGGTAACCCACGTTCGCCGCGGCGGTCAGGTCGGGGAACAGCGAATACGACTGGAACACGATGCCCATGCCGCGCTCGCGGGCGGGCAGGCGGGTGATGTCGCGGCCGCCCAGGTGCACCTGGCCAGCGTCCGCCTCGGTCAGGCCGGCGACGATACGCAGCAGCGTGGTCTTACCGCAGCCGCTCGGGCCCAGCAGGCAGACGAAATCACTCGCACCCGCGTCAAATGACACGCGGTCCAGCACCGTGTGGCCATTCCAGGCCTTGCTAACCTCCTCGATGCGCAGATGCATGAACCCTCCTCCCCCAGCAACCCGGCGCGTCAGCGCGTCAGGTGCTTGAACCGTGCAATAAGTGCCGCGCGCTCGCGCGCCGCTGCTTCAAAGTCGCGCGCGGGCAGGTGGTCGACCACATTGGCCGGCAGTCCCGCGCGCCGTTGTTCGTCGGTGGGCGTGCTGCCCGGTGCCGCCACGATTTCCTTGTAGCCGCGATAGAGCGCGGCCGCGGCCGGCGAAGCGGTCCAGTCGAGGAAACGCTTTGCATCCCCGACGTTGGCCGCGCCCTTCATCAGGGCCGAGCCTTCCAGTTCGTAGCCCGTGCCATCGGCAGGCAGCACCATCGTCACCGGGTAGCCCTGGTGGATGGATTGCATGGCCGAAAACGCAAACGAAATGCCGATGGGAAACTCGCCGATGCGCGCCAGCTTGCACGGCGCGGAGCCGGACAGGGTCACCTGACCGATGTTCGCGGCGATGTCGGTCATCAACTGCATGCCCTTCGCATCGCGGCCGGCATCGCTGAGCGAGGACAGCACCATATAGCCCGTACCGGACGATGCCGGATCCGGCATGGCCAACTGGCCGCGGTACTTCGGCGATGCCAGGTCGCGCCAGGTGCGCGGCATGGGCAGGCCGTGTTCGGCGAGCGCTTCGCGGTTGACGCAGAGCGCGGCCATGTAGCCCGTCGGCGCGAACCAGCGGCCATCGTTGCCACGAAAACGCGCGGGCAGGGCGTCGATCGCCGTGGTGTGCACCGGTTGCAGCAGGGCCGCGATGCGCGGATCCAGCAAGTCCGTGGCCGCCATGCCCCACACCACATCGTTGCGTGGCTCGGCGCTTTCGGCGAGCAGGCGGGCAGCGAGGTCGCCACTGGACAGGCGCAGCACGTGGACGTCCACATCGGGCAGCGCCTGTTTCGCGCCGGCCAGGTACGTGGCGATCTCATCGCTCTCCAGCGCCGAGTACACCGTCAACGTGCCCGCATGCGCTGCCGTGCACAGGGCTAGCAACGCGGTGACACTGGCGATGGCGTGGACTGGACGCATGCAGGACCCTGGGGTTATCTCGCAACCGGCGGGGTGGAAAAGTTCACCCACCCGTGTGTCGTTTTGGGTATATTTGCAAACATGTGGATTCGCGTCCACAGGAGAATTTTCGTTTTCGTCATTAATGTGAAACGTGCGGACGCTATGCCGCGCACGTCTTCCTGGAGTCCAGCGTGACCGTCCATGCCCCGCTGTCCGCCGCTGAGCGGGCTGAGTTCGAAGCGTTTGCCACGGGCATCGCCAACAATGCACGCGCTTTATCTCTGCCGCGTTTCCGCCGCCCGGTCGATGTGACCCTGAAAGGCGACATGAGCCCGGTGACCGCCGTGGACCGCGGCGTGGAATCCATGCTGCGCGAGCGGATCGAGCTGGCGTGGCCGGCACACGGGTTGCTCGGCGAGGAATACGGCGCCAGCCGCGTGGATGCGGAATTCGTCTGGTCCATCGACCCGATCGACGGGACGCGCAGCTTCATCTCGGGGTGGCCGCTCTGGGGCACGCTGATCGCGCTGCTCCGCCAGGGCCAGCCGGTGCTGGGCATCCTCGACATGCCCGCGCTCGACGAGCGCTGGATCGGCCATGTGGGCGTGGGCACGACGCTGAACGGCCTGCCGTGCCGGGTAAGTGCCTGCCGCAGCCTGGCCGATGCCACGATGTACACGACCACGCCGGACATGTTCACGCCGGACGAGTGGGCCGCTTTCGACCGCACCAGCCGCGCCGCCTACGCGCGCCGCTTCGGTGGCGACTGCTACAGCTACGGCATGCTCGCGTCCGGTCACATCGATGCCGTGATCGAGTCTAATCTCATGCCGTATGACTACCTGGCCATTGCGCCCGTCGTGGAAGCGGCCGGCGGCGTCATGACTGACTGGGAAGGACGCCGGCTGGGCCTCGACAGCGGCGGAAGGGTCGTTGCCGCCGCGACACCCGAACTGCATGCTGCCATCATCGCTTCGCTGAAGGACTGAGTCGTTTATGGTTTCCCGTGATCGCCGCCGGTTCCTGCAAGGCGCAGGCGCCACCGTCGCTGCCTCGCTCATCGCGCAGGGCTTCCCGGCGTCGATCGCGCGTGCCCTCGCCACGGCACCGGACCGCCGCACGGGGACGATCAACGATGTCGACCACGTCGTGATCCTCATGCAGGAGAACCGTTCGTTCGACCACTACTTCGGCAGCCTGCGTGGCGTGCGTGGTTTCAACGATCCGCGCGTGCTCGAACTGGGTAACGGCGATCCGGTGTGGAAACAGCCGACCACCGCGACACACACGAAGTTCTGGAAGTCGCGTGGCATCGGCGCGGACGTCGGCTGGGTGTATCCATTCCACCTGGATACCCGGGCCAGCGGTGACCACCACGAAGGCACGGACCATGGCTGGAGCACCGGGCACGGTGCGTGGAACCTCGGCCGTAACGACCGCTGGATCGAGCAGAAGCAGGATGTCCTCACCATGGCGCACCTGCGCCGCGAGGACGCCGCGTTCCACTACGCGCTTGCCGACGCATTCACCGTCTGCGACGCGTACCACGCCTCCGCGCTTGCGGACACCGCGATCAACCGCATCTACCTGTGGAGCGGCACGTCCGATCCCTCCGGCCGCCTGGGCACGAAACCCAATGGCCCGGGCACCGAAGAGCGCGCCAACACCAACGGCTACACCTGGACGACGTACCCCGAGCGCCTCGAAAAAGCCGGCATTTCGTGGCGCGTCTACCAGGGCGGCACGGGCGAGCCCGGGTCGCCCACGGACAACTACACGGACAACTCGCTGGAATTCTTCGCGGCCTACCAGGTGAAGGAGGGCGCGGATCCGAACAGCCCGCTGGTGCGCAACGGCGTCTCCACGCATACCCTGCGCGACCTGCGCAACGATGTGGTGCATGGCCGCCTGCCGCAGGTGACGTGGATCGTCGCGCCGTACAAGTACAGCGAGCATCCCACGTCGTCGCCGGCGGATGGTGCGTTCTACATCCGTGCGGTGCTCGATGCGCTCACTGCGAACACCGCGGTGTGGAGCCGCACGGCGTTGATCCTGAACTACGACGAGAACGACGGGTTCTTCGACCATGTCGTGCCGCCCGCGCCGCCGCTGAAGAACGGGGAGGGCGGCAGGGTATCCGCCGCACTCGTCGACGGCTTGCGTGATGAGGTGATGGACCTGGATGCGCATCCGCGCATTTCCAGCCCCATCGTGCCGGATAGCGACCCAAAGGGTCTCCAGCCCGTGGGGCTCGGTAATCGCGTGCCGTTGATCGTCGTCTCCCCATGGACGCGTGGTGGCTGGGTGTGCAGCGAGACCTTCGACCACACGTCGGTGCTGCGTTTCCTCGAGAAGCGCTTCGGTGTGGAAGAGCCAAACATCAGCACCTGGCGCCGCGCGGTGTGCGGCGACCTCACCAGCTGCTTCGATTTCGCCGGTCGCCACGATCATCGTGTACCGGCGATCGCCGTGCCGCACGGTTCCGATGGCAAGGCGCCCATCACCGTCCCGGCGGCGCAGGTGATGCCGGTGCAGGAACCGGGCACGCGGCCGGCGCGAGCGCTTGGCTACGCGTGGACGGTGGAGCACCGCCTCGATGCGCAGCAAAGCCGCGTTGTCTTCAACAACACCGGCGTCCTCGGCGCGGCTTTCCTTGTTTACGACGGCCTCGATCGCGATGCGCCGCCGCGCCGTTATACGGCAAGCGCCGGCGAGCGTCTTGAAGACAGCTGGCCGCTGGCCGCGCGTGGCGACGCGTACAACCGTCGAATCCACGGCCCCAACGGCTACTACGCGGCACTGCGCGGGTTTGCCGACGATGCGCTGGAAGCCACGGTGCGCGGCGTGAGCGGCCAGCGCGAGGTGGACGTCGCGGTAAGCAATGCGGGCACGTCAGTCGTGGCGTGCCGTGTGGGGAACGCCTATGGCAGCGCGGCGCCGCGGGAACTGACGCTGGCACCGGGCGAGACGCAGACCGTCACGCTGGACCTCACCGCTAGCGCTGGCTGGTACGACGTCTCCGTCACCAAGCACGCTGCCCCGGGCTACCTCCGCCGCTACGCCGGCCACCACGAAGACGGCAAGCCGGCGACCAGCGATCCCGGTCCTCGGGCCTAGGGATTCTTCGCCGCCGCGTCGGCACCATGCAGGGAGCCCGCGCGGCCGGGCGCCTGGGCCAGCGCATCCTGGAACGCGGCCAGCGCCGGGCCCGGCTTGTTTTGCGCGAGCAGCAGCTCGCCCAGCTGTTCACGCGCCGGCACGATCGGCCCCGGCGTCACCGGGCGCTTCTCCAGCGCGTCTTCCTTTTCGGCTGCGTCGCGCATCAAGGCGGTCGCCCCGGCGTCGTTACCGCGCGCCTGCGTGGCCCACGCCGCCACCTCGGTGGCGAGGATGCCGGTCTGGTCCGCCCAGTACATATCCCCGGACGTCCTCAGCCGCGCTTCCATCGCGCGCAGGCGGGCGGCCTGTGCATCGGCGTCGTCCGCGCGCCCGGTACGGGCCAGGCCCAGGCCCTTGGCCCACACCGGGATGGCCGCCACGGAATCCGGCGCGCCTTGCGGTGGCGCCAGGGCGATCGCTTCCTTCCAGTGCTCGCCCTCCACGGCGACGCGGACCGGCATGGCCGCGCTGGCATAGGCAATCGCGAAGTTGGTCATGTCCAGCTTCGGCATCGCCTTCATGTCCGCGATCACCTGCCGGGCTTCTTTCTCGCGACCGGTCTGCACATAGGCATAGACGAGATAATCCATCGCATGCAGCTCGCCCATGATGTCGCCCTGCGCACGCGCGGCGGCCTCGGAAGCGAGGTTGGACCGGATCGAATCGTCCCACAGGCCGAGCCGCGTGAAGATGTGCGACGGCATGTGCAACGCATGCGGTGCCGAGGGCGCGATGCTGGCGTATTTGCGTGCCGCATCCAGCCCATGCGACGCCAGTTCCGCGCTATCGCTGGCGTGGATCAGGTAGTGCGCGATGCCGGGATGATCAGGGTGCGCCTTGAACAGCGGATCGAGGATCGCCACCGCCTGCTTTTGCCGGGCGTGTGTCTTGTCGGCCATGGAGGCATTCGAAAGAAGCGCTACCGCGTAGAACACCTGGGCCTCGAGATCGTCGCGATGCTCGCTGGCCAGTTTGGCCATCGCCTGTTCGTAGGCCTGCGTCCGCTGCTCGGGCTTGAGCGCGGGGTTGGCCTGGAAGAGCAGGGCAACGGCGTGGATATAGCCGCGCTCGCGCGCCGCCGCCGGCTGCAGCCGCACGGCTTCCTGCGCTTCCTTTTGCCCGAGGGCGAAGGTCTCCGGTGGCAGGGCGGGCTGCCACACCGGGTGGAAGTACGTCATCGCCAGGCCCCAGTGGGCCATGGCGCAGCGCGGATCTTTTTCAGCGACGTCGCGGAAGGCTTTCTGGGCGGGGCCGTAGGCGAAGGAGTGGAGCAGGGCGACGGCGCGGTTGAACGGTTGCTGGACGGCGGGTGCGCAGGAGATGGGGAATGCGATGGTGCCGAGTTTTTCGGGTACGCCGTGGTCGTGGTCGTGCATTTCCTGGGCGTAGCCGGGGCCCGTGCAGGCCAGCAGAAGCAGGAGCAGGCGCCTTGGAGCGATCATCTCGGGTCCTTCAGGGCTCCCCTTCGAAGGGGGAACGGGCACTGTATGCCAGCGGGGCCTGAGGGCCTATCTGCTATATGGCTAAGCCTTGCGGGTGTTGCGCGTGTCGCGGGGCGGGGTCGGCAAGGCCCCTCGTGCCGCCGGACGCAGTCCTTGCGGAGCGGGCCGTAGATCCGCTTTCCGAAACCCTATCGGTGCGCGGCCCTCTGCTTACGTCGGCCCGAGGGGCCTTGCCGACCCCGCTGCGACCGATACAGTTCCCTGGGGCACAAGCTACACCGCCGCTTTGTACGAGCGCACCTTTTGCGTTTACGCCCTTCAGGGTGCGGCATCTTTCGCCCAAACGCTCAGGCCCCATCGTGTGGTTTAACGAGCCGAGGCAATTGCATTAGCCGGAACAATCGGCGAGCTGGTGGTAACCATCGCACCCATCGTCAGGATGCAGGTCAGGACGGCGGCGGCGAAGAAGGTCTTCAGCAGGATGGTTTCGACTTTCATGGCGTCTCTCCGGTGTCTGGCTGGTAGGCCTTGCGGCCCTTCGCTGTAGACGTTGCATCGGGCGTGCCAAGCGGGGAAACACGCGGGAAACGGCGTGGTGAAGCCATTTCGTTGAATGGGTCACGCTACACGCACGGTGTCCGCGGACGAATGGATGTCCGACCACAGGCGTCCGCGTGCGGACAAGGCGGAGATGTTGCGGTTACACGCACCCTGTAGGCGTTGGCTTTCCATCACGAAACCACACCGATGGAGGGAGTCCTGGGTGCCCACCCTCGAGGCGAGTTTAGTGGAGCGAGGGGGCTGGAAGGATCAGGCCCGCAGGGGGTGGGCCATGGATGGCCCGCCGTTTTCGCCACGACAGGGAATGTCGTGTCGAAAACCCCCGCCCAGCCACCGGTTCGCGGCCGTAGGCCCATAGGTAAACCAGCCGCGTAGCGGCTCTCCTTTTCGAACGCAGAGCGTTGTCTGAGCAGCGAGGGTGGGCACCCAGGGCTCCCCTGCGGCCACAGACCGCTATACTCCCCGACCAGCCCCAAGAAAGCCCCCCGCCCGTGACCAGCGAACTCACCTCCATCATCGATTTCATCCGCTACGGCGCCAGCCGGTTCTCCGCCGCAGGCCTCACCTTCGGCCATAGCCATGACAATCCGATCGACGAAGCCACCCACCTGGTCCTGGCCGCCCTCCACCTGCCGCCCGACATCCCGCCGGCCTACGGCGCAGGCAAGCTGGTGGCCGACGAGCGCGAAAACATCCTCGCCCTCATCGAACGGCGCGTCACCGAGCGCGTCCCGGTCGCCTACCTCGTCGGCGAAACCTGGTTCGCTGGCCTCAAGTTCAAGAGCGACCGCCGCGCCCTCGTGCCGCGCTCGCCTATCGCCGAGCTCATCGAAAGCCGCTTCACCCCCTGGCTCGACGACCGCCATATCGAACGCGCCCTCGACCTGTGCACCGGTTCGGGCTGCATCGGCATCGCCATGGCCGAGTACAACCCGGACTGGCAGGTGGACATCGTCGATATCAGCGACGACGCCCTGAGCCTCGCCAACGAGAACATCGTCTACCAGCACGCCGAAGACCGCGTCCGGGCCATCAAGTCCGACCTCTTCTCCGGCGTGAAGGACGAGGTCTACGACCTCATCGTCTCCAATCCGCCGTACGTCACCAACGACGAATACGCCGCGATGCCGGCCGAATACAGCCATGAACCGGTCCTCGGCCTGACATCCGGCGATGATGGACTGGACATCACCCTGCGCATCCTCGACGAGGCCGCCCACCATCTCAGCGACGACGGCCTGCTTATCGTCGAAGTCGGCGACAGCGAACACGCCCTGGCGAACCTGCTGCCGCGCGTTCCCTTCGTCTGGCTGGAGTTCAAGGTGGGCCAGATGGGCATCTTTGCCCTCGAGCGTCGCGACCTGGTCGCGCACGCCGCGGATATCTCGGCCGCACGCGCTGCGCGGAACTAAACACCTGACGGAAACACCGTGTCCTCCAATACGTTCGGCAAGCTCCTCTCCGTAACCACCTTCGGCGAAAGCCACGGCCCGGCGATCGGGTGCGTGGTGGACGGGTGCCCGCCCGGCCTGCCGCTGGAGGCCAGTGAATTCCGCGCCGACCTCGAGCGCCGTGCCACGGGCCGCTCGAGGCATACCTCGCAGCGGCGCGAGGCCGACGACATCGAGATCCTCTCGGGCGTCTACGAGGGTGTCACCACCGGCACCCCCATCGCCCTGCTGATCCGCAACACCGATGCGCGGTCAAAGGATTACGGCAACATCCTCGACACGTTCCGCCCGGGCCATGCGGATTACACGTACTGGCAGAAGTACGGTATCCGCGACCCGCGCGGTGGCGGCCGTTCGTCCGCCCGTGAAACCACCATGCGCGTGGCCGCCGGTGTCATCGCCAAGAAGTGGCTTGCCCACCGCTACGGCGTGACGGTGCAGGGCCATGTCAGCCAGGTGGGTGAGATCACCCCGCGTGGCTTCGACGCCGCCGCCATCGAGACCAGCCCGTTCTTCTGGCCCTTCGCCGAGCAGATCCCGGAACTCGAGGCTTACATGGACGCCCTGCGCAAGTCGGGTGATTCGGTAGGCGCACGGGTCACGGTGGTGGCCGAAGGCGTGCCGGTGGGCTGGGGCGAACCCATCTACGGCAAGCTCGACGGCGAACTCGCCGCCGCGATGATGTCGATCAACGCCGTCAAGGGCGTGGAGATCGGCGATGGCTTCGACGCCGTCAGCCAGCGCGGCACCCAGCACCGCGACGAGATCACCGCGCAGGGTTTCCTTTCCAACCACGCGGGCGGGATCCTCGGCGGCATCGCCACCGGCCAGCCCGTCGTCGTATCCATGGCCTTCAAGCCCACCTCCAGCGTGCTGATCCCGGGTCGCAGCGTCGACCGCGCGGGTGAGGCCACCGAAGTGGTCACGAAGGGCCGGCATGATCCCTGTGTCGGGATCCGCGCCGTCCCCATCGCCGAGGCCATGCTGGCCCTGGTGCTGATGGACCAGGCCCTGCGCCATCGCGCCCAGTGCGGCGATGTCGTGCCGGTGTCGCCGCGCATCCCGGGCACCGTGCAGGAGTAAGTGATGAGCAAGCCGAAGGTCTGGGTCTCCCGGCCGTTTTTTCCTGACATCGTCGACCGCCTGCGCGAGCACTTCGAGGTCACGGCCGAAACCGAGGAGCGGGCGTTCTCGCCCGAGGAACTGGCGGTACGCCTGGCGGATGCCGATGCCGCCATCGTCGGCCTGGCCGACCGCATCGATGCCGGCGTGCTGAAGGGCGCACCGAAGCTGCGCTTCGTCGCCAACCTCGGCGTGGGCTACAACAACCTCGACCTGGACGCCCTCACCGAGGCGGGCGTTGGCGCCTCCAATACGCCGGATGTCCTTAACGAGACCGTGGCCGACTACGGCTGGGCGCTGATGATGGCGGCCGCCCGTCGTGTCGGCGAGGCGGAGCGCTGGCTCCGGGCAGGGCAGTGGAAGGGTTCGCGGTTCGAAGGCTGGCTGGGCGCCGATATCCACGGCAGCACCATCGGCATCCTCGGCATGGGCCGCATCGGCCAGGCCATCGCCCGCCGCGCCGTTGGATTCCGGGCACGGGTCATCTATCACAACCGGTCGCGGCTCGATGCCGCCATCGAAACCGAGTGCGGCGCCACGTATGTGGACAAGGCCGCGCTGCTGGCGCAGGCAGACCACCTCATCCTGGTGCTGCCGTTCACCCCGGCCAACCGCCACACCATCGGCGCGGCCGAGCTGAAGGCCATGAAGCCGACGGCCACCCTGACCAATATCGCCCGTGGCGGCATCGTCGATGACGAAGCGCTGGCCCGGGCGCTGGCCGACGGCGAGATCGCCGCGGCGGCCCTCGATGTGTTCGAGGGGGAGCCCGCGGTCCATCCGGACCTGCTCGAACAGCAAAATGTCGTGCTCAGTCCACACATCGCAAGCGCAAGTCGCGACACACGTCGCGGCATGGCGTCGCTGGCTGTGGACAATGTGCTGGCTGCGTTCGGGCATGGTCCCAGCGCCGGTCGGCCACCCACGATCCTCAACCCGGGTGTGCTGGCTGACGCCAGCTGACCCTCTACCCACGCCAACAAGAGCGACGATGAGCAAGAAGACGAGTTACAAGGTGGCGATGGTGGGTGCAACCGGCGCCGTCGGTGAAACCCTCCTTTCGATCCTGGCCGAGCGGGACTTTCCCGTCAGCGAACTGATTCCCCTGGCGAGCGAGCGCTCGGCGGGCGGTACCGTTGATTTCGCCGGAAAATCGTACGTCGTCAAAGACCTGGCCAAATTCGACTTCGACGGCGTGGACATCGCGTTCTTCTCCGCCGGCGGTTCGGTCAGCCGTGAGCACGCCCCGCGCGCCGCGGCGGCCGGTGCCGTGGTGATCGATAACACCTCCGAGTTCCGCTACCAGGACGACATCCCGCTGGTGGTCTCCGAGGTGAACCCGCACGCCATCGCCGACTACACGGTGCGCGGCATCATCGCCAACCCGAACTGCTCGACGATGGGCATGCTGGTGGCCCTGGCGCCGATCCACCGCGCAGTGGGCATCGAGCGCATCAACGTGGCCACCTACCAGTCGGTATCCGGCGCGGGCCGCAGTGGCCTTGAAGAGCTGGGCAAGCAGACGGCGCAGATGCTGAACTTCCAGGACGTGGAATCGACCAAGTTCCCGAAGCAGATCGCCTTCAACGTCATCCCGCACATCGACGACTTCCAGCCCAATGGCTACACCAAGGAAGAAATGAAGATGGTCTGGGAGACCCAGAAGATCCTGGAAGACCCATCCATCCAGGTGAACCCGACGGCGGTGCGCGTGCCGGTGTTCTACGGCCATTCGGAAGCGGTACACATCGAAACCCGCGACAAGATCACCGCCGAACAGGCCCGCGGGCTGCTGGAGCAGGCCGAAGGCGTGGTGGTGATCGATGAGCGGGCCGCGGGTGGCTACCCGACCCCGGTCAGCGATGCCGCCGGCAAGGATCCGGTGTTCGTCGGCCGCATCCGCGAGGATATCTCCCATGAGCGCGGCCTCGACCTGTGGGTGGTCTCGGACAATATCCGTAAGGGTGCGGCGCTCAATGCCGTGCAGATCGCGGAAATCCTGATCGAGAAGTACCTCTGATGATCGGCCGGGCCGCCTTCGCCTGCCTGCTCCTTGCGCTGTCGCCCCTGGCGGCCGCGGCGGGGCAGGCCGGGACGAAGGCGGCGCCGGCCAGCCAGAAGGAGGCGGAGGCCGCCCGGGCGAAGCTCGAAACGACGCGCGGGCAGGCCGACGCCGAAGACAAGAAGGTCAAGGCGCTGAAAAAGCGCGTCGACACGCTGGAATCCGATTCCGATGCCTCCCGGAAAGCCCTGGAGGAGAGGGACCGCAAGATCGCGGAACTCGAACGGCAGCTAGACGCCGAGCGGCATCCCTGAGGGCCTTCGGGTCTCCATGGGGGAGGACATGTAAGGGGGGCGTGTACGGGCCTCGCGAACGAGACAAACTTCGTCGCGTAAATGCCCGTAGCCGCTATTGTTAGTTGTTGCTGGGGTGCACTACAGTGGCGCCTTCGCGGCCGATCGCCCGAAAGAGGCGCGCCGTCAGCATGGAATTGTTCGGGGGATGCAAGTGATGAACCGTACTTTGAAGCTGTCGATCATGCTAGCGCTTGCCATGGGGGGGAGCCAGGCGCTGGCCCAGAGCCTTGGTGCCGTCCAGGTCCACTCCACGATGGACCAGCCGCTGTCCGCGGATATTCCGCTGACCGGGGTTACCGGCAACCCGGGTGACATCCATGTCGCCATGGCCTCCGATGAAGCCTTCTCCCGCGCGGGCCTGAATAAATCGGGCATGCCGGTGCAGCTGAGCTTTACCGTCGGCAAGAACGCCGCCGGCCAGCCGGTCATCCATGTGACCAGCAGCGCCCCGGTGCGCGATACCTATCTCGATTTCCTGGTGGAAGTCACCAGCGGCAAGGGCAGCTCCGCCATTCGCGAAGTGACCATGCTGCTGGATCCGCCGGGGTCACCCGCGGCCCCGTCCGCCGCTACCGCGGCTGCCGCACCGCGCCCCTCGCGCACCGAAGCCGTGCCGCCCGCGTGCCGGCCAAGGCCGCCGCACCGCGTGACAGCGGCCAGCCGCGCGCCGCCGCGCCTGCCGCTCCCGCAGCGCCGGCTGCCCAGGCGGCTAACGGCAGCATCGGCCCGGTCCAGCGCGGCCAGACGCTTTCCACCATCGCCCGCGACAACGCCAATGGCGCCGACATCAACCAGATGCTGGTGGCCCTGCACAAGGCGAATCCGGACGCGTTCTACCGCGACAACATCAACGCGCTGAAGACCGGCGCGGTGCTGCGCATGCCGTCGCATGACGACGTCCAGGCCCAGTCCGCCGCCGCCGCGCTGGCCGAAGTGCGCCGCCAGAACGAAGCCTGGCGCTCGGGCGCCGCGCGTGCGCCGGCCTCCGTGGCCGATGGCGCTTCCAGCGGTGCCGAGTCGTCGGGCAAGGCCAGCACGCCGAAGAGCGATCGCCTCGCCCTCGTGCCCGCGAAGGAAGGTGGCGATGCCGCTTCCACGCGCGCCGGTGTGAAGGGCGGCACGGGCGATGCCCAGGTCGCCGGCCTCAAGCAGGAACTCGCCACGTCGCAGGAATCGGTCGCCTCGCTCAAGCAGCAGGGCACCGAGCTCAAGTCGCGGGTGGGTGACCTGGAAGCCATCAACACGAAGAACCAGCGCCTGCTGAGCCTCAAGGACACGGAAATCGCCGAGCTGCAGCGCAAGCTCGCCGAGGCCCGCAAGCACGCCGGCGAGCCGGCGCCCGCGGCCAGCGCCCCGGCGCCTGTCGCTGCCGCACCGGCGCCCGCCCCGGCGGCTGCCGAGCCGGTGGCTGCTGCCTCCGCGCCTGCGCCGGCCGCTTCGGCCCCGGCGACGCCGGTGGCCAGCACGCCCGATACCGCTGCCAATGCACCGGCCGCTGCCGCCACCGTGGCCACCGCACCGCTGCCGGCGCCGGCCGCTGCCCAGCCGGCCACGCCGCCGGCGGCGGCGCCCGACAAGCCGAAGCACGTGCTGACGCCGGCCCCGGCGCCTGCCGACGAAGACCCGTGGTTCATGCAGCCGTGGGCCTGGGGTGGCGGCGCCATCGTCATCCTGCTGCTGCTCGTCGCCGCCGTGTTTGGCCGCCGCAAGAAGGCCGTGGCCGCTGCCGCGCCGAGCTCGCTGGCGGACCGCTTCGGCCAGGAGCCGACCTTCGGCAAGTTCGATTTCGACGAACACGAGCCGATGGACCAGGACCAGCGCGAGATCATCGATGCGCTGTCCGAGCATCCGGACGACATCGGCCTGCACCTGGAGCTGGTCAGCCTCTATTACGGCCGTCGCGACGTCGACCATTTCGAAGCCGCCGCCGAAGCGATGTTCGCCCACGTGGCCGACCCGGAACAGCCGGAATGGCGCGAGGTGGTGATGATGGGCGAAGAGCTCGCCCCCACGCACCCGCTGTTCGGCGGCCAGCCGGTCGACGCCATCGACGATCCGTACGAGGGCGATACCTACGCCCCGTCGCACACCGATCACGCGAATGCCGAAGCGCTGGAAGCGTTCGACCTGGGCACGTACGTGACCAGCCCGGACGACGACGGCCATCCGGCCCCGCCGCTGCCGCAGAAGCGCAGCGAGTACCACTTCAACTTCGACCTGACCCCGGTGCAGCGCGCCGAGGCCGACCGTCGCCCGCACGCGCCGGACGTGTTCGACGTGGACGCCCCGGAATCGCCTTACACCGAGGCGAAGGACGCCGAGCCGGTCGAGCCGGTGGAAGAGCGTTCCAGCTGGTCGTTCGAGGACGAAGGGCATGCCACCGCCCCGGCCACCCCGGTCGAGCCGCCGCGCTTTGACGAACCGCCGCGCTTCGACGAGCCGAGCTTCCCGGACGACGAACCGGTGGTCGACGGTACCGGCACGGAGAGCTTCAGCGACGATCCGGTCGACACCAAGCTCGACCTGGCCCGCGCCTACCTCGACATGGGCGACGCCGAAGGCGCCCGCCTGATGCTCGACGAAGTGATCAACGAAGGCAGCCAGACCCAGAAGGACACGGCCCGCCGCATCATGGACGGCATGGCCTGACCGTGCCGACGGGGCGGGGCGGTGGTAACCTTCCCGGTTTCCATCGCCCCGTGACCCCATGCGTATTGCCCTAGGCGTCGAATACGACGGCACTGACTTCTTTGGCTGGCAGAAGCTCAGCCATGCGAAGACCGTGCAGGGCGCGCTTGAGCAAGCCCTTTCTTTCGTCGCCCACGAACCGGTCGAAGTGGCCGCCGCCGGTCGCACCGATGCGGGCGTCCACGGGCGCTGTCAGGTGGTGCATTTCGACACCGAGGTGGTCCGCGACATGCGTGGCTGGGTGCTCGGCGCCTGCTCCAACCTGCCGCGTTCGGTGGCCGTGACCTGGGCCCAGCCGGTGGCCGACGACTTCCACGCCCGGTTCTCCGCACGCATGCGCCGCTACCGTTACCGGCTGCTGCCACGTTTCGTACGCCCGTCGCTGGATGCGCGCTTCGTGGCGTGGGAAAAGAAACCGCTGGACGCGGCGCGCATGCACGAGGCCGCCCAGGCCATCGTTGGCGAGCACGATTTCTCCGCCTTCCGCGCCATTTCGTGCCAGGCCGCGCACGCGCGTCGCAATGTCCGCGCCATCCGTGTCTTCCGCGACGATATCCACATCGTGGTCGAGATCGAGGCCAACGCCTTCCTGCATCACATGGTGCGCAACATCGTCGGTTCGCTGATTCCCATCGGCCGCGGCGAGCAGCCCGTCGCATGGATGGCTGAACTGCTGGAAGGCCGCAATCGCGACGTGGCCGGTGCCACGGCCCCGCCGGAAGGCCTGACCTTCCTCGGCCCGCTGTACGAAGCCCACTGGGGCCTGCCGCCGGAGGTGACGCTGTGACCCGGATCAAGTACTGCGGATTCACCCGCATCGACGACATCCAGGCCGCCGCGCAGCTCGGTGTGGACGCAGTCGGCATGGTGATGACGCGCAAGAGCAAGCGCTTCGTCGACATCGACCAGGCCATCGCGCTGCGCGATGCCGTGCCGCCCTTCGTCAGCACCGTGGTGCTGGTGATGGATGACGATGCGGCATGGGTCGACGAAATCGTCAGCCGCGTGCGCCCGGACATGTTGCAGTTCCACGGCACGGAAACCGATGCCGAATGCGCCGCCCATGGCGTGCGCTACCTCAAGGCCATCGCCATGGGCGAAGGCGAGGGCGCCTTGCCGCGCCTGCGTGCGTACCCCGGCGCAGCCGGCCTCCTGCTCGACGGGCACGGCCTGGGTGAAACCGGTGGCAGCGGCCAGCGCTTCGACTGGGCGCGGATGCCACGCGACCTGGCGCAACCGCTGGTGCTCGCCGGTGGACTCACCGCCGACAATGTCGCCGAGGCGATCCGCACCGCCCGGCCCTGGGGCGTGGATCTCTCCAGCGGGATCGAGACGTCGCCCGGCCTGAAGGATCGGGCTAAGATGGAACGCTTCCTCGCCGCCGTGCGCGCCGTCCCCAGCGCGTGATCCCCTTTTTGCACCACACGGTATCGCAATGACCCAGATCTCGGATTTCCACGCCTACCCGGATGCGCATGGGCGCTTCGGTGATTACGGCGGTATCTATGTCGCCGAAACGCTCATGGAGCCGCTGGCCGAACTCACGGCCGCCTACGAGCGCCTGCGCAAGGATCCGGCCTTCATCGCCGAGCTCGACCGCGACCTCAAGTACTACGTGGGCCGTCCGAGCCCGGTGTATTTCGCCGAGCGCCTGACCAAGCACGTGGGCGGCGCGCGCATCATCCTCAAGCGCGAAGACCTGAACCACACCGGCGCGCACAAGATCAACAACACCGTGGGCCAGGCGCTGGTCGCCCGGCACATGGGCAAGCCGCGCATCATCGCCGAGACCGGCGCGGGCCAGCACGGCGTGGCCAGCGCCACCGTCGCAGCTCGCCTGGGCCTGAAGTGCGTGGTGTACATGGGCGCCGTCGATATCGAGCGGCAGAAGATCAACGTCTACCGCATGCGCCTGCTCGGCGCGGAAGTGGTACCCGTTACCTCTGGCTCGAAGACGCTGAAGGATGCCCTGAACGAAGCGATGCGCGACTGGGTCACCAACGTCGCCGACACCTTCTACATCATCGGCACCGTCGCCGGCCCGCACCCGTACCCGCAGATGGTCCGCGACTTCAACGCCATCGTTGGCCGCGAAGCACGCGAGCAGACGCTGGAGCAGTTCGGCCGCTTGCCGGACGTGATCACCGCCTGCGTCGGTGGTGGCTCCAACGCCATCGGCCTGTTCCACGCCTTCCTCAACGACCGCGACGTGCGCATCGTCGGCGCGGAAGCGGGGGGTGACGGCATCGCCACCGGCCGCCACGCTGCCTCGCTGGCCGCCGGCAAGCCCGGCGTGCTGCACGGCAACCGCACCTATGTGCTGTCCGACCCGAATGGCCAGATCATGGAAACCCATTCGGTGTCTGCCGGCCTGGATTACCCGGGCGTCGGCCCCGAGCATGCGTTCCTCAAGGACGCCGGCCGTGCCGAGTACGTCGGCGTGACCGACGACGAGGCGCTGGAAGCGTTCCACCTGCTGGCCCGCACCGAAGGCATCCTCGCCGCGCTGGAATCCAGCCATGCCATCGCCCAGGCGATCAAGCTGGCCCGCGAACTGCCGAAGGACGGCCTCGTCCTCGCCAACCTGTCGGGCCGTGGCGACAAGGACGTGCACACGATTGCCGCGCGTGAAGGGATCGAACTCTGATGAGCCGCATTGAAAAGCGCTTCGCGGCCCTGAAGGCCGCCGGCCGCACCGGCCTCGTCACCTTCATCACCGCCGGCGATCCCTCGCCCGAGCACGTGGTGCCCCTGCTGCACGGCCTGGTGGCCGCCGGCGCCGACGTCATCGAGCTGGGCGTGCCGTTCTCCGACCCCATGGCCGACGGCCCGGTCATCCAGCATGCCTCCGAACGGGCCATCGCCAAAGGCGTGGGCCTGCACAACGTGCTGGCCTGGGTCGCGGCTTTCCGTGAGACGGATAACGAGACGCCGATCGTCCTGATGGGCTACCTCAACCCGGTGGAAATGTACGGTTACCCGGCGTTCGCCGAAGATGCCGTCGATTCCGGCGTGGATGGCGTCCTGATGGTGGACTGCCCGCTGGAGGAGTCGCACGTGCTGGCGCCGCTTCGCGAGGCGGGCCTGGACCAGATCCTGCTGGCCTCGCCGACCACCGCCGAGGGCCGCCTGGCCCAGCTGTGCGAGGCCGCGTCGGGCTTCCTGTATTATGTGTCGTTCGCTGGCATCACCGGCGCGGCCCAGCTGAGCACCGGCGATATCGCCGGGCGCGTCGCCGGGATCCGCGCCCGATCGAAGGCGCCGGTCGCGGTGGGCTTCGGCGTCCGCGACGCCGCATCGGCGAAGGCGATTGGCGAATTTGCCGACGCCGTGGTCATCGGCAGTGCCCTGGTGGAGCGCCTCGCCGACGCCACCTCGGCCGACGATGCCACGGGCAAGGCAACGGCATTCCTCGCACCGATCCGCGCCGCGCTCGACGCGCGCTGATCGAACACAGGCTTTTGGGAGACACCATGAACTGGCTGCAAAAAATCATGACGCCGAAGACCCGCGGACCCGCGGGTCCGGGCGGCAAGGGCAAGGTGCCCGAGGGCGTGTGGGAAAAGTGCGCTGGCTGCGGCACCGTGCTGTACAAGCCGGAGCTGGAGAAGTCGCTGATGGTGTGCCCGAAGTGCGGCCACCACCACGCCATCTCGGCTCGCGTGCGCCTGGATGCGTTCTTCGATGAAGGCACCACGACGGAACTGTGGGCGAAGATGGAAGCCGTCGACGCGCTGAAGTTCAAGGATCAGAAGAAGTACAAGGACCGCGTCGTCGCCGCCCAGAAGAACACGGGCGAGAAGGACGCGCTGATCGCGATGTCGGGCAAGCTGCTCGGCCGTCCGCTGGTCTCGGTGGCGTTTGAGTTCGCCTTCATGGGCGGCTCGATGGGCTCGGTGGTGGGCGAGAAGTTCGCCCGCGCGGCGGAGAAGGCCCTGGCGGAGAAGAGCGCGTTGGTGTGCTTCTCGGCGACCGGTGGCGCGCGCATGCAGGAAGGCCTGTTCTCGCTGATGCAGATGGCGAAGACGTCGGCCGCGATCGCGCGCATGCACGACGCGGGTGTGCCGTACATTTCGGTGCTGACGCATCCGACGACGGGTGGCGTGTCGGCGTCGCTGGGCATGCTGGGCGATCTGAACGTGGCGGAGCCGAAGGCGCTGATTGGCTTTGCGGGCCCGCGCGTGATCGAGCAGACGGTGCGCGAGACATTGCCTGAGGGTTTCCAGCGTCCGGAGTTCCTGGTGGAGCACGGTGCGGTGGATATGATCGTGGATCGTCGTGAGATGCGTGAGAAGTTGGGGGCGATGCTGGGCATTCTGGAGAAGATGCCTCGCGTAGACGCTGCCTGATCTCAAGAACCCCGCCTCGGCGGGGTTTTTTTTGCTCAAACGTTTTTGGTGGGTTTCGCGGAGCGGGGGCGGCAAAGCCCCTGGGGCCGCCGGACGCAGTCCTTGCGGAGCGGGCCGTAGCGCCGCTTCCGCGAAACCCGATCACCGGGCGGCCCTCTGCTTACGTCGGCCCCAGGGGCTTTGCCGCCCCCGCACCAACCGATACGGTTACGTGCGGCACAAACCTACCGCCACCTTGTAGCAACTGTGTTCGCGATCAGGCGGTGGCCGACATGGCCATCGCCTCTCGCATCCGCGCGTTGAGGATGACGATCAGTTTGCGCATGACGGCGACCAAGGCGAGCTTCTTTGGTTTGCCACGACCGATGAGGCTTTCGTAAAACGGCTTCAGCAGGTGGTCGTAGCGGGCTGCCGTGACGGCCGACATGTACAGCGCCGAGCGCGGCCCGGCCCGACCACCCCACGTGGTGCGCCGGCCGGCGAAGAGCCCACTATCGCGGTTAAGTGGCGCCACGCCGACCAGCTTGGCGATGGCCTTGCGGTTGAGATGGCCCAGTTCGGGCAGTTCGCAGATCATCGTCGCGATCATGACGGGACCTACGCCCTTGATGGTCTGGGCGATCCGGGCCTGCGGGGTGTCCTTGATGAGGTCGGAAATGACCTGCTCGACGCGGTGCAGGGCTCGTTCCATGTATTCGATGTGTGCGTCCAGATCGGCGCGAAGCATCGGATCGATGAGCTGCCGCCGACGTTGCTTTTCCGTGGCGATGTTCTGCACCAGGTGGTCGCGTCGCGACTTGTATTGCCGCAGTTTGGCGGCGTCCGCATCAAGCGGCTGGAACGGCACGAGATCGATCACGCTGGCCACGTGGGCTAGCGTTTTGGCATCGATCCGGTCGGTCTTGGCCAATTGCCCCGTGGCCCGGGCAAAAAGCGGGCCTGCCGCGGGTTGATCCGCCGCATGGGAAGGCCTGCATCATGTAGCGCGCCCAGGGCACGCTGCTCATAACCACCGGTGGCCTCCAGAACGACCTGGCCGGGCCCGTACGGCTTCAGCCACCTCACCAGCGCCCGCCAGCCAGCAGCACCGTTATCGAATCGCTTCACCTCGTTCCGCTGGAACACCGCCACGTCCAGATAGGCCTTGCTCACGTCCACGCCCGCGCCGATGCCGTTCATCTCGATCTCCGCTAGCCTAGGGATGTCGAGAGCCCTTCCCGCCGGGCCCAGCCTTATTTCCGAGCGCCTACTCGGGCAACTGTTCGGGCGTTTGGCGGGAAGATCCGGCGTGGCGACCTGGCTACAGGGCGATCGGTCGATCCAGGAGCGCAACGGTCGGCCACGCCGGCTCTCGACACCTACTTTGGACCGATCGGGACAAATAAGGAGCGCACCTTGTGCGCGACATCTTTCGCGAAAACGCAAAGGCCCGTGATGCGCCTTAGCGCGCCGACGCGATGGCGTTGGCGGACGCGATCGGCGAGCTAGTAGTAACCATCGCACCCATCGTCAGGATGCAGGTGAGGACGGCAACGGCGAAGAAGGTCTTGAGCAGGATCGTTTCGACTTTCATGGCGTCTCTCCGGGTTTGGCAGGTGAGCCTGGTGGCCCTTCGCAATAGACGTTGCATTGTGCGTGCCAACGCTAGGAAAGGCTTTGAAATGGCACTCTTAAGCCATTTCGATGAGCTATCGTCCTGTGCGATGAGTGTCCGCGGACGCACGGATGTCCGGACGTACGTGTCCACGTGCGGACAGGGAAGGGATGTACGTGTTGTCAGCTTTGGCCGTCCAAACACTCGGCCTCAGTACTGGAAAGAGTCCTCGGTGCCCACCCTCGAGGCGAGTTCCGCAGGAGGGAGCGGCCGTAGGCCAAATAGATGAACATGCCCCGTCAGGGGCACTCCCTTTCGGACGACGAGGACATGTCTGAGCAGCGAGGGTGGGCACCGAGGGCTCTTGCACCGCGCCCGCCAAGGGCGAGGTGGCGTCAGCCGCTGGTTACATGCATTCGCGTCCGCGAATGATCCGATTCAGTAGCGTGGTAACGCGTTCAAAACACCAGGCGTTCGATCCAGAGCGATAACGTGCCAAGCGCCCCACCAATCGCCGTTGCCGCAAGCACGTCGCTCGGGTAGTGCAGGCCGAGGATCACGCGTGATGCGCCGATCAGTGCCGCGAAGCCGATGAGGAACGGGGCGAGCACCGGGTAATGGGCGACGGCAACCACGGTGAAGGCCACCGCCTGGAGCGTATGCCCCGACGGGAAGCTGAATTCATCCAGCGGCGGTACGTGGGCGATCACGCCAGGGCAGGCGCGGAAGGGGCGGGGGCGTTTGGTCCAGCGCTTCAGTACGCGGTACATCAGCAGCGCGGTGAGGCCGGTCAGGGCCATTTGCACCGCGACGGCGAGGCCGTGCAGCCCGCCGACGAGTGCCATCACCGTCATCAGCGCATACCAGAACACCCCGTCACCGAGGCGGCTGACGAGGCCAAAGAAGATGCCTATCGCCCGGCGTGCGCCCCAGCGGTTGGCGGCGACACACATGCGACGGTCGAGGTTGGCCCTACGCGGCGACGGCGGTGCTGCGTTCATGGAGGTTCTCCTCGGCGAGCGAGTGCATGATGGATTCGAATTCGGCGACCACCGACTCTGGCGACAGGGCTGCCACCGAGGTCCGCGCAGCGCGTCCCATCGCTGCGCGGACGGTGGCATCCGCGCCGAGCGTGGCGGCGCGTTCTATGAAGCCGCCTTCGTTGCCAGGCGCGACGCGGATCCCGTTCTGGCCGTTGCGGATGTATTCCCTTGCTGCCGCTTCGGCGTAGGCCACCACCGGCACGCCGGAGGCCATGGCCTCGAGGACGACGTTGCCGAAGGTTTCCGTGAGGCTGGGGAACACGAAGAGATCGGCGCTGGCGTAGAACGCGGCCAGGTCGTCCCCGCGGCGCGTGCCGGCGAAGATGACGTCCGGGTGGGCGGCTTGCAGGGCCGCGCGGCCGGGGCCGTCACCGACGATGACGCAGCGGGCGTCGGGGACGCGGCGGCACAGGGCGCGCCAGGCGTCGATCGCGACGTGCAGGTTCTTTTCCGGGGCCACGCGGCCGACGCAGAGCATCACCGGCGTATCTGGGCCAGCACCCCACGAGGCGCGCAGTTCGTCGTTGCGGCGCTCGGGATGGAAGCGCAGGGTGTCGACCGCGCGGCGGAGCACGCGAACGTCGTGGACGCCGAGATCGTTCAGTTCGTCGGCCAGCTGGCCGGTGGGGACCAGGGTCGTCTGCGCGCGGCGGTGGAAGCGGGCGAGGTAGCTGCGCACCACCGGGGTGAGCGCGGCGAAGCCGTAGTGGCCCACGTAGAAGTCGAAGCGGGTGTGGAAGCCGGTGGCGACCGGGATGCCGAGGCGGCGGGCGGCGCTTACCGCGCTCCAGCCCAGGGGGCCTTCCGTGGCCACGTAGATGGCATCCGGCCGTTCGGCGCGCCAGCGGCGCTCGATGCGGAAACGGGCGGGCAGGCCAAAGCGCAGGCCTGCGTAGCGGGGGACAGCGGCGCCTTCCACTTCGAGGACATCCATCCCGGCGTCGGCCAGGGGTGGCGTCGCGGCGTGGATCGGACGGATGAGGTCGACGGAGTGGCCGCGGCGGACAAGGCCGCGTGCGAGCGCCTGGACGGTGAGGGCGACGCCGTTCACGTCCGGTGCGTAGGTCTCGGTGACGATGCCCACTCGCATGGTGGTGCCCCTTCTGGCCTGTTTAACCTATGCTGCCCCGCCGCCGTGTCCGGGCGGTTATGGGCATATGACTGCCCGGTGACAGCGGGATGCGGCTAAAATCGTGGTCTTGCCCGTCTGAATGACCCTTACGATGACCGTCCGCACCCGTTTCGCCCCCAGCCCCACCGGTTACCTGCACATTGGCGGTGCGCGCACCGCGCTGTACTGCTGGCTGGAATCGCGCCGTCGCGGTGGCGAGTTCATCCTGCGCATCGAGGACACCGACCGCGAGCGTTCTACCCAGGAAGCCGTGCAGGCGATCCTCGATGGCATGAACTGGCTCGGGATGTCGCACGACGAAGGCCCGTACTACCAGACCCTGCGCATGGACCGTTACCGCGAAGTGGCCGAGCAGCTGCTGCGCGAGGGCAAGGCGTACTACGCCTACGAGACGAAGGAAGAGATCGAGGCCATGCGCAACGCCGCCATGGCGGCCGGTGAGAAGCCGCGTTACAACGGTTACTACCGCGAGCGCAACGAGCCGCTGCGCGACGACCCGAACCGCGTCATCCGCTTCAAGAACCCGACGACGGGATCGGTGGTGTTCGACGACAAGGTGAAGGGCCGCATCGAGTGGGCGAACACCGAGCTCGACGACCTGGTGATCTTCCGTTCGGATGGATTCCCGACGTACAACTTCGCCGTGGTGGTCGACGATATCGACATGGGTATCACGGAGGTCATCCGCGGCGACGACCACGTGAACAACACCCCGCGCCAGATCAACATCTACAAGGCGCTGGGCGCGCCGGTGCCGGAGTTTGCGCACCTGCCGATGATCCTTGGCCCGGATGGCCAGAAGCTTTCCAAGCGCCACGGTGCGGTCAGCGTCATGCAGTACCGCGAAGACGGCTTCCTGCCGCATGCGCTGCTGAACTACCTCGTCCGCCTGGGCTGGTCGCATGGCGACCAGGAGATCTTCTCGGTGGAACAGATGGTCGAGCTGTTCGACGTGTCGGACGTGAACAAGGCGGCCTCGCGCTTCGACGTCACCAAGCTGTCGTGGCTGAACCAGCATTACCTGAAGACCGACGACCCGGCGGCACTGGGCCCCGAGCTGGCCTACCACCTGCAGCGCATCGGCATTGACCCGGCCACGGGCCCGAACCCGGCCGACGTCGTCGTCGCCCTGCGTGACCGCGTGCAGACCTTCGTGGAAATGGCCCAGCGCGCCACGCTCTGGTACGGCCCGATCACCGAGTGGGACCCGAAGGCCGTGGAGAAGCACCTGCGCACGGAAACGGCACCGACGGTGCTGGCGAAGGCGAAGGAAGAGCTCGCCGCGCTGCCGGAGTGGACCCCGGAAGCCGTGCACGCCGCGGTCGAGCGTACGGCCGCCGCGCTGGAGCTGGGCATGGGCAAGGTCGCCGCGCCGCTGCGCGTGTCCATGACCGGCACCCAGGTCTCGCCGTCCATCGAGCACACCATCTACCTGTGCGGCCGTGACGTCGCCCTGGCCCGCATCGACGACGCCATCGCCCGCACCGCCGCGTGATGGCGTGACCGGCCATGGATGAGCTGCTGGCCAAGGCCACCGCCGGGGTCGATCCCCAGGCCCCCGGTGCGTTCCTGGCCATCTTCATGAACCTGATGCGGCTCGTCCCGTGGGGCGAGCTCATCCTGTGGCAGGTGGTGTTTATCGTGGTCGGGGCGCTGCTGGGCTGGTGGCGGGGCCGGTTCACGGCCACCCTGGTCGCCTCGCTGGTCTTCGGTCCGTTCGGCTGGGTCGTGCCCTTCCTGCCGCGCAGGCCGGTCGGCCCGCCGCCGTTGCCACGCACCGGACCGGGCTCGAAAAATCCCTGACGAGTCCTCATGTTAGAATGACGCCCATGAGTTCACACGCCAGCCACGACCACTCCCACGATCACCACGACGACGCCCGCGGCTTCGTCGCGGCGGTGGAACTTGCGTCCAACGAGCGCGGCCTCCGCCTCACGCCGTTGCGTCGCGAAGTGCTGGAGCTGGTGGCGGCCGCCGGCAAGCCGGTGAAGGCTTACGACCTGTTGGATCGCCTGCGCGAAAAGCACGGCAACGCCGCGCCGCCCACGGTCTATCGTGCACTCGATTTCCTGCTGGAAAACGGCTTCATCCACAAGCTGGAATCGATCAACGCCTACGTCTCCTGCCATCACCCGGCGGAGTCGCACCAGGTGCCGTTCCTCATCTGTGACAAGTGCCAGTGCGCGCAGGAAGTGTGCGATGAGCGCGTCGCCGAGCTGATCGAAGCGCAGGCCAAAGCGTTCGGCTTCCGTCCGCAGGCACAGACGCTCGAAGTGCACGGTATCTGCAAGAACTGCCGCGAATCCTGAGTCGTTATTCGCGGAAAAAAAACGGGGCGCCGCATCACTGCGGTGCCCCGTTTGTTTCCGGCCCCCGCCGGGGGGGAGGGAGGGCGTCGGGAGCCGGGAACCTGGTGGATCAGAAGTAGGCGCGCACACCCACGGACACGTTTCGACCTGGCATCGGCGCGACATCCTTGAACAGCGACGTCGCGGGCCGTGCCGTCTGGTTCGTCAGGTTGTTGCCATCGACGAAGGCCTCCCATTGGCTGCGCTCGTCATTAACGAACGTCCAGGCGACGTGCGCGGTGACCAGCGTGTAGCCGGCCGTATCGGTCTCGAACGCGGCGATCTTGTCCTGCTTCATGTAGCGCACCGCGCCCACGCTGGCGCGCAGGCTGTCGGCGCTCCAGCTCAGCGTTGAACCCACGCGGCCCGCAGGAATGCGCGGCACGTTGCCGCCGCCGTTATCGAGCGTGGCGCGCACGGTGTCGCCGAAGACGCGCAGGTCCCAGTGGCCGGACGGGCTTTCGGAAAGATGGAACGTGGCTTCGGCTTCCGCGCCGCGGAACGCCGCATCATTCTGCGACCACGTGCGCACCGGCAGGTCGTCTTCGACCTCGCCGGTGTCGGCAAGGTAAATGAAGTTCTTGTACTTGTTGTAGTACACGGCCACCTTGCCTTCCACGATGTCGCCATGGAAATGCAGGCCCAGTTCGGCCTGGTTGGATTTTTCCTTGCCGAGGTCGCTGCCGATTTCAAAGGTGTTCGAGGCTTCGTGCGGGCCGTTGGCGAACAGTTCTTCTTCGGACGGCGCGCGCTCGGCATGGTCGAGGTTCAGCGACAGGTGCCACTGATCGGCGAAGCGCCAGGCAAACCCTGCGGAAAGACTATTCGGCGAGTAGTCCCGCTTCGCACCGTCCACCGGCTGCACGCTTTGGGTGTCGTGGCGTGCGCCGAGTTCCACTTTCACCGGCCCGAAGTCGCGCACTTCGGTTAGGAAAACGCCCACGCCCTTCGTCGTGGTCGCCGGTACGAAGGTTTCCTCGCCCACGGCGGCGAACTGGCGATGCTGGGTCTGCACGCCAAAGGAGCCGATCCAGCCCGCGAGTTCATCATGGGTGACGACGAGGCGGCCCTGGTTGCTCTGCGTGGTGAACGTGGTGCCTGGCGTGTCGCCTTCGAATTCCACGTGCTGGTAGGCGCCATGGCCGAGGCTGAAGTCGATCTTGCTGATGCCGTCGAACGGCTGCACGAGGCCGCCCTTCAAGGTGTAGTTGGTCTGCGCCATCTTGATGTGCACCGGGTCTTCGCCTTCGGCGGCGTCACCGGGCTCGGCGGGGCTGCCGTACAGATCCATGAAACGCGAGATGGAGAGGCCCAGGTAGCCCCACGATCCGAGCAGCGAGGCGCCGACGGCGCCCGAGGTGGTCTTCACCGCGCTGTTGGCGAGGGTGCCGCCAGGGATGTCGTAATCCTTGTTGTCGCGGTGCATGCCGTCAACATGGATGGCGAACTGGTCGTTGCCGGCGTCCATGCGCAGCAGGCCGGTCTTGCCGTCCGAGACGGAATCGCTGCGCACTTCGGCGCGGCCGGCGAAGCCGTTCTCGGGCGCCTTCTCCGGCACGCGGCCGTCGACCACGTTGACCACGCCGCCGATCGCACCGGAGCCGTAGAGCAGGGTGGCCGGGCCCTTGAGCACTTCGATCTGGTCGGCGAGGAAGGGCTCCAGGGTAACCGCGTGGTCCTGGCTGACGTTGGAGACGTCCTGGGAGGAGAGGCCGTTTTCGAGGACGGCCACGCGCGGGCCGTCCAGGCCACGGATGACCGGGCGGCCCACGGCCGTGCCCAGGGCCGAGGTCTGCACGCCGGGGATGGAGGAGACGGTTTCGCCCAGGGAGACGCCCTTGGCGTCATCCAGGGCCGACCCGGCCAGGACGGCCACGGGGGCGACGATCTGGTCGGCGTTGCGGCCGCCGGGAACCGCGTTCACCACGATGCCTTCGAGCTTGTCCACGTGCTTGCGGGACTTGCCCTCGCCATCCTTCGAGCCCATCTCCGGGGTCGTGGCATCCGGCGGGGCGTCCTCGGCCATGGCGGGGAGGCTGCTGCCGAAGGTCGCGGCAAGGGTCAGGGCGAAAAGGGTTCTACGCATCGGGTGGAGCTCCATCGGTTGGACTTTGCAATGTTATAAAGTATCATCGCTTGCCTCGACCCGTGCAAAAAGTCACGCTATGCACTTCATGACCGATATGACGAACCCCGAGCCCGTTATCCGCCGCCGCTGGTGGCATGCCGCTGACCGGCTGGGCGCGACCGCGTCCTTCCTTTGCGCGATCCACTGCGCCGCCATGCCCTTCGTCATCGCGCTGCTGCCCCTGCTCGGGCTCTCCTTCCTGGCCAGCCATCGGTTCGAGGAAGGTTTTGTCGCCTTCGCCTGCGTGCTGGCCACGGCAGCCCTGGTCTCCGGGTATCGTCGGCACCACCGCCGCACCCCGCTGGTGCTGGCTACGCCTGGCCTGATCCTGCTGATCCTCGGCGTGACCTTCCTGCATGGCGGCTCGCTGGTGGTGCACAGCGTGCTCGTGACGTGCGGCGGCCTGCTGCTGGCGGCGGCGCATTTCGTCAACCTCAAGGTCGACCGCAGCGGCCATGCCGGGCACATCCACGGCCCCACCTGCGCCCACCCGTGATTGTGTAACCGCGTACGCCGCACCTAGGCTTCGCCCCATGGCACACGACCACGCCCACGCTGATGGCCATTCCCATGGCCACTCGCACGACCACGACCATGACCACTCGCACTTCGCCGGAAGTAGCGAGCGGAAGCTGTTGTTCGCGTTCGTCCTTACCACCGTCATGCTGGTCGTCGAGGCGGCCGGTGGCCTCGTTTCCGGCTCGCTGGCGCTGCTGGCCGACGCCGGGCACATGCTCGTCGATGCCCTCGCGCTGCTGCTGGCCTTCCTTGGCGCCCGTTTCGCGGCGCGTCCGGCGGATGCGCGACGCACCTACGGCTACGGCCGCATCGAGGTGCTGGCGGGCTTCGTCAATGCACTGACCCAGTTCGCGCTGGTCGCCTTCATCATCATCGAGGCCGTGCAGCGCCTGTTCGACCCGCAGCCGATTCTTTCCGGGGTGATGCTGATCGTCGCCCTGGTCGGCCTGGCCGCCAACGTGGTGGTGCTGCGCAGCCTGCATGGCCACGACCCGGATGACGTGAACATCGCTGGCGCGAGCCTGCACGTGCTGGGCGACCTGCTTGGTTCGGTCGCGGCCGTGCTGGCCGCGCTGGCCGTGCGCTGGATGGGCTGGCTCTGGGCGGATCCGGCCCTGTCGATCCTGGTGTCGCTGCTGATCCTGCGCAGCGCCTGGTCGCTCGTCCGCCGTTCGGGGCACATCCTGCTTGAGGGCACGCCCGAGGGCGTTCACCTGGAAGAGGTGGAGGCCACCCTGGCCCAGTGCGATCCGGCCATCCTGGACATCCACCACGTGCACGTCTGGCAGGTGACCGCGGGCTCGCGGATGGCCACCCTGCATGCCGAACTGGCGGAAGGGGCCGACCAGGCCCGCGTTCTCACCGCCATCAAGACCACGCTCAGCGAGCGCTGGAAGGTCGGCCACGCCACCGTGCAATTTGATCCGGGGCATTGTCCGGACGAGCTGGAAGGCTGCGGGCAGGAGAACCGGCACGTTCACTGAACGGCCACCCTTGCGCTTTACGCGGCCGCTGATACGATGTCCGGCCGTTCCTCTTCACCTCAGAATTAAGGAGTTTCCCATGGGCAAGGGCGACCGCCGCACCCGTCGCGGCAAGATCTACCGTTCCAGCTACGGCATTGCCCGTCCGCACACCGACATCGTCACCGGCGCTGCCGTGGCGAAGCCGGCAGCTGCCAAGCCGGCCGCGGCCAAGAAGGCTGCGCCACGCAAGAAGGCCTGAGCCTCCTTTGCGTGACACGAAAAACCCCGCCTCGGCGGGGTTTTTTGTTGGGCCGGTCAGGCGGGCACATAGGTGAGCCGGATCACGTCCTCGCCGATCACGTCGCTGGCCAACAGGCGCAGGGGCGGCAAGGGCGCCGTGAAACAGGGCTTGGCGCCGCCCACGACCACCGGATGCACGTAAAGTCGGTACTCATCGATGAGGCCCAGGGCGGCCAGGTGCCGCACCAGGCCGGGGGCACCGACTTCAATCACGCCCTCATGCTCCATCGTGAGGCGGCGCAGTTCGGGTTCGACGGGGTCGCTGATCAGGGTGGCGTTCGGGCCAACCGACGTCAGCGTGCGCGACACCACCCATTTCGGCCGGGCCCGCCACACCGCCGCATACTCGCGTTCCGCGGCATCCCACCCGGCATCGTCGTCATCCCAGTAGCGCATCACGTCGTACAGGCCGCGGCCATACACCATGCCCGTCAGGTGCCGGACATCTTCGATGAAGTGGCGAAAGAGCAACGGGCCCGGTGCAAACGCCTGGTGGTCGACGTAGCCATCGAGTGACTGGTTTATCGCGAAGACGAGCTTTGCCATGGGTATGTCCGCGGCGAGGGCTTTGCCGCAGCTTGAGCCGCCGTGGCGCGGATGTCGACTAGGGGGCCGGAGCCGCGTACCACTTCAGTTCGGCAGAAGCAGGTCAAAGCCGGGAATCGCCACGTCGAAGGCGCGCTCGATAAGCCAGCCCGTGGCGATGACGACGATGGCCCACGAGCCCCAGCGCAGGACACCGATACGATAAAACGCGGTGCGACGGACGAGAAATGCCACGGGAAGGAACGCCAGCACGATCGCTTCCTGGCCTATCTCCACGCCCACGCTGAAGCCGCCCAGCGACGCCGCCATCGCCCCGGGTGGGAGTTGCAGGCCGGTAAGCGCGCTGGCGAACCCGAGGCCATGGATCAGGCCGAAGGCAAACGCGACGAGCCAGATCCGGCGGTGGACCAGGGGAAAAATGTTATTCAGCGCCGCGATCAGCACGGACAGGGCGATACCGGATTCCACCAGTCGCGAGGGCACATGGACCAGGCCGAGGACGGCCAGCGTGAGCGTGATGGAGTGCGACACGCTGAATGCCGTCACGATCTTCACGACGTCGAGGCAGGCCGCCCAGAAACGCTCCACGGGTTGCCAGCCCCCTCGGCGCAGCAGCACGGCGGGAAACAGCAGCGAGAGCAGGAACAGGATGTGATCGATCCCGGTCCAGATGTGCCAGATACCGTCGACAAGAAAGCTGGTGAACTCGCCCCAGCGGTCCGGTTCACGCAGGTCGAGGCTGGCTTCAGGGTGCGACGGGCCGAGCGCGGCGCCTGCCGTGTGTCCGCCGGCATGGAGCGTCACGATGCCGCGGTGGTAGGGGTCGATGTCATACATCAGGGTGTAGACCACCGTCATGCGGCTGGGGATGTTCTTGTCGCAGACGGCATCGAAGAGGACCACGGCATAGGCACCATCGGTGTGTTCGTCGATCGCCTGGCCGGTGGGCGCCAGGGCGCAGGTGAGGCCGTCCCCTTTGACGACAAGGTGGCTGAGCGCGTACGTCTCGATCGCCGCGCGCCGCGCCTTGACCTCACCCCATGTGATCGCCCCATCGTGGTTGCCGTCGATACCGATGGCGTAGTCGAGGTCGCGTAGGGCGATGTCCCACTGGCCCCGCATGCGATGGGCGTCGGAGCTATCGGTGCGCAGGGTGAGGTACGCATCGCTTTCCTTGTGCGCCGATGCAAGCGGTGCCACGAGGACGGCGATGAGCGCAAGCGCGACGCGTTGCCAGGCCCTCATGGGTGTACCGCGGCGACGAGCGGGTCGACCGAGGGATCCGTCATGCCGCTGCTCCGTGCGAACTCGACCACGGGCGTGGCGGCCTGCGGCTGCCCGGCGGCTATCGCCGCCTCAAGGAAGATGCGCGCATCCTTGGGTGAGCGCTGCGTCTTCCAGTTGAGCGTCGCCAGGCGGAGGGCGGCTGCCGCATCGTGGTGGACGTGCAGCAGATAGGCGGCCTGCTCGCGCAGGAACAGGTGATCGCCGCGTTGCTCCATCGCCGCAAAACGGCCGTCCATGGCGCGCATGTCCGCGGGAGCCCGCGCATCGCCCAGCGCGACTTCCGCGCGTACGCGCACGAGAAAGGACGTGTCGGACTGGGTATCGCCGATGACGAGCGCGAGCGCATCCGCCGCGCGGCCCTGGTCAAGCAGGGACTCGCCGTAGTCAGCGAGCAGGAAGTTGTCACCCGGTGTCCAGCGAAGCGCGTTGCGGAAATGCGCGTCGGCGATGTCGGGCTGGCCCATGCGCAGCGCCGTGTCGGCCATCAGGCCTTCGATCCACGCGTGGATGTCGGGCGGTGCATCGGGGCCAGGGTCCTGGATCAGGCCGAGCAAGGCATACGCCTGCTTTGCATGCCCGTCGAGCGACCGCAGGGATGACGTGCACGCCATGCCCATGAAACTGCCGCCAGCATTCGCCAGTTGCACGCAGGCGTGGTTAGCCGTCGCGTAGTCGCCCTGGACCATGGCGACGCTGGCCAGGGTAAGCCAGCCCTGCGCGCTGTCCGGGTCGTGGCGAAGGGTCGCTTCGAGCTCCGTGCGCGCACCCAGGAAATCGTGCCGGCTTTGCAGGATGGTGGCGTGGGCAAGGGAGACCGGAACCGGGGGCGCGGGCGTGCGCATGAAGGGTTCAAGCACCGCCATGGCCCGGCCGAGGTAGCGCGCATCACCCGTGCTGCGTCCGTAGTCGATGTAGGCATGCGCCAGGGCGACGGCGCGCGAGGCATCGCCGGGCTGGGCTGCCAGGCGTGCTCGCAGCGTATCGAACGCGCGCACGCGGGGATCCGTGTGCGGTGGCACGCGCTGTAACACCACGCTGTCGCTCACCGGCACGTAGGGCGTGGTGTGTTGTGCGAACGCCGCGCTGCCGACAAGGCAGCACGCGCAGAAAAGAAGCGAGCGCGGCAGTCTCGAACCCGAGGCTGCCGCGCACCGTCGTGCCAGGCCCGTCCAGGGCATCGGCAGGGCCCGTGTCCGCCCGGCGTCCTACTGGGCGGCCATCGCGGCGTTCACCGACCCCGGCACCGGCGTGTTGAGGTACGGGAAGTGATCCAGGTACGTATCGGCCGCGGAGACGCTGCCCGTGACCTGAGAGGTGGCAGTGGTCGGGCCCGCGGCTCGCGCCCCATCGGTGAATGGCGCGCCGTTATTGGGATCGGCCGTCTGGTCGCCGCACGCACCGATGGCGGTACTGCACAGGGCCCCTTCCTCAGCGCGCAGGGCGATATCCACCACGTCGTCCACCGGGCGGCGGCCATTGGGGAAGCCGGCCAGATCGTTACCGAGCACGCCCAGGTCGTTCTGCCCGGCGGGCGGCGTCGCGACGATCGACGTGTTCAGGCGCAGCTCTTCCGCGGGCACGACGTTGGCTGGCTGGTTCAGGCCCGCCACACCCGTGAGGAACACGCTGACCAGGTCGTTGCGTGGACTGTGCGGCACGGCAACGCCGAAAAGCGCGTTGAGCAGCACCGGGACGGTCGGGTTGGTCACGTAACTGAGGAACTGTTTATCCCGTGCGGGCACGCTTCCATTGAAGCGGTCCTTGTCCTTCAATCCGATGACCAGCTCGTTGACCAGCGGTGAGCCAAGGCGCGACACCTGGACGAAGTCGGCGAAGCTGAAGGGCACGTCATTATTGTTGAGCACGCGGTAACGAGGCTGGCTCGCGGTCGTCCAGCCGCCAAGGATCGGTTGCCGCGCCGTCGCCCCGAGGCAGGATGCGGGCACTTCCAGGGCAAGGGTGGTGACGTTCTTGTGGGTAAGCGCGTTGGGCGTGCCGTCGCGCGGACCCAGCGGATTCAGGTTCACGAGATCGAAAATCGCGCCGAGGTCAGCGACGAAGCCGTCCTTGCGCTGGCCGGCGAAAACGCGGCCCGGCGCGGGGCAGCCAGGGATTTTCACGGTGTAGACGTAGTTGCTCGCGTAGGCCTCGTAGTTGGCAATCGACTTGTTGCCGATATTGTCGACGGGTTTGGTGAAGACGCTTGAGCCGCTCGTGGCGTTGGTAAGCGGCTGGCCGCGCCAGAGCGCGTTATCGCCCTTCATCACTTCAACCGAGTAGGTCTCAAGGCGGTTGAGGTTGCTTTGGTCCGTCGCCGTCACCGGCCCGATATTCAGCAGCGGCTGCGATTGGTTCACGCCACCGGCCGGTACGGTCAGGTTCTTGTCGTGGTTGTTGAAGTGGAAGCGAAACGTAAGGTCCGATCGTGCCTTGCCACTGCTGTCGATGTGGAAGTCGTAGACGGCGTTTTCGTCGAGGAAGTGGAAGTTGGGCCCGCTGTACGCATCCTGCAGGGGATCGTAGTTGGCGATGAGCGTGACGTAACCGGCACGGTTCGCCTCGTAGCTCATGAACATATAGAAATCGCTGGCATCCACCTGGGGCTGCGTGGCGATGAAGGGGGCTTCGCGATGGCTGGATGCGGCAGCTAACCCTGGTATCAGGGCCATCGCCACGGCGATGCAGGTCAAGGTCATTTTCACGGTGGTTACCTCACGTCGATCGGAGAGGCCGCGGCCCCCTCGGGAGCCACGGTTCGTCGGTACGGACGTACTTCCGGTATGTCGTCTCGACCCCCCTGATCGGTCCACCTTTCCCGCGACGGACCCCCTTACTTACGTGGCGGGTGGCGCCATGGATGCAGGTATCGGCCTGGCCAAACGATATAGGCCTAAAGTTCGATGCCGGTTTCGAACTCGATACCGCTCTCGCCATGGGCGGCGATGACGTTGCAGGTGACGATGCCCGGGAAGATGTTGCGCACGGCGCCTGCGTGGTTCTCTGGGTTGAACAGCGGCGGCGTATGCGACCACGCCCGGTAGCCGAGGGCCTTGATGGCGTCCACCTCGTGTTCCGCTGCTTCAAGCCCGCTCAGCCGCGCATACAGCACGGGCCGATGGTCGCGCAGTGTCCGTGCCGCTCCGGCGAGTGCATCGGGCAAGGCGTGGGCGAGGTTTATCTTGAGCAGGTGCAGGGCCGGCAGCGCAAGGCCGTCAAGCGTGGCCTTGCGTACCGCTTCGCCGTCGAGCTCGTGCATGCCATCCGCGTCGCCCAGCCACGCATGATGCGTGAAGACATTGGGCAGCTGGTTCAGCGCCACGTTTGCGCAGAGCTGCTGGAACGGCAGGCGTCGTGGCTCGATGACATGCACCGCGCCGGTGTCGCCGACGGCGCGTGCAAGCCACAAGGTGTGCGCGCCGAAATCACCGCCGATCTCGACGACGTGGTGGCCATCGGTGACGAGGCCACTGAGCAGGTCGGTTTCCTGTTCGGCCCATTCGCCGTAGAACTGCAGGGCGCGCGCGGCGGGTGCGTCACTGGGCGAGGGTGCGCACAGGCCGTAACGGGTGGTGAGCAGCGGGGAGGTCTTGGTGCGGGTCATGCGGTTCCTGTGCGGAGACGCGAACGGGCGCTGGCGAGTTCGCGGCGGAGCGACCCGGCCACGTCGTTCGGTGTTCCGTGGCCGGGGAGGGTGTCGTGGGTGAGCTGGATGGCGAGGCGCAGTTCCAGCGAGGCGATATGCCATGCGGGGTGCTGGCCGATGGCGAAGGCGTGGCCGAGCGCATCGGAGCAGGCCTCGGCGGCCGCGTCCGGCGGAAGGAGGGTGGCGCGCTGATGGATGCAGTGCGCGAGCGTCCATCGCACCGCCGGGTCGCCACTGTCGTTGGCGACGCTGAGCAGCAGTGCATGGGCGGCATCCAGGTGCACGAGACGCGCGTCACCCTTCGCCAGGCTGGCGCGTTGCAGGAAGACGTCCGCGCGACGCTTCGAGGCGAGTACGGGTGCGACGGTGCCAAGCCGCTCGCATACGCCGTCCGCCACGCCAAGGCGTGCCTGTGCCGCGTGTCCCACGAGCCAGCCGGCCCATGCGAGGTGCACGTCCACCCAGGCGTCCAGCGCCGGGGCGTCGTGGTCGTGTTCGTCGCTGCCCAGTTCGCGCAGGGCAAGCAGGCGGGTGGCGCCGGAGGAGCGGGTCAGCCGGGCGAGCCCGGTGCGCAACTGGTGGGCGCGCCACCACGGCCGCCGCGCGGGTGGCACGGTGTCGAGCGCGGCCTGGCATAGGGCCAGTGCTTCATCGAGACGGGCTTCCGCTGCCTGCCTGTCGAGCAGGGGCGCGGCCGCGCGGTGCAGGGCGGGCAGCAGCCACCGCGCGAGGTAACCCTCCTCGCCATCGGCGTTGAGGTAGTCGCGCACGATCGCTTCCCACGCAACGACATCATCGGCGTGGTCGCCGACGTGCCGCAGCGTGGGGTGTTCGCGCTCGCCACTGAGGTACAGGCACGCGGGCATGCCGGGCGCGTGCAGGCGATCAACCGACGCGCCCGGCGCACGCGGGCGGGCGAGCAGGTCGACCGGTTCGAGGGCGAGCTGGAGCGTAGGGGCCTCGTACGCCGTGCGCTTGTAGGTCCAGTCGGGCGTAGGCGGCGGGGCCATGGCGGCGTCCTCGGGTGGGGCGGGCGGTGTGACGGGTTCGAACGATTCGGCGATGGAAAGCGCAGGTGGGGCGGCGCTACTCGTCCGGCGCTTGCGGCGACGCCATGCCATGCCAAGCACGAGGGCCAGGAAGGCGATGACCGCGGCGGCGGCGACGCCGCCAGGCCACACGCCGTGCATCGTGGGCCGTGCCTTTGTGGGTGGCGGCACGCCGATCGAGGCCGTGCGCGCAGGTGCTGGCACGACGGTGAGCGCCGGATCGGGCGGCGATTCCATCGCGTCGAGCATGCGCGAGACATCACGCATCTGCCGGCTGCGGTCCGCCGCCTCGGCCTTGAAGTCACGATCCTCCGCGCAGCCACCGGCCAGCGCGCCCGCGCAAAGCACGAACACGACATGGCATGCGCGGGGCAAGGCCCAGCGGGGTGGCAGTGCGACGTTCAACAACCTTCCTGGCGACGCGGCCGAAGGTTGGGGATGTTAGGCAGTCACCGCGCGCGGATCGATGGAAGGATTCTGAAAAATGCGGCGGATTACGGGGTCCGTTCGCCCGCGACCCAGGTCTCGCGCAGGAGGTTGCCGCCGATCCAGTAGCACAGTTCCGGCAGGTGCCGGATGTTCCACACGGCCAGGTCGGCGCGCTGGCCCACGGCGAGCGTGCCGCGATCGTCGAGGCCCAGCGCCCTGGCGGCATGCACCGTGGCGCCGCGCAGGGCTTCTTCCGGCGTGAGCCGGAATAGCGTGCAGGCCATGCCCATTGCCAGGCGCAGCGAGAGCAGGGGCGAGGTGCCCGGGTTGAGGTCGGTCGCCACGGCCATGGCGACGCCGTGGTCGCGAAAGGCGGCGATCGGCGGCGGGCGGGTATCGCGCAACGCGTAGTAGGCGCCGGGCAACAGCACGGCGACGGTACCGGCCGCCGCCATGGCGGCGACGCCTTCCTCGCTCGTCCACTCGAGGTGGTCCGCGGAGAGGCCGTTGTACCGCGCGACCAGCGCCGCTCCGCCAAGGTCGGAGAGCTGTTCGGCGTGCAGCTTCACCGGCAGGCCCAGCTCGGTCGCTTTCTGGAACAGGCGATCGGTTTCCGCGTGGGTGAAGCCAATGCCTTCGCAAAACGCGTCGACCGCGTCCACCAGTTCGTCATCGGCCAGTGAGGGCAGCATCGTGTCGCAGACCAGCGCCACGTAATCATCGCGACGCCCCGCGTACTCCGGCGGCAGGGCATGCAAGCCAAGAAAGCTGGTGCGCACGTCGATGCCAAGCTCGATGCCGATGCGCCGGGCCACTCTCAGCATGCGTCGTTCGGCATCCGGTTCCAGCCCGTAGCCGGATTTGATCTCCAGCGTGGTCACGCCATCGGCGAGCAGGGCACGGGCACGCGGCAGCGACTGGTGGAACAGCTCGTCCTCGCTGGCGCTGCGCGTGGCGCGAACGCTCGACACGATGCCGCCGCCGGCGCGCGCGATGTCTTCATAGCTGGCGCCTTCCAGGCGCATCTCGAATTCCTGCGCGCGATCGCCACCGAACACGAGGTGCGTGTGGCAATCCACCAGGCCAGGGGTGATCCACGCACCACCCAGCGAAGCCACGCGATGCGACAGCGCGTGCGGCTCGCCCGGCAGGTCGGCCCGCGCGCCCACGAAGGCGATGCGGCCGTCCTTGATCCCGAGGGCGCCATCGGCGATGGCGCCATACGCCACGCCGGTGTCGGTGAGCGTGGCCAGGCCGGCATCGAGAAGGAGGTGATCCCAGCGGGTATCGGCGGTCATGGCGTGGCGGTGTCCGGGGCAGGCGGCGCCTCGCGGCGCGCGTGTTCGAGTTCGTATTGGGCGACCAGTGTATCGGCCAGCGCTTTGTACACGGGCACGCGGCAGACCAGGCTGGAGACGGCGCGCGCCAGCAGGCAGGCGGCCATGATCGGCAGCGCCATGAAGTTGTTGGCGGTGAGCTCGAGCGAGATCAGCGTGGCGGTGAGCGGCGCCTGGGTGACGCCGGCGAGATACGAAGCCATGCCCAGCAGCACCACGGCCGACACGTCCGCGCCCGGCAGCAGGTGGGCGATGTTCCCGCCCAGCCCCGCGCCGACGGCAAGCGCGGGCGAGAAGATGCCGCCAGGAATGCCGGCCCACGACGAGGCGATATTGCCAAGGAACTTGAGCAGGCCGAAGAACGGCCCGGTATCGCTATGCCCTTCGAGGATGGCTCGTGCCTGCGCGTAGCCGGTGCCATACAGGCCATTGGCGCTCAGCAGGCTGAGCAGCACCAGGGCAAGGCCGCAGGCCGCGGCAAACACGATGGGCTGGCGCGCGCGCAGCCGTGCCATGCCGCCACGGAAGCCCGTTGCCGCCGGAATGATCAGGCGGGCGAACAGGCCGCCGGCCAGGCCGCCGACCACGCCGGTAAGCAGCACGGCGAGCCACGCCTTGCCCAGCGGCAGCATGGCGCTGATCGCGCCGAAATACGCGTAGTTGCCGACGATGCCGAGCGAGACGATGCCGGCCACGATCACCGCGGTAAGCAGCGTGCCGCTCATCCGGTGCTCGAACGTGCCGGACATCTCCTCGATGGCAAACACCACGCCTGCGAGCGGCGTGTTGAAGGCGGCGGAGAGTCCCGCCGCCGAGCCCGCGAGGATGAAGCGGCCCGCCGCGGTGGGATCAGCGAAGCCGAAGCGGCGGCCCAGCGAGTACAGCAGGCCCGCGCCGACGTGCACCGTGGGGCCTTCGCGGCCGACGGAAGCGCCACCGAGCAGCGCGGCCAGCGTCAGTGCCATCTTGCCCACGGCCACCTTCAGCGACAGCAGGCGCGCACGGAAATCCTCGTCTTCCACCTTCAGGGCCGCGATGGCCTGCGGGATGCCGGACCCACGCGTGGCCTTCAATGCGCCCTGGGTCAACCAGCAGAGCAGGGCGAAGGTCGCGGGGGTGATCAGCAAGGGCACCCACCAGCCGTGCGAGGCCACGGCGTGGAACAGCTCGAAGGCGTAATCGGCGGCCTTGGCGAAGAACACCGCGGCCAGGCCCACGGCCACGGCACCTGCCCAGAACACGATGCGCCGGCGCCATTCCTCCGGCGACAGCCAGCCATGCCGGCGCAACTGCTCCATGCGCGAAAGCGGCGGTCCGTCGCCGGGCACCGCGCTCATCGGGTCTCCGGGGTACGCGCCCAGCGTACCTGGTAGAGGTCGTAGCGACGGTCTTTCAGGTTCTGCACCGCGCCGGAGTTGCGTGCCTTCGCGAGGTTCTCCAGGCGGAGGTCGGCGAACAGCACCGTCTCGATGTTCGGCGTGGAGTCGGCGGCGATGCCGTCACGGGCAAACGGAAAGTCACTCGGGGTGAGGATGCAGCTCTGCCCGTACTGGATATCGAAATTATTCACGCCGGGCAGGTTGCCGACATTGCCGGAAAGCACCACGTAGCACTGGTTTTCGATGGCGCGCGCCTGCGAGCAGTAACGCACGCGCAGGTAACCCTCGCGCACGTCCGTGCAGAACGGCACGAACAGGATCAGCGCACCCTGGTCGGTGAGATGCCGCGCCACCTCGGGGAACTCCGAGTCGTAACAGATCATCACGCCGATCGGCCCGCAGTCGGTCTGGATCGTCGCCGCCGAATCGCCGCCGGTGATGTTCCACACGTTGCGTTCGCTCGGCGTGGGATGCAGCTTCTCGCGCTCGTGGATCGAGCCGTCGCGCAGGCAGACGTAGCAGACGTTGTGGATATCACCATTCGGCTGCCGCGTCGGGTGCGAGCCGCCGATGATGTTGATGTTGTAGTGCACGGCCAGGCGGTGGAACAGCGCCTTCACTTCGTCCGTGTACTCGGAGAGCCGGCGAATCGAGTCCACCGGTGACAGCTCGGCATTCTCGATGGAGAGCAGCTGCAGGGTCAGCAGCTCGGGGAACGCGACGAAGTCGGCGTCGTAGTCCGCGGCGATGTCGACGAAGTACTCCACCTGCGTGGCGAACTCGGCAAACGAGGTGATCCGTCGCTGCTGGTACTGCACCGAGGCCACGCGCACCGAATCCGGCAGGCGATGGCTGTGCGAAATGCGCGGCGTATCCGGATGATTGAGCAGCTGTGGGTTGCGCCACACCAGGTGCGCCGCGTAGCCGAGCGACTCGTGGTCGGACGGCACGTACTCGCGCAGCAGGCCAATCACCTCGAAGCCATTGCGCAGCTGGAAACTCAGGGTGGGGTCGCGGCGGCTGCCGTCGACCACGGCCTGCACGTAGGCTTCCGCGCTACCGTAGCGGCCGATGGTCCGTGACAGCCCCGGCACGCGGCCGCCAAACACGATGCCGCGCAGCTTCAGGTCCGTGCACAGGCGCTTGCGTGCCTGGTACAGGCGCTGGCCGATGCGCATGCCGCGGTAGTCCGGGTGCACCACCACTTCCATGCCGTAGAGCCAGTCGCCCTTCGGATCATGGCGCGAGGCAAAGCCGCCGCCGGTGATCTGCATCCAGGTATGCGGCGCCAGGGCCACGGCCTCGTTGATGCGGAACGTGGCGCAGAATCCCACGATATGGCCTTCGTATTCGACGACGAACTGGCCTTCGGGGAAGTTGTTCTGCTGGCCCTGCAGCATTTCGGCGGAATGGCCCCATTCGGCGGTGTACACGCGGGCGGTGAGGGCCACCAGTTCGGGGACATCGGCGGGGCGCGCCTGGCGCAAGTGGAGCTTGGGGCTCTGGGCGGGGGCGGTCTCGGTCATGTGCGTATTATGCCCCGGTAGCGTGAAGCCATTCACAAGGGCACGCTATCCTGTGCGGGCACGCTTTCGATACCGAACCCGCCTGAAGGCCTATTCGATGACGCAGTCCCATTTCACCGCCGACTTTCTCTGGACCGATGGCGCCTGGGCCGAATCCGGCCTCGCGATCCGGGACGGGCGCTTCGCCGCGCCCAACGGTGGCGCGGGTGAGCGCATCGGCCGCTTCGTCCTGCCGGGCATGCCCAACCTGCATTCGCATGCGTTCCAGCGCGCCATGGCCGGCCTGGCCGAGCGCCGCGGGCCCGGCGAAGACAGCTTCTGGACGTGGCGCGAAACGATGTACGCCTTCGCCGAGGCGATCAATCCCGATGACATGAAGGCCATCGCCACCCAGCTCTACGTCGAGATGGTGAAGGCCGGTTACACCCAGGTCTGCGAATTCCATTACCTGCACCACGGCCCGCGCGGTGTGCCGTACGCGGATCCGGCGGCGATGTCGCTGGCGCTGATCGAAGCGGCGAAAGACGCCGGCATCGGCCTCACCCTGTTGCCGGTGCTGTACATGACCGGCGGCTTCGACGGCCGCCCGCTGAGCGAACGCCAGCAGCGCTTCCGCCACGACATCGGGCAATACGTGTCGTTGCTGGAACGCCTGGTGCCGATGCAGCACGACATGCTGAAGGTGGGCATCGCCCTGCATTCACTGCGTGCGGTGCCGGAAGGCGCGATGCGCGCCGTGCTGGCGACCGAGGTGGCGAAGGGCTTGCCCATCCATATCCATATCGCCGAACAGATTGGCGAAGTGCAGGATTGCCTGGCCGTGCGTGGCGCGCGTCCGGTGGAGTGGCTGTTCGATCACGCGGAGGTCGACGAACGCTGGACCCTTGTCCATGCCACGCACCTTACCGGCCATGAAACCAAGAGGCTCGCGATCTCCGGCGCGGTCGCCGGCCTGTGCCCGACCACCGAAGCCAATCTCGGCGATGGCCTGTTCCCGCTGGCGGATTTCGTCGACGGTGGCGGTACCTTCGGCATCGGTTCGGATTCGCATATCTCGGTATCGCCGGTGGAAGAACTGCGCTGGCTGGAATACGGCCAGCGCCTGGTGACGCGTCATCGCAACGTGGTGTCGCGCAAGCCGGAGGAAAGCTCCGGCGTCGCGTTGTGGCAGCGCGCCCTCGACGGTGGTGCGCGTGCCGCCGGCACCGATGTCGGCCGGCTGGAGCAGGGGGGCCGTGCCGACCTGCTCGTGCTCCACGATGGCGCGCCGCTGCTGGCCGCGCGTGACGAGGCCGATGTGATCGATACCTTCCTGTTTGCCGGCAATACGCCGCTGGTACGCGACGTGATGGTCGGTGGCCAATGGCGCGTCCGCGACTTTGCCCACGTCGGGGAAATCGCCGCGGCGGCCGAGTATCGGCGCGTGGTCGAGAAGCTGGCGGCGGCGTGATCGACGCCCTTGCACATCGCGAAAAATCGTGGTCTAGTCGAACCATGATTCGCCTCACCGCCAATAACGCCAATACCAATAATGCCCGGAACCTCGGGAGGGTCGGCGTGTAGGCGGTTGCAAGTGAAACCACCGAATACACCAAAGGCCCGCCCTCACCAGGCGGGCCTTTTTCTTTGCACGTTTTCCAGCCATCGATACCAGGAGCAAGACCATGTGTTCGATCTTCGGGATGTTCGGCCTCGCGGCCGGCGACGACCTCCAGGCGCTGCGCGCGCAGGCCATGGAGCTATCGCAACGGCAGCGCCACCGCGGCCCGGACTGGAGTGGCGTGTATGTCGATGACGGCGCGATCCTTGTCCACGAGCGCCTGGCCATCGTCGATCCCGCCAGCGGCGCCCAGCCGCTGCGCTCGAAGGATGGCGAGCTGGCGCTGGCCGTCAACGGCGAGATCTACAACCACCGCGAACTGCGCGCCGCCAGCGACTACGCGTTCACCACCGGCTCCGACTGCGAAGTGATCAACGCGCTGTACCGCGCCCACGGCACGGATTTCCTCGGCAAGCTCAACGGCATCTTCGCCTTTGCGCTGTGGGACGCCGCCCGCCGGCGCGTCCTCGTGGCCCGCGACCCGATGGGTGTGTGCCCGCTGTACTGGGGCCATGACCGCCAGGGCCGCCTCTGCGTCGCCTCCGAGATGAAATCGCTGGTGGGCATCTGCGCCGATGTCGCGCCGTTCCCGCCGGGCCATGTGTACGACAGCGCCACCGGTGAAACGCTGCGCTACTGGACGCCGGCGTGGCGCGACTACGCGGTGACCGAAGGCCGCGCCATCGAGCCGCAGGCCCTGCGGGTAGCGTTCGAAGCCGCCGTGCATCGCCAGATGATGACCGACGTGCCCTACGGCGTGCTGCTTTCCGGTGGCCTGGATTCCTCGCTGGTCGCGGCCGTGGCGGCGGGCTTTGCCCGCCGGCGCATCGAGGATGACGATCGTGACGAAGCCTGGTGGCCGCGCCTGCATTCGTTCGCGATCGGCCTTGATGGCTCGCCCGACCTGAAGGCGGCCGAGGTGGCGGCCGAGGCGCTGGGCACCGTGCACCACGGCTTCGTCTACACCTTCGACGAAGGCCTGGACGCGCTGCCGGAAGTCATCCGCCATATCGAAACCTACGACGTCACCACCATCCGCGCCTCCACGCCGATGTTCCTGCTGGCGCGCCGGATCAAGGCGATGGGCGTGAAGATGGTGCTCTCGGGCGAAGGCTCGGACGAAGTGTTCGGCGGTTACCTTTATTTCCACAAGGCGCCCAACGCCCGCGAATTCCACGAGGAAACCGTGCGCAAGCTTGACTCGCTGCACTACTACGACTGCCTGCGCGCCAACAAATCCATGGCGGCGTGGGGCGTCGAAGCACGCGTGCCCTTCCTCGACACCGAGTTCCTGGAAACCGCCATGGCCTTCGACGCCGAGGCGAAGATGGTGGCCCGCAAGGGCATCGAGAAGGGGATCCTCCGCGAGGCCTTCGAGGGCGCGCTGCCGGAGTCGATCCTGTGGCGGCAGAAGGAACAGTTCAGCGACGGCGTCGGCTACGGCTGGATTGACGGGCTGAAGGCCCACGCCGAGGCGGTGGTGAGCGACCGCGAGTTCGCCGCGGCCGCCGCGCGGTTCCCGGTCAACACCCCGGCCACCAAGGAAGCCTTCTTCTACCGCACCCTCTTCGAGAAGCACTTCCCGGGCGAGGCCTGCGCGGCGACGGTGCCGGGCGGCAAGTCCATCGCCTGCTCCTCGCCGGCGGCCCTGGCCTGGGATCCGGCCTTCGCGGCGGCGGCCGACCCCTCTGGCCGTGCCGTGCGTGGCGTCCATCGCGAGTCCCTCCCGGCCTGAGGGGCCAACAAGGGAGGGCGGCAATTTGGTAGCATTGGACGTTTCGGCGGCGCACCCCCGCGCCGCCCCAGCAGGCAACCAACATGATCGAGACCAATCCGATCCTTGCGCAGATCGCGGACCTCAAGGGCCGCGTCGAGTCGCTTAGGGGGTACCTTTGACTACGCCGTCAAGAAAGAACGCCTAGAAGAAGTCAATCGCGAGCTGGAGAGCCCCACCGTGTGGGACGACCCCAAGCGCGCGCAGGAGCTGGGCCGCGAGCGCGCCCACCTCGATAACGTCGTCACCGGCGTCGATGAGATGACCGCCTCGCTCAACGACGCCGGCGAGCTGCTCGAGATGGCCGCCGCCGACGGCGACGAAGCCACCGTGCAGTCCATCGTCGACGACCTGAACAAGGTCGACGCCCGGGTCAGCAAGCTCGAATTCCAGCGGATGTTCTCCGGCGAGCTCGACAGCGCCGCGGCCTTCGTCGATATCCAGGCCGGCGCCGGCGGTACCGAAGCCCAGGACTGGGCGGAAATCCTGCTGCGCATGTACCTGCGCTGGGCCGAGTCGCGCGGCTGGAAGGCCGAGCTGATGGAAGTGTCCGGCGGCGAAGTCGCGGGCATCAAGTCCGCCACCTTCCGCGTGGAAGGCGACTACGCCTACGGCTGGCTGAAGACCGAGATCGGCGTGCACCGCCTCGTGCGCAAGAGCCCGTTCGATTCGGACAACCGCCGCCACACCAGCTTTACCTCGGTGTTCGTGTCGCCGGAAGTCGATGACAACATCGAGATCGACATTAACCCGGCTGACCTGCGCACGGACGTGTACCGCTCGTCGGGCGCCGGTGGCCAGCACGTCAATAAAACCGAATCGGCCGTGCGTATCACGCATATCCCCACCAATACGGTGGTGGCCTGCCAGACCGAACGCAGCCAGCATGCCAACCGCGACCGCGCGATGAAGATGCTGAAAGCGAAGCTGTACGAGCTGGAAGTGCAGAAGCGCAACGCCGAAAAGGACGCGCTGGAAGCGACCAAGTCCGACATCGGCTGGGGCAGCCAGATCCGCAACTACGTGCTCGACCAGTCGCGCATCAAGGATCTGCGTACCGGCGTGGAACGTTCCGACACCCAGAAGGTGCTCGACGGCGACCTCGACGAATTCGTCGAAGCCAGCCTGAAGGCCGGCCTGGAAGCCGGCTCCAAGCGCATCGACGCGTAATGTGACTCCCGGGGGCGCATGGGCGCCCCCGTCTTTCGAACACACCCAAGCGAAGCCATGACTGACGAAACCCGCGACGACCTCCCCGGCACTTCTGACGAAAACCGACTGATTGCCGAGCGACGCGAGAAACTCAAGGCGCTGCACGCGCAGGGCATCGCCTACCCGAACGATTTCAAGGTCGACAGCTTTGCCGGCGACCTGCAGGCCGAGTTCGAGGACAAGGACACCTGGACCGCCGAGGCCATCGAAACCGCGCCGCGCCAGGTGGCCGTGGCCGGCCGCATCCTGCTGATGCGCGGGCAGGGCAAGGTCAGCTTCGTCACCATGCAGGACGGCACCGGCCGCATCCAGCTGTTCGTCCACCAGGGCACCGTGGGCGAAGACGCCTATAACGCGTTCAAGCGCTGGGACCTGGGCGACATCGTCGGCGCCACCGGCACGCTCATGCGCACCAAGACCGGCGAGCTTTCGGTCAAGGTCGAGGGCATCCGCCTGCTGACCAAGTCGCTGCGTGGCCTGCCGGACAAGCACCACGGCATGGCCGACGTGGAACAGCGCTATCGCCAGCGGTACGTGGACCTGATCGTCACCGAGGAAGCACGCCGCACGTTTGCGCTGCGCTCGAAGATCGTCAGCCACGTGCGCCGCTGGCTCGAAGCCGAGCCGCGCCGCTTCATGGAAGTGGAAACGCCCATGATGCACGTGATTCCGGGCGGCGCCACGGCGCGTCCGTTCACCACGCACCACAACGCGCTGGATATCCCGCTGTTCCTGCGCGTGGCGCCGGAGCTCTACCTCAAGCGCCTGGTGGTCGGCGGCTTCGACCGCGTGTACGAAATCAACCGCAATTTCCGCAACGAGGGCGTGTCCACGCGGCACAACCCCGAGTTCACCATGCTCGAGCTGTACCAGGCGTACGCCACGTACCACGAGATCATGGACATCACCGAAGGCATGATCCGCTCGGCCGCGGCCGACGTGGTCGGTAGCACGCAGATCGAGTGGGACGGCGCCCTGGTGGACCTGGGCCCGGCGTTCCGCCGCTGGCGCATGGAAGACGCGGTGCTGGAGCTGAATCCGGAGATCAAGCCGGACGAGCTGCGCAACCGCGAGGCCATGGCCGCGCATGCCGCGCGCCTGGGCATCCAGGTGAAGCCGGGCTACGGCTGGGGCAAGCTGCTGCTCGAGATCTTCGAGGCCACGGTGGAGCACACCCTGGTGCAGCCCACCTTCATCACCGACCACCCGGTGGAAGTGTCGCCGCTGGCTCGCGAGAGCGACACCGACAAGGGCATCACGGACCGCTTCGAGCTATTCATCAATGGCAAGGAGCTGGCCAATGGCTTCTCCGAGCTCAATGACTCCGAGGACCAGGCGGCGCGCTTCCAGGCCCAGGTGAACGCCAAGGACGCCGGCGACGACGAAGCCATGCACTACGACGCCGATTACATCCGCGCGCTGGAAGTGGGCCTGCCGCCCACCGGCGGCCTCGGTGTCGGCATTGACCGCCTGGTGATGCTGCTGACCGGCTCGTCGTCCATCCGCGACGTGCTCCTGTTCCCGACCATGCGCCCCGAGGCCTGATCCCCATGTATTACGCCATCACCGGTATCGATCACCCGAACTCGCTGGACAACCGCCTCGCGGTGCGCCCGGCGCACGTCGCCCGCCTGTCGGCGCTGAAGGAAGAGGGCCGCCTGAAGCTGGCCGGCCCGTTCCCGGCCATCGACGCGGAAGATCCGGGCGCCGCCGGCTTCACCGGCAGCCTCATCGTCGCCGAGTTCGAAAGCCTGGAGGCCGCCCAGGCCTGGGCCGACGCGGATCCGTACATCGCCGCCGGGGTCTATAAGGAAGTGTCGGTCCGCCCGCTGCGCGTCGTCCTGCCGTGACCGTCGAGAAAGTCGAGCGGATCCGCCAGCGGCTGACCGCGGCCCTGGCCCCGGTGCTGCTGGAGGTGATCGACGAAGGCCACAAGCACGCCGGGCACGCGGGCGAGGGCAAGGGCCACTTCTTCGCCCGGATCGTCAGCCCGGCCTTTGCCGGGAAAAACCCGATCCAGCGCCACCGGATGGTCTACGAGGCGCTCGGCGACATGATGCCTGACGGCATCCACGCCCTGTCGATTGATGCGAAAGCGCCCGGCGAATAATCCGCGCCCCAAAAATCAGTGGGTTACAGTATTATCTTTGTGTGGTTTCGCGTATTGCGCCCGGAACCCCCCTTTGGCAAAGTGATCGATCAGCCAGGGGGTGGCTCCCGACCGGAGCCCACGGCCGCGTCCCAACGGAACCAAACATGCGTCTGACCACGATCAAGCTGGCGGGTTTCAAGTCTTTCGTGGACCCGACCACGCTGCACCTGCCCACCAACATGACCGGCGTCGTTGGCCCCAACGGCTGTGGCAAGTCGAACATCATCGACGCCATCCGCTGGGTGATGGGCGAATCCGCGGCCAGCCGCCTGCGTGGCGACTCCCTCACCGACGTGATCTTCTCTGGCTCCAGCGCCCGCAAGCCGGTGGGCCAGGCGACGGTGGAGCTCATCTTCGATAACGGCGACGGCACGATCCAGGGCGAGTACGCCAGCTTCGCCGAGATCTCGGTCAAGCGCATCGTCAGCCGCGACGGCCAGTCCTCGTACCACCTCAACGGCGCGCGCTGCCGCCGCCGCGACATTACCGACCTGTTCCTCGGCACCGGCCTGGGCCCGCGTTCCTACTCGATCATCGAGCAGGGCATGATCAGCCAGATCATCGAGGCGGCCCCGGAAGAACTGCGCACCCACCTGGAGGAAGCCGCCGGCATCTCCAAGTACAAGGAGCGCCGCAAGGAAACCGAGAGCCGGATCAAGTCCACCCGCGAAAACCTCGACCGTGTCCGCGACGTGCGCGACGAGGTGGAAAAGCAGCTGGACCACCTGAACCGCCAGGCCCGCGCCGCCGAACGCTGGAAGGGCTTCAAGGAAGAACAGACCCGCCGCGAGGCCGAGCTGCGCGCCCTCGAATACCGCACGCTGGACCGCCAGCGCCAGGGCGAAAGCTCCGGCTTGGGCGAGTACGAACTCGAGATCGAAAAGCACACCGCCTCGCAGCGCCAGGTGGAAGCGCAGCTGGAGACGGTGCGCGAGCGCCACCATGGCGCCAACGAACACCTGAACCAGGTGCAGGCCGAGGTGTACAAGGTCGGCGCCGAGATTGCCCGCGTCGAGCAGCAGGTGCGCCACAACCGCGACCTGGCCGAACGGCTCACCCGCTCGCGCACGGATACCGAGCGCGAGCTGGCCGAGCTGCAGGGCCATATCGGCACGGACCGCGAGCAGGTGGAAACCCTGCGCATGGCCCTGGCCGAAGGCGAGCCGAAGCTCGAATCGCTGCAGCAGATCCAGGACGAGACCGGTGAAGCGCAGCGCGCCACCGAAACGCGCCTGGCCGACTGGCAGCAGCGCTGGGATACCCATACCCGTGGCGCCTCCGAATCCACGCGCGCCGCGGAAGTGGAGCGCACCAAGCTGGCCTACCTCGACCGCCAGGCCGTCGACCTGGCCCGTCGTCGCGAAGCGCTGGAAACCGAGCAGCGGGCCACCGACGTCGCCGCGCTCGACGCGGCGTCCGAACAGCTCGATATCGAACATGACACGCAGCGCGAGCGCGTTGAGCAGCTCGGCGGCGTGCTGGACCAGCACAAGGTGGCCTACGAGCGCGTGCTCGACGACGAGCGCCAGGTGCAGTCGGCGCTGAACGATGCCCGCCAGCAGCTGCAGACCGCCCGCGGCCGCCAGGCCTCGCTGGAAGCCCTGCAGACCGCCGCGCTGGGCCAGGAAGAATCCGCCGCCACCGGCTGGCTGAAGCGCCTGGGCCTGGCCGATGCGCGCCGCCTCGGCGAATCGCTGCAGGTGGATGCCGGCTACGAATCCGCCGTGGAAACGGTGCTCGCCGGCGTGCTCGATGGCGTGCTCGTCGAGGCACCCGCCGCCCTCGTGCCCGAGTTCGATGGTCTCGGCGAAGCCGATGTTGCCTTGTTCGCCAGCGAGAAGGGCGGCCCCGGTGCCGCCGGCACGCTGGCGGCCGTCGTGCGCGGCCCCGCGGCCGCTGTCGCCTTGCTCGCCAGCGTCTTCGTCGCCGACTCGGTGGAAGACGCCGCGGCACGGGCAAAGACGCTTTCGGCCGGCCAGTCCGTCATTACCCGTGATGGCGCATGGATGGGCCCGGGCTGGGCCCGCATCCTGCGTGCGCAAGGCAACCAGGTGGGCGTGCTCGCCCGCGAGCGGGACATCCGCCAGCTGGCCGAACAGATCGAAAGCCTCGAGGCGCTGATCGAAGAGCGCACCGAGCAGCTCGAGGAACTGCGCACCCGCAAGTTCGAAACCGAGCGCCTGCGTGACGATGCCCAGCGCGATCTTTACGCCGCGCATCGCCGTCTTTCCGAACTCGCCGGCCAGTTGCAGAGCCACCGCGGCAAGATGGAAACCGCGCGCGCCCGTGCCGAGAAAGTCGGTGGCGAAATCAGCACGCTGGTGGAGCAGCTCGACGAACTCGAGGGCCAGACCCGCGAAGCCCGTGCCCGACTCGATGAAGCGGTGGGCCACATGGGCGATCGCGAAGACGAGCGCCGCGGCCTGGAAAACGAGCGCCGCGACCTGCTCGAAGCGCGCGAAGAAGCCCGCATGAACGCCCGCGACGCCGCCGACCAGGCGCACCAGCTGGCACTGAGCATGGAATCCAAGCGCGCCGCGCTGAGTTCGCTGGAGCAGGCGCTGTCGCGACTGGATAACCAGCTGCGCCAGGTGACCATGCGCCTGGAAGAAATCGAAGAGCAGCTCGCCGCGGGTTCCGATCCGATCGTCGAGCTCGAATCCGAACGCCAGACCTATCTCGACCAGCGCCTGCTGGTGGACAAGCAGCTGGTGGAGGCACGCCGCGCGGTGGAAGACTGCGATGCGGAGTTCCGCCGCCTCGAGCAGGAACGCCAGCGCATCGAACAACTGCTGGGCAAGGTGCGCGAGAGCGTGGCCGAGAAGCGCCTCGCCGCGCAGGCCCTGCAGCTGCGTGCGGAACAGCTCGCCCAGGCCATCGCCGCCTCCGGCCTTGAGCTCGAAGCGCTGCTGGCCGAGCTGGCCGAAGATGCCGAGCCCTCCATGTGGCAGACCCAGCTCGTGGATCTCGCGCAGAAGATCGCGCGCCTGGAGCCGGTGAACCTTGCCGCCATCCAGGAACACGCCGAGCAGTCGCAGCGCAAGGAATACCTCGACGCCCAGCTCACCGACCTGGCCAGCGCGCTGGAAACACTGGAAGGCGCGATCAAGAAGATCGACCGCGAGACCCGCCAGCGCTTCAAGGAAACCTTCGACCGCGTGAACGCCGGCGTGCAGGAGCTGTTCCCGCGCCTGTTTGGCGGTGGCCATGCGTACCTGGAGCTCACCGGCGAAGACCTGCTCGACACCGGCGTGGCCATCATGGCGCGCCCGCCGGGCAAACGCGTGTCCAACATCAACCTGTTGTCCGGCGGCGAGAAGGCGCTCACTGCCGTATCACTCGTTTTCGCTATCTTCGGCCTGAATCCCGCGCCGTTCTGCCTGCTCGACGAGGTGGACGCACCGCTGGACGAGGCCAACGTGGGCCGCTTCTCGGCGATGGTCCGCGAGATGAGCGAAAAGGTGCAATTCATCTTCGTCAGCCATAACAAGGCGACGATGGAGGCCGCGCACCAGCTGTGTGGCGTTACCATGCGCGAACCGGGCGTGTCGCGTCTCGTCCAGGTGGACCTGGCCGAGGCATCCAAGCTCGCCGGCGTTGCCTGAGCATTACCTGAGGAATGATCGATCCCATGAATCCCGCCATCGGCCTCGCCTGGAACCCCGCCGTCGGCATCCCGATGCTCTTTGTCGGCGTCGTCGTGCTCGTGCTGCTCTGGCTTTTCGGCCAGCCGCGCAAGGAGCAGGGCCGCCGCAAACCGATGCCCGAACAGCCCGAGCGCGCCCGTGAGCGCCGCGAGCCGGTGTTCGGCGATAACCCGCCGGCGGAGGACGATGGCCTCTCGTTCAGCGCCCGCGACGAGCGCTTCGAGCCGCGTGACGAGGTGATCGACCCGCGCGACGACGACGCCAACGACCCGCTGTTCCGTCCGGCGACGAAGCAGGGCGAGCTGGACGTGGACCTGCGCGCCGAACTCGAGCGCCTCGGTGCATCGCTGGCGGGCGAGCGCCACCAGGCCGCCGCCCCCGCGGAACCGGCCGAGCCGGTGCAGCGCCCGGGCCAGCGCACCGAGCCGAAGCTCGACCTGGACCTGCCGTTCGACCTGGGCGAGCCCGTGCACACCCGCCAGGCCACCCCGGCGCCTGCGCCGGAACCCGTCGCGCGCGCAGCTGCTCCGGCGCCCGCACCGGCTCCGGCCCCTGCGCCCACGCCGGCACCGCCGCCGAAAGCCCCGCCGCGCTCGGACCTCGGCCGCCGCCCGGGCAACCTGCCGGTGGAACGCATCGTCAGCCTTTACGTCGTCTCGCGCGAAGGCCAGCGCTTCCAGGGTTCGGACCTGGTGGTCGCCGCCGAGAAGGCCGGCCTCGAATTCGGTGACATGGGCATCTACCACCGCCTGGTGGACGGCCATCCGGAAAAGGGCCCGATCTTCAGCGTGGCCAACCTGGTGAAGCCGGGTAATTTCGACATGGCCCGCATCGCCACCACGCAGACCCCCGGCCTGTCGTTCTTCATGGCCCTGCCGGGCCCGGTGAACGCGCTGGATGCGTGGGACACGATGCTGCCGACCGCGCAGCGCCTTGCCGAGCTGCTGGATGGCCTGGTCCTGGACGAGGAGCGCAATGCGCTTGGCCGCCAGCGCATCGCCCATATCCGCGATGAATTGCGTGGCTGGGATCGCGGGCACGAAGGCGAAGAGATCAAGTTCGGCCAGTAACGCATCCCCGCTGGATTCCCCGTTGCCGCGGGGAATTCACACAACCGCAACACCCATCTGCGCCAATGTCAGTGCTTCGCGTGTCCGGGTTCATTGGCACGATGCATACATCCGGCCCGGCATGCTTGTGTCTAATCCCCTTGGGAACACGAGGCAATGTCGGCAAGCATGCGTGCGCCTTTCTGCATCTATTACCTGCATCCACTGCTAGCCGGTCCGCTGACGGGCTGGAATGCATGGATTGACCACGCTGCGGAACTCGGCTTCCGCCAATTGCTGATCGCGCCGCCTTTTGAAACATCACCCGCGGGTGATGTTTTCGTCACGCGGGATTTCGATCGTCTCAACCCGGCGCTCGCTGCGGATGGCGATGCGGCGACGCGGCTGGACCAGATCGCCAAGGCGTGCCGCGCACGCAATCTCGAACTGTGGCTCGACCTGCCGCTGGATGAACTTGCCTCGGACGCGCCGGTGCGCGCGCAGAACCCGACGTGGTTCCGTGCCGTGGCGACCGAGCACGGCACGCCGGATCCACGCTGGACGCCCAGCGAAAGCGATAGCGCGCGCTGGCGCCTCAACGATCCTGACGTTGCCGAGGCCGCCACGCAGTGGTGGGTGGATCGCCTGCGCCGTTGGGCGAAGGCGGGCGTGCTCGGCTTCCGCGTGATGCATCCACAGCGCCTCGGCGCCTCGCTCTGGAAGACGCTGATCGATGCCGTGCACGTGGATGCACCGGGCGTGGGCTTTGTCGCATGGACGCCGGGCAGCTCGCCCGACGAGATCGCCGCGCTTGCCGGCGCGGGCTTCGATGCGGTCGTGAACTCGTCGGCGTGGTGGGATTTTCGCGCGCCCTGGTTCGCCGAGGAGGCCGCACGCCTGCAGGCCGTGGCGCCGGCACTGGCCTGCACGGAAGAACCCTTTGCCACGCGCCTGGGTGACGAACTGGGCGAAGAAAACCAGCTCGACCACGCGTACCGTCGTGCCATCGCCTTCGCGGCCACGGCGCCCGCCGGCTGGTTGATGCCCATGGGCTTCGAATACGCCGCGCACGACGCGCTCGATCCGCGCCGCGGTACACCGCTCACGCCGAAGGATCTTGCGAGCCACGCGGCGGCCAATCTTAGCGACGCCGTCAAGGCGGCGAACAAGGCGGTCGGCGAAGACGTGCCTGGCGCGCCGCTGATCACCTCGCACGGCGGTGTATCCACCTTCCTTACCGTGGACGGCGCGGATCCGCGCACGGCCGCGCACGCGACGCTGACGCTGGTGAACGCCTCGCTCGATCGCGAGGTGTGCGTGTCCGCAGGCGAAGCGCTCGCGGGCGCCGCCAGTCACTTCATGCCCTGGACAACACCCGACGGGCGCAAGGTATTCGACCAGGGAGATAGCGTGGTTCTTGATCCAGGTGCGGTTCTTACCCTTAGTGGGACGCCGGGTAGCCCGGTGCGACGCAAACTCGGTGCAGCGCTGCAAAAGGAAGCGCTCGGCGCGGCCACGAAGGCGCCGCGCGTCGTGATCGAAAGCGTGCAGCCCACGGTCGACGCCGGCGAATTCCCGGTGAAGCGCGTGGTCGGCCAGCCGGTAACGGTGACGGCCGACATCTATGCCGATGGCCACGACGTGCTCGCCGCGCGCCTGCGCTATCGCGCCCAGGATGAAAAGGCCTGGCGCGAAGTGGTGATGACGCCCGTCAACAACGACATCCACACCGCCACGTTCACGCCGACGCGCATGGGCCGGCACGAGTTCGTCGTCGAAGCGTGGCGCGATCCCTATGGCAGCTATCACCACGAACTGGAAGTGAAGCACGCTGCGGGCGTGTCGGTGACGCTGGAGCTGGAAGAGGGCCGCCTGCTCGTGGAAGCACGGGCGAAAGAGGCCGCGGGCCCGAAGGCCAAGGCCCTGCGCAGCCTGGCGGCCGCGGTGGCGAAGGCCGAAGGCGCGGAGCGCGTCGAGCTGCTGCTCGCGGACAGCACCGTGGAACTGATGAGCGCGACCGATCCGCGCGTGCGCGCCACGCTGAGCGACGCGTTTACCGTGGAAGTGGATCGCCGCGAGGCCATGTTCGCCAGCTGGTACGAGCTGTTCCCGCGCTCGATGACGGACGACAAGGCAAAGCACGGCACCTTCCGCAACACCATCGCCCGTTTGCCCGCGGTGCGCGACATGGGTTTCGACGTGCTGTATTTCCCGCCGATCCATCCCATCGGCACGTCGTTCCGCAAGGGCCCCAACAACACGCTGACGCCGGGCCCCGGTGATCCGGGTAGTCCGTACGCCATCGGCTCCCCCGACGGTGGCCACGACGCGATCCACCCGCAGCTTGGCACGCTGGAGGACTTCCGCGCGCTGCGCGATGCCGCGCATGAGCATGGCCTGGAGCTCGCGCTCGACTTCGCCATCCAGTGCTCGCAGGACCATCCGTGGCTGAAAGAGCATCCGGAATGGTTCGACTGGCGCCCGGACGGCAGCATCAAGTACGCCGAAAACCCGCCGAAGAAATACCAGGACATCGTCAACGTCGACTTCTATGCCGACGGTGCCATTCCTTCGCTGTGGACGGCGCTGTGCGACGTGGTGCTGTTCTGGGCGGGGGAGGGCGTGCGCACCTTCCGCGTCGATAACCCGCATACCAAGCCGTTTCCGTTCTGGGAGTGGATGATCGCGCGGGTCCGTGGCAAGTACCCGGACGCGTTGTTCCTCTCCGAGGCCTTTACTCGGCCCAAGCCGATGTACCGGCTGGCCAAGGTGGGCTTCAGCCAGTCGTACACGTATTTCACCTGGCGTAACTCGAAGCAGGAGTTCATCGACTACCTGACCGAACTGACCACGACAGCGCCGAAGGATTTCTTCCGGCCCAACTTCTTCGTCAACACGCCGGATATCGATCCCTACTTCCTGCAGACCTCCGGCCGCCCCGGCTTCCTGATCCGTGCCGCGCTGGCCACCACGCTGTCGGGCCTGTGGGGCATGTATTCCGGCTTCGAGATATGCGAAGCCGCGCCGATGCCGGGCAAGGAGGAGTACCTGGATTCGGAGAAGTACGAGATTCGCGTCCGCGACTTCAACGCGCCGGGCAACATCGTTGCCGAGATCACCGCGCTCAACCACATCCGCCGTGCCCATCCGGCGCTGCAGTCGCATCTCGGCGTGCGCTTCCTCCCCGCGAACAACGACCAGGTGCTGTTCTTCGAAAAGCGCTCGGGCGACGACGTGGTCCTGGTGGCCATCAGCATGGATCCGCACAACGCCCAGGCAGCCGACCTCACGCTGCCGCTGGGTGACTGGGGCTACGGCCCTGGCGACACCCTCGATATCCACGACCTTCTCCTCACCCAACCCATCGCCTGGCGCGGTCCGGATCAGCATGTGTGGCTTGGCCTCGGCCAGCCCTATGCGATCTGGCATGTGCGGCTACCCGGAGTCTGATCCATGGCAACACGTGGCAAGGCGCAAAAGGCCTCCAAGGCACCCGAGTTCTCGAAAGATCCGCTCTGGTACAAGGACGCGATCATTTACCAGGTCCACCTGAAGTCGTACTTCGATGCGAACGACGACGGCGTCGGTGATTTCCAGGGCCTGATCGACAAGCTCGACTACATCGCGGACCTCGGCGTGAATACGCTGTGGCTGCTCCCGTTCTATCCCAGCCCGCGCCGGGACGACGGCTACGACATCGCCGAGTACAAGGCGGTGCACGAGGATTACGGCAAGCTCGCCGATGCAAAGCGCTTCATCACCGAAGCGCACAAGCGCGGCTTGCGCGTCATCACCGAGCTGGTCATCAACCACACCAGCGACCAGCATCCGTGGTTCCAGCGCGCCCGCCATGCGAAGAAGGGCTCGGCCGCGCGCAATTTCTACGTGTGGTCCGATACGGACCAGGCGTACGACGGCACCCGCATCATCTTCCTGGATACCGAAAAGTCGAACTGGACGTGGGACGCGGTGGCCGGCCAGTACTTCTGGCACCGCTTCTTCTCCCACCAGCCCGACCTCAACTTCGATAACCCCGCCGTGCTGAAGGCGGTCCTCGAGGTGATGCGCTTCTGGCTGGACATGGGCGTGGATGGCCTGCGCCTCGACGCCGTGCCGTACCTGATCGAGCGCGAAGGCACGAACAACGAAAACCTGCCCGAAACGCACAACATCCTGAAGCTGATGCGTGCGGAGATCGACCTGCATTACCCGGACCGCATGCTGCTTGCCGAGGCGAACCAGTGGCCGGAAGACACGCAGGATTACTTCGGCAAGGGCGACGAATGCCACATGGCGTTCCACTTTCCGCTGATGCCGCGCATGTACATGGCCATCGCGCGCGAGGATCGCTTCCCGATCACCGACATCATGCGGCAGACCCCGGCGATCCCGGAGAATTGCCAGTGGGCGATCTTCCTGCGTAACCACGACGAGCTCACCCTCGAGATGGTGACGGACAACGAGCGCGATTACCTGTGGCAGACCTACGCCGCCGACCGCCGCGCGCGCATCAACCTGGGCATTCGCCGCCGCCTGGCCCCGTTGCTGGAGCGCGACCGCCGCCGCATCGAACTGATGAACTCGCTGTTGCTGACGATGCCGGGCACGCCGGTGCTGTATTACGGCGATGAAATCGGCATGGGCGACAACATCCACCTGGGTGACCGTGACGGCGTCCGCACGCCGATGCAGTGGTCGGTGGATCGTAACGGTGGCTTCTCGCGCGCCGATCCGGCCAGCCTCGTGCTGCCACCGATCATGGATCCGCTGTACGGCTTCCAGGCCATCAACGTGGAGGCACAGCAGCGCGATCCGCATTCGCTGCTGAACTGGACGCGGCGCATGCTCTCCGTACGCAACCGCTACAAGGCCTTCGGTCGCGGCACGCTCAAATTCCTTTATCCCGGTAACCGCAAGATGCTGGCGTACCTGCGTGAGTTTGGTGGCGAACACGTGCTTTGCGTGGCCAACATGTCGCGCACGCTGCAGGCCGTGGAACTCGACCTGGCGGCGTTTGATGGCCAGGTACCCGTCGATATCGTCGGCGGCACCTCGTTCCCGCCGGTCGGCCAGTTGCCGTACCTGCTGACCGTGCCACCGTACGGTTTCTACGCGTTCCAGCTGTGCCCGAACGCACAGATGCCGGAATGGCACGAGGTGCCGGCCGAGCCGTTGCCGGATTACGAGACCCTGGTGGTCCGCGGCGCGCTGGTCGAAGGCCCGGTGATGGAGCATCACCGCGGGGTCATCGAGCGCCAGGTGTTGCCGGGCTATCTCGCCGTGCGCCGCTGGTTTGCCTCGAAAGACCGCGGCATCGAGTCGGTGCACGTGCTGTACGCCGCGCCGTGGCCCGACCGTGGCGACGACCTGATCCTTACCGAGGTGGAGGCCACCCTGGCGGACGGCGGCAAGGAGCGTTACAGCCTGCCCGTGGGCATCGCGTGGGAAGACGATGCGCCGCATTCGCGCGTGCAGCAGCTGGCGCTGGCCCGCGTCCGCCGTGGCCGCCGGATTGGCCTGCTCACCGACGGCTTCGCGTTGCCGGAATTCGCCTCAGGCCTGCTGATCGGCCTGCGCAACGGCACCGAGATCCCGGTGCGCGACGGCACGGTGCGCTTCGAGAAAACCGAGGTGTTCGACACCATCACCTTTGATTCGAGCATCGAGAGCCGCTGGCTCGCGGGCGAGCAGTCGAACAGCTCGATGATCCTGCACGATGCCGGTGTGCTGAAGCTGTTCCGCCGTACCTCGGCGGGCATCAACCCCGAAGTGGAAATGGGCCGCTTCCTCACCGAGCACGGCTACGCCAACACCTCGCCGTTGCTGGGTGAAGTGGTCCGCGTGGGCGAGCACGGCGAGCGCACCACCATCGCGGTGTTGCAGGGCTTCCTGCGCAACCAGGGCGATGCCTGGCGCTGGACGCTGGATTTCCTGCGCCGCAGCTACGACGAGTACAGCCACTCCGCGGACGAAGACCGCCGGGCGGAAATCGAGGGCGGTTACGACGCCTTCGCCGCCGCCGTCGGCACGCGCCTTGGCGAGCTGCATGCCCTGCTGGCGAAGCCGTCGGGCCTCCCGGCCTTCGAGCCGGAGACCGCCAAGGCGGCCAGCTCGGAGGCGTGGCGCGACAGCGTACGTGCCCAGGTAGGCCGGGCGCTGCTCGCCGTCGACAACGTCGGTGAGCTGGGTGACGAGCTGCGGTCCGATGTGGAAGCGCTGCGCGGCCTCGCCGGTGCGCTGGACGATCGCATCGGTCGCGTGGCCAAGGCCGCCCAGGGGGCGGTGCTTACCCGCATGCACGGCGATTTCCACCTGGGCCAGATCCTGGTAGTGCAGGACGATGCGTACATCATCGACTTCGAAGGCGAGCCTGCGCGCACGCTGGATGAGCGCCGGGCCAAGGGCACGCCATTGCGCGATGTCGCCGGCTTCCTGCGCTCGCTGGATTACGCGGCGGCCATGGCCCGCCGCGGTGAAGACGGCCTGGCCCCGATCGAGGATCCGGGCTTCGCCGATTACCTGGCGCGCTTCCGCGAACGCGCCACGCTGGTGTTCCTGCAGGCCTACCGTGCCGTGCTCGACGCCGCGCCGGTGCGCTGGGTCAGTGCCGATGCACTGGCGCCGCTGCTCGAACTGTTCGTGATCGAGAAGGCGGCTTACGAAGTGACTTACGAGGCGGCCAACCGCCCGGGTTGGCTGGACGTGCCGCTGCGCGGCCTCCTGCACGCTGCCCAGGGCGACACCGCCACGGAACTTGAGGAGGACACGTGACTGATCCGCGACCCCATGGCCTGACCGACCACGCCGCCATCGACGCCCTTGTCGACGGCCGGCATGGCGACCCCTTTGCACTGTTGGGGCCCCACCAGGTCGACGGCCGGCGCAGCGTACGCACGTTGCAGCCGGGAGCCCTGGGTGTCGATGCGATTGATCCGGAAGGCCGTGTGCTCGCCACCCTCACCAGGGTGCATGACGGCGGCCTGTTCGCCGGCTTCGTCGAAGGGAACGCCGCGTATCGCCTGCGGGTGCGCTGGCCATCGGCGGCGCACGACACGCACGATCCGTACGCGTTCGGGATGCTGCTCGGCGACGACGACCTCGGTCGTCTCTCCGACGGTACCCATATCGAACTGTTCCGTTGCCTGGGTGCCCATCCGGTCACCGTGGACGGCGTGCATGGCGTGCGTTTCGCCGTATGGGCGCCGAATGCCAAGCGTGTCAGCGTGGTCGGTGATTTCAACAGCTGGGACGGCCGCCGCCACCCCATGCGCAAGCGCGTGCCGGCGGGCGTGTGGGAACTGTTCGTGCCCGGCCTGCTGGCCGGTGCCCGCTACAAGTACGAAATCTGGGGTGCCGATGGCTCGCTCACCCAGCGCGCCGATCCGGTGGCCCTCGCCGCGGAACTGCCGCCGGCCACGGCGTCCATCGTGGCCGACCCGGAAGCCTTCCGCTGGACGGACGGCGAGTGGCTGCGCAAGCGCGGCGCCCTGCATCACGCGGGTTCACCGGTGTCGATCTACGAGCTGCATCCGGGCTCGTGGCTGCGCGGCAAGGACGGCGAAGAGCTGCACTGGGACGATATCGGCGAACGCCTGATTCCCTATGTGGCCGGCATGGGCTTCTCGCACATTGAGCTGCTGCCGATCTCGGAACATCCGTTCGGTGGTTCGTGGGGCTACCAGCCGCTGGGCCAGTTCGCGCCCACCTCGCGTTTCGGCACGCCCGAGGCCTTCGCGCGCTTCGTGGATCGCTGCCACGAGGCCGGCGTCGGCGTCATCGTCGACTGGGTGCCGGCGCATTTCCCAACGGATATCCATGGCCTGGCGCATTTCGACGGCACGCCGCTGTACGAGCATGCCGACCCGCACGAGGGCTACCACCAGGACTGGAACACGCTGATCTTCAACCTCGGCCGCAACGAGGTGTCGGGCTTCCTGGTCGCAAGCGCGCTCGCCTGGCTGGAACGCTTCCACGTGGACGGCCTTCGCGTGGATGCCGTGGCTTCGATGCTGTACCGGGACTATTCGCGCAAGCACGGCGAATGGGTGCCGAACATCCATGGCGGCCGCGAAAACCTGGAGTCGATCGCCTTCCTGCGCCGGGTGAACCAGCTGGTGGCGGAGCGCCATCCCGATTGCATGACCATCGCCGAAGAATCGACGGCCTGGCCCGGCGTCACCCGGCCGGTGGGCGAGGGCGGCCTCGGTTTCACCTTCAAGTGGAACATGGGCTGGATGCACGACTCGCTGGAGTACGTGTCGCGCGACCCGATCTATCGCCGCTGGCACCACGGCGAGATGACCTTCAGCATGATCTATGCGTACTCCGAGAAGTACGTGTTGCCGCTGTCGCATGACGAAGTGGTCCACGGCAAACGCTCGCTGCTGGGCCGCATGCCTGGCGACGAATGGCAGCGCTTCGCCAACCTGCGTGCCTATTACGGCTTCATGTGGGGGCATCCCGGCAAGAAGCTGCTGTTTACCGGTGGCGAGATTGCCCAGCCGCATGAGTGGAACCATGACGCGCAGATCGCCTGGGACCTGCTGGATGCGCCCCTGCACCTGGGCGTGCAGAAGCTGGTGCGCGACCTCAACCGCTTCTTCGGCGCGACGCCGGCCATGCATGCCTGGGATACCGATCCGCGCGGCTTCCGCTGGGTGATCGGCGACGACGCGGAACAGAGTGTGTTCGCGTGGTTGCGCTTCGCCGAGCACGGCCGCCCCGTGCTGGTGATCAGCAACATGCAGCCGACGCCGCGGCATAGCTTCCGCATCGGCGTGCCGGAAGGCGGCCGCTGGCGTGAAGCAGTGAACACGGATGCCACGGAATACGGCGGCTCGGGCGTGGGTAACGAGGGTGAACGCCACGCCCAGGATGTGCCCGCGCATGGCTTTGATCGCTCCCTGGTCCTGAGCCTGCCGCCCCTTGCCACGCTGATGTTCGTGGCTGACTGACGAGGAAAGCGATGCCCGCATTACCCGAACGCATGCAGTCCGGATCGCCGTATCCGCTAGGCGCCACCTGTGATGGCATGGGCACGAACTTCGCGGTGTTTTCTGCGCACGCGGAACGCATCGAGCTGTGCCTGTTCGATCCCTCCGGCAAACGCGAGATCGCCCGCTACGACCTGCCCGAGTGCACCGACGAGATCTGGCACGGCTACCTGCCGCGCGTCCGTGGCGGCACCCTGTATGGCTACCGTGCCTATGGCCCCTATGCCCCGGAGGAGGGGCACCGGTTCAATCCGAACAAGCTCCTGCTGGATCCGTACGCCCGGTTCCTCCACGGCCAGGTGCGCTGGTCGGATGCGTTGCACGGTTACCGTGTCTCGTCGCCGCGCGCGGACCTGTCGTTCGACCGCCGCGACAGCGCCGCGGCCATGCCCAAGGCTGTCGTCGTCGACGAGCCCATGCACTGGACGCAGGGCAACCGGCCGCACACGCCGTGGAAGGAAACGGTGGTGTACGAGACCCACCTGAAGGGATTCACCCGCAACCTCAAGCGCATCCGCCAGCACGAGCGGGGCACCTTCATCGCCCTGGCCGACCCGTACGTCATCGATTACCTGGTGAAGCTGGGGATCACCGCGGTGGAGCTGCTGCCGGTGCACGCGTTCCTCCAGGATCGCCGCCTCACGGAGATGAAGCTGCGCAACTACTGGGGCTACAACACGCTGGCCTTCTTCGCCCCGGAGCCCTCCTACCTCTCGGAGGGCGCGCTCAACGAAATCCGCGCCGCGGTGCAGGCCCTGCACGCGGCGGGCATCGAGGTGATCCTCGACGTGGTGTACAACCACACGTGCGAGGGCAGCGAGATGGGCACCACCATGTCCTTCCGCGGCTTCGACAACAAGAGCTACTACCGCCTCATGGCGGATAACCCGCGCTATTGCATCAACGACACCGGCACCGGCAACACGGTGAACACCGCGCACCCGCGGGTGCTCCAGCTGGTGATGGATTCGCTGCGCTACTGGGTCAACACCTTCCACGTGGATGGCTTCCGCTTCGACCTGGGCGTGAGCCTGGGGCGCGAGGAGAACGGATTCGACCCGAACTGTGGCCTGTTCGACGCGATGCGCCAGGATCCGGTGCTCGCCAACGTGAAGCTGATTTCCGAGCCCTGGGACATCGGCCCGGGCGGTTACCAGCTGGGCAACCATCCGCCCGGCTTTGCCGAATGGAACGGCAAATACCGCGACGACCTGCGCAAGTTCTGGAAGGGCGACTCGAACATGCGCGGCATCCTGGCCGGGCGCCTGCAGGGCTCGGGCGAACTGTTCGACCATCAGCGGCGCAAGCCCTGGGCCTCGGTCAACTTCCTCACGGCCCATGACGGCTTCTCGCTGGAAGACCTGGTCAGCTACAACGACAAGCACAACCTCGCCAATGGCGAGGACAACCACGACGGCGGCAACGACAACGAGAGCTACAACTACGGCGTGGAAGGGCCGACCGACGATCCCGCGATCCGCCTGGCGCGCGACCGCGTAAAGCGGGCCATGCTTTCGACGCTGTTCTTTTCCCACGGCACGCCGATGCTGCTGGGCGGCGATGAATTCGGCCGGACGCAGGACGGCAACAATAATGCCTACTGCCAGGACAACGAGATCTCCTGGTACGACTGGAAGCTGGCGACCTCGGATCGCGGCCGCGAACTCACGGATTTCGTCGGCCGCCTCGTGCGCCTGCGCGAGCAGCACCCCACGCTGCGCGCCGCGCACTTCCTGCGTGGTGACACCGACGTGCTGCCGGGTATCCGCGAAGTCGCGTGGTTCGATGAAAGCGGCTCGGAGATGACCCTGGATACCTGGGGCTATACCGAGGGACGGCTGCTCGCCCTGCGCCGTGCGCAGGCCTATGGCGAGAAGCGCGCGGATGTCACCCTCGTCCTGCTCAATGCGACGCCCGAGATGCACGTGTTCCATATTCCGCAGCCGGCGGTGGCGTGGCGGCGGCGCAGCAACAGCGCCGAACCCACGGCGCCCGAGGTGGCGTGGACCGAGCCGACCATCGAAGTGCAGGGGCGCAGCGTGGTCTTGCTGGCCGCCACCGTAAGGACGGACCCGGCGTGAACGGCCGCTTCATCCACGCCATGCCCTACGGTGCCCGGCTGCTTGCCGATGGCAACACGCGCTTCCGCTTGTGGGCGCCTGACCTGGAGGCGGTGACGCTGGAGTGCGAGGACGGCCACACGGCGGCGATGCGCGCGCTGGACGATGGCTGGTTCGAATGCATCTGCCCGCGTGGCGGAAACTGCGCCTACCGTTTTCGGCTGAGCGATGACGTGGCCGTGCCGGACCCGGCCTCGCGCCGCCAGCGCGACGGCGACGTCCATGGCTTCAGCGTCGTGGTCGATGCTGCGGCCTACGAGTGGAAGCACGCGGAGTGGAAAGGGCGTCCGTGGCACGACACCGTCCTGTACGAATTGCACGTCGGCACGCTGGGCGGCTTCGCCGGTGTCGCCGAGATCCTGCCGCACCTCGCGGCGCTCGGGGTGACAGCCATCGAACTGATGCCCATCGCCGAGTTCGCCGGCGCGCGCAACTGGGGCTACGACGGCGTGCTTCCCTTTGCGCCGGCCGCGGCCTACGGCACGCCCGAGGAACTCAAGGCGCTGGTCGACAGCGCCCACGGCCTCGGCCTCATGGTGTTCCTCGACGTGGTCTACAACCACTTCGGCCCCGAGGGTAACTACCTGCACGCCTATGCGTCCGGTTTCTTCGACGCCGGCGCGGACACGCCCTGGGGTTCGGCCATCGGTGTATCGACGCCGCAGGTCGGCGATTTCTTCGTCCACAACGCCCTGTACTGGATCGAGGAGTACCAGCTGGATGGCCTGCGCTTCGACGCCGTGCATGCCATCGGCAACCCGGGCTGGCTCTCCGCGCTGGCGGCGCGCGTGCACGCCGCGGTGGGGCCGGAGCGGCAGGTGCACCTAGTGCTGGAGAACGAAGCCAACCAGGCCAACCTGCTTGGCCATGGCCGCTTCACCGCGCAGTGGAATGACGATTTCCACAATGCGTTGCACGTACTGCTCACCGGCGAGCACGAGGGCTACTACGCGCACTACAAGGCGCCGATGGAGCACCTGCTGCGCAGCCTGCGCGAAGGCTTCGCCTTCCAGGGCGAGACCTTCGACGGCCGCCGTCGTGGCGAGCCGAGCACGCACCTGCCGCCCGCGCGCTTCGTCAACTTCCTGCAGAACCACGACCAGGTCGGCAACCGCGCCCATGGCGACCGCCTGACCACGTTGGTGGCGCCAGAGGTGGTAGAGGCGGCGCTCGTCCTGCTGCTTCTCGCCCCATTCGTGCCGATGCTGTTCATGGGCGAGGAGTGGGGCAGCCGCACGCCGTTCCTGTTCTTCACCGATTTCCCGGATGAAGCGCTGCGCACGGCGGTGCGCGACGGGCGCCGTCGGGAGTTCGCCGCGTTCACACATTTCGGCGGTGACGACATTCCCGATCCGGGCGCCGAAGAAACCTTCCTGCATTCGATTCCCGAGCGCGATATCGCCCTGGGCGATGCACGCATCGCGCTGGTCCGCCGTCTCATCGCGCTTCGCGCGAAGCACGTGGCGCCGCACATCGACACCGCGGCCAGCAAGGGTGCCGGGGCGGTGGGCGATAAAGCCTTCACCGCATCGTGGGCCCTCGGTGGCGGCACGCTGACGCTGTTCGTCAACCTGGGCGATGCGGACGCCCTGGTCGCCCAACCTCCTTCTCCTGCCGCGGCGTGGCTCCATGGCGACGCCGCCGACATCGCCTCCCTTTCGCGCGGCCTGCTGCCAGCACGTCGCGCTCTTGCCTGCCTGGAGTCCTGACAGTGAACGCCCCCCTCGACGATCGTCTTGCGCAACTTGCCGAACAAGCCGGTGTGGATGTGCACTGGCGCGACGCGCTGGATCGTCCCCAGGTCGTGCCCGCGGATACCTTGCGCGCGGTGCTCCGCGCGCTCGGCTTGCCCGCGGATAACGCACAGGACGTGGACGACAGCCTGGAACGGCTGGCGCAGGAGCGTGCCGGCGCGCACCTCCCGCGCATGCTCACCACGGATGCTGGCTCGCCCATCACGGTGCCGCCGGCGCCGCGGGGCAGGGTATGGAAGCTGCTCGCGGAGGGTGATGCGCTGGTGTCGGAAGGCGAACTGCCGTCGGGCGAAAGCCAGCTGCCCGTGCCCTCTGAGCCGGGTTACTACACGCTGTTTCTGGACGATGCCGAAGTGCTGGTCGCGGTGGCACCCCCGCGCGCGTTTGGCGTGCGTGACGTGAGTGGCCTGCACCGGCCGTGGGGCATGGCCGTGCAGGTGTCGGGCCTGCGCCGTCCGGGTGATGGCGGCATCGGTGACTTTACGGCGCTGTCGCTGTGCGCCCGTGCGGCGGCGGAGAAGGGCGCGGACGCGCTCGCCATCAGCCCGGTCCATGCGTTGTTTGCCGCCGCACCCGAGCGCTACAGCCCCTACGCGCCCTCGAGCCGGCTGTTCCTCAACGGCCTGTACGTCGACCCGGCGCAGACCAGCGGCGAACCCACCGTGCGTGCAGTGATCGACACGCACAACCTGCGCCAGGAACTGGCCGAACTGGAATGGCTGGAACTGATCGACTGGCCACGGGCGGCGCGCGCCCGCATGACCATCCTGCGCTCGGTGTACGAATGGGCCTCGGTGGATCTTGCCCACGCCGATCGGTTCGCCGAGTTCCGCCGGACCCAGGGTGAGCCGCTCGAACGCCACGCGCGCTTCGAGGCCTTGCATGCGGACTTCACCGCGCATGGCCGGCCCGGCGGCTGGCAGGGCTGGCCCGAGGGTTTCCACGATCCCGCCAGCGCGGAGGTGGCCGCCTTCGCGCGCGAGCATTCGCGCGAGGTCGGCTTCCATGCGTGGCTGCAGTGGCTCGCGGCGCGGGGGCTTTCCGGCGCGCAGAAAGCCGCGCGCGATGCGGGCATGAAGATTGGCCTCGTCGCCGACCTCGCGGTAGGTGCCGATTCCGGCGGCAGCCATGCCTGGGCGCACCAGGCGGAAATGCTGAAAGGCCTCTCGGTGGGCGCACCGCCGGACGCGCTCAATCGCCTCGGCCAGGACTGGGGGCTTACCACCTTCTCGCCGCGGGGCCTGCGCGATACCGGCTTCCGCGGCTTCATCGGCATGTTGCGCGCCGCGCTGGCTTACGCCGGCGGCGTGCGCATCGACCACATCCTTGGCCTGAAGCGCCTGTGGATGGTGCCGCACGGTGCGGGCGCTACCGAAGGCGCCTACGTGCGCTACCCCATGCAGGACCTGCTGCGCCTGATCGCGCTGGAGAGCCACCTGCACCGCGCCATCATCATTGGCGAGGATCTGGGCACCGTGCCGGCGGACTTCCGCCAGGCCATCGGTGAGAAGGGCGTGCTCGGCATCCGCGTACTGTGGTTCGAGCGGGCAGCGGACGGTGGTTTCGTCGCGCCGCAGGACTGGTCGGCGAACGCGATGGCCACGACAAGCACGCATGACATCCCGACGGTCGCCGGCTGGTGGCGCGGGCGCGACATCGAATGGCGCAAGAAGACCGGCCTCGATGATCCGGATGTCGATGAAGTGGCGCAGCGCGAGATCGACCGCCACCGCCTGTGGCGTGCCATGTTCGCCTCGGGGTCGGCGTGGAACGAAGACTCACCGCCCGCGCCGGACGATATCTCGCCGGTGGTGGTCGCCGCCGCGCGCCACGTGTCACTGGCCCCGGCGCCACTGGCGATCTTCCCGGCGGAAGATGTGCTCGGCCTGCACGAACAACCCAACCTGCCGGGTCCCACGGACGCCGTTCACCCAAACTGGCGGCGGCGCATGCCGGATTCGTCGGCCCGGCTGTTCGATGGCCCGATTGCGCATGCCGTCTGCGCCGCGATTGACCAGACCCGGAACCGTACGTGAGCCCACCGCGCGCCCTGGGGCGCCTGCAGTTCCATGCGGGTTTCACCCTGGATGACGCCGTCGGCGTGGTCGGTTACTACGCACGCATGGGCGTGAGCCATCTCTACGCCTCGCCGATCCTGCGCGCACGGGCGGGCTCCACCCACGGCTATGACGTCGTCGATTGCCATGAGGTCAATCCCGAGATCGGTGGCGAAGACGCCTTGCGCCGCCTGGTGGCCGCGCTGCGTGCGCATGGCATGGGTCTGATCATCGACATCGTGCCCAACCACATGGGCGTGGGCAGCGAGAACGCGTGGTGGATGGACGTGCTGCGGCATGGACGCGAGAGCCGTTACGCCGGCTATTTCGACATCGACTGGCTCGCGCCGGACCCGCTGGTCAAGGGCCGTGTCCTGCTTCCGGTGCTTGGCGCAGGCTACGACAGCGTGCTGCGCGAGGGACACCTGCGCCTCGGCAAGCGGCGCGGCGAGTGGGTCCTTCGCCTGTATGACGACTACCTGCCACTATCGCCCGCCAGCGTGGCCACGCTCGCCGACGATGCCGAGCGCAGCCACGACCCGAAGACGGACCGGGGCAGGGCGCGCCTGCACGCCCTGATCGAAAAGCAGCACTACCGCCTGGCGTTCTGGAAGCTGGCCAGCGACATGGTCAACTACCGTCGCTTCTTCGACATCAACGAGCTGGCCGGACTGCGCATCGAGCGCACGGCCGTCTTTGAAGACACCCACCGCACCATCTTCCGCCTCTACGCGGAGGGCCTGATCGATGGCGTCCGCTGCGACCACGTCGACGGCCTTGCCGACCCGCGCCGCTACTGCCGCCAGCTGCGCCACCGCCTCGAGCGTCTTCGCATGCAGCGCCCCGAGGGTGCCGCGCGCGATGCGGCGTATCTGGTCGTGGAAAAGATCCTGGCGGAAGACGAAAGCCTGCGCCTAGACTGGCGCACGGACGGCACGACCGGCTACGAGTTCATGGACCAGGTCTCGGCCGTGCTGCACGACGAACGGGGCGAGGCCCCGCTGACCGAACTCTGGCGACGCCTGACCGGCGACGGCGCGGACTTCGCCACCCAGGCGGTGAAGGCGCGCCGGCAGATCCTCGTGGACAGCTTCGAAGCCGAACTCGCCCGCACGGCACGCGCGCTGTTTGCCGCGGCCCGGGCGGACGTCGCGACGCGTGACGTCTCGCTGGCCGCCATTCGCCGCGTGCTGATCGAGTTGCTCGTGCATTTTCCCGTGTACCGCACGTACGCCGGTGGAGCAGGGCGCGACGCCTTCGACGAATCCGTGTTCGCGCGCGCCGTCGAAGGCGCCCTGCGTACGCTGCGCGGGGAAGATGCGGACCTGCTGTACCTGGTCTCGCGCTGGCTCGGCGGCGAAGCCCCGCGTGCCTTGCCGCCGGGTTCCGTCCGTCGCGCCCGCGAGCGCGCCATGGCGGTGTTCCAGCAGGCGACGTCGCCGGTGGCGGCCAAGGCCGTGGAAGACACGGCGGGCTACCGCTACGGACGTCTGCTCTCGCGCAACGAGGTGGGCGTGGATGCCGCGCGCATGGCGATTCCGATGGCGGCCTTCCACGACCGCTGCGCCGAACGCCTTGCCACCTTCCCCCATACCCTGCTGGCCACGGCCACGCACGATCACAAGCGTGGCGAAGACCTGCGCGCGCGACTGGCGGTGTTGTCCGAAGTGGCCGAGCGCTGGGTGATCACCGTCGAGCGCTGGCGTGTCCGCCACGCGGATCTGCGCCAGCGTGCCGAAGGCCGCATGGCGCCCTCGGCGGCCGATGAAGTGATGCTCTACCAGATGCTGGTGGGTGCCTGGCCGATTGGCCTGGCGCCGGACGACGAGGACGGCATCGAACGCTTCGCCACCCGCATTGCCGCGTGGCAGCGCAAGGCCCTGCGTGAAGCGAAGCGCTGGACGCGCTGGACCTCGCCGAATGAACCCTATGAAGACGCCTGCGAGGATTTCCTCCGCGCCGTGCTGTCCGGTGATGCCGCCGCCGAGTTCCACGCCTTCGCGGAATACATCGCCACGCCGGGCGCGGCGAACGGCCTGGCACAGTCGGTACTGCGGCTGACCACCCCGGGCGTGCCGGACCTGTACCAGGGCACCGAGTACTGGGATTTCAGCCTGGTCGACCCGGACAACCGGCGGCCGGTGGACTTCCTGGCCCGCTCGGCCTCGCTCGAGCGCGATGTCTCGCCCGTGGACCTGCTGTGCACCTGGCGGGACGGCGCGCTGAAGCAGGCCGTGCTGCAGCGGCTGCTCTGCGCCCGGAAGACCCACCCCGAGCTGTTCGCCCGCGGCACCTACCGGCCGCTCGAGGCGACGGGCCCGGCGGCGGACAAGATCCTTGCGTTCGTCCGCGAGCACCGGGGGCAGAAGCTGGTGGTGGCCGTGGGCCGGCACCTGGCGCCGTGGCTCGGCGGGATGTCCGCGCCGGCGATCCCCGCCGAGCACTGGGAGGGCACTTCGCTGGCCTTGCCGCCGGGGAAGTGGACCAGCCTGCTGGATATCGGCAAGCGCGATGGGGGTGAGTTGCCGGCCGCCGGGCTCTTCGGCGACCTCACCGTCGCGGCGTGGCTGTCCGCCCGTTAGCCGCCGAGGTCGCGGACCAGCTTGATGTAGTCGCGCATGGCCTGGTCCCGCCCGGTGCCGCGCAGCTTCGACCAGGCCTCGTACTTGGCCGTGCCGACGAAATCGAAGAAGCCTGGGCGGGCGCCATGGACGTCACCCTCCGAGCCCTGCTTGTAGAGGGCGTAGATCCGCAGCAGGGTGTCGTTGTCCGGCCGATGGCCGAGCCGGGTGATATCCAGCGACGCCTGTTCGAACTGGCTCAGGAGATCGTCTGGCATGGTCCCGTGCTGGCGTGGGGCTGGAAGGTTTGGGGCTTGTAACATGCGTACCCAAGGCTGTCCATGGGGGAAACTTCGGGCGTCCGCTCCGGTATCATGCCGGTTTCGCGACCGAGGTATCCCATGGCCCACGCGCCCGCTCCCGTCCTCACCATCGACGGCCCCTCGGGCTCCGGCAAGGGCACCATCAGCCGCCTCGTCGCCGAGAAGCTGGGCTGGCGCATGCTCGACTCCGGCGCCCTGTACCGCGCCGTGGGCTACGCGGCCGGCGCCGAGGGCATCGACCTCTCGGACGAGGGGGCGGTCACCCGCTGCGCCCAGCACGTGAAGATCCGCTTCCAGGCCAGTCCCGACGGCGGTGAGACCCACGTCCTGGTCAACGGCCATGACGCCACGGACGAACTACGCACGGAAACGGCAGGCGCCGCGGCCTCGGCCATCGCCGTGATCCCGGCCGTGCGCCAGGCCCTGGTCGACCTCCAGCTGGCTTTTCGCAAGGCCCCGGGCCTGGTGGCGGATGGCCGGGACATGGGGACGGTGATTTTCCCGGACGCCGCCTTCAAGGTCTTCCTGACCGCCAGCGCGGGCGAGCGCGCGAAAAGGCGCTATAAGCAGTTGAAGGATAAGGGACTGAGCGTTACACTTGTAGGCCTGCAACGGGAAATCGAGGCTCGTGACGCGCGTGATGCGTCGCGGCCGGTAGCTCCGTTGAAGCCCGCCGAGGGCGCCGTCGTCATCGATACGACTGGCATGCCCATTGAGGTGGTGGTCGCAAAAGTTTTCGCCGTGGTGCGTCCGTAAGGGCGCATTCGGCACAGCATCCACGCAGTGTGCGTGGGTTCTTTGGCAACGGTGCTTCCGAGCACCCATAACCGGTGGGTCCCCCGTCCGCTCGCGTCACTGATGAACGCCTGCGTCGGGTACGGCCTTTCATAACCCTGGAATCAACATGACTGAAAGTTTTGCCGAACTGTTTGAACAAAGCCAGCAGGCTATTTCGAAGCTGAAGCCCGGCTCGATCGTCACCGGTATCGTTGTGGAAATCCGCAATGACGTCGTGGTGATCAACGCTGGCCTGAAGAGCGAAGGCATTGTTCCGATCGAGCAGTTCAAGGACGAGAACGGCGCTCTCGAAGTGGAAGTGGGCGACGAAGTCAAGGTCGCGCTCGACGCGCTCGAAGACGGCTTCGGCGAGACCAAGCTCTCCCGCGAGAAGGCCAAGCGTTCGATGGTGTGGGACGACCTCGAGCAGGCGTTCGACAAGGAAGAGACCATCACCGGCAAGATCTCCGGCAAGGTCAAGGGCGGCTTCACCGTCGACATCAAGGACGTCCGCGCATTCCTGCCGGGCTCGCTGGTCGACGTGCGTCCGGTCCGTGACCCGGTTTACCTCGAGGGCAAGGACCTCGAGTTCAAGATCATCAAGCTCGACCGCAAGCGTAACAACGTGGTCGTCAGCCGCCGCGCCGTCGTTGAGACCGAGTTCTCCGAAGAGCGCGAGAAGCTGCTCGAGCGCCTCACCGAGGGTGCGGTCGTCAAGGGTGTGGTCAAGAACCTCACCGATTACGGCGCATTCGTGGACCTCGGCGGCATCGATGGCCTGCTGCATATCACCGACATGGCGTGGAAGCGTGTTCGCCACCCGTCGGAAGTCGTCAACGTCGGCGACGAGCTGGACGTCCGCGTGCTCAAGTACGACCGCGAGCGCAACCGCGTTTCGCTCGGCCTGAAGCAGCTCGGCGACGACCCGTGGGTCGCCATTGCCCGCCGTTACCCGGTCGGCAGCCGTCTGTTCGGCAAGGTCTCGAACGTGACCGATTACGGTTGCTTCGTTGAGATCGAGCCGGGCGTCGAAGGCCTGGTGCACGTCTCCGAAATGGACTGGACCAACAAGAACGTCAACCCGGCCAAGGTGGTTCAGGTCGGCGACGAGACGGAAGTCATGGTCCTGGACGTGGACGAGGAGCGTCGCCGCATCTCGCTGGGTATCAAGCAGACCCGCTCGAACCCGTGGGAAGCTTTCGCCGCCATGCACAAGAAGGGCGACAAGGTTTCCGGCCAGATCAAGTCGATCACCGACTTCGGCATCTTTATCGGCCTGGACGGCGGTATCGATGGTCTCGTCCACCTGTCCGACATCTCGTGGCAGGCCTCGGGTGAAGACCTCGTCCGCAACTTCAAGAAGGGTGACGAAGTTGAGGCCGTGGTGCTCGCCGTGGATCCGGAGCGTGAGCGCATCTCGCTGGGCATCAAGCAGATGGAGCAGGACCCGTTCGGCCAGTTCATGGCCACGAACCCGCGCGGCACGATCCTGACCGGTACGGTCAAGGAAGTGGACGCCAAGGGCGCCGTGGTTGACCTGGGCGAAGGCGTCGAAGGCTACATCCGTGCCAACGACATCGCCAAGGAACGCGTCGAAGACGCCACGCTGCACCTCAAGGTGGGCGATGCGATCGAAGCGAAGTTCACCGGCATGGACCGCAAGGGCCGTCAGCTCCAGCTGTCGATCCGTGCGAAGGACGAGGAAGACGTGGCTGACGCCATGGCTGACTACGCCTCCGCCGCCGGTGGCACGACCAAGCTCGGCGCGCTCCTCAAGGAGCAGATGAACAAGGCCGACTAACTTAGTCGGGCGAGGGGCGGGAAATCCGCCCCTCGCTGTTGTAACCTGTTGTTTGCGTCAGCTTTATCGAGAACCAGGGGACCCATGACCAAGTCGGAACTGATCGAGGCGCTGGCGCGGCGCCAGACCCACCTTGCCTTCAGCGATGTGGAACTTGCCGTCAAGAGCGTGCTCGAACAGATGAGCCATGCCCTGTCTACGGGTGAGCGCATCGAGATTCGCGGCTTCGGCAGCTTCGCGCTGCACTTCCGCCCGCCGCGCATGGGGCGCAACCCCAAGACCGGCGATGCGGTAGCACTGCCGGGCAAGCACGTGCCACATTTCAAACCTGGCAAGGAACTACGCGAACGCGTAAACCTCGCCCTGGAAGACGCCGCATCCTGATGCGGCGTTTTTTTTTTCCGCAACCGGATCCCCTTGAAGCCGCACTACCTGTACGAATTCCAAACCGATCCATCCCCAGCCATTCATGATTCGGGTACAGTCGCCGGATGCGTCTGATCGCCATACTTTTCCTGCTCTTATTCGCCGCCGCCGGCATCGTCTTCGGCGCGCTCAATGCCGACCTCGTGCCCTTCGATTTCGGGTTCGCCCGTGGTTCCCTGCCCAAGGGCGGCACCATGCTGGCGTTCCTCCTCATCGGCTGGGTGCTGGGTGGACTCACCGCCTGGGTGGGCACCTCGTTTGCCCACCAGCGCAAGCGTCGCCGGGCCCTGGGCGATCGCAAGGTAGCCAGCGCGAAGACCGCATGAACCCGATCTGGTTGCTGGCCCTCGTCCCGCCCATCGCGTTTGCCTGTGGCTGGTGGCTGGCCCGCCGTACCGATGCCAAGCGCTCGGGTGCCCGGGTCAACGAGCTTTCTTCGGACTACTTCCGCGGCCTGAACTACCTGCTCAACGAAGAGCAGGACAAGGCGCTCGAGGTGTTCCTGCGCCTGGCCGAATACAACCGGGACACGGTGGAGACCCACCTGGCCCTGGGCAACCTGTTCCGCAAGCGCGGCGAAGTGGACCGCGCCATCCGCCTGCACCAGCACCTGGTCTCGCGCCAGGGCCTGTCCGATGAAATGAAGACGGTCGCCTTGCTGGAGCTTGGCGAGGACTACATGCGCGCCGGCCTGCTCGATCGCGCGGAAACGCTGTTCTCCGACCTCGTGGCGATGGATGCGCTGGCGCCTTCGGCGCTGCGCCACCTCATCGCCATCTACCAGCACGAGCGCGAGTGGCACAAAGCCATCGACCATGCCCGTCGCCTGGAAGCCATGACCAGCGAGGACGAGGCGGGGATGATCGCGCAGTTCTACTGCGAGCTCGCCGAGCAGTCCCGCCAGCATGGCGCGCGGACCGAAGCCCGGGACTACATCCGCGAGGCCTTCGCCTGCCAGAAGGACTGCGTGCGTGCCCACATGATCGCCGGCCGCCTGTCTTCGGAAGACGATGACATGCCGGGGGCCATCGCCTCGTACGAGGCCGCCATCGCCGCGGACATCGCCTTCGTTCCCGAGATCCTGCCGCCGCTGCTGCACTGCTATGCACGCTCGCAGCAGATGGACCGGGCCGAGGAGTTCCTCCGCGAGATCATGGTGCGCTACCACGGCATCTCGCCCGTGCTCGCGCTCACCCGGCTGTACGAAGGGCGCGACGGCGAGCGCACAGCCATCGACTTCCTCACCGGGCAGCTGCGCAAGCGGCCGTCCGTGCGCGGCCTGATGGCCCTGATCGACGCCACGATGGACAAGGTCTCGGGCGAGGCGCGCGAGAACTACCTGATCCTGCGCGACCTGACCCGCAAGCTGCTCGAAGGGCAGGCCATGTATCGCTGCAGCCGATGCGGCTTCGGCGCCAAGGCGCATCACTGGCAGTGCCCGAGCTGCAAGAACTGGGGCACCGTGCGGCCCATCCATGGCGTCGCCAACGAATGACCTTTACGCCCGCCAGCGCCGGATCCTTTGCCGCCGGTTGCATCGTCCTGGCCCTTCTTGTTTCCTTCGCCTGCGTGCGGATTGCCATCGCCTACGCGCAGCGCAAGGGTATGCTCGACGCGCCGGGTCACCGCCGCTCACACAGCATGCCCACCCCGCGCGGAGGTGGCATCGGCATCGTGGCTGGCGTGCTTGTCAGCATGCCCGCGGCCCTGCTGCTGATGACCCCATCGCCCGGGGCGGGGGTGGTCGCGGCCTTTACCGTGGGGGTGGTCGCCATCGCCGCCATCGGCTGGCTGGATGACCACGGGTCGCTGCCGATCCGGCCGCGCCTGTTGATCCAGCTGGGCGCCACGCTGCTGTTCTGCGTCGCCGTGGCCAGCCAGACCGCCAGCCTGTGGTGGGCGGCACCCCTGCTGGTGGCCGGGGTGTGGTGCATCAACCTGCACAACTTCATGGACGGGATCGACGGCATCGCCGCCTTGCAGGCAGGGTTCTTCGGCGTGGCTTCGGCCCTCGTCGCCGATACGGCCGGGGCCACCGGCATCAGTATCGCCGCCTGCGCCCTAGGCGCGGCGGCCGTCGGGTTCTGGTGGTTCAACCGCTCCCCGGCCCGCATCTTCATGGGCGACGTGGGCAGTGCCACCCTCGGCTTCATCGTGTTCGCCCTGACGGCGATGCTCTGGGCCTGGCGCAGCGACCTCCTGTGGCCTGAACTGATCCTGTCCTCGGCCTTCGTCATCGACGCGACTTTGACGTTGCTCGTGCGAATGCTGCGCGGTGCTCGCTGGTACACTCCACATCGCGAGCACCTCTACCAGTGGCTCGTAAGGCGGGGGCAGACCCATACCCGTGTGGCCAGTGGCTACCTGGTGTGGAACCTCTTCGTCTGTGTACCTGGCGCATGGATCGCGCTCCGCTATCCGGCGGCTGCTCCGATCTGTCTTGGGGTGGTCTACCTGCTGGGGGCGGCGGTCTGGCGTATTGGCAAGCGTTCGTGCTTGCGTCGAAGGGAGCGACATGTTTCTGCGTAAGTTCATTGGCATCATCCACCCCCGCACCGCGGTCGTTGCGCACGACCTGGCGATGGCGGCCTTTGCATGGTGGATTGCGAAATCGCTGCGCTACGCGCTGATGCCGGAGTCCGCGCCGGTCACCTACCTCCCGATGGAATTCCCGCTCGTCCTGCTGGTGCAGGGCGCGGTGTTCAACTGGACCGGGCTGTACAAGGGCGTATGGCGCTTCGCCAGCCTCCCGGACCTTTGGAACATCATCAAGGCCACCGTCATCGGTTCGCTGATCATCGGCCTGGCCATGGTCATGTACGCGCGCCTCGACGGCGTGCCGCGCTCGGTGCTGCTGGTGTACCCGGTGGTGCTGGTGGTGCTGCTCGGCCTGCCTCGGCTGAGTTACCGCTTCTGGAAGGACAGCCGGATCGATCTTTTCCAGTCCGTGCCGACCAAGCGCGTGCTGATCGTCGGCGCCGACCGCGCCGGTGATGCGCTGGCCCGCGACCTGCGCCGCGACAGCCGCTACAGCGTCATCGGTTTCGTCGACGACAACCTCGCCCTGCGCGGCGCGCAGATCGGCGGCGTGCCCGTGCTCGGCACGGTGGACCAGCTGGCCGAGCTGTCGAAGGCGGTGGCGGTACAGATGCTGCTGATCGCCGTGCCTGGTGCGACCACGGCGCAGATGCGCCGGATCGTCGCGTTCTGCGAAAGCACGGGGCTGCCGTTCCGCACGGTGCCGCGCCTGGAAGACGTGGTCGCCGGCCGTGCGCAGTTCAACGAGATCAAGGAAGTGGCGATCGAAGACCTGCTCGGCCGCGATGCGGTGGAGCTGGACTGGACCGCCATCCGCGAGACCATCAGTGGCCGCCGCGTGCTGGTCACGGGTGGCGGCGGCTCCATCGGTTCGGAACTGTGCCGCCAGGTGGCTCGCCTGGGCGCCGCGCAGCTCACCGTGGTCGAGATGTCCGAGTACAACCTGTACCGCATCGGCCAGGAGCTCACCTCCGCGTACCCGGAACTCATCTTCAACGGCGTGCTCACCGACGTCCGCGAATCGGTGGCCGTGAACCGCCTGTTCGAAGAGACCCAGCCGCAGATCGTGTTCCATGCCGCGGCGTACAAGCATGTACCCATGCTGCAGGGCCAGCTGCGCGAGGCGTTCCGCAACAACGTGCTTGGCACCCGCGTGGTCGCCGACGCCGCGGTGCGTTGCGGTGCGGAAACCTTCGTGCTGATTTCCACCGACAAGGCGGTGAACCCGACCTCGGTGATGGGCGCCTGCAAGCGCATGGCGGAAATCTGGTGCCAGAACCTCGCAGCGCATACCACTACACGTTTTATCACCGTTCGTTTCGGTAACGTGCTGGACTCAGCCGGTTCCGTGGTGCCGCTGTTCCGCCGGCAGATCCGCCAGGGCGGCCCGGTGACCATCACGCATCCGGAGATCTCGCGGTACTTCATGACGATCCCGGAGGCCTGCCAGCTGATCCTGCAGGCGGCCACGCTGGGCAAGGGCGGTGAGATCTTCGCCCTGGACATGGGCGACCCGGTGAAGATCCGCGACCTGGCCGAGCAGATGATCCGCCTGGCCGGCAAGCGCCCTGGTTCGGACGTGCAGATCGTGTACACCGGCCTGCGTTCGGGCGAGAAGTTGTTCGAGGAACTGTTCCACCCGTTGGAGAACTACACGAGCACCACGCACGCGAAAATTTTCCAGGCCCAGCACCGCCAGGTGTCATGGGATCTGCTGCAGACGCAACTAGGCCGGGCTGAAGAAGCCGTATGGGCCTTTGACGAAGAAACCCTGCGTCGGTGCGTGTCGCAGCTGCTGCCCTCGTTCCGCTGGAGCGAGCCGCAAACGGACAACGTGCTGCCGCTTCGCCGCAACGAAAGTGGAGACATCGCATGACCCAACCCCTGCGCACGGTGGTATTTCCGGTGGCTGGCCTTGGAACGCGCTTCCTTCCCGCGACCAAGGTGGTAGCCAAGGAAATGCTCCCGGTTCTCGACCGGCCCCTTATCCAGTACGCCGTGGATGAAGCCGTCGACGCCGGTGCCGACACGCTGGTGTTTGTCACCAACCGTTACAAGCACGCCATCGCCGACTACTTCGACAAGGCCTACGAGCTGGAAGAGAAGCTGGCGGAAAAAAACAAGGAAGAGCTGCTCGGCATCCTTCGCGGCATCCTGCCGCCGCGCGTCCGCTGCGTGTTCGTGACCCAGCCCGAGGCCCTCGGCCTGGGCGATGCGGTGTTGCGTGCCAAGGCCGTGGTCAACGAGGAATACTTCGGCGTGATGCTGCCGGATGACCTTATCTGGACGAAGGGCCGTGGCGCCCTGGGTCAGATGTCCGACCTGGCCTACAAGGAGCACGCCGGCGTCATCGCCGTCGAGGAAGTGCCGGAAAACGAAACGGACAAGTACGGCGTGGTGAAGCTCAGCAGCGAGATCAACGATCGCTCCGGCCGTATCGAGCACATGGTGGAGAAGCCGAAGCCGGCCGATGCACCCTCGAACCTTGCCGTCGTCGGCCGCTATGTGCTGCCGCGCGAGATCTTCGGTTTCCTGGAACGCACGCGGCCGGGTGCCGGTGGCGAGATCCAGCTCACCGATGCCATCGAGAACTTGCTGAAGGACAAGGGCCAGGTGCTGTCGTACAAGTTCGAAGGCACCCGCTTCGACTGCGGCAACAAGGCCGGCCTGGTCCGCGCCACCCTGGCGATGGCGCTGGAAGATCCCAAGCTCGCTCCCATCGTTCGCGAATACGCGGCGAAGTAACGAAAAGAGCCCGCGAAAGCGGGCTTTTTTTTAGCGTACCGGCAACGTCGGCAGGAACTTCGGCCGCTGGAACGCATTGGCCTTCTGCTCCACGCCGTAGGCGATGGCGATCAGCGTGGGCTCGCTCCACTTCGCACCAAAGAACACGATGCCCACGGGCAGTTCGTGCGCAAATGAGACGGGCAGGGTGATCGACGGATAGCCGGCGATGGCGGCCGGTGCGGAAACACCGCCGACGGTAGGATCGCCGCTGACCACATGGTCGCCAAGGACGAGGTCGTTCACGAAGGCCGGGCCCCAGCTGGGTGCCACGAGCGCATCGAGATGATCCTTGGCCAGCGCCGCGTCGATACCTTCCGGGCCTGCAAGTCGCTTGTTCTTCTCGACGATGTCCTTGTACGTCGGATCATCCAGGCCGCCCTTTTCCTGGGCCATCAGGAACAGCTCCTGGCCGAACCACGGCATTTCCTGGTCCTTGTGCGCGTCGTTGAAGGCGATCAGGTCGGCCAGCGTTTTCATCGGCTGGTTCGGGCGGTTGGCCAGGTAGGCGGCGATGTCGTGCTTGAACTCGTACAGCATGACGTCCAGTTCGTGCTCGCTGAGTTCCTTCAGGTGCGGGATCTCGACGTTGTCGACCACCGTGGCACCCTGGGCTTTCAACAACGCCATGGTTTTTTCCAATGCAGCGTCGGCGTTCGGTTCGATGCCGGCGAGCTGGCGGACCACGCCAATGCGCTTGCCGCGCAGCGCGTTCGGGTCGAGGAACTTCGTGTAATCGGTGGCGTGCCGATCGGCGTCTTTCGTCGCCGGGTCGGACGCATCGCTACCGGCGATGGCGCTCAGCACCGTGGCGGCGTCGGCAACGCTGCGCGCCATGGGCCCCGCGGTGTCCTGGCTGTGCGAGATGGGGATGATGCCCGTGCGGCTGACCAGGCCGACGGTGGGCTTGATGCCGACGAGGCCGGTCATCGAGGCGGGGCAGATGATCGAGCCGTCGGTCTCGCTGCCGATCGCCACCGTCGCCAGGCCTGCGGCCACGGCCGAGCCCGAGCCCGCGCTGGAGCCGCAGGCATTGCGGTCGAGCACGTAGGGATTGAGGGTGAGCCCGGCACGCCCGGTCCAGCCACTGGTGGCGTGGTTGGAGCGGATGTTCGCCCATTCGCTGAGGTTGGTCTTGCCGAGGATCACGGCGCCCGCCTTGCGCAGCCGTGCGGCCACGCCGGAATCCTTCGGCGCCGTGGAGCCCACCAGGGCCAGCGAGCCGGCGGTGGTCTGCATGCGGTCGCCGGTGTCGATGTTGTCCTTGAGCAGGATGGGGATGCCCGCCAGCGAGCCCTTGCCCTTGCCGTTCGCCTTCCCCGCGATGGCGAGCGCGTCGGGATTGGTTTCGAGCACGGCGTTGACCCTGGGGCCCGCCTTGTCGATGCGCGCGATGCGGTCGAGGAAGAGGGTGGTGACGCCGGTCGGCGTCAGCTCGCCGCGTGCGTAGGCCTGCTTCAGCGTGGCGATGGAGGCGAAGGCATCGTCTTCCGTGGCGTCGCGCGCCTGGACGGCGAAGGGCAGGGCCAGTGCGAGTGCGACGGCGAGCGTGCGGCGATGCTGCGGCATGAGATGTCTCCCCCGAGGTGTCCACCGATGGTAGCCACGGCGGCCACGCGCTGGGAAGGGCCGTGAAGGCATGGCTATACTGATGCGCCCGAGGTGTGGCCCAGGGGAGTGCATGATGCGTCGTTCGTTGCGGTGGATCGTATGGTGGTTGTGCCTGCCCGTCGCGGCGCTGGCCCAGGATGCCCCTCCGGATACGCTCGTCCAGCGCATCGCCGCCTGCGCCAGCTGCCACGGCACGCACGGCGAAGGCGGCAACAACGCCTTCAACCCCCGCCTCGCCGGCAAGCCGGCCGGTTACCTGCTACGGCAGATGCAGGATTTCCAGAAAGGCCTGCGCCACTACGAAGTGATGGAATACATGGTCGCCCCACTGGACGAGGCCTACCTGCGCGAGATCGCCGGGTACTTCGCCAGCCAGGAGGTGCCGTATACGACGCACCCCACGCCGCGCATGCCGGTCACTGCCGCCGCGCGCGGCGAGCAACTGGCCACCCGGGGCGACCCCGCGAAGGGCGTCCCGGCCTGCATGGCCTGCCACGGCCCCGAGCTGACCGGGGTGCAGCCGGACATCCCTGGCCTGGTCGGCTTGCCCTACGACTACATCAGCGCGCAGCTGGGCTCGTGGCGGACCAACACCCGCAACACGACGGCGCCCGACTGCATGGCCACCGTGGTCAGCCACCTGACCGACGCGGATATCAGTGCCGTCTCGGCGTGGCTGGCTGCCCGGCCCGTGCCGCCCGATGCCCACGCGGCACCGGCGGGTAGCGTGACGCCGCCGCTGCGCTGCGGCGTGCTGGGAGGCTGAGCCGATGAAGACCCTGATCGCTCGTCTCGCCTTCACCGCGTTCCTCATGGCCACCGCGGCACACGCCGACGACGCCGTTGAGCGCGGCCGCTACCTCGTCACCGCCGGCGACTGCGCGTCGTGCCACACCGCGCGCAACGGCAAGCCGATGGCCGGTGGCCGCGTCGTGCCCACACCGTTTGGTGCCATCCCGTCGCCCAACCTCACGGCCGATCACGCGACGGGCCTGGGCGACTGGAGCGCCGACGACTTCTACCAGGCGCTGCATGCCGGCAAGGCGCACGACGGCACGTCTCTGTACCCGGCGTTCCCGTTCACCTCGTACACCCGGGTGACGCGCGCTGACAGCGACGCGATGTTTGCGTACCTGAAGTCACTCCCGGTCGTGCGTAACCCCAATACGCCGGACACGCTCCGCTGGCCCTACCGCATGCGCTCGCTGATGGCGACGTGGCGGCTGATGTACTTCGACGAAGGCGAGTACCAGCCGGACCCGAAGCAGTCAGCGCAGTGGAATCGGGGTGCCTATCTCGTGCAGGGCCTGGGCCATTGCAACGAATGCCACGCGAGCCGCAACAGCTTCGGCGCGATGGTCAGCGATCCGTTCCTCGCTGGCGGCGTCATCCCCGTGCAGAACTGGTACGCGCCCGATTTGTCGATGGGCAGGGAAGGTGGCCTCGCCGGCTGGAGCGAAGCCGACGTCGTGGCCCTGCTCAAGACGGGCCGTTCGTCGAAGGGCACCGCCCTGGGCCCGATGGCCGAGGTGGTGCTGAAGAGTACGCAGCACCTCACCGATGCCGACCTGGCCGCCATCGCCGTTTACCTGAAGGCGTTGCCGGACCGCGCGCCGCGGCAGCAGCGCGGCAACGCGGTGGATGCGGAAACCGTCGCCCAGGCCGGGCAGAAGGTGTACGCGCAACACTGCGCCGATTGCCACGGCGCCGACGGCCGCGGCAAGGGCGACGCGTATCCACCGCTCGATGGCAACGTCACCGTGCGCGACCCGATCGGCATCAATACGATTCGCGCCGTGCTGTCAGGCGGTTTCGCTCCCGCCACGGCATCGAACCCGCGACCGTACTCCATGCCGCCGTTCTCGCAGACGCTCAGCGATGACGATGCCGCCGCCGTGGTGACCTACATCCGCCATGCGTGGTCCAACCGCGCATCGTCGGTATCGCCCAACGATGTGCGCGCTTATCGCACTGTGCCCGGCGGACTCTGAAGCACGTCGCGCGCCATCGCCTGCCAGACGTCGAGGTCCCAGCTGCCTCGCGCCTGGCCCGAGGGCGAGGGCAGTACCCATGTGCGCGCACCGGCAAACGCCACGGCCTGCGGGCCGACGGTGATGCGTTTGCCGAGGGCGGCCATGCCGGCCTGCTTGCTGGTGAAGGCCAGCACGCGCGGTGAGACCTGTTCGATCTTCGCTCGCAGCGCGTCCACGTCGAACGCATCGCGCGGCAGCTCCGAATCGTTGCCGTGGTGGAATTTCGCGAGGTCGGTAAAGCCGATGCCGAAGCCGGCCATCAACGGAAATTCGGCAGGCGACAGCAGGCGCGGCGTGAGCCCCACCGCATGCACGGCCCGCCAGAACATGTTGCCCGGATGCGCGTAATACGCACCGTCGCGTGCGGAGCGCGTACCGGCGGCCGTGCCGCAGAACACGAGGCGCAGCCCGGGCTGTAGCAGATCGGGAAGGATGGGGTGCACGGTATCGGCATCGCTCATGGCGATGACTTTAACCGGGATTTGATGCGCCACAACAAAGTGTCGACATGCCGGCCGTTAGGGTGAGTGCCCATGAACTCTCCTGACTGGATGCCCGACATCACGCATCCGTGGACGCGTTTTGCGCTGGTGGTGATCATCGCGCTCGTGGCCGCGGGCCTCATCCACCGCGCAGCGGATGTGTTCCTACGCCGCCTGGCGTTGCGCCACCCGATGGGCGCCAGCATCGTGGCCAGGGCGAACACGCCGCTGGAGGCGATCGTTCCCCTGGCGATGGTGCTGCTGGCGTTCCGCGTCGCACCGGATGAACCGGCGCGCCTCATCGACGGCATGGAGCACCTGCTGGGCGTGTGCCTGATCGGCGCCTGCACATGGTTCCTGGTTCGCTGCATCGGCGCGGTGGAAGCCACGGTATCGCGCTTCAACCCCATTGACCTGGAAGACAACCTCCGTGCGCGCCGCCTGCAGACGCAATCGCGGGTGCTGGCGCGCACGGGCATGGTGGTGACGGTGGTGCTTGGCGTCGGCGTGGCGTTGATGACGTTCCCCGCGGTTCGTCAGTTCGGCGCCAGCCTGCTGGCATCCGCGGGCATCGCCGGCATCGCGGTGGGCCTCGCCGCCAAGCCCGTCCTCGGCAACCTGATCGCGGGCATACAGATTGCGCTTACCCAGCCCATCCGCCTCGACGACGTGGTCATCGTTGAGGGCGAATGGGGCAGGGTGGAGGAAATCACCAGCACCTACGTCGTGGTGAAGATCTGGGACGAGCGGCGGATGATCGTCCCGCTGCAGTACTTCATCGAAACCCCGTTCCAGAACTGGACGCGGACGTCCTCGCAGATCCTGGGTTCGGTGTTGCTGTGGTTCGACTACGGCCTGCCGCTGGAGCCGCTAAGGGCCGAGATGGAACGAATCTGCAAGGCCGCGCCGGAGTGGGACGGGCGGGTGATGGGCATGCAGGTGGTCGACAGCAATGACAAGGGGATGCAGGTACGCGCCCTCGTAAGTTCTTCGAATTCAGGCAAATCGTTCGATTTGCGCTGCAAGGTGCGGGAAGGCCTCATCGCCTTCGTCCGTCGCGAATTCCCCGGCTATCTGCCACGGCTACGTGGCGATATCGATCGCGAGCAAGCGCGCTCCTACAAGAGCGGGGTGGGGGCGGCGGTATAGTGTTCGCCGTTAGGCACACTGCCCGGAGCACCCCATGGCCACTATCCCGCCCAGCCCTGAACACGCCGCCCACCGCTGGTTTGCCAAGGGCCTCGATGACCTCGGCCACGCTGAGCGCCATCTGCTCGACCACCTGATGCAACGCAAGCTGGTGGCGGAGAACATCAACGAGGCGTTCCGCGATGACATGAGCTTCGGCGAGCGCCTCGCGGACAAGGTCTCTCGCTTCGGCGGCTCGTGGACCTTCATCATCGTGTTCGCGGCCATCCTGGCGGCGTGGACGGGCCTGAATTCCTACATCCTGCACCGGCCGTTCGATCCGTACCCGTACATCTTCCTCAACCTGCTCCTGTCGATGCTGGCCGCGATCCAGGCGCCGGTGATCATGATGAGCCAGAACCGCCAGGCGGCGAAGGACCGGATGGATGCGACGAACGACTACAAGGTGAACCTGAAGGCCGAGATCGAGATCATGGGCCTGCACGAGAAGCTGGATCAGATGCGCAACGACCAGCTGGAAAAGATGCTGATGAAGCAGCAGGAACAGATCGACCTGCTGCTGAAGCTGGTGCGTGAACAGGGCGAATAACGCGACGCTGCCACGCGACGCGCATAAAAAAAGCCCGGCGTTCGCCGGGCTTTTTTGTTACCTGCGAGCGGTGATTAGCCGCGCGAAGCCTTCTTGCGATCGGCTTCCGTCAGGTGCTTCTTGCGCATGCGGATTTCCTTCGGCGTGACTTCGACCAGCTCGTCGTCGTCGATGAAGTCCAGGGCCTGCTCCAGCGTGAACTTGGTGGCCGGGGTCAGCTGGATCGCGTCGTCCTTGCCCGAGGCGCGCATGTTGGTCAGCGGCTTCGGCTTGATCGCGTTCACGGTCAGGTCGTTGTCCTTCGCGTGGATACCGATCAGCTGGCCTTCGTACACCGAATCACCTTCGGCGGCGAACAGCTTGCCACGCTCCTGGAGCGGCCCAAGCGAGTAAGCCGGGGTGTTGCCCGGGGCGTTCGCGATCATCACGCCGTTCTGGCGCTTGGCGATCGGTGCCGGGGTGTACTTGCCGTAGTGCTTGAACACGTGGAACAGCAGGCCGGAACCCTGGGTGAGGGTCTTGAACTGGTTCTGGAAGCCGATGAGGCCACGCGCCGGGATTTCATACTCGAGGCGCACGCGACCCTGGCCGTCGGAGACCATGTTCTTCAGGTCGCCCTTGCGGATGCCGAGGCGCTCCATCACGCCACCCTGGTGGATCTCTTCGATGTCGATCACCAGCTCTTCGATCGGCTCCATCTTCTCGCCGTCGACTTCCTTGAGGATGACTTCCGGACGCGACACGGCCAGCTCGTAGCCTTCGCGACGCATGTTTTCGATCAGCACCGACAGATGCAGTTCGCCGCGGCCCGAGACCAGGAACTTGTCGGCGTCCGAACCGTCTTCCACGCGCAGGGCAACGTTGTGCACCTTCTCGCGGTCCAGGCGCTCACGCAGCTGGCGGCTGGTGAGGAACTTGCCGCCGGAGAGATCCTTGTTGCCGACGAACGGCGAGTTGTTGACCTGGAAGGTCATGCTGATCATCGGCTCGTCGACGCTCAGCGCGGGCAGCGCTTCCGGGGTATCCAGGGCGGTGACGGTGTCCGAGATGGTCAGGTCGGCAATGCCCGAGATGGCGACGATGTCGCCGGCTTCGGCCGTGTCCTGCTCGATGCGCTCAAGGCCGAGGAAGCCGAGCACCTGGACGACCTTGCCCTGGCGCTTCTTGCCGTGACGGTCGATGACCGACACCGGCATGCCCTTCTTCAGGGTGCCGCGCTGGATGCGGCCGATGCCGATGACGCCGACGAAGTTGTTGTAGTCCAGCTGGCTGATGCGCATCTGGAACGGGCCTTCCGGATCCACGTCCGGCTTCGGCGCGTGCTTCATGATCGCTTCGTACAGCGGGGTCATGTCGCCTTCGCGCACGTTCTCGTCCAGCGAGGCGTAGCCGTTCAGCGCCGAGGCGTAGACGATCGGGAAATCCATCTGCTCGTCGGTGGCGCCGAGCTTGGCGAAGAGGTCCCACACCTGCTCGACGACCCACTCCGGACGCGCGCCCGGACGATCGACCTTGTTGACGACCACGACCGGCTTGAAGCCCATCGCGAAGGCCTTCTGGGTGACGAAGCGCGTCTGCGGCATCGGGCCGTCCATCGCGTCGACGAGGATCAGCACGGTGTCGACCATGGACAGCACGCGCTCGACTTCGCCGCCGAAGTCAGCATGTCCCGGGGTGTCGACGATGTTGATGCGGTTCTTCGCACCCGTCTTCTTGTCTTCCCAGGTGATGGCCGTGTTCTTGGCCAGGATCGTGATGCCACGCTCCTTTTCCTGGTCGTTCGAATCCATCACGCGCTCGGCGAGCACGGTGCGCTCATTAAGCGTGCCCGACTGCTTCAGCAGCTGGTCGACGAGGGTGGTCTTGCCATGATCGACGTGGGCGACGATGGCGATATTGCGGAGGAATTCGATGGACATGCGTCGTGCACCGGCTTCACAGCCGGGCGGCCTCTTTGGGATGGGAAGCCGCCGATTATAAAGACTTTTTCAAACTTTCGCATGACGGCGCCGGGGCCCGGTCTCGGACCCCGGCGCGACGCGCCCCTCAGGGCTCGATCGGAGCGTCCCGGCAGGCCTCCGGAAGGTCCTTTTCCTGGATGCCTTCGGCCGAGCAACGCCACGCAATGGCCTTGCCCGTGACCTCGGGCGTCAGCACGACCTGGCCCCCGGCGAGCTTGGCGTTGGCCTTGTGCGGCGGGGTGCTGTCGAAGGTCGCCGTGATCTCGCCGCCCGGGCCGATCTCGATGCTGCCGAGGTAGTCGTTGCCCAGGCTCTCCGGGGCGCCGAGGCCGGCAGCGGCGTTATTGGCCGGGAAACGGCCGGAGGCCAGGCGGCGCTGGGCCACGGCGGCCTTGACCGGCTCCAGGCCGTCGAGACCGTGCTGGACGTCGGCCCGGATCATGTACTCCTGGTACTGCGGGATCGCCACGGCCGCCACGATGGCGGTGACCGCCACGGCAGCGAGGCCGCTGCTGCCCGTGCCGACCAGCTCGACGGGCGACTGCTCGTAGGTGACGGACAGGCCCAGGGTGTCCTTGTCGGCTTCGACCCCAGCGCCGACGACGCCCTTGTCCGGCAGGCCAAGCGTGTGGGCCGAGGGCAGGGTGCTGATATCCGGGTTGGAGCCCGTGGCACCGCCGATGAACTGCAGCAGCGACAGGTACAGGTAGTACGCATCGCGCTGGGCACCGTGGGTGGTGGCCGTGAAGCCGAGCACCGTCCGCTCGCCCGGGTAGGCGCGGGCCTTGAACCACTCATCCAGCGAGGTATCCGGCTTGGCAGCGGCACGGTCGGAGAGGGCCTGCGGCACCTTCGCGAACACCGCCCAGTCACCTTCCTCGGTCCACCAGCTGCGGCCGCCAAAGCGGTCGACCATCTGCATGAAGCCGCGCATGGCCGGCGGGGTGTTGGCCGGCAGGTCCGCGGCGGACTGGCCTGGCACCTGCAGCCAATGGACGTCGGTGCCGTCGACCGTCGCCGTGCCCGTGGCCCAGCCGTTCGGCTTGTTCTCTTCGATGAACGCGTGCCAGGCCTTCCAGTCGCGGACGCGGGTGGCGTAGAACAGGCCGGCATCATCGGAGAAGGCCACGGTCTCGGGGCCAAACCACGCCAGGTAGCGTTCCGGATCGAAATGAAAGCGTCTGGCGAAGTGCGCCACGCCTTCGTGGAACTTCTTCGCGCCGTCCGGCCCGAAGTCGAGGTTGAGGTTGCCCTCGAACGTCTTCCAGGTCTCGGCGGTGGGCGAGGCGATGGTGAGCGCCCAATGCGGCTCGCCGACGGATTTCACCGTGGGCGAGAACGAGCTGGGCGCGACGTACTGCAGCAGGCGTGCCTGCGGCGAATGCACCAGTAACTGGAACTGGCCGCGGCCATGGACCGTACCGGCGCCGAAGGCGATGGCATCCGCCTTGGAGGCGAAATCGGCCGGCAGCTTGCCCAGCGGCGAGTCGCCGGTCTGGGCGGCGGCCACGGCGCCCACGCCACGTACGGTAATCCAGCCGAAGAAGCCTTCGCCCGAGGTATCGATGCGCGATTCCAGCGAGGTCAGCAGGGCCGGTGCCGTGCTGGCGCTCGCCTTGTTGATATCGGTGATGAGCGCGGCGAGCGCGGTGTTTTCCTCCGCCGCCTCCGCTCCCGCGCTGCGCAGGGTGCCGCTGATCCACAGGCGATGCTGGGCGAGGTCGTAATGCACGGTACCCATGCCGCCTGCGAGGCGGCCGTTGCCCTGGGCATCGAGCGGCGCGGCGAGTAATGGCTGCTCACCGCCGAGGCTGGCCAGGCGCGCGTTGAGGGCGTCGATGGAGGCGAAGTCGAGCGCTGCCGTCATCACGGCGCGCGACGCGGGCGAGGGAATGCCCACCGGGTCGATCAGCGCGACTTCCACGGGCGAACGCAGGTCGCCGAGCAGCAGGTTCACCACCGGCGCGGCCTTCAGGTCGGCCAGCAGTTTGTCCCTGGCGATGCCGTCACGGATCCGTGCGATGGCATCGAGATGCGCCTTGGTCGACAACGCGGCATCGAGCGGCCGGCCATTGGGCACAGCGTTGAGCATGCCCCAGGGCGACGGGATGCGAACGTAGGCGACCGTCTGGGCCGGCAGGTGCTGGCGCAGCCAGGCCGGCGACGACAACGCGGCCTGGGCGGCGGCGACGGCGTGCGGATCCGCCTTGGCGGCTTCGTCTTTCTTATGGCAGGCCACGAGGCCCAGCGCGGCGGAAATGGCTGCGGTGAGCAGCACGGTACGACGGGCAATCATTGCTCGGTATCCCCTGGGTTCATCCGGCTCCTGCCGGGAACCGGAGCATAGCGTGCTGTGCCGCCGTGTGCTGTAGGGGTTTTCTCAACTTATGATGGGCGCTTGCCTAACAGGAAGTGAGTCATGCGTCTTAAGGGACTAGCGCCGTACGTCGCTGTATTCATCGTGCTGGCTGTGTCGAATGCGTGCGTAGCGCAGACCATGCCGGGCTCCGCCGCCTTTATCCAGCGGGCGGATGTGGTCATCGCCGCGCAAGGTGAGTCCGGTCAACCGCTCCCGGTCTCGGACCCGCGCGTTCAGGCTCTCATCGTCGTGGCGTCGGATCACGCGGTGTACGGTGATGTGCCGCTCACCGGGCAAGATGTGCCCCGCGTTGCGGAAGTCGCGCTCAGAAGTGCCAGCCTGCTGCGCACCTACATGCTCGACACGTCTCCCGCGCCCGGCTCGCCTGACCCGCAGGAGCAGCCGTTGACGAACATGCGCCGTTATCAGGACGTGATATTTCCGCTCATGACGCTCTCCGTCTACAGCGGGGCGCATAGCCTCTCGGCCATGGAGTTGGCGTTGGCATCGATGCCCGAGTCTCAGCGTCCTGGCGCGATGCCAGGTTTGCGACAGGTGCGCCAGGGCATGGCGCAGATGCTCGCCGGCGTGCTTCGCCTGCCGCCGGATTCGGTACTTACCCCGGCCCACCGTGCGGCGTTGCTCGCGGCAGCCTCGGAGACGGCCCCGGTCGTGGCCTCATCGCTGACGCTTAAGCAGAGGGAAGACGTATTCCGGATGGCTTTCCGTGCGACACGAGTGAATCCGTCCGATGAGCGCGACATGTTCGAAAAGATCGAGCACGCATTCGAGAGTAAAGAGTGTGTTGGGCTGTGTGCCTATCCGGACTGACACAGGTATCGTGCACGCAACTCGACGGACGGGTGATACCCAGTGACCGATGCGTTTGACCCGGTGCGAATCACCGACCATCGCGGTGCCGACGACCTGCTCAGTGCGGGCCTCGGTCTGCGCAAGCTGTCCGGTGGATTGAGCGCGTTCGTGAATCCGCTCGCGCCGACGCCTGCGGAACTGCGCAGGCGGGCGATCCAGAGCAGCTGGCGGGGGATTGCCGATCTCGGTCCGCTGGGCGGCTTTGGCAGTGTCTACGGCGCGGTGCCGGATGTGCCAGGGCGCGAGTTCACCGCCTTCGCCTGGTTGCCCGGCGCGCGCCAGCCCCACCGCGTGCTCGCGCAGGTACCGGATGCCTTTGATCGCGAAAAACGCTGCCTGGTGGTGTCGGCGTCGTCCGGATCACGCGGTATCTATGGCGCGATCGGGCTGGCGGGTGCGTGGGGTTTGCCGCGTGGCTGCGCCGTGGCCTACACCGACAAGGGCACGGGCGCGGGCTATTTCGACACGGCTGACAGGACCGGCGTCGCCCTCGACGGCATGCGCGTTAGGGCAGGCGAGGCGGCGCTGGAATTCGAGCCCACGGGTGCCCCGACTGATGCGGGTATCGCGACGAAGCATGCCCACTCGGGAGATCACCCCGAGGCGGACTGGGGGCGCCATGTCCTGCAGGCCGCACGCTTCGGCCTGGCGATGCTGGATCGCGCCTTTCCGGAGGAGGCGCCGTTCACGCCGCAGAACACGCGCATCATCGCCACCGGCATTTCAAACGGCGGCGGTGCCGTGTTGCGGGCAGCGGGCGATGACGTCGACGGGATCCTCTCCGCGGTGGTTGCCCTGGAACCGAATATCCACGTGCCGGGGCACGGCCGGCCGTTTTACGACTACGCGACGGAAGCGGCGGTTCTGCTGCCTGCCGCGCTGGCCGCTCCCGACTTCGATGGCGTGCCGTTCGCGCGGGCGGGCGTCGTCATGCCGCCGGCGTGGGCGCTGCGCGGCGCCGCGCTGGGCGCGCACGGCCGGCTGCGCGGATTCACGCCCCAGGCGCAGGCCTCGGAGGCGCTGGCGATGCTTCGCGCCTCGGGTTGGCGTGACGAGGCCTTGAAGGTGGCTGCGTCGTCGGCGGCGCTGGACCTCTGGCGCTCGGTCTCCGTGGCCTATGCTTCGTCCTACCTGAGGCGGGGGCCGGGCGACATGCCGTGCGGCTTCTCGTACCGCGTCCAGCACCCGGCTGGTGTGGCGACACCCGCCGACGCCATGCTCCGTGTCGCGTGGTGGGCCGATGGCTCCGGTGTGCCGCCGCACGCGGGCATCACCCTGATGGGCGGCACGGACCTGTCGCTGGACCCGACCTTGGCCGGTTGCCTGTGCCTGCGGGACTTGTGGACAGGGAGCGGGGCGGATGCGGTGGCGGTGGGCGAGGCCGTGGCGGCGACGTCGGCGGCCCTTCCGCGGGAGGGTCTGCCTGTGTTCGTGGTCCACGGCACCGAAGACGGCCTGATCCCCGTCGCATTCAGCTCCGAACCCTACGTCGACTGGCTCCGCGCCTCGGGCCGCTCCCCGGTATTCTGGAACGTCCCCCACGCCCAGCACTTCGATGCCTTCCTGGCCTTCCCGGATTTTGGCGACCGCCACGTGCCCCTGCTGCCGTTCGGCTATGCCGCCCTGGACCGCGCCTGGGAGCACCTGGCGACGGGCAGGGCGCTGCCTGAGGACGCGCTGGTGCGGGATGCCCAGCCCCGTGGGCCCGGGGTACTCACCGCCAGGACCCTTGGCCTGCCGCCCGGATAATCTGCGATTCATCACGCGCTGCCGCTTGAACTCTTTGGCCCGGGGCGCCATCTTCGGTAGCCTTGCATCCCCCCGAAGGCCCGGCGCGGAAGGCGTTTGGCCCGACTATCAACGTGTTACAGGAATCAAAATGACCATCAATGTCACCATGAAGACCAACAAGGGCGACCTCCACCTGCGCCTGCACGACGACAAGACCCCGGTTACCGTGGCCAACTTCGTGAACCTGGCCAAGCGTGGTTACTACGACGGTCTGTCGTTCCACCGCGTCATTGCGGACTTCATGGTCCAGGGCGGCTGCCCCGAGGGTTCGGGCCGTGGCGGCCCGGGCTACAAGTTCGGCGACGAGTTCGACGCCAGCCTGAAGCACGACAAGCCGGGCATCCTGTCCATGGCCAACGCCGGCCCGGGCACCAACGGCTCGCAGTTCTTCATCACCCACGGCCCGACCCCGTGGCTGGACGGCAAGCACAGCGTCTTCGGTGAAGTGGTGGGCCCGGCCGACCAGGCCGTGGTGGACGCCATCCGCCAGGACGACACCATCGAGAAGGTGGAAGTCAGCGGCGACGTGGACGCCCTGCTCGAGAAGCAGGCCGCCCAGGTGGCCAAGTGGAACGAGGTGCTGGACGCTCGCTGAGCCTCCCGCCCGCTCCGTTGACGAAAACGCCGCCTCCGGGCGGCGTTTTCGCATGTTAAAGTAGCGGCCTTTGTTCCGTCCCCCGACGAGGAAACGATGCCGCAGCTCGCCACGCGAATGGGTCGCGCCAAGCCCAGTGCGATCATGGTTATTGCCGAGAAGGCCAAGCGCCTGAAAGCCGAGGGGCGAGACATTGTCAGCTTCTCGATCGGCGTCCCCAATTTCCTCCCCGGCGAGCACGTCTACGCCGCCGCCCGCGAGGCGCTGGCGAAGGATTCCGGCCAGTACGGCAGCAACCGCGGTGCGGATGCCCTGGTCGATGCCTTCCTGAAGCACATCGAGGCCCTGGGCCTGACCGGCTACGGCCGCGAGAACGTCAGCACCGGCGTGGGCGCCAAGCAGATTCTCTACAACCTGGCCGAGGCCCTGCTGGACGAAGGCGACGAGATCGCGTTCCCGGCTCCGTACTGGACCAGCTACCTCGACATCGCCGAGATCGTCGGCGCGAAGATCAACATCCTGCCGTGCCCGCCCGAGCAGCACTACAAGCTCACCCCGGCGCAGCTGGAAGAGGCCCTGAAGCGCAAGCCGCGCGTGTTCCTCTTCAACAACCCCTCCAACCCCACCGGCATGGTCTACACGCGCGATGAAATCGCCGCGCTGGCCGATGTCATCGTGAACTACCCGGATACCTGGGTGATCACCGACGACATCTACAACACCATGGTGTTCGACGGCGTGAGTTACCACAACTTCGTGCACGTCCGCCCGGAACTGAAGAGCCGCGTGATCTTCGTCGATTCGCTGTCGAAGACCTACGGCATGCCGGGCTGGCGCGTGGGCTTCATCGCCGCGCCCGCCGAAGTGGCCAAGGCCGTCACCACGCTCAATTCGAACCACATCACCAGCCTGCCGGAAGTCGTCACGGCCGCCGCCGTGGCCGCACTGGCCGGCCCGCAGGATGTGCCGGCGCAGAAGTGCGTCGAGTTCGCCGCCAAGCGCGACCGCGTGTACAACGCGCTGGTGTCGATCCCGGGCGTGGTCTGCCCGCGTCCACAGGGCGCGTTCTACGCGTTCCCGGATATCTCCGTGGCCTTCGGCAAGCAGCACAACGGCGTCGCCATCAGCGATGACGTCAGCTTCTGCGCCGCGCTGCTGGAAGCCAAGGGCGTGGCCTGCGTGCCGGGCTCGGCGTTCGGCGAGCCGCGCGCGCTGCGCATTTCCTATTCCTGCCCGGATGAGGCGCTCGACAAGGGCATGGCCCGCATCGTCGAGTTCTTCGCCGAGCTCACCTGATCGTCTGTCCAAGATACGTCTGTCCAAGCGGAATTCCTGAAGGAGTCGAAAGATGAAAGCACCCGTTCGCGTTGCCGTTACCGGCGCAGCCGGCCAGATCGGCTATGCCCTCCTGTTCCGTATCGCCGCTGGCGACATGCTGGGCCCGGACCAGCCGGTGATCCTGCACCTGCTCGAAATCACCCCGGCGCTGCCGACCCTGCAGGGTGTGGTGATGGAGCTCAACGATTGCGCGTTCCCGACGCTGGCTGGCGTGGTCGCCACCGATGACGTGAACGTCGCCTTCAAGGACGTGGATTACGCCCTGCTTGTCGGCGCGCGTCCGCGCGGCCCGGGCATGGAGCGCAAGGACCTGCTCGAAGCCAACGGCGCCATCTTCGGCCCGCAGGGCAAGGCCCTGAACGACCACGCCAAGCGCGACGTGCGCGTGCTGGTGGTCGGCAACCCGGCCAACACCAATGCGCTGATCGCCCAGCAGAACGCCCCGGACCTGGATCCGAAGTGCTTCACCGCGATGGTCCGCCTGGACCACAACCGCGCGCTGTCGCAGCTGGCCGAGAAGACCGGCACGCATTCGACCGACATCAAGAAGCTCACCATCTGGGGCAACCACAGCTCCACCCAGTACCCGGACCTGCACACGACCACGGTCAAGGGCAAGCCGGCGCTGGAGCAGGTCGACCAGGCCTGGTACGAGGGCGACTTCATCCCGACCGTGCAGCAGCGCGGCGCGGCCATCATCAAGGCCCGTGGCGCCTCGTCGGCCGCGTCGGCTGCGTCGGCCGCCATCGACCACATGCGTGACTGGACCCTGGGCACCGCCGAGGGCGACTGGGTCTCGATGGGTATCCCGTCGGACGGTTCGTACGGCATCGAGCCGGGCGTGATCTTCGGCTACCCGGTAACGGTGAAGGACGGCAAGTACGCGATCGTGCAGGGCCTGGCGATCAACGCGTTCTCGCAGGCGCGCATCGACGCCACCAACAAGGAACTGCGCGAAGAGCGCGCTGGCGTGGAGCACCTTTTCGCCAAGAACTAATCGGGCGAAACGGGTTCCATCCCACGGAAAGGCCGCGCTGCGAAGCGCGGCCTTTTCTTTTACCCCTTGCACACGGGCGACCGCCGACCATGCGCCATGGCTGCTGAAAAGACCTTCGTCGTCTACGTGGCCCTTGCGGCCAACCTTGGCATCGCCGTGGCCAAGTTCATCGCCGCCGGGCTGACGGGCAGTGCCGCCATGTTGTCGGAGGGCGTGCACTCGCTGGTCGATAGCGTCAACGAGGTGCTGCTGCTCTACGGCCTGCGCCGTTCGCGCAAGCCCCCCGACCGCCACCACCCGCTGGGCTACGGGCGCGAGCTGTACTTCTGGAGTTTCATCGTGGCGCTGCTGGTGCTGGCGCTGGGTGCCGGCTTCTCGCTGTACGAGGGCGTCAACCACATCATCGCGCCCGACCCGCTGCGCGATCCCACCGCCAACTACATCGTGCTGGCGATCGCCGCGGTCTTCGAAGGCAGCTCGTGGTACCTGTCGCTGAAGAGCGTGCAGCGCCGCAAGGGCCGCATGGGGTACTTCGAGGCGTTTCGCGGCAGCAAGGATCCCACGACGTTCACCGTGCTCTTCGAAGATAGCGCCGCGCTGCTCGGCCTTGCCATCGCCGGCCTGGGCGTTTATCTATCGCACGCCTTGCATGAGCCCCGGCTCGACGGCTGGGCCTCGATCGGCATTGCCGTTGTCCTCGCCCTGGCCTCGGCGCTGCTGGCGCGTGAAAGCAAGGCGCTGTTGATCGGCGAGGCGGCGACGCCGCACCTGCTGGAAAAAGTGTGCGCAATCACGTCGAAGGTGCAGGGCGTGCGCCGCGTGAACGGCATGCTGACCCTGCAACTGGGGCCGGACCAGGTATTGGTCGCGGTATCCACCGAATTCGAGGACAACCTGACCACCGGGGCGATCGAGGATTGCGTGCGGCGCATGGAGGCCGCGACCCGCGACGCGAAGCTGCCGATCGTGGCGCTGTTCGTGAAGCCGCAGACACCCGAGCAATGGAAGGCGAGGGTAGCGCGACAGGACCACCCCCTCGAAGACCCAAACAACGACTGGAACACCTTGTAGGATCGCGCTCGCGCGCGACGACCGGGCACTTACGGGCTTCACGAGAGCGCTGCTCTCGATGGAGTGAGGAAGCTGCGGATGGTCAGGCCCTTGGGGCCGCTGAACGCAACGGTGTTCGCGATGGCGGGGCCTACGGCCCGGTCCGGAGGTCCGCGTCTGGCGGCCCCAAGGGCCTGCCCGCCTCCGACCCCGACAAACCGCCAGCGTGAGGCGGCGTAAGCCGCCAGTCACATGCATTCGCGAAGCGAATGAACCAATTTCGATGGGCGCGCGGGGCCTTAGTCCACGCGCGACGGGGCAAAAAAAAGCCCCGGGATCGCCGGGGCTTTTTGATTACGAGTGCTCGCCTTCCTTCGGCGGCTTGCCACGGCCTTCGACGTGACCGCCAAAGCCCATTCGCATCGCCGAGAGCAGGCGCTCGGCGTAGGTGTGGTCCTGACGCGAACGGAAGCGTGCAAAAAGCGCAGACGTGAGCACTTCGGCCGGCACGGCTTCTTCGATGGCCGCGTTGACGGTCCAGCGGCCTTCGCCCGAATCGTTGACGTAGCCGGAATAGTTGTCCAGCTCCGAACCCTTCGCCAGCGCGCTAGCGGTCAGGTCGAGCAGCCACGACGACACGACGCTGCCGCGACGCCAGACTTCGGCGATGTCGGCCATGTCGAGGTCGTAGCGCTCGTGTTCCGGAAGGAAGTCCGCGTTGCGGTTCTTCAGGATGTCGAAGCCTTCCGCGAACGACTGCATCATCCCGTACTCGATGCCGTTGTGGATCATCTTGACGAAATGACCGGCGCCGGCGGGGCCGGCATGCATGTAGCCCTGCTCGACGCGCGGGTCACGGCCATCGCGGTCTTCCGTGCGCGGGATGTCGCCAGCGCCCGGGGCCAGGGTCTTGAAGATCGGATCGAGGTGGTCGACGGTCGGCTTGTCGCCGCCGATCATCATGCAGTAGCCGCGATCCAGGCCCCACACGCCGCCGGAGGTGCCGACGTCCACGTAGTGGATACCCTTCTGGGCCAGTTCCTTGCCGCGGCGTGCGTCGTCCTTATAGAACGTGTTGCCGCCGTCGATGATGATGTCGTCCTTGCCCATCAGGCCAGCCAGCTGCTGGACCGTGGCTTCGGTGATTTCACCGGCGGGCAGCATCACCCACACGGCCTTGGGCGAGGGCAGGGCCTGGACCAGGGCTTCGACGGAATCGACAGCCTGGCTGCCGTCCTTTGCCAGCGTGGCGCGGGCATCGGCGCTCACGTCATAAACGACGGTCTCGTGGCCGTCCCTCATAAGGCGGCGGGCGATGTTGCCGCCCATGCGGCCCAGACCAATCAAACCGATTTTCATGCGTGGGGTCCTCGTGGGAATCATCGTGGGGAATATGCGGCTGTCCGTGGGGGATACAAGATATACAAACGGATGAGACGCCCCGTCAGGGCGGTGCCTCAAAGTCGATATCCGGCCCGAGGGGAACGATCCCCGTGGGGTCCAGCCACGGATGGCTCAGGTAATAGTGCTTTTTGATGTGCCCGAAGTCGACCGTTTCGTGGATGCCCGGCGCCTGATAAAGCGCGCGCGTATACGCCCATAGGGCCGGATAGTCGACGATCCGGCGGATATTGCACTTGAAGTGGCCGTGGTACGCGATGTCGAAGCGGAGCAGGGTGGTGAACAGCCGCCAGTCCGCTTCGGTCAGGTGGTCGCCACACAGGTAGCGATGTTCGGCAAGGTGCAGCTCCAGCCAGTCCAGCGTCGCGAAGAGCGGGCGCAGGGCCTCCTCGTAAGCCTCCTGCGTGCTGGCAAAGCCGGCCTTGTACACACCGTTGTTCAACGTGTCGTAGATCCGCTCGTTGAAGGCATCGATCTCGCCGCGCAACGCTTCAGGGTAGTAATCACCACGATGGGCGCCCACGCCATCGAACGCGCTGTTGAACATGCGGATGATGTCGGCCGATTCGTTGCTGACGATGGTGCGACGCTCCTTGTCCCATAGCACCGGCACCGTGGCCCGGCCCGACACCGCGGCGTCGGCCAGCTGGTAAAGCTGGTGGATGTATTGCACGCCATTGACGTCGTCAGGCACCACGCCGTCACCGGCCTCGAAGGTCCAGCCCTGCGGGCCCATCAGCCAGTGGGTGACGGAAAGGCCGATCATCGCGTCCAGGCCCTTGAGCGCCCGGAAGATCGTGGTGCGGTGGGCCCAGGGGCAGGCCCGGGCAACGTAGAGGTGGTAGCGGCCCGGTTCGGCCTTGAAGCCGCCTTCGCCGGTGGGGCCGGGCGCGCCGTCGGCGGTCACCCAGTGGCGGAATCGCGAGGTTTCCCGCTCGAAGCGGCCGCCGCTCTTGCCCGTGTCGTAGCCCGTTTCGGTCCAGCGCCCGTCAACCAGCAGTCCCATCGGCCATGCCTCACGTGGATATCGGGCCATGATGCCGCCGGCGGTGGGAAGATTTTGTCACGCGGCACCGGCGACCCCTGACTTCCGGCACGGTAGGGCGTTGGCACGGGCACGGGTAGTCTCCTTCGGTCGTCCCACGAGCTTTCCCATGAATTCCACCTTCCGCCTTACCCTGGCCGGCCTGGCCATCGCGACCACGCTAGGCGCCACCGCCGGCACGTTCGATCCGCGCGAAACCTTCGCCCCGTTCACCTATCCGCAGGCCGTCAATGCGTATCGCTCGGGCAGCGGCATGCCCGGCCCGCTGTTCTGGCAGAACCGCGCCGACTACGACCTGTCCGCCACGCTGGACCCGGTGAAGAACACCATGGTCGGCAAGGCCACCATCCACTACACCAACAACAGCCCGGATGCGCTTGGCGTGCTTTGGCTGCAAATGGACGAAAACCGCTTTACCGAAGACGCCCGCGGCAACTTCACCGGCGACAAGGCGGAGAAGCGGCACACGGACGGCTACCGGATCGCCTCGGTGACGGTGAACCAGGGTGGCAAGGTGGCGAAGGCCGCTTACGTGGTGGCCGATACGCGGATGCAGGTGCGCCTGCCCGACGCCGTCGCGGCGAAGGGCGGCAAGGTCGATGTCACCATCGAATATTCTTACGACATCCCCGGTGACTTCGGTGGCCGCACCGGCTTCGATCCGTCGAAGAACGGCAACATCTACGAGATGGCCCAGTGGTACCCGCGCATGTGCGTGTACGACGACCAGCGCGGCTGGGACACGGCGCCCTACCTCAACAGCGAGTTCTACCTCGAGTACGGCGACTTCAGCTACGCCATCACCGTGCCGTCGAACATGATCGTGGCCGGCTCGGGCGAGCTGGTGAACCCGGAAGACGTGCTGACGAAGACGCAGCAGGAACGCCTGGCCAAGGCCCGCAACAGCGACGCCACCGTGATGATCCGCACCGCGGAGGAAGTGACGCAGCCCTCCAGCCGGCCGAAGCAGGGTGGCACGCTGACCTGGAAGTTCCGCATGCAGAACACCCGTGACGTCGCCTTCGGCGCCTCCACGGCGTATGTGTGGGATGCCGCGCGGATCAACCTGCCCGAGGGCAGGAAGGCGCTGGCCATGTCGGTGTATCCGGCCGAGAGCGCGACGGCGAAGCTGTGGGGCCGCTCGACCGAGTTCATGAAGGCCTCGGTGGAACACTTCTCCACCAAGTGGTACCCGTACCCCTACCCGGTGGCGATCAACGAAGGCGGCAGCGCGGCCAGCGGCATGGAATACCCCGGCATCGTGTTCGATCCCGCCGAGGCGCCGGCCAAGCCGCTGCACATGGTGACCGCGCATGAAATCGGCCACACCTGGTTCCCCATGATCGTGGGCAGTGACGAGCGCCGCAACGCGTGGATGGACGAGGGCTTCAATACCTTCATCGACGTGTACGAGATGGACGCCTTCAACCACGGCGAGTTCGGCCCGAAGCGCGATGGCGAGTACGCGCCCAAGGGCGGCAACCCGGTGGATGGCATCCTGCCCCTGCTAGCCGACGCCGATGCGCCGAGCCTCCTTATGGGCGCGGACATGGTGAAAGAGAAGTACCGCCACCCGGCCACGTACTACAAGGCCGCGCTGGGCCTGGTGTTGCTGCGCGAGGAGATTATCGGGCCGGAGCGCTTCGACCCCGCCTTCCGCAAGTACATCGCCACGTGGGCGTACAAGCACCCGTCGCCGTCGGACTTCTTCCGGCTGATGGAGAGCGAAGCGGGCGAGGACCTGGGCTGGTTCTGGCGTGGCTGGTACGCCAACAACTGGCAGCTCGACCTGGCGGTGAGCAAGGTTGACGGCCAGGTGGTGACCATCGAAAACCGCGACCAGCTGGTGATGCCGGCGACCCTGCGCGTGACGTTCGACGACAAGACCACGAAGGACATCCGCATCCCGGTGGAAACCTGGCAGCAGCACAAGACGTTCGACGTGAGCGTACCGGGTAGCCACAAGGTGGTGGCGGCGGTGATCGACCCGGACCACAAGGTGCCCGATCGCGACCGTTCCAATAACAGCTGGCCTCGCTGATACTGCGCGGCATGCCCTCGCGTGCCGCCCTCTCTGACTCGTTCGCCGTGCTCGTCGCGGCCGTCGCCTGGCCGGCGCTGATGCTGCAGTACTGGCTGATGCTCTGGTCGGGCCCGGCGGGCGCGGAAACCGTCCGCTTCCTGAGTTTCTTCACGATCCTCTCGAACCTTCTGGTCGCCCTGGTCGCCGGTTCGGCGGCCACGGGCGGGAACTGGGCCTTCCTGCGGCTGTGGCGGGGCGCGCGCATCCGCGGCCTCGCCGCGCTGTCCATCACCGTCACCTGCCTGATCTACGCCACCGTGCTGCAGGGCCAGTGGCATCCGCAGGGATTGCCGCTCCTGGCCGATCGCATGCTGCACTACGTGGTGCCGGTGCTCTATGTCGCGTGGTGGCTGGCGCTGCTGCCGCACGGCAGCCTGCAATGGAGCGATGCGGTGCGCTGGCTGGCGTTCCCTGGGCTGTTCGCGGCGTGGACCCTGCTGCGCGGCGCGGTGGTCCACGAATACCCGTACCCGTTCATGGATGTGATACACCTGGGTTACCCCCAGGTATTGCTCCATAGCGGCATGGTTGGCGCGCTTTTCCTCGTACTTGGCCTGATTTTCGTCGCCCTCGACCGAAAACTGTAACAGCGCACCCGGCGCGCGACGCGGGCGTACAATAGGCGGATGATCTTCCGCTGGTTCGAATCCCTGATCGACATCTTCCGCGACGCGCCCGATACGGCGCCGCCGAAGAGCGTCGTGCGTTTTTACGTCCACTACCTGCGCCAGGTGTGGAAGCTTTTCGTCGTGGCTTTGGCGTTTGGCCTGGCCGTGGCGCTGGTCGAGGTGGCACTGTTCGATTTCCTCGGCCGCGTGGTCGACATGGCGCAGAAGACGCCCGCGGCGACGTTCTTCCAGACGCACATGCAGACGCTGGTGTGGATGGCCTTTGTCGTGGTCGTCCTGCGGCCGTTTTTCATCGGCGTGCACGACCTGCTGGTGAACCAGGCGATCAACCCCGGCCTTACCGCGATGGTCCGCTGGCAGCAGCACCGTTACGTGCTGAAACAGAGCCTGGCGTTCTTCCAGAACGATTTCGCGGGCCGCATCGCCAACCGCATCATGCAGACCGGCCCGTCGCTGCGTGAGTCCGCGGTGCAGGTTGTCGATGCCATGTGGTACGTCTCCGTCTATGCGGGTACGTCCATTTACCTGTTCGCCAAGGCTGATATCTGGCTGGCCTTGCCCCTGGTCCTGTGGATCGGCGGCTACGTGGGCATGCTGGTGTTCTTCGTCCCGCGGGTGAAGGACCGGTCGTGGCATGCCTCGGAAGCGCGCTCGAAGCTCATGGGCCGCATCGTCGACGGCTACAGCAACATCATGACGCTGAAGCTCTTCGCGCACACGAACCGCGAAGAGGGCTATGCGAAGGAAGCCATCCGCGAGCAGACCGACAAGCTGCGCGCACAGAACCGCATCATCACCACGATGGATGTCTCCATCACTTCGCTCAACGGCCTGCTCATCGCCGGCACCAGTGCGCTGGCGCTGTGGCTGTGGGTGCAGGGCACCGTGTCGACGGGGCAGGTGGCGCTGGCCGTCGGCCTGGTGATCCGCATCAACAACATGTCCGGCTGGATCATGTGGGTGGTGAACGGCATCTTCGACAACATCGGTTCCGTGCAGGATGGCATCACCACCATCTCGCAGGAGCGCACCGTCGTGGACCGGCCCGATGCCGTGCCGCTGCGGGTGACGAAGGGCGAGGTGCGTTTCGACGACATCCACTTCCACTACGGCAAGAGCGGCGGCGTCATCAGCGGGCTCGACCTGATCGTGCGGCCGGGCGAGAAGATCGGCCTGGTCGGTCCGTCGGGCGCGGGCAAGTCCACCCTGGTGAACGTGCTGCTGCGCCTGTACGACCTGGAAGAAGGCCACATCATCATCGATGGCCAGGACATCGCGAAGGTCACCCAGGAATCGCTGCGCTCGAAGATCGGCGTGGTGACCCAGGACACCTCGCTGCTGCACCGTTCCATTCGCGACAATCTCCTGTACGGCCGCCCCGACGCGACCGAAGCCGAGATGGCCGAAGCCGTGCGCAAGGCGCGGGCTGACGAATTCGTGCCGTTGCTGTCGGATGGGGAAGGGCGCATGGGTTATGACGCGCACGCCGGCGAGCGCGGGGTGAAGCTGTCCGGCGGCCAGCGCCAGCGCATCGCCATTGCCCGCGTGCTGCTGAAGGATGCGCCGATCCTGGTGCTGGACGAAGCGACCTCGGCGCTCGATTCGGAAGCGGAAGCCGCGATCCAGGAAAGCCTGGAAACCTTGATGCAGGGCAAGACGGTGATCGCCATCGCGCATCGCCTGTCGACGATTGCCCGGATGGATCGCCTGGTGGTCATGGAAAAGGGCGCCATCGTCGAGACCGGCACGCATAGCGAGCTGATTGCCCACGGTGGCCTGTATGCGCGCCTGTGGGCCCACCAGACCGGTGGCTTCGTCGGCGTGGAATAAGCCGCCGTGTTGAATGTTATTTAACGCTGCCGCGCAAACAATCCGCTTGCCTGCGGCGGTGCACCAGCGACAATGGGGCTCCCCATCCCCGCGAGGTTCGCATGTCAGCCGCTGCCCAGACCCCTGCCGAACCACTCGCCACCGCCACCGAGCGTGACTGGCGCACGGGCGCCGAACTCGTTGCCTTGGGCGCCATCTGGGGCGGCTCGTTCCTGTTCATGCGCGTGGCCGCCAAGGATTTTGGCCCGTTCCCCATGGTCGCCACCCGGCTGGCCTTCGGCTCGGTTATCCTGCTGCCGCTGCTGTGGCGTGCCCGCGCCACCATCCGCGCGGCTCACCTGTGGAAGATGCTCCTCCTGGGCGGTCTCAGCGCCGCCATCCCGTTCACCCTGTTTGCCTGGGGCGCCGAGCGCGCACCGGCGGGCATCGGCGCCATCGCCAACAGCATGACGGTGCTGTTCGCCGCGCTGGTGGCCTTCATCGGCTTCGGCGAGAAGATCGGCACGCGCAAGGCCATCGCCCTGGTGGCGGGGTTCGTCGGGGTGGTGATCCTGGCCAGTGGCAAGACGGCGGGTGAGAACGTGGGCATGGCGGCGCTGGCCGGTGCGGCGGCATCGTTCTGCTACGGGCTGGCCGCCAACCTGATCAAGCGGTTCCTGTCCGACATTGCGCCCACCGCCGTGGCGGCGGGCTGCCTGCTCGGTGCCACCCTGCTCACCGCGCCGCTGGCCTGGCTGACCTGGCCCGAGGCACCGATCCCGGCGAAGTCCTGGGCCTGTGTGGTCGCCCTTGGCGTACTCTCCACCGGCCTCGCGTACGCCTTCTACTTCCGGCTGATCCAGAAGATCGGCGCGCCGCGTGCGGCCACGTCGACCTACCTTGTGCCGCTGTTTGGCGTGGCCTGGGCCTGGATGTTCCTGGGCGAGGCGCTTACCCCGACGATGGCCCTGGCCGGCGCGATCATCCTGGGCAGCGTCCTCTTCAGCCAGAAAAGCAAGGCCTAAGCGCTCTCTTCCGTCAGCGGCCCGGTCGCGGCATAGTCTGGAACATCGTTTTTCCAGCAGGGGATTCCCAATGTCGCGTCTTCGCCACCTCCTCGCCTTCGGGGTCACGTCGTTCGTCGTCGCACTGGCCGCGCAGGCCCAGGACGCCGCTCCCGCCCCGAGCGCCGCCAGCGCCGAGGCCCGCCCGCCGGCGCTGGCGGACTTCGATGCCTACGTCGACGCGACCCGCAAGCAGTTCGACGTGCCCGGCATCGCCGTGGCCATCGTGAAAGACGGCAAGATCGTGCTCGAGATGGGCTCGGGTGTGCGCAAGCTGGGCGACCCGGCGAAGGTCGATGCGCACACGCGCTTCGCCATCGCGTCCAACACCAAGGCGTTCACCGCCGCCTCGCTGGCCATCCTTGCCGACGAGAAGAAGCTCGACATGAACGACCGCGTGGTCGATCGCCTTCCGTGGTTCCAGATGTCCGACCCGTACGTCACCCGCGAAATGCGCGTGCGCGACCTGCTGGCCCACCGCAGCGGCCTGAGCCTGGGCGCGGGTGACCTGCTGTACTGGCCGGCCACCACGTACACCACGAAGGAAGTGGTCGAGCGGCTGCGCTACGTGCCGATCACGAACAGCTTCCGTGCCGAGTACGCTTACGACAACATCCTGTTCGCGGTCGCCGGCCTCGTGATCGAACAGGTCTCGGGCAAGCCCTGGGCGGATTTCGTCCGCGACCGGATCTTCCAGCCGCTGGGCATGAGCGAATCCATCACCAGCGCACCGGATCACATCAACCCGGGCGACGACACGGCCATCGGCCACGCCAAGTTCGACTTCAAGGACCTGAAGCCGGTCGAGCCGATGTCGTGGAACAACAACCCGTCGGCGGGTGGCATTTATTCCAGCGTGCACGACCTGTCGAAGTGGATGACCATGCAGCTGGCCGGTGGCGTCTATACCGATGCCAACGGCAGGGAACAGCGCCTGTTCTCCGCCGCACGGCAGAAGGAAATGTGGTCGCTGCTGACGCCCATCCGTATTTCCGAACCGAGCGTGCCTGAGCTGAAGGCGGCCGTGCCGAACTTCTCCGGTTACGGCGAAGGCTGGTTCGTGTCCGACTACCGCGGCCACAAGCTGGTCTGGCACACCGGCGGCTGGCCGGGCATGGTCTCGCGCCTTACCCTGGTGCCCGACCTCAACCTGGGCGTGGTGGTGCTGACCAACCAGGAGAGCGGCGCAGCGTTCCAGGCGGTGACGATGCGCGCGCTGGATGCGTACATGGATGCGCCGAAGACCGACTGGATCGCGGCGTATGCGGCATCGGTGAAGAAGATGGAAGGCAACGCCGACGACAGCATGAAGAAGCACGAAGCGGACCGCGCGAAGGGCGCGAAGCCCTCGCTGCCGCTGGACGGCTACGTCGGCACGTATCGCGATCCGTGGTATGGCGACGTCAAGGTGACGAAGGCCGGCGGCAAGCTGGTCATGAGCTTCACCAGGACCGCGCAGCTCACCGGCACGCTGGAGCCCTGGCAGCACGACACGTTCATCGCGCACTGGAACGATCGCTCGCTCAACGGCGATGCGTTCGTCAACTTCGCGCTGGACCCGGATGGCAAGGTGCGGGAAGTGCGCATGGAGCCGGTGTCGCCGCTGACCGATTTCAGCTTCGACTTCCAGGACCTGCGCCTGGCGCCCGTCAAGCCTTGATCACCCCGGATCCGTTGACGCCTTCGGGGCTGCGGCCCCGGTAGGCCCGATGAGTTCACTCATGTCGCCGCCGGACCGCAGCACCAGGTCCTGCGGCCGCAGGAGCGGAATCTGCGCCTGGCGCAGGCGCGCGATGATGTCGAACAACAGGTCGCTCTTTACGCCGCCCACGTCACGTGGGCTGCCCACGTAGCAGGTGATCGCAAAGGTCATCGCCGCGCGGTCGATGCTGTCCAGGGTCACCGACGGGGCAGGGGTGTCGGTGACGGCCTGGTGCGCCTCCATGGCTTCGAGCATGTGCGTGCGCACGTCCACCGGATCCGAATCCAGCGGAAGCGGGAACTTGATCAGCACGCGGCCCTGCGGGTTCGCCATCGTCATGTTCCGCACCGGCTTGGTGATGAACGACGAGTTCGGCACGATGATCGTGGAGCGGTCCGACACCTGGATCTCGGTGGCGCGCACGTTGATCCGGCGGATGTCGCCTTCGGCATCGTCGAGCACCACCCAGTCGCCGACCTTCACCGGGCGCTCGGCCAGCAGGATCAGGCCGGAAATGAAGTTCTGCACGATCGCCTGCAGGCCGAAACCGATACCCACGGACAGGGCCGACGCAACCCAGGCGATGTTCTGCAGCGACACGCCCAGGGCCAGCAGCGCGATGGACACCACGGTGACGACGCCAACGTAACCCAGCAGCGTCGTCAGCGAACTGCGCATCCCCGGGTCGAGGTTGGTGCGTGGCAGGTACTGGTCCGCCAGCCACGCCTTCAGCACGCGCACCGCGAGCAGGCCAAGGAAGAACATGCCGATGGCGGTGAGGACGCGGTCGGGCTGCAGCTTCACGCCGTAGATTTCCAGCGCCTGGAGCTTGTCGGCCAGGGTGGAGAGATCCGACGTCGTGGCACCGAAACCGGAGGCGACAACGGTAAGCGCGAAGAGGAACAGGGCAAGGCGGGCGACGCCGGAGAGCAGGACGCCGGCCTGGTCGAGCAGCTTGGGGTGGGTGCCGAAGAGGGCCTGGGCGCGTGCACTCATCGGGCCCTTTTCCGATAGCGCGGTCTCGAACAGGTCATCCACCAGGCGCATCGCAAGGTAGGTGGCGGCGATGACCACCATGGTCCACACCACCTGGATGGCCATCCACGTGGCGAAAGCGATGAAGCCGGCGAGCAGGCCAATCCACGAGGCAACGACCGCGACCCACGCGGCAGCGATCATCAGGCTCGCCCAGATCGGCCGCGGCGCGGGCGGCGTGCCGTCTTCATCGACATGATGCGTACGGCTCAGGCGCATCAGCGCCATGGCGGTGATCACCGAGGCGAGCAGGGCGATGATGCTGCTGAACAGGACTTCCACCGCGAGGCTCGCACCGATCGTGCGGTTGATCTCGCGCAGGAAGAAAAACAACACGAACACGGCCGAGAACATCATCGGGAAGCGGCGCAGGCTGTTCGCCGTTTCGTCGGTCAGCGTCGGCAGGCGCCACGACGGCCGCTTCGCGGAAATCAGCGCACGGCCGAGCCCGGCGATGAACGCGCCGACGAACACCAGGTGCACGATGACCTTGGCGACACCGTCGATTTCATCGGTGAGCGTGTCGTTCCAGTTGATGCCCGTGTAGAGCAGCTGGGTACCGAGGCCCGTGGTGAGCGCCGAGGTCAGGGTGATGCCGACGATCAGCGCCGAACGGCGCAGGCGCCCGGGCGGCATGCGGTTGGCGGTGAGGCTGCGCACCCGCTGTTCAATCCAGTAGCGCACGCCACTCATCAACAGCAGGCCGAGGACGAGGCAGGTGATGAAGGCGATGCGGTTGCCATCGGTCCAGCTGTTGGCGAGGTCCGTCTGGGCCTGGCCGGCCAGTGCACGAAGGTTGGCGGCGTCGCGGGGCAGGGCCCGGGCCGGCTCCGACCAGAAGGGTTTGGACAGCGGTGAGTACGTGCGGCGGGAGATGCGCTCCTGGAAGCGCGTGCGGCGCAGGTCGGAGAGGGCATTCGAGGTCTGGGTGGCCTCGAGCGCCATGGCGTCGGCCTGCTTGATCTGCCCGTCGACGGCGTCGAAGGCCTTCTGGGCATCCTTGCGCGCCTGGACCACCTCGGGTGGCTCCTTGCTTCCTCCGGTGGGCACGGGGCCGAGCTGGTCCAGCCGGGCCTTGGCGGCGTCGCGGGTGGTCTGCAGCGAGCCAGACACCTTCTGCGCCTGGCTGCCGATATCGCTCACCTGGGCACGCAGGTCGTCGATCTGCGGGTCCGTGATGTCCTGGGCCTTCATGGCCTTTTCGGCGCCGTTGAGCTGGCTGCGAAGCGCGTCCAGCTGCTGGGCCGGGGTGGTGCTGGCGTCGTCCGCCTGCGCGAAGGCCGCGGTCGGGGCGGCGAGGAGGAGGGCGATGAAGAAAATTCTTAAGATGCGCATAGGGCAATGATAGGCCGGATCGGACAAGCTCCACTGGGCGAAGCATGCGGTAACCTCGGTGAACGCCGCATGCGGCGGCGCCTATGCGGCAATGCAGCTTTGCCCTTCACGGCGCCGCCGCTATCCTGCCGCCCCTTTGCCCCCGCCAGGAAGCCACGCCATGCCCACGCCACAGCGCAAGAAGCTGGTCGCCGGAAACTGGAAGATGCATGGCTCGCGTGCCATGGCCGACAAGCTGGTCCGCGACATCGTCGAAGACCTGCCGGACGGTACCGATGTGCTCGTGTTCCCGCCCGATGTGTACCTTGCCGGCATGGTCGACCGTTATGGCGACCGCGGCCTCGGCCTGGGCGCCCAGAATCTCTCGGAGCACCATGTCCAGGGCGCCTTCACCGGCGAGATCTCAGGCGCCATGCTGTATGACGTCGGCGCGCGCTGGGTCCTGACGGGCCACTCCGAGCGCCGCCAGTACCAGCACGAGTCCGACGAACTGGTGGCAAAGAAGTTCGACTCGGCCCGGCAGGCCGGCCTCACGCCGATCCTGTGCGTGGGCGAGACGAAGGAAGAGCACGAAGCCGGCCAGGCGGAGGCCGTCATTGCCCGCCAGCTGGGCGCGGTGCTGGAGCACAACAGCATCGAGGTGTTCCGCGAGGCGGTGATCGCGTATGAGCCGGTTTGGGCCATTGGGACGGGCCTGACGGCCACGCCGGAGAAGGCGCAGAAAATTCATGCGTTCATCCGTAGCCAACTGGCAAAAAAGGATGTTAATATCTCGCTCCTGACCCGGGTCATTTATGGCGGAAGCGTCAAGCCGGCCAATGCGGCCGAACTTTTCGCCCAGCCGGACGTGGACGGGGGACTGATCGGCGGAGCCGCCCTGGTGGCCTCCGATTTCCTGGATATATGCGCCGCGGCGCGTCGATAACTCGCGACACGGCAAACAAGAAGATATGTTCATCCTCTTCAGCGTTTTCTATATCCTGATCGCCGCGGCGATGATCGTGCTGATTCTTATGCAGCGCGGCGCCGGTGCGGATGCAGGTTCCGGCTTCGGTGGCGGTGCTTCCGCTACCGTGTTCGGTGCGCGTGGTTCGTCCAGCTTCATGACGCGTGCTACCGCGGTTCTCGCCGCGCTGTTCTTCGTCCTGAGCCTCGGCATGGGTATCTACCTGAGCCGTACGGGCAACCCGCAGCCGGCGGCGGATCTCGGCGTGATGTCTGGCGCGGCCGTTCCGGCGGCGCCGGCCAATAACGCGGTGGCTCCGGCTGCCGACGTGCCGAAGGCACCTTCTGCCGGCGGCGACGTCCCGGCAGCCACGGCGCCGGCGGCAAACAACGATGTTCCGGCCCCGCAGCAGGCAGCCAATCCGGCGTCCGCTTCGACGGCCAAGAAGTAAAGCAACACCCCGTTTTTAAAGTTATGCCCAGGTGGCGGAATTGGTAGACGCACTACCTTGAGGTGGTAGCGGCTTAGGTCGTGGGGGTTCGAGTCCCCCCTTGGGCACCAACACAGATTCGGACAGCCTCAACCGGATCGCAAAGAAACCCGCGGAAGCGGGTTTTTTTGTGCCTGTCATTCGCTCTTATGCGCGCACGGCTTTCCCCTACAAACGCTGCGGTTCGAGCCGACATCCATGCCTCTTGCGGCTCTCTATCATGCATGTTCACTACCCCGATGGAGAAAATGTGTGTCTGAGCTGACGCGAGAAGAACTCAACGCGCGCGTGGAAACGTTCGAAGCGCGCATTGCGGGTGCGGTCGAAGGTATGCGGCTCGAGTTTGGCACCGCCAAGGCCGAGATCCTGCTTGCGGTCAAGGAAGAAGTTCATCGGCAACGCGCGTGGATTCTCACGGCCGCGCTGGCTGCGCTGATGTCCTTCTTCGGTCTCGTTGTGACGAATTTTTCCGGCACGGCGCTCGGAAGAAGCGGTCCCTCCGTGAGTGCCCAGCCGACGCCATCCCCGCCGGCATCTGCCGATAACATCCGCAAATAGCTCCATGGTTCAGCGAAACTACGCCCGGTCCGTCGGGTCGCATCATCACCTGGGCGAGCACGTCGGACATCAACATCGTCATGACCCCGCAGACCGTGCATGTCGTCTTCGACGACTTCAGCTCGAAGGACAACATCCTGCTCGACTTCGACACGGCGCTGCAGTTCCGGGTGACCGACGCGGTGAAGCTCGTCGAACAGTACGGCGCGATGGGCTGGTTCAAGAACAACATCCAGAGCCAGTACGCCCGCATCGTGCGCGAAGCGGTGAAGGGCCAGACCATGAGCGACATGATGTCGAGCCCGACCACGGCGGCCGAAGTCGACAAGGAAGTGACAGCCGCCATCCGCGCGCTGGTGAAGGATCGTGGCCTGCCGATCGAGATTCTCGACGTGACCCTCGGCCGTGCGCGTCCGAATGAGAACGTGCTGCAGCAGATGAACGAGACGGCGGCCCAGCAGCAGCGCCAGAAGACCCTGGTTGCCGCGACGGCGGCGGAAGAGCAGCGCGCCAAGGAGCAGGAAGCCCGCGCCGTGGCTGACAACGCCTATCGCAACAAACTCGGCATGAGCATCGAGCAGTACTCGGCGGTCACCATCGCCACGATCAATGCCGAGGCGTGCAAGGCGGCGAAGGAGTGCTACGTCACACCGGCGGGTGCGAACGTGCTGGTGGGCGGGCGCTGAAAGGGCGGGCACGGCCGGTGAGCGGTCGCGCCCGTTCGCATGGGAATTCTTTTGTGGGTATTCGGCGTTATCTCGGTGCGTTTTCGGCGATTAACTCAAGAAACCGCGAAAACTACCGAAATTGATAACATGCGCCCGATAATGGGCTTTGCCGAATCCGCGTAGCTGTAATAGCTGTCGCGGCAGCTTGATTCCGCGGGAAGGTTTGATGCTCGTCAGCAGCTACAGCAATGTCCTTGTCCTGTTCTCGTTCGTGGTGGCCATCCTGGCCTCGTACACGGCGCTGAACATGGCTGGCCGTGTGGCCAGCACCCAGGGCAGGGCGTCGATGCTGTGGCTTGGCGGCGGATCGTTCGCCATGGGTCTGGGGATCTGGGCCATGCATTTCGTGGGGATGCTGGCTTTCAGCCTGCCGATCACCCTGGGCTATGACGTCGCCCTGACCACGCTCTCGCTGGTGATCGCCGTGGGTTCGTCCGCGTTCGCCCTGTGGCTGGTCTGCCAGAACGAACTGCCGCGCCGTCGCCTGGTCGTCGGCGCCTTGCTGATGGGCGCGGGCATTGCGACGATGCATTACACCGGCATGGCCGCGATGCGCATGATGCCCGGCGTGATCTACGATCCCGCCCTTTTCTCGCTGTCGGTCGTGTTCGCCGTGCTCGCATCTGGCGCGGCCCTGTGGATCGCCTTCCGCCTGCGCCGCGATACGGGGCACATCCTCTGGGCACGTTTCGGCGCGTCGCTGGTGATGGGCTGCGCCATCGTCGGCATGCATTACACCGGCATGGCGGCCGCCAGTTTCCCGGATGGCAGCTGGTGCGGTGCTGCCGTGGCGGGCGGCATCGACGTGAAGTACCTCGCCGTCGTGGTCATCGTCGTGACCTTGTCGGTCTTCGCCATTGCGCTGGCCGTGGCGACGCTTGATGCGCGGGCAGGGATGCTGGCGTCGTCACTGGATCGCGCCAATAGCGAACTCGTACAGCTGGCCCTGCACGACAACCTGACCCGGCTGCCTAACCGTGTCCTGTTGGAAGATCGCCTGGACCAGGCTATCCGCAATGCCTCGAAGGGTGGCCACCGGTTTGCCGTGCTGTTCCTCGACCTCGATGGCTTCAAGGCGGTGAACGACGTTTATGGGCACCACGTGGGCGATGAACTGCTCCGCGACGTATCGCGCCGCATCCTCGCCTGCAAGCGTAACGAAGAGACCGTGGCGCGCCTCGGTGGTGACGAATTCGTCGTGCTGGTCGACATCCATGGCCCCGAAGATGCGGCGCTGCTGGCCGAGGAACTCGTGGACCTGCTCGGCGAGCCCTATCAGGTGAGTGGCGTCACCGCTCATGTGTCGGCGAGCATCGGCATTGCCCTGTATCCGGAAAACGGCCGGACGCGCCACGACCTCATGGTCAACGCCGACGCGGCCATGTATCACGCGAAGGAGCAGGGCCGCAGTGGCTTCCGCTTCTTTGAAATGGCCATGAACGCCAACGTCCACCAGCAGCTGAAGCTGCAGCAGGACCTTCGCCGCGCGCTGGATCGCAACGAGTTCACCCTGCATTACCAGCCCAAGCTCGTCTCGCCGAATGGGCCGGTCGTGGGCGTCGAGGCGCTGTTGCGCTGGAACAAGCCGGGCGAGGGCCTCGTGCCGCCGGATCAGTTCCTTCCGGTCGCCGAGCGCACCGGCCTGATCATTCCCATCGGTAACTGGGTGATCGACGAAGCCTGCCGGCAGATGCGCGAATGGCGCGACGCCGGCCATGGCGTCTGGGCGGTGTCGGTCAACGTATCGACGGCGCAGCTGAACCATATGGGCCTGGTGGATACGCTGCGCGACGCGTTGGTCCGCCACGCTATCGAGCCCGGGCATCTGACGGTGGAGGTGACCGAATCCACCGCCATGCGCGACGCGGAAACCAGCCTCGCCATCCTCAACCAGGTAGCGGCACTTGGCGTCGGCATTTCCATCGACGATTTTGGTACCGGCTACTCGAGCCTGCTTTATCTGAAGCAGCTGCCGGCGGACGAACTGAAAATCGATCGTGGCTTCGTGACCGAACTGGCGCGCGGCAACGATGACGAAGCCATCGTTTCGGCCATCATCGCGCTTGGGAAAACGCTCGGCATGAAGATCGTCGCCGAAGGCGTCGAAACCGTCGAACAGCAACAGCTGCTCACCCGCCTCGGCTGCAACGCCCTGCAGGGCTTCCTGCTCGGGAGCCCCGTCTCCGCCGCCGAACTCCCCGCGACCCTGCCAGCGACGCTGCCCGCTTCGGCCTGATTGGCCCTCTCGGGCCGGCCGTTTCGGTGAGCTTGTCGGCGCGTTTGTCAGCGCATGCCGCGATGTCGCGTCGGGCGAGGCTGATTTTCGCCTACGCCGCGTGAATACCTATCACAAGACGATTACGGTCGACTTCCCCTGTTGCCGTGACCGGCAATCCTCTTGTCCTGATATATCTAGATAGGTATATTGATGATCCGTTTGTTCATTCACCCGGACGCGAGCAAGGATATTGAACGCTTGTGGTCACTTGACGGACCCGTGGCGGACGACCTGGTCGTGCTGCTTGAAGCGCTGTCACACAATCAGGATCTGCTCGACCGGCTGACGCAACATGGCTTCGGTACGCGAGGAGTACACGATTTCCACGTGAGCAGCTGGATTGATCAGGAGCGGCGAGGCAGGAACCTTTGGCGGTTGCGTGTCTGGAGCGTGCCTTCATACCGCGTGATTTACGCCTTCGTCCCGCGAAGATTTCACTACTACGTATTGGGCGTCATGCCCCGGAGTGTCGACTATGACCGTAAAGACCCGTTCGTCGCACGGATCGAGCGCGCCTACGATGAACTCGCGTACGGGTAAGGCTCAGGGAAAGGCGAGAGTGCGCGACAGTAGCGAGACTGCGGTACCGGCGGGATACGTCTCGATTGAGGATATGGTCGCCAAGGTGTCGAAGGACCCAGCACGTGCCGATTCGCTGGCCTCGGCACGCAAGCGACTTGCACCTGAGATCGATGAGGGCGCCGTGACCGTTCGGAGCCTTCGGCTGGACCGAGGCATGTCGCAGGTGGAGCTTGCGAGGATCCTGGGCACGAGCCAATCGCACGTGGCCCGCATGGAGGGCGGCACGGAAAACCTGGCACTTGCGACGCTGCGCAAGCTTGCCGACGCACTGTCTGTCGACATGAACGGATTGAACGATGCGTTGCTCGCGCAGGAACGTCTTAATGCAGGCAGGCGTCGAATCGTCTGATCCGCCTCACCCGGCAAACCCACCCTCGTCGAGAAACGCCTGTTCGTCTGCCGTCGTGTCGCGGCCCAGCGCGTGGTTGCGGTGGGGGAAACGGCCGAAGCGGCGGATGACGTCGCGGTGGATGCGGGCGAATTTCAGGTACGGATCGCCGAGCGGCTCGTTATGCGCAACGGCAAGATCCTGGTCGGCCAGGTTTTCCGCGTGCGAGAAGGGCAGGTAGCAGAACACGCGGATGTCGTCGCCGACGGCCTGGTCAAACCCGTTCGCCAGCATGTGCCGCGCGACGGATTGTCCCAGCGCATCGGTGGCAAACATGTGTGCGCAATCGCGGAACGCGTTGCGCGGGAACTGGTCGAGGAGGATCACCAGGGCCAGGCAGCCCTCGGGCGTCGCCATCCAGCCATCCAGGCGCCGACGCGAGGCGGCCATGTGGGCAGGCAGGAAACGCTGGCGAAACACGCGATCAAACGCGTCGTCCTTTTCGAACCAGCGGTCGGGCCCCGCATCACGCCAGAACGCCACGATGCTGGCGGGCGTTTCGTCGACGTGCGCATCGGCGAACGGATCAAGGCTCACGATGCCGTCCTCATGCGAGCCGCGTGCCGTTGGGCACCGCGCGCTCGGTGGTGGCGATGACCACGCCCTCGTCGGTGTGGAAGCCCGTGAGCAGGAACTGCGAGCGAATTGGCCCGATCTGCTTTTCCGGGAAGTTGATGACGGCGATGACCTGCTTGCCGAGCAATTCCTCCGGCTGGTAGACGCCAGCGACCTGGGCGCTGGTCTTGCGTTCGCCGTGCGGGCCGAAGTCCACCCAGATGAGGTAGGCGGGGCGCCGGGCTTCGGGGAAGACTTCGGCGCGGGTCACCGTGCCAGCCACCATCACCACTTTGGTGAAATCGTTCCAGTCGATCAGGTCAGTCATCGTTGCGGGACATCAGGATGCGTTGCCAGTTGCGCGGAGGGACGCCCGCCGGGCCTGGCGTTGGCTGGCTGGTGGGATGGTGGGTCGGCGGGGCCAGCCGGGGGCCGTCGAACATCTCATCGTTGCGGTAATCATAGAACCAGTCCTCGCCGGGCTCGAAGGTCTGGATCACCGGATGGCTCTCGGCGTGGGCATGTCTGGAGGCGTGGCGGTTGAGCGAATCATCGCAGCAGCCGACGTGGCCGCACTGCGCGCACCGGCGCAGGTGCAGCCACCAGCTACCCGTGGCGAGGCATTCCACGCAGCCGTCGCCGCTGGGCGGGACGTGGACATCGATACCGGTTCGTTCGTGGCTCATGGCGGTCTCCGGGGCGTCTGCCCGGATGCTACCCGAGGTAAACCGTCAGAGCAGCCTTCCGGCGCGATGCAGGGCAACCAGCTGCATACGATCGACGGATGATGCAAGGCTGCGCAGCGCGACGTGCAACTCATGGCTGTCGGGCCGCCCGGTCTGCAGCAGGTTCTCAATCCGCTCCGCGGCATCGGCCACGGGCAGGTGCTCGTGCAGCGTGGCGTGGCGGGCGACGTGGCCCGCCCGGAAGTGGGCTTCGTCGTAATCCCGGTGCAGCAGCGCCTGGAGAAGCCCGAGGGCCTCCAGCGATATCTCCTGGGCTGCCATGACATTGCGCATCGCCCCATCTCACCCGCCCGGCGCGAAAGCCGCAATCTAACCATCGGCCTACGTAAACCCACGGGACGTGACGCAATCAGGGTGATGCCGGCGCGTTCCGTGGCTATGCTGGGATCACACCAGGCCCACGAAGGAACGCCATGACCCTGCTTGCGACCGTGCTTACCGCCATCGTCATCCTGATCCACGTATACATCGTGGTCCTCGAAATGCTGCTCTGGCGCTCGCGCGGCCCCAAGGTGTTCGGCATCACGCCGGCGTTCGCCAACGACAGCGCCGCGCTGGCCTCGAACCAGGGCCTGTACAACGGTTTCCTCGTCGTGGCCCTGGTGCTTGGCCTGGTGCTACGTGAACCGTTCGCCACGGCCTTTGTGTTCTACGGCCTCGGCTGCGTCGTCGTGGCGGGCCTGTGGGGCGCGCTGACCGCGAGCCGCCGGATCCTTTACGTGCAGGCCCTGCCAGCCGCACTGGCCCTCGCCGCGCAGTGGATGGCCCGCTAGGGCGCGCCAGGACACGCTGATGCCTGCGACCGAGCTGCCCCTCTCCCGGCCCAGGGAATCCCCGCCGTGCCGTGCGGGGACGTTTGAGCTGGGCCTCACGCTGGCCGGCGCCGTCTCAGGCGGCGCGTACGCCGCCGGCGTCCTCGATTTCTTCTACGAGGCCCTCGAGCACTGGTATGACGCCAGGGCCAAGGGCCACGCGGTTCCCACCCACGACATCCTGCTGCGCGTGATCTCCGGGGCGTCGGCAGGCAGCCTCAACGGTGTCCTCTCGGCCGTGGCGCTTCCGTATCGCTTCCCGCACGTGCATGCCGGGCCGCAGCCTGCCGGCATGACCGGCAACCCCTTCTACGACGCCTGGGTAAAACGGATCGACGCGCGCGAACTGCTCGGCAAGGCCGACCTGGCCGACCCCACGCAGCCCATCGCGTCGCTGCTGGATTCGACCAGCCTGGACGTCATCGCCAGGGACGTACTGGCCTACAGCCAGGCCCCCACGACGCGCCCTTACATCGCCAACCCGCTGAAGTGCGTGTTCACGGTGACCAACCTGCGCGGCGTGCCCTACATGGTCCTGTTCAAGGGCAATCCCGAGATCCCCGGGCACGGGATGATGGCCCACGCCGACTGGCTGCGCTTTGCCGTGGATACCGGCCACAACCCCTACGAGCGCGGCTGGGCCTACCCGGATGAACGCCGGGTGGCGGGGCCGAATCATCCCCAGCGCAAGGACTGGCAGGGGTTCATGGACGCGGCGCTGGCCTCGGCGGCTTTCCCCGCGGGCCTGCGCTATCGCGAAGTCGCACGGCCGTGGCGCGACTACGACCAGCGCGTGGTGATCGTGCCGGGCCAACAGGGCCAGGCCGAGCCGGTGGCGATTCCGCCAGCATGGGCCAATGGCGAGGACAGCCACGGCGAGTACCGTTTCGTGGCGGTGGACGGCGGGGCCATGGACAACGAGCCGTTCGAGCTCGCCCGTACCGAACTCGCGGGCACTTTGGGGCGCAACCCGCGCGAGGGCGACAAGGTCAACCGCATCGTCATCATGCTGGATCCCTTTCCCGAGGCCGAGACGCCTGGCCCGTCGGAGGCGGCCAGTACCAACCTCATCGAGTCGATGGCGGCGCTGTTCGGCGCATGGAAGCAGCAGGCGCGATTCAAACCGGAGGAGGTGGCCCTGGCCCTGGACGCCACCGTGTACAGCCGCTTCATGATCGCGCCCAGCCGGCCTGCGACCTCGGCCGGCGCGCGCTGGATCGGTGGCCGTGCGCTGGCGGCCGGGGCGCTGGGCGGCTTCTCCGGGTTTCTCGCCGAGGCGTATCGCCATCACGATTTCCTGCTCGGGCGGCGTAACTGCCAGCGTTTCCTCGCCGAGCGGTTGCTGGTGCCGGCGAGCAACCCGATCTTTGCGGGCTGGGCATCGGATCCTGCGCTGGCAGGCTACCTGCGCACGGTCGATGGCGAGGTGTTCGCCCCGGTGATTCCCCTGGTCGGGGGCTGTGAGGGCCTGCGCGAAGCGTTGCCTGCATGGCCGAAGGGCGCGTTCAAGGTGGAGACGCTCATGCCCCTCGTGGAAGGGCGGATGCAAGCCCTGTATCGCGCGGCCACGGCGAACATCGGGGCGCGCTTCGCCACCTGGCTCGCCTGGCATCTGTATGTCCGCCGCCTCTTGCTGCGTATCGTGTCAGGCCGCCTGCGGCGCGCCCTGGCCTCCTTCGACCTTTTGTAAGAATTGACGAACGGTTGTCGAGGCGGGCACTGTCCGGGAGGCAGACCTGCACTGAAGGAGAGTGATCCATGCGGCGTGTAACTTCCCGTTGGTCGGCAGGCATCGCGGTGGTCTTACTCGCGAGCTGTGCCGGACATGCCACCCGTCCGCCGCAGGAACCCGCGGTAGACGTGGCAAAACAGACGCAGGAAGCGACGAGCGCGTACGCCGCCGGCGACATCCGCCACGCCGCCGACCTCTACCAGTCCGTCGTTGACGCCGAGCCAGGCAACGCGGATGTCTGGTTCCGGCTGGGCAATGCGCGCTTCCGGCTGCAACAGCCCGACGAGGCGGTGCTGGCCTACGGTCACGCGATCCAGCTTCGCCCGGGTTTCCCCCAGGCCCAATACAACCTGGGCGTCGTGCGGCTGAAGCAGGCCCAGGCCGCGATGATCGCCAGCGCGCAGGCCGGGCAGCCCGGCGACACGCTACGCCGCGACAGCGCGCGCATCGCGCAGCGCCTGACCCGCGTGGCCGATGACGTGGGCACGCGCGGCAAGGGGGACGGCGGGGCGCCGCCTTTCATCGTTGAGGAAAGTGGCGCGCCGTAGGGTCCGAAAAACCTTGCCATCGGCCTGTTGGGGTATGGCTTGCATGCAAATTCGGTAGTACGTTCAGGCCCGGGGAGTCCGATACGTTCCGATGCGAGTGTCGCTATGAACACCAGCTCCGTTGCGCCGCGTGCGATCGTTTTTGAAGACCATTCCGGCCTGGCGTCCGCGCTGACCGACCTGCTGGAGGCGCGGCTGGGCTACGACGTGACGTGTGCGGGCTGTATCGAGGAAGCCTTGCGGCTGGCCCATGTGGAGCCGTGTGACATCGCCATCGTGGACCTGAACCTGCAGGGCATCCGGGCCTATCCCGCCCTGGACGAACTGAAGCGGCGCGGGATTCCCTACGTGCTGGCGACGGGCGCGATGCCCGTGGATATCCCCTGCCGGTACAAGGCGCCGACCGTGCACAAGCCGTACAGCGCACAGCAGCTGGAGCTGGCGATCAAGGAAGCCAGCAGCGCGCGGGTCTGTTAGCCGGCTTGCGCGCCGCGCGCCTTGCGCAGCCACCCGTTCACCTCATCCAGGTTGCTCACCACGCTGGCGCAGATCCGCCGCAGCTCGGCCGAGGGCTGCTGGAGGTCGGGCACCATGATGGTCGGCATGCCTGCCGAGACGGCGGAACGGACACCCGCATGGGAATCCTCCAGCGCCAGGCAGCAATGGGCCGGCTTGTTGAGGATGCGCATCGCGCGCAGGTACGGGTCGGGGTAGGGCTTGCAGCGCTCGCAGTCGCCCGCCGCCACCAGGGCGTCGAAGCGGTCGCGCAGGCCGAAGGCTTCCAGGTGATGCATGGCCGTGCGATGCGGGGAGGACGTGGCGATGGCCCGGGGCATGGCGAACTCGTCGAGCGTGTCCAGCAGTGCCATGACCCCTGGTTTCAGCCGCAGGTCGGTCTCGAACATCGCGTGGTAGCGCTCCGAGGCGCCGGCCCACACCGCATCGAGGTCCACCTCATCGCCGACATGGTCACGCAGCAGCATGCGCGCCGCGTGGCCGTGCAAGCCAACCATCCGCTGGCAGAGCGCCAGCGGGATGTCGATGCCGACCTCGGCCGCAGCCGCGAGGAGGGCGTCTCGGTAGAGCGCTTCGGTATCGAACAGCACGCCGTCCAGGTCGAACACAATGGCCTGGGGTGTTGCGGGAAAACGCACCATGCCTGCCCCCGATGGCCGCCGTCGCGGCCAGAAATGCCCTGTTTCGGCTTGAACATAGCGCGAGGCGTGTGACAGCGCCATATTCCGGATGGGCGAATCCGGCACTGAAAACGATTGCACTGCAAACGCGGGCCGTACACGCTACCGGCATGACCCCGATCCGATGCATCACGCCATGAGAAAACGCCGGATGCTGGCCCGCAGCGTCGCGGGTGCCGTGGCGGGCCTCCTGCTGTTTGCCTCCGGGGCCTGGGGCGCGCTGGCGCTGAGCTACCAGCTGCCGGGGCCGCCGCCGGCCCGCTTCGGCGGCGCCATCGCCTGGTCGGTCGTTTACATGGCCCTGCTGGTGGCCACCTTCGGCTGGCGGGCCTGGTGGGCGCCGGTCAGCCTCGTGGTGATGCTCGGCCTGCTCATCGCCTGGTGGTCCACCATCCCGCCGCGCAATGACCGGGTATGGGCCGACGACGTGGCCCCCCTGATGTCCGGGGAGGTGCAGGGTAGCCACGTGACGCTGCACAACGTGCGCAACTTCACCTGGCGTGCCGAAGACGATTACGACGCGCGCTGGGAAACCCGCGAGTACGACCTCGACCACCTGGTATCCGCCGACGCGGTGTTGTCGTACTGGTCGGGCGAAGCCATCGCCCACGCCATGCTGTCATTCGGCTTCGACGACGGCCGCCACGTGGTGTTCTCGATGGAGATCCGCCGTGAAAAGGGCGAGGCCTTCTCCGAGGTCGGTGGCTTCTTCAAGCAGTTCGAACTTGTGCTCATCGCGGCCGACGAGCGCGACATCATCCGCGTGCGCACCAACGTGCGTGGCGAGGACGACTACCTGTTCCCGCTACGCATGCCACGCGACGCGATGCGCTCGCTGTTCGTCTCGTACGTCGACGCGGCCAACCACCTGGTGGACCGTCCGCGCTTCTACAACACGGTGACCTCGAACTGCACGACCATCGTCTACCGCATGGCCCGTCGCATCGACAGCGGCCTGCCGATGGACATCCGCTTGCTGCTCACGGGCTACCTGCCGGAGTACCTGATGGATAACGGTGCGCTGGATCGACGCATGCCGGTAGATGAGTGGCGACGGCTGGGGCGGATCACCGACCGGGCGCGCGCGAGCGGCCCAGCCGATGACTTTTCCGCGGTGATCCGTCAGGGCGTACCGCCGGCGGTTGTTCCGGAGGCGTCACCGTCGTCCGGCGATTCCACCTTGAAGCCCTTCGCTTCCAGCGCCGACAGGTAGCCCTGCGCGCCGATCAGGTCGTCCAGCGGCACGATCGCCACGGTCTGCGCATTGGCGTTCACTTCGGTATCCACCGCCGCGAGCCAGCGCGTGCGCACCTGGGCGGGCACGTCGGTGAGCCCGATGCGCTGGGCGAGGCCGCCTTCGGTCACGGCATCCAGGCAGGTGGAGATCTGCTTGGCGCGGCGTTCGTCCTTCAGCGCGGTGACGTCGCCGGTGGCCCACGCATTGGCCCGCTCGCGCATCGCGGCCAGCTGCGGCTCGAGGTTATCCACGCTCTGCGTGAAGCAGGAGAGGTCGTCCAGGGTGGAGCGCTTGAACTCCTTCACCACGGCACGCGGGTCGTCCACCATCAGGGTGTATTCCACCGGCACCTGCTTCACGTTGTGCTTCTTCGCCATCTCGACGACGGCATCGGTGATGTAACCGGACTTGCGCAAGCCCGATTTCTTCATCGCCTGTTTGTACAGCTCGATGGCGGCGAAGATCGGCCGGTAGCGTTCCACCTTCTTCTCATCACCGATGTAGCGCGCCTTCACCACCTGCCAGCGCGCGTACACGTCGGCCGGCACGGATTCTTCGAGCGTCTTGCCATCGGGTGAGTTGCGCACGCCGATCAGGGAGGGCAGCAGGGCCAGCCGGCCGAAGAAACCGACGTTGGGCTTCACCTCCGTGTGGGGCGGGAGAATCAGCGAGCCGGCGTGGGCGATGGCATCGTCCACGTCGCCGGTCTTCCAGGTGATGTTGCCGGGAATGGGCGAGAGCGTGCCCAGGATCAACAGGACGTGGTCGCCACGGGTGGCGCGCCAGAGGCCGGGGCCAGGCTGCACGCCGCTGACCGTCACGGCTTCGAGCGTCGGCACGCTCGTGGCCGGGGCAGGGAGCGTCTGCGGCCGCGGCGGCGGTGCCTGGGCGGCGGCAGCGCCGGCCATCGCCAGGGTGAGAAGGGTAACCAGCAGCGGAAGGCGGGGGTGTCGGCTCATGCGCGCAGTCTAACGGAGCCCATGGGGCCGGAAAGCGACAGCCTCACTCGCCACTCGCCTCGCATTCACGTGGTTCGCGGAATATCGAGGCCCTGTCCAGGTACGCGAGGAAGACGCATGAAAATCGGCATCATCGGCGCAGGCAACATCGGTGGCACCCTGGCGCGGCGGTTTCGCGAGCTGGGGCACGATGTGAAGATCGCGAATTCTCGCGGTCCGCAGACCCTTGCCGAGGTGGCGAACCAGACAGGCGCGGTGCCCGTGGCCGTGGCCGACGCCGTCACCGACGTCGAACTGATCGTCGTGACGATTCCCCAGGCGCGGATTCCGTCACTCCCGGGGGATCTCTTCGCCGACGTACCGGACGATGTCGTCGTGGTCGATACCGGCAACTACTATCCGCGCGAGCGCGACGGCCGCATCGGCTCCATCGAGGAAGGCGTGCCGGAAAGCCAGTGGGTGGCCCAGCAGCTGGACCGGCCGGTGATCAAGGCGTTCAACAACATTTACGCGAAGCGCCTGGGCGGCGCCGGCAAGCCGGGGACGGAGCGCGATCGGGTGGCCTTGCCCGTGGCAGGCGACGACCCCAACGCGAAGGCGACCGTGCTGAAACTCATCGGCGAACTCGGCTTCGATGGCGTGGATGCCGGGCCGCTCTCGGAATCGTGGCGGCAGCAGCCGGGTTCGCCCGTCTATACGGCCGACCGCGACCTGGAGGGCGTGCGCCAGGGGCTGCTGGATGCATCGCGCGAGCGGACCGACGCGTGGCGCGCCACGCCCGATAGCCCGGGCACTTACGACGCGCCTCGTTGATCTCCCTGGCGCGTCGACGCGCCGTGAAGGTTTCGCCAACAGTCGTTCCGTTGTGGTGGCCGTTGCAGAAGGCTAAGCTTCCTCGCCTGACCGCAAGAACCCAGCCCCGTGGGCGCGCCGGCGGCAACAGTAAGAAAGTGCTGGAGCACTCACGTTTCCATGGCCCTTGTGATCTACGATATCCCGTTCAATCCCGACCTGGCAGGCCTTTGGCATGTCCAGCTCAATGGCGTGCCCACGGAGAACTTCGAGACGCGCGTGGCGGCCATCGCATACGCGGTGCAGCAATCGAAGTTACTGGGGACGCAGGCGCAGGGTCCCGGCCAGCTGCAGGTGCTGGTGTCGGTCGAAGGCGCCGACGGCGTCTGGCGCGAATTCGAGTCCAACGCGAAGCGGCCGGTGCAAAGCCTGCAGTAGCGGATGCACATCGCGTTGATGTGCAATGCATACGATGGTGGCCTGAAGAGGACTCTGCCACCCATGACGCATCGCAAGATTGGTTACTTCGACGTTGAAGGCTCGTGCTACGTGGCCAAGCCGGGCCGTTGGCGCGGCAAATACACCATCAGCGAAGACGGCGAAGAGCTGGCTGAAAAGCTGTGCACCACGTTGCACGAAAACGAAGAGGACGCCTGCGCCGAAGGCCTGACGCTAGGCGTCACCGCCGCGCGGAAGCTGATGAAGGAGCGCGAAGGCTTCGACCCCGGCGAGCACGAATAGCCCCCGATACACTGCATAGCTCGTGCCATGAATGCGCCGCGCAACGTGGCGCAAGGTATTCCGAATGGCCGATGGTAGGTCTTCGTAGCACGGCGTAAGTTTTCATTGCGGCCCTGTGAATGTTGCGTTTTCTGCATATTCCGCCGCCGCACAGTCCCAGCCCCACTCCCCTAAGGCTTCGGAGACTCACAATGAAAACGCACGCACACATGGCGCTCAGGCGCCACGGCCTCGCTATGTCCATTGCCGCCGCGCTCGCCTGCGCTTGCGGCACGTCCGCGGCGCAAAACGCGCCGCCTCCACCGGCACCCGCGACGCAGCCCCAAGCACCTCCGGCCGATACGGGCCAGAAGGGTACGACCGAGCTGGCGGCGATTACCGTCACCGGTTCGGCCCTCCCGCGCATCGATGTGGAGACGCCGTCGCCGGTCACCACGATCACCGCCGACCAGATCCAGAAAAGCGGCCTGACCACCGTCTCGGACGTCATCCGCGCCGTGTCGGCCGACAACAGCGGTTCCATCCCGCCCGCGTTTACCGGCGGCTTCGCGGCCGGTTCGTCGGGCGTGGCGCTGCGCGGCCTCACGGTGAATTCCACCCTGGTGCTCATCAACGGCCGACGCGCCGCGAACTATCCGTTGGCCGACGATGGCCAGCGTTCCTTCGTCGACCTCAACACCATCCCGTCCAACGCCATCGAACGCATCGAGGTGCTGAAGGACGGTGCATCGTCGCTGTACGGCGCCGATGCGATTGCCGGTGTGGTGAACATCATCCTGCGCCCCGGCTACCAGGGCACCGAGTTCAGCGCTGACGTGGGCACGTCGCAGCATGGTGGCGGCGCCACCCGGCGCGCCACGGTGCTGTTTGGCGGCGGCGACCTGCGCAAGGATGGCTGGAACGCGTACTTCAGCGCGGAGTACCAGAAGGACGATCGCATCAAGGTGGGTGATCGCGGGTATCCGTACAACACGAACGACCTCACCCGCAGCGGCGGTAACAACCTGATTGGCGGCCAGCCCTCGCAGAACTCCGGCTCGCCGTACGGCACGGTGACCCCGGGCACGCTGGGTACGCCCGGCGATGTCACCACGGGTATTGCCGATCCCGGCGCGGTCGCCCAGCCGCTGAGCGCATGCGGCGCCGGCAGCACGCTGGTCACGAACGACCCGAACAACCCCGGTAGCTACTGCGCGTTCAATCGCACGCGCTATTTCGATATCTCCCCGGAGATGGAGCGCCAGGGCATCTATGGACGCTTTAGCCTGAAGATCAGCGATACCTCGCAGGCGTACATCGATGCGAGCTACTACCAGGTGCGCACGCAGTTCCGTGGGCCACCGCCGCAGATCCAGGCCAGTACGCCGAACAACACCAACGCCATCGCGTTGCCGGCCACGCTGCCGGACGGCTCGATCAACCCGAACAACCCGTTCGCGGCCGACGGCAAGGCGGCGCTGATCAACTACACCTTCCCCGGCATCCCGGGCGGTGGCGACAACAAGAACCACAACATGCGCATCACCGGTGGCATGACCGGTTCGTGGGGTGACTGGAGCTATGACACGGCGCTGGTGTTCAACCACGAGTCGCTGGATATCAGCACGCCCGGCCTGCTCAACTACAACGCACTGGTGGCGGCGGTGACCAACGGCACCTATAACTTCCTGAACTCGTCGGCGAACTCGCCGGAGCTGTTGCGCGCCCTCGGGCCCACGCTGCAGAAGACGTCGACCAGCGACCTGCAGTCGTTCGACTTCCGGGTGACCCGCCCGTTGATGGACCTGCCCGGCGGTTCGCTGGGCCTGGCCACCGGCCTTGACGTGCGCCATGAGGAACAGAACGACCCGGACCTCAATCCCGACCTCGCCGCGCAGGGCCTCGGCATCGCGCACACCAAGGGCCATCGCACGGTAAGCGGCGCGTACGTGGAACTGGATGCGCCCTTCCTGGAATCGCTGGAGGTGGATGTGTCCGGGCGCTATGACCACTACTCGGACTTCGGCAAGAACTTCTCGCCGAAGATCGGCATCAAGTGGAAGCCGATCGAGCAGCTGGCGTTCCGCGGCACGTTCTCGAAAGGTTTCCGCGCGCCGAGCTTCGCCGAAAACGGTTCGAGCGAATCGGAAGGCTTCGCCACCTACACCCCGCCGCCGGAGTTCCAGGCGCTGCACAACAACAGCGGCTACGTGCAACCGTATCCGCTGGCGTTCCTCACGGCGGCCAACCCGAAGGTGAAGCCGGAGCGCTCGAAGAGCTATACGTTCGGCATCCTGTTCCAGCCGACGCAGGACCTCAGCGCGTCGATCGATTACTACCGGATCAAGAAGACCGGGGTGATCGGCCAGCAGAGCCCCGCCGCCGTGCTGGATGCGTACTACAACGGGCAGCCCCTGCCGCCGGCATCGAGCATCGTGGCCGACGTGCCTGACCCGGCCGCGCCGAACGCGCTGCCACGACCCCTCGTGGTGGACGCGCCCTACGTCAACCAGAACGCGCTGGAGACCAAGGGCATCGACCTGGACCTCAAGGGTGGCTTCAACTTCAACGAAAGCACCCGCTTCACCAGCGAGATCAACCTGACGCGCATCATCACCTGGGTGCTCACGCTGGAAGACGGCACGAAGCTGCAGTTTGTCGGGACGCACGGCCCGTATGGCCTGTCGTCGGGCGCGGGCACGCCGCGCTATCGCGGTTCGTGGGCGAACAGCCTGCAGATCGGCAAGCTCAACATCACCGGCACGGTGTATTACACCAGCGGCCTGAAGCTGACCGCGCCCGACGTCGCGCCGGGCTGCCAGTCCACCAACACCACCACGGGTGACAACTTCCCGCTCTCGTGCCGGATGTCGTCGTTTACCGAAGTGGACTTCACGGGCCGGTATGACCTGACCGAGAAGGTCGCGATCACCGGTTCGATCATGAATGCGTTTGACCGCAAGGCGCCGCTGGATCCGCTGAACTACGCGGCGTTCAACTACAACCCGACCTACTCACAGAGCGGTGCGGTGGGCCGGTTCTTCACCGTCGGCGTGAGGGTCAAGCTGTAAGGCCGTGCCCGGCCAGGGCGGCGGCGTCGGCAATGCAGACGCCGTCGTTCCTGACCGTCAGGATGCCATCGGCGCGCAGGCGGGCCAGCATGCGCGTGACCGTGGCCGCGCTCATCCCCAGGTAGGAGCCGATGTCGTCGCGCGACATCGGCAGGGGTATGAAGGTGGTATCGGGTTCGACCTGGCGCCGCCGCGTGAGCAGGTCGGCCAGGAAGGACGCGACGCGGGCGAGGGCAGGCGCATCGTCGCCCTGCGCAGGACGGCGACGCTCTTCCCGGCGCAAGCCACGCAGGTGGCTGGCGATGGCGTCGTCGTGCTCGCACAAGGCGTCGGTAGCCGCGCGCGGGAAGCGGCAAAACCATGTCTTGCCCACCGCGACGACGGAATGGGTGTGCTGCCCCTGGCGCGTGGCGTCCAGGGCGAACAGTTCGCCGGGCAGGTGGAACGCCAGGACGCGGCCGCCGCCCACCGTCATGGCAAGGCCGGAAAGCACGGCGTAGGCCGCCAGGTGCGGCGCGTCCGGCTGGACGAGCCGGTCACCGTCGGCGAAGGGGCCCGCCCGTTCGACGATCTCGCGCATGGCCAGCAATTCGGCGGCACCGCCACGGGTGGCCTGGCAGGCGTGGGCATGCCGGCAGGCGTCGTTGCAGCAGGCCAGCCCGCGGCGCAGGGCGGGCGGAGGCGAGGCGATGTCGGGGGCGTAATGCACGATGGGACCCTCCGCGCGCATGGAGCGCGCCAGGTCATTTTAGGTCGCAGGAACCTGGGGGGCTGGCCGTGTCAGCCGCATGCGCCCAAATGCCGCAGTGGGGTGGGGGCGTGCGCATGGTTGACGATGCGCAGGGTTTCGGCTATGTAGAGCGACGGGGGAATACCAGTAAAGGGGGCCGTAAAGGGCCATGGCTAGTCGTACGTCGCTGTCCGATCACCTTGATACCACCCACGCACAGGCACTACCGGACGGTTGCATGCCCGGTAACGTTGCGCCGTTCGTGATGCGCTATGGCGTGGATTTCCTTGTCGCCATGCAGCGCGCTGCCGCCACGCAGGACAAGCACCCGGAGCCCGAGCCCGCCTAGTGCGTGGCCGGCTGCGTTGCCGGAGCCCTGCCGTCGTCGGGTACGTCGCCGGCGGGGCCGCCCTTGCGGATCGCACCCACGACAAAGATCGCAAGCATCGCCACGATCAGTGCGATGAGCGCGTAATAGCGCGTGCGTTTCATGGGCTCTTCGGTCTTCATGCCACGCAGTGTCCGCGTGCAGGGGTCAAGGAAATGGAATGCGCGCGTTACGCGCGCGTACCGTCCATGAGGTCGGCGACGGCGTCGACCAGGGCGTGCAGGGAAAACGGCTTGCTGAGGATGGCGCAGCCCTCCGGCAGCACGGCACTGTCCGAAAACGCCTCCCATGCGTAGCCGGTGATGAACAATACCGGCAATCCCGGAAGGCGTTCGCGGGCGGCGTGGGCAAGCCGCCGGCCATCCATGCCTGGCAGGCCGACATCGGTCACGAGGATATCGGGGCGGTCGTCCGCCGCCAGCAGGAGCAGGGCCTCGGTGCCCTCGCCACAATCGCTCACCGTGTAGCCCGCCTCTTCCAGTACCTCGCGGGTCAGCGAGCGGAGCATCGATTCGTCTTCCACCAGCAGCACGTGCTGGCCGCCACCCCGGCGTGCGACGCCTTCGATGTGCGCATGCTTTGCGGCGGGCGCGCCGACGTGGCGCGGCAACCACAGGCTCACCGTCGTGCCGCGACCGGGTGTCGACTGGATCACCGCGCGGCCGCCGGTCTGCCGGGCGAAGCCGTCCACCATCGACAGGCCCAGGCCGGTGCCCTGGCCAATCGCCTTGGTGGTGAAGAACGGATCGAAGGCCTTGTCCACGACGGCCGCCGACATGCCGGTGCCGGTATCGGTCACGGCGACCACGACGTAATCCGCCGGACCGTTGCCCATGTCCACGGCGGACGCGTTGCGCGTTTCGATGGTGAGCGTGCCGCCATGCGGCATGGCATCGCGCGCGTTGATCGCCAGGTTGAGGATCGCGCTCTCCAACTGGCTGGCATCGGACAGCGTCCGCCAGATCCCGTCGGCCATTCGTGCGTCCAGGCGCACCTGCTCGCCCAGCAGGGGGCGCAGCAGCAGGTCCAGCCCGTGGACGATGCTGTTGGCGTCCACGTCGGACAGGGACAGGGCTTGCTGCCGGGAATACGCCAGCAGGCGATGGGTGAGCCCGGCCGCCCGGGTCACCGCGCCACGCGCCGCGTCGAGCAGGCGGCGCGAGCCATCCACCCGGCCCTGGTCCAGGCGCTCGGTCACCACTTCGATGGCACCGCCGATCCCGCCAAGGATGTTGTTGAAGTCGTGCGCGATGCCGCCGGTCAGCCGGCCGAGGGCTTCGAGTTTCTGTGCATGGCGCAGCTGGTCGTCGAGGTCGCGGCGGCGTTGCGTGTCCCGGCCCATGCCATAGATGACGTCGCCGTCGGGTACGCCGGTCCAGGCGAACCAGCGGAAGCCGCCGTCCTTGCCACGCAGGCGGAGTTCCAGGTCCTCGACCACGTCGCCTTCCACCATCTGGCTGATGGCGTCGCGTGCCCGCTCAAGATCATCCGGGTGGATGAGTTCTTCGAAGCCGAGGCCGACCAGCTCATGCACGTCGTAGCCCAGCTCGGTGTGCCAGGCCGGGTTGACGTTGCGGTAGTGGCCATCGCGCGTCATCACGACGTACAGGTCGCGCGCGATGCCCCAGACCTGGTCGCGTTCGCGCGTGCGCTGGTCGATTTCCACTTCGAGCGACGCGTTGAGTTCGCGCAATGCCTGGGTCGTGCGCACGGCGCGCGAGGTTTCGTTGGTGATGGCGTACATGCCGATGGACCGGCCATGCTCGTCGCGCAGTGGCGCGTACGAGAAGGTCCACCAGGTCTCTTCCTCGAAGCCGTGCCGGGTCATCCGTAGCGGCAGGTCCATGTGCATGCTGCCTTCGCCCTGGCGTGCGCGCTCGACGTGCACGCCGATGTCGTCCCAGACATCGGGCCAGAGCGTTCGGAAGGACGTGCCGATGGCGCCGGCCCCGCGGCGGCCCAGCATCGGTCGATAAAGATCGTTGAAGAAGAACAGCTCGCCCGGGTCTGCGGCGAGGAACATGGGCCGCGGCGTATCAAACATCGTGGCCAGCATGACCTTGAGCGCCACGGGCCAGCCGTCCACGGGCCCAAGGGGCGACGTCGTCCAGTCGAAGGCGCGGATCTCCGCCGCTGTCGGCGAATCGGCCGGCAGGAAGGCGAACGGATCGGTGGCGCGCGGGGTCATGGTCGGCTCAGGGCTGGAAGGCGTCGACCTTGCCCGCGACCTGGGTGCCTCGCTGCCACACGGCCTGGATATGCGTCGTGGCTTCAATATCCTTCGACGGGTCGCCGTCGAGCACGATGAAGTCGGCGCGCTTGCCGTTCGCGATCACGCCGCGGTCCTCGAGGCCGAGCAGTTCGGCCGCACGTTGCGTCGCCACGTTAATGGCCTGGAGCGGGGTCAGCCCGGCGTCCACCATCAGGGCCAGTTCGCGGTGCTCGGCGAAGCCAGGCAGGCGCAGCGGCGTGGCGCCGGCATCCGTGCCGAAGCCGGTCTTGACGCCGGCGTCGTACAGCTTCTTGAAGTTTTCCTGGTTGGTCTTCAGCGCGGCCTCGTTCACCGACGTCGAACCGTCGTTCTGCACCTTGTCGCGCCAGGCGCCATCGGCGAACTGCGTGGCCAGCGCGGGCTGCACGGCGTGGGTGAAGAAGGGCTGGTCCATCCAGGCCGGATGGCGAGCATAGATGTACGCCGCTTCGTTGAGGTCGAGCGTGGCGATGTACCAGGTGCCGTGCGTCTTCATGGCGTCGATGAAGCCGGCATCCACGGCCTTGTCGCGCACCCCGTGGGCGAGGATGTCGACACCGTCGTCGACCAGCCTGCGCGCGTCATCCAGGTAGTAGATGTGCGCGGCGACGCGCAGATGTTTCGCGTGGGCCTCGTCGATCACCGCGCGCCAGATCTCGGGCTTCATCTTTACGGGCAGCGTGCCGTTGAAATCGTCGACCCAGATCTTGATCAGGTCCGTGCCGCGGGCGGCGGCGGCATCCACGGCCGCGCGGGCTTCCTCCGGGGTGGACGGTCGGTCGAGCTGGTTGGACCCGGCCTGCATCATCTTTACCGGCGGCGCACCCTGCGGGACGCCGATGCCGTGGTCGGCACCGAAAAGATCCGCCCCGTCGGCCTTCCCTGCATGCAGGTCGGCGCGCAGGGGGTAGAAAACGTCCGGGTTATTGAGCCCCAGGGAGGTCACCGTGGTAACGCCGTAGGCACGCCACTGGCGAAGCTGGCGCAGGGCGTTCTCGCGGGTATACAGGGCAGGGAGGCCACCCTTCGTCCCGTCCACCTGGCCGATATGGCCATGGTCGGAGACAAGGCCGGGCATGATCGTCTTGCCCGTGTAGTCCACGACCTTTGTGCCGTCGGGCATCTTTACCCGCAGCCCGGGCCCCACCATCGAAAAATGGTCGCCATCCACGACAAGGGTGACGTCGTCGCGCGGCGGGGCGCCGGTGCCGTCTATCACCCGGGCGCCGCGAATCACCGTGGCGGCGTGGGTACCGGTGGCCGCGGCGAGCAGGGCGGTGGCGAGGAGAAGCGGGCGGGGCAGGGTCATCGGACATCCTTTGGGGCATCGTAGCCCCTCACGAATAATGCACGATGTGCGAAGGGCGTGTCGTTGCGAATACGTTACTGTCGCGATTGTCACGCCTGCTGCACGCCCGCCGCCGGAATCTCGTCACACCCCAAGGTGGAGAGGTGACACGATGGACGAGCAGAACACCCCGATTGCGGAAAAACAGAAAGGCGGCATTGGCTACGTGCTGCTCTGGATCCTGGGCGTGCCGATCCCGATCCTCATCCTGATTTTCCTGGTGCGCGGCTGCACCTAAGGCGCGCTGTTCGAGGAAGCTGGCGGCCTCCGCGCCCCGGCTTCCTCGAAGCTTTCCGCATGCTCCGCCGGGCGGATCTTCGCCCCGCGCGCCACGGCCAGGCCGTGGGTCAGCTCCGCGCCGAGCAGCACGATGATCGACGCGTAATACACCCAGGTAAGCAGCACGACGATCGCCCCGGCGGGCCCATAGGCGCCGCCGACACTGGCGTGGTCGATATACAGGCTGATGACGAACTTGCCTGCCACGAAAAGCAGCGCGGTGAGGAAGCCACCGCGTGCCGCGTCACGCCACGCGATGATGGCGTCAGGAAGGATCCGGTACATCGCGCCAAAGGCGATGACGAAGACACCGAAGGAGATGATCGCCTCGGCCACCTGCCACGCCATGGTGTCGCCCGGGATCAATAGCTGGATGAGGCTGCTGACGACGAAGGAAATGATGAGCAGGAAGGCGATACCGACCAGCAGGCCGAACGCCCGCGCCCGCGTGCTCAGCCAGCCCGCGACCGCTTCGCCAGGCTTGGCGCGGATCTTCCATACACGGTTGATCGTCGATTGCAGCTGGGCAAACACCGCTGATGCGCTGAACACCGTCACGCCAAGGCCAATGAGGCCCACCACGTTACCCAGCTTGGGTCGCTGCTGGGCGTTGTCGATTACCAGCTTCACCGCGCCCGCGCCTTGCTGGCCGATGACCGTGGTGAGCCCCTCGACGAGCTGCGCCTGCCACTGGTCGCCCAGGGCGGAGAGTATCCATAGCAAGAGGACAAGCAGCGGCGCGAATGACAGGGCCGAGTAGAACGAAAGCGCCGCCGCACGGGTCATCAGCTCGTCATCGCTGAAGCCTTCCGCGGCGGTGACAACGGCTTTCCTGGTGAGATGAAACCAGTGTCGCAGGACCATACTGGAAGGGGCGGGGGCGTCACCCCCGCCCAACCCTCGTCAGTGTTTGCGATCGCGTGCTTGGTCGGCGGCCTTGCCCACTTCATTCTGGACCTTGCCGGCATTCTTTTCGATCTTGCCCGCGGCTTCCTTGGCGTGGTTACCCGTCACCTTGCCGGCGACTTCTTTCACGGCGCCCTTTACCTCGTGCTTCATACCTTCGGTACGGTTCTTGTCCATGATGGTTTCCTCGTTGCTCTGCGCACTTCGCAGCGACAACGATTTACCTGTTACCGCCATCAGGGGTTCGTGAAGCAAGCGCGATGCGACGTTCACCACGGGGTGGGAACCGCTACGATGGCGGTATGTTCTTTCCGTTACCCAAGACGGCCACGGCGCCGTTCTGCCCCTCCGAAGTGGCCGGCTCCATCGTGGTGGCGGAGAGCCTGCCATGGTGGAAAAAGGCCTTCCGGTTCGCCGGGCCCGGCCTGCTGGTTTCCGTGGGCTACATGGACCCGGGCAACTGGGCCACGGACATCGAGGCCGGCTCGCGCTTCGGCTACCGCCTGCTGTTCGTCGTGCTGCTTTCCAGCCTTGCCGCGATGCTCCTGCAGTCGCTGGCCGCGCGGCTGGGCATCGCAACGCAGCGGGATCTTGCCCAGCTTTCCAGCCAGCGCTTTCCGAAGGCCATGGGGCGCGTGCAGTGGGTGCTCGCGGAGATATCCATTATTTCCTGCGACCTGGCCGAGGTGCTCGGCAGTGCGCTCGCGTTCAAGCTGCTGTTCGGGCTGTCCTTGCCCGTCGGCGTGGCGCTGACGGCGCTCGACACGTTCATCGTGCTGGGGCTGCAGGGCAGGGGTTTCCGTCGTGTCGAGGCGATCATCCTTGGGCTGGTCGGCACGATCGGCATCTGCTTCATCGTGCAGCTGTTCCTGGTCGGGCCGGACTGGCATGCCGTGGCGGCGGGGTTCGTGCCGTCGCTGCACGCGCTGGATACCCACGAGCCGCTGTACCTGGCGATCGGTATCCTCGGCGCGACGATCATGCCGCACAACCTCTACCTGCATTCGTCGATCGTGCAGACCCGCGCGGTGTCCGGCGAGGCAGGCAAGTGGGCCGCCATTCGCCTTACCCGCGTCGACACCCTGTGTTCGCTCACCCTGGCGCTGCTGATCAACGCGGCCATCCTGATCGTGGCGGCGGGCGCGTTCCACGCCAGTGGCCGGCATGACGTGGCCGACATCGGCGATGCCTACGAGCTGCTGGCACCCATCGCGGGCACGACGATCGCCCCGGCCGCGTTCGCCATCGGCCTGTTCGCCTCAGGGCAGAGTTCCACGTTCACCGGCACCATCGCCGGGCAGGTCATCATGGATGGCTTCCTGCAGATGAAGCTGCCCTGTTGGCAGCGTCGGCTGATCACCCGTGGCCTGGCGATCATCCCGGCGTTCGTCGGCGTCGTGCTGATGGGGGATCGCGCCATCGGCGCGCTGCTCGTGGCCAGCCAGGTGGTGCTGAGCGTGCAGCTGCCGTTCGCGATGTACCCGCTGATCCGCTTCACGGACGATCGCGGGCTGATGGGGGCGTTTGCCAATACCCGCCTGGTGTCGCTGGCGGCGTGGGCCTTGTTCCTGCTGATTTCGGCGGCGAACGCCTGGCTGGTGCTGCAGGTGGTCGGGCTGACCTGACGCGGCGTCGGGCGGCCCGGAAAGGCAGAAGGCCCGCCGTGGGGCGAGCCTTCTCTCAGTACAGCGCTTGTCTCGTAGGAGCGGACGGGGCCGCGGCCTTGGGAAGCGCGGACTGGGGTGCGCCGCCAGCAGCGGCCGTGCCCAGAAGCGCCCCTACGGCGAGGCGCGGCTTACAGGCCGTCGGAACCGAGGCGGCTGGCGACTTCGCCCAGCCAGTCGTAGCCGTCCATCTCACCACCGAACAGGTCGAGGCCGCTCATGGCGTCGCTGACGCGGTAGCCGCCGGCGTATTCGAAAGTGGTAATGCCGTATTCGTTGCGAAGTTCATTCATGGTCGTGGTCTCCCAGTCTCTTATATGACCGGATGGTTCTGTCGACGCCACGCCGCCGGTCTCTGGCGTGGTGGGACCTTACCCTGACCGGGAAACCCCCGGTAGACAGCCTTGCGGCACTGGTCCGTTTCGTTTGGTGAACAATGGCTTCGTTAGGCTTTCGTCATGCGGCGATTCGGCCGAATTACTGAACCAACGAGTATTGCCTCCCCCTTAGTAGGGGCCCCCTAAGCCGTTTCAAGGGCCTCAGGGATTAAAAACTTGGACAGCGGGCGTAAGGAAAAGGTTCAATCGTTTTCTCGGAAAGTGTCGGGATGACCATCTTCCGGAATCCTTGCCGCGGGCCTTCGTTCGTAGGACTGAACGTATCCGTTAACTGTAGTTTAACTCATTCGCCCGGCAGCTGCCACGGGAGTGTTAGGAAATCGTTCAGATAAGCGGCCGGGGCGGCCTGGCGCGCTAGAATCCCCGGTCCAGCCCCTAAGGAAGCATCCTCCATGAAGTCGCGCGCCGCCGTTGCCTGGGAAGCAGGCAAGCCCCTGTCCATTGAAGAGATCGACGTCCAGGGCCCGAAGGCGGGCGAAGTGCTGGTGCGCATCGTGGCCACGGGCGTCTGCCATACCGACCTGTTCACCCTGTCCGGTGCGGACCCCGAGGGCGCCTTCCCGGTCATCCTCGGCCACGAGGGCGGTGGCATCGTCGAGGAAGTGGGCGAGGGCGTCACCTCGCTCAAGCCGGGCGACCATGTGATCCCGCTGTACACCCCTGAATGCGGGGAGTGCGCGTTCTGCCGTTCGGGCAAGACCAACCTGTGCCAGAAGATCCGCGTCACCCAGGGCCAGGGCGTGATGCCGGACGGCACCTCGCGCTTCTCCATGGGCGGCAAGCAGCTGCTGCACTACATGGGCACCAGCACGTTCAGCGAATACACCGTGCTGCCGGAGATCTCCCTGGCGAAGATCAACAAGGACGCCCCGCTCGATAAGGTGTGCCTGCTGGGTTGCGGCGTCACCACGGGTATCGGCGCGGTGCTGAACACCGCCAAGGTGGAACCGGGCGCGTCGGTCGCGGTGTTCGGCATGGGGGGCATCGGCCTCTCGGTGGTGCAGGGTGCGGTCATGGCGAAGGCCGGCCGGATCATCTGCGTCGACACCAACCCGGCCAAGTTCGAGATGGCGAAGATGCTGGGCGCCACGGATTTCGTGAATCCGAAGGACTACCCGGATACCCCGATCCAGCAGGTGATCGTGGAGCTGACCGGTGGCGGCGTCGACTATTCCTTTGAGTGCATCGGCAACGTGGACGTGATGCGCGCGGCACTGGAGTGCTGCCACAAGGGCTGGGGCGAGTCGATCATCATTGGCGTGGCGGGCGCGGGGCAGGAAATCCGCACGCGTCCCTTCCAACTGGTGACGGGCCGCGTGTGGCGTGGTTCGGCGTTTGGCGGCGTGAAGGGCCGTACCGAATTGCCCGGCTATGTCGACCGCTACATGGGTGGTGAGATCAAGATCGATCCGATGATCACGTATACGATGGGGCTGGACGACATCAATCGCGCCTTTGACCTGATGCATGAGGGCAAGGCCATCCGCTCGGTCATTATTTTCTGAGTACCCCGATGAACGACACGATCGACCTGATCCGCCGCTTCTACGACGCGTTCAACCGCGCCGACTGGAACGGGATGCTCGACCTGATGGACGAGCACGTGGCCCACGACGTGAACCAGGGCGGCCGGGAGGTTGGCCGCGCCCGCTTCGCCGCCTTCCTCGAGCGCATGAACGTGAGCTACACCGAGCAGGTGAAGAACCTGGTGGTGATGGCCAACGAGAAGGGCGATCGCGCGGCGGCGGAATACGGCCTGCACGGCGTATACAAGGCCACCGACGACGGCCTGCCGCTGGCCCAGGGGCAGACCTACGTGCTGCCGGGCGGCGCGTTCTTCGACATCGCCGGGGGCAAGATCACCCGCGTGAGCACGTACTTCAACCTGGAAGACTGGCTGGCCCAGGTGCGTCGCGTCGACGTCGACTGACCTTGAAGCGGGACCGATGGGGCCGCAGGTCTTCCTGCGACCCCATCATCAAGGCAAGGCATGCCCTGGACGAATCCGTACTTTGACGCCACGAAGGCGCATCACGCTCGCGACGGCTTCCGCAATCTCGAGCCCGAGACCCGGCAGCCCGGTGGCCTGAAACGCTGGCGCCGCGAGCGCAAGGAACAGCAACTGCCGCGTCCGCCTGCCGAAGGCTACGAGGCCTTCACCCGCCGCTGGTGGCAGCCGGCGGATTTTGCCGGCACCGATGACGCCGCCTGGTGGCTTGGCCACGCCACCGTCCTGGTGCGCCGCCAGGGCCTGACCGTGATCACCGACCCCGTGCTGGGCCAGCGCGCCTCGCCGCTGTCGTTCGCCGGCCCCCTGCGCCGGACACCCACGCCGGTGGAGGCCGCCGCGCTGCCGCGCATCGATGTCGTGGTCATTTCCCACAACCATTACGACCACCTGGACCGCGCCAGCGTCCATGCCATCGCACGTCAGTTTCCAGCGGCGGTGTTCCTGGTGCCGCTGGGCCTGAAGCGCTGGTTCGACCGCGAGCGCATCGGCAATGTCCGCGAGCTGGACTGGTGGGCATCGACGGAAGTGAACGGCTCGGTGTTCACCTTCGTCCCGGCCCGGCACTGGAGCGCGCGCACGCTGTGGGATCGCAACCGCTCCCTGTGGGGTGGCTGGGTGATGGCGCAGGACGGATACCGGTTCTGGTTCGCCGGCGATACGGGCTATTCCGACCAGCTTGCCGAGATCGGCCGCCGGGCTGGCCCGATCGACCTGGCCGCCTTGCCGATCGGCGCCTACGCGCCCCGCTGGTTCATGCACGGCCAGCATGTGGACCCCGCGGAGGCGGTGCGGCTGCACAAGGAGATCGGCTGCCAGCGCTCCATCGCCATCCACTGGGGCGTGTTCGAACTGGCCGACGACCAGCTCGATGAGCCGCCGCGACTGCTTGGCGAGGCGCTGGCGGGCGAAGGGCTGGGGCCGGATGACTTCATGCTACTCAACATCGGCGGCCGGATTGCGCTCTAATGGGCGACTTCCCGCTCTGAAATGCCCGCTCATGTCCTCGCAAACGTTCCAGCTTGAAGGTGACTACGTCGAATTGAACCAGCTGCTGAAGCTTGCTGGCATCGCCTCGAGCGGTGGCGAGGGAAAGCACCTGGTGGCCGACGGGCTGGTGACGGTGGATGGCGTCGTGGAGCTGCGCAAGACCTGCAAGATCCGTGCGGGGCAGGTGGTTGCCATCGACGATGAAACCATCCACGTTATCTGACGCATAAAAAAACCGGCGCCTCGCGGCGCCGGTTTTTTCGTGCATGCGCTGGCTGTTACATGCCGCCGGCGGTCGAGGACTTGGCCGGTGCCGTGGTGTCGGTCTTCATGCTCTTGTGCGTTTTCTTGTGGGTCGACTTCATCGAGCCATTTTCGCTGCCCTTCATGGCGCCGGCGTCGTCGGACTTCATGCTGTCGCTGCCCGTATGCATGGGCGTGGCGGAGGTGGAAGCGGACGTCGGGGCGGCCTTCGAAGAGGCATCCTGCGCGAGGGCGGCGCCGCTAACGAGGGTACAGCCGGCGAGCATGGCGAGGATCAGTTTCGTGTTGCGCATGACGAATCTCTCCTGAAGCATTGTGAGCGCCTTGGGTTCATGAGCGGAAACGCCTGGCGCGAAGGCATGCCCGCTTTCAGACCGGAATGTGTGCGGTCGGTGCAGACGCTATCGCTTTTTGGATGAACCGGGTGAATCTGATCCTGCGGTTCCTAGGCATTCGTTCAGGTGGAAATTACGTTCGGTTAAGCGACGAAATTACTGGAAGTCGCGCGACACCGATCCCAGCGACGGGAGCAGGTCACTGAAATCGAGCAGGCGATGCGCCACCAGGTGGCGAACGCCGTCGATCGACTGCCATTGACCATCGACCGCCAGCAGTACGGCGTCGAGCAGGGCCTGTCGGCAGGCCTCCGCGACCTTGGGGCGCACGATGACGTTGACCTGGCCGGTTTCGTCTTCCAGCGTCACGAATGTGATGCCGCTCGCGGTCTGCGGGCGCTGGCGCACGGTCACCAGGCCGGCGTGGCGCAGCCATGCACCGTTGCGCACCGACAGCAGATCGCGTGCGTGGCGTACGCGGCGCGATAGTAATTTCTTGCGAACCAGCGAGAGAGGGTGGCCACTTAGCGAGAGGCCATGGGTGGCGTAGTCAGCGAAAACGTTTTCAGCCTGGGTCGGCGGGCGCAGGGTGGTCCGCTCTTCCATGACGGCATCAAGCAGCGGCAAGGTGCGTTCGATGCCTGCGCTCTCCCAGCGCGCCCGATGGCGATGCCCGCTCAACGTGCGCAGGGCTCCCGCGTCGGCCAGCCGTTCGCGCTCAAAACGGTTCAGGTGGGCACGATGGGCAAGGTCGGCAAGATCGCGCAGGGGGGCCTGTTCGCGGGCGGCGACAACGCGCGTGCCGAGGTCCGCCGACAGGCCACTGATCATGCGTAGCCCGAGGCGCAACGCAAGCACGCCTGGCTTCCTTGTCGACGGTTCCAGGGTGCAATCCCACGCACTGGCGGTGACATCGGGCGGCCGTACCTCCACGCCGTGGTGGCGTACGTCGGCGACCAGTTGCGCGGGCGCGTAAAAACCCATCGGCTGGCTATTCAGCAGCGCGCAGGTGAACACCGCCGGGTGGTGGCACTTCAGGAACGACGAGGCGTAGGCGATAAGCGCAAAACCCGCCGCATGCGATTCCGGAAAGCCGTAACTGCCAAAGCCCTGGATCTGGTCGATGATCTGTTGCGTGAAGGCCGGCGAATACCCGTTCTTCGACATGTTTCGGCGAATCTTCGGTTCGAATTTCTGCAGGCCACCACGGCGCTTCCACGCCGCCATGGAGCGGCGCAGCTCATCCGATTCGCCCGGCGTGAAATCGGCGACGACCTGCAGGACGTGCATCACCTGCTCCTGGAAGATCGGTACACCAAGGGTGCGTTCCAGCACGGGCCGCACGTTGTGTTCGTAGACAATCTCTTCCGGCGGCAGCTTCCGGCGTTGCAGGTAGGGATGCACCATGCCGCCCTGGATCGGCCCGGGGCGGACGATGGCTACCTGGATCACGAGGTCGTAATACCGCGCGGGCTTCAGTCGCGGCAGCATCGACATCTGCGCGCGTGATTCGATCTGGAAGACACCCACGGTATCGGCGGCCTGGATCATGTCGTATGTCGCGGCATCGTCCATGGGGATGTCGGCCAGGCGCGGGTAATCCTGTATCTCGTGCAGGCGAAGCAGGTCGATGGCCTTGCGCATGCAGGTGAGCATGCCCAGCGCGAGGCAATCCACCTTCAGCAGCTTCATGGTTTCCAGGTCGTCCTTGTCCCACTGGATGATGGTGCGGTCGTCCATGGCAGCGTTTTCCACCGGCACCAGATGGTGCAGCGGTGTATCGGAAATGACGAAACCACCCACGTGCTGGGAGAGGTGCCGCGGCATGCCGTTGAGTTCTTCCACCAGCACCACGAGCTGGCGGATGGTGCGGCTGCTGATATCGAAGCCGCGTTCGGCCAGGCGCACCGTGATGGGCACTTCGCCATGGGCATGGGAATAGGCCCGGCTGAGCTGGTCCAGCTGGTCTTCGGAAAGGCCGAGCGCGCGGCCGATATCGCGCGCCGCGCTTTTGCGCCGGTAGCTGATCACGGTGGCGGCCAGCGCGGCACGCTCGCGGCCGTACTTGTTGAACACGTACTGCAGCACTTCCTCGCGGCGCTCGTGTTCGAAATCGACGTCGATATCCGGCGGCTCATCCCGCTCGAGCGAGATGAAACGTTCAAATAGCGTATTGATCTGCGCGGGGTTCACTTCGGTGATGCCCAGGCAGAAACACACCACCGAATTCGCTGCCGAACCACGGCCCTGGCAAAGGATCTGCCGGGAGCGGGCAAAACGGACGATGTCATGCACCGTGAGGAAGAAAGCCTCGTACTTCATCGCGGCGACGAGGGTGAGTTCCTTCTCGATGCGCAGGCGGAGTTCGTCGTCGATGCCACCGGGCCAGCGCGTGGCGACGCCTTCCCAGGTGAGCTGGCGCAGGTGGGTCGTGGCGTCCATGCCCTCGGGCACCAGCTCGTGGGGGTAGACGTAGTTGATGCCGCGGATGTCGAAGCCGATGCAGCGGGCGGCCACCACCTGGGTTTCGTCGAGCAGGTCGCGCGGGTAGATGCGGGCCAGCGTTTCGCGCCGCCGCAGGTGGCGTTCGCCGTTCGGAAACAAGGCCGCACCGGCCTCCGAGAGCGGCCGGTTCACGCGGATGGCCGTCATCGCGTCCTGCAGGGCACGACGACGGCGCAGGTGCATGTGCACGTCGCCGGCGGCCACGCATGGCAGGGCATGGCGGGCGGCGAGCGCACGCAGGGTCAGCAGGTCGGCCTCGTCGTGCTGGCTGCGGTGCAGTTCCACCGCAAGCCATGCGCGGCCGGAGAAATGCGTTGCCACCCATGCCGCGCGCTCTTCATGCGCGGCCGCTTCGCTGGTGTCCCAGGCGCCGGGAGCCCAGAGCAGGCACAGCCCTTCGCCCAGCACCTCGAGGTCGGCACGGTGTAACTCATAGCTGCCCTTGCGGGCGCGTCGCCGGGCCAGCGTGATCAGGCGGCACAGCTCGGTGTAGCCGGCCTGGTTCTCTACCAGCAGGACCAGCACCGTGCCATCCGACAGGCGGAATTCGCTGCCGACGATCAGCGGCAGTGCCATTTCCAGCGAGGCTTCCAGGGCGCGCACGATGCCTGACAGCGAGCATTCGTCAGTAATAGCGAGCGCCCCATAGCCGAGGTCTTTCGCCCGCTCGAAAAGCTCGCGCGCGCTGGACGCGCCACGCTGGAAGCTGAAGTCGCTTAGCGCATGCAGTTCGGCGTAGGCGGGGATCTCGACATCACCGTCATTCGCCGGTTGGTCAGGCAAACCAGCCATGCAGCATCCACCCGTCCAGCATGCCTGGCGGCAGGTAAGCCCATGCCTGCTGGCCGTGCATGGTGCGCACGATGTAATAGTCACGGCGGGTGTCGCCGCCATCCCACCAGCCGCTTTCGATGCGTTCGGGGCCAGCCAGTACCGCTACCGGATCAGGCCGCATGGGCATCGGCCGCGGCAGTAGCCACAGGGGCCGCCGTCCGCGCGGCAGTGACACCGTGGCGGTGGGCACGCCGTGGCGCGATGCCCGCTCGGGGCGGTGGTCGTTCACCACCATGAGCTGTCGCAAGGCCGCATCGCCCAGGCGGGCGCGCAGCCGTTCGTCCAGCGTGGGCCAGTCCAGGCCGTCACCGCGCACGGGCTCAAACAGGTCGCGAACCGGTGGCCGGAAGACGGGCAGTTCGTCGGCGTGCAGTTCGATGGCACGGGCAGGTGCCGGCAGCGTGGCGCGTTCCAGTCGCGTGCGGGCCAGTTCGAACAGGCGCTCGGCATCGCGTTGCGGTGCCGCCATGGCCACGACGATACGCGTGGCTTCACCGCGGGCGTGTTCGAGGGTCAGCGTGAAACGCTGCACGCCGCCGTCGCGTGCCGCCAGCAGGTTGGCCAGGGCGCGGGTCAGCCGGCGCAACGGGAAAAGCAACGGCTGGCTGCCATCGAGTTCGCCATCAAACTCGATCTTCTGCAGGAAGCTGGCAGGCGGCTGCCAGGCGGGCAGGGCATCCACGGCCTGGCCACGGATGCGGTCGATCCAGTTCACGCCTGCGCGGCCGATGCGTCGGGTGAGTTCGGGACGGGGCAGGCGGAAAATATCGTCCAGCCGGCGAAAACCCATGGCATGCAGCGCGACGATCGCGGTGGCGGGCAGGCCGCTTTGCGTGAGGGGCAGCGCGCCGAGCATGCGGATGACACCTTCGCGCTCGGGAATCACCATGCCGTCCGCCGTGGCGGCGAATACCCACGACGCCGATGCGAACGGTGTGGCAGCCAGGGTATGCGGGTGGCCTTGCTCATGCAGGCCGGCACGCACGCGTTCGGCCAGCACGGGCCAGCCATCGAACAGCCGCAGGCTGGCCCCGACTTCCATGAGGATGGCGTTGGAGGGCACCAGGCTGACATGACCGCTGAATTGGTAACACCACGCCGCCAGTTCGGCGAGCAGGCGTTTTTCCGCGTCGCGATCGCGTGGGCGCACTTCCAGCGCGGGGCATAGCGCACGCGCGGCAGCTACGCTTTGCCCGCGGCGGATGCCCTGGGCGCGAGCCTCGTCATTGGCGCTAGCGATCAGCCGTTGGCGTGCGTGGTTGTCGAGTAGGGCAGAGGGGCCTGCCTCCGGTGTCGCGGCGAAGGCGGCGGAGAACGCCAGGCCGGGAAAACGGAGACAGGCCCAAAGCATGGCTGCGGATACGTGGCAAAAAAAGAGGTGCCCGGCATGGCGGCGGATGAGGACAACACCATGCCGGGCAAGCCTCAGGCCCGCATACGAAGCAGCGGAGCGGTTGTGGTCAGCAGACCACGTGACTTGAGGACATCCACGTAGGTGGCCTCGTCACTATTACTGACCTTGAGGCGAAGCGCGGCCGGGCTGTTTTGCGCGGCGTGCTCGGCGGAACGAAAAATCATGGCGCAGGCATCGCCGGTTTCGGCGGCCAGCTGTAGCCGGCGAAGGCTGCGGTAATCGATATCCGGCAGCCAGCCCACCACGGCGCCACAGCAACCGGAGCGCAGGCACTGCTCCATGCTCCAGGCGGCCTCGGTGGTGCCCGCATGGATCTCATGCAGGAAGCGGAGGTCGACACCGGCCGCGGCGAGCGCGGGTGCATAGGGCTGGTAGGGCGGCGCCACGAAGATGACGCGGCGATGTTCCTGGGTGAGCGCGGCAAGCGCAGGCATCACCAGGTCGAGCTCGCCCAGGCCATCGTGCTCGAAGAGAATTTCGCTGACCGCACCCTGCGGCCAGCCGCCACCGGGAAGGCGGCCGTCGAGTGAGGCCCAGCCAGTGGACAGCGCGCGCACGCGCGGCTGGCGGTCGGCGGAACGGCGCCAGATACCGGGATGGTCCAGGACCTGGGCAAGCGTGGGGGAGGCGATGGCAGCATTCATGGCTCAGGTCCTGCGGATGATGCCGACATAGCGGCCTTCGATGGCGAAGGCGTGCCGGCGTGGGTCCACTTCGATGGGACGGAAGTCCGGATTTTCGGGAAGCAGCAGCAGGCGGTCGCGCTCATGCTTCAGGCGCTTGACCGTCACTTCGTCATCCAGACGGGCGACCACGATCTGGCCATCGCTGGCCGTGGGGGTACGGTGGACGGCGAGGAGGTCGCCATCCAGGATGCCGGCATCGCGCATGCTCATGCCGACGACGCGCAGCAGGTAATCGGCCCGCGGGTGGAACATGGCCGGGTCGATATCCAGCTGCGATTCGATGTTTTCCTCCGCCAGGATGGGCGAGCCGGCGGCGACGCGGCCGATGAGCGGCAGCTCGTTACCCATGGCGGCGCGGATGGCGGCGGCGTTGCCGGACGGGAGGCGCAGGCCGCGATGCTGCGGAGAACGCTCCAGCACGCCCTTGCGCACCAGCGACTCCACGCAGGCCTGCGCGGAGCTGTGGCTGGGAAAGCCGAGGGCTTCCGCGATCTCGCGAAGCGTGGGTGGCAGGCCCTCGGCCTGCAGGTACTCCCGCAGGAAGGTAAGGGTCTTCTGCTGTCGCTCGGTGAGGTTCGGCGTCGTCATGTGTACATTTGTACATAAGCCCGGGCCGGGGTGCAAGTGGCTTGTGCGATTGCGGCGATTCTCAGGCGAGAAAGTCCTACAAACCCTATGACAATTAAGGGCTTTACCTACGCAGCGAAGCGGGCAAGAGAGTCTCGTAGCTCGGCCTGAGTGAGGGGAACATGTTCACTACCCGCCACTTAGGAGCTTCTCGTCGCCATGAGTCGCCTGTCTTTCGATCCCGTCATTGCCGCGGGGAGTCCTGGTCCTGTTGCGCCGGAATCCGGGCCCACCCACCATGCCACGATGGATACCCGTTTTGCCCGACTGGAGGTCAGCACCGAATACCTCCGCCACGACCTTGGCAACCTCCGTCTTGAGGTGCGCCAGCTCGGCAGCGACCTCAGGGACGAAATCAAAGAGGTCCGCAATGAACTGAGAGATGACATTCAGGACCTCCGTACTGAGGTAAAGAAGGATATCCAGGACCTCCGCACCGAGCTTAAAGGCGATATGCAGGAGCTCCGCACTGAACTGAAAGGGGAGATGCAGGAGCTCCGCACTGAACTGAAAGGGGAGATGCAGGAGCTCCGCACCGAGCTGAAAGGGGAGATGCAGGACCTACGCACCGAGCTGAAAGGCGACATGCAGGAACTCCGCACCGAGCTGAAAGGCGACATGCAGGAACTCCGCGCCGAGCTGAAAGGCGACATGCAGGAACTCCGCGCCGATATCCGCGAGATTCGTTCTGATTTCAAGTTGATGTTAGGTGCGCTGGTCACGGTGGCACTGGGGCTGTCCGGGCTCATGGCCAAAGGCTTTCATTGGATTTGATGGTGGTTGTTGCACGTTTGTGCACGATTAAGTACATTGATGCACATTCTCCGTCCCGGAATGCGCATGAATCCCACACGAGCCACCCGGCTTATCTTTCTCCTGTCTGGCATCGGCATGGCCAGCTGGGCCCCGATGGTTCCCTACGCCAAGGCTCGCCTCGGGCTCGATGACGGCACGCTTGGCCTCGTGCTGCTTTGCATGGGCTGTGGCGCGGCGGCGGCCATGCCGCTTGCGGGCTTTCTTATCCATCGGTTCGGCAACCGGGACGTCATCGGCGTCAGTGGGCTGCTCGTCTGCCTCGCGCTGCCGCTGCTGACCCTCGCTCCCGATGCCTGGACGCTGGGCGCAGCCCTGCTGTTCTTCGGTGCCTCGCTGGGCGTGGTCGACGTTTCCATGAACGCGCATGCCGTGGACGTGGAGAAAATGCGCGGCAAGCCCATGATGTCCGGCTTCCACGGGCTCTTCAGCGTGGGTGGCCTGGTCGGGTCGGCGGGCATGGCCGCACTGCTCAAGGCAGGCGCGCCACTCACGGGGAGTGCCATCGCCGTATCGGTTGCCCTGCTGCTTATCGTCATCACCCAGTGGAAGCACTTCCTTGTGCGCCACGAAGACGAACACACGGAAACGCACGCACCCTTCCGCATGCCGGGCGGTGCCGTATTCCTCCTCGGCTTCCTGTGCATGGTGGTGTTTCTCGCCGAGGGCGCCATGCTCGACTGGAGTGCGGTCTTCCTGCGCTTCTCGCGTGGCTTTGATGCGTCGTCGGCCGGCCTGGGTTACGCGGCGTTCTCCATTGCCATGGCGGTGTGCCGCCTGATGGGCGATCGCATCACCGCACACGTCGGCCCTGTGGCGATCGTGCGTGCCGGCAGCCTGATTGCCGCCACCGGCTTCCTTGCCGCCACGCTTGTTCCGTGGGGTCCCGCCTCCCTGCTTGGCTTTGTGCTGGTAGGTATTGGCGCGTCCAATATCGTCCCGGTGCTGTTCAGCGCCGCCGGCCGCCTGGGGGGTGCGTCGCCTGGCGTCGGCATCGCCATCGTCACCGCGCTGGGCTACGCCGGCATGCTTGCAGGCCCCGCAGGTATTGGTTTCGTGGCCCACCTCAGTACGCTTTCCATCGCGCTGACCGGCGTTGCCGGCCTGCTCGTCATCGTTGCCCTGTGCGCGTCCATCGCGCGTCGCTGATCCGGAGCTTCCTATGTATTCCAAGCGTAACGTGGTGATTTTTGATTTCGGCGGCGTGCTTGTCGACTGGAATCCGCGGTACCTGTATCGCAAGCTGTTCGGCGACGATGAGGCCGGTATGGAGCGCTTCCTCGCGGAAGTGACGACGACCGAATGGAACCTTCGCCAGGATGCCGGGCGATCGTGGGCTGAGGCCCTGGCCGAACTGACGGCGAAGCATCCCGAGCACGTCGACCTGATCACGGCGTTCCATGAGCGTTGGGAAGAAACCCTGAAGGGTCCGATCGACGACAGCATCGCGATCCTTCACGATCTGAAAAGCGCAGGCCATCCGTTATACGGGCTCACCAACTGGTCGGGCGAGACGTTCCCGATTGCCCGCGCGCGCTACGAGTTCTTCAACTGGTTCGATGGCATCGTGGTGTCGGGCGATGAAGGCACGATCAAGCCGGATCCCAAGCTCTACGAAACGCTGCTCGAGCGCTACGACATCAACCCGAAGTGCGCCGTGTTCATCGACGACAACAAGGTGAACGTCGAGGCTGCCGAAGCACTGGGTATCCATGGCATCCACTTCCACTCGCCGGCGCAGCTGCGGGCGGAACTGATCGAGCTAGGGTTCCTGCCCAAATGATGACGCTGGACACGACGCTGCCGCGCGAGCGCCAGCAGCTGATCCTCGAGCGCCTGCAAAGGGAAGGGAAGGTGGTGGCCGCGGACCTGGCGCAGGAATTCCGGGTGTCGGAAGACTCGATCCGTCGTGACCTGCGTGACCTGGCTGCGCAAGGCCTGTGCCGGCGCGTTTACGGCGGTGCGCTGCTTTCCCAGCATGTGGCGCCCCTCGGCGAACGGCATAACGAGCGGGCGGAGCTGAAGCGTACGCTCGGCCGCGTTGCGGCTGCACTGGTGGAAAAAGGGCAGATCCTGTTCATCGATGCCGGTTCGACCAATACGGCGCTGGCGAAAGCCTTGCCCGATAACCACGACCTGACCGTGGTGACGAACGCGCCCGATGTGGCGTTAGCCGTGCTGGGTCGGCCCGGCTTCGAGGTGATCCTGCTCGGCGGCAAGCTCGATCCCTTCATCGGTGGCGCCATCGGCTCGCGTACGCTGCGCCAGGCGCAGGATATCCGTGCCGACCTGTGTTTCCCCGGGGTGTGCTCGATCGATCCATCGACGGGCCTGTGGACCTACGACGAGGAAGAAACCGTCTTCAAGCAGGCGATTATCGAGGCGAGCGGCGAGACCGTAGCCATCGCCACGCCCGACAAACTTGTGGCCTCGGCGACGCACCACACGGTGCCGATCACGGCGATCACCCACCTGGTGGTGGCGGCTGATACCGACGAAGGCATCCTTCGTCGTTACAGGGAAGCCGGTGTGGCTGTGCACGCGTAGGGCCCGCCGCAGGGGGCGGGCCCTACCGAACCCATCAGCCCGCCTTTTCCTTCTTCTTCGCCAGACGCAGCCAGGTATCGACCACGGTATCCGGGTTCAACGACACCGACTCGATGCCCTGGTCCATCAGCCACTCGGCGAGATCCGGGTGGTCCGACGGGCCCTGGCCGCAGATGCCGATGTACTTGCCCTTGGCGCGCGCTGTCTTGATGGCGAGGGAAAGCAGCTTTTTCACCGCCGGATCGCGCTCGTCGAACAGGTTGGCAACGATGCTTGAATCGCGGTCGAGGCCCAGGGTGAGCTGGGTAAGGTCGTTCGAACCGATCGAGAAGCCGTCGAAGATGTCGAGGAACTCGTCCGCCAGCAGGGCGTTAGACGGCACTTCGCACATCATGATGACCTTGAGGTCGTTCTCGCCCTGCACCAGGCCATTGCTGCGCAGCACCTCGATGACCTTGCGACCTTCGTCCAGCGTACGCACGAACGGGATCATCACCCAGACGTTGTCCAGGCCCATGGTCTCGCGCACGTATTTCACCGCCTTGCATTCCAGCGCAAACGATTCGGCGAAATCGGCCGAGACGTAACGGCTGGCGCCACGGTAGCCGATCATCGGGTTTTCTTCGTGCGGCTCGTAGCGCGAACCGCCGAGCAGGCCGGCGTATTCGTTGGACTTGAAGTCCGAGAGGCGCACGATCACCGGCTTCGGGAACACCGAGGCGGCGATGGTGGAGATGCCCTCGGCCAGGCGATCCACGTAGAACGACACCGGGTCCTTGTAACCCGCGATGCGCGTATCGATACGGGCCTTGGTTTCCGGATCCTGCTTCGCATACTCAAGCAGGGCCTTCGGGTGCACGCCGATGTGGCTGGCGATGATCATTTCCAGGCGCGCGAGGCCGATGCCGGCGTTCGGCAGCATGCCGAAGTCGAAGGCACGCTCCGGGTTGGCCACGTTCATCATGATCTTCAGCGGGGCTTCCGGCATGGCGCCCAGGTCCGCCGTGATCCGGTCGAACTTCAGCAGGCCCTCGTAGATCATGCCGGTGTCGCCTTCGGCGCACGATACGGTGACTTCGGCACCATCCGGAATCGCTTCCAGCGCGTTGCCGCAGCCCACCACGGCCGGCACGCCCAGTTCGCGGGCGATGATGGCCGCGTGGCAGGTACGTCCGCCACGGTTGGTCACGATGGCGGCGGCACGCTTCATCACCGGCTCCCAATCGGGATCGGTCATGTCAGCGACGAGCACATCGCCCGGCTGCACCTTGTTCATGTCGGCCAGCGACTTGATGACGCGCGCCTTGCCCGAGCCGATCTTCTGGCCAATCGAGCGGCCCTGGGTCAGCACCTTGCTCTTTTCATTGAGCTGGAAGCGCTCCAGCGTGGTGGCATGCGAGCGGGACTTCACGGTTTCCGGGCGAGCCTGCACGATGTACAGCTTGCCGGTGTTGCCGTCCTTCGCCCATTCGACGTCCATCGGGCGGCCGTAGTGCTTCTCGATCACCAGCGCCTGGCGGGAGAGTTCTTCCACGTCCGCGTCGGTGATGCAGAAGCGATGGCGGTCCTCGGCCGGCGTCTCCTCGATGCGCACGCGCTCGCCCGGCTTGTCCGAGTACACCATGCGCTGCTGCTTGGCGCCGAGGCTGCGGCGGAGCACGGCCGGCTTGCCCAGCGCGAGCGTGGGCTTGAACACGTAGAACTCGTCGGGGTTTACCGCGCCCTGGACCACCATCTCGCCCAGGCCGTAGGAGCCGGTGACGAAGACGACGTCACGGAAGCCGGACTCGGTGTCGAGGGTAAACAGCACGCCCGACGCGCCCACGTCCGAGCGGATCATGAGCTGCACGCCGGCGGAGAGGAACACGTCTTCGTGCTTGAAGCCCTGGTGCACGCGGTAGGCGATGGCGCGATCGTTGTAAAGCGAGGCGAAAACCTCCTTTACCTTGTGCAGCACATCGTCGATGCCGACGACATTGAGGAAGGTTTCCTGCTGGCCGGCGAACGAGGCGTCGGGCAGGTCTTCGGCGGTGGCCGACGAGCGGACGGCGACGGCGATGTCCGTGGCGCCGGCATCCTTGCAGAGCTTGATGTAGGCGTCGCGAATGGCCTGTTCGAGGTCGGCGGGCAGGGCGGTGTCGACGATCCAGCTGCGGATTTCCTTACCGCCGCGGGTCAGCTCGTCCACATCGTCCACGTCCAGCGTGGCCAGGCGTTCCTGGATGCGCTTCGCGAGGCCGCTCTTTTCGAGGTAGGTCTGGAAGGCGTCGGCCGTGGTGGCAAAGCCACCCGGGACAGAGACGCCCAGTTTCGCCAGGTTGCCGATCATCTCGCCAAGGGAGGCATTCTTGCCGCCCACCTTGCCCAGGTCGGTCATGCGTAGCGCGTCGAGCCAAAGTACCAGGTCGCTCAAAGGAAGATCCTCACATCGGTTGGGCGGCAGGCCGCGCTGGTAAAAAACCGGCGCATTGTCGCGGTGGTATGGTCTTCACACAAGCGGCGATGCACAAATTCGCCCGTGATTCTGCGGGGTGGATGGTTATGACGGCGTATTGGTCTTAAGGTGGGAGTCATGGAACCAACGTAAGGGAAACCGTCCGATGCGGCGCACCGTCTTCTTCATTTCCGATTCCACCGGCATTACCGCGGAGACGATCGGCAACAGCATGCTTACCCAGTTCGATGGGGTGGAGTTCGACACCCACCGGCTGCCCTTTATCGACAACCCGGCCAAGGCGGAATCGGCAGCCCTCCGGATCAAGACCAAGTACGCCCAGGACGGTCAGCGCCCCATCGTGGTCAATACCATGACCTCCAAGGCCTTATGCGACATCGTCGCCGGCAGCGGGGCCCTGATGCTGGACGTGTTCGCCCCCTTCATCGACCCGCTGGAGCACGAGCTGGGGGTGAAGCAGTCGTACGCCGTGAACCGGTCGCACGGCCTGGTCGATTCGGCCCGCTACGAGGCCCGCATCGAGGCCACCAATTACGCGCTGGCCCACGACGACGGGCTGGACGTGGATTACAACCAGTCCGACGTGGTGCTGGTCGGGGTGTCCCGATCGGGCAAGACCCCTACCTGCCTCTATATGGCCTTGCATTACGGTGTGTGTGCCGCCAATTACCCCCTCACGGACGACGATCTCGACAAACTCGAGTTGCCCATGCGCCTGCGTCCGTATCGCAGCAGGCTGTTCGGCCTGACGATCGATCCGGTCCGCCTGGCCCAGATCCGCGAACAGCGCCGCCCGGGCAGCCGCTACGCCACGCTGAAGCAGTGCCGGTGGGAGCTTGAACAGGCCGACCGCCTGATGCGCCGGGAAAATATCCCGGTTCTCAACACAACGCATACCTCGATCGAGGAGATCTCGAGCAAGATCTTCGAGTACCTCGGTATCGAGCGTCACATGTATTAGCAAGCACGATAACGTTTACGGAGACCGACGCCCCTCATGACAGCCATCCTCGAACGCCCTCATGCGCTCATCCCGGGACGCTTCGAATTCCTGATGGGGCTTTATGCGGAAAACTATCACCGCCTTGCGCGGCTGTTTTCGCCCCAGCGCCTGGCGCCGGGCCGTTATATCTCCGATATCGATGACGGCCTGAACGTGCGCCTGGAGATCCAGGAAAAGCACCCGTACACGCTGGAACTGGAGCTCACGTACGATTTCGTCGACGAAGCCACGGGCCAGCCTTCGCCTTCGGCGCAGCTGCGCATGTATACCGATGCGCACGTGGCCGAGGCACTGCATTGCCATCCGGGCCGCAAGCTGTGGCAGGTACTGGGCCCGTTCCCCGCTGCGACGACGGTGCTCCAGCATCGCCTGCGCATGAATGGGTTCCTCAGCCGCTGGCTGGAATACCTGGCGGAGCAGGGGCATTCGATCGGCACGCTGACCCGGACCGACACGGACGGGTAAAAGCACAGGCAAAAAAAATCCGCCAGATGGCGGATTCTTCTTTGGAAAGTGGCGGAGCGGACGGGACTCGAACCCGCGACCTCCGGCGTGACAGGCCAGCATTCTAACCGACTGAACTACCGCTCCACACAAGTTTTCCAACTTCCAACAACTACCAACTTCTACATCCATTACACTTGCCGGCGAACCGGAAAGTGGCGTCCCCACGGGGATTCGAACCCCGGTCGCCACCGTGAAAGGGTGATGTCCTAGGCCTCTAGACGATGGGGACGTACTAGAAGTTGGTGGAGCCAGCCGGGATCGAACCGGCGACCTCCTGCATGCCATGCAGGCGCTCTCCCAGCTGAGCTATGGCCCCCTGCTGGAAGCCGCAAAGATTACGTCGGCCCCCCCTCTTCGTCAAGCATTCGTTACAGTTTTTTTGAATTTATTTTCGACGAATTGAGAATGTTCATGTGCAGCATGGACTTGCGTGAATCGGCGTTCACAGGGCTCTGGTCAAGGAATAACCAGCTGTCGTGCACTGCCATGTTCTCGTGACTTCCTGCGGGGTAACCTGTCCCTTCATAGACGCAGGGAAAAGCATGCACGGCATCGTTTTCATCCAGGACCTGGCCACCGTGATGCTGGTGGCCGGCCTCACCACGGTGCTTTTCCAGCGCCTCCGCCAGCCAGTGGTGCTTGGCTACATCATCGCGGGCCTGCTCATCGGGCCGCACACGTTCCCCTTCATCTTCATCCACGAAGAAGAAACGATCCGCACGCTCTCCGAGCTGGGCATGATCCTGCTGCTCTTTGCGCTCGGTCTCGAATTCAGCCTGAAGAAGCTGCGCGCCGTCGGCGGTGCCGCGCTGGTCGCCGCGTTCGCGGAAATCGTGCTGATGATCTGGATCGGCTACGAGATCGGCCGGTTCTTCGGCTGGACGGCCATGGATTCGCTGTTCCTCGGCGCCATGCTTTCCATCTCGTCCACCACCATCATCATGAAGGCGCTGGAGGATCTCGGCCTCAAGCGCGAGCGCTTTGCGCAGCTGATGTTCGGCATCCTCATCGTGGAAGACCTGCTGGCCATCGTGCTGATGGCCCTGCTCACCGGTATCGCCAGCACCGGCGGCCTGGAGGCAGAGCAGGCGCTCGCCGCCGTGGGGCGCCTGGGCCTGTTCATGGCCGTGTCGCTGGTGGTCGGATTGCTGCTGGTGCCGCGCGTGGTGGACTACATCGCGAAGGTGAGCCGCAACGACGTGTTGCTGATCGCCGTGCTGGGCATCTGCTTCGGCTTCTGCCTGCTGGTCACGGAAATGGGCTACAGCGTGGCGCTGGGCGCCTTCATGATCGGCGCCATCGTGGCCGAGTCCGAAAGCGTGGCGCGGGTCGAGCGCATCATCATGCCGGTGCGCGACATGTTCAGCGCCATCTTCTTCGTGGCGATCGGCATGCTGATCGACCCCGCGCTGCTGGCCGAGTACGCGTGGCCGATCACGGTGGTGACCATCGCGGTGGTGGTCGGCAAGGTGGTGACCTGCAGTTTCGGCAGCTTCGTGGCCGGCAACGATGGCCGGACGTCGTTGCGGGTCGGCATGGGGCTCGCGCAGATCGGCGAGTTCTCCTTCGTCATCGCTACCCTCGGCCTCAGCCTGAAGGTGACCAGCAACTTCCTCTATCCGGTGGCGGTCGCCGTGTCGGCCATCACCACCTTCCTTACCCCGTACCTCATCCGGCTCTCCGATCCGCTGGCGACCGGGCTGGGGCGCGTGCTGCCGGCGCGGGTCACCGGCGTGTTCGGGGCCTATACGGAGTGGATGGGCAACCTGGGCCTGCAGGGACAGGGCGCGATCGTCATGAAGATGATCCGCCGGCTGGTCTGGCACGTGATCATCAACATGGTGCTGGTCATCGCGGTGTTCATCATCACCGCGTTCGCCTACCGCCGTGGCTTCATGCACCTGGACCTCTTCAGCGACAACCCCGTGGTGCGGCGCAGCCTGGCCTGGTCGGTGGCCGCGCTGGTCTCGCTGCCGATGGTGGTGGCGGCCTATCGCAAGGCCGGGGCCCTGGGCATGCTGCTGGCCGAGTTGAGCATCCCGGACCGGTTCGGTGCCCGGACCTACCGGATTCGCGCCGTCCTGGCCCGGATCATTCCGCTGGTGGTCATGTTGATCCTGGGCTTGTTGGTGGCGGCGCTGGCGTCGACCATCCTGCCGCCGCGCGAGGTCGCAGCGGTGCTGATACTCATCGGAATCGGCCTGACGTGGCTGCTCTGGCGGGTCCTGGTGCAGGTGCATGCCCGCCTGCAGGCGGCCCTGCGCGACACCCTGGACAAGCCGGGGCAGGGCCACGAGGAATGAGAATGGAGGGATTCACGAAAGGTCCATGAACTTTTCGTATGAAACCTTGTCTCCTCACCCGTCATTGCAAGTCGCGCGCTAACCACAGCACAATGGCGATTCTGCCTCCACACGGAGGTGCCAACGGCGGCCTCGCCGATTTTCTCCAAAGAGAGGGAGTAACGAATGAAGCACTTTTTGCGTCCCACGATGATGGCCGTCGCCCTGGCGGTTTCGCTGGGTGCGGCCGCGGGCGCATCTGCCCAGGCTGCCAAGCCGGCTGCCAAGCCGGCAGCGGCGTCCGCCTCGGCTCCGGTCGATAAGCAGAAGGCCAGCTATGTCGTGGGTTGGGACCTTGCCAGCTCGCTTCCGCCGCTCGTCGCGAAGGAAGTGGACGCAGCCACGGTCGCCAAGGCCCTGCAGGCTGCCCTGTCCGGCCAGAAGCCGACCATGACCGAAGCCGAGGCCAAGTCGGTCCGCGAAGCGTTCGTGGCCCAGCTGAAGGTCAAGGCAGAAGCCGAGTACAACCGTGTTGCCTCCGAGAACAAGAAGGAAGGCGACGACTTCCTGGCCAAGAACAAGTCGGCCGCTGGCGTGAAGGTCACGGCGTCGGGCCTGCAGTACCAGGTCGTCCAGGCCGGTACCGGTGCACGTCCGGGCCCGAACGACATGGTCACGATCAACTACACCGGCACGTTCGTGAACGGCGAGAAGTTTGACTCCTCGGCCGACCACCAGCCGGCTGGCCCGGCGCAGATCCCGCTGGCTGCCGTCATCCCGGGCTTCCGCGAAGGCCTGCAGCTGATGCAGACCGGTGGCAAGTACAAGCTGTACATCCCGTCGAACATCGCTTACGGCGCCAAGCCGGAAAACGGCTTCCCGCCGAATGCGACGATCATCTTCGACGTCGAGCTGCTGAAGACCGGTCCGGCTCCGGCTGGCCAGGGTCCGGGCGGCCCGGGCGCTGGCGCCCCGCAGGGCGGCAAGTAAGCCCGAGCGTTTAGCAGTACCCAGAGGGGCGCGGATTCATCCGCGCCCCTTTTTTTGTGCTCGCCCCGCCCGGAGACTACAATCGGCGGTTACGGCGACCCCGTCGGCAGTTACAAGGACATCCATGAAAGTCACGATCTTCGGCACCGGGTACGTCGGTCTCGTCACGGGCACCTGCCTGGCCGAGATGGGCAACCACGTGGTTTGCGTCGACGTGGACGCCGGCAAGGTCGAGCGGCTGGGCAAGGGCCAGATCCCGATCTACGAGCCGGGCCTTGAGCCGATGGTGCTGCGCAACCATGGCGAGGGCCGCCTGGATTTCACCACCGATGCCACCGCCGGCATCGCGCATGGCGAGATCGTCTTCATCGCGGTCGGTACGCCGCCCGACGAAGATGGCAGCGCCGACCTCCAGTACGTGCTGGCCGTGGCCCATACCATTGGCGATCACATCGACCGTTACACCGTGGTGGTCAATAAATCGACCGTGCCCGTCGGTACCGCTGATCGCGTGCGTGCCGCCGTTGCCGAGCGCCTCGCCGCACGCGGCGTCGACGTCCCCTTCGACGTCGTCTCCAATCCCGAATTCCTCAAGGAAGGCGATGCCGTCGAAGACTGCATGCGCCCGGACCGCATCATCGTCGGTGCCTCCAGCCAGCGCGCCATTGGCGTGTTGCGCAAACTGTACGCCCCGTTCAACCGCAACCACGACCGCATGGTGGTGATGGACGAGCGATCCGCCGAGCTGACCAAGTACGCCGCCAACGCGATGCTGGCCACCAAGATCAGCTTCATGAACGAGATCGCCAATATCGCCGAGCATGTCGGCGCCGACGTTGAACTGGTCCGCCAGGGCATCGGCGCGGATCCGCGCATCGGCTACCACTTCATCTACCCCGGCGCTGGCTACGGCGGTTCGTGCTTCCCGAAGGACGTGCAGGCCCTGGCCCGGACGGCACACTCGGTGGGCTACGACGCGAAGCTGCTCAATTCGGTGGAAGCGGTGAATGACGCGCAGAAGTCGCGCCTGTTCTCGCTGCTGTCAAAGCATTTCGACGGCCAGCTGAAGGGCCGCACCATTGCCGTGTGGGGCCTGGCCTTCAAGCCAAATACGGATGACATGCGCGAGGCCTCCAGCCGCCGCCTGATGGAGCAGCTGTGGGAAGCCGGCGCCTCCGTGCGCGCGTTCGATCCGGAAGCGGCTGAAGAAACGCAGCGCATCTACGGCGAACGCAGCGACCTTGTGCTCGTCGAGCGCCCTTACGATGCCTTGCAGGGTGCTGACGCGCTGGTCATCGTGACTGAGTGGAAGGCCTTCCGCAGCCCGGACTTCGCCCGTGTGAAATCCTTGCTGGGCACGCCGGTCATCATCGATGGCCGCAACCTCTACGATCCGGCCGCCGTCGAAGAAGCAGGCATCGCGTATTACGGCATCGGCCGTGGCCGCAGCCTCGCAGGCAAGCATCATGGGTGAGACCGATGATCGCCTGATGGAGCTCGAGGTGCGCCTCGCCTTCATCGATGACACCGTCAACGGCCTCTCATCCGCGGACGCCGACATCGCACGCCGCCTCGATGCCCTCGAGCGCGCCTTGCGCGAGATGCGTTCGGACCTTTCCACCCTGCGCGCGGGATCGGGCAGCGAGCCCGGTATCGAACCCCCGCCGCCGCACTACTGATACGGCAAAGAGCCTTACCGACCATGGCAGAGTCACTGCGTGACCAGTTGTTGAAGAGCGGCCTCGTCAAGGAAGTCCGCGAAGAAGCCCGCAAATCCGCACCGCCGGCCCGACAGGGTGGGCAGGGCGGGCAGCGCGGCACGAATGGCCCGCGTCCACCAGGTGGCGGCAAGCCCGGCCAGGGCGGTGGTGGGCGCCCGCAGGGTGGTGGCAGGCCCCAGGGCGGCGGTGGTCGTCCCCAGGGTGGCGGACGTCCGCAGGGCGGGCAGGGCGCCAATGCGCCGCGTCCGCCGCGCAAGGATGGCGAGATGGACCTGGCCAAGGCCTACGCCATCCGTGCGCAGACCGAAGCCACCGAGCGCCGCCAGGCCGAAGCCGAGGCTGCCGAAGTGGCCCGCTTGCGTAAGGAGAAGAAGCGCAAGGTCGAGGAACTGCTGAAGGGGAAGGCGCTCAACCTCGCCGACGCTGACCAGGTCCGTCATTTCCCTTACGGCGAAAAGATCCGTCGCGTGCACGTCGACGCGGCACAGCTGGCCGCGATCAACGCGGGCGAGCTCGGTGTCGTGCAGCAGGGCGGCCGTTATCTGGTGCTGGAGAAGTCCGTGATCGACGCGCTGCGCGAGATCGCCCCGGAGTTCATCGCGCTGATGGTTGACCCGAACGCACAGAGCGAATCCGACGACGGCGTGCCTGACGACCTGATGTGGTGAAAAAAAACGCGCTCGCCAGGGCGAGCGCGTTTCAGGGCGATGCAGCCGCCACGCGTTACGCGGGTGGCGTCGCCAGTTCCGGGTTGTCCCAACCTTCCTTCCGGCTGAAGCGCGCGCCGTGCTTCTGCTCCAGCTTGGCCAGGCGCTCACGCACCACGGCCACGCCTTCGCTGCGCACATACTGGATCGGGCCGCCACGGAACGGGGCGAAGCCCGTGCCGAAGATGACGCCGGCGTCGAGCAGGTCCGCATCGTCGACCACGCCTTCGGCGAGGCATGCGACGGCTTCGTTCACCATCGGCAGGATCATGCGGTCCTGCAGGTCGGCCGGTGGGACGTAGTCCGGGTCGACGTCAGGCTTCTCGGGCTTGCCGTCCTTCCAGACGTAAAGGCCTTCGCCGTCTTTCTTGCCGCGCTTGTTGGCTGCCAGCTTCTCTTCCAGCCCGTGCGGAACTTCAAGGCCGAGGAAGGGCGCCAGCTCCTTGCCGACCGAGGCGCACACGTCGAGGCCGACCGTGTCGGCCAGTTCGATCGGACCCATCGGCATACCGAACTTCCTGGCCTCGCGATCCAGCACGGGCCCCGGCACGCCTTCATTGAACAGGCGCATCGCTTCCATCAGGTACGGCATGAGGATGCGATTGACCAGGAAGCCTGGCGTGCCCTTGACCGGCACCGGCAGCTTGCCGATCGCCTTGCAGAAGGCGAGGGCGCGCTTTTCGATGGCGGGGTCGAGCTGGTCGTGGCGTACGACTTCCACCAGCGGCATCTGCGCCACCGGATTGAAGAAGTGCAAGCCAAGGAAGCGCTGGGGCGCGGCGAGGCCGACGCGCAGTTCGTCCAGCGGAATGGACGACGTATTGCTGGCGAGGATCTCGTCGGCCTGGAACTGCGGCTCGATGGCGGCGTACAGCGCGTGCTTCGCTTCCGGGTTTTCGAAGATCGCCTCGATGGCGAGGTCGGCGTCAGCGACGCCCTTGCCTTCGACGTCGGCGCGCAGGCGGCCGTTCGCCGCTTCGACCTTGGCCGGCGCCTTCAGTTTCTTCTCGAACATGGCCCGGGCGCGCTTGATCGCCGGTTCCACGAAGCGCAGTTCGCGATCCTGCAGCGTGACCTCGAAACCCTTCAGCGCGGCCCAGGCGGCGATGTCGCCGCCCATGGTGCCGGCACCAACGACATGGACATGCTTGATGCCATGGTCCACGCCGCCGCCGAGGCTTTTCAGCCGTTCCTGCAGGAAGAAGATGCGGATGAGGTTGCGCGCCGTGGACGTGGTGGCCAGTTTTGCGACGGACTTTGCTTCCAGCTTCAGGCGCTGCTGGATATTGCCGCCACCATTCGCCCAGACGTCGATCAGGGCAAACGGTGCCGGGTAGTGTTCCTTGCGGACCTTGGCGGCGGTCTGCTTGCGCACCATGGGCGCCAGGATCAGGCGGGCGGGCAGGGTGTTCGTCGCCCAGGCTTTCGCACGCAAGGCGAAGGGCCGCGCCGACGGGCGGCGGGCCAGCTGGCGGGCTTCGGCCAGCAGTTCGTCGGGACGAGCCAGGCGGTCGACCAGGCCCACGGCCTTGGCCCGGCGCGCGTTGAACGGGCGGCCGGTGAGCATGGCGGGGAGCGCTTCCGGCGCACCGATCAGGCGCGGCAGGCGGGCGCTGCCACCCCAGCCGGGGTGGATGCCCAGCATGACCTCGGGCAGGCCGATCTTCGTGGCGTCGTCGTCGGCCGCGATGCGATAGCGGCAGGCCAGGGCCAGCTCGGTGCCACCGCCCATGCAGGCGCCGTGGATGGCAGCCACCGTGGGGAAGGGCAGGCGGGCGAGGTTTTCGAAGACGCGCTGGCCGTTCTCGATGTTCTCGAGGACGGTGCCGGTGTGTGCGTACTCTACGAATTCCCTGATGTCTGCACCCACCGCGAAGCCCGACGGCTTGGCGGAGTGGATGACGACGCCCTTGGGGCCTTCAATGGCCAGGCGTTCCACCAGGGTGGCCAGCTCGTCCAGCACGTCGCGCCCGAGGGCGTTGGCGCTGGTGCCCTCACGGTCGAGGGAAAGGACGACGATGCCATCGTCGCCTTCGCTGGTCTTCCAGTGCTTGAATCGGAGTCCTTCGAACATGGCAGTCGGGCGGTGGCGAATGAGCGCATCACCATACCTTTGTGTGGTGCCGAATGCGAGATACCCCACCGTATGGTCGGGTCTGGCGCGACGACCCGTCTTGGCCCGATACTGCCCGCCAGTTAAGCCGCCAGACGATCAATGCCAGTGGATGCCCTTGCAGGAACGGATGTCTTCGACCGAATCCTCTCGGCCGCCGGCCCGCTAGTCGCGTTGAAATCCGAGGACCCCGGCCTGCTGATCGAGCAGTTCCGCCTGGTGGCCCGGCGGACCGGCCAGGCGGTCTATCTGTGGCGTGGCGGCGAAGGGCTGACCAGCCTGCGCGACGCCCAGATGCGCGTTCCTGGTTGCACCCGCCTCGGTGATGCGCTGCGCTATATCCTCCAGAGCCTGCACTTTGGCGTGTACCTGCTGGACATGCCGCCGGGCGTCCCGAGCGCGACGGACGGTGCCCTTTTACGGCAACTTGCCAAGACGCAGACCGGCCACGTCCGCCGGGTGGTCCTGGTGGGCGCCAGCGCCAGCCTGCTGGCCACCTTCGATGACGACATCGTCCGGGTCAGTGCCGACCGCGCCGGTCGTTCCGCGGCGCCGCGGCTTCGCGACGGCCGCTGGGTGGTCTGACCGATGATGTCCGTGCCTGACGCCAGCGGCGTACTGATCTTTACCCCGCGCCGTGACATGCGCCGCGCCGTGTTCGACGCCCTCGACGCGGATGGCGGCTTCGTCCTGCTGAGCGCACGCGATGCGTTGCAGCTTGAAGCCCTCCTGGCCGACGCGCCGCCGCTGCACGTGGCGGTGGTGGGCAGCGACGGCAGCGACGATGTCCGCCTGGGCCTGCGCATCCTGCGCAGCTTTGCGGCCTATCGCGATATCCCCATCGTGTTCCTCGTGCCCGATGGCCCGCTGGCCGTGGCGCCCGACGATGGCGCCGCGTGGCTTCGCGAAAGCGCCATCGCCGCTGAGCTGGCCCAGCGCGTGCGCATGGCGGTGGCGGTGGATACGACGCCGCGGGTGATCGAAGCGAAGGCCGATTTCCGTTTCGCGTTCCATGCGGGTGCCGCGTGGGTCGTGGCCGCGGCCGACGGTGGCATCATCGATGCCGGCGCGGCGATGCTTCGCCTGTGCGCGGACGACGCGCCGATCCATGGCCGACTGCTGCGCGACGTGTTCAGCATGAACGACGGGTCTACCTGGCCGATCCCTGACGGCGACGCCTCGGCATGCATGCTGCGCCGGGTCGATGGCGTGGAGATCCCGGGCGAGGTGGACGTACGCCACCTCGTGGATGACATGGGCGGTCATCGCATCGCGGTGGCCTTCCGCGACATGCGTTCCAGCGATACCGCGACGCGGGCGCTTTCACTGCTTTCCGTCCTCGACGCGTGCCCCAGCGATGACGAAGGGCTCGGCGAGGTCGCGGCCATGCTGGCCGATGCGCTGGACCTCGACGTGGTCGGCGTGTGGTCGGCGCTGCCGGAGAGTGACGGCGGCCCTTCCGTGGTCGCCCGCATCTGGAATGGACCAGGCCAGGTCGAGTGGGCTGAAGCCGACCAGTTGCCGCTGCTCAAGCGGTGCCTCGGTGGCGAGGCCATCGTCTGCCTCGGCGATGGCCGTACCGAAATGCCGGCCGATCCGCTGGTCGAGGCGCTGGGCCTGACGTCGTTCGTCTTCCTTCCCTTGCTCGACGAGCGGCGCAACCCGATCGGCGCGCTGATGGCCGGACGCCGCCGCACGGGCAGCGATGGCCGCGTGTTCGAACTGGCACTGCGCGCCGCCTCGGCCCGCTTCAGCGCGGCGCTTGAACTGCGCCGTTCGCGCGACCAGGGCCGCGAGCGCGGCCTGGTCGATACGCTCACCGGGCTGCCGAACCGCCTCCTGTTCCACGACCGCGTCGACACGACGATCCGTGAAGCCGAGCGCACCGGCGAGCTGTTCGCGGTGCTCTTCGTGGACCTCGACCGTTTCAAGGGCATCAACGAGACCCTCGGCCATGCCGTCGGCGACCAGGTGCTGTCCGCCGTGGCGCGGCGACTGCGTGCGAGCGTGCGCGGTTCCGACACCGTGGCGCGCTACGCGGGCGATGAGTTCACGCTGGTGCTGCGCCACATCACCAAACGCGAAGACGTGCTGCGCATTGCCGAGAAGATCGTGCAGGCGCAGGAAGTGCCGCTTCACCTCGACGACGGCTCCGAGCTGCAGGCGACCGTGTCGGTCGGCATCGCGTTCTTCCCCGACGACGCGGTCGAGGGCGAACTGCTCCTGCGCCACGCGGACGAAGCGATGTACGGGGCGAAGAGCCTGGGCCGGAACAACTACCAGGTGTACGCCGCGAACGTGGACACCGCCCAGCAGCAACAGGGCGAACTGAAGGCACGCCTGCGCCATGCCGAACGCAACGGCGAGCTGCGCGTGTTCTACCAGCCACAGGTGGACGCGGGCACCGAAGACATCGTCGGCATGGAAGCGCTGGTGCGCTGGGAGCATCCGGAGCTGGGCATGATCAGCCCGGGCTTCTTCATCCCCCTTGCCGAAGCCAGTGGCCTGATCGTGCCCATCGGCGAGTGGGTGCTGCGCACGGCCTGCGCCCAGGCCAAGGCCTGGGAGGACCGTTACGGCATGGGCCTGCGCCTGGGCGTGAACCTCTCCGCCGTGCAGCTGATGCAGCCCAACCTCGCCGGCACGGTGGCGCGTGCCCTCGAAGACACCGGCCTCAATCCCACGCAGCTCGAGCTGGAAGTCACCGAGAGCATCAGCGTGAAGACGGTGCCGCACCTGGTCGAGACGCTGGACGCCCTGCACGCGATGGGGTGCCGCATCGCCATCGACGATTTCGGTACCGGCGCGGCCTCGCTCGACTACCTGCGCCGCCTGCCGGCCGACCGGATCAAGATCGACCAGAGCTTCGTCCGTAACATCGGCGTGGACCCGGACGACGAAGCCATCGTCCGTGCGACGATCGACATGGCCCATCGCCTCAAGCGCGGCGTCGTGGCGGAGGGCGTGGAGATCGAGCAGCACCTCCAGTTCCTGCGCGCCAACGGCTGCGACGAGCTGCAGGGTTTCCTCTTCTGCCGGCCGCTGCCGTCGCTCACCTTCGACAAGCTGCTGGCCGAGCGCGAGCGCCTGGTGGCCGAAGGGCAGGCGTTAAGCCTGGCCTGATATGTTCCTATGGGAGGCCGGCGCATTGAACTTGCGCCCGGCCTTCGGGTCTCAGCTGCGCCCGGGACTGGACCGAATGATGTTGAGGAGACGGCCCGGATGGGCGAAAACGAAGTAGATCAGGCACTTGTCGAACGCGTGCAGCAAGGTGACCAGCGCGCATTCGACCTGCTTGTCCGCAAGTACCAGCACAAACTCGTCGCCCTGATCTCCCGCTACGTCCACGACTGGACGGAATGCGAAGACATCGCCCAGGAGGCGTTTATCCGCGCCTGGCGCGCCCTGGGCTCGTTCCGGGGCGAAAGCGCTTTCTATACATGGCTTTACAAGATCGCCGTGAACACCGCCAAGAACCATCTGGTGGCGATGGGCCGGCGCCCGCCCACGGGCGATATCGATGCGGAAGACGCCGTTTACGTCCCTGGCGCCACCCGTATGCATGAAAGCGCCACCCCGGAACGTGAAATGATGCGGGAACAGGTGGAACAAACGGTGTTTTCTACTGTCGAAGCCTTGCCCGAAGAACTTCGGGTCGCGATTACCCTGCGCGAGGTGGAAGGCAAGAGCTACGAGGAAATTGCCGCCGCCATGGATTGTCCGATCGGGACGGTCCGTTCGCGTATTTTCAGGGCCCGCGAGGCCATCGACGAAAAATTGCGGCCGTTGTTGTCCGACCGCGAGGACAAAACCCCATGAGCGAAGCTAATCGGGAAATTCTCTCCACCGCTATGGATGGAGAGCTGTCACGGGAGGAGATCCGCTTCCTGTTGCGCCGCATGGAGGCCGATCCGGGCCTGGCGGACGCCTGGTCGCGCTACCACGTCGGCCGCGATGGCGTGAAGGGCGAAGTGCTGCCGTTGGCGTCGGCCGGATTCGCGGATCGCGTCATGGCCGCCATCCAGGCAGAGGCCGCTACCCAGGTCGCCGCTCCGGTCGTCGCCCCCCGTCGGCGTTGGCTGCACTGGTCCGCCGGTGGTGCGATCGCCGCCAGCGTCGCCGTGGCCGCACTCATGGCATCGCAGCCGGCAGGCAATCGTGGCGTGGCGCCCGATGTGGCCCATCGTGCGGCCGCCAGCGGCAGCGCGGAAATCGCTGACGCGTCGCCGGAACTGGCGACCGCGCCGGTGGCCCCGCAGTGGTTGAGCGGCAATGTCGCTTCGCAGTTCACGCAGAAGGCCGCGTTCGACAGCTCCGGCAACGATGCCGCCACCGCCTATCTGCCGCGTTCCACGCCGTACCAGATCCAGCGCGCCCGTAGCGCCGATGCCCAGGACGCCAGCCGCAGCCAGTACATGCTGCTGACCCGTCCGGATGGCTCGCGTTACGCGCAGCCGCAAGCGGCGCCCGCCGCTCGCTGAGGCCGTCGCGGCTCCGGCCGCGTCCTGCCTCCCCCTCCCACCGTTGTTTCCCCGTCCGGCGCCATCGCCGGACGGGCAGTCATGCCTGATCACAAGGAGAATCACCCATGGCATCCTGGCAAGCACGCGCCCTCATCGGTGGCGCACTCGTCGTGGCGAACGTCGGCGCGCAGGCACAAGCGCTGCCCGACTTCACCGGCATCGTTGAGAAAAACGCGCCCGCCGTCGTGCATGTGGAAGCCCGTACCTCGGGCCAGGCCACGAAGAAGCCAGGCGGCCGGGGCGCACAGGACATGCCCGACGATCAGGACGAACTCTTGCGGCGCTTCTTCGGCATGCCAGGCATGCCCGCCCAGCCCCGGGAGCAGACAGCGCTCGGCTCCGGCTTCATCATTTCCGCGGACGGTTACATCCTCACCAACGACCACGTGGTCGATGATGCCGACGAGGTAAAGATCCGCCTGCAAGACCGCCGCACCTTCACCGCGAAGGTCGTTGGCAAGGATCCCCAGTACGACATCGCCCTGCTGAAGGTGGACGCGAGTGCCCTGCCCACCGTCACCATCGGCGACTCGCGCAGCGTCAAGCGCGGCCAGTGGGCGGTGGCCATCGGTTCCCCGTTCGGGCTGGATGCCACGGTCACCCACGGCATCATCAGCGCCGTGGGCCGCAACCTCGGCAGCGGCGACCAGCCGTATACCTCCTTCATCCAGACCGACGTGCCGATCAATCGCGGCAACTCGGGCGGTCCGCTGTTCAACCTGCAAGGCCAGGTGATCGGCGTGAACTCGCAGATCTATTCCACCTCAGGCGGCTACCAGGGCCTGTCGTTCTCCATTCCGATCGACGTGGCGATGAATGTCGTCCAGCAGATCAAGGAAAAGGGCTTCGTCTCGCGCGGCATGCTGGGCGTGACCGTCCAGCCGGTCGACCAGTTTGTGAAAAACCTCAACCTGCCGGATGCCAATGGTGCGCTCGTCGCCCAGGTCACGCCGGGCAGCGGGGCGGACAAGGCCGGCCTGAAGCAGGGTGACGTGATCCTCGGCTTCAATGGCATGCCGGTCACCCAGTCCGCGGATCTGCCGCCCCTGGTCGGCATCACCAAGCCGGGTTCCATGGCCAAGGTGGAGATCCTGCGTGACGGCAAGAGGCAGACGGTCGACGTGAAGGTTGGCGAGCTGCCGCGCGACAAGAACGCCCTGGCGGCCGCCACCGGGGCGCCCGCCGAGGGTGCGTCGGCCGCCGCCCTGGGGCTGGCGGTGCAGGACATCGACGCGCAAACCCGCTCCGAGCTGGGCCTGAAGGCGGGCGAGGGCGTGGTGGTCAGCCGCGTCACCGGCCCCGTGGCCGCCAGCGCCGGCCTGCAGGCGGGCGACATCGTGCTCATGGTGAACCAGAAGCGCACGGGCAGCGCGGCGGCATTCCGTGAGGCCGTGAAGGGGGTGAAAGCGGGGGATACGGCCATGCTGCTGGTCCGCCGCGACGACGCCACCCGCTTCGTCGGTATCACCGTACCCAGCGACAAATGACCCCGCGAGGCCGGCTGCCCTCGGCGGTAGCCGGCCTTCCATGCGATACTGCGGGATTCGCACCGGCCAAAACGGCCCGTGCGCGTCGTTCGCGCCGCGAGCGATGGTGAACGTGACCACGGCGCTCCATGGAACTCATCCGCAACTTCTCCATCATTGCCCATATCGACCACGGCAAGTCGACCCTGGCCGACCGCATCATCCAGCTGTGCGGCGGCTTGTCCGAGCGCGAAATGGAAGCGCAGGTCCTCGACAATAATCCGATCGAGCGCGAGCGCGGCATCACCATCAAGGCGCAGTCCGTCTCGCTGCCGTACAAGGCGCGCGACGGCAAGACCTACCAGCTCAACTTCATCGACACCCCGGGCCACGTCGACTTCAGCTACGAAGTCAGTCGCTCGCTGTCCGCCTGCGAGGGCGCGCTGCTGGTCGTCGATGCCGCACAGGGCGTGGAAGCCCAGTCGGTGGCCAACTGCTACACGGCGCTTGAGCAGGGCCTGGAAGTGATCCCGGTCCTCAACAAGATCGACCTGCCCACGGCCGACATCGAGAAGGCCAAGGCCGAAATCGAAGCGGTCATCGGCCTGGATGCGTCCGACGCCATCCCGGTCAGCGCGAAGACCGGCCAGAACGTGGTGGAGGTCCTCGAGGCCATCATCCATCGCATTCCGCCGCCGAAGCCGCGCGACACGGACAAGCTGCAGGCGCTGATCATCGATTCCTGGTTCGACAACTACCTGGGCGTGGTCTCGCTGGTGCGCGTGATGCAGGGCGAGATCAAGCCCGGCGACAAGATCCTCGTCATGTCCACCGGCCGTACCCACCTGGTGGACGACGTGGGCGTGTTCACGCCCAAGCGCAAGAAGCTCGACAAGCTTTCCGCCGGCGAAGTGGGCTGGATCAACGCGTCCATCAAGGACGTGCACGGTGCACCGGTGGGCGACACGCTGACCCACGCCGGCAAGCCGGCCGAGGCACCGCTGCCCGGTTTCCAGACCATGCAGCCGCGCGTGTTCGCCGGCCTGTTCCCGGTCTCCGCTGACGATTACCCGGCCCTGCGCGAAGCGCTGGACAAGCTGCGCCTCAACGACGCCGCCATGTTCTTCGAGCCGGAAAGCTCCGAAGCCATGGGCTTCGGCTTCCGTTGCGGCTTCCTTGGCATGCTGCACATGGAAATCGTCCAGGAGCGCCTGGAGCGCGAGTACGACCTGGACCTGATCACGACGGCGCCCACGGTGGTGTACGAGGTCGCGAAGACCGACGGCACCGTGCTCGACATGGACAACCCGGCCAAGCTGCCGCCGCCGCAGATGATCGCCGAGATCCGCGAGCCGATCATCGTGGCGACCATCCTTACGCCGGCCGAGTACGTCGGCAACGTCATCAAGCTGTGCGAAGAGAAGCGCGGCGTGCAGCGCTCCATCCAGTACCTGGCCACCCAGGTGCAGGTGACCTACGAGCTGCCGCTGGCCGAAGTCGTGCTCGACTTCTTCGACCGCCTGAAGTCGGTCTCCCGCGGCTACGCCTCCATGGACTACCACCTGGAGCGTTTCGACGCCGGTCCGTTCGTGCGCGTGGATATCCTGATCAACGGCGACCGCGTCGACGCGCTCAGCCTCATCGTCCACCGTTCGCATGCGGATCGCCGCGGCCGTGAACTGGTCGAGCGCATGAAGGACCTGATCCCGCGCCAGCAGTTCGACGTGGCCATCCAGGCCGCCATCGGCGCCGCGGTCATCGCCCGCTCGACGGTGAAAGCGCTGCGCAAGAACGTCCTGGCCAAATGCTACGGCGGCGATATCTCGCGTAAGAAGAAGCTGCTCGAGAAGCAGAAAGAAGGCAAGAAGCGCATGAAGCAGGTTGGCTCCGTGGAAATCCCGCAGGAAGCCTTCCTGGCCGTGCTGAAGGTCGACAAGTAAGCGCCGCCCCCGGGGCGGCATGACGTATCACCCATGGAAATCCGGCGCCGGATGCGCCGGAATGGGCCTCAGGGCCCTTTCACACGACTAACGGAGATGGCATGGCGGCAATCGATTTTTCGGCGTTCCTGCTGGGCGTGACGGTCCTTTTTGGCGTCATCTGGCTGTTCGACCGCCTGTTCCTCGTCAAGGCCCGCCGCGCGCGCGCCGAGGCCGAAGGTGCCGAAGTGGCCGAGCCGTGGCCGGTGGACTGGGCCCGCTCCCTGTTCCCGGTGATCCTGGTCGTGCTGATCCTGCGCTCCTTCGTGGCCGAGCCGTTCCGCATTCCCTCCGGCTCGATGATGCCCACCCTGGACGTGGGTGACTTCATCCTGGTCAATAAGTTCTCGTATGGCCTGCGCATGCCGGCCTTCAACAACAAGCTGCTCGAAAACGGCGAGCCGCGCCGCGGCGACGTCGTGGTGTTCCGCTTCCCGGGCTACCGTTGCGCGGATGGCAACGGAAACATCGTCCGCAGCGGCGACCAGACCTGCCAGGACCCGAACGCCCCCGTGCCCGGCGAAAACTGGATCAAGCGCGTGATTGGCGTGCCCGGCGACCGCATCGAAACCCGTGGCAGTGAGCTGTTCATCAACGGCGAGCGCGTGGCCATGGACGAGCTGGGCCCTTACAAGGGCGATCCGGAACGTCCGGAAGACCAGCTGCTGATGACCTACGGCTCAAAGCTTTATACCGAGCACCTGGGCAGCATCAACCACACGATCGCGCTGACCCCGGCCTACAACATGCCGCAGGACATCCCCAACGCGGTCGTCCCCTCGGAAGTACCGAAGGGTTGCTACATCGTGATGGGCGACAACCGCATGAACAGCACGGACAGCCGCTGGTGGGGCTGCATGCCCGAGGAAAACCTCGTCGGCAAGGCGTTCTTCGTGTGGCTGGCCTGGCGTGGCTTCGACCACGGCATCTCCGGCGTGCTCGACCTCTCCCGCATGGGCAAGGTCATCCATTGACCCGAACGGTGGCCCCCGTCACGGCCCGGGGCGTTGCGCCCCGGCCCGGACAAGGTAATCTCCGCAGCGGGGCGCACGTGCGCCTCACCGGAATCCACCGTACCAAACAGGGGAGCCGCCTCGCGCGGCGGGGTCACACATCATGAAATCCAGGCAATCGGGCATCACCCTCATCGGCTTTGTCATTGTTCTCGTCGTGCTGGGCTTTTTCGCCTTCATGGCGATGAAGCTGGTGCCGTCGTACATTGAATACATGGGCGTCGTGAAAGCGATGAACCAGATGGCGACCGAAGGTGGCAACGATGACATCGAGCAGGCGCGCCGCCAGCTCGCCTTCAAGATGAGCTTCCAGTACGTCGACGATTCGACGATCAAGCCCAAGGACGTCACCGTCGTTCGCCAGAACAACCAGCCGACCCTGCGCGTGGCTTACGACAAGCGCATTCCGTTCTTGTACAACATCGACTTCCTGCTTCACTTCGAGAAGCAGGTGCAACTACGCAGCGCGACCGGCGCTGGATATTGAGGTTTCGTGGAATTCCCGCACCGCTTTCGTGATCCTGAATTCGCTATCCTGGCACTGACCCACCGCAGCGCCGGGAAACCGAACAACGAGCGGCTGGAATTCCTCGGGGACGCCCTGCTGGGCGTGCTTGTCGCCGAATTGCTGTTCGAAGTCCATCCGAATGCCAGCGAGGGTGAGCTCTCGCGGCTTCGGTCGCAGCTGGTCAATGGCCAGGCCCTCGCCGTCATCGCCCGGGATCTCGAACTGGGCGACCGGCTCAAGCTCGGCCCGGGTGAGCTCAAGAGCGGCGGTTTCCGCCGTGAGTCCATCCTGGCCGACGCCTTTGAAGCGATGATCGCCGCCGTGTACCTGGACGATGGCTACGACGCCTGCCGCCAGGTCGTGCGCAGGCTTTTCACGCCCCGCGTGGCAGAACTGAAGCGCTCCAGCAAGGACGCGAAAACGCGCCTGCAGGAGTGGCTGCAGGGCAGGGGCCTCCCGCTGCCCGTGTACGACCTGACCGACAGCTACGGCGAAGACCACGCCAAGATTTTCGACGTTAGCTGCACTATTGAAGAGCCGGAAGCCATCCGCACCGAAGGGAGTGGAGGCAGCCGGCGCGCCGCCGAGCAGGACGCCGCCGACGCGGTTCTGCGCATCCTGCTGGAAAAGAAATCATGAACGATATCGATCTCGAAACTAACGACACCGTCGTCGACGACGACTTCCGCTGCGGCTATGTGGCCCTGGCCGGACGCCCCAATGTCGGCAAGTCTACCCTCCTCAATGCCCTGATCGGCGTGCGGCTCTCCATCGTGAGCCACCGCCCGCAGACCACGCGGCACCGCATCCTCGGCATTTCCACCAAGCCGTCGGGGCAGATCCTGTACGTGGATACGCCGGGCCTGCATCGCGGCGCCAAGCGCGCCATGAACCGCAGCCTCAACCGCGCCGCCCGCGCCGCCGTCTCGGAAGTCGATCTTGCCGTGCAGGTGATCGAGGCCGGCCGCTGGACGGACGAAGACGCCGCGATGTACCAGGCGATGTGCGAGCAGACCGACATGCCCAAGCTGCTGGCCATCAACAAGGTGGACCTGCAGAAAGACAAGACGGTGATGCTGCCCTTCGTGGCCGACCTGATGCAGAAGCATCCGTTCGACGACGTCTATTACGTCAGCGCGCTGAAGTCGAAGGGCCTGGAAGGCCTGGAGAAGGGCATCCTCAAGCGCCTGCCCGAGCAGCCGGCCATCTACGGCGAAGACGAAATCACCGACCGCAGCGAGCGCTTCCTCGCGTCGGAAATGGTCCGTGAGCAGCTCATGCTGCGCCTGGACCAGGAGCTCCCGTACGCCACCACGGTGGAGATCGAAGGCTTCGTGGATCGTCCTGATGGCGTCACCGAAGTCCACGCCGTGATCTGGGTGGAGCGCGACGGCCAGAAGGCCATCGTGATCGGCAACGGCGGCGCACAGCTCAAGGCCATCGGTACGTCGGCCCGCAAGGCCATGGAAACGATGTTCGAGCGCAAGGTGTTCCTGAAGCTGTGGGTCAAGGTCCGCGAAGGCTGGGCCGACGACGAGAACCTGCTCAAGCGCTTCGGCTACGAATAAGCCTCACCGGGCATCCAGCGCATGCGTGTCGAACAGCAACCGGCCTTCGTCCTGCATGCGCGGCCCTATCGGGAAACCTCGCTGCTGGTCGAGTGCCTGTCGCGGGACCATGGCCGCATCGGCGTGGTCGCGCGTGGCGTACGCAACGAACGCGCGCGCATGCAGCGGGCCCAGCTCGAACCCTTCCAGCGCATCGCGCTGGACCTCCTGCTCAAAGGCGAGCTTGCCACGCTGCGCTCCGCGGAGCCGGTCGGCACACCGCTGCGCCTCACCGGCGACGCCGGGCTGGCCGGGCTCTACCTCAACGAACTGGTCGTGCGCCTCACCGGCCGCCAGGATCCCAACCCCGAACTGTTCGACCACTACGAACGCACGCTGCGCCGCATGGCCGCCGGTGAACCGCTGGCGTGGACCCTGCGCCGCTTCGAACGCGACATGCTCGACGCCATCGGCTACGCGTTGCAGCTGGAAACGGACGCGATGGATGGCGAGCCACTGGATCCTGCCGGCACCTATTTCTACGATCCCGAATCAGGCGCCACGCCCGCCCGTTCGGGGCACGCGCATGCGTTGCGTGGCGCCGACCTGCTGGCGCTCGCGGCCGACACATCGCCGGATGCCGCCGGCCTCTCCGCGCTGAGGCGAATGATGCGGCAGGTGATTACGTTTCACCTGGGGGGCGGCGAGCTCAAGGCCTGGCGAGTGCTTCGATAGTCGCCTCGAGCTCGCGCCGAAAGCGTTCCACCACGGCCGGCGCCGCCTGTCGTGCCTCGACGACATGCCCTTGCATGGCCTTCGCCTGCGCACCAAGGCGCGCGGCACCGCAGAACCCACACGCCGAGCGCAGCCGATGCATGCGTTCGACCAGGCTGGCCGGGTCGTGGGCCAGTGCGTGCAGCTCGCTGCGCAGGTCGTGAAGCTCCGCCTGCAACAGCGTGCGCAGCGCAGCCATGGTGTGGGCATCGCCCGTGGCCACCAGCCCTTCGGCGTCATCGAGCACCACCACGCGCCGGTCGACGCCGAGCACGGCATCCAGGGCATGGCCCAGCGCGGCCAGGCGGCACGGCTTTTCAATCGCGCCGACGAAGCCGGCGGCATCGAGGTCGCCACGCAACAGCGGGGTAATTTCGGCGCTGGTGGCGAACGCGGGCACGCCGGCGGAGGCGGCATCGATACTGTCGTGCAGGTCGCGCAGGATCTCGAGGGCACCGCCATGGGGCATGCGGCAATCGAGCAGCAGCGCGTCAAAACGCTGGGTGCGGGCCAGGCGCAATGCGTCGGCGCCATCGACGGCAAGGGTCACTTCGAAGCCGAGGGAGACCAGCGCGCCGGAGAGGAACTGCCGCGTCGACGCATCGTCGTCGGCGACCAGCACCCTGTGCAGGGTGCCGCGGTCAAGTGGGGGTGGGCGGTTCGAATCCATGCAACGTTCCATGTTGTTCATCTTGATTTGGCAGAATGGAGCAGCATGCGCCGCGTATCAACCCGCCCCGTCGCTCTTTTGCTCCTCGCCTGGATCGCCATGGCCTGGGGCACGGCCGCGCACGCCGGTCTTTCGGTGGGCGCCGACAGCCTTGCGGTCCCCGGCCTGGCCCTGTCGGATATGCAGGTGGACCTCGATCCGCAGGCGGACGGGAAGGGGATCCAGCTCCGGATGACGGCCAAGAAGGCTGACATCCCCGCCATGGGCTGGCGCAAGCTGGGGTTGGCGCTGGAAGGCCGGCTGGACCGGGATGAACTCGGCCGCTGGCTGTTCGAAGGCCGGGCGAAGCTGCGTGGTGCGCCCGGTGGGGCCCTGACGGATGCGACGGTCCGTATCCTCGCCGACGAAGCGGCCAATACGCTGGCGGTCACCATCACCCAGGACAAGGTGCTCGCCGAGGTGGCGCTGCCGATGGACCAGGTCACCCATGCGCAGATCACGCTGAAGAACCTGCCGGCCGGATGGCTGCAAGGCCTGCTCTCCACGGTGTGGAACGGCCACCCGACCACGGGCAGGATCAACGCCGACCTCGCGCTCGACCTGCTCGATACCGGCACGCAGGCGGCGGGCCAGTTCGCCCTCGATGGCGTGGGCTTCGACAGCCCGGGCGGCAAACTGGCCGGACAGAAGATCAGCGGCAACGGCCGCCTCGGCCTGGATATCGGCCGCGACAGCACCACCATGGATGTCGACGCCAGCCTGCGCGGTGGTGAGTGGCTGCTGGGCCCGCTCTACGCCAACCTGCCTGCGCATCCTGTGCAGCTGTCCCTTTCCGCACGCACGCAGAAGGGCGCCTTGGGTATCCGCCGCCTGCGCCTGACCGATCCGGACGCACTCCAGCTCGAAGGCGAACTCGGCTTCGACGCGAAAGGCGACCTTGCCCAGCTGAAACTGGACCGTTTCAATGCGCGCTTCCCCGCCGCGTACGATCGCTACGGCAAGGGCCTGCTGCGCACGTATGGGCTCGACGGCCTGCAGGCCACCGGCGAAGTGGCCGGCCATGCCACGCTGGATGCGAATGGCCCCACGGCCTTCGCGTTCCAGACCAGCGGTCTCGACCTGGCCATGGCGGACGGCCGCCTGGGCGTGAATGGCCTGCACGGCTCGCTCGACTGGAGCGCCGCCGATGACCGACCCGCGACCCGGCTGGGCTGGCACAGCCTGCAGGTATATCGGATTCCCAACGGGTCCGCCGAAGGCAGCTGGCGCAGCACGGGCGGCACGCTGTCGCTCGAGAAGCCGATGGCCATCCCCGTGCTGGACGGCAACCTGCGTGTCCTCTCACTCGGCTGGAAGCCTGCGGCCGCCTCGGGTGAGCGCCTGCAGACGTCGCTCGCGCTCACCCAGATCGACATGGCGGCGTTCTCGCGCGCCGTCGGCTGGCCCGAGTTTGGTGGCACCCTGGGCGGCGCGGTGCCGTCACTGCGCTACGTGGACGACCGCGTGGAACTCGGCGGCGGCCTGGCGCTGAACGTGTTCGGCGGGTTCATCGACATCACCGGCATGACGCTGTCCCGTCCGTTCGGTGACGCGCCGGTGCTCGCCGGCACCATCGCGCTGCGCAACCTCGACCTGGCGCAGATGACCTCGGTATTCGATTTCGGCAGCATCACCGGGCGCCTCAACGGCAGCGTCGACGACCTGCGCCTGGTGGCGTGGAAGCCCTCCGCATTCAAGGCCAGCCTGGTCGCCGACCAGGGCGGGCGGATCAGCCAGAAAGCGGTGAACAACCTTACCTCGGTGGGTGGCGGTGGTATCGCCGGCGGCCTGCAGGGCACCGTGCTGAAGCTGTTCAAGACCTTCGGTTACAGGCGCATCGGCCTCAGCTGCACGCTCAAGGGCGATGTCTGCAGCATGGGCGGGCTGGGCCAGGCGAAGGATGGCTACACTATCGTCGAAGGCAGCGGCCTGCCGCATCTCACGGTGGTCGGCCACCAGCGCGAAGTGGACTGGCCGACGCTGGTCCGGCGCCTCGAAGCCGCCACCAAGGGCGATGGCCCGACCATCCAGTAAGGCTACCTAAAAGGACTGAACTATGTTTCGCAAGCCATTGATTAGCCTTGTTCTGGCGACGGCGGTTGCGCTGGTCGGCTGCGTCACCATCAACGTATATTTCCCGGAAGCCGCGGCGCAGAAGGCCGCTGACCAGTTCATCGGCAACGTCCTCGACGACAGCGGCGTGGCCCGTCCGGCTGACGGCGACAAGGCCCCCGCGAAGCCCGCGACCGGCAAGCAGCCGTCGGCGTCGCTGCTCGACCTGGTCATCCCCCAGGCCATGGCCGCCGAGAGCCCGGACATCCAGGTGCGCTCGCCGGAAACCGACGCCATCCGGGAGCGGATGAAGAGCCGCTTCGGCGGGCAGCTCAAGGCGTTGTTCGACGCGGGGGCGGTGGGCTTCACGGCGAACGGGCTGGTTGTCGTGCGTGACGCCGGCTCCCTGCCGCTCGACCAGCGCTCGCAGGCGACCAACGTGGTGCGTGACGAAAACGCGGACCGCGACCAGCTCTATGCCGCCATCGCCAAGGCCAACGGCCACCCGGAATGGGAACCGCAGATCCGCAAGACCTTCGCCGCCGGCTGGGTCGAGCGCGCCCCGTCGGGCTGGTATTATCAGGACGCCTCGGGCGCCTGGAAGCGCAAGTAGGCCCTCTCCGCCAGGATCGCACGCCGCGCTGTTCGCCCGCGCGGCGCCTCCCAGCTTTTAGTTTTTGAGCGCATGACCGACTTCGAAGCCACCATCACCGACCTCAGCCACGACGGCCGGGGTGTCGCCCGCATTGATAACAAGGCCACCTTCGTGTCCGGCGCGCTGCCGGGCGAACGCGTGCTGCTGAAGTACCGCAAGCGCCATCGCAACTACGACGACGCCGAGATCGTCTCCGTCATCGAGGCCTCGCCCGACCGCGTGGAGCCGAAGTGCCGTCACTTCGGCCAGTGCAGCGGCTGCTCGCTGCAGCACATGGCACCGGAAGCGCAGATCGCCGCGAAGCAGCGCGTGCTGGCCGAGAATTTCGAGCGGATCGGGAAGGTCACCCCGGAAAACTGGTTGCCGCCGCTGGCCGACCAGCCGTGGAATTACCGTCGCAAGGGTCGCTTCTCGGTTCGCTTCGTCAACAAGAAGGACCGCGTGCTGGTCGGCTTCCGTGAGGAATCCAACCCGCGTTTCGTGGCCGATATCGATGTGTGCGAAGTGATCCACCCGGCCATCGGGCCGAAGGTGGGCCTGCTTGCCACGCTGATCCAGGGCCTGGATGCGGCACGCGATATCCCGCAGATCGAGTTCGCGGCGGGCGACGACACCGTGGCCCTCGTGTTCCGCCACCTGTCCCCGCTGTCCGACAGTGACCGCGGCAAGCTCACCGCGTTTGCGCAGGCGCACGGCTTCGCCATCTACCTGCAGCCGGGCAACCACAGCACCGTGCAGCCGCTGTGGCCCGACGCGCCGCGCCTGCAGTTCGCGATCCCGGCCGATAACGTCACCCTGGATTTCCTGCCGCTCGACTTCGTGCAGGTCAACGCCGGCATGAACCAGCTGATGCTGGCGCGCACGCTCGCGTTGCTCGACCTGCAGCCCACCGACAAGGTGCTCGACCTGTTCTGCGGGCTGGGCAACTTCACGCTGCCCATGGCCCGTCACGCCGCCGAGGTGGTTGGTGTGGAAGGCGAGCATGGGCTGGTCCAGCGCGCGGCCGAGAACGCCGCCCGCAACGGCATAAGCAATGCCTCGTTCCGCGTCGCCAACCTGTTCGACGACCAGCGCAACGAGCCCTGGGCGAAGCAGGCCTGGGACAAGATCCTGCTCGATCCGCCGCGCGCCGGCGCCGACAAGGTGCTGGAATACCTGCCGCGCAAGGGCACCAACCGTATCGTTTACGTGTCGTGTCATCCGGGCTCGCTGGCCCGCGATGCCGGCATCCTGGTGGAGAAGCACGGCTTCCGCCTGGTCTCGGCCGGCGTGATGGACATGTTCCCGCATACCGCGCACGTGGAATCCATCGCGCTGTTCGAGCGCGGCTGACAAGGGGAGGCCCATGGGCATCGAAATCGAACGCAAGTTCCTGCTCGCCGGCGACGGCTGGCGCGAGCTGGTGGAGCGCAGCGAACCCATGGCCCAGGGCTATCTGGTCGGCATGGCCTCCATCGAGGCGGGGCACGCGAAGTCGTCGGTGCGCGTGCGCGTCTCGGGCGGGCAGGCCTGGCTGAACATCAAGTCGGCCACCCTGGGCATCGAGCGCCAGGAATACGAATACCCCATCGCCGTGGCGGACGCCCGGCACATGCTTGAGACCCTGGCCGACGGTGTCGTCGAAAAGGTTCGCCACCATGTCATGCTGGATGGCGCACACTTTGAAATCGACGAGTTCACCGGCGCCAACCAGGGCCTGGTCGTCGCTGAAATCGAGCTCGACACGGCCGACGCCGCTTACCCGACGCCCGCCTGGCTGGGTGCCGAGGTCAGCGACCAGGTCCGCTATTACAACGTCAACCTGATCGACCGCCCGTTCACCACGTGGACGCCGGCCGAGCAAGACGGGAAGGAGAACACCTGATGCTGCTGATCGGTCTGGAAGGCAAGGAACTCAAGCCCAACGAACACAGCCGCCTTACCGCGCACGGCGTGGCCGGTATCATCCTGTTCTCGCGCAATTTCGAATCGCGCGAGCAGGTCACGGCGCTGATCGACGCGGCGCGCGAGGTCGGCGGCGACGACCTGCTGGTCTGCGTGGACCAGGAGGGCGGCCGCGTGCAACGCTTCCGCGACGGCTTCACCCGTCTTCCGCCGCTGCGTGCCATCGGCAAGCTCTACGACACGGATCCCATCGAGGCGGTGAACCGCGCCGAAGAGCACGCCTGGATCATGGCCAGCGAAATGCGCGCCATCGGCGTGGATTTCAGCTTCGCCCCGGTGGCCGACATCGACCGCGGCAGCAAGGCCATCGGCGACCGCGCGTTCCACGCCGATCCGGTGATCAGCGCCGAGCTCGTGCAGGCTTACGTCCGCGGCATGCACCTGGGCGGCATGGCCGCCGTGCTCAAGCATTTCCCCGGCCACGGTTCGGTACAGGAAGACACCCACGAGTCCGTGGCGGTCGACACCCGCAGCAAGGACGAGATCCTGCGCACCGATCTGCTGCCGTTCGTCGCCGGTATCGAAGCGCGCGCCGAGGCCGTCATGGCCGCGCACGTGAAATACACCGCCGTCGATGACCAGCCCGCCGGCTACTCGCACGTGTGGATCGAGGAGATCCTCCGTGGCGAACTCGGCTTCCGTGGCTGCGTGTTCGGCGACGACATCAGCATGGCTGCCGCCGCCAGCGTCGGCGGTGTGGCCGCCCGCGTCCACGCCAACCTCGATGCCGGATGCGACCTCGTGCTGGCCTGCTTCCCCGATGTGGTTCCCGAAGCGATCGCCGCGGTCAAGGACCGCCGCCTGTCGCCGGTGGAGCGCATCGCGCCCCTGCGCGGCGCGATCGGCTCCACCTGGGAAGGCCTCGTCGACAATCCCCAACGCGAGCGCTTCATCGCGCGCGTGACCGCCCTGGAGTCCTGACCTACCCATGACCGCCACCGCTTCGCTCGAGCACGCGCTCGCCAACGCCGATGTCCTGTTCACCCGCGAACACCTCGATACCGAGATCGCCCGCATGGGCCGTGAGCTCGACGCCGCCCTCGCGGGCGAGCGCCCCGTGTTCCTCACGGTGATGCATGGCGCGCTGATCTTCGCCGGCCAGCTGGCGCTGGCGATGAAGACGGACCTCGAGTTCGACTACGTGCACGCGACGCGTTACCGCGGTGCCACCACCGGGGCCGAGCTGCACTGGCTGCGCCGCCCGGAAGTGCCCCTGCAGGACCGCACCGTGGTGCTGGTGGACGACATCCTCGACGAAGGCCACACGCTGAAGGCCGTGCGCGACGCCTGCACGGCCATGGGCGCGAAGCGCGTGCTGCTGGCGGTGCTGTGCACCAAGCTGCATGACCGTCGCGCCGAGGGCATCGATGCGGATTTCAACGGCGTGGACCTGCCGGACCGCTACGTCTTCGGCTACGGCATGGACTACCACGAGCAGGCCCGTAACCTGCCGGCCATCTACGCGCTGAAGGACTGACCCCATGAGCATCGACCTCGCCGTGATCGGCGGCAGCGGCCTCTACCAGTTCGAGGGGCTGGAGAACGCCGAGCGCCATGCCGTGCAAACCCCCTTCGGGCCGGCCTCGGGCGACATCGTCGTGGGCGACTTCAAGGGCAGGCGCCTCGCCTTCCTGGCCCGCCATGGCGAGAGCCATACGGTGCCGCCGCACCGGGTGAACTACCGCGCCAACCTGTGGGCGTTGCACTCGCTGGGTGCACGCAAGATCGTGGCGGTGAATGCCGTCGGCGGCATTCGCGACGACATGGGCCCGCGCGTGCTGGTGGTGCCTGACCAGGTGATCGACTACACCCACGGCCGCTACACGAGCTTCAACGACGTCGAAGGCGCCGAGGTCCGGCATATCGATTTCAGCGAGCCATACACCGAGAGCCTGCGCCAGGCGATCCTCGCCGCGGCACGTGCCGAGGGCCTGGCCATCATCGACGGTGGCGTGCACGGGGTGACCCAGGGTCCGCGCCTGGAAACCCGCGCCGAGATCGCCCGGATGAAGCGCGACGGTTGCGACCTGGTCGGCATGACCGGCATGCCCGAGGCCGTCCTGGCCCGCGAGCTCGACCTGGAATTCGCCTGCCTGGCCCTCGTGGCCAACTTCGCCGCGGGCGCCGGTGACGAGGCCGAGATCAGCATCGAGGAAATCTTTGCCCACCTCGCCGCTGCCACGGCCAACGTCCCGCCCATCCTCGGCCGCATGCTCGAAGGCTGACCCCGGGCGGCCTATGGGAAAGAATCCCACTTGCGCGTTCGTCTAAAACATGATGATACTTCGCACGCGCCGCGGGGGCAGGCCAAGGGGATCTGGGGAAAGCCTCGCCATCCGGGTGCTTCCAGTCCATGTCTAGGGGTTTCCGCAATGCGTTTCGGTACGGTCAAGTGGTTCAACGACGCCAAGGGTTTCGGTTTCATCGCACCCGAGGACGGTGGGGAGGACGTGTTCGTCCACTTTTCTGCGATCAACTCCAAGGGCTTCCGTAGCCTGCAGGAAGGCCAGCGTGTGCAGTTCGAAGTGACGACGGGCCCGAAGGGTGCCCAGGCGTCGGGCGTCGAAATCGCTGCCTGATCGGTAGCGCCAAGTCGCCGGAAAACCCCGCGCGTGTCGCGGGGTTTTTTTTCGCCTGCAGGCAAGGGCGGCGCCGACAGCGCGCGGCGTGCCGCCCCGGCTGTCCCGGATCCGCCATGACGCCACCCTTGGCGCATGGCTACCCTCATCGAATCCCTCACCGCCCTGGCCGTGTTCGCCATCGGCGCCTCGGCGTCGGCGACCTGGCTGGCCCGGTCCACGGCGGATACGTCCCAGGCGTCGGCACGCGTTCGTGCACTGGGTATCGCCAGCGACATGGAAGCCCGGCTGCGCGCCCACCGCGCCGGGGTGCACGCCGGCCACTATCGCCACGCGATTCCGGCAAGGATCGACTGCCGCAAGGCCTGCTCTCCGGCCCAGCTTGCGCAGCATGATCTCGCCGCTTTCCACGCCGCGCTCGCGTCGGCATGGGGGCGCGGCGCCAACGGGGACGTTGCCTGCGACCAGGGCGCCTGCCTCATCCGCATCACCTGGCCGGGAGGCGCCCTGCATTGGGGCGTGGCGCCATGAAGATGCGCGGCATGACGCTGGTCGAACTGGTCGTCGGCCTTGCCGTGGCCTCGACGGTAGCGGCCGTCGTCCTGGTGGGGTCGGCGGCCGTCGCCACTCAGGTCCGGCGTGGCTTCGCGTCATCGGGGGCAACGGAGTCGGCCGATGCGGCGCTCGCGGCCATGCTGGCGGACGTGCGCCGCGATGGCGAGTGGTCGACCTGCCTTCCCGCCCGCGGCTGCCCGGTTTACGTGGGCGGTGCTTACGGCATGGCGCTGGTGGTGGGCCGGCAGCGGGCGTGGACGATCCAGGACGGCCTTCGCCTTTGCGCCGGCAGGCATTGCGAGCGGGTCTTCGAAGGCGCCACGGCCTTGCAGGTGCTGGTCGACACCGACGTGGACGGCGGCATCCGGCACGACGAGGCACGACGCGGCGACGCCTCTCGTGCCCGCCTGGTCGAGCTGCGCTTGTCCTTGCGCGACGGTACCTCGCGTTCGCGCTGGGCGTGGATACCGCCATGAGGGAGCAGCGCGGTGCCATCCTCCTCATGGTGCTGGCCTCGCTGGCGATCCTGGCGCTGCTGGGTGCCGAGGCGGCGCGGTTCGCGGCGGCCCGGCAGCGCGAGGCGGGCGACGCGTGGTGCCGGGAACTGCTCAGGGCGGCCCGTGACGATCGTCGCGGTGGTCAGGCCGGCGAGGCGCATGCGACCATCACGGATGGCGCGAACGGCGCGTCGCATTTCGAGGGATTCCATGGATCGCAGGCGTTTTCTCCAGGGCGCGACGATTGCATCGGGCGTCGCGCTCGCGGCGGCGGGTAAGACGGCAGCCGCCGCGACCCCTGGCACGACGAAAGCCCCGTCGGTGTCGCCAGGCGGCCCGGGCATGCTGCCGCGCGTGTGCTCCACATGGGACTTCGGCGTACCGGCCAACCAGGCCGCGTGGAAGGTGCTCTCCACCGGCGGCCGCGCGCTGGATGCGGTGGAGCAGGGCGTGCGCGTGCCGGAGCAGGACCTCAAGAACCACAGCGTCGGCCGCGCCGGGTATCCCGACCGCGATGGCAAGGTGACGCTGGACGCCAGCATCATGGACGAACACGGCAATTGCGGTGCCGTCGCCGCGATCGAACATATCGCCCATCCCATTTCCGTCGCCCGCCGGGTGATGGAGCGCACGCCGCACGTGCTGCTGGTCGGCGATGGCGCCCTGCAGTTTGCGCTGGAGCAGGGCTTCCCGCGCGAGGAACTGCTGACGCCGGAATCCGAGCAGGCGTGGCATGCCTGGCTGAAGACGGCGAAGTACACGCCGCAGGCCAACAGCGAAGTCAAAACCTATAACGCCGGCCCGGGTGGCACCCCGGGCGATGCGAGCAACCACGACACCATCGGCATGCTCGCCATCGACGCGAAGGGCAACCTCTCCGGCGCCTGCACCACCAGCGGCATGGCGTGGAAGCTGCACGGCCGCGTCGGCGACAGCCCCATCATCGGTGCCGGCCTGTATGTCGATAACGAGGTGGGCGCAGCGACCTCGACGGGCGTGGGCGAAGAAGTGATCCGCAACGTCGGTAGCTTCCTCGTGGTGGAACTCATGCGCCAGGGCCGTTCGCCGCAGGATGCCTGCCGCGAAGCGATGGAGCGCATCCTGCGCAAGAAGCCGGAAGCACGCGGCCTGCAGGTCGGCTTCCTCGCCATGGACAAGAAGGGCAACGTCGGCGCGTGGGCCATCCAGGATGGCTTCTCGTATGCCATCTGCGATGCGAAAAAGCAGGACACGCTGATCCCCGCCAAGAGCACGTTCTGACCATGGCTCTCCTCGAAGTCGCCGCGAACTCCGCCGCCTCCGCTTTCGCGGCGCAGGAAGGTGGCGCCGGCCGCGTTGAACTGTGCGCCAGCCTGGACGAAGGCGGTGTCACGCCGTCGCACGGCACGCTGGTGCTGGCGCGCGAAGGCCTCACCATTCCGCTGTATGTGCTGATTCGTCCGCGCGCGGGCGACTTCGTTTACGAAGACCATGAAGTCGAGGCGATGCTCGATGACATCGCACATTGCCGCGACCTCGGCTGCGACGGCGTGGTGGTGGGCGCGCTCACGCCCGAGGGCGAAGTGGACCTGGATACCTGTGCGCGCTTCGTCGAGGCGGCACACGGCCTCGGCGTAACCTTCCACCGCGCCTTCGATCTGGTGAACGACCCGTCCGACAGCCTGGAATCCCTCGTCGAACTCGGCTTCGAGCGCGTGCTCACCTCCGGCGGCATGGCCAGCGCCGTGGCCGGCGCCAGTCGGCTCGGCCGGCTGGTGGCCCAGGCCGGCCAGCGCATCGTGGTGATGCCGGGCGCGGGGATCGAGCCCGGCAATATCGCCGACCTGCGCAGCGTCACGGCGGCGAACGAGTTCCACGCGTCCGCCAAGCGCCGCCTGCCGTCGGCCATGCGCCGCTCGCGGGCCGATCCGCTGGGCATGGGCGCGGGCGAAACACGCACGGACGTTGCCACGGTGCGCGCGCTGGTCGCCGCCATCACTCCTTAAACCACGGGATGCCTATCGTGAATCGACTGCAGGGATTCGTTGTGCTCGCCGGCCTTTGCATGGCTGGAAACGTGGCCGCCGCTGATGCCGTGCACTACACGGCGCCGGGCAAGGCGGCCGCGGATCTCAACATCGCGTCGCTGCCGCGTACTGAAGTGAAGGCAGGCGCCCATGGCGATGCCCCCACGGCGTGGCAGGGCGTGAACCTCATCGATGTGCTCCGCGCGCAGGGTGCGCCGGTCGGCAAGGAACTGCGCGGGAAGGCGCTCTCGGACTTCGTCCGCGTCACCGCATCCGACGGCTACCAGGTGATCTTCAGCCTCGGTGAACTGGATCCGGACTTTGGCGGCCGCAAGGTGGTGCTCGTCGACCAGCACGAGGGCAAGCCGCTCGATGCGAAGGACGGCCCTTACCGGCTGGTAGTGCCGGACGACTCGCGTCCGGCACGCTGGATCCACAGCGTCACGGCGATCGAGCTGGTGGAAGCCTCGACGACCGAGCGCCGCAAGCCTTAACCCTTGTCCAGCGGGGTGGTGAGCTTCAGCCCGCTGTTGACCAGGAACAGGCCGTCGTCGGGCAGGGCATCGGCGCTTTCGCCGGTGTCCTTCGCCCACGCGATCGCCTGTTTCGGGCCGGGTACATAGGCTTCCCACTGGCCGTAGTGATCATCCGGCACCGGGCCGGTGCGCAGGCGGTAGGTGACCGGGACGCGCACGAAGTAGAACGGGTCGCTGGCGTGGTTACCGGTCGTGGGGATGTTGAACGTCCAGTCTTTCGCCACCCGCAACGCCGGGTTGGCCAGCACGTTGCGCCACACGTTCATCTGCGTGTCGGAGCCGACCACGCCCAGGTTCACCTGTTCCACGTCGACGTCCACCACCTTGCCGTCGTGGCCGACGCGCAGCAGCAGGTACACCGTGCCCTGGACCCCGGACGCGACCGCGTTGGAGGGATACGACGGCGGCGAGCGCTTGGCGTACGCGACCGTTTCACCACCGCCATTCTCTTCGCCGAACGTGGCGCCGGCGATGCGCACGATATACGTCTGCGCGTCGGGCGATTCGCGCCGGGCGACGAGGCGCAGGCTCATGTGCGCATGGGCCGCGACGGCATGGCCTTCACGCATCACCGGCTCAAAACGCCACTTCGGCGCAGCGCTGCCGATCAGGCCGACGACGTCGGCGGGAATCTTGTCCTGCTTGTCCAGCGCGTAACCGGTGACGGACCCATCGGGAGCCACCGTGATGTCGCCGGTGACCAGCATGCTGGCTTCCGCCCGCTTGCGCGCCGCCTGTGGTCCCGCTGCGATGGCCAGCCCGGTCATCGTCAGCGCCGCCAAACCCAAAACCCATTGCTTCGTCATCCGTTTCACTCCCTGCCATGTGAAGTAACGCTTACCGTACCACCATGATCCCCGCCGGCGTGCTCGCAAAAAGTTGCCGACCCGGCGCGGCGTTGACCTCGTGCAACCCTGTCAACGTGCCGAACGCAGGAAGCATACCGACGGCACGATCAAATACAAATGCCGGCAAGCGATGCTTGCGCCATCCATCGCGCACGACGACGCCGGGATGCACGTGGCCCGCTAAAACATAGCCTCCCGCGTGCGCATGCGGGTGATGCGACAGCACGAACGGCGGCACGGCGAGACGATCCGGCTGCACGAAAATGCCCAATGACGCGACGTCGAAGTGACGATCGTGGTTGCCCGCGACCAGCACGATATCGATGCCTGCGTGCCGTGCGCGCCACGCCCTCACGTCGTCCACCCATGCGCTGCGCGATGTCGCCGCGCCATGCACGAGGTCGCCGAGGATAACGACGCGGTGTGGCTGGAATGTGTCGATCAGCGCATCGAGCCGGCGGAGGTCGTCGTCGGTGTCGCCACTGGGTACGGCGATGCCGGCGCGCCGGAACACCGCGCCCTTGCCGAAGTGCACATCCGATAGAAGGAGCGTGCGTTGTGCCGCCCAGTAGATCGCGCGCTCGGGATGCAGGGTGAGGCGTTCGCCCGCGATGTCGACGTCACGCGTGTTCATGCCACGCCCTTTTCCAGGCTCGCCACCATGCGCTCCACGCGCGATTTCCAGTCGTCCGTGGCGATGCCGCCGCGCAGCCGCTCCACCCAGAGCGGGAACGCCAGCGGGCTCAGCCGTTTCGGTTCCTGCCACAGCAAACGGGAGCGCGCGATGCGCAACAGGCAGGCGCGCAGGCGGGTGAAGTCGAGCTGCTGGTCAAGCACTTCGCGTTCGGCCTGCCATAGGAGGGGATGGCCCGGATCGTGCCGGCGCAGCACGTCGAACAACAGCCCGCTGGAGGCCTGCAACTGACGCAGGGTTTTGGCCTGCGCGGGATAGCCGTTGAAGACCAGGCCAGCCACGCGGGCGATCTCGCGGAACTGGCGGCGGGCGAGTTCGGAGAGATTCACGCTGGCGCGGATATCGCTGCGCAGGCCCGCGGGATGCAGGAGTTGGCGCATCGTTTCGGCGTCGAGCGCCGGCATCCGCGCGGCGGTGATCGTCAGGCCGTAGTCGTTCACCGCGTAGCCGTAATCGCCCGGCTGGATACGTGCCAGGCGCCACGCCAGCACAGCCGCCAGGCCTTCATGGGCGAGCCGTCCGGCAAACGGAAACACGAACAGGTAGTCGCCTTCCCGCGTCCGTGTGCGCTCGCACAGTGTTTCATCAAGCATGGGCACGGCGGACTGCGCGCGCTGGATGGCCAGCAAGGGACCCAGCGCGCGCATCTCCGCACTGCGCGGATCAGGCGAAGCAAGCGCGCGGCGCAGTTCGTCGGAGAGTTCGCCGGACAAGGGCAGGCGGCCGCCCATCCAGCGCGGGACGCCGCCACGACGATTCGGTGCGGCGCGCACGTACGCCGTCATCTCGCGCACGCGCACGAGTTCGAGGTTGCGGCCAGCGAACAGGAAACGGTCGCCCGGGCGCAGGCGCGAGACGAAGCTTTCCTCCACCGTGCCCAGCCGTGCGCCCTTCATGTAACGCACCTGCAGCGTGCCATCGGACGTGATGGTGCCGATGGACAGCCGGTGCATGCGCGCCACGCGGCTGCTCTCCACGCCATAGCGGCCATCGGTTTCGACCAGCTTGTGGTATTCGGGATAGCTCGCCAGCGCGGAGCCCCCCGTGCAGAGATAGGCCAGCACGGCATCGAAGCGCTCGCGCGGCAGGTTCGCGTAGGCCAGCGAGGCGGTGATTTCGGCGTAGGCGTCGTCAGCGGTGAAGCCACCGGCCAGCGCCATCGTCATCAGGTGCTGCGCCAGCACATCCAGGCAGCCGCGCATCGGGTGGCGCGGTTCGAGGTGGCCTTCGTCCAGCGCGCGGCGGGCCGCGTCCACTTCGGCCAGTTCCAGCAGGTGCGTGGGCACGCAGAGGATGCGCGAGGGCATGCCTGGCTGGTGACCGCTGCGGCCGGCCCGTTGCAGCAGGCGCGCGACGCTCTTGGGGCTGCCCACCTGGATGACGCGGTCCACCGTGGAGAAGTCCACGCCGAGGTCCAGGCTGGAGGTCGCCACCACGCAGCGCAGGGCACCGACGCGCAGGCCTTCCTCGGTGGCGAAGCGCAGCTTCGGATCGATGGAGCCGTGGTGAAGCGCGAGCGTGTCCTGCGACTCCGGCCACACGGAGGCAAGGGCCTCGTGCCACAGTTCCGCCTGCGAACGCGTGTTGGCGAAGACGAGGCTGCTGCGTGCCTGCATCACCGCCTTGAGCACGCGCGGCAGTTGGGTCAGGCCCAGGTGCCCGGCCCAGGGGAATCGTTCATTCCCCTCGGGCACGGCGGTTTCGATGAGGGTCTTCTTGCGCGACGCGGCGCCCACCAGCACGCCGTCGCCTGACAGGGCGCGCAACGCTTCGTCCAGGTTGCCCAGCGTGGCGGAGAGGCCCCAGATGCGCGCCTCGGGCTGCCAGTGGCGCAGGCGGGTGAGGCCGAGCTGGAGCAGGGTGCCACGCTTGTTGCCGACCAGCTCGTGCCACTCATCGACGACGACGCCGCGCAGTCGGGCGAAGCGCTCGCGGGCATCGGGATAGCTGAGCAGCAGGGCCAGGCTTTCCGGTGTCGTCACCAGCAGCTCGCAGGCGCCGCGGCGCAGCCTCGCGCGCTCGGCGCTGCCGCTGTCGCCCGTACGCCGCAGCACCCGCCACGGCAGGTCCATCGCTTCGACAGCCGCGGTGAGATGTTGCGCGGTGTCGGTGGCCAGTGACCGCAGCGGTGTGATCCACAGCAGGCGTAAGCCGGTGCCCGGATTCAGCACCCCGTCGATCAGCGGGCCGCCCGCCGCCGCGAGGGTTTTGCCGGTGCCCGTCGGCGCATGCACGAGGCCATGGCGGCCTTCGCCCCAGTGTTTCCAGGCGGCACGCTGGAACGGCGCCGGCCGGCGCTCCTGTTCGGCGAACCACGCCCGCAGGCGCGCTTCAGCCCGACGCCAGGCGGCGGAGGTCGTCGAGTTTGTCGGCATCGCGTATCGCAAGGTCGGTGCGCCAGCGCAGGATGCGCGGGAAGCGCACCGCCACGCCGGCCTTGTGGCGCCCCGAGGCCTGGATGGCCTCGAAGGCGAGTTCAAACACATGGGTGGGTTCCACCGAACGCACGGGGCCGAAGCGATCGATGGTGTGCGCGCGGATCCAGCGGTCCAGCTGGCCGATCTCCTTGTCGTCGAGGCCGGAGTAGGCCTTTGCCACCGGCACCAGGGCTTCGCCATCCCACACGCCGAACGTGTAGTCGGTGAACAGGCCCGAGCGACGGCCGTGGCCAGGCTGGGCGTAAAGCAGCACGGCGTCGATGGTGTACGGGTCCACCTTCCACTTCCACCAGTCGCCGCGCTTGCGGCCCACGCGGTACGGCGAATCCAGGCGCTTTAGCATCAGGCCTTCCGTACGGCGCTCGCGCGACTCGTTGCGAATGGCGGTGAGGTCGGACCAGGCATGGGCCTCGACGGCGACGGAGAGCATGAAGGTGGGTGCCTTGCCTTCCAGCAGCGCGGCAAGGCGGGCGCGCCGCTCGATCAGCGGTGTTTCGCGCAGGTCCTTGCCGTCGAACTCGAGCAGGTCGTACGCCATCAGCCGCACGGGTGTGTCGGCCAGCAGTTTCGCGCCGGGCTTCAGCTTGCCGATGCGCTTCTGCAAGGCGGCGAAGGGCAACGGGTGCGCCTCGTCGAGCGCCCAGGCGAGGATTTCGCCATCGATGACGCAGCCATCGGGCAAGGCACGCGCGGCGGTCTCCAGCTCGGGGAAGCGGCCGTCGAGGCGCTCTTCGCCGCGCGACCACAGGATGGCATCGTCGCCGCGGCGCATCAGCTGGGCACGGATGCCGTCCCATTTCCACTCGGCCACCCACGCGTCGACCGGGCCGAGCGATTCCACCTCGTGTTCCAGCGGGGAAGCGAGGAAGAACGGGTAGGGCCGGTCACCCGCATGTTCGTCGGCGCGCTCGGGCTCGGCCAGCGCACGAAATGCCGTCGCTGAAGGCTTCCACGTGCCGCTCAGGCGGTGCGCAATCAGATCGGTGGGGTGTGCGGTCCACTGGGCGATGGCCTGGACGACAAGACGGTGGGACACGCCGACGCGCAACGAACCCGTCAGCAGCTTGTTCACCAGGAACACCTGCGCCGCGGGCAGTTCACGCCACCAATCACGCAGCACGTCGATCCGTTCGGCCGATTCAAGCCGCGAGAGCGAGGGCAGCCGGGCTTCCATCCACACGTGCAGGGGCGTGTCGACGCCTTCGCTCTCCTGGCGCGGCAGCATCAACGCGATGGTTTCCGCGAGGTCGCCGACATGCGCGTAGCTGTCGTCGATCAGCCATTCCGCATAACCGGTTTCCGCAGCAAGCGCGGCACGGAGTTCGGTGGAGGTAGCCGTGCGTTTCAGCTTGCCGCCACCGAGGACATACACCGCCCATGCGGCATCTTCCGCCGGTGCGTCGGCAAAGTACGCCGCCATGGCATCGCGCTTGGCCGACGTGGACGCGGTGCGGTCCAGCGCGTCGTACAGCGCGGCAAAGCGGCGCATCAGTCGCCTTCCTCGCTGGTACGCACGTCAGGCATCGCACCCAGCGAACGCAGGGCGCGTGCATCGTGGCCGCGTTCGCGCAGGTGGCGGATGAGGGCCTCGCCGTCGCCGTGGGTGACGTAGATGCGTTTCGCCCCGCAGTCTTCCACGCTGCGGATCAGCCCCGGCCAGTCGGCGTGGTCGGAGACGATGAAGCCGCGATCGTAGCCACGACGCCGGCGCGCGCCGCGCACCTGCATCCATCCCGACGCGAAGCCTGTCGAGGCCTTAGAGAATCGCTTCATCCAGGTTGATCCCGCCGCGGAGGGCGGCGCGACGATGAGTTCGCCGGCGAAGTCGCGGCCGCGCGCGGTGTCGCTCACCGGCAGCGTCGGCACCATCGTCACGCCCGCCTCGCGGTAGGCCTCGACCAGGCGCACCATCGCGCCGTGCAACCAGACGGCGCGATCGGTGCGCGTGGAGAGTTCGGCGAGGATGCGTTGCGCCTTGCCCAGCGCATAACAGAACAACACGGCCGGGATGCCGCGTTCGGCGCAGTCGTTCCACCACGCCATCAGCTCGTCGATCACCTCGTCCATCGGTGGCCATCGATAGATCGGCAGGCCAAACGTCGATTCGGTGACGAACACATCGCAGGGCACCGGTTCGAACGGCACGCAGGTGGGGTCCGGATCGCGCTTGTAATCCCCCGACACCACCGCGACCTTGCCGCGGCCCTCGATGCGTACCTGCGCGGCGCCCAGCACATGCCCGGAAGGGTGCAGGCTGAGCGTGGTCTCGCCGAGGGTGAAACGCTCGCCGTAGTCGTACGCGCGAATCGTCGACGTCGCGCCGAGGCGCTCACGCATCAGGCCGATGCCCGCGCTCGCCACGTGATACAGCGCGCTGCCCGCCCGCGCGTGGTCGCCGTGTGCGTGCGTCACCACCGCCCGCGCGACCGGCAGCATGGGGTCGATGTAGAAATCGCCCGCGGGGCAGTAAAGGCCCTCGGGGCGGGGAAGAAGCAGGTCGCTGTCCATGACGCCGACGCTAGGGGGCGCGGCGTCAAGGGGGTGGCAACGCTCAGGCGACGAACTGAAGCCGCGCCAGCTCGGCGTAGAGGCCGTTCTGGGCGAGGAGCTCCTCGTGGGTGCCCTGCGCGACGATGCGGCCGGCTTCCATCACCACGATGCGATCGGCGCGCTGCACGGTGGCCAGGCGGTGGGCGATGACCAGGGTGGTGCGGCCTTTCTCCAGCCGCTCCAGCGCCTGCTGGATGGCGGCTTCGGACTGTGCATCCAGCGCCGAAGTGGCCTCGTCGAGCAGCAGCAGGGGCGCGTCGCGGAGGATGGCGCGGGCGATGGCGATGCGCTGCTTCTGGCCGCCGGAGAGGCGGACGCCACGCTCGCCCAGGGCGGCGTCGTAGCCCTCCGGCAGGGCGGAGAGGAAGCCGTCGGCCTCGGCCAGGCGGGCGGCCTCGCGCACTTCCTCGGCGCTGGCGTCCTCACGGCCGAAGCGGATGTTGTCCGCGGCGCTGCCACCGAAGATCACCGTCTCCTGCGGCACCAGCGCAATGGAGCCGCGCAGGTCGGGCAGGGCGAGGGCACGCAGGTCCACGCCGTCGAAGCGGATGGCGCCGGATTTCGGATCGTGGAAGCGCAGCAGCAGGCTGAAGACGGTGCTCTTGCCGGCACCGGACGGCCCGACGAGGGCGACGGTTTCGCCGGGCGCGATGTCCAGCGAGAACTCCGAGAGCGCGGCCACGTCCGGCCGCGACGGGTAACGGAATTCCACGTTGTCGAAATGCAGCGCGCCGGTCACCGGTACCGGCAGCGGCTCGGGGGCCTCGGGGGTGCGGATCACCGGCTGTTCGGTGAACAGTTCGCCAATTCGCTCCATCGCACCGGCGGCGCTGAGCACATCGCCCCATACCTCGGAGAGGCCTGCCACGGATCCCGCGGCGAAAATCGCATACAGCACGAACTGGCTGAGCACGCCGGGCGCCAGCTGGCCGTGGATCACGTCACGCGCGCCCACCCACAGCACCAGGGTGATCGCGCCGAAGATCAGGACGATGACGGCGGCGGTCAGCAGGGAGCGCATGCCGATGCGGCGGCGCGCGGTCGCCAGGGCCAGCGCGATGGCGTCGGCGTAGCGGCGGCTCTCGATCGGCTCGCGGTTGTAGGCCTTCACGGCCTGCGCGGCGTTGAGGGTTTCGTTGGCCACGGCGGCGGCATCGGCGATGCGGTCCTGGCTGTGCCGCGAGAGCTTCTGCACGCGGCGGCCAAACACCAGGATCGGCAACATCACGGCGGGGATGACCAGGGCGGTGAGGCCCGCCAGGTGCGGGCTGGTCCAGGCCATGGCCACGGCGGAACCGATCAGCATCACCGCGCTGCGCAGGGCCACGGAGATGCCCGAGCCGACCAGGGTCTGCACCACCTCGGTATCGGTGCCCAGGCGCGAGGTGAGCTCGCCGACGCGGGTGCTCTCGTAAAAGCCGACATCCAGGCCGATCACGTGGCGATAAAGCGCACTGCGCAGTGAGGCGAGCGAGCGTTCGCCGAGCAGGGCAATGCAGTAGTAGCGGCCGGCCGTCGCGATCGCCAGCACCACCGCCACGCCGAACAGGGCGAGGAAGGTGCCGTTGATCGTGGCCACGTTGGAGGCGAGGAAGCCGCTGTCGATGATGTGGCGGATGGCCGGGGGCAGGGCCAGGGAGGCGCCCGAGGAGAGGCCGAGGAAGATGATCCAGCCGGCCACCAGGGCCTTGTGCGGCCGCATGAACGGCCAGAGGTCGCGCAACGCGCCGATATTGCGTGATTTCGCCCTGCGTTCGCCGCTCATTCGTCTACCTTGGCCCTGACCATTGGCCAACGGATGGGGCCGGGCAGTGCAGTATTCAATTGCTGCAACCCAAAATTGCGGTATGCTCCCGCCGTCGGAGACAGGGGCAGGGAAGCGCCGACACGCACACCCGGACCACGTGCGAGCAAGGGGAAGGCTTCACCTGCGATGTCAAAGGAATGGATCGGTGCGCGCATCTCTCTTCAGTGTTGCCCTGCTTGGCCTGGCCGTGTCGTTTTCCGCCCATGCCACCAACGCCTACAGCAAAGCCTCCACCGCCGTCGCCGACAGCTGGCTTGGCCACGATGCCAGCGAGCTGCTTGTGCAATGGCCGGTGGATCGCGGCTTCACCTCCTACGAGGTGAGCAAGACGGGCGAGACCGCCTACGAATACAACTTCGGCAGCGAAGCGTATTCGTACGACTCCTCCAATACCCAGGCCGTCGGCCAGATGGGCAACACGCTCATCCTGCAGACCACCAACGAACACCATGACGTGGCGGCCGAGCACCATTGCACCGTCACGTTCTACGCCAATGCCGACGGCATCATCAGCCGCTACGAATACGACGGCGTGAAATGCGCGCCGTACATCCGCAGCTGGGGCCGGCCGAAGAATCGCTGACGCGACGCCCGCGTCCGGCGTACGGGCGCACTCCCCTCAAACATCGTTGAAGGTGACACATGAAATGGATGCTCTCCGCCATGCTGGCGGTTACTTCGCTCGTCCCGTTCGCTTCCAGCCACGCGCAGTCGCTGCGCCACGGCACCATCGTCGACATGACCCCGATTGATAATCGCGGCGACGACGAGAGCGAGCAGCACAAGCAGGGCAAGCAGATGGGCAAGGTGCTCGGTGGCTTGTTCGGCATGGGCGCATCGCGCGTCTCCAATACCGCGACCGGTACCGAACTCATCGGCAAGGGCTCGATGGCGGCCGGTGAACAGATCGGCGGCAACATCGCGGGCGAAGGCCCCGCCGCGCATTACATGGTGAAGCTGAAGCTCGACGACGGAAAGACCATGGCGCTGGTGCAGACGGGCCAGGGCGTGAAGGGCCTGAGCGTCGGCAGCAAGGTCGCCATCAGTGGTAGCGGTCAGGATGCGCGGCTCGCCGCGGAGTGATGCATTGAGTGTCACGGGGCGAAAGATCTTGCGATCCTTCGCCCCGTTTAGATGAAGCTGAATCACAGACGTGCGCACGTCGTCATTTGTATTGACTCACCTGCGCGGAACGGCCACGTTGTCACCCACCACACACCGGGAGCACAGCATGACCCTCACCACGAACAGCACCACCGCGCGACGTCGTTCGCGCCTTCTCGCCATGATCGTGCTCGGCGCCGCCGTCCTCGCGCCGTTCGCCGCCAATGCCGATGACCATCACCCGCCGCATCATCGCCACCAGGTGTGCCACAACGTGCGCGTGCACGATCATCACGGCCACTACCACAAGCAGCGCCAGTGCCATTGGGTGAACCGCTAAGCACCACATATCGTGGCGGGCAGCGGGTATTTCCCGTGGCCCGCCACAGATATTCGTAAGGCTGGCCCGTTAGCGTGGTGAATGTGTCCCCCGGAACGTTCGCTACACATGCATGGATTCCCCCTTCGCCTACTGATCCTGGCCCTTGCGCTATGCCTCCTGCCGGCCTGTGCGCGCTATAGCCGCCTGCCGCTGGATGCCAACGCCCGCTACGCCGCCTCGGTGGCCGCCCTTGAAGGCGCGCCGACCTCCCAGGCGCCCCTCGGCGAGGCCGAGGTCAGCCAGCTCATCCTGCAGAACAATCCCTCGCTGAAGCTCGCGGCCCTGCGCCGGGCCGAAGCGCGCTCGCAGGCCGAATCCGGGGCCTTGCTGCCCAATCCCTCGTTCTCAGGCAGCCTGGGTTATCTGCTGTCCGGCGACGGCAACGCCACGGCCTGGACGGCCGCCCTGACCGAGCCGGTAAACGCATGGATCATCCTGCGTGCGCGGCGCGACGAGGCGAAGGCGGCCACTGCGGAAGTGGACGCGAGCCTCGCCTGGGAGGCCTGGCAGACGCTGGCCCGGGGTCGCCAGCTGGTAGCGGATGTGGTCCTGGGCGATCAGTTGCTCGACGCGCAGTCGCAACTGGCCAGCACGCTCCAGCGCCAGTGGACCACCGTCGCCGCCGCGCAAGGCCGTGGTGATCTCGATGCCACCACGACGGCGCCGATCGCACAGGCGGCCAGCGAGGCGGCGCAGGCCGCCGCGGAAACCGAGCGCGGCGTGGCCGCCCAGCGCCGCGAGCTGCGTGCCCTGATGGGTTTGTCGTTCGACGCGCCGCTGCCACTCGCACCGCTGGCGCCGGTCGTCCCGCTGGATGACCACGCCGCCACCGCCGCGCTGCAGACGCTGCCACGGCACCGTCCCGATCTCGTCGCGCTCGCCATGGGTTACGACGCCCAGGACGCGCGATTCCGCGCTGCCGTGCTCTCGCAGTTCCCGGCCTTGTCCGTCGGCTATGCCGCCTCGCAGGACAACAGCCGGGTGAAGAACGGTGGTCCGGCGGTGACCATCGACCTGCCGATCTTCGACCAGGGCCGCGTGCAAGCCGACGCCGAGGGCGTCACCCGGCAGCGTCTCCACGAGGAATACAGCCAGCGCGTCGCGGATGCGCACGACGAAGTACGCGCCCTGATGGCCGCCCAGCACGTCGCCGAACGCCAGCTCGCCCAGGCCACGCAGGCCTCGACGCTCACGGCGGATCGAACGGACGGTGCGGCGGCCGCTCTCGACCGGGGCGATCTCGACCGCCAGGCCTATACCGACCTTAGCGTGGCGTCGCTCTCACGCCGCGTCGCCGTCTTGCGCACCGAGCTCGCGGTGCGCGAACAACGGATCGGCCTCGATACCCTGCTGGGTATCGGCATGCCGGACATCGCTTCCGATAAGGACATCCGCTGATGCATCGCCTTGTGGTTTTTACTTTCTCGCTCGCTTCCATCCTGCTGGCGGCTTGCCAGGCATCGCCCGGTGACGAATCCAGCCATGAGGTGGCTTCGGCGGCGGTTCGTGTGACGAAGCCAAAGCAGGGCGTGTTGCCGCGTACCGTCGTGGCGTGGGGCGAAGCCAGCACCGGGCCGGCCTATCAGCGGGCGGTGGCGTTCGGCGCGGACGGTGCGCTGGCGTCGCTCACCGTGGGGCTCGGCGAGCATGTGCATGCGGGGCAGGTGATCGGGACGTTCGCGCTTTCCCCGACGGCCACGGCCGCCCGGAACCAGGCCACCACCGCGCTTGCCGTCGCCACGCAGGCGCTCGCACGCAGCCAGCGGCTGCACCAGGACGCGCTGGCCACCAACGATGACGTGGCCCAGGCGGAGAAAGCCGTCGCCGACGCGCGCGCCAACCTCGCCACGTTCCCCGCAACAACGCATGGCGGCAGCGTGCCGCTGCGCGCGCCGGCCGACGGCACCGTCACGAGCATCGCGGCGTCGGTCGGCCAGGGCGTGCCGGCGAACGGCACGCTGCTGACGATCACACCGTCATCGGGGCTGGTGTTTGCCGGTGGCCTTGAGCCGCGCGATGCCATGAGTGTGCGTAACGCCATGCCCGTCGCGCTGCTGCCGGTGGGTGGCGGTGAGGCGATGCATGGCACCGTCACCGGTATCGGCGACGCCATCGATGCGCAGACGCGCCTGGTGCCCGTGCGCATCCAGCCCGACCACGCGGTGCTCGCCGGCAGCGCCTGGCGCGCCGAGATCACCGTGGGCCAGGCGGCGGGGTGGCTGATGCCGGCGGATGCCGTGGTCGACGACACCCAGGGTCGGGCCGTGTACCAGGTGCACGACGGCAAGGCCGCGCGCGTCGCGGTGCACGTGCTGCTCGAACGCGGCGACCAGGTGGTGCTCGACGGGGTCATCGACCCCACCGCGCCCATTGTCACCGTCGGCGCACCGCAACTCACCGCAGGCATGGCGGTGGTCACCGCCGAGGGTGGCCGGTGAGGACGGCCACCTTCCTGGGCCGGCACGCCGCCACCCTCGTCCTGCTGGCCGTGATGCTCGCGGCGATGGGCACGGTGGCCGCGCTGAACCTGCCGGTCGGCCTGTTTCCGCAAGTCTCGTTCCCGCGCATCGTGGTCGACCTCAGTGCCGGCGACCGGCCGGCAGATACGACGTCGCTGCTGGTGACGCGCCCGGTGGAAGACGCGATCCGCTCGGTACCGGGCGTCAACAGCGTCCGTTCGGAAACGTCGCGGGGCGAAGCGCAGATCTCGATCGACTTTGGCTGGGGGCGCGACATGATCGCCTCCACGCTGCTGGTGGATGCCGCCATCGCCTCGACCATGCCCGATCTCCCCGCGGGTACGCGCTACGACGTGCGGCGCATGGACCCCACGGTATTCCCGATCATCTCGTACGCCCTGCGCGGCGACGGCCTTTCGCCCGTGGCCCTGCGTGACTTCGCCGAGTACCGCATCGCGCCGATGCTGGCCGCGGTGCCGGGCCTGGCGCGCGTGGACGTGCAGGGCGGCCAGACCGCGGAGATCCAGGTGGAGATGGACGCGCACGCCCTGGCCGCGCACGGGCTGAGCATGGCGGACGTCACCACGGCCATCGCGGCGGCCAACCAGGTCAATGCGGTCGGGCGGATCCAGGATCACCACAAGCTGTTCCTCGTCGTCGCCAACGATCCGATGAAGGACGTAAAGGCCGTCGCGGCCGTGCCCTTGCCGACGGCGGGCGGTGGTCGCACCACCGTCGGCGACGTCGCCAGGGTGAGCATGGGCGTCGCCCCGGAATGGACCCGCGTGGCCGAAGATGGGCGGCCCGCCGTGCTGTTGAACGTCTACGAGCAGCCCGATGGCAACGCCGTCCGCATCGCTGCCGCGGTACGGAAAAAACTCGACCGCCTGCCGCTGCCACCCGGCGTGACGCTGAAGAACTGGTACGACCAGAGCGACCTGGTGACGGCCTCGGCCAGCAGCGTCCGCGATGCCATCGGCATTGGCCTGCTGCTCGCCGCCGGCGTGCTGTTCGCGTTCCTGCGCAGCGGCCGGCTCGTCGTCATCGTCTTCGTCGTGGTGCCGGCCATTCTCGCCAGCGCCATCCTCTGCCTCGACGTGCTCGACCTCAGCTTCAACATCATGACGCTCGGTGGCATGGCCGCGGCGGTGGGGCTGGTGATCGACGATGTGATGGTGATGGTCGAGCACATTGCGCGTCGCGTGGCGAAAACCGACGACACGGGCAGGGCGCATGCGATCTACACGGCAGCAAGGGAATTCTTCGTCCCGCTGTCAGGCTCCAGCCTCGCCACGCTGATCGTCTTCGTGCCGCTGGCGTTTCTTGATGGCGTGACCGGCGCGTTCTCGCGCGCGCTCTCGGTGACGATGGGTTGCACGCTCATCGTCTCGTGGATCATGACCGCCTTCGTCGTGCCCGTGCTGGCCGCGCGCCTGTCCAACGCCGCCAGCTGGCGGCACGTGCCCGCACGCTGGGAAAAGCGCTTCGATCGCCTGCATGGGGCTGTCTTCGGCATCGCCTTCCGCCGGCCGTGGCTGGTCGTGATGGCCGTGGTGGCGATGCTCGGCGTGGGTGTCCTTTCGTACGCCCACGTGCCCACCGGTTTCATGCCCGAAGCGGACGAGGGTGGTTTCGTCCTCGACTACTACACCGCACCCGGCACCTCGATCGTCGGGACCGAGCGCGAAGTGGCCCAGGTGGAATCGCTGCTGCGGATGGACCCGGACATCGAGACGTTCTCCCGGCGGCTCGGCACCGGCCTGGGTGGTGACCTTGGCCAGTCGTACCACGGCGATTTCTTCATCAAGCTCAAGGCGGACCATGCAGCGCACACCGTGGACGTGATGAACGACGTCCGCGACCGCATCCTGCACAACGTCCCCGGCGTGCAGGTGGAAGTGGCGCAGCTGATGGAAGACCTGATCGGCGACCTCACCGCCGTCCCGCAGCCGATCGAGGTGAAGCTCTACGGCGATGACGTGGCGACGCTGCTGCCGCTGGCGGGGCGCGTGGCCGCGGCGCTGGAGAAGCTCAACGGCCTGGTCGACGTGAAGAGCGGTGCGCAGGTGGCCGGCGACGCGCTGGACGTGCGCATCGATGCCGATGCGGCGCTGGTCGAGGGCGTGACGGTGGAAGCGGTATCGCAGGCCATCTCGGATGGTCTCGCCGGTGTCGTCGCCACCGAACTGCCCGGGGCGGTGAAGACCATCGGCGTGCGCGTCGGTGGGCTGGGTGCTCGAGGCTGGCAGATCCATGACCTGCTCGCGCTGCCGGTCCGGGCGGCGGACGGCCATCTGTTTCCGCTGTCCCGCGTCGCCCAGGTGATCCCCGTGGCAGGCCAGCCGCAGATCACCCGCGAAGACCTGCAGACCATGGTCCCGGTCACCGCCCGTATCGAATCCGGCGGCATCGCGTCGGCGGTGTCTCGGGTGCGTGCCGAGCTGGCCCGCCCGGGCATGCTGCCGCCGGGCGTGCGCTACGAGCTGGGCGGCCTTTACCAGCAGCAACAGGTCGCGTTTGCCGGGCTGCGTAAGGTGTTCGCCGCGGCCCTTGGCGCCGAGTTCATCCTGCTGATGTTCCTGTATCGGCGGACGCGGATCGCGCTGCTGGTGATCGGCGCCTCGCTCGTCTCGGCGTCGGCGGTGTTCGCCGGCCTCTGGATCGCTGGCGTGGACCTCAACATCACGGCGATGATGGGCCTCACCATGGTGCTGGGTATTGCGACGGAAATGGCTATCTTCCTCATCTCCGAATACATGGCGCTGGGCGAGCGGCTCGGCTGGCGTTCGGCCATGCGCCGTGCCGTGCGCAATCGCCTGCGCCCGATCACCATGACCACCCTGGCTGCGATCCTCACGCTGCTGCCCCTGGTGCTCGCGCTGGGCCGCGGTGCCGACATGCAACAGCCGCTCGCGGTGGCCATCGTCGCCGGCCTGTTGCTGCAGTTTCCCATGGTGCTGGTGGTGCTGCCGGTGGCGGTGCACGCGGCGATGCGCAGGACGCACCTGCCGTGACGACGCCGACGCTGGTCGTGGACGCCTTGCGCGGCCCGCGCATCGGCCCCGTGTCGTTCGACCTCGCCGCTCGGGAATGCATCGCCGTGATGGGTGCGTCCGGGGCGGGCAAGACGCTGCTCCTGCGCTTGCTGGCGGACCTGGACCCGGGCGAGGGCAGCGTGGCGCTGGCGGGGCAGGCACGCAACGCGATGCCGGCCACCCAGTGGCGCAAGCGCGTGATGCTGGTGCCGGCGGTGTCGGGCTGGTGGGCGCCCTCGGTGGTCGAACATTTTCCTTCCGCGTTGCTGGCCGCCGCTGCGAGCCTCTGCGCGACCCTGCGGTTGCCCGAGGACATCCTGGCCCGCGATGTCCTCGGCCTTTCCACCGGCGAGAAGCAACGCCTCGCCCTCGTACGCGCCCTGATCGAATCGCCGGAAGTCCTGCTGCTGGATGAGCCCACCAGCGGGCTCGATGCGGAAGCGGTGCTGGCGGTGGAAGGGTGTCTGCGCGAACGGCGCGAGCGCGGCATGGCCATGGTGGTCGTCACCCACGACATCACCCAGGCACGGCGCATGGCGAGCCGTATCTTCCGTATCGCCGACGGCGTACTGGGGCAGGGATGAACGTCGTCGCCTTCCAACCCATGGATGTGGCGATCGCCGCCATCGTGCTGGTGCTCGACGGCGTGCTTTCCATCGTCATGCGCCTGAAAATCCATCGCTCGCTGGCCATCGCCTCGCTGCGCATGGTGGTGCAGCTGGTGGCGCTGGGTTACATCCTACGTGCCGTGTTCGCGATCGACACGTTGTGGCTCACACTGGCGCTGGTGCTGGTCATGACCCTGGCCGCGGCGCGGGAAGCGGCGGCACGGCCGCAGCAGCGGCTTCGCCATGGCCATTACGTTACCAGCCTGGTGAGCGTCGCCGCGCCCGCGTTGCTGACCTCGCTGTTCGCCCTGGTCACCTTGCTTCCCGGCGAACACGGTGGCTCGCCGCGCTTTGTCATTCCCGTCGTCGGCATCCTGCTCGGCAACGTGCTGAACTCGGTGAGCATCGGCATGGCGGGCGTGCTGGAAGGCGTGATGCCGGAAGCGCCGGCGATCGAAGCACGCCTGTTGCTGGGGCACTCCTTCCATGAAGCCAGCGGCTCGCTCGGCCGCCGGTCCATCCGCCGCGCCATGGTGCCGTTGATCAACCAGATGAGCGCCGCCGGCATCATCACCATGCCCGGCATCATGACCGGCCAGGTGCTGGCCGGCATGGACCCACTGGCGGCAGCGACGTACCAGATCGTGTTGATGCTGCTACTCGCCGGCGGCAGCGGCCTCGGCGCCATCCTCTCGGTACGCCTGGCGCTGGATCGGCTGACGGATGACCGCCAGCGTCTCCGGCTTGATCGGTTGCAGGTGCGGTGAAGGGCTAGGTGCGTTGCCGCTAACCTGGAAGGCGGATCATTTCGCTTTCCTATGGATATACGCCGTATTCGCCTGAATCGCCGGTTCCAGAAAAACGAGCAAAGCCGCCGCCTCTCTGCGCAACGGCTCCCATGCCGGATGACTCATGGCTGCCACACAACCAACGTGGCTTGTCATGCTCATGTTCGGCACGGCAATCGCTTCCCGGGGGAGTCGCCTTACGGCGGCGACGATATCCAGGATTTTCTCGGCTTGCTCCCAATTCAGCGTCCGCGCTGATAAGCGCAGTGATCCCAACCCGCCAGAAACCATGTCACGCTGGATTTCCCAGGGCGTGTTGTGGTTTCCCATGGCCTCGCATTGGGACGCGGCATCAGAGGCGAGTACCCGAAGGCTCGTCAGGAAATAATAAAAAACGTTCTCGAACGTTTCGCGATCGTCCATCTCGGGTGAGGTCATGGCTGCCCCTGTGTTTGTCCGTCGATGAGTGCTTTGGGCATGACCCGCCCACGCGTGGCGTCAATCACCTTCGCGACAATGGCCTCGATGCGATCAAGCGGCGCGGAGACGAGAAGATCGGCGCCATCGGCGACGAAGTGTTCTTCGTCGATGTTGCCATCCAGTTCGCGGATGCGGGCGGTGACCAGCGCCAGGTCGGTGAAGTCGACGCGCATCGTCAGGTTACGCCGCTCGATGATCGCCACGCGCGGTGCCAGCCGCAGGCATTCCGCGGCGCTGCCGCCGTACGCACGCACGAGGCCGCCGGCGCCGAGCTTGATGCCGCCGTACCAACGGGTGACCACCACCGCCACGCGGTCGCAGCCCTGGCCGTCGATGGCGGCGAGGATGGGGCGGCCGGCGGTGCCGCCGGGTTCGCCGTCGTCATTGAAGCGGTAGGCGTCGCCGATGCGGTAGGCCCAGCAGTTGTGCGTGGCGGCAGGGTCGCCGACGGCCTGGAAGAAGGCGAGGGCGTCCGCCGGCGACGTGACCGGCGCGGCTTGCGCGAGGAAGCGACTCTTCTTGATCTCTTCTTCGTGCTGGAACGGCGCGACGAGGGTGGCTAGCGGGGCATTCACTGTTTCAGGTCGCGGAGGTCTTGCGGGATGTCATACGCGGGGTAGAGGCGGCGAAGTTCGGCGAGTTTCTGCAGCGCGGCGGCGCGGTCGCCCTGGTCGAGCAGGCGGCGGATTTCGCCGACGCGGTCGTCGGGGGAGAGCGGCGCGGGCGCGGCCTTCATGGCTTTCGCCTGCGAGCGGGGTTCGATGTTGGGCAGGTCGAGGTCGGCGGTGTGGCTGGCGGTGAGGCCGGCTGCGGTCGTGGGTGGTGCTGAGGGGCGGGGGCGCTGGGGGTGCGGCGGGTGACGGCGGTGCCGGCGCGGATTCTGGGGCGAAGACGAGGGCCTGGGCGTTTGGGCGAACGGCGTCGCGCACAGGGTGCGCTCCTACGCGGGGGCTTCGGCGATGCGGCGGGTGATGGCGTGGGTGGGGGCTGTGCTTTGGGCGATGAGTTTCGGGGGCGGTGCGGGGGTGGCGGCTTCTGCTTCGACCGGGGCGGGCGCGGGGGCGGCCGCCGGCTCCTGGACGGGTGCGGCGGCAGGCGCGGCGAAGCGTTCGGCGTTCCCGGCCACCGGGTCGTGGATCGGGGTGTCGCGCAGATGGAGGCCCACGCCCACGGCAAGGACGAGCACGGCGGCGCTGCCCAGGGCGACGGGCCAACGGGGGCGGCGGCGTACCGGCGGCGTGACGCGCAGGGCGGCGGCCAGCACGGCGGCATCGAGGGCCGCGTCGGGCTCGGCCTTGGGCAGGCGCGCGTACAGCGCGGCGAGCTCGCGCTCGTCCGGCAGGTCGTCGTCGTGGGGCGGTGGCGTATTCGGATTCATGTCGATGTCGCAAACCACTGTTTGATGCGTGCCATGGCGTAGCGCAACCGCGATTTAGCGGTTTCGCGGCCGACGCCGGTGATGGCGGCGATGTCCTCCAGGGAAAGCTCGTACTCCATGCGCAGCACGAAGGTCTCGCGCTGGTCGTCGGGCAGGCTGTCGATCGCTTGCTGCATGCGCCGGCGCAGTTCGAATTCGGACAAGGCCTGCTCGGGCTGTTCGCGCTCGGGCGCGGCCTGGTGGGCGAACACCGCTTCGGCTTCGTCGGACGAGGCCAGCGGTTTCAGTTTGCGGAAGCCGTCGATGGCGAGGTTATGCGCGATCTGCAGCAGCCACGTGCTGAACTTGGCCTCGGGCCGGTAGCGGTCGCGCGCCGCGATGACGCGCGCCCACGTTTCCTGGAACAGCTCGTCGGCCAGCGCCCGGTCCTTCACCGTCTTCATCAGGAAGCGGTACAGCGGCCCCTTGTGCTGTGCGTATAGCGCCTTGAAGGCAGCCGCGTCCCCGCCCACCCAGGCGAGCATCAGCGCGGTATCGTCGGCCAGGGGAGCATCCATGGCCGACGAGGTTACGGCATTCGGGCGTGGCATAGGAGCCCTGGTCAGCGGGTGCCGGCCACCGGGGTCTGCATGCCGCCGGCCATCTCGGCCAGGCGCGCCATGCTGGCACGGTAGCCACCCTCATCCTTGCCCTGGGCACCGCGGGCGAGCTCGGCCACCTTGTCGTAGCCAAACCCCTCGCTGTACTTGCCGCCGCGCAGGTTGTCCGCGAAGGCCGCCACGGCCGCCGCGAAGCGCATCCGTTCGCTGGGCGAGGTCACGGCGGCGGAGAGCGGCTGTTCGATCAGCTGGCTCGCGCCGCCCTCGGGCGCCTTGTAGCGCAGGCGGAGGAAGGCGAGTTCGGAACCCTTGGCCGCCGGTGCCTCCGCGCCGTAGCGCAACGGGTCGACGTGGGCATCCTTCGCGCCCTTCAGCGTGATCTCGTACAGCGCCGTGACATTCGCACCCGCGCCGATCTCGCCCGCATCCACCGCATCGTTGTTGAAATCCTCGCGGGCCAGCATGCGCTTCTCGTAACCGATCAAGCGGTATTCGGCGACAACGCCGGGATTGAATTCCACCTGGATCTTCACGTCCTTGGCGATCGTCATCAGCGTGGCGGACATTTCATCCACCAGCACGCGGCGGCCTTCTTCCAGGCTGTCGATGTAGTGGTGGCTGCCGTTGCCGACGTCGGCGAGGCTCACCGCCATCTCGTCGTTGTAGTTGCCCTCGCCAAAGCCGAGCGTGGTGAGGGCGATACCGCTGCGCCGCTTGTCGGCGATGCGGTCTTTCAGCTGCTGCACGCCCACCGTGCCCACGTTGAAGTCACCGTCGGTGGCGAGGATCACGCGGTTGACGCCGCCCTTGATGAAGCCCTTCGCCGCCTGTGCATAGGCCAGGTCGATACCCGCGGCACCGTTGGTCGAACCACCGGCGCCCAGCGCATCAATGGCGGCGTTGATCTTCGCGTGCTGGTCGCCCGGCGTGGACGACAGCGCCACGCAGGTGCTGCCCGCGTAAGTCACCAGCGAGATGCGATCCTGCGCGCGCAGCTTCGGCACCACCTGCTTCAGCGAGGCCTTCAGCAGCGGCAGCTTCTCGGGCTCGTCCATGGAACCGGAGACATCGACGAGGAACACGAGGTTGGCCGCGGGGATCTCACTGGCCGGCACGGTATAGCCCTGGATGCCCACCAGCAGCAGCTGGCGGTTGGCGTTCCACGGCGAGGGTGAGAACTCGGTGGTGACGCTGAAGGGGCGCGAACGATCCTTCGGCGCCGCGTAGCCGTAGTTGAAGTAGTTGATGAACTCCTCGCTGCGCACGGCGTCCGCGGGCGGGAGCTGGCCTTCGCTGAGCATGTGGCGCACGTTCGTATACGAACCCGTGTCCACGTCGATGCTGAAGGTCGACACCGGATCGGCCGCCGCCTGGTGCACCGGATTGGTGTCGCGATGGGCGTAGCGGCTGGTGTCCACCTCCTGCACGGCGAGGCCGCCGATGATGACGCCGGGCGGGACCATGTTGGCGGCGATCTTGGCGGGTGCAGATGGCGCGGGTGGTGCGGGCACTGCCGTCGCGACAGCCTCCTGGTCGAGCATCTGCACCTTGGCCTGCGCCGGCATGGCATGCATGGCCATGCGCGCCTGCGGCTGCATCATCGGCGGCGCGGACGGCGCGTAGCCATAGCGGACGCGCGGCGCATCGCTGCAGTTCACGTCGGTTTCGGGGGCGGGCACGGGCGCCACGCGGCGCACGGCCGGCTGGGGTTGCTCGGCGCCGGCGGCACCGGCCGCGGCGACCAGGCCGGTAAAGAGCAGGGAAAGGGTGACGCGAAGGGTGTTCATCGTGCATGGCCTCCTTGGGGACATGACGATGAAACGGGGCAACCCGGCAAACGGGGTTAAACGCTGCGTGCGATCGATTCGATGTTGTTTTCGGCCGGGCCGCCGACGCGGTTGCGGCCGGCGTGCTTCGCCCGGTACAGGGCGCGGTCCGCGGCGTTGAGTAGTTCCAGCGGACCGCTGGTGCCGCTGGCCTGGATGGCCGCGACGCCGATGGTGATGGTCAGCATGCCGAACGGGCTGCGCGGGTGGGCGATGGCCTGCTCCTGCACCTGGGCACGCAGGCCTTCGGCCAGCTGCAGCGCTTCGGCGATGCGCGTGCCGGGCGCGACCACGGCAAATTCTTCGCCGCCGAAGCGGGCCAGGAAGTCACCGACGCGCAGGCCACGCGCCACCAGCGTGGAGGCGAGGGCGCGCAGGCAGTCGTCGCCGGCCAGGTGGCCGTAGCGGTCGTTGTATTCCTTGAAGTAGTCGACGTCGATCATCAGCAGCGCGATCGGTTCGCGCTGGCCGGGGCGGTGCCATTCGCGAAGCAGGCGCTCATCCAGCGCGCGGCGGTTGGCCAGCCCGGTGAGGCTGTCGACGAACACCAGGCCTTCCAGCACGTCGCGGCTGCGCGACAGGCGCGATTCTTCTTCGACCAGATCCACCTGGGCCAGCGTGCCGCGCAGGCCGATGCCGATCACGGCGGCAATCGCGCCGGTGATGCCCAGCGAGGGGTAACCCGGGATCACCATGAGGCCAAAGCCAAGCACGCTCATGGCGAGAAACGTGGGACTGGCGCTCTGCACGAAACGAACGAGGTACACCGGCGGATGCCAGTGGCGTTGTGGCTTGCGCGAGAGCGTGGCGATGCCCATGGCCAGGAACGGCACGTCGAGCAGCGCATCCCATGGCGAATCGCCGAAGTCCGGGTGGCCGCCCAGGGCCACGTAGTGGTTATAGCAATAGCCGGAGATGACGTAGCAGACGAAGAACGCCATCACCGCGCGGAAGAAGTAATGGTCGTCCGCGCGGTCGGTGGCGAGGAAGCGCAACAGCGCGGCCACGGCCAGGCAGACGTTTTCGAAATCGAGCATGCGCGCCACGTCGATGGCCTGCTGCGGGCCCATCGCGCCTTCCATCGACACGATGGAGAACGTGCGCACGTAGAACAGCACGCCGAGCAGGGCCGCCAGCACCAGGTCGATCGCCAGCGCCCACTTCTTGCGCGCGGCTACGGGGGCTGAGGAGACAGCCACGAGCACCGGCAGCACGTACAGGATGTAGAAGAACATGCTGTCGCCGGGCGCCGGGTTGGAGTTATCCAGCACGTAGTTCTGTCGCGCGGAGAGCGACATACCCACCGTCCACAGCGCGAGGCTGCCGAGCAGCAGCCACCAGCGGTTATCGCGCGGGGTGCCCGAGCGGTGCCAGGCGAAGACGACGCTGGCCATGGCCGCGACGGAGACGCCAAAGAAAAAGGCATACGAAATCGCCATGCCACCGGCTGGCGTGACCGCCAGCGCGATCGCGTGGACCGCGAGGACAGCCACCGCGGCAATGACGAGTTTCATGGCGTGCCCCTGGCCCCCTGACTGCGACGCTACCCTTTTTATCGGCGGGGTCTCAGTAAAGTTGAGCCCCGCCGTCAATATCTTACGGCGCGTTTCTCGACAAATGTGAAGGCGCGTCAGGCCGCCCGGATGCTGCCCTTGGCGATGACCGGGCCGGTGGGCTGGCCGGTGGGCGAGCCGCCCGTCGGTTCCACCGAGACGGCCAGCGCGGCGGTCGGGCCGAGGCGATCGACCAGGTCCTTCGGCAGGGCGAAGCGCTTGCCATTCGCCGGCGCGAACACGCCGACTGCGATGGGAGCACCGCCCTCAGGAATCAGCCAGAGCTCGGTGTCGCGGCCCGCCGCCAGCGGCTCGGGGCTGGCGGGCACCAGCAAGAGTTCGCGACGCTCGACGTCCATCGTCGCGGTCCAGGAAGCCACGCCGTTGTCACCGGCCAGCGTGGACACCATCAGCACGGCAGGTGCCGTGGCGGCGGGCGGTGTGCCCGGCGGCCGGGTGAGGGTGAGCACCAGCAGGCAGGCGGCCACGGCCGACGCACCGACGCCAATCCAGCGCCATAGCGCCAGGCTGTCCCACAGGCTAGGGCGCGGGGCCTCGGCCTCGAGCGCCAACCGGCGGCGGATGGCGGCCCAGGTATGCGCCGGAGGTTCCACCGGATCCACCTGCATGGCCAGTGGGGTCAGCCATACCTGCCAGCGGGCGACCGCGGCTTCGGCTTCCGGCTGCTCGGCGATTTCGCGGGCCACGGCGGCCCGCGCGTCGGCGTCGAGCAGGCCAAGCACGTATTCGGCATAACGCAGGTTGTCTTTGTCGTTATCGAAAGTCGTATTCATGAGCCCAGGCACGCCCGTAATTGCATCAGGCCACGGCGGATCCAGCTTTTCATGGTGCCGAGTGGCACCTTGGCTCGTTCCGCCAGCTCGTTATACGTAGCGCCACTGAAAAAGGCTTCACGGATGGAACGGCGTTGCTGGCCCTCGAGCTCATCGAGGCATTCGTGCAGGCGCCCGTAGGCCTGGCTGTCCTCGGCCTGGGACGACGGCCCGGGCGTGTCGTCGACGATCGATTCCCAGGCGATATCGGTCGCCACGTGCACGCCGGGGCGCTGGCGCAGGCGGTCGATGGCCTTGTTGCGCACCACGGTCACCAGCCAGGTGAAGGCGCTGGACAGGGTGGCGTCAAAGGACGACGCGCGCCGCCAGATGGTGACGAAGGCTTCCTGGAGCACCTCATCGGCCTCGGCCCGGTCACCCACCAGGCGCAGGCAGACGCCGAACAAACGCGGCGAGGTGGCCTTGTAGAGTTGCTCGAAGGCCTTCTGGTCCCGGGCGCCCGTGCGCCGCAGCAAGTCGTTAAGCGCGTCCCGCTCGGCGGGCGTGGTGCCTGGCATGCTCGGAAATCCTTGTGACGATGGCGCGTGCCGGTTCTATACCACGACTGGCCGTCACGAAAACGCGACCGCGTCCGGGCGACCCTCCCTGCCGTACCTGCTCCCAAGGCGATCCGCCTGCCAAGGATTCATCCTATGACGACGAAACGCCTGCTGGTTCTCACGGCACTGGGTGCCTGCGGGCTGCCCCTGCATGCGGCGGACCGCTACGCCGGCGATGCCACGCCCCGCGGCGGTGGCGCGCTGCTCTATCACGAGATCCATTACGTCGACGGCGCCCGCCACGTGGTGAGCTACCAGTGCCCGGACGGCAAGCCGTTCGCGCGCAAGGTGCTGAGCTCCGGTACCGACCCCATGCGGCCGGACGTCACCTATGAGGACGCGCGCCAGGGCCTGCACGAGGATGTCCACGCCAGCGGCAACAAGATCGACATCCGGGTGAAGCGCCGGGGTGGCGATGACCAGGCCAAAACCATCGAGGTGCCCAACGGGGCCGTCATCGACGCCGGCTTCGATGCGTATATCCGCACGCACTGGGATTCCCTGGGCACGGGCGCCTCGGTGCCGTTCCTCGTGGCCAGCCGCTTTCGCTTCTATAACGTGCAGATCACCGGCGGCAAGGTGAGCAATGGCAAACGCCAGCTCGCCATGAAGCTGGACACCTGGTACGCCTTTGCCGTGCCCACGATCAACATGACCTACGGCGCCGACGACCACCTCTTGCTGCGTTACGAGGGCATGGGCACCGTGCGTAACGCGAAGGGGAAGGGCATCGATGTGCGCATCGACTTCCCGGCCGCGGGCCGTGCCATGGGCCTGCCGTCCTCGGCCGTGGACGACGTGCTCCACGCCAGGCTGGATGGCACCTGCACCACCTGAGTGCCGGGGCCGTGCATCCGCCGGGGTGGTTCACCCGTATACACCGGTGACGATCCCCGGAGCCTGCCGCCCCATGCGTTTTCCAGCCGCCCCTGACGCACCGCATCGCACCCCGCGCCTGGGCGTGCTCCGCCGCTGGTTCGATACCAGCGCGGATGCCCCGGCCGACGATGCGCGGGCCGACCGCATCGACTGGCTGCGGGCGGCGCCGTTCGTGGCGATGCACCTGGCCTGCGTGGCGGTGATCTGGACTGGGACATCCGCCGTCGCGGTGGCGGTGGCCGTGGCGATGTACGTGGTGCGCATGTTCGCCCTCACCGGCTTCTACCACCGCTACTTCTCGCACCGGACCTTCCGCACCTCGCGCCCGGTGCAGTTCGTTTTCGCCGCCATCGGGGCCTCGTGCGTGCAGCGCGGGCCGCTGTGGTGGGCGGCCCACCATCGCCATCATCACCGCCATGCGGATACGCCCCAGGATCCGCACTCGCCCAAGGTGCACGGCTTCCTGTGGAGCCATGCGGGCTGGTTCCTGACCCCGCGCGGCTTCCGCACCCACATCGACCGCGTGCCGGATTTCGCCGCGTGCCCCGAACTGCGCTGGCTCGACCGTTACGACACCGCCGTGCCAGTGTTGCTGGCGGTGGCGTTGTTTGGCTTCGGCAAGCTGCTTGAACACGTGGCCCCGGGGCTGGGGACCAGTGGCTGGCAGATGCTGGTGTGGGGCTTCTTCATCTCCACCGTGGTGCTGTTCCACGCGACGGTGACGATCAATTCGCTGTCGCACCGCTTTGGCACGCAGCGTTTCGCCACGCGCGACGAGAGTCGCAACAATCCCTGGCTCGCGTTGCTTACCTTTGGCGAAGGCTGGCATAACAACCATCATTTCTTCCCCGGCACGGTGCGCCAGGGCTTTCGCTGGTGGGAGGTGGATCTCACCTGGTATGGCCTGTGGCTGATGGCACGCCTTGGCCTGGTTCGTGATCTCAAGCCCATCCCGGCGTGGGTGGCAGCAAAGATGAGGCGCTAAGGCATGCGAGTCGCTGTGGTCGGGTCGGGTATCGCGGGGCTGGCCTCGGCGTGGCTGTTGTCGCGCCGCCACGAGGTGGTGCTGTTCGAAGCGAGCCACCAGCTGGGCGGTCACGTGCATACCCACACGATCGCGCTGCATGGGCGCGAGTACCAGGTGGATACCGGCTTCATCGTGCATAACCCGGCGCACTATCCGCTGCTGACCGGCCTGTTCAAGGAACTGGACGTGGCGACGCAGCCGACCACCATGAGCTTCGCGGTGCGCAGCGAAGCCTCGGGCCGCGAGTACAACGCCACCTCGTTGTCCACGCTGTTCTGCCAGCGCCGCAACCTGTGGTCGCCGCGCTTCTACGGCATGCTGCGCGACCTGTTTCGCTTCTACCGTGAAGCACCGGCGCTGCTCGATGTCGAAGGGCCGGGCCCGACCCTCGGCGAGTACCTGGACCGTAACGGCTACGGCAGCCTGTTCCGCGATGAGCACCTGGTGCCGATGGCGTGCGCCCTGTGGTCGTCGCCGTCGAGCAGCATCCTGGGTTTCCCCGCGAAGTATCTCGTCCGCTTCATGGCCAACCACCACATGCTGCAGGCCTCGGGCCGGCCGGAGTGGCGCGTGGTGACCGGCGGCTCCCTGCGTTACGTCGAGGCCATGCGTGCCCGCTGGAACGTCACCGAGCGCATCGCGACGCCGGTGCTGGCCGTGCAGCGGCATGCGGATCGCGTGGACGTGCTGACCCACCGGGGCAGCGAGAGCTTTGATGAAGTGGTGCTCGCCTGCCACTCGGACCAGGCGCTGGCGCTGCTGGCGGATGCCCATCCGGTCGAGCGCTTCGTCCTCGGCGCCATGCGTTACCAGCCGAACGAAACCGTGCTCCACACCGATGCGTCGCTGCTGCCGCGCTCACGCAAGGCCTGGGCCGCGTGGAACGCCTGGGTACCGGCCACGCCGGGCGAGGCCTGCACGGTGAGCTACTGCATGAACCTGCTGCAGGGCATCGAATCGCCTGAACCCTTCGTCGTGACGCTTAACCGCAGCGAGTCGATCGACCCGGCGAAGGTGCTGCGCCGCATGACGTACCACCACCCGGTGTACTCGCATGCCTCCGTGGCGGCACAGGGCTGCAAGGCGGAGATCCAGGGCAAGCATCGCACCTGGTTCGCCGGCGCCTACTGGGGCTGGGGTTTCCACGAGGATGGCATCCGCAGCGCGGTGGAACTCGCGCACGATTTCGACCGCGTGGCCACCACCCGGCGGGCCTTCGCATGAGTGCCGCGTTCGCCAGCGCCGTGTACGAAGGCATGGTGACGCACCGTCGCCATGCGCCGAAACCGCATGCGTTTTCGTACCGCATGGCCCAGCTGTGGCTGGACCTGGACGAAGTGGATGCGGTGTTCGCCTCGCGCTGGTTCTGGTCCGCCCATGGCCGCAACCTCGCCGAATTCCGCCGTACGGATTACTTCGGCGCCGCGGAAACGCCGCTTGCCGACGCCGTGCGTGATCGCGTGGGGCAGGTGCTGGGCCAGCGGCCGTCCGGCCCGGTGCGCATGCTCGCCCACCTGCGCTATGCCGGGTTCGTGTTCAATCCGGTGAGTTTCTATTACTGCTACGAAGCGGACGGCGAAACGCTGGCCGGTGTCCTGGCGGAAATCACCAACACGCCGTGGCATGAGCGCCATGCCTATGTGCTCCCGGCGACCGGCCCCGGCGGCCATGCCGTGGACGAACGGTTTGCCAAGGCCTTCCACGTCTCGCCCTTCATGCCGATGGACCGCACGTATCGCTGGCGCTTCACCCGCCCGGACGAACGCCTGCTGGTGCACATGGACATCCTGCGCGATGGCGAGCGCGAGTTCGATGCGCATCTTGCCCTGGAACGGCGGCCCCTTACCGGCGCCTCGCTGGCGCGCGTGTTGTGGCGTTACCCGCTGATGACGGCCAAGGTCGTCGGTGCCATCCATTTTGAAGCGTTGCGCCTGTGGCTGAAGGGCAACCCCGTCCACGACCACCCCGGCAAACTGCCAAAGGGCATGTATGAACGCGATCGTCCGTAACGCAAGCGATACCCTGGTGCCCCGCAGCCTGCGCTTCCTGCGCGGGCAGTTGCTGCGCCGGATGGCGGGCCTGCAGCACGGCCACCTGGTGATCATCGATGCGCTGGGGACCGTCGAGCTGGGCAGTCCGTCGCGCGCCGGCTCGGTGCACATCGTCATCCATGACATGGGCTTCTACCGCACCGTTGCGGGCAACGGCAGCGTGGGCGCGGGCGAATCGTTCATGGACGGCCAGTGGACCTGCGACGACCTGGTGGGCCTGGTGCGCCTGCTCGTGCGCAACCGCGACCTGCTCGACGGCATGGAAGGCGGCATGGCCCGTATCGGCGGCTGGGCGATGAAGGCCTGGGCCGCGCTGCGCCGGAACACCCGTGACGGCAGCCGTCGCAATATCGCCGCCCATTACGATCTCGGCAATGACTTCTTCAACCTGTTCCTGTCCGACGACCTGATGTATTCGTCGGCCTTGTGGGAAGGGCCGGGCGATACGCTGGAAGCCGCGTCACGCCGCAAGCTGGATCGCGTCTGCCAGTGGCTGGAGCTGGGCCCGGGCGACCGCGTGATCGAGATCGGCACGGGCTGGGGTGGCTTCGCGCTGCATGCCGCGCGCCACTATGGCTGCCACGTGACGACCACCACCATCTCGCGCGAACAGCACGCGCTGGCCTCGCGTCGCGTCGCCGATGCGGGCCTGGGCGACCGCGTCACGCTGCTGCTGGAGGATTACCGCGAGCTGCAAGGCCAGTACGACAAGCTGGTGTCCATCGAAATGGTGGAAGCCATCGGCGCGGCCTACCTCGATACGTACTTCGGCAAAGTCGGCGCGCTGCTGCGTCCGGGCGGGCGGGCGCTGCTGCAGGCCATCACCATTGAAGACCATCGTTACGCGCAGGCCTTGCGCGCCGTGGACTTCATCAAGCGATACGTCTTCCCTGGCAGCTTCATTCCTTCGGTGAATGCGATGCTCGCCGCCAAGACCCGGGCCACCGACCTGGCCTTGCTGCGCCAGGAAGACTTCGGCCTCTCGTATGCGCGCACCCTGCATGCCTGGCGCGAGCGCTTCCTCGGTGCGCGGCCGGAAGCGCGCGGGCAAGGCTTCGATGAGCGCTTCCTGCGCCTGTGGGAGTTTTACCTGGCGTACTGCGAGGGCGGCTTCCTGGAGCGTTCCATCGGTGTGTCGCACCTGTTGTTCGCCAAACCGGGCACGCCGGCGTGAGTACGCTCCATACCCTCCTGACGATGTGGCTTACCGCCGCATGGGCCATGGCGGGTGGCTGGGCATGGCAGCGCCGCAAGACCAACGCCGGCATCGTCGACGTGTTGTGGGCGGCCGGGCTCGGCGTGGCGGCGCTGTTCACCGCGTGGGTGGGGCAGGGCGCGGCATCCACGCGCCTGTGGCTGGCCGTGCTGGGTGGTGCGTGGGGTGCGCGCCTGGCCTGGCACCTGTGGCAGCGCGTGCGCAGCGAGCCGGAGGATGGCCGCTATCGGGCGCTGCGCGCGGCGTGGCATGGGCACCAGGGCAAGTTCTTCGGCTTCTTCCAGTTCCAGGCGTTCCTCATCGGTGTGTTCGCGGTGCCGTTCATCGCCGTGGCGGCCAATGCGGAAGGCGCTGGCGCGTGGACCCTGCCTGCGGTGCTCGTGTGGGTGGTCAGCGTGGCGGGTGAAACCCTGGCCGATCGCCAGCTGTCGCGCTTCCGTGCGGATCCGGCGAACCATGGCAAGACCTGCCGCGCCGGCTTGTGGCGCTATTCGCGCCACCCGAACTATTTCTTTGAGTGGCTGCACTGGTTCACCTATGTGTTCCTCGCCATCGGCTCGCCGCTGGCGTGGCTGGCATGGAGTGGCCCGGTGGTGATGTTCCTGTTTATCCGTTTCGTGAGTGGCGTGCCGTTCACCGAGGCGCAGGCGTTGCGGACGCGCGGGGACGATTACCGCCGCTACCAGCGCGACACGCCGATGTTTTTCCCCTGGTTTCCCAAGCCTTCGCGCGAGGACGCATGACCACCATCGCCAACCCCACGGGCTACGCCCGCGAAAACGACGTCGCTCCCGGCCTGCTCGGCCTGGCCGAACGCGGCCTGGTGCCGGATGCCCTCCTGCGCGCCGGCATCCGTCGGCTGTGCGCCGAGCGCATGACGCACGAGCGCCGCGGCGGCGAAGGCGCCACCGCGGAACGCTTCCAGGCGCTGATAGACACCCTGCGGCATAGCGAGGTGGCGATCCACACCGACGCCGCCAATGGCCAGCATTACGAACTGCCCCCCGCCTTCTTCGAGCTGTGCCTGGGCCACCGGCTGAAATATTCCAGCTGCTATTACCCGCGGCCCGGCATGACCCTGGACGAGGCCGAAGAGGCGATGCTGGCGCTTTACAGCGAGCGCGCGGAGCTGGCCGATGGCCAGGCGATCCTGGAACTCGGTTGCGGCTGGGGCTCGCTCACCCTGTGGATGGCCCAGCGCTATCCACGGGCGCGGATTACCGCGGTATCCAATTCGGCCCCGCAGCGCCGTCACATCCAGGCCCGCTGTGCGGCGCTGAACATCCACAATGTGCAGGTGATCACGGCCGACGTGAACACGCTGACCCTGCTTGACGCCGATTATGACCGTTGCGTGTCGATCGAGATGTTCGAGCACATGCGCAACTACGCGACCCTGCTCAAGCGCATCGGCCGCTGGCTGAAGCCGGGTGGCAAGCTGTTCGTGCACATCTTCACCCACCGCACGCTGATGTATCCCTTCGACACCGACGGGGACAGCGACTGGATGGCCCGGCACTTCTTTACCGGGGGGCTGATGCCGGCGGCGGATACGCTGCTATGGTTCCAGGACGACCTGCGCATCGAAGCGCGCTGGCAGGTGGACGGCACCCACTATGAGCGCACCGCCAATCACTGGCTGGCGCGCCAGGATGCGAACCGCGATGCCGTCATGGCGGTGCTGGTCGAGGCCTATGGGGACGCGGCCCGGCTGTGGTTCCAGCGCTGGCGGATGTTCTGGATGGCCTGCGCGGAGCTGTTTGGCTATGCCGGGGGCTCGGAATGGGGCGTGAGCCACTACCGTTTCACCCGGCCGCTCTACTAGGGCAGGCCTGATGTGGGGCCGGCAGGAATGTCCAATCCTGCCATCTGTGCCTGCGAGACATTTCACCTTTTCCAGCCTGTTGGCTTGGCATGGGCGGTTGGCGGTCCCACGATGGCCTGCCTGCACGTCCGCATTGAAGGAGAGTGATATGTCCTCCCGCCCCGTCAGGATCCCTGGCCCCGATCATCCGATGACCATCACGCCCGCCGGCGGGCGTGTGGTGGTGCGCGATGGCGACACGGTCATCGCCGATACCCGTCGTGCCATGAGCCTGAAAGAGTCCACGTACCCGGTGGTGCTCTACATCCCGCGCGATGACGCGAACATGGCCGTGCTGCAACGTACGGAGCACACCACCTGGTGCCCGTACAAGGGCGAGGCCTCGTATTACAGCCTCCCCGGTAACAGCGAGCGTGCCATCAACGCCATCTGGACCTACGAAACGCCACATGAGGCCGCCGCCGATATCCGCGGCCACCTGGCCTTTTACCCCGACCGCGTGTCCATCGAGCACACCCCCGACTGACCGCCGGAGTCTTCCCCATGCAAGCTCTTTTTGACACCTGGACCGCCTCGTGTACGACGGCCCCCGCCGAAGGCGCGACCCCGCCCGCGCTTTCCCTGGCCGAGCGCTATGACGCCGTGCGGGGGCGCACCGATGCGCTGGTTGCCGCACTCGGCGCCGAAGACATGCAGGCGCAGTCCATGCCCGATGCCAGCCCGGCGAAGTGGCACCTCGCGCATACCACGTGGTTCTTCGAGACCTTCCTGCTCGGGCCGAACCTGCCCGGTTACAGCGTCTTCGATGCGACGTTTGGTTACCTGTTCAACTCGTACTACGAGGCCGTGGGCCCGCGTCACCCGCGCCCCATGCGCGGCCTGATCACCCGGCCGGGCATCGATGGCGTCCGCGCGTACCGTGCGCACGTGGATACCCACATGCGCCGCTTCATCGCTGCCGGGCTCGACGCCGAGCGCGAGGCGCTGCTGCGCCTGGGCCTGGCCCACGAGGAGCAGCACCAGGAATTGCTGGTGATGGACGTGCAGCACCTGTTCGCGCAATCGCCGTTGAAGCCCGCCTTCCATCCGGCATGGCCGGCCGCGCCCGCCGGCCCCGCCGGGCGTTACCGCCACGTGGCGGGTGGCCCGGTGCGCATCGGTGTGGCGGACGAAGCCTTTGCCTTCGACAACGAAGGTCCGCAGCACACCGCGTGGCTGGAACCCTTCCAGCTGTCCGATCGCCTGGTCACCAATGGCCAGTGGCTGGCCTTCATGGCGCTCGGCGGCTATCGACGTCCGGAGCTGTGGCTCTCCGACGGTTGGGCACAGTGCCAGGCCGAAGGTTGGGACGCGCCGCTGTACTGGCAGCGCGAAGGCGACACCTGGTTCCACATGACGCCAGGTGGCTGGCAGCCGGTGGACCCGGACGCTGCCGTGGTCCACGTGAGCTTCTATGAGGCCGATGCCTACGCCCGCTGGGCCGGCGCGCGCCTGCCTACCGAAGCGGAGTGGGAACACGCCGTGCGCACGCGGCACGACCTCGAGCAGGTATACGACACCGCATGGCAGTGGACCGCCAGCGCGTACACCGCCTATCCCGGTTTCACCGCCGCGGACGATGCCGTGGGTGAGTACAACGGCAAGTTCATGAGCGGGCAGATGGTGTTGCGCGGTGGTGCGTCGGTGACGCCGCCAGGCCATTCGCGGCCGTCGTACCGGAATTTCTACCGTCCGGGGCAGCGCTGGATGTTTGCCGGCGTGCGTCTGGCACGGGCCCTCGCCCGGGCGGATGACGACGAGCGCCAGGCGTTCCTGCGCGATACCCTCGCCGGCCTCTCGACCCCGCAGAAGACCTTCTCGCCGAAGTACTTCTACGACGGTGCGGGCTCGGCCTTGTTCGAGGCCATCTGCGAGACGCCCGAGTACTACCCGACGCGCACCGAAACCGGCTTGTTGCACACCATCGCGCCGGCGCTCGCCGCGGCGATTCCCGATGATGCGGTGTTGCTGGAACTGGGTAGCGGCGCGAGCGACAAGACCCGCCTGCTGCTCGACGCGAAACCCTCGCTGGCCGCCTACGTCCCGGTGGATATCAGCCCCGACGCGCTGCAAGGCGCGGCCGAGCGCCTGCGCAGTGCCTATCCGTCGCTGGCGATCGTCCCGGTGGTGGCGGATTTCACCCAGGGCATCGATGTACCCGACGCGCTAGCGGGCAAGCCGGTGGTCGCGTTTTTCCCGGGCTCCACCATCGGCAACTTCGAGCCGCACGAGGCCGTGGACCTGATGCGTGCCGTCCGTCGCCGCCTTGGCGCCGGTGCCCGCTTCATCGTCGGGGCCGACCAGGTGAAACCGGTCGACGTGCTGCTCGCCGCGTACGACGATGCCGAGGGCGTCACGGCGGCGTTCAATCGCAACGTGCTGGTCCGTATCAACCGCGAACTCGGTGCCGATTTCGACGTGGGTGCGTTTGAGCACCGCGCGGTGTGGAACGCAGCGAAGTCGCGCATCGAGATGCACCTGGAAAGCAGCGTGGCGCAGACGGTGACGGTGGCCGGCCAGCGGTTCGCGTTCGAGGCCGGCGAAACCATCCACACCGAGAACTCGCACAAGTTCACGCCCGAATCGTTCCAGGCGCTGGCGGAGCGGGCAGGGTGGGCGATCGAAGCGCAGTGGATCTCCGATACGCCCGCCTTCGGCGTGTTCCTCCTGAAGGCGGTCCAGGGCGGGCCGGTCAGCGACTCTCGCGGAGGGTCATGAAACCCTCCTCGGAGACGCTGACGACGGCGCGGCGCGTGTCCTGCATGCGCACCGCGTCGTCAGTGGAGGCGCCGATCTTGGCAGCGGTCTCCGCGACACCGACGGGCGAATTACCGCGGCGCTTCTGCTTGCCGACGAAGCGTGCGTAGTTGTAGCCGGACCACGCCGTGAAGGTGACCGCCGTCGCAAGGGCGACGGTGAGCACCACCTTGATGTCCCCGCCATCGGTGATCGGATCGAGCAGGTGCAGCTGTGCCAGCGTGTCGCGGATGCCGTAGGCCCACGCGCCCAGGGTCACCAGCGGCAGCCACAGGAAGGCCCAGAACACCCACAGCACCACCGTCACCAGGCCAAACGCCGCCTTCTGCGCGCCGCTCTGGCGCTCCGGGCGCTGGATCACAATCGCTTCCGCTTTCATCGCAGCCCCCGGTCCGGGCTCACCCACACCGCACGCGTGCCCTTGCGCTTCATGATCGCCTTGGGCAACGCCACGATGGAAGTGGCCGTGTTGAGCACCCAGTACACCAGCGGGTACCAGATCATCCAGTAATAGTTGCGGCCGATACGCGTCTCGTAGCGGCGATCCACCAGCAGGCTGATGCCGAACTGCGCCAGGCAGATGATGCCCAGCACCACGCCATGCCATTGCGGCAGCAGGGTGTCGATGTACAGCGAGCGCGGCAGCTCCACGAAATGGCCGGCGGCCCAGAGCACGACGATCGTCCCCATCGTGTACGACCACAGCAAGCTGGTGAAGTATTCGAACGCCACCGGCCACATGCGCCGCTGCCGCCACTTCATCAGCCTGCCGGTGTAACGCAGCAGCACTTCGGAGCCGCCCTGGGCCCAGCGCAGGCGCTGCTTCCACAGGCCGCGCACCGTTTCCGGCATCAGGATCCAGCACAGCGCATTGGGCTCGTAGCGGATTTCCCAGTGGCGCATCTGCAGGCGCCAGCTGACATCGATGTCTTCGGTGACCATATCGGTGTTCCAGTAACCGATATCGTGCAGGGCGCTCTTGCGGAAGGCCGCGATGACGCCGGACACCGTGAAGATGCGGCCGTACACACGCTGTGCGCGCTTGATCAAGCCGATGATCGACGAGAACTCGCCCACCTGGAGCTTGCCCAGGAGGGTGGAGCGGTTGCGGATGCGCGGGTTGCCGGTGACCGCGGCGACGCGCGGGCTGTCGAGCATGTGCGCGATCATCCAGTGCGTGGCGTAATCATCCAGCAGGGCGTCGCCATCGACGCAGACGAGGAAGTCCGCCTTCGAGGCCAGCGCCGCGGCACGCAGGCCCATGGCCTTGCCCTGGTTGGACGCCATGTGGATGACGCGCAGCTTCGGGTACTGGTCCAGCAGCTGGTCCAGCTGGGCACCGGTGTCGTCCGTGGAGCCGTCGTTGATCGCGATGATCTCGAAGTTCGGCCACTGCTGGGACGCCAGATGGGCGATGGTCTCGCGCACCTGCTCGCCCTCGTTATGGCAGGGCACGATTAGCGTCACCATCGGGTACTCGGCGAGCGCGGGCGGTTTGACGCGCAGCGGCTCGTTGCGCTCCCAGCGCAGGTAGTAGATGACCCCGCCGCTCATCCACACCAGCGACATCGCCAGCGGATAGAAGAACGCGAATTCCAGAAGGAAATGCAGCACTCCGCCATTCATCGGGCAGGCTCACGGTAGGGGTAATCGGACGCCGAGATGGTCGGGCGCACGGATTCCATGTCGGGTTGATCGTGCAGGAAATCGTCGGGGTAGTAGCCGACGTGGCGCGCGCCCGCGGCCTGGACGGCGCGGATACGATCGTTGAGGTCGCCCACGTCGATGCGCTCCTTCGTGCGCCAGTTGTACGTGGCGAATTCGAACAGGGTGCGATCAGCGCCCCTGGGTTCCTCCAGCACCTTCGCGACCAGCTTGCGGTACCAGCCGAGGCGGTCGGACTGCTGGTCGAGCTGCGGCATGGCCATGATCGCCGTCATGTCGTAAGCGGCGAGGAAGGCCGGCAGGCTCTGCGCCGTCCATGCCTCGGCTTTGGGCTGGAGCACCGGGCGGGCGAGCAGGTTGCGTGCGGTAAGCAGCTGCGGGTGCCACTTCTTCATCCGCCCGGCCAGTTCCTGGGTGAACGCGATGAGCGCGCTGGTGTTCTGCGCGGGCGTGTTCGTCGCCCACGGGCCGAGCTGGTCGGTATCGCGCAGGTAGGCGTCATCCGAGAACAGCACGCCGGCTTCGTCGGTGTGCATGGCGAGGTCTTCGTAGACGTCGCCGATCATCTGGCGCACCGCCGGATCGTAGGGCGCGAGGCGGAAATGGTCGCTGCCCGGCTTGGGCTCGCCGGCCAGCGAGGGCAGGTTCTTGCCGTCCGGAAAGCGAAACGCCAGCACCGGCATCCATGCGTAAACGCGCACGCCGGCACGCGTACGCAGCTGCCACGACACGCGCGAGAACAGGTCGGCGCGCATCGGCAGGTGGCGGTTCGGGAAGTACACCGCATCCGCGACGCCATCACCGTCCGGGTCGGCGTACGCCTGTAGCCAGACCTGGCTCGGATGCAGCCGCTTGATCCGGTCGAGCAGTTTGGAGAGGTTGCGATCCTGCTGGGCCGGGTCCGGGTCGTAGATGTAATCCAGGTCGACCTGGATCGCACGCACGGCATCGACGCGCGCCTGGTGGCGCATGAGCCAGCCCAGGCGATTGGCGGTGATGTTGCCGCTGACCAGCAGGCGCGGGATGGTGCCGCCCGAGCCAAGGGAGGGAATGGCATCGCCCAGGCTGAAGGAGATCGACATGCCCAGGCCGGCCGCGACGTCCTGGCCGACGCGGGTGAAGGCGCCGTAGGGCCACGCGATGGCGCGCGGACGCACGCCGGTGTGCGCGGCGATTTCGTCCGCGCTCTTCGACAGATCGTCGCGGACGCGCGCAGCGTATTCGGCTTCCGTTTCGTAACCGTGCTTCGACGCGTCGAACTGCAGGTACGCCGCCGCCGGCATCTGGTTGCCCTGCGGGTTGCCGTTGGTGCCCTGGTGCAGCGCCCACGAATGCGAGGCGAACTCGACCAGGCCGGACTTCTGCATCTCCGCCACCTGGTCCCAGGTGAGGAAGCACGAGCGGTCGCAGTCGCTGCCGTTGTACGGCATGCGCTTGCCTTCGGGCAGGTCCATCCACGAACCCACGACCGCGGCCAGCGCGGGATAGTGATACGCGCGCAGCAGCGGGTAGACGCGGGTGTAGAAGCTTTCCAGGCCGTCGTCGAAGGTCAGCAGCACGGCGTCCTTCGGCAGCGGACGGCCGCCCTGGGAGGCTTCCTTCACCTGGTCGAAGGTGACGACGTTATAGCCGTTGGCCTTGAGCCAGTCGAAATGCGAGACGAGATGGTCGGTGCTCGTGGCGTCCGGATCACGGTCGGCATCCAGGCCGACATCATCGCGAACATCGTGGTACGCGAGCACGATGAGGTTTGGCCGCGCAGGCGCAGCCGTCTGCGCGAAGGCGGGGAGCGCCAGCCCAAGCAGGGCGAGGATCAACAACAGCGGGCGCATGGACTTCATTCTCCCCAATGCATCGTCAGGTCGAGGACGAAGCGATGTTCGCGGCGTCCGTCGTAGGGTTGGTTGTGCCAGCCGATCGACCAGCCAAAGCGCAGGCCGTCACGGGCCTGCAGCGTCTGGCCATAGCGCACGGTGGCGATCCAGCCGGTGGCATAGCCCTGCTCGGCGTACTGGCCCACGGCCACGTCGAAGCGCTGGGTGACATTGCGTTCGTAGTACTGGCCCAGCAGGTTTTCCAGCCGGCCGGTGAGGGCGTAGCTGTTGTCGCGGCGCGGGTTGAAGTACGGCCGGTCGGTGTCGGTGTTCATCGATCCACCGACTTCGATGCCGCCATCGAGCGCGAGGTTAGGTGCGGTGTGCAGGCGCTGGGTCACCGAGGCAAGCCAGCTGGTGCGCTCGTTGCCGTCGCTGAAGTGATCGCGCGAGAGGCCCAGGCGTGCCTGCGTGAGTTCGCTGGCGCGGTAGGTCACCGCGGTGTCCAGCGTCTTCGCCGAGATACCGTAGTACTGCGCGCGCAGCGGCGTGTCTTCGCCCGCGGTGCTGAAGTCGGCCGCGACGGCCCAGTGGTCGGTCAGTGACCAGTCGAAGCCGGTTTCCAGCGCGGTCTTGCCCACGTAACGGTCGGCCGACGGCAGGGCCTGCACGTAGGCTGTGAAGCCCTGCAGGTAGCCGCGGACGCCGACGCCGGCGCGGGTGCGGCGGACATCGCCCTCGGGCAGGTCGGCCGTGGAATAGCGGCCCAGCGCCAGCACGCGCCAGTGATCGTCGATGAGCGGACTCGCCACGGTGGCCTGGGTGGTGCCGTCACGGTCGCCGTAATCCGGGCTCGAGCCCTTGCCCTGCTCGGTGCTGATGTCGAACTGCCAGCCTTTCTCGCGTTCCCAGGCGCGCTCGGCACGGTCGACCCGGTCGTTGCGATCGCCCTTGGTCTGGGCGATGGCGAGCACGTCGTCGACGTCTTCGTAGTCGTAGAGCGCGCGGTACGCTTCCGCTTCGCCGAGCAGCGCGTCGATGTCGCGCTCGTTGAGGGTGGAGGCGATATGGAAATCGTCCAATGCGCGGCGTGGCCAGCCGCGGGCCATTTCGGCATTGCCGAGTTCGCGACGGATCTGCGCGTCGGTCGGCGCCTCGCGACTCATCGCGTTGATCTGCTCATACGCTGGCTGCGGCATACCCACGGAGCGGCGAAGCACCGCGGCGTTCAGGTCGGCATCGACCTTGCGCGGGTTCTGGATGGGCAGGCGAATCCCCGGCACGCGCACCCACGGCTGCTCCTTCGCGGCCAGTTCGTCGATCGTCGTAAAGGCCTTGTCGATCTGGCCGGACTCGGCGTACGCGTACATCAGCCCGATGCGCGGCTCCACGTCGGTGCTCGCGTAAGGGCCGGGATCCTTGCGAATGCTGTCTTCGTAGAGGGCGGCCGATTCGGCCGGGCGGCGGCGCACGAGCAGGGCGTCGGCGACGGCACGCTCGGCGTAAGCCGGCGGGTCCACGCCGTCTTTCTTCAGGGCGTCATAGCGCTGGATCGCTTCATCCGGGCGGCCGGCCTGGTCCAGCGCCACCAGCAGGTCGAAGGTTTCACGGCGGCGCAGGTCCGCCGGCAGCGAGGGATCGTCCGCCAGCCGGCGCGTGTCGGCCACGGCCTGGTCGGCCTCGGCGTAGGGCGTGCGCGGGTTGGCTGGCTCGCCGTTGGCCCAGCGGATCTCATGGGCGGCGTGGTCGGCCTCGAGGCGGGCGCGGTCCAGCGCGCTGGGTGGCGGCTGCAGGCCTGGCGCCAGTTCACTGGCGCGAGTGGTCGCCCCCAGCTCCGTCAACAAAGCGACGTTCATCTCGCGGGCTTCGCGATCGTCCGGCCAGCGGTCGAGCAGGGCCTGGACGTGACGCAGCGCGTCTACCCGGTGTCCCTGCGCGCGCTCATCGCGCACCTGGGCCATCAGCGCGTCGCGGCTGTCCGTTGACGTGGCCGCCAGGGCGCCGTGGGCCTGCAAGGCAAGGGCTAACGCAAGGCACAGTCTCCCCCGTGGCACGCGCGCGCTGCGCGGAGGTGTCGTCTTGAGAATTCGCATGCTGCCGTTGTGACCTTATTTCCGTCGCCGTGATAACCATTTCCGGCAACGTTATGAATTGTGGGAGGGGCGGGGAGTTTAGATGCAAGGCAGGTGCCAAGGCCCATGACCTTGCTCAGCCGTTACCCTGCTTTCGTTCAGCGAATTCGAGGACGTTGTCCTCGGCGGCATCCGCTTCGGGCACCGTGATGTGGTCTTCGTCGTCCACCTCGAGCACGGCTCGCCGGCTTTCCTGGACGAGCACAGCGTCCTCCACCGTCGTGCCGAGCGACTCGGCGGCTTCGGGCAGGGGCACCGGGCGCGCCTTGCGCCGGCGCTGTCGCGATAACCTGCGAAGGCGGCCGTCGTAAAGCGACCAGGCCAGGAACACCAGGAGGCTGACAGGCGCCAGCCACATGATGTCGGCCAGCTCGCGCGCACTACCCAACACTGTCTCGGGCAGGAAGCGTTCCCAGGCAGGCGGCAGGTCGAGCCGGTCCGCCAGCACGTGCAGCAGCGGCAGCCACAGGAAACCCCACAGCAGCCAGGCCACCACGGTGAGCACGGCATACAGGATGCGCCGCGGCATGGATTGCTTGTCGGGACGGTCGATAAGAACGGTATCGGCTTTCATTGCACTCCCCGGTCCGGGCTGGTCCACGTTGCCCGGCTTCCCTGGCGGCGGAACACCGCGCGGGGCAGGGCGACGATGGAGGTCACGGTGTTGAGCATCCAGTACGCCAGCGGGTACCAGATCATCCAGTAGTAGTGGCGGCCGATCTTCGCTTCGTAGCGTCGATCCACCAGCAGGCTGAGCATGAACTGCGCGAGACAGGTGACGCCGAGCACCACGCCGTGCCATTGCGGCACGAGCGATGCGACGTGGAACGGCGGCGGCACGACCGTCACCTTACCCAACGCCCACAGCACGACGATGACGCCCATGACGTAGGACCACGCCACGCTCAGCAGGTATTCGATGGCCAGCGGCCACATGCGGCGCTGTCGCCAGTGCAGCAGCGCGCCGAAGTAACGCAACACCACTTCGGAGCCACCCTGGGCCCAGCGCAGGCGCTGCTTCCACAGGCCGCGCAGGGTTTCGGGCATCAGGATCCAGCACAGCGCGTTGGGTTCGTACTGCACTTCCCAGTGACGCATCTGCAGGCGCCAGCTCACGTCGATGTCTTCGGTGACCATGTCGGTGTTCCAGTAGCCCACGTCGTGCAGGGCGCTCTTCCGGAAGGCGGCAATGACGCCCGATACCGTGAAAATGCGGCCGTAGACACTTTGCGCGCGCTTGATCAGGCCAATGATCGACGAGAACTCGCCCACCTGCAGCTTGCCCAGCAGCGTGGACCGGTTGCGGATGCGCGGGTTACCGGTGACCGCGCCCACGCGCACGTTGCGCGCCAGGCGCGCCACCATCCAGTGCGTGGCGTAATCATCGAGTAGCGCATCGCCATCGACACACACGAGGTACTCGCCGTGGGCGGCGAGCGCGGCGGCGCGCAACGCCATGGCCTTGCCATGATTGGACGCCATGTGCATCACGCGCAGGCGCGGCTCCTCCCGCATGAGGGCATCGAGCACCTCACCGGTGTTGTCGCTGGAGCCGTCGTTCACGGCGATGATTTCGAAGTCCGGCCAACGCTGCGCGGCGAGGTGCGCAATGGTCTCGCGCACGTTCTCGCCCTCGTTGAAGCACGGGACAACCAGGCTGACCAACGGATAGTCATTAAGCGGCGGCGGCGATTCGCGATCGCCCATGCGCCGCTCCACGCGCAGGTAATAGATCAGCCCGCCGCTCATCCAGAGCAGCGACATCACCCACGGATAGTAAAACGCGTACTGGAGCAGCGAATGCATCACCGATGCATCCGACGTCATCCTTGACTCTCCATGCCGAGCCTGCCGTTCGTCATGGCAAAAAGCCTTTGCGGTGCGGAATCAGTGCAGACCGCTCACCATAGGGCTCGCGATTTGCGCGTATCCGGCACTTTCAGGGCTTTTCTGCCGAAATTCTGTGCACGAGTCGCCGATTTTGTTCAGCTTCGGGCGATCATCCCAGGCTGGGGAAGGCGTTGCGCAGGCCCGAGACGATCATCTGCACGGCGATCGCGGCGAGGATCATGCCCATCAGGCGGCGTGCGATGCCAACGGCCTTGGCCGACAGGTAGCGCGCGACGAACGGCGCGCCGAGCAGGGAGATCGCGAGGATGACGAGAAAGGCGCCGAGGCCGATGGCGAGGGACATCTCGGTGCTGTTGTTGCGTGCGGTCTGGCCGAGCACGATCAGCGTGGCGATGGCGCCGGGGCCGAGCAGCAGCGGGATGGCCAGCGGATAAATCGCCACGTCCTCGGCAGCCGCGAGGGCTTCGGCTTCGGAGAGCGTCGGGTTGTGCTGGCTGCTGGGCGTGCCATGCAGCATCGACAGGGCGATGAGCAGCACCATGATGCCGCCGGCGATGCGGAAGTCGTTCACCGTGACGCCGAAGACCGCGAGGATCGCGGAACCGCCCGCCGCGGAGACAATGCAGCCGATGGTGACGGCGATGAGCACGACCCACGCCACGTGGCGGCGGTCGCGGTCGCTGATGCCGTCGGTAAGCGAGAGGAACATGGGCACATTCGCGATCGGGTTCATGATCGCGAACATCGCCGTGAACACCTTGATGGCGAAGGGCAGGTCGAAGGACACGGGGTCAAGCCTCGGTCGGGCAGGCCATCAGGGCCGGGGTCGAGCGTAGCCCAAAAGAAAAACCCCCGAAAGCGCCAGCTAACAGGGGTTCTTTGAGGTATTTAATGGTGGAGCCAGGGAGGATCGAACTCCCGACCTCGTCATTGCGAACGACGCGCTCTCCCAGCTGAGCTATGGCCCCACACGAGGGATAAATCTTAGCAGGGGCATTCGGGACCGCCAAGCCCCCGGCCGGATTACCCCGGCAGCAGGGCCGAGAGGCGGTCGAAGAGGACTTCGCGGCGCCAGCCTTCGAGGGCTTCGGGCCATTCGCCGCCACCCATCACGTATTCCTCCATGCTCCGGCGCGAGCAGAGCAGGCCGGGCGGGAGGTCGAGGTGGGTGGCCAGGGTGTCGATGGCGCTGCGCATTTCGTTGATCACGCGCTTGGCTTCGCCGGCGGGGTGGCCAAGCACCGAGGCCGTGGCTTCCACCTCGGACGCTTCGACCGGGCGGCGGACCACCTCGAACAGCTCCTCGCGCTGGGCGGCGCGCAGGGCGCGCGTGCCGCGGGCGAGGGCTTCGAGTGCGGCGAGATCCTTGGGAAGGCTGCCGGCCAGGTCGAGCGCGTGGGCATCTTCCAGCAACCACGAACGCGGCTTGTCCAGCGTGCGGGCCGTGGTTTCGCGCCAGCGCAGGATGCGGCGGAGCAGGGCCTGGCGCTCGCGCGGCCAGTCTGCCGCGGGCTTGAAGCCACGCTGCGGCTGCGGGTCGCCCTCACGCTGGCTGGCACGGCGCTTCATGCGTGCGCAGTCCTCGGCATGCCATGCCTCGCGCCCGCGTTCGGCGAGGCGCTCGGTAAGGATGGCGTGGACCGGGTGAAGGTGCACCACGTCCAGCGTGGCGTAGAGCTTCTGCGATTCGGTGAGCGGACGCTGCAGCCAGTCGCTGCGCGTTTCGCCCTTGTCCAGTTCGGCACCAACGAGGTCGGCCACCAGGGCGCGGTAACTGATGCCGAGGCCCATGCCGACGAACGCCGCCGCGATCTGCGTATCAAACAACGTGTGCGGGCCGTCAGGCAGGAACGGCGCCATCGCTTCGAGGTCTTCGCCGGCGCTGTGCATCACGGTGACGACGGGCTGCGCCGCGAACACCGGCTGTAACGTATCGCCCAGCGTATCGCCCAGCGGATCGATCAGCGCGTAACGGCCTTCATGTGCCAGCTGCAGGAGCGCGAGCTGCGGATAGAAGGTGTTGCGGCGCATGAACTCGGTGTCGAGGCCGACCACCGCCGTTGGGCCGATCGGCGCCAGCCAGGCGGCCAGGTCGTCCCGATGGTCGATCCACGGGGCGGCGGGCGCGAGTTCGCTCGATGACATGGAGCATCCTTGTAGATAAACGGGGCCGCGCGCGCGTGTTGCCCTGCAGCGCACGATTCCCTAAGGTGGCACCGCACGATAGCAGGCTCACGCGGAACCGCCCACCATGCCCAACACCGAGACCGTCCGCCGACAGCGCGCCATTGGCGGCGCGATGGGTGTGGCCGTGCTGGGTTTCGCGTTGTTCTATCACTTCTTTCCGCAGTTGCTGCACGTCGAGCCGGGCCAGACGGCGACACGCACGCCGACCCGCAGCCAGCCCACCACCATGGGTTTCGACCAGCGCCCCACGGGGGCCGCTCAGGCCGTGGCGTCCGAAGTCGACGCTGGGCCGCCACTGGTGCTTGCACCGGCCGCGGTGATCGCCGCGCGCCGCCGCGAGAAAAACACCGAGGTGCAGCTGCCGCCGCAGGCCACGCCGGACTCGCCGGAATTCACCGCCTTGCTCGATCGCGGCGACAAGGCGCTGGCCGCGGATCGCCTGGTCGGCGGCAAGGACAGTGCCGCTGCGCTGTACGCCGCGGCGTTGAAGGAAAAAGCGGATAGCCAGCGCGCCCTGTCAGGCATGGATGAAATCCGGGCGCGCCTCGTGGCCGAGATCGAGCAGGACATCGCCCTCGGTGACGCCGATGCCGCGCGCGATTCGCTCAGCGCGCTGAAGGCGTTGCCGAACAGTGCGAAGGACGTACAGCCGTTGCAGCAGCAACTCGCCGTGCTGGACAAGGTACGCCCGCTCCTCACCACCGCCGCCACCCAGCTCCAGGCGGGCAGGGCCAGCCAGCCGCGCGGCGACAGCGCGCTGGATACCTATCGCCAGGTGCTCCAGCTGGATCCGCAGAATGCCGTCGCCATCCAGGGCGTCGGCCAGGTGCAGCACGTGGTGCTCGACCAGGCACTGGCCGCCGTCGCGCAGAGCGATTTCGCGGCCGCCGACACGGCACTGGCCGAGGCCGCGGCCATCGAGCCAGGCTCGCAGGCCCTGCAGGACACGCGGGGACGCATTGAAGGCATGCGCCGGCAGAGTGGCGCGGCCATGCTCGCGCAGGCGCGCTCGGCACTGGATGGCGGCAACGTTGAACTGGCCCAGCAGCTCGCCGCGAAGGCACAGCAGACCAGCCCGGACCTGGCCGGCATCGACGACTTCAACGAGCGCGTGACCAACGCCAAGCTCTACGCCAGCTACAAGCCCGGCCAGCTGTTCTCCGATCGCTTCGTGGATTCCACGGGGCAGGCGCCGCCGATGGTCGTGGTGCCTACCGGCAAGTTCATGATGGGTTCGCCCGATGGCGAAACCGGACACGATACGGATGAAGCGCCGGCGCATGAGGTTGAAATGGCCAAGGGCTACGCGATGGCGCGCAGTGCGATCACCATCGGCCAGTTCCGTGATTTCGTCCGGGCCACCGGTTACGTGCCGCAGTCCCAGACGCTCGGCGGTGGCAGCGTCTACGACGAGCAGAGCGGCGGCCTGCGTGATGATCCGTCGGCCACGTGGCAGGACGACTACGCCGGCAAGCCCGGGCAGGATCGCCTCCCGGTCATCAATATTTCCTGGAACGACGCGAAGGCCTACGCGGACTGGCTCTCGCAGCGCACGGGGAAGGTCTACCGGTTGCCCAGCGAGGCCGAGTTCGAATACGCCCTGCGCGGCGGCACCACCACCCGGTTCTGGTGGGGCGACGGCGTGCCCTCGTCGCACGTCGAAAACCTTACCGGTGGCAACGACCGCTCAGGCTCCGGCCGCCGCTGGAGCAACGCCTTCAACGCCTACAAGGACGGTTACTGGGGCCCCGCGCCGGTCATGAGCTTCAGCCCGAATCCGTACGGGCTCTACGACATGGGCGGCAATGTGTCGGAATGGGTCGCGGACTGCTGGCACGACAATTACATCCGCGCGCCGCGTACCGCGGAGGCGTGGGTCAACCCGGGATGCAGCCGGCGCGTGGTCCGCGGCGGCTCCTGGGGCAGCGCGCCTGACATGGTCCGCTCGGCGTATCGCCAGGGTGCCTCGGCCGACGTGCGCAGCGCTCGCGTGGGCTTCCGCGTCGCCCGCGAGCTGTAAGGGCGGCCGTACACGCGAAAAGGGCCGGGCCCCGCTCAGGTGCTGCCGAATCGACAGGCACGATCGCTTGACGAAAACGATTCTCATGGAGATGCTTGTCACGTTCCCTAGGCGCGATAAAGGCGAGCCACCGTGGCCACATCGATCATCGTAGGCTACCGTCCGTTCCCAGGTCGCACCGACCTGGTGATCGCCATCCTCCTGGAAGTCTACGAGGCCATGCAGCGGGCCGGCCTGATCACCGCGCGACGACCGTGGATCATGCGCAGCGAAGGCGGCAACGTGGTCGCCGCCTTTGAGATGACCAATGAGTATTCCTACGCCGCTTCCGAGAAAGTCCGCGAAGTGGCCGCGCTCCGCGCCCGCCTCATGGGCGTCGCCGAGCGCATGCCGCTGAGCGCCCTGCATGAGGCCTCGCAGCCGTACGCCGAGTTCGAGACGACCACCGAGTATCCGGCCCCGGCGATTGCCCGCTAAAACGGCGCCTGGGTCTCGCGGAGTACCCTTAGGGAAATCGCACCCTCGAGGCGAAGCGTCTCCGTGTCTGGGGCATAAAAGTCTGCGCTGCCATGCGGAACCAGGAGTTCGCCCGCGAACATAGCGATATCCGCGTCGAACCAGACGGTGGCGGGAAGCCCATCAATCATCATGAAATTAGCCATCCGGCCATGTTACGGGCCGACGTGGCTGTTCACGTTTCCGGTTAGCCGCGAAATCTTGTCAGCCTAATGCCCAAGCCTTGTAGGGCGATCGTCTTGGGCCCGCTGCCATCGATGGTCTAAAGCTGCCCGTAGACGCTCTCCAGCTCGCTCACAGCGGCATTCACCCGGTCGATGCCGGTGGACTGGAGCTTCGCGCTTTCGCCGATGGCCGTGGTGACGTCGGTCACCTGGCTCACCGCGCCGAGGATTTCTTCCATGACCAGGCCTGCGGTGCCGACGAGTTCGGCGCCTTCGTCCACGCGGTCGCGGGCGTCGCCGATCAGGGCGTGGATCTGTTTCGAGGCGGTGCCGCTGCGCATCGCCAGCTGGCGTACCTCGTCGGCGACGACAGCGAAGCCCTTGCCGCTCTCGCCCGCATGCGCGGCTTCGATGGCGGCGTTGAGCGAGAGCAGGTTGGTCTGGAAGGCGATGGTGTCGATCAGTTCGAGGATGTCTTCGACCGAGCGCGTGCTTTCCTGGATGGCCCCCATGGTGCGGACCACGTCGGCGACGACACCGCCGCCCCGTTGCGCGGCGACGCGCGCGCCGTCGGCAAGCTCTTCGGCGCGACCCGCCTTGAGGGCGTTATCGAGCACCGCGCCAGACAGCGAGACCACCTCGCGCTGTAGGGTCTGCGCCGCCACGGTCTGCGCGGTGATGTCGGTGGCGTACTTGATGACGCGCACCGGGTTGCCCTGGGCATCGAGGATGGGGTTGTACGTCGCCTGGATCCAGACGATGCGGCCACCCTTGCCGAAGCGCCGATAGAGCCCGCTGTCGTGGCGGCCTTCGCGCAGCCCCGCCCAGAACTGCGCGTAGCTGTCGGACGCAGCCTCGATCGGGTCGACGAACATCCGGTGGTGGCGGCCAGCGATCTCGTCCAGCGTGTAGCCCATGGCCGCGAGGAAGTTGTCGTTCGCCTCGAGGATCGTCCCGTCGAGGGCGAACGCGATGGTGGCCTGGGCGCGGTCGATCGCACGCAGGCGGCCGTCCATGTCAGCCTCGGCGATGCGCCGTTCGGTGACGTCCGTGGCGTACTTCACCACGCCCGACACCCGGCCGAACGCGTCGAAGATCGGGTTGTACGAGGACTGCAGCCACACATCGCCGCCGTTCCTGTGCAGGCGACGGTAGAGCCCCGAGTCCGCCTTGCCGTCGCGCAGGCCATCCCAGAAGGCCGTGTAGGCCGGGGAACCGGCTTCGACCGGATCGACGAACTGGCGGTGATGCCGCCCGACGATGTCCTGCAGCCGGTAACCCATGGTCTGGAGGAACAGGGCATTGGCGTGGACCACCGTGCCGTCCGGGGCGAACTCGATGATGGCCTGCACCTTGTCCAGCGCCGCGAGCTTTCCGCGCATCGCCTGCTGCTGTCGCATCCACCGACCAATCATCGTTCCACCCCGCCAAGAATGTGATGTACATCACATATCGGCGATGCCCATGCACACTTTAGGCAAAAATAACGAATCCGGTGAATATCGTAACTATTCGGGCGGAAAGCATAAAAAAGGCCTCCGCGATGGGAGGCCTCTAAAAACCTTGGTGCCGAAAGTGGGACTCGAACCCACACTGTATCTCTACAAACGGATTTTGAGTCCGCCGCGTCTACCGGTTCCGCCATTTCGGCATGGGGCTGGCGATTATGCGGGAATCAATGCATCCGGTCGAGGCCTAGCTGGCGCTCGGTGCGCTGGTACCAGTCGTCGCCCTGCGGGTCGAACACGGCGCACTGGGTCATGCGGCCGGAGTAGATGTGCAGGCTGACGGCCAGCGAGTCGTCGCTCGGGTTGCGGATGGTGTGGTACTCGTGCGGCGGGATCAGGCTGCCGGCCGAACCCGGGCCGGCGTCGATCGTGCCGACGGGACGGAAGTGGTAGCGGGTGGCGTCGTGCTCGAGCAGCTCGTACTGGACGATTTCCAGCGCGCCATTCCAGACACCTTCGACGCACCACATGCCGCTGTGGTCGTGGATCAGGGTGCCCTGGCCCGGGCCCCAGGTCATCGCCACCACGCTGTAGCCGTGTTCGTCGCTGCGGTAGAGCTCACGGCGGGCGTAGTGGTCGCCGGCGGTCTCGAACACGCAGGCGGGAAGGGTGACCGCCTGGGAGCGGATCAGCTTGCACAGCGATTTGCGCAGCGAATCCGTGATCGCCGGGGTGGTCGCCTGGCTTACCGCGCTGTCGATGGCGTCGATGAGCGTGCGGCTACCCGGGAAATCGACCGTGATCATGGCTGGAACCTCTTGCAGGGACGTGGGGACGGAACGCTGCGGACGATCATAGCAGGGCGCGGCGGTGCCGGCCGTGTAAGGCCGTACGGTGCGTCAAAGCGACCGCAGGAAGCCACCGATGGCGCGGCTGTAGTTCTCGATGTCGACCAGGAAGGCGTCGTGGCCCTGGGGGGAATCCAGCGCGACGAACTCCACGTCTGCCCCGGCGGCTTCCAGGCCCTTGGCGATCGTCTCCTGCTGCTCCAGCGGGAACAGGATGTCGGTGCTGACGCCAATGACCAGCGCACGTTCTACCGCGATGCGCGACAGGCCACGCTGGATGCTGCCCTCGCCATACTCGGACACATCGAACCAGTCGCTGGCACGCGACAGGTACAGGTACGCATTCGGGTCAAACTGGCGGTTGAACCGGCGAGCGTGGCCCTCGAGGTAGGACTCCACCTGGAACTCGAAGCCGAAGGGCTGGTTGCCGTCGCGCTCGTCCGCATCCAGGCGAATGCGGGCGAAGCGGCCGTTCCATTCCATGGCCGAGCGATAGGTAATGACGCCGAGCTTGCGCGCGATGCTCATGCCGTGGTCCGGCCATACATCGCCGCCGTAATGGCCTTCGCGCCAGTTCGGGTCCAGCCGGATGGCCTCGCGTTGCAGCGAGCGAATGGCGATGGCGAAGGGCTGCGCCTGCGGCGCGGTATCGACGCTGATGTGCGTGCGGGCAGAGCCCGGGTGCAACACCATGTACGCCAGCGCGCTCATGCCGCCCATGGAGCAGCCGACGAGGCATGCCAGCTGCGCGATGCCGAGCCCGTCGCGCACCGCCTCATACGCGGCGTTGGCGACGTCTTCCAGCGACAGCTCGGGAAAGGTGAGGCGGTACGGCTCGCCCGTGGCCGGGTCGACCGATGCCGGGCTGGTCGAGCCCTTGTCGCTGCCCAGCGAGTTCACGCAGATCACGAAGTAACGATCCGTATCGAACGCGCGGCCCGGGCCGATCATGTCTTCCCACCAGCCCGGCGTCGGATCCACGGCATTGGACGCGGCGTGCGCGCTCGGCGACAGGCCGGTGAGGATGAGGATCGCGTTGGCGCGCCCGGCGTCCAGCGTGCCCCAGGTTTCATACGCTACCCGGGCGCCGTGCAGCTCACCGCCACGCTTCATGCGAAACGGCGTGGTCAGGTCATGGAAATGGCGGGCGTCGCCCATGCGCTGCTCCTCGGTTCGCGGTTCGTCTTACGGGGTGCCGGCGGCGCGCTTGTCAGCCAGCTCGATCTGCTGGGCGACAGCGTGGGCCACGTTCGAATCCGGGTCCAGCAGCGGTTGCAGGTGGCGCCAGGTCGCCGCGGCGTCGGTGTACTGCGCGTGCTGGAACTGGGCGATGCCGAGCAGCCACAAGGCCTTCTGGCTGTCCGGTTGCGCCGCGACGGCCTGCTGGAGCAGGGTGAGCGCGCGGCCGTCGATGCGGTGGTCGTCGCGGGCCATGGAGTCGGCCTCGGCCCAGCCGACCATGGCCGGCACGTTGGTCGCGTCGGCCTTCAGTGCGCCGTCGTACGCGTCGCGCGCCGCCGCGGGCTGTTTGACCATGGTGTAGGTCTGGCCGAGCATCAGCCAGCCTTCAATGTCACCCGGATTCGCTTTCAGGCGCGCCTGCAGGGCGTCCACGGCCTGGGCCACGGTCATTTCCTGCGGCGGCGCCACGCCATTCAGTGTGGAGGGCGTGCCGACCAGGGTGTACAGGCCGACACTGCCCAGCGGCAGCACGACCGCCAGTACGGCGGCGACGGCGAACATCGCGCGGGAACGGCCATGCTGGCGCCCATGGCGGACCAGCGGCACGAGCAGCAGGGCGAGGGCCACGGCGAGCATCGCCGCGGCGGTGACGTAAAACGCAGTACTCACCAATCATCCTCGGTGTCATTGGCGGGTGCGGCCACGGCCGGCGCCGTGCGTGCGCGGCGGCGCACCTGCACGGCCACCACGACACCGCCGATAGCCAGCACCACGAGCGGGCCGAACCAGAGCAGCCAGGTTTTCGGTTCCACCGGCGGCTTGTACAGCACCAATTCCGAGTAGCGGGCCACGAGGTACGCCTTGATCTCGGCGTCGCTCTTGCCGGCCTGCATCATCTCGAACACCTGGCGGCGCAGGTCGTGCGCGATGGGTGCATTCGAATCGGCCAGGGTTTCGTTCTGGCACATGGGGCAGCGCAGTTCGGCGCTGAGTTTCTGGAAGCGCACTTCCTCCGCGTGGTCGCGGAACGGCAGCGGCTGGATCGCCTGGGCAATGGCCAGCAGCGGCAAGGCACACAACAGGGCGAGGGCAAGCCAGCGACGCATCAGCCGCCTTCCTTCGCCAGCGCGGCCAGCGCCGGGCGGATTTCCTTCGCCACCACCTCGGGCGTGATCGGCCCGACGTGCTTGTACCGGATGACGCCCTTGCCATCGATCAGGAAGGTTTCCGGTGCGCCGTAGACGCCGAAGTCGATCCCGGCGCGGCCATCGCGGTCGGCGATCACCACGTCGAAGGGGTTGCCGTGGTCCGACAGCCACGCCGCGGCGTCGGCGGGGTCGTCCTTGTAGTTGAAGCCCACCAGTGGCAGGCCAAGCTGCTTCACTTCGCCGGAGAGTGTGGGGTGCTCATGCACGCACTCGATGCACCAGCTGCCGAACACGTTGAGGATGTACGGCTTGCCGAGCAGGGACTGCTTGTCGACCTTGCGCGTCTCATCGCCAAGCACGGGCAGGGCGAAGGCGGGCGCCGGCTGGTTGATCAGCGGCGAAACGATCTCGTGCTGGTCGTGTCCGGTGTTCCACCAGATGCCGAAGCCGAAGAGGGCCACGAGCGCGGCAAACGCGATGAGCGGAAGGAAGCGGCTCATGCCAGCTGTTCCGTCGCCGTCGCGGCGGAGGCCGTTGCCTTCTTCGCGCGGAAGCGGCGCTCGGCGGCGGCGAGGAAACCGCCGAGCATCATGAACAGGCCACCGAGCCAGATCCAGCGCACGAACGGCTTGTGATACAGGCGCAACGCCCACGCGCCTTCGACGTTGCCGCTATCCATGGGTTCGCCCAGGGCGACGTAGATATCGCGGAACAGTCCGGGATCGATCGCGGATTCGGTCTGCACCTGGCCGCGCGAGTACGTGCGCTTCTGCGGGTGCATCGTCGCCATCGGCTCGCCGTTGTGCAGGATGGTGACCACGCCCTCATCCGCGCGCCAGTTCGGGCCGGTGCTCTCGCGCACGCCGTCGAAACGGAACTGGTAGCTGCCGACGGTTTCCATCTGGCCGGGCACCATGCGCACATCGCGCTCGGTGCTCAGCGATTCGGAAAGCAACACGCCGATCAGGAAAATGGCGACGCCGAAATGCGCCACCAGCATGCCGGCCATCTCGGCCGGGAAGCGTCGGCCAAACGGCATCTCGCGCCAGCGCTTCACCACGTAGGAGAGCGTGCCGGCCGCGATCCACACGGCCCCGGCCACGCCGGCGATGGCGCGCAGGTGGCCCTGGGCGAAGAACGCCGCGGCAATGGCGCAGACGATGGCGGCGATGCCGGCGCGCAAGGCCATCGCGGTCAGCTGGCGGCCTTCGGCGTGGCCCCAGCGCAGGTACGGGCCGAACGGCAGCAGCAACACGGCCGGCGCCATCAGCAGTACGAACAGGAAGCCGAAGTAGGGCGGGCCGACGGACACGCGGCCGAGGTTCAGCGCATCGCCGATCAGCGGGAACAGCGTGCCCAGCAGCACCATCGCGGCGGCGGTGGTGAACAGCAGGTTCGCGATCATGATGCCGGTCTCGCGCGACAGCGCGGCGAACGGCTTGCCGGTGGCCACCTTGGGTGCGCGGATGGCGTACAGCAGCAGCGAGCCGCCGATGACGACGATGAGGAAGCCAAGGATGTACAGGCCGCGGCGCGGATCCGACGCGAACGCGTGCACCGAGGTCAGCACGCCCGAGCGCACCAGGAACGTACCGAGCAGGGACAGCGAAAACGCGAACAGCGACAGCAGCACCGTCCACGCCGGCAGCGAGCCGCGCTTTTCGGTCACCGCCTGCGCGTGGATCAGCGCCACGCCCACCAGCCACGGCATGAAGGAGGCGTTCTCGACCGGATCCCAGAACCACCAGCCGCCCCAACCCAGCTCGGCGTACGCCCACCAGCTACCGGCGACGATGCCCATGGTGAGGAAGGCCCAGGAGACGTTCGTCCACGGCCGCGCCCAGCGCACCCAGGCCTGCTCCAGGCCGCCGCCGAGCAGCGCAGCGATGGAGAACGCGAAGGCCACGGAGAAGCCCACGTAGCCCATGTAGAGCACCGGTGGGTGGAAGGTCATGCCCGGATCCTGCAGCACCGGGTTGAGGTCCCCGCCGTCCGCCGGCATCGGCAGCTCGCGCAGGAACGGATTGGAGGTGAACACGATGAAGGCGAGGAAGCCCACGCCGATCAGGCCCATCACGCCGAGCACGCGCGCCACGAAGGGCTGCGGCAGGTGCCGGCTCAGGGCGGCCAGGGCGACCGTCCACACGTTGAGGATGAACACCCACAGCAGCATCGAGCCTTCGTGCGCGCCCCACACGGCGGTGATCCGGTAGTACCAGGGCAGGGCGAGGTTCGAGTTGTCGGCGACATAGGCCACCGAGAAGTCGTACACCAGGAAGGCATGGACGAGGATGCCCATGGCGGCGAAGACGAATACGGCCTGGCCGGCGGCCGCGGGGCGCGCGATGGCCATCAGCGCGCCGTTGTTGCGCCACGCACCGATCATCGGCAGCACGCCCTGCACGGCGGCGAGCAGCAGTGCGAGGATCAGGGCGAACTGGCCGAGCTCGGGGATCACTTAGGCGTGTCCTTCATGGCGGTATCGTCGATATTGCGCTTCTGGTGCGCCTTCGCCATGGCGTCCTTCAGCTCCTTCGGCATGTAGTTTTCATCGTGCTTGGCGAGCACTTCGCCAGCGATGAAACGGCCGTCGGCCATCCGCCCCGTCGCGATCACCGACTGGTTGTCGCGGAACAGGTCGGGGAGGATGCCAGTGTATTCCACGGGCATGGCGCCGGCGTCGTCGACGACGATGAAGCTCACCTTGAGGCTGTCGCTGGCACGCTGGATGGAACCGGCCTTGACCATGCCGCCAAGGCGGAACGTCTCGTACTGGGTGGCCTGGCCTTCCTGCACCTGGCTGGGCGTGAACAGGTAGCTCATGTTCCGCTGCAGGGCGAACACGGTGAGGCCCACCGCGATGGCGGCAGCGACGACAACCGAGATGACGATGGCGAGACGGCGTTTACGCGTTGGGTTCATTGCTGGCTGGGGTTCCCGGCCGGCGGCGGTTCTCCTGGCGCGCGATGCGTGCGCGGATATCGCGCAGGTTGCGGCGGCGCCTGGCGAGCGGCGCCAGCGTGTCGATCAATAGGACGATGAAAAAAACCGCGACAGCGGTCCAGACGTAGGCGCCGTAGCCACCCATCGCGAGGGAGGCGATCATGCCTTGCCACCCCCCGCCGGGCCAAGCGCCAGGTCGCGCACCCAGGCCTTGCCGCCTTCGGAGGCGATCAGGTCGGCGCGCACGCGGGCGAACAGGCTGGCGATGTAATAGAGCTTGGTGGCCGCCATCATGGTGAGCAGCGGCCAGACCATGCTCGCAGCGATGTGCGAGGGGCCGAGGAGGCGAATGGTGGCGCCCTGGTGCAGCGTGTTCCACCAGTTCACGGAGAAATGCACGATCGGCACGTTCACCGCGCCAACCAGGACCAGGAAGCACGCGGCGCGCGCACCCTGCCGGCGATCTTCAAACGCGTGGTACAGGCCGACGATGCCGAGGTAGATGAAGAGCAGCACCAGCTCGGAGGTCAGGCGGGCGTCCCACGTCCACCACGTGCCCCACATCGGCTTGCCCCACAGGGAGCCCGTGGCCAGGGTGATTGCGGTGAAGGCGGCGCCGACGGGCGCGGATTCCATGGCGACGGTTTCGGCGAGCTTGATCCGCCAGACCAGGCCGATGAACGCCGCGAGGGTCATCACGCCATAGATGAACAGGCTCATCCAGGCACTGGGGACGTGGATGAAGATGATGCGGTACGCGTCGCCCTGCTGGTAATCCGCCGGAGCAACGAACAGGCCGCCATACAGCGCGACGCCGCCAAGGAGGATCGCAAGACCCAGCGCCCACGGGTACACGGACCCTGCGAAGCGGTAAAAGGTCGGCGGCGATCCCAGGCGGTGCAGCCAGAGCGGAACCCAGTTAGCCATTCGTCCTCATCAACGGTTCGTGCATCGCGGTGAGTCCCCCATGGACGCCCCGCGGTTGCGTGCCTTCATGATTCCATGGCGATGCGCAGGGCGGCGGCGCAGGCCAGCGGTGCAAGCACCACCGACAACACCAGGCCAGCGCCCAGCCACGCGATGGGCGCGATCCAGGGCAGGCCGTCCTGCGCGGCGGCCACGGCCCCGGCGGCGAAGATCACCACGGGGACACACAACGGCAGCAACATAAGCGCCAGAAGCATACCAGAGCGCTTTGTCCCGGCCGTCAGTGCCACCAGTACCGCGCCAAGCAGGCTCAGCAGTGGCGTGGACAATCCGAGGGCGAGCACCAGCACCGCCATGGGCGGCCCGGGCAGGTGCAGCATGCCGGCCAGCACGGGGGCGATGACGATGAGCGGCAGCGCGGCGGTGAGCCAGTGCGCCAGGATCTTCATGCCGACGAGCAGGGCAAGCGGCTGCGGCGCCAGCATCAGCTGTTCCATCGAGCCGTCGTCGATATCGGGCCGGAACAGGCCATCCAGCGACAGCAGCATCGCCAGCAGCACGGTGACGAACACCACGCCGCCGGCGATGCGTTCAAGCAGTGCGGCGTCGGGGCCCAGCGCAAACGGGAACAGGGTCACGACGATGACGGCGTACAGCACCGGCATGGCGATATCGCCACGGCGGCGCCAGGCCAGCGTGAGGTCGCGGCGCAGCAGCGCGGCGCAGGCGGCGGGTGTACTGCCGGGCGTCATGCGTGCAACCGGATGCGGCGGGGTTCGTCGCCGGCGAAGGTGACCGCGCCGTGGCTGGTGACCAGGGCGGCGCCACCGCGCACGGCGTGCTCGTGCAGCAGGCGGTTGACCAGGGCGATGCCTTCGCGGTCGAGGTTGGCGTAGGGTTCGTCCAGCAGCCACACGCGGGCCGGCAGCAGAAGCAGGCGGGCCAGCGCGGCGCGCTTTTTCTGGCCGGCGGAGAGGCGGCCGGCGGGCTCATCCTCGAAGCCGGCCAGGCCCACGTCAGCCAGCGCGGTGTCGATGGTGATCCCATCGCGCATCCCGTACAGGCCCGCGGATACCGCGAGGTTTTCGCGGGCCGAGAGATCGAATTTCAGGCCCAGCTGATGGCCGAGGAAGACGACGGCGCCGGCCATCGTATCCAGCGAAAACGTCGCGCCGTCCAGCAGCACCTCGCCTTCGCCGGCGCGGAGCATGCCGGTGAGCACGCGCATCAGCGTGGTCTTGCCGCTGCCGTTATCGCCTTCCACCAGCGCGATTTCGCCGCCATGCAGGGCGAAATCCACCGGCCCGAACACGGGCTCGTCCTGGCGGAAGAAGCTCAGGGCACGGGCCTCGAGCAGGGGCGAGGCGGCAGGCCTCATTTCTGCACAGGCAGCGGAGGTAGCGTTGCTTCCAGCGTCCGCACCGCGGCATCCAGGTCCACGCTCGACACGTCGGCGTGGCCGCGCAGCAGTTGCTCGACCAGCGTGTCCTGCGCGCGGCCGCGCTCCAGCGCGTAGGCGTAGGGCAGGTGCGTGAACGTGACCATGCGGTAGCGCGGCAGGTAATGCGTCGGCGAACGCTGGGCCAGCAGGCCGCCCAGTTCGCGCATGCGCAGGAAGTGCGGGTCGGCCACCTTGTCGCGCATTTCCACGTAGTTCTCCAGCGCCATGCGCGCGATGGCGTCGGCGTTGGGCTTGCGGATGGCTTCGAACGCGGCGAACACGGCGGCGGGGTCGTCGGGCGTCGCGTCGAACAGGCGGGCGAGTTCGGCGGCGTCCTCGAAGCCGCAGTTCATGCCCTGGCCGTGGAACGGCACCATGGCGTGGGCGGCGTCGCCGATGAGCAGGGCGCGGCCACCGATATGCCAGCGGTCGAGGTACAGCGTGGCCAGCGAGCCCACCGGATGGGCCGACCAGTCGGCCGCGAAATCCGGCATCAGGTCCAGTGCGTCGGGGAATTCCGTGCGGAAGAACGCCTCGGCAGCGCCGGCACCGGCGATGGTCCGGAAACTCGGGTGCTCGCCGTCGTTGGGCAGGAACAGGGTGACGGTGAAGCTACCCTCGCGATTGGGCAGCGCGATGCACATGTAATGGCCGCGCGGCCAGATATGCAGGGCGTTGCGTTCGATGGCGAACGGGCCGTTGGCATCCTTGCGCGGCGGGATTTCCAGTTCCTTGTAGCCGTGCCCAAGCTCTTCGATCCGCTCGCCCAGCGGCGAGTGGTGGTGCATGGCGGCGCGCAGGGCGGAGCCGGCACCGTCGGCGCCGATCACCACGGCGGCGTCCACGGTGCGTTCGCCGCCGTCGGCGGCGCGCAGCGTGAGGGTGCCACGCTCGAGGTCGGCGCTGGCCAGCCCCTGGTCAAAGTGCACGGTGGCGCCGGCGGCCTCCGCGGCATCCAGCATCAGGGTATTCAGGCCGCCGCGGGAGACCGACCAGATCACCTCGGAGTCGTCGACGCCATATCGCTGCAGGCCGCTATGGCCGGCGGGGTCGTGGACCATCCGCCCGCGCATCATCACGGCCTGGGCCAGTACCTGGTCGGCCAGGCCGGTGGCGCGCAGGGCATGCAGGCCGCGTTCGGCCAGGGCGAGGTTGATCGAGCGGCCGCCGACAAAGCCCGCCTTGCGGGGATCGGGGCGCTTTTCGTAAACGGTGACGCGGAAGCCGCGCTGGGTCAGCAGGGTGGCAATGAGGGCGCCGACCAAGCCGGCGCCGACCACGGCGATGTCGTTACGGGGCATGGCGCCTGCCTGGGCGATATTGCGGGGCAGCGCATCGTGCGCCGCAGCGCCGCCGAGGGCAAGCCCCGGTCGGCGTCAGGGGTCAGCTGGGCTTTTTGCCGCCGCGCGGCGGTGCCTGGGTGGCCGGTGCCGGCTTGGCCGTGGCCGCATCGAGGAACCCACGCTGCATCGACTTCCAGACGTCGAGGTTGCGCTCGGTCATCTCGTTGAGCATGGACCAGGGCGTCTGGCCCATCAGGTTGTTGAGCTGGTTGCGGAACTGCTGCTGCTGGTCGAGGAAGACCTGCAGGCTGCGCTCCAGGTAAGGCCCCATGAAGCCCTGCAGCGAATCCCCGTAGAAACGGATGATGTGCGAGAGCAGCTGCGAGGAGAGCATCGGCTGGCCGTGTTCCTCGTGCTCCGCGATGATCTGCAGCAGCACCGAACGGGTGAGGTCCTCGCCCGACTTGGCGTCGCGGACCTCGAAATGTTCCCCGTCGAGGACCAGCTGGCGGACTTCTTCCAGCGTGATGTAGCTCGAAATTTCCGTATCGTACAAACGACGATTCGGATACTTTTTGATGATGCGAAGGGTTTGTGCCATGCGGCGAACGCTACCACGAGGTATTGCGCCGCACCAGTTGGTTTCACAACGTGTAAACGTTTTCTCGTAAGAGGCGTGAATTTGGATCGATTTACGTAACTTGGATTTAATGACCCGCCGCGCCGCCCGCATTTCCAAACGGCGGCTTCGCCAGCCACAGGATGGGGATAAGGGCCAGGAACAGGATCCCGCAGCACCAGAACACGTCGTTGACGGCCAGGGTCAGGGCCTCGCGGTTCACCACCTGGTCCAGCACGGTGAGCTGCGCCTGCCCATGCAGGCCCATGTTCTGCAGGTGCCCGACGTAGCTCGTCGCCGCCGGCGAGGCCGGATTGACGTATTCGGTGAGCGACGCGTGGTGGGCCTCGCCGCGATGCTGCCAGAGCGTCACCGTCAGGGCCGTCGAGACGCTGGAGGCGAGCGTGCGGCAGAAGTTCGCCAGGCCCGAGGCGCCGGCGATCTGGTCCGGGCGCAGGCCCGACAGGAAGATCTGGTTCAACGGGATGAAGAAGCAGGCGATGCCGATGCCCATGACGAAGCGCGGCAGCACCAGCGTGGCAAACGACGCCCCGCTGTTGAACGTCGAGAACCAGAACGCCGTGAACGCAAAAACGATGAAGGCGAAGGTCACCACCGCGCGCAGCTCGAGCCGCTGGATGTTCTTGCCGATGATCGGCGACATCAGGAAGGCCAGGATCCCCACCGGTGCGGTGGCCAGGCCGGCCCAGGTGGCCGTGTAGCCCAGCGTGGTCTGCAACCACAGCGGGAACACCACGGTGATGCCGAAGAAGCCCAGCATGCCCAGCGAGAGCGCGGTGACGCCCACGGTGAAGTTGCGCCGGGAGAACAGCGACAGGTCGACTACCGGATACTTCGCGGTCAGTTCCCAGATGACCAGGAAGGTCAGTGCGACCACCGCGACAAGACCAAGCGTCAGGATCAGCGGCGAGGCGAACCAGTCGTGGTCGTTGCCGTTGTCCAGCATGAACTGCAGGCAGCCCACGCCGACCACCAGCAACACCAGGCCCACGGAATCGATCGGCGCGCGCACCGTCTTCGTTTCACGCGTGCGCAGGATGGCCCAGGTGATGACGCCCGCGGCCGCGCCCACCGGCACGTTGATGTAGAAGATCCACGGCCAGGAGAAATTGTCGGTGAGGTAGCCACCGAGGATCGGGCCGAAGATCGGCGCCACCACCACGGTCATCGCCCACATGGCCAGCGCGATGCCCTGCTTGTCCTTCGGATAGCTGGCGAGCAGCAGCGACAGCGAGAGCGCCACCATCGGGCCCGAGCCCGCACCCTGCAGCAGGCGGAACACCACCAGCATCGGCATGCTCGTGGCCAGGCCGCAGAGCATCGAAAACACGACGAACAGGCCGACCGAGAAGCAGAAGGTTTTGACTTCGCCGAAACGCTTGGCGATCCAGCCGGTAAGCGGCTGCATCACCGCGCTGGCAAGGGCGTACGAACTGATCGCCCAGGTGCCCTCGTTCGAGCTGACGCCCAGGCTGCCGGCGATATGCGGCACCGCCACGTTCACGATCGTCATGTCGAGGATCTCCATGAACGTGGAGAACGCGACAGCGATGGTCAGCAGGACCAGCGTCAGGCCGTGCAGGGGTTGCGGGCCCGCGGGAGCGGGCACGGCGTCCGGAGTGGCGGTGGCGTCGCTCAAGGCACGTTCGTCCCGCGGTTCTGCTGCACGATCACGTCCGCGGCCGCATCGGCCTTGGCGGCGATCTCGTCGTACACGGTGGTCTGCGCCACCGGCGTGGTCGACGGGGCCCGGGCCAGCACATCACCCTTGTCGTCGGTGATATCCACCTTCACGGCGGTGGACAGGCCGATGCGGAGCGGGTGCTTGTCCAGGTCGTTTGCGTCCAGGGCGATGCGCACGGGCACGCGCTGCACCACCTTGATCCAGTTGCCGGTGGCGTTCTGCGCGGGCAACAGCGAGAAGGCGCTGCCGGTGCCGGCACCGAGGCCGATGACGTGGCCGTGGTATTCGACGCCGCCGCCGTAGATGTCCGATTCCACCTTCGCCGGCTGGCCGATGCGCACGTGGCGCAGCTGGCTTTCCTTGAAGTTGGCTTCCACCCAGAGGTCGTGCAGCGGCACCACCGTCATCAGCTGCTGGCCGGGCTGGACGCTATTGCCCACCTGCACGCTGCGCTGGGCGACGTAGCCGTCGATCGGGGCGACGATGGCGTTGCGCTGGGCCGAGACCCATGCCTGGCGGAAGCTGGCACGCGCCTGCTGCACCGCCGGGTTGGTGTCGACATCGGCACCATCGACGAGGGCGCGTGCGGCGTCGGCCTGGCGCTGCGCGGATTCAAGCGCGGACTGCGCCGTTTCCACGGCGTCGCGGGCGTGCTGCACTTCTTCCGGCGCCACGGCCTTTTCGGCGAGCAGCGGGATGCGACGCTTCAGGTCGTCCTGCGCGCGCTTCAGGTCCTGCCGGCGGGCGCCCAGCGAGGCATCGGCGCTCGCGGCGGACTGGGTCTGCTGGCGCACCTGGCGCACCGCCTGTGCCAGCGCGCTGGTGGCCTTGCGCAGGGCGATGTCGGCGTCCGTGGCGTCAAGCTTCACCAGCACCTGGCCGGCGTTGACGCGCTGGGTGTCGTCGGCGAACACGCCCACGACGATGCCCGGCACCTGGGCCGAGATGCCTACCTGGTTGCCGCCGACATACGCGTCGTCGGTGGTTTCGCGGGTGGAGAACACGAACAGCCACAGGAGGATCCACGCGGCCGCGGCCAGCACGAAGACCACGAGGGCGACCAGCAACGCGCGGCCGCGCTTGCGCTTGTCCTTCGGCGCATTGCCGCTTTCGGCAGGAGGCGTCGTGTCGTTCGGTGTGGCGCTCATGGGGTGTGGTTTCCGTCAGTGCTGGGCGTGGTAGGGGAATTCGGGACTTCAGCGCGGTAGCCGCCGCCGAGGGCCTTGGTCAGCGCGATGTCGGTGGACAGGGCCTGGCCGTGCAGGTCGGTATCGGCGTCCTGCTGCTGGAGCAGGGTGGCCTGGGTGGCGAGCGATTCGCGGTCGTCGCGAACGCCGCGGGCCGCACGGGCCTTGGCGCTGGCGAGCAGCGTGGTCGCGGCGTCCAGTGCATCGCGTTGCTGCACCCGGCGGGCGGCGAGTTGCTGGGCGCTGAGCGCCTGCGTGGAGACGTCGCGTGCGGCCGAGGCCACGGTGGCGTTGTACTGGGCTACCGCGGCGTCGAGCTGGGCGCGGGTGACGCCATGGTTCGCTTCCAGCGCGCCGCCTTCGAAGATCGGCAGGTGCAGCGCGGGCGTCAGCGCGAACACGCGGCTGTCGGCATTGAACACCTTGTCCATATCAATGCTCGAGAGGCCCGCCATGGCGCTCAGGCTCACATCGGGGAAGAACTGCGCGCGGGCGGCGTCGGTCTGGCGCAGCGCGGCTTCCACCTGCCAGCGGCTGGCGGCGATGTCCGGGCGGCGCGCCATCAGGTCGGTGCCGATGTTGTCCGGCAGCCCGGGGGCGACATCGGGCAGTGCGCGTGGCGACAACGCCGGCAGCTCGTTCGGCGAGACGCCGACCAGGGCGGCGAGGGCGGCACGACGGATGGCGGCGGAGCCTTCCAGTGCGGTCTTCTGCTGCTGGGCACCCGACAGTTCGCCGCGCGCCTGCTGCACGGTATCCGGCACGTCCACGCCCTGCTTCACGCGCAGCGTGGCGATGCGCAGGGCGCGTTCGCGTGCGCTGATCAGCTGGTCGGCAAGGGCCACGCGGGCTTCATCCGTGAGCCAGCCAAGGTAGGTGTCGGCAACCACGGCCTGGATCGACAGGGACGCGGCCGAGCGCTCGGCTTCGGCGGCGCGGGCGCTGTCGATCGCGGATTCGATGGTGTAGCGCTTCTTGCCCCACCAGTCGAAGTCGTAGCGCACCTGCACGCCGAGATCGGCCTGGTTGTACCAGGTGAAGCCAAGGAATTGCGCGGGGATCAAGCCGTGCTCGCTCATCCGCTGGCGCGCGACCTGTGCGCTGCCGTCGACACGCAGGCCAGCCTGCGCCGCGGCGACGCGGATGTTCTGCTGGGCGCTGTCCACGCGCGTCTTCGCCTGGGCGAGGTCGGGTGCGCCACGCAAGGCCATCTGCATGAGCTGGTCGAGCTGCGGGTCGTTATACGCGCGCCACCATTCGGCGGCCGGCCAGCCCGCGGCGCGGTGGCCGGCATCGAGGCCGGCAAGCGGCACGTCGTCGCGCAGGCCGGGGTGGTCGATCTTCGCCGGGACGTGGCAGGCCGCCAGCACGACGGCAAGCGCACCGGCAAGCAAGGCCGGGCGGAGCAGGGAAGGGTTCATGGGGTTTCCGCGGGATCCAGGTGCAGGGCGAGCTTCTTCAAAAGCTGCTCAAAGGTTTTTCGTTCCGCTTCGCTGAAGCAGGTGAACTTCGATATGACCTCGGGGAACATCGGCGGCAGCAGCTGGCGGACGAAATGCTGGCCTTCCGCGGTGATCTTGAGCACGACCTGGCGACGGTCGTGCGTGGCGTGCGCGCGCGTGATCAGGCCGCGTTTGGCCAGCAGGTTGGTGATCCGCGTCATGTTGGTCGGCTTCTGCTCGGCCAGTGCGCAGAGTTCGCTCGGCGTGGAACTGCCGTCGGCGGAGGAGTACAGCATCATCAGCGTGCGGAAATCGCTGTCGTTCATGTCGAACGGCTTGAGCTTGGCTTCCACATCGCGCTGCAGCGCCTCGCCCGTCAGCAGGAGCAGGCGAATCAGCAGGACTTCGCACTTCGGCAGGCCGGGGATGATGTCGGCGACCCGGTCGACCCCTTGGTAGAGGGCGTCCACACATGGTTTCAGGCTGGACATTTTGCTGGTTAATAGTTCGCTGGTGAACTATTAGGCTAGCAAGGGCTTCGCCCGGGGGCAAGCGGTCAGGCGAGGGCGAAGAGCCGCGCAGCGTTGGCGGTGGTGGCCGCGGCGATCCCGGCGGCGTCGGTGTCGCGGAGGCTGGCGATGGTCTCGAGGACATCGACCATGAAGGCCGGCTCGTTGCGCTCGCCCCGGCGATGCGCGCAGGGCTGATCGGGGGCGTCGGTTTCCAGCAACAGCCATTCCAGCGGCATCTGCGCCACCACGCGGCGGATCCGGTTGGCGCGGTCATAGGTCACCGGGCCGCCGATGCCGATGTGGAAGCCCATCTCGAACAGCTGCCGTGCCTGCTCCTCGCTGCCCGCGAAGCTGTGCACCACGCCACGCAAGCCACCGATGCGACGCAGGGTGTGGATGGTTTCCTCGAAGGCGCGTCGCGCATGCACGATCACGGGAAGGTCGTGTTCCTTCGCGATGTGCAGCTGGCGAACGAACACGTCGCGCTGGCGTTCCGGGTCCAGGCCTTCCACATAGAAGTCGAGGCCGATCTCGCCGACGGCGACGGCGCCGTGGCTTTCCAGCCAGTCCGGCAGTTCCACCAGGTGCTCGTCGCGATGCTTGTCGATCACGAGCGGGTGCAATCCGTACGCTGGATACGCGCCTTCACGCGCGCGACACACATGCTCGACGGCTTCCCAGTTGCCGCGATCGATGGCCGGTACGATCCAGCGCCGCACGCCCGCCGCGGCCGCGCGATCGAACATCGGGCTGCGGTCCGCATCGAACGAGGCGTCGTCGAGATGGGCGTGGGTGTCTACCAGGTCATGCATGCGGTTTGCTGCCGTTTTGCTTCGAGGCGCCAGTCTAAGGCGTCGTTCAGTTTAACGATTGTCAAATGGCCCCGAGGCGTTCTTACGAAGTTTCGGATCGTGTGGTCCGGCGAGGCCGATATTTTCCAGGAGAGTAGGGTTATGAGCAGGTTGATGATTTCCGTCCTGAACGCTGGTTTGGGCGCGGCCCTGGTGCTGAGCCTTTCTGCCTGCAACCGTGACGCGAACGCTGACGTGGCTAATGGGCCGTCCCCGGCCGCCGCGCCCGTCGCAGCGCCGGAGCCGGCAGGTCCCAAGTACGCCCGTGTGGTCAGCGTGGATCCGGTCCGCGAGGCCGCCTCGGCCGCGCAGCGCGAGTGCCACGACCAAGTGGTGACCCGGCGGGCACCGGTGAAGGACCAGCACCAGATTGCCGGTACGGCCATTGGTGCCGTGGCGGGCGGCCTGCTCGGCAACCAGATCGGCGGCGGCAAGGGCCGCACGCTGGCCACGGTGGCCGGTGCGGTGGGCGGCGGTTACGCCGGCCATGAGATCCAGGAGCGTCGCCAGGAGACGAACACCGTCACCAGCACCGTGCGCAAGTGCGACACCGTGGCGGGCAAGAGTGGCGACAAGATCGTCGCCTACGACGTGCGCTACGAATACAACGGCGTGACCCGCTCCATCCGCATGGATCATGACCCGGGCGACCGCGTTGAAGTCCAGGAAGGCGTGTCGGTCGTTTCCGACGCGCGTCAGTAAATCTCATCGATCCTCGAGGGCGTCCCCATGCATAGCATCGTCCGCAAGTTTGGCCTCGTCGTCGCTGCCATCGTCCCGCTGTCGCTGACAGCGTGCTACGAGCAGCCGCGCCGGGTGGTTCGCGAGGATCGCGTGGTCTACGAAGGCGGTGGCTCGCGCCGCTGCGCCCAGTGTGGCGTGGTCAGCGATGTCCAGCAGATCTACACCGATCGCCAGTCGTCACCGCTCGGTGCTGTGATCGGCGCCGTCGCCGGTGGCGTGCTGGGCAGCACGATCGGCAAGGGTGACGGCCGCTCGGCCGCTACCGTCGGTGGCGCGGTGGTCGGCGGCGTCGTCGGCAACCAGGTAGGCAAGCGCAATGGCCAGGATGTGGCGTGGCAGGTGCGCGTACGGCTTGATGATGGCCGCTCCGCCGTGATCACGCAGGCCGACGATCCGCAGCTGCGCCCTGGCGATTACGTGGAAATCCGTGGTGACCACGTCTATCGCATGTGATGCGATAGACGGCTAGACGTCCAAATGAAAAAACCCGCCGCGAGGCGGGTTTTTCTTTGGGCAAAAAAAAGACCCTCTTCTGAGGGCCCCTTTTCCCGGGAATCACAAGCTGCCCGCTCTGATTCCTTTTCCCCGCGCGTTGTCGCGTGTTTTAGTTCACGGCGTAGAACGCATGGTCACCGATCTTGCGAACGATGCGGCTGGCGGACCAGCTCGGTGAAACCGCTACCGTGGCGAAGTGGTCGGCCTGCGGCACGTAGACCAGGCGTTCGCTCTTGGGCAGGCTCCAGTTGTTCATGGAATCACCAGCGATCTTCCATGCCTTCGACCACGAAACGAGGTCGGTTACCTCAAAATCTTTCGGTGTCGTGGTAATGGCGAACTGGCGCGGCGCCGAGACGACATCGCACACGTTCTTGCCACCCATGCCGCGATCACGCCGGCGGAGGGCCACTTCCGCCACGGCATACTGGCCGATGGTCGGTTCGCTACGTGCTTCAAGATAAACCGTCGTCGCCAGGCACGTCTGGTCGGCTAGGTGGCTCGGAAGGACGGACGCCATCCAGAGCAAAGCGGAAAGTTTCATGTGTATCTGCCTCCAACGAGCTTTTCCGTCACTTGCGGCCTTGGAAAAAAGCGCCTTGGGGGACGTACGGGCGGTAGACGGGCGGGCAGGCCGTTACTACCTGGACTAACCGAATCGCAATCGCGCTTTATGCGTTAGGCACGCGAATGCTTCGGGTGTCACACACTGTGACTTTACTGGGTGGCTGTCCGGAGCCCCCGGTAGGGGTTCGCCAAAAGGGAGCGGCTTCGCGGAATGCGGCGGCTCCGTTGGCTTACAGCGCGCGATGCGGCATGCGCACATTTCAAAAATCGCCGGCTTTCGCCGGGTCGCGCCAGAACCGTCATCGTCGACGGATCGTCGCGGGTGTAACCAGGGCGATACACCGTGGCCACGAAATGGGATCGGCGGAGCCTAGTGGCGCGTCACGTTTTGTGCAAGTGCTCGGGTGGCGCGGTTCAGGTTTGGCTCACGCAACAGCGAGTTCATATTTGTAGAAGTGTGCAGAACATCACGCAGGGAATGTCGAGATGATGTGCAGGCGCGCACCGTCGCTTTCAAGAGCCTGCGCCTGAACGACGCTGTCATCCAATACGACAAGCGACATAGGTAGATCGTCGGAAGCGTTGTGCATCAACACGATGCCTGCATCGCGGCCGTCCATGCGCAGCGATTGTCCCGCGACAAGTGCGACATCCGACCGCACCGCGCGCAGGTGTCGCTTGTGGCCACCGAGGAAATGCAGGCGCGCAGCAATTTCCTGCCCCGGGAAACAACCTTTGTTGAACGACACGGCACCCAGGCGTTCCATGGACAGTGCGGGCGGCAACAAGTTTCCCAGTGCGTCATCGGGAAGCCATGCGAAACCTTTTTCAACATGACGTGCAAGCCATGCATCCGCATCGTCGCGCATGCCGATATGTATCGATGCATCACCTTCGCCGAACACGATCGTGCCGTCGTCGTTTTCATGCGCATGCATGTCGTCGTGCGCACCATCATCACCATTGGCAACGAAGCGCGCATCGCCCAGCGTGATCTTTACTTTTGCACGGAACACGAACCGCTTGAGGTCGTTCGCGAGCGTTTCGCCATCACCGCCGCGCGGCACGATCACGAAGCGTTCGTCGTCCAGCCGGGTGACCTGGAGCAGGGCGCGCACGCGGCCCTTCGGGTCGAGCCAGCCGCTCCATTGCCAGCGGCCCGTTTCCAGCGACAGGACGTCGCTGCTGAGCTGGGCATTGGCGAAGCTGGCGGCGTCGGGGCCGGCGAGGGTGATGGGGCGAGTGGTACGGCTCGGCATGGGCGCGCGCAGGAAGGGGTGGGGGAGTAAGATATACGGTCGGGCCAAGGCCAAACCAAGGCTCGCCGGTATCGTCAAGGTTGTGCTGTGAAGGCACAGGTATTACGCTTTTAGAGTTTTATAACCATGTCCGACCACCCCTTGAAGCCCGCAAATGCGAACGATTCCGCTCCGGCGAAACCGCTCGTAACGCCCATCGTCCCCACGAATGGCGAGCCAGCGGTCGAAAAAGCGCCATTGGACCCAACGCGTTACGGCGACTGGGAAAAGAACGGACGCTGCATCGACTTCTGAGCGTAAGGCGACAGAGGGCAGTTCGGGCATCAGCGATTCCAATCCAGGATAGCCGCCATGGCACAAACGGGACGACCGCTCTCACCCCACATGCAGGTCTACAAATGGCAAGTGCAGATGGTTTCCTCCATCCTGCATCGCGCCACCGGCATCATCCTTGCCGTCGGTAGCCTGATCATCACCTGGGGCCTCGCGTCCCTCGCCGCCGGCCCGGAAGCCTACGCGTCGTTCAGCGCCTGCGCCGGCAGCCCCCTGGGCCTGCTCGTGCTCATCGGCTGGACCCTGGCGTTCTTCTACCACCTGGCCAACGGCATCCGCCACCTGGTCCAGGACACGGGCAAGGGCTACGCCATCGCGTCGTTCGTCCGCTCCAGCTGGACCTCGATCGTCGTGGCCATCGTCCTCACCGCGGCTGTCTGGGCCTACGTGCTGACCGGGAGCCACGCATGAGCAAGGATCTGCGCAACCCGCTGGCCCGCGCCCGCGGCCTCGGCTCGGCGAAGGAAGGCGTCAGCCACTGGATGGCCCAGCGCGTCACCGCGCTCGCCCTGGTTTTCCTGACGGTCTGGTTCCTGTGCGTGCTGCTCGGCCTGCTGCATGCCGACTACGCCACCGCCCGCGCCACCCTGGGCAAGCCCTGGAACGCCGTGCTGGCCATCGCCTTCATCCTGACGATGTTCCGCCACGCCTTCCTCGGCCTGCAGGTGGTGATCGAAGACTACGTCCATACCCGCTGGCTCGAAGTGGCCTCGCTGGTCCTTATCAAGTTCATCGCCGTACTCGCCGCGCTTGCGGGCGTGCTGGCCGTGCTGCGCGTCGCGCTCGGAAGCTGATCGATGGAAGCCTACAAGGTTCAACAACATAAGTACGACGTGATCGTGGTTGGCGCCGGTGGCGCTGGCCTGCGCGCCACCTTCGGCCTGGCCGAGAAGGGCCTCAAGGCCGCGTGCATCACCAAGGTGTTCCCGACGCGCTCGCACACCGTGGCCGCGCAGGGCGGTATCTCCGCCGCGCTGGGCAACATGGGTGAGGACGACTGGCGTTTCCACTTCTACGACACGATCAAGGGCTCCGACTGGCTCGGTGACCAGGACGCCATCGAGTACATGTGCCGCGAAGCGATTCCGGCCATCATCGAACTCGAGCATTACGGCGTGCCGTTCTCCCGTACGGAAGAAGGCAAGATCTACCAGCGTCCGTTCGGCGGCATGACCACCCATTACGGCAAGGGCACCGCGCAGCGCACCTGCGCCGCGGCCGACCGTACGGGTCACGCCATCCTGCACACCCTCTACCAGCAGGCGCTGGCCCACGACGCGACGTTCTTCATCGAGTACTTCGCGATCGACCTCATCTTCGACAAGGATGGCGTCTGCCGTGGCGTGCTCGCGCTCGACATGAACGAAGGCACGCTGCACCTGTTCCGCGGCCACGCCGTGGTCATGGCCACCGGCGGCTACGGCCGTGCGTACTTCAGCGCCACCTCCGCCCACACCTGCACGGGTGACGGCGGCGGCATGGTGCTGCGCGCTGGCCTGCCGCTGCAGGACATGGAGTTCGTGCAGTTCCACCCGACCGGCATCTACGGTGCGGGCTGCCTGATCACCGAAGGCGTCCGCGGCGAAGGTGGTTACCTCACCAACTCCGAGGGTGAGCGCTTCATGGAGCGCTACGCGCCGAACGCGAAGGATCTTGCCTCGCGTGACGTGGTCAGCCGCGCCATGACGATCGAAATCCGCGAAGGCCGCGGCGTGGGCCCGAACAAGGACCACATCCACCTCAACCTGATGCACCTCGGCCCCGAGGTCATCGGCGAGCGCCTGCCGGGTATCGCCGAGTCGGCGCGCATCTTCGCCGGCGTGGACGTGACCAAGGAGCCGATCCCGGTCCTGCCCACCGTCCACTACAACATGGGCGGCATCCCGACCAACTATCACGGCGAAGTCGTCACCAAGCTCGACGACAACCCGGATTCCGTGGTGCCCGGCCTGTTCGCCATCGGCGAAGCCGCGTGCGTGTCGGTGCATGGCGCCAACCGCCTCGGCTCCAACTCGCTGCTCGACCTGGTCGTGTTCGGCCGTGCCGTGGCCAACCGCTGCGCCGAGGTCGTCAAGCCGGGCACGGCCCATCCGGACCTGCCGGCCAACGCGCTGGACAAGGCCCTCGGCCGCTTCGACGCGCTGCGCTACGCCAACGGCAATACGCCGACGTCGCAGATCCGCGCCGAAATGCAGAAGACCATGCAGAACGACGCGGCGGTGTTCCGCACCGGCGAGACGCTGGACGAAGGCTCGAAGAAGATTTCCGACGTGTTCGCGAAGTTCCAGGACGTGAAGGTCACCGACCGTTCGCTGGTGTGGAACTCCGACCTCATCGAAACCCTCGAGCTGTCGAACCTGCTCTCGCAGGCCGTGGCCACCATGCACTCGGCGCAGCAGCGTCCCGAGAGCCGTGGCGCCCACGCCCGCGAAGATTTCCCGGACCGCGACGATCACGACTGGCAGAAGCACACGCTGGTGTGGATCGACGAGGAAGGCCGCTCGAAGTTCGATTTCCGTCCGGTGCACATGTACACCCTGACGGATGACGTCGAAGTCGTGCCGCCGAAAAAGCGCGTTTACTGATACCGGACCGGAGAGGCAATCGTGGCAGAGTTCACGCTACCCAAGAATTCCAAAATTACGGCCGGCAAGCATTTCCCGGCGAAGGGCGCGAAGAACACGCGCACCTTCAAGATCTATCGCTGGACGCCGGATGACGGCCAGAACCCGCGCACCGACACGTACGAAGTGGACCTCGATACGTGCGGCCCGATGGTTCTGGATGCCCTGCTGAAGATCAAGAACGAGATCGACTCCACGCTGTCGCTGCGCCGTTCGTGCCGCGAAGGCATCTGCGGTTCGTGCGCGATGAACATCGACGGCACGAACACGCTGGCCTGCACCCGTGCGATCTCGGAATGCGGCAGTGGCACCGTCGCGATCTACCCGCTGCCGCACATGCCGGTGGTGAAGGATCTCGTGCCGGACCTCACGCACTTCTACGCGCAGTTCGCGTCGATCAAGCCGTGGATGCGCACGCAGAGCCCGGCGCCCGCCGACAAGGAGCGCCTGCAGTCGCCGGAAGACCGCAAGAAGCTCGACGGCCTGTACGAGTGCATCCTCTGCGCCTGCTGCTCCACGTCGTGCCCCAGCTACTGGTGGAATGGCGACCGCTACCTCGGCCCGGCCATCCTGCTCCAGGCGTACCGCTGGATCGTGGACAGCCGTGACGAAGACACCGGCAACCGCCTGGACGACCTGGAAGATCCGTTCAAGCTGTACCGCTGCCACACCATCATGAACTGCGCCCGCACCTGCCCGAAGGGTCTCAACCCGGCGAAGGCGATTGCGGAGATCAAGAAGCTGATCGTGCAGCGCCGTTCGGCCTGATGAGGCCTGGTCCGGCCCCGACGGGGCCGGACCGCTGGATCCCCGATGGAAGAAGCCCGCCTCAAACGCCTGCGCTGGCGCACCCGCCGCGGTACCCGCGAGCTCGACCAGCTGTTTGGCTGGTGGCTCGACGAGCGCTTCGCCGACGCAGACGAGGCCGCCAGGCTGGCATTCGATGAACTGCTGGACGTGCAGGATCCCGATCTCTGGGATTGGGTGATGGGTCATGCCCGTCCTCCACGCGACGACTGGCAGGCCATCATCGATGACATCCGTGCAAGGCATCACCTTTGAGGCGCGCCCCTCGGCCGCGCTGACCCAGCTCCTTTGCCTCGTTGTGCTCGCCGGTGCCCTGGCACCGTGGCCTACCAGCCTGCCGCTGGCGGCCCGCGCCTGCCTGTCCGCCGGCGCGCTCGCCGTTGGGCTCTGGCGGGTGCGTCGCTACCGGCAGCCCGCGCTGGCGGCCGTCCAGTGGCATCCCGAGGGCGCGTGGGTGGCCATCGACCCGCACGGCGCCATCCATGCCGCGGAACCCCGGGACGCCCGCGTGGTCGGTGAATGGGTGTTCCTACGGCTTTTCTGGCACAAGGGCAGGGCAACCCTGGTGCTCGGACCGGATAACATGGACGCCGACACGTTACGGATCCTGCGCATCCGCCTTGGGCCCTAGCGACGGCCTTGCCGACCGCCGCCGCATCGGGCACTCTGCCGCGCGATGCATGCCTTTCGTGGCGGGCTCCCCACTTCCAGGTGTAATCCGACAGGTATGTTCAGACCCCTCGAGCTCTTCATCGGCCTGCGCTATACGCGGGCGAAGCGGCGCAACCAGTTCATCTCGTTCATCTCCACGGTGTCGATCGTCTGCATCGCCATCAGCGTCACGGCGCTGATCACGGTGATGTCGGTGATGAACGGCTTCGACAGCGAGCTGCGTTCGCGCATCCTCGGCGCCGTGGCGCACGTCACCGTCTCCGGCATCGACGAAACGGTGCGCGACTGGCCGCAGGCCGTCGCCATCGCCAAGGACACGCCGCACGTCGAAGGCGCCGCGCCTTACGTGGAAATCCAGGCCTTCCTGCAGGCGCGCCGCTCCAGCGGCGCGATCATCCGCGGCGTGCTGCCGTCGATGGAGCCGAAGGTGTCCGACCTCGACCAGCACATGGTCGAAGGCAAGATGACGGACCTGACCGACCACGGCTGGAACATCATCCTCGGCCGCGAGCTGGCCGTGCAGCTGGGCGTGGAGAAGGGCGACAAGGTCACCGTCGTCGTCCCGCAGTTCACCGCCACGCCGATGGGCGCGGTGCCGAAGCTGCGCAATTTCACCGTCAGCGGCATCTTCGAACTGGGCATGCAGGAGTACGACTCCAACCTCGCCCTGATCAGCATGCCGGACGCCGAGCGCCTCAACGGCCAGGAAGGGCCGACGGGCATCCGCCTGAAGCTGGACGACATGCGCCAGGCCTTCCCGGTGGCGCAGATGCTGGTCAACCGCCTCGGCCAGACGTATCGCGTGCAGACCTGGATGGACACCCACGCCAACTTCTTCCATGCGATCGACATGGAGAAGACGGTGATGTTCGTGATCCTCTCGCTGATCATCCTCGTCGCCGTCATCAACCTCATTTCGATGCTGATGATGCTGGTCACGGACAAGCAGGCTGACATCGCCATCCTGCGCACGCTGGGTTCCACGCCGCGCAGCATCATGGCCATGTTCATGGTCCAGGGCCTGCTGGTTGGCGTGGTCGGCATCGCCGCGGGCGTCACCTTCGGCGGCCTGCTTTCGTACAACCTGCCGGCCATCGTGAAGTTCATCGAGCGCGTCAGCGGCCATACCTTCCTTGCGCCGGATGTGTATTACATCAGCGAAGTGCCGAGCCAGCTGCTGTGGTCGGACGTGGGTTGGGTGGTGCTGGTGACCTTCGGTTTCTCGCTGCTGGCCACCCTGTATCCGGCGTGGCGCGCCTCGCGCACGCAGCCTGCCCAGGCGCTCCGCTATGAATAATCCCAACGAGATCGTCCTGCGCGCTACCGGCGTCGCCAAGGTCTACGAAGAAGGCGACCTGCGCACCGGCGTGCTGTCGAACGTGAACTTCGAACTGCGCCGTGCCGAGACCATGTCCATCGTCGGTGCGTCCGGCTCGGGCAAGTCCACGCTTCTGCACATCATCGGTGGCCTGGATACGCTCACGGCCGGCAAGGTGGAAGTGAACGGCCGCGTGCTGTCCGAACTCTCGGACGCCGAGCGTGGCCGCGAGCGCAATCGGTCGCTGGGCTTCATCTACCAGTTCCACCACCTGCTGCCGGAATTCACCGCGCTGGAAAACGTGTGCATGCCGCTGCTGATCCGCGGCGTGTCCATCGCGCAGGCGCAGAAGGAAGCCACGGCGTTGCTGGAGCGCGTGGGCCTGGGCTCGCGCCTGCGCCACCGCCCGGCGGAGATGTCCGGCGGCGAGCGCCAGCGTTGCGCCGTGGCGCGTGCCCTGGTCACCCGGCCGGCCTGCGTGCTGGGCGATGAGCCCACGGGCAACCTCGACGAGGCGAACGCGGCGGCGGTGTACGACCTGATGGTGGAGCTCAACCGCGAGATCGGCACCAGCTTCGTGCTGGTCACCCACGATTCGCGCCTGGCGAAACGCATGGACCGCACGCTCGAGCTGCACAACGGCGAGCTGTTCGAGCGCTAGATCGACTTACCGATCATCTTCCGGGTGGCAGCGCGGCCCGCGCTGTCGGCCAGGGCCACCACGGCGTAGTTGTGGCCGCCCGACGACCAGTAATTCGCCAGCAGGCCGCTGTCCTCGCGTTCGCCGCGGGGCAGCAGGTGCCGCGCCGCGCCCGGCGGCCGCACATAGAAACTCACGGTATGCCCGTTGCCGTCGTCGTACAGGACCATGGCGGCCGGGCCCTGGTCGGTCGCGAACAGGCGCCCGCCCATGGGGCGGAAGCCGGCATCGGCCAGGTCGGGCAGGCGCACGTCGGCGCCGACCCTGCCGTTCAACCACGCCCGGAGGTCGTTTTCGTTCGGCGTGGTGATGTCCAGGCCCAGGCCGTGGTCCACCACGAGCAGCCGGTAGGCCTGCATGGCGTCGGCCATGGGCTCCACGGAGCCCTTGCCCATGCCGCGCACCGTCCAGCCGAACAGGGCGCCCACGCTGAGGCAGATCACGAAGCCGGCGGCCATCGACAGGCGGCGCACCCGGCGCTCGTGCATGCGGCCGCGGACGAATACCGGGTCCAGGTCGGGTACCGGGCCCAGGTCGCCCACCAGCAGGGCGCGCAGCTGCTGCGCATCCTGGCGCCAGGCCTGCACCTCGTCCGCGCGCTCGGCGTCGCGGGCCAGGTGTCGCTCCACGTGGCTGCGGCGCGGCTCATCAAGGTGGCCGTCCACGTAGGCGTGGATGTCGTGTTCGCTGGGCGGGATGGTGTTCATTTCAGCAGCCGCAGGGCAGGGGTTTCGGTGGTGCCGTCACCCAGTGCGCGGAGCGCGCGGCGGGCACGGGAGAGGCGGGACATGACGGTGCCGATGGGGATGCCCAGGATGCCGGCCACCTCCTGGTAGCTCAGCCCCTCGACGGTGACCCACAGCAGCAGGCTGCGTTGCTCATCCGGCAACGATGCAAACGCGGCGAGGGTGGCGTGGGTTTCCGCCACGCGCTCGGCCGACGGCCAGGTGGGCGTTTCTTCCCGTCCCAGCGCGCCCATCAGCAGGGCATAGCGGCTGGCCCGGCGTTTCCCGTCGAGAAACAACCGGTACAAGATCGCAAACAGCCACGCACGCAGACTCTCGTCATCACGGCGCGAGGCCCGTTTGGCCAGCGCCCGCTCCATCGTCGACTGAACCAGGTCATCCGCCGCGTGCGCATCCCGGGCCAGCCACAGCGCAAAGCGCCGCAGTCGCGGCAGCAGGGTGCGCAGGGCATCGTCGAACTGCGGATCGGACATGCCGGGCCTCTTATCGGGAACGGATCGTAGGCAAGACGACCGTCGTGACGAAATATTCCTTGCAGAGGGAATAAAAGTCGCTGACGTGCGTCCCACCTTTTGAAGCCCCGCACCGCGGGGAGAGGAGAAGCACCATGCAGGACCCCAGGAACCCGCGACCCCCCACAGGCCTTGCCTGGCGCTGGGGCGTGATCGGCCTGGCCGTGGTCGGCACCGCGGTGGCCTTTGGCTACGTCGGCGGCTGGCTGGCCCCCGACCGGCTCAGCCCGAAGAAAATGATCAACGTCCTGCAGGCCAACGGCGGCGACCATCCCGGTTACCGCCGCAACCACGCCAAGGGCATCTGCGTGGGCGGCCGCTTTGAGTCCAACGGACAGCTCGCCGCGTTCTCATCGGCCAGGCTGTTCGCCAGCGGCAGCACGCCCCTGGTCGGCCGCTTCGCCATCCCGGGCGGTAACCCGCAGGCACCGGACAGCTCCGCGCCCATCCGCAGCATGGCTTTGCGCTTCGACATGGCCGACGGTGAACAGTGGCGCACGGGCATGAACGCCATGCCGGTGTTTCCGGTGTCCACGCCACAGGATTTCTACGCCCTGAACGTGGCTACCGCGCCCGATCCGGCCACCGGCAAGCCGAACCCCGACAAGGCGAAAGCGTTCTTCGGGTCCCACCCGGAGACCGGCCCCTTCCTGATGTGGATCTCGCAGGCCAAGCCGCCGGCCAGCTACGTGGACGAGACCTACCGCAGCCTCAATGCGTTCTACCTGCGCGATGCGGCGGGTCAGCGGCATGCGGTGCGCTGGCAGGTGGTGCCGGAAACGCCCTCCACGGGCGACGGCAGCCCGGCCGCAGGGGACACCGAGTACCTCGCCGCGGACCTGCAGAAGCGCCTGGCCGCCGGGCCGGCACGCTGGCATCTCCAGTTCGTCTTCGCGAACGATGGCGACCCGATCGACGACGCCTCGAAGGCATGGCCGGAGGATCGCAAGGTGGTCGACGCCGGCACCATCGTGCTCGACAGCTGGCAGCCGCAGGCGAACGGCCCGTGCCGTGACGTGAACTACGATCCGGCGATCCTGCCGCACGGCATGGAGATCTCGGGCGATCCGATCATCGTCGCGCGTTCGGCCGCCTATGCCGAATCGTACCTGCGCCGCACCAGCGAGGAGGGCCACCTGCCGGGTACCCTGCAGCCGAAGGGGACAACGCCATGAGTCGCTACGATACGTTCCACCCCGTGGCCCGCGTGCTGCACTGGCTGATGGCGATCATGATCCTGTCGATGCTGTTCATCGGCGCCGGCATGGTGAGCACCCTGGCCGAGAAACACGCCGCCCTCGTCGCGATCCACCGGCCGCTGGGCATGGCGATCTTCGTGCTTGCGCTCATTCGCCTCGGCTTCCGCCTGGTCCACCGGCCGCCACCGCTGCCGGTGGATATGCCGGAGTGGCAGAAGCTCGCGGCGAAGGGCTCGCACTGGGTGCTGTATGGACTGATGATCCTGATGCCGCTGATTGGCTGGGGCATGCTTTCCGCAGGCAAGTACCCGGTGGTGATGGGCGGTGGCTTCGTCCTGCCACCGATCCTGCCGCAGGATCCGGCGCTTTTCGCATGGTTGCGTGAAGCCCACCGGTACCTGGCGTGGCTGTTCTTCCTCACCTTCCTCGCGCACATGGGCGCCGCGCTCATGCACGGCCTCATCCGCCGCGATGGCGTGCTGAAATCGATGACCACCGGCAATTAGTGCCTTCCGGGCGCATCGGGCACAATCGCCCGATGCGCCTTGTCCCGATCGCCCTGACCGCCATGCTCGCGCTGCTCGCCGGCTGCCGTTCCCTCGGCTATTACGCCCATGTCACGCACGGGCAGGGCGCGCTGTTGATGGCGCGCCAGCCCATCGACAAGGTCATCGCCGATCCGAAGACAACGGACAAGGTACGCCAGCGCCTGGTGACGGCGCGCGAGGCGCGTGCCTTCGCCAGCGAGCACCTCGACCTGCCGGCCAATCGCAGCTACACCTACTACGTGCAGCTCGACCGCCCGTGGGTCGCTTGGAACGTCTTCGCCACGCCGGAACTCTCGGTGGATCCGGTGGTGCAGTGCTTCCCCTTCGCGGGCTGCGTGTCGTACCGCGGCTACTTCCGCAAAGACCTCGCGGATCGCGAAGCCGCACGCCTGCGCGCGCTCGGTAACGATGTATCGCTCGGCGAAGTGCCGGCCTATTCCACCCTCGGCTGGTTCGCCGATCCGGTGCTGAGCAGCATGCTCGGCTGGGACGATGACGACCTGGTGGGCACGATCTTCCACGAACTCGGCCACCAGAAGATCTACGTGAAGAACGATTCCTCGTTCAACGAATCGTATGCCAGCTTCGTCGAGCAGGAAGGCGTGCGTGAGTGGCACGCCGCAAGACACCTCCCGCCGCCGGATCCGAAAGGCGATGCGCTGGCTCATTCGTTTACCGAGCAGGTGCTCGCGCTACGCGAGGATCTGAAGGCGATGTACGCGCTGCCGATGGATGACGACGCCAAGCGTGTCGCCAAGGCCGAAGCCTTCGAAGTGTTCCGTGGCAACTACCTCGTCTGGCGCGCGGGCGAGGCCGGTGGAGATCGTCGCTACGATCGCTGGATGGCCCAGCCGATGAGCAACGCACGGCTCCTGCCGTTCGGGCTGTACGACCAGTGGACGGGCGCCTTCGCGGCGCTCTTCGCCCAATCCGGACGCGACTGGCCCAGGTTTTTCGCCGCGGTGCAGGCGCTGGCGACGCTGCCGCCCGACGCGCGCACGCGCCAGCTCGAATCGCTGAAGGCGTCCGCTACTTCGCTTTGCGCGTCGCCATGTGCCTGAGGTAAGCCTCGAGGTCATCGAGGTCGTGGTCCGATAGCACCTGCGCGTTGAACGCCGGCATCTTCGCCTGCGGCCAGTGGCGCAGATCCTGCGGGTTGCGCACCAGCACGCGCAGCATGCCGTCGCGCAGGTATTCGGTGGGGCTGTGCGGGAGGTTGAGATCCGGCCCCAGCTTCGCGTCGCCCTGGCCGTTGAGGGTGTGGCAGGTGATGCAGTTGCGCTGGAAAACGGCGAAACCGCGCATCACCGGGCTGTCGCTGGCCAGGCCCGGCGCCGGACGCATCAGCGGAAAGCGCGCCGCCGGGTCGGCCAGCACGCGGATCGAGGCCACCTGGTACGGCCACTGCTCCGGGCCCACCTTGCCGGCTTCCGGGTGCAGCCACACGAGGTAGAAGGGGCCGGCGGACAGTTTGCCGTCGCCCAGCGAGGGCCATGCGGCATCTTCGACGGCCAGCCACGCCTCGGCGCCGTGTCCGTTGAGCACGAGGGTCGCGGGGATTTCGGCTGAAAAGCCATCCAGCGCGGTGAACTGCAGGTGCGCGTCCGGAGCTACCCCGGTCAGCAGGGCCTTCAGCGGCACCGCCGTGTAGCGCATGGCACGGTGGTAGGAGACGTCGCCCGGCACCTCGATGCGGCGGGCGTCCGGCCGGCCCAGCAGCTGCTGGGTGGTCAGCGTGGTGGCACCGTGGCCGGTAGCCACCGTGAGGCTGGCGGCCTGGGCCAGGCCGGCGAAGGCGGCGAGGAGGAATCCGAGCAAACGGCGCACGCGTATGTCCTTAAAGGGGGGCGAATCATCGCACTACCCTCGAATTATGGCCTTGTCGCCCCCATCGGGGGAGTTCGACCCGATCACGGATCCACCATGTCCGATACCACCGTCCCCGAGTTCTTCCAGCGCTTTCCCATGCCGACCATCACCGATGGCGCCCTGGATGCCGACCTCGCGGCCGACGACAACCGCATCGCCATCCTGTTCCTGTGGGGCCGTGACTGCCCCAACTGCGATATCGCCAAGCGCCAGATCCTGTTGACGCCCGAGCGCTTCCAGTGGCCCGAGGTGCGCTGGTTGAACGACAACGTGTACAACGATCCGAAAATGGCCACGCGCTTCGGCCTGCATGGCATCCCGGCCTTTTTCCTGTTCCACCGGGGCAAGAAGCTCGGCAAGATCACCCCGTGGCCCGGCACCGACCGCTTCGTCGAGGCCGTGGAAAAGCAGATCGCCCTTACCAAGGCCAGCGCATGATCATCAGCTCCCTGCTGGATACCGACCTCTACAAGTTCACGATGATGCAGGTGGTGCTGCATCAGTACCCAGCCGCCGAGGTGGAATACCGCTTCCGCTGCCGCACGCCGGGGATCAACCTGGTACCGCTCATCCCGACGATCGAGCAGGAGCTTGCGCACCTGTGCTCGCTGCGCTTCACGGAAGACGAACTGGCTTACCTGCGCGGCATGCGTTTCATCGACAGCGACTTCGTCGACTTCCTCGGCCTGTTCCAGCTCAACGCGAAATACGTGTCGATCACGCCGTCCGCCACGGATAACGGAGAGATCGACCTCGTCATCCGTGGGCCGTGGCTGCACACCATCCTGTTCGAAGTGCCGCTGCTGGCCATCATCAACGAGTTGTATTTCCGCCACGCCTTCCCGGACCACGACCTGGCCGAAGGCCGTGCGCGCCTGCACGCGAAGATCGCACTGCTGCGCGATACCCCGGGATTCGACAAGGTGCGCGTGGCCGACTACGGCACGCGCCGTCGCTTCTCCGGCGCGTGGCATGAAGAAGCGCTGGGCATCATGCGCACCGGGTGGGGCAAGCAGCTGGCGGGCACGAGCAACGTGCTGTTCGCCATGCGCTCAGGCATGACGCCGATCGGCAGCATGGCCCACGAATACCTGCAGGCGTTCCAGTCGCTGGGACCGCGGCTGCGCGATTCACAGGTCGCGGCCCTGGAAGCGTGGGCTCGCGAGTACCGCGGCGATCTCGGCATCGCGCTGTCGGACGTCTACGGCCTGGAGGCGTTCCTGCGCGACTTCGACATGTATTTCTGCAAGCTCTTCGACGGTGCGCGGCACGATTCGGGCGACCCGTTTGCGTGGGGCGACCGCATCCTCGCGCACTACGAAAAGAACCGCGTGGACCCGCGCACCAAGACCCTGGTCTTCAGCGACAGCCTGGACATCCCGAAGGTGATGGACCTCTACCGCCACTTCGAGGGGCGCTGCATCCTCTCGTTCGGCGTGGGTACCAACCTCACCAACGATACCGGGCCGGAGCCGATCAATATCGTGATCAAGATGACCCGCTGCAACGGCCAGCCCGTCGCCAAGCTCTCCGATTCACCGGGCAAGAGCATGTGCGACGACCTCGACTACGTGGCCTACCTGCGCCGCGTGTTCGATCTTCCCGCGGCTTAGAACGCCGGAAGCACCGCGCCGTTATAGGTTTTCTCGATGAACGCCTTCACCTCGGGCGAGGTGAGGGCGGCGGCGAGCTTCTGCACGCGCGGGTCGTCCTTGTTGTCGGCGCGCGAGACCAGGAAGTTCACGTACGGCGAATCCTTGTCTTCGATCAGCAGCGCGTCCTTCACCGGGTTCAGGCCGGCGGCGAGCGCGTAGTTGGTGTTGATCAGCGCGAGGTCCACTTCGTCGAGGACGCGCGGCAGCATCGCCGCTTCGAGCTCGCGGAACTTCAGGTGCTTCGGGTTCTGGTCCACGTCTTTCAGCGTCGCCAGCTTGTCGCCCGGGTTCTTCAGGGTGATCAGGTTGTGCCTGGCGAGCAGGAGCAGGGCGCGGCTGTTGTTGCTCGGGTCGTTCGGGATGACGACGTTGGCGCCATCCGGCAGCGCATCGATCGACGTGTACTTGCGCGAATAGGCGCCGAACGGCTCGATGTGCACGCCGACCACCTTCACCAGGTTGGTGCCGCGCTCGCGGTTGAACGCGTCCAGATAGGGTTCGGTCTGGAAGAAATTCACATCCAGCTGCTTCTGGGCCACCTGCAGGTTGGGCTGCACGTAGTCGGTGAACACCTTGATCTCGATGTCCACGCCCTGCTTCGCGAGCAGGGGTTTGATTTCTTTAAGGATTTCCGCGTGAGGCACCGGCGTGGCCGCCACCGTCAGCGGCTTGCCCGCGTCCGCCTGGCTGCCCGACTCGCCATGGGAACAGCCTGCCAGGAGGACGGCAAAGGCGGTGGCGAGGGAGATCAGGCGCTTTTTCATGGGGGCATCCGGGCACGATGTTGCGGTGCGACAGCATACCGGGTTGGCCTTATTTACGGCTATACCGCCCGACGAGCCAGTCGCCCAGCATCTGCAGCAGCTGGACCAGCACCACCAGCAGGGCGACGGTGACCAGCATGTAATCGGGCTTGTAGCCGTTGTAGCCGTACTGATACGCCAGCGCGCCCAGGCCGCCCGCGCCCACGATGCCGCCCATGGCCGTGTAGCCGACCAGGGCGACGGCGGTCACCGTGGTGGCCGCGACCAGGCCCGGCCGGGCTTCCGGCAGCAGCACGCGGGTGACGATCTGCTTCGTCGTGGCACCCATCGCCTGGCTGGCTTCGATGACGCCGCGGTCCACTTCGCGCAAGGCCGTCTCCACCAGGCGGGCGAAGAACGGTGCCGCTCCGATCACCAGCGGCACGATGGCGCCACGGATGCCGATGCTGACACCGGTGATCGCCTTGGTGAACGGGATCAGCAGGATCATCAGGATGATGAAGGGCACCGAGCGCAGCACGTTCACCAGCAGCGAGAGCACGCCGTAGAGCTTCGGCTTCGCATGCAGCTGGCCGCGTGCGGTGAGGAACAGCCAGATACCCAGCGGCAAGCCGAGCACCAGCGTGAACAGCAACGAGCCGCCGAGCATCAGCAGCGTGTCGACACAGGCCTGTGCGATTTCGGCCCAGTCGATGTTCGGGAACAGGGTCTGCATCGGGCTCACGCGGCCACCTCTTCGATATCGACGCCGGCGGCCCGGATCTGTGCAAGCGCCTCATCCAGGCGCTCGCCGTGCATGGCCAGCGTGAGCTGGCCGTAAGGGACGTCCTTGATGCGATCCACGCGTCCCGACAGCAGGTTGTATTCCACGCCCGTATCGCGCACGACCTGCGAGAGCAGCGGCGAATACGTGGCCTCCCCGCGGAACGACAGGCGGAACAGCTTGCCGGGAATGCCAGGGTAAGCGTCGCCGCGGCCCTCGCGATGGTCCGCTTCGGCCACGAAGCGCCGCGTGGTCGGGTGCTGCGGATGCAGGAACACATCCGCCACCGTGCCCATCTCGACCACGTTGCCCGCGTCGAGCACGGCCACGCGATCGCACACGCGGCGGATCACGTCCATCTCGTGGGTGATCAGCACGATGGTGAGGCCCAGGCGGCGGTTGATGTCGGCCAGCAGTTCCAGCACCGAGGCGGTGGTCTGCGGGTCGAGCGCGCTGGTGGCTTCATCGCACAGCAGGATGGACGGCTTGCTGGCGAGGGCGCGGGCGATGCCCACGCGCTGCTTCTGGCCGCCAGAGAGCTGCGCCGGGTATTTCGTCGCATGGGCTTCCAGGCCCACCAGCGCCAGCAGCTCGGCCACGCGCGCGACGATGTCGGCTTCGGCCATGTCGCCCTGGAGGCGCAGCGGGAAGGCCACGTTTTCGGCCACCGTGCGCGAGGAGAGCAGGTTGAAGTGCTGGAAGATCATGCCGATGCCCGCGCGCAGGCGGCGCAGTTCCGGGCCGCTGGCCTGCGTCACGTCGCGGCCGTCGATCAGCACCTTGCCCGCCGAGGGGCGTTCCAGCAGGTTGATCATCCGCAGCAGGGTGGATTTACCCGCGCCGGAGTGGCCAATAATGCCGAAAACCTCGCCTTTCTCGATGGCAAGGTCCACGGGCTGCAGGGCGGGGACAAGCGCTCCGTCGACCTGGTAGGACTTGGAGGCGGCTTCGAAACGGATCACGGGCGTGGGGAGGCCTGGATGGAAAGGCGTCCATGGTAGCCGAAGGCCCCGGGCGGCGTAGACTGTGCGCTTTCCACCCGCCCCCAAAGGAGCATCATGACCGGCATCTACGATTTTTCCGCCCGTGATATCGATGGCAACGAGCGCTCGCTGGCTGAATGGAAAGGCAAGGTGGTGCTGGTGGTGAACGTCGCTTCCAAGTGCGGCTTCACGCCGCAGTACAAGGGGCTCGAGGAACTGCAGAAGCAATACGGCGCCCAGGGCTTCGACGTGCTCGGGTTCCCCTGCGACCAGTTCGGCCACCAGGAGCCGGGCGACGAGGCGGAGATCCGCGACTTCTGCTCGCTCACCTACGACGTCTCCTTCCCGATGTTCTCCAAGATCGACGTCAACGGCGACAAGGCCCACCCGCTGTACAAGTGGCTGAAGTCGACGAAGAAGGGGTTCCTCGGCACCGAGGGCATCAAGTGGAACTTCACCAAGTTCCTGGTGAACCGCGACGGCGAAGTGGTAGAGCGTTACGCGCCCACGGACACGCCGGAGAAGATCGGCAAGGATCTGCCCGCGCTGCTGTAATACCCGCGCGCTACAGGTGCTCCGTCGATTCGGCCAACATCACTGCGATCGCATCTACTTCAGATGATACCGAAGCGGCACCCTGCGTTGGCTTGTAGTTGTTGAGGATCACGGCGAAGGCCAGGCGTTGGCCGGCCTTCGTGGTGACGTAACCGGCGAGTGCGTTGACGTAGCTCATGCTGCCGGTTTTCGCCTGCACGTTGCCTTCGGCGGCCGTGCCTTTCAGGCGTCGCGCGAGGGTGCCATCCACGCCGGCCGTGGGCAGCAGCGCGCGGAAGGCCGGCGTATCCACCGTTGCCAGCAGATGGGTAAGCGAGCCCGCCGTCGTCAGGTCGTGCCGCGACAGGCCGGTGCCTTCTTCCAGCGTCGTCGCGGACGGGCCGATGCCACGCGTCGCCAGCCATGCCGCAAGCGCGGCGGCGGCGCGGTCTTCGGTGTGCGGTGCCGTCTGGTCGCTTGCTTCGAGCCCCGCCAGCAGGAAGACGCTTTGCAGGTACATGTTCTGCGAGCGCTTCAGGCCGGACGAGAGGATCTCGCCAAGCGCCGGCGAGGGCAGGGTGGCGACGCGCGTGCCTTCGGGCGCAGGCAGCGGCCAGTGCACGCTGCGCGCTTCCTTCCTGACGCTGACGCCGTGTTCTTCGAGTGCCACCTGCAAGCGCCGCGCGGCCGTCAACGCGGGGTCGGGCAGGGAGAGGCGCACCTTGCGTGGCGTGGCGCCCAGCACGTGCAGGGTCGAGGTACCCGGCGCGCGGTAGATCTCCGGCGCATCGGACGGCTGTTCTGCCAGCGTGGTCGCGGCATCGGTGGGGTTGAGCACTACGGTGCCGTCGCGGACGTCGGCGAGCATCGTGTTTTCGTCGATGGTCAGGCCGCTGGCCGTCGCGCCGTAGGGTTCCTGCAGGTCGGCGGCTTCCCAGCCGCTGCCGACGGGCGGGCCAGCAAACGCGGTGTCGTCGCCGACGATGCCGTCGTCGACGCGGGTAATGCCCGCCGCCGCCACCTGTTCCGCCAGCTGGTCCGCCCAGGCATCGCCGGCCAGGGTGGGATCGCCCCGGCCGCGCAGCACCAGCGCGCCGCGCAGGCGGCCGCGGCGGAGGTCGCCCGCGGCCAGTACATCGGTATGCGTGCGGTAATCGGCGCCGAGCCGGTCCAGCGCGAAGGCGGCGGTGTACAGCTTGGCCGTGGAGGCCGGAAGCATCAGCTTGCCGTCGTCATGCCCGTACACCGGGTGCCCATCGTCCAGGGACACCACGCTGATGCCCCATGACGCGGCGGCGAAGCGCGGCTCCGCCAGTCTCGCGTCGATCTGTTGCCGAAGGGATTGCGCATGCAGCGGCGCCGCCAGCCACAGCAGCGCGACCCACACGGAAGCGCGCTGCCGTGTGGTCAACGCAGCCACGAAGGCTGGCCCTTCTCCAGGAAGGCGCCGAGGCCGTCCTGCCCCTCGGCGGAGACGCGAAGCCGTGCGATCAGCTCGGCGTTTTCGGCATCCACCCGTTCCATGTCGCCTTCGCTCATGCCGCCCATGGCCAGGGCGAGGTGTTTTGCCTCGCGCTGTGCCACCGGGCCGCCCTTGGTGAGCAGGCCGAGCACGCGGTCCACGGCCGCGTCGAGCTCCTCCAGCGGCGCGGTTTCATGGACCAGGCCCATGCTGGCCGCCGCGGCGGTGCTGAAAATCTCACCGGTGATGAACAGGCGGCGGGCGGCCCGCAGGCCGATGGCGGCGATGACGTAGGGCGAGATCACCGCGGGCACCAAGCCAAGCTTCACTTCGGAAAGGGCGAATTTCGCCCCATCGGCCGCGATCGCGATGTCGCAGCAGGCCACCAGGCCCACGCCGCCACCGAAGGCCGCGCCGTTCACCCGCGCCACGGTGGGCTTGGAGAGGAACTGCAGCCGCCGCATGAGCCGGGCCAGGCGCAGGGAATCGTCGCGGTTCTGGGCCTCGGAGGCCGTGGCCATGCCGCGCATCCAGTTCAGGTCGGCACCGGCGGAAAAACTTGCGCCCGCGCCGGTGAGCACCACGGCGCGCACGGCGGGGTCCGCATCGACCTCGTCGATGGCGGCGGTGAGATCGGCGATCAGTGCGTCATCGAAGGCGTTGTGCACCTCGGGGCGGTTCATCAGCAGGTGGGCGACGGCACCGCGGCGGGTCAGTTCAACAGCCGGCATGAAGGTTCTCCGAAAGACGTAATGCGAATCATAAAGGGCCGGTCTACCTCGTAGGGCCCCGCAAGGGCCCCCATAATGCATATAATGCGAACAGTTCTTATTTGAGAATTTTCCCCGTGCGCCTGTCAGACGCACCGAAAGGTGCCCAAGCTGTGGTCCAGACCGTAACCGATGCCCATCCCGCCGACCTCATTGCGCAGCGCCTGCGCGACCTGGGCTTTGTCGCGGGCGAGCCGGTGAAGCTGGTCGCAAGGGGCCCGGTCGGCGGCGATCCGGTGCTGATCCAGATCGGTTCGACGCGCTTTGCGCTGCGCCGCACCGAGGCGGAGCGGGTGGAAGTGACCGTGGAGGGCGTGGCATGAGTCCCTCGACGATGCGTATTGCCCTGGTGGGCAACCCCAACTGCGGCAAGACGGCGCTGTTCAACCAGCTCACCGGCGGCCGCCAGAAGGTGGCCAACTACGCCGGCGTCACCGTGGAGCGCAAGGAAGGCCGCTTCACCGCGCCGTCCGGCCGCGTGCTGCATATCCTCGATCTGCCCGGCGCGTACAGCTTCGATGCCACCAGCCCGGACGAGGCGATCACCCGCGACGTGTGCCAGGGCCGTTACCCCGGTGAAGCCGCGCCGGACCTGATCGTCTGCGTGGCCGATGCCACCAACCTGCGCCTGCACCTGCGCTTCGTCCTCGAAGTGCGCCGCCTTGGCCGCCCGGTGGTGCTCGCACTGAACATGATGGATGCCGCGCGTCGCCGCGGCATGGTCATCGATACCCAGAAGCTCTCGCAGCGCCTCGGCGTGCCGGTGGTGGAAACCGTCGCCGTGCAGCGCGGTGGCGCCAGATTGCTGATCGAACGCATCGACCAGGCCGTCCCCGCGATCGTGCCCTCGGCCATCGACGACGCCAGCGTGGAGCAGTTGCACGCCGAAGTGCGTTCGATCCTGGCCGAGACGGTATCGCTCTCGCGCGATACCGCGGCCGTGGACGATGCGATCGACCGCTGGGCGCTGCATCCCGTGTTCGGCCTGGCGATCCTCGCCGCGCTGATGTTCATGATCTTCCAGGCGGTGTTCTCCTGGGCGCAGCCGGTGATGGACGCCATCCAGGCCGGCATCGCCGCGCTTGGCACGTGGACCACCAGCTTCCTGCCCCCGGACAGCGCGCTGCACAGCCTGCTCAACGATGGCGTGTTCGCCGGCCTGGGCGCGGTGCTGGTGTTCCTGCCGCAGATCCTGATCCTGTTCCTGTTTATCCTGGTGCTGGAGGAATCCGGTTACCTGCCGCGCGCCGCGTTCCTGCTGGATCGCATGATGTTCCGCGTGGGCCTCACTGGCCGCGCGTTCATCCCGCTGCTCTCCAGCTTCGCCTGCGCCATTCCCGGCATCATGGCCACGCGCAGCATCTCCGATCCGCGCGACCGCCTGACGACGATCATGGTGGCACCGCTGATGACGTGCTCGGCGCGCCTGCCGGTGTATACGCTGCTGATCGCCGCGTTCATCCCGAACCATTCGGTAGGCATCTTCAACCTGCAGGGCATCGTGCTGTTCGTGCTGTACTTCGCCGGTATCTTCAGCGCGCTGGGCGTGGCCTTCGTGATGAAGCGCTTTCGCAAGGATCGCAGCGAGCACGCACTGATCATGGAACTGCCCTCGTACCGCTTGCCGCACGTGCGCGATATCGCGCTGGGCCTGTGGGAACGCGCGCTGATCTTCCTCAAGCGCGTGGGCGGCATCATCACCGCGCTCACCGTGCTGCTGTGGTTCCTGTCGAGCTTCCCGGGGGCACCGGAGGGCGCGACCCAGCCGGCGATCGATTACAGCCTGGCCGGCATGCTGGGCCGTGGCCTGCAGTACGTGTTCGCGCCCATCGGCTTCAACTGGCAGATCTGCATCGCGCTGGTGCCGGGCCTGGCCGCGCGCGAAGTGGCCGTGGCCGCGCTGGGTACCGTCTATGCGATGTCGGGCAGCGATGACGCCGTGGCCTCGCAGCTGGGCCCGGTGATCGCGCATTCGTGGTCGCTTGCCACCGCGCTGTCGCTGCTGGCGTGGTACGTGTTCGCGCCGCAGTGCATGTCGACGCTGGCGGTGATCCGCCGCGAAACCAATTCCTGGCGTAACGTCGCGGTGGCGGCCGGCTATCTGTTTGGCCTGGCTTACCTGGCGTCGCTGGCGACGTATCAGATCGCGAGGGCGCTCTCATGAGCACGTTCCAGCTGGTGGAGGGCGTGGTGATCGGCCTGATCGTGCTGGTCAGCGCCTATGTCGCGTTCCGCAAGCTGCTGCCGAAGACCTCGACGCGGGTGATGGCGAGCGTCTCGGCCAGCCTGAACCACGAAGGCCGCCCCGGCGTGGTGCGCGCGGTGGGCAGGAAACTGCAGCCGGCCAGCGCGAGCGGCAGCTGCGGCGACGGCTGCGGTTCGTGCAATAGCTGCGGCCCGGCACCGGCCAGCCCGGCCGATGCACAGCCGCTCACCTTCAAGTCACGCCACTAGATCCCTTCGGACGCGGCGGGATCCTCGTTGGGCTTCTGCGTGCGCTGGCGGCGGAGTGTCCACCAGTTCACGCTGAGGTTTACCGCGAACCACGCGCCAACCAGTGCAAGTGGCCATGCGATCACCGCGGGCCAGAGCACGGCGACCACCGTCAGCACGATGGCGGCCACGGCGCCCGCGAGCACCGACCCGGTTTCGGTATCGCCCAGCACGCGGTGGTGCGACATGGCCGCACCCACGGTATTCGCAATACGCAACGCGCCGGCCGCCGCACGGCTGGAGCTGCCGCCGCCATGCCGCGGCCGCGGCGGGCGCGGTGAACGGCTGCGCATGCGCTCGTTGCCTGACCGGGTGCGACGCCCGCGCAACAGGATTTCCGTGGCGTTTTCCAGATCGGCCTCGTACTGGTCCGCCAGCTTCTGCGCGAACGGCGCGTCTTCAATGGCGACATCGATCTCGCGGTTGCTCAGCCAGCTGGCAATGTTGAGGTTGGACGAGCCCACGCGTGCCCAGCGGCGGTCGGCCACCGCGGTCTTCGCGTGCAACATGGAGCCGTTCCACTCGAACACGCGGATGCCGGCCTTCAGCAGCGGGCGGTAGCCCGAGCGGGACATGCCGGCCACCATCGGGATGTCGCTGGTACCTGGAACCAGCAGGCGCACGTCGACGCCGTCGCGTGCCGCGGCCGAGAGGGCCTGCACGTAAGGCGCCACGCCGACGAAGTACGCATCGGTCAGCCACAGGGTCTTCGTCGCCATGGCGGCGACCATCTGGTCCAGGCGGTACATGCCGGCCGTGCTGGGCTGGGTAGCGATGACCCGGAGATTGACGTCGCCGGCCTGGCCGACGGCGTCGCCAGAGGCGAGGCGGGCATGCTCGGGGAGCGGCGCGCCGGCGTCCTGCCAGCTGTCGGCAAAGGCCTGTTCGATCTCGGCCACCGCCGGGCCATGCAGCATCACGCCTGTATCGCGCCAGGGCGGGACGTCCTTCGCCGGATTCCCCAGCCACTTCTCGCTGATGCACACGCCTGACAGGAAGCCGGTCTCGCCGTCCACCACCAGCACCTTGCGGTGGTCGCGGCTGATCCAGCCAAACGAGCTGCCCAGCCGCGGCGGGTTGTAGATGCGCACTTCGCCGCCGGCCTCGCGCAGCGGATTCCAGAAGCTGGAGCGCGACTGGCCGAGGCAGCCGGCCCAGTCGGCGATGACGGCCACGAACACGCCCGCGCGGGCCCGCTCCACCAGCGCGTCGCGGAAGGCCTGGCCAATCCGGTCGTTGCGGATGATGTAGTTCTCTAGGAACACGTGGCGCTTCGCGCCGGCAATGGCGTTCAGCCAGGCGTCGAAGTGGGCCTGGGCGTCGATCAGCAGTTCGACGGCGTTGCCCGCGATAAGTGGCGCCCCGGCGCTGCGGCTGAGGGCCTGTTCAGCGAACTGGCGGGTGGAGAAGGCGTGGCTGCGAGTGGCATTCATGGGAAGGAGTCTATCGGGATCAAGGAGAAGGCGGTGTCTGTCACGGGGTTGCGCTAAAATCGCCCGCTATGACCGAAGACCTGACCCGTCCGCGCCCCGCGGAAGCCGAATCCCGCCGTCCCAGCACCGGTGTCCACATCGACCGCGTCAAGGTCGGCGGGGGCGCGCCAATCGTGGTGCAGTCCATGACCAATACGGACACGGAAGACCCGGTATCCACGGCCAAGCAGGTGGCCGAGCTGGCCCGCGCCGGTTCGGAGATGGTCCGCATCACGGTGAACACCCCGGCCGCCGCGGCCGCCGTGCCGCGCATCCGCGAGCGCCTGGACATGATGGGCGTCTCGGTGCCGCTCATCGGCGATTTCCATTACAACGGCCACCAGCTGCTGGAAGGCGAGCCGGCCTGCGCCGAAGCGCTGGCCAAGTACCGGATCAACCCCGGCAACGTGGGTTTCGGCAAGAAGAAGGACAGCCAGTTCGCCTCGATCATCGATATGGCGATCCGCTACGACAAGCCCGTGCGCATCGGCGCCAACTGGGGCTCGCTGGACCAGTCCATGGTCGCCACGCTGATGGACGAGAACGCCCTGCGTGCCAACCCGTGGGACGCGGGCCACGTGGCCCGCGAGGCGCTGATCCGCTCCGCCCTGGACTCCGCGGCACGCGCCGAGGACATCGGCCTGGCGCGCGACCGGATTATCCTGTCCTGCAAGGTCTCCGGCGTACAGGAATTGATCGCGGTGTACCGTGACCTCGCCCGTCGCGGCGATTACGCCCTGCACCTGGGCCTGACCGAGGCAGGCATGGGCTCGAAGGGCATCACCGCCTCCGCCGCCGCGCTGGCCGTGCTGCTGCAGGAAGGCATCGGCGACACCATCCGCATCTCGCTCACCCCGGAACCGGGCCAGTCGCGCACCGCGGAAGTCATCGTGGCGCAGGAACTGCTGCAGACCATGGGCCTGCGCGCGTTCACGCCGCTGGTCACCGCGTGCCCCGGCTGTGGCCGCACCACCAGCGAGTTCTTCCAGGAACTGGCGCAGACGGTGCAGGGCCATGTGCGCGAGCGCATGCCGGAATGGCGGGTGAAGTACGACGGGGTCGAAAACCTTACCCTGGCGGTGATGGGCTGCATCGTGAACGGCCCGGGTGAATCGCGCCACGCGAACATCGGCATCTCCCTGCCGGGCAACGGCGAGGCACCGGCCGCCCCGGTGTTCATCGACGGTGAAAAGGCCATGACCCTGCGTGGCGACAACATCGCCAACGAGTTCGTCGCCATCCTCGATAACTACGTCGAAACGCATTATTCAGCGCGCCACGACTAGCCGATCACGCCTTGCATGCGGGTCCATCCGGCACCATCACGGATGGATTCCCCCTCTCCCAGGAGACAAGGCATGACGCATTCCGTCCCGCTGCTCACCCTCAACGATGGGCACAAGGCACCGCAGCTCGGCTACGGTGTTTTCCAGATCCCGAACGACGACACCTCGCGCGCCGTGCAGGAAGCGCTGAAGGCCGGCTACCGGTCGATCGATACCGCCGCGATCTACAAGAACGAAGAAGGCGTGGGCCAGGGCATCGAGCGCTCCGGCGTCGCCCGTGCCGGCCTCTTCCTGACCAGCAAGCTGTGGAATTCGGAGCAGGGCTTCGACAGCACGCTGCGCGCGTTCGATACCAGCGTGAAGAAGCTCGGCACCGACTACCTGGACATGTACCTGATCCACTGGCCGACGCCGAAGAACGATCGTTACGTGGATACGTGGAAGGCGTTCATTCGCCTGCGCGAGGAAGGCCGCATCCGCTCCATCGGCGTCAGCAACTTCCAGCCGGACCACCTGGAACGCATCGTCAAGGAAACCGGCGTGGCACCGGTGGTGAACCAGATCGAACTTCATCCGGACTTTGCGCAGAACGACGTGGTCGCGGCAAATCGCGCACACCAGGTGATTACCGAAGCCTGGAGCCCGCTGGGGCAGGGCGGCGACCTGCTGAAGAACGAGACGCTGGTGACGCTGGGCAAGAAATACAGCAAGTCGCCTGCGCAAGTGGTGCTGCGCTGGCACGTGCAGCTCGGCCACATGGTGATTCCGAAATCGGTGACCCCGGAGCGCATCCGTTCAAACATCGATGTATTCGATTTTGAACTGAGCGCCGACGACATGGCCGCCATCGCGAAGCTCGACAGCGGCAAGCGCATGGGTCCGAATCCGGACGAGCTGAACTAATCCATCGAGACATCGATCTCGATGGGGTACGGTGTCGGCGCCTTCGGGGGCGCCGGCAACGTCCACACGGCGACCTGGCCAGCGAAGCAGTTGGCCACCGGCGTGGCGGGACGCACGGCGACATCGCCAGGATGCCCCTGCGCATCGAGCACGGCGACGAGCGTGAAGGGCCGCTTGTCGGCTGGGGCGTTGCTGGCGATGCAGCCCTTCAGCGCATCCGTGGCGGCATTGCCCACGTGGTCCCAAAGCCGCCCCTGGAATGGCTTGCCCGTGGCGGTGGTTTCCAGCGCCTTGGCGGCCTGCACGCGCGCGTCAAAGCCATCGGCACCGGCGAAGGCGAAGATCAGGGCAAGCAGCATCGGGTGTCTCCGGGAAGGGAAGAACGGAGCCTAGCAGGCAGGCAGGGTGTTCACACGGCCGGCGCTACGGTGCAAGCCACACCGCGCCGCATGGCGCGCCCGCTGGAGATCCTATGCGCCCGTTGCTCACCCTGGCCTTCCTGATCGCCACGCCCGCCGCCTTCGCGCAGGCGGCGCCCACCTCACCGCCGCCGGCCACGCCGGCTGCACCGACCCAAGCCAACCCCGCATCGGCGCCCGTGTCGTCTAACCCGGCCGCAGCGCCCGTGCAGCCCGCCTCCGACGCGGGCGCCACCGAGCGCGGCCTCTCCCCGGTGAAGCCGGCGACAGGCGTGACGCCGCGGGTACGTAACGCCGCCACGCACGATACCGATGCCGCGGGCCACACGCTCGATCCGCACGGCAAGCCTGTCGGCCAGGCGCCGGCCGTGCCGTCGACGGTGCAGCACTGAAGGCCTAGCCTTCGACGATCTCGCGGTCGTCCGGCGCGGTGACCGCGAGTTCCGACCAGTCGAGCTCGTTCTCGAGCAGATGGAACACGTCGTCATCGATCTGGCCCTTGTGGCGCATCTCGAGCAGGCGTAGCCGCTTTGCATGCAGGCCGCGCCGCTTGAGTTCGGCCAGTTGCGTTCCCGCCACCGGACTGCGCCCGGCTTCCGCCTCGTGCCGCGCATCGGCGTAGTACTCGCGCATGCGATGCGCCACTTCGCCGGTTTCGCCATCGAGCGTGGCATCGGCCGCGTCAAGCAGTTTCAGGCGCACCTTCGAGGCGTCTTCACGCAGGCTCGTGTCGCGTGCAAAGCCCAGCGCGCGGACGAGCCACGCCAGCGTTGTGCCCTGGAACACGAGGCTACCCACGGTAACGGCAAACGCCGTGAGCACGATGAGGTCGCGCTGCGGGAAGTCGTCAGGCAAGCCCAGCGCCGTGGCCAGCGTCACCAGGCCACGCATCCCGCACCAGGCCACCACGATGCCTTGTTGCGGCGTCGGGTTGGGCAAGGTGGTGTCGCGCCGGAAGCGACGCAGCAACGTCGTGTAAAGCATCACCCAGGCGAAGCGGACGACAATGCACACGCCGAGGACGCCGCCGGCGAACCACAGGGCCTGCCGCAGTTCGTCGGCCGGGAGCCGCGCGATGATGCTGCGCGATTGCAGCCCCACCAGCAGGAAGGCGATGACGTTCGAGATGAACACCACCGCGGCCCACACCGAGTACGCATGCACGCGATCGCGTGGCGGCGTTTCCGCGGGTAGCACGTGGGCGATGGTCATGGCGAACGACACCACGCAGAGGATCGCCGACACGTGGAGGGATTCGGCGACGATCCATACGCCGAACACACCGGCAAACTGCAGCAGGGTGGCGCTCAGCGTGCCGCGCAACTCGCGCGACAGCAGCACGAACACCTTGCCGAGCAGCCAGCCCAGCAACAGGCCACCGGGCACGGCGAGGAACAGCATGGGCACCGTGCGCGCGAGCCCGTCGGCGGACATGGCCGTGCGTACGGCCACGCCAAAGATGAGCAGGGCGGAGGCATCGTTGAGCAGGCTTTCCGCGGTGAGCACCTGCACGGTGCGCCGTGGCAGGTTGAGGCGCGAAAGCACGGCGGTGGCGGCACCGGCATCCGGTGGCGCGACGATGGCGCCAAGGGCCACCGCGGCGGCCAGCGGCATGCCGGCCCAGGCCGCGCCGAGCCACGCGACGGCGGCGGTGGTCAGCGCCACCGCGACCACGGCGAGCGACAGCGTCGGCAGCCAGAACCGGCGAAGCGTCCGTGGCGGCATGTCGAAACCGGCATCCAGGAGCACCGGTGCGATGAACAGCACCAGGGCCAGCTTGGGATCCATCGCGATATGCGGCGCCCACGGCAGCGCGGCGACGGCGGTGCCGGCGGCGGCGAGGATCGTGGGGTAGGGCAAGGCCAGGCGGCGCAGCAGGCGGAGCAGCACCACGGCCAGCAGGGACAGCAGGATCATGCTCTCGAACAGGGCCATGGGGCAGCTCCGCAGGCGGGGTCTGCCGCCATGAATAGCGCAGCGACGCCCGTCACGCTACCCGGCTCGCATCGTTTTGCGACGCTGGGTTACCATCGGGCCCATGCCTTTCGACACCGGGGTGCCGATGAAACGTCTGATCGCCGTGGCCGTGCTTGCGGCCGGGCTCGCTGGTTGCCAGGGCATGGCCACGAAGGTGTCCAAACTGGAAGTCGGCACGCCGCGCGAAGAGGTGCTGGACCGCCTCGGCGCCCCCGATTCGGACCGTTCCATCATCGGCTACGAAGTGCTGAGCTGGCTGGACCGCCGTCCGGGCCGCTTTTCCTTCTCCCATAAGGACTACACCGTTGTGCTAAAGGACAACAAGGTGGTCCAGTTCGGCCCCGGCCTGATCCGCCGCGACAGCAAGACCACCCTGCAGATCGAGACCGGCGATCCCTAGCAAGCGCAAGCGCCGGGAAGGCAGATCAAGCGGGTACAAGCGCTACATGGGCGCACAGGGCTAGGTTTTCCCCAACGCGCCCTGGGGAGTATCCCGCCATGCCACAGACGTCACCGACCTTCGCCGAGCTGGCCAGCGAGCTGACCCGGCTCCACGATGCCCGCGAAGCCGCCATAACCCGCGCCCTGGATGCCCTGGAGGGCAGCCACCCACCCCTGGCCCAGCTCATGCTGTGCTGCATCGGTGACCGCCAGCGGGCCGCCCGCTGGCTGGTGATGCCGCAGCGCGCGTTCGCCGGGCGCAGTGCCTGCGACATGCTGGCCGACGGCGATGTGGATGCCGTGTGGGACCAGGTGGTGTTCAAGCAGTTCGGCACGGTGGCCGCCGTCTAGATCCAGCCGCGCCGGGCGTACACCCACAGCGCCGCGTACTCACGCAGGCAGCGTGCCGTCAGGGTGAGGGCCTCGCGGCGGGGCAGCCAGGCGGCGGATGCCATGAGCAGGCCACGGTCGTCATCCGCCGCGGGGGCGGGCGAGACGTGGATGCCCTCGTGCCGGAACGACGCGGCCGCGCGGCGCATGTGGATCGGCGAGGTCACCAGCAGGATGTCGTCCAGCCCGTCCGCGCGCAGCAGCGCGGCGGTGTTGCGGGCGTTCTCATGCGTGTTGCGGCTGGTGGCCTCGACGCGCAAATCCGCCGGCGGGATGCCGGACAGCGCATAGCCCGCCGCCAGGGTGCGCGCCTGGTCGCTGCCCGAGACGAGCATCAGCGGTGCGTAGCCTTCCCGCCACAGGCTCAGGCCGGTCCCCGCCCGGGAATCGGTGAGCGCCCAGGCGCCGGCGGGGATCACCCCGCCGCCGAGCACGACGATGGCGTCCGCCCGTGGCGTTGCCGGGGCGGCCTCGCTGACCAGCCCGCCACGCAGGCGCAATGCCACCGCCGGTGACGAGGCCAGCCAGATCCAGGCCACCGCGACCACGCCACCGGCGAGAGCGAGGCGTGGTCGGCGCGCCACGACAAACGCCCCCGCTAGGAGGGCGAGCAACAGGGCCTGCACGGCAGGGTGCAAAGCGCGCGAGACGATGTATTCGACGACAGCCACCCGGTGCCTTCGGAACGTTCCGCGGGGGACCATCATCGCGCACTCCGCGAGTTTTCACCGTCGGTCGAACGGCATAGGCGGGCAGTCGGAATGGACGCGGCACGCTATAGAAATGACGATACCGACCGTGAACTCACAGGGGCGGAAGGACATCATGAAGCACTGGAATCGCATCGTCGTCATCATCACGGCCCTGCAACTGGCCGCGTGTGCCACCGGCGGAAGCAACCTGCCACCGCCCAAGGCGGACGCGGCCAGCCCGGTGGTTGAGCAGTACCTGATCGGTGTGGACGACCAGCTGCAGATCACCGTGTGGCACAACCCCGACCTTAGCGTCAGCGTGCCGGTACGGCCCGACGGCAAGATCACCGTGCCGCTGGTGGGCGATGTCGCCGCCGGTGGCCGCAGCACCGACCAGGTCGGCGCGGAAATCCAGCAGAAACTGGCCCAGTACATCCGCGATCCGCAGGTAGCCGTGATCCTTACCGCCCTGCGCAGCCACGAATACCTGTCTCGCGTCCGTGTCACCGGTGCCGTGCGCAGCCCCATCTCCATCCCGTACCGCCAGGGCATGACCGTGCTTGACGCGGTGCTGGCCGCCGGTGGCACCACGGAATTCGCCGCGCCCGATCGTACCGAGCTCTATCGGCACACCGACAAGGGCAGTTCGGAGGCGTACTCCATCCACCTGGAAAAGATCCTCCAGCAGGGCGACCTGTCGAACAACTACCCGGTGCAGCCGGGCGACGTCATCACCGTACCGCAACGTGCTTTCTGACCGATCACCGGCCACGCCGGGGCAAGGGGTAATTCGATGAGTGGGGAACTCGTTCCTTTCGCGGGCATGCTGCCCGCCTTGCTGGGTGAAGCACGCAGGCGCCGCCTCACCATGGGCATGGTATTCGCCGCGATCGCGCTGGTAGCGCTGGTGGTGGGCATGCTGTGGCCGAAGAAGTACGAAGCCTCCGTGACGATCCTGGCGCAGGAGTCGAGCATCATCACGCCGCTGATGGAAGGCGCCGCCTCCGCCACCGGCACGAAGAACCGCGCCGGCATCGCCCGCGACGTGATCTTCAGCCAGCGCGTACTCGACACCGTGCTGAAGGTGGGCGGCTGGACCGCGACCAATCCCTCGCCGGTGGAACGCGACAAGCTGGTGGAAGGGATCAAGGCGCGTACGCGGATCATCAACACCCGCGAAAACCTGATCACCATCACCTATTTCGATTCCGACCCGCACCGCGCCTTCGAAGTGACCCGCGCGTTCGGCCAGCTGTTCATCAGCGAGAGCCTCGCCTCCAAGCAGCAGGAAAGCCGCGAAGCCTACGAGTTCATCAACAGCCAGGTCGAGGCCTACCGCGCCAAGCTGACCGATGCCGAGGACAAGCTCAAGGCGTACCGCGATGCCAACGCCGATGCGCGTCCGGGCAGCGAAACCGATACCAACTCGCGGATCAGCCAGCTGCGCTCGCAGATTGAAACCAACCGCATGGATTACATGCAGAAGGTCTCCCAGGCTTCCGCCCTGGCGTCCCAGCTCAACGGCGAATCCGAAGTCAACGCGGTCCAGACCGTCGGTGGCGTGTACCAGACCCAGCTGGCGGACCTTCAGGGCCAGCTCGACAAGCTGCTGCTGAGCTACACGGACGACTACCCGGATGTGATCCGGCTGCGCCACCAGATCGAAGACACGCGCAAGCAGATGGCTTCGGCTGATGCAAACCGCGCGGCGGGCGGTGGGCCCCAGGTGGACCACACGGTGGCGATGAACCCGGTGTACCAGCAGATGCGTATCCAGCTGGCGCAGACGCGTGCCGATGCCGCCGCGAGCAATTCCCGTGTCGGTGCCAGCGAATCCATGCTGCAGGCCGAGCTGGAGCGCAGCAAGCGCATCGCGAATTCCGAGAACGTGGTGGCCGAGCTGACCCGCGACTACAACGTCAACCGTGACGTCTACCAGGATCTGCTGAAGCGCCGCGAGAACGCCCGCGTGTCCATGAACCTGGATGCCGAGCAGCGTGGCCTGAACTTCCTGGTGCAGAACCCGGCGGTGATGCCGCTGGTGCCCTCGGGCCTGCGCTTCATGCACTTCGGCCTGGCTGGCCTCGCCCTGGCGCTTGCCGTGCCGCTGGGCCTGCTGTTCATGGTGGCGCGCTTCGACCCGCGTGTTCGCTCGGTGGCCCAGCTGGAACGTGCCACGGGCTTCCCGGTGCTCGCCACCGTGCCGTTCTATCCGACGCCGCGCGACCGCCGCCGTAGCCACCTGCACAACATGATGCTGGCCACGATCGTGCTGGGCGTGGGCATGGTCTACCTCCTCGTGATCTGGCTGCGCCTGAAGGGCTAAAGGACATTCGATATGGCCGTCAACAACATCGAACTCGGCGACGTGATCGCCACCGCCCACGACGACGCGCACGCCACGCCGAGCCATTCCATTGCGCGGATGCGCGAGGAACAGGGCGCGCTGGCCCCGATCGACTGTGAGCGCAAGCGCCTCATCCATCGCGAAGAGTCGGTGCGCCAGCAGTCCGATGCCTTCCGCGGCATCCGCACGCGCCTGCTGGAGATGGGTGGCGACAGCAACTTCATCACCCTGGTGTGCTCGGTGAGCCCGCGTTCCGGTGGCAGCTTCGTGTCGCGCAACCTGGCCACGGCCTTCGCCTTCGATGAGTCGAAGACCAGCCTGCTGATCGACTGCAATCTGCGCTACCCGAACCAGCACAAGGCGATGGGCGTGGAGCCGGCGACCGGTGGCCTCGTCGATTTCCTCGAGCATCCGTCACGCGGCATCGCCTCGATCATGTACCCGACCGGTGTACCGCGCCTGCGCATGATTCCCGCGGGCAAGGCGCGCGAGAACAGCAGCGAGTACTTCTCCTCGTTCCGCATGCGCGCGGTGCTTGATTCGCTGCGCTGCCGCTATCCGGACCGCTACCTGTTCCTGGATGGCCCGCCGGTCAAGGGCGCGCCGGACGCACGCATCCTTTCCGACCTGGCGGATTTCGTCGTGCTGGTGGCCGGCTATGGCCGTGACACACCGGCCGCGATCAACCAGGCCGTCGCCAACTTCGACCCCGCCAAGCTCGCGGGCGTGGTGTTCAACGAGTCACCGTGAGCCTCGGCTCCAGGGGAGGGAACATGCCGGCAGTGAAGAGGCTCGCCCATGCGGTGTTGCTGGGCCTGGCCTGCGCGCCCGCGATAAGCCAGGCGGGAACGCTGGATTACACGCTGTATGCGGGGCTCGAGCACAGCAACAACATCGCGCTGTCGCCGGACAACCCGATCAGCGAAAACGTGCTGACGCCTGGTGGCACCTTCCAGTTCACCCAGCTCGGCTCCACGTTCCAGGCCAACGTGGCCGGCACGTTCGAGTACCGCAAATACCTGGAAAACCATTTCGATTCACAGACGCAGACGCAGATTGCCGGGCAGGGGAACTGGACGATCATGCCGGGCCGCCTGGATTTCTCCGTCGAGGATTACGCCGGCGTGCAGCCGGTGGACCAGCTGCAGTCCGATTCGCCGGGCAACCAGCAGCAGACCAATGTCGTGGCGCTGGGCCCCACGCTGCACATGCGCTTTGGCGATGCGACGCGCGGCCAGGTGGAGCTGCGCTTCATCAACAGCTACGCGTCGCGGGTGAACGAGTTCGATTCCAACCGTGGCCTGGCCGCGTTCCGCCTCTTTCGGGACCTCACGCCGACCGACACGCTGTCCGGCAACGTCGAGTTCCAGCACGTGAACTTCTCCAACCAGCCCAGCAGCGCCGACTACGATCGCAAGGAAGCCTTCCTGCGCTACACCAGCCAGCTGGCGCACTTCGATGCGGATGTGTCCGTGGGTGGCACGCAGCTGGACTTCAATGAGGGCAAGGACCGCTCGGCGCCGCTGGTTCGCCTGCAGATTGGCTGGCAGCCCACCTTGCGCAACTCGCTGACCGTCGCGGGCGCGTATCAGTATGCCGATGCCGCGACCGACCTCATGACCGCGCCCACGGTGTACGGCCTGGGCAGCGACGCCAATGCCGACCGCGTCGAGGCGCTCGACCCGTTCGCCAACACCGGCGGCCTGGGCCGCGGCAGCCTCTCCGGTATCGCCGTGGGCAGCGCGGTGATCGGCTCGCAGGTCTACAAGGAAAAGCGCTTCGAGGCGACCTGGAACTGGAAGGGTGAACGCCTGGTGCTCACCGTGTCGCCGGCGTGGAACCGCCTGCGCTACATCGACGATGGCACCTTCGACCAGACCGGCAAGGGCCTCAGCGTGGGCGTCGGCTATCGGGTAACGCCCACCTTGACCCTGTCGGGCTTCGGCACGGCGGACCGCACCAACTACGAAACGATCGACCGTCGCGACACCACGGTCCGCCTGGGCCTGGACCTGGCCCAGCAGTGGAACCGGCACTGGAGCTGGCATGTCTCCGTGGCGCGCGAACACCGCACCAGCGACGCCGTTGGGCAGAACTACCGCGAAAGCGCGTTCTTCGTCGGCGTGGTCTACCGGAGGTAAGCATGCGAACCGACCCCGAACTGCCGTTCTTCTTCGGTGCCGACAGCGGCCTGTTTGGCATGTACCACGCGCCGGCCTCGACACCGCGGCGCGCCGTACTGATGTGCCCGCCGCTGGGGCAGGAACTCATCCGCACCCATCGGCTGTACCGCCAGCTGGCCCAGGCGCTCGCCGCCCAGGGCATCGCGGTGCTGCGCTTCGATTACCACGGCACCGGCGATTCGGCCGGTGACAGCGCCGAGGTGGACTGGCAGCGCTGCATCGGCGATGCCGTGACCGCGGCGGGCGAACTGCGTTCGCGGGCGGGCGTGGATCGCATCGTGGCCTTCGGGGCGCGGCTTGGCGGCAGCATCGCGCTGGGCGCGGCCGATCGGGCCCGCTTTGCCGAAGTCATCGCGTGGGATCCGGTGATCGACGGCGACGACTACGTCAGCGCGCTGGATACCATGCAGGCCGCCCTGCGCGAAGACGCCGACCGCTTCAACCAGCCGCGCACGCACGCGGACGTGGCCGAGCAGTGGCTCGGCTTCGATATCGGCGACAGCCTGCGCAAGCAGATCGCTGCGCTGAAGGTGACGCCGGCCAATGTGCCGACCCTGGTCCTGGATTCGATGCCCGCTGGCGCTGCACCGCGCTGGGAGCCGCTGGTGTCGACGCGAGGGCGCGTCGCCGCGATCGCACCGCCCACGCCGTGGAATGACCTGCGCCGGCTCGAGGCCGCGATTCTTTCCCACCCCCTGATCCAGGCCGTTACCGGCCGCATGGCGGAGGACGCGTGATGCGCGAGGAAGCGTTCCGATTTGGCCGGGCACGGCACCTGGTCGGCATCGCCGGTGTCCCGGAGGGGGCCTTCGGCGAAACCGGGGTGATCGTGCTGAACGCAGGCATGGTCCATCGCATTGGCCCGTTCCGCCTGCACGTCGAGCTCACCCGGCAGTTGAATGCCGCCGGCTACCCGACGCTGCGCTTCGACCTCTCCACGCTCGGCGACAGCGGCGCCAGCGGCGGTGGCCTCACGCGCACGCAGCAGGTCTGCGCGGATGTCGACGATGCCATGAAGCTGCTCGCCGAACGCGCGGGTTGCCAGCGCTTCGTGCTGGTCGGCCTGTGCTCCGGGGCGCAGAACGCGCATACGGTGGCGGCCAGCGACCCGCGCGTGTCCGGTGCCGTGTTCCTCGATGGCTACGCGTATCGCACGCTGGGCTACAAGCTCCGTCATTACCTGCCACGCGTGCTGGACCCAGCGCGCTGGACGCGCTTCCTGCGTCAACGCGCGGGCGGCGGTGGTACCGACAAGCCGGCGCCTGAGCCGGTGTTCTCCGTGGCGCCCGCGCCGCGCGAGGAAGTCATCGCGGATTTCACCGGCATGGTAGGCCGGGGCATGAAGCTCTACCTCGTCTACTCCGGCGGCATCAGCTACGCGTTCAACCACGCGCGGCAGTTCCGCGAGTGCTTCGGCAAGGTGATGGACCACCCCGGCGTCACCACCAGTTATCGCTCGGAAACCGATCACACCTACATTCTCACCGGCGACCGCGCGCGGCTCGTCGACGGCATCGGCGGCTGGCTGGCGCGGAATTTCCCGCCGGCAGCGGGGAGGCAAGCATGAGCACGGTCCTGGTTACCGGGGGTGCCGGATACATCGGCAGCCACACGGTGCAACAGCTGGTGGCGCGCGGCGAGCGCGTGGTGGTCATCGACAACCTCTCCACGGGGTTTCGCGAAGCGGTCCGCGGTGCGGCCTTCGTCGAGGGCAACGTAGGTGACTGCGACCTCGTGGCGCGCACGCTGGAAACCTACCGCGTGGATGCCGTGCTGCACTTCGCCGCGCATACCGTGGTGCCGGAGTCGGTGAGCGATCCGCTCAAGTACTACGGCAACAACACCTGCAACACCCGCAACCTCCTGGCTTCGTGCGCGGCGGCGGGCGTCGACAAATTCATCTTCTCGTCGACGGCGGCGGTCTACGGCACCACCGACGCTGGCGTGGCGGATGAAGATACGCCGACGCGGCCGATCAACCCATACGGCACGTCCAAGCTCATGTCCGAGACGATGCTGCGCGACTGGTCGGCGACGGGTGCGATGCGCCATGTGATCCTGCGCTATTTCAACGTGGCCGGTTGCGACCCGGAAGGGCGCATCGGGCATTCCACGCCCCAGGCCACGCTGCTGATCAAGGTGGCCTGCGAGCACGCGGTGGGCAAGCGCCCGAGTATTGGCATCTACGGCACCGACTACGACACGCCGGACGGCACGGGCGTGCGCGACTACATCCATGTGGACGACCTGGCAGCGGCACACCTGCGCGCGCTGGACCACCTGCGCAGCGGCGGCGATTCGCTCACGCTGAACTGCGGCTACGGCCACGGCTACAGCGTGCGCGAGGTGGTGGATGCCGTGGCCCGCGCGGGAGGCCATGCGTTGAATATCGTCGAGCATCCGCGCCGCCAGGGCGATATCCCGAAGCTCATCGCCCGCAGCGACAAGCTGCGCGCGGTGCTGGGCTGGGAGCCGCGGTACGACGACCTCGATTTCATCGTGCGCACCGCGTTGAGCTGGGAATACCAGCTGGCCGGCGTGGTACCCATCGCGTCCGTGGCATGAACGCTGTCTCTGCCCGCACGCGCCGGTTCCTGTTCCTCCTGGCGTGCCTGCTTGCGCTGGTCTCGGTGACCGGGCCGGACGCGATGTCGGTGGACGGGCTTCCGCCCGCCGTGCAGAAGATCGACGTGAAACGCGTGGCCGGGCAGGGTGATGCCTTGCCGGTGTCCGTCGGCATTCCGTTCGCTCCCGGCGTGTTGAAGGATGCGCACGACCTGCGGATCCTCGATGTCCACGGTGTCGAAGTCGCGTCCGATGTGAAGGTCATGCTGACCTGGCACTTCCGTGACGGCAGCATTCGCGCCGTGCGCGCGCAGTTTCGTGGTGCGCAGGGAACGTACTACTTCGCCGTAGGTGCGGCACGCCAGGCCACAGCGCCCGGCTGGCCCTACGCCGACGGTCTGGTGAAGGGTAAACCGGCCGCCCTGGCGACACTCACGCCGCAATGGCTCACCGCCTCGCTCATCGCCGGCCCGCAAAGCGTGGCGGCCAAGGGCGAGGCGTACGCCGGTTATGTGGACGCGCAGTTTGCATGGGCCCACGAGATGCCGGTAAAGGACACCACGGCGTGGCTGTTTGATCGCCCGTCGACCCTTTTCAAGGCATATGTGCGTACCGGGCGCGCCGACTACCTGGAAGCGGCCGAAGAGAGCTATCGCTGGTACATGGCCGGCATCAAGCGGGATGGCTTTCCCATGAGCCCCTCCTGTGCCGGCGGCTGGCTGCCGGATGGCAAGCCCTGCGACGTCAAATACGTTTACATCGAACCGATCCTGCTGGCCGTGGGCCTGACCGGCGACGACAGCGTGCATGACGCCGCGACGGTGTCGAAGATGACCGAGCTGTGGGCCACCGGCGGCTGGAATGCGGCGCCCGGTGCGTACACCGCGCCGAAGGATTACTTCACCGAGCGCCTCGCCGGGCTGGGCCTGATCGAGACCGTGGCCGCCTACGAGCTCACCGGCGACAAGCGCGACCGCGAGCGCATCGACCAGCGGGTGGGCTGGCTGGATGCCCACCAGCGCCACAATCCCGATGGCCTCGGCGACGACGGCTCATGGCGCAACAGCTGGAACGTGCACGAGAACGACCCGAACGGTGCCGATGACGTACGCGGCGCCTCGCCGTGGATGAGCGAGAACATCGTCGACGGCCTGTGGCACGCGTGGCTGGTGACGGGCGACGCACGGATCCCGCCGATGATCGTGGACTTCGGGCGTTACCTGGAGCGCTACGGCTGGATTGATCCGAAGCTGCTTGTGTCGCCGCATGACTGGCGCAACAGCTGTTCCGGCCCGAACGGGCAGATTGCGTGGTACTGGTCGTCGTCGCAGGCCAAGCCGGCTGAGCTGACGAAGATCCAGGAATCCGAGGGCTGGTACAGCGATGGCCACACGGTGGAGCTGGGCCTGCCGGTCGCCGCCGCGCATTATTTCGAGAGCGATGCATCGCGCGCTGCCGCGCTGGCGAAGCGGTTCTCGGCGATAGCGGACTCCTACGCGCCGTCCTGCGCCGCCATCTCGGACACCGTACGCCGCTTCAACTGGAATAACCGCGGCGCCGGCGTGGCGCAGTGGATGATGGCGCAGCCGGCAGGCGCCGGGCTGACGCCGGAAGGGCGCAAGCTCGCCACGGGGCACGCGCCTTGACCCGCCGTCTCGACGTCCTCCGCAGCGTGGGCATCGTCACGGTGTCCACATACATCGAGTACGCGCTCGGGCTGCTGATGAGCGTGTGGATCGCCCGTTCACTTGGGCCTGCGGATTTTGGTCGCTACGCCTTCACGGTGTGGCTGTGCGGCTGGCTGATCGTCTGCTCCAACCATGCACTGACCACGTCGTCGACCAAGTTCATCGCCGAAGCCGATGGCATGGGTGATCCCCGCCTGGCGTCCAGCCTCGCGGCCCGCTTCTCGCGGATCCAGGGCTGGAGCTCGCTCGGCGTCATCGGGCTGTTCGTCATCGTGGCCGCGCTGTTCCGCCCTTCGGAGTGGGACCAGTCGCTGCTGCCGATCATGCTCCTGGTGGTGGTCGCCGTGGTCGCCAAGGCCAACTACGCCATGCTGGTGGCCGTCGGCAAGGGCCAGGAACGTTTTGAGCCCGAGGCCGTCGCCACCGTGATTGGCGGCATCGTCGGCATGTTGTTGGTGTTGGGTGCGATGTTTACCCATGCAGGGCTGCTGTCCTTCGTGGCCCTGTTCACCATCGCCTGCCTGCTGCTCAATCTCATCAACCGATTGATGTACCGCCGGCTGTGCCGTCCGTTCGAGCCAGGCGAGATTCCGCCCGCGATGACCGCGCGGGTGAACCGGCACCTGAAGCTCACGGCGACGCTCGTGCTGATGGGCTCGTTCCGCACCGGCACCATCGAAGTGTTCATGCTCAATACGTTCACCGGCTCGGTGGCGGTGGGCTACTTCGCCATCGCCGGCACGCTGACCCGCGGCGCGGTCCAGCTGTTCTCGGTGGGGCTCACCTCGACGTTGCTGCCGTACATGGCCAAGACGTATGGCGAGAGCGGTACGGCCAAGGCGGCGCGGTTCCTTTCGGAGGCGACGCGGTTCTATTGGGCAGTGGGCATTGCCATTGCGGGGCTTGGTGTCGTGACCACGCCCGAGATCGTGCGCCTGATGTACGGCACCCGGTATGTCGACGCCATCCCGGCCATCGAGGCCACGCTGGTGCTTGGCGGCCTGTTGCTCATCGGCAACGGCATCGCCGCATTCCAGACCGTCGTGGATCGCCAGGACGACCGCGTGCGCATCGCCGTGGTGGCGCTTGTCGCCAACGCGGTGGCGGGCGCTGCCTTGATTCCGCCGTTCGGCTTGGCCGGCGCCGTGGGTACCTACGCCACCACGCGCATCGTCGAGATGGGCCTGGCGGTGCACTACCTGCGCAAGGCGACCCAGGGCGGCTTGCCCTTGGCGGCGATGGTGCGGCTCTTCGCGGTGGGCCTGGTGGCGATGGCCGCCGCCTGGGCCGCGACGGAGGCCACGCCTTCGCGGCTCGGTTTCCTTGTCGGCGCGCTGGCCTTCGTGGCCATCTACGTTCCGGGCAGCGTGTGGGTGCGCTACTGGTCCGCCGATGATCTCCAGTTGATGGCAGGCATCAGCCGCCGGTTGGGTCCACCCGGGCGTGCGCTGTCGCGTGTCCTCGCCATCGTGCCGCCCTCCGCGGCGAAGGCAAGCTCATGAACTACCTGTGCTCCATATTGCGTACCCTGGACGCGCTGCGCGCAGCGCGCGATGAGATGGCCGCCCTCGCCGATGCGCCCGGTGGGTGCGACGGCATCTTCCAGCACCCGGACTGGATCGCGTACGAGGTAGAGAGTCGCGATGACGGCACCATGCCCCATGTGATCGTCGTTCGCGACGGGGCAGGGCGCATGGTGGGCTATGCACCGTTCCTCGCTATCCGGCATACGGCACGGCTAGACCTTGGCGGACGTCGGGTCAGCCTGTATCGCGGTGAAGCGCTGCGTTTGCTTGGCGCGGGGATCGTCGCCGTAGCGGCGGAGCGCGCGACCGCCACACTGGCCATCGTTCGCCAGCTGCATGGGGACATCGATGTCCGCGTCATGCGCATCCAGGAAAGCCCGCTGCCCAATACCTTCGCCGAATCGTTGGGGAAGGGCGAGGATATGCGCCTGGTCTCGGCGAATCTCCTTGACCAGGTGCAGTGGACCATCGAAGGCCAGGCCTCCTCGGAGGCGTGGCTGGCCCAGATGGACAAGAAGCGCCGGACGGATCTCACCCAGCGAATTGGTCGTGCGTACCGGAAGCTCGGTGGCGACGCCGCGCTGCATGTCTTCGATACGCCGGAGGCCATGCCCGAGTATTGCCGGCTTATGAACGAGCTGTATCCGCGCACGTGGCATCACGACGACCTTCCCATCCACTGGGATCACCCGCTGCGGGTGGCGTTGTTCCAGCGGCTCGCCGCGGCTGGCCATATCGTGGGCCACGTGGTGCTTCGCGATGGGCAGCCCCTGGCCTATGTCCACGGCTACCGGGTGGCGGGTACGTATCTCGTCGATGACCTTGGCTATGACGAAGCCATCGCGAAGGTGGGCATCGGGTCGGTCGCCGTGTTCCAGGCCATCAAGGCGCTTCTCGACCGGTTCCCCGGCGAGAACGTGAGCTTCGGTTACGGCGACAACCAGTACAAACGCCTTCTTGCCACGTACAGCCAGCCCTGCGGCTCGCTTTACGTCGTACGCTCAGCGCGTGCCACGGCCGGCTTCCATATGTATGCGCCAGTGAGGTGGCTGTACCGCGGCCTGCACCGCGTCCGGGAGGACATGCGCTCCCGGAAGCGCGGGCAGGCCACGACGTCGCCTGTCACCAGGTGAGCGTGAAGTTGTCCAGCTGCGCCGTGACTCGCCTGAACATGCCCGTGGTGTCCTTGCGGACGACGATGGACCCGATACGTTCACCGTAGTCCGAAGCCTGCAGATGGACCCAGAGGCCGGGCAGGCCACTGATCGGGACCAGATAGATGGCCTGGGACACCGTGTGGCCTAGCTCCCCGCAGATGTCGACATGCAGGATCGATCCACCACCACCCGACCCGCTCGCGCCGTAGCCGAAACGGACTGATTCGCAGGGCTCGGCAAAGTCCACATGCATGGCGACGCTGTCATCGGACGAGCACAGGAAGGTGCCGTCGTGAAACGGCGCGATCCCCTCCCGGCCACCACGGACCGACCAATCACCCCGAATAGGGGTAAACGTCATGAAGGGGCGCTTCAACTGATCGATCCGGCGATGGGCTAGGCCATTGAGGTCGTCCAGTACCGTACGCGGCATCGCTTGCGTGAGTTGCACGCGCAGCTCCTGCCATTCGGAGAGCATCGTGTGCACGCACTCCTGGCGTAGCCCGCGCGGCGTCTCCACTTCGGCAAACGTCTTTACCCGGTAGCCGACACGAAGTACGCCGCGATCGAGCCGCGCCACTTCGTGCGCGGGCACGTGGAAGCACAGGCCGCCACGGCTGCGCGCCTCGTAACCCAGGGCAACGTCGCCGTGATAGGTCACTTCGCCATCGGCGGTCGTCCCGAGCCATACCAGGTGGCACTCATCGTCCGGGGCGATCCCTGGCCACGACGGCACGGTCACCGATGCGCCACCCTGGGCACGTTGTGGGTCGAGGACCGCGCCATCGGCCTGTTCGACGATCGGCTCGGCAAGGTGCGGTGGCGCACCCAGGACCTTGACGCGGCGCTTCAACGAATAGCGGGGCGAGAAAGCGGAAGGATTCACCGTGTAGTGGAGCAAGCCGGAGCCGCCGGCCACGCGGCCCAGCAGGCCCGCGGGCATGTCGAAGTCCAGCGTCTGCGCCTCGCGCCGTACGGTCCGCGGCACGGAGGACCAGCTCTCCGGCTTGCCGCTCGCCGTGATCCCGTCCCAGTAAAGCGTCACGCGGTCGTCGATCCGGGCGCCGTGACCTTCCACGCGAACGCACGGGCGCTGCGTTGCGGCCGGGTCGGCGGGGTAAGCATGGCCTTCGTCGTCCAGGGTGCCTTCAAGCCAGGGCGCCGGCGCGTCGGCACCCGTCGGCGGCACGGGAACATCAATGGTGGGTGCCCAGCTTGAGCCGTTGCCGGAGGCGTCGTGCACGTGCCAGGTGACGCTGACGTCGTGCAGACCCTCAAGACCAAGTAGCGGCTCATCGATCGCAGCCAGGAGCGGAAGGCCCACCTGGAGTGGGGATACGGGGGGAAGGGCGATGAAGCGGTCGTGCCACCTGACAACGATATGGTCACCCGGCGCCATCGATTCATAAGGCGGAATCAACACGTGTGCAGCGGAAGCGCCGCTTACGAGTTCACCTTGCATGCGCACCGGTTCGAGCGCCTTTGGCGCACGCTGGACGCCCGGCACGTAGGGCGGTTGCCCAGGTGCGCTGAGCTTGATGCTCAGGTTATCCACCTGCGAAAACACCTGGTGGCCGTTGCGATACAGGTCCAGCACAAGTGAGTACGGTCCATCTACACGTGTGTCGAAGGCGGACAGCGGCACCTGAAAGCAGATGGCGCCCCGGTCGACCTCTTCGTCATAGATACGCGCGATGACGACGGTATCGAGGCCGTACATTGAGAGAACGACTTCGTCGCCCTCCAGGAAGCCGTCCCAAGGTCCGACCCGGGCGACGAAGTGTTCCACGTCGCCTCGGATGATCGAGGCGCGGCCGATATTCTCGCCATCAGACATGGCGAACTCAATGCAGAGAGGGGAGGTCAGGCTACGATTATTCGTGCCATTCATGGCATGCATCTCCAGCAACGTCCTTGAAGTAGGGCGCGCGCTCCGGACGGAAAGAACGCGCGCCATGCCGATTTACGCTTGCGGGACGAAAACCATCCACACCGCGGCCGATTGAAGCGGTCCGCCGAGACCCTCGGCGCGACGGGTCTGGCGCTCGCCGGTATTAGGGAACACGACCACCCGCATCTGCTGCTTGGGAAACAGCAGCCGCGTCACTTGCGATGTCCAGGCGGCGTCGGCTCGGACACCAGGCGCACCGCCATAAGCGGCGCGCATGGCATCCCAGTCCGCAGGTGACGGCGTGCGACCATTTCTTGCTGTGGTCTTGCGATTCGCCTCATGCCATAGGTCAACAGATCCGAGATCCACCAGGTGGAGCACATTGCTGACGGTGATCGGATACGAGGCCGTTTGCCCGCGCACGTCCGTGACCGTCACGATTGCATCGCCGTTGCGAAGCGATACGACCTGCCCCGTGGCTTCATCAACGTCGACAGCGCCGCTGGAGACGCTGTAACGATACGGCGGAACACCGCCGGTCGCCACGCGCGAAAGGAAAGTGCCCGGTGGCGGGAAAGCTAAGGGCTTCTCAAGGCGGATCATGTTGCCGGAGAGGGTTGCGGGGGTTGAGTCGATGCTCAAATCAGGTGTCAGCGCGGTGACCGAGAGCTCAAGCCACGGAGACGGAAGCTGGGCGATCGGCGACATCGTGACTGCGCCCTCAGATCGGACCAGGGTGTGCAGAGCGACGCTATAGCGAACGCGCAGCGTGCCACCTGCCAGCCGGTCCACCTCGTCCTCCGGAACGACGAACGTCAGAGCGTCTCCTTCCTCGAGGTCAGCTCCCGTCAGTGCCGAGCGAAAGTAAGTAGGCTGCCCGTCAGCTCGGCGACCCACCCATTCGAGATCGCACCGATCCTCAGGACTCATGCCGGGCCAAGGCTTAACGTCAACGTGCGCGCCGCCCACCGTGCTTTTTGGGTCAAGCGTGTGACCAATGGCCTCGCGCAGCTCTGGCGGAGGAAGCGATGGTGCCACGCCGAGGATCGAAAGCGCGCGCCGACGCGAAGAGATCTGCTTGCCCGCAGAGACGAATCGGTATTCGACGGTCGCTTGACCACCCGCCAATTCGATGACGTAAGCGTTAGGGATAGGGAAATCGAGTGTCTGGCCCGGTCGCGCGACAGCCAGGGGCTCGGTGACATACTGTCTCGTCTTACCCGCTGCCGTTACGCCACTCCATACGACTGAGATGCGGTCTCCGACGAGCACGGGATGGTTTTCTACACGGACGACCACGTCGGCCGCGCCGACCTGGTTCAGGTCAAGCGCATTGCCACTGTCACCTACGGTGCCCAGCACCCAAGGCGCCGACGGAGACGAGCTTTCGTCGGGCGGAACATCATGCTTTGCCGCCTGCGACCAGCGCGACCAGTTTGCGACCACGTCATGGATCTCGTAGCGGATCGTGATCTCTTCGCCCGCCGTGGCGGCAGCGGTATCCCGGCTAATCTCAATACGGACAGGCTGCCCGACCTCGTCTCCGGAAAGGCCGGGTCGAGAAGCAGATGACCCCTGCCAAAGAACGTTAATCACATCGCCAACGGCCATATTCTCATAAGGCGGCACGACGACGGTGATTCCCTCGAGACTGTCAGGGAGCGGCAGCGGCTCGATGGCGGGCTTTGCAAGCCGCTCATTGAGATACGGCGTTGCCGGATCGGGATCCAGGCCGCCTGGCACTGAGTACTTTACGCGTACCGTGGCGCTCTCCGACTGCTCGACCTCGCCGCTATCCACCGTGGTGATCCTGGCGGCGACCTCCATCAGTCCTTCGCCGGCCTTCCGGATTCTGGAGACGGGAACCGCGATAAGCGGCGTGCGATCGTCCTCATCGCGGACGATATGGCGCGCAATGGACTCAAATTCGGGACCCCAGAGGATCTCGATAGCGTCGCCCGCGATCAGTCGACCCCACGGGCCGACCTGTGCGGTGATGCTTCGTGTCGGGTCGGCGACGATGTCGTCATAGCCCAGACCGCCATCATCGGCTTCGCGAAACTTGGGCGGGGTAAGGGTGAGGATGCGCGGTTGATCTGAACCGATCATGCAATTACTCCAGGTTATTGTGGCGGAATCAGCCCTGCGGAAGTCGAAGGACGACAATCACTTCCTTTAAGCTCGAAGCGCCTGACCCCACGGCGTTTGTTACGACGTGCGAATATTCGAAATGACCGTGATTCAGACGCTTCGCTGGTTCGATAGGAAAGTCGATGTCGATATAGATGGCGTCGCCCGTGAAAGGATCCGCTTCGCGTTTCGGAACAAGGTCGGCCGCAGTAACACGATGCTTGAGCTCGCCACTTGCTTCGGGCACATATTTGCCGCCGTCATATTTGTCAAAGGCGTTGTAGGTAATGGTGATTTCATCGCCATCCTTCATGTTTACGTATTCAAAGATGCGAAGCTGCGTATATCCGTTGATGAAGTCGGGGAAGCGGATGGCGTACCCTTGCTCTTCTTCGCGCTCGCGTGCCTTGATAAAGGTCGACGGGCTCAACGCGGCGCCGGCACCGGGAAGTGCGTCAGCCGAATGAATACGGACGTCCTGCGACGGTGACTTTGCTTTTGCAACGTGTGGTTCGGTGGATAAGAGGCGCGTAACCTCATAGGCCATCTTCACCAGTCCTGTGTGTTCTCTCAGCGCCTTAGCCGGAATCGTAACGATGATCGGATAGGGTTCATCCATCACCACGTGCTCGGCGACAACCGTTCCATCTAGTTCGACGCTGATGCGGTCGCCTTCGTCGATACCATTGCCAGCACGAGAAACGTGTGTCGGTGCTGGGATGAAGGCGCTGGCTGGCTTCGTGGAATCCTCAAAACTGATGACGTTGTCAACGGGTCCCGTTGCGCCACGGAGGACAGGCAATCCTAGCGCCTCGTTTTCGGGCGTCGCGGGGAGGGGATCCCAGCCGCCAGGAAGCGTAGTGTCGAATTGGTGCACGACGGCTTCTGACGTACTTTCTACGCCGAAGCGCCTGTGTACGTAGTGGAATTGCTGTGTAAACGGCTGGTCAGTCATTCCATCGGCAAAGCTGACGACGGTGGCATAGTCAAGGGATACGGTTTTCAGCGGGCCGTTGTCGAGGTCGTCTTCATCGATCTCAAAAGGCATGAAGGCTCGATCGCCAACGAACAACTGAATCGTGTCACCAGCGTGTGCCTGTGGAATGAGTGCGGGAATACGCACTTGGAGCGAAGGACGAATATCTGCGTCCGTCAAAAGACCGTCGTCTGCGCCCTCGACCATGGGCGGGGGAAGCTGCTCTGGGCTATCCAGGATGGAGAGGTTGATGGGCGTTGTAGCCGAGGAGGTACTCTTGATTGAGGCCGCGTCTACGACGTGATAGTAGAAGTCGACACGACCAGCAGCATTGATCTTCTCCAGAATGCTGCGGTCAAATCGCACTTCCATGGGTCGACCATCGGTGAGCGCGCTGATCGTGGTTGCCGCGAGCTCTTCATTGGTCCCTCGGCGTTTCATGAAAACGTGAATAGTGTCTCTAGGATCGATTCCCGCGTAATCAGGGATGATGCCTACAAGAGCGGCATCGGGAAGGTCAAGAAGCCCACGAAGCGACAAGCCGTCGAGTTCAATGCGTTCCTCGAAAACGATTCGCGGGAGGTACCGGCCGCCGGCGGGTGAACGATCGAGGTAGATGAGTGTCTTTCCCGAGCTGATCCGTTCGCCGATCGGGCGCTGCTGCGAGATGTACGACAACGCATGGATGCCGTCCTCCAGATCGTCGATCCGATCCTTCGGGATGTGGAGTTCGACATACGGCGAATCTTCTCCTTTGTATTCAACCTTAGTCTCGATAAAGGTCTGGCCGTTCACGGCAGCCGAAAAGAGATCTCCCGGCATGGTCACATAGCCAGGGACATCAATGATGGGTGCACATACGACCAGGAACGGGTCAAAGGAGGAGATGGGTAGAAGCCCGTCGGAAAGCGCGGCAGGGACTACAGGCTTCAGATGATCAAAAGAGGTGTCAACGGACCTGATGGTCTTGACCATCTTTACGGCTTGCGGCTGTGCGTGTTGCCCGTCTGTCAAGGACGGCGACAACAGGTAATCTCTTTCATTCATACGTTTGCGTCTCTCGTTTGGTGGAGAGAGAACGATACGAGTCGAGGGGGCGCCTGAATGTCGGGTTCACCCTGTCGCGGTGATCCCATCTTCCGCCGATCGATGTAGTCCTAACCTTGCTTTATGTAGGGGTACTTTCTCTAGCCGTGCTAACTGACATGCGTTCGGAATGAGACTACGCCGAGAATCGGGTTTGTCTTACACCTGGCACGGTCGCAGTTCGCGTCTAATTTCCATGAGCGTGGTTCGGAGCTCGTTTTCCGTACCGATCTGTAGTGCGATGGAGAAAAGATGGAAGGTAGTCGAGTAAGGCAACGTGTTGCGGCAGCAGTGATGGCTGCGGGAAGTATTGGCGAATATCAGCTCGTCGAAGCTCGTAGTCTCGGCCGCGGCGACGTTCTCGTGGTAGAGGGTCCACATGGAGTGCCTGACGCATGGGATCTGCAGCAGGGCGCAAGCTTGTCTCTGCTGAATGGGGCGCGAGCAAAATTCGTTGAGATCTACGATGGTACGTTGCGCATGAGCTCTGCGCGCGTCGATTCGTCCGATCAAGGTATCGAGTTGCTGTCGGGTGCCATTGACATCGCGGGATCAACAGTCAAGGCAAACGACGGCATCGGCATTTATCTAAACCACATGGCTGGGGGAGCACCTCCGAATACCCTTCCGACCGCCAGGTTGAGCGAAAGCACCGTCTCGGGCACATCTGCTGGGGTAGTGATCGATGCCGGCGGATCGCTCGATGCATTCAGTTCACATGTCGAGGGCAGTGGCACTGGAGGCACAGGCCTGATCCTCATTACCGGCACGGCGCGTCTGATGGCTGGCACCGAGGTCCATGGTGATGGCGATGGAGTACAGCTCCGTGCGCCCGGGAGAACGACGGGGGGAGGAAGGCGTGAGCTGTTCGTTGAGGCTTCGAAAATCAACGGGGTAAACGGAGCCGCCATTTCGGTTGAGAGAACGTCGAACGGTACGGAGGAAGCGCGCGTCGTGCTCAGGTCGGGGGCAGAGCTCACCTCGAAAGCAGGGGTCGCGATCCGAGTTGGTGAGGCTGCTCATTTGGACCTGGATGCGGAAGGGTCATTCATCCGTGGCGATGTCGACCTTTCAAAGATGGCGAGTGCCGACATTACTCTCGCTCGGGATACGTCATTACTCGGGCACATCAGGGGCCAGGCCAATGTGACCGTTGATCACCATGCAGCGTGGATGGCGGCGACGGATAGCCGGGTGGCGACATTGCGCCTGGCAGGAGGTGCGGCCGGATTCAGCGATGGACGTACCGGACGGCGACTGGAGGTTGACGGTGCCTTTGTGGCGGCTGGCGGCGAGGTGTTCTTGCAAGCCAGTCCGACGGCCGCTACTGGCGGGACGTCATGGACTAGCGACAAGTTGCTGATTGGCGGCGACGTGACGGCCACGAGCCCCGTGAACCTGGTCGTCTCGCTTGCAGATACTCCTGCCCACACTGATAGGAATGAGAACCACCTAGCAGACAATAACGAGGGTGCAAGCCTCGTCCAGGTGGCCGGTGCCTCAAGGCCAGGCGCGTTTAGGTTGAAGGGTGGTTATCTTGTCGCCGGCCCCTACCAGTACGAGCTCAAGGCGTTCGGTCCTGGTGAAACAGATGAGTCAGAAAGCCATCTCAAGGACGCGAAGCTGAATTGGGATTATCGGCTCGTGTCTCGCACCGTCTGTGAGACATCATGTGGTGGCGAAACAGGGTCGGGCGAAGGTCCAGAAGGAAAGCCCCGACCCGCGGTCGCGCCGCAGGTAGCATCGTATATTTCCACGCCCGGGGCAATTTTTGCTTACGCTGAGGGCATGTTCACGAATCTGCATCAACGTCTCGGGGAGATCCGCGACCAGGATTTTGAAGGGAAGACCGGCGGTGAGTTATTCGCTCGGTTCTCGGGAAGAAATCAGAGATATAGCAGCGGTCGCGCCTTTTCTCGTTATGGCTACGACTACGATCACACGATGGAGGCGTGGCAGTTCGGCGGGTCCATTGTAGGCCTCGACGGAGATAACGGTTCCGTGCGCGCCGGCTGGGCATTCGATCGCGGACGGTCGTCGATCGTGCCGCACGCGGTTGATGGCGAAAGCGTGACGCGATTGCGTGCAAATGGCACGTCCGCTTGGATTACGTGGAAGGGCGGGAATGGACTTTGGGCTGACTGGGTTGTCAGTCGTCAGCGTATTCGAGGAGCCACCGATACCCTCGTCGGAGGAAAAGGTGTTGGCCGGATACGAGCGACGGCAACCGGGTTCTCCGCCGCCTTTGGATGGCCAGTGCAGGTCGGTGCGCAATGGTCTGCCGAGCCCCATGTTCAGCTGTCTACCGGGAGCGTACGCCTCAAGCCCATCGAGGGCCACGATAGCTTGAACGTGACGTTCAAGGGCCATCGGTATGTCGGAAAGACGGCTGGTGTAGCCATCGCGCGTACCGATGAGCTATTCGCCCCTTTCGTTCGCCTCGACGTCAGCACGACGTCTGGTAATGCGACTGTGGCAGCCGGCGCGAGCGGTTTGGCTCCGGCGGCACGCTTTTCATCGGGTAGCAACGGTAGTGAATACGCCGTCGCCGTTGGCGTAAACGCACAGTTGACACCTCGGCTGCAGGCATTTGGCGAAGGAGGATACCGACACTATCTCGGCGCCGGCGGGTTCCAGGGTTGGACCGGCCACGTAGGCTTACGGATGACACTGTAGGGGATCACGAACTGGCGCAACAGTGTCGCGCCAGTTCGTTTTCTACTTGAATTGGCTACTGCTGTGGCGGATCAATCCTCGCAAATGCGATTTTCGACGGCACATGAACACCCTTCCGTACAATATCGTACTGACAAGGAATGCCGCCCTCAGTCCACGCTTCGCGCCGCGTCTCGGTCTGTACGATATCGTGCGGAATCGAAACACAGAGCATGGGGTCATCGCCAATGTCCCCCAGGCATAGCGGCAACGCGGGAAGACTGCTGTCGCCGAAGTGCAAAACCACGATATCTCCCGGGATCGGCGCCGGAGTGCTTCGGGGGATGTCGACATGCAGGTGTGGTTTCACGTCGTGCTCGGTGAGGCTGCCTTTCTCCATGCCCCGGATGATCGGCGGCGGGAGGACGCGCGGCGCACCGCGCCCGAGGATCCGCAGGGATGTTGACGGAGAGGCCTGGCTACGGTTCCCCGCGATGTCAGTGACGTAATACCAGACGTCAAGCGTGCCATCGCAGGCAAGGGCGTCGATCATGCCCAGGGTCAGGCGGATTTTGACCTGGCACGGACCATCCGCCACCTGCATCTGCCGGCCGATGAAGTGCTCATCCGTCGACCCGCGCATCCGTAGATAGAAATCCAGTGCATCGTCGCGCGAGATCTCACTGTAAGGTGGGACCGTTCCGACGAGCTCTGCATTTGGTAGGGAATCCAGGTACGCAGCGGATACCCCGTCGAGCTCCGCGCGCTCCGGAAAGATGATGCATGGAAGGAGTGACCCGCTGGGCGGCGTGCGATCGATGCGGAAGGTGCCATGTTGGGACTCCTGGATGGTCCCGATGGGAAGGGGCGTGATGCGATAAGCGATCGAGTGAGGGCCGTCCGCAAGGCCTTGGATGAGTTCTTTGGAGAGTTGGAGTTCGATAACGTCCGGAACCGGATCGGGCAACACCGTGACGGACGACGGGATGATTGCACCATCTAAAAGGACCGCGCAGAGGTCGCCCGGCCACGTAACGTAGCCGGGCGTCTTGACGGGAGCGGCATGAACACGGATGCCCCGCTCAGGCGTGTCATGGGGAAGGGTCTGCCCATCACCCAGGACATCCGGTAGCACCGGCTTGCTTTCGATGGGGAAGATGGTCGCCGTGGTCGTTACCACGCCGCGTTCGCCCACGTGGTCCATCCTTTTGGCGCGTTTCTTTTTCGTCACTATCCTTCCTTGTGGCAGTCATGGGTGCCGGGAAGTGTGTCGAATCGAACAGGACCCAAGTAGCGGTAATGCTTGCAACAAGTGGCAGCGGTTTCCGTCAGTTGACGTACGAAAAAGCCCTCCGCCATGTAGGCGAAGGCCTAGAGGCTCCGCTTCGAGAACCCGGCCCTTGACCCTTCGCTTACAACGACCCTGCGAGCGCTGACCCGATCCGTTGGTGTGAAGTGACCGAACGGCGGCGGCAACACCGATAGGTCGCCTGCACGGTGCGTCTTAACCTGCCAGCTCCATCAGACGCACCACAGGGAGAGTCACATGAAACGTCGACGTCAAAAGAAAATGTTGGGGGACACTCGCCCCGAGCTGAACTATGACTGGAGCGCCACGGGCATGGCCCGCAACGTTCAGCCCTTTCCCGTTGAGATGCGGGTGATGTTGAAGCCCCGCTTGCGGCGGTGCCTGAACCCTATCGTCTTCCCCGATATCCTCAAGCGTGACGGCCTCACCCTGGCCTCATTGCTGGCCATGCCCAACCAGGAGCTCCTGGGCTTCGTTCCTGACTTCAAGGGGCTCCGGGTGGGCGACATCGTCACCGTGATGCTGCGACATCGTGAGACGAAGAAGGTGGTGGAGGCGGGGACGCTGACGATCGTCGAGAGTGCGTTCCCGCTGACGTTTCGTTTCAGTCGAAGCGTGCTCGCCCAGTTCGGTGTGAATGGTCGCATCGACTTCTTCTACGAAGTGCGCGCCGAGTACGGCAAGCTGACGGTGCGTTCGGACCCTACGGGGCTGATGGTGGTCCTGCACCATATTCCCGGCCGGATCACGGCGCCGGTGGTGTATACGGCCGTGGACGGTGTCATGCGGGTCGAGGAGACCGCCCAGGGGCTGGTGGTCGATATCCCTGCATCGCGGCCGTCGTGCAAGGGCGGCGACCGCGTGCGTATGCGCCTGGGCGACGCCTGGTTCGATACGCTCGTGCTGACGGACCTCGAGGCGATGCTGGAGCCGATGCTGAAGCTGCTGATCCGGCGCGAGGATATCCTGAGGCTGGCGGCGAGTGAGGGCGCTGCGCGGTTCTGCCTCGAACTTGCCTACGACATCGAGCGGGAGGGTTCGGTCAGCGCGTCCGGCTCCGTCATCGTGCCATTCGACGTCGGCTCGCTGCCCGAGGTTGAGCCCGAGGCGGAGCCGTCGATCAACTGATCCCGCGCGGCGTGCGGCGGGCGGGGTAGCTCGAAGTCACGGTACAGGCCCGGATTCCCTGTCATTCCTGCCTCGGCGGCCTTGGCGATGTTGTACATCTCCCGAGCCGTGACGTAGTGAAGGACATGGTTCGTGCCGTCGTTGTAGCGCTCTTCCAGGTACGTGTGCATCGCATCCACGGGCGCGCCCAGCAGCGTGTCCATGTCGCGTTCCTGGGTGCCGTGGGTGTGGATCTTGATGAAGATCCACTCCGGCCGGCCCTCGACGTGGATACCGGTGTCCACCCATTGGTCGACGCGATCGCGGGTGGGCGGGCAGCCCTTGCGGATGTCGGAGTTTTCGATGCGCGGAATGATGCCGAACCGACGGTTTTTCCAGTTCAGGCCGAGGACGCCCTGGATGAGAAGCAGGTCGCCGCTGGGCTTGCCGCCCACGCGCATCCGCACACCGGTGTCATGGCCCTTCGGCTTGCCGTGGCCGTCTTCGGCGTAATAAATCGCGTTCGACATGCGCGTCTGTGTGTCGCTGGGGGCGGAGGGCAGGGTGAAGTCGGCGTAGCAGCCGAGCTCGCGCAGCAGGGGGAGTTCGTTGTTGATGCCGCACCAGCGGCCATCCGGCCGGCTGTTGGCCAGGCACCAGTTGCCGTGGATGAAGGCGAACCGGAGCTGGCCGGTGACCGGGTCGCGCGGAAGCGCGCCGTGGCGCTCGTGGAGCAGGCGATTGAACCGGTCGATGGTGGCGACGAAGTTCTCGGCGGTGTCGTCGTCGTGGTGCAGGTGGATTTCGATTTCGCCGAAGCCGTCGGCGCAGAGGCTTGCGATCTTGTCCAGGTGCTCCTCCACATACTCTTCTTCCGGGTAGAAGAAGCAGTGCTGCGGCGGCCGCCCATCGGCGTCGCGGTGGCGGCTGGCCATCTCGCGGTATTCCTTGCACCAGCGGTCCACGCGGTGGCGCTGGCGGTCCATGTCCACACGGCCCCAGTTGGGCTCGAAGTGGTCCACGAAGCAGAACAGGATGTGCTTCGTGCCCTCGACCTTCGGTGCCGGCTTGCGGGTGAGGTAACCCCACAGCCAGTACTGCATGTTGCGGGCGCGGATGGCGATAGTCACGGCGGCGGCGAACAGCACGACGAGGCCGGCAAGGATCAGGAGGGCGATCATGCGGCAGCTCCGGCGGGTACGAGGGTCAGCAGCTGCTCGGCGTTATTGCGCCACTGGCGCTCGCTGGCGATGTAGTCACGGGCGGCCTCGCCGACGCGGCGGCATTCCTCGCCCCGGCTGGCCAGGGCGAGCACGAGCTCTACGCAGGCCGTCGCGTCACCCCGGGGGAATAGCCACCCGGTGTGACCGTCGGCGATGACCTCGGCCACGGGCGCGTAGTCGGGCGCGACCACGGCCACGCCCATGCCCATGAGCTCGAACAGCTTCATCGGCGAACCGTAATGGTTGGAGTTCGGGAGGACGGCGTAGTCCATGCACGCGATCCAGCTGGCGACCTCGTTATGGGGCACGCGGCCCGGCAGCAGCACGCGGTCGCTGAGGCCACGGGCGGCCACGAGGTCACGCACGGCAGGGAGCGTCTTGCCGTCGCCCACGAAGACCAGGGCCAGGTCGGGTGCGCTTTCCAGCTGGTTGGCGATCGCCTCGACGAACCCGTCGACCCCATGCCAGTGCGCAAAGACACCGATATGCCCGCAGACGGCACGCCCGCTGAGGCCCCGGGCGGCGCGCAGGGCGTCGCGATCAAACTTCGACGGATCGAAGCTGGGAAGGTCCACCGCATTGGGCGAGACCACCGAGGGCGCGATATCGCCATACGCCGCCGCGGCCTTGTCACGGAAATAGGTCGAGATGAATACAAGGCCGGTGGCCTGGTGGAAGCACCAGCGCTCCACCCGCTGCGCCAGCCCGCGCATGGTCAGGGGGCGCACGCGCTCCACCAGGGCGGAGTCGTTGATCTCCAGCACGATGGGGATGCCGCGGCGCCGCGCCATCCAGACGGTGGCGAAGAGGAACAGGGAATAGCGTTCATACACCAGCCGCGGCGGCGCGGCGCGCCATGCGCGCGACATCCGCACGAAGGTCACCGCGTTGTACAGCAGCTCGCAGAGCTCGAAGACCACACCCGGCAGCTTCGTCACCAGGCCAGCCAACCGTCCGTTACCCGCAGACGCCGCCGAAGCCGACGCACCACCCGCCGGCACCTCGTGATCATGCTCCGGATCCGCACCAGGGAACGACATCACCGCAACATCGTGCCCCAGCTCACGCAGCGCGTTGACGATGCCGCGGATATGCACGCCCTCGACATGGCGCCCACGCGTGCGGTGGTGGTAGAGGATATTCACGCGTTGCTTCCCGGCAGGGCATCGAAGCGCATGCCCTTGGCCAGCCACTCGGGCAGCAAGGTGTCCAGCGCATCGGCGGCCTTGTCGCTGTCGTCGTGCATCAGCACGATGTCACCCGCGGCGGGCGGATCGTTGCGCAGGCGGTCGATCAGCCATGAAATCGGCTGGTCCTGATAATCCAGGCTGTCGTACGACCAGTAGACGAAGCTGCGCTTGCGCCGCGCAAAGTGGACCAGCAGCTTGGCGCCGATATACCCATGCGGCGGGCGCATGCGGTGATGCGGTCGGTCGTCGAACAGGCGCAGCAAGGCGTCGGTGCGATACACCTCATCGAGCTGCTTGCGCAGGTTCATGTTGCGGAACGACCAGTGACTGTACGAGTGGTTGCCGATCATGTGGCCTTCGCCCACGATCCGCTGCACGATTTCCGGGTACTGCTCGATCTTCTCGCCGACCAGGAAAAAGCTCGCCTTCACGCCGTGGCGTGCCAGCACATCCAGCAGCTTGGGCGTGTGCGCCGGCTCCGGGCCGTCGTCGAAGCTGAGGTAGCAGGTGGCGTCCTGCTTCGCCCGGGTCATCAGCAGGCGTTCGGGAAGGAGGCCAAGCAGCTCGTGTTTCTTCGGTCGGCGGATCATACGTTCACACTCACGTTAACCGGCGCACCGGCAGTTACCCGCTCGAGCATGTGCTCAAGCCGGTCGATGTTGTCGTCCCAGCGGAAGGTCGCCGCATGCGCGGCAATGGCTTCGCTGTCTACATGGCGGCCGAGCATCTCAGCCAGGGCGCCGGCGAGAAGCTCGGGGTGGTGGGCCGGCACCAGGATGCCGGCGAAGGCGGGCACCACTTCCGGGATGCCACCCACCGCGGTGGCCACCACCGGCGTGCCGCAGGCCATGGCCTCGAGCACCACATTGGGCACGCCCTCGTTATGGCTGGGCAGGCACAGCAGGTCCGCCGCGCGGAACCAGTCGGCGAGCGCCGCATGAGCGACCGAATCCATGAAATGAACGGACGAGCCGCAGCATAGCGAGGCGGAACGCGACTCCAGGGTCGATGCGTCCGGGCCATCGCCGACGAAATACAGCCGCGCGTCACGCCGCTGTTTCGCCAGCAGCGGGAACGCGTCGATGAGGTCCATGCAGCCCTTGCTCACCTTCAGGTTGCCGGCGTACAGGATGATCGGTGCATCCAGTGGCAAGCCGAGGCGCTCGCGGGCGGCGGCACGATGTCCGCGACGGAACACGCGCCCGTCCACGCCGTTGTAAATGGTCTCGACGGCGTCGGGCCGCGCGCCAATCTCGATGGCCTTCGCGGCCAGGGCCTTGCTGACCGTCAGCACCGCTCCCGCACCGCGGAAGGCGTGGCGGATCTGAAGGCGGCGCAGCCGGGAGGAGGCCTGCACGTTGAGGTCGCTGCCGTGCACCTTCACCACGTACGGCACGCCGAGCAGCTGGGAAATCCATGCCGCTGCCGCCCCGTCGGGATACGCCCAGCTGGCCAGGATCACGTCGTAGCGGGCGCGGCGCAGCTCGCGGCCGCGCTGCCACATGACACAGGCGACGTAGCACAGCGCGTTGAGGAACCGGCCAATGCCCGGCGGGTGGTAAAACGTAAAATGGTCCCGGTTGACGTGGGGCACGTGCACCTGGCCCCTGGCGCCTGCCATCCGCTCGCGGAAGTCCACGGCGGTCAGCACGTCCACCTCATGCCGTTCGCCCAGCCGCTCGAACTGCTGCCGGTTAAACGTCCCCCGGCGCGGATCCCACGGGGTAGGGAAGAGGTTGGTGAGGACGAGGATCTTCACGGCACCGCTTCCATGTGGCCGAAGTACAGGCGCGTGTAGCGGGCCGCCATGGCCTGCAGCGAGCCGTTCTGCTCGACCCAGGTACGCGCCGCGCGGCCAAAGGCGAAGGCCTGCTGCGAGGCGTGCAGCATTTCCAGCATCGCGTCGGCCAGGGCCGGTGCGTCGCACGGCGGCACCAGGCGGCCGGTGGCGCGATCGCGGACGATCTCGGCGTTGCCACCCACGTCCGTCGCGACAATCGGAAGGCCCGCGGCGCAGGCTTCCAGCAAGGCCATGGAATAGCCTTCGGTCACCGACGAGAGGACGAAAAGGTCCAGCCCCTGGAGCAATTCATGCACGTCATCGCGGTCGCCCAGGAAGTGCACGCAGCCGGCGATGCCTTCATCAAACGCGCAGGCGCGCAGCGTTTCGCGAAGCTCGCCGTCGCCGATCAGCACCAGCACGGTATCGCGGCGATGGTGGCGTACGGCGCGGAAGGCGCGGATCAGGCTGGCCTGGTCCTTCGCCCAGTTAAGCCGGCCCACGGTGCCGATGATGCGCGTGCGCGTGGGTACGTTGATCAGTCGGGCGAGGCGCTCGTGCATCGCATCGTTGGCGACGTCGAAACCGTCCAGGCGAATGCCGTTCGGCACGACGCAGCATTTGCGCGCCGGGAACATGCCGCGGGTGACCGCGTCGGCGCGTGCCGCTTCACACACGGCGACCACGGTATCGGTCGCGGCCATGGCGCGGCGGAACAGCCACTCACGACGGCCGGGCTTTCGCGTGGCGCCCATGCCGTGGCGCGTGTTGACCACCTGGCGGATGCCCATGCCCGCCGTGGCGATCACGGCCTGGTAATGGGCCACCGCGTTATGGGTATGCAGCACCTCGGTGCGATGGCTGGCGATGAAATCGCGAGCCCGGCCAATGGCACGCAGGTCGACACCCGTGCGCTTCTCGCACGCGCGCACCGGGATGCCCTTGATCTCCAGCTCGGTGGCCATGGCCCCGCGCTCGAACAGGCACACCACCTGCACCTTGTGGCCCTCGCGGTGCTGCTGGGTCACCAGGTCGATGACCATGCGTTCCAGGCCGCCGCGATTCAGGTTTTCGACGACATGGGTAATGTTCACGAGGCCAGCTCCGAGACGGTAACGCGCAGCTTGCCGCTACGGGTGAGCGGGATGTCGTCGACGAAATGGCAGTGCAGCTCGGCGCTATCGCCCAGCACCTTCGCCACTTCGCGGCGGATATAGGCCAGCGACTCGTCGTCGAAACCGTCGCCACGCACGATGGAGAGGTCCAGCCGGTCGAGTTGCCGCTGCACGAGCTGGAAACGGGTCAGTCCGGGGACATCCTTGAGCATGTGCGGGAAGAACTCGCCCGGCAGCACGTGGCCTGCCGGCGTGCGGATCGCGTCGAGCTTGCGTCCGTCAATGCTGGCCAGCAGCGGCAGGCCGCGGCCACAGGCGCATTGGCCGTGGAAGTGCGTCGCCATGTCGCCGTTGACGTAGCGAATGAACGGCATGCCGTAATTGAAGAGGTCCGTGATGCAGACGTCGCCGCTGCCATGCTGGGTGGGCTTGCCATCGGTGCCCAGCGTCTCGACCATCAGGTGGTCGGCGTTCACGTGCAGGCCGTCGCGGTGTTCGCACTCGGAGGCGATGAGCATGAATTCGCGGCAGCCGTAGGTGTTGTAGACGGGCGCACCGACGGCGTGCTCGATGAGCTCGCGCTGGAACGGATGCAGGGCTTCGGCGGCACCAATGATCGAGACCGGGCGAGCCACGCGGCGGCGTTCCGCGACGAGGTACTGCGCCAGGCGCAGGAGCGGACCGACGTACGAGACGATGACCTCGGGCCGGTAGGCGTCGATGGCATCGGCGTACGAAGCGAGGTTGGACTCGGTCATCGCGAAGCTGTTGAGCTGCTTTCGCGCAAAGACGGTGTTGTACACGCGGTCCTTGAAGCGATGGGCGGCGCTCGGCTCACCGACCGCGCCACCCCACAGGAACAGCGTGCGCCGACCCATGCGTGAACCGGCCCAGCCGTAGCCACGCCACATCACGGCGACGCGACGGTCGTTGCTTTCGCGGGTGTAGCCAAAGCGCAGCGGTTCTCCGGTAGAGCCACCGGTGGCCTTGTAGGCCAGGCCATCCTTCAGCGACACCGCCTTCAGCGCGTCGTCATGCTCGCGGATATCGGCCTTGGTCAGGACCGGAAGCAGCGACACGTCCGACGGCTCGCGGATATCGGCAGGCGAGAGACCCATCTGCGCCCAGCGCTCGCGATAGAAGGGAACCTCGCGCTGGCACCAGTCCAGCAGCGCCTTGAAGCGGGTGAACTGCAGGTGGGCGATTTCATCGGCGGAGAGCCACTGCGCCTGCGCGTAGTCGCGCAGGTAGCGCGGGGTCTGCCGGCGGCGCAGGCCGCCCTCGTAGGCAGGCCACAACACCTTGCTCAGCAGGGGCTCGTAGACGCTCATTGGGTTCTCAGCAGGACGGCCACCAGCACGAAGAGGCCGGCGACACCGGCGAAGGCCGCTGGCACCCAGCGCCAGCCATCGCGGGAGAAACGGAAGGCCGGCAGCTCGGGCCAGCGCTGGCGGGCACCCACGTAATGGCCGGCGACCACGGCGGTGATCAGGTACAGCACCACCATGTAGCTGCGGCTCAGGAAGAACGCGGCGGCGAACAGGCCGCACAGCGACAGGAGCAGCGTCAGGGCCAGTTGCCGTTCCATTGCCCATTCCGCCTCACGCCCCGGTTCGTTGGACGCAGTATGCGGATGCCGGAGGATCGTCAACATCATCCAGAAGCCATAGCCTACAAAGGCAAGCCAGAGGATAAAGCCTAGAAAACCGGTCTCTGCGAGCACCAGCACGAAGGAGTTATGCGCGGTGAGCTCGTTGTACTCGGTGAAATTGCCCGGCCCCACGCCCAGCAAGGGGCTGTCGCGGAACATCTCCAGGCCCGCGTACCACGCGTCCACGCGGCCCGCGGCCGATTCTTCGCCGGCATCCAGCTCGTCCATGCGCGACGAGAGCAGCTTCAGCGCCACCAGGCCGGCCACGCCGAGCACGCCCGCCACCACCACGCCCTTGCGGTACCAGATGTAGCAGCCGGCGACGACGAGCACGGCCAGCAGGGCGCCGCGGGAATTGGTGAGGTAGGTGCCGTACAGCAGCAACAGGGCGCAGGCCAGCCAGAACCAGCGTGCCGTGGCGCCACGGCGGCCGAGGAACACGGCCATGGGGAAGGTTGCGGCAAACAGCAGGCCCAGGTCGTTGGGGTCGTTGAAGATGCCCACGTACTGGATGCGGTTGCCTTCGCCGATGGGGATGCCCGTCCAGCCCATGCCGGTCCGGGCCTGCTCCACGCCGTGCAGGGCCAGGACGGCGGCGCAGGCCACCAGGATGCCCATGGACACGCGCACGCGGCGCTGGGTGGTGCAGCAGGCGCCGAGGATGAAGAAGGCGATGACGACGGGGCCGAAGTGGGCCAGTTCGTCCAGCGCGCCGCCGGTCCAGCCGTTGCTCACCTGGGAGACCATCAGGATCAGCAGGAAGCAGGGCAGGATGATGAACTGCGGCGCCTCGAAGGTTTTTTCGCGCGACGGCAGCCAGGCAAGGAAGGCCAGGCCCAGCACCGCCGGCAGGATCGGCACGGTATCCAGCCCGGCGACGTAATCCTGCGGCCGGATGATGGTGAGGATGACGTACAGGAGGATCAGGGGGAACATGCCTGCTCCTGCGGTCCATGCGATTCATGGGCCGCGGTGGGGTAACTCATCAGCTGGGGCAGCGCCAGCATCGCGGCGAACCAGCCCGGGCCCATGTTGGCTTCCACGGGCAGGCGATACAGCGAATAGCGGTTCTCCGACGGCTCCGGGTTGGTGCCGCAGATGTAGCTGCAGGCCAGCTGGAAGCCGGCGTTGCGCGTGGCCGCGATCACCGCGTCGTTATAGGCGCGGTCGCCGCCCACCGGGTAGGACATGAGCACCGCCGGGTTGCGCAGTTCGCGATCGAGCGTGCGCTTGGAGGCCAGCACTTCCGCTTCCATCTCTTCGACGGGCAGGCGGGCCAGCATGCGGTGATGGACGCCATGCGAGCCAAACTCGAGGCCGGCCGCTTCCATCTCGCGGACCTGGTCCCAGGTCATCGGGCGGCAATCGATCGGGCGTGCGCCGGCCGAGGGCATGTTCCACTCGACCTCGAGGCGTTCGGTCATCGCGCTCTGGCCGTGCGCGTCGAGCCATTTCATGCGCAGCAGCACGTTGCCCGCGATACGCCGGCGCAGCGCGCGCTCCGGCGGCAGCACCACGTCGATGCCGAGCTCCGGCAGCACGAGACGCGGCGCCTTCGTCATCAGGATCATGTGCACCAGCCAGTCGTACAGATAGGGCTGGCCGCTGTCGATATGCCCGGTGGAAACGAAGAACGTCGCCGGCACGCCGAGCTCGTCGAGGATCGGCGCGGCGATGCGGTAGTTGTCGTCGTAGCCGTCGTCGAAGGTCACTGCCACGCTATCTGGCGGCAGGGCTTCGCCCGCGTCCAGGGCGGCCACCACGTCGGTCAGGCGGATGGGCCGGAAGTGCTTCTTCAGGCGGATCATCTGGTCGCGGAATTCGTCCGGCGGCGTGCTGATCAGCTCCATGTCGAATTCGTAGGTATCCGGATCCGGCAGCGGCATCACCCGGTGATAGGCGAGCACGCGCAGGTCGCGGTGCAGCCACGAGCGCACGCGTTGCAAGGAGTGCAGCAGGCCACTGGCGTAACACAACTCGCCAAGCCGTCCACGGATACCCGGAGCGCCACGTCCATTCATGTCGATCACCATAAGTGCAGCCTGCGATTACGGGCGAAGGCCAGGAGGGCCTGCGCGGCGAAAAGGTTGAGGTAGAAGAAGGCGACCGCGATGCGTGCCGGCATCCACCGGCCGAGCCCGGGGCGCACGCGCGCGGCGCCGACCAGGAGGGCACCGCCGCCGAGCGCGCAGAAGGCCAGGGCGTACATCGGGTGCCGGTTGAACAGGAAGCCGCTGCTCAGGGTGAGCGCCACGATCAGCCAGGGCGCGAGCAGGCGCAGCACCTTGTGGCTGACGAAGCGGAACCACAACGGGTTACGCCATGGCGAGAGCAGCCACGGCGCGAGCTGGATCAGCTGGAAGTTGCCGGCCAGCGTGCGGATCTTGCGCCGGCGCTCGGCCTCGGGTTCCTGCGAGGGCTGGTCCCAGGCCATTGCCTTCGGCTCGAAAACCACGCGCTTGCCCTGGGCGGCCACGCGCATCGGGATCAGCACGTCGTCGAGGACGGTGCCGGCCGGCAGCGGCTTGAACAGGGAACGGCGCATGGCATAGAGCGCGCCGCTGACGCCGATGGTGGAGCCGGTGAGGCTTTCGGCGTGGCGGATGAGCTTCTCGTAGCGCCAGTAGAAGTCCACCCCCTGGGCGAAGCCGGTGCGCACGTTTTCCATGTGCAGCTCGCCGCCCACCGCCCCGACGTCGGGATCGGCCAGGCTGGCCACCAGTTCCTTCAGGGCGGACGGTGACAGGCGCTGGCGGATGTCGGTCATCAGCAGCACCTCGCCGCGGGTGAGCGCGACGGCGTCGTTCACGCACGCGGCCTTGCCGCGGCGGTTCGGGAAGTCCAGCACCGTCAGTCGCGCGTCGGTGCTGCGGCGGGCGATGGTCACCGTGTTGTCGTGGCAGCCGTCGCAGGCGAAGACGATATCGATGAGTTCCGGCGGGTAGTCGAGCCCCTGCAGGTTGGCGAGCTTGGTGCGGATGTAGCGCTCGCCATCGTGCACGGCCACCACGATGCTCACCGTGGGCAGCCACGCCTTGCGAACCACCGGCCGTGGGCGCACGCGCGCCCACAGCCACATCAGCAGCGGATAGCCGGCGAACATGTGCACCAGCAGGAACGCCGAGGCCCAGCAGGCCCACCAGGCGATATGTGTCATGACGTCTCCCCCTGTCCGATGACGTCGTGGATCAACTGCGGCCGAACAGCTTGCCGAACAGGCCGCCGCGCCTGGCCGGCTGCTGCGCGGAAGGCGTCGCCACCGCGAGGTCCGCCGCCAGGGTGCCGAGCGTGCCGTTGGCGATGTCCAGCAGGTTCATCTGGATACCGGTCAGCTTCTGCACGCGCTGCGCCATGTCGACCGCCAGCAGCGAATGGCCGCCCACGTCGAAGAAGTTATCGCTGGTGCGGACCCGGGCCATGCCGAGCAGTTCCTGCCAGACGCCGGCCAGCAGGCGTTCGCTCGCGGTGCTGGGTTCGACGCTGTGGTTGTCGGTCATCGAGGCATCAGCGCGTTCGTCCGGCTGCGGTAGGGCATCCACGTCGGGCTCGCCCGTGGCCAGCATCGGCATGGCGTCGAGCAGCGTCACGTGCAGCGGCATGGACCACGCGGGCAGCTGGGCCGCCAGCGCGGCACGCAGGCCTTCGGCGTCCGGCTGGTAGCCCGGTGCGCCTACCGCGAAGGCGTCGATGTGCTGCTCGCCGAGGCGATTGGTCCGCGGCACCGCCAACGCGCGGACGATGCCCGTCTGTGCGTGGAGCACGGCTTCAATCGCCGCCGGTTCCACGTCCAGGCCATGGCGGCGGATGCGGCGGTCGTCGCGGTCCAGCACCTGGACCAGGCCGTCCGCCAGCCAGCGGCCGCGGTAGCCCGTGCGCAGGACGTGCTCGTCGCCAACCAGGTGGTCGGTGGTGGCACGCGTGCCGAAGCGTTGTGACAGCGCGGGGCCGGCCACGGCGATTTCGCCGGTGGCGCCGATCGGGCAGGGCTCGCCATCGCTGTCGAGGATCCAGATCTCGGTGCCGCCGAGGGGGCGGCCCGCATGCAGGGCGTCAGCGGCGCGCTCCACGCGGCCGCAGGTTGCCGCCGGTACGGTCATGGCATCGCCGAACAGCGTCCACAGGCCAGCCGTCGCATCCGCAATCCGCGTGGCGGTTTCCTGCGTGGGCGTGCCGCCCAGCATCGCCGCGCGCAGCTGGCCATCACCGGCCCAACCCTGCTCGAACAGCGTGTTCCAGGTTTCCGGCGAGGCGATGAAGCAGTCCAGGTCGTCGAGTTCGCCGCGGGCCAGTTCGTTGGGATCCTGCACCGACCACGTGGCGCCGCAACCCAGCGCGACGAGGGGCTCGATCAGCGACATCGGGTCGGCCGGCATCGCGTCGCCGCTAAGGCACTGGCCCGCGTCGACGGCCAGCGACTCTTCCAGGCCGTGGACGATGCTGGCGATCGCCGCGTGCGAGAGCGAGGCACCGTAGGCCTTGCCGTCACTGCCCGGCACGTGGAAAGCGATGGCGGCCGCGTCCGCGCAGGTGCGCTGGGCAAAGGTGTCGGTATCGCCGACGGTGGCTTCGAGTTCCGCGTGGTCGGCGTCCAGCCACAGCGCGCAGGCACGCGGCCAGTCGAGCGACGCTTCGAGGGACGCATCGCCGACCATGACCGTGGCCCGGCCATCCGCGACGATGTCGCGCAGGCGGGCTGCGGGGTAGCCGCGATCCATGAGCAGGGCGGTACCCCCGGTGAGGCCAATGGCGAGCAGGGCGGCGACACGGTCGAAGCCGGGCTCGACGCACAGGCCCACGACGGCGCCATTCACCGCGCCGCGGTCGCGCAGCAGGGTGGCCATGCGCAGGGCCTGGCCGATGAGCTGGGCGTACGTGTGCTTGCGCAGCCCGTGCACCACGGCCGTGGTGTTCGGCGTGCGCCGGGCCTGGTTGTCGACCAGGGCGAACAGATCCGCCGGCAGCGGCGAACCACCGCAACCGGTGTTCCAGGTGCGCATCCGCTCGCGCTCCGGCGCACTGGCGGCCGTGAGCTGGCCGACGGCGATGGACGGGTTCTGCGACACGACATGCATCATGTCGAGGTAGCGCTCGCGCATCAGGCGCGCGGTGCCGGCCTGGAGCAGGTCGGCGTTGTACGTGACGCCGCCGACCATGCCGCGATGGCCTTCCAGGAACCACATGCCGAGGTCTTCGGTGGCGCCGCTCTGGAACAGCAGGATCTGTTCGTGGCTGAGGCCACCCCAGTCCGTCGCGCGCTGGCGGGCATCCTGGAAGGAGAACAGGGCCTGGTACAGGGTGGCACCCGCGCCGTGGCCCACCTTCAGCTCGCGCTGCAGGTATTCCAGCGGCACATCGGGTGAACCGAAGGCGTCGATCGCCGTGCGCTTCACGTGGCGGACGAATTCCAGGAACGACAGGCCCGGATCGACGTGCACGTGCAGCGGCAGCAGGTTGTTGAAGTAGCCCATCACCGATTCGACTTCGGTCTGGTTGCGCGCACGCACCGGCGTGCCGACGACCAGATCGCGTTGGCCGGCCGAGCTGGACAGCATGGTGAAGTAGAGGGCGAGCAGGGTCATGTTGAGCGTGGCATCCGCCTGGCGGGCCACTTCGTGCATCGCATCGGTGTGCTCGCGCGACACATGGATCCACTCCGTGCGGCCCACGCCGGACATGCCCGGGCGGCGCGGATAGTCGGTCGGCAGCGCGTGTACGTCACCGACCAGGGCCAGGCGCTCGCGCCAGAACGACAGCTGGGTCTGGAACGCGGGTGACTCCAGCCAGTCCGCATGCCACTCGGCGAAATCGCCGTAGGTCACCGGCAGCGCCGCCAGTGGCGAGGGCTGGCCGTTGGCGAAGGCGCGGTACAGCGCGGAAAGCTCGTTGCAGAAGATGTCGAACGACCAGCCGTCCCAGATGATGTGGTGCGGCATGAAGAACAGCGCGTGCTCGTCGGCGGCCAGCTTGAACAGGCGGGCGCTGAACAGCGGCGCCGTCTCCAGGTTGAACGGCGTGTCGGTGAGCTCGCGCAGGCGCGCCATCAGCTGCTCGTCGCGCTCGGCTGGCGGCAGGTGGCTGAGGTCCTCGGCGGGGAACAGCGGGTAATTCAGCTGCGCCTGTACCACCTGCATGACGTCGGAGCCCATGTCGCGGATGGCCGTGCGCATGCTCGGCTGCCGCTGGATCAACGCCTGGAAGGCCATCTCGAACGCGTGCTCATCGAGCTTGCCGCGCAGGCGGTGAGCCGACGGCGCGTTATACGTGACGCGACCCGGGTGCATCCGCTCCAGCGCCCAGAGTCGGCGCTGCATCAGCGACAGCGGCGCGTGGTCCTGCTCCGCGTCGGTGCGATGGTGGATCGGCTCGGCGGCGGGCGTGCTGCCGCTGGCCACCTGGGAACCGATGGCGGCGGCGAGCTGCTCGATCGTCGGGGCGTCGAATAGCGTGCGGAAGGACAGGGTGATGCCGAACTCGCGGTTCAGCCGGGCGGTGAGCTGCGCGGCCAGCAGTGAATGGCCGCCGAGGGCGAAGAAGTCGTCGCGCACGTCCAGGTCGGGCAGGCACAGCGTGGCTTCCATGGCGCTGGCGACGCGGCGCTCGTCCTCATTGCGCGGCGCGATGCGCACGCCGGCTTCCGCCAGCGAATGCGCCATCGGTGCCGGCAGGGCCTTGCGGTCGATCTTGCCGTTCGGCAGCAGCGGAATCGCATCAAGCACCATGATGTGCTGCGGCACCATGTAGTCGGGCAGGCGCGAGCGCAGGCGGGCACGCAGGCTGTCTTCGTCCAGCGACAGGCCGTCATGGGCGACGACGTAGGCGACCAGGCGCACGTCGCCCGGGCGGTCCTCGCGGGCGATGACGACGGCGCGAGCCACTTCGGCCACGTCCGCCAGCACGCATTCGATTTCGCCCGGCTCGATGCGGTAACCGCGCACCTTCACCTGGAAGTCCAGGCGGCCGAGGTGTTCTAGCATGCCGTTGGCGAGCCAGCGGCCACGGTCCCCGGTGCGGTACATGCGCGAGTCCGGCATTTCGGACCACGGATCGGGCACGAAGCGTTCGGCGGTGAGTTCAGGACGGTCGAGGTAGCCGAGCGTGACGCCGGCGCCACCGATGTGGATCTCACCCGGCACGCCGAGCGGGCAATGGTTCCCCTGCTCGTCGAGGATGTGCACCGTCGTGTTGGCGATGGGGCGACCGATGTAGATGCCTTCACGCGGATCGGAAACACGCCAGTACGTGGAATACACGGTGGTCTCGGTGGGGCCGTAGCCGTTCCAGACTTCGCCGCAGCGGTCGAGCAGGGCCTCGGCCAGGTCGACCGGCAGCGGCTCACCGCCGGAGACGGAACGGAACGCCGGGCGGCCGTGCCAGCCGGCATCGACCAGCAGGCGCCAGCCGGCCGGCGTGGCCTGCATCATGGTGGCGTCGCTTTCTTCGATGAGGCGGCGCAGCTGGGCGCCGTCGCGCACATCGTCACGACCGGCGATCACGATCTCCGCACCGCTGGTCAGCGGCAGCATGAGCTCCATGAAGGCGATGTCGAACGACAGCGTGGTGACCGCCACCAGGCGGTCGTCCGGCGCGATACCCGGCACGCGCTGCATGCTGGTGAGGAAGTTGGCGGCGGAGCGATGCGGCACGCGCACGCCCTTCGGCCGGCCCGTGGAGCCGGAGGTGAAGATCACATAGGCCACGGAATCGGGCGTCGCGGCCTTGCGGTTGCGCTCGGGGCGGTCGATCGAGGCATGCACCACTTCGTCGCTGTTGAGCGCGAGCACGCGCTCAAGGTCGAAGGGGAACGAGAGCGGCGTGTCGTCATCGACCACCAGCGCGGCGAGGGCGGCATCTTCGGCCATGAAGGCGAGGCGGTCGGCGGGGAAGGCCGGATCCAGCGGCACGTAGCCGGCGCCGGATTTCATGACGCCCAGCACGGCGGCCACCATGTCCAGCCCGCGCGCGAGCGAAATGCCCACCAGCGAGCCGTGGCCGATGCCACGCTCGCGCAGGCTGTTGCCGATGCGGTTGGCGCGCGATTCCAGTGCGGCGTACGTCAGGGAGCGGTCGCCATAACGCACGGCGGCGCGCTCGGGCGCGCGGTCCACCTGCTGCTCGAAGAATTCGTGGGCCAGGCGCAGTTCGGGGAACGGCGTCGGCGCCGGTTGCAGGGCGGCGAGTTCGCGGTAGACAGCGTCGGAGACCAGCGGCAGCTTCGCCACGGGCTCGGCCGGACGCAGTGCGGCCTCGCGCAGCAGCATGGCGTAGGCATCCAGCCAGCCCTGGATCGTCGCGCCTTCGAACAGATCCGCGTTGTACTGGCACTCCAGGCGCAGGGCGCCGTCGACCTGCACGGCGTTGATGAAGAGTTCGAAGTTCTCGTACTCGCGCGGGATGGCATCCACGCTGAAACGCAGGCCGGGGAAGCGCACGGTGCTTTCGTCGAGCACGGCGTCCAGGTTGAACAGTACGCTGACCAGCGGCAGGCGCGAGGGGTCGCGTGTCATCGACAGCTTCGGCAGCAGGCTGCCGAGGGTGTAGCGCTGGTGTTCAAAGGCGTCGAGCAGGTCGTTGCGCACCGTGCCGAGCACGCTGGCGAAGCTGGCGGTATCGTCGATGCGCGCACGCAACGGCAGCACGTTCACCGCATGCCCCACCAGGGTATCCAGGCCTTCGGCGGCCTGGCCCGCGGTCGGGATGCCGATCACCACGTCGTCCTGCCCCGCCACGCGGCGGAGCAGGAGCGCGAAGCCGGCCAGCAGGGTGGCGTAGAAGCTCGCCCCGCTGGCGGCGCCGAGGCGCTTGATGGCGGTGACCTCGGTGGCATCGAGCGTGCGGTCTTCGCGCCGTGAGGTAAACGTACGGCGGCGCGGACGCGAGCGGTCGGTCGGAAGATCCAGTGCTGGGGCCGTGCCGGCAAAGCGGGCAAGCCAGTACTGTTCATCGTCGCGTGCCGTTCCCGTACCAGCGTGCGTGGCCTCGGCCAACGCGAAGTTCGAGAACGCGTGCGCGGGAGCCGGGCCGGGGCCCTGGCCAGTGCGCTGCGCGTAAAGGGCGGCGAGATCGCGCACGATCACGCCGAACGACCAGCCGTCGCACACGATGTGGTGGGCGGCGACGGTGAGGATGTGGCGGTCCGGCGCCATGCGGAAAAGCTCCGCGCGGACCATCGGCCCATGTTCAAGATCAAACGGCGTGGTGACGATGCGCGAGTACGCCGCCATCAGCCGCGCGTCGCTTTCAAACGGGGCGAGCAGGCCCAGGTCGTGGAAGGCGATGGGCAACGCCGCGTGGTCGGCGATGAACAGGCTTTCGCCGTCGCCGCTCAGCGTGGAGCGCAGGGCTTCGTGGCGGTTCACCACCTCCTGCAGTGCCGCTTCGAGAGCCGGGACGTCGAGCAAGCCCTTGAGGTTGATCGCTACCGCTTCGTTGTACGCCAGCGAGGCTTCCGGCTCCAGCCGGGATGCCAGCCACACCTCGCGCTGGGGTTCCGTCGTCGGCACCAGGTGCGCGACGGAGGCTCCGGCGAACGGGTCATAGTCGACCGCCGTGGCGGCGGCCAGCTCGTTAGGCGTCATGCGGTTACCCTCAGGTACTTGCCCGGCGCATCCGGGTTGGGAACGAACCACGCGGGCTGGCCGTCCGGATCCTTGCCGAGCCGGGCACCCGGCATCGGCGGCAGGTTCGGATCGAAGGCGGCAGCGTCGCGGTGGCGCGGCAGGAATTCCGCTTCCTGCATTTCAAGGATCGATTCGCGGAACGCGTTCGTGATGGCAGCGAAATCTTCCTCACGATGCGCGGTGGTAAAGAAGCAGGGGAAGTTGTCCAAAATGTGGATGCCGCGGCTGCGCATCATCGCGAACAGCAGGTCCTGCAACGGGTGGTCTTCGGTAAACGTGGTCTTCCACACCGAGGCGAAGTGCACCACCTTGATCGGCGCGCCGACGCTTGCGCAGAAGTCGTTCATGGCGGCGGCCATCGCAGTGACCTTGCCGTTGAGCGTGGCCTGCAGGTCCGGGCCCTGCTCGGTGAGGTGGTTCAGCACGGCGTGCGCCGCGGCCAGGGCCAGCGGATGGCGCACGAAGGTGCCGGCGAAGTAGGTGACGCCGACGGTCGGTACGGAGGCATCCCCGAAGCGCCAGTCGCCGCCGTCCAGCGCGTCCATGAAGCGACGCTTGCCGGCGATGACGCCAATCGGGAAGCCTCCGCCGACGACCTTGCCGTACGAGGCCATGTCCGCATCGATCCCCAGCACCTGCTGGGCACCGCGCGGGTGGGAGCGGAAACCGGTGACCACTTCGTCGAAGATCAGCAGCGAGCCGGCCTCTTCGGTGATCGCACGCAGCTCCTGGAGGAACTCCACCGGCTGGAAGTCCGGGCGGCGGCTCTGTACCGGTTCGACCAGCACGGCGGCGATTTCATGCGCGCGCTCGCGGATGATCGCCAGCGATTCCGGCGTACCGTAATCGAGCACCAGCACGTGTTCGGAGGTGTTGCGCAGGATGCCCGGCGCCGCGGGGACGGACTTGAGCTTCTTGGTCCCGCGCACGATCACTTCGTCGAAGATGCCGTGGTAGGAACCGGTGAAGATCACCAGGGTGTCGCGGCCGGTGACGGTGCGCGCGACACGCACGCAGCCCATCACGGCTTCGGAGCCGGTGTTGCACAGCGCCGCGCGGTCGAAACCGGTGAGGTCGCAGACCTGCTTCGCCACGGTGCCGGCAAGCGGATGCTGCGGGCCGATTTCATAGCCGGCGTCCAGCTGGCTGCGTACGGCATCCAGCACGAAGTCGGGCTGCCAGCCGAACAGGTTCATGCCGAAGCCATTGAGGGCGTCGACGTATTCGTTGCCGTCGAGATCCCATACCTTCGGGCCCTTCGAGCGTTCCACCACGATCTGGTAGATGATTTCCTTCAGCAGCGGACGGAAGCCGTTGACCACGCGCGGGTCGGCCAGGTGGCCGCGATGCTCGGTGGTGTAGGCCTTGGAGGCCTTGGTGCGCTCGATGTAGCGGCGCATGAAGGCGTCCAGGCGGGCGCGCTGGCGGTTGCTGAGTTCGGTGCCGCCGGTGTGGATGCGGGCGATGGCGCCGAAGGCTTTCTTGACGTCGTAGGTGGTGTGGGTAAGGGCGGCTTCTTCGGCGTCGGTAGGCGCGCTCGGTGCCACCGGTTCGGCCACGGCGGCGTTCGCCACCGCTACCGGCGTCGGCATCGGTGCCGCAACCGGCGGCGAAGCGATCGCGGCCGGGGCGGCGGCACCCGACAGCAACGCCAGCTGGTCCCGCATGATCTGCATCTGCTGCGCGATCACGTCCTGGATCAGTCCACCACTGGCTGCGATAGGCGCAGCCGGTGCCGCCGCCATGGCCGGTGCGGCTTGCGCCGGGGCCACGGGTGCCGCCGGCGCGGTTTCCGCCGGCAGGAGACGATCGATGTGCGCCGCGAGGCGCTCGAACGAAGAGCAACCGTCCATCAGTTCGCGGAAGGTGATCTTCAGGGCATAGGTTTTCTGCAGCTGCAACGCCACCTGGGTGAGCGAGAGCGAATCCAGCCCCAGCTCAACGAAGTTGGCACCCGGGTCGATGTTCTCGAGTTCTGTGCCCGAGACGTCCTCGAACAGGGCCACCAGCTCGGTGACGAGTCGCTGCGGACGGGCAGAGGCGGCGGGCATCGGCATGGCGGGCTCCACAAATGGGTTCAGGGTTTCAGTTGAAAGGTTGTCTGGCAGCGGCAGGCCTGCGGCGATCGTCGTCACGGAGGCCGGGATGCGTGCATCCACCCAGTGGCGCTTGCGTTCAAACGGATAGGTCGGCAGGCGCACGCGGTGGCGATGCTCGCGATGGTCCAGGGCATCCGTGTTCACGGCGACACCGGCGGCCCACAGCGAGCCCGCGGCGTTGAGCATCGCTGCGCGCTCTTCGCCGGCGTTGTCGCCAAGCGAGGCAATGAAGGTGCGGCCCCGGGCCTGGGCATGCTGGCGGCTCAGCTGGGTGAGGCTGCCGCGCGGGCCCACTTCCACGAAGGCGTGCGTGGCCTCATCGAGCGCATGCAGCAGCGCGGGCGAGAAGCGGACGGTGTGGCGCAGGTGATGCGTCCAGTAGGCCGCCGAGGTGGCCTCGGCGTCGCTCAGCGGCAGGCCGGTGGCCGTGGAGATGATCGGCAGGCGCGGTGCGTTCAGCGGCGTGGCGCTGACCTCGGCCTGGAAGGCGTCGAGCACCGGATCCATCATCGCCGAATGGAAGGCGTGCGAGGTGTGCAGCAGGCGGCAGGCGACGCCCTCCGCCTCCAGCGCGGCGCGGAAGGTATCCACGTCGGCGTGCGTGCCCGAGACCACCGTGGCATTGGGGGCGTTCTCGGCGGCAAGGGACAAAGTGCCCGGAAGCCGCGCCCGCAGTTCGGCGGCCCCCAGGCGAACGGAAAGCATGGCGCCCGACGGCAGCGCCTGCATCAGGCGGCCGCGGCGGGCGACAAGGCGTGCGGCATCGGCCAGCGGCATCACGCCGGCCAGCACGGCGGCGGTGAACTCGCCGACGCTGTGCCCGATCATGGCCACCGGCTGCACGCCCAGGCTCATCCACAGGCTGGCGAGTGCGTACTCCAGGGCGAAGGTGGCCGGCTGGGTCAGCGCGGTGGCTTTCAGCGCTTCGGCGTCGTCATCGAACATGCGCTCGCGCAGGTCAAAGCCGAGCTCGTCGCGCAAGGCACAGGCCACGTCGTCGATGGCAGCGCGGAACACGGGTTCGGTGGCGTGCAGTTCGCGGCCCATGCCGGCGTACTGCGAGCCCTGGCCCGGGAACAGGAAGATGACGCCCGGTGCCGGTGTGCTGCAGGTATGGCAGATGGCCGCCGCCGCGATATCGCGAAGGCGCGCTTCGGCATCGGTGGCACTGACGGCCACCACATGCGTGCGCTGGCCGAAGGCCTTGCGGCCACGGGCCAGGGTGAAGGCGGTATCGGCAAGGTTGCCGTCCGGATGCATGGCGAGGTGATCCGCCAGGCGTGCCGCCGCGGCAGCGAGCGCCGCGGGCGTGCGCGCGGAGAGGGTGAGCAGCTGCGCGCCCGTGGCGGCATCGGACGGCGTCCGCGCCGGCGCTTCTTCAAGGATCACGTGGGCATTGGTACCGCCCACGCCGAACGAGCTGACGCCGGCGAGCAGCGGGCCGGCGCTCTGCCAGGGCCGCAGCGTGTCGTTGACGACGAAGGGCGAGGCCGCGAGGTTCAGGCGCGGATTCGGGGCAGTGAAATGCAGCGACGGCGGCAGGCGGCGCTCGGTCATCGCCATGGCCGTCTTGATCACGCCCGCGGCCCCGGCGGCCATCACCAGGTGGCCAACGTTGCTCTTCAGTGAGCCGATGGCGCAGAAGCCGCTGTCGTTGGTGGTCTGGCGGAAGGCCTGGGTGAGGCCTTCAATCTCGATGGGATCGCCCAGCGGCGTAGCGGTACCGTGCGCTTCGACGTAGGAGATGTCGCGAGCTTCCACGCCGGCGTTGTCCAGCGCCATGGTGATCACGGCGGCCTGGCCGGCGGCGTTCGGCGCAGTGAAGCTGGCTTTCACCGCGCCGTCGTTATTCACGGCGGCGCCGCGGATCGTGGCGTAGATCGGATCGCCATCGCGGAGCGCATCGGAAAGGCGCTTCAGCAGCACCACGGCGGCGCCGTCGCTGAACACGGTGCCCTGCGCGTTCACATCGAACGTGCGGGTGTGCCCGTCGGGCGAGAGCATCGAACCTTCCTGCGCGATGTAGCCGCTGTTCGGCGGGCAGGCGATCGACGAACCGCCGGCGAGGGCCATGTCGCAGCGGCCGGCACGCAGGGCGTCGAACGCCTGGGTGATCGCGACCAGCGAGGTGGAGCAGGCGGTGTTGACGCTGATCGCCGGGCCGGTGAGGTTGAGCTTGTGCGCCACGCGGGTGGCGACATAATCCTTCTCGTTGCCCAGCATCACCTGGAAGGCACCGAGCTTTTCAATCAGGTCGGGACGGCCGCTGATGTGCTTCTGGAAGTAGGTGGCGTTGTGCATGCCACCGAACACGCCCACGGGCGCGTCCTGCCCGTCGGGCACGTAGCCCGCGCGCTCCATGCACTCCCAGCACAGCTCCATGAACAGGCGCTGCTGCGGGTCGGTCAGTTCGGCTTCGCGCGGGGACATGCCGAAGAACGGCGCATCGAAATCGCCGACGTTATCGACGATGCCGCGGGCAAACACGTAACCCGGGTCGTCACGGTCGGACGCCGGCACGGCCGGGTCCAGCTCATCGGGGGCGAAGAAGCGGATGGATTCGCGGCCTTCGCACAGGTTGTCCCAGAACGTTTCAACATCGGGCGCACCGGGGAAGCGGCCGGCCATGGCGATGATCGCCACCGGCTCGCCCGCCGCCGGCGCGCCACTCGCCAGGCGTCCTGCCAGGGCCTGGCGGGTGGCGCGCCCCTCGATCGTGGCCGCGACGGCAGCCGGCGTCGGCTCCGCGAAGAAGCCCACGAGGGTAGGGACGGCGGAAAGCTCCGCGTGGATCCGCGCCACGGCACGCGTCGCCAGCAGCGAATTACCGCCGAGGTCAAAGAAGTTGTCTTCGCGGCCGACGCGTTCCACGCCGAGGGTTTCCGCGAAGACGGTGCAAAGGGCAAGCTCGGTATCACCGCGCGGGGCGACGAATGCCGCCGCCAGCTCCGGCCGGGCACGATCCGGCGCCGGCAGCGCCTTGCGATCGAGCTTGCCATTGGCATTGATCGGCAGGGCCTCCATCCGCACCCAGGCCGTAGGAACCATGTATTCCGGCAGCGTCTGCGCCAGCTGATCCCTGTACGAGCGCGCTTGCGCGCGACTATCGGTGTGATCCGCCACCACGTAATACGCCACCAGCCTCTTATCGCCAGGCTGGTCTTCCCGTGCAATCACTGCTGCCGCCGCAACCCCCGGCAGCGCACGCAGCGCAAACTCAACTTCACCCGTCTCAATCCGATACCCGCGAATCTTCACCTGCCCGTCCACCCGGCCGATAAACGCCAGGTTCCCATCAGGCAGGAAGCGCACCAGGTCGCCCGTGCGGTAGAGCATCCCGTGCTCGGAGGCGACAAAGCGCTCGGCCGTCAGCTCCGGCCGATTGAGGTAACCGCGCGCCACGCCGGTGCCACCGATGTAAAGCTCACCCACCTCGCCATCGGCGACGGGCTGGCGGTTTTCATCCCACACATGCAGCGAGGTCTCGCCGATGGGCATGCCGATGGGAATGGCCCCCGCGTCATCCGGCAGTTCATGCGGAATACGGTAGGTGGTGGTGAAGGTGGTGCACTCGGTCGGGCCGTAGCCGTTCATCAGCGTGGTGGCCGGCAGCGCCGCGAGCGCCTTGCGCACATGCGGCACCGAAAGCGCCTCGCCACCGGTCAGGATGCAGCGCAGGCCCGCGAGGTTGGAGGCGTCATCGTCGACAATCGCATTGAACAGGGCGGCCGTCAGCCAGGCAATCTCAGCACCATGCGTCTCCACGGTGCGGGCAATGCCACACCCGGTCGGCACGCGCTGCTGGTAAACCACGCAGGTACCGCCATTCAGCAGCGGCCCGAAGATTTCCAGGGTCGACGCATCAAAGCCCAACGGTGCCGCATGCAGGATCCTCGGCGCATCAAAATCAATGTAGTCGGATTTCAGGACGAGCCGGAGAATGGATTTATGCCGAATCTCCACGCCCTTCGGCGTCCCCGTGGACCCCGACGTATACATGGCATAAGCCAGGTCATCGCCCGTGCCGTTGTAGGAGCGCGCTTGCGCGTTTACGCCCTTTAGGGTGCGACCGTACCCCGCCACCGCCTCGAAATCCCCGAACCCAAACACCGGAACGTCAGCCACTTCCATGGCCGACGGCTCATCCGCAATGACAGCCGCGACATCCGCATCCCGCAGTGCGAACCCAACCCGCTCAGCCGGCCACGAGCCATCGATGGGCAGGTAGGCCGCACCGGCCTTCAGCACCCCAAAGACCGCCACCACCGCCAGCGCCGACCGCTCCATCAACAACGCAACGTACGACCCGTTCTCCACCCCTGCCGCCATCAACCCCGCCGCAACCACATCGCTGCGTGCATCGAGCTCGGCATACGTCAGCGTCAGGTCATCCGAGGCAATCGCCACCCGTTCCGGGAACTGCGCAGCCATCCGCGCAAAGCGCGCCTGCACCGTGGCATCAAGGGAAACATCCGGGAGAAACAGTTCATTCATGGCCACGCCCCGTGCTGCTGGACCGGCGCCGGGACGACATAGGCCGGATGGCCAGGGCAACGGAAAACCGACCCGCCAAACCGGCCGGCAAGCCCTTCCGCCTCCCCTGGTCCCTCAAGCCCCGCTTCATCCCGTCCGCGTTCATGCGATTCCCCGTGATCTTGCGCAGCCTTTGTAAGAACTGCGCTCGCGGGATCATTTATAGGCTTTGGCCGGGGTGGGGCCTATACAACTGGCGCGCTAGCCGGGGGTGGGCGTTTGGCCGATGGACGCGTCGGCACGTGCCGGACAGGGCGGGTGATGACGGGAACTCAGTACGAAGACGGCCCCGTGCAAGGCGGGGCCGTCCAAGGGGGGGCAGGGCGGATGAAAGCGCCCTGCGGGTGCGGTGCAAACGCAAGCTAGCGCACGCACCGCGTCCGTCGAGCCGCCAACAGTGTCATGCCGTGATCCTCAGGAATCGGATAAATCCGATTGTGACAGGGTGAAATTGTCGTAGAAGTTGCGTCCTTCTCCACCGCCAGTAATTTCGATAGCACTGATTTTCTCTCCCCTCGACGTGTAAGCGAACCACATCATGCCGGAATCAGGTGGGTATGGTTTGATGACCGTGTCGATGACAGAGCCTTTGCTGTCGATGAGTTTGACAGTGCTTGGATCTCTGGAGCTTCTCTCATTTATGCAGCCAAACCGGATCGAACGATAACTTCCAGGCAGGGTGATCAAGCAGGTATCCCAATTGAGCATTAGGGAAACTCGATCGCCATACTCAAGAAAAAATCTTCCTTCAAGTAACCACCCACTCCCAGAAGTAATTGTCAATAGCAACTTGCCTGCCTGGAAAGGCTGGCCTTGTAGCAGTTTGTGGTCGCTTAAGGTGTTAAAATCTTCATACACGTCCGGTTCCGAAACCGCGATCGTCACGAGAGATGCTGGAAAAAGAACGGCGTTTCCTTCGCTCGATGTTTTATCGAAAGTCGCTTTGACTTCGATGCGAAGCGTGGACGATTCCTTCAAGGTGTCAAGGTCAGCTTTCGAGATCTCGAAGTTGAAACCTTGCGACACTTCCGTCGCGTCTACGGCATGGCCGACCCAGAGGTCACGCTGGTAGGACGTTCCGTCTTTCTTCGTTCCGTAAACGCGAAGCCATACCCGCTGTCCTTCGGCGATGAGCGGGTACGCGGTCATCGTGCCGTTTGCCTTCGCTACCAGTTTGCTCACATCAAGAACGCCATCCACGGCCTCGACGATGTGAGGCGCTGGAAGATCATCCTGCCTGATCCATTGCACCGTAAGCAGAAGGACGGGCGAATCCTGTGTTGAGGTTCCCCGGTAAACGGTATAACTCACCATCACCGTCCTACCGAGGTTGAAGGCCACGACACGGGGAGGTACCGGCACGTCCCAGGGCCCGGCGGTGGTCAGCTCCAGCTCCGACGAGGTGTAATCGCCCTCGCCGCCGGCCCCGATCCACTTCACGACCAGACGGTCGTTTTCCTTCCAGCCATATGCGGGGACCAGCACGGTCAGGGCATCCTTCGCGTGCACGGGATCAAGCGATGCACCGCTGGCTTGCTTCACCGAGGGCTGCGAAAGTTCCGGAAGGGGCACATCGGCCGAGCCCACCACGAACGTGAGCGGCGCAGAGGTCATCCGGTCGATGGTGTAGGTGGCAGTGACGTTGCTGTCACGATTGCCATCGATATAGGGCGCCGTCACACGAAAATCGAGCAGTCCCGTGGACGGCACGATGCCCCTGGCGCTGTAAGGCACCTTGCCCGACCAGTTGAGGGTTGCCTCCTTGCCTGGCAGTGCGGCCGCGGAGTTCGGGATCTGTACGTGGGTTTGCGGCAGGTCGGGATCGAGGGCGCCGTCCTTGACGTCCGTGACGATCGGTGGCGGCAGGTCGATGGCGCCCGCACGACGGATCTGCAGGGTGAGCTTCGCCGATTCGCGCGCGGTGGCGTAGATGGCCGCGCCATCGGCGGACACGGCCCGCGGCGAGGCGAGCTCGTAATAGAAGGTAGCCTCGCCGTTTTCGACGTCCTGCAGCACCTTCGGCGGGCAGTAGAAGGGAATGGGGTCGCTGAGGTCGCCCGAGGAGAGTTGCAGGGTATCGCTCCAGTAGCTGCTGGCGGCGCCCCGCTTGCCGATGACAATCAGGGTGACGCTGTCGCCAAGGGCCATCTGCGCCGGATCGAACGGCACATTGACGGTGACGTAACTGCCGACAGCAAACGGGTCCAGGGTGGCCCCGTCGGACTGCGGCACTGTCGGCGCCAGGAGGACACGGTCGGGGAGCTCGCTGACCTTGTAGGTGCGGCGTTTGGCGATCGCGCCGGTGCCCTTGACCACGTACCAGATCTTCACCGTGCCACCGGCGGCTTCGCGCGCGATGCGATTGTCGATGACGGCGTCCAGGAAAAACTGGCTGTCCTCGTCGTCGAACACCAGATCGCTGGAGGAGTATTTTTTTAAGGTGCCATCGGGCAGGGTGGCTTCCCACTCGGCGTTGACAATGTCGCCCATGGACAGGCTTCGCGTCGGTACGCGCACGATCACGCTGTCGCTGCCGACCGTGTCCAGATCAAGCAGGCTGGTGACCGCGGTGCCATGGAGGTAGAACAGCTGCGGCGCCGTCAGCGTGCCGGGATCGATGTCGACATCCGGATCGGCATAAGGCGCGTACTTCGACCAGTTGCCGACGGCATCGGTGACGTAATAACTGACGGGAATCCGGCCGCCGCCCACATCGGCGATCATCTCCGGCGGTACCTGGACGCTGATGGCCCCACTCGCGCTATCGACCACCTGGAAGAACGCATGGCGTGGGCCGCCCCACTCGAAGGTGATGCGATCGCCGATCTCGCGCACGTCGTAGTGTTCCACGATGACCCATACCGGCGTGCTCGCATCGGGTATCGGGCTCGGTGTGATCGTGGGCTTGGGCAGGTTCTCGTTGATGTCGCGGGTGGCACCGACCGGATCGGGGCCGCCGGGCTCGCTGCACTTCACCGTCGCGGTGACCTCGGGTGAGTCGTCGAAACTACTCTCGTAGCGCAATCGCACAAACACCGAATGCACGCCATCGCCGGTATAGCGGTGGCTGGTCGGGTCGGCGGTGCCGGCGACCAGGCGGCCAGGCACAGCGAAGGTCACGCTGTCGGTCTCCGAGGGGATAACGATGCTGTCGAGGAGCTTCGCCTCGCCCGCCCCGTCGACACCCCAGTACAGCTCGGCCGTGGCCGGCGGGTAAATGATGTTACTGCTGTTGCAGGTCACGAAGACGAGCTTGTCGAGTGAACCGAGCAGCTCGGCATAACCAAGCCTGCCTTCGTCACGGCCGTTGATTTTGGGTGGGGAAAGGGCGAGGGGCCCAAGGGCGGTCGTGCGCCCTTGGTACGGTTCCTCGACCGTCACCTGCCGGGGATGAAAGCGCCCGGCGGGTGCGGTGCGTACAGCAAGGGTACGCGGGTGCCGTTGCTTGCTATCCATGGCAAATGTCCTCGTGACTGGGTTAGCCGGCCCAGCGCTTCAAGAGCCGCACGACGAGTTCAGCAACGCCTTCCTCGCGGGCCGTTTCAACAGCTTGCGATGGCTTCGCCTTGGTCGGCGCCCGCCTGGTCTCCGTCGAGCCGCGAACGTCAAAGCGAACCATGAGCCCCCCCGCCGGGGACCTGCCCGTGCCGACCTCGTTGGTAATCGACCACGTCACGTGGGAGTGATACCACTCATTGCCATGCAACGTGGGGAAGCGACCTGGAAGCAGCCGGAAGAGTATGTACGGCTGATTGACCGGCGGTCGCGTGGGGGTGCCTCCGCCCGGTGGTTCATCGACGGGTCCGGTGTCGGCTTCGTGGATTTCATGATTGCCCGACAGGACGAAGCGGTTCTCGCCTTCGACATCACCAAACCCAGCGACGGGTGTTTCGGTGCCGTTGTGGCCCACCAGGTACATCGGGACGGATAGGACAATCGTGTCGGTGAGCGGGTTGAAGTTCTCAACCGGCATGGGGAAGGCGAAGACCACACCATTTTCTACGTCGGGCAGATCGACCCATCCCTGTGCAACCCTTCCCATTTCCGGCAGGATGACGTTCTCGAGCGTGCCGCGGCCTGGCAGCGCGTCTTCCGTCTGGATCTCTACGTCCTTGGGCGGTGACTTGTTGTCATTCTTCGTGCCGTCGCCAAGCGTCGTGGTAATCCAGTAGGAGAACTCGGCCACGCCACCCGGTATCGACTCCAGCGTCGTCCAGGGAAGCGTGATCTCCAAATAGCCCGATGGCGGATCCAGGTCGCCATTTGCCACCGTGTGGGATACGAGTGCGCTGCCGTCCGGGCCATGGACGGTGATGACATCACCCTTGCCAAAGGCTGGCAGGAGGTCGCCAGCGCCATCATCAGCACGGGAGAGCCATGGGACTCTTGCGGTGGCGGGCTTCCCGCGGTCGGTAATGGGAATGCTGTCGAACCTGCCTGAGTCGCTGACCAGGGTCAGCGGCACGAGATTTTCGTTCGGTTCGGTACCGGGATCAGGATCCACGACGCCGCCTCCCACATGCAGGTTAACCTCGACGGTATGGGCGGGGGACGTTCCGCGCAGGTTGTTGGCTGCACCATAAATGCGGTATCTCACGTCAAAGGATTGCGCCTTGTCGCCCGCATCGGGGTTGCTGGCGAGCCACGCATCGAGAATCGTTTTGTAGCCCACCACTACCTGAATATTTGCCGGATCGGCGATGGGGATGCGCACGGATTCCGTCGTACCCCACAGAATGGAGATGAAATCGTCGGCAGTGATGTCCGGCTGCGCCGGTACCGTGACGACGAGGCTATTTCGAGCATCGTTTTCACTGATGATGTTGATGCCTGTGTCGTCGTCATAAGCGGGTACACCAGGCTCAAGCAGCGCGGGGATGGCGTCGTCGATACTGACGGTGATCCTTACGCCGTCGGACAGCGGAGACGCATTTTCCTCGCGTGGGAAGGCATCACACTGGAATAGCCAGCTTCCGTCACCGACGCTTTCGATAAACGAGCGATAAAACCGCAGGCGAATCCTGGGACCACTGTTCTCATACGGTATGACGGCGTAATGCAACTGATCCGGATCGAGCGTGCCATTGATATAAGGGCGCAGATGATCACCGGGCTTTTCCCCGCTATAGCCGGGCACCTCGGCGTCGATGTAGTCGTTTGCGCCGAACGAATCGACCGTGATGCCGTCACGGATGATCTCCGGGGCGAACACGAGAGCCCCGAGGAAAGCGCTACCGGGGGCGGGAGGTATTGAATCGAGAGCGACAGGTCCTTTCCTGCTGTCGCTTGAAGCGCCGGTCCCGTAGTTGACCCGATACCACATGCGGGTCGTGTAGTAGTCAATGGCTACCGGACCGAACAGGAGGCCCGGCACGTTAATGTCGACCGGATCCGGTCCGAAATTGAAGTCTTCGTCTTCTTCAATATTGACGGTGGCCTGAAGTATCGTTCCGTCCATGTAGAGCGTGATGGATTCGCGCCCCGTGGGTGTGGGGATGACCGAGGCCAGCGGCCCCAGGTTCACGGTAAAGCCGTCCTCGTAAGCGCTAAGCCTGATCAGGCCATCGGGCTCGACGCCGTCCGGTAGATCAGCGATGGGGCGCGCAAGCGCAGACGGTTCCACCGTCGGCAACGGAAGGGACGGATCTTCGGCACGAATACCGGCACGCCCTCGGCGCCGCGGCTTCGTCGTGGCCAGGCAGATGGGGAAGCGGCGTGCGGCGTCGGGGCGATAGGGAGCGGGGCGCGACGGCGCCGGTGACTTCCGTTTCATGGTGTTGCCTCCGTGCGAGTGGGATAAGCCGATACCTCCCGCGGGGCCACCGGAGCCTCCATGTGCCCAGTCTCAATCCCTTGCCACCGTCCCTGGCGGCATCCATTTGTCGGGCCATCATCCCTAAGCGATCCATTCGCCGCAGCGGCGGCGCCCGGGGGGATATCGTGGGGCTACTATAAGCGCATGAAATAAAAAGAGAATATGCTTTTCGTTGTAGGCGTGAGCGTCCGTTTTCGGACACCGCTTTCGTGCCGTATTTCGCTATGCCGCCAGACCCCGCACCACGCCTCGATTCGCGCTTTCCAGTTTCGGTCAACGTGTCCGAAATCGATGAAAGCCCCTATCGAATCGCGATGATCCACAACGCCGCGCCCTGAACGGGAGCGGCTGTCCAGTGCACTTGATACGTTCCCGCCTTATCCACCTGCCGCCAGGCCACGGCGCCTTGCACGCCGCTCTCGTCGGGCAGCTGCAGGAAGCTGTCGATCAGGGTGAAGCCGTCCCCCGGGGTGGCCGTCATGCGCTTGACCCCGCCATCGCCCCACCAAAAGGCGAGCAGCGTGGCCGGCCCATCCACGGTGATTTCCTTGCTCGCCACCTCGAGCGCCGCGTCGGCATAGTTCTGCGCGAATGCCTGGACCCGGGTGGCGTTGCGCACCTCGATGAAGGGCAGGGAGAGCTCGCCCCTGGGCTCGCCGGCCTTGGCAATGGAAAGCGTATGCCCCGCACCACCCTTAGCCGCCAGCGCCACATACGCCTTCACATCGAACCGTTCGCCGTAGTTGGCGTAGGTCATCGCACGGCCGAGCGATTTCCAGCGGTTCCCGTAGGTGTCCTTCAGCGTGCCATCGTTACTGGCATAGCCCGCATTGAAGGCGATGAGCACGCTGCCGGTGGCGGTCGTATCCATGGGCGGGGTCACGGCTGGATCCGTGCCCAGCCCCTCACCCTGGCCAAGGAATACATGCGCGCCCAGCGAGGGCCCGGGCTCGGTGGCCATGGCGGCCGGGCCGCTCAGGCCCAGTGCGGCGAGGGCGGCGATAGAAAACAGCAAGCGCATGCAAATCCTCCAAAAGTTGTACTTGTCACGAGGCAATCGCTGAGCCACGCTGCACGCTGCGGCGTATTGTTCCGGGGCCTGATCGTGGCAGACGAAACCGACTTCCTCGACCTGTACGGCAAGCTGCGCCTGCAGCCGGACTGTTCCGTGGCCGAGTTCAAGCAGGCGTACCGCCGGCATGTGTCGCAATGGCACCCGGATCGGCGTAGCCGTGGCGCGCATGCGGATGCGCTGGTCGCGCGCCGCCTGCAACGGCTGATGGCGCAATACTCGGCGGCCATGGAATTCCACAAACAGCACGGGCGGCTGCCCGGGGCCGCGGCGCCCAGGATTGCCCCGGCGGTATCGAGCAATATCGTGGTGTTCGTGCCACGTCCCGCCGCAGCCGAGTCGGTCGAGCCTGCCGGCACGCCGACAGCCGCTGAAGCCGGCGCCGAGCCTGCACCGGAAAGACACGGCGCGCGCAAGCTCGCGTGGCTGGCCACCCTGGTGGTGGCGGGCGCCCTGGTATGGATGCTTGTACCGGAAACGGAAAACCCGGAGGCCCCCGCGGAAGGCGTACCCATCGTCAGCGCCGACGTCGCCCTGCCGGCGGTGAACCGGGGCATGCTCGACATCGGCATGAAGGATGACGAGGTGGTCGCGCTCGAAGGCGAACCCACGCTGCGCAGCGCGGACCGCTGGGAATACGGCCCCTCATGGGTCCGTTTCGAGGGCGGCGCCGTGGTCGACTGGTACAGCTCACCGCTCAGGACGTTGCACGTCCACGCGTCGCATCCATCGCGCTGATCAGCGCGCGCCACGGCCGAAGATCACCACTTCCACCGTCTCGATCAGGATCACCAGGTCGAGGAACAGGCTGTGGTTCTTGACGTAGAACAGGTCGTACTTGAGCTTCTCGGCAGCGTCCTCTTCCGACGCGCCGTAGGAGTAGCAAAGCTGCGCCCACCCGGCCAGGCCCGGCTTGATGCTGTGGCGGAGGCCGTAATAGCGGATCTTGCCTTCCAGGTCCGAGACGAACTGCGGGCGTTCCGGGCGCGGGCCCACAATGCTCATGTCGCCGCGCACCACGTTCCACAGTTGCGGCAGTTCATCGAAGCGCAGCTTGCGGCAGACCTTGCCTACGCGGGTGACGCGATCGTCGTTGGCCTTGGCCCAGCGCGCCACGCCGTCCATCTCGGCATCGGTGCGCATGCTGCGGAACTTGTAGAGCCAGAAGGTGCGGCCTTGCTCGCCGACGCGTTCCTGGCGATAGAGGATCGGTTGCCCACGGCCGGATTCCAGCCGGATCGCAAGCATCACGCCGAGCATCAGCGGCCAGCAGAGCAGGGCGATGGCGAGCGAGGCGACGATGTCGAAGGCACGCTTGACGAAGAGCGCCACGGGCGTGGCGTTGAATCCGCCGGAAAACACCAGCCACGAGGGATCCAGCATGGTGAGCTGCACACGCCCGGCCTCGCGTTCCACGAAGGTGGTGAGGTCGGTGATCTGCACGCCGAGCTGGCGACAGGCCAGCAGGTCTTCCATGGGCAACGAGCCGCGGCGATCATCCACGCCCACCACGATCTCGCTGATCCGCTCGCGCTGCGCCAGCACGGAGAGCGGGACATCGCGCGGCATCAGCAGCGGCTCAGGCACGCGCGGCATGTCGTGCGGGCCCGGGACGTAACCGACGAGATAGAAGCCGCGACGGTCCGAACGGCGACGCATGCGCGTGTGGATCTGCGCAGCGCGTTCACCGGCGCCGAGGATGAGCACGCGACGTTTCAGCGCATCCATCTCGACAAGGCGCATGAACAGGCCGCGGAAGGCCGCGGTGGAGAGGAAGCCAAACACCAGCGCCATGCCGAGCACGCCGCGGCCGACGTACGCCTGCGGGATCACGTAGTAACCAACGATGAGGGCGAGGCCGCCGAGGACGAACGCGATGGCGTGTCGAGCGAGCTGGCCGCGCCAGCTCATCCGCAAGTTGCCGCGGTACTCACCGAGCGCGGCCATGCCGAGCAGGATCACCACGGCGAACATCGCCGCGCGCATGATGACGGTGTTCTGCGACGCCTGCAGGTCGTCCGGCGAGGGTGCGAAACGAATCCAGGTCGCAAGGTTCAGCGACGTGGCCAGGAGCAGCAACTCCACGACGCCCAGCAGCGTGAGCCATCGTACGATCGGCTGTCGGAACAAGCGCAACATCAGCATCCCCTTGGTGCACGCATCCTGTGCGTGCCGATGCGTTGAAGGCTAGGCGCCGGGGGCGGGAGTGTCGATTCCACTTACGGTCGTGCGATGGCTAGGCCGAATGGATGTAACACCCGTGTATCACAAGATGTGCAACACCATGTCGTCCACCAGGCGGGGCGCGGCCAATGCGCCGAGCCACATTTCGCCGGTTTCGATGTTGCGCACATGGCAGGCCGGTTGATGATCGCAGCCTTCCGGCGGCCAGAGCATTTCATGCGCAGGCGCGGGCGTTTTCGCAGGGTCGGTGAGCAGGCCCACGCCGAATGCCTTGAGCAGTGCTTCCTTGCGCGTCCACAGGCGCAGCAGCTCGTGCTCGCGCCGGTACCACGGGAACCCGTTGATCGTGGTGATCTCCTGCGGCGTGCAGAAGACCGGCATCAGCTCGAGCAGGTTCACCTTCAGTGGCACCGTCTCGATATCGACGCCGATGGTCTCGCCGGTACACACGGCGATCGCGACCATGCTGTGGATGTGGCTGCGGCTGTGGCTCAGGCTGGTACTCAGCGCAACGCCGTGCAGGCGCGGCTGGCCTTCGGGTGTGAACGCCAAAGGCACGTCTTCCGCCGGTATGCCAAGGCACACGCCGATCGCCACGCGCCAGGCGGCGTGCGCCACGGTGTAGGTGGTGCGGTCGCTGGGGAATTGAAAGCGCGCCGCCCGCGTGCGTTCGCGTGTATCGAGCAGCGCCGCGGCCTCGGCTTCCGTATCCGAATAGCGGTTGGCGTCGAATATCAGCACGGCGGCCTGGCGCGCCTTGAACGCGCCAAACCCGGTCTCGCGGACCGCTCCTTCGAACCGGTCGACGAAATCCTGCTTCGCTTTTACCGCCATGCGACCATCATCACGTCATGCCGCTGCCTTCGCAAGCAGCCAGCAACACGCGGAGGTGCTCGGCCAGCCTCAGGCTCAGGGCGACGATGGTGAACGTCGGGAAGGCCCAGCCACTCGTGGGGAACACCGAGCTGCCGGCGACGTGCAGGTTATGTACGCCATGCACCGTGCCGTCGGTATCCACGACGCCGGTGGCAGGGTCGGTCGACATGCGCGTGGTGCCCATGTGGTGGGCGGTGCCGAACACCTCCGGCCTGGCGGTCTCGTCCAGCGCCCAGGGCGAGGCTTCGAAGCTGCCCCCGCACGCCTCCGCCAGCGGTTTGCCAGCCAGGTCGGTCAGGGTGCGGTAGGTGTAACGGTCCAGCTCGGTGAGGCGCCAGTCGACATTCACCCGGCGCAGGCCGAGGGCATCGTGGGTGTCGCCCAGGGTGACCCTGGAGTCGCGGTTGGGGGCCTGTTCGAAGAAGCCGACCAGCTCCACGCGTTCGCTCTGCACCGTCGGCTTGTCGGACACGCGTTGGGCCACGGCGCGCAGCACGTCACCGATGTGCAACCCGAGGCGCACGGCGTTAACTGCCAGGTTGGGAGCCACCGCGACGGCGGTCGCTGCCGAGGGGCCGTTCTGCATGGCGGCAGACAGCCGCGCTTCCAGCAGGGCGCCCTCGTCGCGGGTCGGCGGCCGCAGGGCAGCGCGCACGTTGCGCAACGCCCGGATGCCCTGGGGAACGGCGCCCTCCACCGGGAACGGATGGACGCGTCCGTTCAGCACACGATGGCGCTGCTGGGCGCTGTGCGCCATGCCGATCTCCGCAGCGACCGGCGCACGCACCTTGCCAATGGTGCGTTCGTAAGGGCGGGTCAGGCGGTCGGGCGTCTGCGAGCGCACGGTACCGAGGGTGCCGCGCGGATGATCCATGAAGTAGCGGCCCACCAGGTCGCGGTCGTTGCCCAGGCCGTGTGGTGCCACGCTGTCGGAAAGGAGCAGCAGGCGCGCGTTTTCAATGCCGCCGGCCGCGAGCACGAAGTGCCGCGCGTGGACGTGGCCCCGGCGCCCCGTCAGGCCGCCGATGCGCGCTTTCACCACCGCAGTGCCAGCGGCGTTCGCCTCCAGCTCCATCAGGTTGGCGTGCAGGAGCACGGTGATATTGGGCGAGGCGCGCATTTCGTCGCGGTAGGCTTCGCCAAACAGGATGGGACTGCGGGCGAACAGCAGGTTCACCAGCGCGTCGGGGTCCAGGTCCAGCGGCTTTCGCGGTGCCGGGCCGTCAAACTGCCCGGGTCCGAACGCATGCGCGGGATCAATCTGGCAAAAGTCGCGTGCCTTCGTATACCAGGGCGCCAGGTCGGCATAGCGCAAGGGCCAGCCGCTGTCAGGTACCCAGTCGCGCGGTTCCATGTCGGTGTCGGCCAGCGGAATGCAGCCACCGCCCCACAGTGTGCAACTGCCGCCAAAGACGCGCATGCGCGAGTGCGCCATGTCGAACGGCGCACCGCCATGGGCCGTGCCTTCGTATAGCCCCTGGCTGCGGTCTTCACCGGCGAGGCCGCCACTTTCCACCAGGCACACGCGAACGGAGGTACCTGCAAAGGCTCGCGCAATGGCGATGCCGGCCGGCCCTGCGCCAATGACGCAAAGGTCGGCCTGATAGTCGGCAGGTGCCGACCCGTCAAGGTAATCAAGGATCACAGCCGTGTCTCCCGGGTACGAGGATCAGAGCCTGCCGTCCACGGCGTCGCGTGGCAGCACGTATTTCACGTCGTACACCACGGAGGCGGGTTTGCCGAAGGCGCGGATACCCTCCGCGCCCATGGCCTTGAACTCGCGGTGGCCCACGGCCACGACGATGGCGTCGTAGGTGCCGGGGCGCGGCGTCTCCACCGGCGCAATGCCGTACTCGTGGATGGCCTCTTCGGCGCGTACCCAGGGGTCGTGCACATCCACGGTGACGCCATAGGCGTGCAAGGCCGCGACGATGTCGACCACCCGCGTATTACGCAGGTCCGGGCAGTTTTCCTTGAAGGCCAGGCCGAGCATCAGCACCCGGGCGCAGACCGGGTTGATTCCCTTGCGCACCATCAGCCGTACCAGCTCGCTGGCGATGTAGGTGCCCATGCCATCGTTGGTGCGCCGGCCTGCCAGGATCACGTCCGGGTGGTGTCCCACCTGGGCCGCCTTGTGGGTCAGGTAATAGGGATCCACGCTGATGCAGTGGCCGCCGACCAGGCCCGGCCGGAAAGGCAGGAAGTTCCACTTGGTGCCTGCCGCCTCCAGGACCTCGAGCGTATCGATGCCCAGCTTGTTGAACAGCATGGCCAGGTCGTTGACCAGGGCGATGTTCAGGTCACGCTGGGTGTTCTCGATGACCTTGGCGGCTTCGGCCACCTTCAGCGAGCTGGCCCGGTGGGTACCCGCGGTGATTACCGAGCGGTACAGCGCGTCGACGAATTCGGCGACTTCCGGCGTCGAACCGGAGGTGACTTTGAGAATTCCCGTAACCCGGTGCGTCTTATCGCCCGGATTGATGCGCTCCGGACTGTAGCCGGCAAAAAAATCCTTATTGAAAATGAGTCCCGATTCGCGCTCCAGGACAGGCACGCAGACCTCTTCGGTGCAGCCGGGATAGACCGTCGATTCGTAGATCACCACGTCGCCGGCTTTGAGAACTTTACCCAGGGTTTCGCTCGCGCGGATGAGCGGAGTCAGGTCCGGCCGTCGTGCATCGTCGATGGGTGTAGGCACCGTAACGATGAACACCTGGCACCCGGCCAGGTCGTGGATGGCTGAGGAAAAGCGCAGGCGCTTCGCCTCGGCCATCTCGCCGGCGTCCACTTCGAGGGTGGCATCGTGGCCTGAGCGAAGCTCGCCGATGCGCCGGGAATTAATGTCGAATCCGAGGGTTGCGTATTGCTTGCCGAATTCGACGGCCAGCGGCAGCCCCACGTAGCCGAGGCCGACAATGCCCAGCCGCACGGTATCGAGCGCAGGCGGCTCAAAGCGCGACGGTGCGGTGTAGGGTTCGGCGGCGCTGGCGTGTCCGTCCACGACGGCATCGCCCGATCGACGGCTTTCTGTATCCATCCCCGCATCCACCCCTGGCCTGACTATGAGAATCCCGGCATACCGGGTGGCCAAAAGCGTATCAACGCGGGCCCGGATTCTCTGTATGGCTTACGGGCTCCTACCAATGGCCGATAGCCGCAGCTGAACGAAAGCCGGCGAAAGCAACGTTTACAAGCGTCGGGGCCCGCGATATGGTTCCGACCGCCAACCCCATGGGCGGTCAGGCATATGACTAGCAACAGAGTTTTCGGCCACTGATGTCCGCGCGAACTTACATTGGGTCTGTGCGCGTGGCCTTGCTGGACGACCACGCGCTCGTCCTGAAAGGACTGGTCGCGCACCTTAAGAGGTACCCGTCCCTCGTCGTCGTCGGCAGCTCGCCCAACAGCCATCACTTCCGGTCCCTGCTGGCCCAGATGCCGGCTGATGTCGCGCTGATCGATTACTCCCTGGCGGCTGACGATCCGGATGGCCTGAGCCTCGTGCGTTCGTTGCGCGCGGCGTTCCCGCGCGTGAGACTGGTGGTGGTATCCGCCTATGAAGAGGCTCCGCTGGTCAGGCGCATCCTCGCCGCGGGGGCGCAGGGTTTCGTTGCCAAAAGCCAGGATCCGGACGAAGTCGTGCGTGCGATCGATGCGGCGATGACCGATCGCATCTATGTGCCACCGGGGCTGGAGAGCGCATTGGTGAAGGGCGTCGATGCGCAGTTGTCGCCCAGGGAGACCGAGGTCATCCGCTGCCTGCTCGATGGCCTGACCGTGACGCAGATTGCTGCGAAGTTCGGCAGGAGCCTGAAAACCATCAGCGCACAGAAATCCTCCGCCTATCGCAAACTGGCCGTCGAAAGCGACGTGCAGCTGTTCAGCTTGCGCGAGCATGTGGCTGCCATGGTTGGTGCGCAGGAGTGAGGCGATGGTTGGTTGCCGTGGCATGGGCGTGCCTGACGTGGGTCGCGTACCCCGCGCTGGCCGCGAGTGACGAGGCCGCCCTGAAGCAGTGGGTGGTGGCGCACCCGGTGGTGCGTATCGCCATCGATGACCAGCAGGGCGGTCGGATCGGCGGTGGCGCCTCCAACCCGCTGGTGACCCAATACCTCGCGCTCGCCCAAAAGAAGACCGGCCTGCGCTTCGCCGTGGTGCATACCGGCTCATGGGAAGAGTCCGTCCAGGCATTCCGCGAGAACCGGGTCGATCTGCTGCCGTCGCTCACGGACAGGCTGGTAAGCGACCTGGGCAGTGACGCGTTGTTGTCGCGTCCGTTCTACGTGGGCCGCACGCTTATCATTACCCGAACGGTGAGCCCGTCGAGGGCGGTGCTGGCGGATTTCGACGGCCGCACCATCGCCTTCAAGGGCGGCGGTGAATACGATAGCTGGCTGCGGCGCGAACATCCTTCCATGCACCGCCTGCCGCTGGCCGATGTGCACCAGGTGCTGGCCGCGGTGGAAAGCGGCATCGCCGATGTGGCCGTAGGCGTGGACGTCACTTACCACCCCCTTGTCCGCCGTGACTACGCGTTGAGCCTGCGCGTGGCCGGCGACGTGCCCGAGATGCCGGTGACGGTCCGCGTGGCCGTGCATAAGGGTTCGCCCGAGCTGCTCCAGCTCATCGATGAAAGCCTCGGCCGTATCAGCGTCGACGAGAACGAGGCGGTGATCGAGCGCTGGCTCGAGACGGCGTACCTGAGGGCGCCCACGGTGGCGCACATCGTCTCCGTGTACCGGGTGGAGATCGGGCTGGGCTTCGCGCTGGCCATCGTGCTTGTCTTCGCGCTGTGGCAAATGCGCCGCGCCCAGCTGGCATCGCGGCGTGGCGAGCAGCAAAAGACGATGCTGCTGGCGGTGATGAGCCACGAGGTGCGCAACGCGGTGAATGCGGTTGTGTCATCGATCGACCTGATGGCGCGCAGCCCCATGGACCCGGCGCAGCGGGACCTCATGGCGATCGCGCAGTCCAGTTCGCGCAACCTGCAGGGTCTGTTGCGCAGTGCCCTGGATTACACCCGCACCGAAACCGAGGGGTTCACGCCCGATCTGGTGTCCTGTGATGCCCTGGCCGTGGCGCGTGACGCCATGCAGGCGCAGGCCGCCGAGGTGGAGAAGAAAGGCCTGTCCATGCGCCTGGACCTGCCCATGGGCCCCATGCCGTGGCTTCTGCTGGATGAACTGCGCCTGCGCCAGGTGCTGGAGAACCTGCTCTCGAACGCGGTGAAGTTCACGCAGAAGGGCCATGTCGGCATCGCCATGTGGCAGGCCGTCGGGGCCGATGACACCCGCCGCCTGATCCTCGAGGTCTTCGATACGGGCGTGGGGATTCCGCGCGAGCGGCAGCGCGAGCTGTTCCGCCCCTTCGCCCAGGCCCATGGCGCGCGTTCGCGCCGGCTGGGCGGCACGGGGCTTGGCCTGGGCATCTGCCGCGAGATCGTCATGCATCTGGGCGGCCGGTTCGTGCTGACCAGTGACGAGGGGGTGGGTACGTCGGTGCGGGTGGAAATGCCGACGAGCCTGGTGCCCGCCGCGCCTGCCTCCGAACCCGTCGCGGCACTGGATGCCGATGTGGCGGGCGGCACGGTACTGCTCGTCGAGGATCATCCGGCGAACCGGCAGATTATCGCCGCGCAGCTGCGCTTCCTGGGGTTCGATACCTTCGCGGCGGACCACGGACAGGCCGCCATCGATGCGTTTGAACCGGGGCGTTTCGCCGCGGTGCTGCTCGACTGCGAGCTGCCCGATATGCAGGGCTACGACATCGCCGCGGAATTGCGAGCGCATGAAGCGCGCAAGGGCGGCCCACGTACACCGTTCATCGCTATTTCCGCCAACCAGGGCGACGATCATGTACGCCGCTGCGGCGACAGTGGCATCGATGTGGTGATGGGCAAGCCGCTTTCGCTGGATCGCCTGCGCGACGTCCTCTCGCCATCCGCGCGCGACGATGACGTGTTCGCTGTCTTTCGGGCGGAGGGCGTGCGCGATCTGGATGCCGCCATGGCGGCCATGCGGCAGGGTGACAGGGCGGCGGCCCGGCTTTCCATCCACCGCCTGCACGGCGCCTCGCTGGTGCTTCGGCTCGAAGGACTCGATGCGGCCATTTCGCGTGTCGAGGACGCGCTGGACGGCGAAGCGGAAGGGTGGCAGGCCGCGACCGAGGCCCTGCGCACGGCCCTGGGCAAGGTCGGTTTCACGCCTGTTTCACAGGACGAGCGCTAATCGGCTTTCCGACGGCATCGCCGTCACCCGCACCCAAGGGCCGGACACCCGGGTACGGGCCGCACCACCCGGCGACACGGAATGTCGTGGAACCAATGCGCGCGCACTTTTAGGACAACGCCCCATGGCGACGGGGCGGCACGGCTGCTGGAATACCCGGCTTCCCATTGCCCTGCCGCCAGTCCTCCGGGTTTTCCTGGCGGTTGCGCGTGCCTCTTGTCCAAGGAAACACCCGCCATGCGTACGTCACGTCCCCTTTTTGCCCGCCGCGCCGCCCTCTGTCATGCCATTGCACTGGCGCTGGCCGTACCTGCGTTCAGCACGCATGCTCGCGTGCTCAACCCCGGTGAGCAGTACACCGTGCGCGCGGGTGACCCAGTGCAGAACTGGGTGGTAACCGGTAACGGCATGCTCACGCTGAACCCCGGCGCCAGCACGCTGGGTATTGCGCTCACCACATCCACCCTTGACGCGACGGATGCGTCCATCCGGACGACGGGCGGCACGCGATTCGATCTGGCGCTGTCGGTCGCCAACGGATCGGTCGCGACGATCCAGGGTGGTGAGATCCGTTCGGAAATGGGCATCGGCCTTGCCGTGACGGGCCAGGGTGGCAGTGAAGGTGATGACCGGCCGTCGAGTGCCTCGGTGACCGGTGCGGCTATCTCGGGCGGGAATCGCGGGGCCTCGGTCGGCAATGGCGGCACGCTTACCACTTCAAACGCCCAGATCACGGGAACGGGAAGCGCTGGCGTGGGTATCGAGGTCGACAGCGGCACGGCAACGCTTCAGAACGGTACCCTCGTCTCCGGCGGGACCAACGGCGCCATGCTGTTTGGTGATTCGCATGGCGGTAGCGTGCCTGATCCGGGCCGCTTCCTCATCGTGGACGGCTCCACGGTCCAGGGCCTGACCGGGGCGGCGGTCGCCGTGCGTTACGGTATCCCGACGGATACGAACGCCAGCATTTCGGTGGTCAATGGCGGTGCCCTCATCGGCGGTAACGGTGTGGCTATCGATGTGGGCCCCCGCATGCATGCGGATGTCGGCGTCGCGAACAGCAGCGTGGTGGGCAATATCACCGCGGCGAACCTCGCGAGCGCCAGCGTCAACCTGGGCAGCAAGGGCGTTTTGGTGGGCCAGGTGTCCGGCCAGGGCAGCGTCACGATGGGCATCGACGCCACCGGTGGCTGGCAGCTTACCGGCGACTCCACGGTAGCCGCGCTGCGGCTCGATGGCGAGGCTTCGTTCGCGAAGGCCGGCGACTATAAAGCCCTCAACGTGAGCGGAGATTTCACTGGCACCGGCGGCCGCATGACGTTCAACACGCTGTTGAACGCGGGCGGCACGGAAGGGCAGTTCACGGATCGCCTGCTGGTGCATGGCAACGTGGATGCGGGCAGCAAAACCATCATTTCGGTGGTTCCGACGGGCGAGGGTGCGCTGACCGACACGAACCGCGACGGGCGCGTCGATAACAACGAAGGCATTTCGCTCATCCAGGTGGCAGGTAGCTCGCACGAGAATGCGTTTGTGCTTGCTGGCGGTTACGTCGCAGCGGGCCCTTGGCAGTACACGCTTCACGGCTTCGGTCCGGGCCAGGTCGATCCCTCGCAAAGCGAGCTGGGCGGCGGCGATTTCCAGTGGGATTACCGCCTGGGCAACCGGTACGTGAGCGATTGCGGGGATGATTGCCATCCGGTGGATCCGGTGGACCCCGTTGACCCGGTGAATCCGGTTGACCCCGTGACCCCCGTCGATCCCGCGGATCCGGTCCTGCCAGGCGAGCCCGGTCCGGTGGATCGCGTCGCCGTGGTGCCGCAGCTGCCTTCGTACATGCTTGCACCGATGGCCTTGCAGAATTACGGCAACACCCTCAGCGATGGCCTGCACCAGCGCCTGGGTGAAATCCGCGATAGCGCTTACGGTGTGGATGTGGGCGGCGAAGTGTTCGCCCGCGCCATCGGCAGCCAGCTGAACTATTCGCGCAACCTTTCGTTCCAGCGTTACGGCTATGACTTTGATCAGCAGATCAATGCGCTGCAAGTGGGCGGCGGCATCGTCGCGGTGGACGATGACCAGGGTTCGATCCGCGCTGGCTGGGCGCTGGACCATGGCACCACGCGCGTGACCCCGAGCGCGGCCGATGGCAACAGCCACGCGAAGTACTACGCCAACGGTGGCAGCATCTGGGTGACCTACCAGCATGGCAGCGGCCTGTGGGTGGACGGCGTGCTCGGCGTCCGGCGCTTCCAGGGTGACGTGAGCACGGACCTGCGTGGCGGGGACGTGGGCCGCTTGCGCGCACAGGGCTGGACCATGTCGGTGGAGGTCGGCAAGCCGTTGCCACTGGGCGGCGACTGGACCGTGGAGCCGCAGTTCCAGTTCCGCGCGCAGCAGTTGAACTTCCGTGATTTCCGCGACAAGGATGGCCTGGATATCCGCCTGGGCAACAGCGTGCAGACCACCTCGCGCCTCGGCATCCAGGTGGGCCGCACCGCCAACCCCGTGCTGGCCCCCTACGGCCGCCTGGACCTCATCCACACCAGCAACGGCAACCCGACGCTGAGCGCTTCCAGCGAGGCCTGGAACACGGGTGACACCTTCCAGACCGGCAACACCGGCAACGCTTACCGCGTGGCTGCCGGCGCCACCAGCCAGCTCACCGATCATGTGCAGCTTTACGGCGAGGGCACCTGGCAGCACTACGTGGGCAACTACGGCCTGAAGGGCTGGTCGGCGAACGTCGGGGTGCGTGTCACCTTCTGATCGAAGGTTCTTTCGCCCACTTTAAACAAGACAACGCGTACCAATGTCGATGGAGTTGATTTCCTTCCACACCCATGGAGTCCATCGATGGCAAGCATCAACGCGGCAGCAAGCGGTACGTTCAGGATCGGCGGCGACCTCGAGGTGAACCGCCTCGGGTTCGGCGCCATGCGGATCACCGGCGACGGCATCTGGGGCGAGCCCAAGGACCGCAACAAGGCCCTCGCCGTACTCAAGAAATTGCCTGAGGTTGGGGTTAATTTCATCGATACGGCAGATAGTTACGGCCCTTACGTGAGTGAGGACCTGATTGCCGAGGCGCTCCATCCGTACAAGGGCCTGGTGGTGGCCACCAAGTCCGGCCTCACCCGCCACGGCCCGAACATCTGGGCCCCGGTGGGCCGCCCGGAGTACCTTCGCCAGGGCGTGCTCATGAGCCTGCGCCGCCTCAAGATCGAGCGTATCGACCTGTGGCAGCTGCACCGCGTGGACGAGAAGGTCCCGGCGGATGAACAGTTTGACGTGATCAAGCAGATGCAGAAGGAAGGCCTGATCCGCCACGCCGGCCTCTCCGAAGTGAGCGTCGAGCAGATCGAAGCCGCGCAGAAGTTCTTCAAGGTCGCGACCGTGCAGAACCTCTACAACCTGGGCAACCGCCAGAGTGAGGCCGTGCTGGATTATTGCGACAAGCACGACATCGGCTTCATCCCCTGGTTCCCGCTGGCCGCGGGCGAACTGGCGAAAGAAGGCTCGGTGCTGTCGAAGATCGCCCAGAAACTCGGCGCCACGAACGGCCAGGTGGCCATCGCGTGGTTGCTTGAGCGCTCCAAGGTCATGCTGCCGATCCCCGGCACGGGTGACCCGGAGCATCTGGAGGAAAACGTGAAGGGCGCTTCGGTGAAGCTCTCGAAGGAAGACTTCGAAGCCCTTGAACACGCGGTGAAATAAGCAGAACACCCGCGCCGGGCGCGCCCGGCGCGGTTTCGGCCGTCGCGTCAGTGCAGTTTGACCGGTGGGTAGGTCGTACGGCGCAACCGGTCCGCGATCCACAGCGCCGTCGCGCGCCCGTACCCGTGCAGCGTCACGCGGTGCATCTGCTCCAGCGATACGTAAAGCATCTTCGCCAGCCAGCCGCGCAATGGCAGCACGGAACGACCCGGCGGTACCGTGGGTACTTCGCCGGCCGCCTGGCGCACGCCCAGCGACACCAGGGTGCCCTTGGCGTGGTACTTGAACGGCGTGACGGATTGCCCCTGCATCAGGCGTGGCAACGCCTTCGCCAACCACGTAGCCTGCTGGTGCGCGGCCTGCGCCGTCGGCGGCACCACCGTGCCCTCGGGGCTGAACGCCGCGTACGCGCAATCGCCGATCGCGTAGATATCACGCACGCCTTTCGCGGCGAGATGCCCGTCCACCACGATGCGGCGATCACGCGATAGTTCGAACGGCCCGAGGCCGGTCACGAAATCGTGGCCGATCACGCCCGCCGCCCACACCTGGATATCGCAGGGGATATGCGAGCCATCGGTGAGGGTGAACGAACCCTCCTGCACCGATTTCACGCCGACACCCACGCGTACGCTCACGCCCATCCGCTGCAGGATGCGCTGCGCCCACGCCGAGGTGCGTGGATCCACCGCGGGGAGCACCCGTGGCGCCATGTCCATCAAGGTGATTTCCAGCTTGGTCGCGGGCGAGAGGCCGCCATAGCGGTGCATGTCGTTGAACGCATGGTGCAGCTCGGCCGCCAGCTCCACGCCCGTGGCACCCGCGCCGACGATGCCGATGCGGATCTTGAAGTTCGGATCACCGGCCGTGCGCAGGGCCAGGGCCAGGATGCGCCGGCGCAGGCGCACGGCCTGGGTGGGGCTATCCAGCATGTCGCAGTACTCGAGCACGCCGGGCGTCCCGAAGTCGTTCACGCGGGTGCCAAAGGCGAGCACCAGCGTGTCGTAGGACAGCTTGCGTGCGGGCAGGATCAGCTCATCGGTGCCTGGCAGGTGCACTTCGGCCAGGTCGATCTGTTTGGCTTCCACATCGACATGCTTGATGGCGCCCGGTTCATAACGGTAGCCATGCACCGTGCCGTGGGCGAGGAACGGCACCGCCTCCTCGCCATCGCCGAGCAGGCCGGCGGCCAGTTCGTGTAGCCGGGGTTTCCAGAAGTGGCTGGGATCGCGGTCGACGAGCGCCACATCGCAGGCGTCGCGCCTGCCCAGCCGGGTGGCCAGTTCCACGCCGGCGGCGCCGCCACCAACGATCACTACCCGATGCCTGCTTGTTGTCATGGAAGGGTTTCCTGATCGCAATAACTGACCCCGAGCATAAAAGGAAAGCTGTCGCTTGCTTGCGAAGCCTCTACCTTTCATGTACATCCGTGCCATGCCGTCCTTAATGTCGCAGGTAGACCAGGCATTGGCCCTGGTCTTCCAGACTCTTTCTTTGCCCGTCGAATTAGCCCGTGCGGAGCCGTCCGCGCGGCCTGAGCTGGGTGATCTGCAGTGCAATGCGGCGCTGGCCGCCGGCCGGCTGGTCCGCAAGCCGCCACGTGCCATCGGCGAGGAGATCGCCGCCTCGCTGCGCGGCGATCCCCGCTTTGCTGCCGTGGAAGTCGCCGGCCCCGGTTTCGTGAACCTGCGCCTGTCCGATGCCTTCCTGGCGGAGGTGGCGGCCGCCACCCTGGCCGATCCCCGGTTGGGCGTGAGCGATGAGGGGCAGGGTAGCCTCGTGGTCCTGGATTTTGGTGGTCCTAACGTCGCCAAGCCGTTGCACGTGGGGCATCTGCGCTCGCTGGTGCTGGGCGAGAGCCTGCGCCGGATCCTCGGCGCATTGGGCTGGCGGACGCATGGCGATGCGCACCTGGGTGACTGGGGCCTGCAGATGGGGATGCTCAGTGCTGCCATTCGCCGCGAGGCGCCAGGCCTGGCCTACTTCACGGGGGCGGGGTCTTACCCCGCCGAGGCACCTGTGACGCTGGATGAACTCGAGCGGCTATACCCGGAAGCGGCCGCCGCGAGTCGCGATGATCCGGCGCGGATGGCCGAGGCGCGCGCGGACACGGCGGCGCTGCAAGCGGGCGACCCCGGCCTCATGGCGCTGTGGCGCAACCTGCGCAAGCTCAGCGTCGATGCGCAGGCCAGGGACTTCGCCTTGCTCGATGTGCACTTCGATGCGCTCGATGGCGAGAGCGATGTCCGCGATGCGGTCGCGCCGCTCGTTGCCGATTTCCGTGCGCGTGGCGTGGCCCGCGAAAGCGAAGGCGCCCTGGTAGTGGATGTGGCGTTGCCCGGCGACACGCACGAGGTGCCGCCGTTGCTGCTCGCCAAGAGCGATGGTGCCGCCCTGTATGCCACCACGGACCTTGCCACGTTGCAGGCTCGTGCCGCGATGCCCGGGCTGGCGAAGGTCGTGTATGTGGTGGACCAGCGCCAGGCGCTGCACTTCGAGCAGGTCTTCCGCGCGGCACGTCGCGGCGGCATCGCCGCCGGCGTCGAGCTGGTGCATGCGGGCTTCGGCACGGTGAACGGCAAGGACGGCAAGCCCTTCAAGACCCGCCAGGGCGGTGTCGCGCGCCTGCGCGACCTGCTCGATGAGGCGGTGGAACGTGCGCGTGAGCGCGTGGATGGATCCGATCGCGTGGACGCCAGCGAGCGGGAAGCGCTCGCGCGGATGATCGGCAGCGCCGCGGTGAAGTTCGCCGATCTGTCAGGCGACCGGCTGTCGGGCTACGTGTTCGATGCGGAGCGGCTGGTGGCGTTTGAAGGCAAGACCGGCCCATACCTGCAGTACGCGGTGGTCCGCATGCGTTCGGTACTCGAAAAGGCCCACGACACACCGGCAGGCGCTCCGTATGCCGTGCAGCCTGCCGAACGCGAGCTGGTGCTCGCGTGCCTGGCGTTCGGCGACAAGGTCAGCGAAGCGGCGCACCTGCTTCAGCCCGGTGTCCTCGCCGGTTGGGCCTATGACATCGCCCAGCGCTTCAGCCGCTTCTACGACCGCTGCCCGATCCTGCGCGAACCCGACGACGCCGTTCGCTCACACCGCCTGGGCATCTGCCAGCTCACCCTGGCGGTGTTGGAGCGCGCGCTGGACCTGCTGGGCATCGATGTCCCGACGCGAATGTAGCGGCGAAGGCGTTATGCCTTCGGGCTGTACGCCTCAACCGCATCCATGACGCGTGCCGAGTAGACCAGGGCCGCACCCGCATTCATCGCGATCGCCACGCCCAGCGCTTCGCTGATCTCCTCACGACTGGCGCCCGCCTTCAGGGCGGCGTCGGTATGCACGGTGATACAGCCATCGCAACGCGTGGTGACAGCGACGGCGAGCGAAATCAGTTCACGCGTCTTCGCGCCGAGCTGGCCTTCCTTCGCATTCGCGGCCGAAAGCGTCTGGTAACCCTTCAACGTATCCGGGCTCAGCTTGCCGATCTCGCCGATACGGCCCATGAGCTCTTTCTTATAAGCAACCCAGTCAAGCATGTCCGTGACTCCATCAAGACGGCAGCGCGGCATGCGCTGCCCATGGAGATAGTTTGGCACCGGCCCGTGGGCCGCTAAATGCTCAAATGACGCGTGTTTTGGCGGATTCGTCTCACCCACGTGGTTCCGGCCGATTCGGGGACAGGACGTCGCACCCCGCTGACAGCCGGCGGCGCCTCGCCGTGCCGCTGGTACGGTCGGGCGGTAATTGACTACGAGAGGGAATTCTCATGAACCAGCCGACCACGATGGCGGCACGCCTTGGCTGCTCGGACTGCGGCCTGCACGCCATTTGCCTGCCCGAGGGCGTGACCGAAGGCGGGCTTGCCCGGCTCGACCGGCTCACCCGCCAGCGCAGCACCTACCAGCGCGGTGATACCGTGTTCCGCCAGGGCCAACCCTTCAACGCGCTCTATGTCGTGCGTTCCGGCGCGGTGCGCGTCGCGCTGGGCGATGCCCATGGCGGCCAGCAGGTGCTCGGTTTTCGCCTTCCCGGTGAGATCCTCGGCATCGATGCCTTGCTCGACGACAGCCACCGCACCGACGCCACGGCGCTGGAGCGGACCACCATCTGCGAAGTGCCGTTCGACCGGCTCGAAGAGCTGTTCCACCAGGTCCCCGAACTGCAGCCGAAGATGATGCGCGAGCTGGGGCGCGAAGTGGCCAGTGCACAGGAACATGTGCTTGCCATGGGTCGCCAGCAGGCGCTCGAACGCGTGGCGATGTTCCTGCGCAGCCTGCTGGAGCGCTACGACAGGTTGTCGCGGCCTACCGACTGCCTGCGCCTGCCGATGGGCCGTAGCGACATCGCCTGCTACCTCGGCCTGGCGGTGGAAACCGTGAGCCGGGCGTTGGGGCGCATGGAAGAGAACGGCGTGCTCTCCGCCAGCGGGCGTCACCTGCGGATCTTCCGTCGCGATCTGCTCGACGCGTTGTGCATGGTGGACGGCGTGGGCGATCGCCGAAGGAACTGAGCGAGGTCAGGAAGCGACGGGCGCGAGGTTTTTACCCTTTCGCCATCGCCCCCAAGGAGTCACCCCGTGCTTCATCTCAAGACCCTCGCCACCGCCTTCTTGCTCACCGCGCCGTTCGCGGCACAGGCGGCCGATACGCCGTGGACGCTGCACTTTGGCGCCCACGTCGTCGATCCAAAGTCGGATACCGGCCAGCTCGCCGGCATACCCGCCCGCGTCAGCAAGAGCACCCGACCCACCTTCAGCGTGGAATACCGGTTTGCGCCGGGCTGGACGGCCGAGCTGCTGGCCGCGCTGCCGTTCCAGCACGAGGTGCGCCTGGACGGCACGCGCGCGGTCAGCGTCAAGCAGCTCCCACCGTTGCTGGGCGTGAACTATCACTTCATGGAAGGGGCGAAGGTGTCGCCTTTCATCGGCGCTGGCGTGAACTACACCTGGTTCTTCGACAAGAAAGGCCGCAACGCCCTGCAGGGCACGCACGTGCAGATGGAAAACAGCTGGGGCGCCGCCGGGCATGCCGGCGTGGATGTGCGCCTCGACGAGCGCTGGACGTTCACCGTCGACGCCCGTTACATCGACATCGACTCAAAGGTGAAAGTGAACGGTGCGCGCGTCGGCACCGCCCATGTCGACCCGTGGGTGTACGGCGCAAGCGTCGGCTATCGCCTGTGATGCCTTCCGGGTCTTGTCCATGCCGCCTTACGTGCCGATACTCGCGACACACTCGCGCCTGACGGAACCATGGACGCACTGACCCGGATCCTCGACCTCGCCCGCGTGCGCGGCGCGCTAGACCTGCGTTGCCAGCTCGCGGGTGGCTTCAGCCTGGACCACGCCGACGCGGCGCCGGGCGAGGCGCCGTTCCACCTGGTGCTTGCGGGTGAGGGCGTGATGGAGCTGCCCGGCAAGCGGGCGTTGCAGATGAAGGCCGGTGACCTCGTCGTGCTTCCAAAGGGCACTACGCACCGAATCCGTGATGCCCATGGCGCGCGCACCCAGGCTCCGATCACGCTGGATACGTCCGGCCCACTGGCGGTGCGGCGGACGGAAGGTGAGGGCGAGGTGCTGGACCTGCTCTGCGGGCGTTTTGTCCACGCCCCTGACGCCGGCCAGCTGCTTTTCGCGAGCCTGCCCGATGTCCTGCACGCGTCGCTGGCGGACAGCCACGGCATCGCCACGCTGGAAGCCATTGTCGCCGTGTTCCGGGCGGAAGTGGGTGAGCTGGCGCCGGGAGCGCTCGCCGTCGTCACGGCGCTCAGCCAGGCGCTGCTGGTGTTTGCCCTGCGCGCCCAGCTGGCCCACGGGCTGATGCCGCCCTCCTTGCTCACCTTGCTTGCCGACCCGCGCCTGGGTCGCGCCATGCTCGCCATGCTCCGTGACCCGGCGCACGAGTGGACCGTCGAGTCCCTCGCGGCGCAGGCGGCGATGTCGCGGGCGACGTTTGCGCGGCATTTCGAAGCGAAGGGCAAGCAGTCGCCCCACGAAGTACTGACGTTGCTGCGCATGCACCTGGCGGCCGAGCTGCTTCGCCGTGGTGAACTCAACGCCGCCGCGGTGGCCGAGCGCGTCGGCTACCGTTCCGAATCCGCCTTCGGCAAGACCTTCCTGCGCGTGATGGGCCAGACGCCCGCGCGCTTCAGGCGCGACGCGCCGCCCGGCTGACGCTGCCGTTTACAGCGTCGTGATCCACCGTTCGAGCGTCGGGGTGTCCGCGAGGTCGCCGGGGTAGGGATGGCTGGGCACCAGCGGCACGTTATTGCCACGGGGGCGCCCGCGGTACACCTTCATCGCCACCGCCAGCTTGCCGTAGCCGCTGGGCAGCACGGGCGTGCGCACATCCATGTACAGGGTATCGGCGCTGGTTTCCTCGCCCACGTGGATGGCACCGAGCGCCAGGAAGACGTCCGCCGCGTCCAGGCACGCCGAGGCGCAGCCGGCGTCCGTCACCATGTAAATCCGCGCATGCGTCCTGGGCGGCGCCGGCGTGGGCGGTTGGGGATCGTTGGCGCTGTGGTAGAAGGGTTTGTGTGCCTTCATCGCGGCGATGACACCCGCTCGCGTCGTCCGGATCCACTCGATGTCCGTGGCGGGCGTGCCCGGGTGCGATTCTTCCATCGCGAGGATCTCGCTGAGCCGGTCGACCACGCCGGTGGAGGCGCGCCAGTCGACGCTGGTGGAATTCACGTTGACCTTTTCAAACGCCTCCTTGCCCCAGAGCGCCTCGGCGATGCGCATCGCCCACTCCGAGTTGCCCCCGGTGTTTCCGCGCAGGTCGAGGACCACGCGGGGCGCCGCCAGGATCGTCGCGCGCTGCGCCGTGACCTGCGCGATCAGCGGCGTCAGCGCCTTGGCCGCCGGATGGTCGAGATCGCCATCGAAGTCGCTGAGCGCGATCCACACCGTGCCATCGTCCAGCGTGCGCAGGCCAATGGGTTCCGCCGCACGGTGCCAGGCGGCGGGGAGATGGAGCTTGCCATCGGCGTCGGTGAACGGCCGCCACGCCAGGTCCACGTCACGCGGCTTGCCGTCCACCTCGAAGGTGCAGTGGCGCGGCCGCTGGATCCACGGATTGCCCGGGTCGATGAACAGGCGCGCGCCACGCACCACGCGCGTGGCGTGGAGATTCCAGCGCCCGTACTGGGTTCCGACGTTGCGGGCCGCCAGCGTCGTCGCGTCCACGCCGTCACAGGCGACAAGGCGCGCACCGTTGGGCACCGGCGCGTCGGCGGCGCGGGACACCACGCGCTGCACGTCGTTGCGGTCGAAGTTGGTCAGGAAGCCAGGCCACTGCAGGTCCAGCTTCGGTTCCTTCGCCAGGTCCGCGGGAGAGAACGCCAGGTGGCCGTCGTCGAAGCTGGCCGCATAGGCCTGCAGCGCGAAGCGGTAGCCGCCGTACGTCGTCGTGGTTTGCGCACGGGTGAGTGCGAGCTTCAGGCCCCTGTCGTTGGCCGCCGCGAAGCCGGGGTTCGCCGGGTCCACCGGGCCAGGATGGTTGCGTGCGATGTCGTCGTGCATCGCCTGCGCGTCCTTGCGCAGATCGCTGGCCCAGTCCTCGGCGTGAACGGGCAGTGCGATCAGCAAGGCGGCTGCTAGCAGGTGCTTCATGGGTCGTCCTTGAGGGTGTGCTGAGGGTGGATCGGGGGCGTATAACGGGGGCATGAGTACCCCCGAATCCACCCCATGTCCGATCTGCCAGGGGGCCGGCGAGGTCACGTACGTCGACGAGGAAGTCGGCTGTCGCGTGACCTTGCCGTGCTGGGCATGCAGCCCGGCGCCCGCCCCGGCGGTTACATCTTGTAATTGATGCCGAACATGATGGTGCGGCCGTAGGTGTCGAACTCCAGCGGGCGCTGGATCTTCACGTTGTTCGGCAGCGCCGAGGTCTGCGAGGTCTTCATCGGCGAATCCGTCAGGTTGTTCACCTGCAGCAGGATCGACAGGCCGCTGTACGTCCCCTCCTGGAACTCGTAGCCCACCTGCATATCGGTCTGCTTGTCGGCCAGCACCGTGGTGTAACCGAGCTGGTCGAACAGCGCGACGGCTTCACCCGTGTACGACGAGCGGTAGCGCTCGGCCACGCGGAACGACCAGCCGTATTTCTCGTAGTACACGGCGGCGTTTGCCACCTTGCGCGAGAGGCCGGGCAGGGTGCTCGGGCCGCCGGGAATGCTGGACACCGCGCTGACGGGTAGCGTGCTGTTGGTCAGCGAGAAGTTGGCCTGCGCGCCGAAGCCATCCAGCCAGGAGGCGATCAGCTTGCCTTCGATGCCGCCCTGCAATTCCAGACCCTGGATCTTGCCGCCCGTGCCGTTCTGCGGGGTGGTGAAGGAACCGACCGTGCTGGTCGGGGTGAGCGTCGGGTTGTCGTTCACGTACTTCGAGAAGTCGTAATCGAGCACCGTCTCGTTGTAGATGTAGTTCAACAGGTTCTTGTTGAATACCGCGGCGGCCACGTAGCTCGCATCGCCAAAGTATTTCTCCCACGACAGGTCCGCACCCACGGCGATGTACGGCTTCAGCTTCGGATTGCCGCCGCTACCCGACCACAGCACCTGGCCCGCGGCCGGGCCGTCCTCGATCTGGGCCACGCCGGCGGACGTCGCCACCTTCTCGTCGTCGATACGGCCACGTGCCATGGTCTTGGCCAGGCCGAAACGCACGAACTGCTTGTCGGCTACCTCGGCCACGATGTTGAGGCTGGGCAGTACCTTGGTGTACTTCGCGCCATCGGAAATACGGCCCACCAGCGTGTCGCCATTGGTCTGCAGCGCGGTGGACGACTGGTCCGTGCGGACCACCTGCACGCCCATGTTGCCGGTGATGGGGATGCCGCCCGCATTGGTGTCGATATTGAACTTCAGGTAGCCCACCGGCACCTTCTCGCGCACCGTGTAGTTGCGGCTCCAGTCCGACTGGCCATTGCGCTGGGTGAGGTAGAACTGGCTGCCCAGCGCGTCCATCACGTTGTAATTGACCACGCCGGGGAAGCCGCCGTAGCTGAGGTCGGTGATGCCGCTCAGGAACGACGGGTCGATCGGTGAGCCGTAACCCGGGACGTAGGTGTCGGCGTCCGAACCGTTGCCGTTGAGCCAGGCGAAGAATACGTCGGCGGACTTGGTCTTTTCACGATCGGAGTAGTTCGCGCCGAGCACCGCATCGCTGAAGATCCAGCCCACCGGGTGGGTCACTTCGAGGCGGAAGGCCTTGATGGTGTCCTTCTGCTTGTCGTACTCGTAACGGCCGTTGTAACCGTAGTTGTTCGGATCGGTGAACTGGACCACCGACGGGTCGGCAAAGTCAGTACCCGGCATGAAATCCGGGAAGTGCTCGTGCACCGGCGTGGCAAAATCCGTGGAGCTGGTGGCGTTGCCGGGCAGGCCGGCAAACAGGTAGCCATCGTGCAGGCGGCGCTTTGACATCGAGTACGACGCGTCGGCGTTGATCGCCCAGCCGTTGCCGAAGTCGTACTGGTTGTTCCAGCCCGCGGAGAAGAGGTTGTCCTGTTCCTTCGTGTATTCGTTCTGCAGGATCGCCTTCAGGCCATCGATGTGGCCCGTGGTGACCAGCGGGTAGGGCAGGGTCGGCACGGTGCCGACATTGGAGTAAGACACATTGTCGGACGGGCTGCTCGACCACTGCGCGCCGTTGAGGTGGGTCTTCTGGTCAAACGTGGAGTAGTACAGGTCCAGCGTGGAGTGGTAATGGTCGTCGGGTGCCCATTCCAGCACCGTCATCAGGCCATTGCGCAGCTGGTTTTCCGACTTGGCACGCAGCTGCATGCCCTCCTGCGAGAGCACGTTGTCCGGGATGCCCGGGGTGTGCGGCGCGCCCCAGTTCGTCTCGGCACCCTGCGAGCCATTGTTGAGGCTCCACCACCAGGCCTGGTATTGCTTCTCCTGGATCGGCGAATCGAGCTGGGCAAAGCCCACGGCCAGGCCGAGGGTGTGGTCGAAGTATTGGTCGATGTACGAGAAGCTCGCGCGATGGCCGGTGTCGCCCACGCCACTGCCGTGGTTGAGGTTGCCGTTGTCCGTGGTCTCGCCGCGCAGGTTCACCGACATGGTGCGCTTGGGCTGGTCCAGCGGACGGATGGTGTGCAGGTCGACGGTGCCGGAGAGGCCCTGGCCGACGAGGGTGGCGTCGGGCGTCTTGTACACCGTGACGCCGCTGATCAGCTCGGACGGGTACTGGTCGAAGTCGACGCCGCGGTTCTCGCCGATGGTGGCCTGCTCGCGGCCGTTGAGCGTGGTGCCGACGAAGTCCGGCGACAGGCCACGGATCGAAATCTGGTTGGCGCGGCCGTCCACGCGCTGCGTGGCCAGGCCGGGCACGCGCGAGAGGCTCTCGGCGATGCTGCTGTCGGGCAGCTTGCCGATGTCTTCGGCGGAGATGGCTTCGATGATGTTGCTGGAATTCTGCTTCGCCTTCAGCGAATTCTGGATCGATGCCTGGATGCCGGTGACGACCACGGCGTCGAGGTTGCTGATGCCGTCGGCGCTGGTGGGCTTCTTGGCTTTCGCGTCCTTTGCCGATTTTGCATTGGCGTCGGTGGGGGCCGGCTGCGTCGTCGGCTGGCTCGGGTTCTGGGCCTGCTCCTGCGCCTGGAGGGCGCCGGACGCGAGCAGCAGGGTCATGGCGCACGCGGTCGCCAACGGGCGGTGGCGGGTGGCAGGCACGGCGAGGCCGCGCGTCGAATAGCGAAAATTCATGGAGTTCCCCGCGTCTTGTGACGTTATTTTTAGTGCGTCGAACGCCCCTCGTGCTCGCGGCGGCGAGGATGGGCGAGCGACACACGGCTGTCATCTGGCGGCGCAGCAGAAACGTGCGAAACGTTCATGTTTCATCCGTGCACGCGGCGCAAGAAATTGCGACTCACGTCCCAAAAGACACAGGCGCGCCGCACGGGGACGCGGCTAGCATCGGCGACACATCCACCGGGAGGGGAACCCCATGTCCGTTCGCACGATTGCCGTTGTTGCCTGCCTTCTTGCCGCCGCGCCCGCGATCGCGGCCGAACCCACCGCCGCGGAGAAGGCGGTGCTGGCGCCGTTCCAGGCCTTCCTCGATGGCATGGCGAAATACGACCAGGCGGCGATGCGCGCCACCGTGCAGCCGGAGGGCAGCGTGGCGCTGCTGCGCAAGGATAAGGTGATGCGCAACACACTTTCCGGCTTCATCGACCACATCAAGCCGGGCAAGGACCAGATCGAAGAGCGGATCTACGATCCGCTGGTTCGCATCGACGACAACCTGGCCATCATCTGGACGCGCTACGACTTCCGCCTCAACGGCAAGGTCGTGCATTGCGGCACGGACCTCGTCCATCTGGTGCGTGCGGACGGCAAGTGGGTCATCGCGGGGATCGCGGACAACAGCCGCGACGATTGTCCCGCGGCATAACCGCGAGGCGCTCGCGCGCTAACGGATCACGCCATCACATGTGGTCCACGTCGACAATGGCCTGCACGAAGGCCTCCGGCGCCTCCTGAGGGAGGTTATGGCCGATGCCGCCGGTGATGTTGCGGTGCTCGTACTTGCCGGTGAACTTGGCCTTGTACGCGGACGGATCCGGATGCGGCGCACCGTTGGCGTCGCCTTCCATGGTGATGGTGGGGATGCCGATGGTCGGGCCGGTGGCGAGCTTCGCCTCATCGTCGGCGTACTTTGCCTCACCCTCGGCCAGGTCCATGCGCCACCGGTAGTTATGGATGGTGATGGCCACGTGGTCCGGGTTGTCGAACGCGGCCGCCGTGCGATCGAAGGTCGCATCGTCGAAGTGCCATTGCGGCGACGCCAGCTGCCAGATCTGCTTGTTGAAGTCGTGGCGGTTCTGCTCGTAGCCGAGGCGACCGCGCTCCGTGGCGAAGTAGAACTGGTACCACCATTGCAGCTCGGCCTTCGGCGGCAGGGGTTTCTTACCGGCCTCCTGGCTGCCGATCAGGTAGCCGCTCACCGACACCAGCGCCTTGCAACGCTGCGGCCACAGCACGGCCATGATGTCCGCCGTGCGCGCGCCCCAGTCAAAGCCCGCGACAATGGCTTTCTTGATCTTCAACGCGTCGAGCAGAGCAATGGCGTCCGCCGCGATGGCCGAGGGCTGGCCGTTGCGCATCGTTCCCTCATCAAGGAACCGCGTGGAACCGTAGCCACGCAGGAAGGGCACGATGACCCGGTAGCCCTTGGCTACGAGGGCAGGAGCGACGTCGGCAAAGGCGTAGATGTCATAAGGCCAGCCGTGCAGGAGCAGCACCGCCGGGTGTTTCGACTTGCCCATGTCGATGTAACCGACATCGAGCACGCCGGCATGGATCTGCTTCACCGGGCCAAACGTCGCCGGGGTCGGAGGCGCGGCATGCGCGCCCGTCGCCGCGAGTACCGATGACGACGACGCAACGGCCTGCGGGCCAACCAGTGCCACGGCAATCGACGTGCCGGCCATGGCGAGGAAATGCCTGCGTAGAGGGTCCGTATCGATCTGCATAAAAGGTTTCCAGGAACGGGATGGTGACTGTGGCGGGAGCATGCACCCGCTAACTTTCCGTGGCTTGGACTAGCCTGCCGTCGCGTCGTTTCCAGATCGAATCTTTAGCGCGCACTTAACCCAAACGTCACGGAAGCGGGCGCGATATCGGTGGGTCCTACGGCGGGAGAGCTTGCATGCCCATCGTCACCATCCAGATCACCCGCGAAGGTTCCGGCGACGGGCGCGACAGCGTCACCGAGCAGGAGAAGGCCGAGTTGATCAAGGGCGCCAGCGAGCTGCTGCTGCGCGTACTGCACAAGCCGCTGGTGTCCACCTTTGTCGTGATCCAGGAAGTACCGCTCGAAAACTGGGGCTGGGGCGGACTACCCGCCCTGGAATTCCGCCGGCAACACCCGGATGGCCTGAAATGATGAAAGCGACCCTCCTTGCCTCGGCGTTCGTCGCCGCAGGCCTCATGGCGTTTACCCCCGCGTTTGCCGAGAAGGCACCGGATGCACCCAAGGGCAACCAGCCGTCGAAGGACGAAATCAAGGTGGTGAAGGTGACGCCGGAGTACTGGCGCGTGGTCATCGACCATCCTCCCTTCAACATCTTCGGGCCGGAGACGATTCCGCAGTTGAACAAGGTGATCACGGCGCTCGAGACCGACCCGAAGGTGCGCGTCGTGGTGTTCGAGAGCGCCGTGCCCGGCTTCTTCCTGACCCACTACGACTTCGTACCGGCATTGACCGACACCACGAGCATGAAGAACGGCAGCACCGGCCTGCCACCGCTGCCGGACATGCTCGTGCGGCTGAGCAAGGCGCCGGTGGTCTCCATCGTGAAGGTGCGCGGACGCGCGACGGGCGTTGGCAGCGAGCTCTCGCTGGCCAGTGACATGCGCTTTGCCAGCCGCGAAAAGGCCTTGTTCTCACAATGGGAAATCGGCGCCGCGCTGGTGCCAGGCGGCGGCCCCATGGCACGCCTGCCGCGCATGATGGGCCGCGGCCGTGCACTCGAAGTCGTCCTCACCGGCGACGACATCAATGGCGATCTGGCCGAGCGCTACGGCTACGTCAATCGCTCCTTGCCCGATGCCCAGCTGGACGACTTCGTCGACAAGCTGGCCCGGCGCATCTCGCGTTTCGACAAGCAGTCGCTCGCCGATATCAAGAACCTGGTCAACGAAAACAGCCTGCCGCCCGACAAGGAAATCGGCGCGGGATGGGATGCCTTCATCACGTCGGTGAAGCGGCCGCAGGCGCAGAAGAACATCAAGACGCTGATGGACGATGGCCTGCAGGTGAAGCCGGACGTTGAGGTACGCCTGCCGTACTACACCGGAAAACTGGACCCCGTGCCGTAGAAACACTTAGTCCACGTTGCCGGAAACGCTGTGTAATATTGGCGGAACGGCCAAATGGGGAGCCGCCGATGAATTCCGCCGCGCAAGCGTTGCAGACGCTTCAACTCCGCACCATTGCCGCGATTGGCAATGTGTTCGAAACCTCGTCCGTGGTGGGCCGCTACAGCACGGTGACCTTCAGCCAGAACGATGCCGGTCACGTGAGTTACGGACGGGCACAGGTCAGTCTGAAGAGCGGTAACCTCGGACGCCTGCTGCAGGCCTACGTCACGGCGGCGGGCGCTGCGTACGTCACCGCCATCCAGCCTTACGTGCCGCGTGCATTGGCGTTGGACGTGGGGCTCGATACGGATAGGTATTTCCAGAACCTGTTGCGCGCGGCGGCGGATGACAGCGTGATGCGCGCCGTCCAGGATGCGTACTTCGACGCCAACTACCTGATGCCTGCCGTCGATACCGCGGCGCGGCTCGGCATCCACAGCGCCCTCGGGGCGGCCGTGGTCTACGACAGCTACGTGCAGGGAAGCTTTCCGGCGATTCGCGCGCTCACCGATGCGGCGGTCGGCGGCATGCCGGGCACGGACGAGCACCGATGGGTGGCCGCGTACGTCGCCCAGCGTCGCAACTGGCTGCTCTCGCGCAGGGGCGACCTGGCGACGTCCGTGTACCGCATGGACGCCTTCCAGGCGATGATCCAGATGAACCTGTGGAACCTCGACCTGCCGATGGTCGTCCGTGGGCAGGAGATTTCCAGCACGACGCTTAGCGCGCCGCCGCCGGACTGCTTCAACAACGACCACCCGCCAGGCAGCCGCCCGCTAGCCTGGACCGCCGGTGGCTCCGTCCTGCGTGGCCTCGACGTCCGCCATCTCCAGGTCGGCCTGTCGCAGACGCTGCCTACGGTGACGGCGGACGGTGTGTTCGGCCCGGGCACCCGCGATGCGCTGAAGGCCTACCAAAGCGCTAATCACCTGCCGGCGACCGGCTCGGCCGACGCCGCGCTGGTGCTCGCAGTTGCCAGACCCTGACAGGGGCTCAGGTCGGCCAGCCGTTGCCCAGGATGCAGTGCACGAAGTCCGTGCGGTGGAAGTGCGGTTCCTTGTGCGCCATGACATCGGCCTTGACGTTGCCAAAGGTGGTTTCCGGCTTGTTGCGCACGCCGTTGTAGAACGCATCGATGATGCCTTCCTTGAAGGCCGGGCCACGCGGATGGGCGAGGGCTACCTCGTGGCGGTCGTGCACGTGCACCGTGTCGAAGCCCAGGCCGAGGACGTCCATTTCAACGCCCGCGGTGAGCAGCGCGATCTCCGGCTTCATGTGCAGGGGGATGCCCGGCGTGGTGTGCAGGGCGATGGAGGCCCACACGGTATCGACTTCCGCCGGGCTGATGCCGCGGGCGAGCAGGAAGTCGCGGGCGGTGTTGGCGCCGTCGACTTCGAAGCGCTCGGTCTTGCTGGAGTACGCCGGGACCAGGCCCATGTCATGGAACATCGCGCCCGCATAGAGCAGTTCGGGGTCGAAGTTCAGGCCTTTGGCCTTGCCAGTGAGGGCGCCGAAGAAGAACACGCGGCGGGAGTGGTGGTAGAGCAGTTCGCTCTCGGTATCGCGGACCAGCTGGGTGATCTCGCGGGCAAGCGCGCTATCGGGAACAACGATGCCGGCAATGGACGTGGTCATGATGGAGCCCTCTGGGTGGTTTCAAGGGCTCCATTTCACCGCTGGGCGAGGGCGGCCGGATACGATCCGAAGTATCATATCCGGCCAATGCGGTGCCGAAGCGGACGCCGCCGCGGCATACCGCCCGGTCAGGCCTTCTTGCCCAGCTTCCGGTCAAGGAAATCGCCGATCAGCGGCATGATCTCGTCGCCCTTGTCCTCGAGCGCGAAGTGGCCGGTCGGGAACAGGTGGAACTCCAGGTCCTTCAGGTCGCGCTTGTACGGGTGCGCACCGTCGGCCGGGAAGATCGTGTCGCGTTCGCCCCAGGTGATCAGGGTGGGCGGCTGGTGTTCGCGGAACAGGCGCTGCACTTCCGGGTAGAGCGGCACGTTCTGGCGGTAGTCGTACATCACGTCCATCTGCACGTCTTCATTGCCCGGACGGTCGAGCAGGGCCTGGTCGTGCACCCAGTTGTCCGGCGAGATGCGCGTCTTGTCGTCCACGCCGTCGGTGTACTGGAAGATCGTGGTGTCGCGCTTCACCAGCCAGCGCAGGGCATCCCGGCTCGCGCTCGCGCCGTCGGCCCAGTACACCTTGATCGGATCCCAGAACGCCTTCAGGCCTTCTTCGTAGGCGTTACCGTTCTGGATCACCAGCGCCGTCAGTTTCTCCGGGTTCTTCAGGAACAGCTGCCAGCCGACGGGCGCGCCGTAATCCATGACATACATCGCGTACTTCTCGACCTTCAGGCGCTCAAGCAAGGTACGGATGAGATTGCCGAAGTTCTCGAACGTGTACTTGTAGGCGTTGTGGTCCGGCATCGCGCTTTCGCCGTAGCCCGGGTAATCCGGGGCGATCACGTGGTAGCGGTCGGCGAGGTACGGGATGAGGTTGCGGAACATGTGCGACGAGGTCGGGAAGCCGTGCAGCAACAGCACGACGGGGGCATCGGCGGGGCCAGCCTCGCGGTAGGCGATGTCCAGGCCGTCGATGGCCATGTGACGGTAGGAAACAACAGGGGGTTTGGCTTGGGTGCTCATCGTAGGGTCTCCGTTCAAAGCCTTGGTGGGTGTGGCTTAGTCTGGGAAGACAGCGGCTTGACGGGAACGAGGCGGGCCGCAATTGACTATTGCGCGGGGCGGCTTAGTCCCACAGGCGGCCAGGCAATCGCTCGGTGATCTCCTGCACGATCCACTCGTTGCCGTCGGGGTCGTTGAACGACACGAACGAGCCGTAGCTCTTGCGCTGCGGGTTTGGTCCGCTCACCCGGTTGTGGTTGCCGCCGTGGTGGAAGAGGCCGTCCGCATCGTGGAATACGTCGCTGGTCTCGATGCCGCGGCGGTTGAGTTCTTCACGTACCGCGACCACGTCGCGAGCGACGAGATGCAGCCCGCGAACAGAGCCGGCTGTTGCGCCGGTCATCTTGTCGCCGAACATCACCGAGCAGTGCGATTGTGGCGGGGTGAACTGGATCACCCGGAAGCCCTTGTCGTTGGCGAAGTCAGCGTCGAGGCGCCAGCCGAGCTGGCTGTAAAACGCCTTCGCCCGCTCCACGTCGGAGACCGGGATCACCACGATCTCTAACGTCAGCGGGAAGGGAAAGGGCGCGTGGTTGGCCGGCGTCGTGGTCATGGCGGTCTCCCTGGGTGGAAAACCCCACGATGTCCCCGCCGGGCGCACCGCGTCTTGGTGCGGCTTTCCGTCCCGGCGGGAACGCGGGCGATTTACTGCGCGGTGTAGCCGCCATCGACAGCGACCACCTGGCCGGTGAGATAGCGGGCCTTGTCACCGGCGAGGAAGACGATGGTCTGCGCGATTTCGTCCACCGAGGCGGCGCGCCGTGCGGGGATGGTGCCGAGGAAGCCGTTCTTCGCCTGTTCGTCGTTGCCGACGAAACGATCGAGCATGTCGGTAGCGACGGGGCCCGGTGCCACGGCGTTGACGCGCACGCCGATGGCGGCGCCTTCCAGGGCGACCGACTTGGTCATGCCTTCAACCGCGTGCTTGCTGCCCACGTAGACCGATGCACCCGCCATGCCGACATGGCCGGCAATCGAGGAGACGTTGACGATGGCGCCGGCGCCCTGGCCCTGCATCACCCGCATTTCGTGCTTCATCGAGAGCAGGATGCCGAGGACGTTGGTCGAGAACGTGCTTTCGTAGTTCTCCACCGTCTGCTCGGCCACCGGGGCAAGCTGGCCTTCGGTACCGGCGTTGTTGATGGCGATGTCGAGGCGGCCAAAGCGGGCGACGGCTTGCTCGACCAGGTCGCGAACGTCTGCTTCATGACGGACATCGGCGCGGACGAATTCCGCTTCGACACCGAGGCCACGCAGCTCGACGGCCAGCGCGTGGCCGGCTTCTTCGCGGCGGCCGCTGACGACGAGGCGGGCGCCTTCGGCGGCGAAAGCGAGCGCCGTGGCGCGGCCGATGCCGGTCAGGGCGCCAGTGATAAGGACGACAGGGTGATTCACGGTGTTTCTCCAGTGCGAGGTGGGAAGGAATCGATGGGTGGACTTTGATCCATTCCTTATGACGCAACTAGACAGCGACTTGGCATATGATTGATGCCACCTAGGAATTAAAGGCGGGCATCGTGGACAAGCTGCAGGCCATGCAAACCTTCGTCCGGGTGGTGGAGGCGGGGAGCTTCTCCGCGGTGGCGAAGGAACAGGGCGCCACGCAGAGTGCGGTAAGCAAGCAGGTGGCCGCGCTCGAACGCCAGCTGGGCGCGCGGTTGCTTACGCGGACGACGCGCTCACTGGCGCTGACCGATGAAGGCGAGCGCTACTTCGAGAGCGCACGTCGACTCGTCGCGGAAGTGGCCGAAGCGGAAGCCGCGCTCGGCACGGGCGAGGAGACGCTGAAAGGGGTGCTACGCGTCGCGTCGTCGGTGGGCTTTGGCCGATTGCGACTCATGCCTGTCGTGCAAGACTTCCTCGCGCAGCATCCCGGCCTGCGCGTCGACCTGCGGCTAAGCGATGGCTACATCGACCTGGTGGAACTCGGCATCGATGTGGCCGTGCGCATCGGTGACCTGGCCGACAGCAGCCTCGTCGCGCGGCGTGTCGGCCATTCGGTGCGCGAAGTGCTTGCACACCGCCGCTACGTGCGCGCGTTGCCGAAGGGCATCAAGGCGCCAGTGCATCCGGAAGACCTCGCACGGCACAACTGCGTCGTCTACACCGGCAGCGGCATGCGCAGCAGCTGGCGTTTCGTCGCCGGGCCTGGGGCCGCCGAACCGGTAGGCACGGAACATCGCGTGGCGGTATCCGGCAACCTGCAGACGGACAGCAGCGAGGTGGTTCGCGCGGCGATCCTTGCCGGCATGGGCGTGTGCTACACGCCCACCTGGCTGTTCGAAGAAGAAATCGCGCGCGGCGACGTGGTCAAGCTGCTGCCGGACTGGTCGATTCTTTCGCCCATCCACCTCGTGAGCCCGCAGGAACGCCGCCATTCCGCGAAGGTGCGTGCCTTCATGGATCATGTCGCGACGGCGTTTGCCGAGGGCTAGGGCGCCCGCGTGAAGTAGTGCGTCCGGAAGGCCGGCTTTCCGTCCTGGTCGTAGAACGCCACGATTTCGGTCATGGTCTTGCCGTCGGGCGCGGCGGTGTAGATGCGCGTCGAGGCGGGAACGCCGCCCTTGCTCAGCCCGACCACCAGCACGTTGGGCTGCGGGCGCAGCGTGGCAGCGGCGTCGGCCTCCGGCGTCCCCGTGACGGCGACGGACGTGCCGTCGAGCGGCACGGCGTTGGTGGAGTGCACTTCGTTGCCGGGGGCGTAGACGATGTCGACATCCATCGACAGGCGATCCTTGCCGGCATCCGTGAAGGCGATGGTCACGCTCTTCGGCCTCGCGTCAGGCGGCATCGCCATGCGTGAAGTATCAACGGCCCAGCGACCCAGCAAGGGCGAAGGCGGGGCTGTGGCAGCGAATGCGGGCGCGCACAGGGCGAGGCCGAGGGTGAGCGTGGCAGCGAGTAAACCGTCCTTCATGCGACCTCCGTCAGTTCACGATCCGGGTGTGTCCGGGCCGATCATACGACGGGCTGCCCGAGATGAACGTCGCCCCGACTCAGTGGATGAGCTGATCCACGGCGGGGCCGCCGGTGGCGACGTTGTCGGGCACCACGGTGCGCCCCTGCAATGTATTCAGGCGCAGGCCGTGCGTGCGGCACACATCAACCGCATTCAGGCGCGACACGCGTTCGCCGGTGAAGGTGATCTGTACATCGCGCAGGCACGGGCCGGAGGGCAGCTGGAAGGCGGTGGCGTTGAGGCCGCCGTTGAGTGACGTTCCCAGGTCAATGTCCTGGAAATCGTCGCTGCCGCTGGGGGCAACAGCCACATGCGTCACGCTGTCGGCGGTGGCATTGACTAGGTTGAAGGGGGCCGACGTCAGCCGGTCCGGCGCGGTGCGCGACGCGGGCGTGGCGCAGGCCGCCAGCAGCAGGGTGGCGAGAACGGTAACGAGGCAGGGCAGGGACCGGGTCATGGGGCGCTCCATCGGCAGGTGGGTTTCGGGCCGTGCGCGTTTGGCGCCGGCGGTGCCATCAAGCCTCGGCCAGGCGTGCGCCGGAACGGTTTTGGGACGAATCGTCGCCAGCGCATGACCAATGGCAACCGCGACGGGTTTTGCTTCCCAGCCCTGCAAAACCGCGCCTAAGATGGCCCCGCCACCTCCTGGACACCCCCCGATGAAGATCCGCCTTGGCAACACGCAGATCGGCCTCACCCGGTACCTCGGGCTGTGGGGCATCGTGGCCGTGGTGTTCGCGATACAGGGCAGCCTGCATGACGACCTGCTCGGCCGCAGCTTCGACATGACCGATTACCTGCGCTGGTCGATCATCCAGTGGTACACGTGGGCGGCGCTTGCGCCCCTGGTGTTCCGGCTGGCGGCGCAGTATCCGGTGCGCCTGCCGCTGCGCGTGCGCGAGCTGTGGGTGCCGCTGCTGGCCAGCGTGGCGGTGACCGTGCTCGCCCTGTTCATCGGCGCGCTGGTATCGACGATGTTCGAACCCACCGGCTTCGGCGAACAATGGCGCCAGTTCGTCGGCCAGCACGCGGCCACCGGCATGCTCACGTGCTGGGCGCTGTTTGCCATCCAGCAGGCGATGCAGTATCGCGAGGAGAAGGCCCGGCGCGAGCTGGAGGCCTCGCAGCTGCAGGCCGAGCTCGCCCAGTCGCGCCTGCAGGTGCTGCGTACCCAGCTGCAGCCGCACTTCCTGTTCAACACGATGCACGCCATTGCCACGCTGCTGCACTCGGACGTGACCTCCGCGGAAGACATGTTGCTACGCCTGAGCGACTTGCTGCGCGCCTTCCTCGACGAATGCCAGGGCCAGGAAATCACCCTGCGCCAGGAACTGGTGCTGCTGGACCTCTACCTCGGTATCCAGCGCACACGCTTCAAGGATCGCCTCGACACGCGCATCTACATCTCGCCGGAGACCCTCTCCTGCGCCGTGCCCAGCCTGATCCTCCAGCCGATCGTGGAAAACGCGATCCGCCACGGGATTGGCGAGCGCGTCGGCGGCGACTGCATCGAGATCGAAAGCCGCCGCGACGGCGACAGCGTCACCATCGAAGTGCGCAACCGCAACAGCACGCTGGAAGAATCCGGAGGCGCCTCGTCGGGCCACGGCATCGGCCTCTCCAACACGCGCCTGCGCCTGGACGAACTCTATGGCACGGCCGGCCAGGTGGAACTGCAGATGCTCTGGCCACAGGGCGTGGCCTGCCGCATTCGCGTGCCCTACCGGATCATCGACGAGGTGGACGACGCGCCGGAGGTGGCCGCGGCATGAAGCTCTCCGTGCTGGTGGTGGACGACGAGCCGATCGCGCGGCAGGCCATCCTGCGCCTGCTGCGTGATGACCCGGACATCACCGAGATCACCGAGTGCGGTGACGGCCAGTCCGCCGTGGAAGCGATCCGGGCGCAATCGCCGGACCTCGTCTTCCTCGATATCCAGATGCCGGCCATGAGCGGCCTGGACGTATTCCGGACCGTCGGCTTCGAGCGCATGCCGGCCACCGTGTTTGTCACCGCCTATGAGCAGTACGCCGTGCGCGCGTTCGAGGCCAACGCGGTGGATTACCTCGTCAAACCGTTCAGCCGCGACCGCTTTGCCCACGCCCTGGCGCGGGCCAAAGGCCGGCTGGCTATGCCGGCGACCACGGCCGACGCCTCGTCCCACATCATCCAGGCCCTGGACGCGCTGCGCCGGCGTGACGACTACCTGGAGCGCATTCCCATCCGTGAAAGCGAGCAGGTGACCTTTGTCGACGTGGACGATATCGTCTGGATCAAGGCCAGCCGCAATACCGTGCTGATCCATCTGCCGGACCGCGTCCATGAGATGCGCGAAACGATGGCGAGCCTTGCCGAGCGCCTCGACCCCCGGCAGTTCGCCCGCGTGCACCGGTCGGCCATCGTCAACGTACGCCGGGTCCAGACCGTGCATCCGTGGTTCAACGGTTACCACGTGGTCACCATGGATACGGGGCAGAAGCTGCGGATGAGCCGCTACCAGCAGGAAGCGTTCCTGAAGCTGGTCTCGATCCAGCGCTGACCCGACGGCGACGGGGAAATTAACCAAGCCATTGGCCCCCTCGCGGGTGCGCAATAGGGGGCGAGCTGGCGGCCCTTCGACCGCCCTGAGGGAGAGCGCACCATGAAACGCACCAGCATCCTGGCCCTTGCACTCGGCATGGCCTGTGGCTCGGCCTGGGCCCAGGCGCCCACCAAGCCGGTCAGTCCCGTCATCATGATCAACAAGGCCGCGGCCACTACGCCGATCGCCACCACGCCCTTGCGTGGGCCGCTGAGCATGCTCTCCGGCTCGGGCGGCAATATCACCGTGCTGACCGGCAAGGACGGCAAGCTGATGGTCGACGCCGGCATCGCCGTGTCCCGCCCACGCGTCGAGGCCGCGCTGACCGCGATCAGCAATGCGCCGATCAAGTACGTGATCAACACGCACTACCACTGGGATCACACGGACGGTAATCCATGGGTGCATGAGGATGGCGCCACCATCGTGGCCACGGCAGGCACGGTGAAGCGCGTCTCGGAGACGACGCGTGTCGACGATTGGGACTTCACCTTCCCCCCGCTCGCCGCGGGCGGCATCCCCACCGAGATCCTGAAGGCGAACAAGACGTATCACTTCGACGGCCAGACGGTGGAAGTGCGCCTGCTTGAGCCCTCGCATACCGATACCGACCTGTACGTCGTCTTCAAGGAAGCGAACGTCGCCTCGCTGGGCGACCTGTTCTGGAACGGCGTCTATCCGTTCATCGACAACGAGAACGGTGGCGGCATTGACGGGATGATCAAGGCCGACGATGCCATCCTGGCGAAGCTCAACGACGACGTGGTGCTCGTGCCGGGACACGGCCCGGTGGGCACGAAGAAGCAGTTCAAGGCGTTCCGCGACATGCTCGCGGGCATCCGCGACAAGGTGGCTGCGCTGAAGAAACAGGGCAAGTCACGGGACGAGGTGGTGGCGGCGAAGCCGACGGCGGCGTGGGATGAGGTGTACGGCCACTTTGTCATCGACCCGGACTTCTTCACCCGCATCGTCTACGACGGCCTGAAATAGCGAGGCCTCAGGCCAGGGCCGCGACGCGCGCAGGGAGCGTCTCGGCCAGCCATTCGACGAAGGCCCGCAGCCGCGCGTTGTGTCGTCGGTCGCTGGGGTAGACGACGTAGACGGGCAGGGGCTCGGGCTGCCACTCGGCCAGCACGGGCAGCAACTCGCCGCGGGCGATGGACGGCGCGACGGCGAAGGAGAGCGCCTGCGCGATGCCCAGCCCGGCGAGGGTGGCGGCGGTGTGGGCGTTGCTTTCATTCACCTCGACGACGGCGGTGAGCTCGGCACCGACTTCACGATCGCGATCGAGGAAACGCAGGGGCTGGACCCTGCCGCTGCGCGCCGAGAAATAGCCGACGATGTCATGGCCGTCGCGGGCCAGGTCGTCGGGATGGCGCGGCGTGCCACGCCGGGCGAGGTAGTCGGGCGTGGCGCACATCGTCCACGGCACTTCCGCGATCTTCCGGGTCACGAGGTTCGGATCGTCCGCGGTGCTGCGGATGGCGCAGTCGATGCCTTCGCCGATGAGGTCCACCGTGCGGTCGGTAACGCCTACCTTGAGGCGGATGCCCGGGTAGCGCGCCCGGAACGACGGAAGCTCCGGGAGGATCAGGCAGGCGGCGACCGAGCCGCCAGTGTCGATGCGCAGGTTGCCCACCGGGCTGCTGCGCCCACCCGCCAGCGTGGTTTCGAATTCGTCCAGCTCGGCCAGCCACAGCCGGGTGCGCTCGTAATAGGCGGCGCCCTCGGTGGTGACGGTGACCCGCCGCGTGGTGCGTTCGAACAGTCGGACCCCAAGCTGGGCCTCCAGGCCCTGGATCAGCTTGGTCACCGTGGACTTGGGCAGCTCGAGGCTGTCGGCGGCCCGGCCGAAGCCGCCGGTTTCGACGAGGCGGCCAAACACGCGCATGGCAAGAAGGTGGTCCAAGACTATTTCCCCTTGGGAATAGTGAAATCGCGATCTGATTATTTATCCATCAGCCGCGAATAACCAGACTATCGTTCATCGGCCGCGACGCGGCCTTCGGAGCCTCACCATGAACACCGTTACCTCCCTCGCCACCAGCAACATCCACACCACCCGCCACGCCGGCAAGATCGCCCTGGTCACGGGCGGCAGCTCGGGCCTGGGTCTCGCCACGGCCGAGCGCCTCGTCCGCGAAGGCGCCACCGTCTACATCACCGGCCGCCGCCAGGCCGAGCTCGATGCCGCCGCGGCCGCCGTGGGCGCCACCGCCATCCAGGGCGACATTGCCGTGGCCGCCGACCTCGACCGCATCTTCAGCACCATCCGCGAGCGCAGCGGTCGCCTCGATATCCTGTTCGCCAATGCCGGCGGTGGTGAGTTCGCGCCGCTGGGCCAGGTCACCGAAGCGCAGTTCGACAAGTACTTCGGCATCAACGTGAAGGGCACGCTGTTCACCGTGCAGAAGGCGCTGGAACTGATGGGCCCGGGCTCGGCCATCGTGCTCAACGGATCGATGGTGTCGATCAAGGGCGCGCCGGCCTTCGGTGTGTACGCAGCCACCAAGGCGGCACTGCGCTCGTTTGCTCGTACGTGGGCCAGCGACCTCAAGGGCCGCGACATCCGCGTCAACGTCGTCGCCCCGGGCACCATCGTCACCCCGGGATATTCGACCGAGCTGGGCATGAGCGAACAGCAGATCGCCGACTACGCGGCCTACGTCGAGAGCATCACCCCGCTGGGCCGCACCGGCCAGCCGGATGAAATCGCCAAGGCCGTCTCGTTCCTGGCCTCGGACGACGCAAGCTACATCACCGGCATCGAGCTCTTTGTCGATGGTGGCCAGGCGCAGATCTGAGCAACGCGCGAAAGCTTACCTACGCCGGGTAGGTAGATGTACTCAGGAGCGCGGGCGCCCGTGCCTGAATAATCCCCCGTGAACAGATGCGTTCATGCGAGGAGCAGCGTCATGGCAAAGCGCTTGTGGGCCGAATTCTTCGGCACGTTCTGGCTCGTGTTCGGTGGCTGCGGCAGTGCTGTCATTGCCGCAGCGTTTCCCGATCTGGGCATCGGCTTCGCAGGCGTCGCGCTCGCCTTCGGCCTGACGGTGCTCACGATGGCTTACGCCGTGGGCCACATCTCCGGCGGCCACTTCAACCCGGCCGTGACACTCGGCTGCCTGGTCGGTGGCCGGATCGCGGCGCGCGACGTGATTCCGTACATGGTCACCCAGGTGATCGGGGGCATCGCAGCCGGCGGCGTGCTTTACCTCATCGCCAGCGGCAAGCCGGGCTTCGACGTCACCGCCGGCTTCGCCACCAATGGCTTCGGCGAACACTCGCCGGGCGGCTATTCGGTGGTGGCCGCGGCCGTGGCGGAATTCGTTCTGACGGCCTTCTTCCTGATCGTGATCCTCGGCAGCACCTGCAAGCTGGCGGCCACGGGTTTTGCACCGCTGACGATCGGCCTGGCGCTCACGCTGATCCACCTCATTTCGATCCCCATCACCAACACCTCGGTGAATCCGGCACGCAGTACGGCGGTCGCGGTTTACCAGGGTGGCTGGGCGCTTGGCCAGCTGTGGTTCTTCTGGGTGATGCCGTTGCTTGGCGGCGCGGTGGGAGGACTGATCCATCGGGCGTTGCTGGATGTGAAGCCGGAGCGTTGCTAGTGCAGCGGCGCGTGCGTGCGTGAGGGCAGGGACGGGAGTATTATGTTCGCCATCGCATAAAATTAACGGTTCCGTCCCATGTCCCAGAAAATGAAGATCGACTTCGTCTCCGACATTGCCTGCCCCTGGTGCGCCATCGGCCTCAGTGGCCTCGAGCGCGCCCTCGAAAACCTCCAGGGCGTCGTCGATCCGGAGATCACCTTCCATCCGTTCGAGCTGAACCCGCAGATGGTCGCGGGCGGCGAGAACATGGTGGAGCACATCGTCGCCAAGTACCGCATCCCGGCGGACCAGGCGCGGACCAACCGCGAGAACATCAAGGCGCGCGCGGCGGGCGTCGGCTTCACCATGAACACCTCTGATGCGAGCCGCATCTACAACACCTTCGATGCGCATCGCCTGCTTGCGTGGGCCGGTGAGAAAGGCAAGCAGCACGCACTGAAGCGCCAGCTGCTCGCCCTCAACTTCACCGAGCAGACCGACCCGGGCAACCACGACGCGCTGGTGGATTCGGCGGTGAAGGTCGGGCTGGATGCCACGGAAGCCCGCGCGGTGCTCGACTCGGATCGTTACGCCGCCGAGGTGCGCCGCGATGAAGCGCTGTGGCAGAGCCGCGGCATCACCGGCGTGCCGGCGGTGATCGTCAATGACAAGTACCTGATCTCGGGCGGCCAGCCGCCGGAAGAGTTCGAACGGCAGCTGCGCAAGATCGCGCAGGAGGGCTAAGCGCCCTGGGTGGTTCGCGCAGCCTTGACCTGGCTGCGCTGACACTCCCGGCGGCGTTGTTCCCTCCGCTACCAAGGATGCCGGGTGCCCCGTTCGTCAACGTCTCCCTCCCGTTCCACGGCTCCGGCCGATCGTGTTCCCGTGCTCACCGGACTGCGCCAGCTGAAGATGGCGCGCTCCGCCCACGCCTTCGTGCGTGGCAATACGAGGCAGTTCTATACGTGGCTGGAGCAGGCCGGCCGCAGCTTGCCGCAAGGGCCTACGCTGTGGATCTGCGGTGATTGCCACGTCAGCAACATCGGCCCCGTGGCGGATCGCGAGGGTGAAATCGATATCCAGGTGCGCGACCTGGACCAGGCCGTGCTGGGCAACCCGGCGCATGACATCGTCCGCCTCGCGGTGTCGCTGGCGACTGCCGCCCGCGGGTCGGACCTGCCGGGCGTCGTCACCACGCGGATGGTGGAAGAACTGATCGAAGGGTATGAGCGCGCGATGGGTGGCGGTCGCAAGATCTTGCGCATCGTCGAGCGCCCGGACTCGATGCGCGTCGTGATGAAGGCCGCGATGAAGCGTCGCTGGAAACACCTCGCCCGCGAACGCATGAACGGCACGCATCCGATCATCCCTGAAGGCCGGCGCTTCTGGCCGGTGACGGCGGCCGAGGAAGCGGAGCTTCACGCGCTCACCGCTAGCGAGGGGATGCGCCAGCTGGTCACGCGGATGATCCACCGCGACGACGCCGCAGCCCTGGAACTCGTGGACGCCAAATACTGGGTGAAGGGCTGCAGTTCGCTCGGCCGGTTGCGCTACGCGCTGCTGGTACGGGTATTGACGCCCGGGCAGCGCGACGAGCTGTGCCTGGTGGACGTCAAGGAAGCCATTGCGGCCGCTGCACCGAGCACCGCGCCCGGCGACATGCCGGCCGACAACGCGGAGCGGGTGCGGGAAGGCGCCGTGCACCTGGCGCCGAACCTCGGCGAGCGCATGTTGACCGGGCGCATCGGCGGCAGGACGGTGTTCGTTCGTGAATTGCGGCCGCAGGACCTGAAGATCGACCTGGAGCAGCTCGATGAGCGCCAGGCCATGGAGGTGGCGCGCTACCTGGGTAACGTCGTCGGCCGCGGCCATGCGCGCCAGCTGACGTGGAAGTTACGCAAGGCGTGGCTGGCGGAGCTGTCGCGCAATCGCCCGCAGAGCATCGCCGCGCCGAGCTGGTTGTGGCGCAGCGTGGTCGAACTGGTCGCAGCGCATGAGGCAGCGTACCTGGAGCATTGCCGGAAGTTCGCGCACCACATCGGCCCGGACGACTGACGCGGCATACGTAGTACTACGCAATCGCCGGCTACGTAACTACGGAGTTTCGACAGGGTGCATCGGGCTAGGGTGAAACGGCCCACAAGGAGCTCCCGCCATGCGCCAGTACCCAGTCGTCCTTTCCGCGCTGCTCGTGTTTTCGTCATCACCGCTGTTTGCGCAGCAACAGCCGGCGCACAGCGGGTTCCTTGAGTCGTACCCGGCCATGCAGCCTGACACGAAGCGGCCCGGTGCCTTCATCTACGTGGCCCCGGGTGCCACGCTGAAGGGCTACCACAAGGTGGCGCTGGCGCCGATCCTGGTCTGGTACGCGAAGGACTCCCCGTACCAGGGCATCAACCCCGAGGACCTGGCGGGCGTGACGAAGAACTTCCGCGCGGCCCTGGTGAAGAACCTGGAACCGAAGTACCCGGTGGTGGATGCGACCGGACCGGACGTGCTCCAGCTGCGTATCGCGATTACCCAGGTGTACGCGGAGAAGAAGAAGCGCGGCATCCTCGGTTACACGCCGGTTGGCTTCGTGGTCGGCGCGGCGAAGGACATGGCCACGGCCGGCCCCAACGTCAACCTCAATTCGGCGACGATCGAAGCGGAACTGCTGGACCCGTCCGGCAAGCAGATCGCCGTCTCCATGGATCCGCTGGTGATCGACGCCGACAAGCGCGAGAAGCTGACGTTCGCGCAGATCGCCGACATCCTCGATGCGGCCGGCAAGCGCATCCGCGCGCGGATGGATGCCGACAATCCGCCGTGAGGCCACGGCCCCGATCGCCGAAAGTGTGACGTGCCTTACGGTTCCGGGCGCCCGCCGCGCCCAGGCCGTTCCACGCGCAAGAACTGTCATAACCCGTCGTGACAATCGTCCGCGCAGGGGATAACGACAGCGCGTGGGGCACACATGACCTCCCAGGATCGGCGGCACTTCCTTAAGCTTTCCATGGGCGCCGCAGGAGCGGCCTTTACGGCAACCGTCTTGCCGCCTTCCATCCAGAAGGCGCTCGCCGTGCCCGCCGCCCGGCGGACGGGGACGCTCAAGGACATCGAGCACGTGGTGATCCTGATGCAGGAGAACCGCTCATTCGACCATTATTTTGGCAGCCTGCGCGGTGTGCGCGGGTTCGGCGATCCGCGCGCGCTACAGCTCGCCACCGGCAAGTCCGTATGGCACCAGCCGGTGACCGCGGGTAGCGATGACTACGTGCTGCCGTTCCGTCCGCAGGCCGACAACCTCGGCCTGCAGTTCCTCGAAGACCTGCCGCATGGCTGGAACGACACCCAGGCGGCTTTCAACGCGGGCAAATACGACCAGTGGGTGCCGTCGAAGGGCACGACCACGATGGCTTACCTGACCCGGCAGGACATCCCGTTCCATTACGCGCTGGCCGATGCATTCACCGTCTGCGATGCATACCACTGCTCCATCCTCTCCTCGACGGATCCGAACCGCTATTACATGTGGACCGGCTACGTGGGTAACGACGGGCAGGGCGGTGGCCCCGTGCTGTCGAATGCCGAAGAGGGCTACGGCTGGACGACGTACCCGGAGCGCCTAGAAGCGGCCGGCGTGTCGTGGAAGATCTACCAGGATATGGGGCAGGGGCTGGACGCCGCCGGTGGTTGGGGTTGGACGCCCAATCCATACATCGGCAACTACGGCGACAATTCGCTGCTGTACTTCAACCAGTACCGCAATGCGCAGCCGGGATCCCCGCTTTACGACAAGGCACGCACGGGCACCAACACGCTCAACGGCCAGTCGCTGTTTGAGATCCTGCAAGCCGACGTCGCCGCGGATCGTCTTCCGAAGGTGTCGTGGATCGCCGCACCGGAAGCCTATACCGAACACCCGAGCTGGCCGGCGAACTACGGCGCCTGGTACGTGGACCGCGTGCTCGATGCGCTCACCTCGAACCCCGAGGTGTGGAGCAAGACGGCGCTGTTCATCACCTACGACGAAAACGACGGCTTCTTCGATCACATGCTGCCGGCCTATCCGCCTGCCTCGCGTGATCGTGGCCTCTCCACCGTCAGCACCGACGGCGAGATCTATCCCGGCGGTAATGGCTTCAACGCCGGTGTGTATGGGCTCGGCGTGCGCGTGCCCATGCTGGTGGTGTCGCCGTGGAGCAAGGGCGGCTGGGTCTGCTCCGAAACGTACGACCACACCTCGATCATCCGCTTCCTCGAGCAGCGCTTTGGCGTCGCCGAACCGAATATCTCCGCATGGCGCCGCGCTATCTGCGGCGACCTGACCCGCGCGTTCGACTTCGACGGCCACGATGGCCGCGTGCCGTCGCTGCCGCCGACCGCCGCGTACGAGCCGGACCGCGGCGATCACGCGGACCTGCATCCCACGCCGCCGGGCGTGCAGCAGCTGCCCGTGCAGGAGCGTGGCCAGCGCCCGGCACGCGCACTGCCGTATGCGCTGGAAGTCACCGGCAGCGTCGACCGCGCGCATGGCCGCTACGTGCTCGCCTTCGCCAATACGGGCAAGGCCGGCGCGTGCTTCCACGTGTCCTCGTCGCTGCGCGGCGACGGCCCGTGGACGTATACGGTGGAAGCGGGCAAGTCGCTGTCCGACTACTGGACGAGCAGCAACAGCGGTGATGCCTACGACCTCAGCGTCAGCGGCCCCAATGGCTTCCTCCGCCAGTTCAGCGGCAAGCAGCCGGATGCGGCCGCCGATCGCCGCCGGCTCGCCCTCCCCGAAGTGACGCTGACCGAGGGCCGTCGCCCCGGTGAGCTGCGGCTGGTGGTCAGCAACGACGGCGGCCGCCCCTGCGCGATCACCGTGGAAGCCAACGACTACCTGCATGAGCCGCCGCGGCGCTTCTGGCTGCAGGCGGGTGAACGCATCGAGAGCCATTGGGATATCGGCGGTTGCGACCACTGGTACGACCTGACCGCGACGTGCGACACCGATGAACTGTTCCTCCGTCGCTTTGCGGGACACCGTGAAACCGGCCGCGCATCGGTCTCTGATCCCGCCCTCGGCGGTGGGCATTCCTAAGAAAATCTTATCGGCCGTTTAGGGGATAGGCGGGCCGTTCGCGGCCCGCTAGCCTCGTTGAAGGGGAGCCATCAACGAGGGCAGCGCATGAGTAGCGTTAGCGTGGGCCGTGCATCGGCCAGGGTCGTGCGGCCGCCGTTTTACCTGTTCATGTCGCTGGCCATGGCCGCGGTGATCATCGCCGGGTTCTCGCAGACGGTGCCGGACGATCTGCGGATGAAGCCTGGCCTGCCGCTGCTCATGCAGATCCACGGCCTGGTGTTCACGCTGTGGATCGTCCTCTTCGTAGCCCAACCGGCCATCGTGTTTCGCGGCTCGCTGAAAATGCATCGGCGGGTCGGCTGGGTCGGCGCGGTGCTTGCCTGTGCCATGTTCGTCATGGGCCTGGCGGCCACGTACTTCGCCATCCACTACCGCGTCGTGCCGTCGTTCTTCCCGCCGACGATCTTCCTGGTCATGAATGTCATCGGCATCCTGGTGTTCGCCGGGCTGGTGATCGCGGGCGTGAGCCTGCGCAGGAAGGCCGAGTGGCACAAACGGCTGATGATCTGCGCCACGGTATCGATCATGGGGCCGGGCCTCGGGCGGCTGTTGCCGATGGAATCGTTTGGCCGTGCCGCGCCGCTAGCACTGTTCGCGGCGGTGATGGTGTTCGCGCTGGCGGGGCCGGTGTACGACCTGTTGATTCGCCGCCGCGTGCATCCTGCCTATCTGTGGGGTGTGTCCGCTATCCTGATCAGCATGCTGATCACGGGGCCGATCGCATTCACGCCAGTGGCACGGGCCATGGTGGAGCTCGTCAGCCCCGCATAGGAGGGGCATATGAGGCTTTGGATGGGGCGTGCGGCCGTGCTGGCCCTGGGTGCGGCGCTGCCGCTGGTGTCGGCGGCGCAGACGCAGTCCGTCGCGGCGTTGCCGGACATGACGCTGGCCACGCCGCATCGCTTCGAGCGCGTGGCGTATGACCTTCGCGTGCCCTGGGAACTCGCCTTCCTTCCTGACGGGACGCTTATCTTCACCGAGCGTGACGGGCATGTGCGGCTGCTCGGTCCGGGCCATGACGCCACCCCGGCGCTGCGCACCGCCGTGGCCCTGGGCAACAAGATGGGCATGCTCGGGCTGGCCCTCGACCCGGACTTCGCCAGCAACCATTACGTTTACGTCGCCTACGACCACGTCGCCGGCGACAACCCATCCAACGAAGGCGAGCGCCGGTTTCAGTTGCGCGTCGCCCGTTATACGCTCGAAGGCAACCAGCTGGTCCAGCCAAAGACGCTGATCGACGGCATCCCGGCCGCGACCAACCACACCGGTTGCCGGCTGGTGTTCGGGCCCGATGGCAAGCTCTACATCACCACCGGCGATGCGGACGAGCCGCCGAAGAGCCAGCAGCTCGACCAGCTCAACGGCAAGATCCTCCGGCTGGAACGCGACGGGTCGATCCCGGCGGATAACCCCTTCGTGCACACGCCCGGCGCTCGCGGGGAGATCTGGAGCTACGGCCACCGCAACCCCCAGGGCCTCGCATTCGACGCGCGCACGGGCACGCTCTTCGAGAGCGAACACGGCCCCAATGGCGGTGACGAGATCAACATCGTCGAGCGCGGCGCGAACTACGGCTGGCCGGTGATCGACCATGCCGCTGCGCATGACGGCATGCGCTCACCGTTGCTGGAATTCTCGCCCTCCATCGCACCGGGCAAGGCGATCCTCTATGACGGCAAGGCATTTCCGGAACTGCGCGGCAAGGTCATCGTGGCGTTGTTGCGTGGCGAGGGCCTACTCGTGCTCGACCGTGACGGCAACCGGCTGTCCCATCCGCGCCGCCTGTTCTTCCAGGGCTTCGGCCGTATTCGCGCGGTGACCCAGAGCCCCGAGGGCTACCTGTACTTCAGCACCTCGCAGTACGACCCGGCCGAGGGCCAGCCGCGCCAGGATGACGACCTGATCGTCCGCGTCGTGCCATCGGCCGCGCCGACGGTGTATCCCGGGATCACGCCGCGCTCCCCCACCGCGAAAGCAGCGCCGCTGTCGCCGACCCAGCACGCCATCGCCACGCACTGTGCCGCGTGCCATGGGCCCGACCTGCGTGGCGGCTCGGCGCCCGACCTGGTGACGCGCCACTTCCAGTTTGTGACAGACCCCGAGTCGCTCAAGGCATTGATGGTGCATGGCCTGCCGGACCGCGGCATGCCGCCCAACCCGGCCATCACCGCCGACGAGCAGGCCCTCATCGCCGTCTACCTGGCCGGGGTACGTGCGCAGCACTGACAGCCATACCTTCGTCTGTATCAAAATGACATGGTGATGACTACAATGTTCGTTGCGCTCGAGCGCAGGATGCGCCAGACACGGCTCCGTGTTTCCTGGCGCGGACTCTGTGGTTTGCTTATCGGAGGTCCCACTTTGAGCACGTCTGCCCCGCTGCGTGTCGTCCCGGTTGCCAGCAAGGCAGATCTTGGTCAATTCATCCGGATCCCGAGCGCCCTGCTGGGTGATGATCCCGCCTGGATCTCGCCGCTACTTCTTGAACGCACTTTGCATCTCGGTGCAAAAACCAATCCCTGGTTTGAGCACGCGCACCAGCAAGGCTGGATCGCCTATCGCGGGGATAAGCCTGTCGGCCGCATCAGCGCCCAGGTGGATGACCTTTACCTCGAGCGCTACGGCGACGCCACCGGCTTCTTCGGCATGCTCGACGCCGAAGACAACGCCGAAACCTTCGCCACCCTGATCAGCACGGCCGAGCAGTGGCTGCGCGAGAGGGGCATCAAGCGCGTGCGCGGCCCGCTCAGCCTGTCGATCAACGACGAAGTCGGCCTGCTGGTCGACGGCTTCGATACGCCGCCCGTGTTCATGATGGGCCACGCCAAGCCGTATTACGGCGCACGTATTGAACAGGCCGGTTACACCAAGGCCAAGGACATGCTGGCGTACATGATCGCGCCGGATTTCCCGGTGCCGAAGGTGATGAACCGCCTGCTGGCCAAGTTCATGCCGCGCATCAAGGTGCGCCCGCTCGATACCAAGCGCTACACCGAAGAGCTCGCCGTGCTGCGCGATATCTTCAACGACGCCTGGTCGGATAACTGGGGCTTCGTCCCGTTCACCGAGGCCGAGTTCAAGGACTTGGGCACCAGCCTGAAGCTGCTCGTGGCGTCCGACCTCATCCAGATCGCCGAAGTCGACGGCGTGCCGGCGGCGTTCATCGTCGCGCTGCCGAACGTCAACGAAGTGATCAAGGGCTTCAACGGCAAGCTGGCCCCGTTCAACTGGGTGAAGCTGCTGTGGGGCCTGAAGAAGCGCTTCCCGAAGTCGTCGCGCGTACCGCTCATGGGCGTACGGCGCAGCTTCCACAACACGCCGCTGGGCCCGGGCCTGGCCTTCCTGGTGATCGATGCCGTGCGCCACCACCTCGTCGCGCGCGGCGTGAAGCAGGTGGAACTGTCGTGGATCCTTGAGGACAACGACGGCATGCGCAACATCATCGAGCAGATCGGCGGCCACGATTACAAGCGTTACCGCGTGTACGAGAGGACCATCGCATGAGTCGGCAAGCATCGCGTACCTGGGTGGCGGTGCTTGCAGGCATCGTTGTGATCGGTGGCATCTGGTGGGTGGCCAAAGGCCCCGGCGGCGGCAAGTCGCAGGCGGACCAGACGGTGCCGGTCGTGGCCGCCACCGTACGCCAGGGTGGCTTCGTGGTGTACCGCTCGCAGCCGGGCACGGTCACGCCCTCCAATAGCGTGCTCGTGCGCAGCCAGGTCGATGGCGTGCTCAAGCGCGTGGACTTCACCGGCGGCCAGCTGGTGAAGCAGGGCGACCTGCTGGCGGAAGTGGATCCGCGCCCGTTGCAGGCCCAGGCCCAGCAGGCCGGCGGCGACCTGGCCCGCAGCCAGGCCCAGCTGGCCAACGCGCAGGAAGTGCTGAAGCACTACAACGCGCTGCTCGCCCAGGATTCGATCTCGCGCCAGCGCGTGGCTGACCAGGAAGCACTGGTGCGCCAGTACCAGGCCGAAGTGAAGGCCGGGCAGGGCCGTGCCGATACCGCCCAGCTGCAGCTTTCCAGCGGTCGCATCACCTCGCCCATTGCGGGCATGGTGAGCCTGCGCCGCGTGGATCCGGGCAACCTGGTGGGCCCGGGCGATGCCCGCGGTATCGCCGTGGTGACCCAGTCGCAGCCGAGCAAGGTGGTGTTCTCCGTGCCGGTGAACGTGGTGCCGAGGGTGCTCGAGCGCATGCATGCCGGTACGTGCATCCCGGTACAGGCGGTGGGCGATGGTCCGGATGACATCCTGGCGACCGGCCACCTGCTGGCAGCGAACAACCAGGTCGACCCGGCCACCGGCACGGTGAAGTTCGAAGCAGAATTCGCTAATGCCGATAACTCGTTGCTTCCCAATCAGTTTGTGACGGCGAAACTGCCGGTGCAGGTGCTCGCCCAGGCGGTGCTCGTGCCTTCTGCAGCCATCCAGCAGGGTGCGCAGGGGCCGTTCGTCTACGTGGTGAAGGACGACAAGACCGCGGCCGTGGTGCCGGTGAAGGTCGGCGCCTCCGATGCCACGACCACGGTGGTGACCTCGGGCGTGACCCCGGGCGCCCACGTGGTGGTCGAAGGGGCGGATCGCCTGCGTTCGGGTACCGCGGTGAACGCCACGATGGCGCCGGAGCCGCCCGCCGCGGCCGTGGATTCCGCCGCATGCCGCGATGGCAATGCGGGCGCCACGCCACAGGCACCGAACGCGCGCCCGTGAACCCGTCACGTCCCTTCATCCTGCGGCCCGTAGCCACCTCGCTGCTGGCGATTGCGATCCTGCTCGTCGGCCTTTTCGGCTACCGGTTCCTCTCGCTGTCGGCGCTGCCCGAGGTCGATTTCCCGACCATCGAAGTGGTGACGGCGTACCCGGGCGCCGGCCCCCAGGTGGTGGCGTCGACCATTACCTCGCCGCTGGAGCGCCAGCTTGGCCAGATGCCTGGCCTGGCGCAGATGTCGTCGACCAGCGCCATCGGTACCTCCACGATCACGCTGCGGTTTGAACTGGCGCTGCCGCTGGACGTGGCCGAGCAGGAAGTGCAGGCCGCCATCAATGCGGCGTCGCCGGGCCTGCCCACCGACATCGCGCATCCGCCCATCTATCGCAAGGTGAATCCGGCGGATACGCCGGTGATGACGCTCGCGCTCACCTCGCCGACGCTGTCGCTGCGCACGCTGCGCGAACTGGCTGATACGCGCCTGGTGCCGAAGCTGTCGCAGGTCACGGGCGTTGGCCTGGTGAGCCTGGATGGTGGCCAGCAGCCGGCGGTCGTCGTGCAGGCCGATCCGGTGCGCCTGCGTTCGCATGGCCTCACCCTGGATGACGTGCGCAATGCGATCCGCGATGCGAATTCGAACCAGGCGAAGGGTTCGCTGGACGGCGCGACGCGCTCCTCGGAGATCGCGATCAGCGAGCCGATCGATAGCCCGGAAGCATTTGAACGCCTGACCGTTGCCCATCGCGATGGTGCCGTCGTGCGCCTGGGCGATGTGGCCCATGTGGCCGAGGGTGCGGAGAATGCGCGCCTGGGTGCGTGGTCGAACGACAAGCCGGCCATCATCCTGCGGATCCGTCGCCAGCCCGGTGCGAACGTGGTCGAAGTGGTCGATCGCGTGCGCCAGCTGCTGCCGGCGCTGCAGGCGACACTGCCTGCCGCCGCCGACATCGACACACTCTCCGACCGCACCGAATCGGTGCGCGCCGCCGTGCACGATGTGCAGGTGGAGCTGGTGTTCGCGGTGATCCTGGTGGTGCTGGTGATCTTCCTGTTCCTGGGTAGTGGCACCGCCACGATCATCCCGGGCGTGGTCGTGCCGCTCTCGCTGATCGGCACGTTCGCGGTGATGTACCTGGCCGGCTTCTCGATCAACAACCTCACGCTGATGGCGTTGATCGTCGCCACCGGCTTCATGGTCGACGATGCGATCGTCATGATCGAGAACATCGCCCGCTATATCGAAGCGGGCGAGCGCCCGCTGGCCGCGGCGCTGAAGGGTTCGCGGCAGATCGCCTTCACCGTGGTGTCGCTGACCGTCTCGCTGGTGGCGGTGCTGATCCCGCTGCTGTTCATGGGCGGGCTGGTGGGCCGGTTGTTCCGCGAGTTCGCGGTGACGCTGGCGGTGGCGATCCTGATCTCCGGCGTGGTCTCGCTCACGCTTACCCCCATGATGTGCGCGCGCATGCTGCGCAAGGTCCCTGAGCAGCGTCAGAGCGCGTTTTCGCGCCGCGGCAAGGCGTGGCTCGATCGCGTGCTCGCCTCGTATGCGCGCGGCCTGGACTGGGTGCTTGCGCGACAGACCCTTACCCTGGCCGGCGTCGGCCTGATGATGGTGCTGGCCGTCGTGCTTTACGTCGTCATCCCGCGCGGGCTGTTCCCGGCACAGGACTCCGGCGATATCCAGGGCATCTCCGAAGCCCCGGCGTCGATCTCGTTCGCGGCGATGGGTGAGCGACAGCAGGCCCTGGTCCGCGCCATCTCGGCCGATCCCGCGGTCGCCAGCATCGCCTCGTCGATCGGCGTGGGCGAAGGTGGCACGACGCTCAACAGCGGCCAGCTGCTGATCCACCTGAAGCCGCTCGCGCACCGCGACCGCGTGCCGAAAGTGATGGCGCGTCTTGCCGATGCGGCCGCCAGGGTCGAGGGCATCCGCCTGTACATGCAGCCGGTACCGGACCTCACCATCGATGACCGCGTGAGCCGTGGCCAGTACCAGTTCTCGGTGTCCAGTACCGACCCCGCGCAGCTGGGCCCGTGGGTGTCGCGCGCGGTGGGGCCGCTGCGTGACTCGCGCAAGCTCGTGGATGTGGCGAGCGATCAGCAGGATCACGGCCTGGAGGCGTACATCAACGTCGACCACGACATGGCCAACCGCTACGGCGTGACGTCGGCCGCCGTCGGTGATGCGCTGTACAACGCTTTCGGTCAGCGCCAGGTCGGCACGCTGCTCACCTCGTCGAGTCCGCGCCGCGTGATTCTCGAGGCGAAGGCAGCCGGTGGCGATGCTGCCGACGCGATGAATGGCATTTACCTGGCCGGGCAGGGTGCGGCGGCGAATGCCGATGCCGATCCGAACGATCCGGCGTCGTCGCTGATTCCGCTGGCGTCGTTCGCCACGGTGAGCGAACGGGCGGCACCGCTGCTGGTCACCCGCATCGATCAGCTGCCGGCCGCGAGCGTGTCGTTCAACCTGGCCCCGGGCGTCGCCCTGGGCACGGCCATGCACGAGATCGACAAGGTGCACGCCGGGCTGAACATGCCGGCCAGTGCGCAAGTGAAGTGGGAAGGCTCCGCCGAGGCGTTCCGTGTCTCGCGCGAAGGCCAGCCGTGGCTGATCCTGGCCACGCTGATCACCGTGTACATCGTGCTGGGCGTGCTCTACGAGAGCTATATCCACCCGCTGACGATCCTCTCCACGTTGCCTTCCGCCGGCATCGGCGCGCTGCTGGCCTTGCTCATTGGCGGCTTCGAGCTGGATGTAATCTCGCTGATCGGCGTGATCCTGCTGATCGGCATCGTGCAGAAGAACGCGATCATGCTGATCGACTTCGCGGTGGAAGCGCAGCGGTGTGACCGGCTGAGTGCGCGCGACGCCATCGTGCAGGCCTGCATGCTGCGTTTCCGCCCGATCCTGATGACCACGCTTGCCGCCATGCTCGGCGCGTTGCCGCTGATGCTCGGCGGCGGCATGGGCGCCGAGCTGCGCCATCCGCTGGGCGTGGGCATCTTCTGGGGCCTGGCGGTGAGCCAGGTGCTGACCCTGTTCACGACGCCGGTGATCTACCTGGCGTTCGAGCGCGTGTTCCTGGCACGCGGCCGGCGCGCCTGAGCCCGCCGGCATGAACATCTCACGGCCCTTCATCGACCGCCCGGTAGCGACCTCGCTGCTGTGCCTGGGCCTGGTGATCGCCGGTGCGCTGGCGTGGCGGCTGCTGCCGATCGCCTCCATGCCGGAGGTGAACGTGCCGACCATCAAGGTCTCGGCCGAGCTGCCCGGCGCGAGCCCGGCGACCATGGTGAACGCCGTGGCCACGCCGCTCGAGCGCACCCTGGGCCGTGTCTCCGGCCTCACCGAAATGACCTCGGTGAGCGCGAATGGCACGACCGATATCCGCCTGGCGTTCGATCTGTCGCGCGACGTGGTCGGTGCCTCGCGCGATGTGCAGGCCGCGATCAATGCCGCGCGTGGCGAGTTGCCCCCCGAGATGCCGGCCAGCCCGAGCTACCGCGAGGTCAGCTCGGCGGATGCGCCGGTGCTGGTGCTGGGCCTGACCTCGAAGCACGCCACGCCCGGCCAGATGTACGCCGTGGCGTCCACGACGTTCAGCCAGGCGCTCTCGCAGGTGGATGGCGTGGGCGATGTGGAACTGGTGGGCAGCTCCATCCCCGCGCTGCGGATCGAACTGGACCCGCAGGCGATGAACGCGCATGGCGTCAGCTTCGATCAGGTACGCCGCGCCGTGTCGGCCGCGCTGCCGAATGCGCCGCTGGGCGCTATCGAGTCGGGCGACCGCTACCTTCAGGTGGCCGCGAACGCGCAGGTGGATTCGGCCGCAACGCTCAGCGCACTCACCGTGGCCCATGACGGCGGCGGCAGTGTGCGCCTGGGCGATATCGCCCGCGTCGTCGATTCCGTCCGTGAGCCATCGAACGCCGCGTTGGCCAACGGCGAGCCCGCCGTGCTCGCGCTCGTCCGGCATAAGCCCGGCGCGAACATCATCGAAGTGATCGACGGCATCACCGACCGCCTGCCGGCCCTGCGCGCGTCGCTGCCGGGCGACATGCAGGTCAGTGTGATCGTCGACCGCGCCACCACCGTGCGGGCCTCGCTGCATGCCGCCGAGCACACCCTCGCCCTGGCCGTGGTGCTGGTGGTGATCGTGATGCTGCTGTTCCTGCGCGATCTGCGTACGGCCCTGATCGCCAGCGCCGTGGCGCCGATCTCGCTGGTCGGCGCGATGATCGTCATGTATTTCCTGGGCTACAGCCTCGATATCCTCTCGCTGATGGCGCTGACCATCGCGGTGGGCTTCACGGTGGATGATGCCGTGGTGGTGGTGGAGAACATCGCCCGCCACATCGAGGAAGGCATGCCTCCACGTGAAGCGGCCTACGTGGGCGCGGGCGAGGTGGGCCTCACCGTGCTCTCGATGAGCGCCGTGCTGATCGCGGTGTTCATCCCGCTGTTGCTCATGGGTGGCTACGTCGGCCTGTTCGTCCGCGAGTTCTCGGTCACCATCGCGACGGTCATCGCCATCTCGCTGGTCGTGTCGCTCACCGTGGTGCCCATGCTGTGCGCCTGGTGGCTGAAGCCGGCTCGCGCGGATCGCGAGCATGGGGCCGTGTTCCGCTGGACGGAGCGTCAGTTCGTGGCGCTGCAGGGCGCCTACGACCGCAGCCTGACCTGGGCGCTGCGCCGGGCGCCGCTCACCATGCTCTCGCTGCTGGGCGTGCTGTGCCTTAGCATCGTGCTGTTCATCGTGGTGCCCAAGGGCTTCTTCCCGCGTCAGGACACCGGCGAGCTCACCGGCGATTTCGATACCGACGGCAGCGCGTCGTTCGCGGTGTCGAAGGACAAGCTGGGTACGTTCCTCGCCACGGTGCGTGCCGATCCCGCCGTGGAAAGCGCCGCGGGTTATGCCGAAGACGATTCGGGCTCGCTGTTCGTTACGCTGAAGCCCTTGTCGAAGCGGGACGCAAGCGCCGATGAAGTCGCGGCGCGGCTCAACGCCCAGCTCACCAAACTTCCGGGCGGCGTGTTCACCGTCACCTCGGTGCAGAACATTCGCGTCGGCGGCCGGCGCAGCCGCGCCTCGGACGAATACACCCTCCAGGCCGATTCGCCGGAACTGCTGCGCCGCTGGGTGCCGCCGATCGTGGAAGGCATGATGCGCCTGCCCGAGCTGCGCAACGTCCATGGCGATAATGGCCGCAAGGGCGTGGCCACCGCACTCAGCGTGGATCGCGATGCCGCGGCGCAGGCCGGTACGTCGTATGCCCGCATCGATGGCGTGCTGCGCGATGCCTTCGCCGACCGGCGCGTGGCCACGATGTTCTCGCCCTCGGGCGAATACCCCGTGCTCATGCGCGTGGCCCGCGAGCAGTCGCAATCGCCCGATGCCTTCGCGCCGATCCAGGTGCCGGTCACGGGCGGCCCCGGCGTGCCACTGCTGGGCCTGGCCCAGGTGCACCAGTACCAGGTACCGCTCTCGATCTCGCATTACGGCCAGTCGGTGTCCACCACGATTTCGTTCGACCGCGTGCCCGGCGTCTCGCTCTCCAAGGCGACCCAGGCCATCCAGAAAGTGATGGATGGTCTCGCCGTGCCGACCTCGGTGCGCAGCAGCTTCCAGGGCTCGGCCGGCGCCGCGCGGCAGGTCTCCGATAGCGAGCCCGCGCTGATCCTGGGTGCGGTGCTTACGCTGTTCATCGTGCTGGGCATCCTTTACGAGAGCGTCGTCCATCCGCTCACGATCCTCTCGACGCTGCCTTCGGCGGCCGTGGGCGCGGTGTTCGCGCTGATGGCACTGCATACCGACCTGGACGTGATCGCCCTGGTCGGCATTTTCTCGCTGGTCGGCATCGTGATGAAGAACGCGATCATGATGGTCGATGTGGCGATCGTTTCCGGGCGTACGATGGGCATGACCCCGTCGGAGGCTATCCAGCATGCGTGCCGCCTGCGTTTCCGCCCCATCCTCATGACCTCGCTCGCGGTCATGGTGGCGGCCGTGCCGCTGGCGATTTCGCGCGGCAATGGCGCCGAGATGCATCGCCCGCTGGGCATCGCGATCGGCGGCGGCCTGGTGGTGAGCCAGTTGCTGACCCTCTATACGACCCCCGTGGTTTACCTTTATCTCGACCGTTTCAGCAGGTGGGCTGGCAGATGGATGCAAAGATTCGGCGGCCAGGACCGCGACGCGACGTGGCCGGCAGGCCGCGAGGAGCCGCTCCCGTGAGCGCCCATGGCATGCGTGTACTGATGGCGGCCGCGGCCGTCACCCTGGTGGCTGGCTGTACCGTCGGCCCGGATTACGTGCGCCCGGCGGCGCCGACCTCGGCGGCGTTCAAGGAAGCCAGGGCGCAGGCGGCGCAGGGCGCCCCGGCGGCACCGATCGCCGGCAAGTGGTGGGAGATCTACGGCGACCCGGTGCTCAACGACCTGGTCTCACACGTGGCCGTGGATAACCAGTCACTGGCCGCCTCCGCCGCACGCATGCGCGAAGCGCAGCTGCTGGTGCAGGAAGCGCACGGTGCGGCGTACCCGCAGGTGAGCGTGGGTACGATCAAGTCCGGCCGCCGCAACGAGAATGATTTCGGCCTGGGCGTGAGCTGGGAGCTGGACCTGTGGGGCCGCATCCGCCGCGACGTCGAGGCGCATCGCGCTTCCGCCGAAGCGAGCGCGGATGACCTTGCCGCGGCGACGCTGTCGATGCAGGCGCAACTGGTGCAGGCGTACTTCGCGCTGCGCCAGAGCGATGCCGCGATCGACCTGTTGCAGCGCTCGACGGACGTAGCCACACAGTGGCACCGGATGGTCGGCAACCAGTACACGCAGGGCCAGGCCTCAAGCGCCGATGTTTCCGATGCGCTGGTGAAGCTCAGCGGTGCGCAGCTGCAGCTGGCCGATACCCGCAGCGCCCGTGCGCAGTACGAGCACGCGATTGCCGTGATGCTGGGTAAGCCGCCGGCGGAATTCTCTCTCGCGGCGGCGCCGTTCGATACGCAGGTGCCGGTGATCCCGCCGGGTGTGCCGGCGATCCTGCTCGAACGTCGTCCCGACGTGGCGGCCAGCGAACGCCGCATGGCGGCCGCGAATGCGCGCATCGGCGTGGCGAAGGCGGAAGAGCTTCCGTCTATCAGTCTTGCAGCCGGTATCGGCGTGCGCCGCGGCCCGACCGGCACGGCCGACGTGAAGGGACCGCTGTTCACCGGCGGCCGCCTGGATGCGCAGGTGAAGTCGGCGGGTGAGGGTTACACCGAGGCGGTGGCTAACTATCGCCAGACGGTGCTGGATGCCTATCGCGAGGTGGAAGATAACCTCGTTGCGACGAATGAGCTCGCGAACGTTGCCGAGCTTCATGCGAAGGCGGCGGCTGCGGCGACCGAGTCGGACAGGGTGACGCAGAACCAGTACAAGGAAGGCGTGGCGGATTACCCGGCGGTGGTGCAGGCGACGAATGGTGCGCTTGAGGCTGGCCGTGGCGAGCTGCAGTTGCGTCTGCGCCGGCTGGACACGAGTGTGAACCTGATCGTGGCGTTGGGTGGTGGCTGGCAGGCTGGTGGGTTCGCGGGGTCGGCGGCGGGCAGGCCCTTGGGGCCGCCAGACGCGGACCTTCGGACCGGGCCGTAGGCGCCTTCATCGCGAAACGCGAAACGCCCGGCGGCCCTCCGCTTATGTCGGCCCCAAGGGCCTGCCCGCCACCGAGTCCACACGTTTTGTCGCGTGCAGCACAAGCCGGCGCGCCGCGACCTTACTGCTCGTAGGAGCGCGCTTGCGTGCGATCAGCCTACGGAGCTCCGAAGCCGTGTCGCCGGCATAAACCTCTCCACAGGTGGCTCTCGACACTTCTGGACTATCGGAGGTCGCCATGAGCGTCAGAAGCCGGGGTGTTCTGCTTTTGCCGCACGCAACGGGGCGCGTGGGCTCGGAGGCGGGCAGGCCCCTGGGGCCGACATAAGCGGAGGGCCGCACAAGGCCACGATTGTCGCGAGAGCGGTTCCTACGGCCCGGTCCGAAGGTCCGCGTCTGGCGGGCCCAGGGGCCTGTCCGCCTCCGACTCCTCACGGCATCCTCAAAGCGGATACCGCGCCACCAGCGTCTCAAGACGCGACCGCGTTTCCTTCGCCAGCGGCGCAGGCGTGTTGTAGCTGCGCCGCCCCGACAGCGACTCCGCCACCATCTCATCGTGCCGCGACCCCATCAGCCCATTGATGGCCGCCAGGAACCGCGACATGCAATACGCATGCTCATTCGGCGCCAGCGAACGCAGCGTGTCGTAATACGACACCTGCATGCTCACGATCTTCCGCACCGCGTGGAACTGATCGCCCGCGAAAATCGTCCGGTTCACCGCCTTCTTCAGCCGGCTCATCTCCGCCTTCTGGAACGCGATCACACCCGCTTCGCTGTCCAGGCGCGTCTCCACCATCCCGCGGCGCACGAAATTCCACACCGGCTTCGACAGCAGCACCCGTAGCTTCCAGCCCTGGCGCACGATCGTGCCGCGCTTGCCGCCGCGGAAACCATCCTGCATGTGGCCGAGCACGCGCGTGGTCAGGTCGAACAGATAGCTCGAGCGATGGTTGCGGCTGTACAGGCGCTGCGCAAAGCGCAGGTGCTTGTAGCGTGCGCGGCTGTGCTTGTACTGCAGGCGCTCGTCGGCACTCAGGCCTTCATTGCGCATCAGCTTCTCGACCAGGTGCAGCAGTTCCTCGCGCGATACGCCATCGTCCCAGAACTGCAGGCATAGCGCGTAACAGCGGCGGATCGCATCCTCGGGCACGGCCAGCACGATCGGATCGGGCAGGCAGGTGTGCGCATCGATGATGTCATCGACATCCACGGCATCGAAGAGACGGCCCAGCGTCTCCGGGGAAAATTTAGGCCACTCGGTCATCATGGTGTTCACTAACGTGCTTCCTCCGGTGCATGGAAGGAGAGCGTGTGTCGCTGACGATACGCCGCCACGGTGGGGATTAGCGAGAACAATGCCTCCAGGCACGTCCCGATGAAATACGCGATCGCCGCGCCCATGAGCCCCATGAGGTGGCTCAGGCCGACCAGCAGGCCCGCGTAGGTAAGGGCCGCCAGGGCCTGCGCGACGAGTGCGGCGCGCTGGCGGCTGGCGATATAGAGCAGGGATTCGAGCGGGAAGCCGGCCATGGAGACCACCAGGGCCGCCGACATCACCTGCAGCAGGCTATACGCCTCGAGATACTTGGCGCCGAACACCGAGCCGATCAGCGGCTTGCCGACCAGGATCACCAGCAAGGCCACGAGCACGCCCAGGCCACCCGCCAGCGCCGCCGAGCGGATACCCAGCTTCCACGGCCGCGTGCTGGACGGATCCAGGCGCATGATCTCCGGGTAGAAGCTCTTCTGCATCAGCGAGGCCGGCGTGCCCGCGGCGTCGAAGAAGGTCAGCGCCACCTTGAACACACCCGCCGCGGCCGGGCCGAGCACGATACCGACCAGCACGTTGCTGCCGGCATTACGCGCGGACCAGATCGAGTGGGCGAAGTTGGTGGTCCAGACGAAATCCCACGCGCCCTTGATACGGCGGGCAGGGGCGAGCAGGCCGGGGCGCAGCGCATGTTCGATGTTCTGCCGGCGCAGTTCGCGAACCGCGAACACCCACAGGCACATGTCGCCGACCAGGCTGGAGATGTACCAGGTGGCGATGAAGCCGGGAAAGCCGAGGTGGAACAGGTAAGCCAGCACGCTGCCGACGGCACGCAGGAACGGGGTCACCGCCTGCTGCACGGCGATCAGGTCGAAGCGGTCGATCGAGCGCAGGATGCCGGTGGGCGTCGCCGCGGTCATGGTCGGGATGAGCGTGCAGTACGCCAGGGCCCACCAGAAATCCTCCGGCTTCAGGCCCACCGCGTGGCCCAGCAGCGGCAGCAAGGCCATGCCGCCGACCACCGCCACCGCGCCACTGGCGAGATCCAGGCCGAACGACAGGCCGGTGACGTCGCGGAAGCGCGCCAGGTCCTTGCGCTCGAGCGCCGGCGTGCCGAACTGCACGACGAACTGCCAGGTCTGGAACTTGGCGAAATCGCTGACGCTCTTGGCATAGGCCTGGACCACGACCAGCGTGCCGAACAGCGCAGGCGACATGGCGCGGCCCGCACAGGCGAGCGCGAGCAGGCCCAGCAGGGCGCTCACGACATTGCTTGAGCCGAGGTAAGACGCGTTCCGCAGGATGGTGCGGAACGAGCCGTCGGAGAACCAGTGTTTCATGCCACCGCTACCTGATCACCCGCCATGCGCAGTGGGCCTCGCGCCGGGCCAGCTGGCGAATGCGGCGCAGATCGCATCGATCTGTTCGGGCGTGTGCGCGGCGCTGACGCTGCAGCGGAGCAGGGAGCTCTCACCCGGGGTGGCCGGGGGGACCATGACGTTCACGTACACGCCGTTCTTCAGCAGGTGATCCCAGAAGCGCAGCGCCTCGACCTTCTCGCCGACAAGCACGGCAACCACCGCATTGGCCGGCGCACCCAGGGTGAAGCCCAGCGCGGTGAGGCCGGCATGCAGGCGCTCGGCGTTCTCACGCAGGCGCTGGCGGAGATCGCGCGCGCCTTCCAGCGTGCGCAGTGCCTGGCGGGTCGCCGCGATCGTGGCCGGGGCGAGCGACGCGGTGAAGACGTAAGGCCGGCTGGCGTAGCGCAGCACTTCCATGTCTTCGGAATCGCCGACGCAGAAACCACCGGTGTTGCCCAGGCTCTTGCTGAAGGTGCCGACCACGTAATCGATGTCGTCGAGCACGCCGGCTTCTTCGACCAGGCCCTGGCCGCGCTCGCCGAGCACGCCCATCGAGTGCGCTTCGTCGACCATCAGCGCCGCGCCGAATTCCTTCTTGACCCGGACGAATTCATCCAGCGGCGCGCGATCGCCGAGCATGCTGTACACGCCCTCGATCACGATCAGCGCCTTCGCCGCATCGGCGCCGAGACGGCGCAGGCGCTTGGCGAGGTCGGCCGGATCGTTGTGGCGGAAACGGATGATGTTCGCGCCGCTGAGCTTGCAGCCGTCGTAGATGCTGGCGTGGCTGTCCGCATCGATCAGCACGTTGTCGCCGGGGCCGGCCAGCGCCGAAATCATGCCGAGGTTGGCCTGGTAGCCCGTGGAGAACACGATGCCGTCGCGCTTGCCGTAGAACGCGGCCAGTTCCAGCTCCAGCTCACGGTGCGCGGCATAGCTGCCATTGGCCATGCGCGAGCCGGTGGTGCCGGTGCCCGAGTTTTCCAGCGCGGCGCTCGCGGCCTCGATGCAGCCACGGTCGAACGTCATGCCGAGGTAATTGTTGGTACCGGCAAGGATCGTCCTGCGCCCGTGGATGATGCCCTCGGTGGGCGTCACGATGCGGTCGATCTGCACGCCGAAGGGATCGATGCCCAGCGTGGCCAGCTCTTCCCGGACCGCACGAACGGCCTGCAGTCGGGCATTCAGGCTCATGCGCTCGCGTCCACGGATTTCTGGATCAGCGACGCCAGGTCGCCCACGGTGCGCACTTCGCCCAGCGAATTGATCGGCACGGAGATGTCGAACTCGTCTTCGACCGCGAGCATGAGATCCATCACGCGCAGCGAGTCGAGTTCCAGGTCGCCGGTGAGCTCGGTGGACGCATCGATCACCGGCACGCGGCCCTGGCCGAACGGGGTGACGATCTCAATGAGGCGGGCAAGGGTGGTGTCAGTAACGTTCACGATGGGACTCCGGGGAGGGCGGCGGCGCCCGTGCCGAGCGTATCCGCAAGGCCGCGCTCAAAGCCTAGCGCGGGCCGCCAGCCTGTGGCTTGTGTAAAGGCATGGCCGTTGCCGACCCAGTCGGCGTGCGTGATTTCGCGCACCTTGCCGGGGGTCAGCATGGGCGCGTAGCCAAAGGCGCGCGCGGCCATGAGATTGATGCCTGCGATGGTGCGCAGGACGGGGACGGGAATAGGCAGGCGGCGGATCGGCGCGTTGCCGCGCAGCACCCGGGAGGCCGTGGCCAGCACCGTATCCCAGTCGTAGCCACGCTCGTGGCCGTCGTCCAGTTCATACGTGCTGCCCGAGGCCGTCTCGTGGTCCAGCCACGCGACCACGGCCGAGGCCAGGTCCGCCACGTGGATCAGTGAAAAACGCCCCGTGCCGTCGCCCGGGATGGCGGCGAGGCCGCGCGCCATGCCCTGGAACAGGGGGAGCATTTCGCGGTCGCCCGGGCCATACACGGCCGGCGGCCGCAGTACGGCCCAGTTGAGCCGCCCGGCGTGGGCTTCGAGGGCCAGTTCGCCCAGGCGCTTGCTGTTCGCGTAGTCCGACAGGCCGGGCTCGCGCGCAGCCAGCGAGGAGACGAGCAGGAGGCGCCGGCAGGTCGGCGACTGCTTCGCCGCCTCGACGATGTCGAGCACGCCGGTCTCATTCACCCGGTTGAACGCGGCAGGGCTCGCGCCGCGCACGCTGCCGGCACAGTGGATGACCACGTCGGCGCCGTCGACCAGGGCCGCCAGGGCGTCCTTGTCGGCGAGGTCGCCCGCGATCCACTTCAGGCCATCGGCGCACTGCACGACGCGCCCACGGCGCGGGCGGTACAGCGCGCGCACGCGATAACCGGCCGCCATGAGCTGCTTGCGCAGGGCGGTACCGATAAAGCCGGTGGCGCCGGTCAGCGCAACAACGGGGCCGCCTTCGCCCATGGCGTCAGGGCTCACGAAGCAAGCGCTTCGGGAACCTGCTCCTGTGCACGGCGTTCCAGGTACCCGCGACGGGTGGCCGAGCGCGACAGCTTGCCCGACGACGTGCGCGGCAGGGTATGGCGCGGCACCAGTTCGATCAGGCAGCTGATGCCGAGCTCTTCGAGCAGCTCGCGGCGGATGCGGTGGACCAGGGCTTCGCGCGCTTCGATATCGAGCGTGTTGCACTGGACGACCACGACGGCCACTTCCGCGCCACCCGGGCCCGGTACGCTGAACGCGGACGCATCCTGCGAACGCAGCTCCGGCTGGCGTTCGACGATGTGCTCGATGTCCTGCGGCCAGATGTTGCGGCCGTTGACGATGATCATGTCCTTGTGGCGGCCGGTGACGACCACTTCGCCGTCGACGACGTAGCCGATGTCACCGGTATCGAGCCAGCCGTCAGCCGCGAGTACCTTCGCGGTGATTTCAGCCTGCTGGAAGTAACCCGACATGACGCTCGGGCCACGCACCATGATCCGGCCGACATGCTGGTCGGCGAGGTGCTCACCGGCGTCGTTCCAGATCTCCAGCTCGTGGCCGGGCAGCGGACCGCCACAACGGACGAAGCCGGTACCCGTGCCTTCGGCAACCGGGGAAGCGAGCAGGTTTTCCGACAGTTCGTCGGAATCGATCCACTCGACCACGATGCCCTTGCGCAGCGGCGAGAAGCTCACCGCGAGCGAGGCTTCGGCCATGCCGTACGACGGCACCAGCGAAAGGGGATCGAAACCCGCCGGTGCGAGCATCTCTGCAAAGCGCGCCGGCACGGACGGCAGGATCGGTTCGGCACCGATACCGGCGACGCGCCAGTGCGACAGGTCGTACGAAGCGACGTCCGCCGGCTTAACGCGGCGGGCGCACATGTCATAACCAAACGGCGGGCTGTAGGCGATGGTGGCCTTCGAGTGACTCATCAGTTCGAGCCAGCGGCGCGGACGCATCGCGAACTCGCGCGTGTCGAGGTAATCGATGGAACGCTGCGCGGCCATCACCGTGAGCAGGCAACCGACCAGGCCCATGTCGTGATAGAACGGCAGCCACGAGACGAAACGATCGTCATCGCGCAGCGACAGGCCCGGGCCGATCGAACCCTGCAGGTTCGCCATCAGCGCGTGGCTCGGGATCATCGCCGCCTTCGGCGTGCCGGTGCTGCCGGAGGTGAACTGCAGGTAGGCCACTTCATCGGCGGTCAGCGGCTGCAGCTCGCCGGTGCTGCTCGCCAGCGCGTCAAACGCGTCCGGCGTGCCCCACATGGCGACGTCCAGGCCCTGCACGGATTCACCGAGCAGGCCGAGGAACGACTCGGCGGCGACGACGATCGACGCGCCGCAGGCTTCCAGCATGACGCGGGTTTTGTGCACGAAGGCATCGTGCCCGCCCAGGTTCACCGCCGACGGCAGCGCCACCGGCACGAGGCCGGCGTACTGGGAGGCGAAGAAAAAGCGCAGGAATTCCGGCGTCGTCTCGGCGACGATCGCCAGGCGGGAGCCGCGCGGCAGGCCCAGCGTGGCCAGCTTCTGCGCAAGTTCCATCGCCTGCTTTCGCAAAGTCCGATAGGGTAGTGCGGTAACGAGCTTGCCGCCTGCGTAGAAGTTCGCACCCGTCACGCCGGCCGCCGCATAGTCGAGCGCCTCTGCCAGGGTGGCAAAGTCGCCGGGACGAAGCGGCACCGTGTTTACGGTGGGGGTCGATGCCCCTGATTCGATTGAGATATTTCCGTCTGCACTCATGGTCTTAGCGAGCTCACCAGCGAGTTGCGCATCCCGGGGGAACAGCCCCCGGCGAATGGCAAAAGGTTACTGTACCGTAGGGTACCATATTTCGGGTGTGTTAAGAAAATACTCAGAGCGGGTGACAGAATGCTCCGTTTTTTTTTAACGTGCCACGGCTACTTTCGTAGATCGTTGGCCATCCTTGCCGAAATCGCCTCTCATCCGTCGGCCGTGGCCGCCGGCTAGTCGGCTTTCTGGTTCTGTCGGCCGCGTTCGCGGTTCCACCTCGCAAGATTCTTCACGGGCTGGCGGACGTACGGACTGGCCTGGATCAGCCAGAAAATCAGCCCATTGAAGATCGTGCCGATGCGGTCCATCGGGCGGTCGATATCAATGAAAAGCACGGCACGCAGTTCATCCGTGTCGTTATGCACTTCGTGTTCGTAGGTGTCGTCGAACAGCACGACCTTGCCTTCTTCCCAATGCAGGATCTGGTCGTCGACCCGGATCCAGACATTGCGGGCATCCGCCGGCACCTTCAGGCCCAGATGGGCACGGATGACGGCACGGGTAGGGCCGTGGTGCGGCGCAATCCGGTAGCGCGGCTGCAGGATGGAAAACATGGCGCTGCGCACGCCGGGCAAGGTGTCCAGCACGGCGGCCGTGCGCGGGCACAGGGCGCAGTTTTCGTCCACCCGGTTGCCGTACACGTAAAAGCCGAACGTCTTCCAGTTGTCGCCCTTGGAAATGCGCTTCTGGTCAGGCGAGATCTGGTGGAACGCCGGAATGTCTTCCGGGTGTTCAAGCAGGTGGTCCAGCTCCTGCCGGATCGCGGGCCATGCCGCTTCCAGCTGGGGCACCCAGGCAAACTCGCGATTGTGGATGACCGGCGTGGACGGCACGCGCGAGTGCTTCGCCTGGAACTGGCCGCTCCAGCGCAGGAAGCGTTTGCCGCCCTTGATCAGGAGTCGACGCCATAGGGGGGCCTGGGGGGCCGACGGGGAGGTGACGGTATTCATGATGCTGTTTTCGCTGTCGCGGACGTGCCGCGGATGGCGCGGATCGCGGCGTCGAGCACGTCGGCGTAAGGCGCGCGGGAATCGAGGTCCACCAGCGGCGCGTCTTTGTAGTCCAGGCGCGACATGACGTCGATCTTGTCGTTCAGTTCTGCGACCGCATGGTCGGGCTTGCGCGCGTAGGCCGTCGCCAGGTCGATATCCAGGCGGATGACCAGGGTCGGCTTGAGCGTTGCCATGCGCTCGTACAGGCGTTGCTCGCGCGCGGCGAGCTTGCGCGTCAGCCAGTGCGTGCTGCGTTCCACGCCCAGTCCCGGGCCGTCGTAGCGGAAGCCGCTGATTTCGGCCTGTGGATAGCGGTCGGCGATGATCAGCTGGCCACTGTTGGCCAGCCGCCAGACGCGCTTGAGGTTCGCCGCGCGCCAGACCGAGAAGCCGTACATGATGAGCGAGCCCCACACACCGGGCACCTTGTTCTTCATGTGCTGGGCATGGGCGGCCTTGGCGGCCAGGCGGCGCTCCAGCCACACGCCAACCAGCGGCAGCTCCTTGATCTTCGCGCCGGTCTCGCCGGAGACCAGGCCGAGGTAGCGGCGCTGGGTCGGGCCGAACGCGCTGAGCTTGCGCACCAGGTCGTGGGTGAGGGTGGATTTACCCGTGCCGTCGCAACCGACCACGGCGACCAGGCCAGAGGCGATGACGCCGCGCGCCCCGGTGGCCGATGCGGTCGTCGGGGAGTCGGAGAGGGGCATGCGTGCCGCCTGTGCCGTCATGCGTGGGCCACCTGCAGCGCCGCGTGGATCGCGCGCATGGAGGAATCCAGCACGCTCGATGCAGCATCCGTCCCGTCAAGGTCCAGGATGGCGGCGCCATTGAAGTGAAGGTGCGGAATGGCCGCGATCTTCTCGCGCAGCGACGACAGCTTGTGGTCCGGCTTGCGGGCGTGGGCGGTTTCCACGTCCACGTTCAGGCGGATCACCAGCATGGGGACGTTGGAGGCCATCCATTCGTAGAGCCGGTGCTCGCGGGCGCGCAGACGGCGCACCCACCAGTTGCCGCCCTGGGTCTTGGCCAGCTGCGGCCCATCGATGGAGAAACCCGCGCGCTCGGCCTGCGGGTAGCGATCGGTGACCACGAGCGTGCCGCGGCGGCACATCGCGAGCAGGCGACGAAATTTGTAGGCGCGCCAGTGCGACAGCAGGTAGATGACCAGTGCCGTGGCGTTGCCGGGCGGCTTCGCCGGCTGGTCGTGCACCTTGTCGGACTTGCTGACGAGGTAGCGTTTGAAACGCGGCCCAACCAGCGGCAAGGTGCCGATCCAGTCGCCGATCTTTCCGCTCGACTGGCCGAGGTAAAGCTCTTCGGTCGGGCGATGCGCACGCAGCTGCGCCACGAGGGCCGCGGCCAGCGTGGACTTGCCCGAGCCATCGCTCCCGGTAAGGGCGATGACGGGCAGCGGCTTCATTTGTGTGGGGTTTTCTGAAGAAGTGAGCACACCAGGGGTCCGGTAGCGCAATATAATGACGATGTTATGACGCGATATATTGTTGCGTCTACTAGATTCTAACTGCGTCTTCACATGAACTTGTCGAAAAAAACCTTGCCGGAACAGGGCAGTGGCATGGCGCCGCTCATCGCCATCATCGGAACGGATGGCTCTGGGAAGTCGACCGTGGCCGAGCACATGGTCACCTGGATGGGTCGTTACGGGCCCACGGGGCAGGCACACCTCGGCAAGCAGGCCGGCAATATCGGCCGGGCGCTTGAACGCCTGCCGCTGGTAGGGGGATATATGGGCCGTCTGATCAGGCGCAAGTCCGACGGTGTGAACAAGCGCATCGACGAGCACAAGCAGCCGACGCTGTTCCCCTCGCTGGTCATCAGCGCCTTCACGCTGCGCCGCCTGCGCCGGTTCCGGCGGATGCTCGCCATGCGCCGCAAGGGTCTCATCGTGGTCACGGACCGTTTCCCGCAGGTGGAGATTCCCGGCGCGTACGACGGCCCCGGCTTCCCGAAAGAGGCGGCGGGCTCCTGGCTCGTCCTGCGCCTGGCGCGCTTTGAGCACGACGCCTTCGTGTGGATGGCCGGGCATCAGCCGGACCTCGTCCTGCGCCTCAATGTCGACCTGGACACCGCCTGCGCACGCAAGCCGGACCACCGCCGCGAGGCGCTGAGCCGGAAGATCGCCGTCACCCCGCGGCTCAAGTACAGCGGTGCCCCCATCGTCGATATCGATGCCAACCAGCCGCTGGCCACGGTGATCGCGGATGCCGAAGCGGCGGTGTCGCGGATGATGCAGGCGCGCGGTTACGCGTAAGCGGGCCGCGCTCAGCGAAGGAAGCCGCGTTCCAGCGCGATGGCGACGGCGTGGGTGCGATTATTCGCCCGCAACTTGCCCATCGCGTTGGAGACGTGCTCCTTGACGGTCTCGGGCGACACCGAGAGCCGCACGGCGATCTGCTTGTTTTCCAGGCCTTCCGCGACGGCCCGCAGCACGGCCAGCTCACGCTCGGTCAGTGTCTCGTCGTCGGGGAATGCCGCCAGCTGCCGCGCGACGCTGGCGGACATGTACTGACGCCCTTGGTGCACCGTCCGCACGGCGCCAATGAGGTTGCTGGCCACCGAGGTCTTCAGCAGGTATCCCTGCGCGCCCGCGTTGAGCGCCCGCCGGGCCCGGCCATCGCCGCCGTAGGTTGTCAGGACGACGACGCGGCAGGCGGGCGACAGGCGCCGCAGCGCAGCGATCACCGCCACCCCGTCCGTGTCCGGCAAGCCCAGGTCGAGCACGGTCACAAGTGCGCCTGGTCGGCAAAGCCGCAGGTGGCCGCAATGTCCGCCAGCGAGACCTGCGTGCGTGCCAGCAGGTAGCGGGCGTTTTCCAGGCGACGCAGGGTTCGCCAGCGGTGCGGTGGCGCGCCGAACGTCGCCTTGAAAGCGCGCGAGAAATGCCCGCGCGACATGCCGCATGCCGCCGCCAGCGACCGGATGCACAGGCGTGCCTCGAGGTTGGCCAGCGCCAGGTCGATCACGGTTTCCACATGGTCCGGGGATAGTTTGGGAAACGCGCCCGCCGGGTCATCCGGCGGTGGTACCAGGTGGATGCGCAGCGCTTCGGACAGGAAGTGCGTACCGATCCGTTGCTCGTTCGCATCGGAACGGTCCAGGTGGTCGAGCGCGCGGTCCAGCAAGCGCCGGATGTGGGGCGCGGCCACGGTAACCATGCGCGTTCCTCGAAGGGTCGATGACCACCCCGATGCTAGGGACGCGGGCATCGCCTCGCTCCCCCCATGCAGGGGGAATCTCCCGCAAACGACCACGTATTGTACGAAAAAAGGCGCAAGTCCTTCCTATAAGGCGATGGCAGCGGATGCGAACAATGGATCCCGCCAGCCCCAGGAGACTTCCATGCACGACGTACCCGATAGCGATTCCCCGTTCGACCCACGTCGTCGCAGCTTCGTGCTGAACACCGGCGTGGTGGCGGCGGGCACCTTGCTCCTCGGCAGCCATGCCATGGCGGCGGCCGCCCCGGCGCGCGACGCCGCTTCCACTCCCAAGACACCTAAATCATCGGCGAAGGTAGACAACATGTCCCACATCACGACTAGCGACGGCACCGACATCTATTACAAGGACTGGGGTACCGGCCAGCCGATCGTCTTCCATCATGGCTGGCCGTTGTCGTCCGACGACTGGGACGCCCAGATGATGTTCTTCCTGCTGCACGGCTATCGCGTGATCGCGCATGACCGTCGTGGCCACGGCCGTTCGACGCAGACCTCGAAGGGCAACGACATGGACACCTACGTGGCGGACGCCGCCGCGGTGGTCGAGCACCTGGGCCTGAAGAACGCGGTTCACATCGGCCATTCGACCGGTGGCGGCGAAGTGGCGCGCTACGTCGCCAAGTACGGCAAGGCCCATGGCGTGGCCAAGGCCATCCTGGTGAGCGCCGTGCCGCCGCTGATGCTGAAGACCGCCGCCAATCCGGGGGGTACCGACATGTCGGTGTTCGACGGCTTCCGCAAGGCGCTTGCCGCGAACCGCGCGCAGTTCTATCGCGAAGTGCCGATCCCGTTCTATGGCTTCAACCGCCCGGGCGTGAAGACGATTGAAGGCGTGGTCGACAACTGGTGGCGCCAGGGCATGATCGGCGGTGCGGTGAATCACTACGAAGGCATCAAGGCCTTCTCGGAAACCGACTTCACCGAAGACCTGAAGAAGATCGACGTGCCGACGCTGGTGATGGCCGGCGACGACGACCAGATCGTGCCGTACAAGGACGCGAGCGAGCTCTCGGCCAAGCTGATCAAGGGTGCCGAGCTCAAGATCTACCCGGGCTACCCGCACGGGATGCTCACCGTCCACGCCGATGTGATCAATCCGGACCTGCTGGCCTTCATCAAGAAGTAATGGCCTACACTCTGCATTGATCGCTTCTGGCTGCGGTTCCGCAGTCTGCCTCGCCGGGTCCAGAGCCCGGCGGGGCATTTGTGCGGAGTAGCACCCATGCCTTTCCCGTCCCCGGCGCTACGCGTCGGCAGGTTCGCCGCGACGTTGCTGATCGTACTTGGCCTTGCCTGCGGTGAGGCGGTCTCCGCCACGGACATTGACGTGCCCGGTTACGTCACGACGTCATGGGGCGCGCGCGAGGGATCGCCGCAAGACGTCAACGCCATGGCGCGGACATCCGACGGATGGTTGTGGCTTGGCACACCCGGTGGCCTGTTCCGTTTCGACGGGCACACCTTCTACCCCTACGACCTGACGCCGCCGTCGTATCGCGGTTCGCTGCAGGTGACCGACCTGGCCGTGGATCCTACGGGTGGCCTGTGGGTCACGTATGGCCGCGCCACGGTGGCGCACCTCGCGGCGGATGGACGAACGGTCACGCTGCCCACCGGCCTTCCCGGCGGCATGGAGGGCGTGGACGGCGTGTATGTCGATGGCGATGGGCGTGCGCTGGCGGCGACGGGCGATGGCCTCTTCGTGCTTCGTGGCAACGCATGGGTGCGTTGCGAGGCGCCGGAGTGGAGCCTGCCCGAGGCACCCCTCGATAACGCCACCCTGGATGCCCAGGGCAACCTGGTAGTGCTGGCCGGGACGCGTATCTACCGCCTGGCCAGGCACGCGACGCATTTCGTGCAGATCGCAGAGCATCCCGATTTCGAGGATGCGGTGCTGATCTCACCGCGGGACGGCAAGCTTTGGGCGGCCCATCCGCACGCGGTGGCGCTGGTTCCCGGTGTCACCATGCCCATGCGCCCCGGCCCGGCGAACGACAGCAGCGTGCGCGCCAGCGATCGCATCGGCCACCTGTGGACGGTGTCCCAGGGCTGTCCCGGCTTGTGCCGCACGGTGTCTGCACCGGCCACGCTCAGCGACGAGAAGACGCCGGTATCGCCGCCCGGCGGCGACGGCCGGCAGGCCATGAGTGTCCTCGGCGATGCGGCCGGGGACGTGTGGATGGGTGGCAAGCAAGGGCTCGTCCGGTTTCATCCGGACGACGTGCAGCTCGTCGACGGCGGCCACGTGTACTTCGCGGTATCCCCGGCCAGCGATGGCACCGTGCTGGTGGCATCGGATTCACACTCGGTGCCCGACCGCGTCGTCGTGGTGACGGGCACGGCGGTGCAGACCCTTGCCGACGCCTTGCCGACCACGGCCATCACACGGGTGTCGGACGGAAGCGCCATCCTTGGCGGGCACGAGGGCCTGTGGCGCGTCGCTGGCGGCCATCTCGATGCCTACAGCGCGCGGCCCGCGGCCCTGGGTGAAAGCCCGATCCAGGTGTTGCTCCCCGCCGGCGACGGCAAGCTGTGGATGAGCATGCGCGACCATGGCCTGTTCCTGGTCAGCGGGGCAGACTGGCGTGAGCTCGGTAGCAAAGACGGCTTCCCCGCTGCGTGGCCCCTCGTGGGCGCGGCCGGCGACGATGGCCAGGACTGGTTTGGCTTTGCCGACGGCAGCGTCGCAGCGGTAGAACACGGCGCGACGCGTGCCCCGGTGATCTATCGCGCGGACATCGGCCCGGTGACCGCCGTGACCCCGGGGCAGCCGCTCCTCATCGGTGGCGAACTCGGTGTGGCGTGGTTCGACGGCAAGGTCTTTCGCACCCTCCCGCTTCGCCAGGCCGGGTTGCTGCGGGGCGTGACGGGGATCGTGCGCACGCCCGATAACGCCGTCTGGATCAATGCGCGCGCCGGCCTGGTGCGCATCGATGCAACGGAGATGGCGCGCCTCGTCTCAGGTGCGTCCAGCGAGGCCGCGTTCCGCCTGTTGGATACGGCCAACGGCTTGCCGGGCGGCGCGCAGCAAGTGCGCCCGCTACCCACGCTCAGCGTCGACCGACAGGGGCGGCTCTGGGTGGCGGCCACCGCCGGGCTGGCCCTTGTCGATCCGTCGCATACCGCGCCCGCTCCGGCGCCGCGCCCGGCGATTACCTCGATGGCCAGTGGCGACGGCGTCTCCCTCCTCGCACGGGGTGGCCCGCTTGAGCCGGCGGACCGTTCACTGGCCGTGGGGCTCACCGGGCTTTCCGCCGCTGGCCCCGGCAACGTGCAGCTGCGCTATCGCCTGCACGGTGTCGATCGCGCGTGGCGGTTCGCCCAGGGCGCCACGCTGCTCAAGTACGCCGACCTCCCATCGGGGGACTTTCAGCTGGAAGTGCAGGCGCGAGGGACCGAAGGCGACTGGTCCCCGAGCGTGTCGTCAGGCGTGGTGCACGCGAGGCCACTGTTCCGCGAGACGCCGCTGTTCGCCGTGCTCGTCGCGCTGGCCATCGCCGTGCTCATCGCCATCGCCTATGCGTTCCGGATCGCGTCGGTGCGCCGACGCCACGCCGAGCAGACCGAGGCGAAGCTACAGGAGCGCGACCGCATCGCGCGTGAGCTCCACGATTCCACCCTGCAGGGCATGATGGGCGTGATGTTGCGGGTGACGGCATGGCAGCGCGATGAGCGCGCGCCCGCCGACATGCGGGCAGGGCTGGAGAAGGTCTCGTCGCAGCTGATGGGCCTGGTGCTCGACGGGCGTGCCCGTGTCATCGCCCTGCGCAGCGTGGCCTCCACGCGCATCGCGCTGTCCGAAGCCTTGCGGATGATCGGCGAGGATCATGCCGACGGGTCGGACGCCGCGTTTGATCTTTCCGTGGAGGGGCCGGAGCTGCCGCTGGGCGATGCGCGGCAGATGACCATCCTGGACATCCTGCGCGAGGCGATGCACAACGCTTTTCTTCACGCTGACGCGGGGCATGTGCATGTCGCGCTGGTCTACAGCGACGTCGAGCTTCGCGCGGTGGTGCGGGACGACGGCCGCGGCATTCCCGAGGAGATTGCCGAGCAGGGCCAGCGGCCGGGGCATTGGGGCCTGGTGACGATGAAGGAGCGCGCCGCGGATATCGGCGGCCGCGTATCCATCGATAGTGAGCCCGGGCGGACCGCCGTCACGCTGACGGTCGCCCTGGCCTGACCCCTTAGGCGACGGCTTCCTCGCGCGCCCGGCGCACGCGCGGGCGGCTCGGCAAGGCATGACGTAGGATGCGCCAGATCACCTGGCCGAACTGGCGGGGCAGGGAACCGGTGTTGTAGTGCTGGCCGTAGCGGGCGCAGATGGCCTTCACGTCCACCGCGATCTCGGCGTAGCGGTTCGCCGGCAGGTCGGGATAGAAGTGGTGCTCGATCTGGTGGCTGAGATCGCCCGAGAGCATGTCGATCAGCTTGCCGCCGGTGATATTCGACGAGCCGCGCAGCTGGCGCAGGTACCAGTGGCCGCGCGATTCGTTGCGAATCACTTCCTTCGGGAACACTTCCGCATCGGCGGTGAAGTGGCCGCAGAAGATGATCGTGTACGTCCACACGTTGCGCATGCCGTTGGCCACCAGGTTGCCCAGCAGCACCGGCAGGAAGAACGGACCCGCCAGCAGCGGGAACACCACGTAATCCTTCAGCAGCTGCTTGCCCATCTTGCGGCCGACCGGACGGAACGCCTTGCGCAGCTCGCCGGGCTTCATCTTGCCCGCGAACAGGCGGCCGATGCGCAGGTCCTGGATGGCCACGCCCCACTGGAACAGCAGCGCGAAGACCACGGCGATCGCCGGCTGCATCAGGTAGAACGGGCGCCAGCGCTGCTCGGGGAAGATGCGCAGCAGGCCATAGCCGATGTCATCGTCCATGCCGCGCACGTTCGTGTACGTGTGGTGCTGGAAGTTGTGCGTCTTCCGCCAGTTGGCCGAGGTGGCGACGATGTCCCACTCATAGGTCTTGCCATTGAGCTTGGGGTCGTTCATCCAGTCGAACTGGCCGTGGATCACGTTGTGGCCCAGCTCCATGTTCTCGAGGATCTTGGAGAGGCCGAGCAGCAGCGTGCCGGCGATCCACGCGGGGATCAGAGCCACGTGGACGAAGGCGCCGAGGAAGAGCAGCGCGCGGCCGGCGACGCCAGTCCAGCGCACACGGGCGACCACGCGGCGGATGTAACGCGCGTCACGCGGGCCAACGTCGGCCTGGACCTTCGCACGGATGGCGTCGAGTTCCTCGCCAAAGGCGCGCAGGTCGTCGGCGGAAAGGGGGCGGTTGCGAATACGGCTCATGCGGGGCCTCAAAGGTCCAGGATCAGGTCGGTCGCCGGCGCGCTGACGCACAGGCGTACCTGCGACGACGGTTCGCTGCTGCGGTCACCGGTAAGGGTGTGGCGGGTGGTGCCGGACGTACGGGCGCACGCGCAGGTGTTGCAGATGCCCATGCGGCAGCCGTGCGTCGGCTTGACGCCCTGGGCTTCCAGGCCTTCGAGCAGCGACTGGCCACGCGACAGCGTGAGCGTGCGCCCGCTGCGGGCAAGGTGTACTTCGACTTCACCGGCGTCATCGATGACCGCCAGCGTCGGAAGGCTGAAGGCTTCGGCGTCGAAACCGGCAACCTTGCCCTGGAAGCGGGCACGCGCGGCTTCCACGAAGCCGCCCGGTCCGCACGCGAGCACGCGGCGCTGATCGAGGTCGGTGACGCCATCGAAAGCCAGGGCGTCGACGCGCGCGTCAGGCGCGTCGCCCTCACGCGTGGCGAGGAAGTGGACGCGCAGGCGCGGGTGGGCCGCGGCCAGGCTCATCAGTTCGTCGACGAAGCAGAACTCGTCGCGCTGGCGGGCCCAGTAGTAGAGGTCGACCACGGTAGGCATGCCACGGGCGGCCAGGTCGCGCAGCAGCGCGCGCATCGGCGTGATGCCACTGCCGGCGGCCAGGAGCAGGAGCGCTTCGTGGTCGGCCGGGACCGTCATCTCGCCGAACGCGGTATCCAGCGTGACGACGGTGCCCAGGGCGGCCTCGCGGGCGAGGTACGTGCTGACCACGCCGCCGGTGATGGCCTTGACGGTGATCGCCAGGGTGCCGTCGTCCAGCGGGGTGGGGCTGTAGCTGCGGATCAGGCGGCGGCCGCCGATCGTCACGCCCAGATTGACGTGCTGGCCGGCGCGCATGCCCGTCCAGTGGCCGTTCGGGCACAGGACCAGGGTCACCGCGTCGCGGCTCTCGGCCGTGCGCGAGACCACGCGGGCCAGCGGCTGCTCAAGGGTCCACAGGGGGTTCACCCGGCCGGCCCAGAAGTCGAACAGGGCCGGGGAGACCGCGCGGCGGGCCAGGCGCAGCGGCCAGCGGGGTTTGGTGGCGGGGAGGGCATTCATGGGATCACACTATACGCACGCATATACGTCCGTGTATACACTTGTATATTGCAGTTCGGAGTATCATTCAGCCTTAGCCTGCGGCCGCGCCCCATGACCTCATTCAGCCTGACCTCGACGTCCGACGCGCCCCTGGCCCGCAAGCCCGCGATCTCGCGTGACGACCTGCTGGCCGCGGCCATGAAGCTGATCGGCCCCAACCGCAGCCTGTCGACGGTGAGCCTGCGCGAGGTGGCCCGCGAGGCCGGCATCGCCCCCAACAGCTTCTATCGCCAGTTCCGCGACATGGGGGAGCTGTCCATCGCCCTGATCGACCTGGCCGGCCGTTCGCTGCGCACCATCATCGGCCAGGCCCGCGAGCGGGCGACTTCCCCCGAGCGCAGCGTGATCCGGGTGTCCGTGGAAACCTTCATGGAACAGCTGCGGGCGGACGACAAGCTGCTCCACGTCCTGCTGCGCGAAGGCGCCGTGGGCTCGGATGCGTTCAAGCATGCGGTGGAGCGGGAGCTGAGCTACTTCGAAGACGAGCTGCGGGTGGACCTGATCCGCCTCGCCGCCGCCGATGGCGCGACCCTGCATGAGCCGGCCCTCGTGGCCCGGGCCATCACCCGGCTGGTATTCGCCATGGGCGCCATGGCCATGGACCAGCCGCCCGAGCGCGATCCGGAACTGATCGAGGAGATCTCGCAGATGCTGCGGATGATCCTCACCGGCTCACACGCGCTGAACCGGGCACAGGCCTGAGCCCAGGCCTGAGCCCAGGCCCGCCGACGCTCAGGCGAGCGTCGTCAGTTCGATCGGCACCACGGTTTCGCCGCTGATGACCTGGGCGTGGCCGTCCTGGACCATGAACTGGATTTGCATCGTGCGCTGGGCGAGGCCGGCCAGCGCGGCCACGGTGGCCGGGTCGACGTCGATGACGGTCACGTTTTTCGTGCGCGCCACGGCGGCCGCCGTCTTTTTCCACCACACCTCGGCGCCACGGCCGCTGTACGTATAGATGATCACCCGGTTGGCCCGGCCCGCGGCGCGACGGATGCGCTGCTCGTCCGGCTGGCCCAGCTCGATCCACAGGTCCACCTCGCCGGTAAGCTCCTTCTTCCACAGGTCCGGCTCGTCGTCCGAGCTGATGCCCTTGCCGAAGACCAGCGCCTCATCCGCGTTCAGGGCGAAGGCCAGCACGCGCACCATCATCCGCTCGTCGGTCTCCGACGGGTGCTGGGCGATGGTCAGGGCGTGGCCCTGGTAGTAATGCCGGTCCATGTCGCTGACCTGCAGGTCGGCCTTGAAGACCGTGGATTTGAGAGCCATGAGGCGATGCGTCGGTGTCGATGGGGGCGCCAAGCGTACACGACCCCGGGCCCGCCCATACGCGGCCTCCACGGCGCGCAGGCTACATAACGCGCTGGTTGTACCACCCCGGTCTGCCGCCTGGAGGCACCCGCCCATGAATTATCCTGCCGCACCACGTCGTTCCGCCGTGGCCAACGCCATCTACGGCCTGTTCAATCCCATACCCTTCGGGTTCTTCGTCGCGGCACTGATCTTCGACATCATCTACGCGAAGACCGGCGTCATCCTCTGGGCAAAGAGCGCCGCGTGGCTGATTTCCATTGGCCTGGTCTTCGCCATCATTCCGCGGCTGGTCAACCTGGCCCAGGTATGGATTACCTCGCGCCGGATCAGCACGCATGCCGATCACGTCGATTTCTGGCTGAACTTCGTGGCGATCGTTGCCGCCATCCTCAATGCCTTCGTGCACAGCCGCGACGCCTACGCGATCATGCCAGCGGGTGTGTGGCTTTCCGTGGTCACGGTGCTGCTCATCGCCATCGGCCACGTCATCATCGCCGTGCGCTACTCGACGGTGCGGGAGTATGTCCATGGTTAAGCACCTTTATCGTGGCGCACTCGCCATGGCCTGCGTCGCCGTGCTCGGCGCGTGCGCCGGCAAAGCCTCCCAGGACCCCGCCGAGCAGTCGGGCGCGGCTCCATCGCTGCCCAAGGCACGCAACTTCCTCGTGCCGCCCATGCAGGTTCCCGAATTCGCCGGCTGGGCCCAGGGCGCGGCACCCACCGTCGCCCCCGGCCTGAAAATCGAAAAGATCGCGGACGACCTCAAGCATCCGCGCCAGCTGCTGACGCTGCCCAACGGCGATGTGCTGGTCGTCGAATCCAACGGGCCGGGCGAAGAGCCGGTGACCACGCCCAAGCAGTTGATCGCCGGCATGGTGAAAAACACCTCCGGCAAGGGCGCCAAGGGCGGCAACCGCATCACGCTGCTGCGCAAGACCGGTAGTGGTGCGTGGGAGAAGCACGATTTCATCGGCAACCTGCATTCGCCCTTCGGCGTGCAGCTGATCGGCAACACGCTGTACGTCGCCAACACCGATGCCATCCTCACGTACCCGTACGTGGAAGGCGAGACCGAGATCAAGGCGCCGGGCGTGATGTTCACCGACCTGCCGTCGACCATCCAGCATCACTGGACCAAGGCCCTGCAGGCCAACCCGGACGGCACCAAGCTCTACGTCGGCGTGGGTTCGAACAGCAACATCACCGAGAACGGCCTGGAGATTGAGTACCGCCGCGCCAACGTGCTGGAAGTGGATGTGGCCACCCGCGGCAGCCGCATTTTCGCCTCGGGTATCCGCAACCCCACGGGCCTTGGCTGGGATCCCACGACGAACAAGCTATGGGCCATTGCCAACGAACGCGACGAGATCGGTGCGGACCTGGTGCCGGATTACATGACCTCGGTGACCGAGGGCGCGTTCTACGGCTGGCCCTACAGCTATTACGGCCAGAACGTCGACACCCGCGTGATGCCGCAGCGGCCGGACATGGTCGCCAAGGCGATCAAGCCGGATTACGCGCTGGGCTCCCATGTGGCCGCCCTGGGCCTGCTGCTGACCCAGAAAAACGCCTTGCCGGCGAAATACCAGAACGGCGCCTTCGTCAGTGAGCACGGAAGCTGGGATCGTTCGCCGCTGAGCGGTTATGCGGTGGTGTTCGTCGCGTTCCAGGACGGCAAACCTGTCGGCAAGCCGGAAACCCTGGTGAGCGGCTTCTATTCCAAGGACGAAAAACAGCTGTTCGGCGCACCCGTCGGTGTCGTGCTGGATAAGGACGGCGCGCTGTTGATTGCCGATGATGTAGGTAATACTGTCTGGCGCGTCTCCGCAGCGGGTCCCTAAGTCGGTCGAATATGGATAGCCAAACCCCAGGCGTGCCCAGCATAGGACGCGCCTGCGTAACGGCGCTGGGCCTTTTCGATGTGGCCTACGGCATCGACATCGACAAGGCCCGTGCGCTTTGCGCGGCTATGGCCCCCGCGGCACCGCCGCCGGGGCCGTTGCGTTTCGGGGCGCCGCCGCTGCGGTTGCGCCTCAGCGACGTCGACATCCAGGTGGGCGAGCGTCGGATCACCGGCGAAGTCGCCGTGCATCTGTACGATTTCGGCACCATCACCCTGGCCATTTCCTTTGCGATCCAGGACACGGCGTGGCAGGTATTCGTGGATACCGCGCGACAGATCGAACAGGCCCTGGCCTTCGACCGGGCCGATGCGCCGTGGCTGGCGCTGCTGGAAGAAATCAAATCCCGCATCGCGCCGTCGCTTGAGCGCGCGAATGACGCGGTGATCCAGGAGGACTACCAGCTCATCGAGATCGAGCGCTTCAGCGAGCCGCTCACCCAGCCGCTTCATCTGGCCGTGGACCTCACGCCCCTGCTGGCGGCCGATGCGCGCCCGCTATCGGTCGAGACGCGCGAGACACTGCTCCGCCATCGCTTCGGCTACCTGGCCGATGATTGCGTCATCGTGACCCGCGACCGTGCCGTGCTGTACCAGCCAGGTGGCGACGCGGGCGTGGATGCGGTGCTGGAGGCAGCCAATGCCCAGCTGCTGGAGCTGCGCTACTACGGTGCGTTGCTGGATGACGAACTGCCGCGGATGTACGACCTGGTCGACCGCACCCGTACCGTCTCGGCCTTCCTCGCACCCGCCCAGCTGGCGAAGCTGGCGCGGCGGCTGTACACGGTGGTGGCGGAAGTCACCGAGCTTACCGAAAAGGTCGACAGCGTCCTGGAGGCCACGGGCCACGCGTACCTGGCCGATGTCTACACCACGACGCTGGACCTGTTTGGCGTGCCCGCACTGGGCGCCGCCGTGGACCGGAAGCTGGCGATCGTCCGCGATACGTACGCGGCGCTCTATGACGAAGCCGCCGTCAGCCGTGCAGGCGTGCTCGAGATCACCATCGTCGTGTTGATTGCCGTGGAGCTGGTGCTCGCCGTCTTGAAATGAGGGGTGGGGGATGCGCGCTGCGTTTCTGTTTGCTCTTAGCCTCTTGCTGTCCTTCCCGGCGCGCGCCACGCCGCCGGATGCCGCCGTCGTCGCGCCCGGCCACGCTACCGTCCCGCTGACTGGCCCCTGGCGCTTTCATACCGGCGATGACCCGCAGTGGTCCGCGTCCGGCTTCGACGACAGCGCCTGGGAAATCGTGGACCTTACGTCCGCGCCCGGCGCCCACGACGGCGACGTCGGCTTGCCCGGCTATGTCACGGGATGGAGCAAGCGCGGCCACGCGGGATACAGCGGGTATGCGTGGTATCGCCTGCGCGTGACGGTCGATAGCGATGAGCCGCTGGCGCTTGCCGGGCCGACGCTGGTCGACTCGACCTACGAGCTCTATGTCGATGGAAAGCGTGTCGGCGGCCCTGGGGACTTCTCGGGCGCCACGCCAGCGGTGTTCAGCGTCCGGCCGGCGGTCTACGCCTTGCCGCCGCGGACGGCTGCTGGCCCGGTGACCTACCAGCTGGCGTTCCGCGTGTGGATGGACCCGCTCGATGCCAGCGAGGAAAGCGGTGGCCTGCACGTGGCGCCAGCGATAGGCACGGTGGAAGGTGTTCATCAGCTCTATCAGGTGCAGTGGCTGCAGACCTTCAAAGGCTACGTCGTGGATGCGATCGAGCCTTTTGCCTTCTGCTTGCTGGCGCTCATGGTGGTCGCGCTGATCGCCTGCCGGAGCGACGACCCGTACCGATGGCTGGTCACCGCCCTGGTGCTTCTCGCGCTGATGCGCGTGCAGCAGGTGATGTTTTACTGGACCCCGTTCCTGAGCCTGCGCTGGTACGACGTGCTGGTCACCGTCATCTGTCGTCCGCTGGTGCTCGCGAGCTGGACGCTGGCGTGGCGCGACTGGTTTCGCCTGGAGCGGAAGTTGGCGTTCAACTATGTCGTGGTGGGTCTCACCGTGGCTTATCTGCTGCTGGCGCTGCTGGGTCGGCCGTGGCTCATCGCCAGCCCTGGCGTGAGAACCGCCGCGGACCTCGGCGTCACGGGTGTGCGCTGGCTGTTCGCCGCCGTGTACCTGTGGACGATCGGGGCCGGCGTGGCGCGTGCATCGTTGCCTGCGCGCCTGTTGGGGGCGCTTTCGGCACTTCTGGTGGGCATCGGCCTGTTCGCCACCGAACTCAACACGCTAGGCATCCCCGGCATCTGGTTCCCGTACGGCACCGGCGTGGCGCGCGGCCAGTACGCCTATGCCGCGTTTGTCGTGGTGTTGTTCGTGTTGATCCTGCTGCGCGCAGTGGGCTACGCTCGCCGCGCCGAAAGCCGCGATCGGCGGATGAGGAACGAAGTATGAACTTAAGGCTCCTTGTTGCGGGCTTCGCCGCTACAGCTTCAATTCTGGTCTCGTTGCCCGCTTCAGCAGATGAGCCGGTATCGGTGGCCCTCGCGGCGTCCTCAGATCCTGCTGACGCCGGCAAAGCCAGGGTGACTGTCACGATCCGTAATCACGGTGACGTTCCGGTTACGTTGGCGAAATACATGATGCCATTCGACTGGGACGGTCACCTTCCAAATAATCAATTTGAAGTGACATCCAGTACGGACGGTCAGACGCAGACCTACCAGTCCACATACGACTATGTGAACCCCGTTGACCCTGGGATGCTGGTACAGCTTGGGGCGCATCAGTCGATTAGCGGAACGCTCGATCTTCGCGTTTCGTATCAATTCGACACTCAAGTCAACAACCGCTTTACAGTACGGTATCGTCTTCCCTTGGGGATTGTTCCAGACGAGCAGGCGCCTGATCCCAAATCGCCAACTTACGAAACTGATCCAAACAGGCCGCGCTTCATCTACAGCAACACTTTACAAATTCTCGTTGATCCGACGGCTCCGCTTTCGGGCCCTGCGAACAAGACGAGCTCGTATGCCGTGGCCACGGCCGGCTCGCCTTAATCCGTTACGCGAGCCCCCACGCGTACGAATCCATCGACAGCACGCCGTAGGTCATGCCGCCAGGCACGAGCGACGGCGTGTCGTCGTCGTGGCTTGCACCCATCGCCACGAGCAGGGGCAGGTAGTGCTCCTCGGTGGGGTGGGCACGCGCACCGTCGGGCGCGACACGGCGGTAATCGACGAGGGCTTCCTCATCGCGGGCCAGCACGCTGCGCGTCGCCCACTCGGCGAAGGCCGCGGCGTAAGGCACGGTATCGGCGGTGCGCCGCACCTCGTACAGGTTGTGGGTGAGGCTGCCCGAACCCACCACCAGCACGCCGCGCTCGCGCAGCGGCCGCAGTGCGCGGCCGAGGGCGAGCGCGCCGACGGTGTCCAGGTCCGCCGGCATGGCGAGCTGGAACACCGGCACGTTGGCGTCGGGTAGCAGGAAGCGCAGCGGCACCCATGCGCCGTGGTCGTAAGGCCGGGTGGCGTCTTCGCTCACGGTAAGGCCAGCGGCACGGAGGATGTCGGCTGTTTCACGGGCGACGTCGGGTGCGCCCGGCGCCGGGTATTGCAGCTGGTAGAGCGGCTCGGGGAAGCCGCCGAAGTCATGCAGCGTGGCCGGTTGCTCGGCGGTCATCACCCGCAGGCCGGGTGCCTGCCAGTGCGGGGAGACGACCAGCACCGCGCGGATGCCTTCGAGCTGCGCGCCGATGCGCCCCAGGTTCGGGCCGAGCACGCCGGGTTCGAGCGCAAACGTGGGCGCGCCGTGGGAAATAAAGAGGACAGGAGCAAGGGACATGGTGGGACTCCTTAGCGATACCCCACAAGGTATTGGCACGTCGCCCTGCGATAAACGCGCCTCGCCGAGACCGACTGTCTCGCTGTGTGAGACACTCCGCCGGAGCCCAGGGGGACCCGCGCATGGACAAAGTCCAGGAAATGACCAGCTTCGTGGCGGTGGTGGATGCCGGCAGCTTTATCGGTGCCGCCGACGCCACGGGCATGACCAAGGCCGCCGTCTCCCGCCACGTGGCCGAACTGGAGCGCCGCCTCGGCGTTCGCCTCCTGCACCGGACGACCCGGAGGCTGTCGCTGACCGACGAGGGGCGCACCTTCTACAGCCGTGCCCGCGACCTGCTGGCGGGCATTACCGAGGCGGAGGCCGAGCTCACCGCCCGCAGCACCGAGCCCACCGGCCTGCTGCGGATCACCGCACCGCTCAGCTTCGGCGTGCTGCACCTGGCGCCGCTGTGGGCGCGCTTCACAGCCGAGCACGCCCAGGTTTCGCTCGATATCACCTTGTCCGACCGCGTGGTGGACCTGGTGGACGAGGGCTTCGACCTCGCCATTCGCATTTCACGCCTGCCCAATTCCACGCTTGTGAGTCGCCAGCTCGGCGTGACGCGCATGCTGCTGTGCGCATCGCCGGCGTATCTCGCGGCGCACGGCACGCCCACGGTGCCGGCCGAACTCGCCAGCCACCCGATCCTGGCCTATAGCTACTGGCCGGACGACTGGTCGTTCACCACCGCCGACGGACGCACCGAGCGGGTGGTCGTGAAGCCGTTCATGCGCAGCAACAACGGCGATACCTCGCGCATCGCGGCGCTGGCCGGGCAGGGCATCACCTTGCAGCCGGACTTTATCGTCGGCGACGACGTTCGCGAAGGGCGCCTCGTGCATCTCTTGCCGACGCACGACGCCGGCAGCATCGGCATCCATGCGGTGTATGCGTCACGCAAGCACCTGCCCGTTAAGGTGCGCCGCATGGTCGACTTCCTGGCCGACGCGTTTGACGGCGTGCGCTGGAGCTAGGCGGGCCGGCGCAGGGACACACCGCTGACGGCAAACAGGCCGGCCACGATAAACGCCATGCCCAGCCATTCACTGGGCGTCGGCTCCTCGTGCAGCACCGCCCAGGCCATCAGCACGCTGAGCACCGGTACGGCCAGTGACGACACCGACGCCACGGCGGTCGGCAGGCGCCGTACCACCAGGAGCCACAGTGTCCACGCCACGCACGTGGCCAGAATCACCGAGTACGCCAGGCCGGCGATGAAGGCCGGGCTCCACTCGATGCTGCGCTGGGGGATAAAGAACGCCACGATGGCGAGGCCCGCCGCGCCGAAGGCCATCTGCCACGCGGTGAACGTGAGCGGGTCGGGCTGGTGACGCTGGAACATCCGCTTGCTGGTCACCGTGCCCAGCGCCCAGCACATGCCGCCCACCAGGGCGAACGCGGTGCTGAGCGGGTTACCGAGGCCGTTCCACGGGGCGATAACGCAGGTGAGTCCAACGGCTGCCAGCGCCAGGCCCACCCAATGCCGTGCGAGCGGACGTTCGCCCAGCATCAGCCACGCCAGTAGTACGGCCCAGAACGGCATGGCGTAGGCGAGGAGCACCACGCGGCCGGTCCCGCCGGCGGTCAGCGCAAACTGGCCCAGGCCCTGGAAGGCCGCGGTCTGGGCCAGCCCGGTAACGATGGTGCCGGCCAGCGGCGGCGAGGCCAGCGGCCGCCTCATGACCACCAGCACGGCAAACAGGAGCACGGCGCCGATGCTATAGCGCAGCGCCGAGAAATCGAACGGGCCCGCATAACGCAGCACCAGCTTCATCACGATCCAGCTGAAGGCCCAGATGATGACGGTGGCGCCCAGGGCGATGCCCGCGCCCGTTGAAACCTTTGCCTCGTTCATGCCCAGCCAGATCAGGAATCAGAACGGCCATTCTGGCGTAATGCGTGGGATCTTGCGCGGGCCGGCGGCTATTCCAGCGGCGCCATGTCGAACAGCAGCACTTCACCATCGACACCGTCACTGATCACCACGCGCGATTCATCGGTGATCTTGGCGGCGTCCCCGGCGGAGAGCGGGTGGCCATTGACGTGCACCGAGCCGCGTACGACGTGCACATAGACCATGCGCTCGTAATCCACGTTGTGGTGGGCCGATTCGTCCGGGCCGAACAGGCCGGCATAAAGCCGGACGTCCTGGTGCACCGTGACCGAACCGTGCTCGCCATTCTGGCTGGCGACCAGGCGAAGCTTGCCGCGCTTCTCGGCATCCGGGAAAAACGTCTGCTCGTAGCCCGGCTTCAAATGCTGCCGGTTCGGGATGATCCAGATCTGCAGGAAATGGGTCAGCGTCTTCGCGTGGTTCTCTTCCGCATGCGTCACGCCCGTGCCCGCCGACATGATTTGCACCTCGCCGGGCTTGATCACCACCTTGTTGCCCATCGAATCGCTATGGGCCAGCTCGCCTTCGAGCACGTAGCTGATGATTTCCATATCGCGGTGGGAATGCGTGCCGAAGCCCGCGCCGGCCGCGACGCGATCCTCGTTGATCACGCGCAGCGGGCCGAAATGGACATGCTCCTCATCGCGGTAATCCGCGAACGAGAAGCTATGGTGGGAATCGAGCCAGCCATGGTTGGCGTGGCCACGGTCGGCGGCGTGGCGAATGACGAACATGCGTTTCTCCCAGGGTAATACCGCCTACCGTAGTGGTTGCCGGGGAAAAGCGATTGCATAAAGCGCCTCGGGCACCGGCTTAAAAGCTGAGCCCGAGAGGACGGTTGCACTGGTACTTTTCGTTGGCCGCCTGGACATCGGCGGGCGTGAGATGTCGCTCGATGAGTTCCTGTGGGCTCATGTTGCCCCACACCTCGACGTCGATGCAGTGCTTGTTGGTCACCCCAAACAGCCGCTGTGCGCTGCGCATCACGGCACCGATGCCCTGGTCCTGCGGTCGGGTGAACTGCATGCCGGGCGCGCGGCGGACGTCGGATCCGGGGACGCCATGTACGGCCTGGCTGTCCTGGGCATGGCGGAGCTGGGCCTGGAAGCCGCCATCGCCGAAGGTCGCGGGCGTCTCGGTGGAGAGCGTGGGTTCGGCCGGTGCGGCGGGCGTGGCCGCCGTGGGGTGTTGCTCTGCCTGCGCTGGCGCGGCGGCGGGGCGTGGGGGCAGCGTTCGGGTAGCCGTTCGTGGTGTCGTCATTGCCCGGGCGGGCGGCGATAAGGGCGGTGGCCGAACCTGCGGCTCGCGCGGTGGCGCTATCAGGCGTATTGCCAGTGTGGACGGCTGGACTTCAGCCGGGGCAACCGTGGTCACGCGATACGAGGCGGGGCGCAGAAGCACGATCAGAACAGCGACGTGAACGCCGATGGCCGCCGCCAGCGCGACGGTCCGTCGAATCGATACCTTTGGTGCCCCTCGCGTCATTCCCAGCGTCCCGGCCCGATAGAGTCCCTTGTCTATCGGTATGGACGCTCCGCGGGCACAGGAGTTCCCCTCCTAGCTTTCCGGCTTGCCCTGACCGCGGCCCGATGGGTGGGATTCTCGCCGTATGGCCTGGCCATCGCCCCAGACGTCACCCGCCAACAGCGTGTACTTCGCGCACCACGAGGTATTGCAGATCGACAAGGTGTCGCCGACGTGGCTGGTGGTCTGCAGGAATCGCCTCTTGTACGTTTCCTCAAGGGTCTTCTGGGTGGCAGCGTCCGGGAACGGCGTGTCGAGCGTGCATGCCGGGCAGATGGCTTCGCTGAAATAGTTAGCCGTCGCCAGGGCGCCCATGGCCACCAGTAACATCACTCTCATGCGCTTCCTTCAAGGACACGGCGTGGGGCCGTGGCGAAGGATGGTGCAAGGGTCCGTCGGCCCTGTCTGTAAGCCAACTCCTAAAATGGCTTAGGAAATGCCTTACTCCGTGACCGTCGGCTGATCTTGTCGGTAGCTGACCTCGCCGCGCCGGACGGACTCAATGAGCGCAGTGACCTCACGAATCACCAGGTCTGGCCTGTCCACATGGACGTAGTGGTCGCTGCCTTTGGCGATGACACGCCGGCTCAGCGGTGACAGCCGCTTGCTCTCTTCCTGCATCTGGTTCCAGACAACCGAGTTTGCCTTTGCCACCTCGGGCGGCCAGTTGGATGGCATGGAGGCTGGATCGCGGGAAAAGACCAGGATGGGGAGGCGAGGGAACGGCCCCACGTGGACGGTTTCCTCGCCGGATTGACGCTCGGCATCGAGCTCCGCCTCGAGGGCATCAAACTGCGAAGGCGCACAGTTGTTCGCGCGGATGATCGCGGCGTAGGCCTCGAACCCCGGGGCGACGCTGTCGCAGTCGCCGTGCAGCCGGTACCAGCCCACCGTCATCAGGAACTTCTGCCACGGCATCTCGCGACGCTGCTGGTCCTGGATCGCGACCAGGCTTTTTGGTACGCGGTCATCCTGTAGGGGCGTCGCGCCATCGACGAAGACCAGCGCGGAGAGGTCGCCCTGGTAATGCTGGGCATAACTGCGCAGATAGAGGCCGGCGATGGAATGACCCATCAGGATGAAGGGCTTCTCGATGTCCGCTGCGCCGACCAGCGCATGCAGCTGCGCCGACAATGTATCAGCGTCATGGGCTCCGGGTGTCATGGCGCTCGATCCGAAGCCACTGCGGTCGTACGAACAAACCCGCGTCACTTTCGCGAGCGCCGGCTGCACTTTCAGCCAGGTCGTGAAGTCGTCGCCGAGACCCGTGTCGAGAACGAGGGTGGGTGAGCCTGTGCCCATGCACATCATGTGCATGTCATGACCATTCACCGCGTAGAGCTGGCCCGGGGTGTGGGCTTCGGCCTTCAGCTTGCGCACGGAAAGGGAGTTATAGGTGGCACCTGCCGCCAGCGCGAGCAATGTGAGAACGACGACCGTTCCGGCGAGCTTTGTGAGGATGCGTGCCATGGGCCTGGCGCTCTAGCTGGGTTGAATTTCACGGACTCGCGTCGCTTTCAGCTTCAGCGCTTCATACGTCGCATCGTCCGGGAAGCGGGTCACCAGATACCGGGGTGGGCTCAGATGATCATACGGCGTGGCCAGCTCAGGCATGTGCCGCATGGCATCCTCCCACGCAATGTCGAGCAGCTCGTTCCGCTGGTGGCAGAAGAGCCAGACGCTGTCGCAGTGTGGGAGCAAGGTCACGACATCGCGGGTCCACTGCGCGGAGCTGGTGATCTCGCCGGTGTCGGTTTGCTGTACGGCGCGATACGTCGCGACGAAGAGGTCGGTGCCTTCCTTCTCGTGGATTTTCTCCAGCAGCTTCTTCTGCTCCGCGTAGTTGCTGTCCAGCGCCCGGTAGCGGGACAAGGCGAGCCGTTGTGCGATGTCGGCCGGGAGGTTGGGACGGAACGGGCGCCATGTGCCGTCGCGCAGTACCAGCAGTTCGCTACTTAGCGGGCGGGTGTCGTTCTCGAGGATATCGGCGGCGAGGGCCGCGATCAGCGCAATGCCTTCGTCGTCCAGGCTGCCCGTCACGAACAGGTTGTTTCGCGACGGAATCGCTGCCACGGGTTCGCCATGCACCGCCAGGCGGTGGATCATGTCGGTGAGCAGCAGGCGCGATGCGTCGTAGACGTCGCTCCACGTCGAGGCCCAGACGCCGCCGTGGCGCTTCATGCCGGCGTCGGTGGTGCGGTCGCGCAGGTTGCTGATGGCCAGGGCGAAGGCCGCATCCGTGTCCAGGCCCGCGGCAAGCAGCGTGCCGGGGTTCACCGTCTTCGTCGCGTGCTCGGAATCGACCACCAGGGCGACCGAAAGATCATCGCTGAAAGGGCGCAGGCAAGGCATGCCATCGGGCTTTCCGACCCCGGACAGTCGGGAATTCAGGGTGACCCAGCTGAACATCGCCGTATCGCGGATGACGGGCATGAGGTTGGCGCGGACATCCTCCGGGCGCTCGTCGTCAAATCCGCCGGTCAGGCCGGCGAGGTATTTGTCGATGACGCCGTTGCGCTTGGCCCGGGGTGCCGCCAGCGTGTCCCGGTAGGCGTTGTGCAGGTTCATCATCATCGGCCGGCCATCGGCCAGCTCGAAGTGGATCTGGAACTCGCCGGCGTCGTAGCGGGCGGACTTCGGCTGGGCCAGGGCCTGGGCCCGTTTGATCACCAGCGCGGCGAAGTCGTCGGCCGAGAGCTTGCGCCGGAAGATATCGAGAAGGCCCATCGTCGATCCCTGAAGAGAGTCATGGAGGGGAAAACTAGCTGACGAGGCAGCTAGTTGCCAAGGGCAAAGCGGGATGCCCCAGATCAGGTGGTCGTAAGGTGGCCGCGCTTTAATGGCGTGGTTGACGGCCGGCCGTGAACGGCTCGAAGGGAAGGAGGGGTTATGCGACGCGCTTCCGTGTTCCTGGCGCTGGGCCTTGCCGTGTGCTGTCCGCTCACGGCGCATGCGGGCGGCGGCCCCTTTGGTATCGACCACCGGCTGAGTTACGACAACAGCGGTATCTGGAAGCGGTCCAATCAGAAAATCCTCCTGTACGGCACCCTTGCCACGGTGGGCCTAAGTGCGCTCGCCGAAGGCGACAGCACGGAGTACGGCGAAACCTCCTGGCGGGCCGTCGATTCGATCATCTTCACCAGCCTTGCCTCGACCGCCATGAAGTACACCTTTCGCCGGGAGCGCCCGTCGCGAACGGACGACCCCAACCAGTGGTTCAAGGGCGGTAGCCAGAACCACAGCTTCCCCAGCGGTGAAGTGGCGACCATCTCGGCAGCCGTCACCCCGTTCATCGTCCACTACGGCGAAGACCATCCCTGGGTCTACGCGCTGGCGGTGCTGCCGGCCTACGACGCGGTGGCCCGCATGAAAGTGCGAGGCCACTGGCAGAGCGACGTGCTGGTGGGCGCCGCGCTGGGTACGGGCATTGGCCTGTGGACTTCACGCCGCAGTGCCTCGCCCATCATCCTCAGCTGGCTCCCCGGCGGGTTCCGGATCGGCTTCGTGCACCACTTCCAGTAAGCGGCCACCCGGTAGTTCTACGGAACCCGGTGGTGGGAACTTACGCTCGCGCCCGGGCAGGCAGGGACGGACCATCGTGTGTGAACGCGATGTTCGCCCTTTCCCGGAGATGTCCCATGAGCCCCTTCCTTCGTCCGTCGGCCTGCCTGCTGGTCGCTGCCGTCACCCTGGCGCTGCCCATGGCCGCTTTCGCCCAGTCAGCGGCGCCGGCCGCCGCCTCGACGGTGCATGGCACCGCTTTCGAGCTGGACCGGCACGAAGAGACCGAATCGGCCACCGTGACCCATATCGACCGGCAGAGCCGCTTCGTCACCTTGCGCGGCACGAAGGGTGACGAGTTCACCATCGAGGCGGGCCCGGAGGTGCGCAACTTCGCTCAGCTCAGGGAGGGCGACGTGGTGACGATCACCTACCAGGCCGCGAGCGCGATCGAGATCCTTCCGGCGAACAGCGCCGAGCTCGGCGTCGAGAGCCAGGTGGATGCCGCGCGCACGCCGAAAGGGGCGCTGCCAGGCGGCGTGGTCGGCCAGTCCATCTCCGTGACCAGCAAGATCACAGCGATCGACCTCACCGCGCATACGGTGACCCTGGGCGGCCCCGACGGCAAACAACGCAAGGTCGAGGTGCATGACCCGGCGCGCCAGGCGCGCATGGCGCAGCTCAAGGTCGGTGACCTGGTGCGGATGACGTATGTGGAGGGCGTTGCCGTGGAGGTCACGCCCAAAGCCAAAGGCAAGTAACGCGGGCTATTTGCCCGTCTTGCGCCGGGCCAGCCATTTATCCAGCTCATTGGCGAAGTTCTGCCGGTCCCGCGGATGCATGGCGGCCGGGCCACCGGTATCCACGCCCGAGCCGCGCAGCTCTTCCATGAAGTTACGCATGGAAAGGCGCTGCGCGATGGTGTCCTTCGTATACATCTCGCCTCGCGGATGCAGGGCGAGTGCCCCTTTCTCGATAGCGAACGCGGCCAGCGGGATGTCCTGGGTGACGACGAGGTCGCCCGGCTGCACGCGGCGGACAATCTCGTCATCCGCCACGTCGAAGCCGCCGGGCACCTGGATGGAGCGAATGAACCGCGACGGCGGCGTGCGGATCCAGCTGTTGGCGACCAGCGTCACCTCCACCTGCTCACGCTCCGCGGCACGGAACAGGATGTCCTTGATGACGTTGGGGCAGGCGTCGGCGTCAACCCAGATGTTCGTTTGCATGGGGCGCACCTTGCCACAAGGCGGCTTACGGCGCGAGAAACGCCCGTATCACGCCCGCCACCGCGAGGACGACGGCCACGCCTGCCACGTAGAGGCCCACGAACCACGCCGCCTGGCGGCCGCGTGACAGCCCGGCCATCAGTGGTAGCCCTCGTCGCCGGCCTTCACCTTTCCGCGAAACACCCAGTACGCCACGCTGCTGTAGGTGAGGATGATCGGGATGATGATCAGCGCACCCACCAGCGTGAAGAGCTGGCTGGAATGCGGTGATGACGCCGCCCAGATATCCAGCGATGGCGGCACAATGTTCGGGAAGATGCTGATGATGAAGCCGGTGTAGCCAAGGAAGAGGATGGCCAGCGTGAGTAGGAAGGGCAGGTGATGCGAGCCGCGCCGCAAGGTCACGAAGATCCCCAGCAGGCATGCAAAGACGAGGACAGGCACGGGGAGGAAGTAAAGCAGGTTGGAGGCGTTGAACCAGCGTGCCGCGACGGCGGGCTGGCCCAGCACGGTCCACAGGCTCACGATGGCGACGGTAAGGCCCAGCAACAGGGCGAGCGGGCCCATCAGCCGGCGCATGCGCCGGTGCAGGTCGCCATCGGTCTTGATCATCAACCAGCCACAGCCCAGCGTGGCGTAGGTCACCATCAGGCCGAGGCCGGTGAACAGCTTGAAGGGAGAGAACCAGTCGAAGGGGCCGCCGGCGTACTGGCCGGTGCGCGTGATGGGAATGCCATCGAGCAGGGTGCCCAGGACCACGCCCTGCGCGAAGGCGGCGACGCCCGAGCCGAGCACGAAGGCGAGATCCCAAAGATGCTGCGTACGCCGCGCCTTCGCGCGGATTTCAAACGCGACGCCACGGAAGATCAGCCCACACAACATGGCGATGATCGGCAGGTACGTCGCAGGCAGCAGCACCGAATAAGCGATGGGGAACGCCGCATAAAGACAGGCGCCGCCGAGCACCATCCAGGTTTCGTTGCCGTCCCAGACCGGGGCCACGGTGTTGAGCATCACCTCGCGGTCGCCCGGGCCGTTGAACAGGGGAAACACCAGGCCGATGCCCAGGTCGAAGCCGTCCAGGGTCACGTAGAGGAACACGCCAAACGCGATGACGACGGCCCAGATCACGGGAAGATCGATAGTCATGGTCGTTACTCGTCGATGGCGTCGGTCGGGCGGGATAGCGGGCGATGGTCGAACCGGCCGCGGCCTGGGCCGGTATCGCCGGTCTCGATCTCCGCCTGCTCGTGCAGGTCCGGTCCCTTCGCCATGAGCTTGAGCATGTAGTAGATGCCCGTGCCGAAGACGACGGTGTAGACGAGGATGAAGATCATCAGCGAGGTACCGACCTGGTCCACGGTCACCGGGGACGCCGCATCCTGCGTGCGCAGCACGCCATACACCACCCAGGGCTGGCGGCCGGCCTCGGTCGTCACCCATCCCGCCAGCAGCGCGACGAGTCCGGACGGCCCCATCAGCAGCGCGAACCACTGGAACCAGCGCGCTTCGTAAAGCCGCTTGCCGCGCCGGAGGAGGACGCCGAGAAAAGCCAGCAACAGCATGAGCAGGCCCATGCCCACCATGATGCGGAAGCTCCAGAACACGATGGTGGAATTCGGGCGGTCTTCCGCCGGGAAACTCTTCAGCCCCTGGATCTCGCCATCCCACGTGTGCGTGAGCAGCAGGCTGCCCAGATGGGGGACTTTCACGGCGAAGTGCGTGGTCTCTTGCTTCATGTCGGGCCAGCCCACGAGGTTGAGCGAGGTGCCGCCGTGCTCGGTGTCCCACAGGCCTTCGATGGCGGCGATCTTCGCCGGCTGGTGTTCGCGGGTGTTCAGGCCGTGGGCGTCGCCAGCAAGAAGTTGCAGCGGGACAATGGCCGCCATCATCCACAACGCCATGGAGAAGGTTTTGCGCACGGCATCGTCGCGACGGCCGTGGAGCAGGTGCCATGCGCCGCACGCGCTGACGATCATCGCCGCCACGACGAACGCGGCCAGCGTCATGTGCACCAGGCGATAGGGGAACGACGGATTGAAGATGACGCGCAGCCAGTCGACGGGGACGATGCGGCCGTCGACGATTGCGTAGCCCTGCGGCGTCTGCATCCAGCTGTTCGACGAAAGGATCCAGAACGTCGAGATCAGGGTGCCGGTGGCGACCATGCATGTGGCGAAAAAGTGCGCGCGCGGCCCGACCTTGTTCCAGCCGAACAGCATGATCCCGAGGAATCCGGCTTCGAGGAAAAACGCCGTCATCACTTCGAAGGCCAGGAGGGGGCCGGTGATGGCGCCGGCCATCGCGGAAAAGCCCGACCAGTTCGTGCCGAACTCGTAGCTCAGTACCACCCCGGAGACCACGCCCATGCCGAAGCCCACGGCAAAGATCTTCGACCAGAACAGGAACAGGTCTTTGTAGACACGGTTGGCTGTCTTCAGCCACAGGCCTTCGAGCACGGCGAGAAACGACGCGAGCCCGATGCTGATGGCCGGGAAGACGATGTGGAACGAGACAGTGAAGGCAAACTGCCAGCGCGCCAGGAGCAGGGCCTCGGGGGAGACCATCACGGTGGCATCCCTCTCGCGGCCTGGGACACCTCGGCCAGGATGGACAGGGCGATGGTCTGCGGCGTCTGTGCACCGATGGCCAGGCCGGCAGGCATGTTAAGGCGGCGGAGGTCGTCGTCGTGGATACCGGCGCTACGCAGGCGGGTCAACCGTGCCGGGATCTTGTGGCGGCTGCCGAGGGCGCCCACCGCGAAGGCCGGTGACTGCAGCGCGCGCATCATCACCGCGTGGTCCACGTCGGCATCGTGGCTGAGCGTGTACACCGCGGTCCACGGATCCAGGGCGAGGTTGTCCAGTGCCACGCTTAGCGACCGGTTGTCGTAGCGTGCCAGGGTGAGGCCCGGTGGCAGCGTGGCGGGCCCGTGCGGCCGCAGCAGCGTCACCTCCACGCCGGCGTGCACCGCGAGCCTTGCGAGCGCCAGCGTGGCGGGGTCGGCGCCGACCACCACCAGCCGGATGGGCGGCTCATGGACACGAGCGTATTCCCGTTCCGTGGCGGCGTGGAAGCCGTTCTCGAGGCGCCATGCGCCGTCGGACCGGTCGGTGAAGACCGTGACGGCAAAGCGCCCGCGGCGCGCCATGGCAAGCGCATCGACATAGCGCGTGGCCGCGAACAGTTCCCGCGTGAACACGCCAATGCGGCCACCACACGTGAGCTGGATATCGATCACCGGGCTGCCGACGCCGTAGTCAAGCAGGCGGGGTCGCCCCTCGGCGAGGACGGCCAATGCCTCGGCGGCGACGGCCGCCTCCACGCAACCGCCGGAGACGTAACCGGCGATGCGACCGTCGGCGGCAATCACCATCTCGCTGCCGAGAGGGCGCGGCGAGGCGTTTTCCACGGACACGAGCGTGGCCAGTGCCACCGGACCGTCCGCGGCGAACGCCCGGATCGAGGGCAGCAGGTCGTCCAGCAGGGCGTATTCAGGCCATGCGGGCCACGCCTGCTCTGCGGATACGGTGACGGTTGACGGAGGTTGCGCCATGTCAGAGCGCCCGTCGCCGTGCGACTTCACTCGGCGTCACCCTGCCTTCCTTGCCACCGAAGTGGGCGATGACGTAATTCGCCAACGCCGCGACTTCCGCATCGCTATACGCGTGGCCGAACGCCGGCATGTACACGTCGTTGTCGGCAACGCGCATGTTCACGCCCGCGAGAATCGCCTGGGTGACATTGGCGCCGCTCGGGTCATTCACGCCGCGCGTGCCGGCCAGGCTGGCATAGCGGGTCTGCTGGCCACCGCCGTCCCATTGGTGGCAGCTTGCGCATGCCCCTTCGAACAGTTGTTGCCCCATTGCCGTCGCACTCGTGTCGCCACCCGGTGTCCAGGCGCCGGACGCTGCCACGGCCGCGGGCTTTGGATCCACGGTCACAGGGTCATGGCCTTCGCGTGCAGGCACCGTGCGCAGCCATGACACCAGCGCCGACGTATCCTCGGGCGTGAGGTACTGCAGGCTGTGCTCGACGGCTTCACCCATGGGGCCCGACGCGGAGGCATGGCCATCGGCGTGCCCGGTGCGGATGTATTGCGCCAGTGCCTCGTCCGACCATTGCCCGACGCCATGCGCGTGATCCGCCGTGATGTTATACGCACGCCATCCTTGCACCACTTCGCCAGCGAGAGCATTGCCTCGTTCCACCGCAAAGCCGATGTTGCGGGGCGTATGGCATTCGCCGCAGTGGCCCAGGGCGCCGGCCAGGTAGGCACCGGAGTTCCATGCAGGCGGGCGCGACGCGTCGGGCTCGAAGCGATGGCTGCGGAAGAAGGCCGCGTTCCAGAACGCCATGGCCCAGCGCTGGTTGAACGGGAAGCCGAGGTCGTTTTCGCGGTTGGCCTGGCGCACCTTGGGTTGCGCGAACAGCCACGCCTTGATCGCCAGCACATCGGACCGGCTCAGTTCGGTGTACGAGGTGTACGGGAACGCCGGGTACAGATGCTTGCCATCGTTACGGACACCCTCGCGCACGGCGCGGACGAACTGATCGTCCGTCCACGTGCCGATGCCGGTCTCGGGGTCGGCGGTGATGTTCGAGGAGTAGATCGTGCCGAAGGGCAACTTGAAGGCCATGCCACCCGCAAACGGCTTGCCACCCGGAACGGTATGGCACGCGGTGCAGTCCGCGGCACGGGCGAGGTATTCGCCGCGGGCGACGGGGTTGGCGCCGGAGGGCGCGCCGACGATGAGGGGTGCGGTGCCGTCGGTGCCGTCGGTGCGGGTCAGCCAGAAGAACGCCCCAACGCCGATGACGATCAGGATAAGGAGGGAGATGAAGAGGCGTTTCATGCCGCATCCTCCGCGCGTGGAGATACTTCGGCCACCTGTTTCAGGGCATCGGGCACCGAGAGCGCCGTGCGCGCCACGGGCAGCTCACGCAGGCGAATGCCGGTGGCGGCAAAGATGGCGTTGGCCAGCGCGGGCGCGGCGATCGCCGTGCCCACTTCACCGATACCGCCCGGCGCCTCACCGCTGTCGACGATGTGCACCTCGATCGGCGGCGTCTCATTGATGCGCAGGCTCCGGTAATCGTGGAAGTTGCTCTGCTGGATCGCGCCGTTTTTCAGGGTGATGCCATTGAAAAGGGCAGCGCTTAAGCCAAACACGATGCCGCCTTCCATCTGCGCCTGGATCGAACTCGGGTTGATCACGATGCCCGTGTCGATGGCGACGACGGCACGGCGCAGCTTGACGATGCCCTGCGGTGTGACCTCCACTTCGACGGCCAGGGATACATGGCTGCCAAAGGGCGACGCCACGGCGATGCCACGACCGCAGCGGGCAGGGAGGGGCGCACCCCAGCCGATCTTCGCGGCGGCGAGGTCAAGCACGCCCAGCGGACGTGAGCCGGGCGCCATCATCGCGCGGCGATACGCGAGCGGATCCTTGCCGGCGGCGTGCGCCAGCTCGTCCACGAAGCTCTCGATCACCCAGAGGTTGTGCGTGGGGCCAACGCCACGCCACCAGCCGACGATGAGGCCCGGCGGCATGTCGTGGCGTATCCATTCCACGAGGGAGTAGTCGATGACATAAGGTGTATCCGCGGCACACTCGATGGCATCGCTGTCCATGCCGTCCTTGCCCAGGGCGCCGGGCAGCCAGCGGCCGAGCACGGTGCCGCTGGTGATCCGCTGGTGCCAGGCCACGGGTTTGCCGTTCCCATCGAGCGTGGCGGAGATGCGGTCGAAGTAGAGCGGGCGCACGCGGTCGTGGCGGATATCCTCCTCGCGGCTCCAGATCACCTTCAACGGATACGCCACCTGCTTCGCAAACGCGATGGCCTGTTCGGCCTGGTCGGTTTCCAGGCGGCGCCCGAAGCCGCCGCCGAGGTACTGGTTGTGCACCGTGACGGCGTCCGCCGGAATACCGCAGATGCGTGCCGCCTCGGCCACCACCCTCGTGGGCACCTGGGTGCCTGTCCATACCTCGCACTTGCCGGGCGTGACATGCACGGTCGCGTTGAGCGGTTCCATCGGCGCATGCGCGAGCATGGGCGTGACGTATTCCGCGTCCACGCGCTTGCCACCGGAGGGTGCTTCGCCTTTGGGCTTGCGGCCGACGAGGGCAGGGCCGTTGGAAGAGCTCTGCTTCAGCGCGTCGATCAGCGTCGCCGTATCGAGGTTGGCGTTGACGCCTGGCGTCCAGGTGATGGCGAGCGCATCGAGACCCTTGTGCGCAGCCCAGTAGTTGTCGCCCACCACGGCCACCGCGTTGTCCAGCTTGAGCACGGCGACCACGCCGGGAATCGCTCGCGCGGCGCGATCGTCCACGGCGCCCAGCATGCCCGCCAGTTCCGGGCTGGTGCGTACCGCGGCGAACTTCATGCCGGGCACCTTCACGTCGATGCCGAACTGGGTGCTGCCGTTCACCTTATCGGGCGAGTCCACGCGACGCATGGGCTTGCCGATGAGGGTGAAGTCCTTGCGGTCCTTGAGTGTCACGGTGGCAGGTTGCGGGAGTTTGCCGGCGGCGGTGGCCACGGCACCGAAGCCGAGGGTGCGGCCGGACGCACCGTGCGTGATGACGCCGCGGGCAACGCTGCATTCGGAGGCCTGCACGCGCCACTGCGCGGCGGCCGCGGCGACGAGCATCTCGCGCGCGACGGCACCGGCTTCGCGCAGCACCTGCCACTGGCCGCGCGTGCTGGTCGAACCGCCGGTGATCTGGCCGCCGCCCAGGAGCGGCTGCCCGTAGAGGGCGTCGCTGGCCGGTGCGTGTTCGATGGTGATCTGGTCCATGCCGACGCCGAGTTCTTCGGCGAGCAACATGGCGATGCCGGTGTAGATGGCCTGGCCCATTTCCGCGGAGGGCATGGCCAGCCGCACCTTGCCGTCTTCGTCAATGCGTATGAATGCGTTGGGGGCGAACGCCGGATTGCCGTCGGCGGCCGCCACCGCGGCATCGGCGTCCTGGCGGCGGGCGGACATGGCGGCCATGGCGGGTCCGGCACCCGCCGTCCACAGGAAAGCGACGGCGAGGCCCGCGCCAGCGGCCTTCAGGGCCGTGCGGCGGCCTTCGTTGATGTGATCGTCAGGGCGTAGCGGTTTCATGCCGGTGTCCCGTCAACGATGACCTGCAGGCCAGCCGGTGTGCCCGTCGCTGCCTGGTGGATGGCCTCACGGATCCGCACGTACGTGCCGCACCGACATATATTGCCGCTCATAGCGGTGTCGATATCGGCATCGGTGGGGTTGGGCGTGCGGGCCAGCAAGGCCGCCGCGGACATGATCTGGCCCGACTGGCAGTAACCACACTGGACGACATCGAGGGCCAGCCAGGCCTGCTGCACCTTCGCACCCTCGGGCGTGGCACCGATGCCCTCGATGGTCGTGATGGCCTGGTTGCCCACCGCCGCGATGGGCAGCTGGCAGGAGCGGACGGGGCGGCCGTCGAGGTGCACCGTGCAGGCGCCGCACTGGGCTATGCCGCAGCCGAACTTGGTACCGGTCAGGCCGACGATGTCCCGGAGTGCCCACAACAGAGGCATATCGTCGGGAACGTCGACCTGGCGGTCTTCCCCGTTAACGCGCAGAACGATCATGGTAGTCCCCTCTGGCTTCCGCGGCCGGGCCGCAGGGCTGGTCACGCCATAGTTCCCCAAAGGCGCCATGGCCGCTTGCACCAGCTTACCCTCGTGCCCGGCGCTGCTCCATCCAGTCATACAACACCGGCAACAGCACCAGCGTCAGCAACGTCGACGTGATCAACCCGCCAACCACCACCGTGGCCAGCGGCCGCTGGGTTTCCGCACCCACGCCCGACGAAAGCAGCATGGGCACCAGCCCCAGGATCGCCACGCTGGCGGTCATGAGTACCGGCCGCAGGCGCATGGCCGTGCCACGAACGACCGCCTCGCGCACGCCCAGTCCCGCCCGCTGCTGGTCGTTCAGGAAACTCACCAGGACGATGCCGTTCAACATCGCCACGCCGAACACCGCGATGAACCCGATGGCGGAAGGTACCGAGAGGTACTGCCCGGTGACGAACAAGCCGACGATGCCGCCGATGACCGCGAAAGGGACATTGGCGAGGATCAGTCCGGCATAGCGCGCTGAGTTGAACGCCGTGTAGAGCATCACGAAGATGAAGAAGATCGTGGCGGGCACGATGATCGCCAGTCGCTTAAGCGCGCGCTGCTGGTTCTCGAAGGCACCGCCCCATTCGGTGTAGTAACCGACGGGCAGCGTGACCGCCTTCGCGATCGCGGCATTGGCCTCCTGGACGAAACCATCGATGTCCCGGCCGCGCACGTCCATCTGGATCACGGCATAGCGTTGCAGCTGTTCGCGACGGATGAAGGAGTAGCCTTCGGCCGTCGTCACCTTCGCCACCTGCGACAGCTGGACGAGTGCGCCCGAGGGCGTCCGCAGCGGAATCCGTTCGATGGCGGGAAGCGACGCCTTGCTGGCGTCGTCCAGGCGTACCGTCATGTCAAAGCGCTTCACGCCGTCCAGCACGGTGCCGACAGGCTCGCCGCCGATGCCGTTGCGCACCACCGTGAGGATGTCATCAGCGTTCAGGCCATAACGCGCGAGGGCGTCGCGGTTGACCTCGATGCGGATCTGCGGCTTGCCGATGTTCGCTTCCAGGCCGAGGTCGGCCACGCCGGGCACCGTCGCCAGCGTGTCCTTGATTCGTGCGCTCAACCGGTCCAGTTCCGCCAGGTCGTCACCGTAGAGTTTCACGGCGAGCGTGGCGCGTACCCCGGAGATGAGTTCCTCGATACGCATCTGGATCGGTTGCGTGTAACTCACCACGGCGGTCGGGAGCAGCGTGGTGAGTTCGGCCTGCATGGCCTCCTCGATGCTTTGCAGGGTTTCACCCTTGCGCCACTGGTCCTTCGGCTTCAGGGGCGTATAGACCTCCATGTAGTTCACGTCGGCCGTCTCGCCTTTCTCCGCGCGGCCGATCATCGCAAGGGTCGTTTCGACTTCGGGGAACGTCGCCTTGATCCGCTCGGCGACCCGGTTCGAGAGGGCTATGGATTCGTCCAGCGAGGCGGAGGGGATCGAGGTGATCCGCCACATGATCGCGCCTTCCCGCAGGTTCGGCATGAACTCCTTGCCGAGGTACGGGAACAGGGCGAGGCTCCCCACGAGCGCCGCGGCCGCCGTGCCGATCACGACCTTCCGGTGCCCAAGCGCCCAGCCGAGTACGCGGGCGTAGCCTCGCTTGAGTGCCGCCACGAGGCGGGTGTCCTTCTCGTCGCGGGGCTTGAGCACCAGCGCGGCGAGCACCGGGATGAGCGTGAGGGCGAGGATCAGTGAGCCGGCCATGGCGAAGCTGATGTTGTAGGCCATCGGCTTGAACATCTTGCCTTCCAGCCCCTGCAGGCTGAACAGGGGCAGGAACACCACGATGATGATGCCGATCGCAAAGGCGATGGGCACGGCGACCTCGCGTGCCGCTTCGAGCACGGCGGCCGTCCTGTCCACCGGCTGTCCGTGCGCGGCACGCTCGGCCATGATCCGGAACGCGTTCTCCACCATCACCACCGACCCGTCGACCATCATGCCGATGCCGATCGCCAGGCCGGCAAGCGACATGAGGTTCGCGGACAGGCCGACCTGGTCCATGGCGATGAAGGCAATGAGCATCGCGAGCGGTAGCGTTACGACCACGATCAGCGCGCTGCGCAACTCACCCAGGAACAGGAACAGCACGAGGGCCACGAGGATCGAACCCTCGATGAGCGCCCATGCCGCGGTGCCGACCGCGGCGTTGACGAGGTCCGTGCGCTCGTACACCGGCTTGATGGTGGTGCCGGCGGGGAGGGCCTTTTTCACGGTGTCGAGCTTGCCTTTCACCGCATCGACCACGCTTTTCGCGTTCTCGCCCATGCGGGCCAGCGCCTGGCCCATCACCACTTCCTTGCCGTCGCGGGTGACGGCGCCCGTCCGTGGCGCGCCGGCCTCCGTGACGGTGGCGACGTCGCGGACATAGGTCGGCGTGCCGTCCTCGGTTTTCAGGACGATGTTGCCGATGTCGCTTGCGTCCTTTACCAGGCCAAGTCCGCGCACCAGGTATTGCTCACGGCCCACGTCGATGACGTTGCCGCCCACCTGCGCGTTGTTGGCTTCGAGTGCCTGCATCACGTCCTTGAAGCCGAGGCCGTGTGCGATCAGGCGCAGGGGGTCGACCCGGACCTGGTATTGCTTCTGCTGGCCACCCCACGAGGTGACGTCGTCCACGCCCGGTGCGGTGCGCAGGATGAGCCGTACGGTCCAGTCGTGGAGGGTGCGCAGGTCCATGTCGGAAGGCGCCTCCTTCAACGACTCGTCCGCGCGCTCAACGGTGTACCAGAACACCTGGCCGAGACCTGAGGTGTTCGGGCCCATTTCGGGCTTGCCGTAGCCGGCTGGCAAGCGGTCGCCGACTTGCTGCAGGCGTTCGTTCACCAGCTGGCGGGCGAAGTAGATGTCCATGTCATCGGCGAAGTAGACCGAGACGTAGGACAGCCCGAACAGGCTGACGGAACGGATCTCGTCGACCTTGGGCAAGCCGGCCAGCGCCGACTCCACGGGCGTCGTGAGTAGCTGCTCGACATCCTCGGCGGCCAGTCCGGCGGCCTCGGTGTAGACGTTCACCTGGACGGGCGTGACGTCGGGGAACGCGTCGATGGGCAACGTGCGCAGGGCCCGAAAGCCCAAGAAACCGATCACGGCGAAGGCGATCAGCACGAGCACCTTGTACTTGAGGGAGAGTTCGACCAGGCGAGCCAGCATCAGTCCTCTCCCAGCTGCGAGCGCAGGATCCGCGCCTTCAGTGCGAAGGCGCCCTGACGCACGTACGGGACGCCGGCACTGATCCCCTGTTTGATCGCCGTCCATCCACCGCGCGTATCGCCCACCTCGACGGCCACGGGCTCGAACTCGCCCGGTGCCTTGCCGCGCACGAATACGGTGGCCTGGTTCTGCAGCAGGACGACGGCCTCCGCCGGCACGGCCAGATGCCGTGAGGTTGAGGCGATGGCGATGCGGCTTTCCACCAGCTCGCCGGCGTGTAGCTGGTCGCTGGCGTTAGGCACCTGGATGCGCACGGCCACGGTGCGGGTTTTCTCGTCCGTCTGGTGCGATCGCTGGAGGACCTTGCCGGGCAGTTCGGCACCGTGGGCGACGACGGTGACGGCATCACCTTCGTTCACCTGCGCAGCCACGGCGGGTGCAAGGCGTGCTTCCACCCACACCGACGACTCGCTGACCAGGGTGAACAAGGGGCGGCCCGGTTCGATGCGTTCGCCGACGAGGAAGTCATCGGTGGTGACGCGTCCCGCACTCGGGGCGAGCAGCTCAAAGCTGCCATCGGCGGCCGATGAGCCGCGTTTGATCAGGCGGGCGATCTGGCCGTCGGACAGGCCATACGCCTTCAGTTTTGCCCTGGCCTGGTCGCGCTGCACCAGCGCTTCGTTGTAGCGACGTGCCGAGACGGCCTGCGCGCCAAGCGACGCGACACGCTGCCAGTCCTGGCTGGCCACGATCAGCTGGCCCTGCGTCTCGGCCACCTCGACGCTGGAGAGCACGACCAGCGGCGTGCCGGCCGTGACAATGTCGCCGAGCTTCGCCTTGCGAGCGATGACCTGGGAGGCGACCCGAGGCGAGACGAGCACGGTGTTGTAGGCATCCACCTTGACCTCGCCAGGCGCCTTGACCTGGTCGGATACCGTGCGCACGGCCAGGGTGTCGACCACGATGCCGGCCGCCTTGATGGCCGCAGGATCGAGCAGGAGGGGATTCGTTGCCGCGAACGCGGGACTGGCCGCCATCAGGGCCAGGAGTGGCAGCAGGAGGATGCGAGGCGTTTGACGAAGTGTCATGGGGATACGTCCTTGGCGGGGCCATCGATCCACTCGGTGAGGCGACCCGCCGCGGCGAGGTAGTCAAACCATGCCTGCCAGGTCTGGCTTTCGAGGGCGACGGCGGCGAGCGCGGTGTCGAGGCTCTGCTTGAGTTGCACGAGGTAGTCCGAGGTGCCGATTTCGCCGGCTTGCCACAGCTTCTCGAGGGTGTGGGCGCGTTCGTCGAAGGCGCTGGCCCGGCTTTGCCGGAATGACGCCGTGGCCGCACGTAACGCGGCGTAGGTCGCTTGCGCCTGCTTGAGGCTTGCTTCGGATCGCAGGCTGGCCGCACGCCGCGTCGCGAACGCCACGTCCGCATCGGCCTGCGCGGCGACGACACCCGCACGCCCGGTATCGCGGATGGGCAACGGCATGGAGACGCTGATGCCGGTGACGCGATCGTTACGCGGGCCACTGCGCACCTGGCCACCAGTGAAGCTCAGTGTCGGGTCTGGGCGCCGTGCCCTTTGGGCGACGACCACGCCCGCTTCGGCGCGGTCCTGCTCTGCCTGTGCCTGCACGAGTTCCGGCCGGTCGGCGACAGCCATGGGGGCAAGGTCATCCGTGCCCGGCGGCAGGTCACGCGGCAGCGCGGGTAACGGCTGGCTGAGGTTGGCGCCAAGGCCTTCGAGTGCGGCGAGAGACGTCGCTTCCTGTTGTGCCAGCGACGCCTGCTGGATCTGCGCCTCGCCCAGGGCAAGCGCGGCCAGGTCGCGTTCGGACGTGCTGATATCGCCCACCCTCAGGCGGTCGGCGGCCAGTGTGTCGAAGCGCGCCATGACGGCGACCCGGCGACGTCCGAGTTCGCTCTGTTCCCGCGCGAAGTTCGCACCGGCCCAGGCCTTCAGCCCATCGGCCGCGACGTCACGACGCTGCAGCGCGTAAGCCGCCGCCTTCGCCCGTACGTCGGCATCGCTTTCGCTCATCCGGGCCCGGCGTTTGCCCGACAGGTCCAGTGCCAGGCTGACCCCGGCGGTACGGCGATCGACATCCGCGTTCTCGCCTTCGAGCTGCAGCGTGGGGTTGTAGACGGGTTGGGCGGCGGCCGTCGCGCGGGCCTGGGCCGCACGCAACGCGGCGCTGGCGGCCTCCACTTGCGGGCTCCTGGCCCACCACTCACGCACCGCAGCCTGAAGCGCGGGCGGCGGTGGCGTCGAGGCGGACGCACTGGCGACAAGCAACACGCACACGGCGCCCCAGGGCGCTGTACGCAAAGAAAACATGGGGGGAATCTCCTGAAAACCAGCAACGATCGACGCGACGGCTTAGCCGGCAACGCGTCGGGCACGAAGGGTTGTCAGGCGATAGGAGGGCGTAACAGGGAAGGGGGATACAGCGCGGTGGGCGCCGAAGGTACATGCCTCACCGGCGCCTCAGGGACCACGACGGCCGCAACCAGCGGCGAGGTCATCGGCAACGCGGCGCCATGGGCGCACGCGCAGTGGCAGCCACTGCCTTCGCCGAGGAGGCAAAGGTCGTTGTCAGCGGCGACGGCATCCGCGGCAAGCACGCTCACGGTCACCGCATCACCCGGCACGGTGGGCGTAGAAGCCACCCGTGCCCCGTCGAACACACACACAGTGCTCGCCGCGATCTTGATCATCAATGCCGCGAACAGCAGCATCCAGCCGCCTTTATGGCGACGCAGACGCTGCAGGTTGGGCGTGGGATGGGTCACGGCCGAGATCGTAGGTGGTCGGGGCGTTGTTAGACAATTCCACGTACCATCCAGCCACGGGACGTTCCATGGGGCGGGGGAAAGGGACATGAGCGGGATGACACGGGGTTTCTGTCGGTGGCTGATAGCTGTAGCGCTGTTTGCGATTTTCCTCAGTGGCCAGGTCCTCGCATCAGAGGGTGCGAGTGCGGCGTCCATCGTCCATTCCTCCCTCGAGTATCCACCGTCGGCCGTTGACGCGGGCGAACAGGGCACGGCCACCGTCCGGGCCTTGGTCGAAGCCACCGGTCGGGCGTCGCACATCACGATCGAGACCTCCAGTGGCTACCCAGATCTCGATGCGGCCGCTGTGCGGAGCGTTTCCCAGTGGACTTTCAAGCCTGCCATGAAAAGCGGGAAGCCCGAAGCGAGCTGGGTGAGGGTGCCGCTGGCCTTTCAGCTGAACGAGCCGCCTGGCGAGGGCGGCCCCGACATGGGGCGGGTGATGCAGACCCTTAGCAGCGTCGTGGTGGGCTATCTGGGTGTCGCTGTATGGTTCGTCGGCTTCATCTGGTCGTGGATACTCGCCAAGCGCAGCTCGAGACTGTGGCTATCGGGCATGGTCGCGCTTTGGTTGTTCACCTATCCCGCGTTCGTGGCGACCCATTGGACGGCCTCAAAACGCAACCTGGCCGTTGTCGTGATCGGGCTCTCGCTCGTTGGTCTGGGCTTAGCCATGGCGCCGTCCGTCCATCACTAAATCACGGCTTGCATACCGCGACGCCCCGGTCCCGTCACGTGGTGGAGCGAAGGATGACCTCCTTAACGGGAGAAACGTGATGAGCGATAAAGACAGCAAGCAACATTCCGCCAATGGCGTCGGTGGCTCGAATAACCCCGCGGCCAACCCGGGCCAGGACAAGCCCGCCAGCCGTGATGGCGACCAGACGGGGCAGAAACCGCGGGAAGGTGATCCCAAGGTCGATTCCAGCAAGGGATGAGGTAGACGGGTACCGGCTGGTTGGATGTAGATTTTGCGCTTCCGGGCTAGACTGCCCCCGTCCCATCGCCAGGCGACGGCATGCTCCAGTACGAAGGCTCCCTATGGCTCTCCGACGGCGCGCGGCGCTGGGGCGGAGTGGACCGCGTCGAACTGCTGTCCCAGATCGGGCTCACGGGCTCGATTACCGCGGCCGCGAAGGCCGTGGGCATGAGCTACAAGGGGGCCTGGGACGCCGTTGAGGCCATGAACAACCTGGCCGGCGAAGCCTTGGTGCTACGCGTCACCGGGGGGAAGGGCGGCGGCGGGGCGCGGCTCACGGCTCGCGCCGAGCGCCTCATCGCATCGTTCCGCAGCATTGAATCCGCCCACCGCCTGTTCGTCGAGCACCTGGCATCGCTGGGCGACCAGGCCACCCACGACATCCATCTGCTGAGGCACCTGACCATGCGAACCAGTGCACGCAACCAGCTTGCCGGCGTTGTCGACCACGTCCAGCAGGGTGCGGTGAATGACAGCATCGCCATCCGCACCACGGGCGGCGCGACGCTCACCGCCACCGTCACCCGCGAAAGCACCGACAGCCTGGCCCTCGCCGCCGGCCGTCCGGTCATCGCGCTGATCAAGGCGAGCTGGGTCATGCTCGGCTTGCCGGGGGAAGGGCGCCTGTCCGCCTCCAACCAGCTGCCCGGCACGGTGGAACGGATTCACCCCGGCGCGGTGAACACCGAGGTGACCGTGGCGATTGAGGGCGGCGCAACCATCACGTCGATCGTCACCAAGGAAAGTGTCGTCCAGCTCGGCCTTGCCGAAGGCACGGCCGTGCTGGCGATCTTCGATGCGGCGTCGGTGATCGTGGGTGTCACTGACTGAGAACGACGTTTACGCGTTCATCGCCAGATGGATCAACGGAAACGGCCTGCCGTCGCCGTCCGTCTCCGAGCGTCCGGTCACGACGAACCCCTTTGCCAGATAGAAACCAAGCGCATTGGGGTTCTGCTCGTTGACGTCGACGGTCAGCGGGCCTTTCAGTACACGCGCATGATTCACCATGGCGGTGCCACCGCCCTGGCCGGCATGGCCAGGGTCGATGAACAGCGCTTCCAGTTTCGCGCCATCCAACCCCATGAACCCTAGCGACTGGCCGTCTTCATCGGCCAGCACCCACGTTTCCAGCATCACCAGGGCACCGTCGCGCACGGCGGGGATCAGCGCTGTGATGTCCGCTTCGGTGAGGAAAGCATGCGTAGCGCGAACCGAGCGAAGCCAGATGGCAAGCAAGGCATCGCGGTCAGCAGGCGTGGCGGGTCTGATCTGTGTCATGGCAGTCAATTATGCCTTCAGTCTTCCTCCGGTACATGGCTGATGTGCGGCACCGCACCCGGATCCAGATCCTTGTCCGGTCGGATCCGGTACCACAGCGCATACAAGGCCGGCAGGAAGAGCAGCGTCAGCACCGTGCCGCCGATGGTGCCGCCGATCAGCGTATAGGCCAGCGAGCCCCAGAACACCGATTGCGTCAGCGGGATAAACGCCAGTACCGCGGCCAGTGCCGTGAGGATCACCGGCCGCGCACGCTGCACGGTGGCTTCGACCACGGCGTGGTACGGATCAAGACCCTGTCGCTCATTGGTGCGGATCTGGCCGATCAGGATCAGCGTATTGCGCATGATGATGCCCGCCAGGCCGATCAGGCCCAGGATGGTGTTGAAGCCGAAGGGCTGGTGGAACAGCAGCAGCGTCGGCACCACGCCCACCAGGGCCAACGGTGACGTAGCCAGCACCATGGCCATGCCCGAGATGGATCGCACCTCGAAGACGATGACGATCATCATCAGCAGCACCATCACCGGGAACACCGCCGCCAGCGCTGTATTGGCCTTGCCCGATTCCTCCAGCGCACCCGCCGTTTCAATCGCATAGCCGGGCGGGAGGGCATCGATGATGGGCTTGAACTGGGGAATCAGTGCCAGCGAGATATCGGGCGGCTGGAACTCTTCGCCCACGTCGCCACGCACGGTCATCGTGGTCATGCGATCCCGACGACGCAGGATGGGATCTTCCATGCGCACTTCGATGTGGCCGAGCTGGTCGAGCGGCACGCGCTGACCCGCCGCACCCACGAGGGTGAAGGCGCCGAGGCGCGACGGGTCCAGTCGTGCCGGGCCCTGGCTACGCGCCACCACGTCCACGGAGCGAATATCCTCGCGGACGCGGGTCACGGTGATACCCGTCAGCAGGAACTGCAGCTGGGACGCCGCGTCGTGCGAGGTCAGGCCAATCGCCTGCAGGCGCTGCTGGTCCAGGACAAGGTGCGCCGTCGGTACGCGCTCGTCCCAGTCGATGTTGACCGTGCGCATGCCCGGGTTCTTCTGCATGATGCCGCGCACCTGGCCAGCCAGCTCGCGCACCTTCGCTTCATCCGGGCCCGAGACGCGGAAGGCGACAGGGAAGGGCGAGTACGGGCCGAAGACGATCTGCGTGGCGCGGACGCGGGCCTCGGGGGCGAGGCCGTCCTGCACGGCCTGGCGCAGGTGCCGTTTCAGGGCTTCGCGGGTTTCCTCGTTCGGGGTAAGCACGACGATCTTCGCGAACGACGAGTCCGGCAGTTCTGGTGCAATCGCGAGGAAGAAACGCGGTGCACCCTGGCCGATATAGCTGGTGACGATCTTTGCCTCCGGTTGCTTGCGCAACCACGCTTCGATCTTCCGGGTGGCACCACTGGTGGCGTCGATCGAAGTCCCTTCGGGCATCTGCACTTCCACGAGCACTTCGGGTCGATCGGAAATGGGGAAGAACTGCTTCTTCACGAAGCCCATGCCGAGGAAGGAGACCACCAGCAGGCCGACGACACTCGCGAGGACGAGTCCCTTGTTGCGCACCACCGCGGCAATCACGCGGCGCATGGCGCGGTAACGCGGCGTGCCATAGATGGCGGCGTGGCCACCCTCGACGGCCTTGATGTGCGGGAGCAGCTTCACGCCGAGGTACGGGGTGAAGACCACCGCCACGACCCACGAGGTGAGCAGCGAGAACATCACTACCCAGAAGATGTTGCCCGCGTACTCGCCCGCACCGGAATGCGCGAAGCCCACCGGCATCAGGCCGATCGCCGTCACCAGCGTGCCGGCCAGCATGGGCGCGGCGGTATGGCCCCACGAATACGTCGCCGCGGCGATACGGTCCTTGCCTTCCTCCATCTTCACGACGATGGTTTCGATGACGATGATCGCATCGTCCACCAGCAGGCCAAGGGAGAGGATCAGCGCACCGAGGGTGATGCGGTCGAAGTCCCGGCCGGTCATCAGCATGATGACGAACACGCCGGCCAGTGTCAGCGGAACCGCGGCGGCGACCACGATGCCCACGCGGAAGCCAAGGCTCACGAGGCTGACGACGATGACGACGGCCAGCGCGACGAAGAACTTCAGCATGAATTCGTCATACGCCTCGGCGATGTTCACCGCCTGGTCGGTGATCTTCGAGAAGGTCAGGCCGACCGGCAGCGTGCCGGAGATCTCGCTGGCCTTCTGTTCCAGCGACTTGCCAAGATCCAGCCCGTTGTAGCGGTCCTTCATCACGATGCCCAGCACGAGCGTGGGTTCGCCATCGTGGCGGATCAGGAAGGAGGCAGGGTCTTCATAACCCCGGCGCACGGTGGCAATGTCGCTCAGTCGCAGCGTCTTGCCGTTGGCCACCACGGGCGTCGCGCCGATGGTGTCGAGATTGTCGAACGCGCCGTCGAGGCGGATCTGCACCTGGGGCCCCCTGGTGTCGATCGAGCCCGCGGGGGTCAGCACGTTCTGCTTGTTGAGCGCGTCGAAGATCACCTCCGGTGCGATGCCCAGCGTGGCCAGGCGCTCATGCGAGAATTCGACGAAGATCTTCTCCGGACGCTCGCCGATGATGTTGACCTTCCTCACGCCCGGCACGTGGAGCAAGTCCTGGCGGATCGCCTCGGCCTCGCGCACCAGCGCACGCTGGGGCTCGCCACGCGCCTTCAGGGCATACAGCGCAAAGGTCACGTCCGAGAACTCGTCGTTGACCAGCGGGCCGACCACGCCGGGCGGCAGCTTCGGTGCTTCATCGCTGAGCTTCTTGCGGGCCTGGTAAAACTCTTCGGGCACCTCGGACGGCGGTGTATCGTCGCGCAGCGTCAGGGTGGTCCACGCCACGCCGGGCCGCGTGAAGGTTTCACTGCGGTCGTACCACTTCAGTTCCTGCAGGCGCTTTTCCAGGGGTTCGGCGACCTGGTCCTGCATTTCCTGCGCGGTCGCGCCCGGCCAGGTGGAGACGATGGTCAACACCTTCACGGTGAAGTTCGGATCTTCCGCGCGGCCGAGATGGACGAAGGCATACAAGCCCGCGAGTGACATCGCGATGATCAGGAACAGGGTCACCGACCGCTCGCGCACGGCGAGGGCCGATAGGTTGAAGCCGCCGGCTTTCATGGCGTCGCTCCCGGCGCCGCACTGGTGCGCACCTGCTCGCCTTCGTGCAGCTGATGGGCACCGAGGGCGACGAACGACTCGCCCGCATGCAGGCCGCTGGTCACGGTGGCGGTTTCATCGCTGATGGTGCCGAGGGTGACCGCACGCCACGTGACCGACGCCGGCGTCTTGCCCTGGAGCATCCACACGCCCGGCCCCTTGCCGTTATCGAAGATGGCCGAGATCGGTACCGACGGAGCCGTGTGCGTGGCATCCGGGATGTGGATGACGACCGTGGCACCGAGCGGTGCATCCGCCGCGCTGCCGTCGAGGATGTAACGCGCCTCATAGGTTCGCGTCGCCGTATCGGCGGCGTCGGACAGCAGGCGCAGGCGTGCGCTGCCACCGGCGCCGTCGCTGCCGTAAAGCGTGGCACGGGCCATAGAACCGATGGCCGGCCGCACCGTTTCCGGCAGGTCGACGAGTGCCTCGCGCGGGCCGGCATGGGCGAGCCGCACGACGACCTGACCGGCGGTGACCACCTGGCCCGGCTCTGCGAGTGTCTCGACCACGGTGCCATCCGCGTCGGCGGGCAATACGGCGTAACCCGCTTCGTTCGACGACACCGTGGCCTGGGCCTGCGCCGCACGAAGGCGGGCGGCCGCGGCATCGGCGGCGGCCTTGGCCTGGTCGTACGCGGATGCCGACACCGCACCGGCGCCGACGAGTTTGCCGAGGCGTTTTTCGTCGGCCGCGGTCTGCACGGCCTGCGCGCGTGCCGCTTCGACTTCGCCCGCGGACGCAGTATTCGCCAAGGCGAGGTCGGTGCGGTCGATGCGCATCAGCGGATCGCCGCGTTTGACGGCCTGGCCGGCGTCGACGAGGCGCTCGACCACTTTGCCCGGCACGCGGAAGCCGAGGTTGCTCTGCACGCGCGCGGCGACGGTGCCGGAGAAGGTCGATTCACCCGCTTCAGAGGCGGCGAGCGTCGCCGTGCGCACCAGCGGCGGGGCGAGGCGAGGGTCCGCCTCGCTCCGCGAGCAGGCGCTCAACAAGGTGGCCATGGCAAGTACGCCGGCCGACGCGATAACGGGCAGGGAGATCCGGGGGTAGGTGTCCATGACCGGGGCTTCAGGCGCGGTAGCGCGGTGCGGCGGTGTCGGTCGACAGGTTCGGCGCCATCGCCGCGCGTGCTGCTTCGAGGGCCTGGAACTGGCTCTCGTCATGCAGCGGCGGGATGGTGATCACCTCGCCGCGATCAAAACCGACGAGCGCCGCATCGACGAGTTCCGCCGTATCCATCACCTGGCCGGGCAGGGCGACATCAGGGTCCATGCCCATCGTGTCCCAGATTTCCGTACGCGTGGCGCCCGGCAGGACGGCCTGCACGCGAACGTTCGTGTTCGCCAGGTGCGGGGCGAGGCCCAGCGTGAGGTTCACCAGGTGGGCCTTCGTGCCGCTGTACATCCCGTCGATCAGCTCGGGGATGTACGCCAGGACGGAGGCGATGTTGATGATGGCGCCCTTGTCGCGGGCGACGAACGCCTTGGCCGCGGCGGAGGCCAGCAGGGTCGGTGCCAGGGTGTTCACGGCGATCAGGCGCTCGATCATCTCCGGGGAGGTGTTGAGCACGCTCGTTTCCAGGGAGATGCCCGCGTTGTTGACCAGCAGGGTGACCGAGGGATCCTCGTTGAGGACGTTCTCCACCGCGGCGACGCCGGCGCGCTGGCTCAGGTCAGCCTGCAGCGTGGCGACCTTGCGGCCGGTGGAGGAGGCAATCTGGGCGGCCAGGGCGTCGAGGCGGTCGAGCCGGCGGGCCACGAGAAGGAGGTCGTAGCCGCGGGCGGCGAGGCGCTCCGCGTAGATCTTGCCGATGCCGGACGAGGCGCCAGTGACGATGGCGGTACCGAGGGAGGGAGTGCTCATGGGAGGGTCGCCTGTAGTGGGTTGCAAAAAAGTAGAGACCTTCCTATCGTTATGCAACCCACTCGATGGAATAGGTTCTATTCCACGGCTGGGGACGGCCGTGTCCCTTGCCATGAGACGACCCGTCCCAACATTGCGTACCCATTGCGGCTTCACGCCTCGTCGGAATTTCCCCATGTCTTCTTTGTCTGATCGGCCCGCTCCCGGGTCGGAGGGTGCTTTGCGCCAGTGGCTGGCCGTTGCGGCGGTGGCCCTCGGGACCTTTGCGCTGGTCACCAGTGAGTTCATCCCGGTAGGGCTGCTGACCCGCATGTCGGCGGATTTCGGTTCGCCGGAGGGTGCTACCGGCCTGATGATGACCGTGCCGGCGTTCGCCGCCGCCATTGCGGCCCCGGCGATCATGCTGGGCGCGGGCAGGGCGGATCGTCGCCTTATCCTCATCCTGCTTAGTGCCCTGCTGGTCGTCTCGAACCTGATCGTCGCTTTCGCGCCCAACCTGGCTGTCGCATTGTTCGGGCGCGTGCTCCTGGGCGTCGACGTGGGTGGCTTCTGGGCCATCAGCAGCATCGTGGCCGGCAAGATGGTGCCGGCGGCGTCCGTGGGGCGGGCGAGCGCCATCATCTTCGCCGGCATCTCGCTCGGCTCGGTGGTCGGCGTGCCAGCGGGTGCCCTGATCGGCAGCGCGTTTGGCTGGCGTGCCGCGTTCGAGAGCGTGGCCGCGTTCGGTGCCGTGGTGCTCGTGGCGCAGATGGCTTTGCTGCCGCGCCTGTTGCCGTCGGAAACGGTGACGCTTCGCCATCTGGCCGCGCTGTTCCGCATTCCCAATGCCCGACTCGGCCTGCTCGCGTGCTTCCTCGCCTTCGCGGGCCAGTTCGCCGCGTATACGTACATGGGCGCCTTCCTTGAGCACGTCTCGAAGATGCCTGCGGCGTTGCTGTCGTCGCTGCTCGTCGGCTACGGCGTCGCCGGGTTCATCGGCAATTTCGTGGGCGGCGCGCTTACGCAGCGCAGTGCGCGTGGCACGTTCGCCGGCACCGCAGCGTTTCTTGGCCTGTCCATCGTCGCGCTGACGGTGTTTGGCCAATCTCCGTGGCTGGCGGCTGCTGCCGTGCTCGCCTGGGGATTCGCCTTTGGTGCCCTGCCCATCGCGACCCAGGGCTTCATGACTAAATCCGCGGCCAAAGAGCTGGAAAGCGCGAGCGCGGTTTTCATCTCCATCCTGCAGATGGGCTTTGCCGCAGGTGCGTTCATCGGCGGCCGGGCAGTCGACACCGTGGGTCTTTCGACGACGCTCGTTGGCGCGGCCGTGGCATCGATCGCCACGGGCCTGCTGATCATGCGGTTCGGCCGCGCGGATGAGGAAGGCGCGGACGGCGACGCGCAGCTGGATGCGGTGGGGTAATCCGCGAGCGGTTTCGCTTCCCTACGCGAGGCTCTGCTTGAGGAACGCCCACGTCCGGTCGTTCGCGGTCTTCGCCGCGGCCGCATTGTAGTGGGCACCCCCATGCCGCGAAAACGCGTGGTTGCAGCCCGGGTAGCTGTAGATGGTGACGTTGGGCATGCCCGCGAACGCGTTCTTGATGTCGGCCTGCGCCGCCTTGGAGATGAACTCGTCTTCGACGGCCAGGTGCATCAGGAACGGCGCGGTGACCGCCTTCGCCTGGTCGAGATACTTCTCGGTGTCGCCACCGTGGAAGGCAACCGCGGCATCGACCTTGCTCCGCGCGGCGGTGAGGAAGGCCATCAGGCCACCGAGGCAGTAGCCCATCACCGCGACACGGCCGGTGGACCGGTCGAGGTGCCGGGCGGCATCGACGGTGGCCATGATGTCCTCGACGCCCTTGGCGCGGTCGTACGCCATGTAGAGCGCCAAGCCCGCCTTCCAGTCGGCTTCCGACGTCACGCTGAGATCCACGCCAGCCTGTTGCCGCCAGAACAGATCGGGCGCAACGGCAATGAAGCCTTGCGCGGCGAGGGCGTCGCAGGTCTGGCGGATATCGTCATTCACGCCGAAGACTTCATGCAGCACGACCACGGCAGGTGCCTTGTCCGCTTCCGGATAGGCGACATAGGCGTTGAAACTGCCGGCGTCCGTGGTGATCGTCAGGGCGTTATGCATGGCGTGGGTCCGTCGCGTTTCGTGGTGCATACCATCGGCTGACGCCGATGGCGCGGCTTGGCGAAAGCGCGTGGCATTTGGCCGAATTACTTCGGCGTCAGCCGGAACAAACCACCCGGCTTCGCATCTTCAAGAATCCACAGCGAACCATCCGGCGCTTCTTCGATATCGCGGATGCGCTTGCCGAGGCTCCAGCGATCCACGGCGGTGGCGCCACCCTTGTTGTCCACCGTGACGCGAATGATGCCCTGGCTGACAAGGCCGCTGAGGAACGCGCTACCCGTCCACTTCGGGAACATCGTGCCCTTGTAGAACATGAGGTTGCCCGGAGCCATCACGGGTACCCAGTAGATCACAGGCTTGACGAGATCCGGACGCGTGTCAGGCGAGGGAATGGGCACGCCGTCGTAGTTCTTGCCATACGAAACCAGCGGCCAGCCGTAGTTCTTGCCACGCTCGATGAGGTTCAGTTCGTCGCCACCGCGCGGGCCGTGCTCAAGTTCCCACAGGCGGCCGTCCGGTGCGAAGGCAAGGCCGTACGGCGTGCGGACGCCCGTCGCCCAGGTTTCCGACGGCGTGAGGTTTTTACCGGGGAAGGTGTAGGTGCTGACCACAGGCGCTGTTTTCGCGGCTTCGGTATTCGCGGCCGGATCGATCAGCGGAATCGTCGGCGTACCGACTTTGCCTGCCCACGGATTACCCGGTGCCGGCTTGCCGTCCAGCGTCAGTCGCAGGATCTTGCCTACGGGCTGGTTCGGATCCTGCGCGGGCGTGAAGCGCTGGCGATCACCGACGGTAAGGAAGAGGTATTTGCCGTCGGGGGAAAATGCGATCTGCGCGCCGGCCTGGCCGCCCTTGCCGGTGGGCAACTGCTGCCACAGCACCTGGAAGCCATCCAGTCGGGCCTTGTCGCCTTCGATCACGAGCTTGCCCCGGCCCATGGCCAGGCCACCGCCGTACGCGCCCGGCGCGACATAGGTGAGGTAGACGTTGTGGTCCGTCGCGTAATGCGGCGACAGGAAGACGCCGAGCATGCCGTTCTGGCCTTCGACATAGCTGGCGGGCACGCCTTCGACTTCGGTCTTGGCACCATCAGGCGTCACCAGCTGCACGCGACCGACCTTCTCGGTGATCAGCATGCGGCCATCCGGCAGGAACGCGATGCGCCAGGGCAGGTCGAAGGTGGCCACTTTCGTGACCTTGAAGGGGAGGTCGGTATCGGACTTCTGATCGCCCGCGTTGGTCTGCGCATGGGCGGTGCTTGTGAGCAGGGCCGTCAGCGCGACCGCGATTGCCAGCTTCTTCATGGGCACGATTTCCTTGGGGAAGGGTGAACCGGAGCATCATAAGTTACTGGGGGGTGAAATCGATGCAGGCGACGGCGATCACAGGATATTGCGCTCCCGCTGACGGCGCCTGTGCAAGCGTCGGGCTCACCGCGGACTGACGGGAGCCGGGTATGAGAACGCTATGGGTAAGCGCGGTGGCATGGCTACCGCTTGCGGCCGCAGCGCAGTGGTCGTCGTTCGACGCGCGCGATCACCAGGTCGTGGATCCGTTCGCGGTGAGTGCCTGCAGCGACGCCGCGAGCCAGGAGGTGCGTTCGCGCATGCCTTCCGCGGGTAGCGTGAAGGTCACGCGGGCCGACGGGTCGGTCGCCGGCGAAAGTCGTGTCGACGTATCGGGAGACGGCAGTTTCGCAGGGGCGGGCGGCCAGGCCCAGACGTTTACATTCCGCTGCAGCTACGACACCAAGGCGCGTACGACCTCGGGAGTCACTGTGCTCCTCTGACCCTTCCATGGCCCCTTGCAAAGGCCCGTTCGGCGGCATACAGTGAACCATATGGTTCAGTATCAAGCCCGCCTCGATAGCACCTTCGCCGCCCTCTCCGACGTCACGCGCCGGGGCGTGCTGGAGCAGCTGGGCCGTGCTGATGCTTCCGTCACCGACCTCGCCGAACGGTTTCACATGACCCTCACGGGCATGAAGAAGCACGTCAGCATCCTTGAGGATGCGGGACTGGTGAAGACGGAGAAGGTCGGGCGGGTTCGCACCTGCCGGCTGGGGGTGGACCGGCTGGAAGAAGAGGCCGCCTGGATCGAGCAGTACCGTCAGCTCTGGAGCGCACGGTTCGACGCGCTGGACGAGCTTGTTGCGCAGATGAAACACCAGGAGAACGCAGATGCCAAACGTAAAAGAAAGTAATCCAGCCGCGACGAACCGCACCGCCGTGCAGCGCAAGAACAACCGCGAGATGGTCGTCACCCGGACGTTCGACGCCCCGGTGCACATCGTGTTCAAGGCGTGGAGCACGCCGGACCTGTTCAAACAGTGGTGGGTGCCGAAGTCGGCGGGCATGTCGCTGGAATCATGCGACATGGACATCCGCACCGGCGGCACGTATCGCCTCGTCTTCCGTCACCCGAACTTCGACCAGCCGATGGCGTTCTTCGGTACCTATAAGGAAGTCACGCCCAACCAGCGCATGGTGTGGACGAACGAGGAAAGCGACCAGGGCGCGGTGACCACGGTGACGTTCGAAGACCATGCCGGCGCCACCCTGGTGACCCTGCACGAGATCTATCCGACGGAAGCGGCCCTTGATGAAGCCCTCTCCGGCGCAGCGGAAGGCCTGCCGGAACAGTTCGCCCAGCTGGACGAACTGCTCGCGGAAAGCGCGTAACCCACAGCGCGATGGCTTACATGGGGTGTGGTGCTACCGGTGTACCGTCCGAGAACGTGCTCGTCGCCACCAGGAAGACCGAGATCGGGGGAAGGGTGGCGGCGTCGGCTTCATGGCCGGGAAGCAGGTACCAGTAGTTACCGCCGATCACGGGTGAACCATCGAGGTTCGCACCCCATGTTGTTCCGTCCTTGGTCGGAACGTAGAACATGACATGCGCCATGTTGTGTTCGCCCTGGGCGGAGAGGTACGCGTTCTTCGACATCATGTAGCACATGGCGCCGGCGCCAAGCGGCGGAATCTCCTTGCTCTTCAGGGCCGCCTTGATGCGGTCCATGACCTGCGCGTCGCTCTTGCCTGCGAGGGTCAGGGCGGTACGCAGCTTGAGCAGGGCCGTCATCGTCGGTACCGCCGGCGGGTTGTCACAGGCGGCGGCGAGGATCTTCGGGTCCCAGCGCTCCGGCCAGTCCGGTGCGCCGCCGAAACCCCGGCCGACGTAGCAGACGAAGCCGTTGGTGCCCTTGACTGCGGTCTCATAGCCGGTGCGGGTCAGGACGAGGACCGTGGCGTCCTTCGAGATGGACGCGGGAGCGGCGCTCCTGGCGAGGTTGATCTCCGCGGTGCGGTCCAGGAGGTAGGCGTCGATGGGGGCCATGCCGGTGGCGTCTTTCGCGTGTAGCGGCGCGATGGCCAGGCCGAGCAGGAGTGAGGCCACGGACGCGGCGGCGTAGCGGAGGGCATGGGTGCGAGGACGGATCTTCATCGGGTCTTCTCCTGGGTGGCGCGGGTTGCCACAGTCAGACGTCGAACGAGCGGCTCGGCAATCGACATCCCCGATCCATGGATACCTGTGGGAACGTCCGTCGCGTGCGCATCGCAGCCTCCAGATTTCAGGCGCGGCGTGCACCGAGGTCTCTAGAAGTGCGCGCGCAACGTCACGCCAACCATTCTCGGATCACTGGGCTGGCCGAGGATGAGACCCGAATTACCGGTTTGCACGGTCAGGGCGGTCACGTAGTCGCGATTGAACAGATTCCGCGCGAAGACGTCGACTTCCCAGTTATCGTCGAAGCGGTACCCAATGCTCGCGTTGACGACCGCGTAACCGGCGATTTTCGTGTAGATGGAGTTGGTGGTATCCGAGTTGTAACCGCTGCGGGCGCTGGTGTCCGCGTGAACGAGGAAGGCGTCGTGGCCCACCGGGAGTTCGTAATCGAACCCGAGCGAGCCCGCCCACTTCGACAGCCCGGCGAGCGGCAGGCCACTCAGGTCATAAGCCCCGGGCGTGGTGGGGTTACCACGCGGGTTCGATGTCTTGTTAGCCAGGCTGGCCGGTGGGTTGAGTGGCTGGCAACCGCCTGCCGCGTTCGGGTTCTGCCATTCGAGCGGGCAGGGGCCCTTAGGGTAGCTCACGTACTTGCCATCGGCGTACGCAAAGGACGCGCGCAAGGTAAAGCCGGTGAAGAGCAGGGCAGCGAAATCGCCTTCCACGCCTTGCACACGCACTTTCGGGATATTCGCCGGGTACGTACGAATGGCCGCCGTTTCAGTGCTGGAGGTGATGTTCGCCTGGTAGTTGTCGACCGTGGTGCGGTATGCCGCGAAGTTGGCTGTGGCGCGCCCGTCCCACCACGCGGATTTCAGCCCCACTTCCACGGTGCGGTTCGTCTCGTCCTTGATCACCGCGGTGGCGAGGGCCGGGTTGTTCTGGGCATCCAGCGGCAGGCCTGACATGTTCAGGCCGCCGGATTTGTACCCATAGGCGAAGCCCGCGTAGCCCATCAGGCTGTCGGTGAACTGATACGCGAGGTTGACACGGCCAGACGGGTTGCCGCCGTTATCCGACGCGCGATAGCTCTGCGGACGGAACAGCGAGAGCTTCGCGTTGTCCTGGATCGAGCCTGGCGTGGTCGGCAGTCCGCCCGATACGGTCGTCGCGTAGGTACCGTTCTTGTCTTCGTACGTGTATCGCGCGCCGATCGTCCCAGTCAGGCGATCGGTGAACTGATAGTTCACCTCGCCGAATGCCGCGTAGCTTTTCATACGGTAGTGCGACGTGCCGTACTGGCCGTAACCGTCGGCCAGGTTATCGGGCATGTTGGGAAAGCTCGTCGTGCTCACTAGCCAGTACGTGGCCGCCGGGCCGTAGACGCTGATGGGCTTGCCGTTGATTTCCTGGGTGTAGAAGTACAGGCCGCCCACGTAGCTGAAGGGGCCATCACCGTTGGAGGCCACGCGGAATTCCTGGCTGTACTGGTCCTGGCGCGAGGGGATGCGCTGGATCAGCTGGACGGGGACGCCGGTGTAGTCACGATCGTTGGCAACATCCCACTTCCAGTACCGCCACGCGGAAATCGACGTCAGCGTGACGGGGCCCACATTCCAGTCTGCGTTGAGCGACACGCCGCCGTCCTGTGTATCGATATGCAGCGGCGCATCGATATCGGTAAGGCGATCGTAGATGTTCCGGCTGGGCGGCGAATACGCGGGGAAGCCGTGGGCGGGAAGGTTGGCGGAAAGACCCTCGAATTGCCGCGCCGCACTCTTCAGCGTCTTGCCGACGCGCAGGTAATTCTGCGTGCAACAATCGGAATTCAGGCTCGAGAGGTCGCCGATCAGCCGCACGTTGAGGTCGTCATCGGGTTTGAAGAGTAGCTGGCCACGCAGCGCATAGTTCTTCAAGGCGTTCTCATCTTTCCCGTTGGACACGTTGTAGATCGTGCCGTCGCGCTCGGTGTACTGAGCCGAGACTCGTGCTGCCACCGTCGGGCTGATGGGTCCCGAGACCGTCCCCTTGGCCTGGACGAATCCCTGCTCGCCATAGGAAATCTCACCATTGCCTTCGGGCGTGAACGTGGGTTCGCGGCTGGTGATGCTGATCGCGCCCGCCGTGGTGTTCTTTCCGAACAACGTACCCTGCGGCCCTCGCAGCACTTCGATGCGGTCAATGTCGGTGAAGTCGAAGGCGGCGGTGGCGGGCCGGCCGTGGTAGACCCCGTCCACGTAGAACCCGACGCCAGGCTCGATGCCGTCATTGGCCGCGCTGACCGAAAGCGTGTTCGAGCCCAGCCCGCGGATGGTGTACGCGGTGTTCCGGGGGTTGGCCGAGTTGTAGTAGAGCGAGGGGACCAGCAGGCTGAGCTGTTGCGTGTTGACGGTGTACGACCGATCAAGCCATTCACCGCTCACCGCCGACACGGCCATCGGGACCTTCTGCAGGTCTTCCTCGCGCTGGCGGGCGGTGACCGTCACGGTCTCCAGGGCCGTCGTATCCTTTTTGTCGGTGGTATCCGAGGGGCCGTTCGCCACCTGGGCGGTGGCGGCGAACACAGGGCATAGCAGCGCCGCAGCGCTGGCGATCAGTCGTTTCATGGTATCTCCCAAGTCCCCAGGTCAGCCGCCGCGCCCATCTCGATATAAAACAGGCTATATAGCGGTAGATTGAGCCTACAAGAAGCTGCGGGAGCCCGGCATGTAGATTTCGCTCTTCCCTATGGACGAGCTAGCCGCGGCCGTGAGGCCGCCAATGGGGCGCTACATCTGTAGTATCCTCCGGCGCATCGGTGGCGCGGGTCGCGGCCACGTCCACAAGGCCTCCCTGCGGTGATTCTTTCTGACAGCGAAATGGAAGTGTTGAAAGCGCTCTGGGAGGCATCACCCCAGTCGGCGCGCGAACTGCATGACGCCGTGGCCGCGCGTACCGGCTGGGCGGTCTCGACCACCCGGACCGTGCTTGAACGGATGCGGGCCAAGGAGCTGGTGGTCCGCGAAGAGGTGCACGGCCTTGCCGTGTTCTCGGCAGCCCGGAGCAAGGTCGAGGTGCTCGGCGACTCCCTTGAGCATGTGCTCCGGCATGTTCTCGAGGTGTCCGGGAAGCTTCCGGTATCCGCCTTGTCGGGCAGCGCCATCCTCAACGAGAGCGAGCTCGCCGAGCTCGAGCGCCTGCTCAACGGGCGCAAGAAGCGCCCGTGAGCGCCATTGGCTTTGTCCTCGCTTGCCTGGCGGCCGTGGCCATCGGCACCGGTGGCGCGTACGCCATCGATCGGCTCGACGGCGGCTGGTCGCCGCGAGTCAGGCACGCGCTGGCATCGGCCGCCTTTTGGGTGACGGCGGGCCTGCCAGCGATACTGCCTTTACTCACCCACCCCTGGCGCCCTGCAAGCGCGGTTTACCCCTTGGCAAACGGGTGGTTGCCCGAGGTCGTCCCGGCGCAGACGTGGCTGCTGCGCGCCGCTACGGTGTCGTCCGCACTGCTCGGGCTGTGCGCGTTCGCAGGAGCCGTCGTCTTCGGCCACCGGTTCCTTGGATCACTCAGGACGAGCCGCCTTCTGCGGGGCGCCGGCGCCCAAGTCGGGCTGCCCATGCTTATCGGCTATGTCCGGCCACGTGTCGTCATGCCGCGCGCCACCGTCCTCGCATTCGACCCGCCCGTGGTTCGCGCGATCAGGCGCCACGAGCTGGCCCATGCACGACGGCTCGATAATTGGCGCCTGCTCGCCGAGCACGCGGCCATGGCGATCATGCCGTGGTGCTGGCCCCTGAGGCGGCTGCACGCGCTCATCCTCGCGGCACGCGAGGAGCTTTGTGATCTCCAGGCCCTGCGCGGCGCCGACGACGTCACGCGCGCAGGCTACGCGGAAGCGGTTCTGGCATCCCTTCGCCATGCCAGTCGGGTCGGGGCCATGGTGCCCACGGTGTCGACCATGGCCGGGCCAGCGGGGGCCGCGCGCCGACGATTGCTCGCAATCCTCGGCGGGGAAGGCGGCCCTGAGCGGCCCGGGTTTCTCGCCCGGGCCTCCGCGGCGGCTGCCTTGGGGCTCGCATGCGTGGCGATTTGCGTGGCGGGCGTGGGGACGGGCCAATGCGAGGCATTGGCGGGCATGCGAGGCACCGTCCTGCATTTCGAGTCACGGCCCGGACAGGGGCGCGACGTGTTTCATGTGACGGCGATGGGTGTGAGGGACGGGGACGTCGAACAGGCGCTCCATGGCGATCTGCATGTGACGTTTCACCGGGAGACTTCCGGGGAGTGGCGCGTTGCGTCCTTGCCGCTAGTGGCAGCGCACTGAAGCATTGCAATGAGTTGCGCTACACATGTAGTGTAATAGCTACCTATGTAGCTTAACGGGCTTGTCTATGCGCTTTGCCGTGTTCATTACCCTCCTTGCCGCCGTCACCGCCTCCGCAAGCGCAGAGACGCGCCCCACCGACGTCGTGCCAGACGCCCTTCGTGATCAAATGGCCATCCCGCATGATTACACCGTGATCTGCGAGGACCAGGACGGGCATGTCGTCCCCTTCAGTCAGTTCCAGGCACTGATGAAGGGCCGGCCGTTCGACATCCAGAAGAGCCCCGAGCACCATTCGGCCGTGCTCAGGCTCGAGAGCGATGCTGTCATCGCCGCACACAAGCAGGCGAGGGCACAGCCTGCCGGCATGTCGATCCAGGGGAAGCCGTTCCCCGCCTTCCACGCCACGACCCTGGACGGCAAAGCGGTTTCACTCGCATCGCTCCGCGGCAAGCCGTTCATCGCCAACTTCTTCTTTGCCCTGTGCGCGCCGTGTATCGCGGAAACACCGGTGCTGAGCCAGTTCCATCGTGCCCATCCCGACGTTCCCGTGGTGGCTTTCACCTTCGACGACGCCGCCACCGCCCAGGAGTTCGCCACTCGCCGTGGATTCAACTGGCCGATTGTTCCCGGCCAGGATGCGCTGGCGAAGCAGGTTGGCGTGGACGTTTATCCGACCATGGTGCTCGTGGACGCCCATGGCGTGGTGAGTAAAGCCACGCATTCGTCAGCCATCGCGGCGAAGAGCGGGGCGCTGACATTGGGGGATCTGGAAAGGTGGGGTAGCTCGGGCCCGCGTTGAGTGGCCCTTTGGGTCGAGGCCCGTAGCCTTCACGAATGACCGGACGCCGCCACGTGACCCTCGCGCTGCCGTAACACCCCAAGGGCGAGACTGCCGTTTCCGGGCGCTCGCCACCCCCTTGCAGGATAAAAACCATGGATCTCCTCGCACCACGTTTGGCGGGGACCTGATCCTGCTCGGCGCTCGCCGGCGACGCACTTCCGCGCGCATTGAGCGTGAGCCTGTCATACGCGCGGAACTCTTCAACGCGGATCAGCTGGAAGCTCACGGGCCCATACTTGCCGGCCGTCACCGGGTCGCGCCGGTGCATGCGCCAGAATGGCTGTTGCCACGGCTCGCGGATAATGAACTGACGATCCTGGATGCCTGCCGCGGCCTTATGGCGGCGAGTGAGCGGGGTGAAGCGACCACGCCGGCCGGCGAGTGGCTGCTGGATAACCTGTACCTCATCGAGGAGCAGATCCGGACGGCAAAGAGGGATTTCCCGAATGGTTACAGCCGCGAGCTGGTGCAGCTTGACGACGGAGCATCGAAAGGCCTGCCACGTGCTTATGACATCGCACTGGAGGTCATCGCCCACGGGGACGGACGCATCGATGAGGTGGGCCTTGCCCGTTTCCTCACGTCCTATCAGTCCGTCGCGCCGCTGAACCTTGGCGAGCTATGGGCGGTGCCCATCATGCTGCGCATCGCCCTGATCGAGAACCTGCGCCGCATCGCCGTACGCGTCACGCTGGACCGCGCGGGCCGCAGGCGGGCGACGCGGTGGGCCAACGCGATGACCCGGATGGCGGCCGAAGACGCGAAGAATGTCGTGCTCGTCGTCGCGGACATGGCGCGCTCGTCGCCTGTCATGAGCGCCCCGTTTGTCGCTGAGCTCGTCCGGCGCCTGCAAGGCCAGGGCCCGGCGCTGGCCATGCCGTTGGGCTGGGTTGAACAGCGGCTCGCCGAATCGGGCCACAGCATCGACTATCTCGTCCAGGTGGAGTCCCAGCAGCAAGCCGCACAGCAGGTGTCGATCGGCAACAGCATCGGCAGCCTGCGCATGCTCGCGATGATCGACTGGAAGGTTCTGGTTGAGCGTACCAGCCTGGTGGAGGCCACCCTGCGCGCTGATCCCGCCGGCGTTTACGCCCGGATGGACTTTGCTAGCCGCGACGATTACCGCCACCAGATCGAGCGCCTCGCGCGCAAGGGCAAGCTTGACGAGCTGCACGTCGCGCGCGCCGTGCTCGAAGCAAGCGAGGCCGCGGAAGGCCTTTCCCGTCACGTCGGCTATCACCTCCAGGGCGATGGATTGCCAGCGCTGAAACAGACGCTTGGCCTCTCCGGTCACGCCAAGGGGCGCGTTGCCCCGGCGCCCAGGCCGCCGTTCCGCCTGGCGATGGCGGTGCTCATCACGGTAACGTTCGCCCTTACCGTGGCCCTGATGGGCGCAGGCATGCTCGCGAACCTGGAGACGGGAATGTTCGTCGCGCTGGCGGTGGCCGCGACGCTGCTGGCGAGTCAGTTCGCGCTCGGGCTGCTCAACCTGGCGACTTCACTGCTGACGCGCCCCGATCGCATCCCCCGCATGGATTACAGCGAGGGCATCCCGTCGGAGGCCAGTTCCCTCGTCGTCGTCCCGACGCTGCTGGGTGAGCTCGGCGATGTGGATGAACTGGTCGACGCGCTGGAGATCCGGTTCCTGGCGAACCGCGACGACGCGCTGCACTTTGCGCTGCTCACCGATTTCACGGACGCCGTGTCGCCGACGCTACCGGCTGATGCGGCGATGCTCCAGTACGCCCTGGAACGCGTGAACGCCCTCAACACGAAGTATGCAAGCGGCGAAGTGGACCGGTTCTTCCTGCTTCATCGGCCGCGCGAGTGGAGCGACACCGAACAGCTATGGATCGGCGCCGACCGCAAGCGCGGCAAGCTGGCGGCATTGAATGCCTTGTTGCGAGGGCAGGGCAGGGAACGCTTCCAGCTCATCGTGGGCCGCTTCGAGCATCTGCCGCCCATCCGTTACGTCATCACGCTCGATACCGACACCCATCTGCCGCGGGATACCGCGCATCTGCTGGTCGGTGCGATGGATCATCCCCTGAACCGGCCGGTCTTCGATGCCGCCGATCACGTCGTCACATCGGGCTACGGCATCATGCAGCCGCGTGTCGGCATCGCGTTGCCGGCCCTGGCGCGCTCGCTTCATGCGCGCCTTCATGGCGCCGACGCCGGGGTGGATCCGTACACCCGCGCCACCTCCGACGTGTACCAGGACCTCTTCCACGAGGGGTCTTTCATAGGCAAGGGCATCTACGATGTCGACGCCTTCGAGCACGCGATGGCCGGGCGCTTCAAGCCCGAACGCGTGCTCAGCCATGATCTGATCGAAGGCTGCGTGGCGCGCTCCGCGCTGCTCAGCGATGTGCTCGTGTTTGAAGCCATGCCCGACCGCTACATCGATGAGAGCCAGCGCCGTCACCGGTGGATGCGTGGTGACTGGCAGCTGCTGCCGTGGCTCATGCCGGTGGTTCCGGCGGCCGACGGCTGGCGGCGTAACGACCTGAGCGGCCTGTCCCGATGGAAGATCTTCGATAACCTTCGCCGCAGCGTCGTTCCTGCCGCGACCCTGTTCCTGCTGATCGTGGGTTGGCTTGCGATCGCACCGGTCGTGACCTGGACGCTGGCGGTGCTCTCCATGGCGCTGCTGCCGATCCTGCTGCAGGCAACGCTCGATGCGGTTCGCAAACCGCGCGATATCGGCTGGCGGCAGCAGGCGCACGTCGCGCTCACTGCGCTGGGCAACCATGTGGCCCGCCTCGCGCTGGCGATCGCATCGCTGCCACACGATGCGCACTCGGGGCTGGATGCGATGCTCCGATCGGTCTGGCGTGTCGCTATCAGTCGGCGGCACCTGCTTGAATGGCGCTCATCGAGCGTCGTGGCGAAGCTGGGGCGTAACCATCGGGGCGTACCGTGGGCGGCCCTGTGGGCGGGCCCCGCGGCGGCCCTGGTCGTGGCAGTGGCTCTCGTCGTTCTGCGACCATCGGCCCTGGCCGTGGCGCTACCCTGGCTGCTGCTGTGGGCCCTTTCGCCGGTGATCGCGTGGTGGGTCAGCCGGTCACCCACGAGTCGGCGCTACGTACCTTCCGCGTACGACCTCGCGTTCCTGCGCCAACTGGCGCGCCGCACCTGGGCATTCTTCGAGGTGCACGGCGGGCCCGACGACCACTGGCTGCCACCCGACAACCTGCAGATGGTGCCGCAGCCGCACGTGGCGCGGCGCACATCGCCGACCAATATCGGCCTCGGTTTACTGGCGGGGTTGGCGGCCTTCGATTTCGGCTACCTGGGCGCCGGCCGCGTCCTCGAGCGCACCGCCGCCACTCTGGCGACCCTTGGTTTGCTTGAACGCTACCGTGGCCACTTCCTCAACTGGTACGACACCGAGACGCTCCAGCCGCTGCACCCTCGCTATGTCTCCAGCGTCGATAGCGGCAACCTTGCCGGGCACCTGATCACCCTGCAACGCGGGCTCCTGGGCCTGGCCGAGCAACCGGTGTTCCGTCGCGAATCCATCGACGGGCTGCGCGATACGCTGGCCGTCCTCGATGCGGCGCTGTCGCTTGCGAGCCCGGCTGAACTCCGGGCGTGGTCCGGCGTTCTGGCCACGGCCATGGATGCACCGCCGTCGTCGATGAGCGAAGTGCTCGAGTTCGCGCTGGATCAGCAGGCCCGGGCCGAGGCGCTACACGCCGCTCTTTCGGGCGTGCCGTCTGACGACGGTGCCTTCTGGCTGGAACGGCTGGCCGGGCAGTGTGATGACCTGGTGGCAGAGGCCACATGGTGGAACGGCAATGCCGCGGGCACACCGTCGATCCCGTCGCTCACCCAGCTCGCCATGGAAACGGACAGCATTCGCGGCGAACGGGCTCGTTCGCAGCTTCGCCGTCTGGAAGAGGCCGCGGCACTCGCGGCCAACTTTGCCGTGATGGACCAGGCGTTCATGTACGACGAGCACCGGCGCCTCTTCTCCATCGGCTACGACCTCGAACGGCATGCCTTGGATGTGTCCTTCTACGACCTGCTTGCCTCCGAATCGCGATTGACCACCTTCGTGGCGATCGCGCAGGGGCAGGTGCCCCAAGCGAGCTGGTTCTCGCTGGGCCGTCTGCTGACGACGGCGGAGGGGTTGCCTGTGCTGCTCTCGTGGACGGGCTCGATGTTCGAGTACCTGATGCCGGTGCTGGTCATGCCGACGTACGAGGGCAGCCTGCTCGACGAGACCATGCGAAATGCCGTCGCACGACAGATTGAATACGGCAGGCAGCGCGGCGTGCCTTGGGGTGTATCGGAATCAGGTTACAACGCCGTCGATGCGAGGATGACCTACCAGTACCGCGCCTTCGGTGTGCCGGGCCTGGGCCTGAAGCGTGGCCTGGGCGACGACCTGGTCGTCGCGCCGTACGCTACCGTGCTCGCGCTGATGGTTTCGCCCGCGGCGGCCACCACGAATCTCTGGCGCTTGAGCGACGCGGGCATGGCTGGCCGGTACGGCCTGTACGAGGCGGTCGACTACACGCCATCGCGCCTGCGCCCGGGCCAGGAGGCAGCGGTCGTGCAGTCGTACATGTCGCATCACCAGGGCATGTCGCTGCTTTCGATCGGGCACGCCTTGCTTGACCAGCCGATGCGACGCCGGTTCGAGTCGGATCCGAACGTGATGGCCACGAGCCTCCTGCTGCAGGAGCGGGTGCCGTTCTCGTCCAGCGAATACCTCAAGCACACGGGCATCGGCGACAGCGTGCAGCAGGCGGTGGCTCCCGAGACGCGTTTGCGCCTGTTTACGGACCCGAATCGTCCGCGGCCAGCCGTGCAGTTGCTGTCCAATGGTCGCTACCACGTCATGGTGAGCAGCGCGGGTGGCGGGTACAGCCGGCGTGACACCATGGCCGTGACGCGCTGGCGTGAGGACATCACCCGCGATCACCACGGCATGTTCTGCTACCTGCGCGACCCCTCCAACGATGAGGTCTGGAGCACGGCCTACCAGCCCGTGATGCGCGAAACGGAACGCTTCGAAGCGATCTTCGCCGAGTCGCGGGCCGAATTCCGCGTGCGCCAACGTGGCTTTGAAACGCACACGGAGATCGTGGTCTCGCCTGAGGACGATATCGAGCTTCGCCGTACGCGGATCACCAATCGCCACAAGACCCGGCGCACCGTGGAGCTGACCAGCTACGCCGAGGTGGTGCTCGCCGATCCCGCCAGCGACACCGCACACCCCGCCTTCAGCAAACTGTTCGTCACCACCGAGATCGTGCCTTCGGTGCAGGCGTTGCTATGCACACGCCGCGGCCGTTCCGCGGCAGAGAAGCCGCCGTGGATGTGCCACCTGGTTGCCGTCCATGATGCCGATATCGATGAAATCTCGTACGAAACCGACCGCGCCCAGTTCATCGGCCGTGGCCGCAGCGCGGCCGACCCCGTCGCGCTTGCCCCGGGGACGCGCCAGTTGTCCGGCACCGCAGGTCCCGTCCTGGATCCGGTAGTGGCCATTCGCGTACGCATCACGCTTGAACCCGAACAGACGGCGACCCTCGATTTCGTGACGGGCATTGGCGACGAGCGCGGCCATTGCATGCGGCTCATCGAGAAGTACCGGGACCGGCATCTCTGCGACCGCGTGTTCGACCTTGCGTGGACCCATAGCCAGGTGACGTTGCGCCAGGCCAATGCCACGCTCGCCGATGCGCAGCTGTTCGAGCACATGGCCACGTCCATCATCTATGCGAACTCAGCGATGCGCGCGGAGCCATCACTGATCGCCGCGAACACGCGCGGGCAGTCAGGCCTTTGGGGGCAGGCGGTTTCAGGCGACCTGCCTATCGTGCTGCTCCGCATCGGCGACATCGCCCGCCTGGATATCGCGCGTGACCTCATCCGTGCGACCGCCTACTGGCGGCTCCGCGGGCTCGCCGTGGACCTGGTGATCTGGAACGAAGACAGCACTGGCTACCGCCAGGCCTTGCACGATGCCTTGATCGGACTGCTCGCCTCCGGTGCCGAGGCCAGCCTCCTGGATCGCCCGGGCGGGGTGTACATCCGCGCAGCGCAGCCCTTGTCGTACGAAGATCGCCTGGTGATGGAGGCGAGCGCGCGGATCGTGGTGGTGGATACGCTGGGTTCGCTGCAGGAGCAGATGGAGCGCCACCGCATGGGGCTGCGGCCGCCGGTCGCCGCCCCGGCGGGCTGGATGCCCAGCATGCCCCCGCCCGCGCTGCCTTCGGCGCAAGCCAGTGGGGCGTTCTCCGCCGATGGCACGGAATACGTGATCACGCAGGAGCAGGGCGCTGCTACACCCGCACCCTGGTGCAACGTCCTCGCCAATGCGGGCTTCGGCAGCGTTATCTCGGAAAGCGGCAGCGCGTATACCTGGGCCGGCAACGCCCATGGTTGCCGGCTGACGCCGTGGCAGAACGATCCCGTGGAGGACGCGTGTGGCGAGGCGCTTTACCTGCGCGATGAAGCGACGGGCCATGCCTGGTCGCCCTCGGCCCTGCCCATGCGCGGGGAGGGCACCTACACCACCCGTCATGGGTTCGGCTACTCGGTGTTCGAACATACGGAGCACCACGTGGCCACGCGACTGGAAGTGTTCGTCGCACGCGACGCACCCGTAAGGTTCCAGGTGCTCAGCATCACCAATCACGGTACCGACGCCATCCTGCTCACCGCGACGGCGTACGTGGAGTGGGTGCTGGGCGACATTCGCGAGAAGAACGCCATGCACGTGGTGACCGATATCGACCCGACGACGGGCGCGCTGTTCGCGCGCAACGCGTATAACGGCGATTTCCCCGGCCGCATCGCCTTCTTTGATGTGGGCGACGCGGATCGCGAGATGGGCGGCGACCGGGGCGACTTCCTTGGCCGCAATGGCCGTGCATCGTCGCCGCTGGCCCTGCGCCGACAGGGCTGGAGCAACCGGGTCGGGGCAGGGCTGGACCCGTGTGGCGCATTGCGCGTGAGCATCCCCCTGGCGCCCGGTGAGTCGCGTGACGTGGTCTTCCGCCTGGGCATGGGCGCGAGCGAGGACGAGGCCCGTGACCTCGTACAGCGGTATCGCCAGGATGGCGCCGCGGCGCGGGAGCTCGTCGATGTGCGTGCGCAGTGGCGCGACCTGCTCGGCGCGGTACAGGTGCAGAGCCCGGAGCCAGCCGTCGATGTCTTCGCCAACGGCTGGCTTCTCTACCAGACGATCGCGAGCAGGATGTGGGCGCGCAGCGGGTATTACCAGTCCGGTGGGGCGATCGGTTTCCGCGACCAGTTGCAGGACTCCATGGCCGCCCAGCATGCCGCGCCCGCCATGGCGAGGGCGCAGCTGCTGATCTGTGCTTCGCGCCAGTTCGTCGAAGGCGACGTGCAGCACTGGTGGCACCCACCGTCTGGACGGGGCGTGCGTACCGCATGCTCCGATGATTTCCTCTGGCTGCCCCTCGCGACGAGTCGATACGTCATGGCCAGCAGCGATACCGCCGTGCTCGAGGAGTCGATCGAGTACCTCGAGGCGCGCGCCCTGCGGCCCGACGAGGAGTCCTTCTACGACCTTCCGCGCCTGTCAGGTACCCGGGGAACGCTCTATGAGCACTGCGTCCGGTCCTTGATGCACTCGATGCCACGCGGAACGCATGGGCTGCCGTTGATGGGCAGTGGCGACTGGAACGATGGCATGAACCGGGTGGGCGAGGGCGGGAAGGGGGAAAGCGTGTGGCTGGCGTTCTTCCTTGTCCACGTGCTTCGGGAATTCGCGCCGATAGCAGCGGCACACGGTGACGATGCGTTCGCCGCGCGCTGCAACGAGGAGGCAAACCGCCTTGTCGCGAACATCGAAGCGCATGCCTGGGATGGCGAGTGGTACCTCCGCGCATGGTTCGACGATGGCACGCCGCTTGGGTCCGCCCGCAATGACGAATGTCGTATCGACGCCGTGGCGCAAAGCTGGGCGGTGCTTTCGGGTGGGGCAGGTGACGAACGCGCTAGCCAGGCGATGCGGTCGCTCGACGCCCATCTCGTCCGCCCGGACGCGCACCTGATCCAACTGCTGGATCCGCCCTTTGACCGCACGGCGATGGATCCGGGCTACATCAAGGGCTACCTGCCTGGCGTCCGCGAGAACGGCGGGCAATACACGCATGCCGCGGTATGGGCGACCATGGCCTTCGCCCGCCTGGGCCAGACCGAACACGCCTGGGACCTGGCCCGGATGATCCTGCCTTCGGGTCACACGGCCGATGCGGCCGCCGTCGGCACCTATAAGGTCGAGCCCTATGTGCTCGCTGCCGATGTGTACGCGGTGCCTCCGCATGTCGGGCGCGGTGGCTGGACGTGGTACACGGGCTCAGCGGGCTGGATGTACCGCCTGCTGCTCGAATCGCTTTTGGGTCTGACGCTCGTCGAGGGGCGCTTGCGCATCACACCCTGTGTGCCGGCACGGTGGGACGGCTACACCGTCACGTATCGGCACGGTGCGGCAACGTATGTGATCGAGTTGCGCCGGGCTGGGCCGGGCGAAACGGGCTCGTTAACGCTGGACGGTGTCTCGGTTGAGGGCGACAGCATCCCTCTGGCAGATGATGCTTTCGAGCACCACGTTCAGTGTGTCTACGTGACGCGGGCAACGGAGGCGTGATGGTCAACCTGCCTCCCAGCGATCGGGGAAACCCGACGCCGCATGAGATTCGCGAAGCCATGCTGCGCGACTATGACCGGGCCGCAGCGACTGAGCCCAAGGCGTGCGCAACGCGGGTCCACGATGCGGCGGGCAACGTTCATGCGCTGACGGAGAGGCAGTTGTGTCATCGGAAGGCGGCGGAGTGGGGGCCTGGGGTGCTTGCGCCGCCGATATAGGGGCCGGAAGGTGGCACTAGATCCCGGCGTACCATTCGTAGCCGTTGTCTTCCCAATAGCCACCACCTCCGCCGTATAGGTGATCGAAGCGATCGACGAGCTCGATGCGCTCAATGTATTTAGCGTGCTTGTAACCCAACTGTCGTTCTACGCGAAGACGCAGTGGCGCCCCATGGGGAACGGGCAGGGGCTCGCCATTGAAATGATGCGCGAGGATGGTCTGCGGATGCCGCGCCTCGTCCAGGTCGATGCTCTCGTAGTAGAACGTGTCGTCCTCCCACTGGTCGAAGCAATGGAAGACGACATAGCGGGCTGTGGCCGTGGGACGAACCGTGTCCAGTAGCGCCGCCAGGGGCACGCCGGTCCATTGGCCGATCGCGCTCCAGCCTTCGACGCAATCGTGCCGGGTGATTTGGGTGCGCTCACCCAGTTGGGCGAGCTCGGCGAGGCTGAATTGACGTGGCGCCTCGACGAGCCCGGTGACGGCCAGCCGATAGTCGGCGAACTGACGTTCCCGCATCGCGTTGTAGCGCGGCGTGTCGGGATTCGTATTGCCGTTGGCCTTGAAGGAAGGCGAGATGTCGGCCACGGTGAATTCGCGGGCGAGCCAGGCACGCGGGGAAACGAGCCCCTGGACGCGTCGATTGACCTCCTCGGCCACGCCCAGTACCCGTGGGCCAGTGTTTGAATCCGAGATACGGTCGCAGCCCACGACCAGGGCGCCCAGCGCCGAGGTGATCGCGTTGCGCAGGAAGCGGCGTCGATCAGTCATCGTTCGTCTCCTTCACGCGCACATAGCCGGTAACGATGCTGCGCAGTTGATTGAGAACACCATTGAACAGCACCTCGAACAGGTGCACCGCAACGAAGGCGACGAGGAAGCCGGCCAGGAGGAAATGGATCGAGCGCGCTGACTGCCGGCCGCCAACGGCGTCCACGAGCCAGGGAACGGCGGCATCCAGCCGCGGCGACATCGCCAGCCCCATGCACGCGATGCCGATGCAAGCGATGAGCACGGACAGATACGCCAGGCGCTGCAGCACGTTGTAGCGCTTTGTAGCCGCGTCGGGGTCGGGACGCAGGTGGTGGAGGACGGTCGGGCCGATCGCGCGCAGGTCCGCACCGGTGGGCACGAGGTCGCGCTGCAGGTGCCGTGTCCATACTGACCAGGCGAGGTAGGCGGCACCGTTCAGGACGAAGACCCATGCGAAGAAGAAATGCCAGCGCCGGCCCATCGCCAGCCAGCCCGGTCCGGGCACGGTGACCCATGCAGGAAATCCGCGGGCGACATGCTCGCCGTCGACGGTGGAGGCGCCTAGCACGCCATCGGTATGAAACGTATGCCCGGCGATCGTCGTGGTGCCGCGGGGCATGCCATCCGGGCCCGCCGGTGCGTCGAGCGACAGCCAGGTACGCTCCGGCGTATTGGTCTGGCCCCAGCTCAAACTCGGGTGGGCGTTGAAGATCTGCAGCCCGCTGCCCAGCAGGATCGTGAGCGAAAGCACGTTGATCCAGTGCATCAGGCGCAGCGGCAGTGGGTGCCGATAGAGACGCCGGGTGACGGTGGCCATGGTCAGCTCCTTCCGATGACCGGAGGCGGGTGGACGCGCAAGGCCCATCGTACAGGTCGCCACGGGCTACAACGCTATGACAATGTATTCGTTAGCGCCGGCCCTTGGGTTACACCCGCCTGACATTTCTTTCGAGACCGGGTGGTGCGGCGAGCGAACCCTCGTGGCGTAATAACCACGCCTTGGCATCCAGGCCGCCAGCAAAGCCCGTCAGCGTGCCGTTGGTGCCGATGATGCGGTGGCAGGGCGCGATGATCGAGATCGGATTGCGTCCATTGGCGGCGCCCACGGCGCGGGTCGCGGTGGGACGGCCGATCTGTTCGGCGATCTGCGCGTAGGATCGCGTCTGGCCGTAAGGCACGTTGAGCAACGCGGTCCAGACATCCTTCTGGAATACCGTGCCGTGGAAATCGAGGGGCAGGTCGAATGTGAGTCGCTCGCCGGCGAAGTATTCATCCAGCTGCCGCGCTACCTCGACCAGCACAGGGTGCTCCGGCGACTCGCCCGCGATCGGCAGTGGCACCCGTTTCGGATCGTCATTTTCCCAGAGGATAGCTGCGAGCCCGCCGTCGCTTCCCACCAGGCGCAGCCGTCCCACTGGCGTGGGCAAGGTCTTGAAGACGTAAGTGGCGCTGGACGGTTTGTGGCGCGTGGCCATGGGTCTGGTTACACCGGCGATCAGCTGGGACTGGATGGGGTCGGCACCCATGGTATGTGTTCGAAGCCTCGAGGCAGTGTCGCGTTAACGTGACATTTGGTCAAGATGTCGTATATTCGATACATGACCATCCCAGATCCCGTGCTCGAACCCCTTCGTGACCTCGGCCAGTTGCTTCGGACCGCACGTACGCACATGGGCCTGACGCAGGCCGCGGTCGCGCGGGCGGCAGGAGTCGGACGGCAGAAGCTCATCGAAGTGGAGCAGGGTAGGCCATCGGTCGCCATGGGTACCTACGCGGCGGTGATGCGCGCCCTCAACCTGATTCCGACGGCTGGAGAACCGCTGATCGTCATTGACGACTTTCCACAGTTGAAGCGACTGGCGTGGAATCGACCGGGAAAGCGCACCATCGCCGAGCCGGATGCACTCGCACTGTACGAACGCAATTGGGACATGGTCGATCGCGATTCGATGAGCGACAAGGAGCGTCGACTGCTCGATGACCTGGTGAATCGCTATGGGAACGGAGTACTGCATGTTTGAGCGGCCGCATCACCAACGCATTGCCCACGTTCTGCGTGCCCTGGATGGGCGCCTCCTGAAGCAGGCCCAATGCTACTTTGGCGGCGGAACGGCCATCGTTCTCCAGTGCGGCGAGTACCGGGAGTCTGTCGATATTGATTTTCTTTGCGCAGACGCGGTTGGCTATCGGAGTCTTCGTGAAGCCATCGCCCCGCCAACACTGGGAAGCCTTCTCCGGAAACCCATAAAGCATACGCGCGATGTTCGCACTGACCGCGACAAGATCTCCACGTATCTCGATGTCGACGGAGTGAATATCCGTTTCGAGCTCGTGCGCGAAGCTCGCATTCCATTGGAGCCAAGCTCGCTCGACATCGAGGGAGTGCCGGTCCTCGCCAACGTTGATGCATACGCTGAAAAACTGCTGGCCAACGCCGATCGCGGCGTCGATCGCTCGACCATGAGCCGGGACATCATCGATTTGGCGATGATGATTCACACATGGGGTCCAGTCCCCCGTGAGTCGGTGCACAAAGCTGAGTTGGCCTATGGCTCGTCGGTTCGGAGGGCATGGGAAAAGAGCGTTTCACTCGTTTCCGACGAGACATATCTGGCAAGGGCGGTAGAGGCTATGTCGATGGACGAATCGCTGGTGGCGGTTATCCAGGAAAGCCTTGAACGGGAGTGGGCAGCCTAGGTTAATAGCCGGATGGGGCGGAGGGTTCCCTAGCGGCACCTGAAGGCTTTCCACGCTTCACTTTATGAGGCGTAGGTCGCATTTTTGGCGTGGCGCTGTAACCCGTTGGGATCGCACGACGAATGGTTAGTGAGCCTTCCGGCTCACATCGGAGATCCCACCATGAAGCTCATTCACACCCTGGCGGCCAGCATCGCTGGTGTACTGGCGGTTGGCACGGCCCATGCTGCCGAACCGTCCTTTAGCCTGCCGCGGTTCGACTCGCCCTATGTTTACGTTCTCTCCAACGATATCGCTGCCAATAGCGTGGCGGTACTGAAACGCAACTTCTTCGGTGGCCTGGAGAAAAAGGCCGTTGTATCCACGGGTGGCAAGGGGGTCGGCGTGGGTACGACAGCGCCGCCGCCCGACCCGCTTGGCTCGCAGAATGCCTTGCTCAGGAGCGCCGATGGACGGTGGCTCTATGCCACCAACGCCGGTAGCAACCAGGTCTCCGTCTTTGCGATCGAGGGCGGCCGGCTGAATCTGGTCGACGTTCAACCCTCGGGCGGGTCGTATCCGGTAAGCGTCGCCGAGCGAGGCAATCGCGTATACGTTCTTAATAGCGCTGGCACATCCACGGTCACTGTGTTCCAGCTGACGCCAGGCGGCCAGCTTGTCGCGCTACCTCAGGAGACGCGGCTCATCGGGACGGATGCGCCCCTGGTCGGAAATCAGCCAAACGTAGGCATGACACCTGCCCAGGTTCAAGTCTCCCCAGATGGTCGCTGGCTGGCTGTGTCGGTAAAGAATGCCGGTGCCAAAGGCTGGTTCGAGCTGTTCGCCCTGGATCGGGCAGGCGTACCCGCCACGGATCCGGTCATTTCCCCGTCTAACGATCCGCAGCCATTTGGTTTCGATTTCGACGACCGGGGCTATCTGGTCACGTCGCAAGCGGCCGGATCGGCGGCGTCTTCCTATTCCGTGGGTCGCGATGGAACGCTGAGCGCGGTGTCGGCGGACGTGGCAAATGGCCAGGCGGCAGCCTGCTGGCTGACCGTTTCAGGGCGTTTTGCGTTTACCGCCAACGCGGGGAAGGGCGATATCAGCGCCTACCGAATCGGTCGCAACGGCTCGTTGACGCTCCTTGGTTCGGGCGTGGCAGGAAAGCTGGAAGCCGGCGCAGCGCCGACGGACATCAAGGCATCGGCGGATGGTGCTTTCATTTATGTGGGTAACTCGCTCGGAGGTAACGTCGATACCTTCCTGGTGCTACCTGACGGGCATTTGTTGCAGGTGGGCAATACACCGGTCTTCGCGGGTGCCGCAGGCATGCAGGGCCTGGCGCTATAGAGCTTGTTCACGTGAAAGAGGGGCATCGACCGAGCCGTGCCGGCTTGGTCGATGCAACTTCCATATGTGCGCATAATGTATATTATGTAAGATAATGCCGACAGGGAAATCAGGGACTTCCTACAATCCCATCGTTCCCTATATCCAACGTCGTTTCGAAGGCATGTTTCGAATCAGCTCCCCACGCCCTGATCCTGATCCTCGCGGGCACGACGCTTCGGCCTTCGTACTCGGGTGACGCCGAATACTGCGATACCGTGCCGGCCACGAGACGTTGTCGCACCATCTCGTCGATCGCGGCTTTCTTCGCACGCGTTCCGATTGGTCCATAAACCGTGTTAACCGCAGCATCTTCTCCGCCGAGTTCCAACGGAAAAAGATGGATCCTTTCCAATCGTCCCGCTGCCACATGGTGCTCGGCGACGTCCCTGGAAACCACCTCGGCGAGATCCGGCGCGTCGCCACTGAGCTCGTCCGCGGACGTGACAATGCCCAAGACCGATGGGCGATTGCGCATACTGAACTGCCCGACACCGCCGGCGACTAAACGATCGAGGAGTGCGCCACGCCCATTGGTCTTTGACCAGGCCATTTCCTCATCGGTGATCGTGGTGGCGACCAGTAGATCCATGGTCCCGTTCGGCAGTGTCGTGCCGGGTGGAAGCGGCCCCACAGCATTCGCGATCAACAGGTTTAACCAGTCGCTCGGGCCTATCTGGACGCGCTCGACCGTCAATCCGTCGTACTTCCGTACACGTTCAAGGATCCCGGCGTCACCGCAAAGCTCCGCCTGCGCTACCCACTCCACGATCCCAAGCGGCCATGTCGCGTCCTCGCTCGCAACAACAGCGATTTCATAGCCGTACCCTGCGGCGCCTGCGGGCGCGATTGTGCGTGACTTTTCCCTGAGGGTGGATTGTGTGGCTGCTAGCCGGCCTTGGCTGTCCTGCGTCGACGAGATGTTGGTGGCAGCAACGCCCGTCGGCATGTCTGGGTTCGATAGTCCGAAGGTCGTGTAGATCCGAGCGCCTGGCTTCAGACGATCTGCAGGTACGACGAAGATTCCTCCGCCGGGCCAGACGCCAAGCAGGTGTGCAATTTTGAGGATGTCATCGGGAAGCGGTCCGAAGTGTGTTTGATAGAAGGCCGCTCGAGCGGCATACACTTCCTGCCAAAAGTTGTCCTCCGCATCCTTGTTGCCATTCAGGCCTGTTGCCACACGCTCCGCCGCCTTATCCCCACCGAAGACCGAACGCAGCCTGTTCCAAAGCTTATCCATGCTTATCGCCCTGATTTTGTTAGATGCCCGCCGGTGCGGACGTCCCGGTGGATCATAGGCCAATCGACCTGGACCGCGTCAACGGGAACGGATTTACCAATCTTTCCCCGAGAGCCACAGCTATATCCCGTGAGATGGCCTCTTCGGCTACCAAGCCCGGCGCCCTCCTCTCCCCAGCCCATCGACGGAGCCACCACCATGCGCGTCAAGCACGTTCTCTGCATCGCGACTAATACCGCAGTTATCGGCAATTTCGAGCGCACGACGGGGTTCTTCTTTCCCGAGATCGCGCATCCGTTTGAAGAGCTGGAGGGAGCCGGCGTCGCCGTCGAGTTTGCCTCGCCGCTCGGCGGGATTGTTCCGCATGATGGGTACGACGGCTCGGACCCGGTACAGAAGAAGTTCCTGGAAAGCGCTGCCTTCCGCCGCTTGCAATGCAGCCGCAAGCTCTCCGAGGTGGACGTCCTCGATTACGACGCGATCTTCTTCCCGGGTGGCCTGGGGCCCATGGTGGATATCTCGAAGGACCGCTACGTGAAGCGCGCCGTGTTGCGGGCCTGGAACGGCGGCAAGATCGTCTCGGCCGTGTGCCACGGGCCAGTCGCCTTCCTCGGCGTTCGCTTCGAGGACGGCACGCCCTTTGTCAAAGGCCGCAAGCTGACCTCGTTCTCCAAGGCCGAAGAGGATGGTTACGCAGCGCGCGACGTCGATTTCGACCTGGAAGGCGTGCTGCGCGAGGCCGGCGCCGAGTACACCTGCGTGGACCCGTGGCAGCCGCACCTGATCGTGGATGGTCGCCTGATCACGGGACAGAACCCGGCTTCCGGCACCATCGTCGGCAAGGCGATTGCCGACGCCCTGGCCAAAGTCGATTAACCTCCAGGCTTTCGCCCCCCAAAGGAAATGCCGCCATGTCGTCGAAGCAAGTGAAGGTGATAGCCGTCCTGACCGCCAAAGAAGGCAAGGCCGGCGAACTCGAAGCATTGCTTCGCGGCATGACGGCGCCCTCGCGCGGTGAGCCGGGCAATGTGCACTACAACCTGTGGCGGCACCGCGAGACGCCTGGCGTGTTCGTGATCGACGAGCTGTACGCCGATACGGCCGGCGCCGAAGCCCATCGCGCGAGCCCGCACTACCAGGACTACCTCGGCCGTATCAACGACCTGGCCACGCGCAACCCCATCCCGCTCGAGGCGGTCGACGCGCTCTAAGCGCGTGCGTCGCCGCGGGGTGCCCTTCCCCTCCCCCTCAGTCGTCGCCGGGCAACGGCGCATCGGGCGCCACCAGGCCTTCCTTGCGCAGCTCCAGCCAGAACGAACGCGGCACGTGTTCACGCATGGCGTCCTTGTCTTCGGCGATGCGACCCGGATGGCTTGCGCCCGGGATGACCGCGGCGACGGCGGGATGGGCCAGGCTGAACTGCAGGCCGGCCGCCTTCATGCTCACGCCGTGCGCATCCGCGATACCGCGGATGCGGGCAACCTTGTGCAGGATCTCCGAGCTCGCCGGCGCATATTCGAAGTGCTTGCCGCCCACGAGCGCGCCGGAACTGTAGGGACCACCGACGACAATCCCCAGGCCTTCGCGTTGTACGGTCGGCATAACGCGCTGCAGGGCCTTGCTGTGATCGAGCAGCGAGTAGCGGCCGGCGAGCAGGAAACCATCCGGGCGCGGCCCTTCCAGCTCCAGCAGGATCTCGATGGGTTCCACGCGGTTGACGCCAAGGCCCCAGGCCTTGATGACGCCTTCATCGCGCAGGCGGTCGAGCGCGCGGAAGGCACCCTTGCGTGCGCTCTCGAACTGGGCGAGCCACTCATCGCCGTAGAAATCCTGTGCTACATCGTGGACCCACGCGATCTCGATGACGTCGGTGCCCAGGCGCTTGAGGCTTCCCTCGATGGACCGCAGGGTGGCGTCCTCGGAGTAATCGTTAATGACCTTGTTGGGCAGGCCGTAACGGAACACATCGCCCTTCTCGCCGAAGTCGCGGCTGTTCACGTCTTCGACCTCGTCGAGGACGATGCGACCGACCTTGGTACTGATGACGTAATCCTCCCGGGCATGGCCGGCGAGTGCCTTACCGAGGCGGATCTCGGCCAGGCCAGCGCCATACAGCGGTGCCGTGTCGTAGTACCGGATGCCGTGGCCCCAAGCGGCATCTACGGTGGCCTGGGCTTCGTCCTCGGGAATGTCGCGGAACATGTTGCCGAGCGGCGCGGTGCCGAAACCAAGCGGGTCGGTGATCAGGTCTTTCAGGGCCATGGGGCGCTCCAGGGGCTGACGTGAGGGCGGCGTAGCGTGTGACGCTAGCACCGCGCACGTACACTGGATTGTTAAAGGACGCCGAATTCACCCGCCCACAAGGGCAAACCCCGCCCAGTCCAAGTACAAAAGTCACTTCATCGTTTTTTGAGCAGATGTTTCTCGGCTTTCCCATATTCACCGCCCGAATGGTTAGGCGCATCGTTCTCCTCGTCCCGCAATCAACCCAACGAGGAGTACTCATCATGAAGCTCAACAACAAAGTCGCTTTCATCACCGGCGGTACGTCGGGCATTGGCCTGGAGGCCGCGAAGCTCTTCCAGCTCGAGGGCGCCCACGTGGTGCTGGTCGGCTCGAACCAGGACCGCCTGGCCGCCGCGGGCGCTGCACTCAATGGCAAGGCTCTCCTGATTCATGCCGATATCCGCAAGGTCGCGGACATCGAACGTGCCGTCGCTGAGACCAAGGCGACATACGGCCACATCGACGTTGTGTTTGCCAACGCAGGTGCCACGACGGTAGCCCCGCTGGAAGCTGTGACCGAAGCATACGTCGCCGACAACCTGGCGCTTAACTTCTCGGGGACGTTCTTTACGATCCAGAAGGCTGCCCCCGTCATGACCGAGGGCGGAAGCATCATCGTTACGACGTCCTTCTTGAATACGATCGGATACCCGGGCCTTTCGATCCTGGCGGCGACCAAGGCGGCGACGCGGTCCCTGGTTCGCACCCTGGGCGCTGAACTGGCGCCTCGCGGCATCCGCGTTAACGCCCTCAGCCCGGGTGCCATCGCAACGCCTTTCTACAGCAAGGTGGGCTTGCCCGACGCGGTGCTGCAGGAAGTCGCCGCCGGCATCACGGCGAAGACCGGTCTGAAGCGCTTCGGTGAAGCCGCCGAGGTGGCGAAGGCCGCGCTCTTCCTGGCAAGCGACGACTCGTCTTACACCACGGGCGCCGAGCTGGTGGTCGATGGCGGTCTGACGCAGTTCTGACGTAACGCTGCAAACCACGCTGCAGCCCGTCGTACCGATTGCCATCGAAGACGGCGGGCTGCGTGCTAGATCTCAGGAGTGCGCCCAAAGCTGGCGAGCTCGGCGCGAAGTTTCGGCACGGCGAAATCGATGAAATGGCGAAGCTTCGCGGGCATGATGTGGCGGGAGATGTGCACCAGGTGCACGGGTAACGGCTCAACCTCGTACGCTTGCAAGATATATTGCAGTTTCCCGGCCTTTACTGCTTCGGCCACGTCATGCTCGAGCACGAGCGTCGCACCGATTCCATCGATGGCGGCGTCCACCGCCGCATCCGGTGAGAGCACAAGCAAGCGCGGAACAACCGCCACCGTAAAGGTCTCTTCCGCGCCGGGGTTTCGGAAACGCCAGGGCGAAAGATAGGGGCTATCGAATACGGCGCAGGGAAAATCTCGCAGGTCTTCCGGCGTCTCCGGCCCACCATGTTTCTCGAGAACGCCCGGGCTGGCTACGACCACGACCCTGAGTGCCCCGATGCGCGTCGCGACAAGGCTGCTATCGCGCAGGCGGCCGATCCGAATGGCGACGTCGGCATGCGCATCGACAAGGTCGACGTTTCGGTCGGACTGCAGGAGCCGGATTCGTACGTCCGGGTACTGTGCCAGGAACTGATCGATGACCGTCAGGACTCTCAACCGCGCAACCTGCACGGGAGTGGCGACGACTAACTCGCCTCGCGGGGTCTGGAACTCACCGGCGGCGCGGCGTTCCTGCTCATCGACCTGCTCCAGGATCTGCTTCGCCGCGGCGACGTATTCATTGCCGGCGTCGGTCAGCGTGAGCTTTCGGGTGGTTCGGACGAGCAGCTTCGTGCCCAGGAGCGCTTCAAGATCGTTGACGTTTCGCGTGAGCGTGGAGACCGGAATCCGCATGCGTCTCGCAGCCGCCGACAGGCTCCCCAATTCCACCGAGGAGACCAGCATGGCCATGGCTTCGAGTCGGTCCATGTTGCTCGCCGATGATAAAGCGGGGAATTATATCCAGCCTCCAGTCCGTGGTTGCAGGCGAGCCGCCTTCCGTCCGGGGGGTACTGGGACAATTTGTCCCGATTGTATGGGGATTGTTTCTGGGTAGCATGCTTTAAAGCCAACCGCTAAGCATCTGCCCGGAAACATTAAAATGATCGATTGGGTCCCCATCATCTTCATTGTCTTCAAGGCCCTGGTCTTCGGGACGGGCATGTTTTTCGCTGTAAAGTGGCATTACGACCAGGGAAAGTTGGGCCGCCACAAGGAGCGGCGCCGGGTGTTGCGCCTGGTCGGCACGACGGTAGCCATCTTCGTGCCGTTGGTGGTGGGGCTGCTGTACGCCACCTTTTACGTCTGCGGGAAGCTGGGTTTGACCTGAAGGCGATGGCCTAGTCCTTGAATATCGCCGGCGTCCCCACCCAGATCATGCGCACCTCGGTTTTACCCGCATTACGCATGCTGTAAGGATGGCGCTGGTCAAAGTGCGCACTGTCTCCCGCCTTAAGTACGAACTTCTTCCTGCCCACGGTCATTTCCAGCGTGCCGCTCAGGATGTACCAGAAGCCCTCGCCTTCCCTGTGGATGGTCGGCGCGACGAGGCCGGGCGGGACGATGAGCCGGAGCGCTTCCATCTTGCGTTCGGCATGCCGGCCACTCAATCGCTCGTAGACCACGGGTGATTCGAGATCGAGTCGCTCGTGTTCGCCGGCGCGGCAGACAATCTGCCCCGGCGTGGGGACCCCGACGAAGTAATCCACGTCGACATCCAGCGCTCGTGCAATGGCTTCGAGCGACAGGAGCGATGGATGGGCGAGGTTCCTCTCGACCTGCGAGAGGAACGGTATGGACAGCCCTGAGCTGGTGGCCAGCGCCTGCAGGGTGAGACCGAGGCCTCGCCGTCGGTCACGAATCGCCGAGCCAATGCTCAGCCCCGCAGCATGCACCGGCGTCCCCTGTGCGCCGGCCATACTCAGGAGCTGTGGTCGCTGCTGATGAGCCAGCGGCCGCCGACCTTGTGGAACAGCAGGGTCGTCAGGCCGGAAACCTCGGCGCCCGTGTCCGGCTTGAGGTGGTAGCGGCCGACCACGAACGCGTACTGGGAGCCGAGGTCTTTGACGTCGATCAGTTCCAGCGTCAGCTTGCCGAAGCTGGCACCCGGCTTCTTGAAGCGCGTCACATACATGGTCTCGATCGCTTCGTAGCCCACCACGGTGCCGCTGGCACTGACGTAGCGGGTGCTGGGCGAGTGCTCATAGCACTCCATGAAGGTTTTCAGGTCACCCGCGGACCAGGCGGCGGCACTGGCGTCGAGCGTCTGCTTGATGGCCTGGGCGGTCGGGACGGCCGGCGTTTCAGCCGACACGCTGGCGGCCAGCGTCACTGCGCTCGCGGCGCAGAAAAGAACGGACATGGTTTTCATGGCACCCCATTAATTGGACCGTTTGGATGTCTATCTGCGACTGCAGCCCGATCGTATCGTAAAAGCTTGACGTCATCAAAACTTTTTGATCTGATCGAAACAAGCCATCGTGCGCCGCAGCATAGCCGTCTGGATGGCTATCCATTCCGTGCCAGGGGACCTAGGGCACAACCGACTCCCGGGGGAGTTTCATGAACCACGATTTCAAGCGCACGTTGCTCTATTCCGCCCTGTTGTCCGTGGCCTTGGCCGCAGGCGCCGCCGAGGCACAGGACGCGACCACGCCCGCCAACGATAAAAAGAAGGCGCAGGCGTCGGATACGCCCCAGACCCTCGAAGGCATCACGGTGACCGCCGCCAAGCGCGAGCAGGATATCCAGAAGGTGCCGATCAGCATGACCGCACTGACGGGCGAGCAGCTGGAGCGCCAGGGTGTAACCAGCCTGGTCGATCTCGCCCGTATCGCACCTTCTCTCACCGTCGTTTCGTCAGGCCCGGGTTCGAACAACCTGATCATCCGCGGTATCTCGTCCAGCGCCGGCTCCGCGGCGACGGTCGGCTACTACCTGGATGACGTGCCCATCGCGGCGTCCAGCAATGCCGCCCTGCTCTCCACGCGTGGCGTGATTGATCCGTCGGTGTTCGATATCGAGCGTGTCGAGGTGCTTCGCGGGCCCCAGGGCACGATCTACTGCTCCAGCTCCATGGGCGGCACGGTCAAGTACGTGACCAACCAGCCGGACCTGGACTTCGTCGAAGCCCGCATCAAGACCGATGTCTCCGGCACGTACCATGGCGGCCCAAACGCCAACGTCAATGGCGTGCTCAACATTCCGCTGCTCAAGGACAAGGTCGCCCTGCGCGTCTCTGCCTACTATCGCGATGACGACGGCTATATCGACCGCTACCGGATCTCGCCGACCAACTATCTCGAGGCGGACCCGGACAGCAAGAAGAAGGACAACGTCAACACGTTCAAGACGTATGGCGCACTTGCGGCACTGCTGATCAAGCCGGACGATACCCTGACGATCACGCCGAGCGTCATCTACCAGTACTCCAGGCTCGGCTCGCCGTTTACCTACGACAAGATCCCGGCGACGCTCAGCGACCCCTACCAAGTGCGCGATGTCAACGAAGCGAACGTGCAGAAGTCGACGATCTCGAACCTCGCCATCCACAAGCAGTTCGACGCGTTCGAACTGATGTCGTCATCCTCGTACTTCACGCGCGACGTCAACATCCGCGACGATAGCTCCAAGGTCATCAACTACTTCTTCGGCCTGCCCAGCGTCTACCCGACGACCATGTACGGAAGCTACAAGAACAAGGAGTTCACCGAGGAAGTGCGGGCCACCAGCAAGTTCGACGGGCCGGTGCAGGCGATCCTTGGCGCCTTCTACCACGATGTGCGTGCGCCGCTTTCCTCGTCCATCCCCTACCCCGACGGCTTCAACCAGGCCTTCAATACGCCGTTCCCTGATTACTCGACGATCTACGCCGGCGCGCGCAACGCCACCCTGCACGAGTATGCCGTGTTCGGTGAGCTGTCCTGGAACATCACCGATAAGCTGAAGGCCAGCGCCGGCATCCGTGCGTTCGAGGTGAAGCAGGGCTTCGCGCAGAGCGGCGACGGCCTCCTCAACGGCGGCCCGAGCACCGTACATAGCAGCTCGAAGGACTACGGCAGCACGCCGAAGTTCACGCTGCAGTACCAGGTCAGCCCGGACAACATGGTCTACGCCACGGCATCCGAAGGCTACCGTCCGGGCGGCCCGAATAACCCGGCGCCAGCGGCGCTGTGTGGCTCGGAGGTCGAAGGCCTTGGCCTCAGCCAGTCGCAGTTGAACAAGTACAACCCGGATACCCTGTGGAACTACGAGCTGGGCTTCAAGAGCTCGATGCTGGACCGGCGCCTGCTGATCGACGCGTCCGTGTATCACATCGACTGGAAGCACGTGCAGCAGCAGATCGTGCTGGGTTGCGGCTACAACATCACGGCTAACTTCGGCGATGCCGTCAGCCAGGGTGCGGAGCTGGAGATGAAGTTCCTGCCCATCAACTCGGTGACCCTGAGTGCCGGATTCAGCTACAACGACGCGCATCTGAAGAACGACGTGCCTGGCACCTCGGCGAAGGATGGCGACCGCCTCGTGAACGTTCCACGTTTTACCGGCTCACTCGCGGCCGAGTATCGCCACCGGGTCAACGCCCAGTACGACGGCTTCATGCGCACCGATATCAGCTACGTGGGTGATTCCAACTTCCTGTACGACCGGGAAAGCCCGTTCTACCGCCGCAAGGGCTTTGCCACCACCAACGTCCGCGTGGGCATGGAAGGCCGTAATGGCTTCGATATCTCGCTCTACGCCACCAACCTGTTCGACAAGCACGGCGAGACCGACCTTCCCGTCGCCATCTCGGCCGACCTGCCGACGACGCGCCGCGTGGCACTTAATCAGCCGCGTACGATTGGTGTGACCTTGCAGTATCAGTACTAAGGGGCATCGGAGGCGCCGCGGCAGGTTTGTCGCGGCGTCAGCGCCTCACTAATGCATATCTTCGACCGACCAGGGCCGGTGAACGCCAAGGAAAAAGGCAGTATCGTGCGGCCTGACGAAGACGAGCAACCGTTGGCCGACCTCATCAGTGCCGAGCAAGGTGACCGTTCGACCTAAGAACTTGGACGTCCGACGGATCGTGTCCCAGGTTGCATGCGATGGAATATAGATAACCTCACCATCGACGTCTGCCTGATCGAATGCTTTCCCTGCTACGTTCATCGTGTCCTCGGTGCGACCACAGGTGTTCTGGTATGTCGGCTTAGGGCAGGCGTCTGAGCAAGTCCGCCTCGATGGATTCCAGTAGTGTTTGGTCGGACTTTCCATCATCTCTGACAAAATAGGTGCCCTTGAGTCCGTCATGACAGATGGCTATCGAGATTGCGTTGAAGCGAAGGACCCAACGTCGGGAATACACTTCATCAACTTCTTCGATAGGCACTCCATCCCAGTGCTTCTCAAGATATTTCACCAGCGAATCAAAGCCATCCCACGTCTGATCCGCCCAGTAGTGGTATAGGACGCGTCCCGATTCATCGATGCTCTTAGTCAGGGCTGGTACTTCTTGATTCATGGCGAGAGTCCAGCTATTGGCTAGGGTAAATTCTCTAATGGCCTGACAAAGTATCGACGTTGCCCTTTGATTTCAACAACTTGAACGCGCAATTTCCTTCGTTCCCGATCGAGGTGAAAGTAGCCAGTTTTGGGGGGTGAGTCGAAGTCAAATGCCACAACTGATGGGTGCTTGTCGTCTGGGTCGTAGTCGTAGTCCTCGTGCGCGACGATCGAACCATGTTTTATGAAAAGAATCTTTTGAGTCAGGTCTCGGTAAAAGGGGTATGGCATTCTGATCTTTGATTCGATCGTTTCGGATGATGCAGACGCGTCAAAAACGAACGCTTCATCCCAAGAAAAGTCAGTGACTTTCGATGCATCAACCACACACGTGGTTACGCCCCGGCACTGATGCACAAAACCATCTGCAAATCCGCTCAGGATTTTCTGGCTGCTGCAGCCTGCCAGACTTAAGAAAATGACAACGAGCATCCTCAGTGCCATAGATTGGGCTCTCCTATCGATCGATTGTCAGCCACCCTTCGCGCGTAATTCCTTGATGTAATTCAGCTCACCCAGCGACTTCGGCTCGTTTGGCATCAAGGCAAGACAAGCCTTGTAGGCAGCCTCAGCCTCGTCGAGGCGCTTGAGCTCAACAAGGTCGTAACCCTGGCCGCGGAGGGATTTACAGTGGAACTCGGTTTTCTCCGAGTCGCCCCAACCGTCCATCAGGTCCAGAAAGCCTGGCACCGTCTCGTAGAGAGCCAGCGATTCGGCGAAGCGCCCTTCCATCTGATAGACGTAGGCGAGTTCGGAGGCGTATTGCGCGTCGCGTGGCGACAGGGCGAGAGCCTTCTTCAGTTCGACCTCGGCTTCGGGAAAGCGGTTCATCTCGCTATAGCCGTAGCCTCGGCCCCAATACGCCATGGACCATGCCGGGCCCACATCGATGGCACTGCCCTTCCCCTTGACGGAATGCTTCACAGCCGCCTCCGCCAGGTACATCAGGCCCTGTGTCATCCCGCGTGCTGAAAACACCACATCACCGCTATGGGCATAGCGCTTCTCGTAACGCGTCACAACGTCGGTCAGCGGCCCGTCGATCGACTGCTGGATCTTTCCCTCGTTGATCTGGACGACGGCATCGACAACGGTCTTCATGTCGGCCTGGGCCTCGTCGGACTCACCGTTGAGCGTGATGTTCTGTTTAACCGTGACGGTGTCGTCCGCCTTCGCCGTTGACGAAGCGACGGTCCCCACGATAGCGATCAGGCCCGCGGATGCCGCGGCGCGCAACAAAGGCATCATTGTTTGGCTTCTTTGGCCCGCAAGCCCTTGATGTATTCGAGCTCGCCGAGTGATTTTGGCTCGCCGGGAATCAAAGCGATGCACGACTGATAAGCCTTCTCGGCCTCATCGAGTCGGTGGAGTTCTACGAGGTCGTAGCCCTGGCCGCGGAAGGCTTTGCAGCGGAACTCCGTCTTCGTGGCCTCATCCCAGTCCTCCATGGTCTCGATAAACTCGGGGACTTTCTGGAAAAGCGCGAGCGAATCAGCGAAGCGATGCTCCATCTGGTAGACGTACGCCAGCTCACCGACGAACTGCGCATCCCGTGGCGATAACGCGATGGCCTTCGCCAGCTCGGCCTCCGCTTCCGGAAACCGCTTCAACTCGCTATAGCCGTAGCCTCTTGCCCAGTAGGCCTTGGCCCATGCAGGGCCGACATCAATGGCCTTGCCCGACCCGTTGCCTGCGCCGGCGATATATTTCGTGGCTTCAAAGGTCATGTACATCATGCCCTGCCCGGGGTTCCGCGCTGAGAAAACGGCGTCCTTGCTCTTGCCGTACGCCTTTTCATAGCGGTTGACGACATCGGTCAGCGGGCCGTCGATGGCCTCCTGGACCTTCCCGTCGCGCATCGCCATGACGGCGTCGTGGACTTCCTTCTCGTCGGCCAGCGACTGCGCCGAGTCCGCGTGAACCACGATGGCGTAGTTCTGCCTGGCCTTATCCTTGGCAGGTGCGGCGGGGGTGGCCCCTGTCCCCAGCACGGCGATAACGCCGGCGATAATCGCGGGTCGCCATGGATGCATCGTCGTCTTCCTCGCCTGCATCATTGTTTTTACTCACTTTCCCTAGGGCCAGTGAATATCACGGCGCCAGGAGCGCGGCAATACAGGCGAGGGATCCAGACCCCGCCGCCCATTGCGATTCCGGCTCATTCCGGCAACCCTACCCCCTGGCCCGCCACCGGAGGCGGGCCGACCACAACCGCGCCTGCCACAACCGCGCCTGCCAAGGCGGCCAACAAGGGACCACCACATGACCGGACGACTTTCGTGAGCGGCAAGACACTTCCAACCGACCATCGCAAGGAGCTGACCGTTCGCGGCCTCATCCTCGGCGTGATCATCACGGTGGTGTTCACCGCTGCCAACGTCTTCTTCGGCCTCAAGGCCGGCCTGACCTTCGCCACGTCGATTCCCGCGGCGGTGATTTCCATGGCCCTGCTCCGGGGCTTCAAGGATTCCACCATCCAGGAAAACAACATCGTGCAGACCATCGCCTCGGCGGCGGGCACGTTGTCTTCGATCATCTTCGTGCTGCCCGGCATGATCATGATCGGCTGGTGGGCGGACTTCCCGTTCTGGACCTCGTTTGCCGTGTGCGCGCTGGGCGGCATCCTCGGCGTGATGTACTCCATCCCGCTGCGCCGTGCCCTCGTCACCAACTCGGACCTGCCCTACCCCGAAGGCCTGGCCTGCGCGGAAGTTCTGAAGGTGGGCAGTGGCGACGACGCCGATGCCAACAGCGTGGACGAAAGCCGCGCGGGCCTGCTGGCCGTGCTGTGGGGTTCCATCGCGTCGGCCGCGTTCGCCGTGGTCGTGGCCACCCAGGTGTTCGCCAGCGACTTCGTGCGCTACTTCCGGGTCAACGACAAGGGGGCGGTCAGCGGCTTCGACTTCAGCCTCTCTTTCGCCCTGTTCGCCATCGGCCACCTTGTGGGCCTGTCGGTGGGCATCGCCATGCTGATCGGCGCGATCATCGGCTGGGGCTGGGGCGTGCCGCACTTCTCCATGCTCGGCGACCTGTCGCAGCCGATGGCCGATCTCGCTAACGGGACCTGGAGCACCAAAGTGCGCTTCATCGGCGCCGGCGCGATTGGTGTGTCGGCCATCTGGACGCTGGCCAAGCTGGTGAAGCCGGTGATCACGGGCCTCACCTCGGCCATGGCGGCCGCCAAGGTCCGCAAGGCCGGCGAGGCCCACACCCTGCCGCGCACCGAGCGCGACATCCCGATTGGCATCGTCGGCCTGATCACCCTGGCGTGCTTCATCCCCATTGCCTGGCTGCTCGGCTACTTCGGCACCTCGGCCGGCCTGGGCGCCCACGTGGGCGTGCTGGCCATCGGCGGCGTCGCCTTCGTGGTGCTGATGGGCTTCTTCGTTTCCACCGTGTGCGGCTACATGGCGGGCCTGATCGGCTCGTCCAACAGCCCGCTGTCGGGCGTGGGCATCCTGGTGGTCATCGCGGCCGCGCTGCTGCTGGTGGCCTTCGTAAAGCCGTATGTCGGCCCGGATGAAGGCAAGGCCCTGGTGGCCTTCGCGCTGTTCATCACCTCGGTGGTGTTCACCGTGGCCGCCATTGCCAACAACAACCTGCAGGACCTCAAGACCGGCCAGCTGGTGGACGCCACGCCGTGGCGTCAGCAGGTGGCCCTGGTGGTGGGTGTGATCGCGGGCGCCGCGGTGATTCCGCCGGTGCTGGACCTGATCAACAAGGCCTACGGCTTCGTCGGTGTGGCCGGCGCGGGTGCCCATGCGCTGCCGGCGCCGCAGGCGGGCCTGATTTCCGCACTGGCCCAGGGCGTCATCACCGGGAACATCGACTGGAGCCTGATCGAGATCGGCGTCGGCATCGGTATCGCCATCATCGCCATCGACGAGATCCTGGCGCGCACGACCAAGGGCGCGCGCATTCCGCCGCTGGCCGTGGGCCTGGGCATCTACCTGCCGACCGTGAGCACCCTGATGGTGGTCGTCGGTTCGGTGGTCGGCTGGTACTTCGACCGCCGCGCCGATCGCTCGGCACGCCCCGAAAGCACCAAGCAGCTGGGTGTGTTGCTTGCCTCGGGCCTGATCGTGGGCGAGAGCATTGTCGGCGTGGTGATTGCCGCGATCGTGGCGTTTGCCGACAAACTGGGCTTCAGCAACCTGCAGGCGCCGCTGGCCCTGGTGGGTGCGGATTTCGGCGAGAAAGCGCAGTGGATCGGCGGCATCGTCTTCGCGCTGACCGTGCTCTTCCTGTACCGCTGGGTGGCCCGCATGGCCAACGGCATCGGCAGGAAGTGACTCACGAGGTCGCGCCGTGCCTGAGCCGGGCGCGACCGCTCCATGAAGGCGCTAGTGCCCTGGTGCCTTCGCCTTCCCCACCAGCGTGTGGAATGCCGCCGTGGTATCCGCGTCCGTGAAATCGCAGTGGCTGTTGCCCGTGGCGGGCAAGACGGTCAGCCACTTGCCGTTACCGGCGGCGCGAACCTGGTCGGGATAGACGCCGTGGAATCGCGACGGAATGGTCGGGTCGAAGGTGTTCCATTGCATCACCAGCGGTATGCCTACGTGGCCAGTCAGCGTGACGTTTTGCTGGGCGTAGGACATGGCGCCGGGTGAACCGGCGTAACGATGGATTCGCCGGTTGAGGTCGGTATCGTCGCCATAGCCCTTGTAGTCCGTCTTGCGGTTGTCGACCGGCATGCCGCCTGCGCGCCCTTCCAGTTCGCGAAGTGCCATGTAATAGAGCGCGAAAAGCGGGGGCAGCGTCTCCGGCGTTTCCTGAAGGCGCTTTTCCAGCAAGGCCGCCTGTGCCGGGTGCGCCTGCATCGCTTTGGCAATGTCATCGGGCGAGATGCCGGGTGGCGAGGCCGGGGCGGCGAGGTCAGGGATCACACCGGGGATCAAGGCGTCGAACGCGGCGAGAGGCTCGACCACGCCACGCGCCAGGAAGTCCGGCGTCGACACCGTCAGGCCACAGGTGATCATCGCCCCGGTGTAGGCGTGCGGATAGCGCTCGATGCTGGCCGCCGCGGCCAGCCCGCCTAGCGAGAAGCCGTAGAGGTAGGTATGGCCGGGGCGCGCGTAGGTCTTCTCGAAATACTGGCGAAGACGCTCGTTGTCCGCGATGGCGTCACTGACGGCCCAGCCCTGCGACGCGAACTGGCTCTGCGCGACCGCATAGCCTTCCTTGAGAAAGACGGACGTGGCGTCGGCGGGCTCCATGGGCGTCGCGTTAGGCGCGCCGACCGGCTGGTAGCCGTGCATCAGCATCACCAGATCGCCGTTCCACTTCTCCGGAATGTCGATGCGGTAGTTGGCATGTTCCAGCGTACCCGCGTGCATGCCTGGCGGCACGTCTGCAGCAGACGCGCATGCCGTGAAGGCAAGGCAGGTGACGAGGGCATAAGGCAGTGCGGCGCGTTTCATGCGTTGTCGCTCCTTGGGTCGGATTCACCAGGTTCTGGGACAGCACCCCGGGGCCGATCATAGTAGGAACGCGTCAGCAAGTTACTCCGGCGAGGCGCCGGCTGAATCGCGATGCGATGGCACGCGCTCGTGCAGCAGCCGCTCGCGGGCGAACCGGTAGACCGGCCCGGCGAAACGCTTGAGCGGCTTCTTGACGTTCCACGCAGCCCACTGCTTAAGCCGCGCCCCGCCCTGCCCGCTGGCCAGTGCCAATGCGTAAGCGGGCGCATGCTCCCGCAGCAGTGCGTAGCGGCCCAGCACGGCGCACGTGCCGCTATGCCATGGACGCATGGTGGGCTCGGAGGTGAACAAGGTGCGGATGCCCGCAGCCTCAGCGGCTCGCAGCACGTTGGCGGACATGAAACCGCCGGGTACAGAGGCTGTACGCACCGGCTCGCCGAGCACCTGCTCGAGCGTGTCGACGCTTCGCCGCCATTCGTCGTGCAACGCGGGCGCATCGAGCTGGGTGATGTTCGCCGGGTGCGTATGCGAGTGGCTGCCGATCAGGTGGCCGCCCTGGCGCAACGCGCGCAGTTCGTCGGCGCTCACGAAGCCGGGCGAGCCAATGCGGGACGTAGTGATGAAGAAGCATCCACGGATGCCCCGCTCGATCATGGCCGCTCCGGCGGCGGATGCGCTTGCGCCGCCGTCGTCGTAAGTCAGGAGGCAGCCGTCGTACCGGCCGCCGGCCACGGTATCCGGGTTCGCGAACGCGGTTCCCGCGGCACGCAGCGCATCGAGGTGGGCGAGGAAGTTTGCCGTATCAAGCTTGTAGTGGGCCGCCGCGCTACCCGCGAAGCCGCTGTCGTCCCACCGGCCGGGGGACACGACATCGTGGTACATGAGGGTCGCCAAGCTCATTCGGCGGGCGCTACGGCGGGTTGCCGGGCCAGGGCGGCACGCTTCCAGCGCAGGTAGCGGCTCAGCCATGGCTGGCCCCACACCCCGCTTGGCCGGCCTGTCGTGTCGAGGGGCCGGGCCGTGCCGGCCGCGATGTCCCGGATTCGCTGGGCCAGGGCGTCCAGGTTCTCCAGGACCATTCGGTACTGCACCCGCACATGCGATTCGCTGGCCTCGTCGAAGGCATAGGTGAAATAGCCATAGACCGGCCCGGTGTCGACGCCGGCGTCGATGCGCAGCAGGGTGAGCCCCACGTTATCGAGGTCGCGCTCGGCCAGGGCCCAGAAGCAGCCGTGGGCATTCCGGTACTCCGGGCAGATGCCAGGATGCATGACCAGGCAGCCCTGCCGGGGAATCCGGTAGATCCGCTTCGAAAGGAGCTGCTTGCTGCGGGCAATCATGATGTCGGGCTGGCAGGCGGCGAGGAAGGTCGCCACCTCCGGCGCATTGGCGCTGGAAACGCGCAGTTCGGGCACGGCGGGTACGTCGCCGAAGCGGCTACGCAGGGCCGCCAGGCTGGCGTCCATCCACGCGTGGTCCGCGGCCGCAAGCCGGAAGCGGTAGTAGAACCGCATGGCCAGCACGTCCAGCAACCGCCACGGCCCCACGCGTTTCAGTTCCCGGCGGACGCGCGCCTGCTTCTGCTCACCGGTTTCCTCGATCAGGACGAGGCCGGCCAGGTCCGAAAACGACGCCAGCCACGCCGCAAGGCCCTGGCGGTCAAAGGCATCTTCGGCGTGGCACATCAATACCGTGCGCATGGATCGCACCCAGGTGGAAGGCGGCCTATTCTGGCGCCGCCCCACCCGGTGTGCGATTGGTCGAAGGGCCTATATCGAATACGGTCAGGGACTCTTGGATCGTGACGCGCGGCGCTCCCTTGCGCGCCGCTGCTGCCGGCTTTCCGGTAACGAGGGTGCCAGGCGCGCGTCTCGTTGCGAGTCACGCTGAAACGCACGCTTGCGATCGCGCCGGTCACGCTGCTCTTCCGCGAAGCTAAACGGCCCCCACAAAAGAAAGCCCATCAGCGGCATATATTCAAGGAGCCGCAACAGCGTGTCCTTCCTGCCGATCAGCGTTCCACCAATGCTTGTGCCGGGGGATCTCGCGCTGTAGACCACTTGCGCTTGTTGCGGCTTATGTGGGAGATGGCAATTGAGGTCATTGCCATCTCCGGACGAGGAATCACCTGTATAACGCAAGCCGGACACGAGGTATGCATAGGTATAGTCGTAGCCGGACCTGCCGCAACCAATGCTCGTTACGTTCCCTGTGACCTGCACCCCGTCATACGACACCGGAAGAATGGTGAACTGCCAGAATCCGATGCTTCCGACGGTGAAAACCAGCCAGACCACCAGCATCGTCTTCCAGGATCGGGTGTAGTAATAGATAACGGATCGCCACCAAGGCCGCTTCGCCTCGGCAGCGACCACGGTGGTTCCAGACTCGACCGGTTTCACGCGCGCGTCCTCTCCCCTCGGTTAACGGCACGATTATCCAGCCGGGCTCGGCTGATGACCAGCCTCGCCACCGAACCGACTACCAGCGAACATGCTGTAAAACGCAGAAACCCCCGGGATGTCACCACCCCGGGGGTTTCGCGACATGCTTAGTTATTTTCGACGAAGCTGATGTGCGGCGTGCTGCCGCCCGTCGCCGTGCAGGTGCCTAGGGTCAGGTTGTTCTGCTCGTACGTGGTGCCGGCGTTACCAAGGCAGGACGGTGCCGAGGTGCTGCCATCATTCGGGGCCACGTTGACGGTGACCTTCGACCCGCGGTTGAACGACACGACAGGATTGTCGCTACCGTTGCCGAAGATATTGAACTCCGACTGATGCCAGATGCGGTTGATATTGAGCGTGGTGGCGGTCTGGCTCACGCTCTTTGCCGTGCCATTGACCGAGAAGGTCACCGTATCGACGCCGCCCGACGTCGCCGAGCCCGTGAGGCGGATGGTGCCGATGTTCTTCACCTGCACCAGGGGCACGGTCACCGCGTTGCTGTTGCGGTAGCACGCCAGCTGGTCGGGGTAGGAGAACCAGCCCGAGGGGCAGCCCACGGAGTTGTACTGCGACTGGTTGCCGGCGAAGAACCAGTCCTGGATGAAGGCGACGGGCGTGCGCCCGTTGCTGGGGTCGCCATCGCTATCGGTGGAGTAGATGAATTGCTCCCACGTCTGGCACGACGAGTAGCCAAACTGCGAACACGTGGTGGGGTTGCTGCCGATGTCGGTATTGATCTGCAGCGAGTAATCCGCCGTGCCGGTGGTGACGCCGGTAACGGTGGGGAACGTACCCACGGCCGACTTTGTCAGGCCGCTGGTCCGGGCAGCGTAGTCCGTGCCATTACCGACGGTGAAAACGCTTTCATTGCGTGCCGTGGTGGTCAGACCATTGCCGTTCGGGTTCGGTGGCACGGACACAAACGACGGCGGAGCCTCGCACTGCTCTGCTTGCCAGCCATTGCTGGGGAACGTGGCGTGGAAACAGCCTTCGACATTCGGCGCTTGCTGCTTGATCGTCTCATTCCACGACGACATCGCCTGGGCCCGCGCTGCGGCGGCGATATCAAACGATTGCTCCGCCGCTGACGCCATCGTCAGCGAACCCGCGCCCATCAACGCCACAAGGATGCCCGTAGTTACCAGGTACTTCTTGTTAGAAGCCATGCAACTCCCCTTCCTGAAAGGTGAGTGCGGTCAGCCTCGATTCCCTACTTACGTAATAACACTGAGAACTTTCTCAAGTACCGATTGGGGTCACACTTTGGGCGCTGCGTGACGTTGTGCGTCTGCGGCATTGAAGAAGGTGATCTGGTCATGTTGGGCTTTCATGAAGGCAGGACGTGCCGTGATTCGTGCCACATAGGCTTCCGTCGCGGGCCGTGTGCCGAATGTGCGTACCTTCGTCACGCGAAGCACATCCGCCATGAGCAGGTCGGCGAGGGTGAAACGATCGGCAGCGAGCCATTCCCTCTCACTGAGCACGCGCTCCATATGGTCGAGTCGCTGTGCGAACCATTCGGTGAGTGCGGGGTTGCCTTCTCCCGACAGGGAGAAAAACCACCAGGGCACGCTCACCATCTCAATGGAATTCAATGCGGCTAGCGCCCACTGTGTCGTTTCGGCCCGACCGCGATTGTCACGGGGCATCAGGGCTTCGCTCTTTTGCCCAAGATGGAGGAGGCATGCCCCGCTCTCGAATAGCTGCACATCGCCATCGTCGATGAACGGCACCTGGCCAAAGGGTTGGCGGCCAAGGTGGTTGGTCTGGCGGTCATCGAACGCAACGGTCTTCACGCTATAGCTCAAACCCGCCTCTTCACAGGCCCAGCGCAAGCGCAGGTCGCGTACGAAGCCACGCGGACCTTCAGGAACCCAATCGAGCGTCCAGATCGTGAGGTCAGTCATGCTGCTATTTACCCTGAGCCCACGACGCAGTGCAAGGGCCGACGATGGGCGCAGCACGCTGCGCCCATCGTCCGTGGCCTAGTTCGTACGCATCGTCTCGAGCTCTTTCAGCCGTTTCATCGCATCCTCCTGGCGAAGCATGGTGTAGTTGATCCCGCTCGGGTTGAGCGTGGAGCCCGCCTGGTAGGGGAAGTCCGAGAAGTCCGAGAAGAATTCCTTGATCTTCTCCTGGACCGGTACGAGCAACCACATCTGCTGGCCAAAGAATTTCAGGGCTTCGCCGCCCTCTTCCATGCCGCGCTCATAGGGGTCCATGCGCAGATTGGTGATGGTCGCCCATGAGGGCACCTCGCGCGTCGCGGTCGCGATGTTGCCGTGGCTTGCTACCGCGAAGCTGATCTTCCAGTCCGCATAGCGCAGCGCGTTAAGGTTGCCGCCCTGGTCGAAGTAGTAAAGGACCTGTCGCGGACCCTTCTTCTCTTCGCCCTTGAAGTACGGGACAAAATTGTATCCGTCGAGGTGGACCTTGAAGGTCTTGTCGCCCGCCTTGAAACCCTTCTTCATCTTCGTCACGACATCATCGACGCCTGCGGCGGCGCACAGGGTCGGGAACCAGTCGATGAGTGAAATGATGTCGTTGTAGGCTGTTCCCGGCTTAATCACGCCCGGCCAGCGAATCATCATGGGGATGCGCATGCCGCCCTCCCATGTCGTGCCCTTCTCACCACGGAAGGGCGTCATCGCACCATCCGGCCAGAGGGCGATTTCGGCGCCGTTGTCGGTGGTGTAGACGACGATGGTGTCGTCGGCGATCTTGAGCTCATCGAGAAGGTCGAGCAGCTGGCCCACGTGGCCATCGTGCTCCACCATGCCATCGGCATGCAGGCCGCAGCCGCTCTTGCCGACGGAGTCCGCCTTCAGGTGGGTGAAGACGTGCATGCGCGTCGTGTTGAACCACACGAAGAATGGCTTGTCTTCCTTGACCGCCTTCTTGATGAAGTCGGTCGCGCCCCCCAGGAACTCTTCGTCGACCGTGGGCATCCGCGCCTTGTTCAGCGGACCGGTATCCTCGATCTTGCCACCCGCTTTCGAATGGATGACACCGCGCGGGCCGTACTTTTTCTTGAACGCCGGATCCTTCGGATAGAAGTAGCCTTCCGGCTCTTCCTCGGCATTGAGGTGATAGAGGTTGCCGAAGAACTCGTCGAAGCCGTGGTTGGTCGGCAGATGCTGGTCCTGGTCACCCAGGTGGTTCTTGCCGAACTGGCCCGTCGCGTAATCGACGGTCTTCACCACGTCGGCAATCGTCGGCATCCAGTCCGCGATGCCATGGGGATCCCCCGGCATACCGATCGTCAGCAGCCCCGTACGGAATGGCTCCTGTCCGAGGATGAAGGAGGCACGGCCTGCCGTGCAGCTTTGCTGCCCGTAGGAGTCGGTAAAAATCGCACCTTCGTTCGCGATGCGGTCAATGTTGGGGGTTTCGTACCCCATGAGTCCGCGCGTATAGGCGCTGATTTGCGGGATGCCGATATCGTCGCCAAAGATGACGAGGATGTTCGGGCGCGAATCACCAGCTTTCTTCGACGCTTGCTTTGCCACGGCATGCACTCCTTCGGGGGAATCGATGCGAATGAGGCCCCATGGTGAGTCGCTCGTCAGGAACTACCTACGGTAGTTACAGTGGCAACAACGTCGGTACTTTTACTGAGGGCATGGGACTTCGTGGACGCCTGCCGCTCGAGACCGAAATCGCTGTGTTTAAGGCATTTGAGCCAGACGCCATCTGACTTACTTCTAACGGGGTGGATGGATCGGTCCACCAACCTCTCGCGGAGTGTCAACATGGCTTACCAGACAAGAAACCCGACAACCGGGCATCTGCTCAGGACTTACCCCAACCATACCGAGGCTGACATTGAAGCGGCGCTGGATGCAGCGCACACGCTCTATAAATCACCCTGGTCAAGGGCACCGATCCAACCGCGGCTACGCGTGCTGGAACGGCTCGCCGAGGTCATCGATGCGCGGAAAGATGAGCTTGCCCGGATCGTGGTCGAGGAGATGGGAAAACTGATCTCCGACGCGCGCGACGAAGTCTGGATCATCGCTGAAATTGCCCGTTTCTACGCGCGCAAGTCGGAGGAGTTCCTCGCTCCGGTGAAAATTGACTCGGCCCTTGGCGACGCATGGATCGAACATCATCCGCTGGGCGTCATGATGGTGGTCGAGCCGTGGAATTTTCCCTACTACCAGCTAATGCGCGTATTTGCGCCCAACTTTGCGGCCGGTAATCCGGTGATCTCCAAGCACGCCAGTATCGTTCCCCACTGTGCGAGTATCTTCGCTGAAATGGTTGAGGAAGCCGGCGCCCCGAAGGGTGCGTGGGCCAACCTGTTCATCACGTCCGGCCAGGTCAGCGACATCATCGCCGACGACCGGATCGTGGGAGCGGCCATGACCGGCTCCGAGGGGGCGGGTACCGCCATTGCCATACAGGCTGCGAAACACCTGAAGAAATCGACGCTGGAAATGGGTGGGAATGACGTGTTTGTCGTACTGGACGATGCGGACCTGGATCACGCCCTGGAGGCCGGCGTCTTCTCGCGTTTGCACATAAGCGGACAGGAATGCATCTGCGCCAAGCGCTTCGTACTCCACGAAGCGATCGCGAAAACATTCCTTGATCGCTTCACTAAGGCCATGGCGACCGTCACCATTGAGGATCCCATGGACGAGGCGACGGAACTTGGCCCGTTGTCATCCTCGGAAGCGGCCGAAGGCCTTGCGAAGCAGGTCCAGAACGCTGTCGAACACGGCGCCACGCTTCATTTGGGCGGCCGGCAAATCGCGGGCGAAGGCTTCTTCTTCGAACCCACGATCCTTACCAACGTGACGCGGGACAATCCGGCCTATTTCGAGGAGTTCTTCGGCCCGGTGGCCCAGATCTACGTGGTAAAGAACGACGATGAGATCATCGACCTGGCTAACGATTCCCGATTCGGCCTGGCCGGCGCGATCTTCTCGAAGAACATCGAACGCGCCAAAGCCCTGGCCTCGCGGATCGAGACCGGCGCGGTATGGATCAATACGTTCGCGAGCACGGCGCCTGAACTTCCCTTTGGCGGCGTGAAGCGGTCCGGCTACGGCCGGGAGCTGTCGCATCTGGGCATCAAGGAATTTGTAAACCAGAAGCTTGTCCTGGTGAGCAAGACGGCGTAAGGACGGAACACAGCGAGCCGGGCCCCGGGTTGATCCGGGGCCCGGCTCCTATGCGATGGCCTCTTGCCGCGCAAGGCGACGGAGCACTTGGGGGGATTGTCCAAAGGCACGCAGGAAGGCGCGGCGCATGCGGTCACGGTCGCAAAATCCGGTCTGGTGCGCCACCACATCCATGGGATGGCGGCTTTGCTCCATCAGCGATCGTGCGCTTTCTACACGCATGTTCTCGATCGCCTTGGCAGGCGACTGGCCGGTTTCGGCGTGAAAGGTGCGACTGAAATGACGGGGGCTCAGGCAGGCAACTTCTGCCAGTTCTTCGACGGTCAGCGGTTTGTGCAGGTTTTCCCTGGCGTACGAGAGCGCCATCTGAATGCGATCCGACTTGGGCGAGAGGTCCAGGAGTGCCGAGAATTGCGATTGCTCGCCGCTACGGCGGTGATAGATCACCAGTTCGCGCGCCACCGACTTCACGAGCTCCGCACCAAGGTCCATCTCGATCAAGGTGAGGCCAAGGTCGAGCCCCGCGGCGCCTCCCGCCGTCGTCCAGATGGGACCATCGTTCATGAAGATCCGATCGTGTGCGATCTTCACCTTCGGAAACCGCCTTTGCAGCTCATCCGCGTGTAACCAATGCGTAGCGGCACGCCTTCCGTCCAGCAGGCCTGCCTCCGCAAGCACGAAGGCCCCCGTAAAAACAGCGGCGATACGCCGGTGGCGGCTGGACGCCGCGCGCACGAACTCCAGCAAGCCGGCTGTCGCCGCGATCGGCGTTGTTGCCCCGCCCACGACGAGCGTGTCAAACGGTGTGTCTGAAAAGGCCTCGCTTTCAATCATCATGCCGGCCGACGTCCTGACAGGCCCGCCGGCCTCGGAGACGAAGTGCAGGTCGTAGGGCTGGCTCTCGGTCACCGAATTGGCCACTTCGAAAGCCATGGCGATGGTCAGCGCCATGACCGAATAGCCCGGGTAGACAATGAAAGCGATGTCACGCAAAGGAAGCGCTCCTCGTCAATGTCGGTGATGCGCCCTGAAATCCTGTTTCGGCCGGCGTTATCAATGACTCTATGCTTTTCCGGCATCGTGGTTTATACCGCCCATGTCACAAAGGCTTGTGAGCGTGGCTCAGCAATCGCGCACCCGTGGGCGGCTCGTTTTGGGTTTAATGTAGAAAACAGCCTTTATTGCTCCGACAGGTGCTTGAGGTGGCTTTGGACGATCTTGTGAATGAGGCTCACCAATGAAAAAGGGAGAACTCGACGAGCTTTTCGCCTTTGTCACCATTGCCCGGACGCGCAGTTTTACGCGCGCTGCCGCCGAGCTCAATCTTTCGCCGTCTGCGCTAAGTCACACGATAAAGGCCCTGGAACTGCGCCTGGGCGTTCGCCTGCTGGCACGCACGACGAGGAGCGTAGCCCCGACAGCCGCGGGTGAGCGGCTGCTGCGTTCGGTGGAGCCCGCCTTCCGCGAAGTGCAGGCGGGGGTTACCGCGCTGGGCGACTGGCAGCGTGAGCCGCACGGCAACATCAGGCTGACGACGTTTTCGTACGCCGCTCATGCGGTGCTCGGGGCGTCGCTGCCAAAGTTTCTTCTTGACCACCCCAAGGTGTCCGTCGAGGTCGTCCTCGACTCAAAGCTCATTGACCTGATCGCCGAAGGCTTTGATGCCGGTATCCGCTTCGGCGAGTCCCTGGACCAGGACATGATTGCCGTTCCGGTGGGCCCTGCAGCGCGCATGGCCATCGTGGGGTCACCGGCCTATTTCGAGCGACACCCGCGCCCGCAGACGCCATCGGACCTGGACGCCCACAACTGTGTCAACTACCGCCAGATCGGAAGCGGTGGTCTGTTGCCGTGGGAGTTCGAGAGGGATGGAAAGGAATTTCGGGTCCGTACAAGCGGACAGCTCGTTGTCGACGACGGCGATCTGGCGGCGACCGCGGTGGTCGCCGGAGCGGGGCTGGGTTACATGCTCGAAGGGCACGCGCTGCCCTACATTGCGAAAGGCCAGCTCATCCGGGTGCTCGAAGAATGGTGCACGCCGTTCGCCGGTCTGCATCTCTGCTATCCGAACAGGCAGCCGAGCCCTGCCCTGCGCGCCCTGATCGACGCGCTCAGGTGGACGGGCCCTTAGCTTTGACCGCCTCAGCCCGGATGGGAAGATGGCGCAGGCGCACGCCCGTGGCCGCGAAAATCGCATTGCCAATGGCAGGCGCCACGACGGTCGTCGGCGGCTCGCCCAGGCCAACTGGCGCCTCCGCGCTCTCGGTGAAGGCGATGTCCATCTCGGGGACATCCCGTATGCGCAGCGGTGTGTAGGTATCGAGGTTCAGGTCCTTCACCTGCCCGTTCTCAAAACCGGTGCCTTCGTACAGGGCCATGCTCAGCCCCCACAGGGTGGCGCCTTGCGCCTGGGCCATGGCGCCGCCCGGATCGATGATGGATCCGGCATCGATCTCCATCCAGAGCTTCTCGACGACGACCTGACCCGTTGCGGCCTTCACCTTCACCTGAGCCACGCAAGCGCACCAGGTGGGCATGCCCCGCTCCTGGCCGAACGAGCTGGCGAGGCCAAGGCCGCTGCCCGCGGGCAACGATCGGCCCCACCCTGCGCGCCCGGCCACGCGGCGGATGACGTTGGCCTGGCGCAGCGCGCCACCCACGGCGCTGGGGGCTTCACCGGCATTTCGCCCCGCCGCCGTCAGGTGCTTCAGGCGAAAGGTCACCGGATCGATGCCTTGCGTGCGGGCGGCTTCGTCGAGGAAGGACTCAAGCGCCCAGTTGGTCCAGCCAGGCGCCACGGCACGCAACCAGCCCGGCCGGAAGCTCCGCTGCGCAAGGTCGTTGTTCACGGCACGCACGCGGAGCGCACCTACCTCGTACCAATGATCCGCGCCGGCGATGGAGAAGGGATCGTATGAGGCACCATTGGTGCCCTTTTGCATGTTGCCAGGGAACACGGTGAGGCTCGGCCAGCCGGCGACCGCGACGTGCTCCATGGCCACGACGTCGCCGCGCGTATCCCAACCCATCTTGAGCCGCTGCACGGTGGGCGAGCGCAACGAATCGAGTCGCGTGTCGTCTTCACGGGTAAGTACCATCTTTACCGGTCGCTTCAATACCTTTGTGGCGAGGGCGGCGGGCACCACGTAATCACCGTTAAGCCGCCGGCCGAATCCGCCGCCGATCAGGTACGTTCGCATCACGATCTTGTCTTGAGTCACCCCTAGTGCCTTGGCGAGAACGGGAAGGATGAAGCCCTGCGCCTGGTTCCCCGTATGTATCTCGAAGAGGCCATCTTTCTCGAGGGCAACCGCGTTCACCGGCTCCAGCTGAAAATGCAGGACGCCTGCGGTCGTATACGTCGCTTCGATCGCCTGCGTGGCTGCCGCAAAGCCGGCGTCCACGTCGCCGCCGCCGGTATCGAGCAAGGCACCCTGCCCGCTGTCAGCGATCAGCTCGGCGGCATGCCGGAACAGATCGGCTTCCGAAACCGACGCGGTATCGCCGCCCTGCCATTGCACCTCGACGAGCTCCGTGGCGCGCACGGCGGCGTAGTAGCTCCGCGCGATGACCATCACCCACCCGGGCACCGTGTCGGAAGGATCGTCGAGCACGATGCTCCTAAGGTACCCCTTGACCTTGCGCACGGCCTGGTCGTTCACCGAGACGACCCTGGATCCATAGCGCGTCGGCGGCAGCTTCGGACGCGCATAGACCAAGCCTGGCATCTCTACATCGATGCCGTAGACGGCCGTGCCGTTGGTTTTCGACGGAACATCAAGCGCGGGCGTGGGCTTGCCAATCAGGGAGCGGGCACTCGCTGGCTTGATCGGCAGCGCTTTCATCTGGTCGTCGGTAAAGCGACGGGCGAGGCGGCCGCGCCTGACGATGTCGCCATAGAGGATCGAGCGGCTACCGGCGTGGACAGCGCCATGTCGCGCGGTACATGCGCTGACCGGGACGGCGAGGAGCCTGGCCGCTTCTTCGATCAACGTGATGCGACCGGCGGCCCCCGCCCGGCTGAACCGGGGAAACGACGTCCAGACCGAGGTGCTGCCACCGGTGACCATGAACCCCCATTTGGGATCGGTATCGACACCGACGATCCTGACCCTGTCCCAATCGGCCTCGAGTTCGTCGGCAAGGATTCGTGCAATGGCGGTCCCGATGTGCTGGCCCATTTCCGCCTTGGGCACATTGACCGAGATGATCCCCTCGTGGTCGATCGCAAACCATACCGTGGGTTCGAACAACGAACCCGCATATGCCATTCCTGGCGACACGAGCTGGTCCAGGAGCGCCACGGCGCCCGCCGCTCGCGCGAAACCGAAGAAGGCGCCGGTCGTCGCGGCCGCGATGAGGAACGATCGGCGGCCGTGGTCGATGTCGGTCGTCATGTCTTGTTCTCCTGCATCTCGCGCGCTGCCTGCTTGATGGCGTCGCGTATGCGCGCATACGTCATGCAGCGGCAGAGATTGCCCGTCATGACCGCATCGATATCCGCATCGGTCGGGCTCGGAAAATCCCTCAGCATGGCAGCCGCCTGCATGATCTGCCCGGACTGGCAGTAACCGCACTGCGGAACCTGCAGCTCGATCCATACTCGCTGCAGGGGGTGCTGGCCCTGGGGATCCAGCCCTTCGATGGTCGTCACATCGGCCCCGGACACGGCGCCAAGCGACGTCACGCAGGATCGCGTGGGGCGGCCGCCGACGTGAACCGTGCACGCGCCGCACATCCCGATGCCGCAGCCGAATTTGGTGCCCTTGAGACCGATCTCGTCGCGGATAACCCACAGCAGTGGCGTCTGCTCGTCATCATCGACCGTCACCGGCCGGCCGTTGATCCGGAAGCTGGTCATCGTGACTCTCCGTCTTTCTGGGCGCGAATCCGCGCCACTTGCCCCGCCAGGTCGGACCATGGGGGCTGCTGTGTACGCGTGGCACGCAGGTACGAAGCGATCAGCGCCACATCCTGGTCACTCATGCCGCGGGCAAAGCCGGGCATCACCACGCCGGGCGCCCCGTCCTTCGCATCGATACCTTCGAGCACCACGTGGATGAGGTTGGACGGGTCATCCAGCTGGACGGCGCTATTGAGGCCCAGGTCCGGACGGTTCGGCAGGACATCGGGCGCGCGGTTGTAATGGCAGGAGGCGCAGGCCGTGGCAAACAGGCGGCCGCCAGGACTGTCGGTGCGCTGGTGATCGGCCGTGTCGGCTTCCAGGGCGGTCGCCACGGAGCGGCCGGTCGTGTCCGCCCGGGAGTCGCCCGCGCCTAGTGACTCGATGTAGGTCACCAACGCCTGCTGATCCTCCGGAGCCAGTGAAGCCAGGCCCCGGGATACGGAGGCCATCGGGCCGGCGGCGGTACCGTGATACTTGCTGATGCCGGTGGTCAGGTAGCGATGCAGCTCATCGCTCGTCCAGGGTACGGGTGAGGCATTCGATGCCGTCAGCGCCGGCGCGAACCAGGCGTCGACGGATGCACCCTGATACCGCCGCGTAGATAGCTCCTGCCCCAGGATCCCTCGAGGCGTATGGCATGCCGAGCAATGGCTAAGGCCCTCGGCGAGGTATGCACCGCGGTTCCAGCGCGCTGATTCATCGCTTATTGCGACGAAGCGTGCCGGATGGAAGAACAGGAGCTTCCATCCCGCCTGTAACGCGCGGATACCGAAGGGAAACGGCATGTCGTTGGGGTGATCCGGCTGATGCACCGGCGCGCGCGTCATGACATACGCATAGATCGCGTGGATGTCCTCGTCGGACAACTGATTGAAATGATCGAAGGGAAAGGCCGGAAAGAGGTGTGACCCGTCCCTGGCGACGCCCTCGCGCATCGCACGTCGAAACGCTTCTTCCGTCCAGGCGCCAATACCCGTCTCACGATCGGGCGAAATATTCGTCGAGTAGATGGTCCTGAAGCCGGTATTCATCGCATAGCCACCGGCCAGTGGCTTGCCGCCAGCGATGGTATGGCACCCCTCGCAGAAGCCCGCAGCCGCGAGACGCGCGCCTTGCGCGATGACAGCGGGCGGGAAGCTTGTCGCCGGCGGTGTCGGCCCTTCCGCAATGGCGGGCTTCCAGGCCAGCGCGGCGAAGGCGCCAAGGCCGATCGCGGCGACAGCCACCAGCCAGAGGGCCACGCGTTTGATGCGGCCCGGGGTCCCGGCATGATGGGATCTATCCACGGTCGTCTCCTGGCGCATACGAACTGGCCCGACGGTATCAAGCGCCTACCCCGGGCTCCATGCCACATACGCATGCGATTCCGGACAAAAAAACCAAGGGGCAGTGCCCCTTGGTCGGCAACGCGCCAAACGTGCTTCAGGGAATCAATGCTTGTGCGCGGTAGGGCGCTTCTGTGCATTGAGCTGCTTGACCAGCACGTCACCGAATTCCGGTGCCGACATCGGCTGCTGGCCGGTGATCAGCTCGCGATCGACGATGACATTGCTGTGCCAGTTCGCCACGGTGTCGACATGGGCGCCCGCTTCGGCCAGCGCGTTCACCGGGTAGAACTGGACATTGCCGCCCAGGCCCGACGGGCCTTCAAGCTGCTGCTCTTCGCCGGTGGAGAACACGGTCAGGCGATAGCCAGCGTACGGCCAGCCAGCAGCCAGCGAGTTGGCCTTGCCGTCGCCCGCGATCATCGAGGCTACGAAAGCGTCCGGGTCGGACAGAGCCGACAGCAGCACGATCGGGCCATGGCAGATAATGCCGGTGGGGCGGCCGGACTGGTGGAAGCTGGTGAGGATCTTGCCCAGGTTGCGGTCCTTGAGCAGGTCCGCCATGGGCGCGTGGCCACCCGGGATGAACACGCCGACGTAACCATCCGTGCCTTCGGCCACCACAGACGCCAGCGTCTTCGGGTGCTTCAGCTGTTCGATGCCCTTGGCGTATTTTTCGGCTTCTGCGCGAGCCGCGTCATCCCCACCAAAGAACATCTTGTTGTTGGAGTTAACGTCCATCACGGGCATGTCGCCGTTCGGATTGGCGATCACCGGCTCATAGCCAGCATCGACGAGCTTGCGGAACGGAACGACGAACTCGTTCAGATAGTAGCCGGTCGCGTACTTCTTGCCGTCGCGAAGGTTCAGCTCGTGCGCGCTGGACATGATGACGAGCACCTTGCCGCGCGACGGTGCAGCGGAAGCCTCGAGCGGAACCGAGATCGAGGTAGAAAGGGCGAGGACGGCCCCGGCAATCTTGAAGATATTCATGATATTCACCTGTGGAAAGTTGAGTGGTTAGGCTTGGGTCGCCGGCACGCCGTAACGCGGGGCGGGCTTGGCATTGCTGAACTTCGACGACAGCGCACGACGGTCCGCTTCCCAACGGGTCCACGCGTCACCCTCGTGAAGGGGCGGGATCGTCACCAGTTCACCCAGATCCAGGCCGGCAAGTGCGGCATCAACCAGGTCTGCGGCACTCATGGTGCTGGCGGATTCTTTCTGCTTGGCATAGCCGGCCACGTCCCAGAATTCGGTCGCCGTCGCCGCCGGCAGGACGGTCTGGATGCGTACGCCCTTGTCGGCCAGGTCGCGCTGCAGCGCATGACCGAAGCTGAGCACATAGGACTTCGACGCGCTGTACACGCCATTCAAGGCTTCGACGGCGATACCGACGGCCGAGCTGATATTGATGATAGTGCCCGCGCCACGGGCAGCGAATGCCGGTGCCACTGCATAGGTGAGGCGGGTGAGCGCCGTGATGTTCAGGTTGATCATGGCTTCCATGTCGTCGGCGCTGCTGTTCAGCACGGACGCGACGGAGCCGACACCCGCGTTGTTGACCAGCACGGTGATGCGCTCGTTGTCGCGCAGGACGCTTTCAACCTTGGAAAGGCCGGCTTTGTCGTTAAGGTCGGCAGCGAGCGTGTCTACGGTGCGACCGGTTTCAGCGTTCAGGCGAGTCGCCAGGGCCTGGAGACGGTCGGCGTTGCGCGCCACCAGGAGGAGGTCATAACCGCGCTTGGCAAGGCGGTCGGCATAGATGGCACCGATGCCGGACGACGCGCCGGTAACGAGTGCGATTCCTTTGGGGGAGGTGCTGGAAGAAGTCATGATGTGGTCTCCGTGGGAAAGCTCAACCGACACGATGTCGGGGCTTGGGAATAGTCTGTTCTCGGCCGGAAATTACTTAAATGACGTAGATGCAATGATTCATGCCATCGCCCTGACAGGCTGCCTGCGCTAGGTAAAAAGCTTCACCACGCCCGTCATGTTGTCTTTGCCCAGGCCGCGTTCGATCGCTACACGGAAGACGTGGCGTGCTCCCGCCAGCGTTGGCGCAAAGGCCTCCGGACCCGCTGTTCCAAGCGCGTAGCCAAAGTCCTTCTCGATCAACTCAATGGGGAATTGCGGCTCGACGTTTCCGGCCAGCATGAGGCTGGTTACGCGTCCCGCGGCGGGGCTCCATGCGGGTGTCTTCGCGACCGCCTCAAGGATGTGGGCGACATCGGCGCCCGCGTGCGTAAGCATGCCAATCAGCTCAGCTAATGCCGTCAACTGGATGCCCAGTAATGCGTTGGTGGCGAGCTTAGCCAGTGCGCCGGACCCGACCGGGCCGACGTGGGAGATCGACGATCCCATGGCCTTGAGGACGCTTTCCGCGCGTGTGAACGAATTCGGGTCACCGCCGACCAGATACATCAGCTGGCCCCCCTCGGCCTGGGGCGTGCTCCCCACCACCGGCGCTTCGAGAAACGCGACCGATCGCTGGGCCAGTCGTGAACCCAGTTCCCTGACCCAATCGGGCGTGAGGGTAGAACTTTCGATGGCCAACGCACCCTCGTGCATGCCGGCCAGGGCGCCCGTGTCAGGGTCCAGCCACACCTGCCGCGAAGCGCCGTTGTCGCGCACCATCGCCAGCACGATGTCGGAGCCGAGGGCAGCGTCCTTCGGGGTTTCGGCCGGTCGCGCGCCCTGCTCCACTAGGCCCTGGGCGGCTGACGGGCTACGGTTCCACACCGTGATCGAGTGGCCAGCCTTGATGAGGTTTGCGGCCATGCGCGATCCCATCGCGCCCAGGCCAAGTACTGCGATAGTCGCCATGTGGCTGTCTCTGGTGGGGAGGAGAACAGCATTCTGGCCTCGCCGGCCACGCTCACCTATGACGCATATGCAAGGATTTAGGCCATGCGGCCGCCGCTGCGGTGGGAAATGGCTGATTTCATTGCACCTGTGTCATGGATGGTGCGGAAGCTGTCCTGCACAGTGACCTCATGAAATCCATAAGACTCCTCGTTTACCCTGGTTTCCAGGCGATCGCGTTGGCCGTCGCCACTGTCTTCGAGTACGCGAACCTGTCGCTTGACGAGCCTGCCTACGACTTCCGGATCGTCGCCGAGACCAGCGGCCTCGTCCCTTCCTCACAGGGCTTTTCGGTACATGCCGAGCCGCTGGACGACGCGGCGTACGACACCCTGATCGTTGCAGGCGATAACGAGTGCCGCCTCCCGTCGCGCCGTGTGCTGGCGTACGTTCGCCAGTCGGTGACGCGTACACGGCGGGTCGCGTCCGTGTGTACCGGCGCCTTTGTTCTCGCGGCAGCGGGCTTGCTTGAAGGTAAGCAGGCAACGACGCACTGGCACCACGCGCACCGCTTCAGGAAGCAATACCCCAACGTGCTGTTGGACGAAGACCGCATTGTCGTCGTCGATGGAAACATCATGACGTCGGCGGGCATGACGGCGGGTATCGACCTGGCGCTGGCGATCATCGAGCAAGACCTCGGTCTCGACCTCTCACTCAGCGTTTCGCGCAAGCTCGTGCTCTACCAACGGCGTGGGAAAGGCCAGTCGCAGTTTTCCGCGTTCCTTGAGCCGAGCGCCATGTCGGAGCGCATACAGCTGGCCCTGTCGTACGCGCGGGAGCACCTGGCTGACGAGCTCACGGTCGATGTGCTTGCGGATGCGGCAAGACTTAGCTCGCGCCAGTTCAGCCGCGTCTTCAGCCAGGAAACCGGCCAGTCACCTGGGAAGGCCGTCGAGCGCCTGCGCGTGGAAGCTGCGCGGTTGATGATGGAGACGAGCCGGCAGCCGATCGAAGCGATCGCACGCGAGACCGGCTTCGGCGACCGCGAGCGCATGCGGCAGGCGTTCCTGCGCGCCTTTGGCCAATCGCCGCAGGCCATGCAGCGCGCCTCCGCCGGGCGGACGCGCGCCGGGTAGCCCCGGCGCCGCGGATCAGGCTTCGTCCTCGGACCACTCCGGGCTGAAGCCGCCCAGGGTCGGGTGATACATTTCGTCACCCGTATGCTGGGTAAACTCGACATTCAGGCGGTCTTCGCGCAAGCCAAGTATGTCGATGCAATCGGCGCAGAGTGCCTTGGCTACCTCCATGCGCAGTTCGGGTGTCCGCCCCCTGCGAATGTCACACATCAGGACAGACGCGGGAACGGCCTCGCCGTCGACACCGTCGACCGTCCGCCAGACGGCACCCTCGCCCAGTTCGCGAATGGCAATGCTGATGCGCCGGATATCGACCGACATCATCGCGGCATAGGTACCTGCCATCTTCCGGGCAAGCTTTCTTTTGGTATCAACGGAATAACTCTCGTTAAGGTCCAGCTGAAGGTACGGCATGGGGATGCTCCTTAGTCGTCAGGTGATTGAAGAGAATTGCGTGGCCCGCGAAGCGTGGCGGCCATCCGGGAGTGGTCCAGCTCGCCCTCCCACGCCGATACGACGACAGCCGCCACGGCATTACCCACGATATTGACCAGCGACCGGCATTCCGCCATGAACCGGTCGATACCCAGGATAAGCACCATGGCCGCGACGGGAACCGTGGGCACCACGGCAAGGCTTGCCGCCAGTGCCACGAAGCCGGCGCCGACAACGGCACTGGACCCCTTGGACGTCAGCATGGTCACCGCGAGCAGCGTCAATTCCTGCTGCGTCGTGAGCGGTATGTTCGTCGCCTGCGCAAGGAACAGCACCGCCAGCGTCACATAGATGTTGGCGCCGTCGAGGTTGAACGAATAACCGGTAGGCACCACCAGCCCGACGACCGCCCGGGAGCAGCCAAGCCGTTCGAGTTTCTGCATCAGCTGGGGGAGCGCGGCCTCGGACGTGCTCGTGCCGAGAACGATAAGCAGCTCTTCCTTCAGGTATATCAGCAATCGGAAGACGTTGAATCCAGCCATCCGGCCTACCGCACCCAGCACGACGACCACGAAGACCAGCGCCGTGGCGTAGAACGTGAGAATGAGCTTGCCAAGCGGCATCAGGGAGGCAATGCCGTACTTCCCCACCGTGAACGAGAGCGCACCGAAGGCCCCGATGGGCGCGGCCTTGGTGATGATCCTGACTAATGAAAAGAACACCGCGGAGAGCTTCTCAATCGACGCGGCGATGCCGTTGGCCCGCTCGCCGGCGAGGGAGAGCGCAATACCGAACATCACGGACACAAAGAGGATGGGGAGGGTCTCGCCCTTGGAAAACGCGTCCATGAAGGACGAGGGAATGATCCCGAGCAAGAATCCGGCCATGCCATCGGCGTGTTCCGAGGGGCTGACGAATCCGGCCACGGCATGGGGATCCAGGGACGAAACCGAGACGTTGAATCCGTCTCCCGGGCGAAGGACATGCCCAAATACCAGGCCAATCACCAGGGCAAGTGACGAAATCACCTCGAAATACAGCAGCGCCTTGCCGCCGACGCGTCCGACCTTCTTCAGGTCGGTCATGCTGCTGATGCCTGTCACCACCGTACAGAAGATGATCGGGCCGATCACCATGCGTATCAGCTTGATGAACGCATCTCCGAACGGCTTCATCGCCAGCCCGTACTGGGGCTCGAAATGGCCCAGCAGGATGCCCGCGACGATGGCGGCCAGCACCTGGATGTAAAGCACCTTATAGAAAGGTTGTTGCATAGTGTCTTGGCTTCGATACAGCGCGAGTCCATGGCACTTTGGGTTACACGGCGACACATGACCATGACGGATAGTCGTGGTTTTCATGCCATGGCATAAAAGCTTGCAGATATGTCATTGCTGCCATTCCGGGGCCGAGCCTAAGCTTTTTCCATCCCCCCTGAGCTGGAGCTTCCCATGGCATACCGCACCATCAACCCGACCACGAACAAGCTGGTCAAGACGTACCCGAATCACACCGATGCCGACGTCGAAGCCGCGCTTGATGCGGCACATAAGCTCTATAAGTCCGAATGGTCCAAAGGACCGATCCAGCCGCGCCTGAAGGTGCTGGAGCGGCTAGCCGACCTGATTGATGCGCGCAAGGAAGAACTCGCCCGCATCGCCACCGTCGAGATGGGCAAGCTCATCTCCGATGCGCGTGACGAAGTGTGGATCATTGCTGAAATCGCCCGTTACTACGCACGAAACGCCGAGAAATTCCTTGCGCCCACCCGGATCGACTCGCAGCTGGGTGATGCCTGGGTCGAGCATCACCCGATCGGCGTTCTCCTGGCGGTCGAGCCCTGGAACTTCCCCTACTACCAGCTCATGCGCGTCTTTGCCCCTGCCCTCGCCGCTGGCAATCCGGTGGTGGCCAAGCACGCGAGCATCGTGCCGCACTGCGCCACCGTGTTCGAAGAGCTCGTTAATGAAGCGGGCGCGCCGAAGGGTGCGTGGACGAACCTGTTCATCACCTCGGACCAGGTCGCCAACATCATTGCGGATGAGCGTGTACAAGGCGCCGCCATGACCGGGTCCGAAGGCGCCGGCAGTGCCATTGCGGCACAGGCCGGCAAGTACCTGAAGAAGTCGACGCTGGAAATGGGCGGCAATGACGTCTTCGTCGTGCTGGATGACGCGGATATCGACAAGGCCGTGGATATTGGCGTCTTCTCGCGCCTCCACATTTCGGGCCAGGAGTGCATCTGCGCAAAGCGGTTCGTCCTGCACGAAAGCATTGCCGAGACGTTCCTCAGCCGGTTCACCACTGCCATGGCCGCCGTGAAGATCGGTGACCCGCTCGACGAGACCACCCGGCTTGGTCCCCTGTCGTCCGCCGATGCCGTCAAGGGCCTCTCCGGCCAGGTCGCTCGCGCGATTGAACACGGCGCCACGCTGCACCTGGGCGGCAACGCCATCGAGGGTGAAGGCAACTTCTTCGAACCAACCATCCTGACGAACATCAGCCGTAGCAACCCAGCCTACTTTGAAGAGTTCTTCGGTCCGGTCGCGCAGGTGTACGTAGTGAAGAACGACGATGAGATCGTCGAGCTGGCCAATGATTCGCGCTACGGCCTTGCCGGCGCGGTGTTCTCGCAGAACATCGAGCGTGCCAAGGCACTGGCGTCGCGCATTGCGACCGGGGCGATCTGGATCAACACCTTCGCCAGCACGGCGCCCGAGCTGCCGTTTGGCGGCGTGAAGCGTTCCGGCTACGGCCGCGAGCTGTCGGAGCTGGGCATCAAGGAATTCGTCAACCAGAAGCTGGTCCTGGTCGCGAAGTCCTGAGCGAAGGCCCTACGGTGGCGACCGTCGCCACCGTAGGTATCCCACTCTTCTATCAGGAAGCGGAGGCACTCTCCAACGACTTGTTATAGGCATCAAGGAACTCGTCCGACGCCACCTCGTCGGCGATAGCGCGCAAAGCAGCGGCTGCATCTCTCCCGAGGACGCCTTCCACGCGCCGGTTCACGGTATCCCAGAGTGCCCTGGCTTCGTCGACCTGTGCCATGCCGTGCGGCGTCAGGGCGGCTCGCTTCGTCCGCCCATCCTGCTCATCGGGCTGTAGTGCAACCAGGTCGTCACGCACCAATGGCCTGAGTGCGTGCGTGAGTGCCGAAATCTGTATGGCCAGCTTTTGCGCAAGGTCCTGCAGGGTCGGCGGCGTGCCGTTGCCGCTGATGGACATTCGCTCGATCTCCGCCAACAGCGCTACCTGTGTCGCCTTCAGACCGAGCGTGCCGAAGGCATCGTCATACAGGTTGCCCAGGCGCCGGGCGGCTCGCCTCACTGCGGTATTCGTGCACGCGAGCACTTCCAGGAAATCGGAAGTACGGGTTCTCGCTTTGCGCGGTTTGCTCATCGTCGTTGGGTTGCCGGTGGTCCGGAGGGAATAATGGTTGAGTACAGCACTATTGACAAGCGCCCTCCGGCCAACCATATACTTGAGGCCTCAACCATAGTTCGATTCCCGTATCTGGAGAAGCGCATGTCCCGCCTTAACGGAAAAATCGCAGTTGTTACCGGTGCCAGCTCTGGCATCGGCCTCGCCACGGCTAAAACGTTCCTCGCCGAGGGCGCGGCACGGGTCTACATCACCGGCCGCCGCGTCGCGGAGCTCGAAAGCGCCGTTGCCTCGCTGGGCGAGCGCGCCATCGCCGTCCAGGGCGATGTCACGAATCCGGCAGACCTGGATCGCCTGTACGATCGTGTGCAGGCGACCGACGGGCATGTCGATGTCGTCTTCGCAAACGCTGGGTTTGCAACGGCCGGCGCGCTGGGTGACCTCGCCGAGGGCCACGTGGACGCCCTCTTCGATACCAACGTCAAGGGTGTGGTCTGGACCGTGCAAAAGGCCTTGCCGCTGATGCGCGCAGGCGGCTCGATCATCCTGAGTTCTTCCATCGTCGGCAGCAAGGGCTTCGGTGGCTGGAGCATCTACAGCGCGACCAAGGCCGCCGTCCGCTCCTTTGCCCGCACGTGGTCCTCGGAGCTGAAGGGCCGGAATATCCGGGTCAATGTCGTGAGCCCGGGGGTCATCGAAACCCCGGCCTATGACGACATGTACGCGACGAAAGATGAGGCGAAGGGCTTCTTCGACTTCGCTGCCAGCATCACCCCGCTCGGGCGCACGGGTACCGATGAGGACGTCGCCAGGGTGGTCACGTTCCTGGCCTCGGATGACAGCAGCTTCGTGACGGCCAGCGAATACTTTGTCGATGGCGGCCTCGCCCAGGTCTGAGATCGCACGTTATCGCTACAAGGCTGGGGCGCGTCTCCGACGAAAAGAGACGCCCTTGCGTTCCCATCTGGATCCTCTATTAAATAGTGGTCCAGCGATTCAAGACATCCCTCCCGGAGATGGCCATGCATACCGTCGGCTTACTCGTCTATCCCAACTTCCAGTCGCTCGGACTCGCCGTGGCCACCGTGTTCGAATACGCGAACCTGATGCACGACGAACCCGCTTACGAACTCCAGCTGGTGTCGGAGCACGGCGGTGCTGTGATGTCGTCGCAGGGCTTCTCGGTGAATACGATTCCGTTAGGTGACCAGGGCTACGACACCCTGATCGTCACGGGCGATAACGAGTGCCGGCTGCCGTCGGCTAGCCTGATCAACTACGTGAAGGACGCCCCGAATCATTCACGACGTGTCGCATCGGTATGTACGGGAGCATTCGTTCTGGCTGAGGCTGGCTTGCTCGACGGCAAGCGGGCGACCACGCACTGGTATCACGCGCGCAGCTTCGAAAGTAAGTATCCCAAGGTGGAGCTGGAAGAGGACCGCATCTACGTTATCGATGGCCAGATCTGGACGTCGGCCGGGATGAGCGCTGGCGTTGATCTCGCCCTGGCCATCATTGAAAAGGACCTCGGCATCGAGGTGGCACGGATGATCGCGCGCAAGCTGGTCATCTATCAGCGCCGCGGTGGCGGGCAGTCGCAGTTCTCTGCCCTGCTTGAACTCGACGCCAAGTCCGATCGCGTCCAGATGGCGCTTGCGTATGCCAAGGAGAACCTGGGTGGCGACCTGTCGGTGGAGATGCTTGCGGAGGCGGCTCGCCTGAGTCCGCGGCAATTCAGTCGCGTGTTCCGCGAAGAAACCGGGCAGTCACCGGCCAAGGCCATTGAGCGACTGCGGGTGGAAGCGGCGCGCCTGATGATGGAGACCACGCGCCACCCGATTGAAGTGATCGCACGTGAGACGGGCTTTGGCGATCGCGAACGGATGCGCCAGGCATTCCTTCGTGCGTTCGGCCAACCACCGCAGGCCATTCAGCGGGCTGCGGCAGCGGCCGAGCTGGCGATCTGACCCCTTAGCGCATCGCCAGGGAGATGACCCGATCAAACATGCGATCGGAGAGATGCCGGCGCAGGAACAGGATGGGGCCGGCCATGACCCCGCCGTGGTAACGGGTCTTCGGGTGCCTGGAGGTGATGGCCTTCACGACGAGGTCGCTGATCACTTTCGCGCCGGGAAGCTTGTATCGGCCATGGATCCCACTGAATTTCGTTACCAGATCGGCATAGGCGCCGCTGGCGGAGTAGCGCCGCGCCTCGTCGACCGCGATCTGCGCCCATTCGGATTCGATGCCGCCTGGCTCGATCACGACCACGTCGATGCCGAAGTCACGCACTTCGTTGCGTAGCGAGTCCGAATAGCCTTCCAGCGCGAACTTCGACGCGTGGTACCAGCCACCGAGTGGCATCGCGCACTTCCCGCCGATGGACGAGATATTGAGGATGCGACCGTAGCGTCGTGCACGCATATGCGGAAGGCAAAGCTGTACGAGCCGTGCCGCGCCCATGAGGTTGGTCTGCATCTGGCGCTGCGCCTCTTCCATGGGCACATCCTCGAGCGCGCCGTATTGTCCGTAGCCGGCGTTGTTGATCAGGACATCGATCCGCCCCTGCTCCTCGATGATCCGATTCACCGCTGCGACCATGGACGCGTCATCCGTGACGTCCATGGACACCACGTTGCCGCCCGCGGTCTCGATGTCCTTCATCCGGGGAATGCGCCGCGCCGCGGCATAGACCGTGTATCCCTCGGCGATCAGCCGCAGGGCGAAGTCCTTGCCCATGCCCGACGACGCACCCGTGACGAGGGCGACCGGTTTCGTTTTGTTGCTCATGCGATGTGGCTCCGGGCAATAATAAGCGAGTGACTAGGCACTCATGACGAGGGAAAAATTTAGGCGATGACCCGCCACAGCGCATCGAAGCCACAGACACAATGCTCATCGGCGCGAGCCGGATCGGCGATCATGAAATCGATGGTCGACTCCGCGATGCCATTCATCAGCGAACCGACAAACGCCAGGGGTACGTTGGCCATGGGGCCATCCTTCCGGCTACGCTCGATAAATGCAGCCATCCCGGCCGTTGCCCGCTGGGCGGCATCGCGCGTCGCCGGGGTAATGTCATCGGACACGGTAAGCTGAGCCAGCGCTTTCCGCTTATCGGGAAAGGCGGCCGTCCAACGAACCCAGTTCCGCCATATCTGGAACATCTGGGCCCGGACATCGCTCTCGACGGGCAGCCCCTGCAGGGCTGTCGCGGCCATCTCTTCCTTCAGCGCCAGGTAGAGCGCATTGAACAGGTCGGCCTTCGTATCGAAATAGGTGAAGAGCGACCCGCTGGATACGCCGGCCTCCTTCGCCATGGCGGCGGTCGGCGCACTGAGCCCCTGGGACGCAATCACCCGGACAGCAGCCGCCATGATGGCGCTGCGTCGTTCGTCGCTCTTGGGTCTCGCCATGGCTCGCCTCAGGTCCAGCCGCATGCGCGGGGTTTGACACGAGCCACTCTATAGATGAGTGTCCAGTCAGTCAATAGTCCCGGTCCGGGCCGCGACGGGGAGGCTTTTCGCGTGCTCACGGCACAACTGCTCCACAAGCTCCCGATGCCCCGGCAGGTCATCCAGCGCCCTGGACGCCGCCTGCTGGATCATCGCGAACTCCTGCCGTGCGGCCTCCATGTGCGGATAGGCGCTGCGCATCGGTTCCAGGTCGGTCTTGAATTCCATCCCATAGAGGACGTACTGCCAGCTGGAGGTCATGAACATCTCCAGGTCGGAAATAAAGTCCAGCCGGTGGGGCGGCCGCTGCCTCCACTTCGCGAGCTTCTCCTGGAGCGTCAGCGGGATGCTGGCGGGGTCGCAGTTGTCCGTCCAGAACGCCGAGTCGCGTCGCTGGCTCAGGCAGTAGTGCATCTTGATGAAGTCGATGATGCGGTCGTAGCGCGCCACCATCATGGCGTTGAAATGCTGCGCCGCGCCTTCCATGTCGTCGGTGTCGGTGGGCAGCAGGTGCGTGATCAGATAGGTCGCCAGCTCGATCAGGGCGATGCCGGTCGACTCCAGCGGCTCGACAAAGCCACCGGCCAGCCCCACGGCGACACAGTTCTTGCGCCAGTGTTCGGGACGGTAGCCGGTCTCGAATTTAATGTGCATGGCCTTCGCACCCTCCCCGGCCTTGCCGAGGTAGCGTCGGAACACCGCTTCGGCGCGATCGTCCGTGCTATGCCGCGACGAATACACGTAGCCGACGCCACGCCGCTTCTGCAGGCCGATGTCCCAGATCCAGCCTGCTTCCTGGGCGGTGGAGATGGTGTAGGAGGGAATCGGCGTGTCGGGTGCTTCGTATGGCACCTGCATGGCCACCGCCCGGTCGGCAAACAGCACATCCGCCCGGCTGCGGAACGGCGACTGCATCACGTTGCCGATCAGCATCCCGCGCAGGCCGGTGCAGTCCACGTAGAGATCGGCGGTGAGGTCACCCTCCTCCTTCGTCACCACGCGCGCGATGGCGCCCTGCTCGTCCAGTTCGGTGCGCTCCACGGTGGCCACATGCCGGATCACGCCGAGCGTCTCCTGGCCATGCTCGGCAAGCACACGCGCGAAGCACGCCGCGTCGAAGTGGAACGCGTGGTTCACCGGGCCCTGGTAGTCCGGGTCCTTCGCTCGCCTTGGCGCACGCGAATGATTCACCAGCGTGCTTTGCATCGACACGGCGTCAGCGAAAGCCATGCCCTCCGGGGCAGCGCCGAGCAGCCAGTACGGCAACAGCTCGGGGCCGCCCGGACGCTGGCTGGGCGCATTGAACGGATGGAAGAAGTGCGTCGCGCCGGGTGCACCAGGCGGCCGTACCCAATGGCGGTAGTGGATGCCCTGCTTGTAAGTCGCCGTGGCGCCCGCCAGGAAGCGGCGTTCGTCGAGTCCGATGGCGGCGAGCGTGCCGCGGATGGAGGGGAACGTCGCCTCCCCCACCCCCAGCAAGCCGATGTCCGGCGATTCCACCAGATGCACCTGCACGCTCCGCGGATCCACCGCGTTGACCGCCTTGGCCAGGTAGCACGCCGCCAGCCAGCCGGCGGTGCCACCTCCTACCACAAGCACTTTCTTCAGCTGCGCCATGGGGCGTTCCCGGTCGCCGTCAGAGCCACACGCCGATCTGGACGCCGTAGGTGCGTGGCGCGAGGTACTGCGACACGTACTGCAGCGAGCCATCGGACATCAGGAAGCGGCCTGCGCTGGTGCGGATCTTTCCGTTGGAGACGTTCTGCACGTAACCGTTGACCCACCACTTGTCACCCGGCTCGCTGTAACGCAGCGCCAGGTCGCCACGCGTGTAGGCCTTCTGCTTGTCGCCCGAGCCCAGGTTGAAGTAGCTGAGCCACTGCGAGCTCTGGTACTGCGCGCTGACGCGAGGCGTGAGGCGGCCACCGTTGCCGAGCTGGAAATCATGCTCGTAGATGGCGGTGAGCGACATATTCGGCGCGTGCGGCAGGTCGTTACCCGTCACGTCCGCGCAGTTGGCCAGGTTGGATTCCGTCGGGCATGCCGGCAGGCCCTGGTAGTCGTTGGAGCCGGCGTAGATCAACTTGCCGAGTTCCTTCTTCGTGATGGCCGAGAAGATCAGGTTGAAGCGGTCGCCCTTCTGTTGGTACGCAAGCTCCGACTCGAAGCCCATGACCTTGGTGCTGCCGCCGACATTGGAGAAGCCCAGGCCGTGGTTGCCGTCCGGATAGACGATGGGCGCGGAAAGCTGGAAGTTCTTGAAGTTCTCGTAGTAGACCGCCGAGTTCCACGTCATGTGGCCGTCGAAGAAGACGAACTTGGTGCCGACTTCGTAGTTGGTCAACGTCTCGGGTTTGTACAGCGTGCCGGCGTCCTGCGTGCCGCCGGACTTGTAGCCCGTCGAGACGCTCGCATAGGCCAGGCCGTTCTCGCTGACGTCGGTGTCCAGGCGTACCAGCCAGGTCGGTTTGCCCTTGCTGTACTTGGCCGTGTTCCGCTGCGAGATGCTGAAGCCATTGGACGGATCCGGATACACGTCCGGCGAGATCGGCACTTGCGGCACGGTGGGATCGTAGGCCCAGCCCCAGTTGATGCCGCCCTTGTTTTCCTTGTCGTCATGCGACCAGCGCGCACCGCCGGTGAGGCGCCAGTGGTCGCTCAGGTGCCACGTGGCCTGCCCGAACAGCGCGTACGACTCCACGGTTTCCTTGGGCTGGATGAAGGAGCCCTGCCAGCTCACCGTGCCGTAGCGCGTGCCGTTCATGATGGGGATGTCGAAACGGATGTCGTTGTCTTCGTAACCGTAGTACGCACCGAGGATCCAGTCCACGGTCTGCGGCCCGGTGGATTTCAGGTTGATTTCCTGGCTCCAGTTCGTGTAGTTCGAACTGTTGGTGCGGTCGTCCTGGTAGACGCCATTGGTGGTGAAGCTGGTCGGCACGCTGACGCCGACGTCCTGGTCGAAGTCGCTCTGGCCCGAGTAATGGTTGTAACCGGCGATGTAGCTGAGCTGCATGCCGTCGTTGATGTTCCAGTCCATGCGGCTGCGCACCGTGTTGGACGTGCGGTGCAGGTACGGCGCGGTGTCGATCAGTGCGGACCAGAACTTCTGGCCGTCACGCGGGGTCTGCATGAGGCTCATGCTGGGCGTGCCGCGATCGATGAAATACTCGTAGGAGAGGTTCCACTTGAACGCCTCGCTGGGCTGCCACAGCGTGCTGACGCGCAGCGCGGACTGGTCCTGCGCGTTGTACTTGTCGCCACCCTGCACGTACTGGCCCGGGTCGATCGGCTTGAAGCCTGCCAGGGTGCCACCCGACGCCGGTGACGCGAGATAGGCGGCCTGCTGGTCGGCGACGCTTGGCAGCTGGCCCGACGGCTTCTGGTAATCCACGTAGCCATCGTGCTGCTCGTGGACCACGGCGACGCGCATCGCGAAGGTATCGCTGATCGGCAGGTTGAACGCGGCACGCGAGCCGAACTGGTGGTAGTTGCCCGCCCCCACCTGCGCGTTGCCGTAGAAGCCGCCACCGATGTCCGGCTTGGCCGTCTGGAAGCTGATGGCACCCGCGGTGGAGTTACGGCCCCACAGGGTGCCCTGCGGACCACGCAGCACTTCAACGCCGTCCATGTCCAGCAGGAGGCCCGATGCGGCCTCGGCGCGGGGTGCATAGATGCCGTCGACGAAGGTAGCGACTTCCGGGTCGGCGTACTCGGTCTTGGCGCTGTCGTTGCCGATGCCACGCAAGGTGAGCGTCACGACGCCATGATCGCCCTGCGAGGTACCTTGCAGGCCGGGCACGAGCTTGGTCAGGTCCTGCACGGTCATGACACGCTCGCGATCGAGCGTGTCCACGGCAATGGCCGTCACCGCGACCGGTGTCTTCTGCAGCGGCGTATCGCGTTTGGTGGCGGACACCGAGATGGCGTCGAGGTTCTGGACCTTCTTGTCCGTGGCCTCCGGGTTCTTCGACGGCGGGCTTTGTGCCGTGGCATCCTGGTCCGCCGCAAGCAGCGTCCCCGGGGCAAATGCGAGCGACATAGCGACATACATCAACTTGTGACGCAGATTCATCTGGCTCTCCCTCGAACGTTCGGATCTGCCTGGTCCGCCGCCTACGACGGCCAGGACACGATGTCCCCACTCCCCCGGAGCGCCATCGATCCACAATGACAGCGCTGTCATTGCTGGATAATAGAGCTCCTCTTCGATGAATGCTTGCCGCAGGGCAGCAAGACATCCATCCCCTCATAAACACATCTGCTACGGCTCCGTGCCGCGCGCCGACCTTCTCAGCGCCTTGATATTGCTGCAGAGCAAATAGACGTCTGGGGCGCCTGATCCCTCGAGACGGCGCCCGGTCGTCATGGTTTGTCGCCGTGAGGCGTGCAGGTCAACGTACGGTCGGCGACGGTGCCCAGCGAGACGTCGGTGATCGCCACCTGCCCGGCGGAACGGCTGGACCATGCGAACGGCTGGTCGATCCGGCTCATCGTGGCCCCGGCCTCGCGGAAACACTTCAACGGAATACCCACGCGCACCCACTGCCCGTGGGGCAGCGCGGCGAGCTGATGCCCCACGGGCACCGAGCCGGCACACCCGGGGCCGCAGCCCATCGTGATCACCGAGGTGTCATCCGCTGAGACGGCGTCGATCTTCAGCGTGGTGACCAGCAGCACATCGCCATTGGTCTCGCGATCCACATCGAGCGGTGCGGGTGCGACCAGGGCCACGTTCGCGACGCCGTTGCCGGACCACGTAAGGCTGCGTGCGTCCTCCTGGGCCTTGTAGTCGAGGGCGCCGATCTTCAAGCTGCCATCCGCCGTGGCCACCGGCGTGGCGGTGGCGTTCGTGGAAGCGCCATTCGCGGCGGTCATGCGCAGCGCGAAATCCTGTGCCGGCTTGCCTCGGGTGAAATACACGCCTGCCTGCGCGGAGCTCAGCACGAGGCCGGGATCCTCGGGCAGCGCCGCGGTGGCGCGGCGATCGGCATAGGTCAGGCCGAAGCCATAGGGAAACTGCGGGTGGTCGCCTTTGGCGATGGCACCGGGAATCTGCAGCGCATTGCGTGGCCACGCGTAGGCCAGCTTGCCGCGGAAATCGTGGGCGACATGGCCCTCGCGGGTGCGCAGCAGCACATCGGCAATGCCCTCCCCTTCACTGCCCGGCAGCCACGCAACGACGAACGCGTCGGCGGCGTTGATCTCGCGATTCATCCACAGCGGCCGTCCGGTGAGGAATACGGCCACCACTGGCACGCCCTGCCCGCGCAGCTTGCGAAGCAGATCGAGGTCACGGTCGTTGCCCGGGCGGTAGGCGAGGTTTGGCAGGTCCCCCTGGAACTCCGCGTACGGGTCCTCGCCGAAGACCACGATGGCGAAGTCGGGCTTTTGCTTATAGTCGCCGTCGACCGACAGTTCGGCGCTGCCGCCCGCGGCTTCGACCTGGGCCTTGAGGCCTCCCCAGATGGAAGTGGCGCCCGGGAAGTTCTCATTCGTCAGGCCGGTGCCCTGCCAGGTGAGCGTCCAGCCACCGTTCTGCTTTGAGATGTTGTCCGCGCCGTCACCCGCGACCAGGACACGCTTGCGGGGATCGATCGGCAGCACGCCCTGGTTTTTCAACAGCACCAGCGATTCGCGCACGGCGCGCCGCGCCACTGCCCGATGCGCGGGATTGCCAACCACCTCGGCCGAGCGTGCGGCGAGTGCGTTGGCTGACGGCAGCCCGGCCTCGAACATGCCCAGGCGCAGCTTCACCCTTAGGATGCGCGTTACCGCATCATCGATGCGGCTCATCGGAATCACGCCCGCTTTGACCTGGGCCAGCGTGTTCTTGTAGAGGCCTTTCCACGAGTCGGGCGCCTCGAGCATGTCGAGGCCCGCGTTATAGGCCGCGGCGCAGCTTTCGTTGGTGCAGCCGGGGACCTGGCCATGCGCATTCCAGTCGCCCAGCACGATCCCGTCGAAGCCCATGCGCTCCTTGAGCACGCCGGTGATCAGGCCCTGGTTACCGGCCATCTTGACCCCGTTCCAGCTGGAGAACGAGACCATCACGACCTGCACGCCGGCCTTGATCGCCGGTGGATAGCCGGCGCCGTGGATGTCGCGCAGCACGGCCTCGCTGATCCGGGCGTCGCCCTGGTCCTTGCCACCCTGCGTGCCGCCATCGCCGAGGAAGTGCTTGGCGGTGGCGATGACGTGCCCGGCATCGAGGAAGGTCGGGGTACCTGGCTTGCCTTCCAGCCCACCGATCACCGCGGCGGCGTACTGCGCGACGAGCTCCGGGTTCTGCGAATAGCCCTCGTACGAGCGGCCCCATCGCACGTCCTGCGGCACGGTGAGCGTGGGCGCGAAGGTCCAGCTGATGCCGCTGGCACGCAGCTCCTGCGCGGTGACTTCGCCGATGTCGTGGAGCAGCTGCGGATCGCGCGTGGCGCCGAGGCCGACGTTCTGCGGGAAGAGCGTGCTGCCGACCAGGTTGTTGTGGCCGTGCACGGCGTCGATGCCGAACAGCACCGGAATAGCCAGGCGCCCGTTCGAGGTATCCATGGACGCGCGGTAGAACGCATCGGACAACGCCTGCCACTGCGAGGCGACCGGGAACGGCTGGCCGGGTGGTTTGGAGTTGCCGCCGGCCAGCACCGAGCCCAGGCGGTACTGGCGCACGTCGTCGGGCGTGACGTATTTGATGTCGGCCTGGATCATCTGCCCGACCTTATCTTCCACCGACATCCTGGCGAGCAGCGCGTGGACCCTGGCTTCGAGCGCGGGGTCCGCCGGCAGCGGCGAATGGCCTTTCGGCCACTGGTCCGGGTGCACGGTGGCCGATTCGTCGGCCGTGGCGGGAGCGCTTGCGAACAAGGCACCGGCGAACGACAGCGCGACGGACATGCTTCGCGACATCAGGCTCAAGGGCTGCAGCATCGGCACGACAAAGCTCCCTGCTCGCGCACCGGCGGCACGCTTCCGAAGCGGATGGTGGCAGGAATGACAGCGCTGTCAATTTGCTATGCAGCATGACCAGGGCGCCGTCACCGAACGGCGGGGGTCGTCGTTAGGGGGCGGCTGCGGTCGAGCCGCGGATCTGCAATGAGAAAGGAATCTGCACCAGCTTGCCGGTGCCATGGCCACGCAGCTCGCTCAGCAACTGCTCGGCGGCAATCTTTCCCATCTCGCGACTGGGCTGCTGGACCGTGGTGAGCGCCGGCCACAACTGGCGCGACAGGGGGGTATCGTCGAAGCCACAGACCGACACGTCGTGCGGCACCTTCAGGCCGTACTCGCCCGCCGCCCACATCACGCCGGTGGCCATGTCGTCGTTGGCGGCGAACACGGCGGTGGGTCGGTCGGGGAGTGAAAACAGATGCCTCGCGGCTTCAACGCCCGAGGCGAAGGTAAACGCCCCCTGCACCACCAGCGCCGGGTCTTCATCCAGCCCCGCGGCGGCCATGGCTTCGCGGTAGCCGGCCAGTCGCCAGCGGCTGGCACCATGGTTCGCGATGCCGATCACGTGGGCGATCCGACGGTGCCCCAGGGCCAGGAGATGCTCCACGATGGCCCGCGCCGCCTGTTGCTCATCCATCCTGACGCCGAGCGTCTTCGCCTGCCGCACTGGCGACACGCTGGCGTAGGGCACGTTGGCCTCGCGCAGGCGCTTCAACAGCGGCGCATAGTCGGTAATCGGCGGCGTCAGGACCACGCCATCAGGGTGGTGGTCGGAAATCAGCGCATCGAGGCGACGGATGAAGTCGCCATCGCGCATGCGCAGGGGCCGCACCATCATGCTGTAGCGATGCGCATCGCACGCCTCGAGCACGCCATCCTGGATCTCGGCCAGGTAGGTGGACGCCGGGTTGTCGTTGTTGTCGTACAGCATGGCGACAAGGAACGAGCGGTTGCCCGCCAGGCTGCGTGCCGACGGATGGGGGCGGTAGTCCATCTCCTCCATGGCCGCACGCACGCGCTCACGCGTGGTGTCGGTGACGTTGGCCTCGTCGTTGAGCACGCGCGACACCGTCTTGGGCGATACGCCGGCTTTGCGCGCGACATCTTCGAGGCGTACCCGCATGGATTCTCCACTCACTTCACACTGTCGAATGACTATGCCGCCACATCCCTGCCCTTTACAAGCGCAGGTTCCGCCGCCGATGCTGCGGCCGCAGCATGCGGGATGCGCCGGGCCATGACATAACTGCGGTTGGAGGAGGCACCCATGACCCCGGACAACCCCTGTGCAGACCCGCTACGTGCGTGCTGAGCCTGTCCCCGACGGATGGGGTGACGTGCTACGGCCGACGAAGCGGGCCGCGCTGTCGTTCTGGCAGATATGGAACATGTGCTTTGGCTTCCTCGGCCTCCAGTTCGGCCTCGGCCTGCAGAACGCGAACGTCAGCCGGATCTTCCAGACGCTAGGTGCGAACGTAAACGACATCCCGGCCCTGTGGATCGCTGCGCCGCTGACCGGACTGATCGTCCAACCCATCGTCGGCCACTATTCGGACCGCACGTGGAACCGGCTGGGCCGGCGCCGCCCTTACTTCCTCGCGGGCGCCGTCTTCGCGTCGCTGGCCTTGCTGTGGATGCCGAACGCATCGGCGCTGTGGATCGCCGCAGGCCTGCTGTGGATCCTCGATGCGTCGATCAACGTTTCCATGGAGCCGTTCCGCGCCCTCGTCGGCGACCAGTTGCCGACCCGGCAAGGGCCGGCCGGTTTTGCCATGCAGAGTTTCTTCATCGGCGCGGGGGCCGTCGTCGCCTCCATCGCGCCCTGGGTGCTTGCGCACTTCGGCGTCGCTAACGTGGCGGCGGATGGCGGCATCCCGGATACGGTGAAGTACGCGTTCTACGTGGGCGGCGCGGTGCTGCTGGGCGCCGTCCTCTGGACGATGCTCACTACACGCGAATACCCGCCTGCCCAGCTGCGATCCTTCGCCGATGCCGTCCCAGAGAGGCCGGCGGTGGATGTGTCGCGCGCCAGGCAACCCGGGTTGTTCCTGTTGCTGGCCGGTGCCGTCGTGCTCTTCGCCATCAGGCACTTCGCGCTGGAGAAAGAGGTGTACCTGCTCGCCGGTGGCCTGATCGTGTTCGGCCTGCTGCTTACCTGGCTGAGCCGTACCGGCAGCCGCGGGATGCTGCGCGAGATCGTCGGTGATCTCTACGGCATGCCGGAGTCCATGCGACGACTGGCCGGGGTGCAGCTGTTCTCCTGGTTCGCACTGTTCGCGATGTGGATCTACGCGACGTCCGGCGTGACGCAGACCATGTACGGCACGGGCGACACGAGCTCGGCGGCGTACAACGAAGGCGCCAACTGGGTCGGTGTCCTGTTTGGCGCCTACAACGGTTTCGGCGCGCTGGCCGCGGTGGTCATCCCGTTGATGGTCCGCCGCTGGGGCCTGCGCACCAGCCACGTGGTGAACCTGTGCCTTGGTGGCGCAGGCCTCCTGTCGTTCCTCTACATCCGCGATCCGCGCTGGCTGCTCGCGTCGATGGTCGGTGTGGGCTTCGCGTGGGCCTCGATCCTGTCGCTGCCCTACGCACTGCTGTCGGACCACCTGCCCACGGCGAAGATGGGCGTGTACATGGGCATCTTCAACTTCTTCATCGTGATACCGCAGGTGCTCGCCGCGAGCATCCTCGGGATGCTGCTGCGCCTGTGCTTCCATAACCAGCCCATCTGGGCGCTGGGCATCGGCGGGGCCAGCCTGCTTATGGCGGCGGTTTGCACGCTGTATGTGCCGAAGCCGGCATCACGGCACCCGGCGCATTAGTGCGACAGGAAGTCCGTCGAATACTGCATCACCGACGGCGAAGCCATGAGGGTGTAATGCGTCGTGCCGGGGATGATGGCCAGCTGGTTGGGCGAGCGCAGCGACCCGTCCAGGCCGGCGTCTCTCTGTCCACCGCCAAGTAGCTTGTAGAACTCGGCGATGTGCTCGGGCCTGATGCAGTCGGCATCGGCGAAGATCAGCAGCGTGCGGGCTTTGATGCCGCGGATGCCTGCCGACCAGTCGAAATCCTTCTTATTGAGCTCGCCGGTCTTGCGCATCACCGTCGGCCAGTCGGTCCCGGGATACATGGCACCCATGGGGGATTTGGCGATCTCGCCGCCGATCGCATCCGCCATGGCCGGCATCTTCTCGAAGGCTTCCTGCATTTCCGGGTACTCGCCCTTCCGCGCATAGGCGACAGACACGACGATCAGCTTGTCGAGCATGTCCGGATGCCGGATCGCGAACTGCACCGCGATCCCGCCGCCGAACGAATAGCCCATGACGCTCGCCTTGCTGATGCCCAGATGCTTGAGCACGGCCGCTACATCGTCGGCATCCTGCTCCACCGACCAGGGCGCCGTCGTATCCTTGCTAAGCCCATGCCCGCGCGCATGGATGGCGATCACCTTGAAATGCTTCGCCATCTCGGTAAGCGGCGCGCCGAACATCTCTGCCGGGCTCACCCCGCCGTGCAGCATAACCAGCGGGGCGCCCTGGCCACGGACGTCGTAGTAGACCTCAGTCCCACTGACCTTCGCGTAGCCGCGCTGGCCCGGTTGGGCCAGCACCGATGCCGGCGCCACCAGCACAATGACGACCACGCAGGCCCGCACGATCCACTTGGCCATGGCCATCACTTCGCGTTGGCAGGCTTCTTGAAGCGCAGCATGAAGCGATCGGTCTTGCCCTTCACGGCCGGGTCGAAGATCTTCAGCGAATGATCGTCGGACGTGTTTGCCAGCACCGACGATTCCTTATCGAGGACGAATCCGGCCTTTTCCACTTCCGCTTTTACCGTATCCGGATCAATCCGGTGCAGGTCTTCGGTGTGATTCAGGCCCTGCCCTTTCGCCGCAGCATGATCGACGATGACGTAATAGCCACCGGGCTTGAGCAACTTGAAGACGGCCTGGTTGAAGCCATCGACGCTCGCGCCCTTCATGAAGCTATCGTGGAAGTCGTGGTAGTTCTCGAACGTCCAGATGACGTCGAACGTGTTGAACATGTGCTCCGGCGGCGGCTGTGCCAGAGGATCCGAAATGCCTTCCACGTTGCCGTATCCCGGCTCGGTGCCAATGGCCTTGGCGATTTTCACCGGGTCGCTCTTGAACTCCGCGATCTCGGCGGGGACATAGGCATAAACCTTGCCCTTGGCTCCGACGATCGGCGAGAACAGCCGGCTCCAGTAGCCGCCACCGGGCCACACGTCCATCACGGTGTCACCAGCCTTGACGCCCGAGAAGGCCACGAGCTCCGCGGGATGGCGGATGGCGTCCTGTTCGGTGTCTTTTGCAGGACGGTGGGTATTGGCCACGGCCGCGGCGATAGCGGCGCTGGAGGCCGGAGGGCTCGCTGCGGGGGCGGCGGCGGAAAGAACGGCAGCGGCAAGCGCCGCGGCCAGGAGGGTGGATTTCATGCCTCGCCTTCCTTAGGGCCCGTGGCCCTGCGACATCCGGAAGGCAGAGCCTAATCCCGCGATGGCCCTTCGCGCCATAGGCCGCCTGGGGTGCCGCGGTAACGCCGCACCCCAGGCGAGCGCCAGGCGCGGGATTTACTCCAGGTCGCCCAGCTTGGCGTTCTTCCCGGGCTCTTTCAGCCAGGTGGCGACGTCCTCGCCAATTTCCTTGGTGATGCGCACGAGCACCGAGCAGCTGCTCTTGAACTGGCCCAGCGCGCCGCCCATGGAGATCCGGCGATCCTTGAAGTTGCCGATGACCTGGCCACCTTCGTAAAGCTTGCCTTTCACAGCCATCGACTTGTGGTGACCCATGAAGGCGTTTCCGTCGGCGACGGCTTCATAGATTTCCAGTTCGAGGACACGCCCGGCGCCGGCCGTATTGGCGTCGGCCGACACGTCGACCGTGACGCCATTCTCTTTTGCGGAGGCCATGATGGCGTCGGGAAGCTCGTCTTCGAGCTTGCATTCGTCGAGCACCGATTTCGCGATATCGGCATCGTCGTTGAACGTCACCGGCTTCTTCAGCGTGACGCCATCACCGGCGAACGCCGCCTGGGCCACGGCCAGCATCGCCATCGCGGCGATGATTTGCTTCGTCATTTCGATTTCCCTGTCTGGTCAGACTGCCCCATCCCCTGTGAATGGGTCGGGCATTCTAGTACGCCGGCGTCCGTGCGGTCGATGCGGGCTTACCGCCGTCGATGGCGCCTGAGCCGATACAGGTCGGCATCCGCTTCGGCCAGCGTGGCCTCCATCGTGCGTCCAACCCGGTGTTCCGCCACGCCGGCCGTAAAGGCGCACGGTGCGTTGTGCGCAGCGGCGAGCCGTTCAACGCATGCCAGGGCGTCCTCGGCGGTCGCCTGGGGTTGCATGATCAGGAACTCATCGCCACCCAGTCGCAGGAGCTGATCCTGATCCCGGATGTGCTCGCGGAAGAAGGCGGCCATGCGCACCAGCACATCATCGCCCTGCGCGTGGCCGTGGGTGTCGTTGATGACCTTGAAGCCATCCAGGTCGATCGCCACGCACGCCCAGCGTTCCCCGAAGCCGCCCAATGCCATCGTCTCGGCCAGGTAACGACGGTTGTAGCAACCGGTGAGCGCGTCGCGGACGGCGCTCTCGCGCAGGCGCTGTTCCTGCAGCACCTGGTCGGTGATGTCCTGGGCGTGGCCCAGGATCACGGTCTCGCCGTCCGATACGTCGACGACGTTCCGGTACTGCCATACGCGCACCGAGCCATCCGCGGCGAGGAAGCGCAGGCGTCCTTCGTCGCTGCCACGGGAGAGGATCCGGGCCAGATAGGCCGGCACCTGCTGCGCATCGGCAACCGGCATCAGGTCGGCCAGCGGGCGGTCGACCAGTTCGGTCATGGCAAAGCCCAGGGATTGGCATGCCGCGGGATTCACGCTGAGCAGGACGCCATGGACGTCATGCGTGCAGATGAGGCCAAGGCTGTAAGTGAACAGGCTGCGGAAACGCCGCTCGCTGGCGATCAGGGCATCGATGTCGCGCCGCCGCTCGGTGATGTCCTGCAGTGTACCGATCAGTCTCGACGCCTTGCCACGCTGCTGCTCGACGGTCCCTTGCGCCCGGACCCAGATGGCCCGGCCGGCCGCGGTCTGGAGCGGCAGTTCCAGGTCCCAGCCCTCGCCGTGCTCGATGCCACGCAGGATGGCGGCTTCGAGCACCGCGCGCACTTCGGGGCTGTAGTAGCTGATCGCTTCTTCCAGCGTCGGCACGTGGTCGATCGGCTGGTCGTGGATGCGGCAGGTCTGCGCCGTCCACGTTAGTACGCCATCGGCCAGGTTGAGCTGCCAGCCGCCGACGCCGGCGACCTGCCCGATCCGGTCGATGACATCCTGCAGCGCCTGCACGGTCCCGGCATCCGCGTGGGCGGCCGGGAGAGACAGGTCAACGGGTTCGGCCACGAGACACCCTCAGCATGGTTAGCGGCCGGGGGATTATTCACCGGCCGCGCGCCATGGGAAAGATGCTGGGCAAAAAAAGCGCCACCGTCGGAAGGGTGGCGAGGGGAGACTGCACAAGGCGGACCGTCCCTGGTCCTTTTTTTGTTGTGATCTGGAGTCAGCTACCTGATCAGAAGTCGTACGTCGCCGTCAGGCGAGCGAAGCGCGGCGTCTGGTAGTAGATGCCGGCACCGTAGGTGTTGGAAACGGTGAACCGGTCATCTTCGTACGTGTAGTCTTCAAGCAGGGGCTTGCGCTCGTTCGACACGTTGAACACCTGCAGGCCGAAGGCCAGCTTGTGGTCGAAGTACGACGGGCGGTATTCCACGGCCAGGTCGAGCTGCTTCACCCACGGCAGACGCTGGTCGCCCGGGGCATACAGCTGGCCGCCGCACGAGTGGTACGACGAGTTGTAGCCGATCGGATCGATATCATCCGGCCCGAAGTAACCCAGGCAGGATTTCGGCGCACCCGAGGTCAGGCGCAGGTTGCCGGAGACGAGCCATTCCGGGGTCACCTGGTACGAGCCGTAGGCTTTCAGCTGGTGCTTGCGATCGTTCGCCAGCAGGCCGTTGCTGTGGATCATCAGCTCGGCGGCATCCCAGTCCTGCGTCTTGGAGATGTCGTTCTGGCCGATATCCGACTTCACCTGGCCTTCCGTGTTGCCGTAGCTCTTGGCAAAGGTGTAGTCGATGCGGGCGAACCACTTGCCGTCAAACGGATGCTGGAGGTAGAGGTCCAGCGCGTAGTACTTGCGCTTCGCCCCCTGGGTGAAGCCCCAGTCGTCCTTGGACATCTTCACGTCGGTACGGCCGCTGCCGTCCACGTTAGCCAGGCTGAAGTTATTCGACTTACCCGGGTTGAAGATGACGCAGCCAGGAATCGTCACGCTATCCGGATCGATACCCTGCGCCGTGAGCTTGTCGGCGATCTTGCCGGTATCGCAGACGTCGTCGATCGCGGCCTGCAGGCGGCGCATGGTGAACTTCGCACCGGTCACCCACTCCGTCCCAAGCGTCTTGTCGAAGCCAAGGATGGCCTCATCCTGGTACTGGGACTTCAGGTTGGTGGCCGTAATGGCCTTCGGGTCATTGGCCTGGCCGTACTCGCCGTTGGACGACACCGGGCCTGGGCCGAGCGGAGTCAGGCCGGTCGGCGTGCCGTTTGCCGTGATGCCGGTATAGGTGAAGTATTCATCGGTGAACGTGGACGACGACGCGCCACGGATGGCCACGCTGTTCGGCAGCGCCAGGTAGTAACGACCGAGGTTGCCGTAGATCTTCAGCGACGAATCACCGAAGACGTCCCACGACGCGCCCAGGCGCGGCGCCCACTGGTTACCGCTATCGACGTAGCTCTTGCCGAAGTTGTTGTAGTTGGTGAACTTGTCGTTGCGGATACCGGCCGTGAGCAGCACCTTGTCGACGATCTGCCACTTGTCTTCCAGGTAGTACGCTTTCTGGTCCACCGACATGCTGGTGGTGGTGGAGAAGATGCGCTTGGCGACGTAATAGCCGTCCCCGCCCGCCGGGCCGACGCCGAGCGCCGGCACCAGGTCCACGGTCGGGTCACCCGCCTTGCGGTACCGGAAGTAGTAACCCGGGCCGGTGGTGGCCTGGCCTTCGTTGTGGCCGCTGAACTTCATGTTGTCGATACCACCGGTGAGGCGGTGGTCGCCCAGCTGCCACTCAAGGTCGGCACGCAGGCCGTGGGTCTTGCTGTTGGCGTCCGGGGCGTTCTTGGTCGTCGTCGTGTTGCCGTTGGTGATCAGGTTGCCGCCGGTGACGGCCGGATCCTGCAGGTCGGGACGGTCGATGTACGGGTCGACGCCGTTATCACCGGGGTTACGGACGATGTCGTCGGTGTGGCTCTTGCCATACGTGGCCGAGAACGTCAGGTCATCCGTGATGTAGCTGGTGTACTTCAGGATGCCGTACTTGGATGCCACCTTGGTGGTGTTCGGGTAGCTTCCGAGGAAATCCCCAGAGGTACGGGTGTCGTAGTTGTAATCGTAGTAACGGCCGCTCTGCTCGACCACCGAACGGATCCCGGTCAATTCAACGATGTTGCTGTCGTTGATGTTCCAGTCGAGTTTGGCGTAGTACTTGGGAAGGTTGTACTCGTAATGGTTGTTCGCGTTCGGGTTGGTAATCGCCGTGGTGGTCGACGTACCGTCGGTCTTTTCGGTTTCCGCCGCCACGAACATGTACAGCTTGTCCTTGATCAGCGGGCCTCCGACATAGCCGCTGATGACGCGCGTCCACTGCGTGTTGTCCTGGCGGTTACGGTAGATCGTCCCGGCCAGTTCGGGCGACGTGTACTCGTAACCTGCCGGCAGGTTGCCATCCGGGAAGTACTGGCTGCCCAACGTGGAGCGTGCGAACTTCGGCTCCCACAGCACCTGTGCCCCGAAGTGCCAGTCGTTGGTGCCACGCTTGCCCACCTGCGAAATCACGCCGCCGTCCGAGCGCCCGTACATCGCGCTGTAACCGCCGGTGTAGATTTCCTGCTGGTCGATGGCACCGTACGGCAGGCTCACGCCACCGAGGTTGCGCAGCGGGTCAGAGGTGTTGAAACCGTTGATGTAGTAAGCGTTTTCCGAAACGCCTGCGCCGCCGAACGAGACCACGCGGCCGAAGTCACCCGAGCCAGTGACGGCGCCAGGCGCGAGCAGTGCGATGGATTCGGCGTTGCGACCCAGCGGCAGGCGGGCCAGCTGTTCGGACGTGACAACGGTGCGCGAATCCACCGCGGAGACGTCAATCGGTGGCAGCGAGTTGGCGGTGACCGTCACCGACTCCAGCGACTGGGCGCTGGCTGCCTGCGCGGCACCGGTGAACGACACTTCGGAACCCGCGCCGACGGTCAGGCCGACGTTCTTGCGTGAATCGACCACGCTGCCATTCTGCACGACGTTAACGGTGTAGCTGCCCAGCGGGAGGTTACCGATGCGGTAACGACCGTCCTGGCCGACAGCCACTTCGCGATTCACGCCCGTGGAGCCGGATACCTGGATGGTTGACCCTGGTGCTGCCTCGCCGAAGATCGAGCCGGTGGTGGACTGCGCCATCACCGTCCCGGCGCCGCCGAGCGAAGAAGCAAGGGCAAAAGCCAAGGCTGAGCGGCGCAGCAGCTGCGCCGTGCGGATGTTACGAGAATTCATTGACGACTCCCCGAATTGGCCGATTTGGCCTATTTACGTCGGCGAAAAACCGACGACCCCACGCAACGACTCAGCCGCCACTTACGTAAAGCGCTCCTCCCCAGGAGCTTTCAGACAGCGGCTGTTATCGCGTGCCACCGAACGCCAAGGGCGCCGGCCACTGGACCATAGAGCGAAATTTAACGAATCGTCAATACTTGCGATGATGGCGCAACTTTATGATTGTGAAGGTTGTGTGACGTTGCAGGCAGGGTGAATCCGTTCGCGTGGGTCGTTCGTACATCTCAGGGAGATGTTGCAAAGGACCCGCTATGTGGATGCGCGTGCTCAACTTTGTCGGCTATCAGGCCGTGTGGTTTGCGCTGGTGGTCGGCGCCGCGCGCGGCACGCCGGGCCTTGCGATCGCCGCCGGAGCCGCCTTCGTCATCTTGCAGGTGGCTACGGGGGGTGAGTGGCACACCGACCTCAGGCGCCTCATCCTTGCGATCGCACTGGGCATGTTCGTCGATGGCATCCCCGCCCTGCTCGGCTGGTGGCATTACGCCTCGCCATCGCCGGCGTTTCCTTCGCAAGGCGCGCCGCTCTGGATACTCACGCTGTGGGCGTGTTTCTCCACCACGATCGGTCGGTCGCTTCAGTTCACGCAGACGCGCCCATGGCTCGGGGCGCTGCTTGGCGCCGTCGGTGGTCCCCTCGCTTACCTGGCCGCGGCGGGCGGATGGCAGGCTGTCCAGTTCACGGGGACGCCCCTGCTTTACGTGAGCTGGCTGGCGGCGACGTGGGGCGTCGCTATTCCGCTGCTCGCCCGTCGCGGTATCGCGTGAAGCTGCCGATGGTGCGGCCGTCGAGATCGGTGTCGCCTTCGTAACGCAGGCCAATCCGCTCCGCGACGCGCAGTGACGAGACGTTGCCCGGCGCGATGAGTGCATGGACTTTCGGCTCAGCGCGGACGTCGAGCGCGTACGCGAGTGCCGCCGCCGCGGCCTCGGTGGCAAAACCCCTGCCCCACGACGCGCGATACGTATTCCAGCCGATTTCCAGCACCGTCGATCCATCCCGATAGAAGGTGCCGACGCTGCCGACCACGGCGCCCGTGTCCCGCTCTTCCATCGCCCACCAACCCGCACCATCCAGCAGCCACATGCCGGCATGCGACCCGAAGATGCGCCATGCGGTCTTGCGGTCGCGAACGTCGAGGTGGGCCATGCTTTCCGCGTCGGCAAGATGCGCGGCGAAGGCATCGAAATCTTCCGATCGGTATTCCCGAAGCAGGAGGCGCTCCGTGGGAAGGCGCGGAACGGATGCGGTGAAGGTCGACAGCATGGGTAGATGCCTGGCGTTGGGCAGTCGCCAGAATAGTACAGCGTCGAAATATCTCATAGCGTAGCGAAATCAATGCTCTATCGCGTATATGGCATGTCGATTGGAGGAACGATTTGCCCATAACCGTCCCGGCCAATCTTCGTTCGCGCAGCCGTCGCAATGTCTTCGTATTTGACGAGGAGAACGATCATGGCCAGAACGATCCTGATTACCGGTGCGGGCTCAGGCCTGGGTGAAGGCGCGGCGGTGGGCCTGGCCCGGAACGGACACACCGTCATCGCGACGGCCGAATCATGGCCGCAGGTGACGGCACTTCGCGACAGGGTCGCCGGCATGAACCTGCCGAACCTCACCGTGACCAAGCTGGACCTTCTGGACGAGTACGACATCGCCCACGCCGCGACGCTTGATATGGATATCCTCGTGAACAACGCCGGCATCGGTGAAGGCGGCCCGATCTCGGAGATCCCGATCGGCCTGGTGGAACACAACTTCCAGGTGAACGTGTTCGCCCTGCTTGACCTCACCCAGCGCGTCGTCCGCCGGTGGGTGTTGAACAAGATCAAGGGCAAGGTGGTTTTCACGTCCTCGATCCTGGCCGTCGTCAGCCCAGGCATGCTTGGCAGCTATTCAGCGACCAAGCATGCCCTTCAGGCCATCGCGGAAGCGATGCAGGATGAGTTGAAGGAGTTTGGCATCCAGGTGCAGACGATCAACCCCGGCCCCTTCTTCACCGGTTTCAACGAGCGCATGGTGGAGGCGGCGTATCGCTGGCTCGATGACGACGAGAACTTTACGAGCCGGGCGTCGTACAAGGCGCAGACCGATGCCTTGCTCGACAAGCCGGAAATGCGGCTCGACCCCGCCGACATGATCGGAAAGATGGTGGAGCTGATCCCCGAACGAACGGGGCCCTTCCGCAACATCTTTCCGAAGGACACGGCCGATTGGGCCGCATCCGCTGCGCAGGCCATGCTTCAGCGGACGATCTGAACCTTCCTGAAGGTGAGCCACAGCCCCGAGAGCAGGAAGTACACGGCGCCGAATCCGGCGTACGGCGCCAGTTGCACGATGCCCGGGGCGTCAGCGAAGGACTGGATGATGAAGTGGATGCCGGCCAGCGCCGACTGGACGCCACTGATCATCATGAAGGCCTGCCCACCCAGCTTGCGACGGCGAATGCCGACAGCGAGCTGGAACAGGCCGGCCAGCAACGCCCAGGCGCCGAACACGAGGACGCCGCCCGCATTACCGCGCAGGGAGAAGGCGACGGCGATGGCCACGGCCGTGATCACGCTCACCAGGGCGTTGAACGCCTGCCCCGGATTGGCCCGGAGGCCGCCGTTGCGGCGGCTGTCGATGAGATTGGCGACCGCATCCCACGCGGGGTAGAGGAAGAGAAGCGCGCCCGTGATGGCGGGGCTGGCCGGGGCGGTCATGACGACCAGGGCGATCCAGACGGCGGCGACACCGGCGCGGAGGAAGTAGAAATTGCGAAGCGAGTTCACGGGAGCGTCCTTGGGTGTAGGGAATGGCAAGCCTACTAGTAGGTAGGCTTGCTCGGCAAGTGGCTCTATGGGTCTGTTCACCGTTGCCCAAGGCTACCTACTAACTGATAGACTAAGCCCATGACCACCCAGCAAAAGCTCATCGATTCGGCCCGCCACCTGATCCAGACCCGGGGCTACAACGGCTTCAGCTATGCCGATGTCGCTGAAGAGGTGCAGGTGCGCAAGGCCAGCATCCACCACCATTTCCCTGCGAAGGCCGACCTGGCCCGCGCCGTGGTGGAGGAATCGCGCGCCCTGATCGTGGCGCAGACGCGTTCACTGGACGGCGGCGGCTTCGACCCCGAAGAACAGCTGCGCTTCTATACCGGGTATTGGGAGCGCTGCATCGCCGATGCCTCCGCACCGTTCTGCGTCGCCGGCATGCTGGCCAGCGAGCTACCCACCCTGCCCGCCGACCTGGCCGAGAACGTCCGGGCGCATTTCCGCGACCTGTCGAACTGGCTCGAAACGGTGCTGACCAAGGGTGCCCAGCTGGGCCTGTTCGAGCTGCACGGCAGCGCGCGGCTCGAAGCCGAATCCTTCATGTCGATCGTGTACGGCGCGATGCTCACGGCGCGTGCATATGGCGAACCGAAAGTGTTTGCCGAGATCGTCGAAAGCGGCCTGAGGAAGCTGCTCCGCCGCACCGAACGCGTCGCCAGCTAATCAACAGCAGCGTGCGCGGTTTCTGTTCGCAGTACCACGATGCCATCCACATAGCGGGACCAGTCCACCGTCTGGAACGTGCCGTAGTTGAACGCACGCCCGGGCACGTTTCCAAGACGCTTCAACACCTTCTCGTCCAGAAAGCGAGCGGCTTCCCGGTCCGGCGCTTTGCTGAAGGCCAGCGCCTCCAGGGAGTCCGGCGGTGGCGCCACCAGGGGATGAACCTGGCCGTGGCCGCCTGTCGATCCATACGCCCCACCGAGGGCACTGAATCCCAGCGCGTACGCGTCGCCACCCCACGCTTTTCGTATATAGGTACCCAACGTTTGCTGGCCTGGCGTATTGCCTTCCATCGGCGCCTTCGCCGCATGAACCGTCGCGGTCCAGATCAGCACCTTGGTATCTTTTGGCCATTGCGACAGCACCCACAGCAGGTTCTCGTACATCGCCTTGTCGCGAAGACCGCCGTTCGCGGCGTGCGGCGCAATCGAGCGCAGATAGGCTTGATACGAGGCGATCATCGCGGCCGTGCGCCCGGCCTCTACTCCTGAGTGAGCGGTAGTCGATACTGCCGATGTGCGAAGGCATTGATCGAGCGTGGCGAACGCCGCGTCATCGAAAGGATGCGCATCGTCATAGGCCCAGGCGTTATGCCGGGCAATCGCTTCGTGGCATCGCACGCGATCATCACCGCCAAGTACAGATGAGATCACTGACGGCAGTTTTTCCTGCGAGAAGCGTGCATCGATGCCGCCCACTTGCGGGTCGATGCCAGCCACCAGCACGTGCTTTGCGAGGGCCTGCGCATAAAGCCACGCCTCAAAGGGCTTGAACTCGGCGTAGTGCGACCAAAGTGCGCCGATGGCGCTGGAGAACTGGGGCAGGCTCGACGTTCCCTGGTCGAGTGCACGTTGAACGTCCACGAAGTCGTAGAACTGACTTTCGAAGACCACGCCGCGAAAGCCGCATGACGTGATGAGGCGCCGGGCGATGTCCGCCTTCAATGCGATGGTCTGGGTGCCGGCGTGGTTGGCGTCTTCGCCGAGAAGGACCACCTTTCTTGAACACAGCTGGGAGATCACGGCCGAAAGTTCGTCGCTGGTTTGAGGAGCTGACGTTGCCGCGATCGATGGGACGCTGAGTGTCCCTCCCGATAGCAAAACCAGCACCAGGATCACTTGCCGCACGAAGACACCCATCATCCCTGCTCCATGGCTACGGGCAACTCCTGTAGCGTCTGCTTGATAACGTACCAATGGCACGCCCCGCATAACAAGCCATTCCGTGACGACCGGCTTCACGTGTCGCCGTGCCTCTTTCCTTCCGCTGGTGCATCCGCGAGTCGACACCCTTCGTATCACTAAGGACCCAACGACGGGCCTACGAAGGAATCACCATGAAGACGAACCAGCCGAACCGCGCCAGGATCACTGCGCTTATGCTTTCCCTTGGTGTTGCCATGTGTGTTCCCGTCTTCGCACAGGAATCCATGGGAACCGATCGTGCGGTCATGGTCGGTGGTGCCGCGATGTACCCGACCAGGAATATCGTGCAGAACGCGATGAACTCGAAAGACCACACCACCCTGGTTGCTGCCGTCAAAGCCGCCGGCCTGGTCGACACCCTCTCGGGCACGGGCCCGTTCACGGTGTTCGCACCGACCAATGAAGCCTTCAATGCCCTGCCCGCCGGTACGGTCGACAATCTGGTGAAGCCGGCGAACAAGGCCACGCTCACCAAGATCCTTACCTATCACGTGGTGTCCGGACGCTACACCGCAAAGGACCTGATGGCGCTGGTGGCAAAGGGCGGCGGCAAGGGCTCGCTCACCTCGGTGGAAGGCGAGCCGCTGACGGTCATGCAGTCGGGCAATACGCTCACCGTTACCGATGCCAAAGGTGGCGTCGCTAACGTCACCATTGGCGACGTCATGCAGTCCAACGGCGTGATTCATGTCGTCGATAAGGTGCTGATGCCGTAAATCGGCCGTGCAATGAAGCGTGCGCGCTCCCTCGAGCGCGCACGCCGCCGACGTTAGTCAACCGCCGGGAAATCCACATCCGTATCATTGATGCGGTTGAACGTGTTGGTGAACATGATCAGGGCGATCGCCAGCGAGATAGCGACGAGGTCGGCATCGCTGTAACCCGCGGCGCGGATATCGGTAACGGCGTCGGCGGGGAGCGTGCCGCTCTCGCGCAGGATCAGCAGGACGAAGCGAATCAGTGCGTCGCGCCTGCTATCGCCGGTGGGCTGCATCTGGCGGATCGCGCGGGCCTCGTCGGCGGTCAGGCCAGCCATTTTCGCCAGCATGTTGTGCGCGGCGACGCAGTAGTCGCAACCGGTCTGCGCACTGACAAGCAGCTTGATCGTCTCAAGGTCTTTCTTCGACAGGCCGGTGCTCGCGAGCACGCCCTCGGCGCCGAAATACGAGGCCAGGACGGCCGGTGCCAGATGGCCCATGGCGGCGTAGAGGTTGGGCACCTGCCCGCCGGTCATCTTGCGGACCTGGGCGTACAGTTCGGCAGTGGCGCCGGTGGCAGTTTCGAGGGCGGGGATAGTGATGCGGCTCATGGCGTACTCCTGATCGGGGTGGTGTTGGGATGGGGGAATTCTCCGCCGCTCCGCTGACCTCGACGAGTCTCGATAGGCGCTATAAACTGCTCAAAAGGATCATCAGGCCAGCCGCCATGGCGCCGAACATCGATTGGCTCAGCCGTTTTCTCGCCACCGTGTCGCTGAGTGGGCGGGTGGAAATCCGTTGTTCGTACGGCGCCCCGTGGAATGTCACGTACCAGGACTCCCCCATCGGGGAGATGCCGTACCACGTGGTCATGGCCGGCACGGCGGTCCTCGAAGGTCCGCGCGGCGAGGAAGCCGACCGCCTCTCGGCGGGAGACATCGTGTTGTATCCCCATGGCGACGGCCACGTGCTGCGCGACGCCACGGGGGTGCCGCCTGGTCCGGTCACCGAGCGCGAGGTGCTCAACGTCCTGCTCAGTGAGAACACCGGTGCGGGCGAGCGGCTGGAGATGGTCTGCGGACGATTCATGATCGCCGCGCCGCATAGTCGCTGGCTTCGCGACTACTTCCCCCCGGTGCTCGTCGTCCGCCGCGGCGAGGGCCACGGCGAGGCGACCGCGACCGCGACCGCCCAGTTGCACGCGCTCCTATCACTCATGCGAGGGGAAGCAGACAGCGAGCGACTGGGTGGCTACGCGCTGTTGAATGCGCTATCCGCCGCGCTTTTCACCCTCGTGCTGCGTGCGTCGAGCGAAGGCGCCGCGTCACCGCCGGGCTTGTTGATGCTCGCCAGCCATCCGCGGCTTGCGCCGGCCATTGCCGCGATGTTCGATCAACCGGCGCGTGCCTGGACGCTGCCCGAGCTGGCCGCCCTGAGCAGCATGTCGCGGGCGACCTTCATGCGACGGTTCCAGGACGCCCTCGGGCGCTCGGCCACGGACCTGCTGCAGGACATCCGGATAAGCCTTGCGGCGAATGCCCTGAAGACCTCTACGCTTGCCACGGAGGCCATTGCCGACGCGGTGGGTTACCGGTCCGTCGCCGCCTTCCGCAGGGTGTTCACCGAACGCACCGGCATGACGCCAGGGACGTGGCGTCGGGAGTTCACGCCTGGCCTCAAGGCCTGAGGGTGGAGCCGCGCGCGCTATCCGATATCGGTCAGGCCCAGCCTTTCCGCCGCGGCCACCGCTTCGCCACGCGAGCACACATCCAGCTTCCGCAGGATCGCTGAAATATGGTGCTCGACGGTTTTTTCCGAGCGCACGATGCGCTGTGCGATCTCCGCATTCGATAGCCCCTTGGCGAGCAGGCCCATCACATGGCGTGAGCTGCGAGACCAGACTAAGAAGACGGGCCATGGCGAACATCGGGGATCTCCCCCAGATTGCGGGTGGGGAACCCTCAGGTTGCCACCCTTGAGCGGTGTGCTGACCACCAACCCAGCGCAAACGCTGGCGGCATCACCACCACCGGAAGCCAGACGACGGCCACGGCAAGGAAGGTCGGCGTATAGCTGGCTGTCCAGAGCCATAGCTCCACATGAAAGAAGCACGCGTAACACACCATCAGGGTGGCATCGACGGGGGTGAGCCACGCCCATCGCCTCGCGCTGTATCCAGCGACAAGGTAGGTAACCGCCTGGCCGAGGCTCACCCAAAGCGGGGCAAGCATTTCCGGGGTATCGCTCAGGCCGGTAAACAACCAGCCATTGATGTAGCGGAGCACATACAGTTCGACGAGGGTGACCGCGGCCAGGGCGATCGCCAGGCGCACGACGGAGGTGTCACGCGCGCCGCGGACGAGACGCCGGCGAAGAAAGTACGCGAGGAGGAAGCCGGCAGGTACAGCCAGCGATTCCGCGGCCACATCGATGCCGGCCACGGGATCCAGGATCAGCCGCGTGTGCTGCCAGTGTGTCAGTGCGTAGTACAGAAAGAAGCTTCCCGCGACCAGGCATGCAACGACAGGCGTTTCCCTAAGCCGACTGGCAACGAGCCAGCCCACCACGCCAGCGACAAGCGCCTGGGGCATGACCCACAGCAACGTCGATAGCGACCAGGGTAATGCGTTCGACGCGTTGGTGGTGAATAACGCCAGAGGGCTGGCAACCCACCGCTCGGCCAGGGTGAAGATGAGAAACGCGGCGAGGAGAGATGCGACGCGCGGAGAGATTCAATCCATCGAAGGCATTCCTGATCACTGGTTGAAAGATGCCGAACCGTACCACCCCGGGCCTCGGTCTTCCGACCTATTCCCAACGCTTCGGGCGCCGTGAACTTACGTCATGCGTACCGCCGGTAGCTGCGAGAGGATGTCGCGAATAACCGGGCCAGCCGAACATACGAGCTGAAAATCATGGGGCTAGCGAGAGCTTCTCTTCGGCCCGTCTGCATGTGACATTTTACTGACCGGCCTATTTCGAAAGATACTACGAATTCTCGCCGGATCCCGCTCCCACCAACGGTTTAAGGCCCTTGGCATAGACCGGAATGGCTAGGTAGCCCGGCAAAATCCCGGGCGTATAACCGTCCTCGGCAGGTAGTGCACACGCACACGATGCGTGGCCCCCGAACGGTGACCGCCCATGACATCTCCGAGTGCTCCGCTGATCACACTGGCGTGGGATGAGTTCGATCCCATGCGCGTTACGCCCCTCACCCACAACCTGATCGACCACCCGCTCCTGCAGCGTGAGGCGCTGGTTGAACTCGGCAAACGATGCCGCGGCACGAACCGCTGGTACAGCTTCGCAAGCGGCGTGGAACCGGGTACGGACTTCGATGCCGCTGCCGAGCTCTACCCTTCCGGGCAGTCGGCCGTGGCCTCGCTCAATGCCATCGAAGACGCCAAGGCGTGGGTGCTGCTTCGGCATATCCAGGCCGATCCCACGTATCGCACGCTGGTCGATGAGGCCTTCGAACCGATCATCGAGCATATCGAGCGCGTGGACCCCGGCGTGTACTACCGCGCGGGCTGGATCTTCTCGGCGTCGCCCAACACCTGCACGCCGTTCCACATCGATCGCAGCCACGTCCTCCTGTGCCAGGTGTCCGGTACCAAGACGGTCTACGTCTGGGATCCCACGGACCGCGAGACCCTTGGCGATCGCGTGCGAGACGACTTCCACGCACGCCATGACCTGAGCCGGGCGCGGTGGGACGAAACCTTCAGGGCACGCGCTCATGTGTTTCACCTCAAACCCGGCACGGGCGTGTACATGCCCCTGACCAGCCCGCATATGGTGGAAACCAGCACCGAAGCCTCGCGGACCATCAGCTTTACGTACAACACCGCCGCCACGCGGCGCCGGGGGCGCATCCACGTGTTGCGTGACGCGTTACGGCGCATGGGCATGGAGGCGCCCCCCGTTGGCTCGCACATCGCCTTCGATGCCGCGGCGTGGATGGCGTCGTCCGCCTTGATCGCCTGCGGTGGCCCCGGGGGCCACGCGCCGGCCTGTCCCTCGCTGCGCCGACGGCTTGCTTACGCCGTCGACGACTAGCGCATCGTCTTACCAGTGCATGCGGAAGCCCAGCGTGCCACTCACCCCGTGTGAGTGGCCACCGTCGGACAGCGCATTCTGGCCCTGGACTTCGCCGTAGACCGAATAGCGGCCACCGGCCCAGTCCAGCGCACCGCCGACGCCCAGGCCACCCCACCAGCGTTCGTTCCGCGTGCCGACGTCCGTGCCGGCGACGTCGGCGCGGGTCTGGTCCTTGAAGTGGTCGTAGACATTGGCGATGGCGTACACATGGGTGGTCACGGCACCGGCATCACCCTGGCGGGTACGCAGGTAATCCACCGTGACACCGCCGCGCGCAACGCCGGCCTTGCCATCCGCCTGGGACACGCGGGTATCGAAGGCGTCGTTGAAGCCGTCGAACGCGGTGCGGCCATAGCTCACCTGGGCCTGTGGCGTGATCGTCCAGCTATCGGTAAGCCAGAAGCGCTTGCCCGCTTCCACGCCGAACGCGTAACCCGCGGCCTTGTTGCCATCGGTCAGCACGCGTGCCAGCGAGTTCGAATGCAGGTCGGACTTGAAGCGCAGCCAATGGGCCTGGCCGTCGACGTAGAAACCATCGTCGCCATACCAGGTGAGGGCGGCACCCACGCCATAGGTGTGCGTGTTGATGCTGCCATCACCGTAAGCGGAGCGAATGCTCGTGCTCTGCTGGCCGTACTGCAACGACGCACTGCCGACGAGCTTGCCATCGCCACCTTGCGCCAGGAGCGCATCGGCACCAAACTCGGACTTCGAGCTGGAGAGGTCGTAGTTCGCACCACTGGTGCTCGACGCCGGCTTGATCGTCTGGTCGCCACCCTGCACGCGGATCCACGCGCCTTCGCCCGGCTGCATGCCGTCACGCACCTGTTCGTCGGCCCACTGGCGGTTGCCGGTGCGCTGGAACAGGGTGTCGAGGGCGTTGGCCTGCTGCAGCATGCCCGCGTACGCCTCGTAGACCGGCACGCCCGGCTGGTAGAGCGGGCCGGCATCGCCACCGTTGCCCGGGTCGTCGCCCGTCGGGTCGCCACCCGTCGGATCGCCGTTGCCGGGGTCACCCGCGGTCGTCGTCAACGCCGAACGCAGGTACCAGTCGCCGTCCACCGTATTCGGGCTGTCCCTGTACAGGCGGTAGGCATAAGCGCCCGCGACCACGGCCTGGTCGCCCTGGAACAGGTAATCACCCTTCAGCGCGAACGTGCCGCCGGAGGTGCCCTGCACGTCAATCAGCTTGATGCCCTGGGCCGTGGGTGCGCCGGCGCCGCCCACGTTGGTGACGGTCACCAGCGAGTTGCCCGAGGTATTGCCGGTGACGACAAGGGTATCGGTGGCCGAGGCATCACCGCCCAGGGCCGTGGTGAACTGCAGCGTGCCGCCCTGCCCCACGTAATCGCCCTGCACCGTCAACGCCGTGCCGGGCGTGGCGCCGAAGTGCACGGTACCGGCGTTCGACAACGAGGCGACCTGCTGGGCATGGCCGCCGAGGTCGAGCGTACCAGCAGCCTGCACGCTGGTATCGGACGCATGGTTGAAGACGTTTACGGTGCCCGCGGCCAGCGTGCCTTCCGCCACCGTGGTGGCACCGTCGTACGTGGAGGCGCCACCCAGCAGGAGCGTGCCCGCGCCGGCCTTGGTCAGGCTGCCGCTGCCTCCGACACCGCCGCTGAGGCTGAGCGTCGTGCCCGCATCCGTGGCGACCGTCGCATCGCCACCCAGGCCCACGCTGCGCGCGCTGGTGAACGACGCCGTGCTGTGCAGCGTCGCGTCGTCGATCGAGAGTTGGCCGAGCGCGTTGCCGAGGTTGGCGTCACGCGACACCTGCAGCGTGCCGGCGTGGACGGTGGTTCCTCCGGCATAGGTGTTGCTGCCGTTGAGCACCAGGGTGCCGAGATCATCCTTCACCAGCATGCCCGCGCCGTTCAGCGCCGCGTCGATCGTCGCGGTGATGCCGGCACCCGCGGCACTGCCATCACCCACGCGGATCGCCGCGGCACCGCCGACCAGGCTGATGTCGCCACCGGTGACGTGGTAGCCATCGGCCAGGAACTGCATGCCCGACGCACTGACCAGGCCGTTGCCGTTATCCACCTGCACCGTGCCACCCGTGCCGCCGAACACGGCGAACGCCCCTTCGCTGTAAGGCGCATTGATCGCACCGGTGGCGTCGGTCCAGTAGTCGTTGTCAGCGAGGCGCCAGGTGCCGCTGCCGCCGGTGATGGCACCATCATTGGCGTGGCCCGGGCCATCCCAGAAGTTCAGGGTGAGGCCGTTCGCGTTCACCAGGTTCACCTGGTGGTCGATCGAGGTCTGCACGAAATTATCGGCCGCCGGCATCGCCCCGAGCTGCAGGCCGTTATCCGTGAGCGCGCCGTCGTAGCTGACGAGACGGTACACGCCGGCACCGAAAGCGCCACCGGCCGTGGTCGCGACGTTCAGCGTGCCATCCAGCGTCAGGTTGCCGTGGACGACGGTCAGGTCGTTCAACGGGCCACCGGGTGTTCCCGCCTGGCCGAGCTGGTAATCCAGCGTGGCATTCGCACCGAGCACGAGGTTACCGTTGATCGTCAACGTGCCTGACGCGCCCGCGGTGGCCCCGGGACTGAGCGTGCCGCCGTCGGCCACGTTGACGTCGCCGCCGAGGATGCCACTACCACCAAGCGTCGCCCCGGCCTGCACGTTCGTTGCGCCGGTGGCCATGCTGGCATCGCCATTGACCAGCAGCGTGCCGCCCTGCACGGTGGTCACGCCGCTGTAGCTGTTGCTGCCGGTGAGCACCGTGGTACCCGCGCCGAGCTGCGTCACGGCGCCCGTGCCCGAGATCGCGCCACCGAAGGTGACGGTGTCGGAGCGATCGAAAGCTAGCGTGCCGCCATTCGCCACGTCGCCGAGGATGGAACCCGCGGTGCCGCCCTCGCCGAGCTGCAGCGTGCCGCCGGTGATGGTGGTATTGCCGCCATACGTGTTGTCGGCCGCCAGCACCAGGGTGCCGAGATCCGACTTGGTCATGCCGTCGGCGCCGGTCAGCTGCGCGGCGATCGTGGCCGTCATCGCGGCGCCGTCGGTCGTGCCATCGCCGACGCGGATGACCGGCGATGCACCCGTGAGGGCGATGCTATCGCCTTCGATGCGGTAGCCGTCCGTCGCAAACTGCATGCCGCTGGCGTTGATCGCGCCGAGGCTGCCGTCGACCGTCACGGTACCCGGCGCTGCGGCGAAGATCGCGAAGCTGCCGTCAGCGAACGGTGCGTTGATCGTGCCGTCGAGCAGGGTCCAGTTGTCGTTGCCGCTGCTGTTCTGCCACACGCCATCGCCGCCGTCGACGATGCCATCACCGCGACCGCCATTGCCATCCCACATATTCACCGGCAGGCCGTTGGTATTGACCAGGTTGACCTGCTGGGCGACCGAGGTTTGCAGGAAGTAGTTCGGCGACGGCACCGTGCCGATCGACAGGCCGTTATTGGTGAGGTTGCCGTTGTAGCCGATGATCCGGTAGATGCCCGGATCGAAGTTACCGCCGGACGAGACCGATACGTTGAGCTGGCCGTCGAGAGTGAGGTCGCCGTTGACCTTCACCAGGTCGTTGAGCGGGCCACCCACCACGTTGGCCTGGCCCAGGTCGACGTTGAGGCCGGAGGTGTCGTTGAACGCCAGGTTGCCGCGAATCGACAGGGTGCCCGGTGTGCTGCCGACGTCGCCCGCATTCAGCGCGGCGCCATCGGCCAGCGTGACGTCGCCGCCGATCGTGCCCTTGCCGCCCAGCGTGGCGCCTGCGTCCACCGTGGTCGCACCCGTCGCCGTGGACTGGTCGCCGTTGACGAACAGCGCGCCCCCACGGACCGCCGTCGATCCGGTATAGCTGTTGGTACCCGTGAGCACCGTCGTGCCGCTGCCCCGCTGTTCCACCGTGCCAGTGCCGGAAACCAGCCCAGCCAGGGTGAACGTATCGCTGCGGTTGAACACCAGCGTGCCGTTGTCGACGACGGGGCCGCTGACCGAACCCGCCGTGCCGCCGTTACCGAGCTGGAGCACGCCGGCGCCGATCGTCGTGCCACCGGCATACGTTTCATCCGCCGCAAGCACCAGCGTGCTGTTGCCGGCCTTGGCCAGCGCCCCCGGGCCAGCGATGGTGCCGCTGAGCGTGAGGTCGGCCTGCGTGTTGAAGGTGCCGCCACCGGCGCCCAGCGTCACGCCGCGCGCGGAGGTGAACGCGCCCGCGTTTTGCAGGGTACCGCCACTGAGCGAGAGCGCACCGGCGGCGTTGCCCAGGTTGGCGTCACTGGCCACCGACAACGTGCCGCCGTTGATCGACGTGCCACCGGCATAGCTGTTGTTGCCGGTGAGCGTGAGCATGCCGGCCGCGGTCTTGGTCAGGCCGCCCGCGCCATCGACGACGCCCGTGAGGCTGAGGTCAGCGAGGGTGTCGAGGGTGGCTCCGCCCTGGTTGATCGTCACCGCACGCGCGCTGCTGATGACGCCCGTGGTGCGCAACGTGGCGCCGTCGATGGCGAGGCCACCGGCGGCATCACCGAGGTTCGCATCACTGGCGATAGCCAGGGTGCCGGCATTCACGGCGGTGCCGCCGGTGTAGGTGTTGATGCCATTGAGCACGAGGGTGCCGAAGTCTTCCTTCTGCAGCCCACCCGTCCCCGCGAGCGTCGCGTCGATCGTGGCGGTCATGCCGGCGCCGGCGGCCGTGCCGTCACCCACGCGGATGATGGACGGGCCGCCGACGAGCGTGACCGGATCGCCATTGACGCGGTAGCCATCCACCGCGAACTGCATGCCCGCGCTGGTGACGTTGCCCAGGCCGTTGTCGACCGTGACCGTGCCCGGCGTGCCCATGAAGATGGCGAACTCGCCGTTGGTGTACGGCGCGTTGTACGCACCGGTCGGGTCGGTCCAGTTGCTGTTGCCGCTGGCGTTCTGCCACACGCCGCTGCCACCGTCGACCGTCTGGTTCGCATGGCCGGCCGGGCCGTCCCAGAAGTTCAGGGTGAGGCCGGAGCTGTTCAGCAGGTTGACCTGGTTCGCCACCGAGGTCTGCACCTGGTACGAGCCGCTGGGCGTGGTGCCGAGGGCGAGGCCCTGGTCATTAAGCGCGCCGTCGTAGCTGATGATCCGGTACAGGCCCGGCCCGAAGCTGCCGCCCGGCGTGACCGACACGTTCAGCGTGCCGTCCAGCGTGAGGTTGCCATGCACGACGGTCAGGTCGTTCAACGCACCACCCACCACATCAGGCTGCCCGAACTGGTAGTTCAGCGCGCCGCCTGCAGCCACCGAGAGGCTGCCGTTCACGGTGAGCGTACCGGCCGTGCCGGCATCGCCCGGCGCGAGGATGCCACCGTTGGCGACGTTGACGTCGCCACCGATCACGCCCGTACCACCGAGCGTGCCGCCGGTCTGGACGGTGGTTGCGCCCGTCGCACCGGCCTGGTTGCCGTCGATAAGCAGCGTACCCGCCTCGACGCTCGTCGCGCCCTTGTAGCTGTTGGCCGCCGTCAGTTTGGTGGTGCCGACGCCGCGCTGGGCCACGCCTCCGTTGCCTGAAATGGCGCCCGTGAAGCCAAAGGCGTCCGAACGGTTGAAGGCCAGGGTGCCGTTGTCGGCCACGTTGCCCACGATCGAGCCGCTCGCGCCACCGTTACCGAGCTGCAGCGTGCCGCCGCTGATGCTGGTGCCACCGGTGTAGGTGTTTGTCGCGGTGAGCACCGTGGTGCCCGTGCCCTTCTGCTGCACGCTGCCGCCACCGGAGATCGTGCCATCCAGTGTCATGGCGTCGGAACGGTTGAACGCGAGGGTACCTGCGGCGACGATGACGCTCGGGCTGGCGATGGAACCGGTGGTACCGCCGTTGCCGAGCTGCAGGATGCCACCGTTGATCACCGTGTTGCCGGTGTAGGTGTTGTTACCCGTGAGAAGCCACGTGCCCGCGTCGTTCTTGGCGACGGTGGTGATGCCGCCGGGGCCGTTGATGATCGAGCCGCCCATCGTGTTGTCGGCGGTGTTGTTGCCGCCCAGGCCAAGCGTGCGGTCCCCGCTATTCGCATACGCGGCCGAGCCCGTGTTGCTGAATACGATGGCGCCCGTGCCCGACGATTCGATGACGCTTGAACCCGTCGACAGGGTGAACAGGCGGTCTGTGGTGTCGCCAGCGCCCGTGTAGCGAAGCGTCGCGCCGCTGCCGATGACCAGGTTGGCCGCGGCATTCGACGACGCACCGATACTGCTCGCCGTCCCGCCATTGGTCAGCTTGTCGACGCCCAGGACGCCGCCGACGATGGTTGTGACACCCGTGTACGTGCTGGCGGGATTGCGCAGGATCCACGTGCCGGTACCGGTCTTGCGCAGGGAGGTCTTGCCGCTCCCGTTGTCCGCCAGCGTCGCGGCGAGGCTGTTATCCGCCGTGCTGGCACCGGTCAGGGTCACTGTCTGCGCGGTGTTGTTGGTGGCATAGGCGACGGCGCCGGTGTTGGTGAACTGGAGGGCACCGGTGCCTTCCGCGTCGATCGCGCTGCTGGCGGAGGCGCCCAGCGTGAACAGGCGATCGGTGCTGTCGCCGGTGCCGAGGTATTGCAGCGTGCCGCCGATGATGACGATATTGCCTGCGGCGCTGCTGGAGGCACCCAGCGAACTGGCCGTACCGCCATTGGTCAGCGACTGCACCGCGAGCGTGCCGGCGTTCACCGTCGTGGTGCCGATATAGGTGCTGTCGGTGCCCGCCAGGTACTGCACGCTGCCGGTGTTCTTGACGATGTTGCCGTTGCCGGTGATGGCACCGGAATACATGCCCACGCCTGCCGACGACGCGCCATTGGTGGTGAGGGTCGCACCACCGAGGGCGATATTGCCGCCGGTCGTGCCGCCGCCGGTCACCACGGCCACCGAGGTGTTGAATCCGTTGAGGTCGAACTGCGCGCCGGCCGTGTCGTCAAGGCGCAATGGGCCGGTGTTCAGTGCATTGGTGACGTTCGCGCGCAGGATGCCGGCCCGCACGTACGTGCCGCCCGTGTAGTTGTTCGCGCCGGATAGGACCAGCGTGCCCGCGCCCAGTTTCTGCAGCAGGCCCGTGCCCGTGATCACGCCGGAGACCCCCAGCGTGGTCGCCGCGTTGCTCACGTTGAGCGCGCTGCTCGAGGTGATCTGCATGCCACGATCGATGTCGACGCTGGTGCCGGTATAGACGATCGTCCCGCCCTGCAGCACCAGGTTGGACGATGCGCTGGTGGCCGCGCCGATGCCGCTCGCCTGGCCACCGTTGGCGAGGCAATCCGTGGTGATCGAGGCGCTCGCCAGCGTGGTGACGCCGGTATACGCGTTGCCGCAGCCGCTCATCGTCTGGCTGTGCGCAGAGATCAGCACGCCGCCCGTGCCGGTGATCGCGCCGGCGAAGCTGCCGTTGCCGTTGCTCTGCAAGGTGCCCGAGCCGAGCGTCACGTTGCCCGAGCCATTCAGGCCCGCCATCCAGGTGTTGAATCCGGCCAGGTCGAGCGTCGCGCCCGGGTTCACCGTCATCGGCCCGGCACCGGCGCCGGTAGCCGTGCCGCCGAAGGCCTGGCTGGAACCGGCACGAAGCGTACCCGCCGTGACGACGTTGCCGCCCGTGTAGGTATTCGCACCCGTCAGGACGAGCACGCCATCGCCATCCTTGCTCAGTCGGCCGGCACCGATGATCGTGCCCCCATCGGTCAGCGTCGTGCCCGCGTTGGCCACGTTGACGACACCGCTACCCGCCGCCAGCGTGAAGCCACGGTCGGTCGACGCCGTGGCGCCGGTGTACTGCAGGCCGCCGCCATTCTGCAGCACGAGGCTCGACGCGTCGCTGGTGCCGGCGCCGATGCCGCTCGCCTGGCCGCCATCGGCAAGCGTGCCCGTGGCGACGAGGCCGGCGCTGACCACCAGCGGGCCAACGAAGTCGTTAGTCGCATTCGACAGCGTGAGGGTCCCGGCGCCGGTCTTCGTGAAACCGGCATCATCCGGGCTGGTCACCTGGCCGCCAAAGCTGAGGTTGGTGGTGCCGTCTACCTGGATCGTGCGCGAGGGGCCACCGTTCACCAGCGTCAGGCCGCGGTCCGTGCCTGCCGTGACGCCGGTATAGCGCAGCGTGCCGTTCTCCAGGACGAGATTCGCCGCATCCGCGGTCGACGCGCCGAGTGCGCTCGCAGCGCCGCCGTTGGCCACGCTGCTGAAGGCGAGCGTGCCGCCGCTAACCGTGGTGCCGCCGGTGTAGGTGTTTGCCCCCGTCAGCGCGACCGTGCCCGTCCCCGCGCCGCCCGCGGCGAACGAGGTCGCGCCGCCGTTGTCCACGATGGTCGACGCGATGGTGAACGTGCCGGTGCTGTTCTGGAGCACGCCCAGCGGGCTGCCGCCGGCACCGCCGGTCATCGAACCACCCTGGATCTTCTGCGCCCCGCCCGCGGCCGTGGGCGCGACGATGATGCTGCCATCCACGCCCAGCGTGTTGCCGGCCCCCACCGTCACGGTGGAGGCCGCCGACGCGGTGTACTTCAGGCCACCCAGGGCGACGTTGCCATTCACGGTGTTGGTGTACGGCGTATTCGCCGCGCCGCCGGCATCGCTCACGATGTCGCCGCTGAGCCACTGGCTCGCATCATCCTTGTTCGCGTAATTGGTGAACGCGCCGATGACGCCGCCGGTGACCTGCGCGTAGTCGGTGCCGTTCACGGTGGCCCAGCCGCCGAGCACGCCATCGGCATGGGTCGTGCTGATCGTTGCACCGGTGTTGAAGCCGAAATCGATGAGGCCACCCGTGCGGGTGATCCCGCCGACGTCCACGCCGAGCGTGCCGCCGGATGCGGCGGTGGCGCTGATGCGGTTGCTGCCGGCGTTGATGTCCAGCTCGCTGAAGGCCTGGCTGTTTGCGCCGGCGCGGCCGGTGATGGTGAGGGCGCCACCGTTGAGGTTGAGCGCGGACGCGGCACTGAGGATGTTGCTGGCCGGTGCCCCCGCCGCCGCGAAGTTCAGCGCGAGCGTGCCGCCGCCAATCGTCGTGGCGCCCGTGTATGTATTGGCGCCGCTCAGCGTCTGCGTGCTCGCGCCGAGTTTCGTCAGCCCGCCCGTTCCGGTGATGGCGCCGCTGTATGCCGCCGTACCCGTTGACGACTTGAGCGTGAGGGTGCCACTGCCGAGCGCGACCGTGCCGCCCGCGCCGGCAAGCGAGGGGGCCGTAATCGACTGGCTGTTGAGGTCGAGCATGCCCCCGTCGACCTGCAGCCCGCTGGTGCCCGCGAAGGCCTGGTTCGTGCCGGCGACGAGGGTGCCGGAGGTGACGGTGGTCTTGCCCGTGTAGGTGTTGGCCCCACCAAGCACCCACGTGCCCGCGCCGTTCTTGGTGACGTTGCCCACGCCACTGATGACGCCCCCAAAGGTGCTGGTGCCCGTGTAGGTGCCACCGAGCGCGAGGGTATCGGTACCGCCGGCGATGTACGACGCGTTGCCGGTCAGCGCCAGGCCGCCCGTCGCGCTGTCGTTGTTGATCGCATTGGTACCGTCGACGGTCCACGCCCGGTTACTGCCGGCGGCACCGCCCTTGTAGCTCAGCGTGCCGTTGACGAGGGCGATCACGGCGCCCGAGGCCGTGCCGGTGCCGAACGAACTGGCGGTGCCCGAATCCGCCAGGACATTCGCCTCGGCGGTGATCGTGTTGATCTGGGACGAGCCGGTGTACGTGTTGTTGCCTGCGAGCGTGACCTTGCGACCGGCGCTACCCGAATAGACGAAGACGCGATCGGAGGTACTGCTGAGGATGCCACCCAGGTCGATGTCGGCGTTGACGGCCTGGAAGGCCATGCTGGTCAACCACTGGTTGACCGCTGTGATGTTACCCATCAGGTGCAGCGTGCCCGTACCCGTGTTCCTGAGCGTCGTGCCGCCACTGGAGGTGTTCTGGAACTGCCAGTCACGGTTCGAGCTGTTGCCGGCGCCACTGTAGGACACCGTACCGCTAAGGCCGCCGCCGGCCTGGACGATGATCGTGCCCGTCGTCGGATCCGTGGGCGCGCCAAGCGCGCTCGCGACGCCGAGGTTGGCAATGGAGGTAAATCCATAACCACCGCCACCGCCGAAGAACACCGTGCGCCCGGTGTAATCGCTGGCCGCATTGCTCATGTTCACGCCGCTCACCGCGAGCACGCCGGCCGTGCCCGTGTAACGCGCCGAGCCCACCGCGCCGCGCAGCGTGACGTCGCCCGTGCCCGTGGTCGTCACCGTGCGGGTCGACGCAAGCAGCGTGGCGGTGGAGGTAAGGGACGTGCCCGAGGCCAGCGTGATCCCATTGCTTGCCGCGCCAAGCGCCGCGTCACCGTTGACGATGAGTCCGGCGGCCTGGACATTGATGCCCCCACTGAAGGTGTTGACGCCACCCAGCGTGAGCGCACCGCCGCCGGTCTTCGTCAGCCCGGCGTTGCCGGCGATCACCGAATTGATGGTGGTGGCACCGGTGGCGTTGATCGTCGGCGTCGCGCCGCCAAGGGTGAGCGTGCCGCCATCGAGCTCGTAGTTGCCGGTCGAGAACGTCAGCGTCTGCGCCGTGATCCCACCGCTTAGCGTCACCGTGCCCGCCGTGCCGGCGAATACCGCGTTATCGAGTGCCGCGTTGTTCCACTTGACGAACGGACCCGCCACGCCGTCGCTCGCGCTGTTGAACAGCGCGGTGCTGGTATCCCAGGTGCCCGTGCCACCGCTGCCGGAGGAACCGCCGTTGACGTCCCAGTAGCGATCCACCGCGGATGCCGTCGGGGCATGCAGCGTGGCGAGGGCGGCGACGATGGCGAGCGGCAGCGCCACGCCCGAGGGGCTGCGGCGCAATCCCGGGCGTTCATCGGTGGTGGCGGCACGGCCGCGACCCTTGCCATGCTTGCCAGCCAGTTCAGAGGCCACCACCCACGCGCCCACGGCCGTGGACCATACGATGCGGAATACCCGGTTCATCAGTTTCCCCTGTCGCAGGCAGCATCCTGCCGCCCGCATTCGGGCAGCCCGGAGACTGTCTAACGGAATTGGATCGATTGAAATGCCGCCGGTCACATTTGTGAAGGCGGTGTCAGCCGGGCGCGATCTTAATCAACCCCGTAAAATTACCTAGGGTTTATTCGGCAACTTATGATGGCGTTGCTTCATTGTTGAGAACCAGGTCGCACTTTTCAGGGGGGCGATCCCTTTTCGCTTTCCGTGGCCTGCTTTATGAGGGTTTCCATGAACCCGGCCAGCTTCGACACCGTAATGTCGTCGGTTACGTGGTAGTTCGCCGCCAGTTGGCGAAGATCGTGGTAGCCGAGCCAGGTCAGGCCGGCCGCGTCCTCCCAGATGGCGACACGCAGGGGCAGATCGAGCGCCATCGCCTGCTGGTCCTGCATCAGGTGCGTTCCCACCGCTGGATTGCCGAAAACGAGCACGACGGTCGGCCGCAACGACAGCCCTGCGGCTTTCGCGTTCGCCGCGTGATCGAACGTGGCGAACACCGGCACGTTCAGCTGGGCGAGTACGGCGCGAAGTCGCGCCTCGGTGGCTGGCACATCGGCGGTGCCCTGGGTGACGATCATTGGCGTGCCCCTTTTCTATGGACCCCGGCACCCTAACATCGGGGAACAGGTGGCGACTTGTCGGGAAACGCGCCGGAAGGCCCTACTCCGCCTATAATTCCTGTTTGATCTGTCCGGATACTTACGCGCAATGTCCAATCGTTCCTTGAGAAGCGACCAGGTCCTCGTCACCATCGGCACCGCCTGCACCATGTCGGCGGTCGGATCGACGGAAACCTACCAGGCCCTGGTGGCGCAGTCCGAGGAGTTTTTCCCCCTGGCGGCCTTTGATGCGGGCCTGGTCGAGATCGACCCGGAGGCCCCGAGCGCCGCCCAGGGCATGCGCTGGGCCACCGGTGAAAACGCCGGCGAGCCGGTGTCGCTGGACGAGCTGACCCGCTTGCACGGCGCCGAGCTGCGCGCGAACACGGGCATCCGCCATGTACCTGGCGTCCGTGAGGTCTCGCCGCGCGTGGTCACGGATATCGCCGCCCCGCTGCCGCACGACCTGGAAACCGTTGGCCTGCGCCGCCTGGCGGGCCTTCGTTACGAGGACATCCGCGCCTCCGGCCTGAAAGAAATGCACGGCCTGTTCCAGAACGAGCCGCTGCTGAGCCCGTCGCTGCAGGCCCAGCTGTTCGCCTACGGCGCGCTGGGCGCGCTGGCTGGCCTGCCGCGCCCGCTCAAGGACATCGTGCCCAACCCGTTCGAGTTCCGCGTGGTGGCCGCCACCGCGTTTGGCGGCAACGAAGGCCTCGGCCAGTGGCTGCGCCCGGACGCGCCGCTGCCGGAAGGCGGCATTCCCAAGGACGTCTTCGCGGTGCGCCTGGCGCATTCGCTGGGTTCGCACGGCCCTGCCCTTGTCTCCACCATGCTCTCGCCGTCGTACAGCATCAGCCGCGTGCTCAAGAACCCCGAGCTGCGCGAATCGCTGAAGTCCGAGGACGACGTGGGCTTCATGCGCGTGCCGCAGGCCCCGTTCACCGCCGTGGGTGCCTGCGCCTCCAGCCTGATCGCGCTGGCCGACATCGCCCCGCAGCTGCTCTTCGATTACCCGGGCTTCCAGAAGCCGCAGATGATCGTGCTGACCGCGGCCGATGCGGCCCTGCAGCCGCGCTACGGCATCCTCGAGGCCTTTGGCGGCGGTGCCCTGATGACCGGCGACAAGCTGGCCGCCAAGAATGCCGCCCACGGCGACGGTTCCGAGCGCACGGTGCACGACTCCCTGGCGCCGTTCGACATCGATGCCGACGGCACGGTGGTCGGCCACGGAGGTTCCGGCCTGCTGGTGACCACGCTGGACTTCGCCCTGCGCAACCAGCTGGATATCACCTCGATTATCGTCGGCTGGGGCACCAGTGCCGAGGCAGGCGGCAAGGCGCACTTCGCCGGCGTCGGCTTCGGCGGTGAGAACGCGCTGGTCCAGGCCCTGGACATGGCCTACCAGGCCCATGGCTATGGCGTGGACGACTTCCAGTACCTCGCCGCACACGCCACCGGTACCCGCACCAACTCCAAGACCGACCTGGGCACCGCCCTGGCCGGCCTGCGTGGTGCCGCCGAGCGCCAGGGCCGTGAAGGCGAGCTGCCCAAGCTGTTCGTTGGCACCCCGAAGGCCGTCGGCGATGGCCACACCATGGGCGAGACCGGCCTGAAGGCCCTGTCGCAGGCCCTGCAGTTCGTCCTCGGCCGCCAGGCCCCGGGCGTGCCGACCCTGCGCCGCCTCGATCCGGACCTGGCGGACGTCGGTAGCCACTTCCACCTGCAGGCGGAGCCCTCGCCGGGCAATGCCGACGGCGGCGCCGTGTGTGCTACCCAGGGCTTTGGCGGTTACAACGGCGCCGTGGCGCTGCGCTCAGCCACCCCGGAGGCACTGCGCCGCTACGCCGGTGACGACGCGGTGCTCACGGCGTACCTCGAAGCCTGGCCGACGATTCGCGCCGAGCGCGAGAAGCGTGAACGCATCGCCCGCCGCAGCCCGAAGCTCGCGCTGAACATGGCCGAGATGCATCGCTGGGTCGGACTGGAATAATCGCGCGAGCAACAGTGCCGGATAACGAAGATGCCGCCTGCGAGGGCGGCATCTTTTTTTTCGTCTCGTTCGTAAGATTTGAGTAAGTTCTCAATCAGCGTAATAACTATCAAGACCATCGACGTCAACGCGTCGCAACTGTCATCGTTGCATCAACGGTGCGTGAAAGCGCTGCGAAAGACGTAAATGATGAATTGATCACGTGAACGGGACTAAGGTCGAATTCGCAGGGTCAAAAGTGCCGTATTTGCAGTGTTCGCACGTAGTGTGTGCAGGATGATGAATCGCGCGCATCGTTAACATGCAAACCTGCAACGTCGCCTGGACCTTGGCTTTGGGGGCGCTGTGAAGAATCTAAAAAAACATTCATGCGACGTGCGTCATCCATGTGTCGCACATGCGGATGATATGCTTGCGAACGCAAGAATACGTCACGCACGTATTGAATCGTTCCACCATCGAAGGGGTTGTATGTCGTCACCGTTGCGGGCCAGGGGCGCCTCCCTGGTCGAAGTCCTTATCGCGGTGCTGGTATTTGGTGTCGGCATTATTGGCCTCGCTGGCCTGCTCATCATTTCCTTTCGCTCGAACCAGGTGGGTTACCTGCGCACGCAGGCGGAATTCATTGCCATGGGCATGGCTGACCGGATGCGCGCCAATCCTCTCGGTGTCTGGTCTGGGGCGTACGATTCCGCGTCGTATCCGCTGACTGTGACGCAAGATTGCACGAAGACCGCCGCGTGTACGCCGGCCGATCTCGCGAAGCGCGACCAGGCGCAGTGGAGTTCGCAACTCACGACCTTCCTCCCTAATTCGTCGGCATCCATCGCCTGTACCAAGGGCGTCACGGCCGATGCAACGCAGCTGCAGATGCGCCCACCTTACGCAGGCAATTGCGTCATGAAAATCACCTGGATCGAACGCACCGCCGCCGATAGCGCGACATCAACGGTGAAAGCGCAGACCTACGCATGGAATTTCCAGCCATGAGCCGCCGTCGCATGCATGGCATTTCGCTCATTGAGCTGATGGTGGCGATCACCCTTGGCATCCTCGTCTCCATCGGTATCGTCAACATCTTCCAGACCACGTCGAGCAGCAGCCTCGTGCAGGCGCAGCTCGCACGCTTGCAGGAGGGCGGCCGGTTTGCGATGACCGCCCTGACCAACGACCTGCGCATGGCGAATGCCCAGTACTGCTCGAACATGGGCGGTCAGTCGGCGGCCCTGTCCAATGGCGCCGTGACGCTCGATCGTTACCTGCGGGCGCCGCGGGTGCTGATCTCCGGTGCCACGTTTCAGTCGGCCTTGAGTGACGTGACCACCACGTGGGGCGTCAAGAGCGGAACCAATACCTACCCGGCGTCGCCGACAGCGCCTTTCACCCTGCCCTCGTGGTATGCGATGCGCGGCTACGACTGCACGACCACCGCCTGTACACCCGTCGACCCCGCCCCCGGCTCGGGGACGGGCGTGATTCCGGCGCAGGGCACCGCGACGGGCAATCGCGTCCCCGGAAGTGACATCCTGACGATTCGTTATCTCGACGGTACCCGCGGCTGGACGCTGGATGGGACGATCAGCAAGATGACGCTCACCGGGCAGACCGTCACCAGCCTGACCGTCGTGCCGCAGACGGGCGAGCCGCCGCTTTCCGACATCAAGACCAACGACCTGATGATGCTGGCGGATTGCAACGCGGCACAGGTATTCAGCGCGAAGGTGGCCGGCTCGATCATTACCGCCAATGGCAACTACACCACGCTGGCGGTACCCTCGGGCGTGTCGCCACGCTTGTTCGACTTCAACCGCGATTACCAGACCATTACCTATTACCTCCAGGTGGTGGACGATAACAACGGCAACAAGACCGGTGCACTGATGCGCCGCCAGAACGGCGTGAGCGCCGAAGTGGTGCGCGGCGTGGAGCGGCTGGACTTCCTCTACGGCGTCATGGATGCCGCCGGCAATACCAGCTACCGCTCGGCCAGCGATATCGACAGCGCCACCGTATGCGCCTCGTCCAGCATCGGCGCCCTGGGCTCGGATCCCGGATGCATGTGGCGCTCCGTGCAGAGTGTCGAGGTGCACCTGCTCATGGATGGCCAGAAGCCGCTTTATGCACTGAATGCCGGCGACATGCAGTACCAGTATTACGGGGACACGGCCATCACGGGCCTGGCCGCACCCGACGACACCAACCGCGCCGTCAAGCCGGCTGACCAGGGCTTTGATAACCATATGCTGCGCCGCGAATTCTCCAGCCTTGTTTCCGTCAGGAATTACAACCCATGAAACGGGAACGCGGCGCCGTCCTGGTCGTAGCACTGATTTTCCTCCTGGTGCTGACGATCGTCGCCATCACCAGCTCCAGCCGTTCGCTGATCCAGGAGCGCCTCGCCGGTGCCCTGCGCAATTCGCAACAGGCGGAATGGTCTGCCGAGAACGCCCTGCGCGGCGTGGAGTGGAACCTGTTCAACGGCGTGGCCGTCGGTTGCTACAACTCGAGCAACCCCGCCATCGTCAGCGCCAAGGTCACGGCGTTCCGCAATGCGTCCACCTGGGTGACCGCCGGCGGCACCGAATACAAAGGCTCCGGCGTTGCCCTGGATTACACCGCCGCACCCACCGATACGACGTTGAGCACGGCCGTACTGGCCGCCAACCCGTGGTATCTCGTGGAATACCTCGGCCAGGACCGCAACCCGAGCATCGGCACCAGCACCGCCAAGGAGGTCGGCTCGGGCGGCAGCACGACGGCAGCGTTCTACATCTACCGCATCACGGCTCGCGCCACGGGAGGCAGCCCGAACACGATTCGCGTCGTTGAGTCGACGTTCGTCACGCCCAATCAATTGACCTGCACGCTGAGCTGAAGGATCCGCCATGACCCGACTCTCCTTTCCATGGCGCCTCGTGCTCTCCTGCCTGGCCACGCTGCTTGTCGGCTCCGCGGCGCAGGCCACCACGGTAACGATCACCAAGACGCCGCCTGGCGTCACGTCGAAGGTCGCCCCGAACATCGTGGTGACCTTCGACGATTCCGGCTCGATGAATTCGACGTCCATCCCCGATGCGATGGACGATAACAACGGCAAGAAGTACTACTACTCGGCAACGGGCAATCCGATCTACTTCGATCCGACCGTCACGTACGTGGTGCCACCGGACGCCCTCGGCCAGCCGCTGGGCACGCCGACGTTCACCTCCGCGTGGCGCGATGGCTATTGCGCGAACACCCTGAACAAGAAGTGCTGGTCGCCGAACAACGGCAAGTACCTCGACCCTGTGTTGGTGAACCTCAGCACGTCGTTCAGCACCAACTTCCTGACCAACGTGCTGGCGGGTAACTCGCCCTGCCCGCGCGATGCCAATGAAACTGGCTGGTACCGCAGCAACGGCACCTGCGCGGCCCTCGAGATTCCCACCGCCGTGCGTGGCGCACACGTGACGACGGTGCTCGGCATCCCGGTCAGTACGACGTACGACACCGGCGCGTTTTACTACGTGTGCACCTCGCCCACGGACGAAAGCACCTGCACCTACCACCTGGTGTCCAACGAGTCGGCGGCGATCCAGGCCAACTTCGCCATCTGGTACAGCTATTACCGGACGCGCAACTTCAATGCGCGCGCGGCGATCGGGCGGGTGTTTGGAGCGATTGCTGACAACGCCGTGCGCGTGAGCTGGCAGACGCTGCAGAGCCAGACCGGCAGTGGCGCGTACTATACCGGCGCCGGCTCGTATTCCGGGCTGGCCTACGGCGCCCTCGCCACGGCGAGCAAGATCCTCGAACTGGCGAACACCAGCGGTTGCGCGGGCACGGCCACCAGTGACACCTGCTGGCGCAGCCAGTTCATGAACTGGATTTACGGGGTTCCGGCAAGCGGTGGTACGCCCACGCGCGTCGCGACCATTGCCGCCGGCGAGTTCTACAAGCGCAAGCTTTCCACATCGCCTACGTCGCAGGATCCGTACTGGAACGGCAGCACGAGCACGCCGGGCGAACTGGCCTGCCGCAAGAACTTCCATATGCTGGTGACGGACGGCTACTGGAATGGTGATTCGCCGAAGGCCGTCGCCACGCCCGACAACACGGCGACGACCTTGCCGGACAACAAGTCGTATTCCGTCTCCGATCCGAACTCCAAGATTTACTGGAACCAGTCCGGCACCACGTCGCCGTCGCTGGCCGACATCGCCTTCAACTACTGGGCGACCGACCTGCGTACCGACCTGAACAACATCGTGCCGGCCTACTGGCCGGACCTGAGCACGGGTGTCACCAGCGCAACCGCCACCGTGGATCCCGCCAACCCGGGCGCCACGGGCGAGGTCTACTTCAACCCGGCAAACGACCCGGCGACCTGGCAGCACATGTCGCAGTACATGGTGACCATGGGTATCTCCGGCACGCTGGATTACGATGGTGATTACCTCGCCCTGCGCAAGGGCAGCAAGTCGTGGCCGAACCCGGACACGGGCGGTGGCGCCGTCAACATCGACGACACCTGGCATGCGGCCATCAACAGCCGCGGCGGCTACTTCAGCGCGGCGGATCCGACGTCCCTGGTCAGCAGCCTGAGCAGCATCCTGTCCTCGGTGATCGCCAGCAGCTCGACCTCGCTGACGCTCAGCCTGAGCACCAACGTGCTGACGGCAAACGCCATCGCCTACTTCGCAGGCTACGACACCACCAGTTGGGGTGGTACGTTTGAAGCGCACCCCGTGAGCAGTGCGGGTGTCGTGGGCGCGGCGCTGTGGTCCGCCGGCGCAAAGCTTGACCTGCGCAGCCCGGCCAGTGACCCCCGGCAGATCGCCACGAGCACGGGCCCGGGCACCGGCACGGGAACCACCTTCACGTACGACAACCTGAGCACGGCTGAGAAGGCAGCGCTCAACTCGTCGGATGGGACGGGCGCAACGGCGACCATCGATAACCTCGGCGTCCAGCGCGTCGCGTGGTTGAGCGGTACGCGAACGCTCGAAGGCACGACCTTCCGCACGCGCGCCACCACGCTGGGCGCCATCTTCGGTTCACAGCCGGCGTATGTGGGAGCGGCATCGGGCAACTACAGCGATAGCTTCCCTGCGAACTCGCCAGAAGCCGCTACCGGTGCACCCACATACTCATCGTTCCTCGCGACGGCATCCACACGCCAGCCCGTGGTCTACGTGGGAGCGAACGATGGCATGCTGCACGCGTTCGATGCCCGTCTCGCGGCGGTCGCGGGCGGTAAGGAGGGTAGCGAGCGGTGGGCCTACGTGCCGGCGACCGTCTATCCGAACCTGCCCGCGCAGAGCAAGCTCAACCAGTTCACGTTTACCCCCACCGTGGACGGCAGCCCGGTGACCGGCGATGTGTATTTCGCCAACGCCAATGCCACGAACGCCAGCACGAAGGGCTGGCATACGCTGCTCGTCGGATCACTGCGTTACGGTGGCCGTGGCGTGTTCGGCATCGACATCACCGACCCCACCGCCATGACCACCGCCAGCGCCGTCGCCACGAAGGTGCTTTGGGAGTTCAACAGCGACAGCGTCTCCACCGTGGGGACGCCCGGCAACCTGGGTTACACCTTTGGCACGCCGGTGATCGCGCGCATCGCGTGGACCAATAGCGCCGCCAGCGGCACCACGCCGGCCAACATCGGCCGCTGGGTCGTGCTCGTGCCAGGCGGGTATTTCCCGGATGGCAGTACCGCAACGGCAGCGGGCAACAGCTACAGCTCGCTGTTCGTGCTGGACGCGCAGACGGGCACGTTGCTCAAGGAAATCCGTACGCCGACGGGCGCAGGTGCCACCGCGAGCCATGGCCTGTTCACCCCCACGCTGGGGGACTACGACGGCGACCAGGTGGCCGACGTCGCGTTCGCCGGCGACCTCGACGGTAACGTGTGGCGCATTGATCTATCCAACGCATCGCTGAGCAGCACCACGCAGTCACAAGGTGTCAGCCTGCTGTTCAAGCCGGCAACGGCAAACGCCCAGTCCATCACGACGGCACCGCGCCTCGTGGCGGATCCGAATTCGGCTTACTTCATGGTGGTGTTCGGCACGGGCCGGTTCCTCAGTACGGCGGATAGCGCCGACACGACCGTGCAAGCCATCTATGGCGTTCGCGATCCGGGCGCAGCGGTGACGACACCGGTCACCCTCAGTGCCCTTACCCAGCAGACGATGTCCGTGGATGCGACGACGGGCGCGATCGGCGTCTCCAACAATACGGTGCCGACCACCAGTTCGGGGTGGTACCTCGCGCTGAACAATCCCGCGGGCGAGCGCGTGGTGGTGACGCCGGCGCTGGATGCCACATCCAATACCGTGACGTTCAGCACGCTCATCCCGACCGCGAATGATCCTTGCACGACGGCGGGTTCAGGCTCCTTCCTCGCGCTGGACGGTACGACGGGCACCGCCGCCTACGGCGTTTCGATCGGCGCCTCGGGATACAACGTCGGCACCGGCTTCTCGCTGGCCGGCGCACGTGTCACCGGCACCGCGACCTCCGGCGCCCTGAGCACGGCGGCCAGCCTGAGCGGCGCGAAGTCACTCCCGCCGGGCATGACGACGACGTATAACGGGTATACGCCAAGCACCGCCATCCCCACCGCACGCCGCCGCTCGTGGCGCGTGCTGAACAGCGAGAACTGATATGCCCAGGATGCGCCAGCGCCGTGGTGGTTTCTCCCTCATCGAGCTGATGGTGGCCGTGGTGGTGATGGCGATCCTCGCCGCCATCGCCATCCCGCAGTACAACCGGTACAGCTTGCGCGCCCGCCGGGCTGACGGACAGAAGTTGCTGCTGGCGATCGGCAATGCCGAGGAGCGTTATTACGCGCAGCAGAACAAGTACGCGGACCTGAAGACGATCGGCTTCTCCGCGACCACCACGGCGACGTCCGATAGCGGCTACTACGCCGCCACCGTTGACGTGACGGCGGTGAACACCTTCGCGGCGCAAGCCTTCAAGGCGACGGCGGCACCCGTCGCCGGCGGCCCGCAGGCCAAGGACGCCTGCCTGTCCCTGACGTACACCAACACGGGCGTGAAGGACCAGACCGGCAACGCGACCACCAACGGGAGCTGCTGGTGAAAGCGCGTGGCTTCACCCTGCTGGAACTGCTGGTGGTGATCGTCATCACCGCCGTACTCGCCGCCATTGCCATTCCGCAGTTCCGCACGATGATCCAGAAGCATCGCGTACGCAGCGCCACGGACAACCTCCAGGCCTCGCTGGATTATGCGAGGGCCGAGGCCGTGCTCCGCGCCACTTATGTTTCGGTGTGTGCCAGTGCGGATAACGCCACCTGCTCGGGCACGAAAACCTACGAGACAGGCTGGCTGGTGTACGCCCACCCCGTCGCCACCACGGCCTCGACAGACACCTACGATGCGACGGCCAGCAAGGGCATGCAGCTGCTCCGCGCCAGTGGCCCGCTGACCCTGGTCTCGGCCCGAGCGCTGGATACCAACGTCATCACGTATGGCCAGCAGGGCCAGCTGGAGCCGCTGGCCTCGCGCACCAACGCGAGCCAGCCGATGTCGTTCGTCGTGTGCGCCGTCACCACGGGCACCGCGCTGCCCGGCCAGAACACCACCAACGTCCCCGGCTCGCTGATCGGGATCAGCGCCTTCGGCGCCTCGGTGGGCACCAAGCTCAACACCACGGACGCCTGCACGCTCTGAGTTTTGCGCTACAGTCCGGCCCTGTTCCTTCCGACCAGGAGAGCCCGATGATCGACCATACCGGCGTCACCGTCAGTGACTTCGAACGCAGCAAGGCGTTCTACACCACCGTGCTCGCGACCATCGGCTACGAGCTGCTGGCCATCTTCCCCGCCTCGGTCACCGGGCGTACCGACGTCGCCGGGTTCGGCGCGGACGGCAAGGCGGACTTCTGGATCTACAAGGGCGAGCCGAACCGACCGCCGGTCCACGTCGCCTTCCGCGTCACCGACCGCAAGCATGTCCATGCCTTCCACGAGGCCGCGCTGGCGGCTGGCGGCACCGACAATGGCCCGCCGGGACCGCGCTCGCATTACCACGAGGGCTACTACGGCGGCTTTGCCCTGGACCCGGACGGCCACAACATCGAAGCCGTGTTCCACGGCCAGGCCCGCCTCGGCGGCTGAGGCGTCAGCGCGCGTGGTTCAGGAAGCGCGCAAGGACGACTGCATGGTTCACGGCGTGGTCCCTGGCGCCATAGAGCAGCGTCGTCCGGCCGGGCGGTGACCCGGCCCGCGCCTCCTTCACGAACGGGTTCGCTTTCAGCTCGGCCAGGTAGCGGTCGGTGAACTCGGCGAAACGCTCCTCCTGGTGGTTGAACCAGACCCGCAGTTCGGGGGTGGGGGCGATGTCCTTCCACCAGTCATCCAGCGCCGCGCGCTCACGCGAGACGCCTCGCGGCCACAGCCGATCCACCAGGACGCGGCGGCCGTCGTCCGGCGCGGGCTCGTCACGCACCGGCTTGATCACGAACGTGGTTCGATGGGAAGCCATGCCAGGCACCTCCGGGCGGTATCATGCCGCGTTGAATCGTTGATTGGCGCTGCCTTGTCACACTACACCGGCCCCCTGCTCACGGAACCCACGGCCCAGGCCCTCCTGGCGGCGCATAAGGCGGGTGCCAGCGTCTGGACCGGCTCGCTCGACCTCGGCCGCAGCGAGGGCACCGCCAGCTTGCACGACGAAGCATGGACCTGGCTTGGCACGCCCTACCCTTACCCCGGCAAGATCAAGCCGCGGACGATCTACGCGTGGGACGGCGAGGACTTCGAGCCGGTGTCGCGGTTCGCCGGCTCGCTGATCAAGCTGGTGCCGACCGAATGGGGCGTGCCCACCTTCGAGATCGACGGCATCAAGATGCTGCCCACGTCGAAGGAATCCCCGCTCGATGACGCGCGCCGCAAGGTCGCCCTGGTGGATCCGCGCGGGAAGGTAGTCCTGGATACGTGTGGCGGCCTCGGTTACTTTGCCGCCTGCTGCCTCGACGCGGGCGTCGCGCAGATCCAGTCGTTCGAAAAGAACCCGGACGTGCTCTGGCTGCGCACGATCAATCCGTACTCGCCCGACCCTGACGCCGCCGAGGCGAGCGGCCGCCTGCACCTGCAGCAGGGTGATGTGTCGGAGCGCATCGCGTCCATCGCCGATGGCTCCGTCGACGCCATCCTGCACGACCCACCGCGCTTCGGCATCGCCGGCGAGCTCTATTCGCAGGTGTTCTACAACGAACTGGCGCGCGTGATCCGCCGCGGTGGCCGCCTGTTCCACTACACCGGCAGCCCGAACAAGCTGACCACTGGCCGCGACGTGCCGACGGAAGTGGCCACCCGTCTTGGCAAGGCCGGCTTCGAGGCGAAGCTGGCCCTGGACGGGGTGTTCGCCACGCGCCGCTAGGGCGCGGGCTTCAAGGCGCCGAACGCCGCGTCGCCGCCTTCGGCTTCCAGCGTCACCGCCAGCCGCGTCCCCGCAGGCACGTCCTTCGCCAGCCGGATCGATTCGCCGCGCGGTGACCAGCTGAGCTGTGCCGTGGTGAACTCATGCGAGCCCAGCAGATCGCCCGGTTTCCCATCCGCCTGCATGGCATGGACGCTGACGCGCAGCGTGCCGGCGCCGTCACCATGGCGATACAAGGGGAGACGCACCGCCGCCTCGCCTTCCCCGCGCACGACGATAAGCGTCACGGGCTTGCCCGGCACCACGGGAACGTTCACCGCCACCGCGCTTGCCGCGGCCGCGCCAGGGTTCGGGAACGTGGCAGCGCACGCCAGTGGCAGGATGGCGCCGGATGCATCGAATCGCAGCGGCTCCTGGAACTGCGTCGCGAGGCCCTCGTTGATGGCGCCACGGTCCCATCGATCGGACTGATACAGGTACATCGTGCCGCCGTCGCCGGGCAATGCCGCGACATCCGCCGGCTGCCCGCCACAGGAATCCTTGCTGATCGGCAGCCCGCGATGCAGCGGATCGGTGGCTCCCTTCCGGCCCTGCCACGGCCCCAGCGGCGACGTCGCGTGCAGGTACGACGTGCCGGTCGCGCAGTAGCCACAGTTGGGATCGGAATACGTGAGGTAGTAGGTCGCCCCGCGCCGGAACATCGACGGTGCCTCGGTCGCCTTCAGGCCCATGCGCACGTAGCTCCCGGTGCCGCTCGTATAGTCGGCATCCAGGCGCTCCACGACGATGTCGCCCTTTTTCTGCCAGTCGGTGTAGGCGAGGTAAGCCACGCCGTCCTCGTCAACGAAGACATCCTGGTCGCCGTGGTTCAGCCCCGGCGGCAACCCCGTGTTGATCGCGAGCGTCGGCAGGGCGACCTCCGCAAAGGGGCCCGTGGGCGTCGCCGAGGTGAACACGTGGTAGCCCACGCCCACGTCGTAGCTGTTGGTCCACAGCACGTACCGATGCGTACGGGCGTTGAACACCACATGCGGCCGGTAGCAACCATACGTGCTGCCGTCGCAGCGCTTCTGCCATACGGCCGTCGATGCGTCGAAGAGCGCGCCTTCGTCATGCCAGGTGGCGAGATCCGGCGACGAGTAGACGCGGAATCCGCAGAACGGCGCGCCCTTGTGGTTCCACTGGTAGCCGCAGCCGTATTGGGTGCCGTAGAGGTAATAACGGCCGTTGAAGTACTGCAGGTCGCCATCGTGGGCGTCGATGGCGTTGCCGCGGTCGTCGAGACGGAAGGTGCCTGGCGCGCCGTTGATCACGGTGGCGGCAACCAGCGGCCCGGAAAGCATCAGGCAGGCGAGAACGGCAAGGAAACGATGCAGCACGCGGCAGCTCCTTCAGTGAAGCCCCTGAGTGTGCCACAGCGGGTTAGCCAGAAAGGGCTGTGTTTCACCGCGTTACGTGATTAGTCTGTGAGACCTCCCCGGAGGTGTCCCATGCGTTCGATGTTGTTTTTAGCTGTCGCGGCCTTCGTTGCGCCGCCAGCCTTCTCCGCCAGCCTGCCGCCACGAAGCGCGTGGCAGGCCAGCAGTTCGTCACAGCAGGTGCCGGCGCTTGCGCCGCCCCACGCTATCGACGGCGACGAAACCACTCGTTGGGGTGGTTCCTTCAGCCCGGGCCAGTGGTTCCAGGTGGACCTGGGCAAGGTCGCCCGCGTGGGCGGTGTGCGCATCCATTGGGATAGCGGGTTCGCGGCGTCGTATTCGATCCAGGTATCGACGGACGGCAAGACCTTCCGCCCCGTCTACACCGTGACGGATTCGCCGGGCGGCACTGAATACCTTGTCTTCCCTGCCACCGACGCGCGCTACGTGCGCCTGGCGGCACCCGCGCGCACGGCCGACTGGGGCGTCTCGGTGTTCGAATTCGAGCCGATGGCCGCCGATGACGTCGCGACGATCAGCGGCCTCGCCGGCAAGGACGACGGCGCATCGCTCTGGGCCGATGGCCATCCGCGTGCCGTGGCTGGCAAGGGTGCCGAGCGTGACGTCGACATCCGCCTGCCCCACCCGCTCGATATCGCTGGTGTGGAAGTCCAGTGGGAAGGGCCGCGTGCCGGCGTTGAGCTGCAGTCGAAAGGCGCGAGCGGCCCATGGACCACGGTGGACAGCGACCCGGGCACGGCCGGCGATACGTCGTACCTCGCGGCCGCGGCGCCGTTCAAGGCCAGCGCCCTGCGCCTGAAGATCGCCGCCGGCGACGGCACGCCGACGATCAGGCGCCTGCGCTTCCTCGGCCCCGCACGCATGATGACCGGGATGAAGCGCTACCAGGTGGCGGCCACGCGGGCGAATGCGTCGCTGTTTCCGTCCTCGCTGCACATGCAGCAGGTGTACTGGACGGACGTGGGTGTGCCTGCCGGCTTGCAGAAGGCCATCTTCGACGAATACGGCGATATCGAACCCTTCAAGGGCGGCCCGCTCGTCCAGGCCATCTGGCGTGGCGCCGACGGCGCGGCACGCATCGCCGATAACGGCGAGCGCACGCACGCCCTGCGCGATCGCTGGAAGCCGATGCCCTCGGTCGGCTGGGCCGCGCAGCCAGGACTCGACGTCACCGCCGAGGCCTTTGCCGTGCAGGACGGCGCGCAGCCCGTGGTGCTGGTGCGCCATCGCCTCGTGAACCACGGCGCCGGCACGGTCGATGGCCGCCTCTTCCTCGTCGTGCGCCCGATGCAGGTGAATCCGCCCTGGCAGAACGGCGGCCCCTCGCCGATCCACGACATCACCGTGGCCAGCGACGCCGTGGAGGTAAACGGCCGCACGTTGTTCACGCCGCTGACCCGGCCGGATGCCATGGGCGCGGCGCCCTTCGGCGACCATGGTGCGACCGAGATCACCCAGGCGATCGCCGCGGGCACCCTGCCCGCCGCCACCACGGCGACCGACGCCCAGGGCCTCGCCGCGGGCAGCCTCGCGTATGACGTCCACCTGGCGCCGCATGAGCAGCGCGACGTCGTCATCGCCTTCCCGCTGGGCACCACGCCGGCGAACGCGGACGGTTCGTTGCCCGCACCGCCGCCGATCGACCGCAAGCGCATCAGCGCGGATGCCTTCGATGCGCTCGCCGGCCAGGTCGCGGCCGAGTGGCAGAAGCGCCTGGGTAGCGTCGGCCTCTCGCTACCCGACGAATCCCTGGTCGACATCCTGCGATCGCAGGCGGCGTACATGCTGGTCAACCAGACCGGCCACGCGATGCAGGCCGGCCCGCGCAACTACAACCGTTCCTTCATCCGCGACGGCGCGGCCACGGCGTCGATCCTGCTGCGCATGGGCGAGGTCAAGACCGCGCGTGATTACCTCGACTGGTACGCCAGCCATGCCGTCCACGAGAACGGCCTGGTCTCGCCGATCCTCAACGCCGACGGCACGGTGAATCGCGGCTTTGGCTCGGATATCGAGTACGACAGCCAGGGCGAATTCATCAACCTCGTCGCGGATGTCGCCCGCTTCGGCGGCGGCCCTGAATCCGTCCGTGCCTACCTGCCGAAGGTACGCGCGGCCATGCACTTCATGCAGGAACTGCGCGAACGGACCATGGTGCCGGGCTACCTCGCCGACCTGCCCGCGGCACAGCGTTTCCACGGCATCATCGCGCCCTCGATCAGCCACGAAGGCTATTCCAGCCCGACCCACAGCTACTGGGACGATTGGTGGGCGCTGAAGGGCTGGCACGACGGTGCATGGCTGGCCGACCAGTGGGGTGACAAGGAACTGGCCGCCTACGCACGCACCCAGTATGCCGCGCTGCGCGAGTCCGTCGGCGCCTCGATCCGCGCCACGATGGCGTGGAAGGGCGTGGATACCATCCCCGCCGCGGCGGATCTCGGAGATGGCGACCCCACCAGCGTCTCGATCGCGCTGGACCCGGCGGGGCAGATGGACGTGCTACCGCATGACGCACTGGTCACCACGTTCGACCGTTACCTGGCCGACGTGCGCAAGCGCGAGCAGCCGGGCGAACTGTTTGCGTACACGCCGTACGAACTGCGCAACGTGCTGACCTACGTGTATCTCAACCGCCCGGCCGATGCGGCCGAGCTGTTGAACATCGTCGTCCGCGACCGTCGCCCGCCGGAATGGAACATGTGGGCCGAAGTCGTCCATTCGCGCCTGCGCCACCCCGGCTACCTCGGCGACATGCCGCATACCTGGATCGGCGCCGAATACGCGCGCCTGCTGTTCGGCATGCTGATGCGTGAAGCCGACGACGGCCTGTACCTGCTGCCGGGCGCGCCGCCGGCATGGGTCGCCGGCGATGGCCTGACGGTGTCGAAGCTGCCGGTGGCGTACGGCGTGCTGACGATGGCGGCACGCCGCCAGGGCGACACCCTGGACGTCACGCTCGACAAGGGCATCCGCGCCGATACCCCGGTGCGGGTGTTCTGGCCGTCGCGCGTGAAGCCTGCGCGCGTGCTGGTCGACGGCAAACCGGCGAAAGCCTGGGACGCGGACGGCATCCATCTGGACCACCCGTTCCACACCCTCAAGGCCACGTTCACGCCCTGAGCCAACGCTACGCGGCTTTCTTCGGACCGCCGCGTAGCGGGACATCGCGCAGGAACCACGCCAGGCAGAAGCCCAGGAACACGATCACCGCGGCGACGTGGTAGACCACGTGCAGGGAGGCACCGAAGGCGTGGATGAACTTCGCATGCAGGTCCGGCGGCATCTTCGCCACCATGTCCGGCGCGAACGTGCGCGGCCCCATGGCGCTGGCAGGGATGTCGTCGGCCATGCGCGATTGCAGGCCCTGCGTGAACAGCGCGCCGAACACCGATACACCGATCGAGCCGCCGATCGAACGGAACAGCGTGACGCCCGAGGTGGCCACGCCCATGTACTTCGCATCCATGCTGTTCTGTGCGGCAAGGATCAGCACCTGCATCACCATGCCGATGCCCAGGCCCAGCAGGCCGGCATAACCATAGATCAGGTACAGCGGATCCTCGTCGCCGACGCTGCCCAGCAGCATCAGCGCCACGGCGCCGATGAACGTACCGATGATCGGGAACATGCGGTAACGGCCGATCTTGCTGATCACGCGGCCGGCGACGATCGAGCTGACCAGCACGCCGCCCATCAGCGGCAGCAGCTGCATGCCGGCGCCTGTGGGCGAGACGCCCTTCACCACCTGCAGGTACAGCGGCAGGTAGGTCGTGGAGCCGAACAACGCGGTGCCGATGAAGAAACCGATAAGGCTGCACAGCACGAAGGTGCGGTGGCGAAACAGGTGCAGCGGGATGATCGGCTCGCTGGCGTGGCGTTCCTCATAGATGAAGCCGGCAACGGACACCAGGCCCATCAGCAGGATCGCCCACAGCTCCACCGAATCCCACGGCAGGCGGCTGCCGCCCTCGGTGGTGAACAGGATGATGCAGCTCAGCGCCGTCGCCAGGAACGCGGCGCCAAACCAGTCGATGGCGTGCTTCACATGGCGCGTGTGCGGATGGAAGACGGCCGCGATCACCAGCAGGCAGAGGATGCCCAGCGGCAGGTTCACGTAGAAGATCCAGCGCCACGAGAGGTGGTCCACCATGAAACCACCCAGCAACGGGCCGATCACGGTCGCGAGGCCGTATACGCCACCGAACAGGCCCTGGTAGCGGCCGCGCTCGGCCGGCGGGATTACATCGCCGATGGCCGCCATGGTGATGACCAGCAGGCCACCGCCACCCAGGCCCTGCAGCGCGCGCATCAGGATCAGCATGGTCATGTCCTGTGCCATGCCGCACAGGATCGAGCCGATCAGGAAGATGACGATGGCCGTCTGCAGCACGATCTTCCGGCCAAACAGATCGCCGAACTTTCCGTACAGCGGTACCACGACGGTCGAGGTCAGCAGATAGGCGGTGACCACCCACGAGAGCTGGCTGAGGCCGCCCAGCTCGCCCACGATGGTGGGTAGCGCGGTGGAAACGATGGTCTGGTCGAGGGCGGCGAGCAGCATCACCAGCATCAGCGCCGGGAATAGCAGCTTCAGTGACGGCTGCTGGGGCACGGGGGCCAGGCTGGGCTCGACCACGCCGGCGGGTGTCTCGGCGGGTTCAGGGCGGTGGACGGCATTCACGCGGGGTGGGCCTGTAAATTAATTAAGTCGTCAGTTAATATATGCGGCATTGGGTCGCAAGGCAACCGCCCGCCATCGTGCTATTCATCCGCCATGAGTACTTCCGACACCGTTAGCCCCCCGAAACCGCGCCGTGGCCGGCCGCCGGGCCGCCCGCAAGGCGCCGCCGATGGCACCGACCAGCGCAAGCGCCTGGTCGAGATCGCCCTCGCCCTGTACGCCAGGTACGGCTACGCCGGCACCACCCTGGCCGCGATCGCCCGGGCCGCCGACATGACCCCGGCCGCCGTCCACTACTACTTCAAGACCCGCGAGCAGCTGTTCGACGAGATCCACGAGGCGCATATCGCGCCCATGCGCACCCGCGTCGAGGCGATCTTCCATGAGCACGCGGGCGATCCGGTGTCGGCCTTCGTGAAGGTGGCCGAGCGTTTCGTCGAGGTGGCCGAGGAGCACGGCTGGATCGCGCCGGTGTTCTTTGGCGACCTGCTTACCGAAAGCCAGAGCTTCCGCAAACACGTGCGCAAGAAGGTGGACTACAAGACCCAGGCCGCCTTCAATGACCGCATCCGCCAGTGGCAGGCCGACGGCCTGTTGAACCCCGGGCTCGAACCGTCACTGGTGATGCCGTCGATCATGTCGCTGACCATGCTGTTCATGGCCGCGCGGCGCAAATGGAAGGATGACCCGATCCGCAAGGACATCGACCGCGAGACAATCCGCCGCCACGCCATGGCCCTGCTCGGCCACGGGCTCGGGCCGGGGAAGGCGTAGAATCAGCGTTTTGATCGTGGAGCGGCGCCTTGGCCTTCCCCTTTTCCCTCGTCATCTTCGACCTCGACGGCACGCTGGTGGACAGCGCGGCGGACATCGCCGAGTCCGTCAACCGCACGCTCAGTGACTGGCGCTTGCCAACGTATGACGTGGCGCAGATCACCGGCTGGATCGGCGAAGGCTCGCGGCAGCTGATCACGTATGCCTTCCGCGATGCAGGAAGCGATGCCGACATCGACGACGTGATGCCGGGATTCCTCGAGCATTACGCCGAGACCGCGCTGGATGCCGTCGTGTACGACGGCGTGCGCGAGACGCTCGCCGCGCTCCACGCCCAGGGCGTGAAGCTGGCCGTCTGCACGAACAAGAACGAAGAGTTCGTGCGGCCCCTGCTCGACGCGCGCGGCCTCAGCCCCTACATCGACGGCATCACCGGTGGTAACACGCTGCCCGAGCGCAAACCGAGCGGCGTACCGCTCAAATACCTTGCCCAGCAAGCCGGCGTGCCGCTGGACAAGGTCCTCATGGTCGGCGATTCCGAGAGCGACATGCTGGCCGCGCGCGACGCGGGCGTGCCGTATGTGCTGGTGACCTACGGCTACCCGAAGACGCTGGACGTGCGCAACGCGGGTGCCCTTGCCGTCATCGACCGCATGCCGGCACTGCTCGACCTGCATTAACGGTAGGCGTCGATCGCCGCTTTGATCAGGGCGACATCGTCTTCGATGCCGTAGCTCGGCGGCGCGGAGTAACCGAAGCGCGTGATCACCAGGTGCTCGGACGGCACGATGTAGATGCGCTGGCCCAGCGTGCCGCTGGCGTAGAAGCCATCCTTCGGAAAGCCGCCATCGACGCGGTGCCGGGCGACATCGCTCGGCCCGTCATTGGTCCAGAAGCCGGCGCCGTAGGGCGCGCCCAGGGCCGAGGTACGCGACCAGCCCACCCACCCTTCCGGGAGCAGGCGCGTGCCATCGGGTGCCTTGCCGTCGTTGAGGTACAGCAAGCCGAAGCGGGCGTAGTTGCGTGCGCTGGTGTACACGTAGGTGGAACCGACGAACGTGCCCTGCCCGTCGAACTCCATGGTGACGTCGCCCATGTGCATGGGCTCGAACAGGCGTTTGCGCGCGAACTCGCGCAGGCCCGCCGGGCCACCGCCGACCTGCTCGCCGATCAGGCGGTCGAGCAGCAGCGTGTCGCCCGAGGTGTACTCGAAGGTCTTGCCGGGCGCTTCCTTCGCGGGCTGTAGCGCGGTATAGCCGGCCATGTCGCCATGCAGGAACTCCATCTTCGCCACGAAGCTGAAGGGTGATTCCGCTTCGTCGGCATCCAGCCCGCTCTGCATGCGCATGAGGTCCTCGATGGTGATCTTCGCGCGCGGGTCGCCGGGCTGGCGCCATTCCGGCGCGTTGAGCGGCTGCTTTACGTCCACCTTGCCGTCGGCGGCCAGCATGCCAAGGAAGGCATTGGTGAACGACTTCGCCACCGAGAAGCTGATCAGCGGCGAATGGATGCCCACGCCTGGCGCGTAACGTTCGGCGACCACCTTGCCGTCCTTCACGATCACGACGGCCTTCACCACCTTGGGGGCGCCACCCGCGTGCTCGGCGAACACCTGGTCGAGGGCCGCGGTGACGGTGGGCTTGTCGCTGGTGACCAGCGTGGCCGGCGCGAAGCCGTCATCGACATCAGCCACCATCCGTGTGTCGGGCACCAGCGGTACGTTACCCGGCAGGTCGAGGCGGCAGCCGTAGCCGGGTGTGTAGGTGGCCGTGGCCAGGGTCGAAACGAGGCCGTCGACGGCCACGCGGCCCTGCGTGCGGTCGACATGGGCGGTGAGCAGGCCGGCCCCGGCCTTGCCCAGGACGGGCGTGACGAGTTCGCGGAAGATCGCATCCGGGGCCTGCCCGCCGACGAAGGTCATCGTGCAGACGTGGTGGGCGGCGACGCCCGCGCCAAGGCGCAAGGCCTGGTCAGGACGGACGAGGGCCCAGGCGGTGCCGGTCAGGGCAAGGGCGATGGCGGACGCGATGAGGGCTTTTCTACGCATGGCGGGGGCTCCGTGGTGTGGGAGCCAGTCTCCTGCGCAAGACACCCGCCGCGAGGCGCCGCTGGGACGAACCCCGGCAAGCCGGGGACGAAAGCCCTACAACGCCCCGGGCATCCCCGCATCGGCGTACCGTTTGGTCCACGTCACCCGGCTGCCGTCTGTCAGGATGAGGCGCTTCTCGCCGTCCGGCCAGGGCTGCACGGCCACGATGGCCTCGAGCCGGACCACCGTGGAACGGTTCACCCGCACGAAGCGCGACGGGTGCAGGCGCGCCTGCATGGCGTCCAGCGTGCCACGCAGGCGGCGTGGCGTACCGGCCACGTACACATCGAGGTAGTTGCGATCGGATTCGATCCGGTCCACGCGATCCAGCGGCACCAGCTCCGCGGCATCGCCTGACGGCAACAGCAGCCGCTCAAGGTAATGCGCCGGCGCCGGCAGGTCGCCCAGCAGGCCATCGAGGCGAGGCGCCGAAGGAACGATGCGCTCACTGAGCCGGCGCAACGTACGCGCGAAGCGATCGGGGCCCACCGGCTTCATCAGGTAATCGAACGCATGCACCTCGAACGCGCGTACCGCCTGGTCGTCGTGGGCGGTAACGAAGACGACTTCCGCCGGCAGCGGCTCACCCAGCGCCTGGAGCACGCCGAAGCCGTCCATGCCCGGCATCGAGATGTCGAGGAACACCACGTCCGGACGCAGCTTATGCACGAGCGCGACGGCCGAGGGACCATCCGACGCTTCGCCAACCCAGAGCACGGCATCGCCCTCGGCCAGGTAGCGGCGAAGCTTCGCCCGTGCGGGCGCCTCGTCGTCGATGACGACGGCACGCAAGGTCATGGCGTGGCTCCCGTGCGCAGCGGCAGCCACAGGGTGACCACCGAGCCCGTCTCCGCCGCCTCCAGGCGAACACCGGCGGCGTCGCCATACAGATGGCGCAGGCGCGCCTCGACGTTGCCGAAACCGATGCCGGTGTGCGCGGCCGCGTTGACGGCGCGTGGCACGCCACCGGTGCCTCCATCGCGAACGGTGATGATCGCCTGGCCGTTGTCGCGCCGGGCCTCGATGCGCACGAAGCGGGCATCGCCCACGCCACCGTGTTCGATCGCGTTTTCGACCAGCGGCTGCAGCACCAGGAACGGCACGGGGGTGTCGGCCAGGCTCTCGTCCGCCACCATCGCCGCGTCAATGCCTTCGCCAAAGCGCGCCCGCTGGATGTCGAGGTAAAGATCCAGCAACCGCCATTCGTCGCGCAGCGGGTGTTCCTGCGTGGTCGCCGACAACGTGGCGCGCAGCAGTTCGCCGACGCGGGCAAGCATCTCGTCGGCCACGCGCGGCCGTTCGTACATCAGCTCGGACACGGCGTTGAGCGTGTTGAACAGGAAGTGCGGATTCAGCTGCAGCCGCAGCGCTTCAAGCCGCGCCTCGGACAGCGCGGATTCCAGCTGCGCATTGCGCACCTCGCGCTCGCGTCCTTCGCGGTAGCGGTCGAGCAGCCAGACGCCCACCACGATCACCGCGTAGAAGAACAGCTGCGTCGGCACTTCCATGAGGTAACGCCACACAGTGGATCCGTACGCGAACGCAGGCTCGTCCATCAGGCCGAAGACCACCCGGCGCATCGCGATCATCAGCGTGGTCTGCGCAAGCGACAGCGCCGCGAAGACGAGCGTGTGGGCCCACAGGGTGCGCGGCATGCGCCGCAGCGCGATGAACAGCAAGGGCAGGCAGGCGCCGAAACTCAGCGAGCCGGTGAGCTCCTCGACCAGCTTGGGGAGGAAGGGGGTGACATGGCCGTTGGCCACGTCGATGAGGAAACGATTGGTGGCTCGCAGCAGGCCGATGACCACCAGGAGCAGCACCCACAGCCACGGCACGCGGCTGCGCCATGCCCGTGGAAATCCCCTGCCCCCACCCGTCGCCATGCCCTACCCCTGAAACAAGTCCGCCGGCTCTTATACCAGAGCCGGCGGACGATGCCTCAAGGTCAGGCGGCGCGCCTGGGCAGGACCCAGTCCGGCCGGATGAAGTGGCAGGTGTAGCCGTTCGGATACTTTTCCAGGTAATCCTGGTGCTCCGGCTCGGCTTCCCAGAACGGGCCGGCCGGGGCCAGCTCGGTCACGGCCTTGCCCGGCCACAGGCCCGACGCGTTCATGTCGGCGATCGTGTCTTCCGCCACGGCCTTCTGCTCATCGTCGAGATAGAAGATGGCCGAACGATAGCTGAGGCCCAGGTCGTTACCCTGGCGGTTCAGCGTGGTCGGGTCGTGGATCTGGAAGAAGAACTCCAGGATCTTCCGGTAGCTGATCTTCGCCGGATCAAATTCGATCTCAATCGCCTCGGCGTGGGTGCCGTGGTTGCGATACGTGGCATTGGGCACGTCACCGCCGCTGTAACCCACGCGCGTGGTGATGACACCGGGCTGCTTGCGGATCAGGTCCTGCATGCCCCAGAAACAACCGCCGGCCAGGATGGCACGTGAGCTCATGCGACACCTCCCTTCTCATTGGCAAACTGCTTGGCGTACTCGCCGTAACCTTCCTTCTCCAGGTCGGCCAGCGGGATGAAGCGCAGCGATGCGCCGTTGATGCAGTAGCGCAGGCCGCCACGGTCGCGCGGGCCGTCCGGAAAGACGTGGCCCAGGTGGCTGTCACCGTGCGTCGAGCGCACTTCGGTGCGGACCATGCCGTGGCTGCTGTCGCGCAGCTCGGCTACGTGGTCGTCTTCCAGCGGGCGGGTGAAGCTCGGCCAGCCGCAGCCACTGTCGAACTTGTCCAGCGAGGAGAACAGCGGCTCGCCGGAGACGATGTCGACGTAGATGCCCGGTTCCTTGCTGTCGTGGAACGCGTGGGTAAACGGGCGCTCGGTGCCGCTCTGCTGCGTGACCCGGAACTGTTCAGGGGTCAGGCGGGCAAGGGCCTCGGGGGACTTGCGATAGTCAGACATGGGAGCCTCCTGGGGGACATTCGGCGCCGCGTGTGGCCAGCGTCGCCGCTGCCCACATAATGCGGGCGAGCGGCGTTTATGCAATGCCCCGGGAGGGTGAAGGCGGCGCTCAGGCCGCCGCGTCTTCCACCCACTGGTGGCCGGCGCGGGCCAGCAGTTCACGCGCCGAATCCGGGCCCCAGGTGCCTGCCGCGTAAGCGTCCGGGCCGTTGGCTGCCTCGCTCCAGCCCTGCAGGATCGGGGTGACCCACGCCCAGGCGGCCTCGGTCTCGTCCTTGCGCACGAACAGCGCCGGGCTGCCCTTCACGGCGTCCAGCATCAGGCCTTCGTACGAATCGCGGAAGCGGATGCGGCCCGGTTCGCCGAGCTTCGAGAGCGCATCGACCTCGTCCAGGCCAAACGTGCTGCCCGGCTGCTTCACGAACAGCGGCAGGATCACGCTCTCGTTCGGCTGCACGCGGATGACCAGGCGGCTGCCCGGGCGCGCCGCGCCAAACAACCCCGGCTCGCCGGCACGGAACTGGATGACGATTTCGGTCAGCTTCTCCGGCATGCGCTTGCCCGAGCGCAGGTAGAACGGCACGCCCTGCCAGCGCGGGTTATCGATCTCGGCCTTCAGCGCGACGAAGGTCTCGGTGTTGCTCGGCGCCTCGTCCGGCAGCTCTTCACGGTAGGCCGGCACCGCCTGGCCGCGGGTGGTGCCGCGCACGTACTGGCCGCGCGCCACGTTGGCCGCGAGGTTGTTCCGGTCCAGCGGCTTGAGCGAGGTGAGCACGCGCACTTTTTCGTCACGCAGCGCATCCGCGTCGAGCGACGAGGGGCGCTCCATGGCCACCACCGTCAGCACCTGCAGGAGGTGGTTCTGGATCATGTCGCGCAGGGCGCCGGAGCCGTCGTAATAACCGCCGCGGCCTTCCAGCCCCACGGTCTCTGCCGCCGTGATCTGCACGTATTCGATGGACTCGCGGTCCCACAGGCGCTCCAGCATCGGGTTAGCAAAGCGCAGCGCGATCACGTTCTGCACCGCTTCCTTGCCCAGATAGTGATCGATCCGGTAGATGCTGTTTTCCGGGAAGTGGCGGCCGACGCCTTCGTTGACCATGCGCGCGGTGGCCAGGTCGGTACCGATCGGCTTCTCGAGCACGATGCGCGACTGTTCGGTGCGCAGGCCCTTCTCGTTGATGTTCTGCGCGATGGCACCGTAGAGATCGGGCGCCGTGGCGAGGTAGAACACGCGGACGCGTTCGCTGCCGGCAGCGTCGAGTCTGGCAGACAGGCCGGCCCAGTTGCCTTCGGCATCGGCGCCGTTGAGGCTCACGTAGTGCACCAGGCCGAGAAAGCGCTCGACCGTGGCGTCGACGAACTCGTCTTCGCGCACGTACTCACGCAGCGCCTTCAGGCCGCGCTCGCGGTAGGCGGCGTCATCCAGCGGCGAACGGGCCGTACCAATGATCTGCGCATCGGCCGGGATCTGGCCTTCGGCGAAGCGCCGGCACAGCGCCGGCAGCAGCTTGCGCATGGTCAGGTCGCCGGTGGCGCCGAAAATCACATAGTCAAAAGACGGGACGGGCTCGAGCTGGCTGGTGATGGACATGACGTGGGATCCGCAGGGCAAGGGAAGGCGGCGGCTGCGCCGTCGTCGATGCCATGCTGGATAAGGGGTAATGCCACGGATTCAAGGGGCTGGATCGATCTAAATCGATGCCCCGGAGGCAAAACTGTTGTGCCCGGGCCTAGTCCGTGGCGGCATCCAGTCCGTAGAGCTCCGGGTGCAGGAAGGGCGCCATGGCCAGCACCATGGCCTGGGTGTACGCGCTTTCCCGCGTGGCATGGCCGTTGGTGACCAGGCCGATGGCCCCGCCCTGCTGCTTGATGTTCACCGTGCCGAACAGTCGATCCATGACGTCGCCCAGCTCCTCGCCGTCCAGCAGCGCCTCGTAGACGGCGGGCGGCAGGGGCAGCCAGGCGCTCCGCCCCACAGAGACGATGTCACCGTGGGCAATCGCCACGATGCCAAACGTGCCCGGGCCGTCCTCGGTGACGTCCACCCCGCCTTCCAGGGCGACGAAGAAGTCCGCATCGCCGTGCTGGCGGCAGAAGTTCATGCGGTTGACCGCGCCTTCGCGGGTCTCCGCGGCCGTCATCGGCTGGTCGGGGACGCCCGAGGGCGCGTGCATGCCCTCGCACTCCACCAGCCGCCCGGGGAACAGCGGCGCCAGGGCATTGCGCACCGAGGCGACCTTCACCGGGTTCTTCGAACCCACGAGCACTTTCATGGGGGCGTGGGCCATGACTCAGCCCAGCGCCTTGTCGACCATCGCCTGCGCCTCGGCAAGCACCTGGGCCAGGTGCTCCTTGCCGCGGAAGCTCTCGCCGTAAACCTTGTAGATGTCTTCCGTGCCCGACGGCCGTGCGGCGAACCAGCCCTGTTCGGACATCACCTTGATGCCACCGATCGGCTGGCCATCGGCCTGGTTGGCCACGCTGGTGATGGGGTCGCCCGCCAGCGTGGTCGAGGTGACCTCGCCCGGTGCAAGCTTCGAGAGCTTCTGCTTCTGCGCATGCGAGGCTGGTGCGTCGATGCGGGCGTTCGCGGGGTCACCCAGTTCGGCGGTGATGCCCTGGTAGATCTCGCCCGGATCGCGGCCGGCGCGCGCGGTCATTTCGCCGGCCAGCAAGGCGGCCAGGATGCCGTCCTTGTCGGTCGACCACGCCGAGCCGTCCTTGGACAGGAACGACGCGCCTGCGCTTTCCTCGCAGCCGAAGCCGACGCTGCCGTCGAACAGGCCCGGCACGAAGTATTTGAACCCCACGGGGACTTCGAGCAAGGGCCGGCCGAGCTTCTTCGCCACGCGATCCAGCAGGCTGGTGCTTACCGCGGTTTTACCCACGGCCGCATCGGCACGCCAGCCGGGACGGTTCTGGAACAAGTACCAAGCGGCCGTCGTCAGGTAGTGGTTAGCCTGCATCAGGCCCGTGCTGGGCGCGACGACGCCGTGGCGGTCATGGTCGGTGTCGCAGGCAAACGCCACGTCGAAGCGGTCTTTCAGGTGGATCAGGCGCTGCATCGCGTACGACGACGAAGGATCCATGCGGATCTTGCCGTCCCAGTCGAGCGACATGAACGAGAACGTCTTATCCACCGCTTCGCTCACCACGGTGAGCTGGAGGCCATAGCGCTCCGCGATCGCCGCCCAGTAATGCACGCCGGCCCCGCCCAGCGGATCGACGCCCATGCGAACGCCGCTGGCACGGATGATCTCCAGGTCCAGCGCGTCACCGAGGTCACCGACGTAGCGCTGCAGGAAGTCAAATGCATGCGTGGTCGACGCCTTCGCGGCCTGGGCATACGGCATGCGCTTCACGTCACGCAGGCCGCCTTCGATCAGGACATTGGCGCGATCGGCAATCCACTTCGTGGCATCGGTGTCGGCCGGGCCACCATGCGGCGGGTTGTACTTGATGCCGCCGTTGTCTGGCGGATTGTGCGACGGCGTGATCACGATGCCATCGGCCTTGCCGCTGCTGCGCCCACGGTTGTGCACGAGGATCGCGTGTGACACCGCCGGCGTGGGCGTGTATTCGCCACCGGCGGAGACCATGGTCTCCACGCCATTGGCGGCGAGCACTTCGAGCGTGCTTTCAAGCGCGGGCTGCGACAATGCGTGGGTGTCGATGCCCACGTAGACCGGGCCATCCACGCCGGCCTTCGCACGGTATTCACAGATGGCCTGGACGACGGCCACGACGTGCGCCTCATTGAACGAGCGCTCGAACGACGAGCCACGATGCCCCGAGGTGCCAAACACCACCCGCTGTTCGGGGACGGACGGATCCGGTTTCAGGTCCGCGTAGGCAGCCAGCAGCTTCGAAAGGTCGACGAGCGTGCCGTCGGTGGCGGGCTTGCCCGCGAGGGGGCTGATCTTGGCACTCACCGATGGTTCTCCTTGCAAGGGTCTCCCCTAAGGATACGCATAGTTTTGAGCATTCTTCTATGTCCCCGGCCGCACTGGCTGGCTATCGTGGCAGCGTTCGTTCAGGGCTTACAGGCGCAGCCGCTCGATGTACTCGAAAATCTCGGCGTCATTGGCCAACCGCAACTTGCGCATGGCGTTCGACTTCTGCTGGCTGATCGTCGACAGCCCCCGTCCCGTGCTTCGGGCGATATCGGTCACGCTGTTGCCGTTGGCGAAAAGGCGAAGGATCTCCAGCTCACGGGGTGACAGGTCGGTGAGCGTGCCGGATCGATCGACGACAGTGCCCTGCTCCACGCCCAGCGTCGCCTGCACCGAGGCGCCGAGGTAGACATGGCCGGCCAGGATTTCGCCCAACGCTTCAGGGATTTCGGAGGCATCGCCCGACTTGCCGATGAGGCCCACCACGCCGAGCGACAGGATTTCCCGGTACAGCGCCGGGTTGGCAATCGTGGTGATGACCATGACCGGCAACGTGGGGTAGCGTTCGCGCAGCAGTGCCAGCATGGCCAGGCCGTCGGTGCCGGGCGCGGGCATGCTGAAATCCGTTATCACCGCGTCGCACGCCGTGGTGGCCAGTACCGCCAGCAAGCCTTCGGGCGAGTTTGCTTCGGCCACGACGCGCCCCGTGCCGTCATGGGCAAGCGCGAGGGTGATGCCTTTCAACACAACCGGATGGTCGTCGGCGACGATGACACGGTAGGCCATGGGTAATCCTTCTTTGTTGCTTCATCCATTGACCCGCCATGCACGCCTGGCCCGCAGCGGGGCGCAGAGTTGAGCACATCACGCGAGTGGGCGCCAGCCGTTCGCCTGCGTGCGTGGATCGGCCGCGTGCTGGATGCGCGTGCCGCGCGCATCGCCCGCCTCACCGAAGCGGCCAGCATGCCGGAATTGCTCGAACGCCTCGGGCAGCGCTACCTGGCTCGTGCGCATCGCCAGGGGCTTCACCTCTCGCTCGACGTGGACGCCGCGCTGGAGACCGACCTGATCGGCCCCTACCACTCACTCGCCGGCGTGCTCGGCGCGCTGATCGAGCACGCCATCGATCATGCGCAGGGCGACACCGTGTCACTGCACGTCGACGTCACCGGTGACGAGCCGGGGCACCAGACGGTGCACTTCGCCGTGGGTTTCCTGCCCGAAGACGGCACGGCAAACACCGGGGCAGCCACGCCGGCGGCCTGGGCAGCGGCGGGCCAGACCCTGGAAGCGATGGGCGGGCGGCTGCACATCGAACACGACGACACCCTCCGCGCGATCGCCGAACTGCGCTTTCACGTCCCGCCGCGGCCGCCGCATGTCGATGTCGTCGCCTTGCGCCACGCGCTCGGCAATGAGGACGCCTTGCATGAGGTGATCGCTGCCCTGCATGACGCGCTGGCGGTGGATGTCGGGCACCTGGACGACGTGCTGGCAAGGCAGGATGCGCAAGCCCTGCGCCGCTGGCTGCACCGCGTGTCCGGTGCGCTCGGCATGGCCGAAGCCACCGGCCTCGCGGCCCTCGGGATGCGCCTGGAACACGACATGGACAGCCGCTCGCTGGCCGACATGGAATTGCCCGTTCGGCGCTTCGCAATGGACGCGACGCGTGCCCTCGCCTGGCTGCGCGAGAGTCGCGCGGAGGCGCCGCTGATATAGTCGGCAGGGTGAACGCCAACGTTACCCCGGATCCGTCCCTCGACCCGCTGCGCGACTTTGTCGCGGCGCACCCGCGCCTGTTCGTGCTGACCGGCGCCGGCATCAGCACGGCGTCGGGCATCCCCGACTACCGCGACGGCCAGGGCGAGTGGAAACGCAGCCCGCCGATGACCCTGCAGCTGTTCATGAGCGGCGAACCCGCGCGGGCCCGCTACTGGGCCCGCGCCATGATCGGTTGGCGGCATTTCGGCGCCGTGCTGCCCAACGTGGCTCACCGCGCCCTGGCCCATCTTGAGAAACAGGGACGCATCGAGCTGCTGCTCACGCAGAACGTCGATGGCCTGCACGAAGCCGCGGGCAGCCTCAACGTGGTGGACCTCCATGGCCGGATGGATCGCGTGCGCTGCATGCAATGCGGCGACATCACCCGCCGCGACGTGATGCAGCGCCGTCTTGAAGATGCCAACCCCGACTGGCTCCAGCTCAGTGCGCGCGTGGCGCCGGACGGCGACGCGGACCTCGATGGCGTCGACTTCTCAACCTTCAGCGTCCCGCCGTGCACCGTATGCGGCGGGATTCTCAAGCCGGATGTGGTGTTCTTCGGCGAAAACGTGCCGCGCGCACGCGTCGATACTGCATGGGCGCACCTGGAGCGCGCCGATGCGATGCTCGTCGTCGGCTCCTCGCTGATGGTGTATTCCGGCTACCGCTTCGTCCTGGAAGCCTCGCGCAAGGGCTTGCCCATCGCGTCCATCAACCTGGGCGTGACCCGCGCCGATGCCTTGCTGACATTGAAGGTGCCGCACAACGTGAGCGACGCCCTGGCGTCGTTCGCCTAGCGGCGCGCGCGGAAGAACTGGCGAAGCATGTCGCCGGCGGTCTCGGCTTCCAGCCCACCGACCACGCTGACCCGATGGTTGTGCTTCTCAGACACCAGGGTGTCGAAGACACTGCCGGCCGCACCGGTTTTCGGATCGGTGGCGCCGTACACCACGCGGCCGATGCGTGCGTGAACCATGGCCATCGCGCACATGGCGCAGGGCTCCAGCGTGACGTAGAGCGTGGCACCCGGGAACCGGTAGTTCTGCAACGCGTCGCCCGCCGCACGCAGGGCCTGGATCTCGGCATGCGCCGTCGGATCGTTCAGCGTGATGTTGCGGTTCCAGCCGAGGCCAACGGCCTGGCCATCCACCACCAGCACGGCGCCTACCGGCACCTCGCCCTCGGCATCGCGCGCATGCGCCGCCAGTTCCAGCGCGCGGGCCATCCAGACGCGATCTTCGTCAGTGAACGGCGTGGGCGTGTCGGGGGTACTGGTCAAGGGAGGCTCCGTGGCTAGCCGCACATTCTAGCCCGTCGCACCGCGGATCACCGCGGCGAGGCGATCGACCAGGAGCTGGGCCTGGCTTTCGGGGACATTGGTGACGCCCAACAACAAGGCGGATGGCTTCACCGCACCAGCGAACCAGGCCGAGAACGGTAGCGGTGAGAGCTCGGCGGCGTGCGCGGCACGCGCCAGGGCGGCATCGTTCGTGCCCTCCGGCAGCGGGACACGCACGGACAGGCCGGCGTTCTCACTGGCCAGCCCTGCGCGGGCCAGCGCCGCTGTGATGGCATCGCGGCGGCTGGCGTACGCACGCTTCATGCGTCGCAGGTGTCGCAGGTAGTGGCCATCGTGGAGGAAGGCTTCCACCGCGCGTTGCATCACCGGCGGCGGCGCCGGTTCCAGCGTGCCGGCCACCTCCTGCATGGGCGCGACGAGCGCCGGCGGCACCACGACATAGCCCATGCGCAGGCCCGGCGCGATGGTCTTGCTGAAGGTACCGATATGGATCACGCGGTCGCGATCCATGGTGGCGAGCGCGGGCGCCGCGCGGCGGGCCAGCTGCAGTTCACCCAGGTAATCGTCTTCGATGATCCAGCGCTCCGCGCCATGCACCCAGTCCAGCAGCGCCAGGCGGCGCTCGAGGGACATCGTCACGCCCAGCGGGGCCTGCTGGCCGGGCGTGACCAGGGCCACGGCCGCGTGCGGCGCGAGCGCCCTGCCCGCGTCCACGTCCAGGCCCTCGGTGTCCACCGGCACGGGCACGGCCCGCAGCCCAGCCCAACCCAGCGCCGTGCGTGCGAAGGGATATCCCGGCTCTTCAAACCAGGCATCGGCGCCCTGCACGCGTAGCACCCGTAGGATCGCGCTGAGCGCACCGGTGTAGCCGTGGGTGACGAACACCTGCGACGGATGGCAGGCGAGCCCGCGGGCCACGGCCAGGTAGCCCGCGATCTCGGCGCGCAGGCCGGCCTCGCCACGCGGATCGGGGTAATCGGCCTGGGTCACCGCCGTGTCACGCACGGCCTGCGACAGCAGCCGCGCCCACAGCGCATGGGGGAAGAGATCCACCGCCGGCACGCCCAGCTGGAACGGCAAGGGACTCGTCGCTCCCGCGGGAAACGCGCCGAAGGATGGCCGTGTCTTCGCCACCTCCGGCTCGGGGCGGCTGACCGGCAGCCGCTTCGCCACGCGCGTGCCGGCGGCGCCCGAGGGCACCACGAACTGCGCGTCGGCCAGCTCCTCATAGGCCATTCGGACGGTCCCCCTGGCCACGCCCAGCTGGGCGGCGAGGTCGTTCCACGAGGGCAGGCGCGCGCCGGGGGCGAGGCGGCCTTCGCTGATCGCCAGGCGAATGCCCGTGGCGATCTGGGCCGACAGCGACTGTCGCCCCTCCCGGTCGATGCGAATGCCAAAGGCGCTGTCCATGCCGGCGATGGTACATCGCGCGAACGGATTCTTGGCTCTACCGACTGGCCCATGCGCGGCGCACGCTACACCCATACCGAACCACCCCACCCTCTGCCGGAGTTATCGCCATGAGCAAGCGCGTCAACTACATGAAGGCCTCCCCCGAGGCCGCCCAGGGTTTCCTCACCGTCCACGGTTACCTCGCCCAGAGCGGCCTGGACAAGAACCTGGTGGACCTCGTCTACCTGCGCGTTTCCCAGATCAACAGCTGCGCCTACTGCATCGACATGCACTCGCAGGATCTGAACAAGCACGGCGTCCCGTTCGAGAAACTGATCCTCACCTCGGCCTGGCGCGAAGCCGGCGACGTGTTCAGCGCCCGCGAGCAGGCGGCCCTGGCCTGGACGGAATCCGTCGCGAACGTCGCCGAGACCGGCGTGCCGGACGAGGATTACGCCGCCGCGGCGGCCGTGTTCAGCGACAAGGAGCTGGCCGACCTCTCCGTGGCCATCGCCCTGATGAGCGCCTTCAACCGCCTGGGCGTCGCTTTCCGCAACCTGCCGGTCGCGGCCTCGCGCCTGGCCAGGGCGGGCTGATCCCCCAGCCACCGGCGGCCGGCAGCGCTGTACCTTGCGCTTAGGCCGTCCGTCGTGTGGCAGAGGCCGCAGGTTAGTACGACGCTTTTCCCGTAGGCAGGGGCCATGTTTTCGAGGGGAGCGTCACCATGGATCAATGCGCGAACGACGAGCCGCATATCGTGTGGCCCCTGGACCCCGCGGGGTTCTCCACGCACCGGATTACCCGGCTGCGGCACAACTTCCACCGCCACCCGCTTTTCCAGCTGCCCGAGCTGGCCAACCTCGCCCGTGAGCTGATGCCACGTGAGCAATGCCGGTTCATCCGCCCGGGCATGCAGCAGGATTCGGCGTTCCGCCATGAGCCGCGCCCCACCGACGGGCGCGACCTTGAGGACGTGTTCGAGCACATCAACGAAAGCGGCTCATGGATCGCGCTCTACAACATCGAAGCGGTGCCGCGTTACCAGGCGCTGCTCGAACAGATCATCGATGGCCTGCGCCCGCTGATCGAGAAGGAACAGCCGGGCATCTTCAACGTCACCGGCTTCATATTCATCTCCGCGCCGCCGTCGGTGACGCCGTTCCACATCGATCGCGAAAACAACTTCTGGATGCAGCTGCACGGCCGCAAGACGCTCAGCGTATGGGAGCCGGAAGATCGCGAGGCGGTGAGTGCCGCACACGTGGAAGACTTCATCGTGAGCCACACGCTGCGGGATGTGCGCCTGAAGGACAGCTCGCGCGCCACCAGCCACGATTTCGACAGCGGCCCCGGCGACGGCGTGTATTTCCCCACCACCTCACCGCACATGACGCGCTCGGATACCGGCTGGGTGCATGGCGATGACGGCGTCTCGATCTCCATCGGCGTCACCTTCTACACCAGCCATACCGTGCGCAACGCGCGCGTCCACCAGCTGAATCGCGTCTGCCGCAAATACTTCGGCATGCAGCCGACCTATCCGGGCCGCCACGCCGTGATGGACCACCTGAAGGCGCCGCTGGGTTATCTCCTCGGGGTGTCGCGGCAGTGGGCGCTGCGTGCGCTCACCTTCTACGGCGGCCTCAAGGCCCACCACCGGCCGGAGGAAGGCTGGTGGGGCGAGAAGGCCCCACCCGGTTCTTACTGAGCCTTGTAACGGAAGCAGGCGCGGGCGTGGTCATCCACGATGCCCACCGCCTGCATCCAGGCATAGACGATGGTCGGGCCGACGAACTTGAAGCCGCGCTTCTTCATGTCCTTGGAGATCTCGGCCGAGAGGGGCGTTTGCGCATGCACCGTCTTGCCATCGCCACGGAGCACCTTGCCCTTGGTGAAGGACCAGCAGTAGGCCGTGAAATCCTCGCCCTTTGCCTGCATGTCCAGGTAGATCTTCGCGCCCTGGATGGTGGCTTCGATCTTGGCCCGCGAGCGGATGATGCCCTCGTCACCAAGCAGCCTCTCGATATCCTTTTCGGTGAAACGTGCCACCTTCACCGGATCGAAGTTCTTGAACGCCTTGCGGAAGTTTTCGCGCTTGCGCAGGATCGTGATCCACGACAGGCCCGCCTGGAACCCTTCCAGCATCAGCTGTTCCCACAGCATGCGGCTGTCATGGAGCGGCACGCCCCATTCGGTGTCGTGGTACTCGGCGTACAGCGCGTCGCTGCCCGCCCAGGTGCAGCGGACTTTTTCCTTCGTCGCGGCCGCCATCAGAGCCCCAGGTCCGAGAGGCTGGGATGGTCGTCCGGACGGCGACCGAGCGGCCAGTGGAACTTGCGGTCGGCTTCCTTCATCGGCATGTCGTTGATGCACGCATAGCGGTGGTGCATCAGGCCATCGTCGCCGAACTCCCAGTTCTCGTTGCCGTAGGAGCGGTACCAGTTGTTGCTGTCGTCGTGCCACTCGTACGCGAAGCGCACGGCGATGCGATCACCGGTGAAGGCCCACAGCTCCTTGATCAGGCGGTAGTCGAGTTCCTTCGCCCACTTGCGGGTGAGGAACTCGACGATCTGCGCGCGGCCATGTACGAACTCGGCGCGGTTACGCCATTCGCTATCCGGTGTGTACACCAGCGACACGCGGGCCGGGTCGCGGCTGTTCCAGCCGTCCTCGGCAAGACGAACCTTCTGCGTGGCGGATTCGAGGGTAAACGGAGGGACGGGTGCGGCCATGACACTGACTCCTTGGTCCGGTGACCTCCGAGTTTACCGATGCCCGTGCCGGCAAGGCCATCCTACGTAAGCATGACCTTGCGGCGGCCGCATCACGTGTAGCGACCGTCCGGGCCCTTCGTCCAGTGGGCGTCGGGGCTGATCGCCGCGTCGGTGTGGAACAGGTGGCGGTGCCGCGACGGCTGCGAGCGCAGGTATTGCTTTGGCGCCCTCACCTGCCCACCCAGCTGCGCGGCGGCATGCCACGGCCAGCGCGGGTCGTAGAGGATGGTGCGGGCCAGCGCGACCATGTCGGCGTCGCCGTGGGCGACGATGGCCTCCGCGTGCTCCGGCTCGGTAATGAGGCCCACCGCCACCACCGGCATCGTTACCGCCTGCTTCACACCGCGCGCGAACGGCACCTGGTAGCCCGGGCCGACGGCGATCTTCTGCGCGGGATGCAGGCCGCCGGTCGAGACGTGGATGGCATCGCAGCCGCGTGCCTCAAGGGCTTTCGCGTAGACGATGGTCTGCTCAAGATCCCAGCCGCCCTCCACCCAATCGGTGGCGGAAACGCGTACCGTGAGCAGCTTGTCGGCCGGCAGCGCGGCGCGGACCGCATCGAACACTTCCAGCGGGAATCGCATGCGGTTTTCGAGGGAGCCGCCGTAGACATCGGTGCGCTGGTTGGACAGCGGCGACAGGAACTGGTGCAGGAGATAGCCATGCGCGCTGTGCAGCTGCACGCCATCGATGCCGATGCGAACGGCACGCAGGGCCGACGCGACGAACGCGTCCTTGATCCGCTGCAGTCCCGCCTCATCGAGGGCCAGCGGGGGCACCTGCCCCTCCTGGAACGGCACGGCCGAGGGGGCAACCGTCTGCCAGCCATGGGGCGTGCCAGGGGCCAGCTGTGCGCCACCGGCCCAGGGCGTTTCCGTGGAAGCCTTGCGGCCCGCATGGTTCAGCTGGATGACCACCGGGATGTCCGACCAGCCGCGGACGCCCTCGAGGGTGCGGCGCATGGCCTCTTCGGTGGCGTCGTCGTACAGGCCCACGTCGCCCCAGGTGATCCTCCCCTCCGGCAACACGCCGGTGGCCTCGATCGTGAGCAGCGCCGCGCCCGAGAGCGCGAGCTGGCCCAGGTGGATCACATGCCAGTCGTTCATCTGGCCATCGATGGCCGAGTACTGGCACATCGGCGCCACGATGATGCGGTTAGCCAGCTCATGGCCGCGAACGGTCACGGGGGAAAACAGGACGGAAGAGGCCACGGGAATCCCTGCTCGAAAAGTGATGCCCTAAGCGTTGGGCCATTTTCGCGGCGGCGCAAGGGCAACCAAACGATGGTATGTACCGGGCAACCCGTTACCATCAGCAAGTCACCTACCCCTCACGTCCCCACGCAAGGATCCCCCGATGAGCTACGTTGCCGACCCTTCCCGTTACGACGGCCAGATGCCCTACCGCCGTGTTGGCCGGAGCGGCCTGGTGTTGCCGGCCGTGTCGTTGGGCCTGTGGCAGAACTTTGGCGGCGTGGACCGGTTTGAGACCGGGCGCGCGATCCTGCGCCGCGCGTTCGACCGCGGGGTGACGCATTTCGACCTCGCGAATAACTACGGGCCGCCGTACGGCTCGGCGGAAGAGAACTTCGGCCGCTGGTTTGCCGCGGACTTCGCCGCACACCGCGATGAGCTGGTCATTTCGTCGAAGGCGGGCTGGGACATGTGGCCGGGCCCCTACGGCGGCCCGACCGGTACGCGCAAGCACCTGATCGCCAGCTGCGAGCAGAGCCTTCGCCGCATGGGGCTGGACTACGTCGACATCTTCTACTCGCACCGCGTGGATCCGGACACGCCGCTGGACGAGACGATGAACGCGCTGGTGCACCTGCATCGCCAGGGCAAGGCGCTGTATGTCGGCATCTCGTCGTACTCGCCCGAGCTGACCCGCGAAGCCGCCGCCATCCTTGCCGCGGAGAACGTGCCGCTGTTCATCCATCAGCCGAACTATTCCATGCTCAACCGCACGATCGAGAACGGCCTGCTGGATACCCTCGGCGAGCTCGGCACCGGCTGCATCGCGTTCTCGCCGCTGGCCCAGGGCATGCTGACCAGCAAGTACCTCAACGGCATCCCTGCCGATGCTCGCGTCACCCGTGGCGATTCGATGAACACGGACATGCTGAGCGAGCAGAACCTGAAGCAGATCCGCGCGCTCAACGGCATGGCTCAGAAGCGTGGCCAGACCCTCGCCCAGATGGCGATTGCCTGGACACTGCGCGACGCGCGCGTCACCTCGTCGCTGATTGGTGCACGCACGGTCGAGCAGCTGGATGATTCGCTCGACGCGGTGAAGAACCTCTCCTTCAGCAAGGAAGAGCTTGCCGAGATCGACCAGCACGCCCGCGACGGCGGGGTCGATCTGTGGGAAGAATCGTCCAGCATCGGCAAGCGCTAAGGCCGGTCAGGCGGGGAAGTCCGTACCCGTCGAAAGGTCTTTCCACGCCTCGAAGTTGCTACGAAGTTCCTCGAGACGGTCGCTGGCGAACTTATAGGCGTCCGAGCCCAGCAGCAGGCGTAACGGCGGCTGGGCTTCGTTCACCACCGTGATGATGGCGGCGGCGCCGCGAGCCGGATCACCCGGCTGGTTGCCGGTGTATTCCTTCGCCTGGCGGCGGCGCAGGCCGGCGGTGGCGTCGTAGTCGTCGATCACCGTCTTCGACTCGATCACCGAGCGCCCGGCCCAGTCCGTGCGGAAACGGCCCGGCTCGACGATAGTCACCTTGATGCCCAGCGGCGCCACTTCCTTCGACAGCGATTCGGAGAAACCTTCCACCGCCCACTTCGTGGCGTGGTAGTAACCCGTGGCCGGGAAGGCCACCAGGCCGCCGATGGACGAGACATTGACGATGTGGCCGCTGCGACGCTTGCGCATGCCGGGCAGGACGTGGCGGGTGAGTGACATGAGGCCGAAGACGTTGGTTTCGAACTGGCGGCGGACCTCGTCGTCCTCGCCCTCTTCAATGGCCGAGAAGTAACCGTAGCCAGCGTTGTTCACCAGCACGTCGATCTGGCCAAAGTGTGCCTCGGCGGCGGCGACGGCCTTGACGATGGCCTGCTCGCTGGTGACATCCAGCGGCAGCACCAGGGCGGTATCCGGGTGTTTCGCGGCGATGTCTTCCACCTGCTCGGGCTTGCGGGCGGTGAGCACGACGCGATCGCCGCGGGACAGGGCCTGCTGGGCCAGTTCGCGGCCGAAGCCGGTGGAGCAGCCGGTGATAAACCAGATCTTGGAGTCGGACATGGGGGTTCCTTCGTGGGGTACCCCCAAAAGGATGGCCCCGGACGGCCTCTCCAGCTACCCCGATGCTGCCAGTGTTTTGCACGATCCTGCCAAAGTCATGCCGAACCCGTTCAGGTGATGGCGGCAGGGGGTCCATAATGGCGGCATGGACCAGACCCTCGAACGCATGTGCGACGCCGTGGAGCGCCATGCCGCGCACCCGCGGCAGGAAACGGCCCTGCCCGGCCTCACCCTCTACCGCATCACCCAGGCCATGCACCCGGCGCACACCTTCTACCGGCCACGCATGGTGGTGATCCTGCGCGGCAGCAAAACGGTTGCCGCGGGCGACGCGCCCTTCCTGGCGGACACGTCCACCTTCCTGCTGGTCACCGTGGAATTGCCGGTGTGCTCGCAGGTTTTCCTGGCGCCGGACGGCGGCGCGCACCTCGCGCTCAGCCTGGATATCGACCGCGACGCCCTGGCCGAAGCGATGGCACGCCTACCCGTGAAGGACGGCCCTGCCGCGGCACCGGCTGGCGTGACCAGCGCGCGGATGACGAGCGATCTGCTCGAACCGTTCTCGCGCCTGCTCGATCTTCTCGACCACCCCGACGACATCGCCTTTCTAGGGCCGCTCGTGGTCCAGGAGATTTACTACCGACTGTTCCGCGGCGGCCTCGCGGGCACGCTACGCCAGCTTGCGCTGAGCGGCTCGCACGTCGCACAGATCGGCCGGGCAACGCAGTGGATCAAGAGCCACTACGCCGCGCCGATGTCCATCGACGTGCTGGCCGACGTGGCCGGCATGAGCGTCACGTCGTTCCATCGGCACTTCAAGGCGATCACGCTGATGACGCCCGTGCAATACCGCACCAAGCTGCGCCTGCAGGAAGCGCGACGGATGTTGCTGGCCGAGCCGAAGTCGGCCAGCGCAGTAGCCGCGAGCGTGGGTTACGACAGCCAGTCGCAGTTCACCCGTGACTACAAGCGGCTGTTCGGTGCGCCGCCGGCGGCCGATGTGGCGCGCACGGCGGGGGCGGTTTAACGCCGGTCAACGAGCTCCGGGAAGGCTCCGCAAGTAAGCACAAAACATATCCGCCATCGCATCACTGAACGCACTGATCGCATCGGCGTCTCGTGGACTTGATGAGAAGTCCTTCCCCACCGCGCTGAGGGTCGACACGATTAACGAGACGGCCATCGTCCGCGTGGCGTCATCGGCCTTGGGCAATGCTTCGCGCATGAACGTATGGAACGCCTGCTCGCCCGAGGCTTTTGCTTCGCGCGCTTCGGGCGCGTCGCGATAGAGCGGCGCGGCATCGTCCAGGGCGACGCGCATGTCGGCCTCGTCGCATTCCGAGCGGATGAATCCGTGGACGAGGCGACGAAGCCGCTCGAGAGGCGGGTGGCCGTCGTCGGCCAGCGTGTCGGCGAGCATCGCGCTGGTCTGGCGCCATTCGTCGCTCTGCAGGCGGAAGAGGATGGCGGCCTTGTTGGGAAAGTACTGATAGACCGAGCCCACGCTCACCCCGGCCCGCTCGGCCACGCGCGCGGTGGTGAACCGGGCGGCGCCTTCCTTCGCCAAAACCTGAGCTGCGGCCTCGAGGATGGCCGCGACCAGGTCGCTGGAGCGCGCCTGTTTGGGCTGTTTTCGCGAGGAAATCGGCGGATTGGCAGGGCTGGCCATGGGGCTCCGGGAACGCGAATAGAAAACCTGACGGATTCGTCACATTCTAATCCGGCCCTCACACACTGCAACCGGAGCACCGCATGACCACCCTAACCACGGCACCCCTCGCCGGCCTGATCGACCGCCTTTTCCACGAAGCCGACCAGGTGTCCTGGGCTGACAACCCCGCCCTCGCGACCATGGCCGACGGCGACCATACCCGCCTGATGCAGAGCAAAACCGAATACCGCGCATTCTACGGGGCGATGAAAGACATGCCCTTGCCCGTCTCCCGCGAGACCGGCGCCCTGCTCTACATGCTCACCCGCAGCACCCACGCACGCACCATCGTCGAGTTCGGTACGTCGTTCGGCATTTCCACGCTGCACCTCGCCGCTGCGCTCCGTGACAACGGTGGCGGCCAGCTGATCACCACGGAATTCGAAGCCTCCAAGGTGGCCCGCGCCCGCGAGCACCTCACGGCCGGTGGCGTCATCGACCTGGTGGAGATTCGCGAAGGCGATGCCTTGCAGACGCTGGCCGTGGACCTCCCCGAACGCATCGACCTTGTCCTGCTGGACGGTGCGAAGTCGCTGTACCCGGACATCCTGGCATTGCTTGAATCACGACTGCGCCCGGGCGCCCTGGTCATCGCCGACAACGCCGACTACAGCCCCGAGTACATGGCGCGGGTGCGCGCGCCGGCAAGCGGCTATCTCTCGGTGCCGTTCTCCGAGGATGTCGAGCTGTCGATGCGCCTCGGCTGACGAGCCCTGCGACGCCGGCCCCTACCAGGGCACGGTCGCCCCGTCCCGGTCGAGGTATTCGAGGCCGGGACGGCCCCGCTTGGCCAGCACGGTATCGACGATGGAGGGAATGGTCTCTTCCATCGTGAACGGCGCGTCCGAGCCGCCAAGATCGGTACGGATCCAACCCGGCGCCATGAGCAGGAGTGCCCGTGGCGTGCCGGCCTGGCGCGCCGCGTAGCTGCGCATGTACTGGTTCAATGCCGCCTTGCTACCGCGATACACCTCGCGGCCGCCACGCTCGTTGTTGGCAATGCTGCCCTGCCCTGACGACATCACGCCGATCAGTCCGTCGTCCGCGACATGATCTTGCAGGCCTTCGACGACACGCAGCGGACTCAACGCATTGGTCACCATGACGCGGATGAATTCGTCGGTGGTCACCTCGGCGATCGTCTCGGCAGGGTTTTCGTTGGCCGTGCCGGCATTGACGAAAAGGATGTCGAACCGCTGGCCGGCAAGGCGCTGGTTCAGCGCCCGGGTGTCTTCCGGCTGCGTGATGTCGAGATGCTCGATCGTGAGCTGGCCCGGGTAGTCGGCGGCCAGCGCGTGCAGCGGGGTTTGCGCCGTGCCACGCACCGTGCCGGTGACAGCCCAACCCCGTTTGAGCAACTCCGCGGCCATGGCGTGACCGAGACCGCGCGAGGCGCCTACAAGCAGGATGGACGATGTCATTTACGCGATGTCCTGGATGTCGAATCGGGCCACCTTGCCAGCGCGGAGATGAAAGACGTGTCCAACCGTCTTGTCTTTCAGGCCGTGGGTCTGGCCTTGCAACGGGTTGCCGTCCAGGTCGCGGATCGACTGGTGTACTTCGGCGACGATGGCGCCATCCGCCGTGCGGGAAAAGCCCACCGGCTCCACATTCGGGCTGACCATGGCCCACTGCCGTGTCCAGTACTCGCGGATCGCCTCGAGGCCGTGGACATGGCCGCCATCCATGCCGTTGGCCCAGGCGACGTCATCGGTGAGCGAGGCCAGGACGCCATCGATGTCGCGGGCGTTGAAGCGGTCGTACATGCGGATCACGGTCTGGATATCGTCGTCCATCGGTTCGCTCCTGGGTCACGAGTGGTGTTGCGCCAATTTACATATGCACGTATGTTTATAGGCGTCGGTCATGACAAAGGCAAGAGGGGGAAGTGATGGACCTTGAGGTACTTTCAACGCCGGGGCATCTGATTAGCCTCGCGGCGCGCGGCTTCACCCGCCTCAGCGAAGCGCGGCTCAAACCCCTGGGATTCGGCGTAGGCCACCTGCCTGTGCTGGTCGCGCTCCGCGACGGCCAGGCCAGTACGCAACGGGACCTTGCCCGCTTCGCCCGCGTGGAACAGCCACCGATGGCGCAGATGCTTGCGCGCATGGAACGCGATGGCCTGATCCAGCGCAGCCCCGATCCATCCGATGGGCGCAGCAGCCAGATCACGTTGACCGCGGTGGCGGAGGCGCGCCTGCCCGAGGCCATCGCCGTACTGTTGAAGGGCAACCAGGATGCCCTGCGCGGATTCTCCGACGAGGAAACCACGCAGCTCGTCAGCCTGCTGACGCGGCTGATCGCGAACCTGGATCAGGTGGCGAGCGCGACGAGCGAACCGCGGTAACCGACGATCAGCCCCACGAACGGCGCCGAGATCTCCACGTCGAAACAAAACCGCCCGTCGATCTCATGCTCGAAGCTGATCCCCCTGGGAAGCAGGAACGCCGGCATCGGCATGCCAAGCAGCGACCAGCGCCGCGGAATGAGCACCAGCCGTTCGCCGTCGACGACGAGCGCCAGGGCGAACGTCGCGAGGCCGAAACGCTCATCCAGCAGAAGCGCGTCACGACCCTTTCCCGGGAACTGATACGAGTGGAAAGGCTTGCCATCGAAGGTGCGCGTCCAGCGTTCGCCTTCCCCGATGGGCGAGAACGCCACGCTCAACGGCACGTCAGAACCCTCTTCCGGAAATCCAATCAGCGCACGAACCAGGCGAGCAAGAACACCACCGCCGTGACGTACGTTCGCATGACCCCACCAGGTTCGTGGTTCGCACGAACCGTGGAGCTCGCGCAGCTGCGGAGGCAATGTGTCGAAGGATGCACCGAGGATGCGGCGATAGAGCGGGGTTTGCACGCGCCGAAGGTCCCTTTCAGTCGATGGGGCCAAGCGTAACCTATCGCCGCCTTCGGTCAGGACACCAGGCCGAGACGGATCAGGCTCTCCGCCGTGGCAACGATCGCGTCCTCCCGCGAACGCGGCTTCCACCCCAGCAAGCGCTCCGCTTTCGCCGCCGTCACGTTGAGGTCCATGCCGAGCAGAGGGAGGGTCGAGCGCATGGCGGGATTCGACTTGGCGGCCATTCGCACGATCCAGTTGGGAAGCACCTTCGAGGTGACCCTGGCCGCCGCAGGGCCCACCCGTTCGCGGAGAATCCGGGCGACGTCGGCGATCCACAGGCTTTCGCCCGCGGTGGCCACGAAGCGTTCGCCCGCGGCCGCCGGGTCGAGCATCGCGCGCACGTGCAGGTCCGCCACGTCGCGCACATCGACGAATCCGGAGTTGATCCTCGGCACGCCCTGCTGGCCTTCCAGCAGGTTCTTGATCAGCCGGATCGAGTGCGAATAGTCGGCGCCGAGCACCGGGCCCATCACGGCCGTCGGGTTCACGGCGGCGAGTTCCATGCCCTGGCCTTCGCCGGCGATGAACTCCCAGGCCGCGCGCTCGGCGAGGGTCTTCGACTTCTGGTACAGCCAGACGTTGCCGCTGATATCACTCCAGTCCGTCTCGTCGAAGGGACGGCGATGACTGGCCTTGTGCCCTGCCCCGATGGCGCCAAAGGCCGAGGTCAGGACGACGCGCTTTACGCCGGCGCCACGCGCGGCCCTCAGCACGCGAAGGTTGCCGTCGACCGCCGGCCGCACCCAGTCCGCTTCCGTTACCTGATCGCCAGACGGCGTCGGCGACGCGCCGTGCACGACGTAGGCGCAACCGGCGACAGCGTCCGCCCAGCCCGCGTCTTCGCTCAGATCAGCCCGGATAAACGAGAGTCGGTCGCCCGCATCAACGCCCGCGGTGCGCAGGTGATCGCGCACTTCTGTTTCGCGGGAAAGGGTGCGCACGGTGGTGCGTACCGTGAAGCCGCGCTCGATGAGCGCCACCATGCAGTGCTGGGCGATAAAACCGGTGCCGCCGGTGACCAGGACGCGTTCGTTCGCCATGGGATAAGCCTGTCAGTGAAGGAATGCCGACAAGCTTAGGGATCGAACTTCGTACGTTGAATGCGATAGAGTGCGGATTACTTGCTCGCGAGTACAAGTATGAGCGCCGATCCGTTCTCCGACATCCTCAGGTTCACCCAGGCCGAATCGCTGGTCACCGGCGGCTTTTCCGCCGGCGGCCCGTGGGCAATCGCCTTCCCCGCGCCGTCCAGCATCAAGTTCTTTGCCGTGGTCAAAGGCGGATGCTGGGTGAGTATCGAAGGTGAGCCCGCACCGGTCTGGTTCGGCACGGGTGATGTCGGCCTGATCACGGCGAAGCGGCGCCTGGTCCTTGCGAGCGACCTGAACCTGCCGCCGCTCGACGCGATGGCCGTGTTCTCGGGCTCCGGTAAAACCGTGGCGATGCTCGGCGATGGCAACGACTTCGCCCACATCGGCGGCCACGTGTTGCTGGACCCTGCCAGCGGCCGCCTGCTCGCGGATGTCCTCCCCGCCTGGATCCATGTGTCGGCCGAATCCCCGCAGGCGACGTCCTTCCGCTGGCTGCTGGCCGAGCTGGTCGCCGAGCGGCGCACCGACCTGCCCGGCAACCAGCTTGCCGCGGCGCAGCTGTCGCAGCTGCTATTTATCCAGATCCTGCGCGCGCACCTGCAGACCTCGGGGCCCATGCCCGCGGGCTGGTTGCGTGCCCTCGGCGATCCACGGATCGCCCCGGCCATGCGCCTGATGCATGCGGACCCGTCGCGGTCGTGGGGCCTCGATGAGCTTGCCGACGCCTGCGCCATGTCGCGGACCTCGTTCGCGAACCGGTTCCGCGACGTCGCCGGCAGCACGCCGCTGGCCTACCTCGGCGGTTGGCGCATGCACCTGGCCACGCGTGCCTTGCGCGAAGGAAAGAAGCCGGTGGCCGTGTTGGCCCTGGAGCTGGGGTATTCGTCGGAGAGCGCGTTCAGTACGGCGTTCAAACGCGCCGTGGGTGAGTCGCCACGCGCCTATCGCCTGGCGGCGCGTGCCAACGAAGACGTCGTGGCGGACGCCGTCGCCGACTGATTCAACCTGCCTTGCGGAACGTCAGGTTGATGCGCTCGCTTCCCAGCAACGGGTGCGGCACATCCTTCAGCGGCATGATGCCGTGGTAACGCAAGCGATCGGGCCCACCCCAGACCACGACGTCGCCGTGGTGCACGGCCACCCTGGCCGCGCGGTCGGACCGCTCGTGGCCACCGAAGAGGAAGGTGGCTGACATGCCCAGGGAAACGGAGACGATCGGGGCGCCGAAATCCTGCTCGTTCCTGTCCTGATGCAGCGACATGCGTGCGCCCGGGACGTAACGATTGATGAGGCAGGCATCGGGCTCGAAGCCGGCGAACCCCGCTTCCGCCGCGGCCCGGATGGCCAGCGAGGCAAAGGCCTCCGGCATCACCGGCCAGGGGTTGCGTGTTTCAGGATCCACCGAGGTGTAGCGATAGCCACGCTGATCGGTCACCCAGCCCGGCATGCCGCAGTTGGTCGACGTCACCGACATGGGCAGGCCACCGGGCGTGACCATCTGGCGCAACGGCGAGATGGCCTCGACGCCGGCGATGGCCGCCACAAGGTCGTCCACCGACGGCAGCGCGAAGCCGTGCAACAACACGGCTTCGGCACCGAGCTGCGTCTGCTGGTCAGGCGCGGCGAAGAGGTCGAAGGAATCCAATGGCTAAGCCATCACTCCCACTCAATCGTCGCCGGTGGCTTCCCGCTGATGTCATAAACCACACGAGAAATGCCACGCAATTCATTGATAATGCGAGTAGAGCACTTATCAAGGAAGTCGTAAGGCAGGTGCGCCCAGTGCGCCGTCATGAAGTCGATGGTCTCGACGGCGCGCAGCGCGATCACCCACTCGTACGCACGGCCGTCGCCAACCACGCCCACCGAGCGCACCGGCAGGAATACGGCGAAGGCCTGGCTGACACGGTCGTACAGGCCGTGCGAGCGCAGTTCCTCGATGAAGATGGCATCGGCGCGCTGGAGCAGGTCGACGTACTCGGCCTTCACTTCGCCCAGCACGCGCACACCGAGGCCCGGGCCCGGGAACGGGTGGCGGTAGACCATCTCGCGCGGCAGGCCGAGTTCGACGCCGATGCGGCGGACTTCGTCCTTGAACAGCTCGCGCAGCGGCTCGACCAGCTTGAGCTTCATATGCTCCGGCAGGCCGCCGACGTTGTGGTGGCTCTTGATGACGTGGGCCTTGCCCGTCTTGCTGCCGGCGGATTCGATGACATCCGGGTAGATCGTGCCCTGGGCGAGCCACTTCACGCCTTCGAGCTTGGCGGACTCTTCGTCGAAGATCTCGATGAACAGGCGGCCGATGATCTTGCGCTTGGCTTCCGGGTCTTCCACGCCGGCGAGGGCATCGAAGTAGCGCTGCTTCGCATCCACGCGGATGACGTTCACGCCCATGTGCTCGGCCATGGTCGACATGACCTGGTCGCCTTCCTGGAAGCGCAGCAGGCCGGTGTCGACGAAGACGCAGGTGAGCTGGTCACCAATGGCCTTCTCGAGGAGGGCCGCGACCACCGAGGAATCGACGCCACCGCTCAGGCCGAGCAGCACGCGGTCGCTGCCCACCTGCTCGCGGACGCGGGCCACGGCGTCTTCGATGATGTGGGCGGCGTCCCACAGTGTGGCCGAACCGCAGAGGTCGACGACGAAGCGGCGCAGCAGCTCGAGGCCGCGCTTGGTGTGGGTCACTTCCGGGTGGAACTGCAGCCCGTAGAAGCGGCGCTCGTCATCGGCCATGGCCGCCAGCGGCAGGCTCGGCGTGGACGCGGTGGCGCGGAAGCCGGACGGCAGCGTGGTGACGCGGTCGCCGTGGGACATCCACACGCCCAGCGATTCGCCATCTTCCAGCACGCTGTCGAACAGGCCGCAGGAGGCGAAGGTGACGGTCGCCGGGCCGAACTCGCGATGGTGGCCGGCTTCGACCTTGCCACCGAGCTGCTCGGACATGGTCTGCATGCCGTAGCAGATGCCCAGCACGGGGACGCCGAGCTCGAACACCACCTGGGGGGCGCGCGGCGAGTCAGCTTCGGTCACCGACTCAGGGCCACCGGAGAGGATGACGCCGCGCGGGTTGAAGCCGCGGATCTCGTCCGGCGCGTGATCCCACGCCCAGACCTCGCAGTAGACGCCAATCTCGCGGACGCGGCGGGCGATCAGCTGCGTGTACTGCGAGCCAAAGTCGAGGATGAGGATCTTGTCGCTATGGATGTCGGTCATCGGGGCGGCCTGCAGTGGAATTCGGTAAGGCAAAAAGCAGAACGCCCACTTCGAGCGGGCGTCCTGGGTCACCTGGAGCGAGCGCCTGGGGCGGTCAGTCCAGGCGGTAGTTCGGCGCTTCCTTCGTGATCTGCACGTCGTGCGGGTGCGCTTCGCGCACGCCGGCACCCGTGACCTTCACGAACTGCGCCTTCTGGTGGATCTCGTCGATATTGGCCGTGCCCATGTAACCCATGGAGGCACGCAGGCCACCCATCAGCTGATGGATGATGTTGCGCATCTGTCCACGGTACGGCACACGACCTTCGATGCCTTCCGGCACCAGCTTGTCGGCGTCGGCTTCGTCCTGGAAGTAGCGATCCTTCGAACCCAGCTGCATGGCACCGATGGAGCCCATGCCGCGGTAGCTCTTGTAGGAACGCCCCTGGAACAGCTCGACTTCACCCGGGGATTCTTCGGTGCCGGCAAACATGGAACCGAGCATCACGGACGACGCACCGGCGGCCAGGGCCTTCGGGATGTCGCCGGAGTAACGGATGCCGCCGTCGGCGATGAGCGGGATTTCGCCCTTCAGCGCGGTGGCGACCAGGTCGATCGAGGTGATCTGCGGCACGCCGATACCGGTGACGATACGGGTGGTGCAGATGGAGCCCGGGCCCACGCCCACCTTGACGGCATCGACGCCGGCGTCGAGCAGCGCACGCGCCGCTTCGCCCGTGACGATGTTGCCGGCGATGACCTGGACCTGCGGGTAGCGCTTCTTGACCCAGCCAGCGCGCTCGATGACGCCCTGCGAATGGCCGTGGGCCGTATCGACCACGATGACGTCGACGCCGGCGGCCACCAGTGCTTCCACGCGTGCCTCGGTGTCGCCACCGACGCCCACCGCGGCGCCAACCACCAGGCGCTCGTGCGAGTCCTTGGCGGCGTACGGGTTGTCACGGGCTTTCTGGATGTCCTTCACCGTGATCAGGCCACGGAGCTGGAACGCGTCGTCGACGACCAGGACCTTTTCGATGCGGTTCTTGTGCAGCAGCTGGAGGACTTCGTCCTGCGACGCGCCTTCCTTCACCGTGATGAGCCGCTCTTCGCGGGTCATGATGTTGCGGACCGGGTCGTCGTGCTTGCGCTCGAAGCGGGTGTCGCGGCCGGTGACGATGCCGACGAGGCGGCCACCGTCGACGACGGGCACGCCGGAGATGTTGTGTGCGCGGGTGAGTGCGATGACTTCACCGATCGACGTATCGGGACCCACGGTGATCGGGCTGCGGATGACGCCGGCCTCGAACTTCTTCACCAGGGCCACTTCGGCAGCTTGCTGCGCGGGCGTCAGGTTCTTGTGGATGATGCCGATGCCGCCGTTCTGGGCCATGGTGATGGCGAGGCGGGCTTCGGTGACGGTGTCCATGGCAGCGGACACGATCGGGATATTCAGGCGCAGGCCGCGCGTGAACCGCGTTGAGGTGTCCACATCACGGGGAAGTACCGTGGAGTGGCCGGGAACCAGAAACACGTCGTCGTAAGTGAGTGCCTCGGCAAGGATGCGCATAGCATTAGTCCCGCGAGTAAATCACGCCATTATACCCTGCGTTACAACATCACGACAGGGGGTGCGACCGCCCGTCCTATGCGTCCAACGCTTCGGCCGCCTCCAACGTGTTCTCAATCAGGGTAGCCACCGTCATCGGCCCGACCCCACCCGGCACCGGGGTAATCCACGATGCCCGCTCGGCGGCCGGCGCGAACTCCACGTCGCCCACCAGGCGCCCGTCTTCCAGGCGGTTGATGCCGACGTCGACCACCACCGCACCCGGCTTCACCCATTCGCCCTTGACCAGCCCGGGCTTGCCCGCAGCCACGACGAGGATGTCCGCCTGGCGCACGAAGCCTTCGAGATCTTGCGTGAACTTGTGGCAGCAAGTCACTGTACAACCAGCAATTAACATCTCAAGGGCGAGCGGGCGACCGACGTGGTTCGAGACGCCAACGATCACCGCATGGCGACCCCGCACCGGATGGTCCGTGTGGCCCAGCAGGGTCATGACGCCCTTGGGCGTGCACGGGCGAAGGCCAAAACGGCGCAGCGCGAGGCGGCCGACGTTCACGGCCTGGAAGCCGTCGACGTCCTTGCGCGCATCGATGCGATCGACCAGGGCGTCCTCATCGATGTGATGCGGCAGCGGTGACTGCACGAGGATGCCGTGCACGGCGGGATCGGCGTTGAGGTTATCGATGAGGGCGAACAGCTCATCCTGCGTCGTCGCTGCCGGCAGGTCGTAAGCGAACGAGGCGATGCCCACCTGCTGGCAGGCGCGGCGCTTGTTCTTCACGTAGACAGCGGAGGCCGGGTCGTCACCGACGAGCACCACGGCGAGCCCCGGGACGCGGCGGCCTTCGGCCACCCGCTTGGCCACGCGCCGGCCGATATGGTCGAGCAGTTCGTGGGCGATGCGCTTACCGTCGAGGATGCGTGCCGTCATGGAAAGTTCGCCCTGCGAAAAGCGGTGCATTATCCGTGATTTAATGGGGAATGACCATTGATACCGTGCCCTACCCGCACGACCTCGCCGACGGCGTGGTGCGCCTGCGCGCCTACCGCGACAACGATGCGGAAGGCCTGGCCGATGCGGTGCGCGAATCGGTCGCCAGCGCGGGGGCGTGGCTGGCCTGGGCGCGCCCGGATTACGACATCGCCACGGCCCAGGACTGGATCCGCCTGTGCAAGCAGGCGTGGCTGCTGGGCGACGGCTTCGAGATGGTGATCGTCGATGCGCAGACGGATCGCTTCCTCGGCGGCATGGGCATCAACCAGCGCAACCGGGAGCACCGCTTCGCCAACCTCGGCTACTGGGTGCGCGAGTCCGAGCATCGCCGCGGCATGGTAAGCCGGGCGGGCAAGCTGGCCCTGCGCTTCGCGTTCGAGATGGTCGGCCTGAGCCGCGTGGAGATTGTCGCGGCCCATGACAACCTGCCCAGCCGGAAGGCGGCTGAACGCATTGGAGGTACATACGAAGGAATGTTGCGTAATCGATTGGTTATAAACGCTAAACCAACCGATGCCGCGATGTATTCGGTGGTTCCGGCAGGCGACTAGGCGCCTGCCAGCCCGGCGGCGGCGCACATCCGCTCCAGGTCGACGTAGCCGTCAAACCGGGCTTCGGGACCACATCCGGGACACGCCGGATCACGGCGCAAGGTGAGTTCGCGGAAACGCATACCCAGCGCGTCGTACATCAGCAGGCGGCCGACCAGCGGCTGGCCGATGCCAAGCACGAGCTTGAGCGCCTCGGTGGCCTGGACAAGACCCAGGGTGCCAGGCAACACACCGAGCACGCCCGCTTCTGCGCAGTTCGGCGCGTCAGCGGCGGCCGGCGGCTCGGGGAACAGGCAGCGGTAGCACGGGGAATCGTCGCGGCGGGGATCGAACACGCTCGCCTGGCCGGTGAAGCGCTCAATAGCGGCGTAGACCATCGGCAATCCAAGGCGGTGCGTTGCGGCAGCGAGCAGGTAGCGGGTGGCGAAGTTGTCCGCGCCGTCGATCACCACGTCGTGACCGGCAAGCAGCGCTTCCACGTTTGCCGCATCCAGCCGCTCGGCGACCACTCGCACCTCCACCCGCGGATTGAGCGCGAGTAAGGCCATGCGGGCCGAATCGGCCTTACCCATCCCTACCCGCGCATCGGCGTGCACCACCTGGCGATGCAGGTTCGAGCGCTCGACGCGGTCGTCGTCGACGACCGTGATGTGGCCGACGCCTGCGGCTGCGAGGTACAGGAGCACGGGGGCACCGAGGCCGCCGGCGCCAATCACGACAATGCGGGCGTTCGTGAGCTTCGCCTGCCCCGCTTCACCGACCTGCGGCAGCAGCACCTGGCGGCTGTAGCGCTCAGCGGCATCGCTATCGAGCGCGCCCGCACTCACCGGCAGCCCGGCCGCCTTCCACGCGGCCATGCCGCCGGCGACGGAGTGCACATGCCGGTAACCCATGCGTTGCAGGGCTTCCGCTGCCAGAAGCGAGCGCTGGCCGCTGCCACACAGGAGCAGCAGCTCGCGATCGCGATCCGGCTCGGCCTGCTCGATACGAAGTTCAAGGAAACCGCGGGACAGGCCGAGGGCGTCGGTCGGCGAGCCCGTGGCGCGCTCGTTGTCCTCGCGTACGTCGATCAGCAGGGCGCCGCCCCGCTGTCGCGCCAGGGCATCGGCGGCCGTCGTTTCGGGGACGCGCGAACGCAGGTCGGCTAACCAGCGTTCGCGATCGAGGCCTTCGGTCATGCGGCACCTCTGGGAGGTGCGGCGCGCTTACTTTTCGCGCCGCTTCGCGTTGCGGATGATGCGCTGGCGGCGACGCGCCTGGCTGTCGGTCAGCACGTTCTTCTTGCCGGCAAACGGGTTCTCACCGTCGCGGAAGTCGATGCGGATCGGCGTGCCTTCCATCTTGTAGCGCTTGCGGAAGAAGTTTTCCAGATAGCGCCGATAGGCCGGCGCGATATGCTTCGTGCGGCTACCGTGGATGATGATGGTCGGCGGATTGTTGCCGCCCGGGTGCGCGTAGCGCAGCTTCGGGGCATGGCCACGCACCAGCGGCGGCTGGTAACCCTCGTACGCCTTTTCGAGCGTGCGGGTCAGGTCGCTGGAGGTCATTTCCTTGGTCGCGGACGCATGCGCGCGGACCACGGCGCGCATCAGTTCGCGCATGCCCGAGCCGTGCAGGGCCGAGATGAAAACGGTCTTGGCCCAGTCGGCGAACTGCAGGCGGCGGCCGAGGGCGGCCATTGTCTGGTCGCGCTGGTAGCTGTCCAGGCCATCCCACTTGTTCACCGCGACAACCAGCGCACGGCCTTCTTCGATGACGTGGCCGATCAGCGTGAGGTCCTGGTCGGCCAGGTTCTCACGCGCGTCGATCAGGATAACCGTAACCTGCGCCGCAGAAATAGACTGCAACGTCTTGATAACACTAAACTTCTCCAGCGCCTCTTCCACGCGCGCACGGCGACGGACGCCGGCGGTGTCGATCAGGGTGAAGCGCTTGCCGTCGCGTTCAAGCGGCACGCGGATCGGGTCGCGGGTGGTGCCCGCCACATCGGAAACGATGAGGCGGTCTTCGCCAAGCAGGCGATTGATGAGGGTGGACTTGCCGGCGTTCGGGCGGCCGACGATGGCCACGCGGATGCCCTGCTCTTCCAGCGACGGACGGCCGATGAGGTCTTCATCTTCGTCCGGCGGCAGGTGCGGCATCGCATTCGCCACCAGGCGGTCGACGCCACGGTTGTGCGCGGCGGACATCGGCAGCGTTTCGGCGATACCGAACGCGGCGAAGTCGGCCATGACGGACACCTCGTCCACGCCGTCGGTCTTGTTGACCACGACGATGACGGGCTTGCCGCTGCGGCGGAGCTCATTGAGGATGGATGCGTCCAGCGGCAGCAGGCCGTCACGGGCATCCACCACGAAGACGAGCAGGTCCGCTTCGCTGATGGCGAGGCGAACCTGCTTGGCAGTCATGCCTTCCAGGCCTTCATCGCTGCCCGACAGGCCACCGGTGTCCACCACGACGAACGGGCGCTCGCCGAGATGGCTGACACCGTAATGACGGTCACGGGTGACGCCGGGCATGTCGGCGACAAGGGCATCCCTGGTACGCGTCAGCGCATTGAATAGGGTCGACTTACCAACGTTGGGGCGGCCGACCAGGGCGACGACGGGTAACATGGGGGAAGCAGCAATCCTTAATTAATGGGCGACGCGGTACGCGCCGACGTGGCCTTCCACGTCTTCAACGTACACGGTGTCACCGGAAACCACCGGCTGGGCACGGATGGCCTTCTTCGACAGGCGCTCGCGGGCGACGATCTTGCCGTCGCTGCCGCTCAGCCAGTGAATGTGGCCATCGAGGTCGCCGACGACGAGGTAATCGCCCTGGGCAGCCGGGCCGGTCACCCAGCGCCACTTCAGCGCGTCCTGCTTCCAGATGTTGGCGCCACTGCTCTTGTCGAAGGCGAACACCTGCGAGGTGTCGTCCGCGCCGTAGAGGGCGTTACCGTGGATGTCGAGGGACGTGAAGGTGGAGAAATTGTGGTTCCACAGCGGACGGCCGCTGGGACCGTCGAACGCAGCGACCTGGCCATGGTAGGCAGCGCCGTACAGCGTGCTGCCGTCCAGCGTGATGGCGCCATCGGCGTCATTCAGGCGGTCGATTTCGGTACGGCCGTCACCCGTGGCGAGCGTCTGCTCCCAGAGCTTTTCGCCGTTGTCCAGGCGCACCGCCACCAGCTTGCCGGCGTCGCTACCCATGAACACCACGCCGTTCGCCACGAGCAGGCGGCCATTGCCGCGCAGGCTGAGCAGCGGCACCTGCGACTGGTCGTACACCCAGCGGCGCTCGCCCGACTTCGCATCGAGGCCGTACACGCGGCCATCGTTGCAACGGACGACCACGAGGTCGCCGACGACAACCGGCGCGGTGACGACTTCCGAGGAGACCTCGGCAGCCCAGCGGCGCTCGCCGTCCTTCGCGTTCATGGCATAGACGTGGCCATCGAGGGTGCCGACGGCGAGCAGGTCGCCACCGACGCCCGGGCCACCGGAGAAGCGCGAGTCTTCGCGCTTGTCGTCGCCCCAGCCGAACCAGCCGTGCTGGCGCATGCTCTTCGACCACAGCGTCTTGCCGCTGTTGGCGTCGAAGGCGCGGATCTTGCCGTCCGTGCTGGCGGCATACACGACGCCGTCGGCAACCGCCGGACGCATGCGGATACCCGATTCAGCCGCGCCGTCACCGACGCTGGACTTCCACAGACGCTCAACCTTGACGGTCGGCTCGAACTTCTTGTCGAGCGGGGTCGGCGGTTCGACGTTTTCCTTCTTGAACGAATGGCACCCGGCCACGGCGGCCAGCGACGAAGTCAACGCGATTGCCCAGAAACGTTTCATGCACCCTGCTTCCCGGCCACGGCCAGATCTTCGAGTTTGGTTTGAACCACACCGCGTTGCGGTGCGCTGTCGCCCATGGCAGCGATCGCGGCCTCATAGGCCTTGCGAGCGTCTTCCTGGCGTCCCAGCTTGACCAGCGCATCGCCGCGGAGTTCCTGAGCGGATGCGACAAAGCTCTTGCCCTGGAGGGCGTCGAGCGCCGTGATGGCGTCCTGGGGCTTGTTCTGGGCGTACTTCAGCTGCGCGATGCGCAGGCTGACGAGCGCCTTGAGGGTGTCGTCCTTCGCATGGGCCTGGGCCCAGTCGAGGTCACCGCCGGCCTTGTCGAACTGACCGGCCAGGAGGCTGCGCTGCGCGCGCTCACCGGCGGCGAAGACGGCCCAGGCGGTATCCGAGTAGTCCTTCATCAGGCTCTCGGTACGCACATCGGATTCGGTGGTCTTGTTGGTGCCGACGGCGGCCTGCAGTGCGGCGTACTCATTGGCGGCGGCCTGCTCATGGCCCGCGCGGTGCGACTTCCACTGCTGCCAGCCAAAGATCAGGACGAGGCCAAGGGCGATGCCGACAATGATCGAAACACCATTCTTGCGGAGCCACTGCTGGACGCGTTCGCCCTGTTCGTAGTCGTCGTAAATGTCGAATGCCATGCGATCACCCACTGCGCGCCCGGCGCAGCAAACCTGGAGGAAAACAAGCCCACGCCGGCCATCAGGGGATGGCGGCGCGGATCAATAGGTAAGGATACCCGAAAAGCGCCGCGAGGCGGCGCCTGGGCCGGTCAGTACGAGACCGGCGCAGCCTTGCCGTCGCGAATATCCACGCGGAAGCGGGCGACGTTGGCGCGACGGAAGCCGTCGAGCTGAACCGCCTGGCCGTCCAGCGTGGCCTGCGCGCCGCCGGCATTGCCGATGCGGACGTCCAGCGTGCTGTCGCTGTGGTACGACTTCTGCGTACCGGCCGGAAGGATGCCGTACTCCAGGCGCTGGCCCGTCGCGTCGGTCACTTCCACCCAGCTGGCGGACGGCAGGTTCAGCGTGAGCTCGTGCCCACCCTGGCCTGTGGCAGCCGCCGCGGGTGCCGCGGCGCTGGTGGCCAGCGGCGTCCGCGCGGCGCTGTGGTCCAGCGGCGGGAACATGGCCATGGAGGCCAGGACCGGCTGCTGGTCTTCCGGACGGGTTTCCGCCGGCGTCGCGGCCTGCGGCTGCGTGGCCGATGCCACGGCAGCGGCGCTGGTCGACGACGTGGCCGGCGCGTCCTGCTGGGCTACCGGCGAGGCGTCCAGCGGGGCAAGGCGTGGCATGTCGCGGTCGAGCGTGCCGCGCACGCCCAGCCACACCATGGGCACCACGATGATCGCGGTGAGCACCACGTAGGTGGCCGCCGTGACGTAGCGCTCAAGCAGGTAACGCGAATGCGAGACACCGCCGGTGACGACAAGGTCCGGCTGGCGCTGGCGCGGCGCAAGGCGGGCGAGTTCAGCCTGGATGGCCTCTTCGTCCACACCGACGTGCCGGCCGTACTTGGTCAGGTAACCGCTGAGGTAGACCTGGTAATCGATGCCGCCGTACTCGCCAGCTTCGAGCTGGCGGATCAGGCGCACGGGCAGGCGCAGGGCCTGGCCACAGGCTTCAATGGTGTAGCCACGCGCCTCGCGTGCCGCGCGCAGGCGGGCACCAAAATGCCCTTCATGCGCGTGGTCAATGAGAACGCGACCGCCATCGGCGGCCTGGGAATCAGTCTGCGGGTCCATGGCGTCCTCCCTGTTCTGGGGCTCGATGCCAGCGAACAGATCCTGTTCGCGCCCGTCCCGACCGTTTGAATTCGACGATGCAGTGGTCATTGACGTGCAGTGGCTTCAAGAGCATGCGCGGGTTCCGAATCCGGGAACTTTTCACGCAGGCGTTTGGCATAGTCCTGGGCAACCTCCCCGTTGCCCAGACGGAGCTCGATATCGTGACCGAGCTTCAACGCATCCGGACTGGCCACGCCCAGCGCGTCGAAACGCTGGAGGAAGGCACGTGCCCGGAAGGCATCGTTCTTAAGGTACAACACGTTCGCCATCTGATACAGGGCGTCCGGGTTACGCGGGTTGCGATCGAGGGCCTTGCGGAAGTACACCTCGGCGCCGTCGTAATCACGCGCTTTCTCGGCACACGTACCCGCGTTGGACAGTGCCACGTCCGGCGTTGCATAGAACGGGTCGGCCAGGGCACGGTCGAAATACGGTTTCGCCTCGGCCGCCTTGCCCTGCTTGCACAGGAAAGCGCCGAGATTGTTATTGGGGTCGCCCTTTTTCGGGTCGAGCTCCATGGCCTTGCGATATTCGATCTCGGCATTCACCGGATCGTTGATGCGCTCGTAGAGCACCGCCAGCACGGTATGCGCCGGGGCGTAGGTGGGGTCGAACTCGATGGCCTTCTTGAGCTTGCCCATGGCACCTTCAAGGTTGCCCTGTTCCATGTACTTGGTGCCCAGGTCCGTGTGGACCTCGGCCCCATGCCGGCGCTCATCTGCCTTGGTGTCCTGCTTCAGCCGGGCACCCGGGCCGTCGCCACCCGTCGTCACACAGCCAGCGCACGCGAAGGCGAGCGCCGCCACCATCCCCCACCGCTCAAGCCGCATTCACAACCCCTTCGTCGAGTTTCTTGCGGAACTCCGCCTGGCGGCGCGTACGGTCGACCACCTGCCCCTTCAGCTGACCACAGGCGGCGTCGATATCGTCGCCGCGGGTGCGGCGGAGCATGGTAAGCACACCGGCGTTCAGGAGCTGCGTCTGGAACGCGCGGATTTCCTCCGGCTCCGAGCGCTCGAAACGCGTGCCCGGGAACGGATTGAAAGGAATCAGGTTGACCTTGTTCGCGCCCGGCAGGCGGCGCATGAACTTCACCAGCTGGCGGGCGTGCTCCGGACGGTCGTTGATGCCCTTCATCAGGGTGTACTCAAACGTGATCGTCGTGCGTGGCGCGCGGCGGATGTAGCGCTCGCAGGCAGCGGCCAGCTCGGCCAGGTTGTAGCGCTTGTTCAGCGGCACCAGTTCGGTGCGCAGCTCGTCGTTGGCCGCGTGCAGCGACACGGCCAGGGAGACGTCGCTCTCTGCCGACAGGCGGTCGATCATCGGCACAAGGCCGGCCGTGGACAGCGTGACGCGCTTGCTCGCCAGGCCGAAGCCCAGGTCGTCGCGCATCAGGCTCATGGCCTTGACCACGTTATCGAAGTTCAGCAGTGGCTCGCCCATGCCCATCATCACCACATTAGTGATGCGACGCTGCTGGTGCGTGACATTGCCGAGGGATTTGGCCGCGACCCACATCTGGCCAATGATTTCGGCCGTGGACAGGTTGCGGGAAAAGCCCTGGGTTGCCGTGGAGCAGAACTGGCAATTCAGGGCGCAACCCACCTGGGACGACACGCACAGCGTGCCGCGGGTGGGTTCCGGGATGTACACCGTCTCGATGGCGTTGCCGCCATCCATGCCGAGCAGCCACTTCTGGGTACCGTCCACCGCGCCCTTTTCGAACACGGTGGCCGGCGGCCCGACGTAGCAGCTCGCATTGAGCTTTTCGCGAAGAGCCTTGCCGACGTCGGTCATGTTCTCGAAATTGCTTTCGAGACGGTGGTAGATCCACTTCATGACCTGGTCCGCGCGATACGCCTTCTCGCCCAGGCTGGCGAAGAAATCGCGCAGGCCCTGGCGATCGAAGTCGAGCAGGTTGACCTTGTCGGCAGGCGTATTCACGGCAGTTCTCAGTGGGAGACGACGTCCGAGTCGTTGAAGAAGTACTTAATTTCGTTGGCGGCGTTCTCGAGCGAATCCGAGCCGTGCACGGCGTTGGCGTCGATCGATTCGGCGAAGTCGGCGCGGATCGTGCCCGCAGCGGCTTCCTTCGGGTTGGTGGCGCCCATCAGGTCGCGGTTCTTCAGAACAGCGCCTTCGCCTTCCAGCGCCTGGATCATCACCGGGCCGGAGATCATGAAGTCGACCAGCGCGCCGAAGAACGGACGCTCCTTGTGGACGGCGTAGAAGCCTTCGGCCTCTTCGCGGGTCAGCTGCTTCATCTTGGCGGCGACGATCTTGAGGCCAGCCTTTTCAAAGCGGGCCAGGATTTCGCCGATGACGTTCTTCTTGACGGCGTCCGGCTTGATGATCGAAAGGGTGCGCTCCAGCGCCATACGGGTGCTCCGGGAAAGGATTGAAGAAATAGATACTGCCGGACCCCACGGGGGTGCCCGGTGAAAGTTTGATGGCAAAGCCGTCAGGAATGACTGACTTAGCTCACGAATTCTTGACAGATTCTAGCTCATTCGCAAGCCGTTTGCAGGGTTGTGCGGCGCACATTGACCACCAAATCGAGGCAGGCGTATTCTCAAACGATCGTTTGATTCAAACTAGCCCTGCCGGAGTGGCCCGCCATGACCAGTGCCCCGTACGCGTCACGTGAGCGCAGCACCAAGGAACGCATCCTGGGCGCCGCCGAGGCCCTGTTCGCCACCCATGGCTTCGCCGGGGCCTCCCTGCGCCAGGTGACGGCCGCCGCCCGGGTCAACCTGGCCGCCGTGAATTACCACTTCGGCTCCAAGGACAAGCTCATCGAGGAGGTGTTCCGCCGCCGCCTGGACGAGCTGAACAGCCGTCGCATGGCCGCCCTGCAGCGCCTGGCGGGCAAGGACGACACCTCGCTGGAGGATGTCCTCGACGCCTACATCCGCCCTGCCCTGGACCTTTCCCGGAACGATGGCGGTGGCGCCGCCTTCGTCCGCGTCCTGGCCCGGGCCTATGCCGAGCACAACGAAACGCTGCGCAAGTTCCTGTCTGAGAACTACGGCCATATCCTGCGCCAGTTTGCCAATGAATTCAGCCGCTTGCTTCCTGGCCTCGCCCGCGAAGACATCTACTGGCGGCTGGATATCGTCACCGGCGCGCTGACCTACGCCATGGCCGACTTCGGCATCATCCAGCGCAAGAGCGACGTCGCCGAGCGCGACCACCGCGAAACCGCCGCCGAGCACCTGATTCGCTTCGCCGCCGCCGGCATGCGCAACCCCTCCCTTTCGAACGCCCCGGCCAGTCGCTGACCGGGACGACCCTTTGCACCCTCGGAGATCATCCATGACCGCAACACCGCTACGCATCCGCAAGGCCGCGGTTCTCGGCGCCGGCGTCATGGGCGCGCAGATTGCCGCGCACCTGACGAATGCCAACGTAGAAACCGTCCTCTTCGACCTTCCCGCGAAGGAAGGCCCGAAGAGCGGTATCGCCCTGAAAGCCATCGCCAACCTGGCCAAGCTCTCGCCGGCCCCGCTGGCCGAGAAGTCGCTGGGCGCGGCCATCATCCCGGCGAACTACGAGGATGACCTGGCCCAGCTGGCCGACGTGGACCTGGTGATCGAAGCGATCGCCGAGCGCATGGACTGGAAGCTGGATCTCTATACGAAGATCGCCCCGCACGTGTCGAAGACCGCCGTGCTGGCCAGCAACACGTCCGGCCTGTCGATCAACGGCCTGGCCGAGGCCCTGCCGGAAGCCCTGCGCCATCGCTTCACGGGCGTGCACTTCTTCAATCCGCCGCGCTACATGCACCTGGTGGAGCTGATCCCGACGCGCCTTACCGACGCCAGCGTGATCGAAGGCCTTGAGGCATTCCTCACCACGACCCTGGGCAAGGGCGTCGTGATCGCCAAGGACACCCCGAACTTCATCGGCAATCGCATCGGCGTGTTCTCGATGCTGTCGACGATGTTCCACACCGAGCAGTTCGGCCTGGGCTTCGACACCGTCGATGCGCTGACCGGCCCGGCCATCGGCCGCCCGAAGAGCGCGACGTTCCGCACCGCCGACGTGGTGGGCCTGGACACCCTCGCCCACGTGGTCAAGACCATGGGCGACACCCTGCCCGACGACCCGTGGCACAAGTACTTCCAGCCGCCGGTGTGGCTGAAGGGCCTGATCGACAAGGGTGCGCTGGGCCAGAAGACCGGTGCCGGCTTCTACCGCAAGGCGGGCAAGGACATCGTCGTGCTCGACCTGCAGAAGCAGGACTACCGCCCGTCGGAGGGCAAGCCGTCCGACGAAGTGGCCGCCATCCTGGCGATCAAGAACCCGTCGGAGAAGTTCGCGAAGCTGCGTGCGTCGTCCGACCCGCAGGCGCAGTTCCTGTGGGCCGTGTTCCGCGACCTCTTCCATTACACCGCGTTCCACCTGGCGGATATCGCCGAGACGGCGCGTGATGTCGATTTCGCCATCCGCTGGGGTTACGGCTGGAAGCTCGGTCCCTTCGAGCTGTGGCAGGCCGCCGGCTGGCAGCAGGTCGCGGGCTGGATCGCTGAAGATATCGCCGCCGGCAAGACCATGAGCAGCGCGCCGCTGCCCGCATGGGTCACCGACGGCCGCCAGGGCGTGCACGGCAAGGCCGGTTCGTACTCGGCCAGCGCCAACGCCGAGAAGCCGCGTTCGTCGCACCCGGTGTACAGCCGCCAGGCCTTCCCGGACCCGATCCTGGGCGAGACCTTCGACCAGGGCACGACGGTGTGGGAAAACGACGGCGTCCGCCTGTGGACGTCGGGCGACGACATCGGCGTCATCTCGTTCAAGACCAAGATGAACACGGTGAACGACCACGTGCTCGACGGCATCCAGCATGCCATCGGCCTTGCCGAGCAGCAGTTCCGCGGCGTGGTGCTGTGGCAGCCGACCGAGCCGTTCTCGGCCGGCGCGGACCTGAAGGGTGCGCTAGGCCTGCTGCAGGCCGGCAAGCTCGCCGAGTTCGAAGCCATGGTGGCGAACTTCCAGGCCACCAGCATGCGCATCAAGTACTCGCTGGTGCCCGTGGTGGCGGCCGTGCGTGGCCTCGCCCTGGGTGGCGGCTGCGAATTCCAGATGCACTCGGCCCGTACCGTGGCCGCGCTGGAAAGCTACATCGGCCTGGTCGAGGCGGGCGTCGGCCTGCTGCCGGCCGGCGGTGGCCTGAAGGAACTTGCCGTGCGCGCCGCGCAGCACAACCCGGAAGACCCGTTTGAATACCTGAAGAAGGTGTTCGAGACGGTGGCGATGGCGAAGGTGTCGACCAGCGCGCTCGAGGCGAAGACCCTGGGCCTGCTGCGCAAGGACGACGTCGTCGTCTTCAACACCCACGAGGTGCTGCACGTGGCCAAGGCCCAGGCACGCGCGATGGCCGAGTCCGGCTACCGTCCGCCGCTGCCGGCACGCGCCATCCCGGCGGCTGGCGACACCAGCACGGCCACGTTCAAGGCCTCGCTGGCGAACATGGTGGAAGGTTATTTCGCGTCGCCGCACGACGTGAACATCGCCGGCCGCATCGCCGACACGCTGTCCGGTGGCCCGATCGAGCGCGGCTCGCCGGTGGACGAAGAGTGGCTGCTGGCCCTCGAGCGCAAGCATTTCGTCGAGCTGGCCCAGACCGAGAAGACCCAGGCCCGCATCGCCCACACCATGACGACGGGCAAGCCGCTGCGTAACTGACGCGCCTCGCGCTCTACGCCAACGACCTGCCCCCTTACCAGGAACCACCTCATGAGCAAGCAAGTGCAAGACGCCTACATCGTCGCCGCCACCCGTACCCCGGTGGGCAAGGCGCCGCGCGGCGTGTTCCGTAACACCCGCCCCGACGACCTGCTCGCCCACGTCATCCGTGCCGTGATGGAACAGGCCCCGGGCATCGACCCGGCGCTGATCGCCGACGCGATCATCGGCTGCGCCATGCCGGAAGCCGAGCAAGGCATGAACGTCGCACGCATCGGCGTGCTGCTGGCCGGCCTGCCCGAGCAGGTGCCGGGCGTCACCATCAACCGTTTCTGCTCGTCCGGCGTGCAGGCCATCGCCATGGCCGCCGACCGCATCCGCCTGGGTGAAGCCGACCTGATGCTGGCCGGCGGTACCGAGTCGATGAGCATGGTGCCGATGATGGGCCACAAGGTGGCCATGAACCCGGCCATCTTCGAGAACGACGAAAACCGCGCCATCGCCTTCGGCATGGGCATCACCGCCGAGAAGGTGGCCGAGCGCTGGAAGGTCAGCCGCGAAGACCAGGACACGTTTGCCCTGCAGTCCCACCAGAAGGCGCTGGCGGCGATCCAGAACGGCGAGTTCAAGGACGAGATCACTCCGTTCCAGCTCGACGACCGCTACCCGGACCTGAAGAACCGCACGGTGAAGGAAGACCGCCGGATCATCACCCTCGACGAAGGCCCGCGTGCCGATACGTCGCTGGAAGTGCTCGGCAAGCTGCGCCCGGTGTTCCGCAACGGCCAGTTCGGCGGCTCGGTCACCGCGGGTAACTCCTCGCAGATGTCCGACGGCGCCGGCGCGCTGCTGCTCGCCTCGGAAAAGGCGATCAAGGACTACGGCCTGACCCCGCTGGCCCGCTTCGTCGGCTTCTCCGTGGCCGGCGTGGCGCCGGACATCATGGGTATCGGCCCGAAGGAAGCGATTCCGAAGGCACTGAAGCAGACCGGCATCACCCAGGACCAGCTGGACTGGATCGAGCTCAACGAAGCCTTCGCCGCGCAGGCGCTGGCCGTGATCCGCGACCTCGGCCTGGATCCGTCGAAGGTGAACCCGCTGGGCGGCGCCATCGCCCTCGGCCACCCGCTCGGCGCCACCGGTGCCGTGCGCGCCGCCACGCTGATCCACGGCCTGCGTCGCCGCAAGCAGAAGTACGGCATGGTGACGATGTGCATCGGTACCGGCATGGGCGCCGCCGGCATCTTCGAGGCGCTGTAATTCCCCCCGGGGGCGGTGCGCTCGCGCGCCCGCCCCCGACGGCGGTACGCTTCACCCATGCACGGCATCCATACCATCGACACCGGCTTCGGCCGCCCGCGCTTCGACGCTGCCTACCTGGTCGTCGAGCGCGGCCGCGGGGCCATCATCGACAGCGGCACGACGCACTCCGTGCCGCGCTTCCTCGAGGCGATCGAGGCGGCCGGCCTGCGGCCCGGCGACATCGACTGGGTGATCCTCACCCACGTTCACCTCGACCACGCTGGCGGTGCCGGCGAACTGATGAAACACCTGCCCCACGCCATGCTCGCGGTGCATCCGCGCGGCGCGCGGCACATGATCGACCCGTCCGTGCTGATCGCCGGGGCGACCGGCGTCTACGGTGAAGAGGCCGTGCGCCGTGATTACGGCACCATCGTGCCGGTGCCGAAGGACCGCGTGATCGAGGCCTCGGACGGCTTCGTCATCGACCTTCAAGGCCGTGCCCTGCTTTGCCTGGACACGCCGGGCCACGCGAAACACCACATCGCCATCCACGACGATCAGTCCAGCGCGTTTTTCACCGGCGACATCTTCGGCCTGTCCTACCGCGAGTTCGATACCGCGAACGGCCCCTTCATCATCCCGACCACCTCACCGGTGCAGTTCGACCCGGACGAGGCCCACGCCTCCATCGAGCGGATGATGCGTTACGAGCCGGCAGCGATGTACCTCACCCATTTCGACCGCGTCGAACAGGTGAAGCGCCTGGCAAACGACCTGCACGAGCAGATCGACGCGATGGTGGCCATCGCACGGCGCCATGCGGGCGATCCTGACCGCGAGGCACGTATCGCCACGGATTTCGCCGACCTCTACGTGGGCCGGGCGAAGAAACACGGGGTGACGATGGGCGCCGACGAGATCACGAAGCTGCTGAAGATCGATATCCGCCTCAACGCCCAGGGCATCGTCGTCTGGCTGGACAAGGCGAAGGCCGCCTGACGAGGCCCTCAGCCCTCGAGGCGCGACTTCATCCAGTCCGCCATCTCGTATTTCCAGTACGTCCCCTGGGCGGCCAGGTAGCCGAACGGACGGTGCACGGGATCAAGGCCGAACTCAGCGTACGCCGGCACGGACTTCTCGCCGGACGCGATGGCGTCGGCCAGCGTTTCGCCCGCGGCGCAGGTCGGCGCCAGGCCATGCCCGCCGAAGGCCTGCGCGTACCACAGGCCATTGCCGTGGGTGCCCACCTGGGGCATCTCATGGCGGGCATAGCTCATCAGCCCCGACCACGCGTGCTCGACCTTCACGCCCTTGAGGGAAGGAAACACCCGCTCGAGGTCGCGGGTCAGCAGCTTCTGCACGGCGCGGGGGCTGCGGTCGCGAATGGAGATGCGCCCACCCCATAGCAGCCGCGTGTCCTGCAGGGGCCGGTAGTAATCGAACGCAAATCGCGTGTCGTAAATGGCGGCCTGCGTTCGCACGCACTCGGCCAGGCGCGGGCCCAGCGGCTCGGTCACCATCACATAGGTGGCGATAGGCAGCACGGCCCGGTCGATGCGGCGGTCCAGCCCGGCGAGGTAGCCGCCACAGGCAAGCACCACGTTCGGCGTCTCGATCTCCGCCTCACCCACGCGCAACACCCAGCGCGGGCCCCGACGCTCGAGCATGCGCACGGGTGAGCCTTCATGCAGGGTGACACCGGCCGCTTCCGCCGCCGCGGCAAGGCCACGCGCGTAGGCGAGCGGGTCGATGTGCATCGCGTTCCGCTCGTACAGGCCGTCGTGGTAGCGCCGGCTGTGCACGAACTCGTGCATCGCGTCGGCGGGAAGCCACTGCCACTCGCTGCCGTAGTGTTCCGCGAGCAGCTGTTGCCGCGCGCGCAGCAAGCGCGCATCGCGGAACCAGTTCGCCCAGACCACGCCCGCGTCCACCCTGTCGCAATCGATGCCCAGCGTGGTGATGCGCTGGCGAATCAGGTTGACCGCTGCCACGGTGCGCGCATAAAGGTCGCGGGCACGCGGCTCGCCCAGCTTTTCCAGCAGAGCGCGTTCGCCGAGCGAATAGCCGGCGAAGACGAAACCGCCGTTACGTCCCGACGCGCCGAAGCCGATGGTCTGCGCTTCCAGCAGGACGACGTCGCGGACGCCGCGGGCGGCGAGTCCCAGTGCCGTGTTCAGCCCGGCGAAGCCACCACCCACGACCACGACGGCAGCGTCCCGCTTGCCCTGGGGCGGCGGTCGCGGCGTCGGCGCAGCTTGGCGGGCGTGATACCACGACGCCATCCGGGAGGATCCTTAACGGGCAGGTCCGTCCTTGTACGCCATGCCGCAGGCGGCGGGAAGTCCCCGGCCGGGAGTATGATCGCGGCATTCATCCATGAAGCCTGCCGCATGAGCCTCACGCCTCCTATCGACCTGCAACGCTGGATCGACGAGCACCGCGCCTTGCTCAAGCCGCCCGTGGGCAACAAGTGCATCGTCGATGGCGACTTCATCGTGATGATCGTCGGCGGCCCGAACGCCCGCACGGATTACCACTACGACGAAGGCCCGGAGTTTTTCTACCAGCTCGAGGGCGAGATGGTGCTGAAGGTGCAGGACGAGGGCGTCGCGAAGGACATCCCCATCCGCGCCGGCCAGATGTTCTACCTGCCGCCGCGCGTGCCGCATTCACCGCAACGGATGCCCGACTCCGTCGGCCTGGTGATCGAGCGGCGCCGCCTGGCCGGCGAAAGCGACGGCCTGATGTGGTTCTGCGCTAACTGCAATCACAAGCTCTTCGAGCGCTATTTCGGGCTCAAGAGCATCGAGAGCGACTTCCCGCCTGTGTTCGACGAGTTCTACCGGGATGAGGAGGCGCGCACGTGCAAGGCGTGCGGCACCGTCCACCCCGCACCGGCGCGTTACGCGGAAGCCTAGCGGCCGCGTCCCGCCGCCAGCCACTTCGCGGCCATGCGGCGAAGCGACGGGTCGCTCGTTTCATCGGCGGCCACATCGGCGATGTCGCGCCAGGCCAGCCCCAGCGACTCTTCATTCGCCGCGAAGGCTTCCGAGCCGCGCGCGACCACCACATAGCGCGCGTCGTAGTGCCAGTGCTGCGGCTCCTGGCCACGGGCGAGAATGACGTGGCGATCCACGTCGAACAGCTGCGGCTGCACTTCCAGATCGGTTAGCCCGGTCTCCTCCTCCGCTTCGCGCAGCGCGACGTTGGCAAGGTCTGCCTCGCCGTCGGCGTGGCCGCCGGGCTGCAGCCAGCGCTGCAGCTTGCGGTGGTGCATCAGCAGCACGCGCTGGCCATCCGCGCTGACCAGCCACGCGGAGCCCGTGAAGTGCCCGGCCCGTGTCTCGCGGTGAAACGGCTGCGCCTCGCTCGCCAGCCATGCGCGGAACGACGCGACGTCGTGTTCGTCGGGATACCGGGCGGCGTAGCGCTCAAGGGCGATGGCAAGCGGGCGGAAGGTGGGGCTCATCAGGGAAATCCGAGGAAACGTGTGCGTATTTTCGCACGCGTTTTTCAGATTAGTCCGATGTCCCCGGAGGAACCCTGCTGCCTAGGATGGGTCGTGCGCACGAAGCGCATCGACTTCCCCGCGGCCATGAGGCCGCACCCATCGCATGGAGCCGCGCATGACATCCTGTTTTCTCCGCACCACCGCCGCGTTGATCGCCCTCGGTCCCGCCGCCGCCCTGGCCTCGACCACCCACGACATGCCCGATTTCACCGGCCCGCTGGTGACGCCGGCGGTAAATCCCCTCCCGAAGGACATGCTCAACATCGAGCCTTACCTCATCCATACCCACGTGCGTGCCCGCTACGGCAACGACGGGTCGCGCCACGCGCTGCGGGAACGCGAGCGAACGCGCCAGTGGCAGGTCGCATTGCCGGTGATCTACGGCCTGGGTGAGACCACCTCCGTGCAGCTCACCCTCAGCGCACTGCGCACGTCAACGCCATCAGGGCACACGGATGGCCTGCGCATCGGTGACACCCACGTGCGCCTGCTCCAGCGACTCAGCGGCCCCGGCGATGACGGTACCGGCTGGGTGACCGCCGTCTCGCTGGCACAGCGACTCTCCACCGGCAAGTATCACCACCTCAATACCAATCCGCTCAATGGCACCGGGAACGGTACCTCGCGCACCACGCTGGCGTTCGGCGCCCAGAAGCTGCAATGGCTGGCGGACGGGCGGGCATTGCGCTGGCGCGGCCAGGTGGCGTGGAGTCCGAGCCCCGGGCTCACCCGTCTCCACGGCACCAGCGTGTACGGTACGGGTCCGGGATTCCACGGCAGCGCCCGCCACGGGCAAGCCTGGAACGCCTCCATCGCCGCGGAGTACGCGCTCCATCCGCGCTGGGTACTGGTCGGCGAAGCGGTGTTCAATCGCACCGGCAAGGTGCGCATGCAGGAGTCGCACCGAGCCTGGGAACACCGCCCGTCGCAGGACCTCAGCCTGGCACCGGCGGTGGAATACCACCTCAGTGCCACCCTCGGTCTCATCGCCGGCGTGCAGTTCACCGTGGCCGGTCGCAACGCGGCGGCCTACGTGGCACCGCAGGCCGCACTGAACATGGTGTTCTGACGCACCGCCCTCGTTCCACGCACAACCGCCGTAAGTCATGGTGACAACGACCTCCCCCCGTGCAAAGGCCTTGGCGGGCCTCGCATTGCAGCTTGTACGGCCGTGCCCCGCTGGGCTATGGTTCCGTGCCGCTCTCCCGGGGACGGCGTTCCATCATGGCTGCCGCGGCGGTCCCAATAATAAAGAGCACTTCCGGCAGTAGGGGAGACACATGTTGAAACACCTGTTCGCGACGCATCCCATCGAGGCCGCGCCGCATGTCGACGCTGGTGAGCATATTGAAACCGGCGCACACGGTGGCGGCGAGCTCAAGCGCGTCCTCACGGCGAAGCACCTTATTCTTCTCGGCATCGGCGCCGTCATCGGTGCCGGTATCTTCGTGATCACCGGCCAGGCAGCCGCGCTGCATGCCGGCCCGGCACTGGTCATCAGCTTCATCATCGCGGGCTTCGCCTGCGCCCTGGCGGGCCTGTGCTACGCCGAGTTCGCGGCCATGCTGCCGGTCTCGGGCAGCGCCTACTCCTATTCGTATGCCACGCTCGGCGAATACGTCGCCTGGTTCGTCGGCTGGAACCTGGTGCTCGAATACCTGTTCGCCGCGGCCACCGTGGCTGCCGGCTGGTCGGGCTACTTCAACGAGCTGCTCGGTCTCATCGGCAGCATGGTCGGCAGTGACATCACCCTGCCCGCCTCGTTGTCGTCGGCGCCGTTCCAGTTCATCGAGGGCCACATCCAGGCCACCGGCACGCTGATCAACCTGCCGGCGGTCTGCATCATCGCCGCGCTGTCGGGCCTGTGCTACGTCGGCATCACGCAGTCCGCCTTCGTCAACTCGATCATCGTGGCGATCAAGGTCGCCGTGATCCTGCTGTTCCTGGCGTTCGCCATCAAGATGATCAACCCGGCGAACTGGCACCCGTTCATCCCGCCGAACGAGGGCGAAGGCACCTTCGGCTGGAGCGGTATCTTCCGCGCCGCGACCATCGTGTTCTTCTCGTACGTCGGCTTCGACGCGGTGTCCACCGCGGCAGGCGAAGCAAAGAACCCGCAGCGCGACATGCCGATCGGCATCCTCGGCTCGCTGGCCATCTGCACCGTGCTGTACATCGCCGTGGCGCTGGTGCTCACCGGTATCGCCCCGTTCCGCATCCTCAACACGCCGGAGCCGGTCGCTACCGCCCTGGGCCTGTACCCGCAGCTGGCCTGGCTGAAAGCCATCGTCGTCGTCGGTGCCATCACCGGCCTGTCGTCGGTGATCCTGGTGATGCTGATGGGCCTGCCGCGCATCTTCTTCTCGATGGCACGCGACGGCCTGCTGCCGCCGTCGATGGCCCGCGTCCACAAGAAGTTCGCCACGCCGTACGTCGGCACGATCATCGTGGGTGTCGCCGCCGCCGCCATGGCTGGCCTGTTCCCGGTCAGCGTGCTCGGCGAGCTGGTCTCGATGGGCACCCTGCTGGCGTTCGCCACCGTGTGCATCGGCATCCTGATCCTGCGCTACACCCGCCCGGACCTGAAGCGCAGCTTCCGCGTCCCGATGGTGTGGCCGATCTCGATTGTCGGCGCCCTCGCCTGCGTCTACCTGTTCTGGCAGGCCTTTGAAGAGCATTGGCGCCTGATGATGGGCTGGATCATCATCGGCCAGGTCATCTACTTCGGTTACGGCTACGCGCACAGCAAGCTGCGCAAGTCGCTCGGCTGATCCAACACGGCCACCCGGGAAGGCCGGCGGTGATCCGCCGGCCTTCCCTGTTTTACGGCTATTCTTCCTTTCGCCACCGCCATACGAGCCGTCCATGCTCAAGCAGCTACTCGCCAAGAAATCCCCGCAGGCCGAACCCGACGACGCGCACGGCCCCGCCCTGCGACGCACGCTGGGCCCCTGGGGGCTGACCGCGCTGGGCATCGGCGCAGTCATCGGCGGCGGCATCTTCGTCATCACGGGTGTCGCGGCGGCGGAACATGCCGGCCCGGCGATCATCCTCTCCTTTATCCTGGCCGCCATCTGCAGCGTGTTCACCGCGCTGTGCTACGCGGAATTCGCCTCGCTGATCCCCGTGTCCGGTAGCGCGTACTCGTACGCCTACGCCACGCTGGGCGAAGGCGCCGCGTGGTTCATCGGCTGGAATCTCATTCTCGAGTACGGCGTGTCGGCCTCGGCCGTGGCGGTGAGCTGGACGGGTTACTTCGTCAGCCTTCTCGATCACGTCGGCCTGCACATCCCGCCGGCGCTGACCAACGCGCCGCTGGATTTCATCGACGGCCACCTGGTCACCACCGGCGCGCTGTTCAACCTTCCCGCCGTGGGCATCACCCTGGCGCTGACCTGGCTCTGCTACGTCGGCATCAAGGAATCCACCGGCCTGAACATGGCCATGGTGATCCTCAAGGTCGCCCTGATCATCGTCGTGATCGTCGTCGGTGCCAGCCACATCGATACGGCCAACTGGCACCCGTTCATCCCGGATAACCAGGGCGGCGACCGCTACGGCTGGAACGGCATCCTGCGCGGTGCGTCCATGGTGTTCTTCGCCTACATCGGCTTCGAAGCCACGTCGACGGCGGCCCAGGAATCGAAGAACCCGCAGCGCGACATGCCGATCGGCACGCTCGCCTCGCTGGGCATCTGCACCGTGCTCTACATCGCCATGGCCGCCGTGCTGACGGGCCTGGTGCCGTTCGCACAGCTGGATACGGCCGAGCCGGTGGTCACCGCCATCCGCAACCATCCGGAACTGAGCTGGCTGCGCGGCATCGTCGAAGTCGGCGCGCTGATCGGCCTTTCGTCGGTGGTGCTGGTCATGATCATCGCGCAGCCGCGCATCTTCATGATCATGGCCCGCGACGGTCTGATGCCGAAAGTGTTCACCACCATCCATCCGAAGCACCGCACGCCGCACATCAACACCGTGCTCACCGGCGTCGGCATCGCTGCGCTCGCTGCCGTCTTCCCGCTCAACCTGCTTGGCGACCTCACCTCGATGGGCACGCTGGTCGCGTTCAGCGCGGTGTGCATCGGTGTGCTGATCCTGCGTCGTACCGCGCCCGATATCCCGCGTTCGTTCCGCGTGCCGATTGCACCGGTGACGTGCACGCTTGGTGTGCTCAGCTGCATCTTCCTGCTGTGGTCGATGGGCGTGCGCAACTGGGTGTTGATGGGTGTGTGGACGCTGCTCGGCATCGTCGTTTACTTCGGCTATAGCTACCGCCACAGCCGCTTGCGGGCGCGTGGTTGAGGCCTCGGGGCGTTCCTGCGCCCCTACATGAGGTTTCTTCGTTAAGTTTCTGTTTTTGCGACGAATCACGCAAAAACACGTTCGTCATTTAACTGCCATTGGCCGGTCGTGCCCCGAGGGGAGTATCATCCCGGTTCCGTGGGTATATCACTTGGCAGTGGGCCCCGGATTGCCGCCCGGCGCGTCAGGCGGGTCAGCTCCTCGGCCTGGCGCGCTTGGGCAGCATTTTTGTCGGTTCCAACAAAAAAGAAGGCCAGCCCTGGGGCTGGCCTTTCTGTTTTCCGGGGCCGGATCGCTCCGGACCACCGAACCGGTCAGATCATGACAGCGTGAGACACGCACCAGCCCTTCGCCGCCACCGCCTTGCCCGGGAACAGCTGGCACGGCCCCCAGGCGGCTCCCGCCTTGCCCTGGTAGAAGTTGCAGTTGAAGCAGGCGTCGCTGGCCGTCTTCTTGCCCTGCGCCTTGCTGCCGTCCTCGACGTACTTCAGGGCCGAGGCGGTCGGGTCGGAGGGGGAAAGGTGCGGGAGGTCCTGGGCCTGGGCGCGGCGCGGGAGGGTGCCAAGCACGGTCGCGGCGGCGACGGAACCTGCGGCGGCCTTGAGGAATCGGCGGCGACCCTCGATGTTGTGGGTGTCATTCTCTGCCATGAACATGCCTCTTGCGGGGAATGCGCTCCATCCTACGCAAAAGCCAAAAAAGGAATGGTTCGCATTTTCGCCGGGCGGCCGGCTACCCGGGCCGGTCACACCCCCATGGTATAGTCGCCCCCTGATTTAGACGTCCAAACCCATGACAAAAACCCTCGACCACCTCGATCCGGCCCTGCTGGCCACCCGCGCCGACGCCATTGCCGATGCCGCCCGCGACCTGGCCGCCTTCGGCTGGACGCCCGCGACCAGCAGCAACTTCTCGATGCGCCTGGATGACGGCCTCGCCGCCATCACGATCTCCGGCCGCGACAAGGGCCGCCTGGGGCGCGATGACATCATGGTGGTGGACATGGACGGCAAGGCCGTGGGCAGCGATTCGCGCCCCTCCGCCGAGACCGGCCTGCACACCCAGGTGTATAAGCGCTACCCGGAGGCGAATGTGGTGCTGCACACGCATTCGCGCACCCAGAGCGTGGCCTCGCGTCTGTTCGCCAACGAAGGCCGCATCCGCCTGGAAGGGTGGGAGCTGCAGAAGGCCATCTCCGGCTACACCACGCATGAGAGCGTGCTGGAGATCCCCGTTTTCCCCAACACCCAGCACATGCCGGAACTCGAAGCCCAGGTGGACGCCTGGATCGACAGCGGCAAGCCGCTCTACGCCTACCTGATCAACGGCCACGGCATCTACACCTGGGGCCGCGACATGGCGGAGACCCGCCGCCATCTCGAGGCGCTGGAATTCCTGCTGGGCTGCGAACTCGACCTGAGGAGGCTTTCCCCATGAGCCGTCTGCGTATCTACGACGATGCCCACCATGACGCCCCGCTGGCGGTCATGACCGACCACGCTGCGATCGCGAAAGCCCTCGGCGACGTGGGCGTGCGCTTCGAAGCCTGGGAAGCCAGCCAGCCGATCGAGCCCGGTGCAAGCCAGGACGAAGTGATCGCCGCCTATCGTGGCGACATCGACCGCCTGATGAAGGAAAACGGCTACCAGGCCGTGGACGTGATCAGCCTGAAGCCGGACCACCCGGACCGGGCCGCCTTCCGCTCGAAATTCCTGAACGAGCACACCCATAGCGAAGACGAAGTGCGCTTCTTCGTCGCCGGCGCCGGCCAGTTCACCCTGCACATCAACGGCAAGGTCTACGAGGTGCTGTGCGAACAGGGCGACCTGATCGGCGTGCCCGACGGCACCCCGCACTGGTTCGACATGAGCGTCTCGCCGTACTTCGTGGCGATCCGCCTGTTCACCAACGTCGAGGGCTGGGTCGCCAGCTTCACCGGCGAGGACATCGCGGAGCGTTTTCCGCGCATGGATCCGCACCCCTCGGCACCCGTCACGTCGTAAAGGCACCCGGGCTCGGCTATCCTGCGGATTCCCCGATCCGCAGGCTTTTCCCATGTCTGATATCCGCGCCGTCCTCACCGACATCGAGGGCACCACCAGCTCGATCGACTTCGTGAAGGACGTGCTGTTTCCCTACGCCCGCCAGCACCTGCCGGCCTACGTGGAAACCCACACCGACGAGCCCGAGGTCCAGCACTGGCTGCACGAGGCCGCCAAAGAGGCGGGCATCGTCGAGGCCACGCGCGGCGAGATCATCAACCTGCTCATCCGCTGGATTGACGAAGACCGCAAGTCGACGGCGTTGAAGGCCCTGCAGGGCATGATCTGGCGCGAAGGCTACGAGTCCGGCGCCTACGTGTCGCACATGTACCCGGAAGTGGCCGGCCGCCTGAAGGCGTGGCACGAGCAGGGCCTGAAGCTGTACGTCTACTCGTCGGGCTCGGTGCCGGCGCAGAAGCTGCTGTTCGGCTTCAGCGAAAACGGTGACCTGACCCCGCTGTTCTCCGGCTATTTCGACACCCAGACCGGCCACAAGCGCGAGGTGCAGTCGTATCGCCTCATCGCCGAGGCGATCGGACTGGCGCCGGCGCAGGTGCTGTTCCTTTCCGATATCCGCGAAGAGCTGGACGCCGCCCGCGAGGCCGGCATGCACACGACCCACCTGGTGCGCCCGCCGCTGCCGATGACCGACGCAGGCCACCCCGCCGTGGCGGATTTCGATGCCATCCAGCCTTGATCCCGGTCGCCGGACGGCGATCTACACGCTCGCCGGCTTCATCGCCGGCGCGTTGCTGACCGCCGCCGTCCTCGGCTTCGGGCCGCGCCCGGTCATGACCTCGGTGGCGCCGCGCCCGCCGGCCCCTGCGTCCACGCCTGCCGTGGCCGGCAGCAGCGCGCCCCCTGCCCGCCCGGCGCCGGCCGCCACCGTGGCCGCTGCCGACGACGCCGCGGACGACGAGGGTCTCCAGCTGGACGTCGGCAACTGGCCCGACAACGCGCCGACGCCCGAACAGGTGTTCGCGTCCCAACCGGAAGCCATGCGCACGGCCCTGGGCAAGCTCGCCAAGCGCACCCCCGGCAAGCCCAACGTGTATGCCGTGGCCTTCGGCGGCGACGCCTCCGAGGACGTCTTCCGTAACGAGGCCGAGTACCTCGACAAGCTGATGGGCACGCGCTTCGGCAGCCCGGGCCACACGCTCGTGCTGGAGAACAACCCCGATACCCTGGCGACGCGCCCCCTGGCAAGCTGGAGCAACCTCGAAAGCGCGCTGGACGGCCTCGCGAGGGTAATGAACCCCAAGGACGACATCCTTCTGGTGTACATCGCCACGCACGGCGGCAGTGACCATAGCCTGCTGGTGGACATGGATCCGATTCCGCTCGACCAGCTCGACCCGGACGGCCTGTCGCAGATCCTGGCCCGGCACGATTTCCGCTGGAAGGTCGTGGTGGTGAACGCCTGCTACTCGGGCGGCTACGTACCGAAGCTGCGCGGGGCCGGCAGCCTGGTGATGACCTCGGCGCGGACGGATCGCACGTCGTTCGGCTGTGGCTCGGATTCGGACATCACCTACTTTGGCCACGCCTGGCTTGCCGACGGGCTGAACGCCACGCCGGACTTCGTCCAGGCCTTCGACCAGGCCAGGACCGAGATCGCCGGCTGGGAAAAGCGCGATGCGGTGACGCCGTCGGAACCGCAGATCGACGTGGGCGCGGGTATCGCCGACAAACTGGCCACGTGGCGCAAGGTCGCGAAGATCGGCCCGGCCGTGCCGTTCGCCCCCGCGAAATAGCGAGGGCGGGACGGCGGCATCAGTCGTCGTGCAGGGAGAAGCGGTCGGCGTCCATCCAGGCGGGGAAGCGTTCGCGGTGGGCCAGCAGCGGGGCCGGATCGATGGCGATGGTCACTACCTGCTCCTGCGCGCCGAGCTCCACGAGGGCTTCGCCGACCGGATCGATCACGGCGCTGTCGCCCGCGTACGGGTGGTCGTTACCGTCCACGCCCACGCGGTTGACGCCAATCGTGTACGCCAGGTTCTCGATAGAACGGGCACGCAGCAGCGTGCGCCACGGCCCACGGCGCGGCGACGGCCAGTTCGCAACGAACAGCGACAGGTCGTAATCCATGCCGCCCTCAGCCGCTTCGTTGCGGCCATTGCGCAGCCACACCGGGAAGCGCAGGTCGTAGCAGACCTGCGGCAGGATCCGCCAACCCTTCAGCTCGACGATCAGCCGCTCGCGGCCGCCGCCGTAGCGGGTGTGCTCGCCGGCCATGCGGAACAGGTGGCGCTTGTCGTAGTACGCGAGGTCGCCATTCGGCGACGCCCAGACCAGGCGGTTGTAGACGGTCTCGCCTTCGCGGATCACCAGGCTGCCGGTGATCGTCGCGTCCACTTCCCTGGCCAGCGCACGCACCCAGGCCACGCCCTCGCCATCCATGGTCTCCGCGTTGCCCAGCGTGTCGTTGGTGAAGCCGGAGAGGAAGGTCTCCGGCAGCACGATGAGGTCGCTCCTGGGCGCCCCGCGCACAAGGCGGCCGTAGTACTCGCGATTCGCCGGCGCGTCGTGCCAGCGCGTGGCGCCCTGCACCAGGGTGACGGTCAGAGCTTGCACAGGAGCTCCGCGGCGGCTTCCATGGTGGCGTCGTTCTTGGCGAAGCACAGGCGCACCAGGCGGGTGTCCGGCGCGGTCTCGTAAAACGGGCTGAGCGGAATGGCGGCCACGCCACCCTCGCGCACCAGCCACTCGCTGAAATTGATGTCGTCCACGTCGCGGATCGCACTGTAATCCACCAGCTGGAAGTAGCCGCCCGGTACGTCGAGCAGCTTCAGGCGCGACGGGGCCAGCAACTCACGGAAGCGGTCGCGCTTGGCCTGGTAGAAGGCGGGCAGCTCGAGGTAATGCTCGGGCGTGGATTCAAGGAATTCGGCGAAGGCCCATTGCGCGGGATTGAACGTGCAGAACGTCAGGTACTGGTGCACCTTGCGGAACTCGGCCGTCAGCGCCTTGGGCGCGACCGCGTAGCCCACCTTCCAGCCCGTGCAGTGGTAGGTCTTGCCGAACGACGACACGACGATGCTGCGCGCCGCCAGCTCCTCGTGGCGCAGCACGCTCTGGTGCTCGGCGCCGTCGAACACGATGTGCTCATAGACTTCGTCGGACAGCACGATGATCGGCGTATCACGGACGATCGCGGCCAGTTCGTCCAGGTCGGCACGCGACAGCACGGCGCCCGACGGGTTGTGCGGCGAGTTCACCAGGATCATCCGCGTCTTCGGCGTGATCGCCTCGCGCACGCGCTGCCAGTCGATGCCGAACGAGGGCAGCTCCAGCGGGATGTGCACCGCGGTGGCGCCCTGCAGTTCAATGGCCGGCTCGTAGCTGTCGTAGCACGGGTCGAACACGATGACTTCGTCACCGGCGCGGACCACGGCGGCGATGGCCGAGAACAGCGCCTCGGTGGCACCGGAGGTCACCGTCACCTCGGTATCCGGGCTCACCCGGTGGCCGTAGAGGCGCTCGGTCTTCAGCGCGATCTGCTCACGCAGTTTCGCGATGCCGACGCCGGGGGCGTACTGGTTCTTGCCCTCGGCCATGGCCCGGGTGATCGCCTCGCGCAGCGGCTCCGGCGGCTCGAAGTCCGGGAAACCCTGGCCGAGGTTCACGGCCTTGTGCTCCAGCGCAAGCTGGCTCATGACGCTGAAAATGGTCGTACCGACCTTGGGAAGCTTGGTTTCGATCTGCATCGAACGCCCTTATTCGTTTGGACGGCCAAACGCCGCCGTATCTTCCGATCCTAACATGCGGCGCATGGCGATCGCCCCCCTGCTGCCCGGGTCCGCCGCCACCTTCTCGCAATCCTTGTGGAATTCCGCCTGGGCCTTGGGCAGGCGCTCGGCCAGGAAGTCCACGAAGCTGCGCACGGCCGGGAGCAGCCCGCGGCGGCTCGGGTACACGAAATGCAGCGTGCCCTGGGCGGTGGTGTACTCGGGCAGCACCCACTCCAGCTGCTTGGTGGAGAGCATGGGCGCGCAGTAATCCTCCGGCAGCAGGGCCACGCCACAGCACTGCACGGCGGCGGCGATGAGCACGGTGAAGTCGCCGCTCACCAGCCGCGGCTTGACCTCCACCGCGGCCTTCTTACCGGCGCTGTCGACCAGCTCCCAGACCTGGGCGCCTTCGTGCTCGTACATGCTGAGCGCCGGCAGCTGGGCCAGTTCCTCCAGCGTTTTCGGCCGGCCGTGGCTATCCAGGAACTTCGGGCTGGCCACCAGCAGGCTGCGCGCGTAGCCGATGCTGCGCAGGACCAGGGTAGCGTCCGTATCCAGCTTCTCGCGGACGCGCACGGCCACGTCGTAGCCCTCGCCGATCAGGTCCACCCGGCGATTGGTCGCGGTGAGGCGCACCTGCACCTTGGGGTGCTCGAGCAGGAAGGCCGGCAGCATGGGGCCGACGATGTTCTGGGCGATCGAGATGGGGCAGCTGATCCGGACCACGCCCCGGGGCTCGGTGCGCAGCTCGTCCACGGCGTCTTGGGCCGCCTTGGCCTCTTCCAGCACCGCCCGGCAGTGCTGGTAGAAGCGCTCGCCAATCTCGGTGACCACGAATCGGCGGGTGGTTCGCTGCAGCAGGCGCACGCCGAGGCGGTCTTCCAGCTGGGCAATCCGCTTGGAAAGACGCGATTTGGGGATGCCCAGGGCCCGCCCTGCGGCGGAAAAGCCCCCGTGTTCGACCACGGAGGCAAAGAAATAGAGGTCGTTCAGGTCCTGCAGGGCGCCTTCCATCACGGCATGCCTCGGTTGTTTCCTAATCAGAACAATCAGTCTACTCCATGCCGACTAATCAATTGATTGTCCGAGGCGTACCTTTTCTCCATTCCCGCTAGCGGCGGGACCAACGAACGAGGATCCGCCATGAAACTCCTGCACATCGACGCCAGCGCCCTGGGCGCCCATTCCGTCTCGCGCGGCCTGACCCAGGCCATCGTTTCCGAGTTCGTCAGCCACCACCCGGGCACCGAGGTCACCTACCGTGACCTGCACGCCGCCCCGCTCGCCCACTGGGGCCTGCCGGCCGGTGAGAACGACCCGAATGCCGCGGAAGCGGAAAAGGTGATGGAAGAGTTCCTGGCTGCCGACGTCGTCGTCATTGGCGCCCCGATGTACAACTTCAGCATCACCAGCTCGCTGAAGGCCTGGATCGACCGCATCGCCGTCGCCGGCAAGACCTTCAGCTACACGGCGAATGGCCCGCAGGGCCTGGCCGGTGGCAAGCGCGTCATCGTGGCCTCGAGCCGCGGCGGCATCTACAGCGCTGGCCCGGCCGCGGGCATGGACTTCCAGGAGCCCTACCTGCGTGCGGTGTTCGGTTTCCTCGGCGTCACCGACATCGAGTTCGTCCGCGCCGAAGGCGTGGCCATGGGTGATGAGCACAAGGCCCAGGCCCTCGAGACGGCCACCGCCGGCATCGGCGGCCTCCTCCGCAAGGCCGCGTAACACCAAGCAAAAACGTCGCGCCCAGGTCGCTCCTCGTTGGAGCGCACCCTGTGCGCGACGCCGTTCGCGAAACCCCTCCAGGGCTGCGCCTCAGCTCCCCTGCTTCCCCGGCTTCTCCTTAGGCATGTTCTGGTGCTCCTTAGGATGCCCCTCGCCCGGAATATGCTCCTTACCGGTGCGCGGTTTCGGGTTCTCCTCCTTGTAGCCCGGCGTCTGCTGCTTACCGTCGTTGGTCATGGCGCTGTCTCCTCGTGCTTCAGTGCCGCTGCTGGCAGGCGGCATGGCCGCACTCGCACGCGCCACCGACATTCTGTTCTTCCGCCGCCATGCGGCACGCTTCGCTGCAGTACTCGCGCGATACCGGTACCTGGCAGCCGCAGCCCACGTGATCGCAAGGCTTCGTCGCTTCGTTCATCGCCTGGTCTCCTGGACGATAAGGCATCCCGCAGCGTGCTCGGAGCCACGTCTATTTTTCGTCACCGGCCAGCGAAAGGGCCTGCGCATCACGCGCCGCCCAGCCGTGGGCATCCACCAGCAATCCACTCAGGCTGCGCACGTCCTGCAGGTTGTGTTCAGCCACGCGGACCAGATCCGTGGATGAGCCGCCACGCAGGTAGGTGAGCCATGCCCGCGGCGCCTCGGATCCGGGAAGGTCATCCTCGCGGACGATCTGCAGCAACTTGCGCTCGGCCGTCTGCATCCTGCAGTTCTCCCACACCGCCTTGTAGCGACGGCGCATGGGGTGCAGCAGGTCGACGTGGGTAAGCCCGGTGAGCGGATTGGCCAGCCGGGCAAGCCGGTAGCGCGTGGAGAGGAGCGGCGCGTCATACGACTTGCCGTTGTAGCTCACGAGCACCGTATCGGCATGGATCCAGCGGGAAAACTCACTGAGCATCGCCGTTTCCGCGGCCATGCTGGTGAGATAGAGCTGGCGTACGCGCAGGCGCCCGCCGAACCAGTCCGCTGCGCCGATCATGAAGGCACGCGTGCCGGTACCACCGGCGAGGCCCGTGGTTTCCGTATCAAAGTGCAGCAGGTGTTCGCGTCGCGCGGTCGTCAGGCGGGCAAAGCTGAGGTCAAACTCGTCCGGCGGCTCGGGCCAGGCACTGTGGTGTTCCAGGTAACGCAGACCGGGAGCGAGTTCATCACCGGGAACCTCGCGGGTGACGGGCCGCGAGGGTATGGCGCGGACCAGCCCCAGGCTTACACGATCGCGCACGCCGGCCATGCGGCGGAGCGCGTCCAGATCCACCGAAGTCGCCCTCGCGGGCGCCTGTACCGCGCGCGTCGCCGCGCCCATGGCCGCACCGGCCTGCTTGCGCAGGGCAGCCAGCTTCGCGGCAAGATCACTCACGCCTGCGCTCCAAACAGCTGGAGCACCTTGGCGGCAAGCGCCTTCGGCGTGATGTCGCGGTGTTCATCGGCCGACAGCACCGGCCCGACGCAGGCGGGGCAACCCGCCTTGCACTCGCATCCCTCGACCGTGGCCAGGGCATGGCGCACCAGTTCCGGCGCGCGGCGGAACAAGGGCTCGCTCAGGCCCACGCCACCCGGGAAGTTGTCGTAAAGGTAGACGGTGGGCAGGAAGCGCTCGAACGCATCCGGCAGCGCCAGCTCGCCATCCGGCGCGCGGATCTGCCCCCGCCCGCCGGCATCTACCTGCGCCGACCAGCCGCCGTCGCCCGAACCGACCGCCTTCTGCAGGTCGCGTGGCTCGGCCATCACGGCGACAATTGCCGCCGTGTGCAAGGCATACGCCGCGCCCAGGAAGCCATCCAGCGCGTGCTGCCGCGAACGGAACACGTCATCGAGCACGCCTTGCGGCAGCTGCCACCACACGGCCGTGGAATGCAGTTCCTGGTCTGGCAGGTTCACCGGCCCGTAGCCGATGTTCTCGTGGGTGTAGTAGCGGATTTTCTTGTAGCCGGACACGCGGCGCACCACGTGAACCTCCCCGTGCCGCGACGTGCCCTCACCCGCACCGGCGTCGTCGAAACACTCCAGCTCCTTGAGCTTCGTGTAGTCGATGGCATCCGTGTAGTAGTCGACATGCGTGCGCGTGCAGTACGCCTTGCGCCCCTCCCAATCCAGCCGTTCCACCTGGTAGGGGACGCTCTGGATCATATGGATGGCGCCTTCGTACAGGGTCAGCGCCGCCGCCGAGTAGTCCACCTCGGCGATGATCCGCTGCCGGCCTTCCGTGCGATCGACGACGACGAAGTTGCCGTCGGCCACCGAGCGCAGGCTCACCGCGTTGGCCGGATAGCTGTCGGCAATCCACTCCCAGCGTTCACCCTCGCGATGCAATACCTCGGACTCCTGCAACACCTGCAGGTAAGGCTCGGCGTCGTTCGGGCCGAACGGGTCGCCGCTGATGAAGGGCAGCTCAAACGCGGCGCAGCGGATATGGTCGAGCAGGATCAGCGGCTGGTCCGGCTGGATCCGCGCATGCTCGGGGCTGGCCTCGGTGAGGAAGGCCGGATGCCTCATGAGGTACTGGTCCAGCGGTGCACTGGTGGCCACCAGTACCCCCAGCGACGGCTGCTGGCGGCGCCCGGCACGGCCGAAGCGCTGCCAGGTCGCGGCGATCGAACCCGGGTAGCCATTGAGCACCACCGCATCCAGGCTGCCGATATCCACGCCCAGCTCCAGCGCGGAGGTGGAGACGATGCCATCCACGTTGCCCGCGCGCATCTCGCGCTCCACCTCGCGGCGCTCGGTAGGCAGGTAGCCACCGCGATAAGCGCGGATCCGCGGCGCCTTGCGCACGTCATGGTCGAACACGTCTTTCAGGTACTTCGTCAGCACCTCGACCATCAGCCGCGACTGCGCGAACACCAGCGTCTTCATCTTCGCCTTGATCGCCACCCGGGCAATCAGGTTGGTCTGCGATCGCGCCGAAGCGCGCAGGCCAAGGTCGGGATTGACCACCGGCGGATTCCACAGCAAGACATGTTTGTCACCGCTGGGCGCGCCACTTTCCAGCACCGAGAGCACCTCGTCCTCGATCAGCGCCTGGGCATGCTCACGGGCGTTGCCGATGGTGGCCGAGCACAACACGAACTGCGGGCGCACGCCGTAGAACGCGCAGATGCGTTTCAGCCGGCGCAACACGTTGGCCAGGTGCGAGCCGAACACGCCGCGATAGCTGTGGATCTCGTCGATCACGACGTAGCGCAGGTTCTCGAAAAACTGCGCCCACTTCGTGTGGTGCGGCAGGATCGCCTGGTGCAGCATGTCCGGGTTGCTCACCACCACGTCGCCATGCAGGCGGATGGCCTGGCGGGCATCGCCCGGCGTGTCGCCATCGAAGGTGAACGCCTTCACGCCCAGGTCCCCTGCCCGGTTCAGTTCCAGCAGCTCGGACACCTGGTCCTGCGCCAGCGCCTTGGTCGGGAACAGGTACAGGGCCTTGGCCCCGGATTCCAGGACGGAGGCGACCACCGGGAGCGTGTAGCAAAGCGTCTTGCCCGAGGCGGTGGGCGTGGCGACCAGGACGTTGCGACCCGCACGCGCGCCATCCCAGGCCTCCTGCTGGTGCGAGTAGAGCCGGTCGATGCCGCGGGCGGACAGCGCGCGGGCCAGCGGTGCCGGCAGGTCCGCCGGCAACGGCACGAAGCGCCCCTCGCGGCCGAACACGGTGAAGGCCGAGGCGACGCGATCGCTGTACTTGTCGGTCAGGCGGTGGGCCAGCGTCCGGCCGTCGTGGAGGTTGGCGAGGACGGCGTCGGCCTCGTCGGTGCGCTTTGCTTGCAGGTAGGCGGCCATGGCGGGTCGACGACGAGGGATGGGGTCCGTTTATCCCCCGCCCCTGTCTCAGATCCTGCGACGGCGTCGCCGCTTAGCGTGCGGAAGCCTCGCTGGAGGCGGCATCGAGGCGCCAGTTGCCGTTTTCGTCCTCGATCTTCAGCTCCGCCTCGTTGCCCGGCAGGGCTCGGAACGCGCCCACCATGAGGTGCGCATGGGTCAGGGCCTCATCGCGCGTGGCGAACTGCCCGGCAAGGTCGGCATTGCGGCGGACGATCCACTGCCCGCGGGGCGAGGCGTTGTACGGGAGGTAGAAGATAATCCGCACCAGGGGAGCGCTCCGCCATGGGAAGGCACGCTGCCCTCCATGGCTGGACCGTAGGTGCGGGATCGTCGCGGAGGCGTTACGGCGAGGTGCCCGCCGTGGTCACGTCAGCCCGAGTAGGCGTTGCGGGCCGCCGCGAGCCATCCGGCGTGCTGGCAACCCTTTTCCATCGCGGCATCCACCGCGGCGCGCTCATCGAGGAATTCGTCCAGTAGCGTGATCATGACGAAGTCACGCGGGCCGGCATGCGCCAGCTCGACGATGTACGCCGACTTCCACAAGCCCGTGGCATTGCGGAGGGTGCGTACCTCGACACAGTACTGGCCCACGATGCGCCGATGCATGTTACGGCTCTCCGGGCTGGCGGCGTGATGCGGTCATGGCCCGATTTTTGCGCCTTCACGCCGCCAATGACAAGGATTTTCTGAAAGGTCAGGCCTTCGGCGGCGGAGGGGGCGCCGCGGCCGTCAGCCCGACGCCGCTGGCGGGGATCGAAAAGGTCTTGGTTTCGCCCTGGCCCACGGTGGCATCCGCGTCGACGCGGTCGCTGCTGCAGGCACCATGCGGCATCACGGTGAGCTTGCGGCTGCCCGAGGGGACATGCAGCACCAGCTGCTGGCCGATCTCCATGTCCGCGACCACCTTGTCATCGACATACACGGCGCTCGAGCAGCCGGCGCCCCACAGGCCCTGGTCGCGGACGACGGTCAGCGTGGCGTCGCCATCGGTGGCGTTCTGGTAGGCGAAGGTGGTGCTCGACAGGACATCGTGGATGCCGACGTGGCGTTCGTTCTGGGTGGCGCAGCCGGCAAGCAGGGTCAGGCCGGCGATGGCGAGGTAGCGCATGGCTTGGAACTCCGTGGGGGACCTGGCAAGCATTCTTTCGCACATGTGCAACGCCGGTGAAGTGCCATGACGCAGCCTGCACGCTTCGGACCCAACAATGCGGCCCCGCCACGCACCCAGGAAGACGCCCCCATGGCCAGCCGCGACTGGATCGACATCGAATCGTTCGAGGCCGTGGACGACATCGGCCAGTTCGATCGCCCCGATATTCCCCGTGTCGAAGCCGTACTGACAGGCGCGCCCGAGCGCGAATGGCAACAGGTGTTTACCGTACGCGCCCGCGCCCTGGAGCAGACCCAGCCCGGCATGCGCCTGGAAATCCTGGCCGACCGCCTCGGCTTCCACACCCGGGCCGCCAACCTGGAGGCGACCTGCCGCCTGGTGAACGACGCCGTGCAGGGCACGAACCACGACTACGCTGCGCAGCGGGCCGCTGAGGAAAAACGCATTGCCGACCGTGATCAGGAAGTTCGCGACCTGGCCGCGCAGGTGAAGGCGATCAATGCCGACTGGCCGCCGGAAGAAGCCACGGAATAACCTGCGCAAAGTCCGTGATTCAGCTCTACACTGCACCCATGAGCAGCCGCCCCGACGCCCTTGTTTTTGACCGCGCAAGCATGGTGGCGGAGACGGTTGCCATGGTCCTGGACGACGCCGGGTATGCCGCCCGCGCCACCGTGACCTACCGGGACGCGAAGCGGGCCTACCAGAACATGCCGGACCTGGCGGTGCTTGTGATCCACGCGGATACCCCGGGCGAGCGCCGGGGCACGAGCATCATCCAGGCCGTGCTGCGCGAGCGGCCGGAAACGGCCGTGGTCGTGGTGTCCAGCCGGCTGCCGCAGGACCTGGCGCCCTTCCCGCGGCACGCCGTGTTCCTCGAAAAGCCGTTCGACCGCTCGCAGCTCCTCGCCGCGATCGACCGCGCCCGCGAGCCTGACGCCTCGTCCGCCGGCTAGATCCGGCTAGCGGTCCAGCCGCGCCAGCGATTCCCGCGCCATCCGCCAGCCTTCGGACATGGCCATCTTTTGCGAGTCGTATGACACCCCGCCACTGTCGCTGGTGTCGATGATCGTGGTCCCGTCGCGGGCAAATACCCGGTAGTCCCAGGTGAAACGAGGGACGTCATGGGCGCTGCTGTCGCGCAGGCACTCGACGTCGATGCGGGATTCTTCGTCCAGGTCATGGCCCATGGCACGCTCCGGCAGCTCTCGGGAGGTTGAGTGCAGCAATGTGCGTATAAAGGCAGCGCGAACGCTACAGAAAAAAAGCGTAGCCTCGGAGGCATGTGCGGACGCTACGCCACCTACGGACCGGCCAGCCTCTCGCGGGAAGCCCGCGACGTGCTCGAGCGCCTGGAGCTGGACCTCTCCAGCGAGATCAACCAGCGCGACGACCACTTCAATATCGCCCCGACCCAGCGGGCCCTGGTGGTGACAGGCGGCGAGGAAGGCCATGCCCACGTGGGCCTGCATCGCTGGGGCCTGGTGCCCTCATGGGCGAAGGACACCTCGATCGGTACGCGGCTGATCAACGCCCGGCGTGAAGGCCTTGCCGAAAAGCCAGCCTTCCGCTCGGCCGTGAAGAAGCGCCGCTGTCTTGTCCCGGCGTCCGGCTATTTCGAATGGCAGGGCGAGAAAGGCAGCAAGCAGCCGTTCTTCATCCGGCCACCGGACGGCAGCCTGCTGCTGTTCGCCGGCTTATGGGAGGTGTGGCGTGGGGAGGATGGCGAGCCGCTGCGCAGCTACACCATCATTACCGGCGAGCCGGGCAAGGTGGGCGGCGATATCCATGACCGCCAGCCGGTGATCCTCGCGCCTGACGCCTGGGAGGACTGGCTGTTCGCACCCGCCGACGTCGCGCTGCCGCTGCTGGAAGCGGCGAACGAGCCCGAGCTGGTCTATTACCCGGTACCCAGGGCCGTGGGCTCGCCGAAGAACAACGCGCCCGAGCTGGTCGAACCCCTGGACGGCGCGGTGCCGTCGCAGGGGATCAAGGCGAACGATTAGAGGCAGGAAATCGCTTCGTCGCGGAAGCGGCCGTCGTAGTCGCCCTTGCCCTTCTGCATTTCGAACATCACGACCTGGGCGCCCGAGGCGTTGGCCGTGACTTCCAGGCGCTCATGCTTGCCATCGTCGTTGGACGTGACCACGCCCTTGTCGTCCTTCGCGTCGCCCTTCGCGTCCTTCGACAGCGCCTGCCACTTCGGCACCACGCACTGCACATAGGCCGGCACGTTCTTGCCGGTCTTGCTGCTGAGCTTGGGCAGGGTGTCTTTCATGCCGCTGGTGGCGCAGCCGGCCAGGAGGATGCAGCCGGCGATCGCAAGAACGTGTTTCATGCTCGATTCCACGGTGAGGTTCCCGGGATTCTAGCCGACACGGGCCGCGAGGATCAGATCCCCGCGCGCGCGGTGGCGTTGCCTTCAGCCTTGGCCAGCTGGTTGGCGTTGCATTTCAGGTAGCCGGACGACGCCAGCCACTTCTGGTCCGGGTAGTACGAGAACACCATCTGCCCGCCCTTCAGCGCATCGATCAGCTTGTGGGCAATGGCGGTACTCACCGCCGGGCAACCCCAGCTGCGGCCAATGCGGCCCGCGGCATGCGCCATGGCTTCACTGACATACGCCGCCCCGTGGATGACGATAGCGCGCGCGAGTGCGTTGTTGTTCACGCCGGGCTCCAGGCCCGTCATGCGCAGCGAATAACCGTTCTTGCCCATGTACGTATCAGACGTGCGGAACAGGCCGATGCTCGAAGCCAGGCTGTTCGGGGCATTGGAGAACTTCGTGCTGCTGCCGTCACCGCTGTTCTTGCCGTGGGCCACGAGCTCCTGGAACAGCAGCTTGCGGTTCACCGTGTCGAACACCCACAGGCGCGGCTCGGACGACGGCTTCGAGTAATCGATGACCGCCAGGCGGTTGGACTGCGGCCCACCCTGGCTTTGCGCGCACTCCGAGGCCTGGACGGCGAGTCCAATCACCTTGGGGTCGGCGGAGGGGGCCAGTTTGGCCAGCGCGTCACCGAGGGAGTCGGCGGCATGCGCCTGGAGCGGGAGGAAGGCGACCGCACCGAGGAGCGGTGCGAACGCCAAAAGCGTACGTATCGTTCGAATCATCAGGCCAACCGGGGGATTACAGACTGCCCGATCCTAACGCGGTGATCATTTACTGACCACAACATCGTCACATCTGTGCCCTTCATATATGTGAAAAGCGTGAAGCAACCACCGCGCGAAACACTGGAAGCTATAGGCAATGACTATGGAAAAGCGGTTGCATGGCCTCCTGGCCGTCATCGTGCTGTTCTCGGCCCTGCCCTTGTGCGGCAAGGCCCAGACCCCCTCGGCCGCCGTCTCCGCCGCCAGCCCGCCGCCCATCCTTGCGCCAGCGCCGGGGTCATCCGCCGGCGGCGTCGTGCCGCAGCCCCCACCGCCGGATGACCCCGCCGCCCAGGCGGTCTATGGCCGGATCATGGCGCTGGCACCGCTCCAGGGCGGCCCGATTTCGCGCCAGCAGGCGGCCATCGGCCAGGCGCTGTCGGATTTCTACACCCAGCGGCATTACGCCCCGGCCTGGTCCGACAGCCATAACGTCGACCAATTATTCGCTGGCCTGGCGTCCCTCGATGGCGACGGCCTGCTGCCCCAGGACTACGGCCTGGACGCGCTGCGCCGGATCTGGGAAGCACCCGGGTATAAAGACGCTGGCGCCGCTGAACATGCCGATTTTGACCTGATGGCGACCCGCGCCTACATCACCGCGCTCGTCCAGCTGGCCCGTGGCAAGGTGGACCCGACGCGGCTGGACCCGGTGTGGAACATCGACCCGCTGGCGATCGACCCGCAGCAGGGCCTGGCCATGCTGGAGACCTCGATCGACGAACGCTCTGTGGACCAGGCCTTTGCCATGGCCCGTCCCCAGCATCCCCTGTACGCGAAGCTGCGCGATGGATTGGTGCAGTTGCGCGCGACGGCGGCGAATGGCGATTGGCCCACGGTGCCCGAGGGCGATTCCCTCAAACCGGGCATGAAGGATCCGCGGGTGAGCGCCCTGCGTGCACGGCTCGTCGCCGGCGGCTACCTCGACACGACGCTGGCGCATGGCCAGCACTACGACAACCCGGTCACCGATGCGGTGAAGCGCTTCCAGGCCGACAACAATCTCGACGTGGACGGTGCGGTGGGCGCGGATACGCTCGCTGCCCTGAACGTGCCGGTGGCCCAGCGCATCGGCCAGGTGCGCGCCAACCTCGAGCGTGCGCGCTGGCTGTTGCATGCCCTGCCCACCACCTTTGTCGTCGTGGATGTCGCCGGCTTCAAGGTCACCTTCTATCGCGACGGCAATCCTGTGTGGAAATCGCGCGTGCAGGTCGGCAAGCCGTATCGAAGCACGCCGATCTTCCGCTCGGATATCACCTACATCACCTTCAACCCCACGTGGACGGTGCCGCCCACGATCCTGAAAAACGACATGTTGCCCAAGGTGCGCGCCAACCCGGCGTACCTGGCCAACAACCGCATTCGCGTGCTGGACAGTGCGGGCAACACGCTTTCCCCTGCCAAGGTGAACTGGTCCAACCCGCGCGGCATCACGCTGCGGCAGGACGCCGGCCCCGGCAACTCGCTGGGCCAGGTGGTGATTCGCTTCCCGAACACCTTCTCGGTGTATCTGCACGATACGCCGCACCAGGAGCTTTTCTCGAAGGCCAAACGCGATACCAGTTCGGGGTGCATTCGCGTCGAGCACCCGCTGGACCTGGTCCAGTTGCTGTTCAACGACGAGGAAAAGTGGAATCGCGACGCGATCGACCAACGCATCGCCGCGGGCAAGACCCAGAACGTCACCCTGCCGACCAGCGTGCCGATCCTTCTGGCCTACTGGACGGTGGACGTCGATGACGACGGCCGCCTCGCCTACAAAAACGACATCTACGGCCGTGACGGGCCGCTGCTCAGCGCGCTGGACAAGCCCCAGCGCTTTCCGTAGCGCCGTTTTGCCGCGCTGCGGGCCCGCCCCCCGGGCGTATACTGCGCGGATGAACGCCCCCCTCGAAGCGACCGAAACCACCCTCCACGACCAGGTACACGACGAAGGCTTCGCCTTCGTACGCGGCGAGACGATGCGCGAACTGGTGGGCCATTCGGGGCCGCTCAAGGATTGGGAGGCCTTCGCCGCCAGCTGGAACGCCCTGGAACCGGACACGTATCTCGAAGCCACGGGCCGCTTCCGCCGCCGCCGGCACGCCATCTATGCCGCCGAGCGCTTCGGCCATGTCGAACCGCGCGCGCACCGCGCCCACTTCCAGACGCTGGCCTACAACACGCTGCAGGGCGACCTGGAGCGCTGGTTCGAACCCGTCCTGCCGGAAATCGCGAGCGGCCCGACCATGTCGAGCATCCTCGACTTCTGCCGTGACTTCTTCGGTGGCCTCTCGCCGGAGGTGCCGCGCTGGCATATCGAAGTGCACCAGTTCCGGATCGAGGCTACGGCGGGCGCGGCAGGCGAGCCGACGCCGGAAGGCAGCCACCGCGACGGCGTCGACTATGTGCTGGTACTGCTGGTCGATCGCGAGAATATCGCCAGCGGTACGACGACGATTCATTCGCCGGACGGGCGCGAGCTGGGTGAGTTCACCCTCACGCATGCGTTCGATGCCGCGCTGATCCACGATCCGCGCGTGTTCCACGGCGTCACGCCCGTCACGGCGCTGGATAGCGCGAAAGCGTCGCACCGCGACGTGCTGGTCGTCACCTTCCGCGCGGCCTGATCCAGTTAACCGGCAGACGGGGTAGTCGCCCCGCTCTGGACACCCGCTGCACCACTGGTTCACGCCCGCTGCGGCGTACTGGGCGCATCCCCCGTGCGGAGCGCCCCCATGTCCCTACACCGCTTTTCCTTACGTCCCGTGGCCGCTCTGCTGTGCCTCGCCATGGCAGCGGCACCCGCCTTTGCGCAGGACGCCAGCAAGGTCGACAACACCCAGATCAACAAGCGTGACCGCAGCGGTGACCATGGCACGCCCATCGATCAACCCAATGACGCGGCCAACATCAAGGTCGCCGCCGCCGTGCGCAAGGCCATCGTCGACGATGACAGCCTTTCGACGATGGCTCACAACGTCAAATTCATTGCGTCCAACGGCACGGTCACGCTGCGCGGGCCCGTGAAGGACGTCGCCGAGAAGGCCCGCGTGGAGCAGCTCGCCAAGGGCGTCGCCGGCGTGACCCAGGTCGACAACCAGCTCGATATCAAACACTGAACCCAGCGAGGCATGCCATGAAAGCGTCCGTCTATTGCACCACCCGCACCGTCGAGCAGGCCGAGCACATCGTGCTGGAGCTGAAGCAGGCTGGGTTCACCAGCGACGATATCTCGGCCCTGCTGCCTGACCGCCGTGGCACCCGCGACTTCGCGCATGAGCACCACACCAAGGCACCGGAGGGCGCCACCGCCGGTGGCGTCGTGGGTCTTGGCCTGGGCGCGGGCCTCGGCTGGCTTGCCGGCATCGGCGCGCTGGCGATTCCCGGCGTCGGCCCCTTCATTGCCGCTGGTCCGATCATGGCGGCGCTCGGCGGCGCCGCGGTCGGCACGGCGACGGGCGGCCTGATCGGTGCCCTGGTCGGCATGGGTATCCCCGAATTCGAGGCCAAGCGCTATGACGCCAAGGTACGCGAAGGCAGCATCCTGATTTCGGTGCACGTGGACGATGGCCACCAGCGCGACGTGGCGAAGGATGTCTTCAAGCGCAACAACGCCGATGACATCTCAACGGGCTCGGAAGCCCGCGTGCCTGGCTGATCGGCCGCTGATGCCGGATCGGCCCGACAGGCCGGTCCGGTGAGACGCCAGCGACGAAGCATGTCCCTCATTCTCAAATTTCCGACATCTGCCCGTGCGATAATCGACGCAACGTAGTGGCAGATTGATGTGATGAACTCGTCCGGTAAATACGACTTCAAGCAGTTCCAGGACGAACTCGCCGCACTCGAACGCCGACAGGCCGCCAACGCTCCCGCGCCGGCCGCGGCCCCTGCTCCGCCGCCCGCACCACCGCCGGAGAAGCGCAAGCCCGGCCGCCCGAAGGTCGTACGCGTCGATCCGCTGGCCGAGGCTCGCCAGGCCTTCGATGCGCTCCGGATCAGCTACAAGCTCAGCGTCGCCGACGTCGTGGCCTGGTTCCCCGAAGAAGAAGGCGTTGCCTACCTCCAGGCGCTCCTCGCGCAACCCGCCCCCAAGCGCCGCCGCAAGAAATCCGACGACCCCACCGCCCCTTTGTAGGAGCGCACCCTGTGCGTTTACGCCCTTCAGGGTGCGACCGCTCTAACCTGTCCTCTCCCATGCCCCCCAGCACCCGCACACCCGGCATCCGCTCCCTCCTCTTCGCCTACCGCGGCACGATCATGCCGGTCATCTGGCGGCGGGTCGCCTACGCGGTGCTGCTCTCCGCGCTGGTCGCGGTACTCGACCTCAAATACGGCTGGTTTCGCGGCGGCCTGAACGCCACGCCGCTGACCCTGATGGGTCTCACCCTCGCGATCTTCCTCGGCTTCCGTAACCAGGTCGCTTACCAGCGCTGGTGGGAAGCACGCACGCTATGGGGGGAGCTGCTCATCGTGGCCCGGGACCTGGCCCGTCAGCTCAGCGCCTTCCTGCCCTCGGCCAGCCCCACCACCCGCGCCACCTTGATGGGCATGGTCATCGCCTTCGCCCACGCGCTGCGACACCACCTGCGGGGCAGCGACCCGACGCCGGAACTGACCCGCTGGTTGTCGCCGCGGTTGGCTGAGGACATCCTCGCCGCACCGAACCGGCCGGCGTACCTGCTGCATCGCATGGGCATCGCGTTTGCCGAGGCGGCGCGCAGCGACGGAGCAGACCCCATCCTTGTCGCCACGGTGGATGGCAAGATCAGCCAGCTCTCGCACGTGCTGGCCGGCTGCGAGCGCATCAGCGGCACGCCCATCCCGTTCTCGTACATCCTGCTGCTGCACCGCTCGGTGCACGTGTACTGCTTCTTCCTGCCCTTCTGCCTCGTTGGCGTCATGGGCTGGTTCACGCCCGTCGTGGTCGCCATCCTCGCCTACACGTTCTTCGGCCTCGATGCCCTGGGTGACCAGATCGAAGACCCGTTCGACGTGATGCCCAACGATCTCCCGATCGATGCATACACCACGGCGATTCAGAACGATTTGCTGGCGTTGCTTGACGAACGCTAACGCCTAGAAGACGTGGCGTAGCAACCAGAACAACCCGCCGGCCAGCGCGATCGACACGGGAAGCGTCAGCACCCACGCCAGCAACATGTTGCGCACCGTGGGCCACTGCAGGCCCGAGCCATTGGCTGTCATGGTGCCGGCCACGCCGGACGACAGCACATGCGTGGTGCTCACCGGCAGGCCCCAGCGGTCGGCGGCACCGATGGTCAGCATCGCGACGACTTCGGCCGACGCGCCCTGCGCGTAGGTGAGGTGCTCCTTGCCGATGCGTTCGCCCACCGTGCGGACGATGCGCTTCCAGCCCACCATCGTGCCCAGGCCCAGCGCGATGGCCACGGCCACCTTCACCCAGGTGGGGATGAACTTCGTCGCCTTGTCCAGCAGGCCGTGGTAGTTGTCGAGCACGGCCTGGTCTTCGGCAGCGAACTGCGGCTGCTTGTCCTTGGCCATGAGCCGCAGCGCTTCCGAGCTCAGGTACATGGTGTTGCGGACGTTGTTCACCTCGTGCTGCGGCAGGTCCGCCAGCGACGGGCGCTGCGCCACCTGGTCCGCGATCGTCGTGGTCAGCTGGTTCAGTGCGCCGAGCGTCTGCGGCGTGGCCTGGTGGGTCTGGATGTACTTCTCGATCTCGGCGCGCGGATTCGCTACTGGCACGGCGCCCTGCGCGTAGCGGGCGATCGTCTCGCTCGCGTGGTGCGCCACCGACACGAAGGTCTGCGTTTCCCCGGCGGTGACGGCCCGGTTCAGCGCGTACGCGCTGGGCACCGTGCCGATCAGGATCAGCATGATCAGGCCCATGCCCTTCTGGCCGTCGTTCGAGCCGTGCATGAACGACACGCCCGTGCACGTGGTGATCAGCAGGCAGCGCACCCAGAACGGCGGCGGCTGGTCGCCATGGGGCTCGGCGTAAAGCTCGGGCACCTTGACGAAGGTCTTCAGCGCGATAAGCAGCAGCCAGGCCAGCGCAAAACCGATCAGGGGCGAGAACAGCAGCGACTTGCCGACGCTGAGCGCCTGGCTCCAGTCCACCGCGGCATTCGCGTTGCCGGCATTCATCGCCTGGTTCATCAGGCCCACGCCGATGATCGAGCCGATCAGCGTGTGCGAACTGGATGACGGGAGGCCGAGCCACCAGGTGCCGAGGTTCCACAGGATCGCCGCGATCAGCAGCGCAAACACCATGGCGAAGCCGACGCCGCTGCCGACGTTAAGTACCAGGTTGATGGGCAGCAGCTGCAGGACCGTATAGGCGACGGCACCGCTGCTCACCAGCACGCCGAGGAAGTTGAAGGTGCCTGACCAGACGACGGCGAAGGTCGCCGGGAGCGAGCGCGTGTAGATCACCGTGGCGACGGCGTTGGCCGTGTCGTGGAACCCGTTGACGAATTCAAAGCCCAGGGCGATCAGCAGCGCGATGCCAAGCAGGACGTACTCGAAGGCCGGACTTGAGGGCGCCGAGAGCAGGTCGTGGCCAAGCTGGGAGCCCACGTAGATCGCCGCGGCGAGAAGGACGCCTCCGAAAATTCCCAGGCTTAGCCTGCGGACGGCGGGGGAGCCAACGGGCTGGTTGGTCAGGACGGTGCTGTTCATCGTGCGCCTCCGGTCGGTATCCCCCAACAACTAACAAGCCTCCATGACGCTCTGGTGTCAGTCCCGTCGACGCCACCGATGCCTCGGCCGTGCTATATACGAAGGGATGACCCCAAAGCCCGCGATGAGCATTCCGACGGCCATGGCGCTATTCGCGTCCCGGGAATGTCGCGGCATCGCCCGTTCGCTGGCCAACACCAAGGATCGGCATGCCGGCATCCACGCGGCACGCAAGGGCCTGCGGCGGCTGAAGAGCCTGCTGCGGCTTGGTTCGGAGGTCTTCGGCGACGCCCTGGTCGAGATCGAAGCCCGCATCGGCAAGCTCGCCACCGGCTTATCGCCCCTCCGGGACGCCCACGTGGCGGTGACCCTCGCGACGCACCTGGGCGGCCCGCGGCCCTCGGCGGGCTGGGCCGAGGCGATCCTCGTACTGGAACATCGCCGGGACGGCCGCCTGGTGGAGGCCCTCCATAAAGACCCCCGGTTCCTGAAGCGCCGCCATGCCATGCGCGACCTTTGCGACCTGATCGAACGACTGCCCTGGCGGCTCGTGAAGCGAGGCGTCGTTGAGGCCGCACTCGATGCCGGCCAGCGACGTGTCGCCAGCGCACAGAAACGGGTGCGAAAAGGCGCCACGCCGGCCAACCTGCATCGATGGCGGCGGCGCGCACGCCGGATGCGCATGCAATTGCAGTACTGGAAGCGCGTGCTCAGCGCCACGCACAAGACAGCGCACCATCGCGCCAAACAGGACAAGGCCGCCACGCACGCCATGGCGAAGCTTTCCGACGCCCTGGGCGCCAAGCAGGATCTGCGCGCGCTGCGCGTCCAGCTGAGGGCGATTCGCAAGCCGGGGCTGACGACGCCACTGGTCGAGCAGATTGCCGACGAGCTCAAGAAATTCCGAAAAGTGTAAGGGCGTCCGGACGTCTGTATGCTCGGGGTTTTCCCCGCCGGAGTTGCCCATGCTTCGCCCCTGCGCCAAAGCCCTCGCCTTCGCCTGCCTCATCGCCCTGCCCGTCGCCCACGCAGCCGATGCGCCGAATACCCTGACGGACGCCGAGCGCGGCCAGGGTTTCAAGTTGCTGTTCGACGGCACCACGCTCAACGGCTGGCACTCGTTCCAGCAGAAAGGCACCGGCAAGGACTGGAGCATCGCCGATGGCGCCATCCGCCTCGACCGCGACCTCAAGGCCCCCGACGCCGACTTCGCCGACCTCGTCACCGATGGCGAATACGAGAACTTCGACCTGAAGCTCGAATGGAAAATGACGGCCTGCGCGGACGCCGGCGTCATGTTCAACGTCAGCGAAGCGCCGAAGTACAAGTACACGTGGGAAACCGGCCCCGAGCTGCAGATCGCCGACCTGGTCTGCACCAAGCCGGACAGCTACACCCTCAAGGAACGCTCCGGCGACCTCTTCGACCTGATCTCCTCGGACATCGAAAACGTCCGCGAGAACGGCAACTGGAACCAGGTCGAGATCATCGTCGACCACGGCCACATGCAGTTCTTCCAGAACGGCCACAAGACGGTCGATACCCAGCTTTGGACGCCCGAATGGAACGCGCTGGTGGGCAAGACCAAGTTTGCGAAGATGCCCGGCTTCGCCAAGTTCACCCGCGGCCACATCTCCCTGCAGGGCGGTGAAGACAAGGGCACCCCGCCCATCCGCATCTGGTTCCGCAGCATCCGCATCAAAGACCTTGGCTGATCCTGACTACGTTGTCATCAACGGACAAGGATGTCCGTTTTCGTGCATGGCCAGCCTATCGCGGCGCAGCACCTTCCGATCGACGCTGGATCCCCCGGTTAAACGGTTTCCTCTCCTAAAGCGTGTCGCAGCGCGACAAATGGCGTGAGCCAGGGCTTCGCCTACCCGGTCACAAAACGGCAATCCACGAATAGACAACGTTGTCATTGGGGACTACACCGGGTCCGCGACAGGGGGAAACCAAACCATTCGGCAACACCACTCGAAACGGAGAGTCGTCATGCACGTGAATGCAGGTGTTCGGTCCCGTCTTGTGCTCGGAAGCTGTACTGGCACGCTCGGCGTCGCCATTGCCCTCGCCCTTTCCGCCGTGATTCCCATGGCCCCGGCAAATGCCGCGACCGCGTGTGCGGCGGCGTGGAGCGCGGGCACGGTCTATACCGGTGGCAACCTCGCCAGCGAGAACGGCGTGAACTACAAGGCCAACTGGTGGACGCAGGGCAACGACCCGGCGACCAGCAGTGGCGCTGCCGGCTCCGGCCAGCCGTGGACCTCGCAGGGCGCCTGCAGCGGCGGCGGCACGCCGCCGACCGACCCGCCGCCGACGGATCCCCCGCCGACCAATCCGCCCCCGGGCGCGGGTGACCTGTTCTTCAGTCCGTATAAGGACGTCACGATCAACATGGACTGGAACACCAACATCATGTCGACGTCGGTCACCGGCACGCGCCTGCCGGTGGTGGGTTCGGGCAGCCTGGTCTCCACCCAGGTACCCAACCTCGGCGCCATCACCCTGGCCTTTGCCAGCGGCGAATGCGGTACGGAAAACTGGGGCGGTGTGCCCGGCCAGGCGTTTGCCGACGCGAACGTCGCGCGCCTCAACGCGGCTGGCATCAACTACGTCGTCTCCACGGGTGGCCAGGCAGGCGTGTTTACCTGCGGCAGTGCCACGGGGATGGCGCAGTTCATCAACCGCTACAACAGCTCGCACCTGGTCGGCATCGATTTCGATATCGAAGGTGGGCAGACGCCGCAGCAGCTGAGCTCGCTGGTGAGCCAGGCGGTGTATGCGCAGAGCATCCATCCGGGCCTGCGCGTGTCGTTCACCCTCGCCACCCTCGCCGCTTCCGACGGCAGCTTTGGCGGCCTCAACAGCACCGGCGATACGGTGGTGAAGGCGGTGAAGGCCTCGGGCATGACCAACTACACCATCAACCTGATGGCGATGGATTACGGCGCCGCCGGTGCGGGCGTGTGCGTGGTCAAGAACGGCGCGTGCGACATGAGCCAGTCCGCGGTGCAGTCGGTGCTCAACCTCGAGCACACCTATGGCATCCCGGCCAGCAAGATCGAAGTCACCCCGATGATCGGCGTGAACGACGTCTCCAGTGAGGTGTTCACGGTGGCGGACATCGATACGGTGACCAACTACGCCGCCACCAACAAACTGGCCGGCGTGCACTTCTGGTCGCTGGATCGCGATACGCCCTGCTCGCAGAGCACGGCCTCGCCGGTGTGCAACTCACTGCCATCCAGCAGCACGCTGCAGTACACGAAGCGCTTCCTCTCCAACCTGGGTCACTGACCGGCGTCGCGGTGCCGGCATCGCCGGCACCGCTTAATGGTCGAGGGTTTCGCGGCGGTGGTCTTCGTCCAGCCAGCCTTCGCGTCGCTGCATGGCCCACTCGATTTCACGGGCGGCTTCGTTGCTGATGTACTTCCCGCGCAGCATCGCCAGCAGTTCGCGGTCGTCGATGCCGAGGATGGACGCGCGCGTGACGGCGCCGGTGATCCCGTCGACCGCCAGCTCGTCAAGGATGGTGCGTAGGTTCGCGCGTCTATTCAATTGAATCGTGTCCATCGCAGTACCGCTGGCGGGATCTAGCCAGGGTGCTCGCCCCGGTGTGCGGCGCCGAGGTTAAGGAACACGCGTGTTTCTGTCTTACGTATAACTACCTAGCATCGGTCTCTTCACCGTCAGCCGCCACGATGCGCGGCGCAACGCGAGGATGGACGCCGCCCTGTTCGGTGAGGACGGCACCGATCAACGCGCCGACGCATACGGCTGTCACCGCCAGCGTCCACGCTAATACGCCCCGCGAATGCAACAGGACCATCAGGCCCGCGGCGGCAAACGCGATGCCGACGGCCCAGGCGAAAGCCACCCATCGCGACGCGGGCGAGGTATCGCCTTTCAGCACGGCAACGATGCAATGCCGGCATACGGTCAGCCCGGGTGCGAGGGCAAAACTACGACAGGGGCGTTCGGGCATCGGGCGGCACTCGGTGGGAGGTGCCGCGATCGTGATGCCCGGGGGTGTCTCCAACGGGTGAAGCCCGGGTAGCCCGGGCTCACCACGCTTAGCTGGCGGTTAGCTGGCGCCTTACAGCTGGCTCATGCCACCGTCGATCACGATCTCGGTGCCCACGATAAAGCCCGATTCCGGCGACGAGAGGTGCAGCACCGTGGCCGCCACTTCTTCCGGACGGCCGAAGCGGCCCAGCGGCACCTGCGCCTGGATCTGGGCGGCCGTGGCCTCGAGCTGCGCCGCGTCCATGCCGAGCTTGCCGTAAAGGGGCGTCTGCACCGGGCCCGGGCTCACCACGTTGACACGGGCACCACGCGGCAGCAGTTCGGCCGAAAGGGTCCGCGCCAGGGTAATCAGGGCGGCCTTGCTCGCCGCGTACACCGAGGAGTTCGGCATGCCGATATGCGCGTTGATCGACCCATTCAGCACGATGGACGCACCCGGGTTGAGCTGCGGCAGCACCGCCTGCAACTGGAAGTAGGCGCCCTTCACGTTGGTATCGAAGGTCAGGTCCCACAAGGCTTCATCGACCTGGTCGAACGGCGCGAACTTCGCGACACCGGCATTGATGAAGACGGCATCGAGCTTGATGTCCTGGCTCTTCAACGCGGCGCCAAGCGCCTTCGCATCGGCCATGTTCGAGGCATCGTTACGCAGGCCGACAGTGCCGGCGCCCACCTGGGCGACCGCCTGCCCGAGCGTCTTTTCATCACGGCCGGTGATGACGACGCGGGCGCCTTCGGCGGCATAGGCCTGGGCGACGGCGAGGCCGATGCCGCTGGTGCCGCCGGTGACGAGAACGTTCTTGCCAGTGAAACGGTTCATGGTGTGACTCCGTGGGGTTGGTATGGAGCATAGGTTGCTCCGCATGCCGTCGATTGGCGTACCATCTCCTCGTCGTAAACGTTCGATGGGGTCGAACATGTTGTCGGAAGACGAACTGGCCTTGCTGGAGGCCATCCGCGAGACCGGCAGCCTGTCCCGGGCGGCCGCCCGGCTGGGCAAGGCGCCCTCAACCCTTTCGCACGCCGCGCGCCAGCTGGAAGACCGTTTCGACGCCCTGCTCTTCGATCGCCGCCGCTATCGCCTGCAACTCACGCCCGCCGGGCAGCTGCTGGCCAACGAGGCGGCGCGGCTCATGCAAGACGTGTCCCGGCTCACCCAGCGCGTGAAGCAGGTGGCCGGTGGCTGGGAAGACCGCCTGTCCATCGTCACCGACGAACTGCTCGAATTCGAACTGCTGCTCCCTTCCATCCGCGCCTTTGATGCCCTGGACTCCGGCGTGCGCCTGCGCCTGACGCACGAGGTCCTCGGCGGCACATGGGAAGCCTTGCGCGATGGCCGCGCCGACGTGGTGGTGGGTGCGACGAACGAGCCGCCGGCGATTCCGAAGCTGCGCTGGCACGAACTCGGGGTCATGGAATGGGTATTCGCGGTATCACCGCGGCATCCCCTGGCCAAGGCGAAGGAGCCCCTGGACGCCGATACGGTGACGAAGCACCGTGCGATCGTCGTCGCGGATTCCTCGCGCGGCATGTCGCGTGGGTATGGCACGCAAGGTGGCCAGCCAACGCTCGCCGTGCCGACCATGCGCGCAAAGATCCTCGCCCAGCGTGACGGCCTCGGCGTGGGCTGGGTACCGCGGCCGCGGGCAAAGGCACTCCTCGACGCCGGCGAACTGGTGGAGAAGCGCATGGCCGATCCGCGCGAGCCGAACACGCTCTATGTGGCGTGGCGCGGCGATACCGAAGGCCGCGCCCTGGCCTGGTGGATCGAGCAGTTCAGCCAGCCACGGCTGGCCAAGCGGCTGATCCAGGGCGTCCCCGTCACCCCGTAGCGTCAGTGCGCCGGCTGGCTGTGGACTTCGGCAACGTAACCGCCGGGGAACTGCAGCATGGCTGAGCGACGGTCGCCTTCCTGGTGGGCGTCTGCGACGACCTTCGCCCCGGCACTGCGCGCCTTGGTGAGCACCGCGTCCAGGTCATCCACTTCGTAGCCGGTCAGCTCGCTGCCGTACGGCCAGTCGAGATGGCCATCGGTGACGATGACCGTCGCCTTGCCGAAGCCCGAAGTAAGGCGGATGCGCCGGTACGTGCCGGCCTTGCGGCCGATATCCGTGCCGGCGGCGTTGCGGTCGTCCGACTCCACCTTGGCGTGTGCAAAGCGCTCCCAGGCCTTCACGAAGGCATCGGCCGCCTGCACCGGTACGTAGATGCGGTTCTCGGGCACGTGCGCGAGCGCCGCGTAGTCGGGCTTCTTCGTGTGCGAGTAGAACTGCATGTTCACCCCGCCCGGCCATGAGACCACGGCGTCGCGACCGATCGGATCGTCGAATGGCGCCACCAGCGTGGCGGCACCCGCCGCGTTGGCGGCTTTCACGGCGTCATCCACGTTGGTCACGAGGTAGCCGCTGCGCTCCAGGCCGAACGGGTACGGCACAGGCGTGCGGAAGCCGAACACCGACAGCGGCCCCACCGGCGTCTGCACGAGCTGCGAGCTGGTGCTCGACGGCGTCGGCGTCACGGTGACGACCACCTGCTTCGTCGACTGGCCACCGAAGGTCGCGGCAAAGCTCGCCACGAACGCGTCGACGTCCTGGGGCGCGACGTAAACATGGGTGCTGTCGTACTGGGGTCCAACCGCAAAATCCTGCGTCGCCGCAAAAGCGGGCGTGGCAAGAGCGAGGGCGAGCGAGGCAAATAGGAGATGTGTGCGCATGGGGTGGCAGTGTAGAAGCCCACCCGCATCACGTCATGGCATGCAAGAGCCATCGTTTGCACAAATCCATCGCCCGCGGCTCAACGCACCACGTTACGCGGCACGTCAATGACGAACTCGACGCCATCGGTGACGTTCTGTGCCGTTACCGTACCGCCGTGCGCGCGCACGAACTGATCGACGATGTACAGGCCTAGTCCCAGCCCGCGGCTCTGGTGGAAACTGCCCTTGAACGGCTCGAAGATCCGCTGCACGAGGTTGGCCGGGAGCACGCCGGCGTTGCGCACGCTGATCTGCACCGTGGCCGGATCGCTGCCGTCCACCACCAACAGGATGGGTGTGCTGCCTAACGCGTACTGCACCGCGTTGCCCAGCAGGTTCGACAGCACCTGGGACATGCGCGTGGCATCGAAGTACCCGGCGGTCTCGCCCTCGAAGGCCATTTCGATGGCGCGCGTCGGATGGGCCTGGCGGGTTTCCTCAACCACGGCCTTCGCCACGGCGGCCAGGTCGTTGCTGGCGAGGTCCAGGCGGATCGAGCCCGAGCGGATGCGCGAGAAATCGAGCAGCTGGTCGATCATCCGGGCCATGCGCTTCGCGCTGGTTTCGATGTGATGCGCGGTGCGGGCCAGTGGCCCGTCAGTGGTCTCCACCACGATGCGGTCGGCGCACAGGCTGATCGCCGACAGCGGCGTGCGCAGGTCGTGGGTGAGCACGGCGATCATCGCTTCATTGAGCTGCAGTGCGCGCTCCAGCCGGCTGTTCTGTGCCTTCAGCTGCTGCCGCTGCTGGTAGAGCTGGACGAACACGTCCACCTTGCCAAGGATGACCCGCGGGTCGATCGGCTTGTGCAGGAAGTCCACCGCGCCGGTCTCGTAGCCCTTGAACGAACGGGCCGGGTCGTTCGGCGAGGCGGTGAGGAAGATGATCGGCACGTCGCGCGTGCGCAGCGAGCCGCGCATCAGCTCGGCGAGGACGAAACCGTCCATGTCCGGCATCTGCACGTCCAGCAGGGCCAGCGCCACGTCGTGGACCAGCAGCAGCTCCAGGGCCTCGGGCCCCGACGCCGCCTTGAGGATGCGGATGTCGTCGCGCGCGAGCAGCGCTTCCATGGCCACCAGGTTCTGCGGGACATCGTCCACGATCAGCACATTGGTCAGCTCACGCACGGTCGCCGGTTCCTCCGGCAGGGTCATCGACAGATTCATGGCGTGAAGCTTCCCAATCGGCGACACAGGTCGCGCAAGGTAACGATGGCATCGGCACCCGCGAACGCGATGGCCGACGCAGGCATGACAGGTGAAACGGCTTCGTCCGGATCCTGGATCCACACGGTGCCCCCTTCGCGGCGCACCGCGGCAACGCCCGCGCTGCCGTCGCTGCTCGCCCCGGTGAGCAGGATGCCCAGCAGGCCGGCACCAAAGACGTCAGCGGCGGACTCGAACAGCGGATCGATCGCGGGCCGTGAGTACAGTACCGGCTCGTCCCGCGAGAGAGAGACCGTCGAACGATCCTCGACCAGCAGGTGGTAATCCGGCGGTGCGAACAGGACGACCCCCGGGCACAACGGCTCCTTGTCCTCCGCCTCGGCCACCGGCAAAGGGCATTCCCCGTCGAACAGCGCGGCCAGGCCGCTGGGCCGGTCGCGCGGGATGTGCTGCACCACAAGCACCGGCGCCGGGAAGCGCGCGGGGAAACAGCGAAGCACCTCGCGCAGCGCCTGCACGCCACCGGCCGAGGCGCCGATCACCACCGCCTGCGGGAACGGCGTGCTCATGCGGCCGTCCGCCGGTACAGGCGTTGCTGCGCGCTGCACGCTTCGAAATCGGCCGCGTGCGCACCGAACTGCAGCGACTCCTTCGCGCCCAGGCCAAGGAAGCCACGGCGGACCAGCGAATCGTGGAACAGGCCGACGGCGCGGTCCTGCAGTTCGCGGTTGAAATAGATCAACACGTTGCGGCACGACACCAGGTGCACTTCGGAGAACACCGCGTCGGTGGCCAGGCTGTGGTCGGCAAACACCACCTGCTTCTTCAGGCGGCGATCGAACACGGCGCCGCCGTAGCCCGTGGTGAAGTAATCCGACAGCGAATGCCGACCACCGGCCGCCTGGTAGTTGCGGCTGAACAGGGCCATCCGGTCCAGCGCGAATACACCACTCTCCGCCGCTTCCAGGGCCTTGGGGTTGATGTCCGTGGCGTAGATCACCGCGCGGTCGAGCAGGCCCTCTTCTTCGAGCAGGATGGCCATCGACCACACTTCCTCACCCGTGCTGCACCCGGCGACCCACACCTTGATGCTGGGGTAGGTCTTCAGCACCGGCACGGCATGCTCGCGCAGCGCGGCGAAATAGCCGGGATCGCGAAACATCTCCGAGACCTGGACGGTGAAGTACTGCATGGCCTCGGCGAAGAACGCCGGGTCGTGGAGCACACGGTGCTGCAGGTCGCTCAACCGTTCCAGGCCGTGCCGGCTCATGGCGTGGCGCATGCGCCGGCGCAACGAGCTCACCGCGTAGTGGCGGAAGTCGTAGTGGTAGCGCAGGTACACCGCTTCCAGCAGTACCTTGAGCTCGAGGTCGAACAGCTCGGTTTCGGTGGACATCAGCGCCTCGAGCACCAGACGCGGCACAGCGATACGAGCTTGTCGATATCGATGGGCTTGGCGATGTAGTCGTTGGCGCCGGCCGCGATGCAGCGCTCGCGGTCGTCGGACATGGCCTTGGCGGTGAGCGCGATGATCGGCAGGTCGGCAAAGCGGCGGTCGGCACGGATCCGGCGCATGGCTTCCAGGCCGTCCATCTCCGGCATCATGATGTCCATCAGCACCAGGTCGACGTCCGCGCGATCCAGCCGCTCCACGGCTTCGCGGCCATTGCGGGCGATCTCCAGCTTCACGCCCAGCGGCTCGAGCACGCTGGTGAGGGCGAAGATGTTGCGCACATCGTCTTCGGCCAGCAGCACGGTGCGCCCGTCCAGCATCGCGTCGCGCTTGCGGGCTTCGCGCAGCAGGCGCTGCTGGTCGGTGGGCAGGGATGCCTCGACGCTGTGCAGGAACAGGGTCACTTCGTCGAGCAACCGCTCCGGCGAGCGCGCCCCCTTGATGATGATGCTCTTGGAATAGCGGCGCAGGCGCTGCTCTTCCTCGCGGGTGAGCGAGCGGCCGGTGTAGACGATCACCGGCGGGAACGCGAACGCGTCGCTGCCGGCCATGTGTTCCAGCAGGTCGTAACCGCTACCGTCGGGCAGCACCAGGTCCATCACCAGGCAATCGAACGTGGTGGTCGACAGCTGGCTCAATGCATCACCGATGCTGCCGACGGCCACGATCTCCAGCTGGTCGCGGGCCAGCAGCAGCGTGAGGTTGTTGCGCAGGTCGGTGTCGTCTTCGACGATCAACAGGCGTCGCATCGTGCGCTGGTGGCGGTCTTCGAGCTGGGCAATCGCATCCACCAGGCGCTCGCGCGAGGCCGGCTTCATCAGGTAGCCAATGGCACCCAACTCCAGGGCCAGCTGTGCCTGCTCCGTGGCGGACACCACGTGCACCGGAATGTGCCGCGTCGCAGGGTCGCGCTTCAGCCGCTCCAGCACGCTCAGGCCGGAGACATCGGGCAAGCCGATATCCAGCAGCACGCCACTGGGCGAATGGGCGGCGGCCAGGGCCAGGCCTTCATCGGCGCTCGCCGCGACGATGCAGTCGAAATCCAGTTCGTGCGCCAGCTCGACCAGGGCGCCGGCGAACACCGGGTCGTCTTCGACGACAAGGATCAGCCGGCCCGGACGCTGCCGGGATCCGCGGTCGTCCGCCACGGAGACGGCTGGCGCGGGTGCCGCGGCCGGCGAAGGCGCTGACGGACGGGTAACGGATGGCAAGCGGCTAGCCGGCGCCGCCAGCGTGCTGGGCGCGAGCTCGGCGGCCGGGGCTTCGCTCACGAACGCGCTGGCATCCACGGGCAGTTCGAGGGTAAACGTGCTGCCGCGGCCCAGGTCGCTGGCGACGCTGATATCGCCGCCCATGCGCCGCGCCAGGTCGCGTGAAATCGACAGGCCCAGCCCGGAGCCACCGAACTTGCGGCTGGTGCTGCCATCGGCCTGGCGGAAGGCTTCGAAAATGACGTCGGTCTGGGTCGCGTCGATGCCGATGCCCGTGTCGGACACGGTGAAGCGCACGCGGTCCGCCGGGGCGGCCTCCACCCGCAGGGCGACTTCACCGGACTCGGTGAACTTCACGGCGTTGGCCACGAGGTTCTTCACCACCTGGCGCAGGCGCTGTTCGTCACCGATCAGGCGCGTGGGCGCGCCGGGCGCCATCTCGATGCGCAGGGCCAGGTGTTTCTCCGCCGCCAGCGGCTCGAAGGTGTCGCGTACCCGATCCAGCAGCGTGTCGATCGCCAGCGGTTCGGCCACGATCTCCACGTGGCCTGCCTCGATCCGCGAGAGGTCGAGGATGTCGTTGATCAGGGTCAGCAGGTCGTTGTTGGAGGCGTGGATGGCGCTGGCATAGCGCACCTGGTCGTCGCTGAGGTTGCCGTCCTTGTTGTCGACCAGCAGCTTGGCCAGGATCAGCGAGCTGTTCAGCGGCGTGCGCAGCTCGTGCGACATGTTGGCGAGGAACTCGGACTTGTATTGGCTGGTGACCTCGAGCAAACGCGCATTGCGGGCGAGCTCGGCCTGGGCGGCGAGCAGGCCGGCACGCTGCCGTTCCAGGTCGTGCGTGCGCTCTTCCAGCTGCACGTTGGTCTGCTCCAGTTCTGCCTGCTGCGCTTCCAGCGAGGCGTGCGACTGCTGCAGGCTGCGGCTCTGCACTTCCAGTTCTTCGTTGGCGACGCGCAGTTCTTCCTGCTGGGTCTGCAGCTCTTCGCTCTGCCGCTGGGTTTCTTCGAGGAGCTCGTTCTGGCGTTCGCGCAGCGCGGCGGTGCGCAGGGCCACGCCGATCGCTTCACCGGTCCGGGCGAGCAGGTCCATGTCGGCGCCGAACGGATCCGTGCCGCCGACCCGGCCGATTTCGATGACGCCGACCGGGTTGCCGTCCGCTGTCACCGGCATGAGGAACACTTCGGTGGGCGTGCTTCGCCCGAGGGTGGATGCGATCGCGACGTGCGCGTCGGAAAGGTTGGCCAGGCGCCGCGGTTCGCCGTCGGCGAGCACGTCGCCCAGCAGGCCGCCATCGCGCGAAAGCGTGCCCGGGTGGTCCGCCGGCAAGCCGGCACCGCCGCAGAGCACCAGCTGGTGCCGGTCCGCCCGGTACAGCGCGCCCACCTGTGCCCCCAGCCGCGCGCACAGTGCGCCCACGGCATGCCGGGCGATCTCCTCGGGCGACTGCTCGCCACGCAAGGCATGCGATACCGCGTTCTGGCCTTCCTGGAGCCACAGCATCCGTTCGGCCGCGGTCCGTGCCCGCAGCGCCTGGGTCACGAGGGCCGCGATACCCCAGAACGACACGGCGCCGATGGTCCGGTTCACCTCGGAGAAGCTGGCCGCGATGGAGGGGGGCGAGAGCTTGTAGCCGATGGCAATCAGCACGGTCGACACGAAGGCGACCACCAGCGGCATGTCCCGGCGCGACTGGAACACGGTCAGGCCGACGGCGAAGAAGTAGAAGCACCATACCGAGTAGCCCAGCGGCGTCGCGGCATCGAGCGCCAGGGTGGCGGCGAGGATGACGAACACGACGGCCCAGATGGTGCGGTCGCGTGTTAACTGCTTCTGGCTCAAACGGATATCCCCTGCAAAGCTGGCGCCTGCCCGGCCGGTAGCTCGGGCACAACCTTGGAAAGGTGCCGATTCGGCCGTAAAGACGATGTGATGGTTAATCCGTCAGCAAAATGCCCTTATTGCGACACGCGCGGGGCCAGGCCCGGGGCTACCGTGCCCACACCCCGACGAACAGGTGCTCCCCCATGCTCAAGCCCCTCCTGCGCGGCGTCGCGCTATCCCTCGTGACCAGCGCCGCCCTGGCCGCCGCCCCGGACGCCCACCTGCAGGCGGCGCTGCAAAAGGTCGCCGACCAGGCCCGGCCGGGGACGCTTGGCGTGCTGGTGATGGACCCGGCCGCCGGCCAGTCGGTGAGCGTCAACGCCGGCCGGCCGTACCTGATGATGAGCGTGTTCAAGGCACCCATCGCCGCGGCCGTGCTCAGCCAGGTCGGCGCCGGAACGCTCACGCTGGACCGTACCGTGCACCTGGGCCCCGCCGACGTGGTCGACGGCTCCGCCGTGCCGTCCGTCGGCGCGTCGCTGAAGGCCGGCCCGCGCGACGTCAGCGTCGACGAGTTGCTGCATGCCGCGGTGACCCAGAGCGACAACACGGCGGTCGACGCCCTGCTCCGCCTGCTCGGCGGCAGCCCGGTCGCTACGCGGTTCCTTGCATCGAAGGGCGTGCAAGGCATCCGCATCGACATGGGCGAAGGCGAACTCGCGCGGCTGTTCGATACGAAAGGCGCCGATGCCGTCCTCGCCAGCCATGTCGACAGCAGCACGCTCGAGGGCGCCGGCGCCTTCCTGCGCAAGCTCCAGGCCGGCGAGCTGCTGTCGGCAGGCTCGACGCAGAAGCTGCTCGGCATGATGTCGGCACAGGTGATCCCGAACCGGATCCGCGGCGGCCTGCCGGCGGGCTACCAGCTCGCCGACAAGACCGGTACGAGCGGCACGCGTGACGGGCGCATGGCCGCCTTCAACGACATCGGCATCATCACCGCGCCGAACGGCCAGAAACGCGTCGTCGTCGTGTTCCTGGCCAATGCCCGCGCCACGCCGGAGCAGGCCACGAAGTGGTTCGCCGAGATCGGCAGGCTCACCGCCGCCTCGATGTGACGTCCGGCCAGGGGCTTACCGGTGGGCCGGCCCCTGGCACAGGCACTCGCCGTCTTCGTTGACGTGGCCTAGCAGCGCGTCCAGCAGGCTCGAGGTCGGGGTCCACTCGCCGATCGCCGGGTGGATCAGCATCGCCTTGCGGGCGCCCAGCCGCGTGCCTTCCAGCACCGACGCGATCGCCGCGCGCTCATAGGCCTTCACCGAACGCACCAGCCCCGCCACCGCGTCGGGCAGCGGCGCAAGCGGGCGTGGTTCGATCCGGTCCAGTGAGATGTCGCACAGCGTCTCCACCACGTCCGCGTCCGGCAGGTCGGGCACGGCGCCGCGGTTAGGTGTATTCACCACGATCGCCGCGGGCTTCGCGCCCGTCACCGCACTCATCACGTCGATGGCGATGCGGTGATAACCGGTCGCCACGCGGAACGGGTCGCCTTCCAGGCTCACGCCCTGGTCAAACGCCGAGCCACCTTCGGCCTCCAGCTTCATGTAGGAGCCCGAGCGCTGGTTGAGGTAAGCGGCATAGATGTCCACCGCTTCATCGCCCTGCCCGGCCGCGAGACGCGCACTGAGCGTGGCGAACAACTCGTCGTTGAGGGTGGCGATTTCGGCCCCACGGCTGCCACCCTGGCGACGCTGGTTGGCCAGTGCGCGCTGCCGCTCGTAGTAGAAGAACAGGTACTCCGTGGGGATCAGTCGCAACGTGCGGATCATGTCCGTGTCGAACAGCGGCGCCAGGTACAGGCTGCGCAACAGCTCGTCGTTGTCGAGCAGCGCGTCGATCCGTTCCACGCCGCGCACGCGCACGCCGCGCACCCAGCCCAGGTGGTTCAGGCCGACGTAATCGCACTCCACGTCTTCGTAGGGCTCGCCGAGCGCGCGGGCGATGTTGTGGAACAGCTCCGTCGGCGTGTCACAGATGCCGACGATGCGTGCCTTGCTGTGGTCGTTCACCGCCTGGGTAATCAGGCCCGCGGGGTTGGTGAAGTTCACCAGCCACGCGTCCGGCGAAAGCGTCTCCACCAGGCGCGCCTGCTCGATCGCCGCCGGAATGGTGCGCAGGCCCATGGCCACGCCGGCCGGCCCCGTGGTTTCCTGGCCCGGGTAGCCGTGTTCAATCGCCACGCGCTCATCCGCCGCACGCCCGGCGATGCCGCCGATGCGGATGCTGTTGAGCACGAAATCCGCGCCCTCGATGGTGTCTTCGATGGACGACGCGCCACGCAGGCGCAGCTCGCCGCCAAAGCGCTTCACGATGGCCTTGCCCAGGTCAACCATCACGCGCAGGCGGGCCGGGTCCGGGTCGTACAGCACCATCTCGGCGGCACCGAGGGCCTGCGCCGCTTCGTTCACACCAAATACCACCAGGGGCGAGCGAACGCTGCCCCCGCCAACCAGGGCGATCTTACGATCGGTACGTCCGTTCACGTAGGGTCCTCAACAAGGGGGGATGGGGAAGCGCCGCCAGGGCGCCAGGGGCCGTGCTGCACTGGGCGCCGCAGATGCAGGCGCGCTCAAGCGCACGGCCAAGGGGTTCGTTGTCGAGCCAGCCGTCGATGAGGCCGGCGTTGAAGGCGTCGCCGGCGCCAGTGGTATCGACGACGTCGATCACGGGCGGTGCGACGTGGCAGAGGGCGCCGTCGGCGACGACGAGCGCACCGGCGGCGCCGCGCTTGAGCACGACACGCGGCAGGTCGTTTTCCACCGCCCAGGTGACATAGGCATCGGCACTGTCGCGCCCGCACAGCAGGGCGGCTTCCGCGGCGTTCGGCAGGAACAGGTCGACGTCGCGGATGGTCGCGATGTTGTCCGCATCGCGCAGCCATGCCGGCGAGTGACCGACGTCCAGCGAGGTGGTGCAGCCTGCGGCACGCAGCGCCGGCAGCACGGTGGCGGCCAGCGCGCGGGAGAGTGGCATGGCGAAGTGCACGTGCCGGGCCACCGTCAGGTCGGTAAGCACCGCCTGTTCCCTCAACAGCTCGGGCAGGCCCCGGTTGGCACCTGGGTACGTAAAGAACGTGCGGTCGTCGCGCATCGACACACTGACGGTGATGCCGGTGCCGTCCGCTTCAAGGCGGATGCCACCCATGCCGACGCCGAACTCGCCCAGGCGGTGCTCGAACCAGTCGAAATCCGCATCGCCGATCAGGCCCACCAGGCGCACGCGGCGGCCCAGGCGCGACAGGCCGCAGGCCGTATTGACGCTGCCACCGCCCAGCTCGCGGACGTAGCCCTCAGCGATCACTTCCTCGCCGGGTTGCGGCCAGTGCGGGAAGCCGGTGAAGACGTGGTCGGCGAAGATTTCCCCGACGACCGCGACATCCCAGGGTTTCAGGTGCGGAACGGCCACGTGCGGGTTCTCCGGGCTTGCCAAAGGAAAATCATGCCACCGACCGCAATGGCGATCACGGCGGTAAGCATGGTGCTGGTGCCGCTGGTGGCGACGAGATAAAGCCAGCCCACCACGCTGATCGCGATCGGCAACGGATAAAGCGGCATGCGGAAGACATCGGCATCCGCGCGACGGCGACGCAGCGCCACCACGGCAAAACACTGCGCGATGTACTGGAACAGGATCTGCACCACCATCAGCATGCTGATCAGCCGCTCCAGCGAGAGGAAGCACGCAAGGGCCGACGTGATCCCCACGAACACCAGCGATACGGTGGGGAAGCCATCACGCGGGTGCAGGCGTGCAAACGGCCGGAAGAACTGCCCTTCCGACGCCGCCGCATACGGCACGCGCGAGTAGCCCAGCAGTACGACCAGCGCCGATCCCCAGCTCGCCACGAGGATCAGCACCACCGCGACCTCACCACCCCATGCGCCATGCACGGCCTGCATCAGCTCGGCGACCACGGCGGTGGAATGCGCGGCGGTTTCCCAGGGCAACACGCCAAGGATGCTGATGTTCAGGCCCAGGTAAAGCACGGCGACCAGCGGGATCGACAGCAGCACGGCCATCGGAATGGTCCGCCGCGGCTGTTTCACTTCGCCACCGAGCATGCACACGTTGTTGTAGCCGCCGTAGTCGTACACGGCGATCAGCGACACCGCACCGAGTCCCAGCCAGAAGCCCTTGCCCGACGGCGATGGCATGTCCATGAAGTGCCTGGCCGTGGCCAGGTCGAAGTGGGTGATGCCGGTGAACACTACCCACGCGCACGCGGCCACCACGGCCACGGTGATCACCAGCGACAGGCGCTGGATGTCGCCCACCTTGCGATAAAGGATCGCGGTGTTCAGCAGGCAAAGGCCGGCAGCGAGCAACACGTGGCCGGTCGTGCCCAGCGACGGCATGAGGTAGCCCGCGTACTGTGCGAAGCCGACCGCCGCCGAACCGATGGACAGTGGCGCCGTCAGCAGGGTCTGCCACAGGTAAAGGAAACCGAACAGGCGCCCTGCCCGTTCACGCCCGAACGCCTCCCGCAGGTAGTGGTAGGGGCCGCCGGACTCCGGCACCGTGGAACCCAGTTCGGCCCACACCAGTCCATCGCAAAGGCAGAGCAGCGCGCCGGCGATCCAGCCCAGCAACACGGCCGGCCCGGCCAACGCGGTGAGCGCGAGCGGAATCGTCACGAACGGCCCGATCCCGATCATGTTCAGCACATTGGCGGACAGGCCGCCCCACAGGCCGATGGCCCGCGGTGGTGCCGTACCAGGCACCACCGGGTTACCGCTGTCACGCCAGCCCGTCATGCAGCCACTCCGCGCAGGTGATGGGCGTTCAGAACGAGTACTTCACGGTCAGAAGCGTCGTCCGCCCTGCATCGACGATATCCGAATTCACCAGGCTGTACTGGCCGATATGCGACCAGTACTGGTACTGCTTGGTGAGGTTGCTGATCTGCAGGTCGAACTGCAGGCCGTTATCCAGCTGGTAACCGGCGTGCAGGTCCACGCGGCGGATCGGCCGCAGCCACAGGTCATCCCACGGCGAGCTCTGGTTGAGGAAGTCGTAGTTGGAGATGTACGAGCCGGTGTAGTGGTAGCTCAGGTTGAGCGAGAACCCGTACTTCTCATAGAAGACTTCCGCATTGGCCATGCGCTCCGGCGCCTGCTGCAGGCGTTCGTTGGAGAAGCCCTCGCGGCCCAGGTCCACCTTCGAGTTCTGCCGCGTGGCGTTGACGCTGAAGCCCAGGCCGTTCCAGGCGCCCGGCAGGTTCTCGAACTTCTGCCGCCAGGTGGCCTCGATGCCGTAGACGTGGCCATCGCCGCCGTTGGTCGGCGTCTTGGTCAGTACCGTGCCGACGCCCGAGGTATTCGGGTTGGCCTGGCCGCCACCGCTGTCGTAGATGTAATCGCTGAGCTTCTTGTAGTAGCTGGTCAGCGACACGTAACCACCGCGCTCCGTCGTCCACTCGGCGCCGAGGTCCACGTTGGTGGCCTTGATCGGGTCGAGGTCCGGGTTGCCGCGGGTGATCGTCGTCACGCCGTTGGAGACGCTGATCTGCTCGCCGCCACCCAGCTGGACGAACGCCGGGCGCGTATAGCTCTGCCAGATCGCGCCACGGAAGACGACGTTGCCACCCGGGCGGTAGTTGATGAACAGGCTGCCCAGCGGCTCGTTATAGATCGTGCGGTTGTTGCTGAAGTAGCCCGGCAGCTCGTTGCCTTCCGTGTCCTGCGGCGTCGTCCAGAACGTGTTGTGGATCGAGGTATGTTCAAAGCGCACGCCGGGAATGATCTCCCACGGCCCCTGCTCGATCGTCGCCATGGCATAGGCGGCCGATACGGCCTCGGTACCGCGCATGGTGTCGCAGTTGAAGTTGTTGTAGTCGAGCTGGCTGCAGGTATCCAGGTCCGACGGCTGCACGTGGGCGGCGATCAGGTCGGCCACCGCGGCACGACTCACCTGCGGCGTGGTCCACGGGTATTTGCCCGGGAAGATCTGGCTGTAATAGCCCTTGAAGATGCCGAGGTCGTCCAGCGTGGTGGTGCCGTCGTTGATGCCGCCGGTGGACCAGTCGCGGTTGGTGAACTCACGCGAGCTGTCGCTGTACTTCACGCCGAACTTCACCGACTGCAACGGGCCGTCCTCGAAGTCGTAACGCAGGTCCAGCTTCGCACCGCCGCGCTTCTGGCCCGAACGGATGCGGGTGACCTCGCCATAGTCATTGGCGTACATGTTCTGGATGTTGTTGACCGAGTTCAGCAGCGCGGGGGTCAGCACCGGGTACGGGAAGTGATTGCCGCCGTAGCTCAGCAGCGAGCTCTGGTTATAGGCAAAGTTATCCTGCGAGTACTTGTCTTCGCGGCCATCGATCTCGACGTGCTCCGGACGGTCGTTACGGCCGATGCTCCAGAACACGTTGGGCGAGATCGTCCAGCCGCCGGCGGTCTTGTCCGCGCCAAACTGGATCGTCGCCAGGTCGGCCCGTTCCGGATTGGTCTCGAACCAGAAACGGTTGGCGATCCGGCCGATGTTCGGGCTGTAGACGCCGGGCGTCGACGTAGGAACGTAGGTGACGTCCTGCGGCAGCAGCTGGTTGTAGGTGGTGTTCTGCTCGGTCAGGGCATAGGCATACGACATCTTCGCGTAGGCGCGCAGCGTCGGGTCCACGTTCCAGTCGAACGACATGTTGCCGCCGTAACGGCGCTCGAAGCCCGAGGCGATGCCGACGTTGGTACCGATGCTGGTCAGGTTGTGCTGCGGGTCATAGCCCGGCGCGTTCTCGCCTTCGGCCGTGGCATGCAGGAACGCCCATGACCCGTCATTCGAGGCGCTTTCCGCCGCACCGATCTCGCTGTTGGCGATGTTGCGGTAATCGTAATAGGCGCTGATATAGAAGCCGAACTGCTTCTGCTCACCGAACTTGGTCTGCAGTTCGCCGGCCAGGCCGCTGCCCAGGCCGCTGCCGCCGTAATCCCTGGCCCGGCTCTCGCTGCGGCCGCTGGCGGTGATGCTGCCGCTGAAGTCCTTCTTGAAATCAAACGCGCTGGGCGTACGGAAATCGATCGTGCCGCCGATCGCATCGCCATCCATGTCCGCGGTGGAGGTCTTGTTCAGCACGATGGTCTGCAAGCCGGACGGCGGCAACAGGCTCAGCTGCACGCTACGGCTGTACGGCATGCCCTGCGCCACGTTGCTGCCATTGACCAGGTTGACGTTGTACTCAGAAGGCAGCCCGCGCACGGAAGCGAACATGCCTTCGCCGCGCGCCGCACCATCGATGCCGCCGAAATAGCCGGTGCCGGTGGTGGTGACGTTGACGCCGGACATCAGGCCCAGCGCTTCGGCCACGTTATGCACGGCGGTGTGCTGCAGGTCGCTGGCGGAGAGCACGTCCACGGTATTGACCGAGTCCATGCGCATGTTGGTGGCGTCGTAGCGGTTGGCCACCACGCTCAGCGCCTTCATCTGTACGGCCTTGTCCTTCTCTGCTTTGTCTTTCTCGGCCTTGGCCGGCGCGTCAGCGGCAGGCGCTGCCTGTTGGGCAAACGCAGGCACCGCCATGAAGCCAAAGACCGTACAGACGGCGAGCACAAGCGCCTTCTTCGTCAGAATCTGTTGGTTATGCACAAGTCACCCCACCCCGAAAGTGTCGCTACAGACAACACGCGGCCCTCCGCCGTGTGTTGCGGATATGCTGACCAGCGACCTTCGGCGTACGAATACGCTGACGTTACGGCTCGCACGCGTTCAACACGTGCACCGGGCGTCCTGGCGAAAGGATGGGCCGATCAGAGAGACGAACCAGGCGGATTAGCGCGGCGGGGAGTAGCCGGCGAGGGATTTGCCACGCGAACGCAGGGCGCTGAGCTTGGCGCGCGCGAGGATAGGATGGCCATCGCCCCGCACGAACGGGAACGACAGCTCCGCAAGGGCGCTACCTGGGTTCGCTGGATTGGGATTGCGCTGACGCATGGTGTCCCGGTACCGATCGCGAGGTGCACGCCGTTGCATGCCCCATGCATGCAATCGCGGAAGCGGCCGCGGGAAAAATCACCGCGGCGCCTTTGTCAGATATAGCGCACCGTAAAATCCGCGTCAACGGGCGGATATCATTCGATAAACCTGCTGCGAAGCAGCAAATCGCCGGATCAGAAGAACCGGTAGTTGAACGACACCGTATAAGTCGACGGCGGCGCGTAATACAGGTTGCTGTACTCATCGAGCACGAAGTACTTCCGGTTGAGCAGGTTATCCCCGTTCAGCTGCACCGAGGCGCGGTCGTCGAACGCATAGCGCGCCATGGCCGTCACCAGGAACACCGACGACTGGTCCACGCGCTGCGGGCCGTTCGGGCCATCCACCGGCGTGTGGCTCGCCGCCTGCCAGTTGGTGCCACCACCGATCGTCAGCTTGTTGAGGGCGCCCGGCAACCGGTAGGTCGTGAACAGGCGCACCAGCGTACGGGGCAAGGCCGGGCGCAGCTCACCGGTGTGATCCGGGCCCTTCACGTTGAAATGCGACCAGCCGAGCGTCCCGTTCCAGTCATCGGAAAACGCGCCGGACGCTTCAAACTCATATCCCCGCGACCGCGTGCCATCCACGCTGTTGTACGCCTGGGTGATGCCATCCGGAAGCAACTGGCCCACGTCAGCTTCGGCCACGGAAGACAGGCGCGTATCGAAGAAGGTCAGCGAGGTATTCAGCGCACCGCCAAAATGACGGCCTTTGATACCCACCTCGCGACTGCTGCCGACCATCGGATCCAGGAAGCTGCCATCCGCCCGGCGGTTATCCTGCGGGTCGAAAATCTGCGTGTAGCTGGCGAACGCCGAGTACGTTGGGGTGATGTCGTAGATCAGCCCCGCATAGGGGATCGTCTTGTCCTGCTTCTGGTGATACAGACCCGCCGACGCGTCATTAGTATCGTTCATCCAGCTGGTACGACGCGCACCGACCACGAGCTTCAGCGGATCCGCCAGCGAGAAGCGCGCCGCCGCGTACAGACCCTTCTGCTCGACCCGGACCAGCGAGGCACGATCCGCCGTGGCGGCGAAATCCGGGTAGGCATACTGCCCCGTCCAGTCGAGGAAATTGCCAACGTCCGGCAAATCGCCGTGTGGGTATTCGTAAGCATCGTTGGAGTAATGCGAACCGCTGGCACAGACAACGAGATCGTGCTCGCGGCCAAACGCTTCGAACGGACCCGACGCGTACACGTCCAGCATGTTCTGCCGCCCGTGCTGGCGGCTCCGGTACGCGTAAGGCGTGATCCCCTCCCCCGAATCGCGGTTCGGGAAGCCATACACATAGAACAACGCATCGTCGCCATCGGTCTGCCGATGGCTGGCCATGGCGTGCACCTGCCAGCCATTATCGAAGGTGTGCTTGAGGTCGGCGAAGGCCGTCTGCGTGGTCTGGTTCCAGAACGTCCAGTTGGCCGCGCTGCTGAACGACCGCGGCCATCTGATCTGCGTGCCATCGTCATAGAACGCGGGGAACGTACCCCAGGTCACGCCGTCGGGTTTGCTCTTCTGGTAGTCGTAACCCACGCTGAGCACGGTGTTCTCGCCAAGATCCGCGTCGAGCACCGCATAGAACACGTTCTTGGTGTTGCTGTAGCGGTCGAGGTAGGAATCGCCATCCTCATGCACGCCGACCACGCGGCCGCGCACGCTGCCCGACGCATTCAGCGGCGAGGAGATATCGAACTCCGCGCGCTTCGTATTCCACGAGCCATAGCTCACCGTCGCATCCGCCTGCAGCGTCTTGCTGTCGGCATGCTTGCGAACGAAGTTGATCAATGCCGCCGGGCTACCCGCGCCACTCAACAGGCCCGACGCGCCACGAAGCACTTCGATGCGGTCGTAAATAGCCGTATCCAGCGTGGCATCCGCCGACCCCGCGTTGAGGCCCGGTGCCACCGGCACGCCATCGTTGGCCACGTTCTCAATCTGGAAACCACGCGACCAGAACACCACGCGCTCGGTGTCGTACTGGCTGGACGACACACCGGTGGTGTTGTCGAGCACGGCACGGACGTTGGTGAGGTGCTGATCCTCGATCCGCTGCTCGGTGATGATGCTCAGCGATTGCGGCGTGTCCTGCGGGGTAAGCGGCAGGCGCGTTGCCGCACTGCTTTCGTCGGCGGTATAGGTCGGCGCACGCTGGCCCTGGACGCTCACGGCATCGAGCGTGGTGGTGTCCTTTTTGGTGCTATCGCTGTGCGTGGCGTCCTGCGCGTAGGCAGCCGGCATGGCAGCGGCCAGGGCAAGCACAAGCGTGGACAGGCGCGGAATCGCGCGGTGGCGATGAGTCATGAAAGAGCCCCTTGAGATGGAAGTCGAGTGGACGACTGGGGCTTGCCGAGGGGGCTGGCTCATCGTTTGGCCATCCAATCTTAACACGAATGAAACGCAATCAGAAGGTGGCTTAACGGTTAAGATCTGCGGTTAGTAGGGTGTTTTCGCGGGGTTTCAGCGGCTTTGGCGGCCTAACCCGCAAGCTGGCGGGTTGCCAAAGGAGAGCCCTCGGTGCCCACCCTCGCTGCTCAGACATCGACTCCAGCGTTCGAAAAGGAGGGCCGCTACGCGGCCAGTTTTCCTATGGGCCTACGGCCGCGAACCGGCGGCTGGGCGGGGGTTTTCGACACGGCTTCCGGCGATCTCAGCTGGTCGATGCAACACCGTAGTCTGGTCAGGACGGAGGTGGGCATCATGAGCAGAACAGTTCGGCTATGGCGTCATTTGTCGACGGCGGATCGCGAGCGTATCTGGACAGATTGGCAAGCCGGGGTGTCTCCCAAGGCCATCGCCCGGCTGCTGGAGCGGGACGGCGCCCTCATCTATTACGTTTTGAGTCGGCGTGGAGGCTTTGCACCGCCACCGCGCAAGCGATCCGCTCGGACCCTTCAGCTGACTGAGCGTGAGGAGATCTCACGAGGCTTGTGCCAGGGCCATTCCCTGCGCCGTATCGCCCAGACGCTGGGGCGGGCGCCGTCCAGCATCTGTCGCGAGGTGGGGCGCAATGGCGGCCGTGACGGCTATCGCGCGGCGGAGGCCGATCAGCGCGCCTGGACGCATGCCCTGCGCCCCAAAGAGTGTCTGCTCGCTCGCCGCGGCGCACTTCGCCGTGTGGTCGCCAGCAAGCTGGCCCATCGTTGGGCACCACAACAGATCAGTGGGTGGCTTGCCCGGCGCTATCCGGACGACGACAGTATGCGGGTGTCCCACGAGACCATCTACCGCAGCCTGTTTATCCAGACACGGGGAGTGCTTAAAAAGCAGCTTCTGGCGCATCTTCGTACGCGCCGATCGGTGCGCTATCCGCTGGCCCAGGGACGCCACGGAAGGGCCCGCAAGGGTGGCCGTAGCCTGACCCCCGACGCCCTGAGGATCAGCGAGCGCCCCGCCGACGCGGACGATCGGGCGGTACCAGGGCACTGGGAGGGTGACCTGCTCGCTGGCACGCTCAGCTCGCATATCGTCACGCTCGTCGAGCGGCGATCACGCTTCGTAATGCTGATAAAAATTCCCGCGCGTGACAGCGAGACCGTGGTCGACGCCGTCGCGAAGCACATCCGCCGGCTACCGGCCCAGCTGAGGCGCTCGCTGACCTGGGATCGCGGCCCGGAGATGTCCCAGCACCAACGATTCAAGCTGGCAACCAACGTGCAGGTTTACTTTTGCGACCCGCACAGCCCGTGGCAGCGCGGATCCAACGAGAACACCAACGGCTTGCTTCGCCAGTACTTCCCGAAGGGGCAGGACCTGAGCCATTACACCCAGGCTCAGCTCAACGCCGTGGCCAAGGAGCTGAACCAGCGACCGCGGCAAACTCTGGACTTCCAGACCCCGGCAGAGGTACTAAATCAAACCGTTGCATCGACCAGCTGAGATCGCCCCTGCCGTGACGAAAACGCGCGGCCCTCCATGGCCGCGCCCCTACGGGCCTGATCCTTCCAGCCCCCTCGCCTCCGCGAACTCGCCTCGAGGGTGGGCACCGAGGACTCTCTTCATCGCAGAGGCGTCGTGTCGGAAGGCCAACGCCGGCAACGTCCGCGCTGTCGCAGGCGCCCCCCCTCATACGGTGGTTGCTCCTACAAATGCACTATCGGCTGTCGTACTCACGCCAACGGCTTTCGCTCGTCGAAGTGGTAACCACCAAACCTTCGGGCGGTTGCATTCCGAGACGAAACCTCAGGAATGAAAGGAGTCCTGGGTGCTCACCCTCGAGGCGAGTTTAGTGGAGCGAGGGGGCTGGAAGGATCGGGCCCGCAGGGGGTGGGCCATGGATGGCCCAGCGTTTTCGTCACGGCAGGGGCGATCTCAGCTGGTCGATGCAACGGTTTGATTTAGTACCGATCGGCGCGTACGAAGATGCGCCAGAAGCTTTTTTTAAGCGGTCGCTGGTTCAGGATAAACAGGCCACGGTAGATGGTCTCGTGAGACACCCGCATACTGTCGTCCTCCGGATAGGGCCGGGCGAAGCCACCCACTGATCTGTTGTGGTGCCCAACGATGGGCCAGTTGCGGGCGACCAAGGCGAACCTGCACGTTGGCGAGCGAGCAGAATCGTTGGGGCGCAGGGCATGCGTCCAGGCGCGCTGATCGGCCTCGAGCGCCGCGCGATAGCGGCGGATCACGGCCGCCATTGCGCCCCACCTCGCGACAGATGCATGACGGCGCCTCGCCCCAGCGTGACGATATGCGAGCTGAGGCGATACGGCAGGTCAGGAATGGCCCTGGCACAAGCCGCGTGGAGATCTCCTCACGCTCAGTCAGCTGAAGGGTCCGAGCGTCCCTGAGCGGATTGCGCGGTGGCGGTACGAAGATGCCCACGCCGACTCAAAACGGCTAATGGTCTCGTGGGACAGATACTGTCGTCGTCCGATAGGGCGCCGTCCCGCTCCAGCAGCCGGGCGATGGCCTTGGGAGACACCCCGGCTTGCCAATCTGTCCAGATACGCTCGCGATCCGCCGTCGACAAATGACGCCATAGCCGAACTGTTCTGCTCATGATGCCCACCTCCGTCCTGACCAGACTACGGTGTTGCATCGACCAGCTGAGATCGCCGGAAGCCGTGTCGAAAACCCCCGCCCAGCCACCGGTTCGCGGCCGAAGGCCAATAGATAAACCAGCCGCGTAGCGGCTCTCCTTCTCGAACGCAGAGCGTTGTCTGAGCAGCGAGGGTGGGCACCCAGGGCTCCACTGCGACCACGCCAGAGAGCTAACGCGATGCCGAAGGCGAGCGCCGCCGAGTCGAAGGCGAAGCCGAGCCAGACGACAATCAGAACGCCACGTTCCAACCAAGGTTGATCCAGTGCTCCCGATGAGGCCCACGCTCACTGCCAATCACCAGGTCCACACTCGAATCATCCCAACCAAACCGCACACCACCCTGGTCATCAATCGTCCGGTGCGTCCACAGGCGCTCCACCAGCAACTCCCAACGCTCCGTCAACGACCACGACAAACCCGCGCCAAACAGACTATGCGTCGAATCATGCCGCATGCGGTCAGCGCCGGCATTCAACGCCACCATCACGCGGCGTGCATCATCCAGTCCAAATGTCGTCGAAACGTAAGCCTGCACGTCTTCCTGGTGGCCATGCAGGTACGTCGCATTCGTCGCCAACGCGACGCCGATGCCCTTGGTGTCGCCGTTGCGCAACTGCCACTTTGCACCAGGGTTCGCGGTCACCCCGTGGGTGCGCTGCTCCGTGTTCAGCGACAGGCCCAGCTCGACGGCGCCCACGCCGCACGCTGGCACGGTGTAGACGCCGTTGCTGCCGTTGGACCACTCGCGCAGCCACGACTCAAGCTGGCACTTGCCGTTGCCGACGACGGACGCGTCGTCGACGTTGTAGCTGCCGCCTTCCGCATGGACATGCGCGAAGGCAAAGAACGCCAGTACACCGAACACAAGACGCAACGAAAAAGCGCCGCGGCCACCTCGAGGGCGCCGCGGCGATAAAAGCCGGCATCTGGGGGATAGGGGCGATGCCGGACATAGCGTAGCGGCACGTCGATCCATGGCTTTAACCCGTTCGGTATATTCGCAGTATGAGCAAATCTGTCACTTGGTCGTCGGCACGGCCGTGACTTGCGATGGTGCGGCGGGTGGCAGCAGTTTGTCCTGCGCGGCCCGTACGATGGTGCCAATGATAATGACGGCGAGTGTGACATTCGTCACCACGAACAGCGCCGGTGCCAGATCCGCGATGGCGCCGGTCAGTCCGCGTGACGTCATCGCGATCGCCGTCCCCGAAAGTGCTGTCAGTCCGAAAGTAAAACCCCAGTAACTGGGCGCGAACGGTTGCTGCATGATCCACGGCAGCAACCGGATCATCAGGAACAGTTGCAGCAACCCGTAGCCCCATGTCGCCTGGACCATGAGCTCCGGCGCGCCCTGGGTATTCGCCAGCCATGCCGCGACGGCAACTACCGGCGGAGCGAGCTGGATGCCCAGCGTCGGCCGCAGCGGCACCGGCAGCGCCTGCGCGTGGAACAGGCGGTTCACGATGACCGACTCAAGCGAGAGCCACGCGAACACCCCCGCGCCAAGAAACAGCAAGCCCCACGACGGATAGCCCAGTGTGCCAGCGGCAATGGACGTAATAAAATTACCCGCCACCGACGGCAGGTAGATGACCGGCGTCACCGTCGTCATTTCCCGCCCGCCCTGCAGCATGTCACCGACGCGCCACACGCTGAAAAGCACATGGCCCGCACCGCCGACCACGAGGGCCAGCAGCGCCAACCCATGCGCATGGGGCGCGAGTACCACGGCCATCAAGGCGGTGCTCGCCGGCACCAGCCCGATGAAGCAACACTGCACCGGGTGGCGTGCCTCTTCGAAGGCCGCTTCGCGGTGACCGATCCACTTCATGGCGTAGCACGTGATCAGCACGGCCCACACCACGAAGGCCACCGTCATGATCGCTTCGCCGATGACCGGCGGCACACCCCACAGGTGGCTGGCGTTACGCCAGTTGCTGCCCAGGCCGACCAGGCCCAGGACCATGCCGAAGAACGACGCGGGAATCGACCGACGGAGCACCATGGCAAGCCTCACGGGTGGGAAACGCGCCCACTATCTTGAGGCCATCCGGGGTCGTCTTGGCGATTCGGCTTCGGTCAGTTCTTGACCCAGACGCCTGCGTGAAGCACCCATTTGCCTTTGCGGTTTTCCCAGAACGGATGCACGTAGTGGTAGCCGGGGCGATCGCGCTCCCAATGGCCGCCGACGGACTCGTAGTCATGGCCGTTCCAGCGCCAGTAACCATGGGCCCATACCCAACCCGGGCGCCCGGCGGGCTCGACTTCTTCGACGACCGGCGGCGGCTCGTGGGTCACGACCACGAGGGTTTCGTTCCGGGCCAGCCGCGGCGCCGGGGCACAGGCGGACAGGGCCAGGGCGGCGGCGAGGGCCAGGGTGGGCATGGCAAACGCTGGGCGCATGAAAATCCTTCAGGGGCAAAGGGCGAGATTAGAACGACCCAAGGCTTTCCTGTTCATTTCATCGCCGTGCGCAGCGCGATGCGTTCGGCAGGCATTCATGCCCGCCGGACGCGAGTTTTCAGGGGAGCGGATTTCCGCCCGTTACGCCATACGTCTCACCGGTCACGTAGCTGGATTCGCTGGATGCCAACAGCACATACAGCGGTGCACACTCAACGGGCTGGCCCGGTCGCTTCAACGGCACCTGCGCGCCGAAGTCCCTGATCTTCTCGATCGGCTGGCCGCCCGACGGTTGCAACGCCGTCCAGAACGGCCCCGGGGCCACCGCGTTCACGCGAATGCCCTTCTCCGCCACCTGTTTCGCCAGCGACTTGGTGAAGGCCACGATGGCTGCCTTGGTCGAGGCATAGTCGAGCAGGATGTCGGAGGGCGAATACGACTGGATCGAGGCCGTGTTCACGATGGTGCTACCGGCGGGCATGATCTCCAGCGCGGCCTTGCACAGCCAGAACAGGGCATAGACGTTGGTCTTGTACGTCGCGTCGAACTGCTCCGTCGTAAGGTCGGCGATGCTTTCCTGGTGGGTCTGCTTGCCTGCGACGTTGGCGAGGATGTCGAGCCCGCCCATCACCTCCGCGGCCTGCTTCACCAGCGAACGGCAGAACGCTTCATCCTTCAGGTCGCCCGGAATGCCCTTGGCCGCGACGCCCTCGGCTTCAACCAGCTTGATCACTTCGCGAGCATCTGCCTCCTCTTCGGGGAGGTAGTTGATCACCACGTGCGCGCCTTCGCGGGCAAAGGCAATGGCAGCGGCGCGGCCGATGCCACTGTCGCCGCCCGTCACCAGTGCCCGCCGGCCAGCGAGCCGGCCGTGGCCCTTGTAGCTGGTTTCACCATGGTCGGCGGGCGGGTGCAGCTTGTGCACGGTGCCGGGCGCGGACTGCTTCGGGGTGTCAAATGGCGGCCCGGGGTACTGGGTCACGGGGTTGATAAGAACCGTTTCGGTCTTGCCCTTGCTCATGCGTTGCTCCTACGACTTCTTCTGCTGGTTGTCTTCGCCGCTGCCATCGAGCGGATCGCCAGACGCGTCAGTTTCCCGTTCGCGCGTCGGGTTGCGCGGATGCTCAGGCACATCGTTCTGGCCCGGATGTTTCGGGGGAGCGTTCTTTTCGTTAGCCATGCGAGTTCTCCATCGGGGAACGTCAACCCTCACAGCGCCCCGTTGAACGATGGGTAGCCAGTTCGTGAGACCGGGCGTCACACGGCATCGGCCATCACCGGTCGTCGACGGGCCGGACGAGACAGTAAGGCCATGAAGATCGCCACCTTCAACGTCAACGGGATCACCTCCCGGCTGCCGCATGTGCTCGAATGGCTTGAGCGTGAAAAGCCGGAGGTGGCCTGCCTGCAGGAATTGAAGGCGCCCGACAAGGGCTTTCCCATCGACGCGATCCACGACGCGGGGTACGGCGCAGTCTGGTCCGGCCAGGCATCGTGGAACGGGGTGGCTATCCTGTCGCGGGGCGAAGACCCGGTGGAAAGCCGGCGCAGCCTCCCCGGCGACGCGAAAGACATCCATAGCCGTTACATCGAAGCGCTCGCGCATGGCGTGCTGGTGGGCTGCCTCTACCTGCCTAACGGCAACCCGCGACCGGGCCCCAAGTTCGACTACAAGCTCGCGTGGTTCGAACGGCTGATTGCGTATGCGAAACCGCTTTTCGACACGGGTTACCCCGTCGTGCTTGCTGGCGACTACAACGTCGTCCCCACCGACGACGATATCTACGACCCGAAAAACTGGCGCCGGGACGCCCTGCTCCAGCCCGAGACGCGTGATGCCTATACTCGCTTGCTCGATCAGGGGTGGACGGACGCCCTCCGTGCGATGCACCCGGACGCGCACATTTATACGTTTTGGGACTACTTCCGGCAGCATTGGCCCCGTGACCGGGGGCTGCGCATCGACCACCTTCTACTCTCCGCCGACCTTGCCAGCCGCCTGAAAAACGCCGGCGTTGATCGATGGGTACGCGACCTGCCCAAGGCCAGCGACCACGCCCCCACCTGGGTGGAACTACGCGATCCGGCGCAAGCCCGCCCCCGCAGGTAAGCGCGCCAGCGCACAGAACCGCCAAAAAAGCGGAGCGTGGGAGCGGCGGGTTTGATAGATTCACCCTTACCCCGACCACCTGCACCTCCATGCCCCAAGAGCGCCACGCACGGCTTACCCGTCTCGTCGACCGCAGCAGCAAGGCCAGCGTGGCCCTGGTCGTCCTGTTGACCCTGGCGGGCATCGCCACGGCCATGGGTTTGCTGGCCGCGCAGCGGCAGGTGGGGAAACGCTACGAGGTGCTGATCGCCACCCAGGCGATCGCCGAAGACGTCCACGAAATGCGCGTCGCCGTCGGCGCCTGGGAGCTGCGCGACGACCCCAACGCCGCCTTTGCGTGGCGTCAGGCCGTGGCGAAGGCCCGGGCCCATGTCGGTGCGCTCGAAGCGGGGGTGGGCGGCGACGCCCGCGAAACCGCCCTGGTGTCGTCCCTCGCCAACAGCGTCGAACAGCGCGTCGACACGGCGGCTCCCCTGCTGGGCCACCCGGCGGCCGGCGAGAGCCAGCGGCGCATCGAAACGGTGATGGGCACGGAGTACCAGTCGCGGAACGACGCCGTGGCCCGGGACGTCGCGGCGCTTGCCTCCTACGAACATACCCGCCTGGCCCGCGGCCAGGCGCGGCTCGACCTTATTCTCTCTATCGCCGGCCTGGCGCTTGCGGGCCTGGTCGCCTGGTCGGTGGTGACCCTGCGCCGCTCGCGGCACATGGTGCGCAGCCTCCTCGATGGATGGCGCGACGCGCTCGACGCCACGCAACGCGGCCGCGCCGAACTGCAGGCCTTCACCGACGCCGCGCCACTGGCGGTCTTCCATGTGGATGCCGATGGCATGCCGCGCTGGCAGAACGCGCAGGCGGCGGCATGGGTCGGCGCCCGCGCGGGCCAGGACGTGGCCACGTTCATGCGCGAGAACATCGAACCCAGCGACCAGGTTCGTGTCGTCGAGGCCTGGCGCGCCCTGATGGCCAGCGGCGACCGCTTCGAACAGGTGTTCCGCTTCCGCGGTGCCGATGGCCTGATGGTCTGGGCCCATGCGCATGCCACGCCGGTGGTCGTCGGCGGCGTGACCAGCGGCTACGTCGCCCTGCTGCAGGACATCACCGGGGCCCGCATGCTGCAGGAAGAACTCGACCATTCGCGCAAGCGCCTGCGCCGGATGACCGATGCCATCCCTGCCCTCATTGGCCGTCTCGACGATACGGAGACCTATCGCTTCGTCAACGCCACGTACCGCCAGTGGTTTGGCGACATGGCCCCACAACTCGGGCAGACGCTGCGTGAGTTCGTGGGCGATGCGAACTACCAGCGCCTCGTGCCGATGCTGGCCCGCGTGCGCAACGGCCAGGCCGTGCGCTTCGAAATGAACCAGATGAACCTGCACGGCAAGTTCTTCACCGGCGACGTCACGTATACGCCGGAGTTCGACGATAACGGGGCCTTCCACGGCTTCTACGTCATGGTGACCGACGTCAGCGAGCGCAAGAAGCTCGAAGAAAGCCTGTTCGCCGCCAAGGAGCTGGCCCAGGTCACCCTGGATTCCATCGGCGACGCCGTGCTTACGACGGACGTTACCGGCGCGATCACCTTCCTCAACCAGCGCGCCGAAGCGTTGCTGGTTCGCCCGGCGATGCGAGTCCGCGGCATGCCGATTGAATCCGTGGTGCAGCTGCGCGACATGCACGACCAGCCGAGCCAGAGTTCGCTGATGCGCGCCATCACCGAAGAACGCACGGTGGACATGCTACAAGCTCGCCAGCTGTTGCTGGCCGATGGCACGCGGCTGGATATCGAAGACGTTGCGACGCCGATCCGTGACCGCGGCGGCCACGTTGTCGGCGGCGTGCTGGTGCTGCGCGATGTGTCGGTGGCCCGCGCCGTGGCCGACCGGATGCGCCAGCTGGCCGAATCCGACACGCTCACCGGCTTGCCTAATCGACTGGTGTTCGAGGAACGGCTCAAGGCCGCCCTCGCCCACCTCAAGGCCGGCGACAGCCTCGCCGTGCTCTACATGGACCTCGACGGCTTCAAGGCCGTCAACGATGTGCACGGCCATGCCGCCGGTGACGAGCTGCTGCGCCAGTTCGCCGAGCGCCTGCTCAGGCGCACCCGCAAGGCCGATACCGTCTGCCGCCTGGGCGGCGACGAGTTCGTGGCCCTGCTCGCGCCACCGATCTCGCTTCGTGAAGCGATGGTGCGGGCCGAGGACTTTGTCGATGCCGCCAGCGAACCGTTCTTCTGGCACGACATGGCGCTGCACGTGACGCTCAGCGTGGGTGTCGCCACGGCCCCGCAGCATGGGGTGGATGCGCTGGCCCTCGTCCGCCGCGCCGACGATGCGCTTTACGAAGCCAAGGCCTCCGGCAAGAATCGCGTCTCGCTCATGTAGCCGCGATCAGCGCCAGGGCGGATTGCTTGCCGGCCGCGAGGATCTCCTCGGACAGCGTGGCGTCCTTCGTCGCCCGGGCCAGCTGAAGCGCCCCGTTGATCAGGCTGTACAACGCAATGGCACGGGCGCGCCCTGCCGCCTTGTCCAGGGTGGGCCATTGCTGGGCGAGCCGGTCCACCAACGCATCCATGCCGGCGGCAAACGCCTCGCGCACGGGGTCCGTCCGGCGCGCGACATCGGCCACCAGCGTGGCGATGGGGCAGCCCTGCTGCGGGTTGTCCCGATGGCGCAATGACAGGTAAGACTCGACGTAAGCCACGGCGCTGCCACCACCCGCCGCGAGGCGCTCCTCGAGGAAGGCCAGGCGTTCGGCCATGGCGTATGCCACGACCTCGCGGGCAAGGTCTTCCTTCGAGCTGAAGTGGTTGAAGAACGCACCATTGGTCAGGCCCGCGCCCTGCATCACCGACGCGATGCCCTCGCCCTCGAAACCGCGTTCGCGAAAGTTCTGCGAGGCAATTTCAATGATGCGCTGGCGGGTCTTTTCCTTGTGGTCTTTCGCGTATCGCATGGGTCACCTCGAAACATCGGCCAGCGTGGTGGCCGGCACATCCCAGCCTCCGCCGAGCGCACGGAAGGCGCTGACGGCCGCACGGGCGTCATCAGTACGTACACGGGCAAGCAGGTCGCGCGACGCCAGTAGCTGGCGGTCTTCGTCCAACACTTCCAGCAGGCTCACCGCACCACCCTTGTACGCATCCTGGGCCGCATCACGAGCCCGTTCATGCGCTGCCACTTCGTTGCCGAGCACGGTGTGCTGGGCTTCGAGCTGGGTCAACGCCACGATCGCATTTTCCACGTCTTCCGTCGCCTTCAACATGGAGCCCCGGTAGCGGGCCAGGGCCTCCGCATTCGCGCCGCGCGCCTGCTTCACCTCGGCATCCACGCGGCCAAAATCAAACAGGCGCCAGTGCAGGCCCAGCGCGCCTTGCGACTGGAAGGCCGACCCGGTCAGCAGCTTGCCGCTGTCCAGCGTGGCAAAGCCCAACAGGCCGGACAGGGACACCTGCGGATAGTACTGCGAGAGGGCGACGCCGATCTGTGCGTTGCTCGCGGCAAGCTGGCGCTCCGCGGCGATCACGTCCGGACGGCGGCGCAGCAGCGAGGCCGGGCCACCCGCACCGTCGACGCTGGGGATCCGATAAGGCCTGCCCGTCGAAGCGATTTCCCTGGCGTACGTGCCCGGCGCCGAGCCCATCAGGACGTCCAACCGGTTGAGCTGGGTATCGAGCTCGGCCTGCAGCGGCGGCACCGTGCCCTGGGCCTGGAGCAGCAAGGCTTCCGCCTGCGCCACCTCGCGCTCCGTACCCAGGCCGTGTTGCAGGCGCAGGCGGACGAGGTCGACGAGGCCTTGTTCGTTCTGGATCTGTTCGTTGGCAATGGCGATGCGCGCCTGCGCGCCACGCACCCGGAAGTACGCATCGGCGGCTTCAGCGGCCAGGCTGATCCGCACGCCGGCGTGCGTGGCTTCCGCCGCCTGCCACGCCGCGTTGGCGGCTTCGTCGCCACGACGCAGGCCACCGGCCAGGTCGAGCTCCCAGCTGGCGCCGGCACCCACGTCCTCATAGGTCTGGTTGCGGTCATAACCCGGCGTCGGGCTGGCCAGCTTGCCCAGCGGGCTGCGCTCGGACTGGCGCAGGCGGGCCGCGCTCGCATCCAGGCTGCCCTGCGGCAAGCGGTCTGCGTGGGCGTGCTGTGCCACGGCGCTGGCCTGGTCGACACGCGCGGCCGACGCCGCGAGGTCAAGGTTCTGCGCCAGCACGCGGGAGACGATGGTGCTCAGTTCCGGATCATCGAATCCGTTCCACCACGTATCCAGCACCGGCGCGGGCGCTTCGCCGGCACGCTGGTCCAGCGCGGCCTGCTGGTGCCACGTCGGCGTCACCGGCAGGCTGGGTTTGACGTAATCCGGGCCAACCGTGCACCCGGCCAGGGACAGGGAAAACAACAGGGGAAGCAGCTTAGTGCGCATCGGCGGAAGGACCTTTAGGGGGCTGCACCTTGCGCATCAGCGGCACCATGGCCGTCGCAAGCACAAAGCACAACATGATGGAAAAGAAGGCGTCGCTGTAAGTCATGGTCTGCGCCTCGCGGAACGTGAGCTGCCACAGCTGGCGCAGGGCCGCGCCCGAGGCCTGGGCGGCGCCGTCCATGTTCGCGAGCAGGCTGTTCATCGCTTCGTTCGCCGGCGTCAGCTGCTCGGCAAGGCGCTGGAAATGCAGGTTGGTGCGATCGTTGAGGATGGTGGCGCAGGCCGCAATGCCAATCGCACCGCCCAGGTTACGCATGGTGTTGAACAGGCCCGACGCGTGGCGAAGGCGTGCCGGCGCGAGGCCACCCAGGGTGAGCGTGACCACCGGCGGCACCGCCAGCTGCTGGGCCGCGCCACGCAGGGCCTGCGGCAGCAACAGTTCCGCGCCGCTCCAGTCGTGCGTGATCGGGGTGAACTCGAACATCGAGATGGCGAACAACGCCATGCCCACCATCATGATCCAGCGCAGGTCCACGCGCGTGGCGAGGAAGGTGTACACCGGGATCGTGAGGATCTGGAACACGCCGGTGGAGAACACTGCCTTGCCGATCTGCAGGGCGCTATAGCCTTCCACGCGGCCCAGGAACAGCGGCGTGAGGTAGATCGTCGCGAACAGGCCGATGCCGGTAACGAAGGAGAAGAATGACCCCAGCGCGAAGTTGCGATCCTTCAGCGCGCGCAGGTCCACCACCGGATGCTCGGCGGTCAGCTCGCGCCAGACGAAGAGCGCGCCGGCGATGGCCGCGGTCCAGGCGGTGGTGCGGATCACGCTGTCTTCCATCCAGTTCCAGCGCGGGCCTTCTTCCAGCGTGTATTCCAGGCAACCGAGGAACAGCGCGATAAGCACGATGCCGAACCAGTCGCCCACCTTCAGCAGGGAAAGGTCGGGCTCGTCGATACGGACCAGCGCCGGCACCGCGAACGTCACGAAGATGCCCGGCACCAGGTTGATGAAGAACAGCCAGTGCCACGAATAGTTATCCGTGATCCAGCCACCCAGGGTGGGCCCGAGCGTGGGTGCCAGCGACGCCAGCGCACCGATGGTCGCCGCAGCAATGACGCGCTGCTTGCCTTCGAAAAACACGAACGCGGTGGTGAACACGGTCGGGATCATCGAGCCGCCCAGAAAACCCTGGGCCGCGCGGAAGATGATCATGCTCTGGATATCCCAGGCCATGCCGCACAACAGGCTGGTCAGGGTGAACCCGGCCGCGGACGCCACGAACAACCAGCGCGTAGAGAACACCCGGGACAACCAGCCGGACAGCGGGATCACCACGATTTCGGCGATCAGGTAGCTGGTCTGCACCCAGGCGGTGTCATCGGCACCGGCCGAGAGGCCGCCACCGATATCGCGAAGCGAGGCGGACACGATCTGGATGTCGAGCAGCGCGATGAACATGCCCACGCACATGCTGGCGAAGGCAAAGGTCTTCTGGCCCGGGGTAAGGTGGGCGACGGGGCTCATGGCGCGTTGGTATCAACAGTAGCGGTGACCGAAAGGCCCGGGCGCAGCAGGCCGAGGTCACCGTCCTTGCCATCAAGCACCACGCGCACGGGCACGCGCTGGACGATCTTGGTGAAGTTGCCGGTCGCGTTTTCCGGCGGCAACACGCTGAACTGGGCGCCGGTGGCCGGTGCGAGCGAAGCGATATGGCCATGGAACGGGTGGCTGGGCAGCGTATCGGCACGCACGTCCACGGCCTGCCCCACCTTCATGCCGGCCAGCTGGTCTTCCTTGAAGTTGGCGTCCACCCACAGGCCATGCGCGGGCACCACGGCAAGCATGGGGCTGCCGGCGCTGACGAAGGCGCCAACGCGGGCGCGGCGGTTACCAATGGTGCCATCGACCGGTGCACGCACTTCGGTATACGAGAGGTCGAGGTGGGCGCTGTCGGCCTGTGCCCGGGCCTGCGCAAGGGCCGCTTCCGCCTGCTTTTTCTGCGTGTCGATCACGTCGAGCTGGCGTCGCGCGGCCTCGACGGCGGCGCTGGCTTTCGCGCGATCCGCGCTGGCCGTCTGCGCCGCGGCACGAGCACGCTGCGCCGCCTCGACCGAGACCGCCGAGCGGCTGACCAGGTCGCCATAGCGCGTGTCATCGAGCCGGGCGCGGGTGGCTTCGGCATCGGCGGCGGACTGGCTGGCTTCGGCCTGGTGGATCACGCTCTGTTGCAGGGCTGCCACCGCATCGAGGTTCCGCAGCGCGGCTTCCTGCGCGGCCACCGCCGCGTCGGCCTTGGCGACGGCCGCCCGGTAGTCGCGGTCGTCGATGCGGACGAGCAGGTCGCCCTGCTTCACGGCCTGGTTGTCCGTGACGGCCACCGCCTGGATATAGCCGGACACCTTGGAACCGATGACGGTGACATCACCGGTGACATAGGCGTCGTCGGTGTCCTGGATGAAACGGCCCGTGGTCCACCAGTGGGCGCCGTAGGCGAGCGCCCCGACGAGGACGATGGCGCCAGCGGCCATCTTGAGGGGCTTGCTGCGCCGGGTCGGGGTGGCGGGCGAATCGATGACAGCGGACACGGTGGGCACCTGAGGTAGTTGGAGTACGTTCGTAATTCTATGGCCGACCGGTTGAGTTACAAGGGGTTGGGAGGAAAAATAGTTCTACCCGGGCGGAATGTCGGGCAAAAAAAAGCGCCAATCCGGCTGATGGACCGGACGGCGCTGCGCCTGGCGATGGGGGATCCGGGGGGCGCCAGGCAGGTTTATCGTGCCGATGGGACGGGCTGCGAAGCGTGACGGCCGTCGCGCTTTTATGGCGCCACCGTTTCTTCATACCGATTCGCCGCTGCCATTCGTCATGGCAACCCAAACGCGCCCGCGCGCATCCGACCTGTTCACGCCTACCCACGCAAAGGACGCACCATGACGCACCGCTGGATCCTGCTCTCACTGCTCGCCCTTTCGCCCCTCGCCGCGACGGCGCAGGAAAAGCCCAGGATGCTGATGCTTGGTTCCGTGCACCTGGCGAACCACAACCGGGATATCGCCAACACGCAGGTCGAGAACGTGCTCGCGCCGAAGCGGCAGGCGGAGATCGAAAGCCTTGTCGACCAGCTCGCCGCATTCAAGCCCACGCACATCGCCATCGAATGGCCGCATGCGAAACAGGCGGCGCTGGATGCCCGCTATGCCGCGTATCGTGCTGGCACGTACACGCTTTCCGCCGACGAGACCGACCAGATCGGATTGCGCCTGGCAAAGAAGCTGGGCCTGCCGCGCGTGGATGCCGTGGACTGGAATGACAATGCGCCGGGCAAGGACGCTGACTACGACTGGGAAGCCTGGGCGAAGGCCAACGGCAAGACCGCGCAGTACGACCAGCTCGTCGGCGGCTTCAAGGCCGGTGCGGTGAAGGAAACCGAACTGCTGAAGACGCACACCGTGACGGAGTGGTACCTGTACTTCAACGACCCGGCCGTCATGCACCAGGACGAGAAGGGCTATTTCGACATGGCCTTCTTCGGCGATGACGCGAACAATCCCGGTGCCGCCTGGGTCGGCCAGTGGTACGCGCGCAACCTGCGCATCTTCACCCATCTGCGCGAACTGGTTACCTCGCCCAGCGATCGCCTCCTGGTCGTCTACGGCGCGGGCCATGCGCCCTACCTGCGCAAGGACGCGACGGAATCCGGGGTTTTTGAACTGGTGGAGCCCTCCGCGTACTTGAAAGCCACGCATCGTTGACGGTCAGGCAAAGGTGCTTTTCCCCGCGAGGTATCACAGCCCCTGATGGCCGGCCCCAGACATAGCGGCAGGCGGCTCATGTCGAGCCGGCCATGCTTCCAAGGGAAACGCCATGAGCAAGCTGAAAGATAAAGTCGCCATCGTTACCGGTGCCTCGAAGGGTATCGGCGCGGGGATCGCGAAGTCGCTGGCCGCCGCGGGCGCCAGCGTCGTCGTGAACTATGCCTCCAGCAAGGAAGGCGCCGAAAAGGTCGTCGCCGAGATCAAGGCCGCCGGTGGCAACGCCGTGGCCGTGGGTGCGGACATCACGAAGGAAGCCGACGCCGGCAAGCTGGTCGCCGCGGCTGTCGAGAACTTTGGCCGTCTCGATATCGTGGTAAACAACTCCGGCGTGTACGAGTTCGCGTCGGTGGAGAACACCACCGAGGCGCTGTATCGCCGCATGTTCGACACCAACGTGCTCGGCCCCCTGCTCGTCACGCGCGCCGCGTCGCCACACCTTGGCAAGGGTGGCAGCGTGATCAACATCGGTTCGGGCGTCACGCGGCTCGTGCCGGCGGAAACCGCGATCTACACGGGTACCAAGGGCGCGCTCGATGCCATCACCGGCGTGCTCTCGCGTGAGCTTGGCCCGCGCGGCATCCGCGTGAACTCGGTGAACCCCGGCATGGTGGAAACCGAAGGCACGCACAGCGCGGGCTTCGTCGGTTCGGACTTCCAGGCATGGGCCGAAGGCCAGACGCCGCTGGGCCGTATCGGCCAGGTGAGCGATATCGCTCCGATCGTGACGTTCCTGGCGTCGGATGACGCTGGCTGGGTCACCGGCGAGACGATCCTTGCGGCCGGTGGCATGCGCTAAGCGCGTAGCACTTGCGAGACGAAGGGCCCCTGCGCACAGGCAGGGGCCCTTGCTGTTGGCTCAGCCGCCTTCCTCGCACTTGTCGTTTTCGCAGGCGAAATCGACCTCGAGGCCGCGGCCCACGGTGATGTTGACGTTTTTGCGGGTATCCACCGTGGCGCCCTTGTTCTCGAGCGTCACCGTATACGAACCCATGGGCAGCGGCGACAACGTATAGCGGCCGCGGCCATTGATGGTGGCGTGACGCTGCGCGCCCGTGCCACTGGTGGCCGTCACGGAACCGCCGGCCGGGCCATGCCCAAAGATGCTGCCTGCCGTGCCCTGCGCACCAGCGACCGATGCCGCCAGGGCCAGCACACCCACGAACAAAAGACGTACCTTCACTGCAAACTCCCCCTTGTTGAAAAACGGTGTGATGCTACCTGGTGGCGTTGTGCCGCTGGGATGCGTTTTGCGCACTACTTTGTTAAACGGAAGGCACGCGCGTTTGTTCGCGACCTTAAGGCGCGACAACGGGCGCCGTCACGTGTGACCCCTTCTTCGTCGACGGTAGCGTGGCTGTTCGGATCAAGTGCGTGTAGACAAGCAAGCTGGCCACCGTCGCGACAATGGCCACGCCGAATAGCACGGCATCCCTGCGTCGCGAGTAGCTTGCCAACTCGCGGTAAGGCATCGGCGCCAGCACCGGTGGCTGTAGCAGCGGCTCTTCGATCGGCCCGATCATGCCGCGGATGGTGGGCCCGTCGATCAGGGTAATACCCGGAAAGCGCGCTGCCGAATCGAGCGCGGCGCGGGTGAATTCACCCGAGGTGACCAGGATGGCCCCGTTCGCCCCCTGCGTATGCATCACCCCGATCAGCTCGTGCACCGGGTTGTGCGGCACCTGTTGTGCGTTCCAGTGCTTGCACTGGACCACGATGTACGCGGTGTCCTTGAACAGCTTCAGCTCGACGCCGCCATCGGTCTTGCCGAAGCCGCTGCCTGTGCCGGTGTGCTCCACCCGGTAGCCCTGGCTGGCGTAGTACTCGCCGATGCGACGTTCGAACTCTTCCCACCCTACCCGGCTGAGTGCGTCGTCCCAGCGCTCGCGTACGCGCTTCGCGTAGCGATTCAAGTGGCACCCCCGGTAACGGGCGTGCAATCCCTGTGGCGCCTTCCGGCGCTGAAGCAAGATTCCATGCTGGCTCCCCCGCCCGGGTGACGCCCCCCTTGGGCCGACTGCCGGACAGGCCGATGGTAAGCGCTAACGCACCGGTGCGGTAGTGGGCCCCGCCGGGGCGTTTTCGGGGAACAACGAAGCCCCCAGATGATCGATAAAGACGCGCAGGCGTGGCGCGATATGCCGGCTGGACGGCCATACGGCCCGGAACACGTTGGCGTGCTCGGTGTGGGCGGCAAGCACCTGGACGAGGTCGCCATCCCTGAGGCTCTGCTGGACGATGAAGTCCGGCAGGCAGGTGATGCCCGCGCCTGCTTCGGCCATCTCCAGCAGCGGCGCCAGCGTGCTCGCCGCTGCGGCCACCGGCAGCGGTGGCTCCTGGCCATCACCCTCGCGCCGCAGCGGCCAGGGCTCCAGCTTGCCGGTCGTGGGATAGCGGTGGTGCAGCAGCGCATGCGTTGCCAGATCAGCCGGCCCGGTGGGCGTCCCCCGAAGCGCGAGGTACGCCGGCGAGGCCACGAGCACCAGATGGTAGACGCCGATGCGCCGCGACATCAGCCGCGAATCCACGCCCTCCCCCGTGCGGATGGCGAGGTCGAACCCTTCGTCGACGATGTCGACCAGCCGGTCGCTGTAATCGAGGTCGAGTTCGATATCCGGGTACTGGCGCATGAAGCTCGCCAGCGCGGGCGCGAACAGACGGCCGAGCAAGGGCAAGGACACGCGCAGCTTTCCCCTCGGCGCGGCGCGGTTGCCGGCCAGTTCGTTCTCTACCTCATCCACCTCGGCAAGGATCCGCCGGCAGCTGTCGAGCAGGCGCTCACCCTCCGGGGTGAGCGCGATGCTGCGCGTGGTGCGATGGAAGAGCCGCACGCCGAGGTGCGCCTCGAGCCGCGCGATGGTCTTGCCGACGGCCGAGGCGGACAGCCCCATCCGCCGGCCGGCCTCGGTAAAGCTGCGGGTTTCCGCCGCGTGCACGAAGGTGGAGAACGAACTGAGGCTGTCCATGGGCGTGCGCGGGGGTCAGGCCGTGGCGGCGGCGAACGCCGGGTAGTCCGTGTAGCCTACCGCCGTTCCACCGTAGAACGTATCGCGGTCGTAGTCGGCCAGGGGCCAGCCGTTCGCGATGCGTGCCGGGAGGTCCGGGTTGGAGATGAAGTAGCGGCCAAAAGCCACCAGGTCGACCGTGCCCTCATCGACCAGCGCCGCGGCAGACGCCGGCTTGAAGCCACCCGCGGCGATCAGCGTGCCGTGGAACACCTGGCGCAGCTGGCGTGACGCCACCGGGTTCTGGTCCTTCGTGGCGTCCTCGGCATTACCCAGGACGCGCGGCTCGATCAGGTGCAGGTAGGCGATGCCCAGGGCATCCAGCTCGGCGGCGACATAGGTGAACAGCGCCTCAGGGTTGGAGTCATGCATGCCACCGAAGTTGCCGTTCGGCCCCAGGCGCACGCCAACGCGTTCCTTGCCCCACACCGAGATCGCGGCACGGGTGATCTCAAGCAGGAAGCGCGCACGGTTTTCGATCGAGCCGCCATAGCGGTCGGTGCGCTGGTTCGAACCGTCCTGCAGGAACTGGTCGATCAGGTAGCCGTTGGCGCCATGCAGTTCAATGCCGTCGAAGCCGGCCTGCTTGCCGCGCTCTGCCGCCAGGCGGAACTGCTCGACCATGTCGACCACTTCGGCTTCGGCCAGCGCGCGGTGAGGCGACGCCGGCACCCAGCCGTTCTTCGTATAGGCCACGCCTTCGTAGCCCTCGACCACCGACGGGGCCACCGGCAGCGAGCCATCCGGCTGCATGTCGACATGCGACTGGCGGCCGGCATGGAAAAGCTGCAGGAAGATCAGGCCACCCTTGGCGTGCACGGCATCCACCACGCGCTTCCAGCCGGGGATCTGCGCATCCGAGTAGATGCCCGGGCTGCCGAGGTAACCGTCGCCATTCGGCGACACCACGGTGGCTTCGGCGACGATGAAGCCGCCCTTCGTCGCGCGCTGGGCATAGTGCTCGACCATCAGGTCACCCGGCCGGCTGCCGGGCTGTTCCGAACGCATGCGCGTGAGGGGGGCCATCACCACGCGGTGAGCGAGGGTATAGGGGCCAAGGGTGACGGGTTTGAAGAGGGAGCTGTTCATGGCAAAAGGCCTGTCTGATAGGAGGGGGGGAAGCACGTTGGAGAAAAAGTGGGCACGCTCGCCGGGTTCAGTAGCGCCGCGGCAGTCCATTCACTTCGGACAGGGAGCGCCATTCTGTTTTCAGGCTGGGCACGCACGTTTGCGTCATCGCCGCACGTCGCGGCCTGATGAAAGAGCGCCCGCCATGTCCCGCGTTGTCCTGTTCGAGCAGTACGGAGGCCCTGATGTCCTCCAGATCCGTGATATCGCCGTTCGCGCGCCTGGCCCGGACGAAGTCCGCATCCAGGTCAAGGCGATCGGCCTCAACCGTGCCGAAGCCATGTGGCGCAATGGCGCCTACGTGGAACCGGTGCACCTGCCTGCCCGCCTCGGCTACGAAAGTGCCGGTGTGGTGGAGGCGGTCGGCGCGAACGTGTCCCACGTGAAGGTGGGCGACCGGGTAAGCACCGTCCCGGCGTTCTCGTTGAACGACTACGGCATGTACGGCGAGCTCGTGCTCGCGCCGGCCCATGCCGTGGTGGCCATTCCCGAGGGCCTGTCCTTCGAAGAGGCCACGGCCATCTGGAATCCGTACATCACCCCGTACGGCGCGTTCGTCGAACGGCAGCGCCTGGTGCCCGACGATGTCGTCCTGGTGTCCGCGGCCTCCAGCTCGGTCGGCCTCGGCGCCATCGAGATGGTGAACATGCTCGGTGCCACGCCGATCGCCCTCACCCGCACCAGCGCCAAGCGCGACGCCCTGCTCGCCGCCGGAGCGAAGCACGTCATCGCCACCGCGGAGCAGGATCTCGTTGCCGAGGTCATGCAGCTGACCGATGGAAAGGGCGCCACGTTCGCCTTCGAAGCGGTGGGCGGCGCGCAGTTCCCGACCCTGCTGGCAGCCATGGCGCATGGCGGCACGGTCTTCGTCTACGGCGCGCTCAGTGATGAAGTCACCCCGCTGCCCTTGCTTGACGTGATTCCGCGCGAACCGGTGATCCGCGGTTACAACCTGTTTGGCACCACCACGAACCCCGAGCGTCAGGCGGCTGCCGTCCATTTCATCAGCGAGGGCCTCGCCAGCGGCAAGCTCAAGCCGCGCATCGCCAGGACGTTCGTCTTCGACGAGATCGTGGAGGCGCATCGTTACCTGGAGAGGAATGAGCATATCGGCCGTGTCGTCGTGAAGGTCTAGACGGCCTGCTGGCCGTTGACGACAGAGTGGCCCTCCCCCGGGTGCCCCGGTAGCCATGCGCTTAGGCTATCTTCCATGCGTGCCGCGCATGAATCGGCGCGCCCGGGGATATGGCCGATGAAAGACATCTTTACGCTCAGGCTCTACACCCGCGTCGCGCGGCTGGGCAGCTTTTCCGCCGCCGCGCGCGAGGTGGGCCTGTCGCAGTCGCAGACGTCGCGGGCGATCGCCGACCTGGAAGCCGACCTCGGCGCGCGGCTCCTGTCACGCACGACGCGTGCCGTGGTACCGACCGAAGCGGGCACGGAGTTCCTCGCCCGCATCGAACCGATCCTGATGGCGCTCGACGAAGCGGAACACTGCGTACGTGAAGGCGGCGATCTGCGTGGCCTGCTTCGCATGAGCATGCCCAACAGCATCGCGCTGCGCGAAATCATCCCGCGCCTGGCGGACTTCACCGAGCAGCACCCGGGTGTGGAATTGCAGATGCTGCTCGAAGACCGGCGGCAGGATCTCGTGCGCGACGCGGTGGATGTCGCCATTCGCGTCGGCAGCCTGCCCGATTCCAGCGCCGTGGCGAAACCGCTGGCGACCATCCCGCGCATGGTGCTGGCGGCGCCGTCGTACCTGGCGCGCTCAGGCACGCCACGCACGCCAGCCGACCTGGCCGCGCACCGCATCGTCGGCGGACCCGCGTCCGTGGTGCCGACAGCCTGGCGCTTCGAGCGGGACGGTGAGGTCATTCACCTCGAGTTGAAATCCCACTTCCACTCGAATGAGAACGAAGCCGCGGTGGCGGCCGCCGTCGCCGGCATGGGCATCACATCCACCACCGGCTGGGCCTGCCAGCGCGAGCTGGCCGAGGGCTCCCTCGTGCACCTGTTTCCCGAGTGGCGCATGGCCGACGTGCCGGTCTATGCCTATTACCCACACGGGCGGGCAACCCGGGCACTTGCCCGGGCCGCCGTCCAGCATCTGGTGGCGAGCCTTGCCGCAAACCCCGGCGTGGCGCGCCTGCCTGCCTGAGCGGGCTCAGCCGCCGCCGAAGATCGGCGTCACCTGGGTGTTGAAGGCGTTGACGAACGCGTGTTCGGCTGGCCCCGCGTTGTTCCGCATCGGCAGCGCCCCTTCGACGAGGACTTCATCGGCACCGCTGTTGAGCACCGCCATGGTCTGCGCGATGAAATCGTCCACCGGCATGGCCAGCTCCGCTTCCTGGCTGTTCATCAGCTCCGTACGCACCCACGGCGGAGCGATCTCGAGGACGCGGACGCCCTCGTCAGCCAACAGGAACCGCTGCGACAGGACGTAGGAATGCAGGGCCGCCTTCGTCGCGGAGTACACGGCGGTGAACGCCAGCGGCACGAAGGCCAGTACCGAGCTGTTGTAGATGATGGTCGCACCCGGCTGGGTCTTCAGGTGGTCGACCAGCGCCGAGGTCAGCCGAAGGGGACCCATGAGGTTCGTGGTGATGGTGGACACCATCTGGGCGTCGTCCTGCCGCCCCGCGGCATGGTCCAGTTCCATGATCCCGGCGTTGTTGATCAGGACGTTGAGCGCCGGATAGTCCGCGATGAGCCTGGCGGCGACACGCTCGATATCGGCCGGGTTCGAAACATCGATCTCGACGGCGGCCATGCCGGGGTTCGCAGCCAGCACGCCTTCGAGCCGTTCGCGCCGGCGCCCGCCGATGATGACCTGGTTACCCTGGCGATGCAGGGCCTCGGCCAGCCCGCGGCCAATGCCCGAACCGCCGCCGGTGATGAAAATCGTGTTGCCGCTGGTACGCATGGGAGGTTCCCGTTGTGTGGATGCCGACACGTTAGGCGCCGGCCGGCGCAGCCGGTAGCCGCCCCGGGGCGCTATGTCCTATGCGCCGGGTACATGAATGGGCGGGGCGTCGCGGCAGGCGCGTTTCGTGCAGGAAAGGCCCCACCGGGCTGGGTAGGATCGTGGTAAGTTCCTGAGAGGAAGGAACACAAGCCAGTGCCGGCCCTGACAGGGGTGCGGTGGTCCAGCCAGGTTTCCTACGGAGTTCTTGCGATGGCACTTACCCGCCGCGAGTTCATAAAGCTGACAGGCATGGGGCTCGCTGCGTCGAGCCTCGGCATGATCGGGTTCGGGGCCTCAGGGGTGGCGCAAGCCGCTGCCGTCCGCCCCTTCAAGCTCACCCACGCGACCGAGACCCGCAACACGTGCACCTATTGTTCGGTGGCGTGCGGCATCCTCATCTACAGCATGGGTGACAAGGCGAAGAACGCCCGGTCCAACATCATCCATATCGAGGGGGATCCGGATCATCCGGTGAACCGAGGCACGCTGTGCCCCAAGGGCTCCGCGCTGCTCGATATCGTCCACGCCCCTACCCGCCTCAAGGCACCGCGCTACCGCGAGCCTGGAGGCACCGAGTTCAAGGAAGTCTCCTGGGACTTCGCGCTGGATCGCATCGCCCGCCTGATGAAGGACGACCGCGACAAGCACTTCATCACCGCCAACGCAGCAGGCACGACGGTCAACCGCTGGACCAGCATGGGCATGCTCGCTGCCTCCGCCGCCTCCAGTGAAACCGCCTACTTCACGTGGAAGGTGGCCCGCTCCCTCGGCATGGTGGTGTTCGACAACCAGGCGCGCGTCTGACACGGACCGACGGTGGCCAGTCTGGCCCCATCATTCGGTCGCGGTGCGATGACCAACACCTGGCAGGACATCAAGAACGCCAATATCGTGATCGTCATGGGTGGCAACGCCGCCGAGGCGCATCCGTGCGGCTTCAAGTGGGTGATTGAAGCGAAGATCGAGAACGGTGCGAAGCTCATCGTCGTAGACCCGCGCTTTACCCGAACGGCCTCCGTGGCCGACTACTACGCCCCCATTCGGCCGGGCACGGATATCGCGTTCCTCAGCGGCCTGATGCATTACCTGCTGGAGAACGACAAGATCCAGCACACCTACGTGCGCGCCTATACGAACGCAAGCCTGCTCGTGCAGGAGGGCTTTACGTTCCAGGAAGGCCTGTTCAGCGGCTTCAACGACCAGACCCACGCGTATGACAAGACCACGTGGGACTACGAGATCGACGAGAACGGCTTTGCCAAGGCCGACGACACCTGGCAGGACCCGCGCTGCGTCATCAACCTGCTGAAACAGCACGTCTCCCGCTACACCCCGGAGATGGTCTCGCGCATCTGCGGCACCCCGCAGGACAAGTTCCTGCATATCTGCGAAATGATTGCCAGCACGTCGGCCCCCGACAGGGCCATGACCAGCCTGTTCGCCCTGGGCTGGACGCAGCACACCGTAGGTGCGCAGAACATCCGTGCCATGGCCATGGTGCAGCTGCTGCTGGGCAATATCGGCGTGGCCGGTGGCGGCATGAACGCCCTGCGCGGGCATTCGAACATCCAGGGCCTCACCGACATCGGCCTGCTGTCGAACCAGATGCCCGGCTACCTGACGCTGCCCAACGACAAGGAAACCAGCTTCGACGAGTACATGCGGACGAAGCAGTTCAAGCCGCTGCGCCCTGGCCAGACCAGTTACTACCAGAACACCCAGAAGTTCGTCGTCAGCCTGCAAAAAGCTTTGTTTGGCGACAATGCGACGAAGGAAAACAACTGGGCCTACGACTGGCTGCCCAAGCTCGACGTCCCGCTGTACGACATCATCAAGGCCTTCGAGATGATGGGCAAAGGCGAGCTCACCGGCTACATCTGCCAGGGCTTCAACCCCCTGCAGGCCTTCCCGGACCGCGGGAAGATCCGCCGCAGCCTGAGCAAGCTGAAGTTCCTGGTGACGATGGATCCGCTGGATACCGAGACCTCGCGCTTCTGGCAGGACTTCGGCCCGCAGAACCCGGCGCAGTCGCACGAGATCCAGACCGAAGTCTTCCAGCTTCCGGTCACCTGCTTTGCCGAAGAAAATGGCTCGCTGGTGAATTCTGCGCGCTGGTTGCAGTGGCACTGGAAGGCGGCGGATCCACCGGGTATCGCCAAGTCGGATATCTGGATCATGACCGGCCTGTTCCAGCGCCTGCGTGCCCTCTACAAGAAGGAAGGCGGCGCGTTCCCGGATGCCCTGATGGGCATGACGTGGAAATACAGCGACCCGTGGGAGCCCGACCCCGAAGAGCTGGCCAGGGAGATGAACGGGCGTGTCCTCACCGACATCACCGACGCCACGACGAACGTGACGACCAAGGCCGGTACTTTGCTGGACGGCTTCGGCCAACTGCGCGATGACGGCAGCACGGCCTCGGGTTGCTGGATCTTCGCCGGCTCGTTCACGGAGAAAGGTAACCAGATGGCGCGGCGTGATGCGACGGACCCGCGCGAGCAAGGCATCGCGCCGAACTGGGCGTGGGCGTGGCCGGCCAACCGGCGCATCCTCTACAACCGCGCCAGTGCGGACCCTGACGGCAAGGCCTGGAATCCGAAAAAGCCCGTGATCGAGTGGAACGGCACGAAGTGGACGGGTATCGACGTACCCGACTACGTGGTGACCCAGAAGCCGTCGGCCAACGACGGCCCGTTCATCATGAATGTCGAAGGCGTCGCGCGACTGTTCGCCCGCAACCTCATGGCCGAGGGGCCGTTCCCGGAGCACTACGAGCCGATGGAATCCCCCGTCGACAACGTGCTGCATCCGAACGTCCGGGCCAATCCGGTGGCCCGGGTGTTCGACGACGACCGCGCCGCGTTCGGCAGCCGGCATGACTTCCCGTTCGTGGCCACCACCTACCGGCTCACCGAGCACTTCCACTTCTGGACCAAGCACGCGCTGATCAACGCGATCCTCCAGCCCGAGGAATTCGTGGAGATCGGCGAGGTGCTGGCGAAGGAGAAAGGCATCGCCCAGGGCGGCTGGGTCAAGGTGTCGTCCAAGCGCGGCGAGGTGATCTGCAAGGCGTACGTTACCAAGCGCATCAAGCCCCTCATCGTCGACGGCAAGGCCACGCACGTGATTGGCGTGCCGCTGCACTGGGGATTCACCGGCCAGGCCAGGAAGGGGTACGGCGCGAACACGCTGACGCCATCCGTGGGTGACGCCAACACGCAGACGCCGGAGTTCAAGGCGTTCCTGGTCAACGTCGAAAAGACGTCGGCTCCCGCGGCCTGAGGCGAACGACATGTCCGATCTACAAGCCCAAGACTACGTCCGCCGCTCCGCGACCACCATGACGCCGCCGGCGGCGCGCAGCCATGAGGACCAGGTTGCAAAGCTCATTGACGTCAGCCGCTGCATAGGTTGCAAGGCCTGCCAGTCAGCGTGCATGGAGTGGAACAACCTGCGCCCGGAAATCGGCCACTTCGAAGGCTCCTACGAGAACCCCCAGGACCTGGGGCCGAGCGTATGGACCCTGATGAAGTTCAATGAGTACGAGAACGAACAGGGCAACCTCGAATGGCTGATCCGCAAGGACGGCTGCATGCACTGCGAGGATCCGGGCTGCCTGAAGGCATGCCCGGCGCCCGGCGCCATCGTCCAGTACGCCAATGGCATCGTGGATTTCATCAGCGACAAATGCATCGGTTGCGGTTACTGCGTGAAGGGTTGCCCGTTCGACATCCCGCGCATCAGCAAGACGGACCACAAGTCGTACAAGTGCACCCTGTGTTCGGACCGCGTCACCGTCGGCCTGGAGCCAGCCTGCGTCAAGGCCTGCCCGACGGGCGCCATCATGTTTGGCGCCAAGACGGACATGCAGCAGCAGGCGGCGGAACGCATCGTCGACCTGAAGTCGCGCGGTTTCGACAAGGCAGGGCTGTACGACCCGGCCGAGGTGGGCGGCACGCACGTGATGTACGTGCTGCATCACGCGGACAAACCCTCGCTGTATTCCGGCCTGCCTGACAAGCCGCATATCAGCGCGCTCGTGCTGGCCTGGAAAGGCCTCTACAAACCGCTGGCGGTCGCCGCCGTGGCGCTTGCCGCGATCGGCGCGTTCTTCCACTGGATCACCATCGGCCCGAACGAAACCACGGTGGAGGATGAAGCCGAGGCCGCCCGCGAGATGCGTGAAACCGAGGAGGAACAGGCGCCATGACCCGTCCTGCCAACGCCATCACGCGGTACACCACGGTGAACCGCATCAACCACTGGATCAACGCGGGCCTGTTCATCCTGTTGCTGTTGTCCGGGCTGTCGATGTTCCATCCGATCCTGTTCTGGCTGTCCGGCCTGTTCGGCGGCGGCCAGTGGGCCCGTGCGGCGCATCCGTGGTTCGGCGTGTGCCTGGTGGTGAGCTGGATCGGCATGATCATCCAGTTCTGGCGGGAAAACCTGCCCAATCGCGACGACGTCGAATGGTCCAAGGCCATCGTGCACGTGGCCATGAACGACGACGAGCATGTGCCGCCGATCGGCCGGAACAACGCCGGCCAGAAGCTGGTGTTCTGGTCGATGACCTTCCTGATCCCGGTGCTGTTCTTCACGGGATTGCTGATGTGGGAGGTGTACTTCGGCAAGTCCACGCCGATTGAAGTACAGCGCGTGGCCATCCTCATCCACAGCCTGTGCGCCTTCGCCGCCATCCTGGTCTTCGTCGTCCATGTCTACGCCGCGATCTGGATCCGTGACTCCGTGCGCAGCATGACCCAGGGCTACGTCACCCCGGGCTGGGCCTGGCATCACCACCGCAAGTGGTTCCATCACCTGATCGGTTATCGTCGTAGTGACGACCGTCCCGGGAAGCACACGTGAAGCAAGCCGAAGCGCCACCCAACGCCAAATGGAGCGGCCCCTCGCATGCGGGCGTGAAGTCGCCCGACCCGATCATCGTGCCGGACCGCCAGCGGCGTTTCGCCGCGGCAGCGGCTCGCCTGGAGGCGCTGGCGCCGGGCCATCCGCTCGCGGACTGGCTGCTTTTCATGGCGGCCGTGTCGCGCGCGCAGCACGCGGTGGCCACCACGATCGCCCCGTCGGCCATCCTGCCTGCCGCCGACGTCGCGCGCGCCGTCGAGGCACGCCTCCCACCGCTGGCGGCCGACGGCCATGGCCGCGACCCGGCCTGGCGTGAGGGGCTCCGGCTGCTGCTCGCCGAGATCGAGTCCATCGCCTTGCCACCGCCTGCCATCGAGGCCATCGATTATCTCCGTGGCCTGGACGACAGCGGCCTCGATGCGCTCGCCGACCGTTTCCTGCGCGGCAGCGTTATGCCGGCGGAAACGGCCGCTGCCGTGTACATCGCGGCGGCGTTGCAGGTGTACTTCACCGTCTCCGCGTCGCGCCTGGCCGTGGCCGACCTGCGCCTGCTCGAAGAGCGCAATCTCTGCCCCTCCTGCGGCTCGCCCAGCGTCGCCGGCATGGTCACCGCGACGGGACTTACCCCGGGCACCCGCTACCTGCACTGCTCGCTGTGCGCCACCGCGTGGAACCACGTGCGGGTCATCTGTATTACCTGCGGTGGCACGCGCCTGCTGCAGGTCCAGGCCATCGAGGGCGACAACGGCCTGGTCAAGGCGGAGACCTGTGGCGAGTGCCACACGTACAGCAAGCTGCTCTACCAGGTGCAGGACATGCAGGTGGACGCCATGGCCGACGACCTGGCCTCGCTGGGGCTGGACATCATGGTCGCCGAGGCCGGTTTCTCGCGGCACGCGCCCAACCCCTTCCTGCTGGTCGCCAACACCGCGGAGATCGACTAGCCAGCATCCGCATGATGGGGCTACGCTCGGCCCCATGGATATGGCCGATTCCGACACGAGCGCCCTGCGCCGCCTGCCCGCCGTGGCTACCGTGCTGGCCGCGCCGGAAGCGGCGGCGCTGCTTGAGGCCCATGGCCGTGTCGCCACCACGGAAGCCATCCGCGGCGCGCTGGACGCAGCCCGTTCCGCATTGCGCGGCGGTGCCACAACGGCGGTCGAGCCCGCCGACATCGTCCATGAGGCCCGCCAGCGGCTGGACGCCCAACCCGCCGCGCTGCGGCCGGTGTTCAACCTTACCGGTACCGTCCTGCATACGAACCTGGGCCGCGCCTTGCTGGCCGAAGCGGCGATCGACGCGGCCGTGGATGCCATGCGCCATCCCGTGGCCCTCGAATTCGACCTCGACGAAGGCGGCCGTGGCGAACGCGACGACCACGTGCGCGATCTGCTGCGCGAACTCACCGGCGCCGAAGACGCCACCGTGGTGAACAACAATGCGGCAGCCGTCCTGCTTTGCCTGAATACCTTCGCCCTGGGTCGCGGCGCCGTCATTTCGCGCGGCGAACTCATCGAAATCGGCGGCGCGTTCCGCATGCCTGACATCATGGCGCGCGCTGGCGCCGACATGGTGGAAGTCGGCACGACCAACCGCACGCATGCCGCGGATTACCGCCATGCCATCGACGCGCACACCGGTCTCGTGATGAAGGTGCACACGTCGAACTACCGTATCCAGGGCTTCACGGCCGAGGTCGATGCGCGGGAACTGGTCGCCATCGCCAACGCCGGCGGCGTGCCCCTGCTCAACGACCTGGGCTCAGGCAGCCTGGTCGATCTCTCGGCCTATGGCGTGGCGCGCGAGGCCACGGTGCGCCAGGCCGTGCAGGAAGGCGCGCACCTGGTCACGTTCTCCGGCGACAAACTGCTCGGCGGCCCGCAGGCCGGTTTCATCGTCGGCACGCGCGAGTCCATCGGCGCGATCAACCGCAATCCGCTGAAGCGCGCGTTGCGCGTGGACAAGATCCGCCTTGCGGCGATCGAAGCGACGCTGCGCCTCTATCGCGACCCGGACCGTCTCGGCGAGCGGCTACCCACGCTGCGTTTCCTCGGCCGCACGCGCGACGCGATCAGTGCACAGGCGCATCGTCTTCGCGAGGGCGTGGCGGCGTGCATCGGGAATGCCTTCGGGGTCGACGTCGGCGAATGCGCGAGCCAGGTGGGCTCCGGGGCGCTGCCCCTGGATACCCTGCCCAGTGCCGCGCTGATGATTCGCCCGCACGGCAGCCAACGCACGCTGGAGGCCCTCGCCACCGCCTGGCGCGCGCTACCTCGCCCGGTGATCGGCCGCATCACCGAGGGCGCCTTGCAGCTGGACCTGCGCTGCCTCGACGAGGCGGACGAGCCCGCCTTCCTCGCCAACCTGGCCGCCGGCAACGCATGATCGTTGGCACGGCGGGGCACATCGACCACGGCAAGACCTCGCTGGTGAGAGCGCTCACCGGCGTCCCTGGCGACCGCCTGAAAGAAGAGAAAGCCCGCGGCATCACCATCGACCTGGGCTTTGCCTACCTCCCGCTTCCCGATGGCCCCACGCTGGGATTCATCGACGTACCCGGCCACGAAAAGTTCGTCCGCACCATGGTGGCCGGTGCCAGTGGCATCGACGTCGCCCTGCTTGTTGTCGCCGCGGACGACGGGGTCATGCCGCAGACCCGCGAGCACCTGGCGATCCTCGACCTGCTTGGCATTGAACGTGGCATCGTCGCGCTGACCAAGGCCGACGCCGTAGGCCCCGACCGAATCGCCGACGTGGCCGCACAGGTACGCGAGATGGTTGAGGGCACCACCCTCGCCGAGGCCGAGATCCTGCCGGTGTCGGCGGTGACCGGACTCGGCATGGACGCCCTCCACGCGAAGCTGGCGGCGGAAGCCTGGACGCGCCACGCCCATCACGACAACGACCGTTTCCGGCTGGCGGTCGACCGCGTGTTTACGCTGCCGGGCATCGGCCTGGTGGTGACGGGTACCGTGCTGTCCGGGGCCATCCAGGTGAAGGATGCGGTGGTCATCAGTCCATCGGGCCTGCCAGCGCGCGTGCGCTCCATCCACGCGCAGGACCAGGACGCCGAAGAAGGGTGCGCCGGCGATCGCGTGGCCCTGAACCTGGCCGGCCCCGACATCACGAAGGATGCGATCCACCGCGGCGACATGGTGGTCGATCCCTTCCTGCACGCCCCCACGGATCGCATCGACGCACGCTTGCGTCTCCTTCCCGGTGAGCCACGCGCGATCACCTCGTGGTTCCCTGCCCGCCTGCACCATGCGTCGGCCGACGTGGGCGCGCGCGTGGTGCTGCTTGACGGCGAGCAGCTCAGACCCGGCGACGTGGCCGACGTGCAGCTCGTCCTCGACCGCCCGATCGCCGCCGCGGCACTGGACCGGTTCGTACTGCGTGATACCACCGCACAGCGCACGGTAGGCGGTGGTTTTTTCATCGACCTGCGCGCACCCGCGCGGCAGCGACGGACGCCGCAACGCCTTGCCGAACGCGAGGCGCTCTCGCAGCCCGACCCGACGGACAGCCTGCGCGGCCTGCTCGACACGCCGCCGTTCGCGCGCGATCTCGAGGCCTTTGCACGCGACCGCGCACTCGCCGCCGGCGCCGTCGACCGTGCGGTAGCGCCGCTGTCGCCCGTCCTGTTCAACGCAGGCGATGGGCGCACCGCACTCAGTCCCCTGCGCTGGCAGCAGTTTGTCGAGGCGCTCGCCGAGGCGCTGGCCGCGTTCCACGGTGAGCACCCCGATCTCCAGGGATTGCCACGGGAAACGCTACGCCGGGCGATCCTGCCGCGCCTCCCGGCCGCGGCGTTCGTCCAGGCGCTGCAGCATCCTGATGTCGCGGCCCGCGTCGTACGCGATGGTGCATTTCTTCGTCTTGCCAGCCATACGCCCACGGCCACGCCGGAAGACGAGGCGGCTTGGCAGCTCATTGCTCCCCTGCTGGGGGGCGACGAGCGCTTCCGTCCGCCACGCGTTCGCGATATCGCCGCGCTGCTAGGCCGCCCCGAGAACGAGATTCGCCAGCGCCTGAAATCGGCTGCCCGTCGCGGCCTGGCCGACCAGGTGGCGCACGATCATTTCTTCTTGCGTCCGGTGATGCACGAGATGGTGCTGATCGCCGCCGACATCGCCGCGCATGCGCCGGACGGACGCTTTACGGCAGCGGAGTTTCGCGACCGCCTCGATAACGGGCGCAAGGTCGCCATCCAGATCCTGGAATGCTTCGACAGGCAGGGTGTTATGCTCAATCGCGGCACGCGACGCAGCCTGCGCGCCGACTATCTTGATCTCTATGGAAGAGAAGCGTCCCCGGTGGGGCGTCCGGACTTCAAATCCGGGTGAGGCAGCCAGACTGTTTCGGGTGGGTTCGACTCCCATTCTCTTCCGCCACCCTCGTTGCCGACTACACCACGTCGACGCCCGGCGTGCCGGCTGTGACCTCACCGATGATGCTTGCGCGCGGATAACCCGCCGCATCGATCATCGCCCGCAGATCGCCGGCCCTGTCGGGCTTGCATGACACGAGAAGTCCACCGGACGTCTGCGGATCGGTGAGCAGGTCGCGGCGCCAGTCGGCGATGCCGTCGGGCAACGCGACGCCTTCGCCATAACTGGCCCAGTTGCGCTTCGATGCGCCGGTGACATAGCCCGCCTGGACCAGGGCCTTTGCCTGCGTCAGGAACGGCACGCGCGATTCATCAATGCGCAGCCGCGCGCCACTGCCACGCGCCATCTCCATCGCATGGCCCAGCAAGCCGAAGCCCGTGACGTCGGTGATCGCGTGGACATCCGTATCCTGGGCCAGCGTGTGCCCGACGCGGTTCAACAGCGTCGTGGACGCGATCATTTCGTCGTAGGCGTCTTTCGGCAAGGCGTCTTTCTTGAACGCGGCCGAGTACACGCCGACACCCAGCCCCTTGGTCAGGATCAGCACGTCACCCGGTTTCGCACCGCTATTGCGGCGGACTTCCGAGGGCGCACACAGGCCGATGGCCGCCAGGCCGTAGATCGGCTCGGCGGTGTCGATCGAATGGCCGCCAGCGACGGGAATACCCGCCTCCGCGCAGACCGCTTCGCCACCGGCGAGGATCAGGCGCACGGTTTCGACATCGAGCTTGCCCAACGGCATGCCCAGGATGGCCAGCGCCATGATCGGCTTGCCACCCATGGCGTAGACGTCCGACAACGCATTCGCCGCGGCGATGCGGCCGAAGTCGTAGGGGTCATCCACCACCGGCATGAAGAAATCCGTCGTGGCGATCACACAGGTGCGGTCGTCGACCTGCCACACGGCCGCATCATCGCTGGATTCGTTACCGACAAGGAGCTGCGAGAACGGCAGCGCCGTGGCCTTGTCGGCCAGCAAGGCCTGCAGGACGGAGGGCGCCAGTTTGCAGCCGCAGCCGCCACCGTGGGCAAGATCCGTCAAACGAGGAGGATTCATGGGCACATCCATACAAAAGTGCGATAGCGCGCCGTGCACGTCGTGATGCAGCATAGCCGACGGATCCACCGCAAGGAAAAGTTATGACGGTCGCTTCGCGCAACCGGTACGCCACACGCTGGCTCGTGTTCGGCCTGCTGGTGGTGGCCGGTCTTTTCTACGTCAAGTGGTACCCGTACTACGGCCGCGCCTTCGACGCTGCCGCCCATCACTCCATCGGCCATTCCATCCTGATGGGTGATGCGGATGCCGCGCCTTCGCCCTCGTGGAGCGCCGCCGTGGATTACGCGCTGGCGTACGGCAAGGCCATCTGGAAGGCCATGGTGCTCGGCCTGCTGCTCGGGTCAGCCGTCCAGGCGCTGCTGCCCGCGACGGCGATCCAGCGCATGCTCGGCCGCGCCAATTTCGGCAGCACGCTTGCCGGCGGCCTGCTGGGCATTCCCGGCATGATGTGCACCTGCTGCGCGGCGCCCGTGGTGGCGGGCCTGCGCCAACAGCGTGCCGCGCCGGGCGCATCCGTCGCCTTCTGGCTCAGCAACACCCTGCTCAACCCTGCGACGCTCGTGTTCACCGGCTTTGTCCTCGGCTGGCAGTGGGTCGGCCTGCGCATCGCCCTGGCCATTCCCATGGTGTTTGGCCTGGGCTGGCTGGCCAACCGGCTGGCGGGGCCGGCTACCGTCGCGCCGCTCGACGTGCCCGTCGTCGCGGAGTCGCGTTCCGCCGCCAGCGTGGCGAGACGCTGGCTCGAGATCTTCGTTCGCATGACGCTGCGCCTGATTCCCGAGTACATCGTCATCGTCCTCGCGCTCGGCGCGGCTCGCGCCTGGTTGTTCCCGCACATTGGTCCGGAGATTGGCAACGAGTGGTACTGGATCGCCGGACTCGCCATCGCCGGGATGCTGTTCGTCATTCCCACGGCAGGCGAGGTGCCGATCGTGCAGGCGATGCTCGCCCTCGGGATGGGCGCGGGCCCGGCCGCGGCGCTGCTGTTCACGCTGCCGCCGGTGAGCCTGCCGTCGCTGGCCATGCTCGGGCGTTCCCTGCCCTGGCGGTTGCTCGTGGCACTGGCCGCCGCCGTGGTGGCCTTCGGGGTGCTTGGCGGGGCCATCGCGGCGGCCGCGGGCATGCGTTGACACCGGGGGAAGCCGGATTTCACAAGCCTGTGCCGCCTATCCCTGTTACACCACGCGCTTTCCCACGAACCACGCACGGAGAGCCACCATGTCCAGCCAAACCCTAGACGCCGCGTTCATCGCCCAACAGAAGGCGCGTCTGGTCGAGCTTCGCCGCCAGCTTGTGTCCGTCGGCAATGCCGCGGGGTCCGATGAGCAGGCCTGGCAGACCGCCGCCGGCGGCGAGCCGCAGGACGAGGGCGACGACGGCGAGCGCTTCGCCCAGCAGGAAGTAGACGAGGCCGTGCTCAAGCACAGCGAAGATCGCGTTGCCGCTGTCGATCGCGCGCTCGAGAAGATCGAAGAAGGCACCTACGGCCTCTCCGATGAAAGCGACGAGCCCATCCCCCGCGCGCGCCTGGAAGCCGTTCCGGAGACCATCTATACGGTCGAGGAATCCGAAGCCCGCGAGCGCAACGCTCGCCGCGGCCTGTAAGCCGATCCGGGGCTAACTCCCCACCATAAGCCGGATCCCGGCTTATGGGAACCCCTTTTGCCTCCCCAGTGTTCGCCACGGGAAACGCTATGTTTCCCGTTTGGCGGAACTTTCACGTATGTACGTCTAGACATATAGACGTCTATTCGATATTCCTTGTTGGCGCCTACCGCATCGCAACATGAACGATGCATCCACCCGCGCCTCACTCCGAATATCAGGGGAAGCTGTTTTGAAGCCTAATGCCGCATTTTCTGCCCGCACCCGCCTGTTCGTCGCGGTGATCGCGATCCTTGGGGCTGCCCACGCGCAGGCCCAGTCCACCACGGGCACCATCACCGGCCAGGCCCCTGTCGATGCGGGCGAAAGCGTGCTCATCCAGGGCGATTCGGGCCTGGCGCGCGAGGTCACCGTCGATGACAAGGGGCGCTACGCCGCAGGCCAGCTACCCCTGGGCACGTACACCGTCACCCTGAAAAAGAGCGGCGCGGAGGTCCAGAAGCGCAGCGGCGTCACCCTGCGCGTCGGCGCCTCGGTCGATGTGTCGTTTACCGCCGCCCCGGTCCAGAGCCTTGACTCCGTCACGGTCTCGCAGAACATCACGCCGCCGATCGATGTCGCCGCCGTGGACTCCCGCAGTGTCATCACGGCCGACCAGCTGGCAAAGCTCCCGCTCGCGCGCAACGCGGATGAAGTCGCCCGGCTTGCCCCCGGCGTGGTGCTGAACAGCGGCGGATACACCGGCCCGACCGGCCAGCGCATCAACAGCTTTGGCGGATCCGCGGCGAGCGAGAACGCGTATTACATCAACGGCTACAACGTGACGGACCCCCAGCGCGGCATGGGCGGCATCTCCCTGCCCTATGGCGCCATCGACCAGCAGGAGATCTATACGGGCGGATACAGCGCCCAGTACGGCCGCTCCGATGGCGGCGTCATCAACCAGGTGGGCAAGCGCGGCACCAACGACTGGCATTACGGCGCGCAGATCCTCTGGGAACCCGCCTTTGCGCGGGCGGATTCGGTCAACACGTTCTACACCAACGGCCTGACCGCCTCGCCTGTCGCCGGGTCCCTGTACAAGCCCAACCGCGAGAACCGGGACTGGGTGACCACGGTCAGCACCTACGTCGGCGGCCCGCTGATCAAGGACAAGCTGTTCTTCTTCCTCGCCGGGGAGTTCGAGCGCGAACAGGGCACGACGCATAACGCGGTGGATAACGTCAGCCCGGACGTTCACTACCGCTACGACTCCCCGCGCTGGTACGGCAAGATCGACTGGAACATCACGGACAACAACATCCTGGAAGTCACCAGCGCCTCGAGCAAGCGCGAAACCCAGGGCAGCATCTACGACTACGATTACAGCGCCCTGCAGCGCGGCGAGCGCATCGGTACGGCCGACAACACCAAGACCGGCGGCGACCTGTGGTCAGCCAAATACACCGGCTACATCACCGACAACCTCACCATCTCTGCCCTGTACGGCAAGATGAAGCTCGACCAGTACGACCAGCCGGGTGACTATGATGGCTCGCTCACCTACGCGGACGGCCTCATCAACCAGAATCCCGCGCTCAACGGTGGTTCGCCGATCGGCAACAACCAGACGGTCCAGACCATCATCAACCCCGGCCGTAGCACGCGAAGCACGAACACGCGCATCGATATCACCTACACCCTGGGCGACCACACGCTAAGCGCGGGTATGGATAACCAGGTGACGCGGGCCATCGACCAGGGCTCTACCGCATCGGGTGATGGCTACTACTGGACGTACGGCCAGGCGGATCCGAACATTCCCATTTCCACCGGGCTGAACGTCCCGGCGCCCGGCGGCTTCCCGAATGGCCAGGAAGGCTATTACGTGGTTCGCCATGTGGCGAGCTCACTGGCCAGCGTCCGCGCCACGCAGCGTGCGCAGTACGTCGAGGACAAGTGGCAGGTCAGCGATCAGTGGCTGTTGTCACTCGGCCTGCGCAATGACCAGTTCGAAAACTTCAACCGCGATGGCGATTCGTATGTCAGCCAGCATCGCCCCCAGTGGGCGCCACGCCTCGGCTTCAGCTGGGATGTGAATGGCGATGCGAGCTTCAAGGTGTTCGGCAATGCGGGGCGTTACTACCTTGGCCTGCCCCTGAATCCCGGCCTCAATGCCGCCGGCGCCGCACTCAGCACCTCGCAGTACTTCACGTACGGCGGTATCGACTCGCAGGGCCTGCCCACCGGCCTCACGGCGTTTTCGGCACCCGTTTCCTCGAACAACTACTACGGCATCCTGCCCGATGCGCGTACCGTCACCGCCAAGAACCTGAAGTCCGAGTACCAGGACGAGTTCATCCTTGGCTTCCAGAAGACCCTCGGCGCCGACTGGGTGTACGGCGCCAAAGCCACGCAACGCATCCTGCGCAGCGCCATCGACGACTATTGCGACGTCGATCGCATCACGGCCAAGGCGGCGTCGCTCGGTTACGACGTGACCTCGACGAACAGCTGCTACCTGTTCAACCCGGGTCGCGCGAACACCTTCAACCTGATCGACGCAAGCGGTAACGTGGTGAACGTGCCGCTGAGCAACGAAGAACTGGGATTCCAGGGGCTGAAGCGCCGCTACTACTCGCTGGAGGGCTTCTTCGAGCATCCGTTCGACGGCAGCTGGTACGCGAAGCTGGACTACGTGTTCTCGCGCAGCTACGGCAACACCGAGGGCCAGCTGCGCTCCGACCTGCAGCAGACGGCCGCTTCCACCAGTGAAGACTGGGACAACAGCTACATCATGGAGCACACCAACGGGGTCACCAATAACGACCACCGCCATCAGATCAAGCTCTATGGTTACTACCAGCTCACCTCCGAATGGCTGGTCTCGGCCAACCTCAGCCTCGTCTCCGGCTCGCCGAAGATCTGCCTGGGCTACTACGGCCCGGACCTCTCCGACCCGGGCAAATACGGTGGCTCGTACCACTACTGCAACGGCCAGCCGTCGCCGCCGGGGTCGCAGGGACGCCTGCCGTGGATCCGCCAGCTCGACATCGGCACGACGTATCGCCCGACCTTTGCCGACGGCAAGCTCGCCTTCACCGCGAGCGTGTTCAACGTGGCCAATGAGCAGCGCCCGTTGAATATCTACCCGTACTCGCAGACGGACCCCGGCGTCGCCGACCCGCAATACGGGCAGGCGCAGGTCAGGCAGTTGCCGCGTTACGTGCGGTTCGGGGTGAGCTACGACTTCTGAGCCCGGGGGGCGGGCTCACTGATCGTCGGCAGGCGTCCAGCTTCGAGTGCAATCGGTGCCGCAGTCGGTCTGCAGGGCAAACGTGATCGGCACGCGTACGCTCAGGCGCCGGCCCAGAGTCGGGCGAAACACCCAATGGCGCGCCGCATCCAGCGCGGCGCTGTCGAGGCGCGGGTCGCCGCTGCTGGTTTCGAGCTTGACGTCGGTGGGCGTACCGAGGTTGCCGAAGACAATAAGCACCATGGTCTTGCCGGTGGCGCGATCGGTGACGGCCGTCTTCGGATAGACGGGGCGCGGGGCATACAGCGGCGCGCTGGCCTTCGTGATCGCCTCACGACTGCCCTTCTGCGTGAACGAGGTGAAGGGGTCGCTGGCATGCCCCGTGGCCACGTCAATCAGCAGGGCCATGGCGAACGATGGCGCGCTCACAGGAAGCGGGGGAAACGACTGACTGACGAAACGCCGCGCTACGCAACGTGCGAAAGGTGTATCTGGCATCACCCGGGCATGGCGCACCACGCCGCCCGGATACACCACGCCACTGACAACCAGGCCGTCCATGTCCTCCGGCGGGTCAAACGCGGCACAGAGGTTGATCATCGCCTTGGTGTTGTCCATGCCGGCACCGGCGTAGAGCACGGCGTTGTACTGCTTGCCGAGTGTCGTGGCACTGGTGACCGAGGCCTGGGCAAGCACGGTCTCGAGGCTCGTGTCGGCAGCCACCGCCGCCCCCGCGACACACGCGAGCGCCAGGCATCCCACCCGGACCACACCCATGGATTGCATCGCCCCCTCCCCCTGCCGGAAGACCACGTCAGCCGCCACCGTCACTGATTCTAGTCACTATCGCCCGGCTTTCGGGAAGGCATTCGATTAGCCCAGAAGGACTATCACTCCGTGCCGCTGCCGTCCCTAGGCCTTTGGTCGGTCCCGGATCATCAGCGCCGCCGTCAGGGCCGACAGCAGCGCAAGGACGGTCGACAGGATCATCACCTGCCGGAATCCCGCGACAAAGGACGCGTCAACGACTCGCTTTGCCGCCTCGGCGCCAGGTGGCAATTCGATGCCGGCGAGCTTCGCCTTCTGCGCAAGGATGGTTTCCACTGACTCCCGCGGCAGGTGCATGTCGGCGAGGCTGTGCTTCAGCGCCGCGTCAAAACCGTGCGTGAGCAGCACACCGAAGACCGCGATCGCGATCAGGCCCGCAACGCGCGACATGGCGTTATTGACCCCCGACGCGGTGCCGGCAAGCGTAGGGTCCAGCGCGTTCATCACGGTGGTCGTCAGGGGCGCGATGGTGATGCTCATGCCCAGGCCCAGCACCGTCGCCGCGGGGAAAAAGGTTGTCCAATACGACCCGCCGACGCCGGGCACGGCATAAAGCGCGAAGCCCGCCGCCGCGATGATCGGGCCGACGACCAGGGGCAGGCGTGCGCCGACAAGGTCCACCAATCGGCCTGACACGCGAGAAAGCAGGAACATGATGACGATAAACGGCAGCAACGACGCCCCGGCACCGGTCGCACCGTAGCCCTGCACCTGGATCAGGTTCAGGGGCACGAAGAACATGCTGCCACCCAACGAGGCATACAGCAGCAGCGTGAGCAGGTTCGCCCCGGCGAAATTGCGGTCCCGGAACAGGCCCAGCGGCAGCATGGGGGATGCCACGCGCCGCTCGACGACGACAAAGGCCACCAGCGCGACCACGCCGACGGCGGCCGCCCCCACGACAGCGGGCGCGAGCCATCCGAGTTGCGGCGCTTCGATCAGGGCATAGACGACGCCAGCCAGGCCCAGCGTAGCGAGCACCGCACCGAGCACGTCCACTCGGCCGGCGTCGGCGCCCTTGCTCTCCGGGACGCGCCACTGGCAGATGGCGACCAGCGCAATGCCCAGGGGGAGGTTGATGAGGAACGCCCAGTGCCACGAAAAATGTTCGACCAGGAAGCCGCCGAGGACAGGGCCGATCGCAGCCGTGACGCCACTGAAGGCCGACCACGTGCCGATCGCCCTACCCCGGCGTTCCTTCGGGTAGGCCGACGTGAGCAGGGACAGGCTCCCCGGCACGAGCAGCGCGGCGCCCAGGCCTTGCGCCCCGCGCGCCACGATAAGCGCCACGATGCCTGGCGAGGCCGCACACGCCAGCGAGGCCAGCGTGAATACCACGGCGCCCACGGCAAATACCCGGCGCCTGCCGAACCGGTCGCCGAGTACGCCGCCGACGAGAAGCAGCGCTGACAGGAGCAGCGCGTACGACTCCATCACCCATTGCGCATCCGCGGACGTCGCCTGCATGGCCCGCTGGATGGCCGGCAAGGCCACGTTGACGATCGTGCCGTCCACAAACGCCATGCCCGAGCCGATCACGGCCACGACGAGGGTCCAGCGCCGGGCGCTCTCCGTGCAGTTTGCGGAAGGATCGGCGGGGGCGGCGTGGCTGGACGGGGTCATGAAGCGAGACTACCGCGTTACGGCGTCGGCCGGATTGCACGCGGCGTACGTGGGCAAGGCACCGGCCTGACAAGCCGCAGGCGAAACCTCACATTGGTGCACGCGGCCGGACTACATTCCTTACCGCTAAAGGAAGCTAGGCTGATTGTCAGTCGCTCGTCACTCTATGTTTCCAGATGAGGAGAGACGAGGGATGCACTGGCTGATCATGTCCATCGTTGTGCCAGCCGCCGCCGGGCCCGCGCTTTTCTGGATCATTTGGCTGGCTCGTTGGAAGGATCGACACAACGTCCATCCTTTTCTCGTGGTGAAAGATGGACAGCTTGGCTGGGCCACCATCGCTGTGTGCTCGGGCTGCTGGCTGGAGGTTCCCGACGATTGGTCAGGCTTGAAGTGGTTGCTAGGCGCACTGAGCCTCCTCTCAACCACATGGTGCGTGCTGGGCGCGGTAGAGCCGGTGCCGTATCCACACCTACCCATGCACGGAAGGAGACTCTGGCGCTTTTCGCTCGTCGTTTACGTACTAGCAAGTGCGGTGTACGCGTTTGTCCATTTAATGCCTGGAGTCAGCCATGGCCACTAGTTCGAACCCTTCCTCGCCACATTTGGCCGGCACCATGCGCTGTGGCGCATGCGGCGCCGAGTCACCGGGTGAGGAGTTCGCCTTTTCACCGTACCGGACGTGGATCCTGAACATTGGCGCCGCTGTAGTGGTGGCTGCGTTGGCCGTTTTCATTGTTGTCGTCCTAACAACGTTACCGGCACATCATTACCTCCCACGTCATTGAGGCCCCTCTCTCGTCGATCCATACTGACCACCGGCCGGTGGGTACCGGTGGCCGGCATCATTTACGACGGGAGCGTCTCGTGGAACCACAGAACCGCGTTGCCGGAAGCGAACTAGGCCGCATGCTCAAGGCGTGGCGCGGTATGCGCGGGATCAGCCAGATCGATCTCTCGCTTGAAACCGGCGTGTCGCAGAGGCACCTGAGCTTCATAGAGAGCGGGCGAAGCGCCCCTAGCCGGCACACCCTCATGGTGGTTGCCGATGGCCTGGACATGCCGTTCCGCGAGCGTAACCAGCTGCTTCTGGCGGCGGGCTATGCCCCGCAATATGCCGCCGAGGCCTGGGATGCGGACGCCTACGCACTGGTGCGAAAGGCGCTGGAGCGCATGCTTGCGCAGCATGAGCCTTTCCCTGCCATCGTGATGGACCGGCACTGGAATGTCATCCTGGCCAACGAGGCGACGCGCCGGCTGTTCGCCTCGTTTATCGACCTTGACCGCTGGCCCGCGCCGCGCAACCTGTTGCACATGCTGTTCGATCCGCAGGCACTGCGACCCTTCATTGCGGACTGGCCACGATTTTCAGCATCGATGCTGCAGCGCGTGCGACGCGAGGCCGTGGGAGGCGTCATCGACGAAGCCACCCAGGCGCTGGTCGCCGAACTGACCGCGTATCCGGGCGTCCCTGGCGACGACGTGCCCAGTGAAGCCGCCGACCTTCCCGTGATCCCCCTGACGCTGACGGATGGCAGCCGGCGGCTCAGCTACTTCTCGCTCGTCACGACGGTTGGCACGCCCAGCGCCCCGGCACCGCAGGAGCTCCGCGTCGAGTGCATGGTGCCCGTGGACGACGCGACTGAGGATTGGCACAAATCAACCTGATTTAGTCATTTGTGCCACAAGCGCCACGCCTAAGCTAAATCCAGCCATTTCCCTAGCTGGAGACACCCATGACCCACCCTGCCCCCATCACCCTTGCCGGCGTCACGGCGCCAGATTCGGCCTTCACCCGGAAGGCCGCCGCACTGGTCCAGCGGGTGCACAATCCCGCCATGCTCAACCACGTACACCGCAGCTGGTGGTTCGCCGAGTTTCTTGGCAAGCAACGCGGCCTCACGTACGACCGCGAAGTGGTGTACCTGTCGGCGGTACTGCACGACCTTGGGCTCACCGAGCATTTCGGCGCGGACAAGCGTTTCGAAGTCGATGGCGCTGATGCTGCCCGGCGCCTGCTGCTTGCCGATGGCTACGACGACACAAAGGCACAAACCGTCTGGGACGCCATCGCCTTGCACTCCGCCATTGGCATCGCGCAGTACAAGGCGCCCGAGATCGCGCTTGTCCATATGGGCGCACACCTGGACGTGCTGGGCATGTGGTACGACGAACTGCCGACGCAGCTCATCGACGACACGCTGGCCCTTTATCCACGCCTCGGCTTTAAAAAGGCCTTCCAGGAAGCGCTGGCGGAAGTAACCCGGAAGAAGCCAATCCTTGCCGCGGGCACCGGCCAGGTCGACATCGGCCATCGGCATATCCCGGGCTTCCACCTGCCGAACGGGTGCGACCTGATAGACGGCGCCCCGTTCGACAGCTGAGGCACGGCGTCAAAAGCTGTTCGCGTGCTTCGCTACAAAGGTCTCGACGGTCATGGGCGCCTCACCCGTCACCCGCTCGATCACGCCATCGGTTCCGGTGAAAACGCCGTTCTGGTAGTCGATGGCGATAGCAAGGAAATGCTGGATGAGCAACGCAGGCAAGCCGTAGCCTTCCAGTGAGGCGCGGTAGGCTTCGAGCGATTCGGGGCGATAGACCACCTCCTTGCCCAGCACGGCGCCGAGCTTCTCCGCGATCTGCGCCTGGCTGACCACGACAGGACCGCGCAGCAGCTCGATCTTGCCCGCATGCGCCTGCGGGTTCATGAGGGCCGCGGCGATGAAACGGGCCTGGTCTTCGCCAGCGATGGGCGCGTGGGTGCCCTCACCGTACGGCAGCGTAATCGCTCCTTCATGGACGATGCGGTCGCGCACCCACGGGAACACCAGCCATTCGGCGAAGAACGTCGGGCGAATGTGCAGCGCGGGCACGCCTGCGTTATCCAGCACGCGCTCGGCCAGCCAATGGTCGCGCGCGGCGTGGCTTTGCGAATCCTCGCGCGCGGAGATCTGCGACATGTTCACCACCAGCTCCAGGCCGTGGCGGTTCGCCGCGTTGGCGACATAGGCCGTTGCCTGGATCAGGCCCGGGGTAATCGGGAAGCAGAAGTAAGCGGTGTCGACGCCATCCGTGGCACGCAGCACGTCCTCGTGTTCAAGCAGGTCGCCGACGAAGATCTCGGCGCCGGCGGCCCTGAGCGCCTCCGACCGCTCGTCTTCGCGATGGACGAAGGCCCGGACGGATTCGCCCGCGGCAAGAAGGGCCTGGACAACGTGCTTCCCGGTCTTGCCGGTTGCGCCCGTGATGAGATGTTTACGATGTGCCATGGTGTTGACCTGTGCAGTGAATGATCGCCCCGTTTTGGGGGCCACCACCGCGAACACCATGCATGCGGCGCTTATCGCGCCAGAATTTCACCTATTCCAGAAAGCGTCACGTGGGGGATGTCGGTGAATTTACTGGCGAGGAATTCGGCGAAGACCGAGGCCTTGCGCGGCGGCCGACGCCCCGCCGGCGTGATCACGCTGATCGGCACCGGCGCCGGCGCATAGTCGGGCAGCACCTGGATAAGACTCCCCGTCGCGAGTGCCTCGGCAAACAGCCAGCGCGGCGCATGCGCCATGGCCACGCCTTGCAGCGCCGAGGCCAGGACAAGCTCGGCATCATTGAAGCGCACACGGGCCAGGGGCGCGACGGAAAGCGCTTGCCCGTCGTCTAAGAACTGCCAGGTCTTTAGGGTGCCCTCGCGTGCCAGCACGGCACTGGGCATGCGGGTCACGTCATTCGGGTGCGTGGGCACGCCGTGCAGCGCGAAGTACGAGGGCGATCCCACGGTGACGCATTCGGAACGCCCGATGCGCCGCGCGACCATCGATGAATCCGGCAACGGGCCGATGCGCACGGCGAGATCAATGCCGTCCGCCACCAGGTTGGAACGGCGATCGGATATCTCGACGTCAATCTGCACGTCCGGATAGAGGCTGAAGAACTCGGCGAGGTGGGGCAGCACGTAGAGGCGCCCGAAGGACGCCGACAACGCGATGCGCAGCAGGCCCGACGGCGCGCGCTGCCCGTCACCAATCCGGGTCTCCGCGTCGTCGATGCCATCGAGCAGGCGTTTGATCGCGTCGTAGTACTCCTGGCCGGCTTCGGTCAGGCTCAGCCCGCGTGTCGAACGCCGGAGCAGCTGGGCGCCCAGGCTCCCTTCCGCGCGTGCGAGCTGCTTGCTCACCGCCGACTGCGAGATCCCGAACTCGGCTGCCGCCCGCGAGAAGTTGCCCAGCTCAGCCAGCCGGGCGAACAGGCGCATCGCATCGAGTTTATCCACGTGTCACATCCTGGCCACCAGACGGCCGAACAGGTCATTACCGCCGATTTTCCGCCGATCCACGCCTCGGCGCGAGGAATAAATGCTATTCCGCGCCGCGGCGGGCCGGGATTACGATGACGGCATGACAACGCGAACCCGGCGGCCTTCCCGCACCCTGCATGCCGCGCCGAAACGGGTGGTGATCCTCGCGATCCCGCCCGTGGATGCGCTTGACGCGATCGGGCCGGCCGAGGTGTTCGCCTTCGCCAATCATTTGCATAAGGGGGCGCAGCCGCCCTATGTGCTCGAGCTGGTGACGCCGGGCCCCGGGCTGCAGGTGGCCAGCGAGACGGGCATCGCGCTCATGGCGCACCGCACGCTCGCGCAGGAGACGCGGTCGGGCAAGGGCATCGATACGCTGGTGATCGCCGCCGGCTTCACGCCGGTCGAGTCGCATCCTTCGGTGACCGCGTGGATCCGCAAGCGAGCGAGCACGGCGCGGCGCGTGTGCTCCATCTGTGTCGGCGCCTTCCCCCTGGCCGAGACCGGCGTACTCGACGGCAAGCGCGCCACCACGCACTGGCGCCTCACGCGGCAGCTCTCGGAACGCTACCCCGCCGTACAGGTCGACCCGGAGCCCATCTGGATCAAGGACGGCAACGTCTATACCTCGGCCGGGATCTCGTCGGGTATCGACCTCGCCCTGGCCCTGGTGGCCGAGGACCTGGGCGATGCGCTTGCCCTGGAGATTGCCAGGAACCTCGTGCTGTTCCTGCGCCGGCCCGGCGGCCAGGCGCAATTCAGCGCCACCTTGCGCACCGATGAAGCGCTGGGACCCGAACTAGCCGCCCTGTGCCACTGGATCACCGAGCACCTGGATGCCGACCTCACCGTCGAGATGCTGGCGGATCGCCAGGCGACCAGCGTGCGCAGCCTCATTCGCCTGTTCAAGCATGAGCTGAAGACGACACCGGCAAAGTACGTGGAAGAGGTGCGGCTGGAAGCGGTGGGCCGCGCGCTTGAACGCGGCGGGCGGACGCTCGAGGAGATTGCCCGCCGCTGCGGCTACCGCAGCGTGGACGTGCTGCGGAAGGCGTTCACCCGGCGCTTTGGCGTGAGTCCCCGCGACTATGCGCGCCGGTTTGCCTGAGGCGAGCGGCTAGTCCGGCTCAACGAAGCTGATGAACCGACGCCCGGCGCCAGCAAGATCAACCGCCTGCATCGACCGCGCACCTGCTGATTCAAGCAGCCACATCGTGCGAAGGCGGTGCGACACCAGGAGCCAGTCGTCGTCGGGCGACGGGGCGGCTGCCCCATCCACCACGGCTTCGAGTGCGCCACGCAGGTGCGCGGCAGACGGCGCGTAGGCCACGGTGCCTTCGTTCGACAGCCCTGCTTCGCGAATACCCAGCAGTGTGCATAGCTGCGCTTTGGCCGCGCCTTCCGCGTAGTCGTCCTCGCGGCGCTTGACCACCGCTGTCGCAACGACCGGATCAGCCCAGCTGCCGTCATCGTTCTGCAGCACCTCGCCGCTCTGCCAGGCCTCGGGCGGACAGAGCTTGATCGCGGGTTCAACCGAGACAAAGGGATTCACTTCGGCCGGATAGATGCGACACGCGGTGGGGCGGCGCGCGTAGATCCCGCAGCCCATGTCGTCGCGCAGGTTCGGGCAGGCGCCGTCGAAGCTCGCGACCAGGGTGACGATCACCCGCACGGGCAGATGGCCGCTCATCGCCAGGAACGAACGCTTGCGCTTATGCCAGGCCGGCCCGTTGTCGGCATCGGGCTCTTCGGGCCAGGGCACGGCTTCGCAGAACACCTCGACGCTACCGCCGTCATCCAGCCACGTCAGTGCTTCGCGCACGCTGAGCGGAAGACGCAGGCCGTGGCAGCAACGGCCGCACATGGTGCAGGAAAAATGCAGGGGCATGGGTCGGTCCGCCGTCCTCAGCCCTTGTCCGTCAGCCACACGCGGATCAGCGACAGCAGCTTGTCCACGTCCAGCGGCTTGGCGACATAGTCACTGGCGCCGGCCTGCATGGACTGCTGCTGGTCATCCGGCATGGCCTTGGCGGTCAGCGCGATGATCGGCAGGCGGCTCCAGCGGGCATCCCGCCGGATATGCTGCATGGCCGTCAGGCCGTCCATCACCGGCATCATGATGTCCATGAGCACCAGTTCGAACGGCGCATGCCGGCCTTCGCCGACCGCCGCCAGCAGATCGAGTGCCTCCTGGCCATTGCGTGCGATGGTGACAAGGCAGCCGTGCGGCTCGAGCACGTTCATCAACGCGAACACGTTGCGCACGTCGTCCTCCACGAGGAGGATGCGACGGCCTTCGAGCACCGCGTCCCGATGCTGGGCCGCGCGGATCATGCCCTGCTGCGATTCCGGCATCTCGCTCACCACCTGGTGCAGGAACAGCGAGACTTCGTCGAGCAGGCGCTCAGGGGACTTCGCGCCCTTGATGATGATGGAGCTGGAGTAACGACGCAGGCGGTCTTCTTCGCTGGAAGACAGCACGCGGCCGGTGTAGACGATCACCGGCGGGAAAGCATAGGCGTCCTTCGTGCTCAGCGTTTCGAGCAGCTCGAAGCCCGACGTATCCGGCAACGAAAGGTCGAGCACCATGCAGTCGAACGTCTGCCCCTGCAGGGCCGACAGGCATTCCGCGGCCGTGGGCGCACCCACGGTCTCGACATCGGCCGAGGCGAGGAGATGGCGGATCGCGTCGAGCTGCACCGCGTCGTCTTCCACGACGAGCACGCGGCGCGGGCGTTGCGACAGGCGCGCTTCGAGCGAGTCCAGCGCCCCGGTCAGTGCATCACGCGTCACGGGCTTCACGAGGTAACCGACGGCGCCCAGCGACAGGGCCGTGCGAGAGTGATCCGCTGCGGAGACCACATGGATGGGGATATGCCGGGTGCGCACGTCGTGCTTGAGGATGTCGAGCACGTACAGGCCCGACTGGTCCGGCAAGCCCACGTCCAGGATGATGGCGTGCGGCAGGTGCTCGCGGGCCATGGTCAGGGCGTCGCCGGCCGTGCGCGCAACGATGGCGCGGAAGCCCATCTCCGTCGCCAGGTCGCTGACGATCTCGGCGAACGCCTCGTCATCCTCGATCACCAGGATAAGCCGGCCCTTTTCGCCGCCTGCGAAGGCTTCGGCCAAGGCCGCCGGTGCCGGACGAGGCACCACGGGCGCCGGGCTAACCACCGGCGGCACGAAGGGCGCCGCCACGGGAGCCGGCGCGACAGGCACGGGCGTGCCGCCGCCCTCGAGCTTCGTGGCCACCGTCAGGGTGAACGTGCTGCCCTTGCCCGGCTCGCTCTGCACGCTGATGTCGCCACCGAGGCGTCGCGCCAGCTCCAGCGAGATGGAAAGACCCAGGCCCGTGCCGCCGTAGCGACGACTGATCGAGCCGTCCGCCTGCTGGAAGGCGTCGAAAATCCGCGCCTGCTGTTCCGGCGCGATGCCGATGCCGGTGTCCGCCACGGTGAACGCGATGCGCCCGCCGCGATCGGCGCGAACGCCCAGCGTCACACCGCCCTTCTCGGTGAACTTCAACGCATTGGACAATAGGTTCTTCAGCACCTGCTCGAGGCGCTGGCGGTCCGTTTCGATAATCGGCGGGCAATCCGCGCTCGCGCTCACGGTAAAGCTGAGGCCACGCTCGGCGGCCACCGGCGAAAGCAAGGCCGAGAGGTCGTTGAGAAGGGTCTCCACGCGCATCGGCTCGCTGCGCACATCCACGTGGCCCGCTTCGATCTTCGACAGGTCGAGGATGTCGTTGATCAACGTGAGCAGGTCGTTGCCCGAGGTGTGGATGGTACGGGCGAACTTCACCTGTTCTTCGGACAGGTTACCGGCCGTATTGTCCGCCAGCAGCTTGGAAAGGATCAGCGCCGAGTTCAGCGGCGTGCGCAGTTCGTGCGACATGTTGGCCAGGAACTCGGACTTGTACTTGCTGGCCCGCTCCACTTCGCGCGCCTTGGCTTCGATCGACTGGTTCGCCGTCGACAGCGCATCGCGCTGCGATTCCAGCTGCATCGACTGGTCGGACAGGTGCGCGTTGGTCTGTTCCAGCTCGGCCTGCTGCTCTTCCAGCTCGTGCTGCGATTCGCGCAGGGCGCGGCTCTGTTCTTCCAGCTCCTCGTTGGAGACGCGCAGCTCTTCCTGCTGGGCCTGCAGCGCTTCGGACTGGCGGCGGGTTTCTTCGAGCAGGCGGTTGAGCTCGGCGCGATAGGCGGCCGAACGCAGGGCCACGGCGATGGCCGGCGAGGCCTGTTCGAGGAGCGTCACCACGTCCTCGTCCACCGGACGGAAGAAGCCGAGTTCGAGCACGCCCTGGGCCATGCCGTCGGAGATGCCCGGCGCGATGAGCAGGTGGCGCGGCTTGCCCTGGCCAAGGCCCGAGCCCACCGTGAAATAGTTGTCCGGCACGTCGGACACGACGATGACGCGGTTCTCGTCAATCGCACGGCCGAGCAGGCTTCCCGCCGGGCGGACGCTCTCGCCGACGGTATCCGTCGCGAGGCCGATGGCGCCGACGCGCTCGAAACGCCCGTGCGCCGCGGTGAACAAGGCGCCTGCCTCGGCACTGACGAACCCGGCCAGGAACGACAGGATCGCGCCGCCCAGCTCACCCGCGTCCTTGTCGCCGGCCATCACCGTGGCCAGCTCGAGTCGTCCGGCCTGTAGCCAGGCGTCGCGCTCGCGGGCGCGTGAATTCCTGCGGATAAGCAAGCCCACGAAAATCGTCAGGCCGACGCCCAGCAGCGCGCTGGCGACGCCGCTGGTCAGCGCCGTGCCGTAGGCGCTCTCCATCTCCGCCAGGCGCTTGGCACGCAGGTCGAACTCGACGGCGCGCATGGCGGCCAGGCGAGCGCGGATGTCGTCCATCGAGGCCTTTCCGCGATCAGAGTTCACGACACGTAGGGCGGCCTCAAGCCCCTGGCCGCGGCGCAGTTCGATCGTCTCGCGCAATTCGGCCAGCTTGTCGCCGATCCGTACGCCCAGCTCGCGCAGGCGTGCCTGCTGGCCAGCATCACCGTCCAGCGTCACGCGAATCGTTTCAAGCCGCGCGGGCATCAGCGTCAGCGACGCCTTGTAGGGCTCCAGGTAGCCTTCGTTGCCCGTGAGCAGGTATCCGCGCTGGCCCGTCTCGGCATCCTGGATGCTCGACAGGATGTCGCCGAGGGCGGCCACGGTTTCCTGCGAACGGATCACCAGCGCGTTGTCGCTGCGGATGGTGTGGATATTCGCCCCGGCCACCAGGCCGCTGCAGACGAAGAAAACGACCACGAACAGCAGGGCCAGGAGCATGCGGGTTTCCCCCGCGGCACGCTGTGAGGAACGTCGGGACGTCGGGTGGAGCGTCATGGCGGCTCGGATCCTGTTGGCAACCCCTCAGGCTACCATGCAGGCCGCGCTCGACGGGAGTCAGGCGACAGCCAGTTCCCGCGTCTTCGGGAAGAGCAGCCGTACGCGGGTGCCCGCGCCAAGGGAAGACTCCACCTCGACGGCACCGCCAGCCTGGCGCATCAGGCCCAGCACCTGGGCAAGGCCAAGGCCGCTGGACGTGCCTTCGGGCTTCGTCGTGAAGAACGGCTGGAAGAGCCG